>NZ_AP018725.1:0-2595000 GCF_003967195.1 Sulfuriflexus mobilis | reverse complement strand
TCGTGTATCACTTCTGGGGGTAGAGCACTGTTATGGCTAGGGGGTCATCCCGACTTACCAACCCATTGCAAACTCCGAATACCAGAAAGTGCAATCACGGGAGACACACGGCGGGTGCTAACGTCCGTCGTGGAGAGGGAAACAACCCAGACCGCCAGCTAAGGTCCCAAAGTTATAGCTTAGTGGGAAACGATGTGGGAAGGCACAAACAGCCAGGAGGTTGGCTTAGAAGCAGCCACCCTTTAAAGAAAGCGTAATAGCTCACTGGTCGAGTCGGCCTGCGCGGAAGATTCAACGGGGCTCAAGCTATACACCGAAGCTGCGGATGCGTGCCGTTTTCGAATGGCACGCATGGTAGAGGAGCGTTCTGTAGGCCTGTGAAGGTGTTCTGTAAGGAATGCTGGAGGTATCAGAAGTGCGAATGCTGACATGAGTAACGATAAGGGGGGTGAAAAACCCCCCCGCCGAAAACCCAAGGTTTCCTGCGCTACGTTAATCGGCGCAGGGTTAGTCGACCCCTAAGGCGAGGCAGAAATGCGTAGTCGATGGGAATCTGGTTAATATTCCAGAACCTTATATCATTGCGATGGAGAGACGGAGAAGGCTAGGCCAGCCGGGTGTTGGATGTCCCGGTTTAAGCATGTAGGTAGAGGACTTAGGCAAATCCGGGTCCTTAATACTGAGGTGTGATGACGAGCCCTCTTTTGGGCGAAGTGGTTGATGCCATGCTTCCAGGAAAATCTTCTAAGCTTCAGATGATATGAGATCGTACCCCAAACCGACACAGGTGGGTGAGGAGAGAATCCTAAGGCGCTTGAGAGAACTCGGGTGAAGGAACTAGGCAAAATAGCACCGTAACTTCGGAAGAAGGTGTGCCCTTGCTGGTGATCGAACTTGCTTCGTAAGCTGGTGGGGGTTGCAGTGACCAGGTGGCTGCGACTGTTTACTAAAAACACAGCACTCTGCAAACTCGAAAGAGGACGTATAGGGTGTGACGCCTGCCCGGTGCCGGAAGGTTAATTGATGGGGTTATCTTCGGAGAAGCTCTTGATCGAAGCCCCGGTAAACGGCGGCCGTAACTATAACGGTCCTAAGGTAGCGAAATTCCTTGTCGGGTAAGTTCCGACCTGCACGAATGGCGTAACGATGGCCACACTGTCTCCACCCGAGACTCAGTGAAATTGAACTCGCTGTGAAGATGCAGCGTACCCGCGGCTAGACGGAAAGACCCCGTGAACCTTTACTACAGCTTTGCACTGGACTTTGAATATATTTGTGTAGGATAGCTGGGAGGCTTTGAAACCGTGACGCCAGTTGCGGTGGAGCCAACCTTGAAATACCAGCCTGATATATTTGAGGTTCTAACCTAGGTCCGTTATCCGGATCGGGGACAGTGTATGGTGGGTAGTTTGACTGGGGCGGTCTCCTCCCAAAGAGTAACGGAGGAGCACGAAGGTACCCTCAGCGCGGTCGGACATCGCGCATTGAGTGCAAAGGCATAAGGGTGCTTGACTGCGAGACAGACATGTCGAGCAGGAGCGAAAGCTGGTCTTAGTGATCCGGTGGTTCTGTATGGAAGGGCCATCGCTCAACGGATAAAAGGTACTCCGGGGATAACAGGCTGATTCCACCCAAGAGTTCATATCGACGGTGGAGTTTGGCACCTCGATGTCGGCTCATCACATCCTGGGGCTGTAGCCGGTCCCAAGGGTATGGCTGTTCGCCATTTAAAGTGGTACGCGAGCTGGGTTTAGAACGTCGTGAGACAGTTCGGTCCCTATCTGCCGTGGGCGTTTGAGATTTGAGAGGAGCTGCTCCTAGTACGAGAGGACCGGAGTGGACGTTCCTCTGGTGTTCCGGTTGTCACGCCAGTGGCACTGCCGGGTAGCTATGAACGGACAGGATAACCGCTGAAAGCATCTAAGCGGGAAGCCCCCCTCAAGATGAGATCTCACTGGGAACTTGATTCCCCTAAAGGGCCGTTGGAGACTACAACGTTGATAGGCTGGGTGTGGAAGTGCAGCAATGTATGAAGCTAACCAGTACTAATTGCCCGTGAGGCTTGACCATATAACACCCAAACAGTTTGGTTTGGTGAATTGTTCAATATGGTTAGGCAAATGCAACATACCATGAACGCCTTAATCAGCTTTTCGAATTCGATGGTCGAGAAAACATCTCGGACATCAACCGGTTTGCCTGGCGGCAATAGCGAAGTGGAACCACCTGATCCCATCCCGAACTCAGAAGTGAAACGCTTTAGCGCCGATGGTAGTGTGGGGTCTCCCCATGTGAGAGTAGGTCACTGCCAGGTTTTAATTAGAAACCCCATCCAGAATTTCTGGATGGGGTTTCGTCTTTATAGGGTGGTTTTTACCGCTCTCGGCCGTCCATGGCCTTCACGGTATTTGTCCATCCATGGACGTCATTTCAGAAAGCCCATAGCTCATTAGAGTTACGGGCTTTCTTCTTTTTACCGCAATGAATTTTGGCCTGGCAGTGGCCATTTTATTGTAGGTACCATGCAGAATCGCTTCGCGCTTCATTGCACTGTCTCATAGAGCGCTTTCAGCGTTCATTATGAGTACCTCACCCATTTCCAATGGGTCGAGGCAACCCCATCCTTCGGGTCAGGGCAACTGGCCATGCTCGTTCTGGTCAATTAAGAAACCCCATCCAGAAATTCCGGATGGGGTTTTGTCTTTATGGCTTGGGTTTTCACTGATCGGGGGTATTAGTCTATAAAGGGGGGTCTTTAGCCATTTTCATCTGGACGTTTGCCTAATCTTTGCTATATAGCCTGTATAGGGGGCACGGCCTCGAAAAAGTGAGTGAGGGTTGTGAATGTCTTTTACAGCTGAGCCGATTGTGGGTGAGTGGTATCACGACAATGAATTGGACCTGGACTTTGAAATCATCAGCGTCGATGAATACGAGGGGCTGATTGAGATCCTCCGTGAAGGTGCCGAGGAAAGCGAGGAGCTGAGTCTAGATGACTGGGATGAGATGCTGATCGAGCCGGCCGATAGCCCCTCACGTGACAGCCAATTGGAGAATGATTTCGCGGTTGATGGCGATTTCGATGATTTGGATGACGAGGACTTCAGCCCGCAGCAGGAATAAAAAAGCGCCCACTGCCAGCAATGACCAGTGGGCGGAGAGAGGAGTGTGTCAGCGAGATCAGGCGCGACTGTGATAGGCGACTTCGGCTTTCCAGTTATCGTTGCTGATGTCTGCGGAGGGTGCTGCGGCCTGTGCCGGTTGCAGGAACTGGCTGAGGTTAATCCCTCGCAGGTAATCATAGATCTGGTGGCTGATGTTGTTCCAGAGCAGGTCACTGCTAATGCCATCTGCGGTGAGTGCGGATTCCGCAGTGTTTTTCTGGGGGATGTCATCGACGGCGGTGACGATGTCGGCAATACTGATATCCTTTACATCTCGTGCAAGCACATAACCCCCGCCCGGACCTCGACGCCCGCGAACCAGCTCATGGCGGCGCAGGTTGGCAAATAACTGTTCCAGGTATGACAGCGATATTTTCTGTTTCTGTGAGATATCGTGCAGGGTGACCGGGCGACTTTTCTCATGGAGGGCCAGTTCGAGCATGGCCGTAATGGCATATTGTGAGCGTGATGACAATTTCATATTTCTACTCCCTATTTCTGCAGGTATCTGAAAAGTCAGCGCAGACTACGGTGATAAGTTCCCTCTCATCGCTGACGGTATGTGTATGGGAAAACTATGCGATTGAAAAGGATTAATGTAAATGCGGTTTTTGTTACAGATTGTTAACGAATAAAATTCCCAAGATGCAGAATGTTTGATAATTACTAATATTTACAGTATGTTATGTAAATAGATTGACGTTTTCAGTGAAATTGTGTGAAACACTCGTTTACAAATAAGCGGCTGCCACAAGGGCCGCCATGATAAATAAATGAGGATGTGCGATGGTCGAGCAGTTGAAGGCATCGATGCTGGAATATGTTGCCCCCTTTATGCGCTGGTTACCGGAATTGGCCGACCGTGCGGTGCTGCGGGCAGACATCCTCGCAGGCATTACTGTGGCCCTGGTGCTGATCCCGCAATCGATGGCCTATGCCGCACTGGCCGGATTACCGGCCTACTACGGGCTGTATGCGGCCTTTCTGCCGCCCATCGTCGCGGCCCTGTTCGGTTCCTCCCGGCAACTGGCCACGGGTCCGGTGGCCGTGGTCTCACTGCTCACGGCCGCCGCACTGGAGCCCCTGGCGACGTCCGGGGGTGAGGCCTATATCGCCTATGCTGTGTTACTGGCCTTTATGGTGGGTCTCTTTCAGCTGGCATTGGGGGTGCTGCGGTTAGGGGTGTTGGTGAACTTTCTGTCGCACCCGGTGGTGATGGGTTTTACCAATGCCGCGGCGATCATTATCGCGACCTCGCAATTGCCAAAGATCTTTGGCGTTACGGTTGAAAAGGCTGAACACCATTATGAAACGGTATGGACGACTCTGGTTACGGCCTCGACAGAGACCTATTTCCCGACTCTGCTCATGGCGATCTTTGCCTTTACCATTATGTATGGACTCAAGCGTTATTATCCGAGGCTGCCGGGTGTGTTGATAGCCGTGGGCATTACTACCGTCTTGTCTTACGCCATGGGCTATCAGAAGGAACAGACGGTCGGCTTCGATAGCGTGGCAGACAATGCCCTGAGGGGGGCGATACGCAAGCATCAGGTCTTGCAGGCCAATATCGGCGTATTGGAAAAATCACTGGTTGAGCACCCTGAAGACAGTCAGGAGTACGAGGGTATAGAAAAAGGCTTGAATGAGGCGATTAAGCTCGAACGCAATCATTTACAGCAGCTGCAACAATACAAACTAATCTGGTCGGACGGCGAGGGTGTGGTGAAAGGTGCGTTGAGTCTCGAGGGCAATCTCGATGCCCCAAGGCAATCGGATGGACGGCACTGGCAGTTTGTCGGTTTTAACGCAGAGGGTGAACTTAACTTACGTGCCGGTGGCAGGGTGGTGGGGAGCATACCGGAGGGCCTGCCGAGTATTCATCTGCCGCAGTTTGATTGGGCGCTGATACTGCAATTAATGGGGGCGGCGGTGACCATCGCCCTGATTGGATTTATGGAGGCGATCTCGATCGCCAAGGCCATGGCCACCCGCACACGCCAACGTCTCGACACCGATCAGGAACTGGTAGGCCAGGGACTGTCGAATATTGTGGGCAGCCTGTTCCAGAGTTATCCTGTATCGGGTTCCTTCTCACGCTCGGCGGTGAACATCGGTGCCGGGGCGGTAACCGGTTTTTCATCTGTGATCACCGGGCTGGTCGTGCTGGTCTCGCTGTTGTGGTTAACCCCATTGTTGTATCACTTGCCGCAAGCGACGCTGGCGGCCGTGATCATGATGGCCGTGTTTGGACTCGTGAATATCAAGCACTTCAGGCATACCTGGGCGGTGTATCGCACAGATGGCATGATTGCAGCGGTGACCTTTATCCTTACACTGCTGTTTGCGCCACACCTCGAGAACGCGATTATCATCGGTGTGATCCTGTCACTCGGCGTGTTCCTTTACCGGACCATGAAACCCCGTGTGGCCGTCCTCGGACGTTACCCTGACGGCACCCTGCGTGATGCCGACCTGCACAAGCTGGAGACCTGTGGCAATGTCAGTATTATTCGTTTCGATGGTTCCTTGTACTTTGCCAACACCAGTTACTTTGAAGATATGGTCATGCGGCGTTCAGCCGAGAAACCTGACCTCAGGTACATCGTCGTTGACGGTCAGGGGATCAACGAGATTGATGCCACCGGTGAAGACGTGCTGGCCTCGCTGACCCAGCGTCTGGCGAAGACCGGTGTCCAGGTGGTCTTTGCCAATTTCAAGCGCCAGGTACTGAGGGTCTTGCGTGACAGCGGTTTTTACGAAGACATGGGCAAGGAGCGCTTTTTCGCCCATACTGAACTGGCCCTGGATGCCATCTGGGAAGAACTCGGTGACCAACACGATGTGGCCGAGTGCCCGCTCACCATTGCCTGCGTGGTCGAGGGTAAAATCGACTAGGCCCGGCGTCCGTGGGTCAACCGGTTGGCCAGGTTCGGGTCGTTATTTCAGTAACTTATAAACGGAATATCCCTGCTCGGCTCAATTGCCGTATGCGCTGAAGGGTTATGGCTAAAGATAAGTCTTTGAAAGGGTTTTATTAATTCAGCAAAAAGTATATTATTATCTGCTTATATACTTATCGAATTTGTTAATTGTTGCTCAGTCCACGGCTCGTATACCCTTACGAGCCTTAAATTTGCCTTAAACTTTAGGAGCAGGTGAAGCATGTCCGTCATTGCCTCCGATGTGAATACTCAAGAAGGCCGCACCGAGGTCAAGAACACGACCTGTTACATGTGCGCCTGCCGCTGCGGCATCCGCGTGACCCTGCGTGATGGCGAAGTTCGTTATATTCAGGGTAACCCTGAGCACCCGCTCAACAAGGGTGTGATCTGTGCCAAGGGTGCCTCCGGCATCATGAAGCAGTATTCACCTGCACGTCTGACCAAGCCACTCAAGCGCCGCGAAGGCAGTGAGCGTGGTGCCGGTGATTTCGAGGCCATCTCCTGGGACGAGGCCTTCGGCATCATGGAAGAACGCCTGGCAGAGATCCGCAAGACCGACCCGAAGAAGTTCGCGCTGTTTACCGGCCGCGACCAGATGCAGGCCCTGACCGGCATGTTTGCCAAGCAGTTCGGTACCCCGAACTACGCCGCCCATGGGGGTTTTTGTTCCGTGAACATGGCCGCCGGCATGATCTACACCATCGGCGGTTCCTTCTGGGAGTTCGGTGGTCCGGACCTCGAGCGTTCCAAGCTGTTTGTGATGATCGGCACAGCCGAAGACCATCACTCGAATCCGATGAAGATCGCCATCTCCAAGTTCAAGCGTGATGGCGGCAAATTTATTTCCATTAATCCGGTGCGCACCGGTTACTCGGCGATCGCCGACGAGTGGATCCCGATCAAGCCGGGCACCGATGGTGCGCTATTACTGGCACTGATCAACGAGATCATCAAGCAAGGTCTGTATGACCGTGACTTCCTCACCCAGTACTCGAACAGCGCCCAGCTGGTGAACATGGATGAGAACAGCAGCGAGTATGGCATGTTCGTCCGCGCCGAGGTGCCGGAGGAAGAGGGCTGTTTCGACCCGCAGAACAAGCTCTGGTGGGACCGTCAACTGAACCGTGCCGTCGTCACCCATACCGACGGCTGCGACCCGCGCCTGCTGGGTAGCTTCATGTTGGAAGATGGCACACCTGTCAAGCCGGCCTTTCAGTTACTGATTGACCAGGTCAAGGAATACACCCCTGACTGGGCGGCAGGTATTACCGGTATCCCTGCCGAGACGATCCGCCGCCTCGCCTATGAAATGGGCGTGACGGCGCGCGATCAGAAGATTGAATTACCCATTGCCTGGACCGATGTTTGGGGCAAGGAACATGAAACCGTTACCGGTAGCCCGGTCGCCTTCCACGCCATGCGTGGTCTGGCCGCGCACTCGAACGGTTTCCACTCCATCCGTGCCCTGTCTATCCTCATGAGTATGCTCGGCACGATCGACACCCCTGGCGGCTTTCGACACAAGGCGCCGTTTCCGCGTCCGATCCCGCCGTGTGCAAAGACACCCAAGGGGCCGGAGGGTGTGCAGCCGGAAACACCACTGGCCGGTATGCCGCTGGGTTGGCCGGCCGACCCGGATGACCTGTTTGTCGATGACAAGGGTGGGCCGGTGCGTATCGACAAGGCCTTCTCCTGGGAGCATCCGCTGTCTGTACATGGCCTCATGCATAACGTCATCACCAACGCCTGGCGTGGCGACCCCTACCCAATAGATACCTTGTTGATCTTCATGGCCAACATGGCCTGGAACTCGAGCATGAACACCGCCGAAGTCCGCAAGATGCTCAACGACAAGAATGAAGACGGCGGTTACAAGATCCCCTACATCATCGTCTGTGATGCCTTCCAGTCAGAAATGACGGCCTTTGCCGATCTGATCCTGCCGGATACGACTTACCTCGAGCGTCATGACGTCATGTCGATGCTGGACCGACCGATCTCCGAATTCGATGGCCCGGTTGATTCCGTGCGTATCCCTGTCGTGCCGCCGAAGGGTGAGTGTAAGCCGTTCCAGGAAGTGCTGATTGAAATGGGCTCACGCCTGAAGCTGCCGGCCTTCACCAAGGATGACGGTAGCCGCAAGTTCCGTGACTATCCTGATTTTGTCATTAACTACGAGACCGAGCCGGGTTCCGGTATTGGTTTCCTCGCCGGCTGGCGTGGCAAGGGTGGCGAGAAGTTCATGAAGGGTGAGGCGAACCCGAACCAGTGGCAGATGTATGAAAAGAACAACTGCGTCTATCAGTATCACCTGCCGAAGTCCTACCAGTACATGCGTAACTGGAACAAGGGCTATTTGCAGTGGGCCAAGGAACACCGACTGACTCGTTATGACGAACCGATCTTGATCCACATCTACTCGGAAGTCTTGCAGCAGTTCCGCCTCGCCGCCCAGGGCAAGACCCAGGGCAAACAGCCACCGGAACATTTGCGTAAACGTGTCGAGACCTACTTTACACCGCTGCCGTATTACTTTGAGCCGCTGGAGTCGCAAGTCACCGACAAGCAGAAGTACCCGCTGAATGCCCTGACCCAACGGCCGATGGCGATGTACCATTCCTGGGATTCACAGAATGCCTGGTTGCGCCAGATCCATACCTATAACTACCTGTACATGAGCCCCGTGCTCGGTCAGCAACAGGGTTTTGAGGATGGCGACTGGGTGTGGGCCGAGTCCATGTGGGGCAAGGTCAAGGCCAAGTGCCGTTTCTCCGAGGCCGTTGAGCCGGGTACCGTCTGGACCTGGAATGCGATCGGCAAGGCGGCCGGTGCCTGGGGTCTGACACCGGAGGCCAATGAATCCAAGCAGGGTTTCCTGCTCAATCATGTGATCTCGGAAGAGCTGCCGCCAAGTGACGATGGTGATCATGTCTCGAACTCTGACCCGGTGACCGGTCAGGCCGGCTGGTACGACGTGCGCGTGCGCGTCTACAAGGCCGAGGTGGGCGACGAAGGTGAAGAGGGAGTCAGTTTCCCGCAGTTTGATAATTATCCGACCGTACCCGGACAGGACCTGAGCATGCGTAAGTCATGGCTGGGCTACTTTGCCGGCAAGGGGAAGAAGTAATGACCCAGTTAGCGCTTGTTATTGATTTGAATGTTTGCGTCGGCTGTCATGCCTGCGTGACCAGTTGTAAGGAATGGAATACCTCGGGGCCGGCCGGTTTCATGTCGGATGATAATCCGTATGACAAGGACCCGACCGGTACTTTCTTTAATCGCGTCCAGACTTATGAGGTTGGCGTGTACCCGAATACCGAGACGGTGCATTTCCCGAAATCCTGTCTGCACTGCGAAGACCCGCCTTGTGTACCCGTGTGCCCGACCGGCGCCAGCTACAAGCGTGAAGAAGACGGTATTGTACTGGTCGATTACGACAAGTGTATCGGTTGTAAGTACTGTTCCTGGGCCTGTCCCTACGGTGCACGTGAGATCGATGAGCACCAGAAGGTCATGAAGAAGTGCACCCTGTGTGTAGATCGCATCTATGATGAAAACTTGCCCGAGTCTGAGCGCAAACCGGCCTGTGTATTGGCCTGTCCGACCAGTGCACGACTGTTTGGTGATGTGCATGATCCGGATTCTGTTGTATCACAGACGATCCGTGAGGAAGCGGGTTATCAGTTGATGCCGGAATGGGGCACCCATCCGGCCAACCACTATCTGCCACGCCGTAAGCAGAAGATCCACATCCACGAGGATGAGTTGATCCGTGCCGACAACCCGCTGAAGAAAGAAGGCGAGCGTCCGAAGGTGGATGAAGAAGGTCATACGCTCGATGATGTGATGAGTTGGTAATGAGTGGCTCACAGAACCCTTCGGGTTACAGCATAGAACCTTGCAGGTTCATTATGCATACCCTACCCACCGTACCGGAGGGTCAGGGCAATTGTGAGTTGCCCTGACGACACTGGAAGTGGCGTAGGGTACTTATGATGAAGCCTGAAAGGCTTCTATAAGCCCCTAACCTTCGTATCGAAGGTTCAGGGCAATTGATGAACGTATTGTTTTTGGAGAAATAAAATGCATCCGGCATTTTCAGTGATTTTTTTGACAACCCTGATCGGTGTTGGCCAGGGCCTGTTTCTCGCCCTTTACACAGGTGAGAGTTACGCCGTGGTTGAGCTGTTGCCAGCCCAGAGTCAGGATTTTTATGTATGGGGTAGTGTCATCGCCGTGGCTTTTTTAATCGGTGGTCTGATCGCCTCGGTTTTCCACCTTGGTCACCCTGAGCGTGCCTGGCGTGCCGCGACATGCTGGCGCACCTCATGGTTGTCACGTGAGGTCATTGTCCTGCCTACCGTGATCGGTGCGATATCTGTTTATGGCGGCCTGCATGCACTGGGGTGGGACCTCAGCATCATAGGTATTGAAACCAAGGTGCGCGGTGACCTGACCCTGCTGATCGGCCTCGGCGGTGTCCTGGCAACCTTTCTGTTGTTCATCTGTACCGCGATGATCTATGCCTGCATCAAGTTCCTGCAGGAATGGTCTACGCCATTGACCGTGATTAACTACACCCTGCTGGGTACGGCCTCCGGCTTCACCCTGGCAACGGCCTTTGCCTCTTATCAGGCCCCTGACCTGGTGAATTTCTACGGTGGCTGGGCCATCGTCATTACGGTCACGGCCTTTATTACTCGTATAGCCAGCCTGATCCGCAATGCCCGCATTCGTGCCAAGTCCAGCCTGCAGACGGCCATTGGTGTACGTGATACGCGCATCAAGCAGCGCTCGATGGGTTTTATGGGCGGTTCATTCAATACCCGCGACTTCTTCCACGGCGCTTCGATGTTGGTGTTCCGCTCCATCAAGTGGATTTTCCTGGCACTGACCTTTGTGCTGCCGGTGATCCTGCTGAGCGCGGGGATGGCGACGGCCTCTATGACGATGCTGATAGCGGCATTTGTGGTGCAATACATCGGTCTGATCGCCGAGCGTTGGTTCTTCTTCGCCCAGGCAAACCACCCGCAGAACCTCTACTACCAGACTGTCGGCTAGGACTTTCGCCACTGCCGATCCCGACTATCGGCAGTGGCACCTCCCTACCCGCGGTCATTCCATGACACCGCCTTGCATCGGGCAATAGCCCGGCCAAAGATTATTTTTCTGTGTGGGGAAATTCATCGCCGATGGCGATGCCATCGAGAAAGGCCGTGGCCTGTCGGGCCACCTTACCGCTGAGCAATATCCGCCGATGGCCGAGGCCCTCGGTCAGAAACAAGTCCGCCTGCGGCCAGCTCCTGGCCAGTGCTTCACCGATTCGCCAGTCCACGGTCTGGTCATCGCGATCATGGATCACCAATGTCTGCGGCAGGGCCTGACCAGGTCGGGGCAGTAATTGCAGTTGTTGCCAGAAGTCAGTACCGACCTGGGACCGGAGCCTGTCGCGTAACCATGTCGTAACACTGGCGGGCATGCTCAGGTAGTGCGTATATCCTTTAAGCAGGCTTTCGTAGCCCCCGGGGGCGCTGATGGCGATAATGGCCTTGCTCTCAAGACCCTCTCGAATAGCGGCCGCCACACAGGCGACCCCGAAGGAATGCGCGATCACGGCATGCACCGGGCCACGCCGTTCAGCAATGGCGAGGATGACATCACGGACCTGGAGCAGGCTGCTGTGACGACCGGGGCTCAGGCCATGGCCCGGGGCATCGAAGGTCATGACCTGGTAACCGGATTTGAGCAGGGTGTCGACAAAACCGGCCATCTGCATGCCACGCCCGTTCCAGCCGTGGACGAGGAGCACGAGTGGGCCCTGGCCCCAGCGCCAGGCGGCTATTGATTGATCATTTACCTGTAGTGAACACTCACTGGCGCGCAATCGCATGCGTCGTTCGCGGGCCGGTTCCGGGTAGCGGTGGGTGCGCGTCCATAACCAGTGGGCCAGGCGCCCGAATTGGCGGGGGAAGAGGGGACCGAGGTAACGAAAGGCCCGGCGGAGTAGCCACAGTTGTACATGGCCACGATGATGCCCTTTGCGCCGGGCGCGACGTTGTGCCTCGTCTGTGCTTGTCATGCCGGTAGGGGATTGAGACAGGCTGCTACGCTGACGGTAAGCCGGCTTTCAGGAAGGAGTGGGCAATGCATAGGCGGGAACTTACTGCCTGCTCGATAGGCGGTCAAGAAAAAGCGTCGCGGCAGGGGATAGGACAGCCCGTGGCGGCGGGCTGGTTTTGCACCGATTTGGGGAAAATGGCGGTATTTTTCTCATATCAGAAATGTCTTATACACAGGCCGTGGAACAATTGACTAAAAACCCCGGGAAATTTCATTCTTATCGTGAAATACGCTATAAGGACCGTGAAACATACTGATAAATAAAAGAAAAATTAATTGGTTAAAAAGTGGCCAGTTTAACAAAATTGTCATATATCCACTCAAAAAGCCCGATTCCTGTTTTGCTATCCACAGACTTATCCACAGGATTTGTGGATAAGGGGTAAAGCTGAAACGGCGACAGCGTGTTAGGTAATAATACCTAGAAAAGACATTAAGTATGCAGGCTAAGCATGAACGGTAATATCGTGTTGGGCGAGTATAACCGGCGGTTAAAATCCCTCAGCGTTGGCCGGATTAAGGCAGGGTAGCGCGCGCAGGGAAAGCCACGTTTGGTCCTCCCTTCCCCGCTTCGTACGGAGCCTGATTTGGTCTATCCTTACCCGTTTGGGTGCGGGTACGTCGGTGATTTCGATGGTCGCTGGCGTGGCAAATAAACCGCCCAAGGCTTATGCCATGGTGAGTACAAGCTTGCCGCTGGGGCGTTGGGTCTCGAGCAGGCGGTGGGCGGCAGGGGCCTCGGCGAGTGGCAAGCCCTGACTGACGTGTACCCGCAACTGGCCGCTGGCAAGCAGCGCCGCCGCGTGTTTTAACAAGGCCCCATGACGTGCCTGTTCGGCAGGCCGTTGCAGGATCGCCGGGCTGAGCATGAGTTCCATGCTGAAGCGCAGGTTACGTAGACGTGCCTCGCCCCACTGGGTCCCGGTCGTCGGTTGCAGGATACTGACGACATCGCCATAGGGTCGAACACAGGGGAAACATTGTTCGAGGACCTCGCCGCCAACCGTATCAAAGGCGACATCGACGCCGCCCCTGCTCCAGGCATTGACGCGTTCACAGACGTCTTCTTCTCGGTAATTGATTATGCAATCCGCGCCGAGTTGACGGACAAACGCGGCCTTGTCTGCCGAACTGACCGTGGTGGCTACCTCGCAGCCATGCCCCTTTGCCAGCTGGATGGCGACGTGGCCAACCCCGCCGGCACCGGCATGGATCAGGACACGCTGACCCTGTTGCAGACGGGCTCGATCAAACAGGGCTTCCCAGGCGGTGATCAGGACCAGTGGAGTCGCGGCGGCTTCGGCGAAGTCGATGCCGTCAGGGATGTGGGCGAGGTAGTGTTGTTCGACGACGGCATACTCGGCGTAGCTGCCCTGCACACCGTGGAAGCCACATTGGCAGTAATAGACCCGGTCACCGATGGCAAACTGTTTGACGGCGGCGCCGACGGCCTCGATCACACCGGCGCCATCACAACCGGGGATGTAGGGCAGTTCGATGGGAAAGGCCTCGGGGTGGCTGCGGATCTTGGCATCAATCGGGTTGATCCCGGCGGCCTGCAGACGGATCAACACTTGTGTATCGCCGTTTAACGTCGGCACAGGCAGTTCATCAAGGACCAGGGCGTCGGCATCGCCGGCGGCGTGTATACGTATGGCATGCATGGGTGTCTCCATCCGCAAAATCACTAACCCACCCACTATAACAACGGATGCGGGCAGAGACTATTGCGGCAGGCTGACGATAAAGTGTGCGCCGCCGAGCGGGCTGTCCGTGATCTGCAGCTCACCGCCGTAGGCGGCGACGATATCGCGGACCATGGCCAGACCAATGCCGTGCCCGGGAACACTCTCATCGGCACGTACACCACGGGTGAGGATCAATTCGGCCTGCTCGGTGGGGATGCCGACACCGTCGTCTTCGACGTGCAGGAGGGTGCGTGTGTCCAGTTTTTCGGCGCGGACCTGTACACGTGAGCGGCACCACTTGAAGGCATTATCGAGCAGGTTGCCGAGTAGTTCGGTCATATCGCCCTTGTCGGCACGCAGACTAAGACCGGCCGGGATGGCGTTCTCTACCTCAACGACCTTGTCCGCGTGGACCTTGTGCAGGGCGGTGAGCAGGCCGTTGACCACAGCGTTTACATCCAGGGAGCTGTTGAGGCCGCCGCGTCCGGCCGTGGCCGCGCGTTGCAACTGGTAATCGACACTTTTCTGCATGCGTATGACTTGTTCACGGACGGTATCGGGCTGGTTGCTGCTGCCGTGCAGAATCGCCAGCGGGGTTTTCAGGCTATGCGCGAGGTCGGCCAACGCATGCCGGTAACGTTGTTGTTGCGCACGTTCGTGTGCGAGCAGGGTGTTGAGGTTGCCGGTGAGGCCCTGTAGTTCGGCGGGGTAGTTGCCCCGCAGGCCGTCTTGTCGGCCCTGTTCAATGGCCTGCAGGTCCTTGGCAACCTCACGCAGGGGACGCAGCCCCCAGCGCAGCACCAGTAGTTGTGCCGTCAGCAGTAAGGCGGCCATGGCGAGTAACCATGTCCACAGGGTGTGGCGATATTCGCGGATCTGCTGCTGGAAGGCCTGGCCATCCTCGAGCAGGCTATAGGTGATGGGGATCGTGCGCGGGTCTGTCTGCCAGACCACGCCATAACCGAGTATGAACCAGTCCTGATCGGTTTGTTGGCTATGCTGGAAGTGTTCCTCACCGGTATCGAGTTGTTTCACAAACGGGTAGCCGGCGCCCATTACCGAGCGAGAGCTCCAGATCGGCCGTGACTGCGAAAAGACAGTGGCATACAGGCCACTGTGTGGCTGGTTGAGGCGTGCCAGTGTCGACGAGGCGGGCAGGAGGATGTTGCCGTTGTCATCGACCTCGGTCTCCCCCATTAATAAATAGAGTTGACTGCGCAGGCGCTCCTGGACGGCAGCGCGTGCCGAGTCCTCAAAGGCGCGCTCCAGGGCCAGGGCCGTGAGCAAGACAAACACGGCGAGGATCAGTGAGGCACCGATGACCATGCGGCTATTTAGTGAGCCGCGCATCAGCTGTGTTCACAGAGACTAAAGCGATAGCCACGTCCACGCAGGGTCTCGATGGGTTGCAGGCTGCCGTCGGCATCGAGTTTTTTTCGCAGCCGGGCGATCATGACCTCGATCACGTTACTGTCACAGTCATCATCATGGGGATAGAGGTAGTCGGCGAGTTCATTCTTGGACAGGACCTCACCGGCATGTCGCATCAGGTGTTCAAGCAGGCGGTATTCAAAACTGGTCAGGTTGATGGACTGCCCCTGGACGCTGACCTGTTGCTGGCCAAAGTCGATACGGATACCGGCACAGTCGAGCTGGTCGACAAGCTGCTGGCCACTGCGGCGCAACAAGGCGCGCAGGCGGGCACTGAGTTCTTCAAAGTGGAAGGGTTTGGTGAGGTAGTCATCGGCACCGGCCTCCAACCCGGCGACCTTGTCCTGCCATTGCCCGCGTGCCGTCAGCACCAGGATAGGCAGGGCATTGCCCTCCTCGCGCAGTTGACGGATCACCTCAAGGCCGGATATGCCCGGCAGGCCAATATCGATAATGGCGGCATCCAGCGGGTATTCACGGGCGATGAACAGCCCGTCCTGGCCGTCACTACTGGTATCGACCATGTAGGCCTGTTCCCGTAACTGCCGGGCGAGTTGTTGTTGCAGGGTCAGTTCATCTTCAATTAACAGGATGCGCATGGGGCCAGGTTCCGGTTACCGGCGCGAACCGGCGTCGACGCGGACAACACGTACCACGCCCTGGCGCGTTAACAGCTTGATGCGATAAAACACCTGGCCATTGTGCTGCAGGGTCTCAACGGCGAGGATACGGCCGCCATATTGGCGTTGCACACGTGCGGCGGCCTCATTGGAACTGATCGCGGGCCGGGTCGTGGTGGGGCGCTCGGCCTGCACCGTTTGCGCGCCGAGGGCCCAGAGCAAGAAGACAGAGGCTAACAGGGTTTTCATGGTCTCCAGCATACACGCTTCGTGGTGGTGAAAAAAATACCCTGCGCCAGGGGTTGAGAGCGGAGGCCCCCGGCGCAGGGTTTCTAAACCGGTCAGACACCGGTCTCAGAACTTGAAGACGACACGTACATCATGATTGCGGTAACGTCCGGAGCCATGCCGTGGCGCATCGTGATGCGGGTACCGGTGGTGACCGCGGTAATCGCCACGCTGGACGTGACGCGGGTAGGCATTGTAATGGTGTTTACGATCATGTCGCTTCCAGTGGCGCTGCTGGCGCGCATGGCGTTTGGCATCACGATAGCCTTTACGGTAGGCGTGCCGTTCAATACTCTTGTTATGTCGCGAGTGAGAATTATATTGGTGGCCGCCGTTATGTCCACGATAGCCGTCTCGCTCACTGGCCTGTACCTGTGGGGCCAAGCCGGCAAGACCCAGGCCCAGGCTGACGGTCAGGACGGTCAGCATTTTTTTCATGTTCATGATAGGTCTCCTTTACTAGACATGCCCGGATATCCCCAAGCTTCGCGAGTAGCTTACAAAGGTCTGGCTGAACGGGTCCTGAACGGCGGAGCGGGGCATGGCAGCGGGCACAGTTATTTGTGGAATTTTATAATGCCTTGTACGCAGAGATGGCAGGCGATGACATAAGCATGTGCCATTGGTTGCGTCATCCACACCCTCAATGGGGCAAGGCACCGTTCTATCTTATCTTTAGATGAAGGCAGGCTGGCCGGGGTGGTGACTGTGTTAAACCGACAGCTTAGGTAAGCTCTTTTCAGATACAGACGCTAGAGGTTCACCGCCAGCAGGGCCTTGTCATAACCATTGGCCGCCGCCGGCAGGGGGATACGAACCTGGTAACCACTGCCAAGGGCCGCCTCCAGGGGATTGCCTTTCAGGTCGACCATACTTTCCACCCTGATGGTCTGGTTGCCCGTGGCACTGATGATTTCGACGCTATCACCGACAGCAAACTTGTTTTTCACCACAACTTCGGCCAGGCCCTTTTCGGCGTCAAACTCGATGATCTCGCCAACAAATTTCTGCTGTTCACTCTTTGAGTGATTTTGCAGATAGTTCTGGTATTCCTGGTCGGGGTGGCGTTCGTAAAACCCTTCGGTATAACCACGGTTGGCAAGGTTTTCGAGCTTGCCATACAGCTGCGGGTTGAAGGACTTGCCGTTTGTCGCATCATCGATGGCCTGTCGATACAGTTGTGCGGCGCGGGCAACATAATAGTAGGACTTGGTTCGACCTTCGATCTTCAGCGAATCGATACCCATCTTACTCAGACGCTCGACGTGCTGAATGGCACGCAGGTCACGCGAGTTCATGATGTAGGTACCGTGTTCATCTTCGATGATCGGCATGTACTCACCGGGGCGCTGCTGTTCTTCGATCAGGTAAACATTATCCGCCAGCGGGTGACGCTGCACGCCTTCGGTCTTGGGAAAAATTTCGGGATTGTTGATGGCCGACATGGCATCAAAATCGATCTTCTCTGTGTTCAGGATGGCATCGCCACTGTCACTCTCCATGCCCTCGTGAACCTTGTATTCCCAGCGGCAGGCATTCGTGCAGGTACCCTGATTTGGGTCGCGGTGATTGAAGTAGCCGGAGAGCAGGCAACGTCCCGAATAGGCGATACACAGCGCACCGTGAACGAAGACCTCGAGTTCCATATCCGGACAGCGCTGGCGAATATCCTCGATCTCATCAAGGGAGAGTTCGCGCGACAGGATCACGCGTTCCAGGCCCATGCTCTTCCAGAACTGCACGGCGGCATAGTTGACGGTATTGGCCTGCACCGAGAGGTGGATGGGCACTTCCGGCCAGCGTTCACGCACCATCATGATAAGGCCCGGATCGGCCATGATCAGGGCGTCTGGCTTGAGGTCAATGACCGGTTCCATGTCGGCCATATAGGTCTTGACCTTGGCATTATGCGGCATGATGTTGCTGGCAACGAACAACTTCTTGCCCAGCCGGTGGGCCTCGTCGATGCCCTTGCCGAGATTTTCCAGGCCGAAGTCATTATTGCGCACACGCAGCGAATAACGGGGTTGTCCGGCGTACACGGCATCGGCGCCAAAGGCAAAGGCGTAGTGCATATTCTTCAGGGTGCCAGCAGGCAGGAGTAATTCGGGTGCTTTTATCATGGGCGCTATTTTAGCAAATTTCCGGGCGAATACCTCGGCTGATGTGATTTTATGTCTGCAGGCCGAGTTCGATGTGGAAGTGGCTACCCTTGCTGGAGGAGTCAAACCAGATACGCCCGCCGAGACGCTCGACGATACTCCGGGTAATATTCAAACCTAGGCCGGTGCCGCCGAATACCCGGGTTGTCTCGGAGTTGGCCTGGGTGAAGCGCCCAAATATCTGCTCTTGAAAGTCTTCCGGAATACCCTCGCCCTCGTCGGAGACCGTGATCTGAACAGAATCACCTTGCCGTCGCACGGCGAGACGAATCACCCCATTTTTTGCTGAGAATTTTGCGGCGTTGGAGAGCAGGTTGGTAATGGCCTGTGCCAGGCGGTCGGCATCGGTGAGGATAAAACAACCCTCCGCCCGGTCAGTGATTTCCATTTTCACCTGGTAGCGTTCGGCATAGGCAGTATTGTCTTTGAGAATACGTTCCATCAGGGGCATGACCTCGGTGGAGACGAGGTGAAAAGACATGCCTTCGTTGGTGATGATTTTTTGCACGTCCAGCAAGTCATTGACAATGCGCATCAGGCGATCGATGTTGTTAACAGCAATATCAATAAGGTTGTGGGACTCGGCGTCGAGTTTGTCGGCCTTGGTGCCCTGAAGGAGTTTAATCGAGCCCATGATGGCGGTTAGCGGTGTTCGCAGTTCATGACTGACCGTGGAGATAAAGTCGTTCTTGAGTTTCTCGACCTTGTCGCGTTCACTGATGTCACGCAGGAAACAGGCATAAACCGTCTTGTCTTCAAGCGGCACGGGTGCCCGTAGCAACTCGAGCCTGAACAGGCCACCTTGTCTGTGCCGACCATTCAGGTTAAGTGCCTGTTCCGGGTGAGTGCCGATGTCGGGTAGTAAGGGTTCTTCATCAGGGTTATCCAGCAGGTTGTGCAGGGTCTTGCCGATAATCTCATCGGCGCAATATCCAAAGAGTTTTTCGGCAGTCTTGTTGAAGGTCAGTATGGTGTAGTGTTCATCGACGGTCACAATGCCTTCGACGGCATTATCAATGAGGGCGGCGTTGTGCGCGGAGAGGTGTTGCAGCGCCAGGGTTCGTTGCCGCACGCGGTCTTCAAGGTCCTCCTGGACCTGGTGCAGATCGCGCAAATTAGCAGCCAGTTTATTGGCCATATATTCGATATTATTGCTGAGTTGCGCCACTTCGCTGACCTGACTATGTGGCCAGTCCAGTGTATGTTGCTGGAGAATCTTTTCCGGCAGGTCCTGGCTGAGCCGGGAAAGGCTGATCAGGGGTCGGGCAAAGAGATAACTGATAATCAGCGAGACGATGACGGCAATCACGGTAATAGTGACCATCAACAGCAGGGTTTGTGTGTGCAGGGCATGTAGTGCATCAATGACCGGTGCCGCCGGGGCGCTGACAACAACTGTGCCGATCCCATGTTGCCCCACAGGCACCTTGATGAAATACAGCGATGATCGCCACCAGAGCATGTGTGCCATGCCCTGGCGTGGTGGCAGCCACTGGTAGAGTTGATCGGAACGTTTGATGTTACGGCCGTTACTGAAAAAATCGTGTGGCGGCCGGTCTCCCTCGGTATTGAGGACGACCTCGCGTTGGCGGGTAACCAGGCATATCTCGGCGCCATCCTGTTCGGTACTGCCCGAAATGCGTTTCAGGGTCTCGGCGGTATCGGGGATACCTTGTACGCGAACATAGTCCCTGACGATAGCGCCGCGTAGTTGCAGTTTTTCAGTCAGGTGCGTCTCCAGTGCTACCAGTTCGACACGACTTTGGTAGACAACAATGGCGAGGCTGGAGATAAACACGCCGGAGATGATCAGCGTGAAGAGGAGTTCACGACTGGAAATACGGGGCAGGTCAATGCCCAGAAGCCGGGGCAGGCGTTTATCGAGACCGAGGAAGATCAGGATAAACGTCGCGATAATGGCATTAAACACCCCGTTCACCGGCTGTTTGAGCATGATGAAGGCGGCCTGGGTAGTGTCCATACCGATAAAATGGTTGTAGAAGCCCCAGATTAACGGCGCGCCGCATACCGCCCAGTAGACGATATCGGCGAGTACCAGCCCGCGCAGGCGGGTACCCTGCAGGTAAGCAACGACCAGGGCCTCGAGGGTAAAGATGATCAACGCATAAGGGTGGCCCCATAGATATATGGTGTAGCTACCGACAATAATGGCGATGAGAGTGGCAGCCAGTGTGCCGAGTAAACGAATGGCCAGCAAGACAGCGATGCTGCCAAAGAGAAAATCCACACCGAAAAACAGTGAATAACTACTGAAATTGCCAAGCAAGCCCAGCACGATGAGTGCGAGGCCTACGTACCAGCGGTATTTATCGGGTTGAACGTGCATACTGGCTATCGGGTTTCCATCATACCGTGAATAACAGCATTTATAGAGATAAAAGGAAATAAACTATACTTTTGCTAAAGTTATTATCTCTGACAGCTTAAAGAATCTATCAATAAAACGCTATGGATCTACTGACTCAAGGGCTGCTGGGTGCGGCCCTGGCACAATCTGCCGCCAAACCCACGGAAACACGTCTGGCAACCGGTATCGGCTTTGCCGCCGGCTTACTGGCCGACGCCGATGCCCTGATCTATTCGTCAACGGATAGCCTGCTGACGATCGAGTATCACCGTCACTTTACCCATTCGGTATTTTTTATCCCCTTCGGTGCCTTGATCGCGGCCCTGATCTTATGGCCGTTGTACAGGAAGCACCTGGGTTTTCGACGCCTGTATCTGTTTTCCCTGCTTGGCTACAGCCTTAGCGGGTTGATTGACGCCTGCACCAGTTACGGTACCTATTTGCTTTGGCCCTTGTTAGATGAACGGCTGGCCTTTCACATCATCGCCATCGTTGACCCGATCTTTACCCTGGCGCTGATCATCGGTGTGGTCATGGCCTGGCGACGTCGTAGTTGGCGTCCCGCCCGCTGGGCCCTGGTTGTGGCGGGGGGGTATTTGCTGCTGGCGACTGTGCAATTGCAGCGGGCCGAATCGGCAATCGAGTCACTGGCCGCTATGCGTGGACACACCCCGGCACGGCTCATCGCCAAACCTAGTTTTGGTAATATCGTGCTCTGGCGCGGCATTTATGAAGCCAATGGACGGTTTTACGTCGATGCCGTGCATGTCGGTCTGCAGCCGCGGATCTATTCGGGGTCTTCAATAGACAAGTACATCCCCGCGCGCGATGCCCACGACCTGCCGTCAGGGTCGGTGTTATACCGGGATATCTTGCGCTTTCAGGAGTTCTCTGCCGATTATATCGCCCTGCACCCAGAACGGCCGAACGTGCTCGCCGATATCCGTTACTCTATCCAGCCGGATAGTCTGTTGCCCTTATGGGGCATAGAAATGGACCTGTCTCGACCGCAGCAGCATGTCCGTTTCCGTGTGTACCGTAGCCTGAATAAAAAACGACGGCAGCGGTTTTTTGCGATGCTGATGAATGAAAATCCTGGCGCTGAAGAATAATCGTGGCAAAGTATGCAGGGGCTATATTTTTTATGTGATCAATTTATCCTCCGCGCAGGTTGTTTTTTTCATCGGCATTATCTTTATCGCCTATACGATAAAGGGCCTGTTGGTTCCGTTACTCGCCAGGTATGTAGGTAATCACCTGCATATAGAGATCGCGCAGAAAAGTTTTAACCGGGTGACCAGCCTCATGCTGATGATTGGCGGGCTGATGTTAATGATCAAATGATCGGGCCTTTAGCGAAGCGATACTTTAAAATATTGCGAGTAGGCGATGCCCATAGAGGTGGCGAGATGAAGGGTATTAAAAGTGTTTTGATTTTTACTGCGATAGTCTTGCTGCTGTCGCTCGGTTATTTTATTTATGCCTACAATGTTTATCCTGGCATTCCCGAACGTGAAACCTATCTGACCGAGATCGGTGAAGGCTTTGGTGAAGTGGGCCTGTGGGCCTTGTTGTTTATTTATGCCCGCACCCTGCTGAAGATCCTGCTGGGCAAGGGTGCCATAGCGCACCGGCTGTTACCGGATTATTCACCTGAGATCAGTCTGCCGGTATTTCAGCCACTATTGGGCTTTCTTGATCGCAGCCATGTCTATGTCGGTATCGCCACCCTGGCGGTGATCCTGCTGCATATGTTTCTGATGGGGATACCCTTCGATATATTATTCTTTCCTGCGGTGCTGGCTTTGTTGATTTGGCAGTCTTTGTTTGGTCTGTTTCTGGCATGGCGTTTCACGCCAAAGCAGTTAAAGAAGTTTTCCTACCTCGTGCATGCACAGCTGGTGACCGGCATTATGATCGGTGTCTTTGCCTGGTTCGGGCACCTGTTGATCGATGACTAGCGTCGCAGGATCGCAATCCAGCGGGCGAGGTTGAGCAGGCTGGCAAGCGAGGCCGAGACATAGGTCAGCGCCGCGGCGGTAAGGATCTTTTTTGCGTGCTGTTGTTCGAGCGCGGAGATATAGCGTCCTTCTTGCAGGATGGGCAGGGCGCGTTTGAAGCTGGCGTCCCACTCAACAGGCAGGGTTACCAGGTGGACGATGGTACCGAGCAAAAGACTGCCAATGCCAATGATAAACATACCCAGGCCAATATGTGGTGAACGTGAGACGAGCACCATAACTGGCAGGGCAAACATCATGAAGGCGCCGAGTTTTTCCGCGCCGCTGGCAAACACCACCAGATGCTGACGCATCTTGAAGGGCATGTAGTCGAGCTGGTGCTGGATGGCATGGCCGACCTCGTGTGCGGCAACCGTAATGGCAGTGAGTGACTTGCCCTTAAAGTTTTGTTCGCTCAGGCGCACAGCCTTGTCGATCGGGTCATAGTGGTCACCAAGCTCGGTCTGCTCCACTTTGACACCCTGCAGACCCAGTGTGTTGACGAGGTGCTCGGCCAGTTCGCCGCCGCTGCCGGGGTAGTGGTCCTGCTCGAGACTATAATGGCGCAAGACCCGGCTGACCCAGTATTGGGGGCCGTAAATCAGGGCAAATAACAATAACAGTGCGGCGATAACAGGAATCATGTGAAGAGTATAAACGTTCTGGATAGCGAACGGAGAATCACACGATTCCTGCCTGCTCTCCGTTACTTGTTCTAATCTCTGCGCAGTTTATCCGAGGTCGCGATCGGTGTCGGGTAACGCATGACGATAAACCACGACGAGACCAGGAAGCTGAGCAGGGTAGTGACCTGGATCAGGTACGAGGCCTCGGTACTGATAACCTTGAGCTCCAATGCCAGAACCGCAATGAACAGTGAGAACTCACTGATCTGGCCTAGTCGCACGCCTGCCTCAAGTGACTTTCCCGAGGCCTCGCCATAACCACGTAGTAGCCACTTGAAACTCAGTGGCTTGATGAGCATGAAGGTGCCGGCGAGGATACTGGCCGGTAGCCAGACCTTTTCGATAATGCCGAGATCGAAACTCGCGCCGAGGGCAAAGAAGAAGATGACCAGAAAGAAGTCACGCAGTGGCTTCAGGCTTTCGCCGATATACAGGGCAATCGGGTTGGTGGCCAGGGCGATGCCGCCGATAAAGGCGCCGATCTCGGCAGACAGCCCCAGCATCACCGCCAGTTCGGCCATGCTCAGGCACCAGCCAATGGCAAGCAGGAAGATATATTCCTGGATGCGGTCGAAGCGGGCGATGAGCCTGAACAGCACGAAGCGGGCAAAGGCCCAGGCGAACAGGATCAGGCCAATCAGGGAGCCAAGCAGTTTGAAGATTTCCAGGAGAGGGAAGGCATTTGCCCAGTCGGCCGGCAACAACATCAGGATGAGGATGGCGAGGATATCCTGCAGCAGCAGGATACTGATAATGATCTCGCCCATGTGTTGATGATGCAGCACCGTGGTTGGCAGCAGCTTGAGGCCGATAATCGTACTTGAGAACATCATTGCCGCACCGATAACGAGGGAATCTGTCAGGGCATAGCCAAACAACAGGGCAATGCCGGCACCCAGGCCAAGAAAGCCCATGGCACTGGCACCCGTGACATAGACTGACTCCCTGAGCATGTGGATCAGTTTCTGTGGTTGCAGGTTCACGCCGAGCAGGAACAGCAGAAAGATGATGCCGATATGAGAGAGCCCCTGGATAATCTGCGGATCCGAGACGATGTTGACGCCAAAGGGTCCAAGCAGGATGCCAAGACCGATATAGACGATCAGCAGGGAAAGGCGGGCATACAGGGCCAGGGTCGCGAGGATTGCCGCACCGGCAAAGATCAGGAAGATGGTAAAAATGATAGGTTCGCTAGGCATGCTGTCGCTTGTGTGTTGCCAGGGATGATACAAGCTTAGCGTACCGGACAGTTCGCGTCACGCCATCATCCCGGCGGGGGCAGGGGCGAAAAGTGTTAAACTGGACTGAAGTTTTCACTCCGTGCTGTCGATACACAGTCTATGACCATGCCACATAAAGCCTTGTATGCCATTTTTGGGTGGGCCTTCTTTGCCACAGGGGTGATTGGCGCCTTTTTGCCGGTGTTGCCGACCACGCCATTTATGATCCTGGCCCTGTGGATGTTTTCGAAGAGTTCGCAGCGCTTCCACGACTGGTTGTATCACCACAAGCTGTTTGGTCCATCCCTGCAGCGCTGGCAGCAACACCGGGTCATCCCGCTGAAGGCCAAGTTGCTGTCGGTGTCGATGATAAGTTTCAGCCTGGTGCTGATGCTGGTCTATAGCAGTATCCCGCCCTGGGCCAAGGCGGGGGTTACCCTGTTTATGCTCTACGGAGCGGCCTATGTGTTGAGCAAGCCCTCACAGCCCCCGGGAGAGAAGTCGCCGTAAGGTAACACCCGTTCCCTGTTAGCAGTCCTCTATGGGGAATATGAGATGAACAGCCTGAGGAAGACCGGCAAGTCAGCCTAGTTCAACACTTCCGGGCGCACCATCCAGTTCAGTGCCCAGTGATTATCTTCATAGCGTTCGAGACACACGGCACTGCCCGGGGTAAATTCGGTAAACATGGTCCGTGTATTGCCTAGGGTGAGTTGAGAGACGAGCCTTGCCATAAAGGGCAGGTGGCCGACGATGAGTGTGTCGCCGTTCCATGAGGAAGATAATTGTAAGAACGTTACCGGGTCGTCATTGGGGTTAATGACATCGCTGACGTCGGCTGCCGTGCCTGCAGCGATGGCACTGACGAGGCGCTCGGCGGTTTGCTGGGCTCGTAATTTACCACTGTGAATAATGCGTTCGACACGCACGCCGCTCTTGCGCAGAAACACGGCCAGCCGGTTTACGTCGGTTTTGCCTTGTTCAGTGAGTGGGCGGTTCGGATCGATATCCCTGGTACAGGCCTGGCCGTGTTGTACTAAATACAGTTTCATTCCCTATCCCCCCGGATTGGAACATAGCATAGCAAAGATTCACGGTTTTTGTAGGTGGCGTCTGATGGTTTCCAGTAAGGTGTCGGAATCGATGGGTTTTTGCATAAAGGCAGCGATATTCATGTCCAGTGCTTGTTGGCGGTTGACGTGCTCACTGTGTCCGGTGCAGAGAATAAAGGGTAGCGATGGCGAGAGTTTCAGCATGGCCAGGGCCATGTCAGTACCAAGCAGCCCGGGCATGGTTTGGTCGGAAATCACAAGATCAATCGTGTCCTTGTGTCGTTCAAAATACTCAAGCGCCACCTGGCTATCATTCATGCTGGTTACCTTGTAATGATGCAGTTCCAGTAATTCGCCAAGAAAGTCAGTCAGGGAGGCCTCATCATCAACGATAAGTATGTGGTTATGGTCATGGCTATGGTCATATGTATTACTGGTTGCGGCCGCGGGGTCTTTTGTCTCATCAGGCGCGGTATCAATGACCGCCGGCGGCAGGTAAATACTGATAGTCGTTCCTTTTCCGGGAACCGAGTTTATGCAAGCGTGCCCGCCATGTTTATGAATAATGCCGTGCACCATTGACAGACCCATGCCGGTGCCCTTACCGGTTTCCTTGGTAGAAAAGAAGGGGTCGAATACGCGACTGACAACATCTTCATCAATACCACAACCATTATCGGTAACGTGAATCACTACAAAGTCACCCTTGATAGGTTGTTGGCAGGATGAGCATAAACTGGAGACGTCATAGACGGCCTCTGCCTCTATCCTGATCTCCCCCTGACCTTCCTTAATCGAATCTCTGGCATTCAGACACAGGTTGGTAAGCACCTGGCTCATCATTACAGGGTTGGCGTTGATTATCAGGTCATTGGTAGCGGGTGCTATGTGTAATTTAATATTACTCGGAATGATGGGACGCAACATGGAAAAGGTGTCGGCAAACAACTCTGTTGCCGAGAGATTTTGTTTATGTTTAACATCCCCCTCGGTGCGGCTGTAGGTCAACATCTGTGCGACCAGGCTGGCGGCACGTTCACCACTTTGTTGAATCTGCGCGAGATATCCAGAAAGTTTTTCATGATTCTTGCTGACATCAAGACCGCGTGCGAGCTGGGTAAAACCAATGATGCTGGAGAGGATGTTATTAAAGTCATGGGCGATGCCACCTGTGAGTTGACCGAGGGATTCCATCTTTTGCGCATGCAACAGCTGTTTTTCAAGGGCCTCTCTTTTCTCCAATTCGTCCTTCAGTAATGCCGTGCGCTTGTTAATCCGGTGTTCGAGCATGCTATTAAACTCGCGTAAGTCGGATTCGGCCTGTTCCATGTGATGAATCTGCGTTCTCACCTGTTCACGCATGTTATCGAAGGCACTGGCAAGGTGGCTCAGTTCATCGTTACCGCCGACCGTAATGGTGGTGGCGAGGTCGCCCTCGGCAAGGTTGGTGGCGGAGTTGGCCAGTGAGCCCAGGCGTTTTGAAACAAGAACGTGTAGCAGTAAGGCAATAATCAGAGCGGCAGCCAGCATGAAGCCGCCCTGGAAGGCTGATTGTTTGAAGGCTTGATTGCGCGCAGTGTATAGTTTTCTGGCTATGCTCAGTTCGGTATACAAAATGCCAACATGCTTTATAGGTCGGCCGAAACTATCTTCGATTTTAATGACGATTGGGTAAAAGCCATTTAGCAGCGAGCTGTCATTGCTCCTGAAGGCAATGTGGGGCCGGTTGCTGCTGCGGACCTGGCTGACAACCTTACTGTCAAAGCCAGGAAAAATACTGGCGTGCTGGCCTTCCCAGCTGTAACGATTGGCGATTAATACGTTTGCGTTTTCATCGGCAAGGACAATATGGTTTATCGTGGAATCCATGGCCATAACCGATATATTCAGGCGGGCCTCAGGGAGATTATTTTCAGTTAACAGGTTGTAGAGGATATTCTGTAGACGGGTGATATCCAGTCGCAGTTGTTCTTTTGCCTCGGCGCGTATCTGTTGTTCGGCAAGATCGTTGTTATAGATAAACGTAAGCACCGAGCTGGCTATCGTTACGACAATCAGCAGGGTAGGGATCAGCAGGGTAATGCGTAACTTCATTTTGCATAACAACGGGTGAAGGTTGTATCCAGTGCCGGACTGATGTCTATAAGGCGTGAAAGTTGTTGTTCCTTAAACATGATGCGGGAAAGTGTGTTTGCCGCCCCGAGAATCTCTGGATGCTCACCGCCAAGCAGACGCTGGTTATCGCTGGCCGAGGGCAGAATGAGGCCTGACATCACCGCATCGTAATCCTCAATGTTAATGGCAAGCCGGGCGCTGATGCGTCTGGCGGCATCCTGTTTATTGGTATGCATGTAGTCGAGCGTCCTGTGCCACTGCTTGACCACGTCGCAGAGCTCCTGTCGACGTGCTTGATAGATATCTTCATGAACCACCAGAATGTCAAAAATCTCATTGGGAATATCGCTGCTGTCAAACAATACATGCATACCCTTTGCGGCCAGGTGCGTCTTGATGGGGTCGAAGGTGATGACGGCATCGACATTGCCCTGCTCATAGAAACTGACCTGCTTGCTATCCGACATGGGAAACACCTCGACATCGGCTCGGTTCAGGCTGGCCTTGTCGAGCAGACGGCTTAGCATATAAAGTCCAAGCGGGATATTAACGATAGAGATGCGTGTGCCCTTGAGGTCGGCCAGGCTCTTGATATGGGGGGCCGCCATGACGGCATCACCGCCATGGGAAATATCCATGATCTGCAGAATTCTCAACGGCGTACCATCGTGGATCAGCTCCAGGGTTGCATCGAGTGTCACGGTGGCCAGGTCGGTTGAATGATTTCGAAATGCTTCCATGGTGATATCTGCCGATGGCAATTCAAACAGGCTGACCTTGGTGGTATCGAAGTAGCCCAGGTCGCGCGCCAGGTACAGGGGTTCATAACCGGGCCATACGCTGCTGGCGATGCGCAGTGCCGGTTGTGGCGGCGCTGTATCGCAGGCCGTGAGGACAAGACTAAAACAAAAGGCAGCAATGATGTGCCAGGCGGGGTGGTGAGCAAGTGCTTTGCTTTTCATTCCGGTATTCCTTGACCAGGGTTTGATGACACATGGCTAACCTTGTTTACGGATGCATAAATAATATGCCATATAGTGGCGGTTTTCATGCAATGAGGCCTATTTAACAATAAATTAACAATTTATGCAGGCGTAATGTGGTGTGGTATGTAGGGACTTTCTGGTTACATTCACCCGGAATAAAGCCCTGCCAGTCTCGCCGAACTTTGTTACCATGATCGGCCATTTAAGCCCGGAGTTGTTATGAAAGTTACCATTATCAGCGGTAGCCACCGTCCCCAGGGACAAAGCCACAAGGTCGCGGCATTTATTCAACAGACCCTGCTGGCGGGTATTTGTGAAGAATGCGCCATTGTCAGCCTCGCCGATAATCCCCTGCCGCTCTGGGACCAGGGCGTCTGGGAGGGTGATGAAAAATGGGATGTGCTACTCACGCCGATCCGCGAAGAACTGGCCGGCAGCGATGCCTTTGTCGTGATCAGTCCGGAATGGCATGGTCAGGTACCGGCGGGTCTGAAGAATTTCTTTCTGTTGTTCGGCAAGAATGAACTCGGCCATAAACCGGCCCTGATCGTCACAGTATCCTCGGGTGACGGTGGTGCCTATCCGGTTGCCGAATTACGCATGAGCAGCTATAAGAACAGCCGTCTGTGTTATATCCCCGAGCAAATCATTCTGCGTAAAGTGGAAAGCGTCTTGAATAAAGACCCCGCCGATAACGACGAGCGTTCAAACAGTTATTACCGCGAACGGATCAGCTGGGCGCTGAATATCCTCAAGGCCTATGCCGGAGCCCTTGCACAGGTACGGGAAAGCGGTGTGACCCAGACCGATACATTCAATAACGGGATGTGATCCCAGCAGGAGTCGAAACCCCAATGCCAGTTGCAAACAGTGGTCCATTAACAGACGAAGAAGCAATGGAACTTGATGAGTTCCTGCTTGCTGCCGAGGGCGATGAACAGCGCCTGCCGATAGATGAGGCACATGGTTACCTCACGGGCCTGATCGTCGGCCATGCCCCTTTAAGTATGGAAGAGGCCATGCATGCCGTGTGGGGAGAGCCGACCTTCAAGGATGACGAAGAAAAACAGCACATGACGGATTACCTGGTTCGCCTGTATCAGGACATTGTCCTCAAGCTTAAGGAAGGCCGTTCGTTCGAACCCCTGGCGGTAGAGATCGAGGACGAGGGCGAGATACTGGTGGCGTATGAAGGCTGGTGTTTTGGTTTCATGCTGGCGGTCACCGGCGATGAAGAACGCTGGGGCAAATTGCCGGAAAACGAGCAGTCGCTATTGGCACCTATTGCCAAGCTGGCCCTGTTGTATGCCGATGAGGACGTCGACATGGAAGACGACGAATACGAAATGCTCACCGAGTTGCTGCCGGGTTCGGCAGTCGGACTGTATCAATACTGGCAGCAACAGGCCTGACGCTTCAGGTATTTTGCATGCACTATGATCTACAATTGTTACAGGCCATTATCGTGCGGGCGGCCAGCGAGGAACTATTGCCGCGTTTTGCCCGGGTGGCGCGTGAACACAAGGCCGATGGCAGTTTCCTCACTGAGGCCGACCTCGCCGTGCAACAGCGCATCGCCGCGGAATTGCGGCAACACTGGCCGGAGACGGTCTTTCTCGGTGAGGAAATGACGGCAGAACAGCAGGCCGGTCTGCTGGACTCAGCGCAGCCGATCTGGTGCCTGGACCCCCTTGATGGCACGAGTAACTTTGCCGCCGGTATCCCTTACTTTGCCGTATCACTGTCGCTGCTGGAAAAGGGTGAGGTGGTACTCGGTATTGTCTATGACCCGCTACGCGATGAATGTTTTGCCGCCAGCAAGGAAAGTGGTGCAACATTGAACGGAGTACCCCTGCAGGTGCCCGCCAGTGGTCTGGATTTGCGGCATACCACGGCGATCATCGATTTCAAGCGCCTTGCCCCGGAACTGGCGGTACGCCTGGTCAGTGAGCCGCCCTATGCCTCGCAACGCAGCTTCGGTTCGGTGGCCTTGGACTGGTGCTGGCTGACGACGGGGCGCAGCCATGTTTATCTGCACGGTAGATCGAATATCTGGGATTACTCGGCGGGTAACTTCATCTTTACTATGGCTGGCGGCCATTCCTGTACGCTCGAGGGTGAGCCGCTATTTGTGAACGCCCTGCGGGCGCGCTCCTCGGTGGGGGCCGTCGACCTGCCGCTGTTCAGGGAATGGACGCAGTGGCTGGGAATTGATATCAGACATTAAGCATGGGGCAAACGAAGACACAGATCGGTATCAGTAGTTGCCTGTTGGGCAACAAGGTGCGTTACGATGGCAGCGATAAGTATTGTCAACATATTGCCGACGCATTCGCGGGGCAGTTTGCATTGATTGCCTTTTGCCCCGAGATGGCTATTGGCCTGGGTGTGCCACGCCCACCGATCCGGCTCGTGTCCATCGCGGGTGGGGTCCGGTTACGTGGCGTGGAGGCGCCGCAACAGGATGTTACTCGTGACATACTGGCTTATGTGCAAGAGGTGTCGCCACAACTGGCTATGCTGAGCGGCTACATCTTCAAATCGCGTTCGCCCAGTTGTGGCGTCGCCGATGTACCCGTCTATCGGGAAGATGGCAGCATTGAATCGGCATCCGCGAGCGGGCTGTTTGCACAGGCAATACAGGCGCTGTTGCCGGACCTGCCATGGAGTACTGAAGAGGCCTTGCTGGAAGAAGCGGCACGAACCGATTTTATTTCGCGGGTGTTGCATTACCGCCAGGCAAGACAGGCCTAACCTGTCACGGAGTATAATGATGAAGAGTTTATTAATAGTTGCCCATGGCAGTCGCCGTGAGTCTTCGAATGAAGAGGTCAGAAAGCTGGCGGAACAGATCCGTTCTATGCAGGATCTGGCCGTCGACGAGGTGACGACGGCCTTTCTCGAACTGGCCGAACCTTCCATCCCCGCAGGGCTTGAGGCCTGCATCCAGCGAGGTGCCAGCGAGGTTCTGGTGTTCCCGTATTTCCTCGCGGCCGGTCGCCACGTGGTCGAGGATATCCCGGCCGAGATCGGCCCGGTGCAGGAAAAGTATCCCGCCGTTCGCGTCAGCATTGCGCCGCATCTGGGTATGGCGACTGAGCTGCCGGCCCTGATCGCCGCGAGTACGCTGCAAAAGTAGATTGCCCCGTTACAAATCCATGCTTCCTGCTATCCTGAAGAAGACATGAGTCTTTAACCGGGAGAACACCATGCTCGAATCGCTGGACCCGATAGTCCTGAATTTTGTCTATGCCATACTCGGCGGCGCTTTAACGCTGTTCTTTATGTGGTTGGGCTGCAAGCTATTCAATCACCTGGTGTGTTTCAATATCAGTGAAGAGCTGGCGAAGGGAAATATCGCCGTGGGCCTGATGATCATGGGGATCTTCATCGGCATCGGTATCGCACTGGGGCTGGTGATTGGCCTGGGCCTGAATTAATGCGACTGACTTGCCTGGTGCTGACAGGCTGGTTGTTCAGCCACACTGGCTGGGCGGCCGAGCAGCGCGTCGACTCTGATACGTGGTCCCGGCAATATGATCATCATTTCAAGAAATACACTAAGCGTTACTTCGGTCCGTTTTATGACTGGCACTGGTTCAAGGCCCAGGGGATTGCCGAATCGCATTTGAAGGCGACGGCAGAGAGTCACCGCGGCGCGGTCGGTCTGATGCAAATCCTGCCTTCGACCTATGCCGAGATCAAGGAAAAAAACCCCTACTTCAAGGATATTCAGTCACCGCGCTGGAATATCGCTGCGGGTATTTTTTATGATCGTGAGTTGTACCGTCGTTGGCAGGACTTACCCGAACAAGAGCGTCTGTACCTGGCCTTTGCCAGTTATAACGCCGGCTATGGCCGTATACGGCGTGACTATAAACGTGCGCCCGGGCCAGTCTCCAGTTGGCAGCATATCGAACCTTATATTCCGCTCGAGACGCAGAATTATGTCAGCCGCATCCGTGAACTTAAGGATGCCGAGGAACGTCTGCCACCACGCTGGCAGAAACAACGATTCACGGCGAACTAGGCGCAAGTAGCGAGGCATGCACCCAGCCGCCAAGACCCGTTTGCGTGACCACGACCTGCAGCCAGCGCCCCTGACGCGACAGCGCCAGCAACGAGTCCCCTTGATCAAGCACATGGATGACGGCACTCCCCAGACTGGGTCCTTGGCGGATATTGGCACGCTTGCTTTTGACTGTGCGGATATCCCCCAGTTGTCGCCAGTCAGATATTTTCAAATGGCCGGCGAGTAGCTGGCGAGATTTTTTATCCGTCAGTAACAGGTTGCGCAGGATCAGTCGTACCTCTTCATCACCTGAAGTCAGGCTATCTATATATAAGGGTATGGCTTTGTCGATCGCGGCGGCAACGCCGATACCACCATGGGTATAAAGTGCGGCGAGGGCCAGCCGGGCATCATTATGCTTTTGCGTAGCGGCCTGTTGCCACCAGTACAGGGCCTGTCGGTCATCGACGGCCAGACCGTAGCCATTGTGATATAGCCAGCCAATGTTGTACTGGGCATCGGCATCGCCGGCATCGGCCAGTGGTTGCCAGATGCAGTAGGCAATGGCGTAGTTGCCCGCGCGCATGGCGGCTGAGGCCCGCTGGCTATGCTCTTCGGCCTGTAAGGGGGCGAAGAGCAGCAAGAGCAATAAGACACTGACAAAACGCATAGACGTTGTCCTTGTTTGCCGGGGGAGTCAATAAAGGCTAGCCTAAGGAAGTAAACTATTAAAGCTCTTATCGGCCGGATTTACACAAGTATGAAGCCCATCCTTTATTATGTACACGACCCAATGTGCAGCTGGTGCTGGGGGTTTACCTCGACACTCGAGGCGCTGATCGCGGCCCTGCCCGAAGACATCGCATTTCAGCGCCTGCTCGGCGGGCTGGCCGCCGACACGGATGAGCCGATGGACGAGGAAACCCGCGCCATGGTTCAGGGCAGCTGGCGACGTATCGAGGCGGTGATCCCGGGCATTAAATTCAATTTTGAGTTCTGGGAAAAATGCCAGCCGCGCCGCGCTACCTACCCGGCCTGCCGTGCGGTGCTGGCAGCACGCCGGCAGGGACGCGATGAGGATATGAACAGGGCCATTCAGGCGGCATATTATCAACAGGCGCGTAACCCCTCGGATGACAGTACCCTGCTGGAACTGGCGACAGAACTGTCTCTGGATATTGAACAGTTTCGCGCCGATTTGCATTCAGACCAGACCCGTAAAGCCCTGGAGGCAGAGATGACCCTGGCCGGTGAGCTGCTAGTCGAAAGTTATCCTTCACTCGTACTCAAAAACGGCGAGAGCGAATGGCGGGTCCCGGTAGAGTATAATGATTACAGACCCATGTTAGAGGTGATCGAGGCTGCGCTGACACCCGCGAAATAGAGGCCCTGGGTGTCAACGGGTAAAGGTCAGCAATAATATCTCCAGCCCCTGTCTCGCACAGGGCCATTACTGAGGGCATTTCCAGATAAGTCTGCACCTTGTTTGTTTTATACTCTGCCATATGATGGCATTATTCCCGGACGGTCCTTGATGATGCCGAATAGGCTTCTAAAACATATCTTCTGCATGTGTGCCCTGTTGTTATTGACGACAGGCTTGTCGGTACAAGCGCTGGAACCTGATTCTATTGAGGTGCCGGTACTGGATCAGGAACTGACGGTTACCCGTTTTCCGGCCAGCGGCGAGCAGTTGCTCCTCTGGATAACACCGGGATTTGATTCCGAGACACGCGCCCTGGAAATGGCGGGACAACTGGCACAGCGGGGCATTGAGGTCTGGCGTGTCGACCTCGCAAGCAGCCTGTTTTTACCGAGGAGCACCTCGACCTTACGCGGCCTGAGTGGCAAATATGTTGCCGGCCTGATCGAGCAGGCCCGGGCACAGACCGGTAAACGTATTACCCTGGTGGCGCGGTCTTATGCCGCCATCCCGGTGTTGCGTGGGGCACGGCAATGGCAGATAAACCAGGCCATCAAGGGGCAGCGTGATGCCTACCTGAACGGTGCCATACTCTTTTCACCGGAGCTGTATGCCACGGTACCCGCGCTCGGGCTTGAGCCGGTTTATGTGCCGGAGATAGCGGCGAGTAATATCCCCATCATGTTATACCAGGCCGGCAATCGCGGTAATCGCTGGCAGCTAAGCCATGTGCTTACATCGCTGCAAGAGGGTGGGGCCGCCGTGTATCTGAAGGTGTTAGCGGGTGTCACCGGGGTTTTTTATGAGGGCGACACCAGTGAGGCGGCTGCAAAAATATTTACACAGTTGGTGGATGAGTTGCCTGATGTCATTAGCTTATTACAACAAACGCCCACACCATTAACAGTGGTCGCGCTGCCGGAGAGTCTGCCGGTGCAACAGCATGGCCTGGACAGCAGCCTCAAACCTTATATAGGTAAGCGGCTACCACAGCGGCTCGATCTGCCGGATGTCAATGGGCGACGTTTTGTCCGCGATGATTACAGGGGCAAGGTCACCGTGGTGAATTTCTGGGCGACCTGGTGTCCGCCCTGCGTGGAGGAGATCCCTTCGCTGAATCGCCTGCGTCAGGCCATGCGCGGTAAGCCCTTTGAGTTGATCTCGATTGATTACGCCGAAGACAAACAGAGTATTAAAAAATTCCTGCAGCAGGTAAACGTTGATTTCCCTGTATTACTGGACAGTGATGGCAAGCTCGCCGCGAGCTGGGGCGTGCTGGTATTTCCCTCAACCTTTGTTATCGGCCCCGATGGCACTATCCTCTACGGCGTTAATGGTGGCATCCTCTGGGATAGCCCGGAGGTGATTAACACCTTCAACAGCTTACTTGATAAGTGATTTTTTGAGGATGGTCAGTTGCAGGTCATCACGGCGCGGGAGTCCGAAGCGTTCATCTCCATAGGGGAACTCGGCGTGTTCACCGCTATTGATATAACCACGGCGCTCATACCATCGGAGTAATTCCTGTCGCAGCGTGATGACGGTCATACTCATCGTGGCACAGCCCCATGTATCGCGAGCGTATTGTTCGGCATGGGCAATAAATTGTTTGCCGATACCCTGGCCTTGCAAGCCGGGCTGAACGGTAAACATGCCAAAATGGCAGGTGCCTGCATCACGTCGCAGGTGCGTCGTACCGATAGCCTGCTGCTGTCGATAACAGAGCAGGATGACGTTATTGTCGCTGCCGAGGATATCGCCGATGGCCTGCGGGTCCGTGCGCTGCCCGCCCAACAGGTCTGCCTCGGTGGTCCAGCCTAGTCGGCTGCTATCGCCACGATAGGCGCTGTTTACCAGTGTTGCAATCAGTGAAGCATCGCTGGTTTTGGCTATTCGAAAATACAGGTCTGACATGGTGTCAATTATGATACAGACCATAATGGCCGGCGTCATGCCGGTCTGAATACACTGTGGCAATAAAAGGACTGGCGACTCAGGCCGGTGCGCCAATAACCTTGAGGAAGGAACTTGAGAGTTCGCCACGCCCGGCCTTGTCGAGGATCTCTGTCGCGGTTTGCGCGATTTCCGACAGCGGCCCGCTGAAAAACACCATGCCCAGCTGCAGGGTGGCCGGTTCGTCCGCGATCGGATTTTGTGTGTTCGGGTGTGCGGGCGGCAGGAAGACCATCTTGATCTCGCCTACCTCATTAGGTATTAATTCGCAGCCACCACCGGGGGCAACGAAGGCAAACAGCTCCTCCGGGCTATGCAATGGCACGCTCTCCTCCCTGGACTCAACTCCGCCAACCTTGGCACTGAATTCAACCATAAGGATAGGTTTCATGATGTGCTTCTCCTGTTAGTCTTTTGGTTTACCGGACTTCTGTCCAGTACTATACAACACGGGAAGGAAAGGGTCTGTTAAGAAACAGGTGCCTTATTTTTCCCGGAAGATAATTTCCGTATTCAGCACCCCCTCAAAGTGGCTGTCTATAGTCAAACTACTGGCAAGCTGTTTGACCTCGAACCCCAGCTGCATGGTGGGGTTTGTTTTCTCGACCGTCAGTCGTTGCCCCGGATAATGAATCGTCAGCGTGACATGGTAAGGGTAGTAGCCATCGAGAAACCGGCGGTGGAAGGGGCCATTGACCAGGCTGTAGGTCCGATCAGGGTTCTGGTAGAAAATCCTCACCTCGGCCCGTATGCATAATTCTGCACCCCTGAGCACATCCTTGAGCTGGATAGACTGTCCCTGCCGCTGCGCCGAGCCAATATTGTGCGTAGACGTTATCCGCAGCCCGCGCATCTGCCGGTAGCGATAGACCACCTCTGCCACGGCCACCGCGTCGAGGTGTCGGTAACACTGTGCGAGGTCCACCCAGCCGTTATCAATACTGTTTTCGTCAATGGTCAGGGTATTAACGGAGTGCAGGACGGCCTTTTCCGGCGGGGCAATGAATTGCAGCGTACCCTCGTTGACCTCTGCGCTTGAGGTTTCATCGTCACGGTTAAACCACTCCTCGAGTTGCCCCGGCGTCATGGACTCGTCGGCTGATAGTGATGACAGCAGGGCGAAAAGCAGGATGATCATGCCGCCCCGGGTTGCCATCGGTGTTAGTCGCTTACCTGCCTGCCAGTGCAGGGTGGTCAAACTGAATGCCGGCCCAACCGTGACGCATGAAGGTGCGGATGTTGGCATGGTCCTCGCCACCGGGATTTGCCAGTACATCTTCCCGGTAATATCTGCCGAAGCAGGTCAACGTCTCCTGTTCATTGAGGTCATTTAGCCTTGCGAAGGCAAAGATCTTGCAGGAACCCTCGTTCGCGCCGGCCTCGTTAACTACCATGTCTTCGGCGGCACCGTTTGTGAAACGGCTCCGGGTGTAATCATAATATTCGGTGATACAGTCGATGACCTCGTTAAACTCAACGCTGTCAGGGCTAGTACGGATTTTTTCAATCAGTGTATTGACAGGCATAGGTAAAACCCTGGTGTTATGGATGATCTATTTATACAGACACAGGTAAGCGCTGTCTTCGCCGATCCTGACCTGAAACTTTACATTAGCCTCGACGATGAAGGTCTCGTTCACGGCAATATCACGAAAAGCATCTTCACCGGGCAGCTTTACTGCCATCTGCCCGCTGATCAAAGTCATGTGTTCTATACAGTTGGTGCCAAACTCGTATTCACCTGCGGCCATGACGCCAACGGTGGCCTTGCCACCTTCGGCAGTAAAGGCGAGGGATTTGACCTTGCCATCAAAATAGTCGTTTACGTCAAACATGCTGATCCCTGTTATTAATGATGTGCGCTCGAGGCGAGGATGGTCAGGGCGATCTGCGCATGCTCGGCCGCCTCACGTCCGAGGTCGGTCAGGTAACCGCCGTCGGCCTGTGACAGTAGCCCCTTTTCGTACATGCGCTTGATGGTGTCGACCATGGCCGGGTCGGCGGTCTTGTGTACCTTGATGCCCTCCTGGGTGGTGGTCAGGTTATAACGGGCTAGAACATTGAGTTCTTCTACCAGGTCGGGACTAAAGGGCATGGTCTTTCCTCGGGACGGTTTGCTATGGCCGCTGATTATATAAGTATTACCGAGCAAGGACTAATCGCCTGCCGGAAATATTATGCGCGACATTGCCCGCCGATCGTCTTATTCTTGAACAAGACCCGGTTTGAGCATGATGGAGCGATGCGTCACATGAAGAAAATACTCGTTTTTTTCCTGTTTTTCGTGGTTCCGGCTGAGGCCATGGCGGCAAGCGAGCGGCTTGAGTACCGGCAGCAGGGCATAAGCCTGAATGGCGAAACGGTTGTTGTCCGTTTGCCGCAGGGCTACCATCTGGAGCTGCTGACGGACGAGTTGGACGGACCCCGGCTGATCAGCTTTGCCGCCAATGGTGACCTGTTCATGGGGTCACACTCCGGTCATGTCTACCGCCTACCACCCCCTTACCGTCAGCCCGAGATACTGGTTGAACTGGATGACTACCCGCACAGTGTTGCCTTCCGCGATGGTGAGATCCTCATTGCGCAGACGGCCGGTGTCTACCGTGCCAGCTACCAGCCCGGGCAGAAGACGCTGGCGCCTGAGGCACTGAGCCTGTTGGCCCCCCTGCCGGGAGGTGGTGGGCATAACAGCCGTAGCTTACGCATCGGCCCGGACGGGCGAGTCTATGTCAGCCTCGGTATCAGCGGTAATTGCAGCGACCAATACCTGGGTGATGGTTACGATATAGAGGACCGGCGTGGCGGGGTACTGGTGCTGGATGAAAGCGGCGATAGGCCAATATGGCAGGTCTTTGCCAGCGGCCTGCGTAACCCGGTGGGATTTGACTGGCACCCAGGCAGTGGGATCATGTATGCGAGCAATAATGGTCCGGACCATTGGGGTTTCGAATTGCCACCGGAGTATTTTGCCCGCCTGACCCCGGGTTCCTTTCATGGCATGCCGTGGTTTCAATATGACGGTAAACGGTTACAACGTGACGACTGCATCAACGGCAAACCACCTCGACCGATGACGGCGGTCAGCCTGCCGGCGGCAAGCTTCCCGGCTCGTAATGCACCCATGGCGGTGGCTTTTGTGCCGAAGGGGCATTTTATCCAGGCACTCGAGCATGACGCGATCGTGGCCCTGAAGGGCTCGTGGGGGACACAACCACGCGGTGACGCCTTCGGTAACCCGGCAACACGGCGGGAGCCGAAGCTCGTCGCCGTACGCTTCAGGGGCGGTGAGGTACAGGGAGTCGATGACCTGGTGACCGGCTTCCAGTTTGAGAGTGGTGCACGCTGGGCGCGCCCCGTCGGCGTCGCGTTTGGCCCCGATGGCGCCCTTTACTTTAGCAGTGATAGTGGTATTAATGGCTTGTTCCGTCTGACCAAAATGAACTGAGGCAGGCTGTCCTCTGGCCGTGTCCGTTGTTCAGGGAAAAGGACTTGTGTGATGCATGCCCATAGTCTGACAAAACTATTTGTACCGGGGCTGGCCCTGCTGGGCCTGTTCATGTCGGCACTGGTATCTGCCGATATTGATTATGACCGGGAACGTCAGAGGCTACTCAAGGCGATAGAACAGGACGTCCGCGAGACAGAGATATATATAGGCAAGAGCAGTTTTGACCCCGCCGTTATGCAGGCCATGGGCAAGGTGGCACGCCACGCCTTTGTGCCGGAAGAATATCGCTACTACAGCTACGAGAACCGCCCCCTGCCCATCGGCCATGGCCAGACCATCTCGCAACCCTATATTGTCGCACTGATGACCGATCTCCTGTCGACGGCACCCACTGACAAGGCATTGGAGGTGGGTACCGGCTCGGGCTATCAGGCGGCAATCCTGGCGGAACTGGTCGACAAGGTGTACAGCATTGAGATCATCGATGAACTTGCCGAACAGGCCGCTGCGGTACTCGAACAACAAGGCTGCACGAACGTCCATACCCGCAGCGGGGATGGCTACTATGGCTGGCCGGAGCAGGCGCCCTTTGATGTCATTGTTGTGACGGCCGCCGCCGGTCATATTCCGCCACCGCTGATCAAGCAACTCAAGCCGGGCGGTCGCATGGTGATACCGGTAGGTAGCCGGTTCATGACACAACAGCTGGTGCTGGTAGTAAAGGACGAACATGGAGAAGTCACAACCCGCCAGATCCTGCCGGTAAGGTTTGTACCGCTCACGGGTAAGCACGACTGATTTGTGCCATCTGTAGTTACCCAACACGGAGTAATTATTCCTGGAGTAGTCTCCGGGGGAAGCAGAGCATGACAACAACAGCGCAGCATGCACAGCCGCCATGGTGTTCCATCGCCGTGATCTCGATGACTGCGCTGGCGTATGAGATCCTCCTCATGCGTGTATTTTCGATCATCCAGTGGCATCATTTTGCCTACATGATTATCAGCCTGGCGCTGCTGGGCTATGGCGCGAGCGGCACCTTTCTCACCTTGTTCAGGAACCGATTGTTGCCACGTTATGAGCGCGTCTATCTTGGCAACATAGTATTGTTTGGCCTGTCGGCCTATGCCTGTTACCTGGCTGCCCAGTACATACCCTTCAATGCCGAAGAGATCCTTTGGGACCCACGGCAAGCCGCCAGGCTGGTGGGCATCTATGTCCTGCTCGCATTGCCATTCTTTTTTGCCGCCAATGCCATTGGCCTGAGCTTTATCCGCTACCGGGGTGACATGTCGCGCATCTATGCCGCCGACCTTATCGGTGCAGGGTTTGGCAGCCTGGTTATCATCATCCTGTTGTTTGCCGTACTCCCCGGCGAGATCCCGGCATATATAATGGCGTTGGCCATGCTCGCCGCGGCGCTGGCAAGCTGGGAGTTATACCGGAATAGCCCTGGAATATTTCGTCCGCTGCTGGCGATTTTTCTGGCCGGAATCATCGTGCCGTTTTTCTTGCCAGGCTCATGGACCGAACCGGAAATATCACCTTACAAGGGCCTGCCCCAGGCATTAAGGGTAAGCGGAGCAACCGTGGTTAAGCAGCGTTCCAGTCCACTGGGCCTGGTCACGGTGGTGGAGAACCCTGTGGTGCCGTTTCGACAGGCACCCGGTCTGAGCCTGAATGCACATGCCGAACCCCCTGAACAGGTCGGGGTATTTATCGATGCCGATGCCATGACCGCGATCACGCGCGACAGCGGTGAACGGCAGGCACTGGCCTACCTTGGGCAACTGACCTCGTCACTGCCCTACCATCTATCAAACATGGACGATGTGCTGGTGCTCGGCGCGGGTGGTGGCGCGGAAGTTCTGCAGGCCCGTTATCATGGCGTGACACACATCAGCGCGGTGGAACTCAACAGGCAGATCATCGACCTGTTGCGTGACAATTACCGCGACTTTTCCGGGCAGCTTTATGATGACATGACCATTAAGGTATTTGCAGAAGAGGCGCGCGGTTTTGTTGCCGGTGACGAGGCCTATTATGACCTTGTGCAGTTGGCCATGGTGGACTCGTTCAGTGCCTCATCTGCCGGGCTGTATGCGCTGAGTGAAAGTTACCTGTACACCGTCGAGGCCTTGCAGACCTACCTGGCCCGCCTGAAGCCGGATGGTTATCTAGGTATCAGCCGCTGGATAAAGCTGCCGCCGCGCGACACCCTGCGACTGTTTGCGACCGCCATTGATGCACTGCGGCGCGATGGTATCAAGAACCCTGAACAACACCTCGTATTAATACGCAGCCTGCAGACCAGTACGTTGTTGATCAAGAAAATGCCCTTCACGGCGAACGAGTTGACCATGCTGCGGGCGTTTTGCCGGCAACGTTCTTTTGATGTGGCCTATTACCCGGGCATGACCGCCGGGGAGGCAAATCGTTATAACGTACTGGCAAAGGCCTGGTTTCATATTGGCGCCACCGCCATGCTTGGTGAGGGGCGTGAAGACTTTATGCAGGCCTACAAGTTCAACCTCGAACCCGCCACCGATGACCGGCCGTACTTCTTCCAGTTCTTTAAATGGGCCGTGTTGCCCGAGATCTGGTCGCTGACAGGGCAGGGGGGCATGCCGCTGCTCGAGTGGGGTTACCTGATACTCGTTGCCACCTTGTTGCAGGCCTTGCTGGCCAGTATTGTGCTGGTGTTATTACCACTGGTTTTCTATCACCGGGGCGTTGGGCCACCTGCCGGCACTGCCTTGAGGTTGCGAGCCTTCACCTATTTTCTTGCGCTTGGCCTGGCCTTCCTGTTCATCGAGATCGCCTATATACAGAAATTCATTCTATTCCTGCATCACCCGATCTTTGCCGTGACCGTGGTACTGGCGGCCTTCCTCGTCTTCGCCGGCCTGGGCAGTGCGTGGTCAGGTCGTTTTGCCGCCACCGGCCGTCACGCCAGGGGGGTGGGGTGGTCAGTAGCGATGATAGTGGCCATGGCGGTTGCCTATCTGTTCCTGCTCGGGCCGTTATTTTCATTATTCATTGCACAACCAACAATGATAAAAGTCATTGTGTCTGTTTTGTTGATTGCACCGCTGGCCTTCTGTATGGGCATGCCGTTCCCGCTGGGGCTTTCCCGACTTGCCGAGACAGGCCCCGGGCTGGTGCCATGGGTATGGGGGGTAAATGGTTGCGCCTCGGTGCTCAGCGCGGTACTCGCAAGCCTGCTCGCGATCCATTTCGGCTTCACGTTTGTAATTCTCGCAGCACTCGCCCTGTATGGTCTGGCCGCGATAAGCGCACAACGATGGCTGCGTTAGTATTAGTGATATGCCCGGCCAGGTTTATTTCCAGTCAGTTGCCACGGGAAAGGACTAATCCAGGCAGAAAACGAATCTTGGAAAACAGGGTAAACACACAGGTTCACCAAATACTCGGGATCAATCTATAGCGAACTCTGCTTGCATATTCTCGGTAACCGGTGAGTTCTTCGTGTAGCGTCCGGTCTTCCAACGCGGTCCGAATCACAAGGCTGACAATGGACAGCAGGGCTGGAAGAAATGCCCACCATGAGCCCAGGAGCAGAGGGGTGGATAGGCTCCAACCAAATAGTCCCAGATAGCCGGGGTGGCGAACAAAGCTATACGGACCGGTATCGATTACACGGTGTCCTCGTTCTGTCTGAATCCGAACCGTTTTCTCAAAGAAGGGATTAACTCCCATGGACCACGTAAACAGTGCGGTACCCGGTAGCCAGAGCGCCAACCCCAAGGGCCATAGCCACAAGGGCATCGTTGACCATTCGAAACGGACCGTATCGAATCCCGCGATGACGTAGATTGCCAGGAAGACCGGTGTGAAGAAAGTGAGCCATATCTTATCCCAAAGCTTCGTGCCTTTGCCCAATCGGAGCCGATGCTCGATAACCTCGGGATTTACACGCCGAAGATAGACAAAGTTGATAAACATATACATCGTGACAATCCCGAAATAGAGCCAGCCTTCTACCCAGTCAATTCTCCCTGCGGGCCAGAAGACAATCACAGCGAAAAACCCGAGCCCTGCTATGGAAGCGATGAGCAACCGGGTCGTAGACCATGTTTTCCGTGTAATCATTGGCTTCACTCTTTTCAGGAACATGCGGCTTATCGGCAGTTCTCTACCGTTCTGCTAAATTCGTCCAACTACCGAGTGAGCGACTGGTTCGGATCGTTAACAACCATGTCTGCATTCGGCCATAAGCGGTCACAGCTAACGGTAGAATACGTCGCCCTGCGATGAGAAGAATCTTTGTTCTCAAACCGGTCGTTCATCGCCGGCGGTCCATTCGTACACAACGGTGCCGACAAACACACCTACTGACCCCATCAGGCCGGTGAGGACTGCTGTCGTGAAGACGCCGGCAAAATCGTGGACAAAAAAGACGTGGAACCATATCCAGCTATGCCCGAACACGCCAAAAGCGAAAAACGCCGAGCGCGGCACAACGTTCTTGAACGGCAGCGTGTGGCGCAGCATCACAAACATCTGCCCGGCCCAAGCGCCAAGCGCGAGCAGCAAACCGTACTGCAGCAATGATTCGGGACGTAGCAGTATCTCTGCCGTCTCAGCGAACGGAACGGCAAGCAATATAGATCCGAGAGTGTGCGCCGCTACGAATCCCAACGCTACGAATACGACGGCCAGCCAGGGTTTCGAAATTTCATGCGGAGCCGAAGGTATATCCTGACCAACCAGCAGCCCAACAAACCACCCAGCGGCCGTCAACCCTGTGAGATCGACCAGGATATTCAGAAACTCGGCGCGAAGGGTTGTGCCGAGAAAGGCCCAGCCAGTGAGAAACCCAAGCGCCCAAATCACGCCGAGCGACATCCCGTACAGCAGTCCTTTCAATCCAGCGTGAAGCGCCCAGCGGCGCTGTATAATCGAGAAGAACAAGGCCATCATGCCGAGCGCAACAACGATGTACACGAAGATGGACAAGCGTCGAACACCGACAGTGACAGCCCAGCTGCGCTCAAGGGCATTCAGCAGGCGCTCAGGAGGGTAGTAATCCCATGTGGGGTGGAAAAGCCGCGCCCATATGACGACTAAAACGATGATCGCCGCGACGAACATCCCTGCATATCGTTTGTTGAGCATGTAGCCCCCTTTCAAACCCGATCTCCGGGACTGTGTGGAGTCGAGTACTTGCCAACGGCACTACGGTTGGCAGGCGATGCTTCAAACAACCGATTACTGACAGTACCCGGCAATCTGAAGGAAGTATAGTACAGCACATCGATGTCTGCTTTGGTTTGCGGATTCAATGGATCAGAAATTGGTTACGACCCGTGCGCTGTCCACTTTGGGTCGGCTCCTGCCGCTACGCTTACTCCATTCTAGCCAATTTTTGCCTGGTTATGTCGCTGATTGGCCAATAGGCGCGACCATTTGCTTCTTAGTTGTAAATCGACAGCTGACCAACTACAGAGAAACATGGTCTGTCCCCTCTTATTCCTGTTTTTTTTGCGGCATTCATGGCTTGTTTCGTCTGAGCAAGACGAAGTGAGAGCGTCCGCCTGAGCCGGTTCGTTAGCGTTTTTATCCCCTCTATATACCTTGGCCTAATTTATATCGAGTTCAAAATAAAAACTTGCCCCTTGACCGGGTGGGCTATCAAAACCAATTTTGCCACCATGACGTTGAATAATCTCCCGGGAGATGGCCAGGCCAAGGCCCGTGCCGCCTCGCTTGCGAGTGTTGGACGCATCCGCCTGTGAGAAACGGGTAAAAATATGTTCGCGGAATTCTGCGGGGACGCCTTCTCCCTGATCGGTGACGGCAACACGTACTTTATGTTCATTGCATTGAGTAGTAATTAAAACACATGCCCCTGCCGGCGAATACTTGACGGCATTAGACATAAGATTGGAAAGGACCTGCAATAAACGATTCTCATCGCCAATAACCGTACAAGCACCACATTTATTTTCTTCGACCGAAAAGTGCACACCATACTGATCGGCATAGCCCTGGTTGGCCGTAACCGCCTTGCTAATCAGTTCGCTCACTTCTACGACATCTTTCTGAAAAACCATCTTCCCATCCAACAGCTTCTCAATATCCAGAATGTCATCTACCAGCAGGCTAAGCCGCTCGCTGTTGTTGTAGGCAATACGCAGCATATTCTGGGCGGATTCGGGATTCTCCATTGTTACGCCGCTCGACAGCAGGCCCAGCGCACCCTTAATAGAGGTAAGCGGGGTGCGTAATTCGTGACTCACCACAGAGAGGAATTCCGATTTGGCCTGATTGGCCCTGTTGGCTTCATCGCGGGCCTGCGTTGCCTCCATTTCCGCAACTTTTCGCTGATTAATTTCCCGCGCCAGCTTGCGGTTATAGAAATACAGGAAACCAACAATGAAAATGAAGGCCGTCAGACTTTTCCAGAACAGGCCATAATCAAAACCATGCTCGTATCGAATGCCAATCCACTTATTATGAATTTGTTTACGATCTTCATCGCTGATGGAATCGAGGGCATGCTGTAATATCTCCACCAGTTCCGGCCAGTCCTTGCGCACTGCCATGCCGAGTTCATAGCGGATTGGCATTTCACCGGATATCTTCAGATTGGTCAGGCCTTTTTTTTGCATGAGGGTGCTTGCGGTCGCAATGTTGTCGATGAATACATCTATCTGACCTTGTGATACCGCTGTTAGACCTTCCTCGGAAGTTTTGACAAGATGTAATTCTATCTCGGGGTGGTTAGCCTTTAGATATTCATGTGTTGCATAGCCCTTGACTACACCGACGAGATTGCCCGTTAAATACTTAATACCATCTATGTAGTTGACCTCGTCAGAGGTGACCATCACCATCGGGAATGAAAGATAAGGGCGGGTAAAGTTTACGTACTCCAGTCGCTGAGGGTTTTTCGCAACACAGGAAAATACGTCCAGTTCGCGTTTTTTTACGGCCTCAATCATGTCCGGCCAGGGTTTGTCTTTCTCCACCTCAAAGCGGACCCCCAGTTTATTTTCTATGAGCCGCATATAGTCTGCCGCAATGCCCTGATATTGCTTCTGGTCATTAACCCATTCAAACGGTGGCCAGGCGATATCGGGGGCGAGCCGAATGACCGGGTGCGCTTTAAGCCATGTCCGTTGCTGTGGCGTTAATGATAATGTTTCGTCAGACGACTTCTCCTCGACTATACGGGCGGCATCGATTGAATTAGCTTTGGTCTCGCCAGCGGAGGCACCGGGCATGGCAAATAATATGGGGGTAAACAGTGTCATAGCGATGAGTGATGCTATTTTTCTGTTCAGGCGCTGAAGATCCATGTTCACTAACTTCCTGATGCGTAGTTATTAATATACGCCATTAACATAAAAGAGAAAAAATACTGTCTCTGTTTTTGTGGGATTAGTATAGCAATAAGCGTATACGCGAGCCGACGAAGACAATCCTCTTTAGGTGATCGCGAAAGTGCCGGGAACACGCATGGCCATTGGTCATGCGGCGCGCATACACCGGAACAATTATAGTTGGGTGAACAAACCGAAAGGCTTAGTCCAGGCGGAAACCGATCTTTACCTTGACCTGGTAGTGGGCGATCTTGCCGTCGACGATGTGGCCATGTGTCTCGAGGACCTCGAACCAGTCCAGGTTGTGCAGGCTTTCGCCGGCCTTGACAATCGCCTGCTCGATGGCATCATCGGTGCCTTTTTTCGATGTGCCGACAACTTCGATCATTTTGTATACGTGGTCACTCATAACCTCTTGCTCCCTGGTCTGGTTTGTTTATTGTTGCGTGCCGGTGTTATCAGGCGATGCTGACGTCTTTTGCCAAATACACATCCTGAATGGCATTCAGCAACTCGATGCCGTCGCGCATGGGTTTCTGAAAGGCCTTGCGCCCTGAGATCAGCCCCATGCCACCTGCGCGTTTATTGATTACGGCCGTGCGCACGGCCTGATGCAGGTCATCGGCACCGGAGGCGCCACCTGAATTGATCATGCCGGTGCGCCCCATGTAGCAGTTGGCCACCTGGTAACGGGTCAGGTCGATGGGGTGATCACTGGTCAGTTCGCTATAGACCTTGTCATGGGTCTTGCCGAACTTGAGCGCCGTGTAGCCGCCGTTGGTCTGCGCCTGTTTCTGCTTGATGATGTCGGCATCGATGGTGGCGGCCAGATGGTTGGCCTGCCCGGTCAGGTCGGCGGCCACGTGGTAATCGGTGTCGCCCTGCTTGAAGGCGGGGTTACGCAGGTAGGCCCATAGTACCGTGGCCATGCCCAGTTCATGCGCATGCTGAAAGGCCTCGCTGACCTCCTGGATCTGGCGGCGTGATTCCGGTGAGCCGTAATAGACGGTTGCCCCGACCGCCGCGGCGCCCATGTCAAAGGCCTGCTCAACGCTGGCAAACAGCGTCTGGTCATAGATATTCGGGTAGGTGAGGAGTTCATTGTGATTGATTTTGATGATGAACGGGATCTTGTGCACATAGTCGCGGGCCACGGCATTGAGCACACCGAGCGTCGAGGCGACCGCATTACAGCCGCCCTCAATGGCGAGCTTGACGATGTTGCCCGGGTCGAAAAAATCGGGGTTGGGGGCAAACGAGGCCCCGGCGGAATGCTCCACGCCCTGGTCAACGGGCAGGATGGAGAGATAACCCGTGCCCGCGAGGCGCCCATGCCCATAGATGGCGGCGAGGTTGCGTAACACGCCGGGCTTGCGGTTCTTGTGGCAGACCACCCGGTCGATGTAGTCAGGCCCGGGGATATGCAGCCGGTCTTTCGGGATCCCCTCGCAGCGGTGGCCGAGGAGGCTGTCGGCCTCCTTACCGAGAATGGTGTGAATGTCGGTCATGCTGAACTCCTTTCACGTGTTGGGTATTCAATTTTAGGCTGACAGCCCATTTTTCAAGCTTACTCCCGCTGCCGGTTCAGATCGAATGGTTTACACTGAAGGTATGGGTTATTTTTGAGAACCGTTCTCAACGGAAGGCAGGACAGATGGCAAAGGCCCCAAGGAAACCGGCAAGCAGCAAATGGTCGGCAAAGGTCACCCGCGAGAGCAATGCGCTGGACCTGGACGAGGGCGTGTTTACCTGGAAGGACCCGGACAAGATCGCCCGCTCACTGAAGCGCTCGGCTGAGGCCAGCACACGCCGCAAGGTATCGCCGTTCCGTTCGGCCATGTCGATGTTGGTGTTTTATATCAACCGTGCCGGCAAGAATCTCGATGCCGGGCAGAGGCAGGTCCTGGAGCAGGCCAAGGATGCCCTGCGCCGACTCTATGGCAAAGGCTAAGCGCCTCGGCTGCCATCCTGTCGCTGAAAACTGCTATTCTCCCGCCCCATGTTGAACTTCACCGAACTCTCCCTGCGCCGCGGCGTGCGCGAATTGCTGCATGACGTCAGCTGCACCATCCATACCGGGCAGAAGGTCGGCGTCACCGGCGCCAACGGCGTCGGCAAGTCGAGCCTGTTTGCCCTGATCCGCGGTGAATTGCAGCCCGATGCCGGCGAGTTTGCCATGCCGCCGGCGACGGTGATCGCCCATGTTGCGCAGGAGACCCCGGCGGTCGAGCGCAGCGCGATCGATTACGTCATGGACGGCGATAGCGAACTGCGGCGTATCGAGGCCGCGATCGCCGAGGCCGAGCAAAAACACGATGGCCAGGCACTGGCCCACCTGTATGCCGAGATGGAGGCCATCCACGGTTATAGCGCGCCGAGCCGGGCCGGCAAGCTGCTGCACGGGCTCGGCTTTACCTCTGTGCAGGAGCAGGCCCTGGTCACGAGTTTTTCCGGCGGCTGGCGCATGCGCCTGAACCTGGCCCAGGCACTCATGTGTCGTTCCGACCTGTTATTGCTCGACGAGCCGACCAACCACCTCGACCTCGAGGCCGTGATCTGGCTGGAAGACTGGTTGCGAACCTACGCGGGCACCTTGCTGCTGATCTCACATGACCGCGATTTTCTCGACCGGGTCTGCACGCACATCGCGCATATCGAGCAGGCCGCAATGACCCTCCACACCGGTAATTATTCGGCCTTCGAGGTGCGCCGCGCCGAACAACTCGCTTGTCAGCAGTCCGCGTATGAAAAGCAGCAACGCGAGGTCAAGCACATGCAACAGTTTGTTGAGCGTTTCCGCGCCAAGGCCACCAAGGCCCGCCAGGCGCAGAGCCGTATCAAGGCGCTTGAACGCATGACCGTGATCAGCCAGGCGCATGTCGATTCGCCGTTCCATTTCCATTTTCGGCGCCCCGACGTCCTGCCGCACCAGTTGTTGGAGCTGGAACATGCCAGTGTCGGTTACGGTGGTCTGTCGATCCTCCATGGTATAGATATGAAGGTCCACGAAGGTGATCGCATCGGCCTGCTCGGGCATAACGGTGCCGGCAAGTCGACCCTGATTAAACTCCTCGCTGGTGAGATCGCGCTGGAATCCGGCAAGCGCAAGGAGGCCAAGGACATTCATATTGGCTATTTTGCCCAGCACCAGTTAGAACAACTTGATGGCGAGGCCAGCCCACTGTTGCACCTGCAACGCCTGGATAAGAAGGCCCAGGAAAAAGACCTGCGCAATTATCTCGGTGGTTTTGCCTTTTTTGGTGATATGGCCACCGACCCGGTGGCTCCCCTGTCCGGTGGTGAGAAGGCACGCCTGGTGCTGGCAATGATCGTCTACCAGAAGCCGAACCTGTTGTTACTCGACGAACCGACTAACCACCTCGACCTGGAGATGCGCCATGCCCTGACTGCCGCACTGCAGGAATTTGAGGGCGCGATGATCATCGTCTCGCATGACAGGCATCTGTTGCGCACGGTCGCCGACACCCTGTTACTGGTCGCCGACGGCAAGGTCAGACCGTTTGACGGTGACCTGGATGATTATCGGCAATGGGTCAGGGAGCAGGGCCAGAAGGGTGAGGGCGTCGGCAATCAGGATGATAAGACACCCGGCCTCACCGCCATGAATAAAAAACAATTGCGCCAGGATGCCGCCGAGAGGCGTAAACAGTTGCAGCCGCAACGTAACAAGGTAAAAAAACTTGAGCAGCAAATGGAAACACTGGGTGCAGACAAGACCCGGGTCGAGGAACAACTCGCCGACAACAACCTGTATAGTGACGACAACAAGGACAGGCTAAAAACTTTGCTGGAACAACAGGCCGCGATTACCCAGCAACTCCGGGATGTGGAAGAACAATGGCTGGAAGCCAGTGAGGCACTTGAGGCCCTGCAAGATTAATCTGTTATCAACAGTCGTAAGGTGGCCCTTGCGCACCGGACAGTGTTGAAAATATCTTCGAGTTATACAAGGTGCGCAGGGCGCACCCTACGGCTTGACACAAACATTAATGATTGGTTTTACAATCAGCAATCATAAATAAAGGTTTTCTATATGAAATGGTTAGACAAGATCCCGCTCTCGACCCTGGTGGTCATTTCACTGTTGCTTGGCCTGGCGCCGTTTATGCCCGAGCCGCATGTCTGGGAAAAACTGAAAATGCTCGCCGACGGCACACTGAGCAAGCCGATCGATATTTTTGACCTGTTTATGCACGGTACACCATGGGTATTATTGATACTGAAACTGTTGCGCATGGCTCAGGTAAAGCAATAAGCGCTAGCGGCTGCAGCCCATCATTTATATGACAGCGGGCACGTTTTATTAACAGACGATAAGGATTCGTTCTGATGCGCTACCTGATGCTGATGATTGTGCTGTTGTTGTCGCCCCTGGTCACGGGTGCGGCGCAGAAGGCATTGTCCGGGCCGGTCTGGTTTGAGCGGGTCAGTGATGCTGCTCCCGTCATCCACGTTTATTTTTTCTGGTCCAGCAACTGCCCGCATTGCCTCAAGGCGAAGCCGCATATTGAGCAACTGGCGGCAACGCAACCGGATCTACAACTGCATGCCTACCAGCTCGACGGTGAGCCCGACAATGTAATACGTTACCAGTTAATGGCAGGGGAGCTGGGGCAGAAGGCACAGTCGGTACCCGCCTTGCTGTTGTGCAATACGATGCTGACGGGCTTTGATGAGCGTGCGACGCCGCAGCAGTTGAGTTCGCTGTTATCCGCTTGTCGCCGGCATATCGTGGCAACAGGTTCGCTGAAAGGGTTTTCTACTGTACCGTCTAAACATGTTGATCTGACATTGCCCTTCTTCGGGCGGGTGAACACGGGCGACGTAGATGGCTTGCCGGTGATCACCCTGTTCATCGCCGCTGTGGATGCGTTTAATCCCTGTGCGTTTTTTGTCTTGATGTTCCTGATGGGCATGATGCTGCACAGTGGCAGTCGTGGGCGGATGCTGCTGGTCGGCGGGGTGTTCGTGACTATCTCGGGCCTTATGTATTTCCTGTTCATGACGGCCTGGCTTAATCTGTTCCGGCTTATCGGTCACCTCGATGCTATTACCGTCATAGCCGGCATGGTCGCGCTGGCCGTGGGACTGATCAATATCAAGGACTTCATCTGGTTTAAACGTGGCGTGTCATTGACGATCTCCGACAGTGCCAAACCGGCACTCTATCTGCGCATGCGTAAGCTGTTGCAGACACGCTCATTGATCACCTTGTTACTGGCAACAACCGGGCTGGCTGTGTTTGCGAATCTCTATGAGTTTCTGTGCACGGCGGGCTTCCCGATGGTGTACACACGGATTTTGACTTTAAGCGATCTCTCCACGCCCCGGTATTACGCCTACCTGGCACTGTATAACCTTATTTATATCGTGCCGTTACTGACGATTGTTATGTTGTTTGCCTGGACAATGGGTGGCCGCAAGCTACAGGAACGAGAGGGGAAGAGGCTTAAACTTATCTCCGGCAGCATGATGGCGACACTTGGCCTCGTGTTATTGATAAACCCCGGCCTATTGCAGAATATTGTGGCCACCATGGTTATCCTGGCTGTCGCAGTAGGAGTCGCCCTTGTTGCCATCTATGTTGAAAAATGGCACAAGGCCGAAGGTGCATAACGCGCCAACCGCGCTGGTGTTTACACGTTAGCGCGTAATGCGCTCCAGCAACTTCTCGAGTTGCTGGGCGAGGCTGTCCCAGACAGCCATCGGCCCGGCCTTCTCGATGCTTTCCTGCTGCCAGTCTTGCAGTGACCTCATCTTGAGTTCATCGAAGTGGCTGGCGAGTCGGTCACGCTCCCCTCTGAGGACGGCGAGATCATCCTCGATCTCAGATGTCTTGGCCGTTTCACCCGCCTCCTTGTGGGCCTGTGCCAGCACTTCATCGACATGCTTCAGGCGCGCCTCGTTCTCCTTGATGTGTTGTTCGACCAACGATTCAATTCCAGCCATAAATAGCTCCTTGTTAGGGTACGTGTGAGTAGTTTTGTATGTGTCGTCAAACGCGCATAAAGCAGCCTCAGCCAAAAGTATCCGAGGTAATGCTGTCATACCAGCCCGCTGCGTAACGAGCCTCCTGCTGACGGAAGGCGGCGTCGGCATCCTTCGGGCTGACGCCACCGGAACCCTCAACCGCGTAGATCCCCTTTTCCTCGCTGTAGCGGTACACCGCGGCGACCGAAATGCCATAGTCGGGCGAAACGAGGCTGTAGCAGGTGTTGACGTAAGAGGGCTCCGGCATGCTGATACCGTGTAGCGCGGAGACAATTGCGGCCGCGCAGACCTTGCCCTGACTATTCGCGGCAAAGCCGGATTTCGGCATCTTGCCGGCAATCGAGGCATCACCAATGACATGCACGTCGGCCTGCAGGCTTGATTCGAACGTCCGCTGGTCGACCGGGCACCAGCCGTCGTTATTGGTCAGCCCGGCCTTGTGCACCAGTGCAGCGGCCTTTTGCGGCGGAATGAAATTCACCACATCGCCCGTGTGCCGGTCACCAGACTCGGTGAACAGCGTCCGCGTTGCGACATCGACCTCGTCGATGCGACCACCTTGACTGCCACTGACCCACTCGATCATGCCGGGGTAGAGCTGTTGCCAGCCCTGCATAAACAAGGGCTGCTTGGAGAACTTGTCCTTGGTATCGAGGATGAGGATTTTCGACCTCGGTTTGTGCTGCTTCAGGTAGTGCGCGATCAGGCTGACGCGTTCATAGGGACCAGGCGGGCAACGGAAGGGGTTGCCGGGCGGCGCGATGATAACGGTCCCCCCATCGGACATGGCGGTAAGCTGATCGTGCAACAGCGTGGTCTGCGAGCCGCCTTGCCAGGCATGCGGGATGGCTTGCGCATCCTCTGCGGTCATGCCTTCGACGGCCTCCCAGCGGAAATCGATCCCGGGTGACAGCACCAGGCGATCATAGGCAAGGGTCTGGCCGTTACTGAGGGTGAGCTTGTGTGCCGGCGCATCCACTTCCTGCACCATGGCATGAACAACCTTGATGCCGCGTTTTTCTTGCGCCGTGTAGCCATGGCTGATGGCATCCATATCACGCATCCCGCTGAGCACGGCATTACTGAACGGGCAGGTGACAAAGCGTGTGGCCGGTTCGACCAGCGTGATGTCAAGATCGGGGTCAAAGCGATGCAGGTACTTGGCGCAGGTGGCACCACCGAAACCGCCACCGACAACGATAACCCTGCCCGTGGTGGCAGGAGGTTTGCTGCAGGCGGCCAGTGGTCCCAGCGTGGCAAGCATGACACTGCTACCACCGAGGAGTTGGATAAATTTTCTACGGTTCATCGTATTCATGACAGTCTCCTACTTCAGCGTGCCGAAGTGTTCGGCGATGAGGCGGATCTCTTCATCCGAGTAGCCCCTGGTATGGCGGCCCATGACGGTTGAGGCCCGTTCACCGGAGCGGAATTCTGTGAGGGCGCTGCTGATAAATTCAGCTGATTTGCCGTGAATACTGGGAATGGCGCCGGGACTCCTACCATCGGTGCCATGACAGGCGGCACAGGAGTTAGCCAGCATGGCCCCCTGGCTGATGCCAACGGCCTGCGCAGTGGTGGTAGCCGCTAACAACAGGGCAGTAATGAGGAGTGAACAGGTAGGAATTCGGGAGCGCATATATCACCTCCGGTCTGTAGTCTGGCAATGGGTTCAACATAACGAAAAGATATTGTTTTATATAACAGAACGGGAAGTCATGATCCTTGATCGCGGTCAAATTAATGCAATGCCTGTGGCCGGGCAAGACATCGGCACGGCTTTGTAATAAGGTCACGGGTAGGGCAATAACCCGGTTATCTCACGAGAAGAAAAGGAGGGCTGTGCGTGTTGCTTGTTCGTTTCTTGCGTCATGTTGTTCCGGTTGTGCTCGTGTTGCTCTCCAGCCTGAGTGGCTGCGCCTCACCGCCTCTCGATGATAGCGAGGCGGCCATTGCCCTGGAAGATATTGCCGCTGCTGACAAGCCGAGTAGGCTGAAGGCGCAGACACCGCCGCCGTCGCGCCGCAGTTACGACTACGTGGTCGATGGTCGTCGCTACACGGGTGATGTGTACCGTTCAGCACAGGGTGTGCGCGCGGGCCTCGTACTGGTGCCCGGCGTATTTCCTGCCGGCAAGGACGACGCCCGGCTGGTCGCAACGGCAAAGACGCTGGCACGCCTGCAGTTTGCCGTGCTGGTGCCTGATCTGAAAGGGCTGCGTCGTAACCGGTTGCGTGCACATGACGTGCGTGAAGTGGCAGATGCCTTTCGTTACCTGCTCTCCCGTCCGGAACTGGTGCCGGCAGGGCATGCAGGTATTGCCGGTTTCAGTTATGGCGGTGGACTCGTGGTCCTGGCGGCCCTCGAACCGGATGTGCGTGAGCAGGTACGTTTCACCGTCAGTTTCGGCGGTTACTATGACCTGCGCAGCATCGTGACCTATTTCACCACCGGACATTACCGGGAGACACCCGGCGCCGACTGGCGGTACCGTAGCCCGCATCCCTATCTGAAGTGGGTATTCACGCTTTCCAATGCCGACCTGCTGGAACACGCCGGGGACCGCGCGACCCTGCGAGACCTCGCGCAGGCGATGGCTGATGATGACAACGATATTGATATCACGACGGCCGAATTTTCTGCTGATGCACAGGCATTGTATGCATTGCTCAACAACGAGGATCCGGATCGGGTGCCAGCACTTATCGAGAAGTTGTCACCGCGCATCCGCAATGAACTGGCGGGCATCAATCCTGCCGCACACGACCTGTCGGCAATACGGGCGCAGGTGATCCTGATGCACGGTCGTGGTGATACGTTTATTCCCTACACGGAAAGTATCGCCATGGCACGGGCGCTACCGCCCGGGCAGGTGCAGTTGTTTATCATCGAGGGCTACGCGCATACGAGTGTGCGACCACAGCGCGAGGACATCCCGCAATTTCTCGACATGATGCAGGCGTTGCTGGATCAGCGCATGGCCGTAGAATAGCAACCGTCGGTCTCGTCTGGTCGGGATGTCACGATACACTTCAGGAGGCAGGCAAACTGCATGAAGGATAAAATGATTAACATCATTGCCAGTGTCTTGCTCGTCCTGTTGCTGGTGAATGTCTGGATGTATTTCCAGCAGCCGGCGATGACCTTTTATCCCTATCGCCAGTTTTATCAAACGCCGAGCGACTGGGGGCTTGCGTACGAGGATGTCTCTCTGACCACCCCGGACGGGACCCGCCTGCACGGCTGGTACCTGCCGCGCGAGGGGGCGCAGCGGGCGCTACTGTTCATGCATGGCAACGGCGGCAATATCTCCCATCGCGGCGACTCGTTGGCGATCTTCCATCGCCTCGGCTTCAATATATTTATTTTCGATTACCGCGGCTATGGCCGCAGCGAGGGGGTGCCCGGTGAGCAGGGTCTGTATGAGGATGCGGCCGCGGCCTGGCAATACCTTGTCGAGCAGCGCGGCTTTGCCGGTGAGGATATCGTCCTGTTCGGTCGCTCCCTCGGTGCCAGCGTTGCCGCCAAACTGGCCGCGGAGGTCGGACCCGCCGGCCTGATCCTGGAGTCGAGCTTCAGTTCGGCGCGCGACATGGCGCAGTCGGTGCTGCCGTTGTTGTCGCGGCTCGTGGTCATGCGTTATCGTTTTGATACGGCGGCATACGTCAGGCGGGTGACGTGCCCGGTGCTGGTGGCGCACAGCCCGGACGACGACATTATCCCGTTTGAGCTCGGCCAGGCGGTGTATGCGGCGGCCAACCAGCCGAAAATCTTTTTAACCATGCAGGGTGACCACAATAGCGGCTTTCTGCAAAGCCAACCGGCATATGAGCAGGGCCTGGCCGAGTTTATGTCGAGTCGGGTGTTCGGGGTGCAGGAGGGCGTTACGAAGAACAACTGACCTCGATATCACCGGCCCAGTCGGGTGGCGGCTCAGCATAGTGGGCGTGTGCGGGGTGTTCATCGAAGGGTGTCTTGAGTAGTGTCATCAAGGCGTCGATCTCGCTGTAATCCTGGTCACGCTCGGCCTTTTCGATCGCTACCTGGGCCATGTAGTTACGCAGCACATATTTCGGGTTGCAGGCCAGCATGGCCTCGCGGCGTAAGCTCTCGGCCTTGCCCTGTTGTTGTAACTGCGCCCGGTACGCGCTCAGCCACTGTGTGAATTTTTCACGATCAATAAACAGGTCACGCAGTTCGGCGTGACAATCATTACCCTCATCATTGATATAAGCCAGCTGACGGAACACGGTCGTGTAATCGGTGCGACTTTGTTTCATCTGCTCAAGCAGGGACTTGCAGAGGCTTTCGTTATCCGCGTCGGCCTGTTCAAAACCGAGTTTGCTGGCCATGAGCTGGTGGAAGTGCTCAATGTAGGCCGGTTGGTAATCTTCCAGGGCCGCCTTGGCGGCCTCGACCTCGATGAGCGGTAACAGGGCCTGTGCCAGACAACTGACATTGAACAGGCCGATCTGCGGCTGGTTTTTAAAGGCATAGCGGCCTTCATGGTCGGAGTGGTTACAGATATAACCGGGTTCATAGGCCTCCATGAAACCATACGGGCCGTAGTCCAGGGTCAGACCAAGGATCGACATGTTATCGGTATTCATTACGCCGTGTGCAAAGCCCACTGCCTGCCACTGTGCGAGCAGGCGCGCGGTGCGCGTGATCACGGTTTGTAACAGGGCCAGGTATTGGTCCTCGCGTCCAACTAATTCCGGGTAATGGTGTTCGATGACATAATCGGCGAGGGTGCAGATAGGTTCATGTTGCTCGCGGTAGTAAAACACCTCAAACGAACCGAAGCGTACATGCGAGGGTGCCAGGCGGGTGAGCATGGCACCGGTCTCGATCCGTTCGCGGTAGACCTCGTCATCACTGCCGGTGATACACAGGGCACGTGTGGTCGGAATACCCAAGCCATGCATGGCCTCACTACAGAGGTACTCACGGATGGTCGAGCGTAATACCGCGCGTCCGTCACCGGCACGCGAATAGGGTGTCTGCCCGGAGCCCTTTAATTGTATTTCCCATTTATCGCCATGCTGGTTGGTGGTCTCGCCGAGCATGACGGCACGGCCATCACCGAGCTGCGGCACGAAGTGGCCAAACTGGTGGCCGGCGTACAGCATGGCCAGTGGTGCATCACCCGTCAGGCGCCGTTTGCCGGTAAAGACCTCGGCAAACTCCGGCGCATGCTGAACCTGGTGATCAAGGTCGAGCAGGTCCGCGGCATCGGCATTGAAGTGGAGCAGACGAGCGGTTTGTTCAAATGGTGTCGGCGACACAGGCGAGAAAAACGTCTCGCCGAGTGCGGCAAAGGAATTACTCAGAGGCAGGGAATGCAGGTCGTGTTTCATGGCAGGGATTGTAGGGACTGTGACGGGCTATAGCCAGTCACAGGGCTTAACACGTGTTCATTATAGGTGTTTATATCAAGGCGATTCATAGGGTTAATGAACCCAGCGGCAATATGGGCAGCGGATATAAATTCGTGCATTGCAGGGATTATTGATCTCGCTCAAGGAATGCAGTGTTATATATGATTAAAATTAAATTATTAGATAGAGCATTTTCAACGAGGAGTCACATATGTTCGGTGAGCACCACCATCTGGCAACAGAATTTCCGGAATACAAAGACCGGATCCATGAGCTGAAGACGGGCGACAACGCTCATTTCAGCAAACTCTATAGTGAGTACAATGAGGTAGATAACAGCATCTACCGTATTGAAGAGGGCATAGAGAATACGGATGATGAATACCTGGAAACGTTGAAGAAACAGCGCCTCGCCCTCAAGGATGAATTATTAGCCATAATCAAAGAGGCATAAGGGGTCAACATGGTTGATGAAGAACTGCAAAAATTGATAGCGCGTCGCGATGAGCTTCTCAAACGTATTGAGGCGATTGAAACGGATTACCGCCAGGGCCTGGATGCGGATTCCGAGGAACGTGCCGTGCAGCTCGAAAATGCCGAAGTACTCGAAGGTATCGGCAAGGCTGCGGTAGAGGAACTGGAAGAGATTGAAAAAAAACTGGCGGAATTTGCCTGATTAGCCCTTGGTCGTGGTCACTGTGGCCGCGGCCAGTTTGGCATTCTTGCGTGCAGTCTCTGTATCGTCGGCCCAGGCCAGTGCCACACCCATACGCCGACGGGTGTAGGCCTCGGGCTTACCAAACAGGCGCAGGTCGGTTTGTGGCACCTGCAAGGCGCGATCCACATCCTCAAAGGCAATGCCCTTTTCATCCATGCCGCCATAGATCACGGCACTGGCACCGGGGCTGCGCAGGGCGGTGGAGACCGGCAGGCCGAGGATGGCACGGGCATGCAGTTCAAATTCATTTTGTAACTGCGAGGTCATGGTTACCATGCCGGTATCGTGCGGACGCGGGCTGACCTCGCTGAACCAGACCTGGTCGCCTTTGATAAATAACTCGACGCCGAACAGGCCGCGTCCGCCGAGTTCATCGGTAATGGCCCCGGCGATCTCACGGGCCTGCCTGAGGGCGGTTTCACTCATGGCCTGGGGCTGCCAGCTCTCGACATAGTCGCCGTGTTGCTGGATATGGCCGATGGGTTCGCAGAAGTGGGTCTCGATCTCGCCGCCTGCGCCGAGCGCACGTACGGTGAGCAGGGTGATCTCGTAATCGAAGTCGATCATCTGCTCAACGATGATGCGAACCCCCTGCACGCGACCACCGCTCATGGCATAGTCCCAGGCGGTTTGCAGATCGTCGGCACTGCGCAGGGTCGACTGGCCCTTGCCGGAGGAAGACATCACCGGCTTGATGATACACGGGTAACCGATGCCGCTATCAATGGCCTGCTGTAGTTCGGCGAGCGATTCGGCAAAGGCGTATTTCGAGGTCGGCAGGCCGAGGTTCTTGGCGGCGAGGCAGCGGATGCCCTCGCGGTTCATGGTTAGTTGCGCGGCGCGTGCGGTCGGGATCACGGTAGCGAGGCCCTCGGCCTCAATGCGGGCCAGTTCGTCGGTGGCGATGGCCTCGATCTCGGGGACGATGATATGCGGTTGTTCCTGTTCGACCAACGCCCGCAGGGCGGCCGGGTCGGCCATGTTGATGACATGAGCGCGGTGCGCGACCTGATGGCCAGGGGCGTTCTCGTAGCGGTCGACACCGATAACCTCAACCCCGAGGCGTTGCAGGGCAATAATGACTTCCTTGCCGAGTTCGCCGCAGCCCAAAAGCATGACCTTGGTCGCGCCGGGTGAGAGGGGGGTGCCGAGTTTCATGGTCGTCTCCTAAATGGGTAAGGTGCCCATGATAAAAGATCGTCTGCCCCAGTGCATGGGAGTGTACGCGCGCAGCGGGGATTCATTCGGTTATCGGCGCGGGGGTCGTGATGTGGTAGCCTATAGGGCAAAATTAAGGGGCTCGGCATAAAAGCCGGGTCAAAGACGTATCGGAGAGTTAAGTGGTTGATTCAGTTATAGATATAAGTAGTAAGAAGGCCTTTAGCCGTGAAGAGTTATTAAAGAGTGGCCACGGCGAGCTGCTGGGGCCTGGTAATGCACAATTGCCCCTGCCGCCGATGTTGATGTTCGACCGCATTACGCATATCAGTGATGAGGGCGGCGCCAATGGTAAGGGCCAGATCGTCGCCGAACTCGATGTTCGTCCGGACTTGTGGTTTTTTGACTGCCATTTTGAGGGTGACCCGGTCATGCCGGGCTGCCTGGGCCTGGATGCCATGTGGCAGCTGGTCGGTTTCTTCCTCGGCTGGAAGGGTGGCCCGGGTCGTGGTCGCGCGCTGGGCTCCGGCGAAGTAAAATTCACCGGCCAGGTCACACCAAAGAACAAACTGGTGACTTACCGTATCGATTTGAAGCGTGTCATTATGCGCAAATTGGTGATGGGGATCGCCGATGCCGCCATGGAGGTCGATGGCAAAGAGATTTACACCGCCAAGGACCTGCGTGTTGGCCTGTTCACTTCGACTGAAAATTTCTAAGAGGGGTTTCGCATGAGACGTGTCGTCGTCACCGGTCTGGGGGTTTTATCCAGTATCGGCAACAACGCCAGGGAAGTAACGGAGTCACTGCGTGAGGGCCGTTCAGGTATCGAATTTTCACAAGAGTATGCCGATCTCGGCTTTCGCTCTCACGTCCACGGGCCTGTGCGCATTAACCCTGCCGAGCATATCGATCGCAAGCTGATGCGCTTCATGGGCAGTGCCGCGGCCTATAACTATCTGGCCATGAAAGAGGCCGTCGAAGACTCGGGCCTGGCGGAAGATGTCATTTCTCATGTCCGTACCGGCTTGATCATGGGTTCCGGCGGCGGTTCCAATGAGAATATCGTCATTGCCACTGACACCCTGCGCGAGAAGGGCCTCAAGCGTATTGGGCCGTATATGGTTACACGTACCATGGGCAGTACCACCTCGGCCTGTCTCTCCACCGCCTTCAAGATCAAGGGTATTAACTATTCTATTAGTTCGGCCTGTTCGACCAGCGCACATTGTATCGGTAATGCCTATGAGCAGATCCAGATGGGCAAGCAAGATGTCATGTTTGCCGGTGGCGGTGAAGAGCTGCACTGGAGCATGACCGACCTGTTCGATGCCATGGGTGCGCTGTCTTCCAAATATAACGATGCCCCGGAAACGGCCTCGCGTGCCTACGACGCCAACCGCGACGGTTTTGTCATTGCCGGTGGCGGTGGTTGTGTGGTGCTTGAGGAGCTCGAACACGCCAAGGCCCGCGGCGCAAAGATTTATGCCGAGTTGATCGGTTACGGCGCCACCTCGGACGGTTACGACATGGTCGCGCCATCCGGTGAAGGCGCGATGCGTTGCATGCAACAGGCGATGAGCACGATCGATGTGCCCGTTGATTACATCAACGCCCACGGCACCAGTACCCCGGCCGGGGATATGAAAGAACTCGAGGCGGTGAAGAATGTTTTCGGTGATAGTATTCCACCGATCAGTTCCACCAAGTCACTCACCGGTCATGCCCTGGGTGCCGCCGGTGTCAACGAGGCGATCTACTCACTGCTCATGCAGCAGGAAGGTTTCATCAGTGCCTCAGCAAATATCACCGAGCTCGATGAGGCGGCTGCCGGTATTCCTATTGTCATGGAACGCATCGACAATGCCAAGATTGATACAGTCATGTCGAACAGTTTTGGGTTTGGTGGCACAAACGCGACCTTGATCTTTGGACGTTACAAAGACTAAAGGCTAATTGCACAGCAATAACAGGATGTTTAGAAAAGCGGGTCTCTGGCCCGCTTTTTTATTGCTCAGGAATCTACCGACGCGAGAGTTTGGAATAAATGCTGGTTAAAACAGAGTAGATTAAGCGGCTATTGTATTCATTGCTTAACAGCAACGTTAATAAACTGCTATGAATGAGATCTGACATGAATCTTCAGCGGAGCAGGCGGCTTAGCGGCTACTCTGCTGAAGGACATGGTTAGACTTTATAGCTGGTCGCCGTCCCTGAAATTTGTCAGGGTGTGGGTGTGTTCACCATCATTATTGATCTTGTGGTATTCACCATCACCGGCATTTTTTACATAAGAACAGCGAGGCTCAGGCCATTTTTTGGATGTTGTACAATGCTGACCTTCTTCATTGACAGACCATTTTCTATTCTTGCTACGCTTGCCACTCTTGTTGTAATAAACATTATGTGAGCCATCCGGGGCTTCATAAGCTTTAAATCCTTTGTCCTTCGGCAGGTACAGGCCATCAAATGTTTTATCCGTAAACAATGCTCTAACTTCATCTGCGGTCAAGTACTCCGCGGCACTGGCTGTGTTCAAAACCGCAAACAAGGCCAGCAGGGCGATACTGCATTTCTTCATATCAGATTTCCTCATTATTATTGTTCTCCACTATGTATGAATAACTGCCCGTGTGGAGGTAAACGGGTTAGCAGGGACTCAGGCGGCGCGTATTTATAGCCATCATTTAAGTATGTTATTTTCATGGCCATCGTAACAAAGTTGAAATTGACCCGCGAGTTTTTTTTACTCATTTGGGCAGTAGATTGGCGGCTGTTTCGTTTATAAGCAATGTCTTATAAAGCCTTGCTGCGCAGGGGTTTCCGGATTAACGTCATGCGATTCGTGCCATTGAAGAATGACCTTTCAATTTCTCTCGCATTAATACGGTACCTATTTTTAAGCGCGTCGTCGAAATGCCGGTATTTCAGTGTTTCGGCTCAGTCGCAACCCAGGGCCTCTCGCGTTCGCGTCCCATGGCTGGGGTGACACTCACCTGATCGGTCTATCTTCGGAGGAGGTGGTTCCGGATACCTTTCCTTCTGGCTGGGTGTTTGTGTGGATTTCTGCAGTTCCCATTCGCCGGGTATTTTTTTGGTCTCTGTAGAACCCCTTACTGCCGGTGGAGGGGTTTCGATCTCCTGCACATCGGGTTCGGCGCCACATGGCGTACTTAATCCCAATGAAATTGACAATGCAGCCGCATAGGCGATTACTCTCGGTGTTGATTTTTTCATGAAATGACTCCTTCTGCAGGGGCGGGAAAGTTACCTGAACATTAAGTAACAGGCGCGAAGAAAAGGGCGTCCTGTTGAGCTGATTGTTATGCATTTTTTATAAATGAAGCCAGTGATTCTTTTTCCTCAAGGTTGTCTCCAGCCAGCCACACAAGTGCCTCATCAAAGTCACGGAATATATGCGCGGAATCGCGTTTTCCTTCAGCAAAGGTTTGGTAAGCCCGGGCCAGCCCATAGATGGCATCATTATCTTCTGGTATGAGTATGGCTAATTTGCTCTCCACCATCGGCAGCTGATGTGGCGGCTTGTGTCGATAGCGAGGTTATGCTTTGTATTTGCCTGCAATCGGAAAGCTCCTTAAGGATAGGTAATTTTTCAATTTCTTTATCATAGGCAACGATATGCTGCATCAGGCCATTATCAGTAATGTCACCGGAGATATTGGTTAACATAAAGTTATGATCTTTAGAATAGTGTGTGGAAAACCCCATGTGCATTCATCCCTTATGCTGACCCTGTATAACAGTAATCCAGACTGTATGCAGTCAATTCCATTTGAGTTTTATTCAATTCTTTTCTGGATCAAGTATTCCAGTCCCTCGGCTTTAAATCATAACGATTTTGAATGGCTACGCATTTAAAATGCCGGGTCAGAGCGTCCAAAGAACGACGAGAAACCCCAGCCCGGTTACGGGAACGAGTGCGTAGTTCCAGCTCAGCCAGCCACCGAGACTGGGGAATTTCTTTAAGGTCTCGCCATAGAGTGTGTCGTTGGGGATGAAGGCCTCTGGTTGGTAGAAGCCAAGTGCCTCCTCGCAACGGACAAGCAGGGCGCGCGTCGTGGCGCGGGCACGGCTACGGACAACCGTATAGATAAGGCCAATAATCGTAATCGCCACGACAATAATGGTGACACCTTGTTTCGGCCCGCACGACAGGGGTTCTCCCATTCCGGCGAGGAAGGACCCCCCGGCACCTAAAATGGCCAGGAGCAGCGTGGTAAGTTTTTGCTGGGCCTCTTCAATGGCGAGCAGCTCGGTGGCGTGCTTTTGATAGGCCGTTAGCAGGATTTTGATTTTCTCGGCGCCTGGTAAAGTCTGGGCATTCATCGTCTTACCTCTTGTGAAGCGAGTAGTCGTCTATGTAATGATTCGTATTTGTCACCGAGCTTATAAGTAACTTTATTGTTATAACCCTTCAAACTCTCCCATAGAGCCAAGACGGATAGTAATTAACTCAATATCAGTAATTGCCTCATGCGGACCTTGCCTGACCCCCGCAGGAGTTTTCCAAAAAGTCCCTTTTTCACACACTCTTCCACCTGTTATAGCTGTGCCCGAAATAATATAAACAAATTCATCAGAAGGGTGAGTGTGCGGAGGGATGATCGTACCTTTTTTCATTTTTAGGCGATGAATTGATCCATCAGAAACTGGCTCAGTCAGAACTGACCAACTTGTTCCGGGGAAAATGTCGAGGTCAGAGAAATGTTGCTCATCCAAGTCTATAAATGTTTGCCCCATAATTACCTCCAATGTAATGTGAGTTTGTATTGCTTATAACATTTAAGTTGTGCGGCGTGAACGAAGCGCAGCGTAGTGAATGTCCTAAGGAGCGCCTTGTTATGTGTTTTTATCATCTTTTTCAGCATTAATTACACTGTATGTTGTTTTCGACTCTTCTTTTGGCTCATTAGAGTTCTTTTTTAGTTCTTCAATTAGCATTCCTGCAAAAGCACCACCTGCCCCTAAAACAACCCTAAAGTGGTACGCCAACCGCAGTGCCTGGCGCCGCAATGCCTGCACCTTGACTACCAAATATTGTTGCGCCAATACTAACCCCTATTAAACCAAGTCGACTTTTTGTGCTGCGATCATCCCATGCTAAGCGTTTCACTTCTCTTCCTATAAGTTTTGTAGCTGGCCAAATTATTTTTACTTTTGGCGGTTAATTGGACGGCTTCTTTTGCTTTATTTTTTGCAGGGATGTCTCGTGATTTTATTTCGAGAAGACTTTGTGCCCAACCTAATAAAGCATCGCGCTCAATTTCATTTGCGCTTCTGGCCACTTTGATCGCGAGCTGACGCTGCTTACTTTGCTCGTTGTTCATTGTGGGTTCCTTTTACACATAACAATGATATAGACAGAATTGTATGTAATACACTTGATCTTTTATAGTTAATTTCCCTCAATCCTAACAGGCAGCAAATGGGCTCGCGAGTCATTTCTATCGTATATTAGCTGTTCTCACATTCATCAATCCGCGATCATCAATTTTCGCGCAGCGGCTCAAACAGATACTCCAGGCCATTAACCTTGACCTCGTAGACTATGCCCAGCAGTTGCCCCAGTTCCCCCTCGGGGAAACCCTTATTGGCAAACCACACCACGTAGGGTTCCGGCAGGTCGATCAAGAGGCGATTGGCGTACTTGCCAAACGGCATGCGGTAACGGGCCAGTCGCAGCAACTGCTGCGGGTCATACGCCAGGGCGGGTTGTTGCCTTTCAGGCATGCGCGGCTGCTTTCAGGCGACGGTGGCGTTTGTTATACAACCAGACGATGCTCATGGCGATGATCGCGCCACAGAAGGCGAGGAAGGCGTCTTTCTCTGCATCCCAGATATCACCCTGCGTGCCGAGGTAAATCGCACCAAGTTCCGGGCTGACAATCGTCATGACGGCAACCTCGAGGAATTCATAAAAGGTGCTGAAGGCGAGCACGGCGACAACGGGCAGAAAATACGACCAGCTCGGGCGTACCCCGGCGGCACGCATAAAGATGTCGCGGAAGGGGTAGGCATTCAGCAGGCCGTAGGCAAAGTGGACGATGCGGTCATAGTGATTGCGGCTAAGGTCGAAGGTGTTCTGTAACCAGAAGCCGAACGGCGTCTCGGCGTAGGTATAGTGGGCGCCCACCAGGTGCAGGCTGATAAAGGCACCGAACAATATATACGACAGGTTGGTGAAGGCGAAGCGCCGGTAGGTAACCACGAGCAAGGCGGCATAGATAAACACCAACAGGTTCTCGAGCAGCCAGTCGCGGCGGTTGAAGGGCTCGATAGCGGTGATGATCCATAACACTACCAGCCAGAGAATGAGCCCCTGCAGGGGGCGGTTGTTGCGAAATGGTCGTGGCGTCACGGCTGCTCACCCTTCATACGTATGCTGTTATGATTTCCAGTATGCCAGTTGCCGTATGATGAAGACAAACAGGAGTCGGGATTTGAACAGGCGTCGCAGGATGATAATGCTGTTGTCAGCGTTCAGTGGCTTACTGATCATGCTGATAGTCAGCCTGCCCGGCATCGTGGAGCGGCTGGTCGAACACCGGCTCAGCAAACTCGGGGTGGATGCGGCGCGGCTGCAGATCGCCGAGCTCGGTCTGAAGGCCAGCCGTATTCGTACATTAAAGTTTGTCTACCGTGGCAGCGGTAAGCGCTTCGCGGTGACGGCCAGCGATATTCAGATCAGTTACCGTCTCGATGAACTCCTGTTTGGTCGGTTGGGACATATCCAGTTGCCGAGGGTGGCGGTGCGGATCAGTGCGTTGCCGGGTGTCCGTGTGGATATGCCATTACCGACGATAGCTTCGATCCCCTTGCCGGCTGCATGGTTGCCCGACCTGCCGTTTAAGCAACTGACGCTGACGCAGCTGCGTCTCTATGACGAATCAAGCGGGGGCGATGCGCCGGTTGATATGCGGGCCGATATTCTGGTAAGGGGCGGACGGCTGCAGGCAAGGCTTGATCTGGAGGCCGAGGGGCGGGAACCGCTGCATGCCGATCTCCGTCTTATGCCAAGCGGCGAGATGGCATTATTGGTCTCACCGGCTGGGGCACAACCGTCGTACCTGTCACTGACGAGCGGGCCGCTCATCGACAACGGCCAGCGCCTGCAGGCGCAGGTGGCTGTGGAGGGCGATTTGCAGGCATTGCAGGCTGCGTTCAGCGCCTGGCAAGTAGCCGGTGTCGTGCCGACCATGCGTGGCCACCTCAAGGGACAGGGTCAGCTGAGCTTGCCGCTTGCACAGGATCCACACGTACCCTTAGCCGGGTTGTGGCTGGAGGGTGGGGCATCGCTGGATGTCGAGATGCCGGGTGTGTTGGGGGCGGTCGAGGGGCTTCGTGTTGCCTTACCCCTCACGATCGATCTAAAGGAGGGCCTGCTGCACTGGCATATTGAGGACGGTGCGCGTGTCACCTTTTACCCCCGCCTCGAGGCGCCCTCTGCCATGCAGACATGGCTACAGGCCCGGGGCCGTGATGGCCAGCGGTTGCCGGTGATCATCACGGCCCCGGGCGGGGTATCCGGTCAGGCCCGTATCGATGCAGACTTTCTTGCCCACCCGCGCCTGCAAACCCGCGATACCTTGCGCCTCGACTACGGCGAGGCGGGGGCAGCGATGGACCTGCACCTATCCGCACAGGCACTCGATATCGGCCTGCGCCCGCCCCTGCAGGGGCGGGCGATGCTGACATTTGCCGGTAGCCTGCTTGAGGCACAGCCATTGCCGGCCAAGCGTGCGGCTCTTACCGGCACGGCAACACTTGCCCTGAGAGAAGACCGCCTGATGCTGGCACTGCAACCGGGGACGGCCTTGTCGCTGGACGGGTTTGCCTCGGCAGGGTTTGTGGCCCCGTCACTGACGGCGACGCTGGAAAGCCCGGCAGACTGTGCCTACCCATTGAGCCCTGCGTCGTGGCACTGTGCACCGTTCGCGTTGCGCCTGTTGCTGCCCACGGCCACCTTGGGCGACAAGACCCTGCAGACGGGCAATACACAACTACGGTTAAAGACACTTGCCGGCACCGCGAACGGCTGGTCGGTGCAGGCGCGGGGGGAGATGGCGGCGGTGTCGCTGCATACGGGGGGGCATTCTGTTCGCCTGGACAGCGTGCAGGCCGCTGTCCAGGCGGACCAGTCCGGTGCGAAGGCGCAGTTAACATTGTCTGCGGCCGGGGGCGGCATCAACGCGCACATAGACGCGGTGCATAGGCAGGCCGATAACCGCGGTCAGGCAACGTTCAATATCGACCCTATAAACTTCACGCCAGACAGGCGCCTGTTCGCCCGGCTATTTGACGGCTGGCCCCCGGCGCTGAACCTGGACAAGGGCCGCTTGCTGGCCGGGGGCCGCCTGAACTGGCGGCCGGAAACAGCTAACAAGAAGGGCGCGCTGTCGCTGGATCAGACAACGCGTATCAGTCTGGAGGACATCGGCGGTGCCTACCAGAAAACGACCTTCGCCGGCCTGAGCAGCGCGGTTATGCTGCGTGGCGTGACGTCGCCACGGCTTGAAACCCCGGCCACTATCCGCCTGGCGACGCTGAATCCGGGATTCCCCATTACCGACATCTCCCTGCAGGCCGCGATGTCGGTGCCGCTGGGCGGCAAGCCGGTGTTCAGCATCAATGCCCTGCAGGCACAGGCACTCGGCGGCCAGGTCGCCGGTGATCACATCGAGCTGGACCTGGCGCGCGAGCGGAATCCCTTCACCATCCGCGTCAGCGGGCTGGATATCGGGGCATTGCTCAAGCTTGAACAGGATAAGGGCCTCTACGGTACCGGTGTTATCGATGGTGAGTTGCCCCTGGTGCTCGATCGTGATGGCCTGTCCATGCGGCAGGGGCGATTGGTCGCCCGTGCCCCCGGCGGCGTGCTGCGTTATGCCGGCGATGCACGGGTGCAGGCGCTGGCGCAGGGCAATCCGAACCTGCAGCTGTTGCTCACGGCCCTGCGAGACTTTCATTACCACCTGCTGCAGACAGATGTGAACTATGCACCGGACGGCAGCCTGACCATGCAGCTGAGGCTTGAAGGCAAAAATCCGGAACTTGAGGGTGGCCGGCCTGTCCATCTTAATGTGAATGTCGAGGAAAACGTCCTCATGCTGTTGCGCAGCCTGCGACTGGCAGATGAAATCAGCGAAAAGGTCGGTGAGGGCATCCAGCAACGTGAACAAGGCCGCTGATAACCGATAGTAACGCGTGACTGGATGCGGTTTGGATAGGGTGCTATCGTCAACAACAAGATGCTCAGTGAATGCGAAGTGATAATATGAAAAGATTCTTGCTAGTCTTCACCGGTTCAGCTGCCATGCTGCTGGTGCTTGCCGCCTGTACCCACAAGGTTCAGCTTGAGGCACCCGAGAAACCCATCACCATTAACCTCAATGTAAAAATCGAGCATGAGATCAGGGTTAAGGTCGACAAGGAACTCGACGCACTGTTCAAGAAAGACAGCGGGCTGTTCTGAGGCCGCCGCGGGATAACAGGATGACGACTATGAAAAGAACACTGACAATCCATTTACTGACACTGCTGCTGAGCCTGAGCGCCTTCAGCATGGCGGCCTGGTCAACGCAGGCCTGGGCGCTTGATCTGCAAGCGGCCAAGGCCCAGGGGCTGGTGGGCGAACAGCTTGATGGTTACCTGGGTGTCGTCAAAGCCTCTGCGGCGGTGCAGGCGCTGGTGCAGCAGGTCAACGACGGGCGCAGAACGTATTATGAAGGTATTGCCCGGCGCAATGGCACATCCGTTCAGGTGGTCGAGGTGCTGGCTGGCAAGAAGGCCATTGAACTGACACCGCCGGGCCAGTATGTGCAAAGCCCCTCGGGTGCCTGGACGAGGAAGTAACCCGCCGATAACGGGCATGCCGCCAGGGGTGTCTGTGCCAGGGATGGGTTAAGTAAAACGTTCCTGCAGGTAGCGGACAATCTCGTCCGACTCATACATCCAGCTAACATTTCCGTGTTCATCCGTGATCTGCAGGCAGGGCACCTTGATGGTGCCGCCACCGAGCAACAGTGCTTCACGGTTGGCAATGTCGCGTTGCGTATCCCGGATCTCGATATTCAGTGACAGGCGCTTCATGGCGCGGCGCACCTTGATGCAAAACGGACAGGTGCGGAACTGGTAGAGGACCAGGCTCTTCGTCTTGCGGTCGACCTCGTCCTGTTCGATCTCGGGGCGCTCGATGCCTTTTGGCGTGGTGACGAGGTCCCAGAGTAAGATAACCGGGCCGAGCAGGAGTCGAATGAGCTGGAAGAAGGGGCGGATAATGTACTTCATGATTCTAAATAGTTTCGCTAACGCTGTGATTCGGTTTCTGTGAGTAGCAAGCACGGGCTTGCTCAGGGTGCGCAGTGTAGCGCGGGTGGTGCCCTGAATTCAAAGGAATTGCTGGTTTTGGCTCTTTTCGTCATTGCGGCGGGCCCTAGCCGTAATCCAGTTTTATATTAGGGCGTGGATTCTGGCTAAGGTCGCGCCGCAATGATGGGTCGGGCTTGCACTTGGATGCGCGTTGACCGAGACTGCCAGCCCTGATGCCAGATTCCGCCCACAATGACGCCCTGAGCCCGGCCCAAGACCTGCTTTCCAAGGTGTTCGGTTACGAGCGCTTCCGTTTTGCGCAGGACGAGATCATCTGTCAACTGCTCGAAGGCGGTGATGCGCTGGTGCTCATGCCGACGGGTGGCGGTAAATCGCTGTGTTATCAGATTCCTGCCATGCTGCGCGAGGGCCTGGGTGTGGTGGTCTCGCCGTTGATCGCGCTGATGCACGACCAGGTCTCGGCCATGCAGCAACTTGGGGTGCGGGCGGAGTTTCTGAATTCCTCGATGAGTCAGGAAGAGGCCTATCGGGTCGAGCAGGCGGTGCGCAACGGCGAACTGGACCTGCTGTATGTGGCACCGGAAAGGCTGATGATGGAACGTACCCTGAGTATGTTGTCGCAGTCACGACTGGCGCTGTTTGCAATCGATGAGGCGCACTGTGTCTCGCAGTGGGGGCATGACTTCCGCCCCGAGTATATCCAGCTCAGTGTCCTGCATGAGCGCTTTCCCGATGTCCCTCGTATTGCCCTGACCGCGACGGCCGATAACGCCACGCGCCGCGAGATCGTTGAGCGGCTGGCACTGGGCAATGCGCGTCAGTTCATCACCGGTTTTGACCGGCCGAATATTTGTTATCGCATCAGCGAGAATCAGGGCAATGCCCGTGACCGCCTGTTGCGGTTTATTCATAACGAACACGAGGGCGATGCGGGTATCGTCTATTGCCTGTCGCGCAAGAAGGTCGATGAGACTGCGAAGTGGCTGGCGCAAAAAGACCTGAAGGCCCTGCCTTATCATGCCGGTCTGCCCGCCGAGGAGCGCCGCCAGAATCAGGAACGTTTTCTGCGCGAGGATAGTGTGATCATCGTCGCCACTATCGCCTTTGGTATGGGCATCGATAAACCTGATGTGCGTTTTGTTGCGCATTTAAATCTACCCAAGAGTCTTGAGGCCTATTACCAGGAGACTGGTCGCGCCGGCCGTGACGGTCAGCCAGCGAATGCCTGGATGGTCTATGGCCTGCAGGATGTGATCATGCTGCGGCAGATGCAGGAAAGCTCGGAGGCGAATGAAAACCACAAGCGCATTGAGCGTCACAAGCTCGACAGCATGCTCGGCTTTTGTGAACTGACGCGTTGCCGCCGACAGGCCCTGCTCGAATATTTTGATGACCACAGCCTGACGCAGCCCTGTGGTAACTGCGATACCTGCCTGACGCCACCCGAGACCTGGGATGCGAGCATCGCTACGCAAAAGGCCTTGTCTTGTGTGCACCGCACCGGGCAACGCTTCGGCGTGAATTACCTCGTTGATATCCTGCTCGGTAAAGACAACGAGCGCATCCGCAACGCCGGTCACGACAAACTCACCACCTTTGGCATCGGCAAGGACCTGGATCAAAACGCCTGGCGAAATCTTTATCGGCAGTTGATCGCACACGGCCTGTTGAGCGTGGACCTGGAAGGCTATGGCGGCCTGCACCTGACCGAGGCCTGTCGACCGGTGTTACGGGGTGAACAACCATTGATGTTGCGCAAGCTGGTCGCGCGTGGCGGAACCGCGAAACGGGACCGCAAGGCCAGCCAGTTTGCCGGCAAGGCCGACAAGGCCCTCTGGCAGGCCCTGCGTGACAAACGCCAGCAGCTCGCCACGCAACAGTCGGTACCGGCCTATGTGATCTTCCACGATGCGACTCTGATGGAAATGGTCAGCTACCGTCCAGAGACACTCGAACAGCTGGGGCGACTGAGCGGCATCGGCGAGCGCAAGCTCGAGGCCTATGGCGATGAGTTTCTCGGTGTGATTCGTGAACACCTCGCCGATGAGAATGCCCCGGCAACGGATACCATTGATGAGAGCCTGCAACTGTTTCGACTCGGCATGGATGCGGAGCAGATCGCGAACCAGCGCGGGCTGACTACGAGCACAGTCATGAACCATCTCGCCAAGGTTATCGAGCTCGGTGAGCTGGATGTGCGTGAGGTCACCGGGCTGGATGCGGAGGTGATCACTGCGATTCGTTTTGCCTTTGAACACAGCGAGGAGCCGAACAAGCTCAAGCCGGTGTTCGAGGCCCTGAACGGCGAGTACGACTATGCCGTGTTGCGTTGTGTGAAGGCCTCCCTGAACCAGGGCTGAGAAAATATGTCTGACGCTGTTTAGCAGCGTATACGTTATAATTTTAACTATTCAGTATTTAATGAGGATCCAAAGGTGCCAAAGGCGAGTGATTTGAAACGTGGCATGATTGTAGAAATCGACGGTGACCCACATGCCGTCAAAAAAGTAGAGGCAAAAAGCCCCTCTTCTCGGGGTGCTTCGACCCTTTACAAGGTGCGTTTTACCAACCTGAAGACCGGTCAGAAACTCGATGAGTCCCTGAAGGGTGATGACCTGCTCAAGGATGCCGATTGCCAGCGCACCAAGGTCCAGTACTCTTACCAGGACGGTGACCTGTACACCTTTATGAATATGGAAGACTATAGTCAGTACAGTCTCAATGGCGATGACCTGGAAGGTCAACTCGGTTATCTGACCGAAGGTCTGGAAGGGATCACCGCGCTGCTCATGGACGGGGAGATCATCGGTATCGAGTTACCACAGTCTGTGAACATGACGATTACCGAGACCAGCCCCGGCATCAAGGGGGCCACGGCCACCGGCCGGACCAAACCGGCGACATTGACGACCGGTCTCGAGATACAGGTACCGGAGTACCTGGAGAATGGTGAGCTTGTTAAGGTCAATACGAGTAACGGTAAATTTATCTCCCGGGCATGACTGCCGTGAGGGAAACAACGGCAAGTTAACAGCAACTATCCGGAGTGGGTGAACGATGGCATTAAAAGAGATTTCCCTTACCCTGGGCATTCTGGCTGGTTCCGCGGGTGTCACCAATGGCGGTTATACACTGTATAAGAACTTCGTTACGGTACCGGCGGAGAATGCCGAGTATAACCAGGCATTAATGACGCAGACCCCATTGCTGGTCGAGTCGATTGAGATACAACCTGTTGCCGAGATCGCCATGCGTGTCGAGGTCACTGTGAAGATATTCAAGACCGGTGACATCCTCGTTGAAAGCGGTTCGACGCGCCAGTTCATCCCCTTCAGTCTGGGCAAACAGCATGCGGCGCTGGGTGGGTTGATCGGTACGGCGCATGCCGGTGAGGTTACATTAATAGACGGTGTCAGCTATGAGATGACCGTGTTGAAGTACACCGAGGCGACCTCCATGGTCTCCAAAGACCGCATGCAACGGATACGGGTGTTTGCCGATGGCCAGGTAGAGACGAGTATTATCAATATTCGTTCTAGTGAGGTTGTTGAGACGCAGACACAAAGCAGGACACTTAGCGATGAGGAACGCAGCCGGATTGAGGCCAGCCCCTATAAGAAGAAAATCTTCACGCCAGTAATAAAATAGACAGGCGCGAATCAATGCGGGATCTCGTTACCTACCTTCAGTCGCTTTTTTACAAAACCCGCCCTACGGACACGTGGCCGCAGCGGCTGCCTGACTATACGGTCAGGGTGTCGGCACGGGCGAGGCATGTGCGCCTGAAGGTGTCCGCCCCGCAGGGGCTGGTGGTTGTGGTGCCCAGGGGTTTCGATACAGGACAGATCCCGGCCCTGCTGGCGACGCAGCGACCCTGGTTGGAAAAGGTTTTGGCAGAGTTTGCCGAACGCATGCCAGACGATGCCGACGAGGGCCTGCCCGAACAACTGTCGCTGAGGGCTATTGGGCAGACCTGGTCTGTCGAGTATGCACATAGCACAGCGACACATGTCAGTGCGCGAAGCCATACCGGGCAGCGTGTCCGTGTGCGGGGCAATATCACCGATAAGAAGGCCTGCCGCGCCGCCCTGCGTCGCTGGTTGTTGAGGCAGGCACATATCGAACTGGTGCCGTGGCTTGAGGCGCTCAGCCATACCCATTCCTTACCTTATAAAAAGACCCGGGTGAGCATGCAGAAGACACGCTGGGGGAGCTGCTCTTCTCGTGGCACGATCAGTATCAATGCGCAATTATTGTTCCTTGAGAGACATCACGTCGAGTACGTGTTTTTGCACGAGTTGTGTCATACCGTGCAGATGAATCACTCGCCGCAATTTTGGGCCATGCTTGCCGCCCGCATGCCGGGTTACAGGGATACTCACCAGGCTATCAGGCAGGCGTGGCAATACACCCCTGCCTGGACAAGTGATAAAGACTAATTCGTGTTATCTTCCCGGCTATAGTCATAAAAAAAGTGATGTATGTCAGCACCAAGGCAACAACAAGACCCCGTCTACGCCGAGCAGTTGCGACTGTTATTTTCAGGCATGCCCCTGTCTGTTGCGGCGATAAGCATCAACAGCGCATTAATGCTGGCCGTGTTATGGGCAGTGATTGCACATGAAAAACTGGTGTTATGGGGGCTGGCGATGCTGTTGGTGGTGCTCTACCGTGGTGCGCTGGCCGGCTGGTATGCAAACAATAATGATGCGTTAAGTGTACAGCGATGGGGGCAATTATTTACCTCAGGCGCACTGTTAACAGCATGCGTCTGGGCGAGTGCGGCGATATTTCTGTTCCCGGACGAGAGTATTACCCATCAGGCCTTCCTCGCCTTTATTTTTGCTGGGATGAGTGCCGGCGCAGTGACGACACTGTCCTACTTACGTCTGCCGGCAACACTGCATGTGTTATTGATGCTGACCCCGCTTGCCGCACAATTCTTCCGTGACGGTGAAGGCATGGCATTCGCCATGGGAGCGATGATCGTGGTTTACATGTTTATCATCGTATCTTCAACGAGACGTTTTTTCGAAAATGCACGACAAAATATCGAATTGCGTTTTGCCGCTGCGGACAGGGAAAAAACGCTTAAGGAAACCCAGAATAAGTATGAAAATATTTTTCATTCAGCGCCCCTGGGTGTGGCACATTTTGATAAAAATGGCGTAATTATTGACTGCAATGAAACCTTTTGCCGCCTGGCGAGACATGAGAGGAAACAGCTCATTGGTTCAGGTATTTTGGCCGAGACGATGGATGAGGACTTCAGGGGCTTTATTACCAATACCCTGGCGGGCGAGTCAAACCAGTATGAAACCCATGCAGGAGTCATCGGTGGTGATGAGAATGTCGCCATACGCGCATTTTTTCGTGGCATGGAGCAAAACGACGAAGTGGTTGTGATTATTGAGGATGTCACAGATGAAAAGCGAATTGAAAGACTCAAGGATGAGTTTGTTTCCACTGTCAGTCACGAGTTGCGTACCCCTCTGACCTCGATTCATGGGGCCGTCAGCCTGATCACCGGTGGTGCAGCGGGTGAAATTTCTGAGGAAGTCTCATCCCTGGCAAACATTGCCGTTTCCAATACACATCGCCTGCTTTCTATCATTGACGACATTCTGGACATAGGAAAAATTGATTCAGGTAACATTGTCCTGGAAATGATGCCGGTGTCAGTGTCTGGCCTGTTGGCTGAGAATATAGAGGATAACCGGCATTATGGCACCGAATCCGGGATAGATTTTGCACTCTCTGATGGTGAGCAGGAAATTTGTATCAATGCGGACCCGGTGCGGTTGTCGCAGGTATTAAGTAATCTGCTTTCCAATGCGGCAAAATTTTCGCCGTCGGGGAGTGTGGTTGACATCGATCTCAGCAACAATGATGGCCGGGCACGCATTGCGGTGACGGATCATGGGCCAGGTATCCCGAAGGATTTTCATGCGACGATATTTGATCGTTTTACGCAAAGCGATGCTACCAACGCACGTATTAAAGGGGGAACCGGCCTGGGCCTGAGTATATCGAAGGCGCTGGTCGAGCAAATGGGAGGCGAGATCGGTTTCGATACAAGGCTTGGTGAGGGGACCACTTTTTATATTGAATTTCCATGTATTGAATGTGCCAGCAGTGCGAATTAGCATGTAATAATTATTTAAACAAGCGATTTTATACGTTTGCTATTGTTTACTATGTACTTTTTGTTATAGTCACTGCACCGATTTAAAATTCTGTAAATAATCAAGGAAAAAATCATGGCAAAAGCAAAGAAAGCAAAAGCAGTCGCTAGCAGCGCATCTGTACACAAGAAGATTTCCTCCGCCCTTGAAAGCCTGGCAGCTGCATGGAATGACGCTGAAGCAGCCGTTGCAGCACGCAGCAAGGCTGCTAAGAAGGCAGGGGCTGAAGTGAAGAAGCTGAGCAAGAAGCGCGCCACACTGATGAAGCGCAAGAAGACCGCGACAGCCAAGAACAAGAAGGATTCAACTGGCGAAACCCGTAAGGCGCTGAAGACTGTAGCCAAGGATATTGCTGCTACCAAAAAGATTCTGGACAAGGCCAAGATTGAAAAAAGTGTCCATGCCGCTGAACTGGCTGCGCTGAAGGCGGGTCACCGTGTGGCCACAGCCTATACAAAGGTTATTGAGAAGGCTGACAAGATCCTCAACAAGCCAAAGAAGAAGCGTCGTAAAAAGCGTGCCAAAAAAGCTGCGTAAATAACACTTCTTGAGTGGTAATAAAAAACGCCCGCAAGGGCGTTTTTTTATGGTTAGATTGACCTATGAAGTCTTATGATGTGATCATTATCGGTGCCGGTGCGGCGGGCCTGATGTGCGCGATGACCGCCGGGCAACGTGGCAAGAGCGTGCTGCTACTGGAGCGGGCGAACAAGGTCGGTAAAAAGATCCTCATGTCCGGTGGCGGGCGCTGTAACTTTACCAATTTGTATAGCGAGCCGGGCAATTATCTTTCGCACAACCCGCACTTTTGTAAATCCGCCCTGAGCCGCTACACGCAGTGGGACTTTATCGCCCTGGTCGAGAAACACGGCATTGCCTACCACGAAAAGTCCCAGGGACAATTATTCTGTGACGATTCCTCGAAACAGATCCTGGCCATGCTGCTCGCGGAGTGCGAGCAGGCTGGTGTCGAGATCCTCACACGTTGTGAACTGGACAAGGTTGAGTGTGATCACGGTTTTCACCTCGACACTAGCCTGGGTGAATTCCATGCCCAATCGCTGGTAGTGGCCTCTGGTGGTCTGTCGATCCCGACACTGGGTGGTTCGGACATTGGTTACCGCCTCGCACAACAGTACGGCATGCAGGTATTGCCGCGTCGCGCCGGGCTGGTGCCCTTTACCCTTTCCGGTGCGCTGAAGGAGATGAGTGGGCGTTTGTCGGGTCTGTCTCTGCCTGTGCGTATAAGCTGTGGGTCGGTCTCGTTTCCTGAACAGTTGTTGTTTACCCACCGCGGCCTGAGTGGCCCAGCGGTGTTGCAGATATCCAGTTACTGGCGGGAGGGTGAGTCGATCGAAATCGACTTGTTGCCGGAGACGGATGCAGCGGATTTAGTCAGCAAGGCCAAGCGGCAACAGCCGAAGTCCTTGCTGCGAACGGTGTTGAACGCCGTGTTAGCAAAGAAACTGGTCACGGAGCTGGAACAACTCTGGTGGCCGGAGTCAGCAGAAAAACCCATGGCCGAGTTTGCCGACAAGGAGCTGCTGGAGGTCGCCAAAAAGCTTAATCATTGGCGATTGACCCCGGCCGGCACCGAGGGCTATCGCACCGCGGAGGTTACCATGGGCGGCGTCGATACCCATGACCTGTCGTCGAAGACCATGGAGAGCAAGACCCGGCCAGACCTGTATTTCATCGGTGAGGTGGTCGATGTCAGTGGACAGCTAGGCGGGTTTAATTTTCAATGGGCCTGGTCGTCCGGCTATGTGGCCGGACAATCGGTGTAGGTGCACACATGCTTGAAGTGATTATCCAGATGGCGGGGCTGATAATCTGCGGGGTTGGCTGGCGCCTGCTGCAGCCGGCAGGTCTTGCGGCGATGCCGACCCGTACCGTGCTGACTTCGCTGGTTTATTATCTGTTACTCCCCGCATTAGTGCTGTCGGTGTTGTGGAAGGCCGAGCTGGGTGAGACCTCGGTATTGATCGCCATTGCCGGTGCGGTCGGTATTTTTGCCGGACTGGCGGTCGGTTTTCTCTCCTGTCGCCTGTGCCGGAATTCTTCGGCCGAGGCCGGGGCGGTGATCCTGGCTGCGACCTTCCCCAATGCCACCTACCTGGGTCTGCCGGTCCTGGAGGCGACCTTCGGCCCCTGGGCGCGTGGTGTGGCCATTCAATATGATCTGTTCGCCTGTACGCCATTATTGTTCACCGTCGGTGTGCTGGTTGCGTCGCGCCTCGGCGCCAGTGGTGAGAAGAGTTATGCAATTTATCGTAGTCTGCTGCGTATCCCGGCGATGTGGGCGGCCGTGCTGGCGGTGATACTGAATGTGGGTGATGTGCCATTGCCCTTGGTGCTCGATGGCATGTTGTCCCTGCTCGAGCGCGGCGTAGTGCCGCTGATGCTGTTCTCCCTTGGTTTGAGCCTGGAATGGTCGCGTTCACGCTGGCACCTGTTACCCAGCCTGGTGCCGGTGGTGGTCGTGCGCCTGTTACTGGTGCCAGCCATTGTCATGCTGGTAGCCAACAGTCTGGGCATGAGCGGCGAACTGCGCGCCGCGGTGGTCATGGAGGCGGCCATGCCGAGTATGGTGATTGGCCTCGTGCTCTGTGATCGTTTCAAGCTCGATGTCAGTCTCTACGCTGCTGCAGTCACCGTGACCACGGCCCTGAGTCTGGTCACCTTGCCGTTATGGTATGGCTGGCTGATCGGCTAAACACGGCCTGGGTACAGGTTCTTGATAGCCGATGTATGGAACTGGAGGGAGTGTGGTGATTTAACAATAATCACTACGCCCCAACTTTAGCTCTTGAGCTTCTCGATGCCCAGGGTCTTCAATATGTACTTTTCGTAGACACTTTCGGTGATCCCCTTCCTGACCTTGCGCAGGTAGTACTTTTCGAAGGCCACTTTGCCGAGATGTACCCACTTGCCTTTTTTCATCCAATTGACGTTGCGTGGCGGGATCTGTGGGCTTGCGACAAAGGCGATACCTGTATCACCCATGTCGGCAAGGCAGATGGCATCCCAACTCGCCTTTGCCGTCGCTTCCTTGCCGTCGAGGGTCGCGCAGATATTGGCCGCAGCGGCATAGGCCATTGTCTCGATCATGTAGCCGGTCTTGGGGACGCCGGTAGGCACGGGTGTAGCAACGGGCGGCGCAATGGCGACGCATACCCCTACGCCATAGACATTGGGGTATTTGGGATTGCGTTGAAATTCATCGATGACAATGAAACCACGTGGGTTAGCGAGACCCTCGACATCCCGAACTGCGTCAATGCCAGTAAAGGCAGGCAACATCATGCTGTATTTGAACGGGAGTTCATGCTGCTTCTTTTCATTGCCATTTTCATCGTATTCACTCACATACATTTTATCCGCTTCGACCTTGCTGACCTTGGCGTTGCAGATCCAATTAATGTGATGGTTGCGCAGTTCACTCTCCATCATCCCCTTGGAGTCACCGACACCGCCAAGACCAAGATGACCGATATAGGGTTCCGAGGTGACAAAGGTCATGGGGACCTTGTCTCGGATCTTCCGTTTACGCAGGTCGGCGTCCAGGATAAAGGCAAATTCATAAGCGGGACCGAAGCATGAGGCGGCCTGCACGGCACCGACTACGATGGGACCAGGGGCTGCTACAAACTTGTCCCAGCGCTGTGCGGCGTCAGCGGCATGATCCGTGGTGCATACAGAAGCGGTATGCCCCTCGGGACCAAGGCCCTCGATTTCGTCGAATGCAAGACGCGGACCGCTTGCAATGATCAAATAATCGTAAACCACACGTGAATCGTCGTTGAGTTCGATTTCATTACTGTCGGGGTATACACGCCTGGCACCGGTAGAGATAAAGTCGATGCCCTTGTCCTTGAAGACAGGCCCCATGGCTACACTGATATCATCCGGTTTACGCCAGCGTACTGCGACCCATGGATTGGAAGGGGTGAACTGGAAATGGTCACTGTTTGAAATAACGGTGATCTTGTCTTGCGCGCGTTTGAGGTCATGCATCTCATAAGCAGAGGCAATACCACCGATACCAGCGCCTAGAATTACAATATGAGCCATTGTGGGAATCCTCTGTTTTCGATCTCGCCTATGGACAGGGCATTGCGAACAGGAGCCTTTATGCAAATCGACGTAAATATATATCAAGGCTAAAGAAGGGCAAACTAGTATAAAAACGCTGCAGACGCCTTGATCAGAATCAATATTATTCTCTGCTACTATCCGGCCTTTCAGTGAGGTGAATACAAGGCGCGGGACACATGACATGCCATGTGTCCCGCATTAAACTACATGGTCAGGAATGCTTCAGCGTGCGTGGGCGACCATGACCGGGCCGCCGGTGGTCGTGAAGGCCTTGAGGTCAGCAGTGATCTCCTTGAGCTGGGCTGAGACCTGCGCATAGACCCTTACTGCCTGGGCATGGGCATTCTTCTTGTAGGCGGCATACAGCAGGCCGCCGGGCAACAAGGCTGCCAGCATAGTATCCTTGCTGGTGAAGCGTTTTTGCTCCGCCTCGCGGGACAACAGCTTTTTGTCGTGCTTGAGCGCGGTCTGCAGCGCGGCGATCTCATCAACGAGTGCATCATTGTCGATGCCCGGTAGTTTGATGGTGAAGCCCCCCTTGACGGTCTTTGGGGCCCACAGAATATCTGCGTCGGCAGCCACTGCCGGGATGCCAAAACCGGCGAAAATCAGCAGGAGGCTGAGATGGCGGATAATTCCATGTATATTCAACATAAAGCGTTCCTTTTACAGACTAATATCTTTTTATGAGAACACATTTTGCTTAAGCAAACCTTAACCGAGTCGGCGGTAAATTTATTATTTTTAGTGATTAATTCCTGTCATTATGAGGGCGGTTTTTTCGTGTTCCGGAAAAACTTGTCAAATACTTTTTCGGGCTTGCCCGGTACGCGGTGGGTGGGGTGTTGGCACCCGTGTGAGTCTTGAGGGGTCATGTTGCAAATTTCCAATAATGTCGCCATCCCGGATGCCGAGATCGAGATAAGCGCCATCCGTGCGCAGGGGGCGGGCGGGCAAAATGTCAACAAGGTCGCCAGCGCCGTGCACCTGCGCTTTGATATTCCGTCCTCCTCCCTGCCGGATTTTTATAAACAACGGCTATTGAAGCTCAAGGACCGGCGTATCAGCCGTGATGGCGTCATCATTCTCAAGGCACAGCGTTTCCGCAGCCAGGACAAAAATCGTGAGGATGCGCTGGAGCGGCTGCGGGAACTGATTAAAAGTGTAGCCGTAACGCAAAAGGCACGCCGCCCAACCAAACCGACCCCAGGTTCACAACAAAAGCGCCTCCAGCAGAAGGGTCAACGGGGCAAAACCAAGACCTTGCGTGGCAAGGTATCAGACTATAACAATCAGTGAAGCGAGATGAGAGTAAGGCAAGTTGAATCACGTGACCATGGGTAGGAAAAGGCCATGACGGCTGGCGCGATCAAGGCGGTCTTGTTTGACTTTGGTGGTGTGCTGGCCGAAGAAGGTTTTCGCGAGGGGCTGATGGCGTTGGCCATCGAGCAGGGACTCGATACAGGGCATATCGCCACACAGGGTATGCAGGCGGTGTATGACTCAGGCTTTGTGCTGGGGAAGGGCACTGCTGCCGGGTTCTGGGCCTTGTTGCGCGAACGGACAGGGCTGCGCGGTGACGATGGACTGCTCAGTGAGCGCATCCTGCACGGCTTCGTGCCCCGCCCGTGGATGCTGGAACGGGTTCGGCAATTACGTGCGCAGGGGGTTGTGACCGGGATCCTCAGCGATCAGACACACTGGCTGGATGAACTCGATAACCGCTATCACTTTAGCGAGGCCTTTGACCGGATCTACAACAGTTATTACCTTGGCAAGGGCAAGCGCGACCCTGGCCTGTTTGCCGATGTGCTTGCCGACCTGAATCTGCCCGCGGCGGCGGTATTGTTCATCGATGATGATGCCGGCAACGTGGCCCGGGCCCAGGCAATGGGACTCCAGGCTATCCGCTATATCGATCGGCAGGGATTTGAGGCCGCGCTCGAGGCCATTTTGCCGGATTGAGTACCGAAGGCGGCCTCTGGGTCGTGGAAAATAGTCAGCAGAAATCGCGATTGGGCGGCAAATTATGCGATAATGCGCCGGATAACCTCTGATTAACCTCATTCTGGAATAGTCTTTTGATCTCTACAGCCAATATCACCATGCAGTTCGGCGCCAAGCCGCTGTTCGAAAACATCTCGGTCAAATTCGGTGACGGTAACCGTTACGGTCTGATCGGCGCCAACGGTTGCGGCAAGTCGACCTTCATGAAGATCCTCGGCGGTGAGCTCGAGCCGACCTCGGGCAATGTCTCGATCGATGTCAATGAGCGTGTCGGTAAGCTGCGCCAGGACCAGTTCGCCTATGAAGAGTACACGGTGGTGGATACCGTGATCATGGGCCATAGCGAATTGTGGGAAGTCAAAAAGGAACGTGACCGCATTTATTCTCTGCCGGAAATGAGCGAAGACGACGGCATGAAGGTCGCCGAGCTCGAGGTCGAGTTTGCCGAACTGGATGGTTACACCGCCGAGTCGCGTGCCGGTGAATTGCTGCTCGGTCTGGACATTCCGCTCGAACAACACAACGGTCCGATGAGTGAGGTTGCACCGGGCTGGAAACTGCGCGTGCTGCTGGCCCAGGCCCTGTTCGCCGACCCGGATATTATGCTGCTCGACGAGCCGACCAATAACCTCGACATCAACACGATCCGCTGGTTAGAAGGCGTGCTCAATGAGCGCAACAGCACTATGGTTATCATTTCGCATGACCGTCATTTCCTCAACAGTGTTTGTACGCATATGGCCGATCTTGATTACGGTGAACTGCGTGTCTACCCGGGCAACTATGACCAGTACATGCTGGCCTCGACCCAGGCCCGCGAGCGCCTGCTCTCCGACAACGCGAAGAAGAAGACACAGATCGCCGACTTGCAACAGTTCGTCGCCCGCTTCTCGGCGAATGCCTCAAAGGCCCGCCAGGCGACCTCGCGCGCCAAGCAGATCGAAAAGATCCAGCTGGAGGATGTAAAGCCATCCAGCCGAGTGAATCCATATATTCATTTTGATCAGGATAAGAAATTACATCGCCTGGCCGTGGAGGTCGAGGGCCTGACCAAGGGCTATGATAAAGGCCCGTTGTTCAAGGATATGAACATGATGGTCGAGGCCGGTGAGCGTATTGCCGTGATCGGCCCGAATGGTATCGGTAAGACGACCCTGCTGAAGACTTTGGTTGGCGAGGTGAAGCCTGATAAGGGCATCGTCAAGTGGTCAGAGAATGCCAGTCTCGGTTACTTTGCCCAGGATCACGCGGCTGACTTTGCGCAGGACATGACCGTGTTCGAGTGGATGAGCCAGTGGCAGCAAAAGGGCGAAGACGAACAGGTTATTCGCGGCACCCTGGGTAAACTACTGTTTACGAAGGACGATGTTAACAAGTCGGTGAAGGTGCTCTCCGGTGGTGAGCAGGGTCGTATGGTGTTCGGCAAGCTCATGCAGCTGAAGAACAATGTCCTGCTTATGGATGAACCGACCAACCACCTTGATATGGAATCGATCGAGTCACTGAACATGGCTCTGGAGAAATACCCAGGCACCTTGATCTTCGTCAGTCACGACCGTGAGTTTGTCTCCTCACTGGCAACACGCATCATTGATATGGAAAATGAAGGCCTGGTCGATTTCAGTGGTACTTACGAAGAGTACCTGCAGAGCAAGGGTATTGATAATTAGGCGGCTTCGTTCTGGCAATAGAGTTCCTGCATCATCTTGATGACGCCAATCAACTCGAGTTTGGCGATGCGGTAAAACACGCGATTGGCATCGCGGCGTGCGCTCAGTATGTTTTTATCGCGGAGATAGTTCAGATGCTGGGAGATATTGCTTTGCGAGGAGCCTGATTTTTCGACGATATCTTTTACGGATAACTCGTCTTCATTCAGGGTGCAAAGGATCTTCAGGCGCAAAGGGTGAGCAATGGCCTTAAGCGTCTTCGCGGTGCATGTGATATCGCAATCTTTATTCATAAATTCTTCGTCGTAAATTAATCAGTGTGTGCGATTGTACGCAATAAAAAGGCCCGGTGTTAACACCGGGCCTTTCAGTTCCGGCAAGCAAAAATTTATTACTTGGCAGCCTGCGCTGGTGCAACAGGGGCTACTGGTGCATAGCCGTAAGGCGCGTAACCGTTATTGTAGCCATTGTAACCGTTGTAGCCGTTGTTGTAGCCATTGTAACCATTGGCACGACCGTTACCACGTGCGCCCATGTCAAAAGACATGTTGCCATTGCCCCAACCGTTACCATTGCCCCAACCGTTATTAGCATATGGATGCTGGTAGTAAGGAGCAGCAACAGGTGTTACGGGAGCAGGTGCTACAGGAGCAGCTGTGTTCTGGGCAACAGGAGCAGCAGCCTGAGCAGGTGCTACGGGAGCATAACCGTAAGGCGCATAACCGTTGTTGTAGCCGTTGTAACCGTTGTTATAGCCATTGTAACCATTGGCACGACCATTACCACGAGCGCCCATGTTGAAAGACATGTCGCCATTGGCCTGACCGTTACCGTGACCATTACCTTGACCGTTGCTCCAACCGTTACCGTTGTTGTTAAAAGGACCCCACCATGCTTGGGCAGACGTCAGTGGCAGTGCGGCCATAATGGCAACAGCAAATAATGTTTTCATGTTCATTGTAATTCCCCTCTCTTTCGATTGATTAAAGTTTATTGGGTATTGCTTAAATCTTTGGCTGGCTAACCAGTGTGGACGCATAGTATTACTGTGCTCTAATATTATCAATACATAATATTAGAGAATTGTAATATTTATTTTTATTCAATATAAACAGGTAGATACATCTCATAAAGAACATATATATTTCGGGGGGATAGGCTAAATATACCTTGAGATGGGCATAATTGATGAATTAGCGGTACCTGGGAGAACTTAGGTTGTGATCAATACGCGCAAGGCCTCAAGGCGCAGCCCTGCGGCATCCAGCACCTCGGTGAGGGCCTGTAACTGCAGGCTGAAAAACTTTATTTCGTCATCGCGGACATTGGGATTAACTTGTGCCAGGGCCTTTAGACGATCGATTTCTGTTTGCAGCGTGTCACGGGTTCCCTGATGCGCCTCGGCCAGAATTTGCGGGGCTTGCTCGGCAGCCTGTTTCTCACAGGACGAAAGCATGTCCTTCAACTCTGCCTTATAGGCACGCACGATGGTTGCGGCGGTTTCATTATCGACCTTTTCACGTACTTTATTAATCGATTCATGGGGCAGGGCCTCGTGCAGGTTTCGACCGCCTTGGTCGAGCACGACCCGGATCGTGGTTGGTGGCAGGTAACGACTGGCCTGTAAGGCGGTATTGGCACTGGATTCCAGGCTGAACAGGCACTCGAGTAACAGGCTGCCGGGCTTCAGGCCTCGGACCTTGATGGAGGCCATGGCCGTATTACCCTGTTCATTTCCCAGTACCATATCGATGGCGCCGGTGAGCATCGGGTGTTCCCAGCTGAGGAACTGCATGTCCTCGTTGGCGAGGGCCGTGTCGCGATCATAGGTCACAGTCATGCCTTCTTCACGCAGGGCCGGGAAACTGCTGGTCTGCATATGATCGCCGGGGTGCAGGACAAAGCTGTTTTCCCCATGTACCTCACTGTCCACCCCGTAGGCATCGAAGACCTGCTCGAGGTATTGCATGGGACTGGTTTGCCGATCGTTTTGCCGGGCACGTTCACATAATTGTTCGGCCACATGCGGGCGACAGGAATTGTATTCGAGCAGGCGATCGCGACCACGATGCATGGCCGCGTTTAACTCGTCATGTAATTTTTTGCTTTCCAGAATGAAGGCACCATGATCCGCCTGTGGTGTGTGCAGGGCCTGCAATAATCTCGCCTTTACCTCGACAAAGACATTGTGCCCGGCCGGACAGGTGTGCTCAAAGGCCGACAGACCCTCGTGATACCAGTCGAGTATCAGCTGTTGTGCACTGTGCTCCAGATAGGGAACATGGATCCGAATTGTCTCGGTCTGGCCAATACGATCCAGTCGACCGATGCGCTGTTCGAGCAGATCCGGGTTGAGGGGCAGATCGAACAGTACCAGGTGATGGGCGAACTGGAAATTTCGGCCCTCACTGCCGATCTCGGAACAGATCAGTACCTGGGTGCCGAATTCCTGATCGGCAAACCATGCCGCGGCGCGGTCACGCTCAATCAGGCTCAGTTGTTCATGAAACACCGCGGCGTGCAGGCCGGTGCGGGTCCGCAGTGCCTCGGCGAGGTCGATGGCGGAATAGACGTTGGCGGTGATTACCAATACCTTGGCCGGGCGTAGCGTCTTGAGTTGCTTGCTGAGCCAGTCGACACGTGGGTCGAGTTTGATCCACTGTCCGGTATTGTTAGCGTCATCGAGTTGATAGGCCAGCTCCGGGCACAGCAACAGGCGTGGGTCGCAATCCCTGTCGAGCCCGGCCAGGGTTTGCGCATAGGCCTCGGGCAGGGGCAGGGCATAGCGATGCAGTTCGCGCTGCGGAAATCCTTTTACTGCACTGCGCGTATTGCGGAACAGCACGCGGCCGGTACCGTGCCGGTCGAGCAGGTGTTCAACCAGTTGCCGGCGGGCCTCGGGACTCCCGTCCGGGTCAGACAATGTGTCGAGCAGGGCGCGCTGGTCTGGCTCGTTCAGTGTTGCGGCAAGGATCTGTTGTGCCGCCTCATCGAGGTTTTCCTCACCGAGCAATTGCTCGACTACCCGGGCGATGGGTTCATAACCCTGTTCTTCTGCTATGAAGCTGTCGTAGTCGGGGAAGCGGTCCGGGTCCAGCAGGCGCAGACGCGCAAAGTGACTGGCCTTGCCGAGTTGTTCGGGGGTTGCCGTGAGCAGCAATACCCCACTGACCTCGGTAGCCAGCAATTCGATCAATTCATATTCGAGGCTTGCCCCTTCCTGAGACCACTGCAGGTGATGCGCCTCATCGACCACGAGCAGGTCCCAGTTACCGACATAGACCTGCTTGAAACGGTTTGGATGACGACTCAGGAACTCCAGGCTGCAGAGCACCAGTTGCTCACTGTGAAAGGGGTTGTCATCGTCATCGGTCAGTGCCGTGCAGCGCTCTTCATCAAAGACACTGAAGCGCAGGTTAAAACGACGCAGCATTTCCACCAGCCATTGGTGGACGAGGCTCTCCGGCACCACGATCAGAACGCGTTGTGCGCGTTCAGTCAGCAACTGCTGATGCAGGATCAGCCCGGCCTCAATGGTCTTGCCGAGGCCTACCTCATCGGCCAGTAACACGCGAGGCGCATAGCGGTTGGCGACCTCATGAGCGATATATAGCTGATGGGGGATAAGGCTGGTACGGCCGCCGCTCAGGCCACGCAGGTCGGAATGGCTGAGCCGGTTAATGTGCTGCAGGGTCAGGTAACGCAGTTCAAACCACTTGTTCGGGTCGATCTGCCCGGCAAACAGACGCTCGGCCGGGCGGTTGAGCTGCAGCAGCGGGTTTAATTCTCCCTCTGGCAAGCTGGCCAGTGCGCCATTATCTTCACGCTGCCCGTGATAAGTCAGTATGCCGGCTTCCTCGGTGACAGCGGTCACCTTCATTTCCCAGCCGGCATGGCTGCTGATGCTGTCACCGTCACCGAACACCACACGGCTTAAGGGCGCCGTTTGCCGGGCATAGGTACGTTTCTCGGCTGTGGCGAGAAAGGCCAGGGTGACACTTCGCGGATCGACGTCGATAATACTACCCAGGCCTAGCTGGATTTCGGCATCGCTGATCCAACGCTGGCCAATAATGAATTCTTGCACGCTACTTCCACGCTGATGTTCGGGGGCCGCTATGGTAGTGGATTTGTCGGCGGATGTCCTGAGTGCGCGGCCGATAAGCCGTGCCGACCCAGTCAGGTTTTTGCTTATAGAACAAGCCGCTGCTTGAATATTTTATTGGTATTTTGGGTAAATATACGGTTACACTAGACATAGTTTACTCATTATCTCGGTCTTTTCAGAAGCACCTCTTGGTTTCCTCCTGTAAGTCACCTTAGATGATTAGTAACGAAATACTATATTATTGATTATTAAAGGTTTTAGAAAATGGCTACAGGTACAGTTAAGTGGTTTAACGATTCCAAAGGTTTTGGTTTCATCTCTCCAGACGACGGCAGTGCAGACGTGTTTGTACACTTCTCAGCTATTCAGAGTGACGGCTTCCGCAGTCTGGCTGAAGGTCAGGCCGTGACTTTCGAAGTCGAGCAGGGTCCGAAAGGTCTGCAGGCGACCCAGGTTCAGATCGCTTAAGACGGACTGAATCCTTTCTTGCCACGGGATAACCGTGGGCAGGGAAAACAAAAAGGTAGTCAGGTTATCGCGCAATAGTGTGATAGGCGGGCTGCCTTTTTTTATTTTCCAGTGGCCGCGAACCGGTAGCCCTGCCGGTGATATTCTTGGCGCGGTGCGGGGGCAATACGCACGGCGACCTTAAAACCACGCCTAAGTCCTTGTATTTTAGTCACCCGTGCATTTCTGTTATGCTTCGCGCCCTTCATTCCTTTAATACCTAAATACCTAAATACTTAACTTATCCGACATCGAGGTCAGTCATGTTCAATCTGGGTTGTGCGAACCGCGCCTGTTTCCAAAACGAGATCCTCTCCGGCCTGACCGTGGCCCTGGCCCTGGTACCCGAGGCGGTGGCCTTTGCCTTTGTTGCCGGCGTCGATCCATTGGTCGGTTTGTACGCCGCCTTCATGGTGGGCCTGCTGGCAGCGACCTTCGGCGGGCGTCCGGGCATGATCTCCGGTGCCACCGGCGCGATGGCCGTGGTCATGGTCTCGCTGGTCGCTGAGCACGGCGTTGAATACCTGTTCGCCGCCGTAGTGCTGACCGGCCTGATCCAGATCCTCGCCGGCATCTCCCGCCTCGGTAAATTCATTCGCATGGTGCCTTACCCGGTGATGCTGGGGTTTGTGAATGGCCTGGCGATCGTGATCTTCCTTGCCCAATTACAGCACTTCCAGTTTACGGCCGACGACGGGGCCGCAACGTGGATGACAGGGACACCAATGTGGATCTTCCTCGGCCTGATCGCACTGACCATTGCCATTATTCAATTTCTGCCCAAGTTGACCACGGCCTTCCCGTCGACACTGGCGGCGATCCTGGTGGTTTCATTGCTGGTCATCGGGCTGGATATAGACACCAAGACCGTTGGTGATCTGGCGTCAATAAAAGGTGGTCTGCCGAGCTTCCATATCCCAATGGTGCCATTCAACATGGAAACCCTTTTGATCATCCTGCCGTACTCGGTTATCCTCGCCGCGGTGGGTTTGATCGAGTCGCTGCTGACCCTGACCCTTATTGATGACGTCACCAACACCCGTGGTCGTGGTAACCGTGAGTGTGTCGGTCAGGGTATTGCCAACACCGTCACCGGCATGTTCGGTGGCATGGGTGGCTGTGCCATGATCGGCCAGAGTATGATCAATGTGAACTCCGGTGGTCACCAGCGTCTGTCGGGTATTGCTGCGGCCTTGTTCCTACTGGCCTTTATCCTGTTTGCCTCAAGTTTGATCGAACAGATCCCGATGGCCGCCCTGGTCGGGGTGATGTTTATCGTTGTGCTCGGTACCTTCGAATGGACCAGTTTCAGGATCCTGCGCAAAATCCCGCGTACCGATGCCTTTGTTCTCATCCTGGTATCTGCCGTTACCGTCATGACCGACCTGGCGATTGCCGTGGTTGTGGGTGTGATTGTCTCGGCCGTGGCCTTTGCCTGGGAACATGCCAAACACATCAGCGTGAAGGGCTATGACGATGAAAACGGCTCTCGTGTCTATGAACTGAGTGGCCCGTTGTTTTTTGGCTCGGTAAAAAGTTTCCTCGATCTGTTTGATCCGGCCAAGGACCCTGACGATGTGATTATAGAATTTCAGAATTCACGCGTTGCCGACCACTCGGCAATCGAGGCGATCGATAACCTTGCCGATAAATACATCAAGGCCGGTAAGACCCTGCACCTGCGTCATCTGAGTAATGAGTGCAAACTGTTGCTGAAAAATGCGGGTGACCTGGTTGAAGTCAACGTCATGGAAGACCCGCGCTACTTTGTGGCCGATGATCAATTGGGCTAAGGGAATACATAGACATGGCCGAACTGCATCCACAATTACAAAAAGACTGCCTGCTGTTAGGGCAGTTTGAACTGTGTAAATTGTTGCTGATGAATGATGCCAACTATCCCTGGTTTATCCTTGTTCCGGATCGACAGGGGATCACAGAAATTTATCAACTCACCGAGCAGGAACAACAGCAATTGATGCGAGAGTCATCGATCATGGCGAGGCTGTTGGTCAGGGAGTTTCATGCGGAGAAGGTCAACATCGCGGCCCTGGGTAATATTGTGCCGCAATTACACCTACACCATATAGGCCGTTATCATGCTGACCCGGCATGGCCCGCGCCGGTGTGGGGCGTATGCGTGGCACAGGCCTATGATGACGAGGCACTTCAGGTATTAATTGACAAGACACTGGAGGCGTTGCGGGGACAGTCGGGGTTTATTGCGGCGGGCTGATGTTCAGCCAAAGACGTTTTCCTGAAACCGGCGCTGGATTTCTAATATCTCATTTTCATTCTCGATTAGCGCATTCACACAGGCAGCATCGAGTTCTTCATTGGTTAATTTCTGTAAGAGTGTGAATGCCTCCTGATTATCCCAGGCTTCTTTGTATGAACGCTTGCTGGTCAGGGCATCAAAAATATCAGCCACTGCGACAATACGTGCCTCAAGTGGGATATCTTCGCCAATCTTTTGTTCCGGGTAACCGGTACCATTCATCTTTTCATGGTGTGAAAGGGCGATGTTTCGCAGGATATTGGTATGTGAGATATTATCGAGACCGAAGTTTGCCAGCAAGTCGTCAATCATCTTCAGACCATCAGTGGTGTGGGTTTTCATGATTTCCATTTCATCATGAGTGAGATGGGATTTCTTTAGCAATATCTCATCCGGTATTGCTATCTTGCCTATGTCGTGCAAGGGCGAGAACATAAAAACATGCTCAATATAGTCATCATCGAGTTGATATTTTTCGGCCAGTGCAGTAGCAATCAGTCGACTGTAGCGCGACATACGATCCAGGTGACTACCGGTTTCAGGGTCACGTAAATGCGTGATGTGACCAGTCGTTTTCAAGGCGGCTGTCAGGGTATTGATGGTAGATGTTTCGTTAATAATCATGAGTGAAATGATATGAGCATAGAGGTCAAGTTCATTCAGCGTGGCTTCAGTGAAGACATCCTTTTCATAAGAATTAAAGAACAGAAAACCAAAAAAAACACCATTGTTGAACATGGGCAGGGTATAACTGGCCGCATAACCCTGACGACCAATTCTTTGTGTATGCTGGTTGCTATCATCCTCGAAGGTCAATTTATTGTTGATGACACGGGGGCATTTTTCTTCAAGAATGTGTTTCAGCGATGGGGCATTATCAATAGGTGTCTGGTAATTTTCAATGGGATTATCTTCACCGCTGCTGTGCAAATAGGTCTTGAGCAGGCTAGTCTCAGAATCGTAAAGAGTTACTGCAATTCGTGCCAGAAAGGGAAACTTTTCCCGCGCCTTTCTGTGAGCGGATACGATCTTTTCCTTTAATGAACCTTCATCGTGGAGGAAGGCAAACGAGTCACTGTGTTGGTAATGGCTATCGTCGGACATAATGTATTGCCAGATTCATGTTATGCAGATAATTCGCGTAGTATAGACTATTTATTTATACCTTTTTTACAAAAACAGACTTATAGGGTTGGCCACGCAAGCCGGCTATATCGAAACTTGTGAGTTGAGAACAAATACCATAATGATATATGAAACGATAAATGAGGCATGTCTCTGCCGACCATGGTATATGCCAGCGAGTCCTATGTCCGGGCCAGTTCTTCCGGTGACTGTTAGGCGACTGTCTCCTGTTGTGTGATCGAGCAGGTCGGTAATACAGCTATGGCCGATGATGATATTCGCATTAATTGCTGTACGTCGTGCTAGTGCCCTAGTCTTCCACAGCATATTATGCTCAAGCCAATCTGTTAATTAGCAGACTTGCCATTGTTCACCCTGCCGATCGGTTGAGGTGAGTTGTGCTGACGGCATCCAAATTCTGCTCTCACGCCATGGGGTTTAGGGTAAACTATTGTTAGGAATTTTTCTGTGTGCCCGGGCTGCCTTGTGTAATCACTCAAAGCCAGGTGAAAATGGCGACATTGCGATTTACATCGACCGGCAAATATTCATGTAACGCATTGAATTTATACAAAAAGTTTATTTATCAATGAGCTGTGTAACACGGCCATGCGGTTTTCCCCTGAAAAGACATAAGTCAATTCTTATATAGATATTTGGGCTTATATCCGATAAAATAAGTCAACTATTATTACCTGAAGTGAAGTAGCCCATTTTTTAAGGAGCGGCGAGCAATGCAAGCAGAAGTAGATGGCAAGATAATCGAACTCAGTGAGGCCGGCTGGCTGTTGAACCTCGATGAGTGGAGTGAAGCCCTGGCTCACGAGATCGCGAAAAACGAAAAGATCACTGAACTCACCCAGGAGCACTGGGATATCATCAATTTGGCGCGTGAATACTTTGTAGAAAATGGAGTTGTTGCTGAGCCACGCCTGTTCTCCAAACTGATGAAGAAAAAATTCGGTGATGACCGCAGCAGTCAGAAGTATATTTATTCCCTGTTTCCGACAGGCCTGATTAAGTGTGCCAACAAGATCGCGGGTCTGCCACGTCCAAAGGGTTGTAGCTAAGACGAATAGCTGTTTTTTTTGCTAGAAACCAGAAGGGGGGAGCAGCGCATAGTTGCGCCCCCTTTTTTTTGTGCCTGGATTTTGGTATGAAGTGTAATGTATTTCTCCGAGACGCCATAAAAAAGATACGCTAGGCCAATAAGAAGCTAGAATACATAAAATGATCACTAAATCTCCTGTTTGTAATGAGCGAGAAAATGCCAACTCTTGACGCCATCATGGCCCGTGTTCAGGACTGGTTTCTCATATTGCTGACCCCCGCTGGGGTCTGGCAACTTGGGGTCATTTGTGTGGCCGCTTTGTGCGGCTGGCTGGTGCATCGCTACTGGCAGGCACTGATCGAGCGTCGGCGAGGTGAACACAAAGGCTTTCGGCGTATGGCCGTGCGAGGTACCGGTCGTGCGGCGCTTCCGCTTATCGCCGCCGTGGTCGTGATCGCGGGTCGCGGAATACTGTCTCGCTTGGACATACAAACACACTTGCTGGATTTATTGGCCCCCTTACTCATTTCCCTCGCCATGATCCGCCTCATCGTCTATGTCCTGCGCCGTGCCTTTGGGCCGAGTCCCGCCTTGCGTGCATGGGAAGGGGTTATAGGTAGTCTGATATGGGCGGCGGTGGCTCTGCATTTGCTGGGTTGGTTGCCGGATGTACTTGCCGCACTTGATGGGCCTTCGCTAAACCTGGGCAATGCCCGTGTCTCAATTCTTTCTATTCTGAAACTTATACTTTCCGTAGCGGTACTCATGGTATTGGCTGGATGGGTGTCGCGTTATATCGAGCAGCGGGCCGCGCAATCTGAATACCTGAGCAGTAGCATGAAGGTCGGCCTAAGCAAGCTCAGCAAGGTTGTGCTGTATACCATTGCAGCGCTTATTGCCCTGAATTCGGTTGGTATTGATTTAACTACCTTGACGGTATTCGGTGGTGCACTGGGTGTTGGACTGGGTTTTGGTTTGCAACGTATTGCGAGCAACTTTATTAGTGGTTTTATTTTATTATTCGATCGTTCCATAAAACCGGGAGATGTCATCACGGTTGGTGAACGTTTTGGCTGGGTAGTCGCCTTGCATGCACGTTATATTGTAGTCCGTGATCGGGATGGTGTAGAAACCCTGATACCAAATGAGAACCTGATCACCTCGGAAGTCACTAATTGGAGTTATACCGATAAACATGTACGTGTCAAGGTGCCCGTACAGATCAGTTACCAGGATGACCCTGAACTGGCTATGCAGATCATGCTGGATGCCTGTACGGCAAACAAGAGGGTGCTTAATGAACCGAAGGCACAGGTACGGTTGTTGTCCTTTGGGGATAACGGTATCAACCTGGAACTAAGGTTATGGCTGGATGACCCGGAACAAGGCGTGGGCAGCGTCAAGTCTGATATAAACATGGCGATATGGCAGGGTTTCAAACTACACGGGGTTACCATCCCGTATCCACAACGCGATATTTATATGGTCGACCGCAAACAGTGAATCTAATAAATATCTTAAGGTGGCGTGTGAGTGACTAGTGTTTCACCTTTAATTTATTGGTGCGGCGGGTTAACTCTGCGCACCTTGTTAAAATGGCTACTCTTGTTCATCTCGATGTTTTTCGTTTTACCGGCCCTCTCCGCCGAGACGAGCAAAGACAATACGTTACGTATTGCCGCGGCCCGTTCCATTGTTAATACAACAGTCCTTGATCGTCTGCTCGCAGATTTTCAGTTGCTCCATCCCGATATTCAGATAAAGGTTGAGTCACTGGGTTCCTTGCAAGCGCACGAGATTGCCCGCCAGGGAAAAACGGATATCGCGATCACCCATTATCCACCGGAAGATGAACGCCTTTTACAGGAAGGTGTGGTCACCAAGCGCGCCCAGTTTATGTACAGTGAATTTGCCGTGTTTGGTCCACCCGGCGATGAACTGGGCCTGTTGCAGGAGCACAGTATCCAGGGGGTATTAAGAAAACTGGCAAACGCCAAGGCACCCTTTATCGTCCCCTCAACTCAGGGTGGTACCTATTTAAAGGTGGCTGAGTTATGGGCCATCGCCAAGGTGATCCCGAATTGGGAATGGTATCAGAATACGAATACTACGCCGCTGGGGACCTTGCGCCTGGCCGCCGAACAGGAGGCCTATGCGATCGCGGATATGGCCACTTATATCAACAGCCAGGCCGAGTTGTCCGAATACCTGGTACCGTTGTTTCGTGGCGGTTATGAACTGCGCAATGTCTTCAGTGCCATGGTCGTAAACGCGAGAATGGGGCCGGACATCAATACCAAAGCGGCGAATCTTCTCTATGACTACTTGATCTCCGAGCGTGGTCAGGAGGTAATCAATTATGTGAACCGGGAGATTCTGAAAACCCCCGTTTTTATCCCGGCCGCGAATCTTGACCCGATCCTATTGAAAGAACGTGCGCAAATAGACCTCCGGGCAGCAGAACGTAACCTGGTCATTCTGGTCTTGTTATTGGTGCTGGTATTGGGTCTGTTTGCGATCACTTTTTACCTGTCACGCAAGAACGACAAGCTTGAGAGGACACGAATCAAGGCTGAACTGGCCCGTCAGTTGGCCGAACATGCCAACCAGGCCAAGTCGGAATTTCTTTCACGAATGAGCCACGAACTGCGTACGCCGATGAATGCGATCCTCGGTTTCAGCCAGTTATTGACCATGCCTGAATACGATCAGAACCGTGAGGAAAATGTCCAGGAGGTCATCAAGGCCAGTGAGCACTTGATGGCACTGATAGATGATGTACTCGACCTTGCCAGGATCGAGGCAAGGAGAATCGAAGTTGTTGTCAGAGATATCAATCTGGCTGAGGTGGTGCAAGACAGTCTTAGCCTGACCGAAGCCATGCGTGAAAAACATGCAATTAAAGTCCATATCGAAGACGCCATGGACTTTTGCGTACGTGCCGATAGAACCCGCCTGCGTCAGGTGCTGGCAAACCTGCTGAGCAATGCCGTCAAGTACAACAAGCCGGGCGGAGAGATACGCCTTGCCTCCAGCCTGACAAGGGGGAACAAGGTTCGTGTCTCGATCAGGGATACCGGAATGGGGCTGAGTCAGGAACAGCAGACCCGACTGTTTCAGCCGTTTGAGCGCCTCGGTCAGGAACACAGCGGCATTGATGGCACGGGTATTGGACTGGTTATCAGCAAGAACCTGATCGAAGAGATGGGTGGTCGTATCGGCCTGGAGAGCAGGCCCGGCGAAGGTTGTCATTTCTGGATCGAACTGGAACTGGCCGAGCCCGCTGGACAATGACCCCTATTGCATTAAATAGAGTATTTTAATCAAATGCTTACAGGGGAAAACAGGCCTGTTTAGTTCTATTCTTGGGGGTATCAAGATTTTCTGGGGTAAAGGCGTTGTTTGTCTCCTTTTCAGTAGGCACAATGCCGCTACCTATTTTATCTCGATGCGGGGGAAAATCTCGTTTCGGTGGGTTTAACTAATAACGCTATTTTAAGGAATAACCATGAAACTGATTCTGTTAGGTGCGCCAGGCGCAGGTAAGGGTACGGTGGCAAAAATGTTGACTGAGCTGGATGGTGCTGTACAAATCTCGACAGGTGACATTCTGCGTGGTGCGGTGAAGGCCGGTACCGAACTGGGCAAGCAGGCCCAGGACTTCATGAACCGCGGTGACCTGGTGCCGGACGACCTGATCATGGGGATCATGGAAGACCGTCTGCAGGAAGATGATTGTGCCAAGGGTTTTCTTCTCGATGGTTTCCCACGCACCATCCCACAGGCCGAGGCACTCAAGGAATTATTGGCCCGTATCGGTGTGAAACTGGATATGGCCGTTAGCCTGGATGTGCCGCGTGATGTGATCCTCGATCGCCTGACCACGCGTCGTACCTGTTCAAACTCTGACTGCCAGGCCATTTATAATACCAAGAGCAGTCCGACCAAGGTCGAAGGCATCTGCGACAAGTGCGGTAGCCCAACCATCCAGCGTGAGGATGAAACCGTTGAGGCCATTAGTCACCGTCTGGAGACCTACAATGAAAAGACCGCACCACTGACCGGCTACTATGAAAAGGAAGGCCTGCTCATGAGTGTCAACGCGACATCCAGTGATGCCGTGGTGGCCGCTATCAAGGAGCGCCTGGGTAACTAGTCCCACCGGCCTTTCCGGAAAGACCCATCGGGGCGCTGCTTTTTTGCAGGCGCCCCGATTTTTTTGCCTGTCTTCAGGCGGTTATTTGTTGTTGCCTACTGGCACGTCTATACTGTTTCAGCAACCGGTAAGCCATAACCACATGGATAAGGGGTAAAACATGGCCAGGTGTTTCATATTGTTTCGCATAGCTACCGTTCTGGTAGTTTTTCTTGTTTATGGATGTACCGATAGCGAGGTGAGCACTAACCTGGCGGGTAAAACAAGGATTGCCGTTTCAAAAACCCCGCTTTCAGCACCGTTATATATCGCCGAGGCAAAGGGCTTTTTTAGAAAGCATGGCGTAAATGTGGAAATGATAGAGCTGGTGGGTGGCCACAGGTCTATGCAGGCCGTGCTGACAGGTAAAGCAGATATGGGTACTTCATCAGACTATCCTGTCATGATAAATAGTTTTACACGAGATGATTTTGCCGTGCTTGCCAGTTTTGTGAGTTCAGAAAACGATGTGAAACTCATGGCGAATCGGAAAAACGCCATTCATGTGGCGAGAGACTTGAAGGGTAAGACGATAGGTATCGTCAAAGGCGGCTCCAGCCATTATTTTCTCGACCGCTACCTGCTATTTAATGGTATGCAACTCAAGGATGTGACCACGATTCATATTAATCCAGAGGAAATGCCAGCCGCGTTGCAAGCCGGTAAAGTCGACGCGCTCTCTGTCTGGGAGCCATATGGCTATCTGGCACACAAGCGACTGGGCAGTGACCTTAATATTCTTTTGGAAATCAGTCCCTACCGGGAGACGTTTAACCTGATAACGGGCAAAAACTATACGAAAAATCATCCCGAGGCGGCCAGCAGGGTCTTGCGGGCGCTGAAAGACAGTGTTGAGTTTATGGCTAAAGAACCCGCGCAGGCACAGGAAATAGTCGTCAAGCGGCTCGGTCTTGATAGTGAGTTTATTGACTGGGTATGGAAGGATTATCAGTTTTTGCTGACGCTTGATCAGGCGCTGATTGTTACACTCGAGAACGAAGCAAGGTGGGCAGTCGAAAACAATATAGTCAGTGCCTCGGGTTTGCCGAATTATCTGGACTACATCCTCCCTGGCCCGTTAAAAGGAGTCGATGCCTCTGCAGTGACCTTGATTAACTAGGCTGTGGTAGCGTAATTTTTCATGTATATCAGGACCAAACTCTCAATCATGGCCATGGTCGCCTTTTTTACGGGCGTGTTAATTATGTTGCTGGTTGTCTGGACGGCGCATCAAACTTCCATCTATTTGCGCGCTGAGGGTCTGGTTGTGTCGGCGGCCAATGATGTCGGTGAACTGCTTGTGCTGACAGAAGACTATGCCCAGCATGGCAGCGAACGTGCGCTTTACCAGTGGCGAGTGAAATATAAAGATGTGGAAAGACTCATTGACCTGGCCGGCAGAGAGATAAATGAAAAAAAGATCGAGCTAAGTCATATAGCGAGCAGGCTTGTTCTTGTGAATAAGTTAATGCTTGAACTTGCCGATGCCTCCCGGCCAGTTAATAAAGATAATGACCTTGCCAATCGAGGCAGGATGTCGCGGGCGATTAGTCAACGCCTGCATGAGGAAATGCAGATTCTGTTTAATAATTCATTGCGCCTGTCTGACTATTTCCGGATGCGTATCGCTGACACCTATCAAACCACAAAAACCATAATACTCCTCGTCGTCATATTGTTTGTTGTCGCCATTATTGCCATATCGCTATGGCTGAGAACAGGTATTGTGGGGCCTATAAACAGGTTGCGCAGGGAAACCCACTATATTTCAAATGGCGAATTTGATAAGCGCATAGACAATACGTCGCAGGACGAAATCGGGGATTTATCCAGGTCATTCGACCGGATGTGCGAGCACTTGCAGGAGACGATGGTTTCTCATGATGAGCTTGAAAGACAGGTAGGTGAAAGAACCCGGGAACTCCGGGTAGCAAGGGACCTGGCTGAAAAGGCGAGTAGTAGTAAAACCGAACTGCTATCGAGAATGAGTCATGAACTGAGGACGCCACTTAACGCGATTATTGGCTATGCAAAACTTGTCGAAATGGATCCATCTCTTAGTGCACAAGTCAGGAAACATATATCGGAGGCATGTAAGGCAAGTAATCATCTGCTTCAGCTGGTTAATGAAGTACTCGATATAGCCAGGGTAGATAGCGGGGAAATATCGCTGGATATCACTGATCTGGATATTTCAGTTTTGGTGGCTGAGTGTGTGGCCCTGGTCATGCCTATGGCCGAGAACAGTGGGGTCGTGGTAAATGCCAGCCTTACTGAAGGCATGTCCGTCAAGGCCGATGGCTCGAGGTTGAAGCAAATAATTATTAATCTGCTCTCCAATGCGATTAAATATAACCGTGATAATGGCCGTGTTGATATTGCACTCGATATAAGCGATAAGAATAAACTGAGACTCACTGTAGAGGATACCGGGATCGGTATCCGCGAGGACAAGCAGCGAGAGGTCTTCGAGCCATTTCACCGTATTGCCTATGATGACAACCTCGTCGAGGGCTCGGGTATCGGCCTGACGATATCCAGGAAACTGGCCAATTCCATGGGTGGGGAGATTGGTTTCACAAGCACTTATGGTGAAGGCAGCTTGTTCTGGTTGGACTTGCCCCGCAACGGTTAATGTAATTAATGCCTGCTTTCCAGATACAGTTTGTTTGTCTACCCCAGCCCTTAGCGCATAATGGAATATAGCTTTATTATGCCACTCAGTACTAACGCTATCCGCGGAGTCAACCATGCAGCATTCCATTGAAGACCTCCTCGCCATCATGGCAACACTGCGCAACCCCGATAAGGGTTGCCCGTGGGATCTAAAACAGTCATTTTCCAGCATTGCACCCTATACGATCGAAGAGGCCTACGAGGTCAGTGATGCGATTGAACACGGGGATATGACCGAATTGCGTAATGAGCTTGGCGATCTGCTGTTCCAGGTGGTGTTCTATGCGCAATTAGGCAAGGAAAACAATGCGTTTGATTTTATCGATATCGTCGATGGCATATGCCGCAAGATGCTACGTCGCCATCCACATGTATTTGCTGGTGCGGACTACAGTAGCGAAGAGGCGCTGCACGCCGCCTGGGAAAGCGAGAAGGAGAGGGAACGGGCAGACAACAGGGCTACAGGGGCATTGGCTGGGGTGGCGCTGGCCTTGCCGGCACTGATGCGCGCGGCAAAATTACAAAAACGTGCCGCGCGCGTCGGTTTTGATTGGCCGGATACACAAGGGGTACTGGCCAAGTGCCGGGAGGAGTTTGCCGAGTTTGAGGCCGAAGTGGCACAGGGTAATCCGCAGGCAATACAGGAAGAGTTTGGTGATCTGGTTTTCAGTCTGGTGAATCTGTCACGACACCTGCATATTGATGCCGAGCAGTCCCTGCGTCAGGCGAATAAAAAATTTGAACGGCGTTTTCGGCAGATGGAGACCCTGTTCAGCGATAGCGGTCGGGACCTTGGACAGGCGAGTCCGGAGGAGATGGATACCGCCTGGGAGCAGGTCAAGCAACAGACACCCGCCGCTTGAAGGGTGTATAAGTCTGTTACTATAGGCTTAACGAAGCGAGCAGGTACACGAACATGTCCGATGAAGATGAAGTCTTTGAACAAGCCTTTCAGCACACGGTTGAATTTGGCAACAGTATGGCAAAGGACGATGAGCAGGCACACCCCTGGGATATTTCAGATGGCCTGCTGGCCGGGGCCATCCAGTACTGGTTGTTTACCCACCAGCCCTGTGGCGACCCCCTGTGCGAGGACTGTGCGCCGGTAAGCACGGCCGAGAACCGCCTCAAGGAGCTTCAACAGCTGGTCCAGGAGTATGCCGAGGAGAGCCAGTACTTTCATTCCCCACATGATATCAACGTCGGCCGCGCCTAAGGGACCGTCGTATGCGATATCGTGAAGTGGAAGACGTCTCCGCGCTCGGCCCACCGATAGCCGATCATCTCGCCGATGCAACGGTCTTTGTGACCCTCTTGATCAGTATCCTATTTATTGCCATGGGCCGTTTTGGGCGTCAGCGCTGGCTGGTGCATTGGGGTGGGCTCAGCATTGTTGCCTGTCTGGCCTATTTTTTTGTCGTGGCCACCGATGCGGTGTAGGCACCGACAAAGCCTATTATGAAACTGGTCGATACCCACTGCCATCTCGATTTTCCCGCCTTTGACGCAGACCGGGCAGAGGTATTGGCTACGTGTCGACGCCTGGGCGTGGCCCAGGTCATTATCCCGGCCGTCGCCCGTTCGAACTGGGCAAAGGTCCTGGAACTTTGTGAACAAAATGACGCCCTCTACCCGGCCCTGGGCCTGCACCCGGTGTTTACCGAACAACACCGGGACAGTGACCTGCTGGAACTGGAAAAGCGACTTTCCAGTCATCGTCAAGAAGTGGTTGCGGTGGGTGAGATCGGCCTGGATTTTTATATCGACAAACCCGACAAACAAAGGCAGTCGGCACTCTTCGAGGCGCAGTTGCAGCTTGCCCGGCAGGCGGACCTGCCCGTGGTCCTGCATGTACGCAAGGCCCATGACCAGGTGCTGGGGTTTTTACAGGGTGTCGGTGTCAAGGGGGGGACGGCGCATGCCTTTAATGGCAGCCTGCAGCAGGCAAAAAAATATATCGAGCTGGGTTTCAAACTGGGATTCGGCGGTACCCTGACGTATGCCAATGCCAGAAAGATACAGGCCCTGGCAAAGGCTTTACCGCTGGAGAGTATTGTCTTCGAGACCGATGCCCCAGATATGGTTGTGGCCAGTCATAAAGGGCAACGTAACAGCCCGATCTATTTACCAGAGATACTGCAGGCCCTCGCCGGCTTGCGTAGTGAAACCGTGCAACAGCTTGCCGAACAAACTACGGCCAATGCCCACGCCGTTTTTTCTTTAGCGTAAGGTGATATGACAAGCGAAACCTATAACAACCGATTCTCGGGTATGGGCCGGCTCTACGGCCAGCCGGCAATGGAAATACTTCACGCCATGCATGTCTGTATCGTCGGACTTGGCGGGGTCGGTTCATGGGCAGTCGAGGCGCTGGCACGTTCCGGTGTTGGCAGGTTGACCCTGATTGATTACGACACGATTGCCGAGAGTAATATTAACCGGCAAATCCATGCCGGCACGACTAGTCTGGATATAAAGAAGAGCCTGGCACTGGCAGAGCGGGTGAAAGACATTAACCCCGACTGTGAGTGCAAAATTATCGACGATTACCTTACCGCGGATAACCTGTTTGATTATATGAGCACAGACTATGACTATGTCATTGATGCCATCGATAGCATCAAGTTCAAGTCGGCCATGATCTATCACTGTAAACGCAACAAGATCCCGATCATCACCACCGGTGGTGCCGGTGGCCTGACTGACCCTACGCAGATAGGCATTCGTGACCTGAACAAAACCTACAATGACCCTCTAGCGGCCAAGGTGCGTTCACAATTACGCAGCAGTTACGGTTTTACCCGCAATACCAAACGTTATTTCGGCATCGAGTGTGTTTACTCCACCGAACAGCAGCGCTACCCAAAGGAAGACGGTAGTATTGGTTTTGAGAAGCCGGGTATTCATGGTGTCTCGCTGGACTGTAATCTTGGCTATGGTTCGGTGACGATGGTCACGGCGACTTTCGGTTTCATTGCCGCGGCACGCGTGATTGAAAAGACTTTGAAAAAGCACATGAAGGCTAACGCGTCCACCCATTCTGCATAGTAAGAATTAATACCCGCGCACTGTCTGTACCCTTGCGGGGTCCGAATTTTCTTCTATTTTTCGTCACCAGTGAGGTGGCGAAGAAAGTCTTGATATTCCCGACTATGCCAGGCCTGTCCGCCAATGACGACATAGCGGATCATGCCCTGCGGGTCGACCAGATAGGTGGAGGGCAGGCCGCGTGGTTGCCAGGCCTCGGTGACCAGGCCGTCGTAATCCATGAGGGTATTGATCTCCGGGGCGACACTGCCAAGAAAGGTGAACACGGTATCATCGGACTCCGCGGTATTCACAATTGCAAAGCTCAGGGGGCTATCGGCCATCCCGGCAATCAGCTTTTCGATACTCGGTATCTCGCGTCGGCAGGGACCGCACCAGCTGGCCCAGAAGTGAACGAAGGCCCATTGCCTGCCGGCCTTGTCCAGATCGAAGCTTTGCCCATCCATGTTCTGCAGCACCAGTGGCGGGGCCGGACGCGGACTGACCGCGATGACACCCTTGGGCAGTGACAGGGGCGCGGCGCACAGCACCTGCCCGGCGGTGAAGAGCAATACGATGAACAAGAGTTTTTTCATGGAGAGTCTCCCGCACAACGCAGGTTTTTCATTTCAACATGGATGGCAGGGCCCTGTCGGTCTTTACCGGTGGCAAAGCGCGCCTTGAGGGTAAAGGCCTTATCGGTGCGCGGCAGGGTGATATTGCCGCCTTCGCGCTCATCGGGTTGAAAGTCCAGCTCGGCCGGTAACAGGGTCCAGCGGAAGGTCGACTGGTAGGCGAGTGGTAGTTTCATGGCCTGCCAACGCTGCTGCCAGGCCTCGCGGCTAATCGCCTGCAGCGGGCCGCCATCATCTGTCTGGAACTGCCAGTTGGCGGTGTCCAGCCAGAGGCTGCCCTGTGTTTTGTTGTGCAGACCAACCGTGAAAAAACAGGCCTCGCGGGTCTGGCTTATGGCCTCGGCGGGAAAGCCGCGACCCTCATAAAAGGCGGCCATTTGCTGGGCACTGCGTGGGATCAGCACGAGTTTTAACGCTTTGGTTTCAAAGACCTGCTGCGCAGGCGTGGCGGCCTGTAGCACGGCTGGGGACAGCAAGCCCAGCGACAGGCCTAATATCATGGTCATGCTTAGGGTAGATTGGCTATGCATAATTGGGCATGATGCGGGGATCTCCTCTCTGCCTAGTGTAGCCGAGGCTGCCTGCGGCGGAAATGAAATTGATCCAGATCAACGTTATTGGCCGGATAGTATATTAGTATTTTCTTATGAACATAAATGAAGGAATTCCTCTCATGCGTGGATATGTGAGTAAAGGCCTGTGGCGTGTGCTTCTGGCCCTCTCTACAGGGTTGATGCTGTCAGTGGCCGTAGCCGCCCCGGATGGCGAGGCCCTGTATGACCAGAACTGTGCCAGTTGCCATGGCTATGACGGCCAGGGTGGCGTCGGTATCCCGCTGGCGCTGCCGGCCTTCCTGAAAAGCGTGCCGGATGAGTACCTCTTCAAGACCATCCGTTATGGGCGCGAGGGACGGGTGATGCCGCCGTTCAAATACCTGAGTGACGCGCAAATAGAGGCTATTGTTAAGTATGTGCGCGGTTTTGCCACGGTGCCGGCCGCTGCCGTCACACTGAGTTCGGTGCGCGGTGACGAGAAAAACGGCGCTCGCCTGTATACAAAGTACTGCGCCAGTTGCCACGGTGCCAACGGTGAGGGGGGCAAGGGTACCGGCGTGACCTTCTCGCGGCCGCGTGACCTGCCGGTGATCGCTCCGGCCCTGAACAATAAGGGTTTTCTCGCCGCGGCCTCGGACAGTATGATCAAGATGACCCTGATGAACGGGCGTGAAGGTACGCCGATGCAGTCTTTTCTCAAGCTGGGCCTGAGCGAAACGGACATTAATGACATCGTCACCCATGTTCGCCATTTTGAGCGCAGTGAGATTAGCAGTATCTCAATTAATAATGATAAGGAGCAGGCAGTACTGGTGCAGGACTCACCCTACGATTTGGAGACCACCGTCAATAATGTCAAGGCGGCGGCGGTAGCGGCCAATTATCGCATTATCCTCACTCAGCCATTTGACAAGGGTCTGGCAAAGGAGGGCAAGGAGTCACAGAAGGAGGTAGTTATCTATTTCTGTAACTTCGGTCTGTTAAATAGTGTCTTGGCACTGGACCCACGTGTCGGCATCTTCCTGCCCTGTCGGGTCACGGTTGTAGAACGTGAGGGCAAGGTCAAGGTCATGTCGATCAACCCACGCCATATGAGCGCCTTGTACAACAATACTGAGCTGGATAAGGCCTGTGATGAAATGACGGCTATTTACAAAAATATCCTTGAGGAGGCCACACTATGAAACGCTTATTATTAATTGGCCTGCTCGTTTGTTCATGGTTGGCGGGCCCTGCCTATGCCGAAGACCTGCTGATGTTCCGCTCCAAGCAGACCTTCCCGGAGGCGATGCTGGCCTTACAGGGTTCGATTGTCGAGCATGGCTATATCGTCAGCCGGGTACAACGCGTTGATATCGGTCTGACCAAGTCGGGTTACAAGACGGACAAGTACCGGATCGTCTTCTTTGGCAAGCCCAGTGAGGTCAATGCCATCAAGTTTGCCGAACCGGAATTGATCCCCTATCTGCCCCTGAAGATCGCCATCTTTGCCGAAGGCCAGGAGACGATGTTAGTGGCAGCAAACCCCGTGCAGTACGCGAGTTTTGTCCGCAATACGAATATTGCGGACATACTCAAACGATGGGAGAACGACCTGCGCTCGATCTTTAACGACGTACAGTAAGCAGTTTAATGGTGATGACCGTCCGGGCCATGCACGTGGCCATGGGCGATCTCTTCTTCCGAGGCGTCACGGATATCCATCACCTTGACTTCGAAAAACAGAGTGACACCTGCCAGCGGGTGATTACCATCAACGGTGACGTTACCGTCTTCGACGGCGGTAACCGTGACGACGACGGGTTGGCCATCCGGGCTGGCGGCGTGGAACTGGCGGCCGACTTCAATATCCTCGGCATCATCAAACATCTCTATAGAAACAACCTGGCTCATTTCCGGGTTGCGTTCACCATAGCCCTCAGCGGGCTCAACGGTAACGGATAGTTCATCATTAACAGACTTGCTGGTCAGGGCCTTCTCAAGGCCCGGGATGATGTTGCTGGCGCCATGAAGATAGACGAAACTGCCGTCTTGTGAACTGTCGATAACCGTGTCCTGGTCATCGCGAAGGGTGTAATTCAGGGTAACAACCTTTTTATCGGCAATTTGCATGGAGAATCCTTAGCTGGGGGATGAAAATAGAAACGCTAAGAATACCAGTTTGCCGGGGAAAAATAAAAAATGTCGTTTTTTCCCGATTTATCTATGCTTATCCCTATATAATAAGCTTATGAGTCGTATCCCCGTAGACCCTTACACCGATATCGTCGAGGAACATTTCGCGGTCATTTATGCGCCTCGCCGCCACCGCGACCGCTTCCCGGAAAACTGCGTGCAGGTCATGGAATCCGAGCAGGCCGCACGGGAGGCCGAGGACCCTGAGAAGAACTTCTTTGCCGCCCGGGTTGTGGGACCCTCGCGCTCTTCCGAGGGCTTGCGGCTGTATTACCTGGAGGCCTGGCTGGGCAAATAGAAAGTGGCTATTTTACCAGCTTGCTGTACTTGGAACCCTCCAGGGTCAGGTTAAACATCAGGCCCTTGTTACCGAAGACGAAGGCCACGATCGGGTCCTTGATGGTACTGGTATCGATTGTGCCGCCGGCACCGAGTTCTACGAGTGCGACGGAACCATCCACCCCGGCCTCCCAGCCATCACTTTTACGGAATTTGCTCAGGGCTGACTTACTGGTAAAGACGAGGATCACGGTTTTTGACTGTGCGCCCAGCTGGAAGCCGATTGAGGCGGCAGCCGTGCTGTAGTAATCGACAGTCTTACCCTTGATTAATAATGCCCCCTCACCGTATTCGCCACCGATACCAAAACCGGCCTTGATCACGCTCGGAAAGACCAGTATACCTTCGGCGATAGCGGCAAACTTTTTTGCCCCCCCGACGTCCTTGTAAAAACGTTGCAGGGCCTCTTCGACCTCAACATCGATGACGCGCTTCGATGCGGCCAATGCTGGTTGGCTGGTGAGCAGGCCAATACATAAGAGCAGGGAAAAAAGCGGATAGTAAACATGATTTAGCCAGCGCATGGTTGATCCTCCTTATGGTCTTTACCCGACAATAGTGTTCTCGGGCTTGCCTGTAAAGCCCCTATTCCCGTGAGAGAGAAAAAGCGGTATCTTCATGATGAATTATCAGCATGGGGTGGTATATGAATGAGCGTTTGATGGTGTTACCGGCAAAACATTTCGAGCATCTTCGCGTGCTACGCATGCCAGAGGATATGGAAGAACACGAGGCATTTCGCCATGCCACCGGGGTGATCGCCGGTGTGCAAGAGAGCAATGTCAATTGTAACTGGGAAGACGTGGCTGAGGCACTCGAAGAACACGGCTTCGAGGCGGTCGAGTTTGTCCTTGGACCTGAGCTGGAATGCCCTCCCGAGTAATTAATGAGTAAGCCCCCAGGCATTCACAAAGACATTGGTGAGATGACGTCAGTTAGCGCAAGCGGATGCAGAACTCGGTACGCCGCGTTGTATTGTCTGCGCGGAGAAATTCGGTTAGTTTAATCACATAGCTATTCAATCAGGAACGCTGTCGAATACGCCGGCGCGTGAGGAAATAGTAGCATGGAGCGGCTCATCTTAGGCATTTGTCCTGGCAGACATTATCTTTCTCAGGGCCTTGTCGGTTCCTACTTATGAGGGGGGGAGTGCATGATTATCTATTTTTCCAATCGTAACATCGCATCAAGCCGGGCAAAAACCATTGAAAAGGTGTTTGGCGATGCCTTTAACAAGGGAGGCAGTGACAGCCTGCGTATGTGTCTGTCCGAGCCCCCGGAGGACGGAAGTGATAAGTGGAGTGTCGAATTAATCGATGCGGGAAAAGAGCGCCAGGCCCTGAAATCAGTACGCAAGCGTATCGAGGCTGGTGAGTTACAACGCAAGTGGCTGGTATTTTTGCACGGGAACAACCAGGGATTTGATGATAACATCAGAAAATGTCAGTGCCTGAGCGATGCCTATGGCGTCAATGTGATTGCCTTTTCATGGCCATCCCACCCCGCAGTTTCAGGTGAGGTGTTGTTAAAAGGTTTTCAGCAACTGAATTTCAGTGCCGCCATCGTGGCGGCGGTGGCAGCGAACATAAGTCTTGTGTTGGGTGGTGCCTTGTTCCGAAAATATGCCGCCTATGTACGTTCCCGTTGTAATGCCTATGATTCCCGAGAGGCCTTCGGAGACTGTTTGCGTTACGTGGCAGATGACCTGCAGGCCAAGCTGGCAGATGGCAAAAAGCTTAATCTGAACTTTATGTCCTACAGCCTCGGCAATTATGTGCTGGAGTGGGCGACCAGGGACGCTAAATTGTCTGGTACAGAGAAGTTGTTTAAGAATGTCATTCTCTGCGAGGCCGATGTAAACCGGGAGGGTCATGAATACTGGTTGGAGAAGCTTAAGCTCGGCACGCGCCGCTATGTAACGCACAATGAATACGATTCAGTGCTGGCATTGTCAGATATCTATAACAAGGACCGCTTGGGTAATTCACCACACTTTTTGCCGGCAGACAACGGCGTGCGTTACGTGGATTTTAGCAGTGGCAAAGATGTAAAATCCACACACCCGCTGTTTTTTATCAATCCCGATAATAATAATTCAACAAAGAACAGACTATGCAAAAACAATCTGGGTAAAAATCAGAAGGTCTTTGATTTCTTTAAGGCTATCTTTAGCGGCAAAGTAGTCTTTCCGGATAAAAGCCCGAAGGCTGCCACGGGTTTCATGTATAACAAGGCAGCGAGTACCTACTGTTTGCGTGACAAGGAGCCCTACCTTGAACCCTCTGATGATGTAGAGGCGTAATGATGGCCAGTTCGATGTATTTTAAGCGTGTTTCGATTTTGTTGTTAGTTGTCAGCCTGACGGGCTGCGCCTGTACGGGAACGCCGGAGATTCGGGTTAGCGCACTTGTCGAACCGAGCTATGCCGAGCCGACCCCCTTGCAACATTTTAATGTTAAGGACCAGTGGAATGATCACGGCATCATGCTGGTAAAAGGGCATAAATACCGCTTTACGGCGGTAGCAAAAAATTGGGTCGATAATGGCATAGTCTCATCCCTGGAACAGGGGTGGCTGGAAACGCCGACCCTGATGAGCAAGATCCTCAAGCCGATGAGTTTTCTGCGGCGTAATGCTGAGGCTCCCTGGTATGCCCTGGTCGGGGCGATTCGTGACGAGCAGGGCAATGAACAGTGTTTTAAGGCCGTGGATGCAACGAGACCGGTTTTTGAAGCAACGCTGACGGGCAGGCTGTTTGTCTTCGCGAATGACTACCCGGCGAAAAGTATCTACGACAACAACGAAGGCGAACTGGATTTAAGCATTATCCGCGTTGAGTAGTGCAAAAAAGTCTCATCACCTGCCGAACAGACGATTGACGCCGGCTAGGCCCTTGTCGGGCGCGAAGCGCAGTCCAATCTGAATACCCCCCTCGGCATCTGGTTTTGCCCAACGGACCTCGCCGTGGCCGTTGATCTCAAATTCCTGAATACTTAATTCAACCGGGATCCCTGTTTCGGGCAGGACGTCTGTCTCAATATTAATCAAGGCCCCTTCGGTAGAGATATCCTGACTGCTAAAGACATACTGGTGTCCATCCATGAGAATCAGGCCGTGGACGACGGTATCTTTGCGCAATTTACGCGGCTTTTTTTTCCAGAAAGAAAACACGTGACGCCCCTTTCATATCATCTATCACTAGTCTACGTTAGATACGCGATTTAATGAATAGCACATATTAAGCGCATATTTAGCGGTAATTGCATTTTGATGGGACATGTTTATTCTGCCTCTAAAGGCCGGCTATATTGATAATAGTTATCATTCGCATTAAAGTGTGTCGTTTTATATATATAAATACTGAATACAGTGATGAAGATGCCTCTGGTAATGCCATCAGCGGCCGTAGTAACCATGGCATATATGCCTTCGCAGAAGGTCGTGTTTACTCTGAGGCGGCTAGTCCTGAACAGGGGCTTGATATGTTTATACGCTATGGTATCGCGGATAAACGTATTAACACTGTTGGTAGTTATCTTGGGCTGGGTGTTAACTATACTGGTCCGATCCCGGAGCGAGATGAGGATGTCTTCGGTGTTGCCGTCGCCCATGCTCGGGCAAGTGATGATTATATTGATACACAGCGTGCCTTGCTGGCTGATCCAACACACGCTGAAACCATCGTAGAACTGACATACCAGATCCCGGTGACGGACTGGTTAACGGTGCAGCCCGATATCCAGTGGGTGCATAATCCGGGTTTTGACAAGACGATTGATGATGCTACGGTTATTGGCATGCGTGTTGAGGTCGCGTTTTAAGTTTTTTAAAAGATATAACAATCGCAACGCCGCTTGCTGGCCGACTATCTGCTCTTGCAGGGTTTGCAGGTGTTGCACATTGATGCTGCGGATAGACTCTCGGAGCATATGCTGAGTGCCGAGCTGCGCTGTGAGGCGACGGCACGGATTTATGACTGTTTCCCTGTCGGCAGTGGCAGGGCATGATAAAGGAGCATGGCATGCATGTCAGTATGGTTTATGTTCAGGTAAAGCCTGGTCACATCAACGATTTTATTGCGGCGACTGAAGTTAATCACAGGGCCTCGATACAGGAACCCGGTAACCGGCGTTTTGATGTCCTGCAGTCGACTAACGAACCGGCGCATTTTGTTTTATATGAGGCCTATGCCCATGTTGAGGATGCCGCGGCCCACAAACAGACCACACATTATCTTCAATGGCGGGATACGGTAGCCGAGTGGATGGCTTCGCCACGCGAAGGTGTTACGTATGAAGGTTTGTTTCCACAAGGTTGAGTATGACAAAACCATTTTCCATCGCGCGCCTGCCGCGTATCGAGTTCGCGGCAGGCAGTTTCCAGCGGCTGCCCGCATTGATCGAGCATTACGGCAAGCATGTCTTGCTGGTGCTGGGAAGTGGGCGTTTCAAACAAACCGAACACTGGTCATGGCTGCAACAGGCACTGCGTGACAAATCCATCCGCGTCGAAAGTTGCTGTGTTGACGGTGAGCCTTCTCCTAGCTGGGTCGATGAACAGGTAGCGCGGTTTCGTCGGGGCAATATTGATGTGGTGGTTGGTATCGGCGGCGGTAGTCCGCTCGATGCCGCCAAGGCCATAGCCGGTCTGTTGCGGATTGAAAACAGCGTAATGGATTTCCTTGAAGGCGTAGGCCCGGAACTGGCCTACCCGGGGCCAGCCGTACCATTTATCGCCGTGCCGACCACGGCGGGTACCGGCAGTGAGGCGACCAAGAATGCGGTCTTGAGTATCCAAGGTCGTGACGGGTTCAAAAAGTCCTTCCGTGATGATGCCCTGGTCGCGGAGTATGCGGTACTCGACCCCGACCTGCTGACCAGTTGTCCGCCGGCGCTGATCGCGGCGAATGGTATGGATGCCTTGACCCAGTTAATGGAGTCCTATGTTTCTACCCGGGCGAACCGCTTTTGCGATGCCCTCGGTATCGATGCCATCCGCGCCGTCAGTGAATCCTTGTTGCCCTGGTATGCACAGGCGGTGAATGCACAGACCGCCGATGAACAGGTTAGTGGCGCCTACCGTGAACAGATGTTGTGGGCGGCACTGGTCTCGGGGATCAACCTGGCCCAAACCGGGCTCGGTTCTGTGCATGGCCTGGCCTCGCCACTGGGAGCGTTTTATCCCATCCCGCATGGGGTGGTCTGTGGCACACTGGTGGCGGAGTGTACGCGCGTGAATATTGCGGCAATGCGCACACGTGAGCCAGACAATCCGGCCCTGGTAAAGTACGCTGAACTGGCGACGATAATTTGTGACAGGCACTTCCATAACCCTGCCGATGCCTGGCAGGCACTGGTCGATACCCTGTCGGCCTGGACGGAATACATGCAACTGCCGCGTTTAGGTGGATACGGTCTGAGTGAAGCCGGTATCGCTCAACTTGTCGCGAATGCACGGGGTAGCAGTATGCAGACGAATCCGATCGTCTTGACGGACGAGGAGATCGCAGCGATCGTCAGGACCCGCCTGTAAGGGAACCACACAGGGAGCTAAGGCTCTAACCTTAACGACACGAATAGAATGTTGAGGAGGACGTCATGTTTATGAATAGTCACAAAGGCCGTATGCCTTCAGTAGATGAGGCCTTGCCGGGGCGGGACCTGAAAATGCCGGTACCGGCCAACCATTATGTGAACGGCCACCCCCTTGAAGCCCCATTCCCGAAGGGTATGCAACGGGCGATGTTCGGCCTGGGCTGTTTCTGGGGTGCAGAGCGAAAATTCTGGCAAGCCGATGGCGTCTACAGCACGGCGGTAGGGTATGCGGCCGGTTACACACCTAACCCTACGTATAAAGAGGTTTGTAGTGGCATGACTGGACACAACGAAGTCGTGTTGGTTGTGTTTGACCCGGACAAGATCTGCTATGACACATTACTCAAGATTTTCTGGGAGGCCCATAACCCGACCCAGGGTATGCGGCAGGGCAATGACAGCGGTACGCAATATCGTTCCGGGATTTATTGCTACGGTGACGAGCAGTTGCAACAGGCCCAGGCCTCAAAAGAGATCTTTCAGAAAGAACTGACCGCGGCAGGTCGTGATGGCATTACCACTGAAATTCTGCCGGCGCCCGAGTTTTATTATGCTGAGGATTATCACCAGCAATATCTGGCGAAAAACCCGAATGGCTATTGTGGTCTGGGAGGCACGGGCGTGAACTATCCCGGTTCGACGATCGCCAAAATCCGGAAATTTCTGCACGTCTAGGCTTAATCACCTATCATGCGTACGGCTATCGCCGATGCCGTGTCGGGATGTGTTACACTCAGACGCCGATTTTTAGTTAAAGATGATTCGGTAACAGATAATGAGTAATAGTGATAACACCGTCCAGCCGTCCCCTTTTCAATCCATGAGTGAAGAAGAGCGTATACACTTCACGCGCAATATTATTGCCTTGCTCGATGACTGGAAGGTTGCCGATTCGGATCAGATCCGGCTACTTGGTGTGGCGGATGAAACCCGCCGTCGTCAGGTGCGTAGCTGGCGCCAGGGTTCTTCTTTTTTACCGGATGAACCGCGGGTGGTGGAGTATATTGATCACCTGCTGGGAATCGAGGATGCACTGCGCACCTCTAACCCCTGTAATTATTCAGCAGGCAGTACCTGGATGAATCGCGTTAATAACCGTTTTGGAAATCGTACGCCTCTGGCCGCCATGCTGGAAGACGGCATCACCAGTATTGTTGCGGTGCGTATTCATCTTGATTGTGCTTATGACTGGCACATCGATACCCAGCAAAATTGATGCGACAAGGCTGAGGCATTTATTTCCTGTGTTTGCGAGTCCACCAACTGGCAAGTAGTGATCCGGAAATATTGTGCCAGATACTGAATAATGCGCCGGGTAGTGCCGTCGCAGCAGAAAAGTATTTAATTGCCAGTGCCACACTCAGTCCGGAATTCTGCATACCCACTTCAATCGCCAGGGTGCGACGGATACGCGCATCATAGCCCAGCAGGCCGGCGATGCCATAACCGGCAAGCAGGCCGATAAGGTTGTGCAGGACCACAGCGAGTAACAGGGCGGGGCCAACCTGTGCCAGGCGCTGACTGTTGAGGGCAACGATAATGGCGATGATCACAACAATGGCACTGACGGCGATGACAGGAAAGAGGAACTGAATCTTTTTCAACGCCCGGTGCAAGAAGCGGTTCAGTATTACACCCAGCAGCACAGGCAGGATGACAATCTTTATTATACTGACCAGCATTTCGACAAAAGGCACCGGGATGCTTTGCCCGAGGTACAGCCAGGTCAGGCCCGGCATGGCGATGACGGCAAGCAGGGTCGAGACCGTCGTCAGGGTAATTGAAAGTGCCACATCACCCTTAGCGAGGTAACAGATCACGTTCGAGGCCGTACCGCCGGCACTGGCACCTACCAGCACCATGCCCACCAGCAGCTCCATTGCCAGGCCCAGTTGCCGGGCAATCAGGTAGGCGGCCAGGGGCATGATGCCAAATTGCAGGAGCATACCCAGGCCAATGAGCCACGGCCGTTTGAGGGTACGACTGAAGTCCTCAAACCGCAGGCTCAGCCCCATACTCAGCATGATGACGGCCAGCAGGGGCACAATCGCCGGTTTTAGCGCCATGAAGGGGGCAGGTAGCCACCAGGCCATTAGTGAGAGGCCAATGGCGAAGAGGGGAAACAATGTGCGGGTCATGTGAACGCCACTACTTGCAAAGGCCGTGGAGGTGCTACAATTCGCGCCGTAGCGCCCCTGTCATGGAATCTAACATACTGACTAATAAGGCTAAATGTTCATGTGCAAGGGCTAAATATTTGTTGTTTCTGGTCGATAGCTTTATATAAGCGAGAAGTGAGGATAAACCAGGTCGTGAAGGTAAAGATAGAAAATAAAAAATACCCTGCCGGTACGCACGTCATTGAGGTGCGCGAGGAGAGCTATGGCTATACCATGGCACACAGGCTCGATGGCACGGTATTGTATATTGCCACCTATGAGAACCGTATGGAGGCCATGCGCAGTGCGCGTCGCATGGTAGAGACGGAAGAGGCTGAAGGAAATACAGTGATACTCCTGGCCGATGCACGACTTGGCTAGTATTCGCCGCATTACTCGCAGGGATGAATCTCCCATGCAGTCAGTATAGAATCCCCCACTCATATAACGATTTCTGAACAGGGCTGATGGTTCTGTTCGACTGGATGCCGGTATTTTGTCATCGCACTACACACAACGCTTACACAAACTGGTTAAGACTGTAGACAGTCAGTTACTCAACCAGAGTCTCATCGGTCTGGAGAAAGAAACTTTGCGCGTCAACAGGGACGGTGGTATTGCCAATACCCCCCACCCGGCCGTGCTCGGTTCGGCATTGACCCATCCCTATATCACAACGGATTATTCCGAGGCCCTGCTGGAGTTTATTACCCCACCATTCACACGAGTGGCTGAGGCGCTGGGCTTCCTTGGTGATGTACAGCAGTATGTTTATAAGAAACTTGACGAAGAAATCCTCTGGGCCACCAGCATGCCTTGCGTGGTGGCTGGCGAGACAAGTATACCCATCGCACAATACGGTCATTCCAACGCGGGGATGATGAAGACCATTTACCGTCGTGGTCTCGGCTACCGTTATGGCCGGGTGATGCAGGTCATTGCCGGGGTCCATTATAATTTTTCCTTTGCCGACGCATTCTGGCCGCAATACCAGGCTGCTATTGCCGATCAACAAGCCCTGGGTGATTTCATCTCTGCCAGTTACTTTTCTATGTTACGGAACCTGCAGCGTATCGGCTGGCTGGTACCCTATTTATTTGGTGCCTCACCCGCAGTATGCAAATCCTTTCTTGCCGGTAAACCCACTACCTTGAGTGAGTTTGACGAGAATACCTATTACGAACCCTATGCGACCTCGCTACGCATGGGCGATATTGGTTACCAGAATAACAAGGAAAACGAAACGGGTATCAAGGCCAATTACGATAGCCTGGCCAGTTATGCCGAGAGCCTGACGTGTGCGATCAACACACCGTGTCCCGAGTATGAAAAGATTGGTGTCAAGGTGGACGGTAAATACCGGCAACTGAATGCCAATATTCTGCAAATTGAAAACGAATATTACAGTACCGTACGCCCCAAGCAGATCACCGAAAAGAATGAGATGCCGGTGCTGGCCCTCCGGCGCAGAGGTGTGCGTTACATCGAACTGCGCTCGCTTGATGTGAATGCCTTCGAGCCACTGGGTATTAACGAAACCCAACTGTACTTCCTCGAGGCCCTGATGTTGTATTGTCTGTTACAGGACAGTCCACTCATTAATGCCGAAGAGCGTGTTGCCATTGATCAAAATGAACTTAACGTCGCCCACCGCGGCCGTGAGCCCGGGCTGATGCTTGTGCGCCGTGATGGTGAGATCAGTCTGCGTGACTGGGGGCTTGAGATTTGCGAGGCAATGCAGGCGGTCTGTGAGTACATGGATAATTCCCTGCCAGACAAACCCTATTCGCGGGCACTGGCACAGCAGCGTGCCGCCGTGCTTGACCCGGCGCTAACCCCCTCGGCACGTATGCTGGCCGAGATGCGGGATAACGGCGAAGGTTTTTATCATTTTGCCCAACGCAAGTCCCATGAGCACCATGAATACTTCAGCAACTTGACTACGGATACTGCGCATAAGGAGTTGCTTGACCTGGCCGTTAAGGAGTCCCTGTTACAGCAACAGGAACGCGAGGCCGAGGATAAGGAGAGTCTGGATGACTACCTCAAACACTATTTCGAACAGGCCTAGGCAGGTTTATTCACTAATTTGAAAGCGATGAACGACACTATTTAGTTCGTCTGTCAGGCGATTCAGGTTTTCACTGGCGGCCAGTATCTGGTTAGCCCCCTCGGCATTACTTTCTGATATATGGTTGATCTCTACAACATTACGGTTGATCTCTTCGGCGACGCCTGTTTGCTGTTCTGCAGCACTGGCGATTTGCGTATTCATGTCATTAATGGTGCTGACAGAACTGGTAATAGTTTGCAGTGACTGGTCAGCCTTGCTGGCCTGCTCAACCGTCTGCCCGGCCCGCTCGCGACTCTGTTCCATAGTCGTTACCGCATTGCGAATACCGGATTGCAATTTTTCTATCATTCCCTGAATCTCATTGGTTGATTCCTGGGTACGGCTGGCCAGTGTCCTGACTTCGTCGGCAACCACGGCAAAACCACGCCCCTGTTCACCCGCGCGGGCCGCCTCAATTGCGGCATTTAAGGCGAGTAGATTGGTTTGTTCAGCGATGCCGCGAATGACATCCAGGATGGTACCAATGGCATCGCTATCACTACGGACTTCATTAATCACATCGCTGGCATTTTCAACTTCATTAACAAGTTGCTGAATGGAACTGATAGTGGCATTGACTACGGTTTGACCATTGTTGGCTTCATTATCGGCATTATGTGCCGCCTCGGCAGCGCTATGGGCATTTCGTGCCACTTCGATTACGGTAGCCGACATTTCGTTCATAGCCGTAGCGACCTGCGCAATGCCGGATTGTTGCTCCTGGATGCTACTTTGTGTTGTCTGGGTAATAGAGACCATCTCATTGGAGGATGTGCCAAGCCGTCCGGAGATAATGTTGATGAGTTGGATAATATCGCGTAACTGTACAGTGGTCTGATGCATGGCATACTGCAATTGACCAATTTCATCATTTGAGGTGACTTCAATATCATCAGTCAGGTTCCCCGCAGCAATCTTGTTCAGATTGCTAACGACTGCGTTGAGTGGTTTGAGCATATAGCGCATATAGAAGTACAGGCCAGTCAGGGCGATGATGACTATTGCCGCGGTCAAACCATAGGCAAGCATATTGGTGCTCTGACGTGCAGTATATTGTTCAGTATAATCCTTGGCGCTAATCAGATGGGCAAGCGCTATACCATTATTATCAATGATTGGCAGTATGCTCACGGCATCGATAGTTTTATCCATGTTGACCCTTTGCAAGCTGCTCTTGCCCAGGGCGGGTAATTCAATATTGAGCTTCGCAAGATAATCCGGCGTGGTGCTGTATTCACTGTCGCCTGCCTCACTGACAATGATTATCTCTGAATAGTCATTGATCTTGAAATCTTCAATGGCGTCCTGCAGGTTGCGCGCAAATACCCCTACACCAATAGGCTTGCCACGCATAGTGAGCGGGAATGCAACCACGGCCATAAGCCGTCCGTCATCATCACGTTCAAGGCCGCGCACGATCTTGCCTTCCTGGATAGCCTGCGTGACAAGTAATTTTTTTGTTTTGCCCTGGAAGCTGCCGGGTGCGGAAAACATCACCTCGCCTTCAAGGCCGACAATCTGCATCCGGGAAATGACATTGGAGGCAGATAACAAGTTGAAGGTGGTCGTGGCACCTTCCTTGAGTGCCACGGTGTCCTTATTGAGCAGGGCCTTACGCGTTGCACGGTCACGTGCCAGTGCCGATGTGCCGGGGATCATCTTCTCCATCTGACTGGCGATGATCTTCTTCCACAGCACGGATTTACCGGTAATCGTGGCATCGGCGAACATGTTTTCGATATGCCCCTGTGATAACAGGCTGGTAGCGATCTGGGTGATCGAGACCAGGAGTGTGACAATGATGGCACCGATGGTGATTTTTGCACGCAGGCTCATGATAATTCCTGTTCCTTTAAAACTTGTCAGTTATTTACTCAACCGGGTATCCGGCGGCCTTCCAGGCAGGGTAGCCATCGCGGAAGTAGTAGACCTTGCTGTAACCCCAGCCCACTGCCTTGGCAGCGGCCTTCGAACTACGCAGGCAACTCTCGCCATTACAGTAAATAACAACTTCATCACCTTTCTTGATTTCTTTAGCCATGCTGTCTTCGTTGAGCTGCTTCTTTAGCTCGATATGAATGGCGTCAGGGATACGGCCGGCATTCCAGTCCTTGTCTGAGCGGACATCAAGGAAAACAACGCCCTTGTCGAATAAGGCCTTCGACTCTGCGGCATTCACGGTCTTGGCGCCATCGACACTGGTCGGCGAGACCTTGCCTGCCGCCTGCACCGATGTCATGAGCGCGAGGCCACAGAATGCGGTGAACAATGTGGATACAAATCTTTTCATGTTGAATGTCTCCTTAAGACGAGTGTTGTGTACAGGGGGTGGTAAACCTGAATTTATGTAAAAATATTCTTACAGCCACCTACCGAAGCTATCGTCTGATCAAAGGCAAACTTTAGATAAACTCGTCCGCAACGGCCTATCTTATAAAGTATTTAGACAGTATTCACATGGATATTGGCTACTTGTTGCCGGAGCTGAGGCTTCAACAGCCGGGAGAAGTCCGAGAGTGATTCAGGGCGTGGATATGGGGATGATTTCTGCCGCAACCGTTAAGGTTTGCGGTAGTTGCAGCCAGTCAGCGAGGTGGTAAATGTCGGCCTTTCCCTGTCGCCAGGCGTCGAGGACATAGGCGGGTTGGTTGCGGGGTGTGGAGAGAAGGTCTTTTTTACCAACACGTGTCGGGTCAAATACAACCACGGCATGATGCTCGTGTTCGGCCCCCTGGTTGATGACAATACCCGTGGTTCGCCAGCCAACCCGTGCCACGGTTTTTTTCACCCCGGCATGGATGCGGTACTTCCATTCGTAACATAGCCCACGGTTATTATCGCCGTGGAAATTGACCCACATATTGCCGAGCCAGCCGCTGGTCCATTGCTGTTCGGGGTCGTTGAGGGTTTCTGCAACCGTGTTGGCAAAGACGGTCTTGATCTCGAGCAGGGCCGGGTCCTCGATACTGTCGGGGTGAATCGGCAGGACCACACAGCCGCTTAAGGTCAATAACAGCGACAGGAGGAGCGTGCGCAGGGATGTGAGTCGGTTAGGCATAACCTGTATTATAGTGCCATGATTCGCAGAGATGGATAGTAAACATGAAGCCGATCCGATTTTTCCGCCATATCGCCTGTGAGGGGCCCGGCTATCTCGGCGCCATACTTGAGCGCCTGCAATGGCCTTACGAGGTCGTCTGTATTGATGACGGTCATGCCGTGCCGACGGCGTTTGATGATGTCGCCGGTCTGGTGTTCATGGGCGGTTCGATGAGCGTGAATGACCCCTTGCCCTGGATCAATGATGAAATCGACCTCATCCAGCGTGCCCATCAGGCCGGGGTGCCGATGCTGGGCGTGTGCCTGGGCAGCCAGTTATTGACCAAGGCACTCGGTGGCACGGTGAGTAAGGGTTCGAGCGGCCAGGAGATCGGCTGGCATCCCCTGCATTGGGTTAACGGCGCGAGTGGGATCCGTGCCCTGACGGATTTACCGGATGAACCGCTGGCCTTTCACTGGCATGGTGATACCTTCAGTTTACCGCCGGGTGCCGAGTTGCTCCTGGGCAGCGCCTGTTACCCGCACCAGGCCTATGCCTGCGGCAAGAGCCTGGCGCTGCAATTCCACATTGAGGTCACCGCCGAGATGGTGCAGGAGTGGGTGAAGTTATATGCCGGTGACATTGCGCAAGGCGGCGTCTGTAATCAGGCGCATGCTGAGATAAGCCACAATCTCGAGACACGTATCCCGGCCCTGCACCGCCTCGCCGATAGCCTGTTTGAACATTGGCTGGCAGGTCTGAACGAGCCGCCGCTAAAGGACCGATAATGCATTGTGCGATCTACAAGGGGCCGCGTAAGCCCGAGTCATTTTTATATGTAGAGAAGGCGGATGACTTCGCCCGCGTACCGAAGGCCTTGTTAACGATGTTCGGCGAACTGGAGCTGGTCATGGAACTGGACCTGGGCAGTCGCAGCAAGTTGGTGAATGCCGATCTCGAAGAGGTACAACGCCTGCTCGTGGAACAGGGTTTCTACCTGCAAATGCCCCCGGATAAAGATGCGCCGCGCATCTGACGTAAACCGGCTCAGGCCCGCCTGAACAGCTGCCAGACCGGGGCCGATGGGCTTGAAAGGGCTTGCCGTTCGCCCCATATAAGGACTTGGATTTAATTACCAGGGTATATCCATGAAGCGCATCTTTCTGTTTTTAATCACAAACATGGCCATCCTGCTGGTGCTTGGCACGGTCCTGCAATTACTCGGCATCGAAAGCGTGCTCGATCAGCAAGGAGTGGACCTGGACCTTAAGGCGTTACTGATATTTTCCGCGATATTTGGTTTCGGTGGCTCCCTGATCTCGTTGGCCCTGTCCAAGTGGACGGCCAAGCGCATGATGGGCGTGCAGATGATCACTGAGCCGCGCAGCGAAGAGCAGCGTTGGCTGGTCAATACGGTACGCCGCCAGTCCGAGATGGCGCGCATTGGCATGCCTGAGGTCGGTATCTTTGATACCGCCGAGCCGAATGCCTTTGCCACGGGTATGCGTCGGGATGCGGCACTGGTTGCGGTGAGTAGCGGCCTGCTACGTAACATGAATCGCGATGAAGTCGAGGCAGTGCTTGCGCACGAGGTCAGTCATATTGCCAATGGTGATATGGTCACCCTGACCCTGATCCAGGGGGTGGTGAACACCTTTGTGATCTTCTTCTCACGTGTTATCGGCCACCTCGTCGACCGTATTGTCTTCAAGGTGGAACGCGGGCATGGTCCGGCCTTTTACATTACCTCGATCATTGCGCAACTCATGCTCGGCATCCTCGCGACGATGATCGTCATGTGGTTCAGTCGCCAGCGTGAATACCGAGCCGATGCCGGTGGCGCGCAACTGGCCGGGCGCGAGAAAATGATCGCGGCACTTGAACGCCTGCATGCCGCCAGTGGTGCCGGCCCCTTGCCTGACCAACTGGCTGCCTTTGGTATCAATGGTGGCAAGCCCGGTAGTATGCGCGACCTGTTCAGGTCACACCCACCCATCAGCGAGCGTATCGCCGCACTGCGCGCCATGCGCTAAGGTCATCATTATGTCGAATGCACAACATATCGTTTGCCCGCACTGCACCGGCATCAATCGTGTACCAGCAGAGCGCCTCAGTCAGGCACCCTACTGTGGCAAGTGCAAACAGCCGCTGTTTGTGGCCAAGCCATTGGAACTGACGGCAGCCACATTCCAGGTGCATATCGGCCGCAGTGACATTCCGGTGCTGGTGGACTTCTGGGCACCCTGGTGTGGCCCCTGTAAGATGATGGCGCCGGTCTTCGAACAGGCCGCCGCACAATTCGAACCGCAGGTGCGCGTCGCCAAGGTCAATACCGAGGCTGAGCAGCAGCTGGCCGGGCAATTCGGCATACGCAGTATCCCGACCCTGGCCCTGTTTAAAGGCGGGCGTGAAGTCGCCCGCCAGGCCGGGGCGATGGACCTGAATACGCTTAGCCAGTGGCTACGCTCACAGCTCTAGCCCTATGGCCAGGCCCCTTCGCATTGAATGCCCAGCAGCCTTGCAGGACGTTTTGTCTATCGCCATCCGTGAATACGCCGAGACGGCCTATCCGCCGGGCGGTTCGGAATGCGCGCAGGTCGCCCGTCAGGCACTCATGGATGCGGCCGAGAAACTTGAAACCGATTTTACCGCGCATGGCGGAAAGTATGCAGAGATCAGTCGTCGCCTGCGTGCGCACCTGAAGGCGGCGATGCACTATTATGTCGAGCAACACCAGTGTGAAAACCTGTTGCCGTTATTGCTACAGTTGCTCGAGGGCCAGCCGGTCACAGCCGCACAACTGACGGCAAGTTAGTCTTTTTTTCATGGCATTTTCATTACATTAGGTATTGCTTATTTAAGCATTTCCTTATTGGCAATAGGGTGGAATTAGGGGATATACTCGGCGTATTGCAGAAACGAGGTATGGGCTACACGCAATATCTACCAACTACGGTAATGCAATGCCGCTTTCGTTCTGCATGGAAGCCCAGTTATAGACGAGGAAATAATTATGGCAACAGGAAAGGTGAAGTGGTTTAACGACTCCAAGGGTTTTGGTTTCATTGAACCAAACGAAGGCGGCGATGATGTGTTTGTACATTTCTCTGCTGTACAGAGCGACGGTTTCAAATCTCTGGCTGAAGGTCAGAGTGTGAACTACGATGTTGAACAGGGTCCCAAGGGCCTGCAGGCGACTAACGTCGTCCCGCAATAGGTCTTTTACCCCGGACGGCAAAAAGCCCTGCTTATGCAGGGTTTTTTGTTTCAGGGGCGATATAGTCAAGCGCATCACATTTGTCTATGCTGAAAGTAATTGGCAATAAAAGGACAGTATGCATGCGGTCTTTCATCAGGCACCCCTCTGATATCCCCATTGATGTCAGTCCGGATAATAACCCGGAAGGTAGTCCTGAGATGTTGATTAATATTAGCCACGGCGGCCTGAGTTTCAGGAGTCAGGCCAGTCTCTTGCCAGGGACGATTGTTGACTTGCGTGTGAATATGCCTAATCGGGATACGCGAGTGCGTGCCCGGGTCGTATGGAGTCGTGAGACCGACAATGGCTATGACATGGGGGTTGAGTTTATGAATAGTGCGGACCTCTATACCATGAGAATGGTCGAGCAGGTCTGTCATATTGAGCACTATCGGCGCAAGGTCAGGCTCGAACAGGGACGGGAGCTGGATGCAGAGCAGGCGGCGATGGAGTGGATCAGCAAAAACGCCAGTGACTTTCCCAACCCGGATTGAATTAGCCGGGTTTATCCGTATCATGGCCGTCCATGTCATCAGCCAAGCCCACCCGTGGGCGTCATCGTTTCTGGCGCCCGCTGCTTATCCAGGTCATCCTTATCCTGATCGTCTTCTCTGCCGTGCAGGCCTGGCAGGCCCGTCATGCCCCCAAGGGCGCCGCGCCGTTAATCGCCGGACAACTCCTCGATGGACGCCAGCTTAGTCTGGCCGATTACCAAGGGCAGGTGGTGCTGGTACATTTCTGGGCCAGTTGGTGTCCGATTTGTCGCTTTGAACAGGGGTCGATTGAATCCATCGCCAAGGATTACCCGGTTATCAGTCTCGCCAGTCAGTCGGGGGATGCTGCGGCGGTAGCGGCTTATGTGCAGGAGCAGGACCTAAAGATCCCGGTACTGGTGGATGAAGACGGCGAACTGGCCAACCTCTATGGGGTGCGAGGCTTCCCGGCCAGTTATATCATTGATGCAGAAGGCCAGATCGCCGATGTTGAGGTCGGCTACACCTCGGAATGGGGCTTGCGTGCCCGCCTGTTCGTGGCAGGCTATTAACATTCGGCCTGGTTCTGTTACTCTTGCCGAAAGTTTATTAACCACAGGATACCCGTAGATCATGGCCGAGACGACAGTTGACGACCTTTCCATTGAATATTCCGAAGATGGACAGGTGTTGGTAAAACAGCTTGATAAGAAAGTACTGACCAAGGGGGCCTGGTCCACCATCATGTACAAGTATCAGGACTGGGATAAGCGCAAGGAAGAATACGCTGCCCCCAAGTTCACCATCCGCCGTTACCAGAAACGCAATGGGGAATATTTCCAGAAGTCCAAGTTCAATATCTCCAGTGCTGATCAGGCCCGAAGCATCATTGCCGCCCTCGAGGAATGGATTGCGGAAGAATAATACCGGGCCGACCGCATCGGCCATCGGTTAGAACGATGTTGTATTATGACCTCGCTATGGCGGGGTCGTTTTTTTCAGAGTCAGTGTTATGCAAGCTATCCATACTCTCGCAGATTTCCTCCGTCAGACCGGTAACCAGTTCCGGGTCTTTGAGCTGGGACGGCGAATTATTGAGGTACCGGTAGACGAGTTCGTCGCCTTCGAGAAACTGGAGCGTCCCTGGGCCTTGCCCTTGCAGCGTAGTGCCTGGCTGGCGATCATCTTCTGGCCGTCCGCTGATACGCAGCATGAACAGGCTGAGCAGGCGATCTGGTTTTTGCGCCTGCCACTGGATGAACAAGGAAAACTCATGCAGGTGGCGCGTGATGGTTTTCTGCGGCGCCTGCTCGAGATCGCCGAGGCCCGGCTGGACCCGGATAAGGCCGAGCCGCCGAACATCATGGAAGACAATCCCCTCGTATTTCGGCCGCGCGAAGACCGCATGGCCGTATTTAATGCGTGTGCCGCGAAAACACTGCATCTGCCGGCCTCGAAGTATTACCAGCATGCCCGCGAGTATATGCAGGGCGAGGTCGGTTTTGAGCAATGGGCCTTTATCGGTCTGCAAGGCCTGGCCGACTTCGCCTTACGCCTCGATGAGGTGGATAATGCCGCCCTGCTCGGCAAGGCCATTGCCGAATTACCCGAGGAGGTCTTGATCCCCCTCTGCCACGCCCTGGAGAATGTCAGCCTGCCTGTTAATGTGCTACAGGCCCTGCAGGCGCGATTACAAGTGGGGCCGGTATCACTGGCCCTGCAAACTGCGATTTGTCGCGGCGTTTCCTTTAGTGATACGGCGCAGCGTCGCCAGGTCCTGCAGCAATTACTGGCGGGGGAGCAGGGCAGGGAAATCGAGTTGCTTGCCGCGATTGCTGCCCGCGCCTGGGATAGCCTGAAGGAGGAGGACACCTGCCTGCTGTTTCTCGAGGGGCTTGCCGACAATGCCCACGGCCAGGAAGTCTTTAATGCGATGCTGGCCGACCTGATGTTTATTCCCGGTATGCGCGAGCCGCTGTTTGCCGGTCTGCGTAACCCGAGGCGTTCAGAAAAACTCTCCCGTGCCCTGGATGGTCTGTTTACCGCCCTGCAAGGTGAATAGCCTGGATTAATGATTGACGATCGGAAAGAGGATCAACTTATTGGCTTCATCCATCGCTAAGACCAAGTAGGTTTGCAGGAAAAGGTGCTGTGATTCTTCGCGACTTCGGTGTCTCCGCGCGGGTTTTTTAATTCATCCTTCAACAATTCGCGATCATCAATGCCTTTTTATGCGTCCATGTCGGGGATGAGCTGACTCTTCAATCGTTGCAGAATGTCCTTGATAACAAGTTTGCGCTTTTTCATGCGACGTAACTGTAATTGATCGGCCAGGCCCTGTTCATGCAGACGGCTGATAACCTCATCAAGGTCGCGATGCTCGAGTTTGAGTTGCTCGATCCGGTTTTGCAGCTCGACCTGTTCGTCGTTCATGCATAGTCCTATTATTTAGCGTCGACAAAGGCGCGACATTATACCCGCAGTCGCCATGAAATTCAGCGGTCCTGGTACAACTCCTCCAGCGAGATGGAATGGCCATTATCAATGACTACCCGCGCATGGAAGGGGCGCAGTTCGCGTGGTTCATGTACGCCACAGGAATGGGCAATGACACCAATCTCATGGACGATGTTGCGGACATAGTTTTCCACACGCACGGCCTTTACCCGGGGGTCGAGGCCTTTTTGCAGGCGCGGGTTATGTGTGGTGATGCCGGTAGGGCAGGTGTTCTTGTTGCATTGCAGGGCCTGGATGCAACCGAGTGAAAACATGAAGCCACGTGCCGAGGTGATAAAATCCGCGCCGACGCACAGGGCCCAGGCGGCCTCAGCGGGGGTGATGAGTTTCCCCGAGGCGATGACGCGAATACGTTCCTTTAGGTGATGGCGTTCAAGGCAGCGTACCAGCATGGGCAGGCTTTCTTTCAGCGGCAGGCCCATGTAATCGAGCAGACTCATGGGGGCCGCGCCACTGCCACCGTCGGCGGAATCGATGGTAATAAAATCAGGTGCCGACTCCTTGCCACGGGCATGAATGAGCTCGCAGAGCTCATCCAGCCAGCCATAGGCGCCGAGTACCATCTTAATGCCGACTGGCTTGTGGGTAACCTCGCGCACGTGCTGAATCATATCGAGCAGCTGTTCGATATTATCGACCTCGATGTGGCGGTTTGGGCTGATGGAGTCCTTACCGACCGGGATTCCACGGATCGCGGCGATCTCTTCAGTAACCTTGGCACCGGGGAGGATGCCGCCCTTGCCGGGTTTGGCACCCTGTGACAGTTTGATCTCGAACATGCGTACTCGCTCATGGGCCGCAACCTTGCGCAGTCTGTCATCGTCGAATAACCCCGCGGCATTGCAGACACCGTATTTCGCCGTGCCGATCTGAAAGACCAGGTCGCAGCCACCCTCCAGGTGCAAGGGTGACAGGCCGCCCTCGCCGGTGTTCATCCAGCAACCGGCCGCACGTGCGCCATTGGCCAGCGCCAGTACGGCGGGTTTGGAGATCGCGCCAAAACTCATGCCGGAGATATTAAAGAGCGAACTCGTCGTATAGGGTTGGCGGCAATAAGGTCCAATACTCAGTGCCTCGGGTTGCGCGGCATCTTCACCGAGCACAGGGAAGGGGCAGTTCACGAACAAGAGTGTGCCGGGTTCCCTGAGGGAGCGGGTGGAACCAAAGGCGCGTGTCGTGTCGAGGTCCTTGGAGGCCTGGTAGACCCAGGAACGTTCGGCACGGTTAAAGGGCATCTCTTCACGGTCCATGGCAAAGAAGTACTGGCGAAAGAATTTGCCGAGGCTTTCAAAGGCGTACCGAAAGTGGGCAACGACCGGATAGTTGCGACGGATAGCCTGTTTGCGTTGCGTAACATCGACAATGAAGGTGATGATCACAGCCATCACAATCAGGCCGGCAACAAAGATGAAGAAATACGCCATGTATTCCACGGCGAGGAGCATATAACGACTGTCCGGCATAAAGGACTCCCTGTAATAACACCCTGTTAGCCTGATCTGTTATCGAGCTGGACAGATCAGGATGAGAACGTTGACTATAACTCGGGGCTGCGGATCACCAGCATCTTCTCGACCTGCATGTCGCGGAAGGTATGCGGGATACCACCGACACCGTGCCCCGATTCGCGCAGGCCGGCAAACGGCATCCAGTCGACACGGAAGGCGGTATGGTCGTTGACCATGACGGCCGAGGCATCGAAACGACGGTAGGCACGCATGGCACGATCAAGATTTTTGGTGAAGATGGCCGCCTGGAAGGCCACAGGTAGGGCGTTGGCACGGGCCAGGGCATCGTCCATGTCATCGTAGCTATAGACGAGGATCACTGGGCCAAACACCTCGTTACGAGAGATGGTGGCATCATCCGGGGCATCGAGCAGTACCGTGGTGGCATAACAGGTCTCGCCGATCTTGTTGCCACCACTGAGCCTTTCGGCACCCTGGCTAATGGCCTCTTCAACCCATTTGTGCACGCGCTCGACTTCGGCGGGGCGAATCAGCGGGCCGACATCGGTATCTGCAGACGTTGGGTCGCCAATGGCCATCTTGTTACCGAGTTCGGCAATGCCCTCAGCGACCCGGCGGGCGATGGAACGGTGCACATAGACACGTTGTACAGAGACGCAGACCTGGCCGGCATGATAGAAGCCGGCCTTGGCCAGCAACGGCAGGGCATCATCCAGGTCGGCATCCGGCTCAACAATGACCGGTGCCGAACCGCCGTGCTCGAGTGCACAGCGTGCGCCGGGGGCCAGTTGGCTACGCAGCTGCCAGCCAACCTTGCCGCTGCCAATGAAACTGAAAAAGCCGACGCGCCTGTCGGTGACAAGACTTGTTGCGACATCGCGGTCAGAAATCACGACGGCCTGACACCACTCGGCAGGCAGACCGGCCTCGCGCAATATGCTGACAAAACGCAGGCAGGATAAGGGGGTATCGCCGGCAGGTTTGATCACGACCGGACAGCCGGAGGCGATGGCCGGGCCGACCTGATGCACAATCAGGTTCAGCGGATGGTTAAAGGCGCTGACCGCGACAACCACGCCGATCGGTTCGCGGTGGGTCATGGCCATATGGTTCATCGATGCGGGGTTGATGCCCATCGGGATCTCTTCACCGTGGTTGTCACGGATACAGTCAATACAATTACGTACACCGTCTATGGCGCGGCCGACCTCGACGCGTGAATCAATGAGAGGTTTACCGCCTTCACGGGCGGCCTCCACGGCCAGTTCTTCGGCACGTTCACGCATGATCTCAACAACACCCTCAAGGATCTCGATACGCTGCGGTGCAGGCAGCCAGGCATCCCGATCCCGGAACAGGGCATAGGCCGTACTCAAGGCCTGCTCAACCGTTGAGGCACCGGCTACATCGACCGTGGCGATGGTGCTGCGGTCAAACGGGGCCTGTACCTCCAGCTTGCCATCGGCCGAGGCACCTGGGACCATGAGCGGGAAGTGTGCGGTCATGCGACTGTTTCCTTTATATTGTTAAATGGGACAAGAAATATTACCGAGGCGTTCCGTGAGTTTCATGTTCTCGGCATAGTCGATCGGTACCACGACCAGGCTGGGGCCATCTTCATTAAAGGCCGATTCCAGCGTCGGGATTAGCCCACTGGTCTTGTCGACCACATGGCCTCGCCAGCCAAAGGCATCGGCAAGCTGATTCCAGTCAGGGCTATTAAAGGACAGGTCGGTATGGTGGCCGAACTCGTTTTGCTGCTTCCAGGCGATCAGGCCGTACTCCTTGTCTTCCCAGACCATGATGACAATATTGACGTTGTAACGGCGTGCCGTTTCCATTTCCTGTACGTTCATCATAAAGCCGGCGTCACCACAGATGGCGAGGATGCGGCGATCCGGGTGAACCATGGCAGCGGCGATGGCACCGGGCAGGGCGAAGCCCATCGAACAGAAACCGTTCGGGATCAGGCAGGTATTCGGCTCATGGCACTGGTAGTGGCGGGCGATCCACATCTTGTGGGCACCGACGTCGGAAAGCAGGATGTCCTGCGCGCCCATAAGCTGGCGCACATCCCAGAGTACCTTCTGTGGTTTGAGTTTGCCGACACTGTCATCGTCTTTATGCAGTTCCAGTTCAGCGATGATGTCGCGGCGTGTCGCTGCTTGTTGTTTGAGGTCAAAACCCAGGCCGCCATTGGCATCAACACGCTGATTCAGCATCCATAGGGTATGCGCGAGGTCGCCGACCACCTCGGTCTGCGGGTGGTAGTGCGAGTCGATTTCACAAGGCAGGAAATCGATGTGGACGATCTCCTTGTCACCAGACTTGTTCCACAGGTGCGGGTGGTACTCGACCATGTCATAACCGAGTGTAATAACCAGGTCGGCCGCATCAATGGCACAGGCGACCACGTCCTTGGCCTGCAGGCCAACGGTGTAGAGGCAATAGTCGGCATCCATATCAACACAGCCCTTGGCCATAAAGGTACTGATAACACCGATGCGGGCCTTCTCGCAAAAATCACGTAGCTGCTTGCTGGCACGTTTGCGGATACAGCCGTTGCCGGCAATGATGATCGGGTGTTTGGCCTGTTTGATCTTGGCAAAGGCCTGATCAACGACCTTGTCGTCGGCAACCGGACGGCGGAAGCGTTGCACCGTCATCGGTTTTTCATCGGTATTGTGCTTGGCGATGTCTTCCGGCAGTTCGATATGGCAGGCGCCGGGTTTTTCGGTACGGGCCAGGCGCACCGCCTTGCGTACGATCTCGGGAATGTTGTTCGCGTGCAGGATGGTCTGCGCCCACTTGGTGACCGGCTTAAACATGGCGACCACGTCCATGACCTGGTGTGATTCCTTATGCAGGCGGGTCGAGGCGCCCTGGCCGGTCAGCACCAGCATCGGTGAACGGTCCATGTTTGAATCGGCAACGCCGGTGATGAGGTTGGTGGCACCGGGACCGAGTGTGCCCAGGCAACCGGCCGGGTTGCCGGTCAGTCGGCCGTAGACCTCGGCCATAAAGGCCGCGCCCTGTTCATGGCGGGTGAGGATAAATTTGATTTGTTCCGACTTCTCCAGCGACATCATGAAGTCGGCATTCTCTTCGCCGGGGACGCCGAAGATATATTCGATACCCTCGGTTTCCAGACATTTTACAAACAGGTCTGAGGCCTTCACCAGTCAGCGTTCCTTTGTTTTTAGTTGTGGTAAGCCGGGACGGGCCCCTATGACACGATCGGGCCAGTGATTGCGGCAAATAAGGTCTAGCGACTACCCTCTCATAATAGTTGATGGCTCGCAAATGCCAATCTGTTAGCGAGATCAGGTATGATGCGGCGCTTGAACAGAGTCGTACTGGCTCCGTGGGTAGAACTATTGAGAGTAGGGGAATATCGGCATGGCCGAAGACAAGTGGTTGATGTCGATTGTTGAGGTCGGGGGTTATCAGAACCTGCAGCCGCTTTATACCCGTCTGGGTTACCGGGTCGAGACCGTACACCAGATGCGCAAGGCCATGGCGATGCTGAAACGGCGCCCGCCCGCCGCGATCGTCGCCGAGTTTAATTTTCAGTCGGATTTTCGTGATCGCACCAGCAGTCTGGAATCCCTGTTGGCCACGGTAGAACGTCTGCAGATCGCGCCGACCATCGTGGTATTTTATGAAAAAGAATATGCCCCGCAATTTGAGCGCCTGCATGGCGGTAACCCACACGTCAAGGCCATCCCCTTTCCTATCGATGAAGCCGCTCTCGAAGCGGCCCTGAGTGAGTTAGCATCATGAGCGTCATCTCCCTGCACGGTATTGGCCTGAGTTTTGGTGGCCCGGCGATCCTGGAAAAGGTCGACCTGGAGGTCGATCGGGGTGAGCGCCTGTGTTTGGTTGGGCGTAATGGCGCCGGTAAATCGACCCTGTTCAAGGTGCTGGCCCATGAAATACAGGCCGATGAAGGCACCTACCATATTGACCCGGCCACCCGGGTCAGTCGCCTTGAGCAGGATGTGCCACAGGGTCTGACGGGGTCGGTTTATGATGTTGTTGCCGGCGGTCTCGGTGGCCTTGGTGAAATACTCAAAGACTACCATCACATCATCGAGCGTGTGGCCGATGACCCTTCCCTGATTGATGAAATGTCGCGTATCCAGCATGCGCTGGAGGCCCAGCATGGCTGGTCATTGCAGCAGCGTATTGATACCGTGTTGTCGCGCCTGCAACTGGATGCCGATGTTGAGTTTGCTTCACTCTCTGGTGGCTGGAAACGACGCGCCTTGCTCGCGCAGGCACTGGTTGCCGAACCCGATGTGTTATTGCTCGATGAGCCGACCAACCACCTCGATATTGAGATGATCGCCTGGTTAGAGGACTTCCTGCTTAATTATAAAGGCACGTTGATCTTTATCACCCATGACCGTATGTTCCTGCGCCGCATGGCGACCCGGATCATTGAACTGGATCGTGGTCGCATGACCAGTTGGCCGGGTAATTATGACCTTTACCTTGAGCGTAAGCAGGCCCTGCTCGACAGCGAGGCCAATCAGGAAGCCGAGTTTGACAAGAAGCTGGCCAAGGAAGAGGTCTGGATACGCCAGGGTATCAAGGCCCGCCGTACGCGTAACGAAGGTCGGGTACGGGCGCTGGAAAAAATGCGCAAGGAATTTTCGGCGCGGCGTAATGAAATGGGACAGGCGAAGATACGCGTGCATGATGCGGCGATTTCCGGGCGCATTGTTATCGAAGCGGAGCATCTTTCCTATGCATGGGATGGTGAACCGATCATAAAGGATTTTTCCACGACGATTATACGTGGCGACAAAATCGGTATCATCGGTCCGAATGGTTGTGGCAAGACAACCCTACTCAACCTGATACTGGGCAAGCTGGAACCCCAGCAAGGTACGTTACGTATCGGTACCAAGCTGGATGTGGCCTACTTCGATCAGCTGCGCGCCCAGTTGGACCCGGAAAAGTCGGTACAGGATAACGTTGCCGATGGTGCCGATAATGTCATCATTAATGGCAATAGCCGGCATGTCATCAGTTACCTGCAGGACTTCCTGTTCAGCCCTGAGCGGGCCCGCACCCCGGTCAAGGCGCTCTCGGGTGGTGAACGCAACCGCCTGTTGCTGGCACGTATCTTCACCAAGCCTTCCAACGTACTGGTCCTCGATGAGCCGACCAATGACCTCGACGTCGATACCCTCGAATTACTTGAGTCCCTGCTGATGGACTATGCCGGGACCATCCTGCTGGTCAGCCATGACCGTGAGTTTATTAATAATGTCGTCACCAGTACGCTGGTGTTTGAGGGCCATGGCAGGGTCGCCGAGTATGTGGGGGGCTATGATGACTGGTTACGTCAGCGTCAGGTGAACAAAGCCGGGCAGGAAAAACCCAAACAGGCCGATAGCAAAGCACAGCCCACCCAGCCAGTCAGCAAACCGCGCAAGCGAAGTTATAAAGAGCAGCAGGAGTTAGAGCAACTACCGCTGCAGATTGAACAACTGGATGCGGAGATGGAACAATTGCAACAACAAATGGCGCAGTCGGATTTTTATCAGCAGCCAGCAGACAAGATTGCAATCGCGACTGAGCGCATGCAAGCGATAGAAGCAGAATTGGCCGCGGCCTATAAGCGCTGGGAAGCACTGGAAGAGGCATAAGCCAGCAGGGGGATGAAGATGGATCCGCGTATTACAGAACTGGAAACCAAACTGGCCTACCAGGAAGCGGCATTGCAAAGTATGAGTGATGAAATGGCCACGCAACAAAAGCTGATCGAGAGCCTGTTGGTGGATATTGAACAACTCAAGAAAGCGGTGCGCGCCGGGCAGCCTTCACCGATGATGAAACCCTCCGACGAGCCGCCGCCCCCGCATTATTAAAAGGACGTGATGATTCAGGCAGTAGCCAGGTCGGGGCAAATAGAAGCCTAGTCGGCTGTCTTGATCTTGATAAAGGGTTCCAGTGTCTTGGCCAGTTCTCGTGGGTCGAACTTCGGCACGTAGGCGTCGACACCGACTGATTTACCGATAGTGATATTGGCATCAGCCGAGAGTGATGAATGCATGACCACGGGGATGCCAGCGAAGCGTTTATCATCCTTAATCTTGCGGGTCAGCACGTAGCCGTCCATGCCCGGCATCTCAATATCGGTTAATACCAGTTGTACGAGGTCATACACCGGTACGTTCATGGCCTTGGCACGTTCGGCGATTTCTTCCAGACGTGCCCAGGCCTCTTCACCATTTTTGGCGCTCAGGTGTTTAATGCCCAGCGTGTCGAGTGTCATGGCAATCTGCTTTCTGGCGACGGAGGAGTCATCAGCAAACAGCACGGTCGCGTCACGCCCAAAACTTTCCACCCCCTCAAACCGGGTCAAATCATCCTGCTCCAGCTCGGTCTCGGCGAGTATTTTCTCGACATCGATGATCATAACGATGCGCTTATCGGGTAATTCGGTGACGGCGGTCACCAGACCACCAAGGCGGTTGGCCAGCATGGGTGGTGGGACTTTGATCTCATTCCATTCCATACGCAGGATTTGTTCCACGGAGTGAACGAGAAAGCCCTGGGTACTGCGATTGAATTCGGTGACGATAAGCACACTCGGCTTGGTTTCAACATCGAGATCACAGAAATGCGCCATGTCAACGACCGGGATCATCTGCCCACGCAGGCTGACCATACCCTTCACACCCGGTGGCATATCCGGTGCATGGGTGACCTCCGGCACGTGCATGACTTCACGTATTTTGAAAACGTTAATACCGAAGACCTCTTCACGGCCGGTATGGGAATCCTTACCGAGGCTGAAGAGCAAAATTTCGAGCCGATTGGCACCGGCCAGGCGTGTACGTTGGTCAACAGATTGAATGAGTGTGTCCATGTGATTTCTCTAATCCACAATAATTTTGATATCTGCCTAGTGCTATCGACAGATGAAAGAAAATATTTAGGATTTTAGTAAGACGAATATAATCACAGGGGAAAACAGCTTGTTACTTGGGCGAAAAACCCTCTACCGGTGTTGTTTTAGGCAGGAAACCGGGTTTAATTCATGGCCTTAAACAGGCGATCTTCAAGCTCGATACGCGTGGCCAGGGCCTGGCCAAGCGTTGACAGGTCCTCAGAAAATTCCTCGTTAAAGGACTCTTCGCCTTCATGTTCATACTTGTCGTTGAAATCGAGGGCCAACTGAGTGGTTTTAGCAATTTGCGGGTAGAGTTCCTCGGCCAGGGTGCAGATGTGCTGGCGACGTTCCTGCCCATCAATAATACGTTGATAAAGGCCGAAGTGCCCGGCGGCCAGATAATCGACCATGATCTGGCAAAAGTCTCGCAGGCATTCTTCCTGGCTGGCTTGCTGGCCCGGGGTCTCGTAGGCTTCGATACCGGCCACACGACAGAAATTTATCAGCACCTCGGCGCGTTCGGCCTTGAGCTGTTCAGCAATGCTGCGGGAGCGTGTCCGGCGTTCATCACGTGTGAGGTTGTGTTCGCTTACATCCATGCGCTGTCAACATTTTGTCTTAGGTGACGCTAGCATACCCCGAAGCCAGTCATTTGTTAATGTTTCATGGCATCATAAGTATCTAAGCAATTGTTAATATTTGTTAACTTTCCTGTTCAGTCCCGGTCTCAGAACAATTCAATATCATTTTCTTCGGCCTCGCTGCAGGCCTGTTTCATAATGTCTTCAATACTCTTGCCCTGAAGCAGGGCCTCGAACATGGCCTTGTCGCTGTCCAGGGTGTAATTGGCGCGGATCAGTTCCTGCAGGGCCTTCCACTCGATGGGATTGTAGAGGCGCTGTGGGCTTTCCACCAGTTTCGACAGGGCCTCAAGGCTGTTGGAGACATGCTGCATACGTTGGCTAAGGCGGTCATAGAACTGAAAGGCCATAATCGCGGAATCTACCTGACCACGGATCGCCGTGCAGTGATCGAGCAGGTTATTGCGGGTGTCATCTGCGACCATGGCCGTAACACTATCCTGCATGAATTTGACGTGGCCGACCATTTCGGTGAATGAGCGGCTTAGGTGATCGACCGATTCGTCGCCATCCCGCATGGCGTGGGTCATCCGGGTCATGGCCAGGTTCAACATCAGGACGGTCTCGCGTACCTGGCTCCAGTCAAGGTCGGGATTTTGGGCACAGGAGGCCTGGGCATTGTTGGGGCGTTCCATATAATCACCTAATTTATATACAGTATTTATGCGTGTGGTGCGGGTTTCCTGCATATCGGTACGGGGGATTGAAACATTAGCCTTTTTATAAATACCCTGGCAGAGAGTTTCCGCTATAATGCGCCGCTTTCATGCAGGCCTCCGGCAGGACGGAAAATATCGTGACAGAAGAAATTCGTAATATCGCCATTATCGCCCACGTTGACCATGGCAAGACCACCCTGGTTGACAAGTTGCTGCAGCAGTCCGGGACACTGGAAAGCCGTGGTGATTTCGAGGAGCGGGTGATGGACTCCAATGACCTGGAGAAGGAACGTGGCATCACGATCCTTGCCAAGAACACCGCTATCCGTTGGCAGGGCCAGCGCATTAATATCGTCGACACCCCGGGGCACGCCGACTTCGGGGGCGAGGTTGAACGCGTGCTGTCGATGGTCGATTCCGTGCTGTTACTCGTCGATGCCCGCGAAGGGCCGATGCCACAAACACGTTTTGTGACGCAGAAGGCACTGGCACGTGGCCTGCGGCCGATTGTCGTCGTCAACAAGATCGATCGTGATGGTTCACGCCCGGACTGGGTCGTCGACCAGACTTTTGATCTCTTCGATCGCCTCGGTGCCACCGATGAACAACTCGACTTCCCGGTCGTGTATGCCTCGGCGCTGAATGGTTTTGCCGGGCTGGAGTCGGATGTTCGGGAGGGTGATATGACGCCGCTGTTCGAAACCGTCATCAAGCATGTGCAGCCACCCAAGGTCGATGTTGATGGGCCGTTCCAGATGCAGGTCAGTCAGCTCGATTACAATAGCTATGTCGGCATTATCGGCATTGGCCGTATTACGCGCGGTAAGGTCAAGACCAATAGCCCGGTGACCGTGGTCGACCGTGAAGGCAAGAGCCGTAATGGCCGTATTTTACAGGTATTGGGTTTCCTTGGCCTTGAGCGCATCGAAGTCCCTGAGGCCTATGCCGGTGACATCATTGCCTTTACCGGCATGGAACGGCTCGATATCTCCGATACGCTCTGTGACCCGAATCATGTCGAGGCCCTGCCGGCATTGAGTGTTGATGAGCCGACCGTGAACATGACCTTCCAGGTCAATAACTCACCGTTTGCAGGTAAGGATGGCAAGTTTGTCACCACCCGCCAGATACGTGAGCGCCTTGACCGTGAGCTAAAACATAACGTCGCCCTGCGTGTAGAGGATACCCAAGACCCGGACAAATTCCGCGTTTCCGGGCGCGGTGAATTACACCTGTCGATTCTTATTGAAAACATGCGTCGCGAAGGTTTTGAGCTGGGCGTTTCACGTCCAGAGGTGATCATTAAGGAAATCGATGGCGTACGTTGTGAGCCTTTCGAGCAGCTGACTGCCGATGTGGAAGAACAGCACCAGGGTACGGTTATGGAGAAACTGGGTACTCGTGGTGCTGAACTGAAGAACATGTCACCGGATGGCAAGGGACGGGTGCGCCTCGACTTTATCATCCCGGCACGCGGCCTGATCGGTTTTCGCACCGAGTTCCTGACCGCTACCCAGGGTACGGGTCTGATCTATAGTGTGTTTGACCACTATGGACCGATCAAGGGCGGTGACTTTGGTCAACGTAACCGAGGTGTGTTGATCTCCAACGGCATGGGTAAGGCACTCGGCTTTTCGTTATTCAACCTGCAGGAACGAGGTCGTTTGATTATCGGCCCGAATGAGGAAGTCTACGAAGGCATGATTATTGGTATTCATTCACGTGCCAATGACCTGGTCGTGAACCCGCTCAAGGGCAAGCAGCTGACCAACGTACGCGCTTCGGGTACCGATGAGAATATTGTCCTCACCCCGGCGATTCGCATGACCCTGGAACAGGCGCTAGAGTTTATTGATGAAGATGAACTGGTGGAAGTGACGCCGAACCATATCCGTATACGTAAAAAGTTCCTTAAGGAGCATGAGCGTAAACGCAGCAGCCGCTCAGCATAAAGCATATAAAAAGGCCGGTCACTGACCGGCCTTTTTTATTAGTGAACAGCAAAATTTACTGACTAAGGTGAATCAGGCGTTCATGCAGGGGCTGTACCGGGCGCACGCTCTTGCTGAAGATATTGGTGAAGGCCGCAACCTGTTCGGCTGAGACTTCAACCGGTGCCTGCATCACCATCCAGTTCACGCCCTCACTGCAAGGTGGTGTGGTCAGTGAGCCGCTGTAGTTGTAGAAACTCTGCTTGGCAGGTAACAGATCGGCAACATTGAGCTGCGTATCAGATTGTTTGTGCTCACCGGCCTGTGTGGGCAAGCTGGCCCAAATGGCATCAATCACCGGATTGGCCTTGCCTTTTTTCATGAGTACGCCGATCACGCCGAGTTGGCCATCACCGGCCTGGTGGACGAGGTGGGCAACCATGTCATAAGGCTGACCGTCAACGGTATGTTCGCTCGGGCTGTGGAAGTGGAATTGCAGCAGCTGGTATTGCTTGCCACCGACTTCGATACTACTGCCAGCGGCATAGTTAACCTGGATGGTATGGCCATTATTGACGACGTCCAGGGTAGTGGGCTGGTAGCTGAACCGGATATCAGCCAGCTGGGCAGGCCTGGCGCCGCTGATATTGATCGGTGACTGGCTCTTGCCGGTCTTGCAGGTGGCGTATTCTGCGGCGAGGTCGCCCCAGTGTGCAGGACCTTCATGGCCCTCATAGCCCCAGTGGGGTTTGCCGGCAGCTGCGGCAAAGGCGAGACTACTGGCGAGGAACAGGCTCGCTGTCGCCAGGCCGGTTTTAATCATACGGGCTTTCATGTGTTGTTACTTCTCCCTATTTATTGGTTATTTATTGGTTCTGGAACAGCCAGAGGCCGGCTACGTTACGCCTCACTCCATGGCCGGTCAATTGCTGGACGGAGGCGGGTTGTGGCCTGATGTTTTAATACGTTGTTTTTCACAGGCCTCGACATCGCTGATTAAACGGTTCTGCTCGTCCCACTGCTCACTGTCAATGATATGACCACAGGTCGCGCAGGTGAATTCAAAAATTCGACAGTCTGCCACCTGCGGGCGACGTTCAAGTTCATCGATCGTAAAGGGCTGTTCGGCACTGACCAGGCCCGAATGCAGGAGCAGGGCAAGGGGGATCGCGCTGTGCCGAGCTAAACAGGGCTTCATGGACGCTTCAGTTTTATCAACAGGTAGCCGAGTTGGCGGTAATCATTGATCTGCGCCGGGCCTGCGGCGGAGACGTTAATGTAATCGGGGAATTCATTCTCGTCGACGTTATGTCGTTCGGCATAGGTGCCACAAACATGGACGCTGACATCATTATCCTTGACCAGTGACTGAATACCACGATGGACCTTGGCATACTGGGTTTGTTTGTCGCGGGTCAGGGCAAACTGCTCCCTGCCATGGGTAACAACGGCAACAGGCAGTTCGGGGAAGCGCTCGCGCAGTTGCTGGATGTGTTGTTGCACGGCAGGAATGGCCCAGCGCAGGTAGTCGTTATCGCCGCTGACGATCTCAAAGACAACCCCGGGTGGGGCCTCGGATAATAACAAAACCTCGTCAAGTTCGAGACCGGAGGCAAACAGGCGATAACTGCCAAAAAGCAGGGCGAGGCCCAGTAAGGTCCAGTGGGCAATTCGTTTAAAGCTGCGCATAATAGGTCCGCCTATGAATGAGATGATGCGTGTTGATGTGTGCTTAATCAACAAGTTCCAGCAATCAGGCCTGATTATCAGGAAAGTTTATTACCTATAATTAGAAATTTTAATAAGGATTTAATAATACAATAAAAGTCTAATGAATCATTAGCCTAGTCATAAAACCTCGAGTGTTGTCAGTTTTTCGCCCAGGCAGGGGGCTTGTGGTTAAGGCCGCGGTTGTCATAATCGGTGCTCGAATAATAATATTCTTAATGAGGTAGTCCCCATGCAACGAATGAGATGGTCTTTTATTGTGACAGCCTTTTTGTCTTTGATTACCCTGGCGGGGGTCGCGCAGGCTGAAGACAAGTGGTTGTACCCCTATATTTTGGCATCAGAAACTGAAGGTAATGTGAATGCCACGGCTGAACGGGCCAAGGCGGCACTTAAGGCCGCTGGTTTTGAGCTGGTAGGCAGCTACTCCCCTTATGCGGATACCGTGGTCATCGCCGCGACGAATGCCGCGCTAAAGGCCGCTGCGGCCAGTACCGAGTTTGGTGGTTATGGTGCCGTAGTGCGTGTTGCCGTGACCAAGGTTGGCGGCAAGACACAGGTCTCGTTTTTTAACCCGGACTGGATGGCTGAGGCCTACCGTATGCAGGCAGACCTGTCGGGGGTACGTCAGGGGCTGGAAAAGGCATTGGGTATGCAACGGGCATTTGGTTCAGAGGCCCCGGGCTGGAAGGCCAATCAGTTGAATAATTACCACTTCATGGTCTTTATGCCCTATTTTGATGACCACAATAAACTCGCAGAACATGATTCCTACGAGGCCGCCCTCAGGGCCGTTGAAATGAATCTGGCAGCGGGTAAAGGCAATACGGCAAAGGTCTATCGCGTTGATATACCGGGTAAGCAGCAGACGGTTTTCGGTGTTGCCATCGGCGGTGCGCCGGCCGGTGATGAGCACATTATGAAGATCATCGATAAGGCGCCTGTCAAGCAGACGGCTCACTTGCCGTACGAACTGCTGGTCAGTGGCGGTAATGTTTATGCACTGCATGCCAAGTTCCGTATTGCCGTGAACTTCCCGGACCTGGACATGGGCACCTTTATGCACATTAACGATGCCCCGGACGCCATTGAGGAATCTCTACAGCAGGCCGCAGGCGGTAATTAAGCTTTTTCTATTATGGTTTGTCTGCAACGGGGCCCATTGCCGGGCCCCGTTTTTTTTGCCGGCATAAACGTCGATTATTTGGTATCCCCGGGCTTTTTTTGCCATAGTGCATAGAGTTAAGAATAAAACTAGCGGGGAAGGCAATGGCACAGACCGAGATTATTTCACTGACGCCAACACAGGCTTACCAGAAGCTGGAGGATGAGCATCGCGCCATTTTGGTGGATGTGCGTTCAAATATGGAATTCCTGTTTGTCGGTCACCCCAAGGGGGCGATTAGTCTTCCCTGGATCGATGAACCTGACTGGACAATCAATCCACACTTTACTACTGATGTGCGTAAGCTGCTCCTGGGCGGTGTCTCCTGTCATGATGATGTGGGTTGTGCACCGGTGATCCTTATTTGTCGTAGTGGTAAGCGTTCTCTCGAAGCCGGTGAACACCTGATTAAGGATGGCTTTACGGAAGTCTATAATGTTCTCGATGGCTTTGAGGGCGATCTGGATGAACAGCATCATCGCAGTGCCCTCGGTGGCTGGCGATTTCATAATCTGCCGTGGGAACAGTGTTAGTTATTTAAAGACAGTAATAATAAAAAGGGAAGAGGGTGGACGGACAAACATCCAGTATTCTTGTCGTTGAAGATGATGAAGATATCTGTCTGCTGATGAGACAGGTTATCGAGCGGTTGGGTAGCCATGTCCTGACGGCAGAAAATGGTGGTGAGGCCATGGACATCATTGAACGTGAGCACATCGACATGGTCTTGCTGGATGTGATGATGCCGGTGATTGATGGTTTCGAAGTATTGGCATGGATCCGTGAGCGTTACTCAATGGTGGAATTGCCGGTCATCATGGTGACGGCACTATCCGAGAGTGATTTTGTGCTTAAGGCTCTGAAGATGGGGGCGAATGATTTTGTGCCCAAGCCCTTTGATTTTGGCGTGGTGCAGGCACGTGTGAATACGCAACTAACACTTAAACGCCTGGCTGATCAGAATAGTGAATTTCTTGGTATCACCAGTCATGACCTGAGAAAGAACGTGGCCCTGATTACAGATGTGGTCTCGGTTATGGGAGACAGACTTAAGGAAGAAAATCTGGCTGAGGATTTCCATGAGGCCTGCTCGCTGATTAAGACCTCAGCCGAGAGCATGAAACAGATCACCGAAGATTTTCTCGCCTTGCAGGTTATCCATGATGGCAATATCCGCTTGTTCAAAACCGGTGTGGACATCCATGCCCTGATAATGAAGTTGATTGAACAGGACAATGGCTATGCCCGGCGCAAGGGGGTTAGGCTGACAACCGACCTGGATAAAAAACTGGTGGAGATAGACGTCGATGCTATGCGTATTGAGCAGGTGCTGGCGAACCTGATTGGCAATGCCATCAAGTTCAGCCAGCCAGGGACGACGACCTGCGTGCGCACCAGGAAGGAAGCCGGTGAGGTCTTGATCGAGGTCTGTGATGAGGGCCCGGGTTTTCTGCCTGAGGAGATAGACCGCGTTTTTCATCAATATATCGGTCTGAGTAATCGCCCTACCGGCGGTGAAATCAGTTCCGGGATGGGGCTGAAAATCTGCGCCCGCTTTGTCCAACTGCACAAGGGGGAGATTGGCGTCAGCAACAACGAGGGACCAGGGGCGACATTCTGGTTGCGTCTGCCAGCCTGTGTCGTAGACTGAAGTCTCGCATTAAGTTGACTACGGGATTGGCCGCGAAGGTCTTTGCTGTCCAGCAGCAGTTGCCATGACAGCGGTGCGGTTTAGCCGCGTGAGAGGATATTCATTGCGGCATTGATGCGGCTGAGTTGTTCGTCATCGCCGCCGCGATCGGGGTGGTGCTGCATGGCCAGCCGGCGATAATGTTGTTTGATGTCGGTATTGCTGACCGGGTCTTCGAGACCGAGCACAGACAGGGCTTCGCGGCGACTCTCATTAGAATAAAAGCCTGACCAGAAATCGCCAAGCATGTTTTTAACATCATCAGCGGACATCTTTTCCAGTTGCGTAATGTCGAGATAAAACTCGCGTAGCAGGTCGCCCTCGGCAGGCAGACCGCGTTCACTGGCCTGCCATTCAGACAGGCAAATCTTCAGGGCGCTGATCTCTATCTGCGCACATTGCTGCGTATGCAGTTGTTCGCGAAGCCGGTAAAGGGCGTTAAATAACAGAAAGTGGCGACAGAACAGGGCATGTTCGGATTGCCAGGCACTGCGATCATATTCTGCCTTGCCCTGTTCGGCGAGGGCATTGAAGAGTTCATACTCACTGATGCCGGCCGGGTGCGCGCGTAAAATATCACACAACTGCCGCAGGAAGGGGTCTTCTATGCCGTTATGGTCCGGCCACTTGCCAGAATTACCTGACATGGCTTAGGTAAATATACGAGGTTGTCTGTTTACAATTGTTCACGCTGATGAAACCTTGGTGTAAGCATAGTTTGCTAGAGTTCTCATACGTTACGTTGCCATGCAACTTTACACAAGGTGGCCGCCCTATGAGCCGTTACGCAGAAATGAGAGAGACCCTGTCCCTGATCGACGATGAGGCCATTGATGTAGGTAATCATGTGCAGATTTCAGCAGGTAATGAAATTGCCGGATCGCTACTCGAGCGCATGGAGGCCATTGAACTGTATGTCTGCGAACTCATCAAGGTGCTGCGGGATTACGAGACCGCGCGGGCAGACACTCCCGAAGAGGGCAAATGGGCAGGGTCGTTGCCGCTCGAATTCCTGAAATGGGACCTCCTGAACCTCGTTGAAGAGTCGCGTATGGACACGGTTCATCTGAAGGCGATGCTGAAACGGGCCTCACGCCAATCGGCACAAAAGACGCTGTATCTGAATTAAGTCGGGTTGACGTGTAGACAGGCTGCAAGCGGATTTGGCCATCAGGCCCAAGACTACCTATTCCCGTCGCAAGGTATGCTGGATTGTTGCGGTCAGTGGTGGGAGATTGGGGGGTGCAGACAGACGCGCAGCAAGTGAATCGCGTGCCTGAATTTCTTCCTCATTCGGCGCGTCCCTGCCGAGGCACTGTATCCATACCTATCTTGCCGGGCATTCCCCTCTCCCCCCGTGCAAGATTGAATCTTAAAGATACTCTTTATACTCCCGGTGAGGTGTAGTGAAATGCCGATGAAGATTGTAGGAAAATGCTTACGCGATGGATAACCAGGGTGGCTTGTTCTCATACGTTAAGAGACAGAAAATACAAAGGACCAGCTGATTTGGGAAGATGCGTTTTTATGCTCGACAGCGCAATGAATAAAGTGGTGAGACGATGCGGCTAGGTATCGATCTGGGTGGGACGAAGATAGAGATCGTCGCCCTCGACGAAGATGGAAGTGAGTGCTTACGTCGGCGTATCGCTACGCCACAAGGAGACTACACGGCTACAGTCAAGGCAATTACCGAACTGGTACAGGCCGCCGAGGCTGCGCTGGCACAGACCGCTACGGTTGGGGTCGGCATGCCGGGGGCTGTTTCGGCGCGCGACGGGCGGGTCAAGAATGCGAACTCGGTGTGTCTGAACGGTCAGCCGCTCAAACAGGACCTCGAGGCAGCCCTGCAGCGCAAGGTACGCCTGGCCAACGATGCCAATTGTTTTGCCCTCTCCGAGGCGATTGATGGCGCCGCGGCCGGGGCTGGTAGCGTGTTTGGCGTGATCCTGGGGACGGGTACCGGCGGCGGGGTGGTCATCAATGGCCAGATCCTCGAGGGGGCGAATGCCATCGCTGGTGAGTGGGGGCATAACCCCTTGCCCTGGCCGACTTCGGCAGAGTGGCCGGGTCCCGAGTGTTATTGCGGGCGGCAGGGCTGCATTGAGACCTATTTATCCGGACCGGGTTGGCTGGCGCGGCATTCGCAACACACCGGCCAGACCCTGGGTTCGGTCGAGAAATTGCTCCGCCGGGCGGGCGAGGGGGATGCCGATTGCCAGGCCAGCCTGTTGACCTATAAACAGCGCCTGGCCCGTGCCCTGGCCCATGTCATCAACCTCCTCGACCCGGAGGTGATCGTCCTGGGCGGCGGGCTGTCGAATATTGAGAGTCTGTACACCGATGTGCCCGCGTTATGGCCGGCCTGGGTGTTTTCTGACCAGGTGCTGACCGCCTTGCGTCCCCCTCAACACGGCGACTCGAGCGGGGTGCGTGGTGCCGCCTGGTTATGGCCTTAGTTATCCGGCCAGTCGAGCAGGTAGTCCTCGAGTTGCTCTTCGGCAACCCGGGTTTCATTAATGACGCGGTCACGCACCGACATCCCGGCCCGGTGCACGGACTCCGGGTCGCCGGAGAGCAGGGGGTGCCAGTCGGGCAGGGGCCGCCCTTCGGCGAGACGACGGTAGGCACAACTACTGGGCAGTGCCGTTGAGTCGAGGCATTGCGATGGCTCGAGTACGATACAATCTGGGACGTAGCGGAGGCGTTCGGTATAGCGCTGGCAGCGACAGCTGTGGCTGTCGAGTAAACGGCAACTGACGCTGGTAAAGTAGACCTGCCCCGAGTCCTCGTCTTCGAGTTTGTGCAGGCAGCAGCGGCCGCAGCCATCGCAGAGGGATTCCCACTCTTCGGCGTTCATCTCGGCGAGGCTCTTGTGTTCCCAGAAAGGCTTCATTGCTAGGGTTTTCATATGGCTGATGGCAAGGCCGTAGTGTGGGAGAAGAATGGAAAAAATGGAAACATTACCTGACTACCTGGCGGAAGACCTCGATATTGTCTCGATTGGTAGTAACCCCTCACCCTATTCCATACGCGTACAGTGTTATTATGGTAACCCACAAAACCGTTTCTGGAAGGCACTAAACGCCTCGGGGCTGGTGGATGAACCCTTGCAGCCCGGGGCGGTGGCCCTGCAACGCCTGCTGGGGACGTATCGTTTTGGTTTTACGGATGTCGTTAAACCGCCGACAGCGGGGGTCGCGCAGTTGCGTGCCAGTGACTACCGACACGGGGCACCGCTGCTGAAAGAAAAATTACTCAGGTATCAGCCGCGCATTTGCTGGTTTCACGGCAAGGTGGCCTACAAGAATTACCTCAAGTACACGGGTGAAAAGGTCGACGGTATTGATTGGGGTTTGCAACCACTGCGCATCGGCAAATCACGCGTGATGGTCACGCCGAACCCGAGCCCGGCCAATGCCCGTTATTCACTCGATGACCTGGTGGCCTGGTATAAAAAGGTCAGGGTGTTGCGAGATCAATTGAACAAGAAACCATCAGGAAGTCGTCATGAAGAAGGCCCCCAATAATCCTTTTGATCGCCTCTACAAGGCCTGCGGTTATTCACTGGTTGGCCTGCGCGCCGCGTACAGGAATGAACAGGCCTTCCGCCAGGAGGTGTGGCTGGGCCTTATTCTTGTGCCACTGGCCTTTTACCTCACGGCCAGCCCGATAGAGCGGTCCTTGTTGATTGGTGCATGGCTACTGGTCATGATCACGGAATTACTGAACTCGGCCATCGAGGCCGTGGTCGACCGCTTCGGTGATGAATGGCATGAACTCGCCGGGCGTGCCAAAGATATTGCCTCGGCCGCCGTATTCCTGTCACTGGTGCTGGCCCTCCTGGTTTGGTTCCTGATTGTCCTGACACCGATATAAAGGCTCCATTTCCGTTGCTATACAGCGGTTTCTATACAAACACGACCATTTTGCTAGACTTTTCCATTGTTACTGGCTGGGTGTGCGACGAGGTCGCCGATCCTTGTGATGATATTTTTAGATAACAGGTGGTCCATGCAAGCTGGAAAATACAGACGCATAGGTTTTTTCGTCGCCATACTCTACTGGGTGATTGAATCCTGGGTTCACACTATTGTCTTTGGTGAAGCGTTTGCGCTTATCCCGACCGATCCGAACGAGATATACATGCGCACGGTTATCGCCCTGCTGGTGATAGGGTTTGGCTTTTATGCCTGCCACAACACCCAGCGCTTACTGGAAAAAGAGCAACAACGCATCCAGGTGTTCATGCAGACCTCACGTGCCACACAGCATATCCTGAATAATTTTCTTAACCAGATGCAGTTGTTCAGGATGGTGGAACAGAAAAACGCACCACACAATCCCGAATTGGTGGGCAAGCTCGATGCTATCGTCAAGGAGGCCGCTGACCAGGTCGTGGCATTGAGCCAGATCACCGACCCGACGGAAGAAAATATCAGTCGTACGATATTCCCGGGGCATTAAAGAGAAATCTCCCCTGTGTGACAGTCTTATGACCATATCGCTTGTTGCGGCTGCCAGGCGAGAGGATATTTCATAATTTTGTCATATAACTGACATCTGTTTGTCATTGCTTGTGCCGATCATGGCTGCCTATAAAACCACACTTTTATAGGAATATTTGCCATGACTAGCCAATGCACTAACGAACTGTGCATGGAGCATGCACAGCAGGATGCTGATTGGATAAGCCTGGTCTTCCTGGATATTCTTGAAACAGAATCTCTGACGGCTATATACCAGCCCATTGTCGACCTGAATCAGCAGACCATCTACGGTTATGAATCCCTGATCAGGGGGCCTTCAGACAGCGCCTTCCATAGTCCGGTCACACTATTTGATATGGCCATACGTGAAGACAGGCTGAATGAACTGGATATGTTATGCCGCAAGTGTGGCATCAAGGGTTTTCAGTCCAGGCGCTTGCAGGGCAAGTTGTTTCTCAATGCCACCCCGCAAAGTTTGCTCGGACCACAACACCGTTCAGGCCTGACCCTGGAGATACTTAATCAGATTGGTATCAGACCTGAGAATGTGGTCATCGAACTGACCGAACAGTATCCCCTGTATGACTTTGAGGTCATGCGTAAGGCGATTGATCATTACAAGACAATGGGCTTTGAGATCGCCATTGATGACCTCGGCGCCGGTTACTCAGGCTTGCGTACCTGGTCCGAACTGCGCCCGGATTATGTCAAGGTCGATCGGCATTTTATCCAGAACATCCATGAAGACAAGGTCAAGCAATCCTTCCTGCGCTCGATTGTAGACATCGCACGGGGACTTGATTGCAAGGTTATAGCCGAGGGCATAGAAACCCAGGACGAGTGTCGAACGATCTCGGCCATGGGTATCCCCTTTGGCCAGGGCTATTACTTCGCTCGTCCTGCCGAATCGCCCCCTTATGTAATCCCCGGCAAGCTGTTTCAGTGCGCAGTATCACATGAATGCAAGAAACACCTGAAGCAAACGTCCGAAAGTGTCGCGGATCTGCTGGTGCAAACTGCACATGTGCGCCCTGACACAACCCTGGATGCGACACACCAGTTGTTTCATGAAAATGAATCGCTGACAGCAATCCCGGTTGTCGATAACAATAATAAGGCCCTGGGGCTGATTCGTCGCAACCAGCTGCTTGCAACCTTTTCGACCCAGTATGGACGTTCACTGTATGCAAACAAATCCGTTATTGATATTGCCGACAAATCAGTGGTGATTGTGGAAAAACAGTGGGGCATCGAACAAGTTAGTAAACTGGTTACCGACAGCATGAAGTCGCAGCTCGAGGCGGACTTTATTATTGTCGAAGGCGGTGAATACAGAGGCCTTGGCAAGGTCCTGGACCTGTTACGCAAGATCACCAAGCTGCAAATACGTAATGCCCGCTATGCCAATCCCCTAACCCTGTTGCCGGGCAATGTGCCGATTTACGAAAGGCTGGATGAATTGATGCTCGGCGAAAGTCGCTTTGCCGTGGCCTATTGCGATATTGATAACTTTAAACCGTATAACGACGTCTATGGTTATGGAAAAGGGGACCAGGTAATAAAGTTGATCGCCGATATCCTTTCCCAGCATATCGATACATCTGGAGACTTTATTGGTCATGTTGGGGGTGATGATTTTATCGTTATTTTTCTCAGTGATAACTGGGCAGAACGCTGTAATAACATCCTGCGCAGTTTTGAGAAGGAGATAGTCAAGTTCTATAACCATACGGATAATGAGCGAGGCGGAATACTTGCCATATCCCGGGATGGGGATGAAAAATTCTACCCGATTATGAGCCTGTCGATTGGCGTCATTATGGTGAACCCTGAACAGTATCTTTCTCATGCCGATATCGCCGAGCTGGCCAGCCATGCCAAGCATCATGCCAAGAATATAGTTGGCAACAGCCTGTTCATTGAGCGGCGTGTACAGCGGGCCTTTGCTACGCCACCCAAAACCGACGGACAGGAGGGTCTGTTATGAGCATCAAGGGTAAACTGATTACGATATTCATTTCATCGATCGTTGTCTTTCTTGTGGCCATGATGTTAATCGCAAAACATTATGAGGCCGCCTTTACCGAGGCGGATGAGGTGAATAATGCCAATGCCAGGCAGATGTCGCTGGCTTTGCGGGCGCAGGTGGAGTTCAAGACCCAGGTACAGGAATGGAAGAATATCCTCCTGCGTGGTTATGATGATGCCCTGTATGACAAGCACCTGGGCGGTTTTAATGAGCAGGAGCGCCGAACCCGTGAACTGGTCGATGAACTGTTGCTGGAACTGGAAGACGATCAGGAATTGTATGAAAAGATACTGGCCTTTTCCCATGCACATGAGGAAATGGGCAAGCGCTATCGTACGGCTTTGCCAGTATACAAACTGGCCGAGCACAAGCCGCACATCACCACCGACAAGTACGTGCGCGGCATGGACCGTCAACCCGTACGCATTCTCAGCGAGATCGTGGCCGCAGTGTGGGTCAAGCGCGATGCCACACTGGCACAGATACATAATGATATGGCTGCAGAGCGCCGGAACGTGATGGTGGTACTGGTCGTGGTCACGCTTGTCCTTGCCGTGATATTTTTCTGGTTGATTGGGCGTATGGTATTCAATCCCCTGGACCGGGTCGTCAAGTCGATTACCGCTGTCGCGGCGGATGTGCGCAATAACCAGGGCGATCTGGGTTACCGCCTGCCGATCAACTCAAAGGACGAACTGGCAGCCCTGTCGGACAGTTTTAATGTGTTTATGTCGGCAATGCAGGCGCTGGTCGACAGGATCAAGGATTCGACCCGACAATTAAATAACTCAGCTGCCGGTCTGCTACTGGCTGCAGAAGAAAACTACCAGGGCATGCAGCAGCAACAGCAAGGCATTGAACATGTGTCTTTGTCTATGTCGCAGATGTCGGCGGCAGTCAGGGAAGTCTCCGGTAACGCCCATCAGGCCTCAGAGTCCACGGGGGGCGCCGTTACCCAGGCCGGTGAAGGGCGTGTGGTGGTGCAGCGGGTGGTCGATACCATGGAGGGTTTGTCCAGCGAGGTGGAACAGGCCAGTGAGGTGGAACAGGCCAGTGAGGTGATTCGCAGTGTCAACCAGCAGGCCCAGGGCATTAACAAGATACTCGAGACCATTAGTGGTGTTGCCGAGCAGACCAACCTGCTGGCATTGAATGCGGCGATCGAGGCGGCCCGTGCCGGTGAGCAGGGCCGGGGCTTTGCCGTGGTCGCCGACGAGGTCCGGGTGCTGGCGGGTAACACCGAGGCCTCGACGCGTGAGATACAGGTGATCATCCAGGAACTCCAGCAAGGCGCGAGCGAGGCGGTTGTGGTCATGGACAAGGGGCGTGAGGCGTCCGTTGACTGCATGACACACGCCCGCGAGGCGAATCGTGTGCTTAACGGGATCGATGAGGCTCTGGCCATGATTAACCTGACCAACCAGTGTATAGCCAGTGCGGTGGAGCAGCAGACTGCAGTGAGCGAGGAGATCGTGCGCAGTATTGATGCCATCTCCGGTCTATCTATACAAACGGCAACGGATTCTCAACAGGCCATGGTCCTGGCAGAACATACCGCAACGCAGAGTGATGCCCTGCAGACCATGGTGAATGCCTTTAAATAGTTGTCGCCAGGAATGTTATAGTCATGGCTGACGATAACAGGTGTTTAGTATGCCCGCATTGACCATTAGCCGGCTCGCCCGCGAAGCGGGGGTCGGTGTTGAAACGGTTCGTTATTATCAGCGCATCGGCTTGCTGGAAGAACCGCCGAAACCCGCGGAGGGGTATCGCGTTTACCCGGGGCAGGCCCTCAGTCGCCTGCAGTTTATTGCCCGGGCCAAGGAACTGGGTTTTACCCTGAATGAGATAAAAGAGCTGTTACTGCTGGATAATGCCGATTGCCAGCAGACCCAGGAGATCGCGGGCCAGAAGTTGCAGAGCATTCATGCTCGTATCCATGACCTCACGGCGATGGCCGAGACCCTGGAACACCTGCTGCGGTCCTGTCAGGGGCACGCGACGACGGCCGCCTGTCCGATCATCGATAGCCTCAACAAGCCCTAAGCGGCTTGACTCCGTACCGCGGTACGGCCCTTACACTTGCTCACAGTCAGAAAACATGAGCAGGTATCATCATGAACGATAAAGTTATTCTGCAATCGACCCTGACCTGTCCGCAGTGTGGTCATCGTGAGACCGAGACCATGCCGACCGACGCCTGTCAGTGGTTTTACCCATGCAAGGGTTGTGGAACACTGCTAAAACCGAAACCGGGTGATTGCTGTGTATTTTGTTCCTATGGCTCAGTACCGTGTCCACCGGTCCAGCTGGAAAACCAGCGTGGTTGTTGTAGCGAGGTTTAAGACCGCAGCTGTTGGGCGATGAAGTCTTCGATCTCGGCACGGGGTTTGAAACCACTGAAACGACCACGTTCCTCGCCATCCTTAAACAGGATCACGGTCGGGAAGCCACGCAGGCCATAGTGGCCGGCCAGGTGCATATTGTCATCGACCTCAACCTTGGCCAGTCTTACCCGGCAATCGGCCTCGGCGACGAGTTTCTCCAGCACCGGGGTCAGGGCACGGCAGGGCGGACACCAGTCGGCCCAAAAGTCGACCATGATGGCTTGTCGTCGTGAGGCGGCCACGACCCGCTCACTAAAATTGTCCTCGGTGACGTCAAAGATGTCCACTGCGTCTGGCATAGCGTCTTCGCCTATATTAAAAGTCGGGCATTTTCGCCCGCGTAACCCCGCATGACAAGGGGGATTATCTCGCCCGCGAGACAGAATCGTGAAAAAAACATAATTTCTTTATGAAACATATGGATAGGGGTAGATTGGGGGCCGGGATAGCCTATAGCTGGCAGGGTATACAGAGAAATTTTTGCCAGACGAGGGTTAGCCGCTTAAAATCCAAATTGTTAACAATTGTTAACTCCCGTTAATAAACGGGCTCGCCAATTAACCCTGAGTGACGAGAGCAATGGATAATCTGGATTTGCAACAACCCCTGCCCGGTTACTGGTACATCAATCGTACCGGCAAGCTGATGAAGGTCAAAATGGTCATGTTGGGCCACGAGGGCATCGAGTTGATACTGCTCGAGTATGTTGAAGGTGCCACCCAGACCATCAGCATCGAAGACTGGCAGTGCCTGGACCTGGTCATCCCCCGGCATGAACAGGGGGATATCCTGCTCGAAACCGACAAGGCCTTTTAACGACTATGAGGGTTCGGAGGTAGCAGGAATGACGGTGAACGAACTGGACGCACAGATTCGTCGCCTGCGTGCCGAGACCAGTGGTGTGCCGGGTGCCGTGTTAAAAGAGGCCCGGCCACAGGCCTATGCACGCAAGCTCGTAGAACTTGAGGCTGCCATGCGCGAGTACTATCAGACCTTTTATGGCGACAGCTTGTCGATGCCCTGACGTCGAATTGTGACAGAACTTTTCTGCATGTCACAGAATTGTCATATCCCGGACATAGAATCGCTTCCCAGGTAATCATTCGTTGCCTGGCAGACTGGCGAGCATGAATATGGCAAAACCTCACATATTGCTTATTGAAGACGAAGCACCGATTCGCGAGATGTTGCGTCTGGCCCTGAGTAAGTTCGGTTACACGGTCAGCGAGGCCGCCGATACGCGCGAGGCGAGAGAGTCTATCAAGGAACAATTACCGGACCTGATGTTGGTGGACTGGATGTTGCCGGGCGAAAGCGGTGTCGAACTGGTACGCCAACTCAAGCGTGAAGATCTGACTAGGGATATCCCGGTGATCATGGTGACGGCGCGTATCGAGGAAGATGACCGTGTCAAGGGACTTGAAGTCGGTGCCGATGACTACGTCTGCAAACCCTTTTCACCGAAGGAACTGAATGCGCGTATCAAGGCGGTATTGCGTCGTACCCAGCCACAATTATCGGATGAACCGGTAGAAGTGGAGAGCCTGCGTATCGAGCCGGATAGTCATCGTGTATTTGCCAATGATGAGGCACTGGAGATTGGTCCAACCGAGTTTCGTATCCTGCATTTCTTCATGACTCACCCCGAGCGTGTATACAGTCGTGCGCAGATACTCGACCTGGTATGGGGCAACAACGTCTATATTGAAGAACGTACCGTCGATGTACATATCCGCCGCCTGCGTAAGGTGCTGGCCCCAGGTGGACATGACAACCTGGTGCAAACCGTGCGCGGCGCAGGTTACCGCTTCTCTGTACGGAACTGATAATGAATCGATTCTGGGTAGAAGAAATCTGGCGCATGGGATTGCTGGCCGGTGTCGCCCTGGTACTGAGTGGACTATTCGGAAACTTCTTCTCCTGGCTGTTGCTGGTCAGCCTCCTCTACCTGGCCTGGCACATCCATAACCTGGCCAAGCTGGGCCGCTGGATAGAAAAGCGCCTGAGCGGTGAGTCGCCGCAAAGTAGCGGCATCTGGGAAGAGATATTTATTCAGTTGCACCGCTTCCGTCAGCGCAACAGGCGGCGGCATAAACGCCTGGTCTCACGCCTGAGCCGTTTCCAGGAGGCATCGCAGGCCCTGCCCAATGCCATTGTGGTGTTAAATAACGAGGGGTCCATAGAGTGGTGTAACAGTGCCACCACGCGCCTGCTCGGCATACATACCACCCATGACCTGGGACAGCGCATATTGAACCTGATTCGCAACCCGGCCCTGGTGAACTACATGCTGCGGGCAGAGTTTGAAGAGCCCTTGACGCTGCTCTCGCCCATTGATGATAGCCGGACACTTTCGATACGCGTGGTTGCCTATGGTACCGATCAACGTCTGTTGATTGCTCGTGACATCACCCATATGCAGCGCCTGGAAGAAATGCGTCGCGATTTTGTTGCTAATGTCTCGCACGAAATGCGCACCCCGTTGACTGTTATCAGTGGTTACCTGGAATTGTTTGCCGAGGCGGATAACCGTGATAGCGATGAATTCGATGATGTGGTTGTGCGCATGAGTGAACAGGCCTCCCGCCTGCAAAGTATTATCGGCGATTTATTACTGCTATCCCGCCTCGAGTCCGAGAAGAAGTACACGGCGAGCCATGAGGCGGTTAATGTCGCGCAATTATTAAAGATGCTGCTGGAGGAGGCACGCAGTCTGAGCGGTTACAAGAATCAACAGATCAGCCTGGAGTGTGATGACGAGTTATTTATCACCGGTAATGATCAAGAGCTGCGTAGCGCCTTCTCCAATCTGGTATTCAACGCAGTGAATTATACCCCCGCCGGCGGCGAGATCAGCCTGTCGTGGTGTCGCGATGATGAAGGCGCACACTTCGCCGTACGTGATACCGGCATAGGTATCCCGACACAACATATTGATCGCCTCACCGAGCGTTTTTACCGTGTCGATGTCGGCCGTTCCCGGCATAGCGGGGGCACGGGTCTGGGGCTGGCCATTGTCAAGCATGTCCTGCAACGGCACCGTGCCCACTTGCACATAGAAAGCCAGGTCGGTCAGGGCAGTGTGTTCCGCTGTGATTTCCCCCCTGAACAGATTGTCACAGTCACAGAAAAAGTTTCATAAAACTGTCATATATCATTCACCAAGCTGTCATGGGAATTAATGAAACTGTATACAGTAGTATAGATAAGCAATCGTCGAGATATTCTTGTTCTAAGGAGTAAACAGAAATGAAGAAAACCTTAATTGCCTTGGTTAGTTTGTGCAGCGTGCCATTTATGGCGGGTTCTGCATTGGCCGACTCCAAGCTTGACCCATCACTGCCGACTTATACACGCACCAGTGGTGTATCCGGTAACCTTTCCAGTGTCGGTTCCGATACGCTCGCCAATCTGATGACGCTTTGGGCTGAAGAGTTCAAGCGGGTCTATCCAAATGTAAATGTGCAGATCCAGGCAGCCGGTTCTTCTACTGCGCCGCCCGCATTGACTGAAGGCACCTCTAACTTCGGCCCGATGAGCCGTAAGATGAAGAGCAAGGAACTTGAGGCCTTTGAAAAGAAACATGGTTACAAGCCTACCGAGATTCGTGTCGCTATTGATGCCCTGGCCGTTTATGTACACAAAGACAACCCGATTGAAGGTATGACCATCCCGCAAGTGGACGCGGTATTCTCATCTACCCGCAAGTGTGGAGCCGATGAAGATGTTAGTCGCTGGGGCAAGCTTGGCCTGCGTGGCGCCTGGACCAGCCGTGATATCCAGATCTTCGGCCGTAACTCCGTCTCCGGAACCTATGGTTACTTCAAGAAGAAGGCCCTCTGTAAGGGTGACTTCAAGTCCAACGTTAATGAGCAGCCCGGTTCCGCCTCGGTAGTGCAGTCAGTAACGGCCTCTATCAATGGCATTGGCTACTCCGGTATTGGTTACAAGACCTCGGGCGTAAAGGCCGTGCCTCTGACCAAGAAGGCGGGCACAGCGTTCATCCCGGCAACCGCCGACAATGCCGCGAATGGTAGCTACCCGCTGTCCCGTTACCTGTATGTCTACGTGAACAAGCACCCGAACAAGCCGCTGGCCCCGCTGGAGCGTGAGTTTGTGAAGATGGTCTTGTCCAAGGCGGGTCAGCAGGTTGTCATCAAGGATGGCTACATCCCGCTATCAAACAAGATTGTGGAAAAGGAACTGGCCAGGCTTAAGTAATCTGTATGCCAGTATATCCATTCATGGAATGGATTATGAAAGCCCCGCCCTGGCGGGGCTTTTTTATTGCTGTCTTTGTTGTCTGCAAGCTTACTGTCATCAGCGCGTAATAATTTATACACACAAGCTTCATATTGTTATCACAGAGTTGTCACATCTGTTTTAGAGAATAGCTGCTCAAACTTATATGTACTTCTTGGGAGAAGCTTGACAATGAAAATGAATCAAAAACTGTCTACCCTCGCGGCGGCCACCATGCTGGCCACCATGAGTCTGCCTGCAGAGGCCGGTGACAAAGAATTGCTGGAGGTGTTGCTGGAAAATGGTGTCATCAGCAAGCAACAACATCAGGAATTAAAGAAACAATATGGTAAAAATTCCGGCACTCAGATCAGCACCAAGGGTGGCATCAAGGCCAAGAGTGAAGACGGTGACTTTAGCTTCCAGTTTGGGGGGCGTGTCATGGTTGATGCCGGTTATGTGGATGAAGATGTTTCCAAGCACGATTCCGGTACCGAATTCCGTCGCCTGCGCATGTTCGCCAAGGGCACTCTCTACCGTGACTGGGGCTACAAGGTGCAGGTTGATTACTCTGATGATGCGTTGGCCATCAAGGATGCCTACCTCAAGTACAAGCCCTGGGGTGTCACCATCGGTAACTTCAAGCAGCCAATCAGTCTGGAAGAGCTGACCAGTTCCAAGTACATCACCTTCATGGAGCGTTCATTGCCAACCGTATTTGCTACCAGTCACCGTATCGGTGTCGGTATCAACAAGGGCGGCAATAACTGGAGTGCCGCGGCGAGTATTTACGGTGGTAACTCTGAGGATAATGAGGACGGCCAGGAAGGTTATGGTCTCGGTGCCCGTGTGACCTTCGCTCCGATTGCAGAAAAGACCCGTGCCATTCACCTTGGTGCCGCGGTTGCCCATGAAGAGCCTCTCGATGATGCTGATGTCGTTCGTTTCCGTCAGCGTCCGGAGTTCCATGCCACCGGTACCCGCATCATCGATACCGGCAGCATCAGCAACGTTGAAGACATCGAGAAGTTCGGCCTGGAAGCCGCCGCCGTGTTTGGCCCATTCTCCCTGCAGGGTGAGTACCTGAAAGTCGACGTGTCACGTGAAAGTGGTTTTGATGATGCCGATTTTGATGGTGCCTACCTCACGGCCAGCTACTTCCTCACCGGTGAGTCACGTCCTTATAGTGCCAAGAAGGGCAAGTTTGGTCGGGTCAAGCCGAAGGCCAAGAGCGGTGCCTGGGAACTGGCGGTGCGTTACAGCACGCTGGACCTGGACGACGGCGCCATCCAGGGTGGGGAAGAAGATAACCTGACCCTCGGTCTGAACTGGTATGTGAACCCGAATGTACGCATCATGGCCAACTACATCGATGTTGATGCCGAGGTCGCCGGTGTGGATGATGATCCAAACATCTTCGCCATGCGTGCCCAGATCGATTTTTAAGACCCTGTCGACACCCCTCTAATAGGAGAAGTTTGGGCAGGGAAGCCCGTCGTCGTAATATTGACCCTGCCGCCTGGCGGGGTTTTTTTATGCAAGGCGGATAGCAAATGGGGCCGCGGCGTGCCGCCGATTTATGACAAGCGCGTGTCGGGCTGCTCGGATTGTCATATTCCTGTCACATAAGCGAGCTACCCTTGCGGCATGTCAATTTCAGCGACCTCAGGCAGCACCCATCAGCGTTGGCGGGATCTTAAGGATCACCTGCTCCGGCACCTCGTGGGTATTGGTGGGGTCGGTGTGATTATCGCTATCCTGTTGATCTTCTTTTATTTATTTTACGTAGTGATGCCCATGTTTGCCTCTGCCACAGCGGCGGCCGGCGGTCACTATGCCCTGCCCGGCGAGGGCCAGACCCTGCACCTGGCCATGGAGGAACAGGCCGAGATCGGGGTACGTTTCACGACGGCCGGCAAGGCAGTCTTTTTTGACACGGAAGACGGACAGGTCATCAAAAGTATCGACCTGCCGCTGGCTGCCGACGAGTTGAGCAGTTTTCATGTCGTCAGCCCGGCCCTGCCTGTGGTGGGTTATGGCCTGAACGATGGACGCTTGCTGGTCGCCCGGCATCGATATCGCAGCAGTTTTCCCAATGACCAGCGACTGATCACGCCGATGATCGAGTACCCACTCGGTGAGCAGCCGTTATTGATCGATGACGCCGGTCAGGCACTGGAGCTAGTGGCCTTCCAACTGGGTGAGGAACAGCACAGTGTCGCCGCGGTGACCGCCGATGGTCGTCTGTTGTTAACGGGTTTTACCAAGCAAGGCTCGGCGCTGGATGATGACGAGAATACCGAGCTGCTACGCGAGAGTGTCGAGCTACCTGCGGCGGGTTTTGAGATTGAGTTTTTACTCATGGACAGTGATCAGCGCCTGCTCTATGCCGCTGATCGCAGTGGGCAACTGGTGCAATACGATATCAGTGACCGCGAGGCGCCGACTATCCTGCAACGCTATGATCTATTGAAGGGTGATCGTGAGGTTGTCGACATCGGCTTTCTTACCGGCAGTATTTCCCTGTTGGTGGCCGATTCTGCCGGCACCGTGACGCAGTGGTTCCCGGTGCGTGATGCCGAAAATAATACCGTTCTGACCCGTATCCGCCAGTTTGATAATGCCGGTTTGAGCCTGCGGGCCATCGCTATAGAACACAATCGCAAAGGTTTTGCCACTGCCGATGACCAGGGTGGTCTGAACATTTTTCATACCACCGCCGGGCACAAGGTTCTGACTACCCGTGTTGCCGAGGTGGGTCTGTCACGCCTCGCCTTCGGGCCACGGGCCAATGCCTTGTTGCTGGAAGACAAGGCGGGGCAGTTACACTTCTGGCATGTAGAGAATGAATACCCCGAGATCTCATGGAATTCGCTGTGGGGCAAGGTCTGGTACGAGAGTTACCCGGAACCGGACTATATCTGGCAGTCTTCATCGGCCTCGAATGACTTTGAGCCGAAATTCAGTCTGATGCCAATCTCCTTTGGTACCATCAAGGCCGCCTTTTATGCCATGTTGATTGCCGTGCCGCTGTCAATTATGGGGGCTATCTTCACGGCCTATTTCATGGCCCCGCGCATGCGCAGCCTGGTCAAACCGAGTATCGAGATCATGGAGGCCCTGCCGACCGTGATCCTCGGCTTCCTCGCGGGGCTGTGGCTGGCGCCGGCCGTCGAGACCCATATGCCGGGGATCTTCAGCCTGCTTATGATCATGCCGCTGGCCGTGCTGCTCGTGGCCTGGCTATGGACGCGTCTGCCATCTGCCATGCGTCACCGCGTCCCGGAGGGTTGGGAGGCGCTGCTGTTGGTGCCGGTGATCTTGCTGATTGGCTGGCTCTCTGTTGCCATGAGCCCGCTACTGGAACAATGGTTGTTCAAGGGCGACATGCGCGCCTGGTTGAGCAATGACCTCGGCATTGGCTACGACCAGCGTAATGCCGTGGTCGTTGGCCTGGCGATGGGCTTTGCTGTGATCCCGACCATTTTCTCGATTGCCGAGGATGCGATCTTTAGCGTACCGAAACAACTCTCGCACGGCTCGCTGGCACTCGGCGCGACACCATGGCAGACCATGTGGCGTGTGGTCCTGCTCACTGCCAGTCCGGGTATCTTTTCTGCGATTATGATCGGCTTTGGTCGCGCTGTCGGTGAGACCATGATCGTCCTCATGGCCACGGGTAATACCCCGGTGATGGATTTCAGTATCTTCGAGGGCATGCGTACCCTGTCGGCGAATATCGCCGTGGAGATGCCGGAATCAGAGGTTGGCAGCACTCACTACCGCGTGCTGTTCCTTGCGGCACTGGTATTGTTCATGTTCACGTTTTTCTTTAACACGATCGCCGAGCTGGTGCGCCAGCGTCTGCGTCGTAAGTACAGCAGCCTGTAGGGCATAGACATGGCACAGCCTTCAATCAAAAGCTGGTTCAAGAGTGGTTCTCCCTGGGTATGGCTGAGTGCCGCCGCAGTGAGTACCAGTCTGATCATGGTGTTTGGCCTGCTGATCCTGATCGCCTTGCGTGGTCTGGGTTACTTCTGGCCAGCCGATATATTAGAGATCGAGCACCGCGAGGCGGATAACCGGATTGTGCGTCTCATTGGTGAGGCGCAGGGCCGTGAGGATGTCTCGGCGGAACGCATACGTGGTTCAGGTGCCAAGGTCGCTGAAGGTGTGGAGACGGTAGAGCGCCTGCTGCTGAAGATCGGTAACCGTGATATCGGCGGGCTGGATTTTCGCTGGGTCAACCGTCCTGATATCGTCAGTGAGCAACGCCCGGAGGCCCTGCTCGCCATTGAACGCCGTGAATGGGGTAACCTCTATGGCTATCTGGTCGCGGTAAAACAGCAGGACAAGGTCATTGCTGAAGGTAACGCCGCCTGGGATGTGTTGATGGAACGTCTCGAACGAACCAATCAGGTTTTTGCCGATATCCGTGATATACAACGCGGTGATATCGGTGCCATCAATTATCAGATTGAAGCACTGCGCCTTGAAAAGCGCCGGCTTGAACTCGATGGCGTGAAGGCAGCGGGCCCTTATAAAGATATTGAGCATCGACGTGAGGTTCTGAACGAGAGATACCTGGTGCTGCAAAAACAGCTCGACACGATGTATCAGGATATCGAACGGGACAGTATAGTCGTGAGGGTGTCAGATGGCCGTGAGGTCGACGTGCCGCTGTCCAAGGTTGTGCGTGCCTACCGACCGAATGCCATGGGCGTGTTCGCCAAGAGCCTCCACTATGCCGAAAAGCTCTGGGAGTTTGTCAGTGATGAGCCGCGTGAGGCGAATACCGAGGGTGGCATCTTCCCGGCCATCTTCGGCACCGTGCTCATGGTCATCATTATGTCGATCCTGGTCACACCGTTTGGTGTCATCGCCGCCGTCTACCTGCGTGAGTATGCCAAGCAGGGGCCGGTCACGCGCATTATCCGTATCGCGGTCAACAACCTCGCCGGGGTACCATCGATTGTCTATGGCGTCTTCGGCCTGGGTTTTTTCGTCTACTTCCTCGGTGGTAATATCGACCAGTTGTTTTTCCCCGAGGCCCTGCCGGCACCAACCTTTGGCACGGGCGGGATGTTGTGGTCCTCGCTGACGCTGGCATTACTGACCCTGCCGGTGGTGATCGTTGCCACGGAAGAGGGCCTGGCACGTATCCCGCGTTCAATCCGTGAGGGTAGCTTGGCGCTGGGAGCGACCAAGGCCGAGACCCTGTGGCGTATCGTCTTGCCGATGGCCAGCCCGGCACTTATGACCGGTATGATCCTCGCCGTGGCGCGTGCCGCCGGTGAAGTGGCGCCGCTGATGCTGGTCGGTGTGGTCAAGCTGGCACCCTCACTGCCGCTGGATATGAACGCACCGTTTTTGCATCTGGACCGCAAGTTCATGCACCTCGGTTTCCATATCTATGACGTCGGCTTCCAGAGCCCGAATGTCGAGGCGGCCCGGCCGCTGGTGTACGCGACGGCGCTGTTGCTGGTTGCCGTGATCGTGGTGTTGAACCTGACGGCGATCTGGATTCGCAATAACCTGCGCGAAAAGTACAAGGCGCTGGATTAAATGCTGTATTTAAGCTGTATTTAAAGATAATGGGATTGAAGCATGCAGGATAAAACGACCATCACCCATGGCATCAATATGGATGCCCTTGGCCGTAACGAGGCGGTGAAGCGTCTGGCCGACGAGCAGATCAGTATCGAGACAAAGGGCCTGAACCTCTATTATGGTGATTCGCAGGCTTTGAAGGACATCGATATGCTGATCCCGAAACATCGGGTGACGGCCTTTATCGGCCCGAGTGGTTGTGGCAAGTCGACGCTGTTGCGCTGCTTTAACCGCATGAATGACCTCGTTGATGGCGTGCGTATCGAGGGTGAGGTCTTGCTTGAGAAAGACGATATCTATGCCAAATCGGTGAATGTGGCCGAGCTACGTCGTCATGTAGGGATGGTGTTCCAGAAGCCCAATCCGTTTCCGAAGACCATTTATGAAAATGTCGCCTATGGCCTGCGTCTGCAGGGTATCAAGGACCGTCGCACCCTGGACGAGGCCGTAGAGAACGCCCTCAAGGGTGCCGCGCTATGGGATGAGATGAAGGACCGCCTGCATGATAATGCGCTGAGTATGTCCGGTGGTCAGCAGCAGCGTCTTGTGATCGCGCGTACCATTGCGATTGAACCCGAGGTATTGTTGCTTGACGAACCGGCTTCGGCACTCGACCCGATCTCGACACTGAAGATCGAAGAATTGATTTACGAATTGAAGAGTCGTTACACGATCGTGATTGTGACACACAATATGCAACAGGCGGCGCGTGTTTCAGATTACACGGCCTTCATGTATCTGGGAGAGTTGATCGAGGTCAACGATACCAAGACGCTATTTACTAATCCGGAAAAGAAACAAACTGAAGACTATATTACCGGTCGTTACGGTTAAGACGGAAAGAACAACAAGAGAGGCACAGCATGGAAAAGAACGATCTCGGCAAACATATTTCCCAACAGTTCAATAGCGAACTCGAGGATGTGCGCAACCGCGTCCTCACCATGGGTGGCCTGGTCGAGCAGCAACTCAATGACGCCCTGCAGGCGCTCGTCGACGGTAATATGGAGCTCGGCGAACAGGTTATTGGGCGTGACTACCTGGTCAATGAAATGGAAGTCTCTATTGATGAAGAGTGCACCCAGATCATTGCCCGTCGTCAGCCCGCCGCAAGTGACCTACGCCTGATCATGGCCGTGATCAAGACCATTACCGACCTGGAACGTATCGGTGATGAGGCCGAGCGATTTGCCAAAATGATGTTGCGCCATAGTGGTGAGGATAAATCCTCTAGCCTCACCGGTAGCATCGAGAACATGGGTGAGCAGGTAAAGCAAATGCTGCACGGCGCACTCGATGCCTTCGCGCGTATGGACCCGGCGGCGGCGACCGAGGTCTGGCTCAAGGACAGCAAGATCGATACCCAGTATGAGAGCATCATGCGCCAGCTCATCACCTATATGATGGAAGACCCGCGTTCTATCCCCTGGTCGCTGGACGTGATGTGGTCGGCGCGCGCGCTGGAGCGCATCGGTGACCGTTCAAGCAATATATGCGAATACGTGATCTACCTGGTCAAAGGCAAAGACGTACGGCATATCAGCGCTGAGCAATTTTAAAGGTGTATCTTTCTGCTTAGGCGAAGTTGCGGTTTTGTGCCTTGTTGAGTTGGCTGGGCCCGAGTATGAGTAACAGCTCGGCGCTGTTGGTCGCGGCATCCCAGTGAGCGGCCCCCAAAGGCGTGCGCCCCGCTGCAGGTAGCTCTGTAGCAATAGTGGCATGATGGCACTGGTCGCCTGCGGTACCTGCATGTGTGTCAGTGGCACACGAGGCTGGACATGCTGGTGTTTACCTGCCGGATAGTGTCGCCGGAGTGTATCTATCACTGCCTGAGTGTAAGCATATTTCAGCGGGATGCCCACATTACCTATCAGCTGGTCAATCCGTTTATCGTCACAGAACTGCGTGATACCCTGCCATAAGCTTTGTAATGCGGTACCGTCCTGATAGTCAGGGTGGATACTGATACGACTGAGTTCGAGCAGGTTTCCGGTCTGGGAGATGATAGGCCCGATATCGAATTTTGTGGACGAATAGAAGCGCCCGATTTCTTCCGCATGTTCACGCGTGCAGAGCCTTGCGGTGGCCACTACCTGTCGCCCATCCTTGACGACGATATGCCGACTATGCACATCAAAGTTGTCCCGTTCAAAAAACGCTTCTGTCGCGTGATGGGGGCTTGAGTGGCTTCCCGCGGTCACAAACCGGCGTAATGTAAATGTCTGGCGGATATCGATGATCGAATTCACCAGAGATGCGTGCAGTGTGTGTGTATCCTGATGCGTACCTCTGGCCATATCTGCATAATCAAAGTGACTACTGCCCATAGCGATTTCCCCTCGCTGTCAAACACTAACTAATAAAGGTAGTGTTTTGAGATGACGACGAGATGAAACCGCCTTGACAGTTTGATGACAGCCAGGGGGTTAGCGTTGACTAAAGTCGAGCAGCCGTTGGATGGATTTCACGGCGCGGTCGCGGATGGGCTTGTCGATGTGAATTTCGTTAGCCCCCGTCTCCAGTACCTCGGCAAGATTGCGCAGATTGTTCATGGCCATCCATGGGCAGTGGGCACAGCTCTGGCAGGTCGCGCCGATACCGGCATTCGGTGCCTCGATCAGGGTTTTGCCCGGTGCCGCCTTTTGCATCTTGTAGAAGATGCCATTGTCGGTAGCGACGATAAAACTGGGGTTGTCCATCTCGGCGGCGGCCCTGATAAGTCCCGTGGTCGAGCTGACCACATCGGCCAGGGCGATCACCGCCTCAGGCGATTCGGGGTGCACCAGCACGGCGGCCTCAGGGTGTTGTGCTTTTAGCTGCTTTAACTCAAGGGCACGAAATTCCTCGTGCACGATACAGCTGCCTTGCCAGATCTTCATCTCGGCACCGGTGAGGTTTTCGATATAACGGCCCAGGTGTTTGTCCGGGCCCCAGATGATCTTTTCACCCTTTTTCAGCAGGTGTTCAATCACGGCGACGGCACTGCCCGAGGTCACCATCCAGTCGGCACGGGCCTTCACTGCCGCACTGGTATTGGCATAGACGACGACGGTGTGGTCGGGATATTGATCACAAAAGGCACTGAACTCATCGGCCGGACAGTTCATATCGAGGGAACAGGTGGCGCGCAGGTCCGGCATGAGGACACGCTTTTCAGGGTTGAGGATCTTGGCGGTTTCACCCATGAAGCGCACGCCGATAACGACCAGGGTGCTGGCAGGATGTTCATGGCCAAAGCGTGCCATATCCAGCGAGTCGGAGACGTACCCACCGCTCTCCTCGGCAAGTTGTTGTAACTCGGCATCGACATAATAATGGGCGACCAGCACCGCGTCCTGTTTCACCAGTTGCTCGTGGATGCGCGCCTTGAGTTGCTGGCGCTCAGTATCACTGATTGGCGGGATGGAGTAGGCGATATCGGCGGCCTCGGCCGCAGCACGGCGTACGGTATCGTGATCGACAGCGGGCATGTGAGTAGTGATGGGCATCCGGATCTCGGTTAGCCAGTATTTGGCTATTTAATCAGCTTGCTTGAGCGAGGATTATATACCATCGGGGGTAGTTCCCGTGCTCACAAGTTGAGGCTATGCAGCTTTTCGGCCAGTTGTCTCGCTGCGCCGGGGTCGGCCTCCTGCCAGGCGCGGTAGGCATGGCTGCCGCTGAGGACAAAGCTGCGGCCTTCGTCCGCCTGCATGGCGGTCATGCAGTTGTTGAGCAGGGCACTGGCATCCCGGGTCTCGAGTTGGGAAAGGCCCTTGAGCAACTGGAACAGGGCGGCGAGCTGTTGGGTCTCGTTCATGTCGCGTTCCAGTGCCTCGACCTCGAGGGCACCATAGGCGAAACAGTATATGAGGGTATGCAGGCGCGGGGTCATGAAGGCGCGCAGTTCCACCGCCTGGTGGCTGCTGCGTAGAAAGGGTAGCACCGCCTGGGCACTGGCCTCGATGACCGTGGTGTTATCGGTGGTACTGAAAAGCCTTTTCAGCAAGCCTATCATTAAATTAAGCGGTTTTACCCAATTGCAGACCACTGCGGGTCCAGGCCATCATACCACCACGCAGGTTGATGACGTTGTCGCGGCCATTTTGCATCAGCCAGGCACAGCACTGGCCGGAACGGGCACCACTACGACACACCAGCACGACCTGCTTGTCTGCGCTGATTTCCTGCAGGCGCAAGGGAATAGTCGCCATGGGGATATGGCGGGCATTGGGGATGGCACCGTGGACGATTTCCGGGGCCTCGCGAACATCGATGACCTCCAGTTGCCCGGCATCGGTTTCCAATAAATTCACCAGCTCACCGACATCGATTTCGTTGATATACATACGTATTGCTCCAAAACTCTGTATTCAAGCCTGTTATAATATATAAGTGTCTTCTAATACTCAATGCCCGCGTGTTTTACTCTGGATTTCAGGGGGCTGGATGGTGCAGGATGGCTACACTCGGATACAGAAAGGCAGTGGGCGGCAGGCGGTCTTCTGGTAGAATTACCAACAAAAATATACATAAATTAAGGGGTTGAAATGGCCAAGTTGTTTTCTGATGAGTGGATGAAGTCCTTTGCCAAACTATGGAATGCCGACCGTGACATGGTCGAAAATCTTTCCGAGGCGGGTTTTAGTTCCAGTATTGGTTTTGGTTGTGTCGGCGATAAAAAACCCGTGGGAATTGTCGAGGTCAAGGAAGGGCGTGTGGTCTATGCCGGTGAATTCCAGGGCCAGGCGCTGGACTGGGACCTGCGTGCCGAGGTCGATGCCTGGAAAGAATGGCTGACTGAGGGGTTTGGTTTCGACAAACTCGGTGTCTCGATCTCGACCGGAAAACTCAGTTTTGTCGCCGGGGATTACCGGCAGATGATCCGTTATCCGAATATGGCCAAACCCTTTCTGCGTCATTTTGAATTAATGGGCAAGCTGAAGACTGAGTTCACCCGTTAGACCGTCAGGGAATAGCGTTAATGTATCTGAATTTTAGTCAGCGTCCGGGTTGTCGTGAGCGTGACTTGCAACGTCGGCATGATAACCCCCTGTACCCCGAGGGCAAACGTAGCGTTAGCGCTGAGCAGTTGCAGGCCGCGCAGAGGGCGGATGCCGAAGAGGCGGCAGCCTTTACGGAGGCCTTTCGTACCCTGTTTGAGAAGGCGGTACATCTCGATGCCAATGTGCAAAGTGATATCATCCTTGAGCTAAAACAAGGCGCCGATAAACTCTATGAACAGGCCGCAGGGCTGGCCGGTGATAACCGGCAGGCACAACAATCATTACTGAAATTAATCGACGTGCTGATGCGCGCCGTGCGTGCCGGCGCCGCTAACGACCCGCAGGCCCTGTCGGAGATCGAACAGGAGACCGAGGCCCGGCAGATGCATATGGCCCTGCTCGAGTATCCGTTGGTTGCGGACTTGTTGCGCCCGGATTCACCAATAGACCCTGACAGTCTTGCCCCGACCTTGCTCAGCTGTGATGAGGAAGAACTGGCTATGGCCCTGCAATTATTCGATACCGAACAAATCCTCTACCTGCACAGCGCGGCACAGAAGCTGTTGGATGCTTGCCGGCAAGAGGGCCACGAGGCGCCGCAGGCCTGGCAGCGCCTGCACCAGATTGCCGGGGCGGCCGGACTGATGTAATGGTTAACTGTTATACTGCGACTCCCCTTAGACAGACAGAACGACATCCCTGTGTTGAGTGAACAAAATATGATGTGGCTTTTCATCGGCCTGGCAGTTGTCAGCGTCTTGTTGCTGGTTGTGATGTTGTTGCGCTACCTGAGGCGTAGCCAGCATGCCCGCCAGATACACAAGCTGATCCGTGACCTGTCACGAGACAGCCTGGCCGATATCCTCGTGCCGGATAGCGTCGATGGCGAGGTCTGGATCGACTACCTGCTGCTCACCGATGGAGGTTTGCTGGTGCTCGATATCCGTGATTACACGGGCAACCTGTTTGGTGGTGAGTCCATTAATGAATGGACCCAGTTAATTGGCGTGAAAAGTCACAAGTTCAATAATCCCTTACTGGAACTGCCCGCACGCATTCAAGCCGTGCAGGCCCTGGCCGGCGATATCCCTGTGACCGGGCAGGTGGTGTTTACACGCCGTGGACATTTCCCCAAGGGTCTGCCGGAGGGCGTTTGCATGGTCGACGAGGTCTATGAGCGGCTCAGTGGTTTCCTTCGCCCGGCATTGCCTGAGAGTCGTCTGGATGAGGCCTGGTCGGTGGTCAGTGCGGCCGTCTGCCGGCGTTAATATCCCATATTCTTCTCCTGGTTTTTTAATACATAAGCCAACTAAGGTTTCTTGCAAAAGCTTGATAATGTTGGGACATTTGCATATTGGTGTCTCCTTTCTGGTTGGTTATGTCAGGCAGTCATTTCGAAAGCTTTTCCCAGGCCTTTAACGAGGCAATGTTGCTACTCGATAGCCGCGGTCAGGTGCTGGCCGTGAACCGGCACGCCGAGCGGTTGTTTGCCTGCCCTGCGGCCTCGCTGTTGCAACAACCCTTACAGGGTCATTTGGCGATGGAGCGGGCACGCCTGCATAGCCTGTTGCATGATTGGGCTAACAGCAGGACCTTTAGCCAGCATGAACTGGAATTGAAAAATGGACAGATTTGCCGGGCCTATGCAGCCGTTTATGAAGATGTCGATCAGGGGCGCTGTATTTTGCTGCGCTGTACCCTTGAGACCGACCCCCAGAACCTGCAGTCCGAACGTATTCAGTCACTTGAATCCGCGCTGAAGGAACTGGCAGTAGGCACGGCAGTAGTCAAATCCGAGGACTATTTTGCCTCGCTGGTGAGTTACCTGGCCAGCGCGGCGGCGGTGAAGTGTGCCTTTATCACCGAGTGTGGAAATGATGATAATAAGTTGGCCACGACGCTGGCATTCTGGAAGTTTGATCGACTGGCTGAAAATTTTACCTATGCCATAAAAGGTTCCCCCTGTGAGAGCCTGATGGAAGGTGAGAGTTGTTATTTCCCCGATAACCTGCAAGAGGTGTTTCCTGAAACCCCCGACTTTCCGGCGATGGGTGTGAACTGTTATTACGGTGTGCCACTGCGTGATAGTGATAACACGATACTCGGGCATCTGGTGTTATTAAATGATACGCCCTTGAAACAAGCAGATTTTGTTATTCCCCTGATGGAGACATTTGCCGCGCGAAGTGCGGCAGAGATAATACGCATGCGCACGGAGAGATTGAAGGTCAATCTGCTGAGTGAACTGGAAAGGCAGGTGGCAGAACGTACTCACAGTTTGCAAGGCTTGAATCTTGAATTGCGTAGACAAATCCGCGCCAGAAACAAGGCTATGGATGAGATGTTTGTGGCGAAGGATGCCGCTGAACGGGCCAGTCATGCCAAATCTGATTTCCTTTCCCGTATGAGTCATGAGTTACGCACGCCGATGAACGCGATTATGGGTTTTTCGCAATTGCTTGAAGTGAATAAGAAAGCTGAACTTGACGATGAGTCCCATGCCTACGTCAGGGAGATCATGCAGGCGAGTGGCCACATGCTGGAATTAATCGAAGAAGTACTGACCTTATCGGAAATGGAGTCCGGTGAGTTATCTTTAAGCATCCAGGAAGTGGATGTCGTTAACCTGGTCGCTGACAGTCTTTGCCAGATGGACGAGCGTCGTCAGCAACGGGGGATTCAGGTGGAGACGATATTCCCCGATGCGCCGCTGGCACTTCATGCAGACGCAGAACAATTATCGAAAGTGTTAAACAACCTGTTATCGAATGCCTTCAAGTATGCCCGCAAGCAGGTCAGGATACGGATCGAGAAGCGGCAAAAGATGGTCTATGTTGAAGTCAGTGATGATGGTCACGGAATCGCGGAGGATATAGAGCAAAAACTCTTCGAACCCTTTATCCATTCCGCTGAGCGGGTCAAAGATGATGAAGGTGCAGGTGTTGGCCTGGCGGTCTGTCGGCGACTGCTCCATTACATGGGTGGTGAGATCCATTATCACACTGAATCGAACCAGGGTTCATTATTTTGGTTTGAGTTACCCCTGGTGGATAACGCGGAACAGGTCTGTACTGAATCAGCCTGAGACGATACTGTAGCGGTATTGTTAATCATCGCGGTTATCTTCTATGCACCCATCCGTGTCTCTTGCCCCGGCGGCCTATCAACGTCTGCTGAAACTGTTGGCCTGTTCCACGGCGCCGTTTTGTGAACACCATGTTATGCGTGAGGTCGAGGCGCAGCTGGATGCGGCCAAGACCCCCTGGTGTGTTGATGAACACGGTAATCGCATTGTCGGTGTCGGTTCGGTGCGGGAATACCGGGCCTTGCTCAGGCAACATAACGCGGAACCCGTACGCTTCTTTATCGCCCACATGGACCACCCGGGCTTTCATGGCGTGGAGTGGCTGTCGGCGCGCCGCCTGGCCGTACGTTGGTATGGGGGTTCACCGCTGCGTCACTTGGCCGGTAGCCGGGTCTGGCTGGCGACGGCAGAGGCGGACCTGGGGCAGGGCAAACTCGGCAAGCCGATACTGAATAGCGGGCGCTACGCTATCGCGACGGCAGAAGTGACCCTCGACAAGGATTGCATCGCTACGCACCGGCCTGCCGCCAATAAACTCTATGGTGGTTTTGCCTTTCGAGCCCCCTGTTGGAAACAGGGACAACGTCTGTACACCCGTGCTGCCGATGATCTGGTGGGGGTGTTTGCCATCCTTGAGACAGCGCGTAGTTTACGGGCCGCCCGCCGTCGCGGTGGCGACGTCCCTTTTATTGGTCTGCTGACACGCGGCGAAGAGGTGGGTTTTGTCGGTGCCGTTAAGCATTTCGAGTCCGGTTACCTGGCGAAGGCAAAACGACCACTGCTCGCAGTGAGCCTTGAGGCCTCGCGGACCCTGCCAGGTGCCGTCATCGGCAAGGGACCGGTAGTGAGACTGGGGGACCGGCGCACGGTCTTTGATGCCGGGGGACTGCAGGTACTCAGCCAACTGGCCGAACGCGTATTACCGGCTGCCCATCAACGTCGGGTCATGGATGGCGGCGCCTGTGAGGCCACGGCCGCTACCGCCTGGGGGATCCCTACAGTGGGCATTTCTATCCCGCTGGGTAATTACCATAACGAGGGTTATGAAGGCGGGCCGGACTGTGCGAGGCCACGGGGACCGGCACCGGAGTTTGTGCACCTGTCGGATATCGCGGGGGAATTAACGCTGTGTAAAGCCCTGATGAGAAGCAATCTGCCGTGGGCAGACCCCTGGAAAACGACACGTGATCGTTTGCAGAAGAATGCGCGCCGTTACCGACGCGCATTTTAAATTTAAACGGTGACGTCGATCAGGCGTCCCTTGAGTTCTGCGGAATTGACGGTTTGTTGTACAGCACTTTTCAGAACCTGATCTTTTGCGGATTGGATATCCGACTGTACGACTTGAATCTGGCGAACGGTATGCTGGGCAGAAGACTGTAACGCCTGTGAAAGTTGTACTATCAGATTACTGTTTGCACTACCTACTTGCATGCTACCTCCTCGGTGACAAGTCTCATAAAATCAGGCGTCCTGTCAAACAGGTATTTATTTACAGCTTGTGATTTTAGCAATCTGCCCAGGCAGTGCCTATATACAAAATATTGACGTTTTACCGGCCACTATATAAGACAGTACTTAATTAATTGCTGTGAAAGAAAAAAACTTCTTTGTAGGGATATTTTTTCAGAATGCAAAAAAATCGTCACAAAAATCGTCACAGGGTTTTGTGTTCCGCCGGGTACGTCGGACAAATTGAGACAAGGGTTCATCCGGTTGCACCGTGTCAGCGTCGTTGCCACTACATAGCCGTTCGATCCGGCCCGAGTGTCAGCGCGCTGGCGATATACGGGGAGATATCCCTGGCAGGCAGCGTTTATACACATAGCCGATGGGTGCGCATGTTATAATCTGAGCATGTCTTTGCTCCGTCCTTTGCTCGAACAACTTGCCGATGGTCGCTTTCATTCCGGGGAAGAACTGGGACAGCAACTGGGCGTGACGCGTAGTGCCGTTTGGAAGACCCTGCAGCAATTCGAGGCACTGGGCCTGGATGTGCATGCCGTGCAAGGCAAGGGCTATCGCCTCAGCGAGGCACTCGATTTACTCTGTATTGAGACGATCCTGGCCGGTCTGCACGGTGTGGCGCAAGAGGCCGGTATCAAGCTCGACCTGCAGCTTGAGCTGGATTCCACCAATGCCTGGCTGATGCAGCGGACCGACTGGCATGCCCGGGCCTGTTTGGCGGAATATCAGCATGCCGGTCGCGGGCGACGTGGCCGGGCCTGGCTGTCACCGTTTGCGGCGAATCTTTATCTATCCCTGGGTTGGCATTTTTCCCTTGATGCGGCGTCGCTGTCCGGTCTGAGTCTGGCGGCGGGGGTGGCGGTCATGCGTGCCCTGGAGGGGTTGGGTATCCCGTCTGTCCAGTTAAAGTGGCCGAATGATATAGTTGCGGCGTCGGGCAAGCTTGGCGGTATCCTCATCGAGATGCGCGGTGAGACAGGCGGCCCGAGCCAGGTCGTGATCGGAGTGGGGCTGAACGTGCGTATGCCGGGGGCGGCCGCCGCGCATATCGACCAGCCCTGGTCTGACCTGCAGCAGTGTGCCGACTCCCGGGTATCGAGAAATGCCCTGGCGGTCGCGGTCCTGTCGGAGTTGATACGCGTCTGTCAGACCTGTGAACAAGGCGGGATCACCGTCTATCTTGAAGACTGGCAGGATTATGATGTGCATGCAGGTAAACAGGTAGATTTGCTGTTACCAGACGAACGTCGCATCACGGGTATTTCACGTGGCATAGACTCGCAAGGGGCCCTGTTACTGGAACTGGCCGGCAAGGTGCAGCGTTTCAATTGTGGCGAAGTCAGTTTACGCAGTCGATAATGGCCCGGGGCACAATGACATGATTCTGTTACTCGACATCGGCAATAGTTTTATCAAGTGGTCTGGGCTTGATGACGGTCAACTTTGTGATGCGGGTGAGGCACTGCACGCCGATGAGGACCTGGCCGAGGTCTTTGACGAGGCCTGGCAAGACTTGCCACGGCCGGAGGCGGTGTGGGTGAGCAATGTTGCCGGCAGTGACATGGCCGGGGCGCTGGAAACATGGTTACAACAGACCTGGGGGCTATTGCCGCAATATGCCACAAGTCGCGAGGTCTTTGGCGCGGTACGAAATGCCTACAAGGAACCGGCGCGCCTGGGCGTGGATCGCTGGCTGGCCCTGTTAGCGGCGTATGAGATAAGCAGGCAGGCGGTTTGTATTATCGATTGCGGCACAGCCATTACGGTCGATGTCATGGCCAGCTCCGGGCAACACCTTGGTGGTTTGATCGTGCCGGGGCTCGGCATGATGCGTGAGGCCCTTTATGCAGGTGCCCATGGTGTTCAGGAATTTCCTACAAAATCAATGCATAACGGTTTTCTGGCGAGTGATACCGCCGGGGCAGTCGAAGGAGGTTCACTGTATGCCGTGGTGGCCTTTATTGACCGCGTTTGTACCGATATGGAAAAGGAGCTGGATGAGCCCGTAACCTGCCTGCTCACAGGAGGTGATGCCGAGAATATCCTGCCCTTGTTGGCGGTCGAGGTCGAACATGAGCCGATGTTGGTGTTAGAGGGCTTGGCGCTGGTGGCGGAACAGCTATGAAATACCTCACTCTTGGCCTGCTGCTGTTAAACCTGTTCGTGTTTGCCTGGCTGCAAACCCAGCCAGAGCCGTTTGGCGATACGGCCAGGGTCAGCCCGCTTAGCGGGAAACAGTTGGTATTGCTCGCCGAACAGCCCGACACGCCTGCCCTGGAGCCGGCAAACGAGCGGGTCGCACCAAGGGTGACCTTTGTTGGCGTGGCCTGTTATTCCCTCGGGCCCTTTGTCAGCGAGGCGGGGGCACGAGAGGCCAACGAGACCCTTGCTGGTCTCGGGTTGGCCACCCAGCAGCGTGAAGGCACGCGGCGTGAACTGACAGGATACTGGGTTTATATCCCGCCTTTGCTGAGCCGGGATGAGGCGAGAGAGGTCACGGCAATGCTCAAGGCGCGCGGCATCAAAGATTTCCAGATTGTCTCCACCGGACCAAAAAAGAATGCCATCTCACTGGGTTTTTTCCGCAGTCATGACTCGGCTGAGCAGCATTATGCACGTATCAGTGCCTTGGGTCTGAATCCCGTGAAAGAGGAAAATTACAGGGAAAACAGCGGCTTGTGGCTTGATTTCAGCAGCCCGAATCGGCCGCCACTGCCAGAGGCCATCGTCGATGCCCTGCAACAACAATATGGTGGTATCGCGATGCATGAGCGGAATTGTTCTTAAAAATGCGGTGGTATCCGCTCGCAGTTTTCATTAGAATGCCCGCCTTGCCAGGCCAGTATGGCAACGCCGGAGTAGCTCAGTTGGTAGAGCAGCGCACTTGTAATGCGAAGGTCGAGGGTTCGACTCCTTTCTCCGGCACCAATTCCGGGCATGCCGTTGCATCGCGGCGGCATGACCATCTGCCGCCGCGTCAGTCCTGATGCGGTTTTCAGCATAAACGCGATTGACAGCGTCCCGATTCTCAAGCAGAATAGGCGGCTTATTTTTGGAGGGGTTCCCGAGTGGCCAAAGGGATCAGATTGTAAATCTGACGGCTCCGCCTTCGGTGGTTCGAATCCACCCCCCTCCACCATATATAAGGATAAGGTTAGCGCAAAGGAATGAGAATACCAGTGAGACGTGGTGAGTTTGCGGACATAGTGTAGAACAGCGCGGGTGTAGTTCAATGGTAGAACTTCAGCCTTCCAAGCTGAATACGTGGGTTCGATTCCCATCACCCGCTCCATATATATAAGGACAGGGGGCCTGTTGAGGGTTCCGGGGCTGGCTCAGAAAAGTTTGGCCCATATAGCTCAGTCGGTAGAGCACTTCCTTGGTAAGGAAGAGGTCACCGGTTCAAATCCGGTTATGGGCTCCAGATACGACAAGCTGGCTACCGGGTAGCGGGCTTGAATAGTAAAGAATTAGTTATTTTATGTGAAACCAGTGTCGGCGTTCACGCAAGTGGCCGACGTAGATAAAAGGTTGGAGAGTATCCATGTCCAAGGAAAAATTTGAACGAACGAAACCGCATGTAAATGTGGGAACGATTGGTCACGTTGACCATGGTAAGACGACACTGACGGCGGCGATCACCAAGGTCATGGCAGAGGCGATGGGCGGAACAGCCAAGGCGTTTGACGAAATCGACAACGCCCCGGAAGAACGCGAGCGCGGTATTACGATTGCGACCTCACACGTTGAGTACGAATCTGAGAACCGCCACTACGCCCACGTTGACTGCCCGGGCCATGCTGACTACGTAAAGAACATGATCACCGGTGCGGCGCAGATGGACGGTGCGATCCTCGTCTGTAGTGCCGCCGATGGCCCCATGCCCCAGACCCGTGAGCACATCCTGCTGTCGCGTCAGGTTGGCGTCCCGCACATCGTCGTATTCCTGAACAAGGCCGACATGGTCGACGACGAAGAACTGATCGAACTGGTCGAAATGGAAATTCGTGAACTGCTCGACATGTACGACTTCCCGGGAGACGACACCCCGATCATCCGCGGTTCCGCGCTGAAGGCCCTGGAAGGCGACACCTCCGAAATTGGTGCCCCGTCCATCCTCAAGCTGGTCGCCGCCATGGACGAATACTTTCCACTGCCGGAACGCGCCGTAGACGGTGACTTCCTGATGCCGGTGGAAGACGTCTTCTCCATCTCCGGACGTGGCACCGTGGTGACCGGTCGTATCGAGCGCGGCATCGTCAAGGTGGGTGAAGAAATTGAAATTGTCGGTATCAAAGATACCGTGACCACCACCTGTACCGGTGTTGAAATGTTCCGCAAGCTGCTTGACCAGGGTCAGGCCGGTGACAACGTTGGAATCTTGCTGCGAGGCACCAAGCGTGAAGACGTAGAACGTGGCCAGGTACTGTGTAAGCCGGGTTCCATCAAGCCGCACACCAAGTTTGAAGCCGAAGTCTACGTGTTGAGCAAAGATGAAGGCGGTCGTCATACCCCGTTCTTCAACGGCTACCGTCCGCAGTTCTACTTCCGTACCACCGACGTCACAGGTGCCTGTGACCTGCCGGAAGGTATCGAGATGGTGATGCCGGGTGACAACGTTAAGATGACCGTGACCCTAATCGCACCGATTGCGATGGAAGAAGGTCTTCGTTTTGCAATTCGTGAAGGTGGCCGCACCGTGGGTGCCGGCGTCGTCGCGAAGATCATAGAGTAAAGCTGGTTTTTAAAATTGCATAAAGAGCGCTCGTGCCGCGAGCGCTCTTTTGTGCATCACCAGCAACAAGGTAATAGGCCAGTAGCTCAATTGGCAGAGCATCGGTCTCCAAAACCGAGGGTTGGGGGTTCGATTCCCTCCTGGCCTGCCAGAATGGTTTGAACGGACGGCAACAAGGTTACGTAAGGCATGGCAGACAAAATTAAAATGCTTTTCGCACTGCTTATTCTGGGTGCAGGCATAACAGGCTTTTATTATTTCGCCGACCAGCAGATGGTATTGCGTGTCGTTGGTGTTCTGGTAATGGCAATTGTGGCTATGGTCGTCGCTTTGCAGACAACTGCGGGTCGCGATGCCTGGGCATTTATCCAGGATGCGCGCGTCGAAGTACGTAAGGTTGTCTGGCCGACACGTAAGGAAACAGTACAGATGACCCTGACGGTTATCGCCATGGTGATTATAGTGGCGTTGATCCTCTGGGGCTTTGACTCGTTTCTGGCGTGGTTAGTACAAAAACTGATCGGTTAAGGCAGGAATATATTTCATGGCTAAGCGTTGGTACGTAGTACATGCCTATTCGGGTTTTGAAAATGCCGTCAAGCGTTCGCTTGTCGAGCACATCAAGCTCGCTGGCATGGAAGATAAGTTTGGCGAGATCCTGGTGCCGACTGAAGAAGTTGTGGAAATGCGTGAGGGCCAGAAGCGCAAGTCAGAACGCAAGTTTTTCCCCGGTTATGTACTGGTGGAAATGGAAATGGACGACGACACCTGGCATCTGGTGAAAGATGTGCCGAAGGTGATGGGCTTTATTGGCGGCACCAGTGACCGCCCAGCACCGATCAGCGAGAAAGAGGCCAATGCCATTCTTAATCGCGTGCAGGAAGGTGTTGATAAGCCGAAGCCGAAGGTGCTGTTTGAGCCAGGCGAAGTGGTTCGTGTTACCGATGGGCCATTTAATGATTTCAACGGCGTGGTTGAGGAAGTCAACTACGAGAAGAGCAAGCTGCGTGTAGCAGTCCTGATCTTTGGTCGTTCTACCCCGGTCGAACTTGAATTCGGGCAGGTCGAAAAGGGTTAAAACGTTGTTTTAACCCTTTTCGAGGAAGGCGCAAAAACTCAGTTACGAAGTAACTTATGTTTTTGTGCCGTTATTAAGGGATAACGAGATTGATAGTTACCTCGGTCGTTATCAATTGTATTAACAGGGGAGCCTGGTCCGTAAGTATCAGGCGCTTGTACCCACTTTAGGAGTACTAACATGGCAAAGAAGATTGAAGCCTACGTAAAGCTACAGGTTGCTGCAGGCGCGGCGAATCCTAGTCCGCCAGTCGGCCCAGCCCTGGGTCAGCATGGTTTGAACATCATGGATTTCTGTAAGGCGTTTAACGCCCAGACACAGAATCTGGAACCAAACATGCCGGTTCCGGTCATTATTACTGTCTACAGTGACAAGAGCTTCACCTTCATCATGAAGACGCCGCCGGCTGCTATCTTGCTGAAGAAGGCCGCTGGTCTGAAAAGTGGTAGTGCCGTGCCTAATCGTGACAAGGTTGGCAAGGTGACCCGTGCGCAACTCGAAGAGATTGCGAACACCAAGATGCCAGACCTGACTGCTGCTGACATGGATGCCGCTGTGCGAACTATCGCCGGTAGTGCTCGCAGCATGGGCATTGAAACAGAAGGGGTAAAGTAAGATGGCAAAGCTGAGTAAACGCACACAGGCCATCCGCGAGAAGGTCGAAGCCGGCAAGTCCTATGCTATCGACGACGCACTGAACCTGTTGAAAGAATTTCCTAAGGCCAAGTTTGTCGAGTCCGTTGATGTCAGTATCAACCTCGGTATTGACCCACGTAAGTCCGACCAGAACGTGCGTGGCGCGACGGTACTGCCAAACGGTACCGGCAAGACCATCCGTGTTGCCGTATTCGCCCAGGGCGAAAACGCCGACAAGGCCAAGGCAGCCGGTGCAGACCTCGTTGGTTTTGAAGACCTGGCTGAAACTATTAAGGGTGGCGTCATGGACTTTGATGTCGTCATTGCGACACCGGATGCCATGCGCGTTGTCGGCACACTGGGTCAGATCCTCGGCCCACGTGGCCTGATGCCTAACCCGAAGGTCGGTACGGTGACACCTGATGTTGAAACGGCCGTGAAGAATGCCAAGGCCGGTCAGATCCGTTACCGTGCTGACAAGGGCGGTATCATTCACGCCACCATCGGCAAGGTTGATTTTGAACCGAAGGCACTGCGCGAAAATCTCGACGCACTGATCGCCGACCTGAATAAGGCCAAGCCAAGTTCAGCGAAGGGCATATTCATGAAGAAGATCACCCTCTCCACCACCATGGGTGCGGGTGTTCCGGTAGATAAGGCCAGTCTCGAGATCTAATCGGGACCGGTCAACAGGCTTTGGGCCCCTTCGGTTATTTAATGAGCTGAAGGTGCGTCAAAGACCGCAGGTGAGGCATGCACAGGAGGTGCATGGCGCTTAATGGGATGCATCCCGGCCTGCGCAGATGGTGAAGCCCTAGACAGTTTTTACTGGCGAAGGTCACCAACGGGTGGAATACCGCACGCGGTATTCTGTGTGACAAAGGAAACCGGACAAGGGGTCCGTGGCGATAGCTGGTTTGAGTATCGTGTTTCCGAATGCAACCTGGAGGGAACGGCACAATGCTGAACCTTGAGGAAAAAAAGGCAATCGTTGCTGAAGTCGCTGAAGTCGCGGCCAGTGCCCAGTCTGCAATTGCAGCTGAGTACCGTGGTCTGACCGTTGACGAGATGACCGCCCTGCGCAAACAAGCGCGCGGTGCAGACGTCTATCTTCGCGTCGTTAAGAACACGTTGGCACGTCGTGCAGTGGAAGGCACCGATTACGCTTGCTTACAGGACACCTTGACCGGTCCGTTAATGTTGGCCTTCTCAAAAGAAGACCCGGCTGCAGCGGCTCGAATTTTCAAGGATTTTGCGAAAGACCATAACAAGCTGGTGGTGCGGAGTATTGCACTGGGCGGCAAACTTATGGATGCCTCGCAACTTGCAACGCTGGCAAGTATGCCGACACGCGATCAGGCCCTTGGCATGTTGTGTGGCGTTATACAGGCACCAATCAGCAAGTTTGTCCGTACGTTGGCAGAACCGAACAACAAGCTTGCCCGTGTGATGGGTGCTGTTCGCGACACCAAGGCAGCGTAAGGCTTTTAACCGAATTGGCCGCTTAGCGGTCTGAGTAGATTTTAGGTTTTATTTTAGGAGTAAGATCATGGCCGTCAGTAAAGACGATATCCTGGAAACTATTTCCAACATGACCGTTGTAGAGATTGTTGATCTCATCGAAGCAATGGAAGAGAAGTTCAATGTAAGCGCCGCCGCACCGGTTGCCATGGCAGCTGCTCCAGCTGCTGCTGGTGAAGCCGCTGCCGAAAAGGACGAGTTTGATGTAGTAATGACCAGTTTTGGTGACAATAAGGTTTCTGTCATTAAGGTTGTTCGTGCTATCACCGGTCTCGGTCTGAAGGAAGCCAAGGACATGGTTGAAGGCACCCCTTCAACTATTAAGGAAGCCGCTTCCAAGGATGAAGCTGAAGACGTTAAGAAAAAGTTGGAAGAAGCAGGCGCCGCAGTCGAGCTTAAATAAGCTCGTCTGTGCGTATTGCGAGACAACACCTGGCAGTTTGCGGTTGGTGACCAAAAGTCACCAACCCTCTGCCTTTTTGTCGTTGCTTGATGGTTTTATCAGGTATCGATTACAGAATTACTATTTTTTGCTGAGGGTTCGAGATGGCGTACTCGTTTACTGAAAAGAAACGCATCCGTAATAATTTCGGCAAGCGCCCGGGGATTCTGGATGTGCCATATATGTTGGCCATTCAAGTGGATTCCTACCGGAGTTTTCTCCAGGCTGGCGCTGCGGATGATAATCTCAAAGAGCAGGGGCTGCATGCCGCGTTTAGCTCGGTTTTCCCAATTGTAAGTTATTCGGGAACCGCTGCGCTGGAATATGTCAGCTACCGTCTTGGAACCCCGGTATTTGATGTCAAGGAATGTCAAATGCGCGGTGTCACCTATGCGGCACCGTTACGCGTCAAGCTGCGCCTTGTGATTTATGACAAGGAGTCCAGCGGCGGCAAGGACATCAAGGAAGTTAAGGAACAGGAAGTCTACATGGGCGAACTGCCGCTCATGACCGATACCGGTACCTTTGTTATCAATGGCACCGAGCGTGTCATCGTTTCCCAGTTGCATCGTTCACCTGGCGTGTTCTTTGACCACGACAAGGGCAAGACCCACTCATCCGGCAAGCTGTTGTTCAATGCCCGTGTGATTCCGTACCGTGGTTCCTGGCTGGACTTTGAATTTGACCCGAAGGATAACGTCTTTGTTCGTATCGACCGTCGTCGCAAGCTGCCGGTATCGATCCTGTTGCGTGCGCTCGGTTACAACAATGAGCAGATGCTGGAGATGTTCTTCGAAACGGACACCCTGAAGTTTGTTAAGGACGATATCGTTCTCGACCTCGTGCCAGAGCGATTGCGTGGTGAAACCGCCAGCTTCGACATCAAGGCCAAGGGCAAGGTAATCGTCGAATCCGGTCGCCGCATTACTGCACGCCACATTCGCGAACTCGAAAAGGCCGGAGTGACTTCCCTGAAGGTGTCTAATGAATACCTGATGGGTAAGGTCATCGCCAACGATATCGTCAACACCGAAACGGGTGAACTAGTCTGTGCGGCGAATGCTGAGATCACCGAAGAGCTGCTTGAAGCCCTGCTTGAAGCCGGTGTCCCGGAGATCAAAACACTCTACACCAACGATCTTGATAGAGGTTCGTTCATATCGGAGACCCTGCGCATCGATGCAAGCACCAATGCACTCGAGGCCATGGTCGAGATCTACCGTATGATGCGCCCGGGTGAGCCGCCTACCAAGGATGCCGCCGAGAATCTGTTCAACAACCTGTTTTTCAATGCCGATCGTTATGACCTGTCCGCTGTCGGTCGCATGAAGTTCAACCGTCGTGTCGGTCGTGATGCAGTTGTCGGTGAAGGCACCCTGTCCAATGATGACATTATTGATGTTATCAAGACGCTGCTTAACATCCGTAACGGTAACGGTGTCGTCGATGATATCGACCACCTCGGTAATCGCCGTGTACGTTGTGTCGGTGAAATGGCCGAGAACCAGTTCCGTGTGGGTCTGGTGCGTGTCGAGCGTGCCGTCAAGGAACGCTTGAGCATTGCCGAGAGCGAAGGCCTGATGCCGCAGGAACTCATTAACGCCAAGCCTGTTTCAGCTGTCATCAAGGAATTTTTTGGTTCTTCACAGCTGTCGCAGTTTATGGACCAGAACAATCCGCTCTCAGAAGTGACCCACAAGCGTCGCATCTCGGCGCTTGGCCCGGGTGGTTTGACCCGCGAACGTGCCGGCTTTGAGGTACGAGATGTGCATCCGACTCACTACGGTCGTGTTTGTCCGATTGAAACACCTGAAGGCCCGAACATCGGTCTGATTAACTCACTGGCCGTGTACGCACGAACCAATGATTATGGCTTCCTCGAAACTCCTTACCAGAAGGTGGTGAATGGCAAGGTTACCGACGAAATCGAGTACTTGTCGGCGATCGAGGAAAGTGGTTACGTCATCGCTCAGGCCAATGCCGAGGTGGATGCCAAGGGTAAGCTGCAGGACGAAATGGTTTCCTGCCGCCACATGAACGAATTTACCCTGTCTACCCCAGAGAACGTCAATTACATCGACGTTTCACCACGTCAGATCGTATCCGTGGCCGCGGCCCTGATCCCGTTCCTCGAGCACGACGATGCCAACCGCGCCCTCATGGGTTCGAACATGCAACGTCAGGCTGTACCGACCCTGCGTAGCGAAAAGCCGCTGGTGGGTACTGGTATAGAGCGTACCGTTGCCATCGACTCCGGTGTGACCGTGGTTGCCGACCGTGGTGGTGTGGTCGACTCCGTTGACGCCGGTCGTATCGTGGTTCGTGTTAACGATGACGAAACCGTTGCCGGTGAGCCAGGTGTCGATATCTACAACTTGACCAAGTACACGCGTTCCAACCAGAACACCTGTATCAATCAGCGCCCGCTGGTGAAAAACGGTGACACAGTGACCCGTGGTGACGTGATGGCCGATGGCCCTTCTACCGACATGGGCGAACTGGCCCTCGGTCAGAACATGCTGGTCGCCTTCATGCCCTGGAACGGTTATAACTTCGAGGACTCGATTCTGATTTCAGAACGTCTCGTCAAGGAAGATCGTTTCACCACCATTCATATCGAAGAAATGACCTGTGTCTCACGCGACACCAAGCTCGGTCCGGAAGAAGTCACCGGTGATATCCCCAACGTCGGTGAGTCGGCACTGGCCAAGCTCGACGAGTCAGGCATTGTCTACATCGGTGCCGAGGTCAAACCGGGTGATATCCTCGTTGGTAAGGTAACACCGAAGGGTGAAACCCAGCTGACACCGGAAGAAAAGCTCCTGCGTGCCATCTTTGGTGAGAAGGCCTCGGACGTAAAGGATAACTCGCTACGCGTTTCATCCGGCATGACCGGTACGGTTATCGACGTGCAGGTCTTCACCCGCGACGGTGTCGAGAAAGATGCCCGTGCCCTGGAAATCGAGGCAAGCGAACTGGCCAAGGTCAAGAAGGACCTAAACGATCAGCTGCGTATCCTTGAAGAAGACCTTTACGCGCGCGCCGAGAAGCTGTTAACAGGCAAACAGGCAGACGGTGGACCGAACGGACTGAAGTCTGGTGACAAGATCACCAAGGCCTACCTGACCGAGCTGGAGCGTTCCAAGTGGTTTGATGTGCGTCTGCATAACGAAGCCGCTGCGAGTCAGCTTGAGGCCCTTGCCGGTCAATTTAAGCAACAGCGCAAGGACTTCGATGCCCGTTACGATGAGAAGAAGACCAAGATCACTCAGGGTGATGACCTCGCCCCTGGCGTGCTGAAGATGGTCAAGGTCTACGTTGCCGTCAAGCGTCGTATCCAGCCGGGTGACAAGATGGCGGGTCGTCACGGTAACAAGGGTGTGATCTCCATGATCGTGCCGGTTGAAGATATGCCATACGGTGATGACGGTACCCCGGTAGACGTGGTGCTGAACCCACTCGGCGTGCCTTCGCGTATGAACGTGGGGCAGGTGCTGGAAACCCACCTTGGCTGGGCCGCGAAGGGCCTGGGTCACCGCATTGGTGACATGCTTGACGAGCACTGCAAGGTCGAAGAGATGCGCAAGTTCCTCGACAAGGTTTACAACAGCAGTGGTGTGATGGAAGATTTGAAGTCATTCAACGATGACGAGATCACTGAATTGGCGAAGAACCTGCGTGGCGGTGTGCCGATGGCGACACCGGTCTTCGATGGTGCCTCGGAAGATGATATTCGTCATATGCTTGAACTGGCGAATTTGCCACGTTCCGGCCAGACCCTTCTCAAGGATGGTCGCACCGGTGACGAGTTCGAGCGTCCGGTTACGGTCGGCTATATGTACATGCTGAAACTGAACCATCTTGTTGATGACAAGATGCACGCTCGTTCAACCGGGCCATACAGTCTCGTTACCCAGCAGCCGTTGGGTGGTAAGGCACAGTTCGGTGGTCAGCGCTTTGGTGAAATGGAAGTCTGGGCACTCGAGGCCTACGGTGCTTCCTACACTTTGCAGGAAATGCTGACGGTTAAATCGGACGATGTTCAGGGTCGTACCAAGATGTACAAGAACATTGTTGACGGTGATCATCGTATGGTGGCGGGTATGCCGGAGTCCTTTAATGTATTGCTGAAGGAAATTCGTTCACTGGCTATCGATATCGAGCTGGAACAAGACTAATGCGCAGTATTGGATCAATCTTTCGTAAGGCGGAAAGAACATGAAAGATCTGTTAAATCTACTTAAGCAACAGGGTCAGACAGAAGAGTTTGATGCGATTCGCATCGGCCTGGCCTCACCGGATAAAATTCGTTCATGGTCATTCGGCGAAGTGAAAAAGCCGGAGACCATTAACTACCGTACCTTTAAGCCAGAACGTGATGGTCTGTTCTGTGCCAAGATCTTTGGTCCGGTCAAGGACTACGAGTGTCTTTGTGGCAAGTACAAGCGCCTCAAGCATCGCGGTGTGATCTGTGAAAAGTGTGGCGTTGAAGTCACCCTGGCCAAGGTCCGTCGTGAGCGTATGGGGCACATTGAACTGGCCAGTCCGGTTGCACATATCTGGTACCTGAAGTCTCTGCCTTCACGCATGGGCCTGTTGCTAGACATGACCCTGCGCGATATCGAACGCGTGCTCTACTTCGAGGCCTTCGTGGTCGTCGACCCGGGCATGACCACCCTTGAAAAGCGGCAGTTGCTGTCAGAAGAGGCCTACCTCAACGCCATTGAAGAAAATGGTGATGAGTTTGATGCCCGTATGGGTGCCGAGGCTGTCCTGATTCTGTTGAAGGACCTGGACCTGGAGGCAGAAATTGCCCAGATTCGTGAAGACCTGCCGACAACCGGTTCGGAAACAAAAATCAAGAAGTGGACCAAGCGTCTCAAGCTGATGGAGGCCTTCATCGAGTCCGGCAACAAGCCGGAGTGGATGATCATGAGTGTGTTGCCGGTTCTACCGCCGGAACTTCGCCCACTGGTACCACTCGATGGTGGTCGTTTCGCCACCTCCGACCTGAATGATCTGTACCGCCGTGTGATTAACCGTAACAATCGCCTCAAGCGCCTGATGGACCTGAACGCCCCGGACATCATCGCCCGCAATGAAAAGCGTATGTTGCAGGAAGCCGTTGACGCGTTGCTGGACAATGGACGCCGCGGCAAGGCCATCACCGGCACCAACAAGCGTCCGCTGAAGTCACTGGCCGACATGATCAAGGGTAAGCAGGGTCGTTTCCGTCAGAACCTGCTCGGTAAGCGCGTCGATTACTCCGGTCGTTCCGTGATCGTGGTGGGCCCGACCCTGAAGCTGCACCAGTGTGGTCTACCGAAGAAAATGGCACTGGAACTGTTCAAGCCGTTCATCTTTGGCAAGCTGGAATTGCGTGGTCTCGCTACCACGATTAAAGCGGCGAAGAAGCTGGTTGAGCGCGAAGGTCCGGAAGTCTGGGATATCCTTGAAGAGGTTATCCGCGAACACCCGGTCATGCTCAACCGTGCGCCAACCTTGCATCGTCTGGGTATCCAGGCCTTTGAGCCAGTCCTGATTGAAGGCAAGGCCATTCAGCTGCACCCACTGGTCTGTACTGCCTACAACGCCGACTTCGACGGTGACCAGATGGCTGTACACGTTCCGCTGTCTATTGAAGCACAGCTGGAAGCGCGTACCCTGATGATGTCGACCAATAACGTGCTGTCGCCAGCCAACGGTGAGCCTATCATCGTACCGTCTCAGGACGTGGTGCTGGGCCTGTACTACATGACGCGTGATCGTGTGAACGCAAAGGGTGAAGGCATGTACTTCACAGACGTCGCCGAAGTGCATCGTGCCTATGACAATGGTGTTGTCGACCTGCACGCCCGGGTCAGTGTTCGCATCAAGGAAACGACTATCGCCGAAAACGGTGATAGAGAGACAACCTTCCGACGCGTAGAAACGACTGCCGGTCGTTCGATCCTGTCTGAGCTGTTGCCGGAAGGTATGTCCTTTGACTTGATCAACAAGGCCATGAAGAAAAAGGCCATTTCACAGCTGATCAACGAGTGTTACCGCAAGGTGGGTCTGAAGGAATCTGTTATCTTCGCCGACCAGCTCATGTACACCGGTTTCTCTTATGCAACTAAAGCCTCCGTTTCTTTCGGTATTGATGACATGGTTATCCCGGAGAGCAAAGCAGAGATCCTGGGTCGTGCCGAGGCCGAAGTGCGTGAAATTCAGCACCAGTACACCTCCGGTCTGGTGACCAATGGTGAACGTTACAACAAGGTTGTGGATATCTGGTCACATACTAATGATCAGGTTGCCAAGGCCATGATGGACAAGCTCGGTCAGTACGAAGTTGAAGATTCCAAGGGCAACATGGTGATGCAGGACTCCTTCAACTCCGTCTACATGATGGCTGACTCCGGAGCTCGTGGTAGTGCCGCGCAGATTCGTCAATTGGCCGGTATGCGTGGCCTGATGGCCAAGCCGGATGGCTCGATTATTGAGACGCCGATCACGGCCAACTTCCGTGAAGGCCTGAACGTTATTCAGTACTTCATATCGACGCATGGTGCCCGTAAGGGTCTGGCCGATACCGCATTGAAGACGGCTAACTCCGGTTACCTGACCCGTCGCCTGGTCGACGTCGCCCAGGACCTGGTCGTCACCGATGATGATTGTGGTACCAGCGAAGGTTTGGTTATGCAGCCGTTGATTGAAGGCGGTGACGTGGTTGAGCCTTTGAGTGAACGTGTACTGGGTCGTGTCGTGGCGCAGGATGTGGTTCTCAGGGACGGTAGCACCGGTGTTGAGGCCGGTACCCTGCTGGATGAAAGCTGGGTGCTGCGTCTGGATGAAATGGGTATCGACGAGATTGTCGTTCGCTCACCGATCACCTGTGAAACCCGTCACGGTATCTGTTCGGCCTGTTACGGTCGTGACCTGGGTCGTGGCCACCTCGTTAACCGGGGTGAAGCGATTGGTGTTATCGCCGCGCAATCTATTGGTGAGCCGGGTACCCAGCTGACCATGCGTACCTTCCACATTGGTGGTGCGGCATCGCGTGCCGCCTCGGTGAACAGTATTCAGGTCAAGTCCAAGGGTAGCGTACGTCTGCACAACCTGAAGACGGTTGAAAACAAAGAGGGCAACCTGGTGGCGGTATCCCGTTCCGGTGAAATCATCGTTATTGATGAGCAGGGCCGTGACCGTGAGCGTTACAAGGTCGTTTATGGTTCGGTGCTGAGCATCCATGACGGTGACAGTATCGAATCGGGCCAGATTATCGCCAATTGGGACCCACATACCCACCCCATTGTTACCGAAGTGGCGGGTCGCGTGAAATTCAGCGACTTCGTCGATGGCGTGAGCGTGAACAAGGTCGTCGATGAGGTGACGGGTCTGTCCAGTCTCAGCATCACCGATCCGAAGACACGTGGCACAGTCGGTAAGGACCTGAAGCCGACGGTGAAGCTGCTTGATGACAAGGGTGAGCCGCTGAATCTGGTAGGTACGACGATCCCGGCCATGTACGCCTTGCCGGCCAACTCGATTGTGAATATCGAGGATGGCGCCGAGGTCGGTGTGGGTGATGTGATTGCCCGTATCCCGCAGGAATCCTCCAAGACCCGTGATATTACCGGGGGTCTGCCTCGGGTGGCCGACCTGTTCGAGGCCCGTAAGCCAAAGGACCCGGCCGTGATGGCGGAGATTTCCGGTACTGTTAGTATGGGTAAAGAGGCCAAGGCCAAGCAAAACGTGGTGATCACGCCGTCTGATGGCAGCGAGCCACACACCGAGGCCATTCATAAGTGGCGTCACCTGAATGTGTTCGAGGGTGAGCATGTCGAAAAGGGTGAAGTCCTCGTCGATGGCGCCCCGGTTCCGCACGATATCCTGCGTCTGCAGGGTGTGAGTACACTGGCCAACTACATCGTTAACGAGGTGCAGGAGGTGTATCGCCTGCAGGGTGTGAAGATTAACGATAAGCATATCGAAGTCATTGTCCGCCAGATGATGCGCAAGGCCGAAGTGACCGATGGTGCGGATACCAAGTTCCTCAAGGGTGAGCAGGTCGAATATGCCCGTTTGCTGGATGAGAATGAGGCCGCCATTGCCGCTGGCAAAGACCCGGCCAAATATGAACGCATGCTGCTGGGTATTACCAAGGCCTCGCTGGCGACCGAATCCTTCATTTCTGCGGCCTCCTTCCAGGAGACCACCCGTGTCCTTACCGAGGCCTCGGTTCGCGGTATGAAGGACGACCTGCGCGGATTGAAGGAAAATGTCATCGTTGGCCGCCTGATCCCGGCCGGTACCGGTCTTTCCTACCATGCCGAGCGCCGTCGTAGGCGCGAGAGCGTAGAGGAAGCCGCCATCGCACTCTCTGTCCCGGAAACCCCGGAATTAGAGGTTGTTATTGACGAGACGGTGCCGCCAGCAGCGGAATAAGCCTCAAGGCCAGCAAATGCGTTGTTCGGGGGCCAATCGGCCCCCGAAACGGCTTGACAGGGAGGGCAACTCTCCCTAAAATTACGCGCCTTCATTGACCAGCTGGGCAGATAACCCCGACCGGTCAGAATCGAAATATATTAATAGCAAGCGTTCAGCCAGGGCTGGGCGCTTAGTTTATTTTAGGGCTGGAGAACAGAGTTAATGGCCACGATTAATCAGCTGGTGCGCAAGCCACGTAAGCGCCCGATTGAAAAAAGTACAGTGCCTGCACTGGAAGCATGCCCGCAAAAGCGTGGCGTTTGCACCCGTGTATATACAACGACACCGAAAAAGCCGAACTCAGCGATGCGTAAGGTTGCTCGTGTGCGTCTGACCAATGGTCAGGAAGTCACTACTTATATTGGTGGTGAGGGCCATAACCTTCAGGAGCACTCTGTGGTCCTGATTCGTGGTGGTCGTGTAAAGGATTTGCCTGGTGTGCGTTACCACACCGTGCGCGGCACGCTGGATACCTCCGGTGTTACTGAGCGTAGGCAGGGTCGTTCAAAGTATGGCGCCAAGCGCCCTAAAAGCTAATTGAGTCGGGATTTTAGAGATGCCGAGAAGAAGAGAAGTACCGAAACGCATTATTTTGCCGGATCCGAAATTCGGAAGCGAAATGCTGGCAAAATTTATTAACGTGGTCATGGAAAGTGGCAAGAAGTCTGTTGCTGAGCGCATCGTTTACGGCGCGCTGGGCACGGTTGCTGAGCGTACCAAGGCTGATGCCCTTGAGGGTTTCACCAAGGCGCTGGATAACATCCGCCCAATGGTTGAGGTGAAGTCTCGCCGTGTGGGTGGTGCAACCTACCAGGTGCCTTGCGAAGTCCGTCCTCATCGACGTACCGCACTCGCTATGCGCTGGCTGGTAGAAGCCGCCCGCAAGCGTGGTGAAAAATCGATGGGTATGCGTCTGGCCGGTGAAGTCATGGACGCCATTGAGCAGCGCGGTTCGGCTGTGAAGAAGCGTGAAGAAACACATCGCATGGCTGATGCGAACAAGGCCTTCTCGCACTATCGCTGGTAAGGATTAGATCGATAGAGGCGGTTCGTCGTGGCACGCAAGACACCTATCGAACGCTATCGAAACGTCGGCATTATGGCGCATATCGATGCCGGCAAGACGACGACCACCGAGCGCGTTCTGTTTTATACAGGCGTCTCGCACAAGATTGGTGAAGTGCACGATGGTGCTGCCACCATGGACTGGATGGAGCAGGAGCAAGAGCGCGGAATTACGATTACCTCCGCTGCCACAACCTGTTTCTGGTCCGGGATGGACAAGCAGTACCCGGAGCACCGTATCAACATTATTGATACGCCTGGGCACGTCGACTTCACGATTGAGGTGGAGCGTTCGCTGCGAGTATTGGATGGCGCCTGTGCAGTATTTTGCGCTGTCGGTGGTGTAGAGCCACAGTCTGAAACCGTATGGCGACAGGCAAACAAGTACCACGTACCGCGCATGGCCTTCGTCAACAAGATGGACCGTGCAGGGGCAGATTTTCTGCGTGTTGTTAAGCAGATTAAAGAGCGCCTCGGTTCGAATGCTGTACCGATTCAGCTGAACATCGGTGCAGAAGATGGTTTTGAGGGCGTGATTGATTTAATCCGCATGCAGGCTATCTACTGGAATGAGGCCGATATGGGCGTGACCTATGAGGCCAGAGATATTCCGGCCGAGCTGCTGGACAAGGCCAATACACTGCATGAGCAGATGGTCGAGTCAGCCGCCGAAGCCAACGAAGAATTGATGGAGAAGTACCTGGAGACAGGTGACCTCTCGGAAGAAGATATTGTTGAAGGTTTACGCCTGCAGACACTAAGGAACGAGGTTGTTCCTTGTCTGTGTGGCTCAGCCTTCAAGAATAAGGGCGTGCAAGCCATGCTCGATGCGGTTATCAAGTTTATGCCGTCACCGGTCGAGGTCCCGGCGATTACCGGCATCCTTGATAATAAGGAAGAATCGGAAGGTTCGCGTAAAAGCTCGGATGACGAGGCCTTTGCGGCGCTGGCCTTCAAGATCGCGACCGACCCGTTTGTCGGCACGCTGACCTTCTTCCGCGTGTACTCCGGCGTGTTGAAGTCGGGTGATACGGTGTACAACCCGGTAAAGGGTAAGAAAGAGCGCGTTGGTCGCATCCTGCAGATGCACTCCAACAGTCGAGAAGAGATTAAAGAAGTCCGTGCCGGTGATATTGCCGCTGCGGTGGGACTAAAGGATGTCACCACGGGTGACACCCTCTGCGATCAGGGTAACGTGATTACCTTAGAGCGCATGGAGTTCCCGGAGCCGGTGATTGCGGTGGCCGTGGAACCCAGAACCCTGGCTGACCAGGAGAAGATGGGGCTTGCCCTGTCGAAGCTGGCGCAGGAAGACCCATCATTTCGTGTTAACACGGATGAGGAGACCGGTCAGACCATCATCGCCGGGATGGGTGAGTTGCACCTCGACATTATTGTCGACCGCATGAAGCGTGAGTTTGGTGTTGAGGCCAATGTGGGTAAACCACAAGTGGCCTACCGCGAAACGATTCGCAGCGTGGTAGACAAGGTGGATGGCAAGTTTATTCGCCAGTCAGGTGGTCGTGGTCAGTATGGCCATGTGGTTCTCAAGCTGGAACCACGGGAGCGAGGTGCTGGTTACGAGTTCGTCAACGACATCGCTGGCGGTGTGGTACCGAAGGAATATATCGGTGCCGTAGATAAAGGAATTAAGGAACAGCTGGAAAACGGCGTTATCGCCGGCTTCCCGTTGGTAGACATCAGGGTCACCCTGTTTGACGGGTCCTACCATGATGTTGACTCTTCCGAGATGGCGTTTAAGATCGCCGGCTCGATGGGGGTCAAGGAAGGTGTCAAGATGGCCGATCCGGTCCTGCTTGAGCCGATTATGAAGGTTGAAGTCGTTACCCCGGAAGATTACATGGGTGACGTCATGGGCGACCTGAGTCGCCGCCGCGGTTTGCCAACCGGCATGGATGATTCGCCTTCGGGCAAGATTATTCGTGCTGAAGTGCCGTTAGGTGAGATGTTTGGTTATGCCACTGACTTGCGTAGTGCCACACAGGGCCGCGCCAGTTACAGCATGGAATTTGAGAAGTATGGTGAAGCTCCGAATAAAGTCGCAGATGCGGTGATTAGGAAGACTTCTTGATAATTGGTTTTTATTACAAACGTAACAGTTGAATCGAGAAAGAGGGTAACAGCGTGTCCAAGGAAAAATTTGAACGAACGAAACCGCATGTAAATGTGGGAACGATTGGTCACGTTGACCATGGTAAGACGACACTGACGGCGGCGATCACCAAGGTCATGGCAGAGGCGATGGGCGGAACAGCCAAGGCGTTTGACGAAATCGACAACGCCCCGGAAGAACGCGAGCGCGGTATTACGATTGCGACCTCACACGTTGAGTACGAATCTGAGAACCGCCACTACGCCCACGTTGACTGCCCGGGCCATGCTGACTACGTAAAGAACATGATCACCGGTGCGGCGCAGATGGACGGTGCGATCCTCGTCTGTAGTGCCGCCGATGGCCCCATGCCCCAGACCCGTGAGCACATCCTGCTGTCGCGTCAGGTTGGCGTCCCGCACATCGTCGTATTCCTGAACAAGGCCGACATGGTCGACGACGAAGAACTGATCGAACTGGTCGAAATGGAAATTCGTGAACTGCTCGACATGTACGACTTCCCGGGAGACGACACCCCGATCATCCGCGGTTCCGCGCTGAAGGCCCTGGAAGGCGACACCTCCGAAATTGGTGCCCCGTCCATCCTCAAGCTGGTCGCCGCCATGGACGAATACTTTCCACTGCCGGAACGCGCCGTAGACGGTGACTTCCTGATGCCGGTGGAAGACGTCTTCTCCATCTCCGGACGTGGCACCGTGGTGACCGGTCGTATCGAGCGCGGCATCGTCAAGGTGGGTGAAGAAATTGAAATTGTCGGTATCAAAGATACCGTGACCACCACCTGTACCGGTGTTGAAATGTTCCGCAAGCTGCTTGACCAGGGTCAGGCCGGTGACAACGTTGGAATCTTGCTGCGAGGCACCAAGCGTGAAGACGTAGAACGTGGCCAGGTACTGTGTAAGCCGGGTTCCATCAAGCCGCACACCAAGTTTGAAGCCGAAGTCTACGTGTTGAGCAAAGATGAAGGCGGTCGTCATACCCCGTTCTTCAACGGCTACCGTCCGCAGTTCTACTTCCGTACCACCGACGTCACAGGTGCCTGTGACCTGCCGGAAGGTATCGAGATGGTGATGCCGGGTGACAACGTTAAGATGACCGTGACCCTAATCGCACCGATTGCGATGGAAGAAGGTCTTCGTTTTGCAATTCGTGAAGGTGGCCGCACCGTGGGTGCCGGCGTCGTCGCGAAGATTATAGAGTAAATAGAATGGCTAAGGCAGCTGCAGAAAACCAACGCATACGTATTCGCCTGAAGGCTTTCGATCATCGCCTGATCGACCAGTCTGCTCGTGAAATCGTTGAAACCGCACGTCGCACTGGTGCGCAGGTTCGTGGTCCTATTCCACTGCCTACGCGTAAAGAGCGTTTTACCGTGCTGATTTCGCCACATGTCAATAAGGATGCGCGTGACCAGTACGAAATTCGTACGCACAAGCGCCTGATGGATATCGTCGACCCGACAGACAAGACCGTAGATGCTTTGATGAAGCTGGACTTGGCAGCCGGTGTTGATGTGCAAATCAAGCTGAATTAACAGCTGTAGGCCCGAGAGAGATAAAGCAATGACTATCGGTGTAATTGGTCGCAAGGTTGGAATGACACGCATCTTTACAGATGAAGGTGCCTCTATTCCTGTGACAGTGATTGAAGTGGAACCAAACCGCATCACGCAGATGAAGGCGGACGACAGCGATGGATACCGTGCAGTACAGGTAACTACCGGCACACGTCGCGCATCTCGTGTCACCAAGGCCCAGGCAGGTCATTTTGCCAAGGCGGGTGTTGAGGCAGGTCGCGGTGTTTGGGAATTCCGTCTGGCTGACGGTGAGGGTGATGACTTTGCCGCCGGTGGCGAAATCAAGGTCGACATCTTCCAGGAAGGTCAGAAAGTTGATGTTACCGGTACCAGTATTGGTAAGGGTTTCCAGGGTGGTATCAAGCGTCATAACTTTAGTATGCAAGACGCCACACACGGTAACTCACTTTCGCACCGCTCAAATGGTTCGATTGGTCAAAACCAGACACCGGGTCGTGTGTTCAAGGGTAAAAAGATGTCAGGACACATGGGTAGCGTACGCAGAACACAGCAGACTCTCGAAGTGGTTCGCGTTGATGCTGAAAATAACTTGCTGCTGATCAAGGGTGCCGTACCAGGCTCCAAGAACGGCGATGTAATGGTGACACCTGCCGTTAAGGCACGTAGTTGAGGACATAGTTGTGGATCTGAAACTGACAACGGCAACGGGCAAGGCTTCATCAAAGAGTATTACTCTCTCTGATGATGTATTTGGTCGTGATTTTAATGAGGCACTCGTGCACCAGGTTGTAACTGCCTACCAGGCAGGTGGCCGTGCCGGTACTCGCGCGCATAAGAATCGCAGCGCAGTTAGCGGCGGTGGTGCCAAGCCTTTCGCACAGAAAGGTACTGGTCGTGCCCGTGCAGGTACAACACGTGGCCCAATCTGGCGTACGGGTGGTAAAACTTTTGCAGCCGTCCCCAAGGACTGGTCGCAGAAAGTAAATCGCAAGATGTATCGCGGTGCAATCAAGTCAATTCTGTCGGAATTGCTTCGTCAGGAACGTCTGGTTGTTGTCGATAAGTTCGACACCGAGGCACCGAAGACCAAGGAAGTCACTGACAAGCTGGGTAAGCTGGGTATTGTTGATAATGTACTGATTGTTACCGAAGCCATGGATGAGAACCTATATTTGTCAGCACGAAATATCCCGAAGGTCGATGTTATCGATGTTTCCGGTGTGAACCCGCTTGACCTGGTGCGTTTTGATAAAGTGCTGGTGACTGTGGATGCACTGAAGAAGATTGAGGAGAACCTGGCATGAATCAGGAACGCCTGCTGAAAGTAATCGTCGCGCCACATATCTCTGAAAAGAGCACTATGTCGGCCGACAAGGCTGGTCAGTTTATCTTTAAGGTTGCGATTGATGCCACCAAGCGTGAGATCAAGAGCGCTGTTGAACAGCTGTTTGAAGTTGAAGTTGCTGATGTGAAAACGATGACCGTGCGCGGCAAGATGAAATATACGCGCACCCCTGGTAAACGTCCGAACTGGAAAAAGGCGATTGTTTGCCTGAAGCCGGGTCAAGACATCGATTTCGTATCAGCCTGATAAATAAGGGTTAGGGCAATGGCAGTAGTAAAGGCAAAACCAACCTCAGCGGGTCGCCGTTTCGTCGTCCAGATTAAGACGCCGGATCTGCACAAGGGTGCACCTCATGCACCGCTGCTTGAGAAGAAGTCAAAGAATGCGGGCCGCAACAACAATGGCCGCATCACTGTGCGCCATCGTGGTGGTGGTCATAAACAGCATTACCGTATTATGGACTTCCGTCGCGACAAAGATGGTATTGATGCCAAGGTAGAGCGTATTGAGTACGATCCAAATCGTACGGCCCATATTGCCCTGTTACTGTATACGGATGGCGAACGCCGCTACATTATCGCGCCTAAGGGCGTGAAGGCCGATGACGTGCTGGCATCTGGTACGGATGCGCCTATCAAGACGGGCAATTGCCTGCCACTGCGCAACATCCCGGTCGGTAGTACGGTTCATTGCATTGAGATGAAGCCAGGCAAGGGTGCGCAGATTGCACGAAGTGCCGGCACCTCTGCACAGCTGGTTGCGCGTGAAGGTCAATACGCCACCCTGCGACTGCGTTCCGGTGAAATGCGCAAGATTCACATTGACTGCCGTGCCACCATTGGTGAAGTCGGTATGTCAGAACATAACCTGCGCAAGCTGGGTAAGGCCGGTGCTACGCGCTGGCGCGGTGTTCGTCCGACCGTTCGCGGTGTGGTAATGAACCCGGTAGACCATCCACATGGTGGTGGTGAAGGCCGTACCTCTGGTGGTCGTCACCCGGTTTCACCTTGGGGTGTACCCACTAAGGGTTACAAGACGCGCAGCAACAAGCGTACCGATAAAATGATCGTGCGCCGTCGTAGCGCTAAGTAAATAGAGGAATAGAAGCGTGCCACGTTCCATTACTAAAGGGCCTTTTGTTGACCTTCATCTGACGAAGAAGGTGAATGAGGCTGTCGAGACCAACAACAAGCGCCCAATCAAGACCTGGTCGCGTCGTTCCATGATCGTGCCTGATATGCTCGGTCTGACCATTGCCGTGCATAACGGACGTCAGCATGTGCCAGTGCTTATCACTGAGAACATGGTAGGTCACAAGCTGGGTGAATTTGCTGGCACACGTACCTTTAAGGGTCACGTGGCCGACAAGAAGTCCAGGTAAGGAGATTACGAGCATGCAGGTCAACGCAAAACTAAGTGGTGCACGTATTTCGGCGCAAAAGTGTCGTCTCGTTGCAGACCAGATCCGCGGCAAGTCCGTAGAAAAAGCGATTGATATTCTGGCTTTTAGCCCGAAGAAGGCCGCTACTATCGTCAAGAAGCTATTGATGTCAGCGATTTCAAATGCTGAGCACAATGAAGGTGCTGATATTGATGAGTTAAAAGTATCAACAATTTTTGTTGATGAAGGTAAGACTATGAAGCGCTGGCGTGCCCGCGCACGTGGTCGTGCCAATCAGATTCTGAAACGTAGCTGTCACATTACTGTGACGGTTTCCGACGAGAAGTGAGGTTGTAATGGGTCAGAAAGTACATCCAATTGGTATTCGCCTCGGCATCGTCAAAGACTGGACGTCGAAGTGGTACGCGGATAGCAAAGATTACGCAGGTATGCTGTTCACCGATCTGAAGGTGCGCGAGTTTTTGAAGAAGAAGCTTGCCGGCGCATCGGTGAGTCACATCCAGATCGAGCGTCCTGCGAACAATGCGCGCATTACGATTCACACTGCGCGCCCGGGTATCGTTATCGGCAAGAAGGGTGAAGATATCGACGTTCTGCGCCAGTCCGTTTCGAAGATGATGGGTGTGCCTGTTCACATCAGTATCGAAGAGATTCGCAAACCGGAACTGGATGCCTACTTGGTGGCTGAGAACATCGCCCAACAGCTCGAGCGTCGTATTATGTTTCGTCGTGCCATGAAGCGCGCGGTAACCAACACCATGCGTCTTGGTGCACAAGGGATTCGTATTAATGTCGCTGGTCGTTTGAACGGTGCCGAAATCGCTCGTACCGAGTGGTATCGCGAAGGTCGTGTACCACTTCACACACTGCGTGCTGATATCGATTATGGCTTTGCCGAAGCGAATACAACCTACGGCATCATTGGTGTAAAAGTCTGGATCTTCAAGGGTGAAGTTATCGGTCGTCAGCAAGACGCCGTAGAAGCTGCTCCTGAGAAGGCCGCGGCAAGCTGATAGGGGTATTGATAGATGCTGCAGCCAAAACGAACAAAATTCCGCAAACAGATGAAGGGCCGCAACCGCGGTCTTGCACAAAGTGGTAACAAGGTCAGCTTCGGCGAGTTTGGCCTGCGTGCTGTTGATCGTGGGCGCATTACCGCGCGCCAGATTGAAGCGGCTCGTCGTGCAATGACACGTTACGTCAAGCGTGGTGGTAAGATCTGGATCCGTGTGTTCCCGGACAAGCCAATTTCGAAGAAGCCACTTGAAGTACGTATGGGTAAAGGTAAGGGTAATGTTGAATACTGGGTAGCACAGATTCAGCCAGGCCGCATGCTTTACGAAATGGAAGGTGTCGATGAGTCGATTGCGCGTGAGGCGTTTCGTCTTGCGGCAGCCAAACTTCCACTTAAGACCACCTTTGTGACGCGGACGGTGATGTGATGAAGGCAAGTGAATTGAAAGATAAGAGCGTAGAAGATCTGAACAAAGATCTGCTTGAGCTGGCACGTGAGCAGTTCAACCTGCGCATGCAGAAGGGTACCGGTCAGCTGGCCAAGCCACATCTGCTTAAAGAAGTGCGTCGCAACATAGCGCGCGTCAAGACCGTGTTGAACCAGAAAGCAGGTGCCGCGTAATGAGTGAAAAGCAGGAAGACTTGCAACGCACGGTTACAGGCCGTGTGGTAAGCGACAAGATGGATAAGAGTATTACTGTGCTCGTAGAGCGCAAGGTGCCGCATCCTCTTTACAAAAAGTACATTCGTCGTTCTACAAAAATGCATGCGCATGATGAGAACAACGAATGCCGTCAGGGTGACATCGTTACAATCGCTCAATGCCGTCCATTGTCCAAGAGCAAGTCATGGACCCTGGTTAAGGTTGTTGAACAAGCGAATCAGGCGTAAAGGCGAAAAGGTAGTAAGACCATGATTCAGATGCAAACAATGCTTGATGTGGCTGACAACAGTGGCGCACGTCGTCTCATGTGCATCAAGGTGCTCGGCGGCTCACATCGTCGCTACGCCCGTGTCGGTGACATTATTAAGGTCACCATCAAGGAAGCGATTCCTCGTGGCAAGGTTAAGAAGGGCGACGTCTACAATGCCGTTGTTGTTCGTACAAGAAAAGGTGTTCGTCGTCCAGACGGTTCTTTGATCCGTTTTGACGGTAACGCAGCAGTGCTGCTGAATGCTAACCTCCAGCCAATTGGTACTCGTATCTTTGGCCCGGTAACTCGTGAATTGCGTACAGAGAAATTTATGAAAATTATTTCTCTTGCGCCAGAAGTGCTTTAAGCCTGGGGATTCAATTATGAATAGAATCAAAAAAGGTGATGAAGTCATCGTTCTGACCGGCAAGGACAAGGGTCGTCGCGGTAACGTGATTCGCGTTATGGAAGACAACCGTGTTCTGGTTGAGAACATTAATATGGCCAAGCGTCACACTAAGGCAAACCCGCAAGCGGGTATTGCTGGTGGCATCATTGAGAAAGAAATGCCTTTGCATGCTTCGAATGTTGGCCTGTACAACCCTGCAACCGGTAAAGCCGATCGTATTGGCTTTAAAGTCCTGGACGACGGTCGCAAGGTACGTTATTTCAAATCCAACAACGAAGTTGTTGACGCGTAAATCGGGTGCAGAGCATGGCAAGACTGCAAGAAAAGTATCGTGACACTATCGTCAAGCAGCTGATGGATGAATTCAGCTACAAGAGCGTGATGGAAGTGCCTCGTATCGAAAAAATCACACTCAACATGGGTGTCGGCGAAGCTATAGATGACAAGAAGGTTATGGAGCATGCTGTTAGTGACATGACCCAGATATCCGGTCAGAAGCCTGTAGTGACAGTGGCTCGTAAGTCAGTTGCCGGCTTTAAGATCCGTGAAGGGTATCCAATTGGCTGCAAGGTGACCCTGCGTAGTAAACGCATGTATGAGTTTATGGATCGCCTGATTAGTGTTGCGATTCCGCGTATTCGAGATTTCCGTGGTTTGAACGGTAAATCCTTCGATGGGCGTGGTAATTACAGTATGGGTGTCAAAGAACAGATTATGTTTGCAGAAATCGATTACGACAAGATTGATGCGCTGCGTGGTATGGATATTACTATTACTACCACTGCAAAGAGTGATGAGGAAGGTCGTGCGCTACTGAAGGCGTTCAACTTCCCGTTCAAGAACTGAGGAAAGACTGGCATGGCAAAGAAATCGATGATTAACCGTGAGCTCAAGCGTGCAAAGCTTGTTAGCAAGTATGCTGTTAAGCGTGCTGAGCTTAAGGCCAAACTCAAGGACCCGAGCCTGAGTGATGAAGAGTATGAGCTGGCTTACAAGCAGTTTCACTCTCTGCCACGTGATTCCAGTGTAGTGCGCAAGCGCAACCGCTGTAATCTGACCGGTCGTCCACACGGTTATTATCGTAAGTTTGGTTTGTCACGTAACAAGCTTCGTGAAGCTGCCATGCGTGGTGATGTTCCAGGTCTGGTCAAGGCCAGCTGGTAATCAGGATTTAGGAATAAGCCCATGAGTATGAACGACCCAATCGCCGATATGCTGACCCGTGTTCGTAACGGTCAGATGGCAAAAAAGGTTGATGTAAGCATGCCTTCCTCTAAACAGAAGGTTGCTATTGCCAAGGTACTGAAAGATGAGGGTTTCATCTCAGGTTACGCTGTCACCGAAAACGGTGCCAAGCCTGAGCTGAGCATTACCCTTAAGTACTATGAAGGAAAGCCTGTGATCGAGATGCTCAAGCGCGTTAGCCGTCCAGGGCTGCGCACTTATAAGGCCTCCGATGAGATACCAAAAGTTGTTAATGGTATGGGTATTGCCATTGTCTCCACCTCAAAGGGTGTGATGACAGATCGCGCTGCACGCAAGGAAGGTTGCGGTGGCGAGATTCTTTGTTACGTAGCATAAGTTAGGTCAGTCAAATGTCCAGAATAGCGAACCAACCTGTTGAACTGCCTAGTGGTGTAGAAGTCACCCTGAACGGTCAGCAGATTAATGTAAAAGGCGGCAAGGGCGTATTGGCCCATGACATTCATCAGTCTGTAGAAGTCACGCAGGCGGATAATGTGCTGACCTTTGCGGCACGCAGTAAAGACAAGCAGGCGAATGCGCTTGCGGGTACAACCCGTGCACTGGTTAATAACATGGTTACTGGTGTCAGCCAGGGCTTCGAGCGCAAGATGGAACTGGTTGGTGTGGGTTATCGTGCCCAGGCCAAGGGTCAGATCCTGGACTTGACGCTTGGTCTTTCGCACCCGGTTAACTATGCGATTCCGCAAGGGATCACAATTGAAACACCCTCGCAGACAGAAATACTTGTCAGGGGTGTCGACAAGCAGCTCGTCGGTCAGGTGTGTGCGGAAATCCGTGCATGGCGTCCGCCGGAGCCGTACAAGGGTAAAGGTATTCGCTTTGCGGGTGAACATATCGTCCGTAAGGAAGCGAAGAAGAAGTAAGGTGGCGACAATGGATAAAAGAGCTTCTCGTATACGTCGTGCACTGCGTGCGCGCAGCAAAATTCGCGAATTGGGCGCACATCGCCTGAGCGTGCATCGCACACCGCGTCACATGTACGTACAGTTAATCGCGCCTAACGGCAGCGAAGTGCTGGCCAGTGCCTCAACACTTGATGCCGAAGTTAAAAAGGCGCTCAAGGGTAGTGGTAATGTTGCTGCTGCTGCTGAAGTGGGTAAGGTGATAGCTGAACGTGCCAAAAAGGCCGGCATCACAGAAGTGGCATTTGACCGTTCCGGGTTCAAATACCACGGTCGAATCAAAGCACTGGCTGATGCAGCCCGTGAAAATGGTCTGCAGTTTTAACAGGGTTAAGTCATGGCTAAGTTTGATAATGCACAGAAGCAAGACGACTACATCGAAAAACTGGTTAACGTTAATCGTGTAGCCAAGGTAGTTAAGGGTGGTCGCATCTTTAGCTTTACCGCACTGACTGTGGTCGGTGACGGTAATGGCAAGATTGGTTTTGGTTACGGCAAGGCGCGTGAAGTTCCTGCGGCTATTTCCAAGGCCATGGAAGCGGCCCGTCGCAACATGATAACTGTTGACCTGAAAGACGGTGGTACTCTGCAACACACCATCCTCGGCAAGCATGGGGCGGCCAAGGTGCATATGCAGCCAGCTTCTGCCGGTACCGGTATTATCGCCGGTGGCGCAATGCGCGCAGTATTTGAAGTGGTCGGTGTGCACAACGTGCTGGCCAAGTGCATTGGTACCAACAACCCGATTAATGTTGTTCGCGCAACCATGAACGGTCTAAAGAGCATGGTTTCACCTGCTCAGATGGCTGCTAAGCGCGGCAAGACAGTTGATGAGATCCTGGGGTAAGTTATGGCCAATAAAATGCTCAAGGTAACACTGGTGCGTAGCACCTGTAAGCGACTTGCCAAGCACAAGGCTTGTGTTGCTGGTCTAGGTCTGCGTCGCATGCACCACACTGTAGAAGTTATTGATACGCCTGAGAATCGTGGCATGATCAACAAAGTTGCATACATGCTCAAGGTAGAGGAAGCATAAAGATGCGCCTGAATACATTAAAGCCTGCCGCAGGCAGCAAGAAAGACCCCAAGCGCGTTGGCCGTGGTATCGGCTCAGGTCTGGGCAAGACCTGTGGTCGTGGTCATAAAGGCCAGCACTCCCGCTCGGGTGGTTTCCATAAGGTCGGGTTCGAAGGTGGACAGATGCCAATTCAGCGTCGCCTGCCCAAGCGTGGTTTTATCTCACGTGTAGGCATGACAACGGGTGAAATTCGTCTGCACGAGCTGGCCAAGTGCGAAGGTGGCATTGTTGACATGGATAACCTGAAAAAGGCCAATGTCATTGGCAACAACACCAAACGGGTAAAGATTATCTTCTCTGGCGAAATCGCTACTGCAGTAACGGTTCGGGGTATCAAGTGCACCAAGGGTGCCCGTGAAGCCATCGAAGCCGCTGGCGGAAAGATCGAAGAATAAATGTCAGCTTCTGGTTCAACAATGGCCGCAGGTCTCGGTGGCGCCGGGCGCCTCACCGAGGTCAGACAACGTCTGTTTTTTCTGCTCGGCGCATTGCTGATCTTCCGCATCGGGACATTTATCCCCGTGCCCGGGGTAGACCCCACTGCAATGGCCGCGCTATTTGACCAGCAACGCGACAGCATCCTCGGCATGTTTAACATGTTTTCCGGTGGTGCACTGGAACGTATGTCGCTGTTTGCGCTCGGTATCATGCCATATATTTCGGCATCGATTATTATGCAGCTGCTGACGGTGGTATTGCCAAAGCTGGAACAGTTGAAGAAAGAAGGTGAAGCGGGTCGGCGCAAGATTACCCAGTACACGCGTCGCGGTACCGTAGTATTGGCGACTTTTCAGGCCATTGGTATTGCCGTTGCCCTGCAAAACCAGACGATTGCCGGTGGTGCAGTCGTACCTGTCCCGGGAACAGGTTTTATCTTCACCGCGGCTGTGACCCTGGTGACAGGTACCATGTTCCTGATGTGGCTGGGTGAGCAGGTGACGGAACGGGGTATCGGCAACGGTATCTCGATGATTATTTTTGCCGGCATTGCGGCCGGTCTACCCGCTGCGATTGGCGGCACACTGGAATTAGCGCGTACCGGGCAGCTGCCCTCTGCCCTGACCCTGTTCCTGTTTGTCCTCGCTATCGCCGTGATCGCCTTTGTGGTGTTTGTTGAACGGGGCCAACGTCGCATCACGGTGAATTATGCGAAGCGCCAGCAGGGCCGAAAGATGTACGGTGGCACGACCTCACACCTGCCACTGAAACTGAACATGGCCGGTGTGATCCCACCGATTTTTGCCTCGAGTATTATTTTGTTCCCGGCTACCCTGGGTAGCTGGTTCAGTCAGTCAGAGGGTATGGAATGGCTGGCGGATATTGCAGCCAAGCTTGGCCCGGGCCAGCCGCTGTATGTCGCCTTTTACGCGGCAGCGATTATATTTTTCTGCTTCTTCTACACGGCGCTGGTGTTCAATTCCAAGGACACGGCGGACAACCTGAAGAAGTCCGGGGCGTTTATTCCGGGTATACGTCCGGGTGAGCAGACAGCCAAGTATATTGATGGTGTGCTATCGCGACTGACGATGGTGGGTGCGATTTACATTACCGGCGTCTGTCTGTTGCCCGAATTTTTGATTTTGACCTGGCAGGTGCCATTTTATTTTGGTGGTACATCACTGCTGATTATTGTGGTTGTCGTGATGGATTTCATGGCACAAATGCAGTCTCACCTCATGTCACACCAGTATGAGGGGTTACTGAAAAAGGCCAACCTTAAGGGTGGCGGGTTGCGCTAAACTCCGGTTTGCGTGGTAAGTTTTTGATTTAATAGTAGATTGCTGGAGCAAGACGATGAAAGTGCGTGCCTCCGTTAAAAAGTTGTGCCGTAATTGCCGTGTTATTAGGCGTAAGGGTGTTGTGCGAGTTATTTGTAAGAACGCTCGCCATAAACAACGTCAGGGTTAGCCTTGACGGGGTTGGTGTTTCGGAAGTAAAAACAGTATACTTGCGGGCTTTTCAGCCAGCCATTGTGGCCGGTTGTATCGCCCGTTTAAGCGATTGATTGTTGGAGAGTATTGAGAATGGCCCGAATAGCAGGAATTAACATTCCAGCGCAGAAGCACACGGTCATAGCGCTGACTTCGATTTACGGCATTGGTAACACCCGTGCACGTAATATCTGCAGCACTGCCGGTGTAGCGCCTGAGATCAAGGTCAGAGACCTGACCGAAGACCAGGTAGAAGCCCTGCGTACTGAAGTGAGCAAGACCGCCGTGGAAGGTGATTTGCGCCGCGAAGTGTCAATGAACATCAAGCGACTGATGGATCTGGGTTGCTACCGTGGTTTGCGTCATCGTCGTGGTCTGCCACTGCGTGGCCAGCGTACCAAGACCAACGCCCGTACACGTAAGGGTCCGCGTAAGCCGATCCGTCGATAAGATTTTTTAGGATAACAGGTTACAGTTATGGCAAAGCCAGCTTCCAAGGCCCCTCGCAAGAAGATTAAGAAGAACGTCGTTGACGGGATTGCGCACATTCATGCGTCCTTCAACAACACTATTATCACGGTTACCGATCGTCAGGGTAACGCCCTGGCCTGGGCGACCGCCGGCGGTTCCGGTTTCCGCGGCTCACGTAAGAGCACCCCGTTTGCTGCACAGGTTGCTGCCGAACGTGTAGGCAAGATGGTGCAAGACATGGGCATGAAGAATATGGAAGTCAACGTCAAGGGTCCGGGTCCTGGTCGTGAGTCCGCTGTCCGCGCCTTTAACGGACAAGGCTTCAAGATTACCAACATTACTGATGTGACGCCGATCCCGCATAACGGTTGTCGTCCACCGAAAAAACGCCGCGTTTAAGGCAGGAGATAGTACCTTGGCTAGATATATTGGTCCTAAATGTCGCTTGTGCCGTCGTGAGGGCGAGAAATTGTTCCTCAAGGGCGAGAAGTGCTTCACCAGCAAGTGCGCAATTGAAACCCGTCCTTTCCCTCCGGGGCAGCATGGTCAGCGTCGTACACGTCTGTCGGATTATGCTACGCAGCTGCGTGAAAAACAGAAGCTGCGTCGCATGTATGGCATTCTCGAAAAGCAGTTCCGTATGTACTACAAGGAAGCTGACCGTCGCAAGGGTTCAACCGGCGACAACTTGTTACAGCTGCTCGAGTCGCGTCTGGACAATGTAGTGTATCGCATGGGCTTTGGTATCTCCCGTAACGAGGCACGTCAGCTGATTCGTCACGGTGCCATTACTGTGAATGATACACGCGTGACTATTCCGTCATACCAGTTAAAGGCCAGTGACAAGGTTGCTGTTTCTGATAAGGGTAAGGAGCAACTGCGCACCAAGCATGCTGCCAAGTTCTCTGAACAGCGTACTATCCCGGACTGGCTGGATGTTGACCTGAGCAAGCTCAGTGGTGTCTTCAAGAGTGCACCTGAGCGCAGCGACCTGTCGGCAGAAATTAATGAACACCTTGTGGTCGAACTTTACTCGAAGTAATTCGGGTATTTTGGCTTAACTCATTTAGCTACATTGGAGAGAGGACCTTTTATATGCAAGGTTCAGTTTCGGAATTCCTGAAACCACGCGTTGTAGACGTACAGGTTAAAAACGAGCGTCATGCCAAGGTTGTCCTTGAGCCGCTGGAACGTGGCTTTGGTCATACACTGGGTAACGCACTGCGTCGTATTCTGCTGTCTTCGATGCCAGGCTGCGCGGTAACAGAAGTTGAAATTGATGGTGTATTACATGAATACACCTCGATCGAAGGTGTGCAGGAAGATGTTATCGATATCCTGCTTAACCTGAAAAACCTCGCTATTGTGCTGGGTGGTCGTGATGAAGTCACCTTGAGCCTGAGCAAGAAGGGCCCGGGTATCGTCACCGCGGCGGATATCGAGTTGTCGCATGACGTCGAGATCACTAACCCTGATCTGGTTATTGCCAACCTGACCAAGGCCGGTGACCTGAACATGACCATGAAGGTTGAGCGTGGTCGCGGCTACCAGCCGGCTGCACAGCGTGCGACATTCGAAGAAGAAGAGCGTCCTATCGGCCGCCTGCTTCTGGATGCCTCATTCAGTCCGGTTCACCGTGTTAACTACACCGTTGACAGTGCCCGTGTTGAGCAGCGCACCGACCTGGACAAGCTGATCATCGACATCGAGACCGATGGTACGATTGATCCGGAAGAGGCTATCCGTCGTGCCGCGAGCATTATGCAGGAACAGCTGTCTACTTTCGTTGACCTGAAGGGTAAGGAAGAGGCAGAACCGGAGGCCAAGGAAGATGAAATTGATCCTATCCTGCTGCGTCCGGTTGATGATCTTGAACTGACCGTTCGTTCAGCTAACTGTCTGAAGGCAGAGAGTATTTACTATATTGGTGATCTGATTCAGCGCACCGAGGTTGAGTTGCTCAAGACTCCTAACCTGGGCAAGAAGTCGCTGACTGAGATTAAGGAAGTGCTGGCACAGCGTAGTCTGTCGCTTGGCATGCGTCTGGAGAACTGGCCACCCGCCAGCCTGCAGGACAAAGAAAAGCAGTCTGCCTAAGGGCCGACACCCGTTCCAGTTTTGAGGTAATAAACGTGCGTCATCGTAAATCAGGTCGACAACTAAACCGTAACAGCAGCCACCGTAAGGCCATGTTTCGCAACATGTCTGCGTCACTGTTCGAACATGAACTGATCAAGACAACACTACCCAAGGCCAAAGAGCTGCGTCGTGTTGCTGAGCCCTTGATCACCCTGGCGAAGACAGACACTGTTGCCAACCGTCGTCTGGCCTTTGATCGCCTGCGTGACCGAGCTCTGGTTACCAAGCTGTTCAATGAACTGGGTCCACGCTATAACGAGCGTCCGGGTGGCTACCTGCGCATTCTCAAGTGTGGCTTGCGTGCCGGTGACAAGGCCCAGATGGCCTATGTCGAGCTGGTGGATCGCCCGGCGGGTGGTGAGGATGCCGAGGTGGTTGAGACCGCCGAGGCCTAATCACACCCCCCTTGCTGCATAAAAAGCCGGGCCTGTGCCCGGCTTTTTTTATGCCCACTATTCCGGGTATGCTGTGTTTATGATTATTCTCTGCACGGATTTTGGTCGCTGCCCCTATACGGGGCAGATGCAGGCGGTCTTGCAGCAGCAGGCGTCGGGGGTGCCGGTCATCAGTCTGTTCGATGACCTGCCGAGTTGGGATATCCGCGCCGCGGCCTATCTGCTGCCGGCCTTTGTCAATGAATTCCCCCTCGATAGTGTTTTTGTGGTGGTGGTTGACCCGGGCGTCGGCAGCGAACAGCGCCTGCCTGTCATCGCCCGCCTGGATGGCCGTTGGTTCGTCGGTCCCGGTAACGGTGTGTTGCATATCCTCGCCCGGCGCGCCAGTCAGGCGCGTTTCTGGCGCATTGACTGGCGCCCTGAGCGTCTTTCAGCCAGTTTCCATGGTCGTGACCTGTTTGCCCCCGTCGCCGCGCGTCTGGCCCTTGGTGAGGCGCCAGAGGGCGAATCTATCGATGAGCCGCGCCCCGTGGGGCTCTGGCCCGATGACCTTGCCCAGATCCTCTATATCGACCATTTTGGCAACGCGATCACGGGGCTGAGGGTCTCCTGCGTCGAGACCTCCTCACGTATCCAGGTTGGTGCGCAGGTGCTCAGTCGTGCGCGCACCTTCGCCGATGTCGGGGTCGGGCAGGCCTTCTGGTACGAGAATGCCAATGGCCTGGTCGAGATCGCGGTCAATTGCGGCCGTGCCGACCGTCTGCCGGGGATTATCCCGGGCGGCACGGTAGACATCCTCTAAAACCTCGCCACTGGGCCTTGCCAATGGTAGTGAATATCCGGTTAAATTGTGATCATTGTGTTTAAACGAAAAGGTTAGGGCATGCAGGCCGGTGGACACAGGATGAACAATGAAAAGCAGAAATTTTCGGCACGCCTGAATGAGGCCCTTGATGATGCGGGGGTACCCCAGAAGGGCATGGGGCGTCAGTCGACCCTGGTGAGGATGTTGGGCATCAGCCACCGCGTGGCCAAGAAATGGCTCGAGGGTGAGGAGTTCCCGCCGACCTCGAAGATGGTCAAGTTGGCCACGGCATTACAGGTGCGTTCGAACTGGTTGTTTTCCGGTCAAGGTGAGAAGCGCATCGAGTTTGAGGCTGGTCTGGATGAGGCGGAGACGGCGGTGCAGCGTCATGCCGATGCCCTCAGCCAGGAGGCCTTTGAGGTGGCCTCGGAGTGGGTGCGGCTGCCGCCATCCCAGCGGCTGGCGATACGCAAAGTGATTAAGGAGCTGACGACCAGCCGTTAGTGTACGGCCTCGTCGCCCTCGACCTGTTCGAGGCGATAGCCGTGGTGATAGATGGCACTGATGCGCCAGCCATTCTCGGGTACCAGCCCAAGTTTGTTGCGGATGCGGCTGATGTGAGTGTCGGCCGTGCGGGTGTTGATGTCCTGGCTATGCCCCCAGACACTCTCCAGCATATGGCCGCGTGAGACGATACGCCCGAGGTTGCGGAACAGGAACAGCACCAGCTCAAATTCCTTCTGGGTCAGCTTGATAGAGTTGCCATTGCGGGTCACGGTATTGTTTTTCAGGTTGATGGTATACGGGCCGTAGTCGAGTTCATTGCCCGGGCTCTTTTCCGTGTCGAGCACGTTGGCACGACGGGCCAGGGCCGTGATGCGGGCCATCATCTCCTTCTGGCGAACCGGTTTGGTGATGTAATCGTCGGCACCGAGGTCAAGGATCTTGACGATGTCCTCCTCGTTGTCACGCATGGTTAAAAAGACTATGGGGATACGCCAGTTGAGGTTCTCGCGTACCCAGACCAGTACCCCCTCACCATCGATTTCCGGGACCATCCAGTCGAGCAGGAGCAAGTCATAAGAATCTGCCTTGAGGGCATTCAACATTTGTCGCCCATTGGCAAAAATCGTGCAGTGGTGACCTTCCTCTTCTATCCATAGACTGATGAGCTTGGCGATATGTTCATCATCTTCGAGTAATGCGATGCGCAAAACAGCTTCCCCTCTTAACTGCCAAAATACTAAGCCAGATAGCTGTTGCCTGAATGGCTATACGTCTGGCTACTACCCACAATAGTTCTTATCGGTAATAGCCTAGCAGACTTTAAGGTTTTTTGAGTAATGGACTTAAATATTGTCCGGTATATGAAGGTTGGTGTGCGGCAACGGTTTCCGGTGTACCCGTGATCAGGATCTCACCTCCCTTATCGCCCCCTTCAGGTCCCAGGTCGAGCAGCCAGTCGGCCGTTTTGATGACGTCCAGATTGTGCTCGATGATGACCACGGTGTTGCCGTGGTCGCGAAGACGATGCAGCACGGCGAGCAACTGACGGATATCGTGAAAGTGCAGGCCGGTGGTCGGCTCATCGAGGATATACAGGGTGCGACCGGTATCGCGCTTGGAAAGCTCGCGTGACAACTTCACTCGCTGCGCCTCACCGCCGGAGAGCGTGGTGGCATTCTGGCCGAGGCGGATATAGGTCAGGCCGACATCGAGCAGGGTTTGCAGCTTGCGGGCCACGACCGGCACGTTACTGAAAAAGGTCAGCGCCGCCTCGACGGTCATGTCGAGGACCTCGTGGATATTTTTGCCCTTGTAGCGGATATCGAGCGTCTCGCGGTTGTAGCGCTGGCTCTTGCAGACATCGCAGGGTACATAAATATCCGGCAGGAAGTGCATCTCGACCTTGATCACGCCATCACCCTGGCAGGCCTCGCAGCGCCCACCCTTGACGTTAAAACTGAAGCGCCCCGGCGTGTAACCGCGTGAGCGGGCCTCGGGGGTCTGCGCAAACAGCTCACGGATCGGCGTGAACAGGCCGGTGTAGGTGGCCGGGTTGGAACGTGGGGTGCGGCCGATCGGGCTTTGGTCAATATTGACGACCTTGTCAAAATGCTCCAGCCCCTCGATGGTGCCGTGCGGGGCCGGGTCATCACCGCTGCGGTTAATCGCCAGGTGGGCGGCGCGATAGAGGGTGTCGTTGACCAGTGTCGACTTGCCCGAGCCGGAGACACCGGTGACACAGGTCATCAGACCCACCGGGATATCGACATCGACATCCTTGAGGTTATTGCCCGTGGCCCCGCGGATGCCGATCAGGCGCGTCGTATCGACCGGTGTGCGCTGTGCCGGTATGACAATCGACTCGACACCGGAGAGGAATTGACCGGTCAGTGAATCGGGGTTGGCCATGATCGCCTCCACCCGGCCCTCGGCAACAATCCGGCCACCGTGCACGCCGGCACCGGGACCGATATCGACGACGTGATCGGCACAACGAATGGCATCCTCGTCGTGCTCAACGACGATGACGGTGTTGCCGAGGTCACGCAGGTAGAACAGGGTATCTAATAAACGCTGGTTGTCGCGCTGGTGCAGACCGATGGAGGGCTCATCGAGCACGTACATGACCCCGACCAGGCCGGCACCAATCTGGCTGGCGAGACGGATACGTTGCATCTCGCCGCCGGAGAGGGTCTCGGCACTGCGTTGCAGGCTCAGGTAATCGAGGCCGACGTTGACGAGAAAGGTCAGGCGCTCGTTGATCTCCTTGAGGATCTTGCCCGCGATCTCGCCGCGTCGCCCCGGCAGTTGCAGCGTCGAGAAGAAGTCCCGCGCCCGGCCCACCGGCAGGGCGGTGATCTCGGGCAGGGTGTTATTGTCGATAAACACATGCCGTGCCGCCGTGGTCAGGCGGGTGCCATGGCAACTGCTGCAGGATTGGTGGCTGATGTATTTCGCCAGTTCCTCGCGGACGACATTGGATTCGGTCTCGCGGTAGCGGCGTTTCATGTTCGGGATGATGCCCTCGAAACTGTGTTCGCGTTTTGTGCCCCGGCCCTTGTCGTTGAAATAGGTAAAGCTGATTTCCTCTTCGCCACTGCCTTGCAGGATCACATTCTGGACCGTCTCGGGTAGTTTGTTAAAGGGCTGCTCGATATCGAAGCCATAGTGCGCTGACAGGCCCTGTAATAACTGGAAGTAATAGGCATTGCGGCGGTCCCAGCCGCGCACGGCACCCCCGGCCAGGCTCAACTCGGGGTGCAGGACCACGCGCTCGGGGTCGAAATACTGCTGTACGCCGATGCCGTCACACTCCGGGCAGGCACCGGCCGGGTTGTTGAAGGAGAAGATGCGAGGTTCGAGCTCACTGATACTGTAGCCGCACTCCGGGCAGGCAAACTTGGCCGAGAAGTCGATGTCGTCGTGGCCGCCCTCCATCCAGGCGATGCGGGCGAGGCCGTCGGTCAGGTGAATGGCGGTCTCGAAGGATTCGGCGAGGCGTTGTTGCAGGTCATCACGGACCTTGAAGCGGTCGACAACGATCTCGATGGTGTGTTTGCGGCGCAGGTCGAGTGCCGGTGGTTTGTCGAGTTCACAAACCTCGCCATCAATGCGGGCGCGGATAAAACCCTGGCTGTGCATCTCCTGCAGTAACTGCACGTGTTCACCCTTGCGGTTCGACACCACGGGGGCGAGTAGCATGAGCTTGGTACCTTCCTCGAGCGCCAGGGTGTGGTCGACCATCTGGCTGATGGTTTGCGCATCAAGGCCGATGTCATGCTCGGGGCAACGGGGCTCACCGACACGGGCGAACAACAGACGCAGGTAGTCGTAGATCTCGGTGACCGTACCGACCGTCGAGCGCGGATTGTGCGAGGTCGATTTCTGCTCGATCGAGATCGCCGGCGACAGCCCCTCGATGTGGTCGACATCGGGTTTTTCCATGATCGACAGGAACTGGCGGGCATAGGCCGACAGCGATTCGACGTAGCGGCGCTGGCCCTCAGCATATATGGTGTCAAAGGCGAGTGAGGACTTGCCTGAACCGGATAGGCCGGTAATGACAATAAGTTTGTCACGGGGCAGGTCAATATCGATGTTTTTCAGGTTGTGGGTGCGGGCACCGCGAATGTGTATCGTATCCATTAAATTTCCAGCGCTAAATCAACCTGCTAATATACGCTGATTTTTAGCCAAGGCACAAAGTAGAATAACCCATGCAGCGATCTACAGGTATGAGCCCCACCGAGCGACGCGCGGCATTGTCGTTGGCCTCGATCATGGCGACCCGTATGTTGGGTCTGTTTATGATCCTGCCCGTTTTTGCCCTTCATGCCCAGGACCTGCCGGATGCCACACCGCTCCTGATAGGCCTGGCCATTGGTGCCTATGGCCTGACCCAGGCCCTGTTGCAGATCCCCTTTGGTATGGCCTCCGATCACTTTGGCCGTAAGCGAGTAATCACTATCGGCCTGTTATTGTTCGCCGCGGGTAGTGTGGTGGCGGCCATGTCAGACACGCTGACCGGCATCATTATGGGCCGCGCCCTGCAGGGTTGCGGGGCCGTGGCCGCCGCGGTGATGGCCCTGACCGCCGACCTGACCCGTGAGGAACAGCGTACCAAGGCCATGGCCGTGATCGGCATGAGCATTGGCTCGGCCTTTGCCCTGGCGCTGGTGGCCGGGCCACTGCTGAATGAAATGATTGGCGTAAAGGGCATTTTTTGGCTGACTGCCGTGCTGGCCCTGGGCGGCATTGCAGTGCTCTGGTTACGCGTGCCCCAGCCAGAACAGTGTTCCATGCACCGTGATGCGGAATTATTGCCCGGACAGGCCGGCATCGTGCTGCATGACAAGCAGTTGTTGCGACTCGATGCCGGGATCCTGATCCTGCATACGATCCTCACCGCCACCTTTGTGGTGCTGCCGCTGGTACTGCGCGACGAACTGGGCATCGCCGCCGCGCATCACAGCTGGGTGTACCTGCCCATTTTGCTGCTCTCGGCAGTGGCCATGGTGCCGTTTATCATCGTCGCCGAGCGCAAACGACGCATGAAGCCGATCTTTGTCGGTGCTGTGAGTGTGCTGGGCCTGAGCCTGCTGGCCCTGTCGCAGTGGTATACAAATATGTCGGCCTTTGTAGTCATTCTATGGCTGTTCTTCACCGCTTTTAACTTCCTCGAGGCCAGTCTGCCCTCACTGGTCAGTAAGACGGCGCCGGCCGAGAAGAAGGGCACGGCGATGGGCATCTACTCCAGTTCGCAGTTTTTTGGCGCCTTCCTCGGCGGTGGGGTCGGCGGCTGGGCCTACGGCGAGTTTGGGGTCAGTGGGGTGTTTATCTTCTGTGCGGCCATGGTCGGCCTGTGGTGGTTGCTGGCGGTGAGCATGCAGGCACCGCGTTACCTCTCCAATCTGGTGCGACATCTCGCCGAGGACGAACGGCGTTCAGCCGAGGTGCTTGCCGGGGACTTGCGCGCCATTGGCGGGGTCAGGGAGGCTGTGGTCGTGCCTGAAGAACGCGCTGTTTATCTCAAGGTCGATAGCCAACGGCTTGACCAGGCAGCGCTGGACACCTGTCTGGCCGGGGAATAAACCCTACAAAAACAGTTGGTCAAATGGCCGCTGTCGATGCCGGTTTTTACTTGCGGGTGCTTAAACGTAGTTTTACTCTATGTAATAACCTTTATTAAGATCTTTAATCGGACTCGCACCTGGCCGATATATTATTAAAGATATCTCTCAAACCGCGTGACAGGAGTCAGGCGGTCAGTTTGGGCATGGTTGATTGCCACGTTTAAAGAAATATTTAGCAGAATGCCGATAAATCCTGAATGCAAAGACGCTCTACGCCTGTGTAGCCTGCGACGCCGTTACCTGAGCATCGCCGGGATACTGGCCGTGTTGTTATTGGGGGGGGCGTTACTGGCCAACTGGTATGCGAATGATGTCTCCCGGCAAAATACCCGTGGCCTGAGCCTGCAAAACCAGGCCGAGGAACTCATGGCCGAGATCCGCAACGGCATCTGGGCGGCAGACAGCGCGCTGAACGCGATGCTGCTAAGCCCTGAGGCCGAGCATGAACTGATCATCGCCCGTAACATGCACCACGCACAGCGAAAATTATCAGCCTTGAATGTGATACCAGCCCTGCATGTAACGGGCTTGAGCGATGACCTGAAGACCCTCGAGGTGAGCTTCAGCCTGTTGCAGGACAAAGTTGAGTACCTGGTGGAAAAACGCCGTGACGCAAACTGGGTCTATCCACTGCTGCCTTATATCACTGAACGCTTGCTGGAGCCGAATCAAAATTTTGAAACTGCCGTGCAGCAGGCCCTGAATGAGATTGCAGAACTGGATGGACGCAGCTATGCCTCCGAGTTGTACGGACAGTTTGATGAGGCCGGTGACCTGTGGCGGAAAATGATCCTGGATTTTCGCGCCGTGATCATCCGTTTTGCCGGCCTGAATGCGACCAACGAGATCTCGCAGGAAACGAATATCGAGAGTTTTCATACCGCGATCGTGGCGAAACTCGCCTTATTGCAACAGTTGCACAATGCCGGCGAACTCGGTTTCGAGTCTGAGCAGGCACTGGAAACCATGCAGCAGGCCACACGCGCGTGGCGGGAAAACTGGGAGACGGCCAAGCAACTGCGCAGTTCCAAGTTGTGGCGTGCCGACCTCGAATACATGAGTAATGTGATTCGCCCCAACCAGCAACTGGTCTATGAAGCGCTGAACGCCCTGGAAAGCGGTGTTCATGTATGGATGGAAAAGAACGTTGAGCTTGTCCAGGCGGCCGCGACGACGATTAGTTACATCTTATGGGGGCTGGCCGGCCTGGCACTGTTCTTCCTGGGCTTGATTTACCTGATGATAGAGCGTTCCGTATTAAAGCCGATTGAAAGGATTTCGAAGGCGATCACCGAAGACGGCGAAAAGGGTCAATACCATCTCGAAGATTATAGCAGCCAGGAAGTGAATAAACTGGTGTCGGCCTTTAACCGCATGCGTCAGCAGATCCATCAGCGGCAAATGGCCCTGGAAGACCAGGCCCTGCATGACGCCCTGACCGGTTTGCCCAACCGGGCCCTGCTCAATGACCGTATTGAACAGGCGATCCACATCATGCGTCGCAACACCCAGCCGATAGCGCTGTTACTACTCGACCTGGACCGCTTCAAGGAGGTCAATGACGCGCTGGGGCACCCGGTTGGGGATCAATTGTTGCAACATGTTGGGCAACGCCTGAAGGGGGTATTGCGTGACTCGGATACGGTGGCCCGACTCGGTGGTGACGAATTTGCCATCGTCGCGCCGAATGCAACTGCCGTGCAGGCCAGCCAGTTTGCCGAGAAGATCATCAGTGTCATCAACGAGGCCTTCTCGATTGAGGGGCAGGACCTCTACGTCGGGGTGAGCATCGGTGTGGCCGTGTACCCTCAGCATGGTGATGATGCCGATACCCTGGTGCGGCATGCCGATGTGGCCATGTATCACGCCAAGCGCAACAAGCTTGGTCACAGCGTCTATAAGCAGTCACAGGACGAGGGCAGCGTCGACAAGCTGACCCTGGTCAGTGACCTACATAACGAGCTTGATGTGGCCAGCGCGGTGCAGTTGTACTACCAGCCGCAGGTGGATATCGTCAGTCGTGAAATTGTCGCCATTGAGGCCCTGCTGCGCTGGGAACACCCACAGCTGGGTTACATCTCCCCCGAGCATATTGTCAACATGGCCGAGCACACCGGGCAGATCGATACCCTGACGCGCTGGGTGGTGAATACCGCCTTGCGTGATTGTGCCGGCTACCTGAACCGCTACGGTATTCGCCTGTCGGTGAACCTGTCGGCGCGCAATCTGCAGGACAGTCAGTTGCCCATGGATATCGAAAAGGCCCTGACGGAATACGGCGTCAAACCCGCCGCTATCACCCTCGAGATCACCGAGAGTGCGATGATGAATGACCCGGTGCGGGCCAGGATGATCATGTCCGAACTGAACGCCATGGGCATCGAGTTATCCGTGGATGATTTTGGTACTGGCTTTTCCTCGCTGGGCTACCTGAAAATGCTGCCCGTTGGTGAACTGAAGATCGACAAGTCGTTTGTCATCAACATGCTCGAAGATGAGAACGATGCCATTATTGTTCACTCCACCATTGAGCTGGCACATAACCTCGGTCTCAAGGTTGTGGCCGAGGGTGTGGAAAGCCAGACCACCATGTTGCAGTTGCTCAAGCTGAAGTGCGATGTCGCCCAGGGTTACTTCCTGTCGCGGCCGATCCCGGCCGATGAACTGGCCGTATGGCTCAAGGAATACGAATCCCGGCTCGCCTCCTGAGTAGCTTATCTCCCTGTTTTGTAGCAGGTTTATTTTTTGCTTGCACGGCCTTTTGCACGCTGTAATAGTACGGCTTTGATTGTGTCGGCCACGTGAGCGTCCGATCAGGAAAAACAAGCTAAATATCATACGATGAACGATACGGAGAAACGAAGATGGCTCGAGGAGTAAACAAGGTAATTCTGGTGGGCAACCTGGGCGCAGACCCGGAGGTACGTTACATGCCAAACGGCGGCGCCGTGGCGAATGTCACCGTGGCCACCACCGAATCCTGGAAAGATAAACAAAGTGGCGAAAACCAGGAAAAGACCGAATGGCACCGCGTCGTGTTTTTTGCCCGCCTTGCCGAGATCGTCGGCGAATACCTGAAAAAGGGTTCACAGATTTATGTCGAAGGCCGCCTGCAGACGCGCAAGTGGCAGGACAAGAGTGGCCAGGACCGTTACACAACCGAGATCGTCGCCAACGAGATGCAGATGTTAGGCAGCAAAGGTGGCGGCGGGGGAAGCGCTGGCGGTGGCGGTAACTTCAACAGTGGTGGTGGACAGCCGAGTGGCGGCGGTGCGCCATCCGGTGGCTCAGCACCGTCTGGCGGCAGTTCCGGTGGCGGCAGCTTTGATGACTTTGATGACGATATTCCGTTCTAGGAGTCTCGCAGTAGTAAAAAAACGCCCGGCTTAGTTGGGCGTTTTTTTTTGGAAAAAACTTTACCGCAAAGGACGCGAAGGTACGCTAAGTAGGAAACACGGATGATTCGATCTATTCATCAATCATCATTCCGAAATCATCAATGTCTTTTATGTTGGTCGGCGTGAGATGCCCTGAACCTTCGGAGAAGGCTAGGGTATGCATAATAAAACCCGAAGGGGTTCTATGCTGTGATGTAATCCGAACACGTTCTTTTTAGAAATAAAATGGTCGGCGTGAGATGCCCTGAACCTTCGGAGAAGGTTAGGGTATGCATAATGAAACCCGAAGGGGTTCTATGCTGTGATGTAATCCGAACACGTTCTTTTTAGAAATAAAATGGTCGGCGTGAGATGCCCTGAACCTTCGGAGAAGGTTAGGGTATGCATAATGAAACCCGAAGGGGTTCTATGCTGTGATGTAATCCGAACACGTTCTTTTTAGAAATAAAATGGTCGGCGTGAGATGCCCTGAACCTTCGGAGAAGGTTAGGGTATGCATAATGAAACCCGAAGGGGTTCTATGCTGTGATGTAATCCGAACACGTTCTTTTTAGAAATAAAATGGTCGGCGTGAGATGCCCTGAACCTTCGGAGAAGGTTAGGGTATGCATAATGAAACCCGAAGGGGTTCTATGCTGTGATGTAATCCGAACACGTTCTTTTTAGAAATAAAATGGTCGGCGTGAGATGCCCTGAACCTTCGGAGAAGGTTAGGGTATGCATAATGAAACCCGAAGGGGTTCTATGCTGTGATGTAATCCGAACACGTTCTTTTTAGAAATAAAATGGTCGGCGTGAGATGCCCTGAACCTTCGGAGAAGGTTAGGGTATGCATAATGAAACCCGAAGGGGTTCTATGCTGTGATGTAATCCGAACACGTTCTTTTTAGAAATAAAATGGTCGGCGTGAGAGGATTCGAACCTCCGACCCCTTCGTCCCGAACGAAGTGCGCTACCAGGCTGCGCTACACGCCGTAGAGTTTAAAAACTGCGGTTCACCGAGAATTCAGCGAGCGTCTGTAAGGCCTCGCGGTATTTCGAATCCGGCAGGACCTGCAGGGCGGCAATGGCCTTGTCGGCCGCCTGCCGTGCAGAATCGGCAGTGTATTGGATGGCCCCGGTAGATTCAACGGCTTCCATTACCGCATCGATTTGTTCCAGGCCGCCGCTCTCAATGGCCGTGCGCACCAGCACGGCCTGTTCGGGTGTGCCGTAACGCATGGTATAGATCAGGGGAAGGGTGGGTTTGCCCTCGGCCAGGTCATCGCCAATGTTCTTGCCGATATCCTCGCTGCTGGCGCTGTAGTCGAGCACGTCATCGATGAGCTGGAAGGCCGAACCCAGGTACATGCCGTAGTCGGAGAGGGCCTGTTCCTGCTCGGCCGGGGCGCCCTGGATCACGGCGCCTAATTGACCGGCCGCCTCGAACAGCTTGGCGGTTTTGCAGTGGATGACATTCAGATAATTTTCTTCTGTGGTGTCGGCATCATGCACATTCATCAGCTGCATGACCTCGCCCTCGGCGATGGTATTGGTGGCGTGCGAGAGGATATCCATGACCCGCATCTCGCCGATCTCGACCATCATCTCGAAGGCGCGTGAATAGAGGAAATCGCCGACCAGCACGCTGGCCTCATTGCCGAACAGGGCGTTGGCGGTGTCCTGGCCACGGCGCAGGCTGGAGCCATCTACAACGTCATCGTGGAGCAGGGTGGCGGTATGGATGAACTCGATGATCGCCGCTAGCGCGTGGTGGTGCTGGCCCTCATAACCGGCGGCACGGGCACAGAGCAGGTGCAGCATGGGTCGCAGGCGCTTGCCGCCACTGTGCACAATATAATGACCAAGCTGGTTAACCAGCGCCACCTCAGAGTGGAGTCGGGTCTTGATGAGCGTGTCGACCGCCTGCATATCCTCGGCGATCAGGGCCTGTACAGCGTTCAAATCCATTATAATTCTCGTTTTAAAGCAGGCTGCATGCTAGGGATGTGGCCCGAATCGGTCAAGTAATGATTGATTTATATAATAATCAATGACTTATGATGGCGCAAGCGTAATCGGGGGAATGAAATTGCGGATTGACCTAAGGTCTCGATATGTATAAAATTTCCGCCCTTTCAGGTTATCTGTGGTTCGCATGGGCGGGCCCTTTTGGAGAAACAATATGTACGCGGTAATTGCGACCGGTGGCAAACAGTATCGAGTAACGGAAGGCCAGACCCTCAAGGTCGAGAAGCTGACCGCTGATGTAGGCGCCTCATTCGATATTGATAAGGTACTCATGGTTGCGAACGGCGACGATGTTAAGATTGGCAAGCCCTATATTGATGGCGGCAAGGTAACGGCCACGGTGAAATCACACGGTCGCGGCGAAAAGATTCGCATTATCAAGTTCCGTCGTCGTAAACATTCGCGCACGACACAGGGCCATCGTCAGTCCTATACAGAACTCGAAATCACCGGCATCGCCGGCTGAAGTCCGAACAGATTGAGGAGCAGCACTCATGGCACATAAAAAAGCAGGCGGTAGTACACGTAACGGTCGCGATTCAGAGTCGAAACGACTTGGCGTGAAGCGTTACGGTGGTGAAGCAGTCCTGGCCGGTAACATCCTGGTTCGTCAGCGTGGTACCAAGTTCAATCCTGGTAGCAACGTAGGTTGTGGTCGTGACCACACCCTGTTTGCGAAGGCAGACGGCAAGGTACTTTTTGAAGTTAAGGGCCCGAAGAAGCGCACCTTTGTCAGCATTGTCGCGGCATAAATTTCTGGCCTAGGCCAGAACAAGAAGCCCCGTCTGCTGACGGGGCTTTTTTCGTTTTACTCGAGATGTAAACCATGCAATTCGTCGATGAAGTAAACATCAAGGTAGAGGCAGGCGACGGCGGTAATGGCTGTGTCGGTTTTCGCCGTGAGAAGTACATCCCCAGAGGCGGCCCGGATGGCGGCGACGGCGGCGATGGCGGCAGCGTTTATTTTGTCGGTGAGCAGGGCCTGAATACCCTCGCCGATTTTCGTTTTACCAAATCCTTCCGCGCCGAGCGTGGTGAGAATGGCAAGGGTCGGCAGTGCACCGGTAAGGGTGGTGAGGATATTTATATCCAGGTGCCGCTCGGCACCATGGTCTGGGATAGAGACACCGAAGAAATGATCGGCGATGTCACCAAACAGGGACAGACCCTCAAGGTGGCGCAGGGCGGGCATCACGGCCTCGGCAATATTCACTTCAAGAGCAGTACCAATCGTGCGCCGCGTCAGGCGACCTCGGGCACCGAGGGAGAACGTCGCCGTCTGCGCCTGGAATTGAAGGTACTGGCCGATGTCGGGCTGCTGGGCCTGCCGAATGCCGGCAAGTCGACCTTGCTGAGCCGGGTCTCGGCGGCACGCCCGAAGGTGGCCGACTACCCGTTTACGACCCTGCACCCGAACCTGGGCGTGGTCAGTATTGAGACACACCGCAGTTTCGTGATTGCCGATATCCCCGGGCTGATCGAAGGTGCCTCGGAAGGCGCCGGCCTGGGTATTCGTTTCCTCAAGCACCTGGCACGTACGCGGTTGCTCTTGCACCTGGTTGATGTGCAGCCTCCGGGCGGGCTCAGTGACCCGGCGGAGGATGTCAAGGTGCTGGCCGCCGAACTGGAAAAGTTCAGTGAGGAACTGGCCGCGCTGCCGCGCTGGCTGGTGCTGAACAAACTCGACGTGTTGCCGGAAGCCGAACGTGAGGCACACTGCCAGGGCATTATTGATCGCCTCGAATGGTCCGGGCCGGTGTTCAAGATCTCCGCCGTCAGCGGCATGGGCACAAAAGAATTAATGGGTGCGATCATGGACTATATTGAACAGCGCGCCAGGGATGAGAGGGAACGTGCCGAGCAGGCAGCGTACGAGGCACAAAGAGAAAAACAGGCGTCAAAGGACGAGTCATAAGTTTTACGTTCAGATATCGCTAATCTGTGTTGCCAATTCATGCTACTGGCCTCTGCCGCTGGCCTCTATTAGAATCGAGAATAATGAAAATCCGCGCCGACATCTCCAAGACAAAAAACTGGGTCGTCAAGATCGGCAGCGCGCTGTTGACCAATGACGGCCGCGGTCTGGATACCGCCGCCATTAATACCTGGGTCGAACAAATCGTCGCCCTGCGTAACAGTGGCGTGCAGATCACACTGGTGTCTTCCGGTGCGGTCGCCGAAGGCATGCAACGTCTCGGCTGGCAAAAACGTCCGCATGAAATTCACAAACTCCAGGCCGCCGCCGCCGTTGGCCAAATGGGCCTGGTGCAGTGTTACGAGTCGGCCTTTCAGAAACACGGTATCCATACCGCGCAGATCCTGCTGACCCACGAAGACCTCTCCAGTCGTGAGCGTTACATCAATGCCCGCAGTACCCTGCGTACCCTGCATGGCGTCAATGTGATCCCGATCGTCAATGAAAACGATACCGTGGTCACCGACGAGATCCGCTTTGGTGATAACGATACCCTCGCCGCGCTGGTCGCCAACCTCGTTGAGGCCGACCTGCTCGTGATCCTTACCGATCAACAGGGCCTGTTCGACAGCGACCCACGCAGTAACGCTGATGCAAAATTAATCCACCAGGCCGAGGCCAAGGACGATTCACTCATGGCCATGGCCGGTGAGGGCTCGGCACTCGGCCGTGGCGGCATGCTCACCAAGATCCGTGCCGCACGGCTGGCCTCGCGTTCCGGCACTGCCACCGTGATCGCCTCCGGTCGCAGCGAACAGGTCTTATCAACTATTCGTGGCGGTGATGAAGTCGGCAGCTTCCTTACCGCCGAGAGTGAAGTGCTCGCCGCACGCAAGCAATGGCTGGCCGGGCAGTTGAAGATGCGCGGCAGCCTGCAAATCGATGCCGGCGCGGTGACAAAACTCAGCCAGTCGGGCAGCAGCCTGCTGGCCGTCGGTGTCACGGCAGTAGAGGGGGAGTTTGCCCGTGGTGAGGTGGTGCGTTGTGTTGATGCCGCGGGTCGGGAGATTGCACGCGGGCTGATTAATTACAACGCCGAAGAATCACGCCGCATCATGGGTCAGACCAGTGAGCGTATTGAAGCCTTGCTCGGTTATGTCGGTGAGCCAGAGCTGATTCACCGCGATAACCTGGTGCTGTCATAGGTAGCAGTAGTCTCGGTTTGATCAAACTGACGGGTTCAGAAATCTGCAGGTTTTAAACGGCTACTTCCGGCCAGAAGCGGTCGCTCGTGTTGTCACCATGGACGACTGTTTTTCAGCGAAAGCGGTCATTCAATTTTTTCCTATGTAGTGCAAGGTTAAAGATCGACTTATCCAAATTAAAACTTTATGCATCCCCTACACATGGTCATAAATTTTTGGCCTTTTGTGAACATAAATTGTATTTAGCTGAAACTAACTATCCTAGCTATTCTTTTAGTACTTTGTGTTGACAGTTGGTCGACCACAAAATGAATTTAACTGTATATTAGTTTTTCCCGTCAGACATATCCTGGCTCGAATTCTTGATATCGCGTATTATTTTGTTAACTGAGCTTATAACCAAGTCAGGACGGTCAAATTGAATATTATGCCCGCTTCCTTTTGCCAACACCCACTCGCTATTACTAGATAGCGTCATGTAATTTTGTCGTTGCCGTTCCTTGGCGGCCTTTAAATAGGCTCTTACTTTTTGTTCTGGATTTCCTTTATTTATTTCATCAACCTCATATGCGTATTTAATTGTCACTTCATTATCCTGAACAATTACTTTTACTGGCACATTCGGAAAACCAGTTGGAGCATTCAAATAGTGGTTGCCATCTATCCGGTAAAGTGAGGAAAAATGCTTCGAGAATTGTTTATGTTGAATAGGATTAGAAAGTGCTTCAACACCAAAGGCCCTTTGAAATTCGGGAACCTTGTGCATGCGAAGTAAATAATCGGCGTAAAATCTGAACAGGCCCAGTTTGGCGGAAATTTCGTTCCGCGAAATCTTTTTACTTTGCCTCAATACCCCCTGCTGGTATTTTGGATCGCGCAATTTTTTCTCATCCCGGGCCGATGGATCAACAAATACGGCACCACTAATTTCATCGGGATAAAGTTTTGCAAAGTGTTTTGTATAGATACCACCCATGGAGGCGCCCACAACAATATAAGGTGGATCAATGGCCAACTTCTGCAATAAAGTATGCAACTCTGTAACGATCTGTTTACTTGAGTACGGCTCGGGACTTACCTCGCTCCATCCATAACCTGCCCGATCATAGGTAAGCACTTTAGTCGTTTTGGCCAGTTCATCCTGGATATCCCACCAACCCCACGAGAAGGAATTTCCACCCGCTATTAAAATAACGGCTGGAGAACCCTCCCCCTTAACTGCGGCATAGAGTTTGTGGGTGCCAATGTCTATCATTTCTCCTCGTGAGAATGGATCTTTCAGCCACTGTTGCACTGTGTATTTGTTGTAGGAGTAACTTATCACTAAAAATATTCCGCTCAATATAACCAGAGAAACAAATGTTATTCCAATCCACTTTAAGAATTTTTTCATTTCAGTGCCTGCCCTACTTGCTACCGATTAAATATTTTTAGTTATACGTACGCACCTTCACTCGCTTACCGTTACTGATCGTATCATCGGGATACAAAATAACTTTTTCTTCCATGGTCAATCCGTCGAACACCTGGGCCACCAGCCCGTTACGCTGGCCAATTTTAATTACCCGTCGGTAGGCACGGCCATTTTCCAGTACAAATACGGCCCAGGCATCCTGATAATGAAACAGTGCACTGGCAGGGATCTGCAAGACATTTTTTTCTTCCCAGAGAATGAACTGTGCCTCGACGCGATAGCCATCTCCTAACCGTGACCATTGTTCATATGGTGAAGTAATATCGGCAATGATTAACACACGCTGCTCTTCAACACCCAGTGCCGATACTTTGGTGAAACCGACCGGCTCAATCGTGCGGACACGGCCTTCTAGTGGCTGTTGGTTTTTTCCCCATCGGTGAAACAACACGCGCATGCCGGGTATAATACTGACTGCATCCTCAGATAAAACCTCGATTTCCACCTCCAGTTGACTTGTATCACCCACCTCAAGGATCGGCTGACCAGCCGTCACCACACCCTTGCATTCATGGTGGATCTTCAAAATCTGTCCGGTAACCGGTGCTCGAATCGGGACTTTTTCGGCAGCATCGATTTCCTGTGCCGCTGAATATTTCAGGGCGGTTTTGGCAGCCGCCAGATCATATCGGGCAACGTCCACTGCAAAATTTGTAGAACGCTGGGCCGCACTGGTACTGTGCGCAGCTGTGTTCGCTTTGTCCATGACATCATGAGAAACATGCCCTGTCTCAAACAGCTTTTTAATTCGAGTTAGCTCGGTTGCGGCATAATCGGCATCTGCCTTGGCTGCGCGGGCATTTTCTTCAGCAGCGCGCAAGGCTGAAGCCGCTGCGGCCACCCTTGCTTTTGCTTCCTCCCGACGTCGTGGATCCAGCACTTCCGATTGCATGGGGTCAAGCCCCAGTAATACCTGGCCTTGCGTCACGTTGTCCCCAACATTCATGTCAACACGACAGGCCACACCGGTCACCGGTGCCGAAATTATGTATCGGTCGATCACGCGGGTCTTGCCCTCTTCGACTACCGTCACCAGCAGTGGAGCGCGTGAAACCCTTGCCACCTCCACCCAACTCGGTTGTGGCCAGAATCCAATAACCAGACCGACGATGATGGCAACGATTGTCCCAATCAATCCGGTGTGATGAGGTAGTTTCATAATGGATTATTCCTTCGTTTTCAGCACGGCGATCAAATCCAGTTTATCTAATTGACGGTGTACCATAAAAGCGGATGCCGTTGCGGCAACCAGAACCACCAGCGCGGCAAAAGCATAGGTATCCGGTTCCAGAACCAATGGAACACGGAATATCTCGTTCTGAAGAGTGCTCGCGATGTAACCACAAAGCCCGTAACCAAATAAAAAGCCCAAGGGAATCGCCAACAGGGTCAGTATTGCTAGTTCACCCAGCAAAATATATGAAATTTCACTGCGCTTCAGTCCGAGCACACGCAAACTGGCCAGTTCGCGACCACGCTCGATGAGCATGATCCGCGCGCTGTTATAAACAATACCCACTGCAATCACCACTGCAAAAATGCTTGCTATCGTCGTGTAAAACAGCATGGTCTGATCCATAGTCTTACGATAGTTTTTAATCTCCTGTTGCCGCACGCTGCTCGCTGCTATTCGTGGTATTTTTTTCAGGCGTTTTAAAATATCAGGCATTTCACGTTCATCAACACTCAGTAGTGCGCCATTGATTGCATGAGGTTCTCGTAACAGGCGGTTAAGGGATTGGATGGCCATATAGCCGGTAAGGCCGAGATATTGCCTGCCGAGTGCGACAACCTGTACTTGCCGTCGGGTGCCTTTGCCATCCAATATTTCAACGGTGATCCAGTCGCCGGGTTTTACGTCGAGGATATTCACAAAATAATCCGACAAGACAATACCCGATGCAGGTAGCCGAAAGGGTTTGAGATCAGCATTCAGGAATTGGATAATATGCCCCCCCGGCTCCAGTCCTGTAATTGCTGTTCGAAAATTGAGATGTCCATGATGCAACCTTACCGGTACACTACGAAATACCTCACCATGCTCGACGCCGGGCATATTTAATAAATCATATAAAGACCGGTATTCTGTCGGCTCAATAAAGGAAAGTAACAAATCCTGGCGTTGGGAAAATTTGAATTGCACATCCATGATGTAGCTCACGCTATCTTCTGTAAAACGCCCTGACATCACAACACCACATGCCAGGGCTATCCCGATAATTGACAGTGCCGATTTAATCAGGTGTCGTTCCATATGGCGGAGGATCATACGGGTCGGAGAGGAGAACCTGGACTTCAGCCAGGTATACTCCAATATACTTTGCCGATACACTGCAGGTGCTTCAGGGCGCATCGCCTCGGCCGGACGTAACTGCGCTGCTCTATGCACAGCAAATATGGCACCAATCATTGCAGCAGCAATACTTACAAATACCGCCTTGATGATGACCACAGGTTGTAAGACAAATTGCAGATAAGGCAAGCGAAAATATGCAACGTATATTTCCGCCAGCATGTTCCCCAACCATAAGCCAAGCACTATTCCCAAGCCCGTACCAATGGTTACGATTACCAATACCAACTGTATATAATGCAGGGTCACGTCGGTATTGCTGTAACCAAAGGCTTTCAGGACAGCGATCTGTTCTCTCTGCGTTGCTACAAGACGGGTTATTACCACATTTAATAAAAATGCGGCGACGCCCAGGAAAATTCCGGGAAAGACATTAGACAGGTTGTCAAATTGATCGATTTCATGTGATAGATACTTGTACGACGGTTGATCTTCACGGGATATCGCACCCCCTCCCCCGTAAGGTTTCAGTAGATCATCGAGATGCGTGATCACATCCTGCACCTTCACCCCGGCATCGAGCCGCAGCGCGACACTGTTGAATGCGCCATGCATGTCAAAGGCATGGCCAAGCGGCGTACGGGCCATCCAAATAAAAATCTGTCGTTTCGGATCAGGGAAGAAGCTGCCTGGCGGTACCAAAGAAAGGTACTCCGGTGACATGCCGGTGCCGACAATGCGAAGTTCTTTGCGAATCCCTTTAATAATAACACTGAGCCGATCACCAGGATGAAGACCGTGTGCTTTTGCAAATCCTTCACTAATGACAATTTCATCATTATTGCCACTATCTATTTTACGACCTTCACGTAGATACATATCATTTAGATGTATTTCCCCCTGATCCGGTACCGAAATGATAAATCCGGATACAGGTTCGGGGAAATCGGGAAGATCGACCGTAACGCTTCCCCCAACCCGGGTAACCACATCAGCAACACCTGGTATTTCGGTGATTCTCTGCCGCACTGACTCCGGCGCCCGTACCAGTGAGACAAACACATCGGCAAAACGGTAGTCACGATAAAACGTTGACCTTGTCTGGTTCAACGAATCCAGTGTGCTTAAAAACATAACATATGTCGCTACACCACAGGCAAGCACCAGCGTGATGGCGAAGGCCTGACCACGCAATTGCCAAAGGTCACGCCAGAGTTTTTTGTCGATGGCCTTCATCGTTTCACCAACTCAGTTCACTGGGAGCGAGTTTGGTTTCATTGGCATACACCTGGCTAATACGGCCGTCGGCCAGATGAATTACCCGATCCGCCATTTGGGCAATACCCGCATTATGAGTAATCACCGCCGTGGTGGTGCCCAGTTCCTGGTTGACCCGTTGCAGGGCTTCCAGTACCACGATGCCTGTTTTGGAATCGAGTGCACCAGTTGGTTCATCGCATAACAATACATCCGGTTGTTTCGCAATCGCGCGGGCAATGGCGACCCGCTGTTGTTCGCCACCGGAAAGCTGTGCCGGAAAATGATCCATGCGATCACTTAGGTTAACCAGTCGCAAGGCCTCTTCCGGCTGCATGGGAGTCTGTGCAATCTCGGTAACAACCGAGACATTTTCTCGCGCGGTGAGACTTGGGATCAGATTGTAAAACTGGAAGACAAAACCGACATGGTAACGACGGTATTCGGTCAGCATAGTCTCGGTAGCACGGGTCAAATCGCGCTCGCCATAAAACACATGCCCTTCAGTTGGGGTATCCAGTCCGCCAAGGATATTCAATAGAGTGGATTTGCCGCTACCCGAGGCCCCCAACAGTACCGTAAATTCACCACTATATAGGTCCAAATCCACTCCGCGCAGGGCATGCACCTGTACCTCGCCCATCTGGTACGCCTTGGTAACACCATGAACATGAAACACCACGCCCTCATTCAGTGGCTCATGGTTGGTTAGCTTGTCTTGGGGCATGCGGTTACTCCATTACCACCTGGGAACAATATAGCAATACGTCGTACTCGCTTTTACTTATGTTGCACGGTGGAAAGAAAGGTCAATGCTTTTTATCACAGTAACTTTATTGAGTGGTTATTTCATCTCTTATACTCATTCTATGGCGCAACATATAAGATACTTAATATTGTTTATGCGACTCAGATCCGTGGTAGAGAGTTTCCTTAAAAACGTCTGCTTTCAGAAGCCACAATTAAAACAATCCGTTCACATAAAATAGTAATGTCAGCCGGAAACTCCTGAATCACAATTAATCGAATTTACCGAATGACCACACAGTATTGTGAGTTCAACGTTTACATAAGTGGCGCGTGATTTTTTTCGCACCCAGCTACTCACACAGGAACGAACTTGATGCGCTTATTAGGCGGTATACACAACAGCTTTATAGTGTTATACCAACCGACGATATCTCTGAGTATCCATTAAGTTCACATTTACCTGTTACAAAAACACGGACTTTTTTACCTGAAACAACTGCTTCCAAAAGTGTGTGGAACATTTTTTCAGAACCAGAAGAGCTATAGTCTTGATAAAATATTTCCTTATTTTTACAACCACTAGGGTTTTTAGTTACATTTAATGTAACAAGGAAGCGTTCATGGGTAGTTGGCGTAAGCTCTGTTACTTGGACGTGATTTGTCCACCCTGAGTTAGCAAATGTAGTAACTGGCGTGAATAGAAGCATGCTAAGGCATGCAAAATATTTCAAGCTTAATTTCATATAATTACTCCTTATGTATCCTGCCTAACGGTTGAATTAAGCCGCGCCGCTTTTTGGCGACGGTTTGGATGACTTGTTATGTGTTATTCACCGTTTAAATCTATAGTATCCCCAGCGTGCATAATAGAGCACTGAACTCCTAGCGCTTCTACTCCTTTTTTAAACTTTTTTTCATCAGCAGGACTAATAGTGTCCTCTATGACTCGAAACCTATCACTTCAAAAAAACATAACTATATATATGTCATTACTGCCACATAACACGCCAGATTTTTGTGATTTTAGGATCATGCTTTGAAACAATTCCTTTGCTTTAATATTCTTACCCACCAATATTCCGTATTAATTAAGGTGTGTTATGTCTCACTTTTGATGAAAATGAGATATCACTCTTCTTTTTAAGAAGTCACTTCAATTGACTCTACTTCTGCTGAGTCGATAACGTCAACCAAAGCTAAAAAAACAATATTCCCAATGTCCGCTTTGGGTCGTAAGCAGAACCTTATCTTGACTCCATCCGATTATTTTAGCCTTAAACCAATACCACAACTCAATGCGACATCACCGCGGCTTCATCGATGCCGAGTTTTTGCATGCGTCGCCACAGGGTGGTGCGGTTGATGCCGAGTTTGTCGGCGGCCTCGGCGCGGTTGCCGTTGGCCTCACGAAGGGCCGTCATGATCGCTTCGCGTTGCAGTTCATTTTGCTCGGCTTGTAGGTAGTGGCTATTTGCTGCCATGCCTCGCCCGGTGTAGTGGAGCAGGTCTTGCGGCAGGCTGTGTGCGGTGACCCGCCCGGCCTCGGCACAGATGATGCCGTGTTCGACGGCATTGCAGAGTTCACGCACGTTGCCGGGCCAGGGGTAATTCATCATCAGGTTTATGGCCTCCTGGTCCCACTCGGTGTTGCTCGGGTAGCCGCGCGCGGCGAGTTGCTGCGTGAAGTGCTGGATCAGCGTCGGGATATCGCCGGGGCGCTCGCGCAGGGCGGGGATGTGGATGGGGATCACGGCGAGGCGATAGTAAAGGTCTGCGCGGAAGCTGCCATCATCAACGGCCTCGCGCAGGTTACGGTTGCTCGCCGTGATCACGCGGACATCGACACTAATGGTTTTATCCGAACCGACCATCTCAAACTTCTGATCCTGCACGGCGCGTAACAGCTTGGCCTGCAGTTCGATGGGCACCTCGCTGATCTCATCGAGAAACAGGGTGCCGCCATGGGCGGCCTGGAAGCGTCCGGCGCGTTGCTGATGGGCACCGGTATAGGCGCCTTTTACATGACCGAATAACTCCGACTCGATCAGGCTGTGCGGGATGGCAGCGCAGTTGACCTCCACGTAGGGGCCATCACGGCGGGCGCTCTTGTTGTGCAGATAGCGGGCCAGCTGGGTCTTGCCGGTGCCGGATTCGCCCTGCAGCAGGACAAAGGCCGGGCTGGGGGCGATTTGCTCGAGGCGGGCGATGATCTCGAGCATTTGCGGGTCATGGGTGACCATGCCGCTTTCATCGGCGTGCGAGAGCACGGCGCGCAGCTGCTGCTGTTCGGTGTAGTCACGGACGATGAGTAGGCGTAGCGGTGCCGTGGTGCAGGGGGAACGCACCACACCACTGCGAATGCGCAGGTGGCGGGCCGACTCCCCGGCTACGTGAACATGCTCAAACTCGACAAAACTGTCGATGGGGCGGCTGGCGGCATCGGTTTGCCCGGCCTCGATGGCCGCGCGCAGTAATTCCTTTTTCAGGTTTAACCCCTCGAGGTCGCGCATATGCAGCAGCGATTTGTCCTCTGGGATCGCGAGCAGGTCGCGGAACAGCTGGTTGTGATAGAGCAGGGTCTGCTCGTTATCGGCGATGAGGATCCCGTCCTCGACGTGATGCAAAATGGATTCCAGGGCGGCGACGAATTGATCCAGCTGTGACATGTGATATAACCAATAGTGTGAATAGTAGTTAACAGTCATGTTGCACTGACGTTGCAACGGGTGCAACAACAATAAGTATTCGCTAATAGACTGAGATACTAGCCATTATCTGTGCCAGTGGGGTTTACCGGTGTTGCAGACCACCTGCAACGTCATGAAAATAAAACCTCTGAAAACAATAAGATACTAATTGGCACAATGTCTGCACTGTATTTATATAAGTGTTAATACGTGGCTCAATGGGCGGGGTGCCCAGTCGGTCACAAACACAGGGATCACTCGGGTAAGACAATGAAAATCAAGCAAAAATCAATCAAAATACTGGTCGCTGCGGCCTGTCTCGTGACCCTGCCCGCGCTGCAGGCCATGCCGCCAATGTCGGGCCAGCCCGCTTACCCGGGCATGACCACGGGTTATGCTGCCAATGGCGTGTATGTGGTCATGGCCGCGCCCCAGGGCAGCAACATGATCCTGGGCGGCAGTGTCGTCGCCACCCGTGAAGTCACCCTGACCGCACAACTGCCGGGTCGCGTCGAGTTTCTTGGCGGGCGTGAGGGCGACTGGTTTGATGACAAACAACTGATTATCGGCCTGAGTGACGACGGCCTCGCGGCCGAGCGTCGCCGTGCCCTGGCCCAGTTAGGCTCGGCGGAAAGCATGTTACGTAACAGCCGCGTGCAATATTCGCGTGAGCTGTGGGCGCCGCGTTCCCGCGATATCGGGCGTACGCCCGGCATGGGCCTGCCATCAATGTTTGACCAGTTTTTTACCCGCGGCATGGGTAGCAATTTTGGTATGGGCAACCCGTGGCTGGAGCGGCAGGCCGACCTGTATGGCGAGGGCAGTCGGATCCACGAGGCCCAGTCGCAGATGTTACAGGCCCACTCCGGTATCGATGCCGTTGAGGCAAAACTGCGCGATGCCCGCACGGTGGCGCCGTTTGCCGGGGTGATCACAGAGAAGTTTGTCGAGGTCGGTGACACGGTGCAGCCGGGTGAGCCGTTGATCAGTTTTGCCGACGTCAGTCGCTTGCAAATCCAGATTGAGGTCCCGGTGCGTATCGTCGGCGCCCTGCAAATCGGTATGTCTGTGCCGGCGCGTCTTGATGTTGGCGGCCCGGTCGAGGTGCAGGTGGCGCAGATCTACCCGGCCGCGCATGCCAATCGCCATACCGTGAGTGTGAAACTTGACCTGCCGGAGGGCACCCCGGCCGGACCGGGTCTGTATGCCGAGGTGATGTTGCCGGATGGTGATTCGCGCGGGCAACTGATGCCGGTGATCCCGGAATACTCGGCGGTACGCCGCGGCAGCCTGCCGGCGGTATTTGTGATAGGTCAGGATCGCAAGACCCAGTTACGCCTGGTGCGCCTGGGTGAACCAATGGGTAACGGTTTTGTGCCGGTGCTCTCGGGACTGCAGCCCGGGGAACATATCCTTGCCGCACCGCGACCGGGACACCGCGCCGGCCAGGATGCCTTCAGTAACGGTGGCCTGCCGCGTTAAGGCCAGCAAAAAAAGCCTAAACATAAAAAAAGACCTTTCATGACAGATAAGCCCTCTTCTACCGATACGATTGTGGCCAATGACCCAGGCATGGCCGGGCGGATTGCCGCGCAGTTTATTGACTCGCCGGTCACCCCCCTGTTGATGTTCGCCTTCCTCGCCATTGGCCTGCTGGGGCTGATGTTTACCCCTCGCCAGGAAGACCCGAAGATATCGGTGCCCATGGTCGACATCTACGTGCAGTACCCGGGCGCCTCGGCGCAACAGGTCAGCCGGCTGGTGACCGAGCCGCTGGAACGCATCATGGATGAGATCCCGGGTGTGCGACACGTCTACTCGGCGACTATGCGCGGTGCCGCGATCGTCACTGTGCGCTTCAAGGTCGGTGAGGAACTCGGTGCCTCCATCGTCAAGGTCCACGACAAGGTGCAGTCGAACCTCGATCGCATCCCGCCGGGCGTGGCCATGCCGCTGGTGAAGCCGGTGGGCATTGATGATGTACCGATTGTCACCGCCACCCTGTGGTCGGAAGAGGTCGATGATGCCAGTATGCGTGCCCTCGGTCTCGATGTCCTGCAACGACTCAGTCAGGTGCCCAACACCGGTAACGGTTTTGTCACCGGTGGGCGTCGTGAACAGATCCGTATCGAGGTCTCGCCGGAGCGTCTGAGTGGTCATGACATTACCCTCGATGAACTGGCACAAACCATTCGTACCGCCAACACCGAACTCGATGCCGGTGGCATTGAGACCCGCGGTCTTTCTTTTACCGTTTATAGTGGTGCGTTTCTGAACACGGCCCGGGATGTTGCCAACCTGGTGATCGGCATTCGTGACGATGCGCCGGTGTATGTGCGCGATGTCGCTTCGGTGGAGCAGGTCCCGGCCGACTCCTCACAACTGGTGACCTTTTACACCGGTGCCGCGCACGAAGGCACAGTGGTCAGCGGCGCCCCGGCCGTGACCATCGCCGTGGCAAAAAAGGTTGGCACCAACGGCGTGACGGTTGCCGAGGCGATCCTCGATAAGCTGGAATCCCTGAAGGGCGCGCTGATCCCAAATAATGTCAATGTCACCATCACCCGTAATTACGGCAAGACCGCCGACGACAAGGTTAATGAATTACTCCTGGCCCTGTTCGAGGCTGCGATCGCGGTCAGTGTATTGTGCCTGATTGGTCTCGGTGTTCGCGCCGCCTCGGTCGTGATCACCGTGATCCCGATCGTCATCCTTGTCACCGTCTGGGCGGCCTGGGTCCTCGATTACACGATTGACCGCGTCAGCCTGTTCGCACTGGTGTTCTCGATCGGCATCCTCGTCGATGATGCCACCGTGGTGGTGGAAAACATCTTCCGGCGCTGGCTGGAGGCGGGCAAGACAACCGTGGAGATCGCCATTGATGCCGTGCGTGAGGTCGGTAACCCGACTATCCTCGCCACGCTGACCATTGTCTCTGCGATGCTGCCGATGGGTTTTGTCAGTGGCCTGATGGGGCCGTACATGCGGCCGATCCCGGTGCTCGGTGCCGCGGCCATGGTCTTCTCGTTGATCGCGGCCTTTGTCTTTGCGCCCTGGCTGGCCATGCGCGTGCGACCGAAATTGCATGCCCTGGAGGCGGCGGAGAAACGTGAGGCCCGTTCACGTGAACGGATCGGCCGCTACTACCAGCCGTTCATGCAGCGCCTGTGCACAAGCCGGCCCCTGAGTATTGGTTTCCTCATTGGTTTGGTTGTGCTGACCCTGCTGGCCTGTTCGATGTTTTATACCAATGCGGCCACGGTGAAGATGTTGCCGTTTGATAACAAGCCGGAATTCAACGTCGTGATCAACATGCCGGAGGGCACGGCCCTGCCCGTTACGGCCAATGTCACCGCGCAACTGGCCGAAGAACTGCGCAAGATCCCGGAAGTCACCGCCCTGCAAACTTATTCCGGGACCTCGTCACCGTTTAATTTTAACGGCATGGTCCGTCACTACTTCCTGCGCAAGGAGCCCTGGCATGCCGATATCCAGGTCATGCTGCTGGACAAGGAAGAGCGTGAACATGGCAGTCATAAGATCGCAGTCGATGCTCGTAAGCTCCTGTGGGATTTCATCAAGGCAAATAATCTCGATGTCAGAATCCAGGTCGTCGAGATGCCGCCGGGTCCGCCCGTGTTGCAGACTGTGGTCGCCGAGGTCTATGGACCGGATGCCGAGACACGTCGCCAGGTAGCACGTGATATGACACGCATGTTCGAACAGGTCGAGAACATCGTTGATGTCGATAACTATGTCACCGGTGACTATGAGTTCTGGCGTTTCGAGGTCGATGTTGAAAAGGCCGTCCGCCACGGCATCAGTGTCGACGACATCAACCGCAACCTCGACATGGCCATGGGTGACTTCCGCCTGGGCGACGTGAAGCGTGCCGCGGTGCTCGAGCCGACCTGGATCATCATGCAGGTGCCGCTGGCCGTGCGCGCGCAATTGCAACGTTTGGGTAACCTGCCGGTACGTGCCCGTGATGGCACGCCGGTGCCGCTGGCTGAACTGGGTCGCTTTGTGCGTCACCTCGAAGAACGGATTATCTACCACAAAGACCTGCGGGCAATGGAATATGTCACCGGCGAGATGGAAGGCCGTCTCGGCGCGCCGATCTACGGTATGTTCGGTGTCGAAGACCTGCTGGAAAACTACACGACCCCGGATGGCGTGAAGATCAGCGGCATGCCGGGCGGCCTGCTCGGTCCACCGGCCAGTGATGATGTCTCCGGTTTCGAATGGACCGGCGAATGGACGGTGACCTACGAGACCTTCCGTGACATGGGGCTGGCCTTTATGGCCGCACTGGTGCTGATTTACGGCCTGATCGTCTGGGAGTTTCGAAATTTCATCATCGGTGGCCTGATTATGGCCCCAATTCCCCTAACCTTGATCGGGATCATACCCGGGCACTGGATTTTGGGTGCAGAATTTACTGCAACCTCGATGATTGGCTTTATTGCCCTGGCCGGGATCATCGTTCGTAACTCGATCCTGCTGGTGGAGTTTGTCAATAACGAGGTGGAACGCGGTACACCGATCCGCGAGGCGGTGATTTCGGCCGGGCAGACACGTATGCGGCCGATCTTTATTACTGCACTGACCCTGATGGCGGGCGCCGGGGCAATTGTCACCGACCCGATCTTCCAGGGCATGGCAGCGGCCCTGTTGTTTGGTACCGGTGTGGCCACGGTGCTGACCCTGGTGGTAATACCCATGGGGTGTATCAGTGCACAACGGCAGTTTTATCGCATGGCGGGTGTGAACCCGGAAGAAGGGGATGCGAACTGCGAACTGAACGAACCGGTAGTCAAGGACCGTCATACACGACGTCTTGAACGCGAGATGCGGATCGGCAACCTGTTATTGCGGGGTTCGATCGCGATCGAGAACTTTGTCCGCTGGCTGAACAAGCTGTTCCTGGCACTGATGGCGCGCTTTGGTAATAAGGGCGGCGATGGTGGCGGTAGCCCGCCATCAAGTGGTGGCCCCGGCGGTTCGGCAGGGAATGAGGGGGGTGGTGTGCCACCTGCAGGTAGCCCGCCGACATCCCCATCACCGGAAACGGTAACGGCCAAGGGCGGGCAGCTTAAAGAGACATCGGTGCCGGTCGCTAAAACGGCGGCGAAGAAAGTCATTACGAAAAAGGCGGCCAGGAAAAAAGTTGCGCCGAAAAAGGCGATAACGAAGAAGGCTGTTGTTAAGAAAAAGGCTGCCGTGAGGAAAAAGGCCAGGGCCAAGACAGAACGGCGTGGTATTCGCTTAAAACAGAATTTTGACGAATGAATGTATTACTGAAACGGGGACGAACTATGAAGACCAAGACATTTACTCTGATAGCATCCGCGGTGTTCGCCAGCCTGATGTCGGTAGCACCGGCAATGGCCGAGACGGAACAAAACGCGCAGGCCTTTGTACCGCCACCGCCGGGACCTTACCGTTCACAGATGCCGGAGCGTCCGCGGCCACCGGCGTGGGTGCAGCAACAACGTGAGGCTATGTCACAGCCACCGGCACGCCCGGACTGGGTCCAGCCGCAACAGCGCCCGGAACGTCCGCAGCCGCCAGAGTGGGTGCAGCAACAACGTGAGAACATGTCACAGCCGCCGGCACGCCCGGAATGGGCCCAGCCGCAACAGCGCCCGGAACGTCCGCAGCCACCAGAGTGGGTGCAACAACAACGTGAGGCTATGTCGCAGCCGCCGGCACGCCCGGACTGGGCCCAGCCGCAACAGCGCCCGGAACGTCCGCAGCCACCAGAGTGGGTGCAACAACAACGTGAGGCTATGTCGCAGCCGCCGGCACGTCCGGACTGGGCCCAGCCGCAACAGCACCCGGAGCGTCCGCAGCCGCCAGAGTGGGTGCAGCAACAACGTGAGGCTATGTCGCAGCCGCCGGCACGCCCGGAATGGGCTCAACAACCGGAACGCCCGCAGCCCCCGGCCTGGGTGCAACAGGCCCCGCAGCAACCGGCCTGGGCGCAACCCTATCCGCCGATGCCACCGGCATACGGTCCTTATGGCCCGGGCCCTTATGGACCAGGTCCCTATGGGTGGCCTCGATGAGAGTCCTGTGCAGGGCCTTGCCGGTTCTGCTTCTGGCCGGCCTGTCAGGTGTCAGCCTGCCTGCCCGGGCGCATGACGGTTATGGGGCAACGGCGATGGCATCCATGGGCGCGTCGCAACACCGGCAGTACAACCCGTGGCGTCCGGTACCCCGGCAGTGGGGAGGTCGGTACAAGCAACGGACTGCTGCGGTACAGCAGCAGGGTTATACACCGGCTTATGCGGTGCCGTTACATCCGATTCATGCGCGGCAATATGAGTATCGAAACTATATACAACAGGTGAACCCCTATTACGGTAATGGCGGGATCCCCTGGTGGGCCGACCCGGTCGCCGTGCCCTACGGGCCCTGGGCAATAGACAACGGTGGGTCAAATGGTCTTTGGTAACAGTGTTTCTGGAACAGATGGTGAGTGTTACTTCCCGCACTTATCGTCTGCATTATCGTGGGGAGAGCAGGTCGCATTCTTTTCGTTTAGGTGTGATGTGTAATTTAGTTAGGAGAGTGTCATGAAGAAAGTAAGCAAGATGTTGGCTGCTGCCATTATTGTTGGTGCCGCTGCCGTACCTTTCTCTACTGCGCAGGCATGGTGGGGACCTTGGAATAACGATGGTTGGGGCAACAACAGCGGTTGGGGCAACAACAACAGAGGTAGCGGCTGGGGTGATGGCAGTGGCTGGGGTGACGGTAACATGTCCTTCAACATGGGTGGCCGTGGTAGCAGTAATGTCTATGGTCGTGGTGACGGTTATGGTAGCGGCTACGGTCGTGGTTATGGTTATAACAATCCGTACTACGGTGGTTATGGCCCAGGTTATGGCGGCTATGGCCCAGGTTATGGTGCCCCGTATGGCGGTGGTTATGGCCCAGGTTATGGTGCCCCATATGGCGGTGGTTATGCACCACCTCCTGCACCAGCCCCATATGGCTATGCCCCATATGGCTATGCGCCACAAGCTGCGCCGGCGGCACCGGCGGCACCGGCCAAGTAAGACTGTCGGTACACGTCCTGCAGAGGCAGGGCGTGTACCGGTTATTAAATAACAACAAGGAGAATCCGAATGGCCCGTTACGCACCATTTATACTGGCATCGTTGATGATGGTGACAATGCCTGTCTCTGCAGGGGAAAAGGCTGAGCCTTTTTCCGCGACGGCCGTGCAACTGACCCCGCAGGGCGCGATCCAGACACGTGTGTATATCAGTGATAAGGCTATTCGTAACGAGTACGAGCAAAACGGTCACAAGATGATCGAGATCATCGACGCGGAGACAAACAAGCGTACCTTGTTATTTCCGGCAGAGAAGGTCTTTGTGGAACAACATGCACCGGCCTTTCCGGATCGGCGTGTAACGAATAATGATACGCCTTGCGCAAAATTCCCCGGTACCTTGTGCCGGATGCTGGGCAAGGAGCAGATAAATGGGCTGGAAACCGAGAAGTGGGAATTCAGTCGTGTTGAAAAGGGTCGCCCTGTGCATAGCCTGCACTGGATAGACAGCCAGCGCCGCCTGCCGGTGCGCGAGTTTTTCGCCGATGGCACGGCCATCGAGATGACCCTGCTTGAGGATGAAACCCTGAATGGGCGCAAGACAGAGAAGTGGCGCATGCAGATCATGGCCGCGAGTGGCCAGCGTGAACAATTTTTACAGTGGTATGACCCGGAGATAAAGATTGTCGTACGTGAAGAGCACAATGATGGTTATGTCCGCGAATTGCGTGACATCAAGGTGGGTAAACAAGGCAAGGGCCTGTTCAGTGTACCGAAGGGCTATGTGCGCCGTGCACAACCGCCACAACTGCCACCACCCGGGCCGCCGGCGCCAGTAGAGGGAGGGAAACCTTGATACGAGTTTTATCAACCAGTCTGGCGCTTTTGTTGCTGACGGTGGCCGGCCATGCACAGGCATGGGGGGGGATGCCCTATGGCGGGTACTGGCCAAATGCCTGGCCGGGGCAGTACTCGCAGCCGGGTGGTTACCGCAATGGCGTTCACCGCTGGGGTTATGGTGGCCCCGACTGGAACATGCGTGGTTACATGACGGAATGGGGTGATATGCATGTCGTGATCGAGTATCACGGCAACATAAATAACAATTTTTTGGGTGGGAATGACTGGCATCCTGGCTACAATGCTTACCGGCGGCCACCTCCCGCTTTTTATGGTTATGGTTGGCGATAAGATATGATTACAGTGGTGGCAAACCTGAAGGGTGGTTCGGGCAAGAGTACGGTGAGCTTCAATCTGCTGGCCTGGTTGGTTGGGCAGGGACGAGAAGTGAAGGCCTTTGACCTTGACCCGCAGCGAACCTTGTCGGATGTGGCACAGGTGCGCAAGGAAGATGGAATTGTCCCCGCCTTGCAGGTAGCCGCTGTAGACAGGCCAAGTTTCGATCACGCAGCGCAGGTAGAGGTGATTATCGATGTCGGCGCGGCAAATCTGGAAGGCATGCGCGAGGCCATCCGCCATGCCGACCGCGTGATCGTGCCGGTGCCACCGAGTCAACCGGATGTTTGGGCAACGCAACGTTTTTTGAAGATCGTTGCCGATGCGCGTAATGGCACGGAAAAGACACTGGAGATTATTGCGTTTGTGAATCGTGCCGATACGCACCATGCCGTACGTGAGTCTGATGATACCGAGGCGGCACTGCAGCAATTGCCGGGGATAACAGTGTTACCACTGCGATTGTACCAGCGGACGTTGTATCGTCGTTCCATGAGTGAAGGCATGGCAGTGTTTGAATTATGGCGTGGCAGTAAGGGCGCCGATGAATTCGAGGCCTTGGCCAGTGCCCTCTATCAATAATCTGGGGAAGAATGAACAATGAGTAAAGACAAGCAGAATACCAAGCCTACCGAGGACAGCGGTGTTGCCAATGATGCTGCGGTGATGGAACAGGTCACTGAGCAGCGGGCAGCGAAAAAACAAGGCAGCTATCTTGGGGGCTTGTTGCTGGTTGCGATTTTGATCGGTACCGCGGTGGCCGCCTGGTATTACCAGTCGATGTGGTTACCACAGGCGCAGCAGTGGTGGGCAGGGCTCATGCCGGCGCAGGAACAGGGCGACCCTATGGCGGCCCCACGACCACGCGGCATCGAGACAGGTCAGGCCAGTACTAAGCAGGAATCATCCGGTTATGTCCTTTCGGCGATCACAGAGGAAAAACCCGCAGAACAAATGCCTGAAGGTGCTAAAGCAGACGTGCCGGTCATGTTGGCCAAGACTGCCCCCCCTCGACCTGCGCCGACCTTATCAACACAGGTCGAAGAGGCTTCCGCACCGGTAGTGCCGTCAGGTGGTGATGCCGTGCCGGTAACTAACAATGACTATGCCGCCTCGATGGCGCCTGTAGCCGTTATTCCATCAGCGGCCGGGACTCAGGATAGAATCCGTACGGCCAGCCTCGCACAGGCCCGGCAGGCCTTCTGGGCGCGTGACCTGACAGCGGCCGAGAATTTATACCATGAACTCCTCAAGCGCGAGCCGACGGCGACAGATGCCTGGGGCGAGTTGGGTAACCTTTATTACGGTCAGGCCAAGTGGCAACAAGCAGCCAAGGCCTATGCGGAGGCCGCCATGCAGTTACTGGATCAGGGACAGTACTCACAGGCCATGTTCCTGCACTATGTCGTACGAGGTCTGGACTCGGCGCAGGCCATGCGGATTGATGAAAAAATGCGTGCCATGCAGGCTGCACCACGGGGTTAGGTAGTTACGACGAGACAGGTATAAGAAGGAGACAATAAGATGTTAAACAAGAATGTTTTATTCGTACTGTTGGCCTATATTGCGGTGGGTATCACGGTAGCCTACGTGTTTATCCGCGATGATAAGGTCGAGGCAGTGGCCCAGCAGGTCGCGGTTGAGGAAATGTCGCTGGCTGAGGCCCGTCAGGCCTTCTGGGCACGGGATATGGCCAGGGCCGAGCGTCTTTACCGAAAAATCACCACGGCAGATGAGGGTAATATCAATGCTTGGGGGGAATTGGGTAATATCTATTATTTACAATCGCGTTGGCAGGATGCGGCAGCGGCGTACACCGAAGTCGCATTACGCTTGGTGGAAATGGGCGATATCCCTCAGGCCGTGTATTTGCAGCAACTGGTCAGCCGCCTGGACGGTAAACAGGCACTACGCATTCATGAACGCCTGCGTTCTCAGCAATCCAGTACGCAAGGCTAGTTCATCGACGTGCTGATATATTTTATTTAAGGAGAGAATAATGAGTATTGTCGGAAGACTGTTTGCTTTGATCGGTTTTATTGTCGTGCTGGCAGGTATGATTGGTGCTATCTATTTCAAAGATGAAATACGCGCTGCACAAAGTTTTGATGAAAAGGCCGGTAGTGTCTATCTGGACATGATGAAGACCGTGTTGAAGACCGGCAATGCAGCCGAAGCTACGGTCTGGCGTGTGCCGCTTACGGACGGTGTGAGCCCCAAGGATGCCGAAGAGGCAATGCGGGCAGTGGCGAATGAGTATAACATCAAGAATGTTGGCGAGTTGCCATTGAGCCAGCAGGTCGAGGTCATGATCGGCAAGCCTTATCGCACCCTGAAGATATATATGTTTTGTGACCCCTTGACCGCGGTCAAGATGCTGGATTTCAGTGATGCCTTCTCCGCCTACCTGCCTTGCCGGGTGGCCATGGTTGAGGACAAGCAAGGGAAGGTTTGGTTGTATAGCCTGAATATGGACCTGATGATCCATGGTGGCACGCCCTTACCACCGGCGCTGAAGGCCGAAGCGGAAAAGGTCAAGGATACCATTCTCGCCATCATGCACCGTGGTGCGGCGGGTGACTTTTAATCAAGCTGTTTGTGGAAATGGATGCCTGCGCAGTGTGTTAGCAATTATGTTTGAACTTAGGGGTTTGCTATGAGTAATGAAATCAATGCGCCAGGCGATATACCGGTAGAGAAGTGCGAGGCCGGCGATTGTGGTCAGAAAGACTGTGAGACCTGCCAGGAAAATAGAACAGCTGAAACAAAGTCTATGGAAGACTGCATGGGCCGTAGTATGGAGACGCTGTCGAATGCCTTCCAGGCCAGTGCCCGACGCTGGGAGATGATCGTCTACCCCTCGCTGTTCGCCTTTATCCTGCTGGCTGGTTACGGCTTTTATCTGATCTATAGCCTGACCCAGGATGCGCATCATATGGCAAAAAACATGCAGGAGATATCCAACAACATGGTGGTGATCTCTGAACGCATGATCGCCGTTTCTCAGACGACCGAAAAACAGGCCACTGCCATGCACGAGATGGTTATCAATATGCACGGTATGAATGCATCAATGAACCAGATGCGTCAGGATATGTCGGTAATGAACTATAACGTGTCACGGCCGATGAACAAGATAAACAAGTTTATGCCGTGGTGAGAAAGGCGATTGATGATTGCCCTAAACCTTCTGAAAGAAGGTTAGGGTACTCACAATGAACATGCAGGGTTCTGTGAGCCAGGAATTCATCAATTCAACAAAAAAAGGAGCCATCAGGCTCCTTTTTTATTGAACGCAGTATGGCGGATTAGGCCATGGCGCGAACATGTCCGTTCATACGGCTCTTGTGGCGAGCGGCCTTGTTCTTGTGAATAAGACCCTTACCGGCCATGCTGTCGATAACCGGACCGGCGGCCTTGATGGCAGCTTCGGCAGCGGCTTTATCGCTTGCTTCGATGGCTTTGTAGACGTTCTTGATGTGGGTACGCATCATGGAACGCTGGCTTGTATTGCTACGGCGATTTCTTTCCGCCTGGCGAGCACGCTTTTTTGCTTGTGCAGAATTGGCCACGGTTAAAGCTCCTGCTAAAAATCTGTCTGGAAAAGCGCGTAACTATGATGATTTTCGTCGCACTTGTCAAATCTGCGTGAGCAATTGCTCGTTTGGGCGCGGGCGGCCGTCGTGCTATGCTATGCGCCGTGAAAAAAGAAATAAAAACAGTTAGTTATAGCCTGTTTCCGAGGGCGCAGGCCGAATGAGTGGCCGCCTGCTGAAATCGACCGCCGTGGTGGGCGGAAATACCCTGATTTCCCGTGTATTGGGCCTGGTGCGTGACATCGTCATCGCCCGAATCTTTGGTGCCGAGGCGGGGACGGACGCCTTTTTTGTCGCCTTCAAAATCCCCAATTTCTTCCGTCGCCTGTTTGCCGAGGGCGCCTTCTCACAGGCCTTTGTGCCAGTGCTGGCCGAATATAAGGCGAAGGGAGACGAGCCGGCCCTGAAGGCACTGATTGCGAATACGGCCGGTACCCTTGGTGGTGTTTTGTTAGTGCTTACTATCATTGCTGAGCTTGCCGCGCCGTGGTTGGCGATCGTGTTTGGCCCGGGGTTCTACCTTGAGGGTGGTGACAAGTATGTCCTCACCGTGGACATGCTGCGCATCACCTTTCCCTACCTAATGTTGATCTCGCTGACGGCGCTGGCCGGCGGGGTATTGAACACCTTCGGCCGTTTTGCCGTGCCGGCCTTCACGCCGATCCTGCTCAACCTGAGCATGATCGGCGCGGCCGTCTGGCTGGCACCACAGATGGCCGAGCCCGTGACCGGCCTGGCCTGGGGGGTGTTCATCGCCGGGCTGGTGCAACTGACCTTCCAGTTGCCGTTTTTGGCCCGTCTCGGTCTGTTGCGCTGGCCGCGCTGGGGGCAGACCCATGCCGGGGTTCGCAAGATTATGCGCCTGATGTTGCCGGCCATCGTCGGTTCCTCGGTGGTGCAGATCAACCTGCTTATCGATACCATCATCGCCTCATTTCTGGTCACAGGCAGCGTGACCTGGCTGTATTACGCCGACCGCATGGTCGAGTTCCCGCTCGGGGTGTTCGGTATCGCCCTGGCCACCGTGATCCTGCCCAAGCTCTCACAGCAGCACGCCGGGGACGACCCGGAGGCCTTTTCGCGTACGCTGGACTGGGCCCTGCGACTGGTGTTGCTCATCGGCCTGCCGGCCACCCTTGGCCTGTTTGTGCTTGCAACGCCGATTATCTCGACACTTTTTGAGTACGAGGCCTTTGTCGCGGTCGATGTGCAAATGGCCGCCCTGGCCCTGATGGCCTATTCGGTTGGTCTGCCGGCCTTTATCCTCATCAAGGTGCTGGCACCGGCTTATTACGCCCGCCAGGATACGAAGACACCGGTCAAGATCGCCATTCGCGCCATGTTTGCCAATATCAGCCTGAACCTGCTGTTTGTCGTGCCCATGGTGGTCTATGGCATTAGCGGTCCGCACGCCGGGCTGGCCCTGGCCACGGGTCTGGCGGCCTGGTTGAATGCGAGCCTGCTCTGGCGCGGCCTGCGGCAACAGAAGATTTATCACCCCCAGCCCGGCTGGCCACGCCTGGCCACGCAGGTAGTCGTGGCATTACTGGCCATGTTTGCCGTACTCTGGCTGGGCGTGGCCGGGGCGGGTCAGTGGTCTGTCTGGGGCTGGTCGGCGCGGGCGACGCAGTTGCTACTGTGGATCGCCATTGCGGCGGCCAGTTATGTGCTGGTGCTCGGGCTCATGGGCCTGCGACCGGCGGCTTTGCGCCGCGGCGCGTAAAATCAACACTTCTACGTGCCGAGTATGCTTTATAATATATTGTTTCGTCAGGTCTGAGCACGCATGGAACTCATTCGTGGATATTACAATCTGCGCCCACGGCATCGTGGCTGTGTCGCAACCATTGGCAATTTCGACGGTGTCCATTTAGGCCACCAGACGGTGCTTGGCCAGTTGTCGGAAAAGGCCGCCGAACTCGGCGTGCCCTCGGTGGTGATCAGTTTCGAACCTTATCCGATGGAGTTTTTTGCCCCGGACAGGGCTCCGGCGCGACTGACACGCCTGCGCGAGAAGGTTCGCGCCCTGACACGTTATGCGGTCGATCGTATGCTGTGCCTGACCTTCGATGCCAGATTTGCCGCGCAGCCGCCGGAAGAGTTTATTCAGCGCGTGCTGATCGACGGACTGGATGTGCGTTACCTTGTCGTCGGTGATGACTTTCGCTTTGGTAAAGATCGCGCCGGGGATTTTGAATTGTTATGCAAGGTCGGTGAGCAGCGTGGTTTCAAGGTCGTGCACCTGCACACCTTCATGATTGACGGGCAGCGGGTCAGCAGCACCCGGGTGCGCGAGGCGCTGGCAACGGGGGATATGGCGCAGGCCGAACAATTACTCGGCCGGCCCTATCGCATGTGCGGGCGGGTGGCGCACGGTGACAAACGCGGACGTACCATCGGTTTCCCGACCGCGAATATTCACCTGCATCGCAACAATACGCCGGTGAAGGGTGTGTTTGCGGTGGAGATGTTTGGCATCGAGGGTGAGCCGGTGCAGGGCGTGGCGAATATCGGTACGCGACCGACGGTGGACGGCACGCGTAGCCTGCTCGAGGTGCACCTGTTTGATTTTGATGCCGATATTTATGGTGAGTATGTAAATGTCGAGTTTGTGCACAAGCTGCGCGATGAGCGGCGTTTTGATTCGTTTGACGAGTTACGCAAACAGATCGATATTGATGCAGAGGATGCGCGGGCCTTTTTTACGCAGCGCGATAAATAATTTTTTGAAAATACTAAGTTGACAGAAAACACCATGGCTGATTATAAAAACACACTCAACCTGCCGAACACGGCCTTCCCGATGAAGGGCAACCTGGCACAACGTGAACCGGAACTGCTCAAGCGTTGGGCGGAACTGGATATTTACGCAAAGCTGCGCGCCCATTGCGCGGGGCGGGACAAGTTTATTCTGCATGACGGTCCGCCGTATGCGAATGGCGAGATCCATATTGGCCATGCGCTAAACAAGATACTCAAGGACATCATCATTAAGTCCAAGACCTTGTCGGGTTTTGATAGCCCTTACGTACCGGGTTGGGACTGTCATGGCCTGCCGATCGAGCTGAACGTGGAAAAGAAGGTCGGCAAGGCCGGTCACAAGGTCGATGCACGCACGTTCCGCAATGCCTGCCGTGAATACGCGGGTAAGCAGGTCGACAAGCAACGCGAAGACTTCAAGCGCCTCGGTGTGATCGCAGACTGGGATAATCCCTACCTGACCATGGACTATGACTTTGAGGCCGATATCATCCGTAGCCTCGGCACCATCATTGATAATGGTCACTTGCACAAGGGCGTGAAGCCGGTGCACTGGTGTACCGATTGTGGCTCGGCACTCGCCGAGGCCGAGGTCGAATACGAAGACAAGACCTCGCCGGCGATCGATGTGCGTTTCACGGTACTCGAGGAAGAGGCCCTGATGGCGCGTTGTCGTCATACCGAGCACAAGGGTGAAGGGCCGGTCTCGGTCGTCATCTGGACGACGACCCCGTGGACTCTGCCGGCCAATCAGGCCGTGGCCGTTCATCCTGAGCTCGAGTATGCCGTGGTGCAGTGCAACGGTGCGCTCGGTGCCGAGCGTTTGATCCTTGCCGAGGCGCTGATAAAAGAGGCCATGGCTCGCTATGAAATTGATGACTACCGCGTCGTCGCCTACTGCAAGGGCTCGGAGCTCGAGGGTCTGATGCTGGGCCACCCGTTCTACGAACGTGAGGTGCCCGTGATCCTCGGTGAGCACGTGACGACGGAAGCGGGTACCGGTTGTGTGCACACCGCCCCGGGTCATGGTCAGGACGACTACGTCGTCGGCATGCGTTACAAGCTCAAGGTCGATAACCCGGTCGGTGGCAATGGCTGCTTCCTGCCGGATACGCCGCTGTTTGCCGGTGAGCACGTCTTCAAGGCCAATGACAAGGTCGTGGATACCTTAAAGGCGCACGGCAAGCTCGTGCACCATGCCGCGCTGCGTCACAGCTACCCGCATTGCTGGCGTCACAAGACGCCGATCATCTTTCGTGCCACGCCGCAATGGTTTATCAGCATGCAACAGAAGGGTCTACGTAAGCAGGCCATGGCAGAGATTAAAAAGGTCAGCTGGATGCCGGACTGGGGTCAGGCACGTATCGAGGGCATGGTCGAGGGGCGCCCGGACTGGTGTGTCTCACGTCAGCGTACCTGGGGTGTGCCGATCCCGATTTTTGTGCACAAGACCACGGGTGCCTTGCACCCGGATACGCAAGACCTGATTGAACAGGTCGCCACGCGTATTCAAGCGCAGGGCATTGATGCCTGGTTCGAACTCGAACCAAAAGAGCTGCTTGGTGATGCGGCCGATGATTATGACAAGGTTACCGATACGCTGGATGTCTGGTTTGATTCCGGCGTCACGCATCGTGCCGTGCTGGATCGCCGTGACGAACTGACCTGCCCGGCCGACCTGTACCTGGAAGGTTCCGACCAGCACCGCGGCTGGTTCCAGTCCTCCCTGCTGACCTCGGTAGCCATGCGCGCTCATGCGCCCTACAAGGCTGCGTTGACGCATGGTTTCACCGTTGATGCCAAAGGCCACAAGATGTCCAAGTCGAAGGGCAACACGGTTGCGCCGCAGAAGGTCATCAAGTCCCTCGGTGCCGATATCCTGCGCCTGTGGGTGGCGGCAACAGACTACAGCAAAGAAATGGCTGTCTCCGATGAGATCCTGAAACGTTCGGCCGATACCTATCGTCGCCTGCGCAATACTTCACGTTACCTGCTTTCGAACCTGAGCGACTTTGACCCGACAAATAATATGCTGGAGCCATCTGCGATGCTCGCACTCGATCAATGGGCCGTTATGCGCACTGCGCAGATTCAGAAACAGGTACTTGATGCCTATGATAGTTACGAATTCCACCGCATCTACCAGCTCGTGCATAACTTCTGTGCCGTAGACATGGGCGGTTTCTATCTGGATATCACCAAGGATCGTCAATACACCATGCAGGCTGATAGTGTCGCACGTCGTTCGGCACAGACGGCGACCTATCATATTGCCGAGGCACTGACCCGTTGGTTGGCACCTATCCTGACCTTCACCGCGGAAGAACTCTGGCAGCATCTTCCAGGTGAACGGAGCGATTCGGTGTTCTTTGGAGAGTGGTATGACTTACCACCGATGCCAATAAGTGATGGGATGAACCTGAAATATTGGGATGAAATAATTGAAGTCCGTGATGCCGTCAACAAGGAACTCGAGACCGCGCGCAAGGCCGGGGTAATCGGTTCCGCCCTGGATGCCGAGGTCGGCCTGTATTGCGGCCGTGAGATTCTTGACAAGCTGAATGCGCTTGAGGATGAATTGCGCTTTGTGCTCATTACCTCCGAGGCGCGCACCTACCTCGCCGGCGAACCGCCTGCCGAGGCGCAGCATTGCAGCTTGTCGAATGGCGATGAGCTATGGATTTCCGTATCGGCTTCGGCACATGAGAAGTGTGCACGTTGCTGGCATCATCGTGAGGATGTCGGTAGCCACAGCAAACACCCGGAACTGTGTGGCCGCTGTGTGGAAAATGTTGAGGGTGAAGGCGAGCAACGTCGCTTTGCCTGAGTTTAATTCTCTGGAAGGGGCGCGGAGGCCGCAAAGACGCAGAGGGCGCAAAGGGAAGCGTATGAGCTGTTAAAATTTCCCGTTATTACTTTGCTGCATCTTTGCGTTAAGTTAGAGGCTAAAGGCATACCTCAATCGGTTGTGGTTAGGGTGTTGAGAGTGCGAGTGCTTACCATTGTTTATTATAAACATCGTAATACAAAGTATTTAAATAGTATTTGAGGTTTTAGCTTGTATTTACATGGATTTACTTTTTAATTTCTTTGCGGCCTCTGCGTCTTTGCGAGCTTTGCGTTAAATTACAGGACTTAATATATGCTCAAGTGGTTATGGTTATCGGCAGTCGTGATTGGTCTGGATCAGGCAACGAAGTATCTGGCCAGTACCGAGTTGCAGTTCCATGTGCCGGTGGCGGTGATGCCATCGTTTAACTGGTTCCTGGCGCATAATACCGGTGCTGCATTCAGCTTCCTGAGTGATGCCGGTGGCTGGCAGCGCTGGTTCTTTATCGGCCTGGCAGCGCTGGTGGCGGTGATCATTGTTTCGTGGCTAAGGAAACTGGAAGGTTGGCAGACCTGGCTGGCGGCGGCGCTGGCGTTGATCCTCGGTGGCGCCATTGGCAACGCCATTGACCGCATCTACCATGGTTATGTCATCGACTTCATCCAGTGGTATTACGCGAGCTATTACTGGCCGGCCTTTAATATTGCCGATGCGGCGATCAGCGTAGGCGCGGCCATATTGATCATCGACGGGCTGTTTGGCTCGAAGAAAGCGTCTGCACAGGATTAACAAAGTATAAGTTTAATCTTAAGAGTTTATTAAATAGTATGAGTAAAAATGCAGAAAAGATTCAGGCTGGCAGCAGTGTATTAATTAATTACACCCTGGCGCTTGAGGACGGTACCGTGATCGAGTCGACCCAGGGCAGTGACCCGCTACGTTTTACCGTCGGTGACGGTGCGCTGATCGAAGGACTGGAGGCTGCGTTGGTGGGCCTGGGTGCAGGTGATCGCCAGTGCGTACAACTCGACCCGCGCGAGGCCTTCGGTTTTGCCGATGAGACCAATGTCCACCTGATGACGCGTGATAAGTTCCCGGCCGATATGGAACTCGAACCGGGCTTGATTATCGGATTTACCACGCCATCGGGTGAAGAGGTGCCGGGTAAGATTCTTGAGTTGCCGGATGAAACCCTGGTTGTGATCGATTTTAATCACCCGCTGGCCGGGCACAGCATTACCTTCGATGCCGAGGTGCTGGCCGTCGGCGAACAGGACGAGATCGAGTAATGACCATGCAGGTGCTGCTCGCCAACCCCAGGGGTTTCTGTGCCGGTGTTGACCGCGCGATAGAGATCGTCGAACGCGCCATCGAACTGTTTGGCGCGCCGATTTATGTGCGTCACGAGGTCGTGCATAACCGTTTTGTGGTCACCGACCTGCGCAACAAGGGCGCGGTGTTTGTCGAGGAACTCGATGAGGTGCCGGACGGGGCTACGGTGATCTTCAGTGCCCATGGTGTGGCCAAAGCCGTGCGTGCCGAGGCAGAGCGGCGCGGCCTGACGGTGTTTGATGCCACCTGCCCGCTGGTGACCAAGGTGCACATGGAGGTCGTGCGGCATGTGAAGGCACAACGTGACTGTATCCTTATCGGTCATGCCGGGCACCCGGAGGTTGAGGGCACCATGGGCCAGGTGGAGAAACAGAACGGTACCATGCACCTGGTGGAAACGCCGGAGGATGTCGCCGGCCTGGTGGTGCACGATGAAGACAGGCTTGCCTTTGTGACCCAGACGACCCTGTCGATGGATGATACCCAGCGTGTCATCGAGGCCCTGCGGGCACGTTTCCCGAATATCGTCGGCCCGAAGAAGGATGATATCTGTTACGCGACGCAGAACCGCCAGGATGCGGTGAAACGTCTGGCGAAAGAATGCCAGGCCATGCTCGTGGTCGGCTCACCGAACAGCTCCAATTCAAATCGCCTGCGTGAGATTGCCGAGAAACAGGGCATCCCCGCCTGGTTGATCGATGGTCCGGAAGATATTCAGCCTGACTGGTTTACGGAAGACATGCTGGTCGGTGTCACCGCCGGCGCCTCGGCCCCGGAAGTGTTGGTTGAAGATGTCATTGCACATCTGAGAGAGATGGGGGCGAGTGTGGTGAATGAAGACCAGGGTGAACCTGAGCGAGTCACCTTTAACCTGCCGAAGGCCTTGCAGAAATAACCTGGCTTAATTCCAGCAGTCGGCAATCGTCCCGGTGCCAGATTTTCCCTTAGCTCCAGTTTGATCCAGGGTCAGGTTGGCGCACTTGGTATCCGCGGTCTGCGGGGCCTGTGGCATGGCGGTTAAATCATAGGTGCTGGCAGTGGTAGCGATGCTTATTTTATAAAACTTTTCTTCTGAATCTTGTGGTGGTGGCACCGGGGGAGTGCCTGTACCTGTGGCGGCTGGGCAAGTGGCACCCGTGTATCTCCCATTCTGACTAAAACAACGCTCAAGCGCCTGGGCGACACGGGTTAATGCCGCCTTGCCATCGGAGCGACGGGTCTTGATCACCTGGTCCTGATAGGACGGCAGGGCCACGGCCACCAGGATACCGATGATGGCTATAGTAATCATGACTTCAATAAGGGTGAAACCGAGGTGACGGTGTTTCATGCGGGTTGCCTTTGTCATATCACGTAATGATTTCATCAGTCTAACTCAACGGTGCCTTTCGGCAGGGTCCAGGCCTCAACGAGAAAGCGCCGACGTTGATTGTCTTCGACATAGGTGAAGCCGAGCTCGGTGCCTATCTTGTCGAGTTCATATAGAGAACCCGTCTGTGAGCGGGTCGTGTGTACCCTGGTGTTGTTAGTAACATAGTAGCGTAAGCCACTGATAATGACACTGCGATTGTCCTTCGGGTCGGTGATAATACCGGTGGCCTGGAAAGTATCCGGGTAGTAGGAGGGGAGTTGGCTGCTGGTCGCAAACAGCGGCATTGATACCGCAAGTGCCAGTATTGCCAGCAGCATAACTGGAAGCCAACCCGGTGCTGATTTATACATGGATATATTCATTACCATTTCTCTCCGTAATACGTTGCGTGCGACCGGTTATTCGAGCTCACGCCAGGAATTGCGACCAATAGCATTATCGTTGCCGGTATTAGTGGCGATACTGCGGATAGACTTGTCACTGGTCTGGGTGACCTTGCGGTTGCCGATGAAGGAGGAATCGGTCGGGGTCGAGTCATCAAATCGTATGCCCGTGACAACATTGGAACCATCCATAGCAGTAGCACTGCCGCCGACATTATCATTATCATCAAAGCCGCTGATATTATTGACGTCAAAGATGATATTAGTACCGGAACCGCCGTTTGCCGGGTTAAAGCCCAATTCAAAACCACCCGCGCCGGTGGTGCAGGCAGACTGGCTCTTGGGGATAACGGTATTCACGAATAACAGGCCGCCGCGGAGGATGAAGTTACGCACGGCACGTTCGCCGGGGAATTCAGCCGGGTCCCCATCAACCCCACCTGCCGGTGGCACGTCGAGGTCGATGACCCAGCCTTCTTTTTTTCCAGAGCCATTATGAGCCCAATCGTCAATTGTAATATTGCTCAGGGTGCGCACGGTAAAGCCACTGATCGCCGTGGCCTGGTTGGTAAAGCTTTGTTCCACCAGCCGGGCGTAGTCGACGGGATTGATGGTGCTGCCTAAGTCATCCCATAGGCCGTAGATCGACTGGATGGAGGTGTCCGTGATGTCGTCGGTGGTAAAGTAGCTGCCGGTGCCGACGATCACCAGGTAACCCGCCGCTGAGGGGTGTTTGATGACTATCGGCCGATTTGTGATCGGCTGGATCGGGCCGCCACTCTTATACGTGGCGGTAAACAGCGGATTGCCGCTTGGCAGGTCCCAGCTGCCAATCGTATTGCCGCTCAGGTCAAAGCGGTAGACATTGCCCTGCAGGTCGCCGGCATAGACGACATCCACGGTACCATTGTTGTCGGTATCGATACCGCGTACACCACCGAGGCTGTTCGGGGTTGTGCCATCTGCACTATCCACTTTGCCCTTACCGGTATTGATCTTTATGTAGTCAGTTCCATGTGTCCAGCTGCCATTCACACCGCCGTCGAGGAAGACGATGAACAGTTCGGCATTGCCGTTGGTGCTGGCACTGTTATAGCCGTTACCAAAGATCGCCGCCCAGCGTTGTCGACTTGGGCTACCACCATCGCTGACATTAGTCATGGCGATAAGGGGCTCGCTGATCAGGGTACCAAGATTCGAATTATCAGCAATTAATGAAGTGTCAATATTAATATCGTCGGCCTGGGTGAATTCCCACAACACTTTGTCCTTGGCCTCGGCCTCGGTATCGAGTGTGGTCGGGTCGGTGACATCGAGGGCAAACAGGCCCGGGCCGCCTGCACCGCGGCCACCGACCAGCACGGTATGCCATTTCTTACCATCACCATCCATAAGATCAGCAAAGATGTCATTGACGGCGGGCGAGAGGTCGACAAAATACTGATGGGTATAGTTGGGGTCGGTCAGCTTGGTCAGTTGGTCAAAGCCGACGTTCGGCACATAGGCCATGACCTCTTCGCCGGTATTGGCATCAAAGCCGTGCAGCATACCGTCATTGGCACCAATATAGACGATTTCACGTCGGTTTCGATACATGGTCTCAAAGGTGCTGTAGAGGTCTGTCGTGACAATGGGTATGGCGGGCGCGTGCGTCGGGAAGAGCCCTTGATCCCGACCCCTGAATGGAGGTTCACCAACAAAGACCGGTGTTGAGTGGACGATATCACCGAGTTTGCCGCCAGCGCTGGGACGGTCGCGGAAGTCCTCATTGCTGGCCGGATTATTGCTGGCCTCTTTTTCACTCTGGCCACGCAGGTAGTTGAGGCGAGCCTCACCACGTTCGCCGGCGGTCCCGGTCCCGACTACGGGTGTTTCCAGTTGGGTCTTCTGGGTGGCATCCAGGTCGGTCCACTGGAAGGGGATACCGGCGAGTGAGGTCGCATTGTAAGTCACGATCTCGCGACTGTCTGAGCTGGCACCGGTTTTATCATCGAGCCGCTCGGCGGCATCCCAGCGCAGCGTGGGTGAGATGGCTCCAGTGATACTCACATCCTGTGCGACCAGGCTACCAGTGTTGGTCGTTGTGTCAAAAAAGGCGCGGAAGATGAGCGCACCACTCTCCAGGTTCTGGGTATTAAAGGCCACCGAGGAGGCGGCGCCGGTACCTGCGGAAATTTCGCTAAAGATATCCTCGAGTGAGGACGTCAGGGCGACCGAGTCGCTGGCGCTGAGGAAATCACCGCGGCCATTCCAGGCGGCATGGCGCAGGTCATCGATCTTTTCAGCGGCACCAGCGGTAGGGTCCGGCCAGGTAAACGCTGTGTTTTTGTCAGTCGGGCCGGCGGTCAGCGTGCCGCTAACGCCGAGGCCAACGGTGTAGGTGGCCATGTGCTGATGCATGGTCCGGAACGGATTGGTGGCACCCCGGTAGAGGTTCCGATCGCGTGCGGTAGTCGGCACACTGTCAGTGAGACCGTGCAGGTCGCGCTCATAGTAGTGCATGGCGACGTCGGCCAGGGTATCGCTGGCGGTATCGGCAAAGGAGCCGCCATCAAAATCGGCTGTACCATCATCTTCGTCGGTATTGCCGACAGAGGGGGAACTGCCGTTCCACTCCCCATCACTCAACTGGATGGTGTAATGTTGCTGGCAGGTCCCGGCCGGGGCGGCAAATACCGGACAATTATTGGCCGTGGCACGGTTCGTGGGATTTTCGGCGGGGGATGCGGCCGTCAGGCCGTAGATGTTGTCGGCGACGCACTCGAAATAGCGGCCGGCATCCCTCAGGCTCTCACGTAGTGGAGTACTCGTGATAATCGGCTGTACCTCGAATATCTCATCCATCAGGGTCCGCTTGTTGCCACTGTTGATGGACACATTCATCGGTGCCACCTGGATGGGATTGGCCTTATTAATAGTGATGAAGCCGACCCGGGCGCCAGTGACGGGTTCGATGACCTTGCTGTAGGCATTCTTTGCGGTCAGGTCGCGCTTGCGGTAATAGCTGAACCAGTTGGCGAAGTTTTGGATTTCCTGTGCGTAGCTGCAGGATATGGTGGAACTTGCCTCACCATCACCGCCGCAATCGGTACGGGTGCCGGCGCGGTCCTTCGGGAAATTGGCAGACTTGATCTCGACCAGGGTGTGGGCGTCACTGGCATCGACAATGCCATCAGTGTTGCTATCGGTCCAGGTGTAATAACGGGCCGGGTAAAAGTCGGTAACGGTAAAGTTACCCGTCAGCGCAGGAATGGTCGTACAGGCTGGAAGGGTGCATTTGGCGGTATAACTGAGGGTCGTGGTCAGGTTCAGCGAGCCGTGGCTGGGTTCGAACGGGTCGTAGAGCGCCACAGTTTCGGACATGTTTGCATAGGTGGCACCGGCAGTATTTACGCCCTTCCAGGGGGTATATTCAACATTCGGGTTGTAATAGATCTTGTTGTAGTCGCTGTTCCAGGCACGCCAGGCACCGCCATCGTCAGCGAGGCCTTGCGTGGCCATAAACTCGGGGTCTGGCATGATCCTGGTGTTTGTTCCGAATGCCGCTGCGTTTTTAGCCGGGGCAGTATCAGTGCTTGTGGAAGGGTGTGTGTAGTAGTACCTATTAGCGAAATCACTGGATGTATCCGGCAGGTGCATGGAGAGGCCAGCCTCACTGGTGATGATGCCGAGGTCCATACTGAGGGAATCATCGGCGAGGATCAGGATATTCGGGTCAACGCCGGTGGAGATTTCAAGGGCGTTTTTGGCGATATCCAGTGTGCCGGCGGCCAGCGGCGTGCCGAACAGGCTTAACAAGGCGGCTGTTGCGGGGAACAGTTTATGGGATAGTTGTTTGTGGAGGAAACTCATCATGGTGCTCCCGTATCTTTCAAAAGTTGCGTATGACCTATCACGATGACGGCAGGTTGTTACTGCCGGTTACACCGCTCACACCGTAGACGGTCTGCAGGAAAACCACGCTGTTATCCGAGCCACCGGTGCCGCGTGCGGTGACCCGGAATAGAGCGACCCCGGCGCCACCCGAATTACCCCCATAGTTATCCAGATTGGTCTTGGTATCACTTGAGTCAGTCGGTTCGGAGATATATTCAATAATGTATTTCGGCGAGGTGCCTACCCCGTGGCTGCTGGTAATATCACTAGCGTAACGGTATTTATCGGCATCTGCCCAGTCGACGGTCTTCCACAGGTCGAGGTGGGTGCCATCATAAAGCCCGGCGGTATTGGAGCGGAAGGCACTGGTGAGCGCGATAGTATCGAGGAAGGCCTCGGCATCGGCGATGGCGGCCTCGGCGGACTCGAAGGCGACGTGGCGGTCGCGCATGTTACCGGCCATACGCTCTTCCAGGTTGGTGCCTTGCATGCTGGTGACACCGAGTATGGTGAGGAGCAGGAGGATGATCATGCTGATGATCAATACTGCGCCTTGCTGCTGATGACGGGCCGGGGTTGTGGGCATGATAAACATTTACAGGGTTCCTCGGTTACGCAGTTTTACCGTGGAGGTGAAGATGTAGCGCTGACGGCGGTCAGAGGTATAGGCCGGATCCGTGCCGGTGTTGTCATGTTCGACACTGGTACCGACGACATTGTAGGCGGTAGTGTCGGCCTCGGCGGCGGTCTGGTCCGGGGCGACCATGAGCATACCGATGCGCACACTGACCACATTCTTCCACTGGGCCTCGGTGGTCAGCTGGTCAGCGGTGACATAACGCTGTGCGGGGCTGAGCGCGTCAGGGGCGAGACCGTAGACGATTTGCAAGGTCTCGATGCCATCAACGAGTTCTTCTCTGTTAGCCGGGTCAAAGGGTGTAGTAGTCGTGTTAAAACGATTGCGGTACAGCGAATGACCATTGCCGGAGGCGCTGATACCGAGGTAATAGATAAAGGACTCGAGGCTGACGATCTGTGAACCAGGACCATATGTCTTTCCGTTGCCGTTTACCGAACTACAGTCAGTCGGGTAACCGAGGCCCTTGCTGCAGTTGCCCGGGGTGCCGGTACCTGTGTTATGCACAATCGTGACATTCATCTGGTTAGCGTTAGTGATTTGCAAGATAGAGGTATTTTCACTGTCACAGACCAGGACGATATCGCCATCTACGAAGTTATGTGTGCCGCCCACGAGCTCGAAATTCGCAGAGCTTTCGGTGTGTTTTTTGACACTGAAGCCGGTGCTGCCACCGCGGATGATGCGTACGGCATCGGCACCGGCAACCCGATCACCGGCCGCCGTGCCCACCGCCGGGAAGTCGGCATGAAAGGCGCTGCTGCCGTCATAGCCCTGCAGCGGGGCGCCAAAGAAATTCACGCCGGCCGGGGTACTATTGAGTACGTTGCCCTGCTTGCTCGTCTGCTTACAGGGCTGGAAACCGGCTGAGCGCAGGTCCTTGCTTAGGGCGTCCATGGAATAGCGGGCGTTTTCCTGCATGCGCGACAGGCTTTCCGCAGAGCTATAGCTCTGCTTGCTGCTGATAAACATCTGGATAACGCCGCTGAGCAGGATCAGGCTGATGGTGACGGCGACCATGAGTTCAATCAGTGACAGGCCGTGTTGTCTGTTGGCCGTACTCATAGCTTGGTACTCACGGTAAAGGTCGTCTTGCGGTCATCGCCCGTCTTGGTGCGGTCATCCACCCACACAATAGTCACCGTGGTGATGCCGCCGGCAGTGGCAATGCTGCCTGTGGCCTCAAGGAGGGCACCCTTAATACCTAAGCCGGTACAGACGGTATTTGCGTCGTAGGTAGTGCTGAGTGCACATTTCCACTGGTTGAGGTCAAAGCTGGCCATCTCGGCGGCGGTGCAGGTTACCATTGGGTCGTTGGTTTGACAGTTTTTACTGGTCGATGGGGCCACGTTATCGGCGATATCGTAACTGCTAGGGGTCGCTTGGGCCTCGCCAAGGTTGGCGCGCATGCGGTCGATGATGTCGTAGGCCAGCATGGTGGCTTGTGAACGCTGATAGGCGCTGTAGTTAAACTGCAGGCTCTTTGCCTGCAGCCCGGCCAGGCCCAGCAGGCCAATGGCCAGCACAAAAACGGCGACCAGTACTTCGACCAGGGAAAAACCGCGTATGTCAGGTTTGCTATGCATCATAATCAGGGACATGTGGTAATGGTTGTAATCGTCGGCCGACCGGTAAAGAGGATCTTGATCTCTCGCCCGGTAGTGGTGTTGCTGTTACACAGGGTGAAGGTTCTTTCATCCTGGGTACTGGCAACCTGGCTCAGGTTAGAGGCCCGGCCGAGGGAATCAAATGAGATGCTGGGGGTAGCCGCCGAAGCAATCAGGGTATTGCCGCTCGGTAGTGCCGGTGTTTGTCGTAGTACGGTGCTGCTAGCGGCCGGGGTCATGGACCAGCCATTATGCCAAGCTGTGTTACCACTGGTAGCACTAACCGTGATCGTTGTGCCGCGGCGGATGGCCTCGCTACGCGCCAGGTTGATGGTGGTAATGAATTCATTGGCCAAGGTCGTAACACGGTTGTTCCTGATCATAGTGGTGAAACTGGGCACGGCAATCGATAGCAGCACCACGGCGATCGCCATGGTGATAATGAGTTCAATAAGTGTAAAACCACGTAAGTTCTTCATAACTGTATATGTAGCAATTGCCCGGGGGCTTGTCTGCCGGATTCCGACCAGCTGCGTGGATGCCCGGACAGGCGGTCAAGCGGCTCAGACTCGGGTATAATTACCTCTTTTACTATAGACCAGTCAGCGGAAATGACCGTTTAAGCGGTTGTTTTGGCCCGAAATCATGATGTCCAGGATCCCGGATTGCACCATTATTGGCGGCGGCCTTATCGGCATGCTGACGGCGCGCGAGTTGCTGCTCGCGGGTCTGTCGGTGCAGGTGCTGGAGAGGGGCGAGATCGGCCGTGAATCTTCCTGGGCGGGGGGCGGGATCCTTTCGCCCCTGTATCCGTGGCGCTACCCCGACCCGGTCTCTGAGCTGGCCCAGGCCAGCCAGCGGCTTTACCCCGCGCTGCTCGAGGCCGTGCAGGCGGAAGGCGGTGGCGATGCGCAGTGGACACAGAGCGGCCTGCTCATGCCGGGCTGTGGGGAAGTGGCCGCGGCACATGAGTGGGCGGCCCGCTATGGCGTGACCTATGAATGCCTCTCGGCCGATGAAATGGCCCGTTGTGCCCCGGAAATGGGGACCCTGGCAGTGGAATCGGGGATTTTTCTGCCGGAGGTGGCCCAGGTGCGCAACCCGCGCCTGGCCCAGGCCCTGCGTGCCAGTCTGCTCGCGCTGGGGGCGGAGATCCGCCCGGGTTGCGAGGTGATGAGTATTGAACATGCGCGGGACCGATTGAGTGGTTTGCGCCTGGCCAGTGGTGAACACCTCGCCTGTAAGCAACTGGTGGTGGCCGGCGGGGCCTGGAGCGGTGAATTGTTGCGCCCCCTGGGGCTGGATCTGCCGGTCGAACCCGTTCGCGGCCAGATGCTGCTGTATCGCACGGCGCCCGGAACGGTGCAGCGCATACTCTTATATAAAGACCGTTACGTGATCCCGCGCCGTGATGGCCATGTGCTGGTGGGGAGCACACTCGAGCGTGTCGGCTTCAATAAACAGACTACGGAGACGGCGAGGGTCGACCTGGAGGCCGCTGCCACGGAGATCGTGCCGGCGCTGGCCAATTTCCCGGTAGAAATGCACTGGGCCGGGCTGCGTCCGGGTTCGCCGGATGGCACCCCCTTCATTGGAAAACATCCATATATATCAGGTATTTATATAAATAGCGGGCATTACCGCAACGGCGTGGTGTTGGGACCGGCCTCGGCGCAGTTACTCGCCGGGCAGTTGCTTGGGCAGCCAGCCTTGATCCCCCTGACGGCTTATGACCCTGCTAAGTATGTGAAAATGTAGCAGAAAATATGAATTTCCGAGTAAGGGGCTTGGCTTTAGGTAGGAACTCCACATATACTTAGCCTAATGAATATTTTCAGCCAGGAACAAATCATCGAGCGTTTGCAGGCCCACGGGATTTACCCGACCCAGCAGCGTATCGAGCTTGCCGAGATCATGCTTTCGCGTGATCAGCACCTGTCTGCCGAGCAGGTGATGCAGAGGGTGCAGCACAGCCAGACGAAGGTCTCCAAGGCGACGATTTATAACACCCTTGGCCTGTTTGCGGAGAAGGGTTTGTTGCGCGAGGTCATCGTCGACCCGACCCGGGTGTTTTACGATTCCAACATTGGTCAGCATCATCACTTTTTCAATGTCGATACCGGCACACTCAGTGATATTGATGCCGCTGAATTGTCGATTGGTGATTTGCCGGTACTGCCAGACGGTACCGAAGTCGATGGCGTTGATGTCATTGTACGCATTCGTAACCAGACCGCCTGACCTTCTAAATCCCCCCGTTTGTTCTGCGCACAGATTAATTTCTGTATAATGCGCCAGTCTTGATTGCCGGAATAGCTCAGTCGGTAGAGCACTTCACTCGTAATGAAGGGGTCGGAGGTTCGATTCCTCTTTCCGGCACCATTTTTGCCTGCGCAGGGGGCTTACTCCGCGTCGATGATGTACTGTTTGAGGATGTCTTGCAGCTTGTCGATATGCAGGGGCTTGCTGATGTAGTCATCCATGCCGGCATCGAAACATTGCTCACGGTCACCTTCCAGCGCCTTGGCTGTGAGGGCGATAATGACGGAACGTTTGTCGGCACCTTTTTGCATCTTGCGTATCGCCCGTGTGGCATCGAAGCCATTCATGTTGGGCATAAGGATATCCATAAGAATAATATTGTAGAAGGTTTCACTCGCCCGTTGAACGGCCTGCCTGCCATCACGGGCGGTATCAACGGTATAGCCCATATTCTTCAGGATGTTGATGGCCAGCTTCAAATTCATGGGGTTATCATCGACAATCAGAATATTGTTTGCAGAAGTCGTTACCTGACCAGGGCCGTTTATGTCACACGTGGGCTGGGTAAGCCTTGTGCGCATAGTGCCTGCAAGGCTAAAACCATCAAAGTCACTAAACACACGTTGCAGGGCATCGAGGAGATCGTTAAAGCGAACGGGCTTGGTGAGGATGGCGGAGTAATGGCTGTGCCAGTCCTGATTTCTCTCCCGTAGACGGTTTACCGGTGTTAGCAAAACCAGGCGTGTCCTGGAGAGTTGATTATTTTGCCGGATTATCGTGCGCAGACTGTTTGTGTCCATGCCGGGCATTTCAGAGTCGATAAACGCCAGGTGATAGTTTCTCATTTCCGCATTCGCAGTATGCATGGTGGCAAGCGCAGTGGCGCCATCCGTTACCGTGTCTACACGCATGCCAAAAAAACGCAGTGTCTGTGCCAGACTATTTCTGCTCTCTGCATTATCATCAGCGACGAGGACGTGTTTGCCGACAAGGCCTGAGGTCCTATAGTCGTCTTCAATGGCATTTATGGGCAGATTAAAATGAATGCTAAAAACACTTCCTTGCCCGAGGGTGCTTTCTACCTTTATATGCCCTCCCATGAGTTCAATCAATTGCTTACTGATGGAAAGACCCAGTCCAAGCCCCTGATAGGCACGAGTAACCGAACTGTCTGCCTGGGTGAAACGTTCAAAGACGGAGTCGAGCTTCTCGCGGGCAATGCCTATCCCGGTATCTTCAACACTGATATTGATACTAGCCGTATTGCCAGACTGTTTACTCACCTGCACACGTATAATGATATGCCCGTGTTCGATAAACTTGACGGCATTCGTTACCAGGTTGCTGAGTACCTGACGAATTCTCCCCGGGTCACCAAACAAATTATGCGGTTGCTCAGGGGGGTAATTAATAATTAATTCGATATTCTTGTTTGCACATTGAATAGCCGCCGCATCGGCAACTTCTTCAATAGTTTCCCGCAGGTCAAAGGCAAGGGAGAGGATCGATAACTTGCCGGCCTCCAGCTTGGAGAAGTCCAGGATGTCCTTGATGAGATGCAGTAAATCATTGCAGGATTTATTAATGCTGTGGGCATAGTCTTTTTGTTTGGGCTGCAGTTCGCCCATTTGCAGTAGTTCAGAAAAACCTATAATACTGTTAAGCGGGGTGCGTAATTCATGGCCCATGTTGCCAAGGAAGTCACTTTTTGCCTGGTTGGCCTGATTCGCCTGATTTGTCGCCTCGCGTAATTCTGTCTCGACCATTTTCCGTTGTTCGATCTCAATGTTCATTTCCTTGTTAGTGTTCTCGAGGTGCTGACGTTGTTCCTGTTCATTCGCCATTGCCGCAGAGAGGCGTTCTGCCATGCTTGCGATGCCTTTTTCCAGCTCCCCAAGTTCGCCGCGAGAGAGGCTCTGGAGCGGGTGGGCGAATTCACCTTCGCTAATATGGCTAACTGCCGTGGTCATTTCATGCAGGGGTTGAGAAAGTGAACGGGCTATGCGCAGTGCAAAAAATATAGTCAGAAACAAGACGATTCCGGCAATTGAAAAGTTTTCTACCAGCACCGTTTGCTGTAATCGGGTGGTGCTTTCATTACTCAGTATGATGCTAACCTGGCCAATGACCTCGGCCGGGATATTTTTTTCAGCCTCATTCAGTGGGTAGTCACTGATTTCAATCTGGCTGGCAAACACAGTAGCCATATATTGATGCGTGGCGGCAGGATCAATCAGGGTAGTGTTGGGTTTGACCAGTTGCATTAGGGTTTCATTGTCACTATCGGTGATCTTGACGCTGATGACATCGGGCTCGTTAAGCGCGGCGCTCGCCAGGCTGCTGAGAATGGCCTTATTGCCGGAAATGACCCCGTACTCGCTGGCGGGTGCCAGTTGTCTGACGATAGCATTGCCGCGACGGTCCTGTTCCTGCTCAAATTGTTGCAGATGGGTGACAGTGAATAAGACAGAGAGAATAATAACCGTGACGGTCAAAGGCAGTAATGCCAAAAACAATAACCTATATTTGATGGGCCAGTTATTCATAATGTTATGGTATTGCATTATGGACTAGCCGACCTCGTAAATCGACTTCATCAGGGTATTTGCGCCAGGTGAATGTATGAAATCATCGGTAACACCATGCCGGCTAGCCAGCGCATATATGTTCTTTATATTGTCATAGTAAGCTTGTTATTGGCATCTTAGTCAAGGCCCAGTTCCAGAGATAAAAATACCCGGCTGCCGAATACCTGTTCTCTCTCAAAATCAAAATATTCATCCAGCATATTCTGAAAGCTCAGGGCTATTTTCCCGCGACTGTTGGTGGCACGAAATTTCTTCGCCAGACGCCAGTTCAGGATCTTGAAATCGCCAGTAGGGTCTCCGCCATCAAACTCATAGCGACTGTAGCGGTGAAAAGCGACACTGCCCTGCAAGTCGTGGTCGATGTCCTGGATTAATTGCAGGGTAGCAATAGTCCGTGGGGCCTGAAATCTGGCATCCGTGAAGGTGGTGTTGCCGATAATGCCGTTGTCATTAATATCACGTATCCTGCGGCCTTCGACATCCAGGAGCGTATACCCCAGGTGGATGCGTGTGCCACGAGACATGTCATAGCGGAGTTGTGCCTCCAGGCCTCTCAGGTTGGCATAACCGTCGTTGTCAAAAACAAAGGCACGATCGGAGATATTGGCACCAACCAGGTCATTAAGCGGGTCGTTATAGGCCTCGTCTTCATATTCATTCAGTACACTGCGAATACGGTCGTAAAATAATTTTACGTCGACATCCAGACCGTATCTGGGAAAACGGCCTATATAGGCCAGTTCCAGCGAGGTAATTTTTTCTGGCTGCAGGTTGCCCGTGCTCGTCAGGAGCTGGTCAAGCTCGCGGCCATCACTGAGTTTGGTCACGGCATCGGCGTACTCCTCGAGGATGGAGGGGGTGCGCAAGGCCCTGGAGTAGCTGGCACGCAGGGTATGGTTGTCGGTGAGATGATGATTGAGCGACAGGCGTGGTGACAGGTCTGTGCCGGTCAGGTCATTGTTCTCCAGCATCAGCCCGGCATTGAGGGTCCATTTCTCAGAAGGGCGCCACTCGCTGTGGGCGAACAATCGGTAAGTATGGTTGCTGAAGTAGTCCTTGTCGCTATCCCGGTTGAAAAACCCCTTGGCACCGACCTGATCGAGACGCGCACTGGCACCCCATACCAGTCGCAGGCGATTAATGGGTTCAAGCGTATGCTGAAATTCCAGGTCATAGCGCTGCGCCAGAAAACCATTTTGAATGGCCAGTGGCTCATTGGCGGTGGCTATGCCGGTATTCAGGAAGATCGCGCCCGCCACATCCAGGCCGCCGGCAAGCGTATTGATCGGCGCGGTAAAGTAATTGTCTTTTACACGCTGATAGTTATGGTAAAACTGCAGGCTGAACTCCTGTGTGCTATCAAGCTGGTGATGCCATTTGAGTAATTGAAAATTGCTGCTGGTATCAACATCACGTGGCGGGTCATCAATGAGATCTTTCGCATCTGTATCACCCTCCTGATGTTGTTTTTCGCTATAGCCAAATTGAAACTGGAAACGGTTATCCAGGTCGGCCTGGTAATCCGCACGGAAGCTGAGAGTGGAGAGGCGTTTGTCATCCGGGAATTCGCTACTGTCAAAGCCGTTATCACTGCGATGCCCCAGACTGAGACGATAGTCCAGCTTGTCGGTACGGCCGCCAAAGCGCGCCACATAACGTTGGGTAGCCTGTGATCCACTCACCACTTTGAAATAACTACCCTGGGTATCAAGCGGGTGACGGGTGATGATGTTGACAATGGCACTGAAGGCATTTGCACCATAACTGGCGGCGTTGGGGCCGCGAATGACCTCAATACGTTCGATGTCTTCGACTTGCAATGGCAGGTCCGTCCACTGCACATGGCCGAACATGGGGGAATACACCGAACGACCATCAATGAGTACCTGCATACGCTGGGCATACTCGCTGCCGAGACCATGGTAACTGGTGCTGACACGATAGCCCTTGGGGTGTGCGACCTGGAACCCGGGTACCAGGCGCAGTACATCAATGAGTTCCTGTGGGTCGTAGGCCTCGATCATTACACGGTCGATGACCGTGATGGAAACCGGACTGTCTCTTACCGTCTGGGACAGGCGGGTGGCGGTGAGCGTAAAGGGCAGTTCACGGTAGAGGTCTTCTTCGTTCAGCAGGGGGAGTTCGGGACTAGCCTGTCCAGACTGCGTAATAACAGTCAGTAAGGCCGGCAAAACATAGGCACGGCACACCTGTCGGGAAAACAACTTCATGTGTCTTAATCCATTTAAGGTCTTAATTCGTAGTCGATAGGTATTCAAACAACCAACTCCCTTGCCTGGCTATTTCAGTTTATTTTTCAATACCTTATTAGGCCATATTTTATATTGCCATGACAGGGTTTTTAAATACGGGGGCATTGTTAAAAAGCCTTGTTTGTAAAAGTGCGAGCCAAAATAAAAAAAGCATATAACAGATAAAATAAAATCAATGTGATGTATGAAGCATTATCCAGCTGAATAATCGGTCCTTAGAGATTGCCTGTGCAGTGATGCAGACCTATGTACCGGCTTATTACCGTAGAGGTATTCGTAAGCAGTGTTTGTCGAAATGCATCGACAAAAGCAAAAGGCCTGCATTCAATGCAGGCCTTTTTTTTCGCAGAGACAGTGGTTATTGATTTGCCCGGTTTTTGACCAGGTCATCGACGACGGAGGGGTCGGCAAGTGTCGAGGTGTCACCGAGGTTACCGAGGTCGTTCTCGGCGATCTTACGCAGGATACGGCGCATGATCTTGCCGGAGCGGGTCTTAGGCAGGCCGGGGGCCCACTGGATGACATCCGGCTTAGCGATCGGACCGATCTCCTGGCGAACGAGGGCGATGAGTTCATCTCGCAGGGCATCAGAGGGTTCGACACCGAGCACAGGCGTGACATAGGCGTAGATCCCCTGGCCCTTGATCTCATGCGGATAGCCGACCACGGCGGCCTCGGCAATCGCATCATGCAGGACCAGTGCCGATTCCACCTCGGCCGTGCCCATGCGGTGACCGGAGACATTCAGCACATCATCCATGCGTCCGGTGATCCAGTAATCGCCATCGGCATCACGGCGTGCGCCGTCACCGGAGAAGTAGTAACCGGGGTAGGTCTTGAAGTAGGTGTCGACAAAGCGCTGGTGATCACCGTACACCGAGCGCATCTGCCCCGGCCATGAACGGGTGATGACGAGGGCGCCGCTGGCCTCGGTGTCCGAAATGAGTTTGTTCGTCGTGGTGTCGACAATCCCGGGTACGATACCGAAGAACGGACAGGTGGCGGAGCCCGGCTTCAGGGTGGTGGCACCCGGCAGCGGGGTGAGCATGTGGCCACCGGTCTCGGTCTGCCACCAGGTATCGACGATCGGGCAACGCTCGTCACCGACGACCTTGTGATACCACTCCCAGGCCTCGGGGTTGATCGGTTCACCGACGGTGCCGAGCAGGCGCAGGGATTTGCGTGAGGTCTTCTTGACCGGCCCGTCACCTTCGCGCATGAGTGCACGGATCGCGGTGGGCGCGGTGTAGAAGACACTGACCTTGTGCTTGTCAACGACCTGCCAGAAACGTGAGGCATCCGGGTAGTTCGGCACACCCTCGAAGAACACGGTGGTATTGCCGTTGGCCAGGGGGCCGTACAGCAGGTAACTGTGACCGGTGATCCAGCCGACATCGGCGGTACACCAGTAGACGTCATCATCACGCAGGTCGAAGGTGTAGCGGGTGGTCATGGCGGCATACAGTAAATAGCCACCGGTGGTGTGTAGCACGCCCTTGGGTTTGCCGGTTGAGCCGGAGGTGTAGAGGATGAACAGCGGGTCCTCGGCGTCCATTTCCTCCGGTGGGCAGTCGGCGGAGGCCTCGGCCATCGCCTCGTGATACCAGACGTCACGATTTGCTGCCCAGTGGATGTCGTCACCGGTACGCTTGACGGTCAGCACGGTGTGTACATTCGGGCAGTTTTCCACCGCCTTGTCGGTATTGGCCTTGAGGGGCACGGCCTTGCCGCCCCGCACGCCGCCATCGGCGGTGATGACCACGTGACAATCCGAATCGAGGATGCGGTCCTTCAGCGACTCCGGCGAGAAACCGCCGAACACGACCGAGTGCACGGCACCGATACGGGCGCAGGCGAGCATGGCGTAACCGGCCTCGGGGATCATCGGCATGTAGATGCAGACGCGGTCGCCCTTCTTGACGCCACGGGCCTTGAGCACGTTGGCCAGTTTCGAGACCTGTTCGTGGAGTTCGCGGAAGGTGATCTTTTTATCATCGTCCGGGTTGTCACCCTCCCAGATGATGGCGACCTGATCGGCACGGCTATCGAGGTGGCGGTCGATACAATTGTAGGCGACATTGAGTTTGCCGCCCTCAAACCAGCGGATGTGCAGGTCCTTGGTGTCAAAACTGCAGTCAGAAACCTTGTCCCAGGGTTTGTACCAGGTCAGGAAGGTTTCGGCCTGTTCGGCCCAGAAGCTATCCGGGTCTTCAACAGAGCGTTGGTACATGGAGCGGTAAGCGGCCTCATCAATATAGGCCTTGGCGGCGAAGGCCGCGGGGACAGGGTAACGTTTGTCAGACATGGATAGGGTCTCTCCGAATCAATAGCCCGTTAACTGTAACGGAAATGCAGGTGGGATAAAAATTCTTTTCAGGGCAATCGGGGCAGACTTGCCGCAGGTCTGCGGTTTCGGCCAGAAACAGTTCGGCGGTGGCGAGCGCCTGTCCGTCGGCGAGCATATCGTCGGTGAGGCGATGGATGCCGATGTTGCCGCCCTGCAGTGGTACCGGGGTCTGCAACAGGGTATGGCGGGCCGTGTCGAGGTGGATGCGTTGCGCGTGGATGCTGACATGGCCAATGCTGAGGATGCGGTCGTTGCGGCTGTCGAGGCCGCTGGTTTCAAGCATGTGCCCCCCGATGAAGTATTACTGGCGTAATACCGATATCGAAGCGGGATACTGGCATGCGGAGTAGGTCAATCTCCTGGCCAGTAAAGCTTGTATGCGCTGCGCCAGATTAGATTGGTGCAGGCGCCATCGAGACTAGCAGAACGGCAATAGAAATGTAACAAACGGGATTATTTATACCAGCGGCTAAAACCGGCAACGTCTACGCGTTCAACGCGGTACTGGTTGACCGCCATTGTTTTGTCGGCATAACCGAGAGACATGCCACAGGCCAGGGTTTGTGTCTCAGGGACTTGCAAGGTATGACGGACGATGTCCGGGTATTCGGCGAGTGCGGCCTGCGGTACCGTGGCAAGATTAAATTCAATTGCGGCGAGCATGACATTCTGGATAAACATGCCTAGATCCAGCCAGCTGCCCTGGGCGAGGTCCTTATCGATGAAAAAGAACAAGCCGACCGGGGCGCCAAAGAAACGGTAGTTATCATACCAGGCCTGGGTGCGGCGCTCAGTGTCGTCGCGGCCGATGTTGAGTGCAGAATACAGCGCCATGCCGGTGGCGAAGCGGCGGCTCTTATAGGGTTCGCGCCAGTGGCGCGGATAGTACTGGTAATCGGGGTTTTCTTTTTGCCCGGCCTCACGCGCGGCAATGATGCTATCGGTAATGGTCTGTTTGCTGTCACCTTTAACGATGCAGACCTGCCAGGGCTGGGTATTGGCGCCGGAGGGTGCCTGACGGGCGGCAGCAAGGATTTGTTCAATGAGGTTATCCGCGACATCGCGGTCGAGAAAGGCACGGGTCGAGTGGCGTTCGCGAATCGCGGTGAGGATATTCATGGCTCAGCTATCTTCAAAGCGCATCGACAAGTCGATGGCGTGGATATGTTTGGTCAGCTCGCCGCTGGAGATATAGTCGACCCCGGTCTCGGCGATGCCGGGGATGCTTTCCAGGGTTACACCGCCGGAGGCCTCGAGCTTGGCCTGGCCCTTGTTCATGGCCACGGCCGCGACCAGGTCTTGCAGGCTGAAGTTATCCAGCAGCAGGATATTGGCCCCGGCATCGAGGGCCTCGCGAAGTTCATAAAGGGTTTCCACCTCGACCTCGATCGGCACACCGACCTGCATGGCCTTGGCCTGTTCCACGGCGGCCGTGATCGAACCGGCGGTGGCGATATGATTCTCTTTGATCAGGATGCCGTCATAGAGGCCAATGCGGTGGTTATGACAGCCGCCACAGGTCACGGCGTATTTCAGTGCGCGGCGCAGGCCGGGAATGGTCTTGCGCGTATCGAGCACCTTGGCCTTGGTGTGTGCGACGGCCTCGGCATAACGTTTTGCCAGGGTTGCCGTCGCCGACAGGGTCTGCAGGAAGTTCAGCGCGGTGCGTTCACCGCTGAGCAGGGCGCGGGCGGGACCGTTGATCTTGCACAGGCACTGGTTGGGCACAACCGCGTCACCATCCCCGACCTGCCATTCTATATATATATCGGTGCCGAGTTGGTGAAAGACCTCGTTGACCCACTCAATGCCGCAGATGACTGCCGCCTCGCGGCTGATGACCGTGGCGGTGGAAGTGGCGTTTTCCGGGATCAGCGCCGCGGTGATGTCGCCGCTACCAACATCCTCGGCCAGCGCGCGGCGAACATCCTCGCGGATGATGGCTTGCAGCTCGCTGTCGATCACTTACTCGGAGATTTCCAGTAGCTCGATTTCGAAGACCAAAGTCGCGTTCGGTGGGATGACACCACCGGCACCCCTTGCACCATAACCGAGCTCAGAAGGGATAGTCAGTTTGCGTTTACCGCCGACCTTCATGCCGACCACGCCCTGGTCCCAGCCCTTGATGACATAGCCGCCGTCGATCGGGAAGCTGAACGGGTCGTTGCGGTCAACGCTGGAGTCGAACTTGGTGCCGTCTTCGAGCCAGCCGGTGTAGTGGACCACGGCGGTCTGGCCCTTGCCGGTGGCCTCGGTGCCCTCGCCCTCGGTGATTTCTTCATAACGCAGGCCGGTGTCAGTAGTGATTTCGCTCATGTGACTCTCCTTAACAATGGCTGCGCATTATACCCAATATTTAGCGAACCGGGGTCTGCGGGCGGGCAAAGTAGTCGTCACTGAGCCTTTTCACCAGGCCGGCGAGCAGGATAAGGCTGATCAAGTTAGGCACGGCCATGAGGATATTGGTGATATCAGCGATGTTCCACACCAGGTTCAGCGGCACCCAGGCGCCAACCACGACCAGCACCGTGTAGACCATACGATAGGGCAGCACGGCACGTTCGCCGAACAGGAATTCGGCACTGCGGTCGCCGTAATACGACCAGGCGATGATGGTCGAGAAGGCAAAGAACATCAGGCCGAAGCCGACCACCCAGGCGCCGAACTGGCCGAGTGACTGTTCAAAGGCATAGGCCGAGAGGGCGGCACCGCTATAGGCCTCGGGGCGGGCCTCACCCCAGGCCCCGGCGATGACGATCACGAGTGCGGTCATGGTGCAGATAATAATCGTGTCGATGAACGGCCCCAGCATGGCGACCAGTCCCTCGCGTACCGGCTCATTGGTTTTTGCGGCGGCATGCGCCATCGGTGCCGAACCGAGCCCGGCCTCGTTGGAGAACACACCACGGGCGACACCGTACTGGATCGCCGCACCCACCGCCGCACCACCGGCAGCGGTCGGGTTCAGGGCCAGGTTGATAATGGTGACAAAGGCCTCGGGAACGGCGCTGGCATTGAGAATAAGGACCACCAGGGCCGCACCGCAATAGACAATAGCCATAAACGGCACGATGCGCGAGGCGACCTTGGCGATGCGGCGAATGCCACCGATGATGACCAGGCCAACGAGGATCGCCATGACCACACCAATGCCGAGCCGGTAGTCGTCTACCTGCGGGAAGATATAACGCAGGCCATCGGTCACCGAATTGGCCTGCACCATGTTACCGATGCCAAACGAGGCGATCAGGGTGAACAGCGCAAACAGCACGCCGAGCCACTTCAGGTTCAGGGCACGGGCCAGGGTATACATCGGCCCGCCGGAGATACTGCCGTCTTCGTGCACGATACGAAACTTTACCGCCAGCGTGCAGGAGGTGTACTTGCTGGCCATGCCGACCAGTGCCGTGATCCACATCCAGAACACCGCACCCGGGCCGCCGAGGGTGATGGCGGTGGCGACGCCGGCAATATTCCCCGTGCCGACCGTGGCCGAGAGGGCCGTCGACAGGGCCTGGAAATGACTGACCTCACCCTCGTCATCGGGCCTGTCATACTTGCCGCGGACGAGATCGATAGCGTGTTTGAAACCACGCAGTTGGATAAACCTTAAACGCAATGTCAGGTATAAACCGGTACCAACGAGTAAAACAATCGCCGGGATGCCCCAGAGTTCACCGGCGATCGTGCCGGTTAGCGAGGTTAAGTCAGTCAGCCAGGTATCCAAGTGTTATCCCCTGTTTATTATTTCTATTATTGGTTTTGTTGTATGGTCAGTGTGTGGCCGCGCTGGGTGAATTCAAGGTCACGGAGAAAGCTCATGCCGAGTAACAACTCATCGCCCTGGTTGCGCGGGTTAATACTGGCACGGACATCGTGTAACTCGATGTCGCCCAGCCTGACCGAGTCTAGTCGGGTCAGGTAACCGGTAATGACGCCGTTGGCGGTATTGTATTGTTGTGCCGGGCCACGACGTAGACCAAGTTTCTCGGCGAGGCTGCCAGGCACGGAGATATCACTGGCACCGGTGTCGAGCAGGAAGGTGACGCGCACATCGTTGATAAAACCATCGGCCACGTAGTGCCCGTAACGGTTGCGCTGCAGGGTAATGGACTTGCCGCCATCATCGAGTTGTTGCGTGGCAATAAACTGATTGGGATTATTCTCGCGTTCTTCCAGTCCGGCGAAGACCCAGGCAAACAGGGCCAGTGCCAACAACCACGCCACGGTGGTCATGGCCTTGCCGATACCCTGGGTCGAGTGCGATTGACGGTCGTCCATAACGGCATGTTAACACCACCCCCGTGATGGTGTAAGGTTATACTAATGAACCGGCAGGCCCTCCCTTGATTAGATTGCTAAAGAATATCTTCCGTGCGCTTTTTGACAGCGTGCGTGATTTGTTGCCGATCATTGTCGTGGTTGCCTTTTTCCAATTTGCCGTTCTGCAGCAGCCTATTCCGAACCTTGAACGTATTCTGATGGGGAGCTTGCTGGTGGTCGTCGGCCTGACCCTGTTTGTGAAAGGGCTGGAGATGGGCCTGTTCCCTATCGGTGAAAGTATCGCCTATGCCTTTGCCAAGAAAGGCAGTCCCTCCCTGTTGCTGTTATTTGCCTTCTCCCTGGGCTTTGGCACCACCGTGGCGGAGCCCGCGCTCATTGCCGTGGCGGCTGAGGCGGCCAAGGTGGCAGCCACGGGTGGCATGATAGACGATGCGGTGGCAGCCAAGGCCTCCTACGCACTGGGCTTGCGCATGACCGTGGCCGTTTCGGTCGGTTTTGCCATTGTCCTCGGCGTGGTGCGTATTGTCCGTGGCTGGCCGATTCAGTATCTAATCATCGCCGGTTACCTTGGCGTGGTGGTCATGACCGCCTTTGCACCGAAAGAGATCATCGGCATTGCCTACGACTCAGGTGGTGTGACCACCTCGACCGTGACCGTGCCACTGGTGACGGCACTCGGCGTCGGTCTGGCCTCGAGTATCCGCGGGCGTAATCCGATGATTGATGGCTTTGGTCTGATTGCCTTTGCCTCCTTAACACCGATCATCTTTGTCATGGGCTACGGGATGGTGATCCTCTAATGGCATTGCTCAATCATATCTTTAACACCCTGCTGCTGACCTTGCGCGATGTGTTGCCGATCATCGTCATTATCTTCACCTTCCAGTTTCTGGTCCTGCGTCAGTCTATTCCGCAACTGAAACAGGTCCTGATTGGACTCGCTTATGTTGTATTGGGATTGGGGCTGTTTCTTGTCGGGCTTGAAGAGGCCTTGTTCCCGCTTGGCCAGCTGATGGCCGAACAACTTACCGACCCGGTCTTTATCCACTCCGGGGTCGAGAAGCTTGGTGAGGTCTTGCGTTGGCAGGATTATGGCTGGGTATACGTGTTTGCCGGGGCGATTGGTTTTGCGACGACCATTGCTGAACCCGCCTTGATCGCGGTAGCCATCAAGGCAAGACAGGTATCCGGTGGTGCGATCACGGTATGGGGTCTGCGCATTGCGGTGGCCATTGGTGTGGCCTTCGGCATCGCGCTGGGGACGTATCGTATTGTTACGGGCACCCCGCTGCACTACTACATTATTGTTGGTTATGTATTCGTGATCATCCAGACGGCCTTTGCGCCGCGCATGATCATCCCATTGGCCTATGACTCCGGTGGTGTGACCACCTCGACGGTGACCGTGCCGCTGGTTGCCGCGCTGGGCCTGGGCCTGGCCAATACGGTACCGGGGCGCAGCCCCTTGCTCGACGGTTTTGGCCTGATCGCCTTTGCCAGCCTGTTTCCGATTATGAGTGTGATGGCTTATGCACAGATCAGTGCGTGGCGTTACAAACGCGGTATAAAAAAGAAAACAACTGAAAAACAACCTAACAGTGAATAACGGAGGGCATTACCATGCATTTTAAATTGCTCATTGCCTTGGTCGAAGATGATAAAACCAACGCAGTACTGGATGCGGCACGCAAGGCCGGGGCCACCGGGGCGACGGTGATCAGTCAGGCTCGGGGTGAAGGGCTGGAAAAGCCCAAGACCTTCTTTGGCCTGAGCCTGGAGACACAACGCGATATGTTGTTGTTCCTGGTTGAGGAACACCTGAGTCGCCACATCCTCGAGGATATTGCCGTGGTCGGAGAATTCGATAGTAAACCGGGTAGCGGCATCGCCTTTCAGATAGACGTGGAAGATGCCGTGGGGGTAGGGCATCAGATTGAAACCCTGACAGAGGTTGTGGAGGAAAAGCTATGAATGACAAAATACTGACTCGCGTACGCGACGTCATGAAGGAAAAATTTGATCTGGTCGAAGGTATTTTGACCGTGCGTGAGGCGCTGGAAAAGATGAAGCATGTTGATACCAAATCACTGATCGTCGACAAGCGACATGATGATGATGAATACGGTATTGTGCTCATGTCGGATATTGCCCGCGAGGTGCTGGCCAAAGATCGCGCACCGGAACGTGTCAATATTTATGAGATCATGTCCAAGCCGGTGATCAGTGTCGACCCGCAAATGGATATCCGTTATTGCGCACGGTTGTTCGAGAAGGTCGGCCTGTCACGTGCACCGGTGGTGGAGAAGGGCAGGATTATCGGTGTGGTCAGTTATACCGATATGGTACTTAAGGGGCTGGCGAACCACTTATAAGGCCAGGCGTAAGCCGGAGAAGATATGCCGCTTGTCGGCGGTATAGAAATTGCGGAAGCTGGGACGTTTTACCGCCGCCTGGGTATAGGGGCTGCTACCCCGTAGCGTATAGTGCCTGCCGTCGAACCAGGGCTTTGAGTAACTATCATAGGGGAAGGGGTTGAAGCCCGCATAGGGATGGAAGGTGTTGGCGCACCACTCCCAGACCTGGCCGCCGGCTTGCAAGGTTTCCTGCCCTCGGGCGATCTCCAGTTCATATTCGTGCGGCAGTCTTGCCTCGGCAAAGCAGGGGCTTGTTTTGCGTAACCAGTTCACAAAGGCGGTCGCCTCGTAATAGTTAATCCCGCTGACGGCGGCGTCGCCATCCAGTTCATGTGGTCCTTCAGCAGCCACCCCCAGCCACTCACCGTAATGATTCTTGCGCCATTGCTCGGGGTGTTGAGCCCGGTTTTCATGGCACCACTGCCAGCCCTCCGCTGACCAGAATTGCGAGGTCTGGTAGGCCCCAGCCTGCATAAAGGCCAGCCAGTTGCTGTTGCTGACCGGTTGTCCGGCGAGCCGGGTTGCCGGGAGGCTAACCTCTTGCACCGGGACTTCATTATCAAAGGCATCAACACCCCGTGCGTTACCAATACGGTAGTCACCCGCGGCAAGGCAAAGGATCTCTGTCCCGGGCAGGCGGGGCTCAAGGCTTTCAGCAACGGTAAAGTCGGCATGTGTCCGTTGCAGCTGGCGCTGGGTCAGGACCATGACCATGGTTTCATAATGCTGGGCATGATGCTGGAGGAGAAAACGCGCCAGGTAGTCATTCTCTGTCAGCGGCTGTGCACGCAGCCTGGCCGGTGGGTCGAGCAATAGCGCACGATTTTCCGCTTGCAGCTGTTCACACCATTCAATATGCGTGCCATGCCCCGGCAGGGCCGCACCGCGCTCGGGCTTGGGCATATTCTCCGGGAAATACAGTTCGTGCAGTCCGGCGGTGGCACGGTCATCGCCGAGCAGGGTCTCGCGTAGCCAGAAGGTTTCGAGAAAGGCACAGTGGCCGACGTGCCAGCCGAGCGGGCTCAGGTCGGTGTGGTATTGCCGGCGGTAATCGGCCTCGTTTAACCGGCGGCCGGTATCATTGATGAGTCTCTGCACGGCCTGGAGTTGTTCAAGCGTGTCCGCCGTGATGATAGACATGGTTAAAGTGCCAATAACTCAGGGGGTTCGTCGGCGCTGAGGACGAGGATCTCGTGTTCGGGTACGGGCTGCCAGAGGCCGTCTTCGGTCAGGCGTTCCGAGGCGATCAGTTGCGCATCGGCAAAAGATTCATCATCGGTGGTGTAATACAGTGACGGGCTGTCATGGTTGATGCCATGCCGGGCGGCGTACAGCAGTTCGCCATCACTGATGATGACATTTAATAATGCCTCGTTATTACCCAGCCAGTCACCCAGCAGGGAAAAGCTTTCGGCAATGGCCTCTTCAATGGCCATGTCTTCGTTGTCGGCAAGAAAGTGACGTATCAGGGCGAACAGGTATTCCGAGTCGCAGGTACCCTGGACTCCGGCAAGAATAGCGTTATCCAGGAATTCGAACAGGCGTGGGCGGATATGTTCAATGAAACCGCCGATATAACCATTGTGCATAAACAACAGCTCGGCATCGTGAAAGGGCTGGGTATTACTGTGATTTATGGAATTGCCCGGGGTGGCACTGCGAATATTGGCCAGCCACAGGTCGGCCTCGAGCACACTGGCCAGACTGCCAAGGTTGGGATCGGCCCAGATAGGCTGGGTGTTGCGATAGTTGGTGGGCTGATTGTCCTGGTTGTACCAGCCTATACCAAAGCCATCGGCATTGACCTTGGCATAAACGAGTTCTTGCGGGGCATAGGCCTGCACGACGAGACTGTGCTCAGGCTGCAGCAGAAACTGCTGCAAGCGGATAGCGGGGCCAAGGTAGGCGGCCATGCGGCACATGTGTATATCTCCCACAAAATTGCCAAAAACGGCGGTATCGGTTCGACACCAGCCTGTCGTCAATGTTAGCCTATTACGCCGAATCGAACCAAGAAAAAAACGTGTGTGGGATTGTGCAGTACCCGGGGTACACACAAGCAATGATATGGAGTTCAGCATGAGTATGACCACCTCGTCTGTAAAGGCGCAATCGCCACGGTTTTACCGCTCGGTCCCCCCTGCACGTGCCGTGCCCAGTCTCATCGATGATGTACGCAAAGGCCTGTTGGCCTCACCCCGTTCACTACCACCGAAATACTTTTACGATGACAAGGGCTCACGCCTGTTCGACGCGATCTGTGATACTGAAGAGTATTACCCTACCCGTACCGAAGACGCCCTGCTCAAGCGCAGCGCGAAAGATATTATCGCCAGCCTGCAACCCGCGCATGTCGTGGAGCTGGGCAGCGGCACCTCACGCAAGACCCGCCGCCTGCTGGATGCCTGTGAAGAACAGGGTTGCCATGCCACCTACTGGCCCTTTGATGTCTGCGAGAGCATGGTGCAGGGCACGGCCGAGGCCCTCATGGATGAATATACGTGGCTGCGTGTGCAGGGTCTGGTCGGCGACTATCATGCCGGCTTTGAACACTTCCCGGGTTTTGATGGTTGTTCCCTGTTTGTATTTCTTGGCGGAACGATTGGCAACCTCGATCACGAGCAGGCCGTGGCCTTTCTGAGTGAATTGCGCCGTTCCATGGGAGACGGCGATGCCTTGCTCATGGGGGCGGATCGGGTCAAGGATAGCGGGGTGTTACATGCCGCCTATAACGACAGCGAAGGACTGACCGCCGCATTCAACCTGAATGTGTTGCGGGTGCTGAATCGCGAGATCGATGCAGACTTTGAGCTCGATGCCTTTGAGCACAAGGCCATTTTTAACCGTGAAGATTCGCGGATTGAAATGCACCTGGTATCAAAACAGGAACAAACCGTAAGCCTGAATGCCCTCGATGAAACCATCGCGTTTGGCAAGGGCGAGTCAATCCTGACCGAGATCAGTCGCAAGTTCACCCCGGATTCGCTCGATGCCCTGTTGGCCGAGGCGGGTTTCAGGATTCAACGCCACTATGAACCGGATGACGGTTTCTTTTCACTGGTACTGGCCAGGCCGAATGGCTGAGACAAGCCTGTTATACTGCCGTTACCGATAGTTGCCTGGATACAGGGACATGCAGATAGACAACGGCCTGCTTGATTGCGCCCGCCAGGTGACCTCGCCAAATTGCGACGCGCGGCCTGCTGGTGTGCCGGTTGACCTGCTGGTGATCCATGCTATCAGCCTGCCGCCGGGTGAGTTCGGCGGCGACTATATCGACGCCCTGTTTACTAACCAGCTCGACCCGCAGGCGCATGACTATTTTCAGGAGATCCAGGCATTACGTGTTTCCAGCCATGTGTTAATACGTCGCGATGGTGAACTGGTGCAATACGTGCCCTTTGACCAGCGTGCCTGGCATGCCGGTGTCTCGACCTTCGCCGGCCGCGAGTGTTGTAACGATTTTTCCATTGGCATCGAACTGGAAGGCGCTGACGATATCGCCTATACCCCTGTGCAGTACGAGCAACTGGCCGATGTCATTGCCTGCCTGATGCAGGCCTACCCGGCTATCAGCACGGAACGTATCGCCGGGCATTGTGATATTGCCCCGGGGCGCAAGACCGACCCCGGTGAGTCGTTTGACTGGAGGCGCCTGCATGGCCTGTTACGCGTACATGGTCTCTAGGCCATGATTTTGTTTGGCATGGTAAGGCTTTACAGTAATAATGAAACTTAAAGTCCACTTACGGGAAATACCACGGCTATGACACTCCTCGCCATTCTAATCAGTCTGATCCTGGAACACTCTGTTGAGGGCCTGCGTGCCTATCGCCGCTTCGACTGGTTTGAACGCTATACCGACAAGCTCATGGCCTGGTTGGCAGACTACCGGCTGGGTGGGCCGTTACAGGTGTTGCTGGTGATGCTCGTGCCGGTGCTGGCGGTGATCCTGATCAACATGATCCTGCATGATGTCTTGCTTGGTCTGTTGTCACTGGCCTTTAGCATATTGGTGTTGTTTATCTGTCTGGGTCCGAAGGACCTCGATGGACAGATTGACAGTTTTCTTGAGGCCTGGAAACAGGGTGATGAGGCCGCAGCAAGACAGGCGGCGGAAGACCTGCTCGAATCCACACCACCGGAAGCCTTGCCGGACCTGCAACAGGCACTGCTGGAAAAGATCCTGTTAGCCGGTCATGACCGGCTGTTGGCGCCGATATTCTGGTTCACGGTATTCAGTGTCCTCGGCGCCGGGCCGCTGGGGGTGGTCATGTACCGGCTCGCCTATCAGTTACATCATCGTTTTGCGGACACGGATTCGGCCTTCGCCGAGGCGGCCAAACGTCTGCATGACATCCTCGCCTGGTTACCCGCGCACATGACCGCACTGGCCTTTGCCATGGCCGGCAGTTTTGTCGATGCCTTCCATGCCTGGCGCGAGCGCCGCCCGGCATGGCGTGATGACTGGCAGGCCAGTGTCGAGGCCACGGTGCTGGCCGGTGGACTGGGGGCCCTGCAAATGCACGAAGGTGTCGGAGACACCGAAGTGAGCACTGACGATGTGCAGGAGGCAGTGAGTTCAGCCAAGGGCATCGTCTTGCGCGCACTGGTGGTCAGTGTCGTACTGATCGCGCTGATGACCCTGTTCGGCGGGCTGCGCTAGGGCTCAGTTCGGTGTCGGTCTCTTGCTGATGGCGCGCAGGGTCTTCACTTCCAGCCCGGCTTGATCGGCGATCTCGAGGGCACGTGCCAGGCGTGTCGGGGCACTGCGTCCCATGCAGCCATGTTCCGGGTCACCCTCAAAGGCCTCAAGCATGCCACTAATCAGTCTGTCGCGGTCGAGCGAATGATTCACCAGGGTTGCCTGGATATCCATGACGTCATTGGCGACATCGCGCGCCAGTTGCGGGTGATTGTTCCATAGTTCACTGACATTACCACCAACCTCCAGGCCGGCGATATTGGTGGTAAGGATATAGACGTTTTTGCGCACGAGTTCGTATTCGAGTTCCTCTGTCCGATCTATTACGTTACAAGGTATGTCGATGGCATGGAGTGCATCGGCGATCAGCGGAGCATGCGGGCCGAATACCGGCGAGGGGATCAGCACCTTGTAGTCCTGACCCTTTTTTTTCTCAAACCAGACCGAGATCACGGTCGGGTCGGCCAGGTCATGGGCACGCCAGTCGCGCGGCAGCAATTCGTTTTGCAGCAGGACGATGCGCTCCTGCCAGAGACTCGGTAGTTGTTCGAGTACGGGGTGCAGGTCGTTCTCCGCCACAGCGACCAGAACCATCGCCGGGGTTGGCAATTCGCCGGCCATGGTGGTCAGCGAGGTGTCCCGGGTGATGGGATACACCGGGTGGCCAAGACGCAGAAATCCCCGGGCAAAAACACCGGCCATCTCACCCATACCAACGATAACTACAGGATCTTTCATAGGCTACTCTAGGTCTGAAACAAACAGTCAGCGATTATAGCCGAAGACGCGCAGAAAGGGGGTTAATCGCAATGCTGGTGGGCACATACTGGCGTTGCCCGAGGCTTCAAGGGTACGGTCCTTTGCGGGGCGCGGGGCGCCTCATTCCCCTCCATTACGCCCGGGTTGCCAGAGTACTTCGTGGCCGTGTTCGTGTCGGGCGAGTACGCGGGCAATCACAAACAACAGGTCTGAGAGGCGGTTCAGGTAGGTGATGATGGCCGGGTTAATGGCCTCCTCGCGCTGCAGGCTGACCACACGACGCTCGGCACGCCGACAGACGGTGCGCGCCAGGTGGCAGGCACTGGTGGCATGGCCGCCGGCAGGCAGGATGAACTCTTTAAGCATCGGCAGTTCGGCGTTAAAACCATCCAGTTGCTGTTCCAGGCGCGTACTGTAGGCGGGTGTGAGTTTTTCATAACCGGGGACCGAGAGTTCGCCGCCAAGGTCGAAGAGGTCGTGTTGTATGTCCTCAAGGCAATCCCTGACCGCCGTGGGGATGGCATGCGCCAGTACCATGCCGATAATGCTGTTCAGTTCATCGACACTGCCATAGGCCTCGACGCGCAGGCAGTCTTTGGCCACACGCGAACCGTCACCGAGACCGGTTTCACCGGCGTCACCCGTACGGGTATAGATTTTTGATAAACGGTGTCCCATAGCGGCTCCTTGGTGGGCACTGTACAACAGACAAGTACAGAAGAAATAATTTTTACGCGGCGGTCTCAGGTTGGTTAAAGACCTTGTCGGCGGTGCTGGGGCGACCGTAGTAATAGCCCTGGCCACAGTGGATGCCGAGTTTCATCACTGCCTCGCGGATGGCCTCATTCTCCAGGCTCTCGGCGATACTGATGGCACCAAAGGACTGGGCGAGGCCATGAATATGCTGAATGATGGTGTGGTCGGCGTGGCTGTCGAGGATCTTCTCAATAAAACTGCCATCGATCTTCAGGTACTCCGGACGGAAACTGCGCAGATAACTATAAGTGGAATAGCCCTGGCCGAAATCATCCAGGGCCAGTTTGCAGCCCTGTTTACGCAGGGCCTGGATGTCGGCGAGTATCTTCTCGCTGAGGCTGATGGTCTCGCGCTCGGTGATCTCGATGGTCACCGGGCGTCCCGCCCGACAGGCGGGGCCGAGCAGGCGCAGCAGTTCTCCGCCGAAGTTACTGTCGTGGAAGGACAGCAGGCTGATATTCAAAAACAATTCAACCCCGGCCGGGGCCTGATGCAGGGCCTTTTCGATCACACACAGGTCGATCTCGCGGACCAGGCCGAGGTCTTCGGCGACCATGATGAATTGCGAGGCCGGCAACATGAGATCACCACGGCGCATATTGGCGAGGACTTCATAGGCGATGGGGCGGCCGGTGGCGAGGTCGGTGATCGGCTGGAAGGTCGGTTCGATATCGCCGTTTTCGATCGCATTACGCAGTTCAAAACCGCGACTGAAGACCTCCATGATGCCCTGGCTGAGGTCTGTGGAGAGCACCTCGACATGGCCACGGTGCCGACGCTTGGCGTGGTAGAGGGCGACGTCGGCTGCACCGATCAGTTCCTGTACCGTGCTGCCATGGAAGGGCGCGACCGAGATGCCGATACTGGCGCGCAGTTGTAGGTGGCCGACGGTCAGGCGCACGCGGGTACTGTTGATATTTTCCAGCAGGGCGCTACAGACGTCATGGGCGTCCTCGATCGCGGTATTGTCCAGCAGCAGGGCAAACTCGTCACCGGCCAGGCGCGCGACCATATCATTCGGTCTTACCATGGTACGTAGCAGGTTGGCGATAGTCTTCAGCACCTTGTCACCGACCGGGTGACCGTAGGTGTCATTGATAAATTTGAAACCGTCGACATCAATGAGGGCGAGACAGAGCGAGTGATTCTGTTCCAGGCTCTGAGGCAGTTTCTGCGCCAGGATTTTTTCAAAGTGGCGGCGGTTGTAGAGGCCGGTGAGTTCATCGGTGATCGAGATGTGATACAACTGGTGGCGGTGTTCCTCGAGTGTCTGACCGAGTTCAAAGCGCTCACTGATATCCTGAAAGCGGCCGACGACGCCGATGATGTTACCGTGCGAGTCAAAGGTGGCATGGGCATCGACCTCGACACGAACCGCCTGGTTGTCGGCCGAACGGATCTCCATCTCATGGTTACTGATGTCGAGCTCGGGCAGGTGCTCGGCGAGAAACAGTTTGTGGTCTTCGGATTCAGGCAGGAACGAAGCAAAGGCTTTGCCATAGGAGTCAGTGTCATTGTAGCCGGTGATCTGTTGCCAGGCCGGGTTCAAAAACGAAATGTTTCCCTTGGCGTCGAGTTCAAACAGCGCCTCGCGCATATTGTTTACCAGTGAACGCAACTGCTGTTCGCTACTGAGGAGTTTTTCCTGGGTGTTTTCCAGGTTGCTGATCTGCTCGGCCATCAGACGCGCACCTTCGGTGAGTGCATTACCGAGGGTCTGGATTTCACTGTAACCGGTCTTGGGTGTGACGATGTGATGCTGCCAGTCGCCGCGCCCGAGCTGTGAGGCGAGCTTGACCAGGCGTTTCAGCGGCGCAGTGAAGCTTGAGATCACCCGGTAAGTAATGAGAATGGTGAAAAACAGCAGGCCAGTAAGGATCAACAGGCTGTTGATAAAGATGCTGTGCAGACGCTCGCTGATCGGCTGGCTGGAGAGTTTGATCTCAAAGGTACCATGGCTGACGCCATCCTCGGTGAGGGTAGATTCGAGTACGACATTGACCTCGTCTTTGTCAACAAACAGTCGGGTCAGGAGGTCTGCCGGTGGTTCGTTCTGGTCGAGGGAATAGATCAGTGTCCCGGTCGGGTTGCTGACAAATACCCCGGCGACCCCGGTATTGGTAATGAGGTTGTCCAGGTAACGCTTCAGGCCAACGGTATGGTGTGAGGTGAGCATGCGCTGTACGTTGGGTTCGGCGAGGGCCATGAGGTTACGGGCAAGACTGTGTTGTGTCTCGATCTCGCTGCGCGCGCCCTGGTGGACGAGGAAAAGACCGAGCAGGCTGACCGCCAGGACCTGCATGAGCGCGAAGGCAAGCACAAGACGGCTGCGTAATGTGCCGGGTAATTTCAACAGACAAGCTCCTTCAGCGCAGTGGTTCAGTCATGGTGACAGGTACCGTCCCGGTACCTTGACGAAGAATGCACATTATCGCGCTATCGGCGCGGCCTGTCACCCGCATCAGGCACCGTCGTGCAGGCTGATGGTATCCCAGCCAAGCTGTTCGGCGTGTTGTTGCAGGGTATCGTCGGCATCGACGGCCACCGGGTGTGGGACCCTTTCCAGCAGCGGCAGGTCATTGTGCGAGTCGGAATAGAAATAGCCGCCCTCGAGGTTGAACCCGGTCTCCTGCAACCAGCGATTCAGGCGCTCGACCTTGCCGGCACGGAAACAGGGCGTGCCGGCCACCTCGCCCGTGTAGCGGCCGCCCTGCATGGCGGGCTCGGTGGCCAGCAGGTTGTCAATACCATGGGCGGCGGCGATGGGCGCGGTCACGAAACGGTTAGTGGCGGTGATGATGAGCAGGGTATCACCGTCCTCACGGTGGCGGTCAACCAGGGCCTGGGCCTTGGGCTGCATGATCGGGCGGATTTTTTCCTCCATGAAGCGCGCATGCCAGTCGTTGAGCGTGGGCAGGTCATGCTCGGCCAGCGGCTTCAGGGAAAAGCGCAGAAATTCAAAGATATCCAGGGTGCCGGCCTTGTATTCATCATAAAAGCGCTGGTTTTCACTTTCATACCAGTCGCCATCGACGACGCCAAGCTCCACCAGAAACCGGCCCCAGAGGTAATCGCTGTCACCATTGAGCAGGGTGTTGTCCAAATCAAAAATCGCCAGTGCCACGCCAGGTCTCCAGACATTTTCAGCACCACAGGGTGCCTACGGTGCATTCAGGCCCGCTATTATGCCCTCATTTGCCGGATATGGGGCATTCATGTGACAATGCCAGCAAGTGCCATTGGACGATTTATCGGGTAGAACGGGCTGTGATCGATACACAAGGTTTTCGCGCCAACGTAGGGATTATTCTCTGCAACCATGACAATCACCTGTTGTGGGCGCGGCGTATTGGCCAGAATGCCTGGCAATTCCCGCAGGGGGGCATCCGTGAGAACGAGAGCCCCGAGCAGGCCCTGTACCGCGAACTGCACGAAGAGGTTGGCCTGCAGCAAGAGCATGTCGAGATCGTCGGTATGACCCATGACTGGTTGCATTATCACCTGCCCAAACAACTCATCCGGCATGACCGGCAGCCGCTGTGCATCGGCCAGAAACAACGTTGGTTCCTGTTGCGACTGCTCGGTGAGGATCGTGATGTCTGCCTGGATACCTGCCAGCAACCGGAATTTGATCACTGGCGCTGGGTCGATTACTGGCATCCCCTGAATGAAGTCGTCTCTTTTAAGCGCGAGGTCTATGAAAGCGCCTTGAAGGAACTCGAGCCCTTGTTGTTTTCAAACGCCTAAGACCGTAACCGGTCAGCGGCTTTTCTTCTGTAAGACAGTAATCTTGAGGCACCAGCGACAGGTCGCGTTGCCTTTACGGCAGGGCAAGGCCCGGTCCTCAGGCTAGAGGCTTGATAAAGATCTTCGAGTTGCGCTGGTAGTTATACAGCGAGCGGCGTTTTACCGGCAAGGCATCCAGTCCGGCATGACTGAAACCGCGTTCGCGGAACCAGTGTGCGGTACGTGTGGTGAGTACGAACAACTGTTGTACGTCACGGGCGAGGGCCTCCTGTTCGATACAGGCGAGGAGGGTGTCGCCACGGCCTTCATTCCGGTAATCCGGGTGCACGGCGAGGCAGGCCAGTTCGGCAAAGTCCTTGTTCTCCGTCGGGTAGAGTGCGGCGCAGGCGATGATCAGGCCGTCGCGTTCGACCACGGTGAAGTGTTCAATCTCGGTTTCCAGGCGCTCGCGTGAACGCCGCACAAGGGTCCCTTCTGCCTCGAGCGGGCTGATCAATTCGAGTATGCCGCCGACATCATCAATGCCGGCGCGACGCGTACCCTCATAAAGGTCGTCGGTGATCAGCGTGCCGATACCGTCACGGGTAAACAGTTCCAGTAACAGGCCACCGTTAATGTGACGATCAACGAGGTGTGTGCGCTGCACGCCATGCCGGCAGGCATGAATTGCACTTTGCATGTAGTGAACGAAGTCACCGGTCAGTTTCTTTTTCCGTGCAAGAAACTGTTCAGCCTCCTTCACGGATAACTGGCGCAAGAGCTGTTTGCGCACACCCTTCGGACCATTGTCCTCGGTGAGGAAGATCAGCTTGTCGGCCTGCAACTGCACGGCCGCCGAGGTGGCAACCTCTTCGGCACTCAGGTTAAAGACCTCGCCAGTGGGCGAATACCCCAGGGGCGAGAGCAAGACGATGGCATTGTGCGCATGGTGTTGTTCAATACCACGGACATCAATGCGGCGTACCTCGCCGGTGTGCAGGTAATCGACACCATCGAGGATACCGAGTGGGCGTGCGGTAACGAGGTTACCCGAGGCAACGCGGATCCTGGCATTGGCCATCGGTGAATGGGCCAGGCCCATGGATAACAGCGCCTCGATCTCGACGCGTACGGTGGCCACCGCCTGCTTCACGCAGGGCAGGGCCTCGTCATCCGTCAGACGCAAACCATTAACGTATTCGATCTTGGCCCCGGCCTCGCGCAGACGTTGCTCGATCTGCGGACGTGCGCCGTGCACGAGCACGAGTTTCACGCCGAGGCTGTTGAGCAGGGCGAGGTCCTGTACCAGTTCGGCAAACCCTGTATCGGCCACGGCCTCGCCACCCAAGGCGATGACAAACATGCGACCACGAAAGGCATGTATGTAGGGCGAGGAATGGCGGAACCAGTCGACGAATGCTTGGTGGTTATCAGTCTTGCTCACTGCAGTTCTCCATAAGACCGGGCAATTATACCTTTATCTATACAGGTCGGCGACTGCTCAGGGAATAAACCTGATCGTCATCGGATAACGGTAATGCTGGCCCTCGTTGGCATGCATGGCGGCGATGATACTCAGGGTCAGGTGCATAACGAAGATCGCCAGCAGTAACAGGCAGCCGATAAAGATAAAACACAACACCAAGGCCAGCAGCGAATAGAGGGTGATACTGAGTTGGAAATTGAGCGATTCCCGGCCATGCCGGTCGATAAACGCGGACTTGTCCTTTTGTGTCAGCCATACCACCAGTGGGCCAATGATATGCCCGAACGGGACTCCGACCCAGGCTATGAGGGCACTCAGGTGTACGGCCATGGCCATGTTGCGGCTACTGACATCCGTCGGCGTGTCCTCGGTGGGTGCTGCAGGCATTGCGCCCTTTGCGGTCGGGGCGAGGAGGAACATGAGCAGGCCGACAATAAACAGGATCGGGCCGAGCAGGCATAAGGCAAAACCACTGATGTACCAGCCGCCAGGACTCTCGACCTGATCATAGATAATGAGCTGCACGTTACTGGCCGTGGCGGCGTAGCGGTTGTCACTACCGAGCAGGGCCTCCAGGTGAATCGCCTCGGCCGCGCCGACCCCGAAGCTGTCGAGTTGGTGTGTGACCTGCAGGCTGCCACCCTGACTATTAATGTCGGCGTTCTTTTGCGAGCGGTTGCCGCAACGGTCCCAGGCAAGATCACATTCATAGCTATGCAGGAGTTTGCCTTCAGGGTCTTTCACATCCACCCGCAAGGGAAAACGATAACGGGCCTGAAACCCCTTGCCTTCTGCTCGGTCTATTTCCTGCACCGAACGACTCGTGACCTGCATGCGTACCGCCAGGCGCACCCGTTGCCGGTTATCGACCCGGATAGCGGCGCTCTGGTAGCCCTGGTTCACCTGCAGGCGGAGGCGTCCGGCCTCGTTCTCCTGCGAGGAATGAAAGTAGGCCACGAAAAAACTCACCACCCCGCCGATAAACATGACCAGGCCGAGCAGACCCAAGAGAAAACCCGTTCTGCGCATAGCATTGTCCCAAATATGAATCTTTAACAGTTTGTAACAACTATATCCCAGAGAATCAGGAAGTTACAGGATTTCTGTGGTTAAGATTTCTGGCGTCGAGGTCGATACAGATTATACAGGAGGGTAATCCCCAGCCTGAACGACAGGAGTACATGATGCACAAGTCCCGACCGCACCGTTATATCGCCAACGTAAGCCGCGCGCCTGCTCGAGCCCTGCGCCCTGCGTTAATCCTTTCCCTGCTGGTCTTTATGACGGCCATGCTCCTTGTTACCGGCACAGAGGCCGCCATGCCCGGAGACCGGGCCATGACACATGGACAGGCGGTCGAGCAGGCCATGTTGCACCATGCGCTTTTGGCCTTCGCCCGCGAGGACTATGCCCGCGCCCATGCCCGCCTGTTGCCGCTGGCACAAAACGGTGATATCGAGGCGCAATTTTATCTGGGCAGCCTCTACGATGCCGGCGGTAACGGCATCGAGGCCAATGCGGCGATGGCGGCACACTGGTTCCAGCGCGCCGCCAGACATGGGCACGTCGATGCGCAATACAATATGGGTGTGGCCTATGCCAACGGTGACGGTGTCGTGCAGGACACCGTGAATGCCGTACGCTGGTGGCGCAGGGCCGCCAATAACGGCAGCCTCAATGCCCAGTTCAATCTCGGTATTGTTTATCTGAGGGGTGACGGCATCAGACAGGATGCCAATGAGGCCTTTTCCTGGTGGCAGATGGCTGCCAGGCAAGGTGACCCGGCGGCGCAGTTCAATCTCGGTGCCCTGTATGCGAATGGTCAGGGCGTGACAGCAGACATGCAAAAGGCCCTGATGTGGTGGCGGCGTGCCGCGGACCAGGGTTTTGCACAGGCCATTCAACTCTTACGTGAGCGGCCAGGCATGGGCGAGGTGGCCAGCCGTCGTTGAGGCCACGCGTTTTTTACCTCACACGATGCGATAACGTGGTTCGCCGTGAACAAAGGCGCGGATATTCTCGACGACTTCATCGAGCAGCCGTTGTCGCGCGGCACGACTTGCCCAGGCCACGTGCGGCGTCAGCAGCAGGCGCGGCGAATCGATAGCCAGCAAGGGGCTGTCAGGCTTTGGGGGTTCCTCGGCCAGCACGTCAATACCGGCACCGCCGATGCGGCCTTCGGCAATGGCCAGTGCCAGTGCCACCTCATCGACAATGCCACCGCGGGCGGTATTGATCAGCAAGGCGTCTTGTTTCATCAGGGCCAGTTCACCGGCACCGATCAGGTTACGGGTGTTATCGGCCAGTGGACAATGCAGGCTGACGATATCGGCCTGACCTAATAATGTAGCCAGGTCTACCCGCTCCGTTGCGGGGCCCTTGCCTCCGGGGCGTTGCGCAATGATGACGTGCATGCCAAAACACGCCGCCGTCCTGGCCACGGCCTGGCCGAGTTCACCGTAACCGATAATGCCAAGCGTCAGCCCGTTCAGTTCACGTATCGGATAGTCGAGCAGGCAGAACTGTTCACTGCGTTGCCAGTCACCACGGTCAATCGCCTGTGCGTATTCAGTGAGGCGTCGGGTCAGCGACAGGATCAGGGCAAAGGTGTGTTGTGCCACCGAGGGCGTGGCATAGCGTTCAACATTACACACGGCAATACCCGCGCGGCGGGCGGCATCAAGGTCGACATTATTGGTGCCGGTGGCGGCGATGCAAATGAGCCGCAGGGCATTGGCCGTGGTGATGGCCTGTTCGTCGAGCACCACCTTGTTCGTCACCACGACCTCGACATCACGCAGCCGTTCGGCCAGTTCATGTGGCGCCGTTACCTCGTAGTTGTACCATGTGTCAACGGCGTTATTTAGCGCCGAAAAGTCGAGGTCGTCACGGTCGAGAGAGCTTTTATCGAGAAAAATGCCCCGCATTAAATCACGCCTTTTGTTCGCAACTGGTTGATTGTTGGTTGTCGAGTAAAATTTTTTAATCAGTATACGTGGCGCATTAAATTATATGAATAGGCTTTGATGGGGAAAGTTTTATAGTGAACGCGGGTGGTGGATCATTCTCAGGAGGGGCGTATGCGAATCGGCGATATTATGAATACAGATGTGAAAACGGCCATGCCGGATTCCAGTATCCACGAGGTCGCCATCACCATGTGTTTTAACCGCATCAGCGGTATGCCGGTGGTGGATGTCAACGATGTGGTGGTGGGGGTGATCTCGGAGAAGGATATACTCCGCGCCATGTATCCGGGTGTGAATGAATACATGGAACAGGGATGCCTTAATTTTGAGACCCTGGAAGAGAGTTACACCGACGTGCTGAATTATCACGTCGCCGAACTCATGAGCGACAAGGTCTTCAGCATGACGCCCGACCTGCCGGTGCTCAAGGCCGCATCCATCATGTGCCTGAACAGTATCCGGCGCACACCGGTGAGTGACAAGGGAAGACTGGTGGGCATTGTTACCCTTGGCGATGTGCACAAGGCGGTATTTCAGCAAAGCCTTGCCAGGCGTTCCGCGAATCTGGAAAAGCTTACCTTCTCAAGACCGCTGGCGTCGGGCGGGCCACACTAGTCACTGGCAACCGTACGGTCTGCCGCCCAGCTACGCAGGCGGGCAATCGGTTCGGCCATGACCACGGAAAGTGGCCTGGTCTGTTGGAGTTCATCGAGCAGGTGCTGGTTACGGAGTGTCTGCGCTTGTGCATGTGCGGCATACAGGGCAGCGACAATGGCCTGTTCGATCTCGGCGCCGGAGAAGCCCTCGCTCTGACTGACCAGTAGCGGCAGGTCAAATTCTTCCGGCGTTATACCGCGGCGTTTCATGTGCACGGTAAAGATGGTCTGTCGTGCCTCGGTTGTTGGCAGGTCAACAAAAAAGATTTCATCAAAGCGCCCCTTGCGAACCAGTTCAGGCGGCAGACGCTCGATATCATTGGCCGTGGCAACAATGAATACAGGACTTTTCTTTTCGGCCATCCAGGTTAACAGGGTAGCGAGCATGCGCCGCGAGGTACCGCCATCGTTATCACCGACGGCAATGCCTTTTTCAATCTCGTCCATCCATAATACGCACGGTGCCATAATTTCTGCCGTCTTCAGTGCCTCGCGCAGATTGCGTTCACTCTCTCCATGATACTTGTTATACAACGCGCCGAAGTCGAGACGTAACAGGGGCACGTTCCATATCCCGGCGACCGCCTTGGCGGCAAGACTCTTGCCGCAACCCTGTACACCGAGTAGCAGGATACCCTTGGGGATATCCATGCCGGGTCTGGGCAATTCGCCATGGAATACGGCGCGGCGCTGTTCCAGCCAGGCCTTTAGCCTGGACAGGCCGCCCACATCGGAAAAGTCAGCGGTATCATATTCAAAGGCGAGCACACCATCGGTATTGAGCAGATCATATTTGGCCTTCATGACTTTGGGCAGGTCACTTTGCGTGATTGCACCATCATCAAAGATCGCGTTGCGTGCCAGGCGTCGCGCATCGCGCAGGCTTAAACCGGAAAGATTATTAATCAGGGCATCGAGTGTCTTGCGATCGGTTTGCACCTGTTTGCCGGGGTGCTTGAGTAACCACTCATCGGCCGTGTCACGGACGAGTTTTTCCAATTCTTTTTTATCAGGCAGGGCGAGTACAAAGCGGGCGCTGAATTTTTGTAACTCATCGGGCACTTCAACACCATGACTCATAAGAATGATATGCGAGTCGGTAATCGGGGCATCGAGGGCAATGTCCTTGAGCAGGCGCACATGCATGGGGGTGTCGAGGTAGGGGTGAAAGTCAGCCAGCACGTAGACGGCATTTATCTCTGCCGACTTGATATGCCGCAGTACCTGGTCGGGTTCGCTATTATGGCGTTGGGTACCCAACTGGATATCGATCCGGGCCAGGCCCTCGGTGATAGTCCACTGGAACAGCGGTCGGGCCTGCTTCACCAGCATGCGGCTGAGCATCTTCATCACCCGACGTTCCTCATGGGTCTCGATGATGATGATGGGGATGTGTGAGGTGAGCAGCAGCTCAAGGTCACGTTGCGGGTCCATAGAGTTTCATCACTGTTTTTTTTCTTACCCGGAGTCTAAACACTGTCCTGCCGGAGTTGAAGCGCATGATTGTGATAGCCTAGTCCTTTGGAGCTATAGACAGCCCGGTTGAGCCTGCATAAGCTGTTTTGTAACCCATCTATCACTATGATTTATATAGAGTAAATGCCAACGACTTGAATTACCCTATTAAAAGTGCCGTATAGTTGACCGGCTATGTCGGGAATCTTAGAATCCTTACTTATGATGTCAGAAAATATCCCCAGGTGGGAAAGGAAGGTCAGACATGAAGATTTCATCTAAGGCACGTTATGCAATCCAGTCGATGTTGCAATTGGCCCTGAGCCCCGGGGGTGCCCCCGTCACCCTGACGCAACTCACTCAGCAACAGGGTATCTCACCTTCCTATCTCGAGCAGTTACTGGCCGGCCTGCGTGGGCAGGCCCTGGTAACCGGTGTTCGGGGGCCGGGTGGTGGATATCGCCTGGCGCGCACGGCGGACAAGATATCTATTGAGGATATTATCGTCTCGGTACACGAGGAGCACGTCACCCGGCCACCCCAGTCCGGGCATGCAGACAGCCTGTACAACGAGATGTGGTGGGACCTGAGCGAACGCCTGCAGACGTTTTTAACCGGTATCAGTCTGGCCGATCTCATGGCCCGTGAGGATGTACAGCAACACCTGCATGAGCAGCGTTTGCTCAAGGGACGGCAGCCTGGTCAGTTGTCAGACCGCCAGCGTAATAGCGCCTGAAACGGTAAGCGGCATTCTCCAGTTTGTGACCCATGTCACAGTCGGTACCTGATCGGGTTCCTGTTTTCCTGGCCGGTGGCTTGTTAGATTTTCCAGGGTCATCACCAAGCAGAGACAGGAGTAGGGCAATGGCGCATAGTCAGGAAAGCCAGGGAAGTCGCGTTAACAGCGAACACACATGGGAAGACGGCATTCGTAATGAGATCAGTTACTACAGCGGCTGTCTCGATGAGATACGTGGCAGTAACGACCCGGAATACAAGGCCTTGTTTCCGATCTACGAAAGCCTGCTGGCACACCGTCAACGACAATTACAGAAACTGGTTGCCTCGCAGGCGGCGTGATAATGATTGTGAGATACCTATGGTCAATAAAAAAGGCGTCATTCCTGACGCCTTTTTTATTGATGATTAATGAACGGTGAGACCATCACCCATCACCCATCACCCATCACCCATCACCCATCACCCATCACCCAACAGGCCTATTGCAGGTTTTGTTTCATAAACCGTGATGCACGTTGAATGGCATCCTTGGCGGCCAGGTCATCGGCAAAGGTACGCACGTTGTCCGGACGGAAATCAAAGCCACGTCCGACACCGGGATAAATAATCAGGCGTACCGGGCGTTTCTTTTTCTGCAGGGAGGCCGTCGCCATTTCAATCGGGCGGCGACGCTGATATTGCTCGTCCTCGCCGATAAAGATCAGGGTCGGGATCTTCAGCTCATCGGCCTCAAGCGCATAACGGTACACCTGCATGGCCTCAGGGGCATTCGGGTCTTGAAAGTGTGGGTAGTAAGAGACATAGCAGGCCAGGTCATTGTCCTGGCGCTGGTATTTCACCGCGACCTTCAGGCTCATGTAACCGCCACGCGTATGTGAATAAACACAGGCCTGCTTGCTGCTGATATCTTTGCGCGCCATGAGGAAGTCCAGCGCCTTGTTGACATCACCTTCCACCGCATAGTCGTGTTCAATCGGGTATTTCTCGATAAAGCGACCACTGAAGACGTCTGCGGCCACCACTACAAATCCCTGTGCGGCCAGGCGTTTGACGTGTAACTGGATCAGGTCATCAAGGCCACGGCGGCCATGTTGGAAGAGTACTGCCGGGTATTTTTTATTGTCGTCCGGGCGGGCGATCATGATCGGGATCTCGATATCCTCAACACCAGGATTGATCACGCTCGACCACTCGGTTTTTACCGGGTGATTGGCCGGGACCTCAAGCTGACCGGCGTTCCACCAGGCCTCACTCCACCACCAGGGCAGTTCGGCTTGCGCCGGGAGGGGGGCAAAAAGGGCAGTGCAAAGCACTGAAACTAAAAGCGATTTCAAGGTTGTGCGCATGGCAGACATACTCATCCGGGCTAAAGTATGGGATTTTACCTGAACCGCTGGGGGATGTCAGGGTGACTCAGGCCGCCTTGATGCGTGACGATTTATTGACCAGGCTGAGCAGCTCCTGGTTATCCATTGGAAAATCAATAAAGTGCAGGCGCTTCATCCAGCTGGTGAGGACGCGGATGGCGCGTGTGTCAAAGCCGGTGGCGATGATCTGACCCTCGCTGACCTCATGCAGTTTGACCAGGGCCTTGTAGATCTGGTTGACGTGATTGCCGAGGGCATGGATATTTGCGGCGATAAGTTCGGGCTGTTGGTCACGGATAAAGTCCAGGGCTTGCCTATCGTAATGGGCGGTGAGCAGGGCGACATCCTTATGCTGAAGAATAATCTTGCGCAGCAGGCGGGTATTAATGGCCTCATTCTCAATGTAGAACAGGGTCTTGACGCTGCCTGGCTCGTACGGTTGCTGAAAGTCCATTGTCATCACATCCTTACAAAATAATGGTGTCCTTAGGTATTAATATTGTCGGCCGCAACCGCACTAATCTGTAGGCGGTTATTGTTAAGGAATGTTTCGCATGACCGAGTGCCGCACTCAGCTATTATCCAACAATATTATTAAGGAGATAGGGCTCAGACGTGCCGTTGTGTGCGTAAGTCAATGAGTAGGCTAAAAATTTCCAGGGAGAGGATCCAGAACAGGGTATGGCACGTCATGTTGTGCGAATACTGCGGAGGTTGTCATGATGGCCGCCGTCGGCGATGACCTTTAAGCCAAGCGGGCCGATATGGCGGTGGCCGCCGTGGGTGGCCACCGCATAGCGAAAGGTGTGTCTAGTCGAAGGCGTTGCCGGGCTTGGCGCCGCAGAACTTCTTCAGGATCATGGCCAGCGGGCAGAAGCGGGTGAAACCGGCCTGTAGCAGGTTGGCGCCAACAAATACGGTCAGCCACATCCAGTTTGGGTTGTGGTAGTGGGTCAGGGCGACGCTGGCGAGGATAAAGGTACCGGCGATGACAAAAACCAGACGATCAATGCTCATAAGTATGTTTCCTTAATTCATGGTGTGTAGAAGGCTGGCAGATTGCCCCCGCCCGGTCTGCCAGGCGAGGCGTCCGGCGGGCTTTTCTGCTATCCTTTGCCGCCTGTTTCAGGTCGGTCATCCGGATAGTGTGCCGGTCTGACCGAGAAATTCCTAGTCCCGGAGATGGTAATGAGCGAAAAACTCAATAAATTCAGTTCCCGTATCACCGAGCCCAAGTCACAGGGCGCCTCACAGGCCATGCTCTACGGCACCGGCCTCGGCAAGGCCGACATGGCCAAGCCCGAGATTGGCATCGCCAGCGTCTGGTGGGAAGGTAATACCTGTAACATGCACCTGAACGACCTCGCCGCCGTGGTGAAAAAGGGTGTGGTCGAGGCCGATATGGTCGGCATGCGCTTCAATACCATTGGCGTTTCCGACGGTATCTCCATGGGCACCAGTGGCATGAGCTACTCGCTGCAATCCCGCGAGATCATCGCCGATTCCATCGAGACCGTCATGGGCGGTCAGTGGTACGACGGTCTGGTAACCATCCCCGGTTGTGACAAAAATATGCCCGGCGCGCTGATCGCCATGGGTCGCCTGAACCGCCCCGCGATCATGGTTTACGGCGGCACCATCAAACCGGGCCACCTGAAAGACCAGACCCTCGACATCGTCTCGGCCTTCCAGAGTTACGGCGAGTTTCTGGCCGGTAAAATTTCGGATGACGAGCGTCAGGGTATTGTCGAGAACGCCTGCCCGGGTGCGGGTGCCTGTGGGGGCATGTACACCGCCAACACCATGGCCTCGGCGATCGAGGCGCTGGGCATGAGCCTGCCGTACAGTTCCTCCACCCCGGCCGTCGATCAGGGCAAGCTCGACGAGTGTCTCCGTGCCGGTGCCGCCGTGCGTAACCTTCTCGAGAAAGACATCAAGCCACGCGACATCATGACCCGCGAGGCCTTCGAAAACGCCATTGTTATTATTATGGCACTCGGTGGTTCCACCAATGCGGTACTGCATATTATCGCCATGGCGCGAGCCGTTGATGTCGATGTCAGCATTGATGACTTCCAGACCGTCTCTGATCGCATCCCGTTCATTGCCGATCTGAAACCCTCCGGCAAGTACGTCATGGAAGACCTGCACAACGTCGGTGGCATTCCGGCCGTGATGAAGTACCTGCTCGAAAAGGGCCTGCTCAATGGTGACTGCCTGACCGTGACCGGCAAGACCATCGCCGAGAACCTCGCCGACCTGCCGGGCCTGACCGAGGGCCAGGACGTGATCCTGCCGCTGGAGAAGCCTATCAAGCAGACCGCGCACATTCAGATCCTGAAGGGCTCGCTGGCCCCGGGTGGTTCGGTGGCCAAGATCACCGGCAAGGAGGGCCTGCGCTTTGTTGGCCCGGCGCGTGTCTATGACTGCGAGGAAGACATGCTCAAGGGTCTCGAAGACGGCCAGATCCAGAAGGGCGATGTCATCGTCATTCGTAACGAGGGCCCGAAGGGTGGCCCCGGCATGCCGGAAATGCTCACGCCGACCTCCGCCATCATGGGCGCCGGCCTCGGCAAGGACGTGGCACTCATTACCGATGGCCGCTTCTCCGGCGGCTCGCACGGTTTCATCATCGGCCACGTTGTGCCCGAGGCACAGGAGGGCGGGCCGATAGCGTTGGTCAGAGATGGCGACGAGATCACCATCGACGCTGAAAGCCGTGTATTGGACGTCGCCGTCTCCGAACAGGAAATGGCGAAGCGCAGGGCCGAGTGGGTCATGCCGCCGTACAAGGCCACGCGTGGCACACTCTACAAGTTCATCAAAAACGTCAAGAACGCCTCCGAGGGCTGTGTGACGGACGAGTAATAACTGTTCCCTCTCCCCTGCTTGGGGAGGGGGAGCTTCATGCTGCATTTCATACGGGGGGTGTCATGAAAACACGCTTACTGGGAGTTTTGTTGTGCTGTCTGTTGAGTGTCGGTATGTTGCATGCCGACGAACAATCACAGGCCGATGCCGCCGTCGCCAACACCCTGTTTGACTACGACGGCAGTGAGGAATACGCCACCTACAAAGTCAATGATGACGGCTCGGTAGACCTCATCTTCGCCAGCAACACACCGGACAAGCTATACGAAGACATACTTACTCAACTCCAGAGCCACCCGCACATCAGCAGCGTGCTGGCCAGCAAGGGTGGGCCGGTGTGCAAGTTGTTTTAAAGTCGTTCCAGCGGGCTTTTTACACCATTGCAACCTTTGCCCATGACATGGGTATACGACGTACAGGATGTACTAGTGTCGCGTGAGGCAGGACGCCGGGAGCGACCATCTGTGTCGTCTTGACGTCTTTATGACCGAGCAGTTCCTGCACGGTGCGAATATCGTAACCATCTTCCAGTAGGTGGGTAGCAAAGGAATGACGTAATGTATGCGTATTAACCATAGTTGATAAACCTGACGATCTCGCAGCATTTTTAATTGCTCGTTGGAGATTCCTTTCATAAAGATGGTGACGCCGAATAATCTTTGATCTTGGATCCTGAGAATGTTTTTTAGACGGGAACACCCAATGCCATGCCCATTCGGTTGCAGCATTGGGGTACTTTCTTCCCAAGGCGTCAGGCATTTCAACACCTGGAGCATTTTCTATCCGATCAATATCATATAGCGTACGAGAATACTCCAGTTGTTTCTTTAACGGTTCAATAAGTGTTGTTGGGAGAACAGTGGTGCGGTCTTTATTTCCCTTGCCACCACGAATATATATTTGTGAATAGGAGAAATCGACATCTTTGACGCGTAAACGTATTACTTCCATAAGCCGCATACCTGTACCGTACAACAATTTGGCCATAAGTCTGTGTACACCATGCATGTGACTTAGCAATAGTGTAACTGTTTCTCGATCCAGTACGACAGGAAGGCGTGCAGGGCGTTTTGCACGAATAACATCGTCTACCCAGGCAGGTTCAATGTTAAGCACTTTCTTATATAGGAATAACAGCGCAGAAAGTGCTTGATTCTGTGTGGAAGCTGCTACATGCTTTTCGACAGCGAGATAAGAAAGAAAGGACGCAATATGGCTAGCATCCATATCCCGAGGGTGGCGCTTATTATGGAAGAAAATATACCGCTTAATCCATTGAATATAAGACTGTTCAGTTCTCAGGCTATAACGATGCGTGCGCAGGGCATAAAGCACCTGGTCCATCAGGCGTGGCTCTTCCATGACTGCCTCCTTGCAGTTTTTTTAGTACGAAAAGACGTACTAATAGAAAATAACCCATTGATTATATTGAAATCAAGAGTTATTTTGGCCTAAAAGGCCGCTTTTAAACCGGCCTTTTAGGCCGTCTAATTATAGTTAGCCGTATAGAAAGATGAAGAAAGAATTCAGCATTTTGAAAGATCGGCCAGAGGTGCCAATCACCCTTACACGAGATTCTGTCGCGGCGGGAGACGATATTGATGCGCCACACGAAAAGAAAATAAAGATCAAATCATTTACTGATCCCGTGGTGTTGGCGCGCGAGGCGTCAACAAGTTATTTACCAAATGTAGCTGGTTCTGGTCACTCTTGGATTTGCGTACTAAACAAAATAGAAATTGCAGAAATTAAAACAAACGAAATACAGCCACTAATTAATGAGGCAGAATATAGTGATAAAAACAACATTCACTTTATCTATAAATCAGCGAGATATTAAGCCTGTAGCGGCTAACAAGTCGCTCGTTCGGACGCAAACTACGCTGCGCTTCGTTTGCGCCGCACAGCTTCAACGTTATAAGGCATGAAAGCATTAGATGTTTAGTCGAGACACGGTAAATAAATACGATGATGATACAGGCACGGTATATACGTGTCCTCATTGTGGTGAGTCAGTGAAATTCTATATCCGTGACTTTGATAAACACTGGAATAGCAAATATAGCAATCTAAAATCGGAAGATTTTAAGGGGGCGCCTGAAGGCAAAGGTTTTCTCGATTTTTATTGCCAAAAATGCAATACACCAACCACTGTTATTTTTAGTCTTTCTGCAGGCGGTCAGCACGGAGAGTATTGGTACACAGTTGAGAAGGTGGAAAATAACAATGCCTTATAACAAGTCGTTCGTGTGGGACCGTCTAAAGCGCTGTGCGCTTTATCCGCCCCCACAACTCTAACGTTAGGCAACAAAACCATTATGCGAAATTGGGAAACTGAAACTGGTCGATACATTAACCGCATTGAAAATGTTAGCGAGCTGCTAGATAAAGTATCTGAGCCACCAGTTCATATTCCTAAGGGCCCATTGACCAATCAACCGACAGAGCTCCAATCATATGTACATCGAGCTGTTCACTTTTTACAACTAGGTTCTTGGATTAGAGCAAGAGAAACAACGTCTGCAATTTTACAGTTATGGGAGCATGGCAATATATCTGCAGCCGCACCATTGGTTCGTTTAGTATATGAAATCTGGGCTGTAACTAACTTTCTTGTAATAAAGCTAGAGAAATATCAAGCTAATAAAAATATAGAAACGTTAGCAAAAGTTGTTAACAAAGTGTTTGAGGGGGCAAAAATAGAAATTCTTATGCCATGGGGCAGCCCTGCAACGGAAGCACCGGTCCACGTTTTAGACGCATTTCGTGAGTTATCAAATAGTCATAGCCATGCCATGAATAAATATGAGTATTTATGTGAATCATCTCACCCAAACTATCCGCGGTATATAGAGTTGTGGCTACTTGGTAAGGAAGGTGATAATTGGACTAATGATAAAGTATTTAACCGTGGTCACGAATTATTAGAAAGCACAACATCCGCACTAGAAGAAGCGGTTACTGGTTTAAATATAAGTATCGAAAAAGGTTTTGAGTTATGTGGCGAATACTACAAATTAAATGCCTAACAAGGCGCTCAAGCAGGGACGCGAAAAAGCGTCGCGCTGAACTAGCACCACTTTGATGGACAGTCATATGACTAAAACATCAAAGGGTAAAGGCAATGGGACAAACCAGGAAGCGTCATTACGATCGATATACACTTGAGTTCAAAGAGCAAGCCGTTAGGTTGGCTGGCCATCCAAACGTTACAGCCATGGATATTGCCGACACATTAGGGATCCATGTGGTCATGTTGTATCGGTGGAGAATGGAGCTAAAGAACGGCACCCTACGTGAGAATAAACACATGAAGAAAAGCGCCGCCCCGCCTAAAAAAGTCAAAAAACGTACTGATCCGACCAAGGCAAAAGAAGATGAACTGACAAAAGCCAACAAACGCATTAAGGCATTGGAGCGGTCATTGGCCTCTCGGGAAGAGGAGCTTGATATATTAAAAAAAGCCCAGCGGTTCTTCGAGAAAACAAAACGATGATCTTTGCGTTTATCGAGAAGAACCGGCACCAATATAAAGTTAGACGACTCTGTGAGTTATTTAATGTCTCCACCAGTGGCTGCTATGCTTGGCGTGAACGCCCTGTCAGTGCCCATCGGCAGCATGATGAACAACTCAAAGCGTTGATCAGGGAGCTGCATCAAGGCTATCGACGCGCCTATGGTGCGGCACGACTGCATCAAGAACTTCGCCATAAAGGCTATCACTGTAGCCGCAGACGTATAAACAGACTGATGCGTGAGATGGGTATAAAAGCTTCTACAACGGGTTTATATGCGTGGCGGCCAGGACAGCATGTTTTTTATTCCTCAACAGGCAATCAATTATCAAAACTGGCTAAGTCGACTGAGGCGGGTGAGCAATGGGTCGGTGATTTTACTTATATCAAAACAAAAACGGGCTGGTTTTATCATGCGGTGGTGCTGGATTTATTTAGCCGCAAAGTCGTGGGTTGGTCATTTAGCCGAAAACGTAATGCCGAGTTAACGAAAAGCGCATTAAGGATGGCGCTGCATCGCTATCCACCGAAATCGGGTTGTCTGTTCCATTCAGACCAGGGTATTGAATATGCGGCGCATGAATACCGTGACATGGTTGAAGGTGCTGGGTTAGTGCGCAGCATGAGTCGTAAAGGCAATCCATTGGATAATGCGTTTGCGGAATCTTTCTTCCATACGATGAAGGCAGAACTTATCCATCATAAGTTATTTGAAAATGAAATTGAGGCGGTAGCGCATATTGTAGAGTTTACAGAGTTCTATAATCGAGAGCGATTACACTCAGGTATAGGCTATCAATCTCCCGATAATTATGAAAAACTGTGTGCGTAAAAGTGTCCACAAAAGTGGTGCCAGTTCACGTCTTTTAGCTCAACCGTTATGCCAAGAGAATCTGATTTCATGCCTAAACCCGATGCACCTAAAGCGATGACCTTTAAGTCACCAAAAGAGCTGAGTAAGTGGCTGCAAGCGAACCATGCCACCGAAAGCGAACTTTTGATCAAGATGTTCAAAAAGGGATCTGGGATTCCGAGCGTGAACTGGAACGAAGTCGTGATTGAGTCGCTGTGCTGGGGGTGGATTGACGGTGTCAAGAAGTCACTCGATGACCAAGCCTACCTTCAACGGATTACTCCGAGAAAAGCTCGAAGCAATTGGTCAAAGAGGAATACCGAACATGTCGATCGCTTGATAACTGAGGGACGGGTGAAGGAGCCGGGGCTTGTGCATGTTCGTGCGGCGAAAGAGGACGGTCGTTGGAAAAACGCCTATACCACTAGTGAGATGAAGGTTCCAGCGGACTTTCTAGCCGCTCTTGAGAGCATGCCGAAGGCGAAACAGTTCTATGAGACGCTAACCAAATCCAATCGCTACGCAATTGCTTATGGATTGGAATCTGCAAAGAAACCTGAAACCAGACAGAGGAGGTTCAAAAAATTCATGGATAAGCTAATCCGCAAAGAGAAGCCTGACCTTGGCTTCAACAAGGGGAAAAAGGCATAATAATAGGTTCAAGTTGACTCCGAGAACCCGCGCGTTTTTTGCAAAGAACGCAAAAAATTCGCCCGTTCTCTCCGCAACTTAACCAGGCGTTAGCTGCAAAAAAATAGGAATAAATAAATGAGCAAGTTAAAAGAATCTGGATATAAAGCTCTAGTTTTAGTTGAAGATATTGGACTATTAATTATTGCTTTATCAACTGTTATTGCAATTAGTTTTGAAGTTGTAGAAATGTTCAAGGCTATGAAAGTGACACTTGCAGATTTATTATTGCTTTTTATATATCTTGAAGTATTAGCAATGGTTGGAATATATCTTAAAACGGGGAAGTTACCTGTTCGCGTTCCGCTTTATATTGCGATAGTGGCGATAGCTCGCTATATGATACTTGATATGAAGAACTTAGATACATTAAGAGTGCTTGGTCTCACTGGTGCTGTGCTAATTCTTGCTATATCTATACTTGCAATTAGATATGGTCACACTAAGTTCCCATATGATAATACAAAAAACAGCTAACAGGTCTTTCAAAAATGACGCGATAAAGCGTCGCGCCTTTTAACTAAAACGTTATGTGTAAAAATAAAAACATGAACATAGTGCCTTGCTTAACAGAACATATAAAAACTTGTGCATCCTTGTTAACACAAGTTTATGCTGAACCAGAGTATGAAGAAAACTGGAAGCATGCTGATGCATACAATTATATCAAAAGATTTTATGAAATAGAGCCATCTGGTTGTTTCGTGGCAATTATCAATAATGAAATAGTTGGTGCAATATTTTCATATTCATATCCTTGGCAATCTGAAACATTGGTATATATTCAAGAGCTATTTGTTTCAATAAAACATAGAAATAAAGGCATTGCTAAACCATTATTAAATAGTGCGGGTAACGGAAAAAATGCCAGGGCTTGGCTAGTAGCTAACGAAAATACTAGCGCATCAGGTTTTTATGAAAAAATGGGGTTCAAAAAGGATAGTCCTTATAAATTTAATTATGGCGCAATTAACACATAACAAGTCACTTAAACCGCTGCGCAAAAAACGCGCAACTTGGACAGTTAACCGCTCGCTTTGCTCACAGTTAATTGCTATTTAACTCAACCGTTAGGCGAATAACACTCAAAGAGAGTAGTTATAAAGGAGGAAAGAAAATGTCATTTAGATGTGAACTTGTGGAACTTGCCCCCCAGCCTGCATTGTCAATTCGTATGAGAGCTGCCGCAGAAGATTTGCCGCAGATTTTTGGCAAAGGGTATGGCGAGATAGCTCAGTATCTAGGGGAAGTTCAGGCGCAGCCTGCAGGACCTCCATTTGCTATATATTACAATATGGATATGCAAGACTTAGATGTGGAATTTGGCTTTCCTATTTCCACGAATCTTACGGGAAGAGACAACATACACTCTAATGAAACACCAAGCGGGAAATCAGTATCCTGTCTTCATATTGGTCCATATAGTGACGTAGAATCTACATACAATGCGCTTTTCAAATGGATTAAAGATAGTGGCTATGAGGCAACTGGGGTAGCATACGAAATGTATTTGAACGATCCAGATCAAACACCGCCAGAAAAATTAGAAACCAAGATCTTTCTGCCAATCAAGACTGGTCGATAGAAAGAAAATTGAAATATGCCCTCGCCTAACAAAAGGCTAGAGAGGGACTTGTTACCGCGTCGTTCCGCTGCGCGACACTCTGCAGTAACAAAACCCTCAGCCTAGCCGTTATATACCCGACCTACCCACGAAAAATGGATGATGTGATAAAAATAATTCTGTATACCCTGGGTGCAGGCGCATGCATTCCGCTGGGGGGAATGCTTGCGAAGATTGAACGGATTCGCCCCGGGTGGCTGGAAAATGAGTTTCGGCATTCTATTATCGCTTTTGGCGGCGGTATTTTAGTTGCCGCCGTCGCTTTGGTGCTTGTGCCGGAGGGTATTGAATATGTCGATCACGCTGTATTAAGTGTGATCTTTTTGCTCTCTGGGGGGCTTTGTTTTTTTGCCCTGGAACGTTTCCTGGGGACGCGGCGTCGGGAAAAGCCACAATTTACTGCAATGCTGTTGGATTATGTGCCGGAGTCATTGGCCTTAGGTGGTGCCTTCGCAATAGGCGCCCAATCCGCACCCTTGCTAGCATTATTTATAGGGTTACAAAATATCCCTGAAGGATTTAATGCTTACCGTGAATTACGTTCTACGCAACAGTTTAACGGTCGGCAAATCCTTGTTTTTATGTTATTGCTTGTGCCATTAGGACCGGTTATCGCCATTCTCGGCTGGGTATATTTTAGTCATAACGTCCTGCTCCTGGGTGCAACAATGTTGTTTGCGTCCGGCGGGATCCTGTATTTAATTTTTCAGGATATTGCCCCCCAGTCGCGTATGCAACGTCATTGGGCGCCACCTTTAGGGGCTGTGCTGGGATTTAGCGTAGCAATGCTGGGCAATAATATACTGTTGGGTGTTTAATGAGCGACTCAGTCAGACGCGCGAAAAACACCTGCCTGTTGGTATAATAGTGATGCCTGAATAGTGACATGCATGCGCCCCGTTAGAATTCACAGCCCGGTGAAGGGAACCTGGTCATTTATGAACCCGCCCGGACACCATCCTGATGCAAAAGACTTCGTCGCCGTGAATGCGCAGGGTGCGCCATATAATCGCCTCAGGGTCTTGCAACACCTGTTTTATAAACTACGCGTGACAGACACCTATGCATGGGGCAAAGAGGTGTTTTCTCCCTTTAGCGGGCTTGTGCTTAAAGCCGAAAATACCGCCCCTGACAGGATTTATCTGAACCTGGTACACGACCTGGTTAAGGGTTTGGTGCTGGCCAGAAGACTCCGGAACAAAGATGTTGGCTATTTCTTGGGTAATTACGTCGTGATAGAGTCAGAAGACGGTGTGCTCGCGGTATTTGCACATCTACAGCAGGGAAGTATGACGGTAAGTGAAGGACAGAGCGTGAGGGCGGGCGAGTTAATTGGCAAAGTGGGCAACTCGGGTAACACCATCCAGCCTCATCTGCACTTTCAACTCATGCGAGAATACGACTTGCGCAGGGCGACGCCGGTTCCATTTGTGTTCGATTCCTGCGAAGTTACTAAGAATGGCGCATGGGAAATGATAAATTCAGCGTTGCCAGGTAATTATGAAAAATTTAGGGTATAAAGGCCCTAACCGGCGCTCAAGCGGTTATCGTTAGATGACTGGTCTGGCGAGGAAAAGTAGACACCATGAGGTTATTTACAGGAGAGAACCATGTCAAATGAAGGTTACCATGAACCCATTGATGAGCTGACTGATGCAACACGCGATATGCATCGCGCCATTACATCCCTAATGGAAGAACTGGAGGCCGTCGACTGGTACAACCAGCGGGTGGATGCCTGTAAAGATGCTGAGTTAAGGGCAATCCTCGCGCATAACCGAGACGAGGAAAAAGAACATGCCGCCATGGTTCTGGAGTGGATACGCCGACAGGACCCGGCTATGGATAAAGAGTTAAAGGACTATCTTTTCACGGATAAACCTATAGCGCACAAATAAGATGCTGTGGAATACAGTGAAACACCGCTGGCTGCTTGTGGCGTTTATCCTCACGTTTGTTGGCCTGCCGTGGCAGAGTGTCCGCGCGGATGATGAGCCGGCCGGCTACGTGGTGGGTGTCGAGAATGAGGATTACTTTCCCCACTATCGCTATCTGGATGGCCGTTACAGTGGCTATGGCCGGGACCTGCTGGATGCCTTCTCCCGGTGGGCCGGTGTGACGCTGCAGTATCGGGGCCTGACGGTAAACCGCCTGTTCGATGCGTTGCTATCCGGAACAGTCGATCTCAAGTACCCGGCCAATCCGGCCTGGCATACTGGGCAGAAACATGGTGCCCGTGTGGCGTATAGCCAGCCGGTGGTGACCTATGTCGAAGGTCTGATGGTGCGCCCGCAACGGCGTGGTGCGGGCCTGGTGGCGGTGAAACGTATTGCCATCCTGCGCGGTTTTACCCCCACCGGCTACGAGGCCCAACGCAATGCCGGCACTGTCGAGTTCCTGGCATTCGACACCACTGCTGATGTGCTGCGGGCAACCCTTGATGGCCGCAGTGATGCGGCCTACGTCGAACGCTCGGTGGGTGAGTACATCTTGCGCGAGGTGCTTAAGCGGCCCGGTGCCCTGGTGTTTGATACCTCCGTACCCTCTACCCGTGGAGATTTCCTGCTGGCCTCGACACGCCACCCGGAATTGATCAGGCTGTTCAACCGTTTTCTTAACGCGCAACGGGCAGAGGTGGAGAAAATAAGGAAGCACTACAGGCTGGACTATTAAGCCGCCGACGAGGGCGTGCCGGCCTGAAACGGCCAGATGGATACGGTTGGTGCACTATGGCCTGTCAGGCCTTGATGCCGTGGTTTTTTTGCGTATTGCCCGTCATACCCAACCTTGAATGAGCAGGACACCGTCTATGAAAAGAATTCTGGCTATGCTGGTCATCGTGATGCCGACGATGTTTGTCTCCGACACCCTCTGGGCGGCACCCGCCGACACGACGGCGCCAGTCCCCTTTGTTATGCAGCTGACGCGCTCCGGCGAGGGGTTCTCGCATCGCCGTGCCTTATTACAGATTGCCAAGGTGCTGGATGATATCGGCGAAGACAAGGTGCACATTGAGGTAGTGGCCTATGAGGGCGGGATATTATCGCTATTGAAAAATAATGAACAAACGGCCGGACTGCTCGCGGCCCTGAACCGCCGTGGTGTGGTATTCAAGGCCTGTCGTATCAGCATGCGTGCCAGTGAGCTGGTAGACGACGATTTTCCCCTTGAAGTCGAGTTTGTCCCGGCCGGTGCGGTGGAGATGATCCGCCTGCAAATGGAGGGCTACCGCTATTGGCGGCCCTGAATATTAAATAATTCCGGCGATCTGACGATATAGATAGGGAAGCCCTCATTCCAGCAGGGCCATTAAGGGTAGTTGCTGTGGCATATAGAATTCTTCAAGTCATGGGCCTGTGTGCGGCATTATTGCCCCCGGCGGCCTCCCTGGCCGATATGATTGACCTCATCGACGAGGTCGGCGCGACTCCGGCGGAGGCCATGATCTATCTCCAGGGGAAAAAGGTCAGCCTCGACGAGGCCACGCAGGACAAGGTCTCCGCTGCATTGAGGACCTTGCTGGAGTCCTGTCGTGCCGATTCCAAGACCCGCGCAAGCCTGTTCCGTAAATACAATAAGGACTATCCTTTTAACTGGGACAGGGCGACCGACCCCTTACGCGGGGTGTCCTATATACAGGCCTCGTTGGGCAAACTGGAAAAACTTCGCGCCGGCAACAAGAATGTCTACGCCAAGCACCTGCTGCTGGAGACTCCGGCGGGTAATTGGCCACGGAAATATATGGTGGCCTATGACGGCAGCACGGCCATCCAGTTTACCAAGTGCTCGGGCCTGGTGACGGTGGATATCATCTGTATGCCGGAGATACGTGAACACCTGCCGGCGAGTTATGCGCCGGCCTGCAAGGTGATACCGGACATGAAGGATGAGGCGGATAAGGTCATGCATGAGGCAGAGGAGGAGACTCGCTAGGCATCGGTATTGATACCCCCTTGCGTCGGCAGTCGGCTCTGCCATACTCTGCAACAACGCGTGACGAGGGCGAAACAATGCGAAACCTGTTTGTCTTTATCGTGATACTGACCCTGGGGCTGCCGGTCTTCGCCGCAGAGGCCCCCGCCGCCGCGCCGAAACGTGGCGAGTTTAAAGGCGCGCACTTTGTCGATATGCCCAGCTGGTTCAAACAGTCCTTTCTGGATGTGAGGGCCGACGTCGAAGAGGCCACCGAGTCCGGCAAGCGCTTAATGCTGTATTTCCACCAGGATGGCTGTCCCTACTGCGCCAAGCTGGTGAATGACAATTTCACCCAGAGCCGGGAAGTCGTGTCTTATACCCAGCAACACTTCGATGTTATCGACATGAACATGTGGGGTGACCGTTCTGTGGTCGACCTTGATGGCAAGGACTATAACGAAAAGACCTATGCCGCCGGCCTCAAGGTCTGGTTTACGCCGACCATCCTGTTTTTTAACGAGCAGGGCAAGGTCATCCTCCGCATTAACGGCTACTATGACCCGGCGAAGTTCATGCACGTGTTGCGTTATGTCGCCGAGAAACACGAAACCCGCATGACTTTTGCGGAGTATTATCAGCAGTTCACCACACCAAAGGTCCACGCGGCCCTCAACAGCGAAGCGTTCTTTAGTAACCCCCCTTACGACCTGGCGAGCCTGAGTAAGGGCGAAAGACCCGTGGCCGTGTTTTTTGAGCAGTCTGGCTGTAGCGAATGCGACCGGATGCATCAAACCACACTGAAAGACCCGGACACGCTGGCGGTCATTAACGGTTTCCACGTCATCCAGCTCGACCGCCATGCCGATACCCCGTTGCTGACGCCGACGGGGGAGAAGACCACGGCCAGGCAGTGGGCGGATAAACTGAATATCGCCTATGCGCCCTCGGTAGTGCTGTTTGATGGCGGCAAGGAGGTCATCCGCATTGAGGCCTTCCTCAAGACCTTCCACGTGCAGTCGGTATTCGACTATGTGTTATCGGGTGGTTACAAGACCGAGGGCAGTTTCCAGCGTTATATCGAGCACCGTGCCGGCCGTATCCGCGCGACCGGCAAGACCGTCGACCTGTGGAAATAGGCCAGGCGTCTGTCTGACCCCTAACCCTGCTTGAGCAGGTCGATGCCTTCTACGGCGTCGAGTAATTCCTCTTCCAGACCCTTGAAATCAAAATGCGCGTGGTCCATGAGTTGGCTGGGGCTGATATTGCCCATGGCGGCGAGGATGTTGCCGGGGATCTTCGGGTTATCACTGGCGAGGCCGCGAATCAGTTCCTTCACCTTTTGCCGGGTCATGTTTTCCTGTGTGCCGCAGAGGTTGCAGGGGATGATCGGGAACTGCTGTTGTTCGGCATACTCGGCGATGTCGGCCTCCTGGCAGTAGGCCAGTGGGCGAATGACGATATGCTTCTTGTTGTCGGTGAGCAGTTTCGGTGGCATCGAGCGTACCGAGCCGCTGAACATGATCGACATGAGCAGGCTTTCAATCATGTCATCGCGGTGGTGGCCGAGGGCGACCTTCACAAAGCCGTTGCGCTCGGCATAGGTGTAGATGTTGCCGCGGCGCAGGCGTGAACACATCGAGCAATAGGTCTTGCCCTCCGGGACCTTATCAATGACCACCGAATAGGTATCACGGGTGAGGATCTCGTAATTAAAACCCTTGTCATCGAGCCAGTCACGCAGACTGCTGTCGTCCCAGCCCGGCTGGCTCTGGTCGAGGGTGAAGGAAAATACCTCGAGTTTCTTGTGCGCGCGCAGGGCCAGTTTGTGCAGCAGTTGCAGCAAGGTGAAGGAGTCCTTGCCACCCGACAGGCAGACCATGATCCGGTCACCGGTCTGGATCATGTTGTAGTCGGCAATCGCCTTGCCCATGTAGTGGAGAAGTTTCTTTTCCAGTTTGTTGTAGGCCATCGGTTTAGTCCTGTTTGTTGCCCGGCGTATGGGCAGCGGGGCTGGCGGAGAAACTATAGACATCCTCGGCCTTGCCATCAAAGGCGACGATCCTGGCGGTGCCGCGCTTTTCGACCTCGTCAATACGTACTACCGCATGCATAGGGATATAACTACGCTTGACGGCACCGAACTCGTCTTTGAGGCGCTCTTCGCTCGGGTCGATGAGCACGCCACTGTGCTCGCCGAAGACGAACTCCTCGATCTCGATAAAACCAAACAGGCTGCTCTGTTGAACCTGGCGGGCATAGACCTCGTAGACCCTGGACTGGTTTACAAAGACGACTTTGAAGAGTGGCTGTGCCATGCTGGTAACCGCATTACTGGAAAAAGGTCGCATAGGATACCACAGCCGAGTGGCTTGTCGAGGCGGAGTTCAGGCACTATATTCTTTGAGAAACAGTTAGTTAAGTGGGGAGGAAACGTGATCTACATTACTGGAACGGTATTTATGGCCTGCGCCTTGTTTGCGCTCTACCTGCCGCTGCGTGGCTGGCAGGTCTGGCAGGGGCGTTTTCGCTACTGGGTCGTGCTGCCGCTGTTGCCACCGCTGGCACTGACGGTCTACCTGGTCAGGGGCATGCTGCAGACCCCGCCAGTGCACCGCGTCGAACCGGGCTTGTTGGTGATCACCGTATTGGCCAGCCTGATACTCTCCGCCGTGCTGTGGCTGATTCACGAAAGGCGTAAGGGTAATTGATGATGGCCTGGCTCACAGAACCCTTCGTGTTCATTGTGAGTCGTAGGGTGCGCTTTGCGCGCCATGGTTTGCTCGCCAGAATCACTATCCGTTCCTGTTTTTATTTTCTGGTGCGCAAAGCGCACCCTACTTGAGACCCTATAATGATGGTCGATAGGCTAAGATTGCATGCCAATCATTAATCACCAAAATCACCAATCTACCAAAATCACCAATCTATTGGACGAGCAATAAAAAAGGCAGCCTAAGCTGCCTTTTTAACCAACATGGGAAAGAAACTTATTTCTTATACTTACCCATGTTGTCAGTCTTCTTTTCCTGACCGTCATCATAACCTGCCTGGTAGGCTTCAGTGATGCGCTGCTCTTCACGAAGAGGGTTCTGAAGATAGCCGCTCATCCAGCCGTCCATGTATTCCGGGTCAATACCATCTTTTTCCATGGCAGTAACGGTGTCGTAATAGCTTTGCTCCATAAATTTCTCCTAAGCAAGATTATGAATCTATGGTGTTAATAATCAGGGTGCAAATTGTAGAGACTACGCGTCCAACATGCAATATTAGAATATTACATACTTACTAAATTACTCTGAAAAATGTGTCGCATTGTATAAAGTTTGCCCACCTGTTGGGTAACTCATTAATATTCAAAGAAAAGTTCAGTCATCGCGGTGGCGCGGCCCGGTCTGGCATGTAACTAACTGTTTATCATTGAATTATTGGGTATGAACAGGGGTGAAGAAGACCACAGGCCGTTACCGGTCGAGCTTACGCTGCACCAGGCCTGCCGCATACTGGAGGTGTCATTTGTTGATGGCAAGGTCTTCAGTCTGCCCTGTGAGTACCTGCATGTATGTTCACCGGTCGCCGATGCGCGTGATGCCGGGCAACTCTGTTCGGCAAGGAAAATGTCTCGATTACGGCCATTAAGCCGGTCGGTGGCTACGCCGTGCTGCGGGATGGCGATGAGATCGCCATGGTGGCCCAGAATGCCGACGCAGACTGACTGGATTGATGAATGTAAACAAGTAAGTTGGATGAAGAGTAATACGGCGTTCTTTCTGCGTAATTGATTTTCAGTAGGGTGCGCTTTGCGCACCGGAAAATGAAACAGGAACGGATATTAATATCGGCGAGCAGACCATGGTGCGCAAAGCGCACCCTACATTCGGTGCTTCGCGCAGAGGATACAAAGATGTGAAGGAGATGACAGCTTTATTTTTGGTTTCCTTAGTGGTCTTTGCGTCTTTGCGTTGTAAGAATTAATACAGCTCTTTATCAATAGATCGCTTTTATCATATAACCTTGCCGTTCGAGCAGGTTCAACAGGCCCTGTTCACCGGCCAGGTGCAGGGCGCCGACGGCGATAAAGGCATTGCCTTCTCTCAACCTCGGTTGCATGCGTTGCAGCATCTTCTGGTTGCGTTCATCAAGCAGTTTGTTCATGAATCGCTCAGCGGCCGGGTCATCGCCTGGTAGTTGTTCATTACTGATTCTTTCCAGTTGTGCGAGATCCCGATCCAGCCAGGCACGGCGCAGTTTTTCAAACTGGGCGGGGAGCTGGTCGAGATCGGCGAGGGTGTGGGCGAGCATCTTCTTCTGGTCAGCGGGGCTCATGGAATCGAATATGGAGAGCTGTTCCTCGTAACTCTCCAGGGCGTGGGTCTGCATGCCGCGCTGGCTGGCGATGTTGTAGAGTTTCAGGTCAAGAAACTCGCCACTTTTCTGCTTTGGCACGCTCAGGGTCATCATCACCGCCCAGGGCTTCATAATCGCGACCATCTGCGGTGGCATACCGTGCCCGGCCATGGCCTGGCTGGCCTCCTTGTAGAGCTTGTCACCAATGGCCTGTTGCAGGGTCTGGCCATCGGAGAAGAACATGCGCATCATCGAGGCGCGCAGGGTCTGTGGGTCGGGCACGAGCTCCAGGGTCATGGAGCGCGAGCGGGCGATGGCCTGGCTGATACTCGGGTGCAGGTTGGTGATGCGCGGGTCATCGACATGGATGGTGCCGAACAGATAACTGGTCTTGCCCTGTGGGGAATCGAGCTGCCAGAGAATGCCCTTGCCCTCTGCGGGCAGGAAGGTGATCGTGGGTTCGGCCTGCACCACGGCCGCCAGTAACAGGTGCAGACCAAACAGCAAGCGGCCGAGGGGGACAGTCAGTTTCCTTTGCATTGGGGTTCCATCCTATAATCCGGTCTTTATGTGTCACGCAGGTTAATAGTCACCATGTCCAGCTTAGCCGATAACCGCCTGGTGTTGTACCCACGAGAATCGACGACGGTAGTATCCGAGAGGGTCCTCGAAGAGGCCCTGCGCGGAATCGATTTTATCGCCGAGCCCTTTATGATCGAGGGTGAGAAGCGTTACTTTGCCGGGGAGCGCTTTATCGAGCATGTGAGTTTTCTCGGTTGCAGCCCACATATCAACCTGCAACCGGCCGAGGCCGGGCAGGAGTATGATACCGAGTTTTGTCATGTCTCCCTGTTAGTTGCCGATGCGCCCTTATTCCTGGCCGGTGATAACCTGGGTGCACCGAGCTGTCCTTCCTGCCGCAAGCGCCAGCAGGGCGGGCAACTGACGATTAGCCCCTGGCAGACCGTGAGCGAGGGCATGTGCTGGCAGTGCGAGCACTGCGGGCAGGAGCACGCCTACACAGCCCTGAACTGGCGGCGGACGGCGGCCGTGGCACGGACCAGCGTGCACATCTGGGGCGTACACGAGAGCGAGGCCGTGCCGAATGAGTCCCTGTTGAACTGCCTGCGGGCGCTGGATGTCGGTGAGTGGGAGTATTTTTACCGCGTAACACGGTAAACTGTGTCACTACGTACTCAGAATCCGGGAAGTCATTATGCAACAGCTAAAGGCCTTTATGCTCTATATAGGTGAATTACGGACGATGTTGATTGCCACCGCGGTGATCTGCATAGCCTTTATCCCGTTCACCAATGACGAGATTCGTCTTGAGGGCTGGGGGCTGTTCCCGGATGTACTGGCCCCGGTGGTGTCGTTTATGCTGGTGTTTGGCATACTGCTCGACATGCTCATGAGCCGTGTCTTTCAGACAGATAGTGAGGGTGAGGCACGGAAAAAATTTGCCTTTATCTTTAAGCTGGAAGGCATGGTGCTGCTGGTCTTGATTGGTTTGTGGGCACCGTTCTTTTATCGTGCCCTGTCCTGAATGTTATGTGGCGCATAATCGATGAGCCGCGCCCATTGCCCCTTTCGTAAAACCATTCTTGGCAGTGGCTGCCGCTGCAGTCAGGCTGCCATGGCACACCTGCCAACGGGGTGCAGCGTGACCTGTGCCTCGCCGGATGCCTTTGGACAGTGCGAACAGCTTCTCGAACATATGATTAATGCCGCGCAGTTTGCCCTGCAGTATGTCAAAGGTACGGATAGCCTGACCCATGGCAAGTTGATGAGGGTACAGCACGGGGGGTTGCAGGGCCTGCAGGTGCTGGTAAAAGAAACGGAACAGCCTATTAGTGATATTCATGCCCTGCTCAACGAAGCAATAGCCCATTACGGTGCGATCGAGGACATTCCCGCGGAAGCCTTATTGCCTTATATCAAGGCGCACCAGAACAAGAAACGGAAAAGAGGTTGATGAATTTTCTAAAAGCCCAACGCCGAGACGCGAAGAACGCAGAGAAAAATAATTATTGTGGCTGGCACCACTTGTTTTACTCAAGGTTCTAACTACTTTCCTAACATTTTTTATTTTCATTCTCGCCGGAGAGAAAGAATATTTTTTACTTCCTTTGCGCCTTCGCGTCTCTGCGTTGGGCGTTTTATTAAAAGATCAGCGCTTCAACACGGGGTGGTAAGGCGTGCTGCGGATACGATCGTGTTCATGCATGCGGTAATCGATAAACTCCCCGGCCTTGTCGAAGTGCATGAACGGATTACCCTCAAGCTGCTCCTGCATGGTCGAGACGGTTTTGTCACCGTAGTTATGCCCGGGGTGGATGCAGGTGCAGGCCGGTAGTTTCCCAAGTTTCTTTAGTGTGTTGTACATGACATTCGGGTCGCCCCCGTGCAGGTCACAGCGGCCGCAACCGAAGACAAACAGGGTGTCGCCGGTGATCAAATCGTCACCGAGCTGGTAACAGGCCGAGCCGGGTGTGTGACCGGGCGTATGCAGCACCTTTATTTCGGTGTCACCGAGTTGGATGATGTCGCCGCCATGATGCAGGCTGGGATGTTCGAGTTCGCTGTTCCAAAACTGCGCCTCGGCCTTGAGCAGGTGTAACTGTGCATCATAGTGCTCGAGCACCGCGTTGATACCGTTGATGTGATCGTAATGACTGTGCGTGAGGAGGATGTCGGTGATCGTCACGCCAGCTTCTTTGGCACGCTGGATGATGGCGTCGACATCCCAGGCGGGGTCGACCACGGCCGCACGTTTAGAGGCCTTGTCTTCAATGAGGTAGACAAAGTTCTCCATCGGCCCGAGTTCTATGGCCTCGATAGTGAACGGAGTCTTGTCAGGCATCGGTTTTACCAGCTGTTACCCGTGAGTTGGTCGGCCACGGTCTGCATGCCATCATGGCCGTGAGCAAGCATGACCTCAAGCGGGCTACGCTCCTGCAGTTGTATATTGGGTGTGGTCACCCAGTAGTCTGCCATGTCACCGTTATGCGGGTACAAGGTCTGCAGGGTATGGTGAATTTCAAAAATGCTGTGGATCCGCTGCATCTGGCCGGGGTCTTCCTCAACCACGCCGTCACCGCGACGCATACGCTTGAGTATACGCGGGTGCATGTCCGGCAGGTCGAGCAGTTGCAACTGGGCGCTGTGTTCAATACGCCATTTGTCGAGGATGCGTAATGCCTCGCTTAACAGCAAGGGGCTATTGTTTAGGTTTGACATGATATGATTTACAACAGAAAGAATGAGGTCTAATTATACTGCCCTGCCAGCGTAGGGCACAAGTTGGCTATAGTTACTGATTTATATAAAATTTCTATGAGGTTGGTATGCAATTGGAAGAACAACAGGCGCGCACGGCACATGTTTTTGATGTCGTCGCCGGGGGCTATGACCGTGAGGCATTGCGTTTTTTCCCCTTCAGTGCCGACTGCATGATCGAGTCCCTGCGCCCGTTACCGGGCTGGCGGTTGCTGGATGTGGCCACGGGAACGGGTGTGGCAGCACTCTCGGCAGCGCGCCTGATCGCCCCGAAGGGGCGTGTGCAGGGCATCGATATCTCTGCCGGCATGCTCGACCAGGCCTTCGCCAATGTACAACGAGCCGGCCTCAACAATATCGACCTGCAGGAAATGGATGCCATGGAGCTGACGTTTCGTAATGACTACTTCGATGCCCTCATGTGTTCCTTCGGTATTTTCTTTTTCCCCGATATGCAGCAGGCCTTGCGTGGCTGGCAACGCGTCATGAAACCGGGCGCACCGATCGTGCTCACCACCTTTGCCGAAGACGCCTTTCAGCCATTGATGGATAATTTCCTTGGCCACTTGCAAGGCGAGATTCCAGACCTTGGCCTGGATGCCCTGCAGCATGTCGCAACGCAACAGGCCTGCGAGGAATTATTGTCTGCGGCCAGCTATGAAAATATAGAGGTCAGTGAGAAGAATATGGGTTATCACCTGCGCAACGTCGATGAGTGGTGGGAGGTGCTCTGGCACACGGCCCTGCGCGGGCTGCTTATGCAGTTACCGGCCGATGCCCTGGCGCGGCTGCGCAGCAGGCACCTCGAAGAGATAAAACAGCATGAAGTGAAAGACGGGCTCTGGTTGAACGTGAATGTCCTGTTCAGCCGCGCCGAGTGTCCCGCTCGAGATGGATGATTTGTACAAGGATGTACTTATGCCGTGAAGGCCATGGATGATGTACATGGACGTACGAATGTCACGTGAGGGCAGGAGCCCGAAGTGACTGGCCGGGAACGGCTTGCTGAATGTAGTAGGGTGCGCTTGCGCACCAGAAAAATAAAAACAGGAACTGATATTAATTCTGGCAATCAAATCAGGGTGCGCAAGCGCACCCTGCATTCATCATTCATCAATGTCATAGTGATAACGAGCTACCACTCCAGTCAGAATTACGACGCCAGCGGATGCGGGTGATAATGATGCCGAACAGTATACTGATAAACACGACCCCGGCACCGACCATGAACCAGTTGCGTTCAGCCCGGCTTTTCAGCCTGACATTTTCCTGACTTAGCAGCTTGACCTCGCTTAGACGCGTAGCGAGTTCGTCACGCAGTTGTTCATTGTTTTTCTCGATGTCCAGTGGCCGGGCAGAGACACGCCTGAGTTGCTGCAGTTGCTGATCCATTTTTTGCGCGCTCTGCTTGAGCTGATCACGTTGTTGTTCCACAGTAGTGCGTGCGCGCTGCAGTTCGGCAAGTTGCTTTTTCAGGCGAGTGTTCTCTTCACGATATTTCTCGGTGGTGTTGAGTGCTGCCTCAAGTGCATCGCGGGCGATTGGGGTGGTGCTCAGGTACTGGGATAATACCCAGCCCTGCATCTCGCCAGCCTGGACGTGGGCATACTGTTTGCCATCGTTTTCCACCTCTTCGAGGACATTGAGTCTGGCGCCGGAGCGGATCAGTTTGACGATCTGATGCTGGTTGCTGGGGCCACTGCGCACCGTAATGATGAGTTCATCGACCACATAACGGGTATCGGCGATGAGGTGTGTGCTTCCCAGCAGCAGGACGATAAAAAATAACCACCTGTTCACGACGTTCTCCTTCCGGATGCCCAGATTATTATTCGGAATAACTGAAAGGTATTGTAGTTGCAGATACAGGGTTTAAAGAGTGCTACGGTTCACAGTTTAACGCAAGTCTGTGCGGATTTCAGGCCTTGTGCGGGAAGGCCACCATATGATCGGCGGCGATGCGAATGGCGACCTCTTCACCGATGCTGTGGTCATGGTGGCTCGGGAACATGGAAAGGATGCGGCTGCCGGTAGGCAGTTGCAGGGTGTACATGATCTCGGCACCCTTGAAGGCCTTGTTGATGACCTTGCCGAGCAGGGGGCTGTTGCTATCGGGGACGATATCATCAGGGCGTAGCAGCAGATCGACCCGACTGCCCTGTGGCCATTCGTAGGCACGGTTGCCACTAATGTTGCCGACCTCGGTCTTGATGGTATCCGGGGCGAGCAGTTCACCGGGCAGGAACACACCCTGACCGATAAAGTCGGCGACAAAGCGGTTGGCCGGTTCGTGATAGAGGTTGTAGGGCGTATCCCATTGCATGATGCGGCCCTCATGCATGACGCCGATCTGATCACCGATGGCAAACGCCTCGTTTTGATCATGGGTGACGAGGATGGCAGTAATGCCCTGGCCCTTGAGGATGTTACGCACATCGATGCTCAGGCGTTCACGCAATTCCACGTCGAGATTGGAAAAGGGCTCATCGAGCAGGATGACATCGGGGTTCGGTGCCAGGGCGCGCGCCAGGGCCACGCGTTGTTGCTGGCCACCGGAAAGTTCATGCGGATAACGGTCGCCATAACCACCCAGACCGACGACTTCGAGCATATCCTCGGCTATGGTTTTCATGGCTAGCTTCGACAGACCACGCAGGCCAAAGCAAATATTCTGGCACACCGTCATGTGCGGGAACAGGGCGTAGTCCTGAAAGACCATGCCGAGGTTACGTTTGTGCGGGGGCACGGATACCGTAGGCGAGGACAGGAGCTTTCCCGCCAGCGTGATACTACCGGCATGAATTTGTTCGAAGCCGGCGATGGCGCGCAGCACCGTGGTCTTGCCGCAACCACTGGGCCCGAGCAGACAAATGATATTACCCTCGTTGACGTGCATCGACAGGCCGCTGACTGCCGGCCTGTCGTCATAGCGGCAATCGATGTCCTTGAGTTCGAGAAGTGGTTTCATGCGTTGAGTATAGAGGCTTTAAGCAAAACTATTAAACCGGAGGTTTAACGCATGAGGAATTCGAGCAGGGCCTTTTGCGCATGCAGGCGGTTTTCCGCCTCATCCCAAACCACACTCTGCGGGCCATCAATGACCTCGGCAGTGACCTCTTCACCACGGTGTGCAGGCAGGCAGTGCATGAACAGGGCATTGTCATGGGCCTGTGCCATGACCTCGGCATTGACCTGGTAGTTGTCAAAGGCCCGGGCACGACCGTCGGTCTCGTTTTCCTGGCCCATGCTCGCCCAGACGTCGGTGACCACCAGGTCGGCGCCTATGCTGGCTGCAAGCGGGTCACGCATGACCTCGACGCGGTCGGCGGCAGCCTCGACAATCGTTGTATCCGGTTCGTAACCTTGTGGACAGGCGATGCGTAGTTTGAAGTCAAATAGCTGTGCGGCATTAATATAGGAATGGCACATGTTGTTGCCATCACCGATATAGGTCACGGTCTTACCCTGAATGCAGCCACGGTGTTCGATGTAGGTTTGCACATCGGCGAGCAGCTGGCAGGGGTGATAGCTGTCGGTGAGGGCATTGATCACGGGCACCTGTGAGTACTCGGCGAACAGTTCGATCTTTTCATGTTCGAAGGTCCGGATCATGATGATATCGACCATGCGTGACAAGACGCGGGCACTGTCTTCTATCGGCTCACCACGGCCGAGCTGGGTATCGCGCGGCGAGAGGAAGATCGCCTGGCCACCGAAGTGCGCCATGCCTGTTTCAAAGGAGACACGGGTACGGGTCGAGGACTTCTCGAAGACCATGCCCAGCACCTTGTTTTTCAGCGGTTCGTAAAGAACATCACCGGTCTTGTGCTGGCGTTTGAGTTCAATGGCGCGATCGATCAGCGCCTGTGCCTCATTCGGTGCCAGGTCCAGGAGGGTTAAAAAGTGTCTGACGGCCATGATACGTTTCCTTACACTGCTGCGCTGGTCGCTTGCTCGGCAACAAAGGCTTCAACCAGGCTACTGACCTTGTCAATGATCATGTCGGCCTCGGCGTCGCTGATGATCAGTGGTGGCAGCAGACGAATGACCTTGTCGGCGGTGACGTTGATCAGCAGGCCATTCGCCAGGGCCTCGCCTACCAGCGCCGCACAGGGGCTATCGAGTTCGATACCCAGCAGCAGGCCCTGGGCACGGATATCGACCACATGGGCGTTATCGCCGAGCCGCGCCTTGAAGCCATCAAGGAATTTCTGACTGAGGACGTTGGCGCGCTCAATCAGGCCTTGCTGTTCGATGCTATCAATCACGGCCAATGCCGCGCGACAGGCCAGCGGGTTACCGCCAAAGGTCGAGCCATGGTTACCCGGTTGAAAGACCTCGGCGGCCTTGCCACCGGCCAGGCAGGCACCGATAGGCACACCATTGCCGAGTGCCTTGGCCAGGGTCATGACATCCGGCTGGATGCCGTTGTGCTGGAAGGCAAACCATTTACCGGAGCGACCCATACCGGTCTGTATTTCATCCAGCATCAGCAACCAGTCGTTTTCATCACAGATCGCACGCAGGCCGTTGAGGTAGTCGGCGGCGGGGATGTTGATCCCGCCTTCGCCCTGTATCGGTTCAACGAGTACGGCGACGACGCCATCGGTGTTCCTGGCCACGTTGCGGATTGCCCCGAGGTCGTTATACGGCACACGGATGAAGCCCTGTACCAGTGGCTCAAAGCCGGCCTGCACCTTGCGGTTACCGGTGGCGGAGAGGGTGGCCATGGTGCGGCCATGGAAACTGCCATCGGCAACAATGATGTTCGGCTGGGCGATGCCCTTTTTGTGACCATAGAGGCGGGCGATCTTGATCGCGGCCTCGTTGGCCTCGGCGCCGGAGTTGCTGAAGAAGGCACGCTGCAAACCAGAAAGCGTGGTGAGCTTTTCTGCCAGCAGGCCCTGCACCTCGATGCCATACAGGTTCGAGGTGTGTACGAGCGTCGCGGCCTGGTCACAAATGGCCTTGGTCACGGCCGGGTGGGCATGGCCGAGGCCACAGACGGCAATACCGCCGAGCGCGTCGAGATATTTGTTACCTTCACTGTCCCACAGCCAGGCGCCTTCACCACGGGTGAAGTTTACCGGCAGGCGGGTGTAGGTGTTCATGAGTGCATCCATCATCATCGTGTCCGTAAAAACAAAAAAGGCAGTCCCACAAGGGCACCGCCATCAAGATAAAGACTGAATTTTAAACCTAAATGACTATAAATCAAGCCATTTAATACTTGCTTTGAAAAGACAAAACCCGGTGCCGAGGCACCGGGTTTCGCATTCAGACCCTGCCAGAGAGCTTACAGTGGCATACCACCGTTGTGGAAGGTGCTGGCGGTCATGGCCAGCAGCATCGGGATTGACAACAGGGTGTTGGTACGTGAGGCCATAAGCGCCCAGACCTTGCACTTGGCAATCTTCTCCGGTGAGGCTTCCTTCATACCGAGGATACGCTTCTGGCAAGGCCAGATGATGCCCCAGACGTTCAGCAGCATGATAGTACCCAACCAGGCACCGACACCGATAACGGCAGCGTGAGGTTGCAGGGTGAAGGCGGCGTGCAGGATACCCAGTTTCCACAGGGCAGCAGCACCAGACAGCCAGGTCAGCAGGGCGGCCCAGCGGAACCAGGCCAGGGCGCGTGGGGCGATATACTTGTTAATAGCCGCTGGACCGGGTTCTTTTTCGGCAAGGGCCTGGCCAACGCCGGGAACCTGAACGAAGTTGAAGTAGTACAGCAGGCCGATCCAGAGGACACCGACAATGGCATGGAACCAGATGGTCCACTCAATAGGGTTGCCTGTTCCGGCTTCGCCCTTCATAACGAAGACCATAATGAGGGCCAATATGACACCTGAAATAATCGTACCCGGGATAGACTTTAATGGATTCATGGATGGATCCCCTTTCTTATTGAATAACTTAGCAAATTAGTGGGCCATTATAATCCAGCGGGTAGCGAATGCAATACGGTTAAACGGCTTTTATTTCGCCAGGATGAGCGGCCCTGTCCGCCCCGGCCAACTCTGTGTAGACTTTGCTCGCATGGATGCCGTTGAACTGACTTTATTTGCCAGCCGTATCGAGGCCGTCTGCGAGGAGATGGGCGCACGCCTGCAATGTGCGGCCTTCTCACCGAATATAAAAGACCGTCTGGATTTTTCCTGTGCTGTGTTCGATGCCGCGGGTGAGTTATGCGCACAGGCCGCGCATATCCCGGTGCACCTGGGCAGCATGGCCTTTGCCATGCGCGATATCGTCGCCGAGGTGGATTGGCATGTCGGTGACATGGTCGTGCTCAACGACCCCTTCTTTGGTGGCACCCACCTGCCCGATGTGACCCTGATTGCACCGCTATTTATTGATGGGCAGTTAATGGCCTTCGTCGTCAACCGTGCCCACCATGCCGACATCGGTGCCGACTCGCCCGGCTCGATGCCGATCAGCCACAGCCTGCAGGAAGAGGGGTTGATCATCCCACCGTCAAAATTGCTGCGTGGCGGCAATATTGATGAAGACCTGTTTAGGCACATTATCGGTCACCTGCAGCACGAACAGCAGGCGCGCGGCGATTTCGCTGCACAGATCAGTGCCAACCAGGCCGGTCTTGCCCGCCTGCAGGAACTCGTTAGCGGCCTGGGTCGCGAGTCTTTTGCGCAGGGGTTGGTGGAACTGAATGACTATGCCGAACGCCTGGCACGGAGTGCCTTGAGTGACATCCCCGATGGTGTGTACCGCTTCGAGGACGTCATGGATGATGACGGCCTCGGCCATGAAGATTTGCCGATTATCGCCACGCTTACGGTTAGCGGTGATGACATCGCAGTGGATTTTACCGGCACGGCCGCGCAGACGCCGGGCAACATCAACTGCCCCTTGTCGGTCGCCGCGGCCGGGGTCTACTACGTGTTTCGTTGCCTGATGCCGGCGCATACGCCGGCCTGTGCCGGCAGCTTTCGCAGTATCCGCCTCAGCGCGCCGGCAGGTTGTTTGCTCAATGCGAAGCGCCCGGCCGCGGTCGCGGCAGGCAATGTCGAGACCAGCACGCGGGTGGTCGATGTCATTATGGGGGCACTGGCGCAGGCAATCCCGCAGCGCATCCCGGCGGCCAGTCACGGCAGTATGAACAACATCGCCATGGGCGCACGCGGCGAGCAGCCGTGGGACTATTACGAGACCCTCGGCGGCGGCATGGGCGCGGGTCAGCAGGGCGGTGGCCTGAGTGCCGTGCAAACGCATATGACCAACACGCTGAATACACCCATCGAGGTGTTGGAGATGCACTATCCCTTGCGTATTAATCGTTACGCGGTCCGAGAGGGGTCGGGGGGTAGCGGGCAGCACCGGGGTGGTGATGGCCTGGTGCGTGAATATGAATTTTTGGCACCGACTTCGGTAACCTTGCTGACGGAACGGCGGCGGCATCGTCCCTGGGGCGTGGCCGACGGCGAGGCAGGACAGGCCGGTGAGAACCGTTACAATGATAAGATTGTGGCGGGTAAGGTCAGCCTGTGGGTTGCAGCCGGTGACAGGATCCGCATCAGCACGCCGGGTGGCGGTGGTTGGGGTAAGCCATGAACAAGGGGTTTGGCAAGATGACAACACGTTTACTCATACTAAGTAGTGTAATTATGATCATGGGCCTGAGCGGTTGCGCAGGTGCCCTGGTGGGTAACACACAACCGGGGACGTATCAGGGGTCGAACACGGATCGCAGTCATGCACAAATCAGTACAGACGGTGCCATCACCTCGAGCATCCGCTCACGTTATCGCAGTGATAGTCTGCTCAGTGCAGCGGACATCCAGGTGAGTACTTATCGTAATGTCGTTACCCTCTATGGGCAGGTCGCCAGTCGTCGCATCGCCGATCGTGCAGTGGGTATTGCCCGTGGGGTTAGCGGTGTCAGCCGGGTGGTGTCGAAGCTGTCCGTTGCCCCCTAGACGGTATTGTTTATCGTTATCGTTTTTTCTCTTTGATTAATATTCAGGAAGCTCCTTGTGTGCGGTATTTGTGGTGAATTACGTTTTGATGGCTCGCAACCCGAGCAGGCGGCGATCGATCGCATGCTCAAGGTACTGGTACCGCGTGGCCCGGATTCGGGCGACAGTTATCTGGAAGGGGCTTTAGCGCTCGGACATCGTCGTCTGGCGATCATTGATCTGTCTGCTCGCGCGAATCAGCCGATGCTTGATACCGAAACCGGTAACCGGCTGGTATTTAACGGCACTATCTATAATTACCGTGCATTGCGCGATGACCTGCGCAAGCGCGGCCACAGTTTTACCAGTGATGGCGACAGTGAGGTTATCCTCAAAAGTTATGCCGAGTGGGGTGAGCAGTGTGTTGAGCATTTTCACGGCATGTTTGCCTTTGCCCTCTGGGATGTAAAGCGTCGTCAGTTGTTCATGGCCCGCGACCGTCTCGGCATCAAACCGTTTTATTATGCGCGTCAACGTGGTCGTCTGCGCTTTGCCTCCAACCCGCAGGCCCTGCTCGCCGCGGGCGGCGTCGATACCTCTCTTGATGCAGTCGCCCTGCATCATCAACTGACCTTGCATGCCGTGGTGCCGGCGCCGCGCACCGTGCTGAGCGGGGTACGCAAACTGGAGCCGGGCACGACCCTGACCATCCAGGCCGATGGCAAGACGGAGCATCGTCGTTACTGGCAACTCACGGCCCAGCGCCCTGCACAAGACATGAGTGAAGACGAGTGGGTCGAGGCGACCCATGTTGCGCTGCGTACCGCCGTGGATCGTCGCCGCCTCGCCGCGGATGTGCCGGTCGGTGTGCTGCTCTCCGGCGGCCTCGATTCGAGCCTGCTGGTGGCGATGTTGTGCGAAGCGGGGCAGAAAGATTTAAAAACCTTCTCGATCGGTTTTGAAGATCAGCCCGAGGAGAAGGGCAGTGAATTTGAGTTCTCTGACCAGGTCGTGGAACGCTATGGCACTGAGCACTACAAATTCCTCATCCCCAACGATCAGGTCCTGACACGGCTGCCCGAGGCCGTGGACAGCATGGCCGAGCCCATGGTGGGCCAGGACGCAGTAGCCTTTTATCTGCTCTCCGAGCGTGTCTCGCAGGAAGTTAAGGTCGTGCAGAGTGGCCAGGGCGCTGACGAGGTCTTCGGCGGCTATTTCTGGTACCACCGAATGGCCGCTGAAAAGGGTGACTACCTCGAGCGTTTCCGTAAACATTATTTTGACCGCCCGCATCACGAATTGCTCGCCGCGCTGGAGCCGGTCTGGCATGGGCTGGATTACACCGGCGGGTTGATCGGCGAGCGCCTGCATCGCGAGGGCGCAGACAGCTTCATGGATCAGGTGTTGCGCATGGATACGACCATGCTTATCACCGATGACCCGGTCAAGCGTGTCGATAACATGACCATGGCCTGGGGGCTGGAGGCGCGTGTGCCCTTCCTCGATCACGAACTGGTCGAGCTGGCCATGCAGATGCCACCGGAAATGCGCCTGCGCGAGGGCGGCAAGTACCCGCTCAAGGCTATTTCGCGTGGTCGCATCCCGGATGCGGTTATCGACCGACCCAAGGGTTACTTCCCGATGCCGGCCTTGAAGTATGTGCGTGGCGAGTTTCTTGATTTCATGCGTGACATCCTGCACTCACAGGCCTGCCGCCAGCGGGGCCTATTCCAGCAGGCCTATGTCGAGCAGCTGCTGGCCGCCCCGGAACGCTACCTGACGCCGATTATGGGCAGTAAGCTCTGGCACCTGGCCCTGCTGGAATTCTGGTTGCAGCGTAACGTCGATGGGGCGGGCTAGAACCCCTCGCCCAAACCCTGTAGACTAGCCGCCTATATCCAGGGTAAAACAGTCAGGTATTTGAAATGCGGGTAGATGCCCCCATATCAAAGGTAGGTAGCACCCGTATTCGTTGTAAAAACATGAGGTTGTATTTGTTATGGATCCATTAGAGCGCATCAAACAGCAGGTCGAGAGCACCCCGATCGTGCTGTACATGAAGGGCACGCCCCAGTTCCCGCAGTGTGGTTTTTCCAGCCGTACCGCCCAGGCCCTGCAGAACTGTGGCGTCGAGTTTGGTTATGTGAACGTCCTCGCCGACCAGGAAGTCTACGAAAACCTGCCAGCCTTTGCCGACTGGCCGACCTTCCCGCAGCTTTATATCAATGGCGAACTGGTTGGTGGTTGTGACATCACCCTCGAGCTGTTCCAGAGTGGTGAGCTGCAGAAAATGGCCCAGGCCGCGGCCGGTAGTTCAGAAGCGAGTTCTGAAGCGTAACAGGTTCAGGAATTTCTCTGAGCAAAAACGGCGCCCCGGAAACCGGGGCGCCGTTTTTTATGCATCGTGCCACATTACAACAAGTCACCTCCGTTACTGAGCGGCTTGTCCATATTTCGATATTTCATGTCTTTATCACGATACCACTTAAGCATATTAGTGCGCATACTTTCAAACAAGAGGAAATAAACTATTTAGCGTCATTTATCAGCAACCGTATGTCTTTCATATACAACACGAGAGGTTAATCATGAAAATGCCAAATAAATTACATTATGCTGCCATGGTTTTGATACTTGGATTCAGTGTGAATGCATCGTATGCAGGAAATAGTGTTATACCCGAGGTTGATATTGCCGATCTGGCTGTACTTGCAGGAGATGCAGCAGAAAAGAACAAACAACTGATGATTGTATATTATCAGGACGAATGCGCGGTCTGTAACGATATAAATTTAGGCACAGATCTGGATGACAGTTACATGCTTTACAAAACGGATGTGTCAGCAGGTTTTAATGTCATTTGCCCGAATGGAGAAGAATTTGCCAATAATGAATTTATGTTTATAAAAGGCATCAGTAAATTACCTGCCGTTATTTTTACTGACCGACTTGGAAATGTAGCCATTGTGGAAAATGCTGTAAATGATAAAGCCAGTCTGGTTTCTGCGGCTGAAAAAAACCGCAGCCATGCTATCGCGGCACTGCAATAACTGAAGACAATAGCAAAAGCTGTTGATTATACAGCGCCGTATTCCCAGGAAAACATTGGCATCAGCTCAAGGCGGACCGCCAGTGTTTATTTCGTATGTCTTATTAACACAACCATGAAGGTTCCTCGAAGGCCGGGTTGTGTCATATGTCATTGTGGTACTTGTAGCCGGACGGCGCTATTGTCGGCCAGATTATCGTCATTTGCTCACAGGGAGAGATAAATGAAAATAAATAAAAAATGGCGAAGGCGTATATCAAATACCGTTGGCCTTTTTTTTGTGCCTGTGATGTTACTCGTAAATAGTAGCCAGGTACTGGCCCGTGTGCCCAGTTTATCAAACCCAAACCTGCAGCAGATCAATCGACAGGCGTATGTGCTGGTGGGGGACATGGACAGACAAACAGTCGAAAACCAGGGTTTTAATTCCAATATTACATTTTTTATCACAAGGTCATCGGTGGTCGTGGTCGATCCGGGAAGTTCAGCTCGGATTGGACGCATGGCAATCAATGAGATCAAAAAGATTACTAATAAGCCAGTAACACATGTGATCAATAGTCACTTTCATCCCGATCACTGGCTGGGTAATCAGGCTTTTTCTGAATTAATGCCACCGCCAAAAATTATTGCCCATCCCAATATGAAGGTAATGGCAAATAAAACCTCAGAAAGCGCCATAAAGCGACTAAACAATCTGACTAAGGGGGCGCATGCTGATACCCGGGCCGTTTTACCGAATACCTTGGTGAATGGGGGTGAAGAACTCAATATTGGGGGCTTGACCTTCAAGCTTATACATCCTCGACATGCACATACCACGGGGGACCTGATGGTTTATGTGCCGGAACTTAAAACTATAGTCACGGGGGATGTGTTTTTTTATAAACGCACTCCAGGTTTGCAGCATGCGAGTACCAAGGGAAATGCCCAAGCCCTGGATAAACTGATAGAACTTGATATTGATCATGTTATTCCCGGGCATGGCCCGATAACCAACAAGCATGGCTTGAATTATATGCGTAATTATCTATCTTTATTATATAAAGAGGTAAAGAAATATTACGATTTGGGCCTGACTGACCGTGACATGATGGAAAAAATTAATGTTGGCATGTACCGGGATATGTCTGGTTTCGAAAATCGTTTTCCAGTCAATGTTAATGCCATGTATCAGCAGGTAGTCCAGGAGGCCGGGCATCAGCTGTTTCTGAAGCAAATTGGCGTTAATGCTTCGCATTAATGCTATGCTCGGATTGGCTTGCGGTCTGTTTGCTATGCACCGGTAACCGTTCTCAGAAAAAGATAATGATAAGTCCATGTTTAAGATACTGCATCAGAAGTAGTCATTATTAAAGAATAGCTAAACATGAAAAAGCACTTGCCAGTAGTTTCATCATCCGATGCCGGAAATATCAGGGATCCCTCGCGGTCGGTACTGGCGGATATCAGTTGGGTGCATGAGCCGCATTCGATTGCGCCGCACAGTCATGTGCGAGGGCAGTTGATTTATGCCACGAGCGGCAGCTTGAATATTAAAAGTGGTGGCCCGGTATTTGTAGTGCCGCCACAATTCGCCGTCTGGATTCCGCCGGGCGTAACGCACTCTGTTACTGCCTCTCAGTCGATTGATTACTGTTCATTATTTATTGATGAAACCTCAAGTGATATGATGTCTATGCAATCGCAGTTATTGCATTTGACACCATTGCTAAAAGAGCTGACAAGGACTGCGGCGGAAGATGATCATTCTTGTGTGACGGGTGCCGAGGAACGGCTTAATGCGGTTATACTGGATCAATTACAGTTACTGCAACCGACCCAGGTTGCGGTGCCCGTTCCGTCCTCGGAACGCCTGTATGTGATGGTGGAGCACTTCATAAATAATCCGGCAGAGGGCATTGATATGACGCACTGGGCAACCAGGTTATCAATGAGTGAGAGGACTCTTGCACGGTTGTTCAAGAAAGAAACCGGCCTGACTCCGGTGCAATGGCTACATCATTTGCGAGTATTAAAGGCAATTGAGTTGCTCGAAGGTGGAGAGTCCGTGAAATGCGTGGCCTTTGATGTAGGTTACAATCAGGCCAGTGCCTTTATTTCCATGTTTAAGAAGATAGCGGGTCACACGCCTTCCACTTACGCAAAAAAATTCACGCTGCACTGAAATGTCTGATACGCGATATTGTGTGTCTATTTGAGGATATTCTCACACGTCTCTATTGATCCATACTGGATGTTGCAATCATTCAGGAGAAGCGATCATGTCTCGCATAGCAGTATTAATGTTAACTTTATTGATATCGTCAGTAACTCAGGCAGAAGAAGCCGCTGGTATATTTAGTACGCGTAGTTTATCGGTTGACCTGGCTTCGAAGGCCGCCTGGAAGGCGTTACTGGATTGTCGCAAACGGGGTTATTCCGTTGCAACAGCCGTGGTTGACCGTGGTGGAAATGTGCAGGCCCTTTTCAGAGATCAGTTTGCCGGGCCGCATACACCAGAAACCGCTATAGGCAAGGCCTGGACAGCAAACAGTTTCCGGCAAAACACCGGTGAATTGGCGACATTACTGAAACAAGGTGTTATCCCTGAGCAGGTACAACACAATCCTGGGGCATTACTGGTGGGTGGTGGCGTGCTGATAACCTCACAGGGTGAAATCATTGGGGGCATTGGTGTCTCTGGGGCGCCTCCCGGGAAATCAGAACGTGAGAGCATTGATGGTGCATGTGCGCTTGCTGGTGTTGAGGCTATTCGTGAAAACCTTGAATTTGACTAGTTAGCACGGCATTTGAGCCACATGACAAACCGGGTTCAGAATAGGGCGCCGCGGCAACGGGGTGCCGTTTTTTTGATTTGTCCTTAAGTTTAATTACGAACCTTGGTTAACCGGTATATATTCATTGTCATATGGAACGGTTTCTTTAAGTAATGGAATAAGCACTAAGCCAAATCCTGCAGGTTAAATATGTCACCAATCCCTTTTGTGCTTTTGTACATGAGTTTTATTATGACTTTCTCTCAAGCTTGTACTGTAGTTCCTTAATCGCATCCAGTAGAGGCAAAAATTCCTTGCCGAATTCTGTCAAATGGTACTCGACCCTGGGTGGCACTTCCGGGTAGGCGATTCTCTTTAATATGCCTAACTCCATCATTCTTTTAAAATAATGATTTTTTACTTTTGGAGTAAGGCCGGTCAGGCGACGTTCGATTTCGCCTGGTCTCGTTGTGCCCTCAGAAATCAGTTTGAGGATACGCAATGACCACTTACAGCCAAATACTGCCTCAACCGTGAGGGCAACATCCGGGCTGGCGTTAGAAAAATCATCTGGTTTTGTCTTGGTTTTTTCCATTTTTTTCACAAAAGAAAGTCGACTATCAAATAAGTGCGTGCTGTTCAGTATATCCATTCCACCCTAGTATTTCAGTCTTGTTAATAATCGGGAGTACTATTTATGAGTTTACAGGGCAAAGTGGCTGTAGTCACAGGTGGTGGCAGTGGAATGGGTGCCGATATAGCGCGCAAGCTTGTTAATTCGGGCGCCAAAGTCGTCATTAATGGCCGCAATAGCAAAAAACTATCCGATGTTGCCAAGGATATTGACCCTGAGGGAAATAATATAGCCTGTATCAGCGGTGATATCGGTAAACACGAAACTCGTCAGAATATTATCGATACTGCGCTGTCCAGTTTTAATGGCCTTGATATCCTGGTTAATAACGCAGGTATATTTTTCCCCAAGCCATTTCTTGAACATACTGAAAGTGACCTTGAGCAGTATTTAAATGTTTTACGCGGCTACTTCTTTCTTACTCAACTGGCAGTAAAAAATATGCTGAATAACCGTCATAGCGCTATCATTAATATCGGTTCCATGTGGTCGTTGCAGGGCATCGCGGCAACACCAAATAGTGCTGCGGCAACGGCAAAAGGCGGAGTACATGCGCTGACACGCAACCTTGCGATCGAGTTTGCACATAAAAATATTCGTGTTAATGCAATCGCCCCGGCCGTTGTGGAAACACCTCTATATGACCCGATTATGACAAGGCAACAACTCTCCACCTTCAAGAGTTTTCATCCTTTAGGTAGAAATGGTGTGACTAATGATATTTCAAGAGCAGTACTGTTCCTTGCAGATGAGGATTCGTCTGGCTGGATTACCGGGGTAATATTACCTGTTGATGGCGGTGTTACTGCAGGTCGGCACTAAAATCGGGCCATAGAGTACGGCGCCCCGTTTCCGGGGCGCCGTTTTTTTATACTCGGCTACGGCGTATTAACTTTGTTGCAGGCGATTCCAGGTATTCATGATCTTGCAGAACAGCGCCGCGGTCCGCTCGGTATCGTAAAGGGCCGAGTGGGCCTCCTTTTCGTCCCATTCGAGGCCGGCGGCCTGTACGGAACGCGCCAGCACGGTCTGGCCATAGGCGAGTGCGCCGAGGGTGGCGGTGTCGAAGCTGCTGAAGGCGTGGAAGGGGCTCTTCAGTTTGGCGCGCTTGACGGCGGCGTTGAGAAAGCCGAGGTCAAAAAACGGATTGTGGCCGACGAGGATGGCGCGGCTGCAGCCGGTCTGTTTCAGCTCGGCGCGGATCGGTGTGAAGATCTTGTCCAGCGCCTCGTCCTCGCGTTTGGCGAAACGGAACGGGTGATGGGGGTCGATGCCGGTGAAATCGAGCGATTTCTGCTCGAGGTTCGCACCCGGGAACGGCTCGACGTGCACGGAGACACTCTCGCGCTGGTAGAGCATGCCGTCCTTGTCCATGCCGATAGTAATGGCGGCGACCTCGAGCAAGGCGTCTGTCTCGGCATTAAAACCACCGGTCTCAACATCGACGACGACGGGCAAAAAGCCGCGGAAACGCTGGTGAATAGCGGATTTTTTAGTTTTTGTGTGGTTACTTGGGCTCATAACTATATCAGTCAATACTTTATAAACTGTTCTAATGGGTGCCAAATGGCATATAATCGCCGACCCGGCCTGTTCGGAACCGCGCCGAGACCACTATCAGGGATTGAGTGGGTCGACTATAACCCAGAATTAGATAACAGGATCGTCATGGCTGATCGCAGACTACAAGTTTTTCATACCGTTGCTCGTCATCTGAGCTTTACCAAGGCCGCCGAGGCCCTGCATATGACGCAGCCGGCGGTAACCTTCCAGGTTCGACAACTGGAGGAGTATTTTAACACCCGTCTGTTCGATCGCACGCACAATCGCATCAGTCTGACCGATGCCGGGCATCGCGTCTATGGTTATGCGGATCGTATTTTTGAGCTGTACGGGGAAATGGAAAATGCGGTGCGTGAGCTCACCGGTGAGATCAGCGGCCTGGTGATCATCGGTGCGAGTACCACGATCGCCGAATACATGCTGCCGGCCCTGCTCGGTGACTTCAAGGCCAAGTACCCGGATGTGAATGTCCGCCTGAAGGTGTCGAATACCGATGGCATCGTGCAGATGGTCGAGAACAATATCATCGACCTCGGTGTGGTCGAGGCCCCGGTCAGCAACAAGAACCTGGCCGTGGAAGTCTGTCGCATGGATCAACTCGTCTTGATCGTGCCCACGGATCACGCATTGGCCAAGGAAAGCAGTGTCGAGATCAGCAAGCTGGTCGACTACCCGTACATCTGTCGTGAAGAAGGCTCCGGTACCCGTGAGGTGATCGCCGAGTACATGCAGAGCCATGGTATGAAGGGCACACTGAATATCAACATGGAATTGGGCAGCCCCGAGGCGGTCAAGGGCGCTGTGGAAGCGGGCATGGGGATCTCCGTGGTCTCACTCGCCACAGTCAGCAAGGAACTGAAACTCGGTACCCTGGTGGCGCTGAAACTGGAACCGCCTCTGGAACGGCCGTTCTCTTTTGTGCACCAGAAACAGAAATTCCGCTTGCGTGCCATGGACGAATTGCTTGAGTTTGCTCAGAATTACTGCAAGACCCATTCAGAAGCCAAGGTGTGAAGGTCGTTAAGCCGTTGTCTTTATTTATCTTATTATGGCATCGGTAAAAAACAGCTTACTGGAAATCCTCGCCCAACTGAGTCGTGATGAACAAGCGGCCTTGCTCGACTATGCCGAATTCATGCTCTCACGTTCCGAGCATGCAAAAACCCTGTCGATTCGTGAACCTGTGGATATCCCACGTCCCGAGCAAGAGACCGTACTTGCGGCGATGCGTCGCTTATCCGACACTTACCCGATGTTGAATAAAGACAAGATTTTACACGAGGCGGCTGGCCTGATGTCCGCGCATGTCATGCAGGGCCGTGAGGCGCATATGGTCATTGACGACCTTCAGGTGTTGTTTCATCGTCATTACGAAATTCTCATTGAACAAAAATAATAATAAGGATGGCTTGGTATGTTTGAGGTGATAGGGAGCTGGTTTAAACGACACTTCTCCGACCCGCAGGTAGTCATGCTGGCCGTGCTGTTGCTGTTTGGTTTCCTGGTGGTTATTTACCTTGGCGAGATGCTCGCGCCGGTATTGGCTGGCCTGGTGATTGCTTATCTGCTCGAGGGCCTGATCGGTTTGCTGCAACGGCGCGGCGTACCGCGCTTGATCGGCGTATGGACGGCCTTCCTGTTATTTGTCGTAGTGTTGGTGTTCCTGATCTTTGGCCTGGTACCACTGTTATCGACACAGGTGGCGCAGTTTGTGAAAGAACTGCCGACTATGATCGCCACGGGGCAGGGCGCAATCATGCAATTGCCCGAACGCTATCCGGATTTTATCAACCAGCAACAACTGGCCGACCTGCTGAACAGTATTCGTGCCGAGATCGCGGCAGCAGCACAAGGCCTGTTGGCCTTTTCGCTTTCATCGATCACCAGTGTCGTTACCCTGGTGGTGTATCTGGTGTTATTACCCTTACTGGTGTTTTTCTTTATCAAGGACAAACAACTTATTCTCGACTGGGTGTGCAGTTACTTGCCGAAAGACCGCCGCCTGGCGAGTAATGTCTGGGAAGAAGTGAATGGCCAGTTAACCAATTACGTGCGCGGTAAATTCTGGGAAATCCTCGTTGTCGGTGTGGTCAGTTACATCACCTTTGAAGCCATGGGTCTGCACTATGCGATGCTGCTCGGTGCGCTGGTCGGGCTTTCCGTGATCGTGCCATATATCGGTGCTGCGGTAGTAACCTTTCCGGTGGCGATCATCGCCTTCTTCCAGTGGGGTACGACGAATGAGTTTATTTATCTAATGGTCGCCTATGGCATCATCCAGGCGCTCGACGGCAACGTACTTGTACCGCTGCTCTTCTCCGAGGCCGTGAACCTGCACCCGATTGCGATCATCGTTGCGGTACTGCTATTTGGCGGGCTGTGGGGGCTGTGGGGGGTATTCTTCGCGATCCCGCTGGCAACCCTGGTGAAGGCGGTGTTGACGGCCTGGCCGAGGGCCGAACTGGTTGCTCCGGTCTAGTTTTTTTCGACCACGCTAAGACCTAGTGGGCGATAATTTTTTCGGCAATGATTTTCCATTGTGCCTGTTCTCTTTTGAAAACCAGTTCCTTGCGCACGCTGTCACGAAAGCTGTCTGACTTATAGCGCTGTTTAAAAGTCGCCGTATATAATCCGCCATCCTGTTTGGCGATTGCGATGCCGCTGATGCCGAGTTTTACCCATTTCTGTTGACTAAAACGCTCCTTGCGGCCGCCGACCCAGGCGCGGTGTGATGTGTTGTTGTCAGGGCGGTAGTGTTTGCTGTAGTAGCTTATGTAGGTCTCGGCATCGAGATTGATCCAGGCCTCGGCCCAACGATCAATGACATCGAGGATTTGCTGAGATTCATTGATATAACTCTCTTCGGCCTGTAGTGGCTGAATAGATATGCCAAATGCGATCAGGCCGGGAAGCAATAACCGTGCAGTGTTCTTTATTATTGCTATTAACATAACAGTGTCTTAAAGGTATCCGCAGTACATAAAAATACCGCGCCCCGGCCCGGGGCTGGAATAAATATTTGCATAAGAACGTTAAGGCTGCTGTTCATCAGAAAAGGTGGTCAGGCTGTCTGTGAAGGCATGAAAAAAACCCGTATGGTCACAGGTTATCCGGATCACAGGTCCCCATCCGTACCCACAAGCCTTTCTGGCATTGGAGTAATTCCTTGCTGCTGCTGCATACATATTTACCCGCCGGGTAACTCACGCTGTTGAAATAACAGACGGGTAAATCCTCAACCTCCTGGGCGATGACGTCAAACTCCTCATCACCCTCATCGGCAATGGGTGAGGTTTCCAGTTCCGGATCGGGGGCGCCAACCTCGGTTGTAATGTGTTCTCCAGTCATAATAATTACCTCTATATAGTGTTGTTGGCTTGCGTGGTTTATAAATTATCCGAGGCGTAATCCGCCAGGCGTGAACGTTCGCCACGCAGCAGGGTAATGTGTCCACTGTGCGGCCAGTTTTTGAAGCGGTCTACAACATAGGTCAGGCCGGAGGTGGTTTCCGATAGATACGGGGTATCGATCTGGGCGACATTACCAAGGCAGACGACCTTGGTGCCGGGGCCGGCGCGGGTAATGAGAGACTTCATTTGTTTTGATGTCAGGTTTTGCGCTTCGTCGATAATGATGTATTTGTTCAAAAAGGTGCGGCCACGCATAAAGTTCATGGAGCGGATCTTTATGCGGTTTTGCAATAAGGCATCGGTGGCGGCGCGTTCCCATTCACCCTCTTCTTCCACGCCGGTGAGTACCTCCAGGTTGTCCATCAGCGCCCCCATCCATGGCGTCATTTTTTCCTCTTCAGTACCCGGCAAAAAGCCGATGTCCTCACCCATGGGGATGGTGACACGGGTCATGATGATCTCGTTATAAAGGTTGTTGTCGAGGGTTTGCGCAAGCCCGGCGGCCAGGGTCAACAGGGTCTTGCCGGTGCCGGCCATGCCGAGCAGACTGACAAAATCGATCTCCGGGTCCATGAGCAGATTGAGGGCAAAGCTCTGTTCACGATTACGGGCGATGATCCCCCAGACGGCATTATTTGGTTGCAGGTAATTAACACTCCGCTCAATGATGGCTCTGTCTTCGTCGACTTCACGAACGATGGCCTCGAAGCGCTCCCCGCCGATAGACAGGCACTGGTTCGGATACCAGTCGGCAACCTGGGGGCCAGTGATACGATAAAAGGTCCGACCCTCTTCCTGCCAGGACTCCATGTTCTTTTCATGCTCCTGCCAGAAACTGTCGGGCAGTTCTTTGTGACCGGCATAGAGCAGGGCGACGTCATCGAGTACCTGGTCGTTGTAGTAGTCTTCGTTATGGATACCGAGGATCGAGGCCTTGATGCGCAGGTTAATATCCTTCGACACCAGGGTGATGGCAAGCTCGGGCCGGGTATGTTGCAGGGCCAGGGCGGTGCCCAATATATGGTTATCGGCTTTGTCGCCGGGCAGGGTGTTGGGCAGTTCCTCGTGTAGCAGCTGGGTTTGTAATAACAGGCGACCGATGCCGTTACCGTTTTCAGTTGTACTCGTATGCGGAAGTTCGACACCCTGCTCGATGTGTTCACTGCTCATACCCTTGAGCAGGTCATCAAGGAAACGACTGGCCTGACGGGCATTGCGCGCAACTTCCGAGGTACCACGCTTATTGTCATCGAGCTCTTCGAGCACGATCATGGGAATGTAGACGTCATGTTCCTTGAAACGAAAGATGGCAGTGGGGTCGTGCATAAGGACGTTCGTGTCGAGAACGAAGGTGCGTTTTTCGCCGCTATCTGTGTGTTGCAAGTCTGCTTACTCCATATTGCCGATGAGGGTGTTGCTACGGGTTTTTATTCAACTCCTTGACGCGGGCAAGGACTTCATCAACGTGGCCATCGACCTTGACCTTGCGCCATTCTTCACGCAGCAGTCCTTTTTTATCTATTAAAAAGGTGCTGCGTTCAATACCCATGACCTTTTTGCCATACATATTTTTTTCTTTGATGACATCGAACTGCGCGCAGAGTTTTTCTTCCTTGTCGGAGAGCAGCTCAAAGGGGAATGCCTCCTTGGCCTTGAAGTTTTCATGTGACTTGACGCTGTCGCGCGAGACGCCGAGGATCACGGTGTCGGCACGGCGGAATTTGCTAATATTGTCGCGAAAGTCCTGGCCCTCGCGGGTACAGCCGGAGGTACTGTCTTTTGGGTAAAAGTACAGGACGATGTTCTTGCCCTGGTAGTCGGAGAGCTTGATTTCCTGTTCACCGGTCGCCTCAAGCTTGATATCGGTGACCTTCTTGCCTGTTTTTGCCTTCGCCATAGAGTCCTCGTCGTATTTTTTGTCTCAGGCCTTGACCGGTTCCATCACCGCATCAAGGTTTAGTGCATCACAAAATTCAGTAAATTGTTCACGTAATTCGCCGATCTGGATTTCCGCCGGGATACTGATGATCATATTCATGTTGAACATCGGTGTGCCGGTATGCGCAGCGGAATAACTGCCGGTGGACAGGTCTTCGATGTTGATCTGGCGACTGGAGAAGAACTCGGCGACATTATAGACAATCCCCTCGTGGTCCATGGAGATGACCTCGACCAGGTAAGGCAGCATTTTGCCTGGCTTGCCACGTTGTTCGGTGCGTTTGCTGATGATGGTCAAACCGAGCTTATTTTCGAGTGAAGGCAGTGAGCCTTCCAGCTTGGCAATCTTGTCCCAACTTCCTGAAATCATGATGATAATTGCGAACTCACCACCGAGCACGGTCATGCGGCTATCGACGATATTGCAGTTATGTTCGAGAATGTTTGAGGACAGGGCATTGACGATGCCTGGCCGGTCGGCACCGATGGCCGATATAACAAGATAATTATTCATGTGCGCGCTCAGTCTCCTGAAATCCAGTCTAGCACGTCAGTCATCAAGTTGTACTGCACGGAGTTGTGCGGCGGCATCTTCCGGGCTGATGGTGCTGACGAACAGACCGGAGCCCAGTTCAAAGCCGGTGGGGATACTGGTGCGCGGGCAGATCTCCAGGTGCCAGTGATAACTCGGTGCACCATCGGCATATTCCTCGCCATGCGGTAGCGAGTGGAGGAAGAAGTTGTACTGCGCGCCACCGATGACGGCGTCCAGCCGGGCCATGGTGCGTTTCAGGATACGCGCCAGGTCTTCGAGGTCTTCCTCGTGGATGTTGGTGAAATCGGCCTCGTGCTGCAGCGGCAGGATGTGGACCTCCCATTCGTAACGACTGGCGAAGGGCTTGATGGCGATAAACTTTTCACCACGATCGATGATGTACTGGCCAACATTGATCTTGCGACGGATCTCGCCGGAGTCGCGATCATAAATCGTCGCCTCGAAGGTCAGGGCCTCGTTGATCAGCGAGCAGTAGATACACTGATGGTGTTTGTCATGATGCAGGCGGGCGTATTGCACCTCGTTGAGGACGTTCTCCGGTACCACCGGCATGGCGATGACCTGGCTGTGTGTATGCGGGATACTCGCCCCGGCGGCCGGGCCGAAGTTTTTGAAGACGAGCACGTAGCGAATACGCTTGTCGGCCTCGTAAAGGGCAATCATGCGTTCGCGGTAGGCCAGGAGCAGGGTGACGAGATGTTCCCGACTCATTTCGTACATGCTGATGCCGTGGTTACTGTGGTCGATGATGACCTCGTGGCGACCATAACCGACGATCACCTGTTGCAGGCCGAAGACCAGGTTGCTGTCCGGGGGTTCTTCGCCGAGCACCGGGTAGAGGTTTTCCACCACGCGCACGTCCCAGTCCTGCTCATTTGGCCAGGCGGCGATAGTCGGCGGGGTCTTGTCCTCGTTGCCGGTACAGAAGGGGCAGCGCTCGACGTGGGCCTCGGTCTTGCGCTCGAGGCGTTCTTCCTCCTTGCGTGGGCGCATGCCGCGGGCCGTGGCAACCAGCACCGACTCGCTGGGCAGGACCGGGTTGATGCGGATTTCGCGGACGTTTTTCGGCGTTTTGGGGGAATCCTGGCTCATGCTGTGTTCCATATGGCTGTGGCGATTTATGTCATTAAACACGCCTATTTACACCAAGACACGCTGAATTGCTGAATACGGCCATAGTAACAGTTTATCGCCTGTTGGCATGCTTTGGCTTGTGTTCGGGCGGGGGCGAAAGTACCATGCGCCTGCTAAGTTTTTGCGGAGATTTATAGATGTTTCACGGCAGTATGGTCGCGCTGGTCACACCGATGCACCCGGACGGGGCCGTCGATGAGGAATCCCTGCGCGCATTAATCGACTGGCACGTCGAACAGGGCACCGATGCCATTGTGATTGTTGGCACGACCGGCGAGTCGGCCACCCTCGACCCGGCGGAGCACTGCCACGTCATCCGCCTGACCGTGCAGCATGTCGCCGGGCGGATCCCCGTTATTGCCGGCACCGGTGCCAATTCCACCCGCGAGGCCATTGAACTGACCCGCTGCGCCATGCAGGCCGGGGCCGATGCCTGCCTGCTGGTCACGCCCTATTACAACAAGCCGACCCAGCAGGGCCTGTACCTGCACCACAAGGCCGTGGCTGAGGCCGTACCGGTGCCACAGATCCTTTACAATGTACCAGGGCGGACCGCCTGTGACATGCTGCCCGATACCGTGGTACGCCTCGCCGAGATCCCGAATATTGTCGGTATCAAGGAGGCTACGGGTAACCTCGCGCGGGCAGGCGAGATTCTTGACCGCTGTGGTGATAAGATTGACCTTTATAGTGGTGATGATGCGACCGCGCTGGATTGCATCCTCGCCGGGGCCAAGGGGGATATCTCCGTGACCGCCAATGTGGCGCCTGCCGCCATGCACGCGATGTGTACGGCGGCCCTGGCGGGCGATGCCGACAAGGCACGTGCGATCAATGCGCCACTGGAGGCACTGCACCGGGACCTGTTTCTCGAGGCAAATCCAATCCCTGTGAAATGGGCATTAATGGAAATGGGCAAGATCCCGACCGGCATCCGCCTGCCGATGACCTTGTTGTCAGAACCGTATCATGAGTCAGTACGCGCTGCGCTGAGAATGGCCGGCGTGCTGGATGAAAAGTAACTGGGGTAACATAATGAAGGCCGTAGCAAGAATTTTGTGTGTGAGTATAGTGCTGGCATGGACGACCGGTTGTGGAACCTTCGATAAGGCTAAGAAAGAGTTCCTGCCGGATAAAAAGAAAACGGATTACCGTGAGGCCAGTGAGGCCCCGACTCTGGAGGTCCCGCCCGACCTGACCTCGTCAAGCATTGATGATGGCCTGGTGGTGCCCGATATCGCACCGGCGTCAGGTAGCGCCAGCCTTTCCGACTATCGTCGTGAGCGCGTTGATACGCAGACCATCCGTACCGCGGGTGTGTTGCCCAAGCAGGACAACATCCGTGTCATGCGTGATAAAAACACGCGCTGGCTGGTGATCCAGGGTTCACCGCAGGAGGTCTGGCCGCGCATGCGCGAGTTCTGGCTGCAGAGCGGCCTGCTCATTAAACGTGAAGACCCGCGCATTGGTATCCTCGAGACCGACTGGGCCGAAAACCGCGCCGATATCCCGCAGGATTTCATCACCCGCAATATCAGCAAGTTGTTTGATTCTATTTATTCCTCGGCCACGCGCGACAAGTACCGTGTGCGTCTTGAGCAGGGTAGCGAGGCGGGCACCACCGAGTTGTTCCTGACCCACCGTGGCGCCGAAGAGGTTATCGACCAGTCGACCGGCAGCAGCACCATCTGGAAACCGCGTCCGTCTGACCCGGAACTGGAAGTGGAAATGCTGCGTCGTATGATGGTGTTCTTCGGTGTCGAGGAAGACAAGGCCCGCAACCAGTTTGCCAGTCGTCAGAACCGGGTCGAACGCGCCGTGCTCAGCCAGGGTGTGGACGGCGATGCCAGCCTCACCGTGAAGGATGACTTTGCCCGTGCCTGGCGCCGTACCGGCCTGGCGCTGGACCGTGTTGGTTTTACTGTCGAAGACCGTGACCGCTCGCGTGGCCTGTACTACGTGCGTTACATCGACCCGATCAAGGACAGCAATGCGAAGAAAGAGAAAGGCCTGCTCGACAAGCTGACCTTCAACATCTTCAGCGGTGATGACGACGTGCAGGACAAGAGCACCTACCTGATCCGCCTGCAGGAGCAGGATATACAGACCCAGGTGGTGGTGTTGAATGACAAGGGTGAAACGGAGAAGTCGAACACGGCTTACCGTATCCTCAGCCTGTTGCACGAACAGCTCAAGTAAGGTCGGCCTTTGCGCTTTGCCTTACTCGGCAGTGGCAGTCGTGGTAACGCTACCCTGATTGAGGCAGGCGATACCCGACTCCTGCTCGACTGTGGATTTTCCGAGACCGAGACGCGCAAGCGTCTCGGTGCCTTCGGCCTGACACCGGCGGATCTCACTGCGATTGTCGTCACCCATGAGCACAGCGATCATATCAATGGTGTCGGTGCGGTGGCACGTAAACACGGGTTGGCCGTTTACCTGACGCATGGCACGGCCGCTGCCAATAAAACCGGTGAACTGCCCGAGCGCCACCTGTTCCACAGCCATGACGCCTTCTCGATTGGCGATATCGACCTGCAGCCCTTTCCCGTTCCCCACGATGCCCGCGAGCCGGTGCAATTTGTGTTTTCCCATGGCGACCTGCGCCTGGGTGTACTCACCGACACCGGCAGTTGCACCCAGCATATCCTCGATACCCTGGGCGGCTGTGACGCCCTGATACTGGAGTGTAACCACGATACCGGGATGCTGGCCGAAGGCCCATACCCGGCCTCGCTGAAGGCGCGTGTCGGCGGACGTTTTGGCCACCTGAGTAATGTTCAGTCCCGGGATATCATTGCCGAACTGGATACCTCACGGTTGCGCTACCTCGTTGCCGCCCATATCAGTGACAAGAACAACACCGCCCCGCTGGCCTGTGCGGCCCTCGCGGAGGGGCTGGGTTGCCGGGCCGACGAGGTCCGGGTCGCCGAGCAGGCCACCGGCCTCGACTGGCATAGCCTGCAGCAATAACCCCCTTATGTACTGAGAATTTATCTCAATACCTTTTTTTTGTTACGGATATAAAGTTTTCTTTTTTCCTGCCGATAACGCTTAGCAGGAAGGCAGCATAATGGTAGTAGTACGCACCGGGCAGTCAGTGTGCGCAGAGAGGGATCGAACGCCTTATGCAAACTTTAACCTTACGACCGAGATGAGTACCCCGGGGTAGTTACAATGAAGATTGTCATGTTTGATTCCGTGAATAATTTATTTGCACGTTTTTCCATTCGCCACAAGCTGTGGGCAAGTTTTATCGCCGTCCTGGCCATTCTGGTGGTGATCTCTACCACCGTGCTGGTCAGCGAAACGGGGATTCGCAAGTCCTTTACCGGGATTGTCGAGGAAAATCAGCCCGCCATGTTGCTGTCCATGCAACTGAGTGACCAGCTCAATAGCAGCGCACAGAGCATGGGTTTCTTCCTGTTGAGTCGAGAGGACGCGCACCGTGTGGCCTACGAAAATGGTTTAAAGGATATCGTGGCCACGGTCGGTCAGTTGCAGGCCATGCCGAGTCTGCAGGCCGATGCCGAATCTTCAGCATTGGTAGACTTGATCGCACAAGATGTCGCCAGCTACCGTGGCTATCAGGAGCGGATGATCGAGCTGACCCGGGATGAGGCAAAGAATATTCCGGGCATGCTCTATGCTGGGCAGAACCTGAACCCGCTCAGCCAGCAGATCCTGCAAAACCTTGGCCAGATGCTGGTGGCCGAAGAGGATGAAGAGGCCAGCGCCCGGCGCAAGACTATCCTCAATGACATTAATGACCTGCGTTATGCCTGGGCGAATGTGATGAATGGCGTACGCGCCTACATGGCCTTTCGTGCCGAGACTTCCTTGAATGAGGTCAAACTCTATTCCGAGAGTACCACCAGCCTGATTGGAAGGTTGAACGCCTACGGCGATGAATTGACCCTGGATCAGTCTGAATCGCTTACACAGGTCAATGATCTGGTTGAGACGTTCATGGGCAACCTCAAGGAGCTGATCGCCGTGCACGGCAGTGAGCAGTGGCGTACCGATGCCTGGCTGGTGCGTAGTGAGATCGGCCCCTTGCTCGGCAAGGTGAAGAAGAATATTGAGCAACTGGTCAGTCTGCAGCAAGGTCGTGTTAACGAATCGGTTGAGTCCATGTCAGCGGACCTGTCTGCCATGCACACCCTGACGATCAGCATGCTTATCTTTGGCCTGATTATGGGGCTGGGCAGTGCCTGGGCGACCTGCTCTACCATTACCGGTCGTTTGCGCGATGCCGTGGCGGCGATGAAGGATATCGCCGAGGGCGAGGGTGACCTGACTCAGCGACTGAGTGAAAAGGGTCGTGATGAAATTTCACAGTTGGGCAATGCCTTTAACACCTTCGTTGGCAAGATGGCTGACCTGTTGATAGTCATTAATGGTGTGACCTCAGAATTGTCTGCCTCGGCGGCTCAGATGTCGCGGGCGGCTGAGCAGACCAATGCCGGGATCACCGAACAGCAAAACGAAACCGATCAGGTGGCGACGGCGATTAACGAAATGGTGGCCACCGTACAGGAAGTGGCGAACAATGCCACGATCGCTGCGGAATCGGCACAGGAGGCCGATCGTGAGGCCAATAACGGCAAGGGCGTGGTGAGTGCGACGGTATCCTCGATTGAGTCCCTGGCCAATGAAGTGGAGCAGGCCGCGTCGGTGATCGATCAGCTTGAAGCGGATAGCGAGGACATAGGTAAGGTCATTGATGTCATCAAGGGGATTGCCGAGCAGACCAACCTGTTGGCGCTGAATGCCGCCATCGAGGCCGCGCGTGCCGGCGAACAGGGGCGTGGTTTTGCCGTGGTCGCCGATGAGGTCCGTACCCTGGCCAGCCGCACTCAGCAGTCTACCGAAGAGATCATGGAGATCATTGGCCGTGTCCAGGGGGGCGCCCGTCAGGCCGTGACGGCGATGGAGTCCGGACGCAGCCAGGCGGCCGGCAGTGTCGAACAGGCGGCCAAGGCCGGTGAGTCGCTCGAGGCCATCACCCGTGCCGTATCCAGTATCAATGACATGAATGCGCAGATCGCCCATGCCTCGGAGCAACAGAGTAACGTCGCCCAGGATGTGGACCGTAACGTCATAAACATCAGCCGCATCGGTCATGAGAGTATGGAAAACGCACAACAAACCTCGGCCTCCAGCGAGCAACAGTCACGACTCGCACAGCAGTTACAAGACTTGTTGGCACAATTCAAACTGCAATAAGCCGCGTGCGCGCGGAAAAAATATCTTGAGAGCAAGACAATGAAAAAGAACTTCCCCGTCACGGGTAACGAAAAGACCTTCAGTGACACGGATCGGCTGGTGTCTTCAACCGACCTGAAAGGCATTATTACCGAGGCCAATGATGTCTTTTCTGACGTCTGTGGTTTCAGCCATGAGGAACTTGAGGGCACCAACCATAACATTGTCCGTCACCCGGATATGCCACCGGCGGCCTTTGATAATCTCTGGACGACCATTAAGCAGGGTCATCACCCCTGGATGGGGATCGTCAAAAACCGCTGCAAGAATGGCGATCACTACTGGGTAGATGCCTATGTCACACCGCTGTTGAATAAACAGGGGGATATCACCGGTTATGAATCTGTGCGGGTGGTGCCCAATCGTGAACACGTTAAGCGCGCAGAAAAACTCTATGCGCGTATAAATGCCGGCAAGCCGATCCTGCAAGCCTGGAAGCATCCGGGTCTGGTCGGGCGCTTTAGTCTCGGTTTTGCCATACTTGCTGGTCTGGCCTTTGGCATCCTGTTTGCCACTACCTCGATGAACATGCTGAGCGCGGTGGCCGGTTTTGCTGGTCTGACGGCCGCTGGTTGGGGATTGTCAGGCTGGTTACTGAGACCACTGACCAGGGCTGCCCGTGAGTCCGAGGGTATTTTCAATAACCCGATTATGCGTTTTATTTATAGTGGTCGTATGGACGCACTCGGCCAGTTACAACTGGTACAACACTTTCTGCAGGCACGCAGCACGACGATTTTGCAACGTACGGCCTATTCTGCCGAGCAACTTGAGAAGACGGCAACCGAAACAGCTGAGGTCATGCAACAGTCTCTGGATGGTATAACCCGACAGCAGGGTGAGACCGACCAGGTCGCGACGGCCATGAACGAAATGAGCGCCTCGGTGCATGAAGTGGCACGCAATACCGAACAGGCCTCCGAGGCCGCGCGGACTGCCAATGCGGATACGGCTTCAGGGCAACAGGTGATGCAGGCGACGATTGCCGTTATGCGTTCGGTGGCCGCTGAGGTGAACCGTGTTGCCGAGGCCATCGAGGCCCTGAAACAGGACAGTGAAGGCATTAACGGCGTGGTCGAGGTGATCAGCAGCATTGCCGAACAGACCAATCTGCTGGCCCTGAACGCAGCGATCGAGGCGGCCCGCGCCGGCGAACAGGGGCGGGGTTTTGCCGTGGTCGCCGATGAGGTGCGGACCCTTGCCAGCCGGACCCAGGCATCGACCGAAGAGATCCGTGACATGATTGAACGCCTGCAAACGGCCGCTGATAACGCCGTGTCGGTGATGATGAGCGGCCGTGAGCAGGCGCAAACGGGTGTTGAGAAGGCCGCCGAGGCCGAGGCGGCACTGAACGCCATCACACAATCGGTTGAACGTATTAACGAGATGAATACCCAGATCGCCAATGCCACCCGAGAACAAACCCTGGTCACGGAAGAGGCGAATCGTAATATCACCTCGATCAATGATGCCGGTGCCCAAACCGTGGCCAGTAGCAGCGAGGTGGCGGCGGCCAGTGCCCAGCTGGCACAGTTGGCCTCGAAAATGCTGACCATGGTGCGCCAATTTCAGTAAATCGGCTCCAGTAGGGATTTTTTCGCCAACCGTGGGTCGCTGCGGCTGGCTAGGATGCGGCGCTTTCAGTATCATAGCAGCCTTGGAATTTCCCCGTTATTGAAGAGAGTTCTCATGCTGCGTCTTCGTGGTTGTCCTGCCCTATCAGCCTTCCGGCTCAATAAGTTACTTAACAATGTTCGTGAACAGGCCCCGGCGGTGACGGCCATCCGTGCCGAGTTTATGCACTTTGCCTGGCTTGAGCAGAAACTCTCTGCCAGCCAGACCGAGGTCCTCGAACACCTGTTGCGCTATGGGCCGGCGGTCGATGAGGGCCTTCCAGGCGGACAACTGCTGCTGGTGGTGCCCCGTCCCGGCACGATCTCGCCGTGGTCGAGCAAGGCCACTGACATCGCGCATAACTGCGGTCTGGGTCAGCTCCAGCGCCTGGAGCGCGGCAAGGCCTTCTATATCCAGACCGAGGACCAGTCACTGACCGAGGGCGAATTGAACAAGGTCGCCGCACTTTTGCATGATCGCATGACTGAGTCGGTGTTCCCGTCCCTCGATGATGCCGTCAATCTGTTCAGCCAGGCGGAGCCGGCACCCCTGCGCTGCGTCGATGTCCTCGGCGGCGGCCGTGAGGCGCTGGACGGTGCCAATACCGAACTGGGTCTGGCGCTGTCCGCGGACGAGATCGATTACCTGGTCGAGAACTTCATTGCCCTGCAACGCAACCCGACCGACGTCGAACTGATGATGTTCGCCCAGACCAACTCCGAGCATTGTCGCCACAAGATATTTAACGCCGATTGGGTCATTGATGGCGAGCAGCAGGACCGTTCCCTGTTTGCCATGATCCGTAATACCCATGAACTGCACTCCGAGGGTGTGTTGTCGGCCTACCACGATAATGCCGCCGTCATGGCGGGCTCGGCGGCGAGCCGTTTCCAGCCGGACCCGGAAACGCATGATTATCGCTATGAGGCCGGCGAGATGCCGATCCTGATGAAGGTGGAGACACATAATCACCCCACGGCGATCTCCCCGGCAGCGGGGGCGGCAACCGGCTCGGGTGGTGAGATCCGTGACGAGGGGGCCACCGGACGTGGCTCGCGTTTCAAGGCCGGCCTGACCGGTTTTTCGGTCTCAAACCTGAAACTGCCCGGTGGCGAACAACCCTGGGAGACCGATTTCGGTAAGCCAGACCGTATCGTCTCGGCACTCGAGATCATGCTCGAGGGGCCGATTGGCGCCGCCGGTTTTAATAATGAATTTGGTCGGCCGAACCTCTGCGGCTATTTCCGTACCTTTGAAGAAAGGGTCCCGGGCCCGGACGGTGACGAGGTGCGGGGTTACCACAAGCCGATCATGCTCGCCGGTGGCCTGGGAAATATCCGCGAGGAACATATCGCGAAGCTGGACCTGCCGGCCGGTGCGCCGGTCATTGTCCTCGGTGGCCCGGCCATGTTGATTGGCCTCGGTGGCGGGGCGGCCTCGTCGATGGCCAGCGGCACCAGTGCCGAGGACCTCGACTTTGCCTCGGTGCAGCGCGGTAACCCGGAAATGGAGCGCCGCTGTCAGGAGGTGATCGACCAGTGCACGACCATGCACGACAACCCGATCATGAGTATTCATGATGTCGGCGCCGGTGGCCTCTCCAATGCTGTGCCGGAGATCGTCAATGACTGCCAGCGTGGCGGTAAATTTGAGTTACGTGCCGTGCCGAACGACGAGCCGGGTATGTCACCGATGGAGATCTGGTGTAACGAATCCCAGGAACGTTATGTGCTGGTCATCGACCCGGCACGTCTGGAAGAATTCGAGGCCCTCTGTCAGCGTGAACGCTGCCTGTATGCCGTGATTGGTGAGGTCACCGAGGAACAACAACTCGTCCTCGGCGATGGCCATTTTGATAATACGCCGATCGACCTGTCATTGAATGTCCTGCTCGGCAAGCCACCGAAGATGTTACGCGATGTGAAACACCGGACATTCCATAAACAGGCGTTCAATACCGCAGATATCGACCTGCAGGAGGCGGCCATGCGTGTGCTGCACCTGCCGAGTGTGGCCGACAAGACCTTCCTGATCACGATAGGTGATCGCAGTATTACCGGTCTGGTCGCACGTGATCAGATGGTCGGTCCCTGGCAGATACCGGTGGCCGATGTCGCCGTCACCGCCAGTGGTTATGAACACTATGTCGGTGAGGCCATGTCCATGGGGGAGCGTACCCCGGTGGCCTTGTTGCACCACGCCGCCTCCGGGCGCATGGCAATCGGCGAGGCGATCACGAATATCGCCGCCGCACGTATCGGCAGACTCGCGGATATCAAACTCTCTGCGAACTGGATGGCCCCGGCCGGCCACCCGGGTGAGGATGCCGGACTGTATGATACGGTGCGCGCCGTGGGTATGGAACTGTGTCCGCAACTGGGCATTTGTATCCCGGTCGGCAAGGACTCGATGTCGATGAAGACGGTCTGGGAGCAGGACGGCGAGGCGCGCAGCGTGACCGCACCGTTGTCGCTGATCATCTCGGCCTTTGCCCCGGTTATCGATTGTCGTCATACCCTGACCCCGCAGTTGCGTACCGACAAGGGTGATACAGACCTGATCCTGATCGACCTCGGCAAGGGCAAAAACCGCCTCGGTGGCTCGGCCCTCGCCCAGGTCTACAAGCAGGTCGGCCATCACCCGGCCGACCTCGATGACCCGCAGGCGTTAAAAACGTTTTTCGAGATGATTCAACAACTCAATACCGAGGCAAAACTGCTCGCCTACCATGACCGTGCCGATGGCGGCCTGTTTGCGACCATCGCGGAAATGGCCTTTGCCGGCCACACGGGTGTCTCGGTGCAACTCGATGCCCTCGGTGATGACCGGGCGGCGGCCCTGTTCAGTGAAGAACTTGGTGCTGTCATCCAGGTGCGGCATAGCGATACCGACGAGGTGCTGGAGGTCCTGCACCGTGCCGGTCTCGGTCACTATAGCCATGTCATCGGCGCACTGAATGACAAGGACCAGATTGAATTTACCTTTGATCACGAGGCGGTGCTGAGCGACAGCCGCCAGGCCTTCCGGCGCGCCTGGTCGGAAACCACCTGGCGCATGCAGACCCTGCGTGACAACCCGGACTGTGCCCGGCAGGAATACGATCACCTGCTCGATGCCAAAGATCCGGGCATGCAACCGTTTTTGAGTTTTGATGCCAGTGACAATATCGCCGCAGCGTATATTGCCAGCGGTCAGCGGCCGCGTATGGCTGTGCTGCGTGAGCAGGGCGTGAATGGTCAGCTGGAAATGGCCGCGGCCTTCGATCGGGCCGGTTTTACGGCGGTTGATGTGCACATGAGTGATGTCATTGAGGGCCGTGTCGACCTGGCCGATTTCCAGGGCCTTGCCGCCTGTGGGGGCTTCTCTTACGGTGACGTGCTCGGTGCGGGGCAGGGCTGGGCAAAATCCGTCCTGTTTAACGAGCGGGCGCGTGACCAGTTTGCGAGCTTCTTCGAACGTACCGATACCCTGGGGCTTGGCGTGTGTAATGGTTGCCAGATGATGTCATCCCTGCACGAGTTGATCCCGGGGGCTGAACACTGGCCACAGTTTGAGCGTAATCTCTCCGAGCAGTTCGAGGCGCGTTACTCGATGGTTGAGGTGCTGGGTTCACCCTCCCTGTTATTGACCGGCATGGGCGGGTCCCGCCTGCCGATCGCCGTCGCACATGGCGAGGGTCGAGCCGAGTTTGTCCGCAGCAGTGAGGACCGCGCCGTGCAAACGGGTCTGGTGACAATGCGTTACGTCGATAACTACGGTCGTGCCACCGAGCAATACCCATTTAATCCGAATGGTTCACCGGGTGGTATAACCGGTTTGACGACGATCGACGGTCGTTTCACTATCATGATGCCGCATCCGGAACGCGTCTTCCGTAGCCTGCAATACTCCTGGCATCCTGATGAGTGGGGCGAGGATGGGCCGTGGTTGCGCATGTTCCGTAATGCCCGGGTGGCCCTGGGCTAGCCAGGAGAGAACGGGGCGCAACTTTTTGCTACATTACCGGTCATAGGATTAAGTAAAATAATTATAGTGATAAGGAATGCCCGATGCTGATTAAGAGCAAAGACCGTAATATCATCCTCCCCTCCGAGATCACGGATCGGGAGGTTTATCATCAGCGTCGCGACTTTATCCGTCAAAGCGGCCAGTTTGCCCTGGCGGCAGCGGCCTCGCTGACCACACCGGCTCTGGTGGCCGGCACACTGCCACAACCCAGCCCGCGTGCGAAGATCGCCGGGGTCAAGCCCGGCCCGTTCAGCAGTAGCACCGATACCCCAAACAGTTATAAAGACATCACCAGTTACTGCAATTTCTACGAGTTTGGCACCGGCAAGCGTGACCCCGAGCGCAATGCACATACCCTGAAGACCCGGCCGTGGAAGGTCAGCATCGAGGGTGAGGTCGAAAAACCGGGTGCCTATGACCTCGAAGACATCCTCAAGCCCCACGACCTCGAGGAACGTATTTATCGTTTCCGCTGTGTCGAGGCCTGGTCGATGGTCGTGCCCTGGGTCGGCTTCCCACTCGCTGACCTGATCAAGCGTTTCCAACCGACCTCGAAGGCCAAGTACGTGGAGTTCACGACCCTCTATGACCCCGAGCAGATGCCCGGTCAGCGCCGTCGCGTCCTTGACTGGCCTTACACGGAAGGCCTGCGTATGGATGAGGCCATGAACCCGCTGACTATGATGGTAGTCGGTCTGTATGGCGAGGTGCTGCCGAATCAGAATGGTGCGCCCTTGCGCCTGATTGTGCCGTGGAAGTACGGCTTCAAGAGCATCAAGTCTATTGCCAAGATCCGTTTCACCGAGCAACGCCCCGTCTCCTCGTGGGAAAAGGCGGGACCACGTGAGTACGGCTTCTACTCCAATGTGAACCCGCGCGTCGATCACCCGCGTTGGAGTCAGGCCCGCGAGCGTCGCCTCGGTGCCGGTTTCTTCGAACCGAAGGTTGAGACAAAACTATTCAACGGCTATGCCGAACAGGTCGCAGACCTGTATGCAGGCATGGATCTGCGTAAATACTTCTAAGCGTGGTCAGTGAGCGTAGTCTGCGCTGGGGGATTAAACCCGCAGTCTTCCTCCTCTGCCTGGTGCCGTTGCTGTGGCTGGTATGGGACATTGTTCAGGGACAACTCAGCGCCAACCCGATTGAGGATATCACCCACCGCAGCGGTGACTGGGCGCTGCGTTTTCTGCTCATTACCCTCGCTGTTACGCCATTAAAACGGCTTAGTGGCCAGGTCTGGCTACTGCGCCTGCGGCGCATGCTCGGCCTGTATGCCTTTTTCTATGCGTTATTGCACTTCCTCACCTACCTGTGGCTCGACCAGCAATTCCTCTTCAGCGAGATCCTCGTCGATATCGGTAAGCGCCCCTATATCACGGTGGGCTTTTCTGCCTTTGTCTTGCTCATCCCGCTGGCCCTGACTTCAAACCGCTATGCCATGCGCCGGCTCGGCCGGCGTTGGCAAAGGCTTCACCGCAGTGTTTATGTGATCGCCGCCTTTGGTGTGTTGCATTACCTGTGGCTGGTCAAGGCCGACAGCCGTGACCCCGTTATCTACGCCCTGATTCTGATCGCATTACTCGGCCTGCGCGCCTGGTGGCAGCGACACCAGCGGACTGTTTGACGCAAAAACAAGCAGTTCTGGCATTAATTACATGGTTAATAGCTGAGATAGCTGTTAGTCTTGATGTAATACCTGAGTCATCTGTTATAGTTACCTGATTAACTAGAATAAAATACAGTGTTTAGCTGTGTGCGGAGGCTGGATTGCGGATATCCACGTCAAACATCTCAGTCGTGAGGCGACGGAATAGGGCGATCTGGCTCATGCTCTTGTCGGCATTCTGTGCACTGTGCTGGCAGGGCAAGGTGCAGGCCGACGAACGCCACTATACGCTGGCCGTGGTACCGCAATATACGCCACTACTGATTTACCGAAATTGGCAGCCACTGGTGACACGCCTGGCTGAGGAAACCGGTATTTACCTCCAGATCAAAACTTACCCAAGTTTTCGGCAGTTCCTGGACGCCTTGCGTAATGGTGAACCGGACTTCAGTTACCTTGCCCCCTATCACCTGGTACTGGCCCGGCGCACACAGGACTACGAACCGCTTTTGCGAGATGCTGCCAAGCAGCTGGTGGGTTTGTTGCTGGTGAGGAAGGATTCTGCCATCAACAATATTCATGAGTTGCAGGGTAAAACGATCGCCTTCCCGTCACCGAACGCCTTTGCCGCTTCCCTGTATATGCAGGCATGGTTGCGCAAAGAGGTGGGCCTCGATTTTGAGGCACTTTACGTCGGCACGCATGATAATGTCTATCGACACGTGATTCGTGGGCAGGTGGATGCCGGCAGTGGCGTAAACAGTACACTGGCTAACCAGCCACCACGCCTGCAGGCGCATTTGCGCGTCCTCTACGAGGTGCCGGGTGTTGTCGCACATCCACTGGCGGTGCATGCACGTGTACCGCAGGAAGACCGTGAGCGGCTGGTCAGTGCAGTGAAGAAATTTATTGAAGATGAGGAGGGGCGGGGTTTACTTGAGGCCGTGCAAATCACGCAACCCATTGATGCAGATTATGAACGTGATTACTCATCCCTTGAGTCAATAGGGCTGGAATAGGCATGACCCGTAACCCGGAGATAGAGAAAGTTGTAAGCCGCCGTAAGCCGCCGTTCTTCCGGCGGCTTTATGTACAATTGACCCTGCTCGGTAGTATTGCACTGGCAATGACGATCTTCCTGTTCGCCTGGAAAACCGTACATGATCAGTCAGACTTTGCCTTTGGTGCGATCCAGGATCAGGCGCAGACGTTGGCAACAAATATCGCCTCGGCATCTGGAAACGATATTGTCTCTGAGGATTATGCTGCACTGGAACAACTGCTTGTTCAGTCGGCCAGTTACCGTGAAGTACTGGCGATCAAGGTGAGTGACAGAGAGGGTGTGGTCTTTGGTAACGTAATAAGAAACCAGCAGGGGATTCCGCAGGCTGTGTATGAGCAAACTACCCTGTCCCTGCCCGAGACGGTGGCAACACAGTCAATCCTTGAGGACGGTGCGCTAGTGGTCTGGGCGCCAATAGAAAACGCTACACTCGGTTGGTTAAAGCTGGATTACAGCCTCGCCACCATTGATGCCGTACAGACGAGTATCTGGCGAAATGGCATCATTACTGCAGTTATCTCTATTTTCTTCAGTATTGCCATACTGGTGCTATTACTGAGACGCCCCATGCGGTCAATTAACCAGGCCACTGAATTTGCCCGCGAGTTATATAAGATGCAGGGCAAGATGATGCCGGTGGAGAAAAATGCTTACGAAATCGAGCAACTTGAGCATGCCCTGAATTTTGCTGCGCGCAGGCTTTATGATATCAACAAGGCCCTGAATGACTTCAAATTTGCACTCGATGCGCATGCGATTGTAGGTATTAGTGACAAGCAGGGCAAGCTGACCTATGTGAATGACAGGTTTTGTGAAATTTCGGGTTATACCCGTGAAGAGTTACTGGGTAATAGCTATAGCAAGCTCAGCTCTGACACACACTCGGGATCGCTTTACAGTGATCTCTGGAGGACCATTCAAAGTGGGCGCGTCTGGTACGGTGAGTTAAAGGATAAACGCAAGACCGGTGAATACTACTGGGTTGATACCACGATCGTTCCGTTTATTGATGAAGCAGGTACTCCCTATCAGTATATCGGCATTCAGACAGATATCACTGAACGTAAACATACGGAAGAAATCAATGCCAGACTGGGACGTGTTCTCGATGATTCATTAAACGAGATATTTATTTTTGATAGCGAGGATTTCCATTTTCTGCGTGTTAATAGAGGTGCGCAGGAAAACCTTGGTTATAGCCGCGATGAGCTGCGGCAGAAAACTGTCTACGACATCAAGCCGGATTTTGATAAGGAAGAATTCAGCGAGCATGTCGGCCCCCTGCTGCGGCATGAATGCGAGGAACTGAATTTTGAGACCGTGCATCAGCGCAAGGATGGTACGACCTACCCGGTAGACGTGCATTTGCAATTGTCTCGTGCGGAAGACCCACCGGTATTCGTTGCCATTATTATGGATATTACCGAGCGTAAAGAGGCAGAACAGAAATTGTATGTTTACCAGGAACACCTGGAAGATATGGTTGAAGAACGTACGCATAATCTCAAGGCCGTTAATCGTGAACTGGAATCATTTTGTTACTCGGTATCACATGACTTGCGTGCGCCACTACGGAGTATTGATGGCTTTAGTCAGGCATTACTGGACGATTATGATGACCAGTTGGAGGGGACCGCCAAAGACTACCTTGGTCGTGTACGCTCTTCTACCCAACGCATGGGAGAATTAATTGATGACCTGCTCAAGCTCTCGAGGGTTGTGCGTGCAGAGATGACCCGGGCACAGGTTGACCTGGCGTTGCTTGCCACCAATGTAGATGCCCAGTTGCGGGAACGCTATCCTGAACGCGAGGTGCAATTCCACCTGGGCGAGGACTTGTATGTTCGTGGTGATGAGCGTTTGTTGCTCGCGGTGCTGGAGAATCTTATGGGTAATGCCTGGAAATTTACTGCCAACAAGCCTGCGGCGGTTGTTGAGGTTGGTAAACAGGAGCAGGATGGCATGCAGGTATTTTATGTCAGGGATAATGGCGCGGGTTTTGATGAGGCCTATGCGCATAAACTTTTTGAGCCATTTCAGCGCCTGCATTCCATGCAGGAGTATGAGGGCTCAGGTGTTGGCCTGGCTACCGTGCAACGTATTGTGCACCGTCATGGCGGAGATGTATGGGCGGAAGGAAAAATTGACCAGGGTGCAACGGTGTATTTCACACTTGGAGATTATGAATGATAAAGAATACCAAAATCCTCTTGGTTGAGGATAATCCTGATGATGAGGCACTAACTATTCGTGCCCTGAAACATCATAATATTGCCAACGATGTTGTGGTGGCCCGGGATGGCGTCGAGGCCCTTGATTATCTGTTTTGCAGAGGTAAGTACGCCGGGAATACGGATAATGACCTGCCTCAGGTAGTATTGCTGGACTTGAAATTACCCAAGGTGGATGGCCTTGAGGTGCTTAAGGAGATGAGGGCCAATGAGCGTACCAGCGCCCTTCCGGTGGTGGTATTGACTTCATCGAATGAAGAAAAAGATATCGTCGACAGTTATAATCTCGGTGCGAACAGCTATGTCCGGAAGCCCGTTGACTTTGTGCAGTTTATTTCTGCGGTAGAACAACTGGGTATGTACTGGCTGGTATTGAACCAGAGTCCGACACAGTTCTGAATAAGAAGATAAATACAGCCGATATAAGGTGCTGTTGATAACAGGGGAAGTTTTTGGCGACGCCCTTACGCTTGTTACTTGTTGAAGACTCTGAACAGGATGCCGAGCTATTGCTCAGGCACTTGCGAAAGGGGGGGCTGGAAGTGCTGGCGCACCGTGTTGAAACCGGTGAGACGATGCTTGCGGCGCTTTCCTCGGAACAGTGGGATCTGATTATTTCCGACTATACCATGCCGTGTTTCAGCGGTCTGGATGCACTCAAGCTTGCCCGTGAACATGGGGAAGATATTCCCTTTATTATTGTCTCTGGCAATATCGGTGAAGAAAAGGCGGTCGCCACCATGCTGGCGGGTGCGCATGACTATGTCATGAAAGATAATCTTGCGCGGCTGATGCCCGCTATCGAACGTGAACTTAAGGATGCGGCCTTACGTCGCGAACGCCATCAGCTACGTGATTTGATCGAGATGTTTGGTCAGGCCACGTATGGGGTAACAGGAGAGGCCTTCTTTTGTGCCCTCAGTGAATGCCTGGGGCAGGTGCTGGGTGTCCGTTATGTGCATATCGGTGAATTTGTTGGTTTGGATAGCGAGTATGTACATACCCTGTCCAGTTGGTATGACGGTGTTTTTCTGGATAATTTCACTTACCCACTAGTTGACAAGCCCTGTGAGCGCACAGTAAAGGGAGAGGTCGTGTTGCTCGACGATGTGGCGGGGCAGTATCCGGAGTTTTCCCTGCCGGCAGATATGCCTATACAGGGGTACATGGGTTTCCCATTGCGAAATACCCTGGGCAAGGTCATTGGTTTGATAGTGGCCGTGGATGATAAGGCCTTTGCGAAGATCGGTTTGCTGGAATATGTCCTGCAGTATTCCGCTACGCGTGCGGCGGCAGAGATAGAGCGTGTCAGCGTAGAGACGCAGTTACGGAACTCTGAAGAATATCTGCGCGGCATCCTCGACAATATTCAGGATACCATTTACCGGGTAGGAGGGGATGGCATGCTGGATTATGTGTCGCCTTCCGTCTATCAATTAATGGGTTATCGACCTGAAGAAGTTATTGGTAAGCGGCTGTCTGACTTTTACGTCGAAGAGGATGGACGGGAAAAGTTTCTAAAGGCACTCGATGCGTGTCATGGCAATATTTTTAATTATGAAACGCCTTTACGACGCAAGGATGGCAGCACTGTCTGGGTGTCAATAAATGCTCATTATTATTATGACCCTGTTTCAGGTGCTGTGGCAGGTGTTGAGGGGATTTCAAGAAATATCACTGCGCGTAAATTGACTGAACAGGCCTTGCATGAATCGGAAGAATTGTTTAGCAAAGCCTTTCATGGCAGCCCGGCAATGATCAGTATTAGCCGCTTAACAGAAGATTTCGCAAAGGGTGAATTTGTTGATGTCAATGAGAGCTTTATTACCATGACCGGTTATAGCCGAGAGGAACTGATTGGACACTCGGCGGTAGAAATTGGCCTGTTTATCTATACGGAACAGCGGGAAAATATTATTAATGGTTTGCGCAGCAAGGGGCGTATCACTGATCTGGAGATCCCCTTTCATACTAAGAATGAAGAAGTCCGTTATGCCCTGGGTAGTATTGAACTACTGGAAATTAACACTGAGCCTTGTGTGTTGCTGGTATGTCAGGATATTACGGAGCGCAAGCAGGCTAATGAAAAACTGGTACGTTATCGTGAGCAACTTGAGGACAAAGTTGCAGAACGTACCCGGGAGTTAACGGAAGTCGTCTCCAGGCTGGAATCTGAGATAACCGAGCGCTGCCGCATTGAAGCGGCATTGGTAAGTGCCAGTCAGGTAGCGGAAGCTGCCAATCTGGCGAAAACCAAATTTCTTGCAAACATGTCACACGAACTGCGCACCCCTTTGAATTCGATCATCGGTTTTACCGAGTTATTGATGATTGAACCTGAAGAGGTCATTAATAGTGAAAGTCGTGAAAAACTGGGCTATGTCCTCGATAGCGCCTGGCACCTGTTGCAGTTAATCAATGATATTCTTGACCTCAGCAAGATCGAGGCCGGGAAGATGCTCATTCAGCCGACTTCATTTGATGTGCAATCATTGCTCGATGCGACCCTGGTCATGTTTCAGGGCCAAGCTAGCGAGTCCGGCATTAGTCTGCTGACGCAGATAGACTCGTCACTCAAGAGTATTGTTGCAGACGAGCGTAAATTAAAGCAGGTGCTTAGTAACCTGTTGGCTAATGCGATCAAGTTCTCCACCGAGAACAGTCAGATTACGATCCGGGCTGAGCGGGTGGGGATGGACGAATTTGTCAGTAACTGTGGTGCGTCGGAAATGCCGGCACCGTATATGTCGGTATTTATACGTTTTAGTGTCAGTGATAGCGGCATCGGCATCGCCGCAGAGGATATCGACAAACTCTTTAAACCCTTCGTACAGGTCGATGCCTCCCTGACCCGGCGCTACGAAGGCAGTGGTTTGGGTCTGCATCTGTGTCGTCAGATTGTGGATTTACATGGCGGTTGCATCTGGGTCGAGAGCGAACTCGGCCAGGGTAGTACCTTCAGTTTTATCCTCCCCTGCGGTCCCCGCGACTGATATCTCCCCGCTTTCAGCCCATGCAACCGGGGGCCAGATCGGGTATCCTTAAGCGCCTTTTTAGGGGTTTGCAGGGCCACGAAGCCCATTTATCAGATAGTTAAATTATTTATATTAAACAGTGGGTTATAATCTCGCTGGTGGAATAGAGGGTGGAAGAATGTTTGACAAAAGCTTGACGATTGCAGGGTTTGACGATGAATTGTGGTCGGCGATGGAATCCGAGCGTACCCGCCAGGAGGAACATATTGAGCTGATCGCCTCGGAAAACCATGCCAGTCCGCGAGTGATGGAGGCCCAGGGTTCGGTGCTTACCAACAAGTATGCCGAGGGCTATCCAGGCCGCCGCTACTACGGCGGTTGTGAGTATGTCGATGTCGCCGAGCAGCTCGCCATCGATCGCGCCAAGCAGTTATTCGGTGCCGATTATGCCAATGTGCAGCCACACTCCGGTTCACAGGCCAATGCCGCTGTCTACATGGCTCTGCTCGAGCCGGGTGATACCGTGCTCGGTATGAGCCTGGCCCACGGTGGTCACCTGACCCACGGTGCCAAGGTCAGCTTCTCTGGCAAGATCTATCACGCCGTGCAGTATGGTCTTGATGAATCTACGGGCGAGATTGATTATGCACAGGTCGAGGCACTGGCCAAGGAACACAAGCCGAAGATGATCATTGCCGGTTTCAGTGCCTATTCCCGTATCGTTGACTGGCAACGTTTCCGGGATATTGCCGATAGTATCGGCGCCTACCTGATGGTAGATATGGCCCATGTTGCGGGTCTCATTGCGGCGGGTGTTTACCCAAATCCGACCCAGATCGCTGACGTTACTACCAGTACCACGCACAAGACCCTGCGCGGCCCACGTGGCGGCCTCATTCTCGCCAAGGCCAATCCGGAAATCGAAAAGAAACTGAATTCTGCTATCTTCCCGGGAAGCCAGGGTGGCCCCCTGATGCACGTCATCGCCGCCAAGGCAGTGGCCTTCCTAGAGGCCCTGCAACCAGACTTCAAGGATTACCAGCAGCAGGTGGTAGATAACGCCCGCGCCATGGCCGAGGTATTCATGGAACGTGGTTTTGATGTAGTCTCAAAGGGGACGGATAATCACTTGTTCCTGGTCAGCTTTATCGATAAAGGCATTACCGGTAAGGCCGCCGAGGCCGCACTGGGCGCCGCGAACATCACCACCAATAAGAACTCTGTGCCAAATGATCCACAGTCACCGTTTGTGACCAGCGGTATTCGCGTTGGTACCCCGGCGATCACCACGCGTGGTTTTACCGAGGCCGATGTCAGCCAGCTGGCCGGCTGGATGTGTGACATCCTCGAAAACCTGGAAGATACGGCTGTAATCGAACGTGTTAAGGCGCAGGTGCTTGATATCTGTCAGCGCCTGCCGGTTTACGGTAGCTGAACGGGTACAGGTAATCACAGCGTGACAGTAGCCAAGGTAGAAAGCATGAGAGTAATAAGGTCCTGACATGCGCTGCCCGTTTTGTGATGCGGAAGAAACCAAGGTCATTGATTCACGCCTGGCCAATGAGGGTGACGCGGTGCGTCGTCGACGCGAGTGCCTGACCTGCGCCGAACGCTTTACGACCTACGAGATCGCCGAACTGGTGATGCCGCGTATCATCAAGAGTAATGGCAATCGGGTACCGTTTGACGAAGAGAAACTCAGTGCCGGCATGATGCGGGCACTGGAGAAGCGGCCAGTGATCACTGAGCAAATAGATGCGTCGCTGAATCACATCAAGCAGCGCCTGCGTGCTACCGGTGACCGTGAGGTCTCATCGATGTTGTTGGGTGAATACGTTATGGATGAGCTGCGAGAGCTGGACCACGTCGCCTATGTGCGTTTTGCCTCGGTATATCGCAGCTTTGAAGACGTAAACGCCTTTCGTGAGGAGATCGAACGGCTCGAGCGTGAACCCTCGGCCGAGGTCAGACGCCAGCAGTTGTCCCTGCTGCCCTCGGCGGGCAGAAATAAAAATAAAAAGTCTAGGGACTGATGTTTAGTCCTGACGACCATCGTTACATGGCGCGTGCCTTGCAGTTGGCCGAGCGCGGCTTGTATACCACTGACCCGAATCCGCGTGTGGGTTGTGTACTGGTAAAGGCTAATGATGTGGTCGGCGAGGGCTGGCACATGCGTGCCGGTGAAGGGCACGCCGAGGTGCATGCCTTGCAAAATGCCGGGGCCGGGCAGGCGCGGGGCGCCACGGCCTATGTCACACTCGAGCCCTGTTCACACCATGGCCGTACGCCGCCGTGTAGTGAGGCCTTGATTGATGCTGGTGTGAGCCGTGTCGTCGTCGCCATGCAGGACCCGAATCCACGCGTGGTCGGACAAGGGTTGGCGCGTCTGCAGCAGGCGGGTATCGCAGTCGAAAGTGGTTTGATGCGGGCACAGGCCGAGGCCATCAACCCCGGCTTTTTAATGCGTATGCACACAGGCCGGCCCTATGTGCGCTGCAAGCTGGCGATGAGCCTGGACGGCCGCACCGCGATGGCCTCGGGCGAGAGCCAGTGGATCACCGCCGAGGCGGCACGCAACGATGTACATCGCCTGCGGGCGCGTAGTTCTGCCATTGTTACGGGTATAGGTACTGTCTTGCATGATGACCCGTCGATGACGGTACGTCTGCCAGACGATGAAGGGCAGTATGGTGAGTCACCGTTACGCGTGGTGCTGGACTCACAGCTTCAGATGTCGCCGCAGGCGAAGATATTAAGTCGTCAGACAGGGGCAACACGTATCCTGACCCTGAATGCGGCGACACCACAGGCTGCGGCATTGCGCGCGGCCGGTGCCGAGGTGGTCGCCATTGCCGCTGTGGATGGCAAGATTGATTTAGCGGCAATGCTCAGGCAGCTTGCCGAGGATGGCAGGAATGAAGTCATGCTCGAGGCTGGCGCTACCCTCTCCGGCGCTATGTTGCAGGCGGGGCTGGTTGATGAATTGGTGATCTACATGGCGCCGATACTCATGGGCGATGGTGCGCGGGGTTTATTCTGTCTGCCGGGACTGGAGGCAATGGCAGATCGTATTGATCTGGAAATAATGGATATACGTGCCGTGGGCCGCGACTGGCGTATCACGGCAAGACCGGTTTACAGGCCGGTTTAGAAGGGCAGTTAGAGATTATGTTTACAGGAATCATTCAATCAGTTGGCAAGATCGCCAGTACCCAGACAAAGGGTGGCGATGTCCTGTTGCGTATCGCCACGGGCAAGCTGCCGCTGACAGATGTGCAACTGGGTGACAGTATTGCTGTCAGTGGTGTCTGCCTGACCGTGATCGCAAAACATGCCGATGGCTTTAGTGCCGATGTTTCAGGCGAAACACTGTCGCGAACCATCATTGGCAAGCTCGCCCCCGGTGATGCGGTGAATCTTGAAAAGGCCCTGACCCCGACGACCCCCTTGGGAGGGCATCTGGTCAGTGGCCATGTTGATGGTATTGCCGAGGTTATTGATCGTGGTCAGGATGCGCGTTCGGTACGTTTCAAGGTGCGTGTGCCGGATCAACTGGCACGTTATATCGCCGAGAAAGGCTCGATTTGCGTGGACGGCGTGAGCCTGACCGTGAATGCTGTAGACGGTAATGTGTTCGAACTGAACATCGTGCCACATACCCTGAGCGAGACTACCATGAATGACTATCATGTCGGACGGCATGTAAACATTGAAGTCGATGTAATCGCCCGTTACCTCGAGCGCATGTTGCTCGGTGACAAGGCGGCACAACCTGGAGTGAGTGGCGCCGGCCTGAGCCGCGCCTTTTTGGCTGAACACGGCTTTGCCGGTAAGGCCTGAACAATTTCAAGACCAAGAAGTAAAACTTATGCCATTAAGCAAGATTGAAGACATTGTAGAAGACATGCGCCAGGGCAAGATGGTCGTCCTCATGGATGATGAAGATCGCGAGAATGAAGGTGATCTGATCATCCCCGCGCAATGCGTGAAGCCGGAAGATATCAACTTCATGGCCAAGTATGGTCGTGGCCTGATCTGCCTGACTTTGAGCCGGGAACGTTGCCAGCAGTTGCGTCTGCCGCTCATGGTCACCGACACCGGTGATATGCATGGCACCAACTTTACCGTTTCGATCGAGGCAGCCAAGGGTGTGACCACGGGGATATCTGCAGCGGACCGCGCCGTGACCGTACAGGCCGCAGTAGCCAAGGATGCCGGTGTCGATGATATCGTCATGCCGGGTCACATCTTTCCGCTCATGGCCCAGCCGGGGGGGTATTGATTCGTGCCGGGCATACCGAGGCCGGTTGTGACCTCGCCCGTCTGGCCGGTTACGAGGCTGCCAGTGTTATCGTCGAGATACTGAATGAAGATGGCAGCATGGCACGCCGTGATGACCTTGAGGTCTTTGCCGCACAGCACGGTCTGAAGATTGGCACGATCGCCGACCTGATTCACTACCGCATTGAGAATGAAAAGACTATCGAGCGTATGGAGGAATGTCCGCTGACGAGTGCGCTCGGGGACTTCAGGCTGGTCTCTTATCTCGACGCCTATGATCAACGCCTGCACCTGGCCATGATCTATGGTGAGCCGGACATGAAGGAACCGGTACTGGTTCGCGTGCATATGCAAAATACCCTGTGTGATGTACTCGGTGGCCAGTTCGAGAGTTGTTCGCACCCGCTGCACAGTGCCATGCAGTGTGTCGCCGAAGAGGGGGCCGGAGTCATCCTGGTATTGCGTAACGCCGATGATAACGAGGCGATCCTGCAGCAAATCAGGAATTATCAGGACAAGGATAAAGGTGTAAAATCACCAGAATTGGCGCACAGTGATGATTTGCGCACTTATGGCCTTGGTGCTCAGATACTGCGGGACCTGGGCGTGAGCAAGATGAATCTTCTTGGCTCCAGGATTAAGCTGCACGGCCTGTCCGGTTTTGGTCTTGAGATAAATGAATACGTGAGTTTTGAGTAAAAATATTTTGCAGGGGTAAGAATGATGTCCACGATTAAGACTATTGAAGGCGATTTATCAGTACGCGGTGCCCGCTTCGGTATCCTCGCCAGCCGTTTTAACGATTTTATTGTCAATGCGCTGGTCAGCGGTGCTACCCATGCGCTGAAGCAGCACGGCGCTGCCGAGAAAGATATGGAGATCGTCTGGGTGCCTGGTGCGCACGAGATCCCGCTCGCCGCACAGAAGATGGCCGCCAGTGGCCGTTATGATGCGATTATTGCACTCGGTGCCGTGATCCGTGGTGCCACCCCGCATTTTGATTTTGTTGCTGGTGAATGCTCCAAGGGCCTGGCCAATGTTGGTATGCAGTATGGGTTACCGGTAGCCTTTGGCGTGCTGACTGTTGACAGCATTGAACAGGCCATCGAGCGTGCCGGAACCAAGGCCGGCAACAAGGGTGGTGAAGCGGCCCTGTCGGCGATTGAAATGGTTAACCTGTTACGTGAGTTTGAAGCTTGATATGCCGGTTCTCTTTATTAGGAGACTGTTTTGAGTAAAGCGCGCAGCAAGGCACGACGTAATGCTGTTCAGGCCCTGTACCAGTGGCAGCTGACTGGTGCAGACGTGAGCACTATCGAAGAACAGTTTCTCGTCGAACACGATATGGCAAATGTCGATGTCGACTATTTTCGCGAGTTGTTGCGTGAGGTGCCTTTGCACTTGCACGAACTCGATGACCATCTTATCGAGTATCTGGATAGACCCATTGATGAAGTCGACCCGGTGGAGCGCGCTATCCTGCGTATGAGTACCTACGAACTTGAGTTACGTCTTGATGTCCCCTACAAGGCAGTGATCAACGAAGGCGTCGAGATGGCCAAAACCTTTGGTGCAGAACACGGCCACAAGTACGTGAATGGTATTCTTGACCGAGTGGCTCGCAAGTTACGCAGCGTCGAGATTGCTGCTGCGGCGAAGAAAAAAAAATAAACCGGCCACGAGTGAACCCCTGATAGGGAAGGCACATGCCTGGCACAGAATTCAGCCTTATTGATCGTTATTTTGCCCACCATGTCCATCAGCATGGCGGGCACGATGACGTCGTGCTCGGTATCGGCGATGATGCTGCGGTCTTGCGGGTCCCCGCCGGGCATGAGCTGGTAGTGACCACGGATACGATGGTCGCTGGCGTGCACTTTCCCGCCAGCGCCACTGCCGAAGATATCGGTTATAAACTCCTGGCCGTGAACCTGAGTGACCTCGCTGCAATGGGGGCGGTACCTCGCTGGGCCTCCTTGGCCCTGACCTTGCCTGGGGTGGATGAAGACTGGCTAACGGGTTTCTGCCAGGGTCTGTTTGGGCTTGCCGATGCCTACAATGTTGCGCTGGTGGGAGGGGATACCACGCGAGGCCCCCTGACCCTGAGCATAACCCTGCATGGCCTTGTCCCCGAAGGACAGGCGTTGCGCCGTGACGGGGCCAGGGCCGGAGATGCGATCTATGTCAGTGGCCGCCTCGGGGATGCGGGGCTGGCCCTGCAACATGAATTGGGGAATATGAACGTACCAGGCATCGCTGAAATCCTGCCGCGATTGCACCGTCCCATGCCCCGCGTGGCATTGGGGCAGGCATTGCGCGGCGTGGCCAGTGCCATGATCGATATCTCCGATGGTCTGTTGGCCGATCTGGGGCATATCCTCGAGGCGAGTGGCGTCGGGGCACGACTTGAACTGGAGGCCTTGCCGCTGTCTGCCGCGGTGCAAGCGATCACCGACAGCGGCGACTGGAGTCTGCCCTTGGCCGGCGGCGATGATTATGAACTGTGTTTTAGCGTGCCTGCGGAACGGCAAGCCGATTTACAGGAAAGACTCAGCGGACTGGATATCAGCGTGACACGCATCGGCCAGGTCGAAGTCGAGGCCGGTCTGCGTTGCCTCGATGCACGGGGTGAATATTATACGCCGCCAGGCATGGGCTACGAACACTTTTCCGGGATTGAAACCGAGGGACTCTCATGACCAAGGCAACACCTTTGCCTGTGACGATTTGGCGTGACCCGCTCATGTGGCTGGCCTGCGGCTTTGGCACCGGGGCCGCACGCGTGGCGCCAGGCACCTTCGGCACCCTGGTAGGGTTGCCGTTATATTATTTCATGCAGCCCCTGTCCGCCTGGCTGTATCTGTTCCTGGTGGTCGCCTTTTTTATTCTCGGCATCGGCCTGTGCGGCCACGCCGCGAGGCGTCTGCAGGTGCATGATCATCCCGGCATCGTCTGGGACGAGGTGGTCGGTTACCTGGTGACCATGTTCATGGCACCGGCCGGCTGGATCTGGATGGCGCTTGGTTTTGTCCTGTTTCGCCTCTTTGATATCTGGAAACCCTGGCCAATTCGCCTGCTGGATCAAGGTGTTGGAGGCGGTTTCGGGATCATGGTTGATGACCTGCTGGCCGCGATCTATGCCGCGGGCCTGTTACATTTGGCCGTCTACCTCTATAGTCTGTAACAAGGATGAACATTCTGCTCTGATACCGGTCTGAGTAGTCAGGTGCGGTGACAATTTCAGAAAAGGGGAAACGCGTGAGGCTGTGTAAGCGATCGATGATGTGGGCAATGATATCGGCTCTGCTGGTCACGGCTGCGGTGCGGGCCGGTGAGGTCGAGATCCAGAATGTCTATTTACAGCAGCATGACTCGACATGGCAGGCCGAGGTTACGCTTAAACACGCTGATACCGGCTGGGAACATTATGCGGATGCCTGGCGAGTCGTCAATGCCACGGGCAAACTCATCGCTACCCGTGTCCTCTATCACCCACATGTCAATGAACAGCCCTTTACCCGCAGTCTGAGTAATATCAATATCCCGCCAGGCACCGATATCATCTTTGTCGAGGCTCATGACAAGCAGCATGGCTGGAGCCGGCAGCGGGTGAGGGTGGACCTGAGCACCTCCAGCGGCGATCGTTACCACATTCGCCGTCAGTAATGTCCCCTCGTTTCAGACTTGTCGTGTTTGCGCTGTTGTTTGGCCTCAGTGCAAATGCACTGGCCATCGATATTATCGTCATGGGTCTGTTTCGCAACAAGGCCATTGTTAAAATTGATGGCAAGCAACATATCCTCAAACCCGGCAAGGCCAGCCCAGAAGGGGTATTGCTGATCGCCTCTGACAGTAACGGCGCGGTGCTGGAATTTGAGGGGAGTCGCAATACCTATGTACTCGGCAGTCATATCAGCACACGTTTCAAACGTGATAAGCAACCGAGTGTTTCAATTTTTCGTAATGAGCGTGGCATGTTTACCACCGTCGGTAGTATCAATGGCTTCCCGGTCAACTTTCTCGTCGATACCGGGGCCTCGTCGGTGGCCATGAACCGTAAAGAGGCCGATCGTCTTGGAATTGATTACCGTCTGCACGGTACGCCGATTGGGATTTCTACCGCCTCGGGTTTCGAACGTGGCTGGCGGGTACGGCTTGATCAGGTCCAGGTCGGTGACGTGGAACTTCGCAATGTTGAGGGTACGGTGATCGATGCCGTCAGCAGCTCGGGCGTGTTGCTTGGCATGTCCTTTCTGGGCCGACTCGAGATGAATAACAGCAACGAGGCGATGAAACTGAAGAAAAAATATTGATGATTTTGTACAGGGATGTACTTATGCCGTGAAGGCCATGGACGACCTAAACGGGAGTGAAGTAGTGCTGAATGAAGCCCGAAGGGATTCTACAGTGCGGCTGAGAACGGCTGCCAAATAATAAATGATGATTTTTTCATTCATCGATCATCATTCATAAATCATCAATCCAATTAGTCGCGCTTATCCTTGCTGATCAGGGCGTAGGCCGAGTGGTTATGGATTGACTCGAAGTTTTCGGATTCCACCGTGTAGGCAAGGATCCTGTCATCGCTATTCAGACGCGCAGCGACGTCACGGACCATGTCCTCGACGAACTTCGGGTTGTCATAGGCATATTCGGTTACATGCTTTTCATCCGGACGCTTGAGCAGGCCATAGAGCTGGCATGAAGCCTCACTCTCAACGATATCGATCAGGTCTTCGATCCAGACAAAACAGTTAGGCAGTACGGTCACGGTGACATGTGAACGCTGGTTGTGTGCGCCGTAGTCGGAGATCTTTTTCGAACACGGACACAGACTGGTCACCGGCACGACGACCTTAACGGTTACAGACGGGGTGTTTTGGCTGATCTCACCGATGAAGGTGACGTCATAGTCGAGCAGACTCTTTACGCCGGAGATGGGGGCCTGTTTGTTGACGAAGAACGGGAAGCTCATCTCAATGTGGCCGGCCTCGGCATCGAGGCGCTCAATCATTTCGTGCAGAACTTCCTTGAAGGACTTCACGGTCAGTTCACGCTCATGCAGGTTGAGGATCTCAACAAAGCGTGACATGTGGGTGCCCTTGAAATTGTGAGGCAGGTTCACATACATATTGAAGTTGGCGACAACATGCTGTTCCTGGCCGCTACGGTCATTAATCAAAACCGGGTGGCGGATGTCCTTGATACCCACCTTGTCGATGGCGATCTGCCGCGTGTCAGCGCTGTTTTGTACGTCAGCGATTTCTGTGGCCGGTGTAGCGTCTGTCATATCGTTCATTCCTCTGTGTACCTGACACAGGCACGCTCGGTTTCCCATAAAGTCACAGCGCAGACCTGGATGTGTTCATTATTGATTTGTTCGCCTATACCACGATAGAGATAGGCAGCGATGTTTTCTGCTGTCGGATTAATCTTGTCAAACGGCGGGATCTCGTTCAGGTAACGGTGATCCAGTTTATCGCCCAGCTCGCGTGCGGCCCGCTTGATGTGTTTGAAGTCGATGGCCATGCCGGTATCATCAAGGCGGCTGGCACGGACCTCAACCTCGACCTTCCAGTTATGACCATGCATACGGCTGCAGGCACCCGGGTAATCCCGCAGGGTGTGTGCCGACGCAAAATCGGTAACTACTTTCAAGGTATAGCGTGCGGCCATGAACTTCTCTATCCGAAATATCCTAGTAAAGTACTAAGGTATTATTTTACGTGTAGTGACGGGCTCATGCAATCGACATCGGCACGCCGGTTTTCCACGGCGCGGATTATAGCACTGGAATCGAGCCCACACTCGGCGAGCAGGGCATTTGTGTCGCCCTGGTCGACAAAACGGTCCGGCAGGCCCAGTTGCAGCACGGCCACGGTAATGCCCTGCGCCGCCAGGGATTCCTGCACGGCACTGCCGGCGCCACCCATGCTGGCATTTTCTTCAATCGTGACCAGCAGGTCGTGATTGGCGGCCAGTTGCGCGATAAGGGCATCGTCGATCGGTTTGACGAAACGCATATCGGCCAGGGTGGCATTGAGTGATTTCGCGGCGACAAGGCCCTCGGTGACGACGCTGCCGAAGGCGAGCAAGGCGACACCTTTACCCTCGCGGCGAATCCGTCCCTTGCCGATAGGCAGGGTTTGCAGGTCCTTGACCACGGTGGCACCGGGACCGCTACCACGTGGGTAGCGCACGGCGGCCGGGCCATTATGCTGAAAGCCGGTACTGAGCATCTGTCGGCATTCATTTTCATCACTCGGTGCCATGATGAGCATGTTCGGGATACAGCGCAGGAAGGACAGGTCAAAGGCGCCGGCATGGGTGGGGCCATCGGCACCGACCAGGCCGGCACGGTCAATCGCAAATAATACCGGCAAGTCCTGCAGGGCGACATCGTGGATCAACTGGTCATAGGCACGTTGCAGGAAGGTCGAATAAATCGCCACGACCGGTTTGAGTCCTTCGCAGGCCAGGCCGGCGGCCATCGTCACGCTGTGTTGCTCGGCAATGCCGACATCGTAATAACGGTCTGGGAACTCCTCGGAGAACCGCACCAGCCCGGAGCCCTCACTCATGGCCGGGGTGATGCCGAACAGACGTTCATCGGCTGCAGCCATGTCACATAGCCAGTCGCCAAAGACCTGCGTATAGCTTGGCTTACTACCGGGGGCGGCCAGTGTTTCACCACTCTCCGGGTCAAACGTCGAGACGCCGTGGAAGCCGCAGGGGTTGTCTTCGGCCGGGGCATAACCCTTGCCCTTTTGCGTAACGATGTGCAGGAATTGCGGGCCGGGTAGCTGGCGCAGGTTGCGCAGGGTCTTAATCAGGGTCGGCAGGTCATGACCATCGATGGGACCAATATAGTTAAAACCCAGTTCCTCAAACAGCGTACCGGGCACCACCATGCCCTTCATGTGTTCTTCAGCACGGCGGGCGAGTTCCCAGACCGGCGGGATGGTGCTGAGGACCTTTTTACTGCCCTCGCGCATACTCGAATAAAGTTTTCCGGACAGGACCCGGGCCAGGTAATTCGACAGACCACCGACATTGTTGGAGATCGACATGTCATTGTCATTGAGGATGACCAGCAGGTTGGCATCGAGATCACCGGCATGATTAAGGGCCTCGAAGGCCATGCCAGCGGTCATCGCGCCGTCACCGATAATGGCGGCAACACGCCGGTCCTTGCCCTCGCGGGCGGCGGCGATGGCCATGCCGAGTGCGGCGCTGATCGAAGTACTCGAGTGACCCACACCAAAGCTGTCGTACTCACTCTCACTGCGTTTTGGAAAGCCCGCGATACCGCCATGCTGGCGAATCGTACCCATGGCCTGACGGCGACCGGTGAGGATCTTGTGGATATAACTCTGGTGACCCACATCCCAGACCAGGCGATCTTCCGGGGTGGCGAATACATAATGCAGGGCAATGCTGAGCTCGACCGTGCCGAGGTTGGCGGCCAGGTGGCCACCCGTGCGGCTCACCGTGTCGATAAGAAAGTGACGTAACTCCTCGGCCAGGGGGGGCAGCTGCTGCTCGGGCAGCGCGCGCAGGTCGGCGGGATCGTCAATATTCTCCAGCAGGGGATAGGTCTCTAGGTCAGCCATCTTGAGGGTCCGAAAATGAGCCCGTTATGATCGGTGTTTGGCCGCGAACATGCAAGGCCGGCAGGCTGAAAACGACTAAAAAGTCGTGTTTAGTGACCGCGCTCGATGATATAGGCCGACAGCCAGCGCAACGGGTCGGCCTTTTCATCAAAGCCTGCAATGGCTTGCAGGGCATCCGTGTGACATTGTTGGGCCATTTTTTTGGCCTCGGCCATGCCGAGCAGGGAGGGGTAGGTAGACTTATCCCGGGCGATGTCCGCCCCCTGGGCCTTGCCGAGGGTTGCGGTATCGGCCTCTACATCGAGGATATCATCACGGATCTGGAAGGCCAGGCCGATGTATTCGGCATAGTGGTCGAGGGCCTTATATTGTGCCTCGCTGTATTCGCCGCTCAGGCAACCGAGTTGTACGCTGGCCCGGATCAGGGCACCGGTCTTGTGGATGTGCATATTCTCCAGTTCCGGCAGACTCAGGGTCTTGCCTTCACTGGCCAGGTCGATGGCCTGGCCACCGGCCATGCCACGGGAACCGATGGCCCGTGCGAGTACATCGACCATCATCAGGCGTGAGGCTGCGGCACACTGCATGGCCGGGTCATGGGCAAGGATATGAAAGGCCAGTGAGTGCAGGGCGTCACCGGCCAGCACCGCAATCGCCTCGTTAAAGGCCTTGTGACAGGTGGGCTTGCCACGGCGCAGGTCGTCATCGTCCATGGCCGGCAGGTCATCGTGGATGAGTGAGTAGGCATGGATGAGTTCCACTGTGCTGGCCGGGCCATCGAGTTGCTCCAGGGGGATACCGAGTGCCTGGCCGGTCAGGTAGACGAGGACCGCCCGCACACGTTTGCCACCGCCGAGCACGCTATAACGCATGGCCGCATGCAGCTCGGCGGGGTGGGTGTTGCCGGTGGGCAGCCAGTGCCCCAGCACGGTCTCGGTGCGTGCCTGGTAGGTCTGCATTAATGGCTGCAAGGCGGGGTTTTCAGTGGTCTGGGTCAAAGTCTTCAGGGCTGGCATCGGTATTCTGTTCGAGGAGGATCTGCACTTTTTGCTCTGCCTCGGCCAGGGATTTCTGGCAGCTGCGCGTCAGGGCGATACCGCGCTCAAAATCCTGCAGGGCATCTTCCAGGCGGGTTTCGCCCTTTTCCATGCGTTCAACAAGTTGCTCAAGCTCATCGAGTGCCCCTTCAAAGTCACTGGCTTTACCGCTGGATTTTTTGCTTGTCTTCTTTCTTGTTTCGGCCACAATCAGGATTCTCATTGGTTTCGCGCGTACGTTACCCCAGCGCGATGGCTAGCGTCAAACCCTGGGCTGATATAGGCTGTGTAGTCTGTCGGACTATTGACAATGTATGGGCATCGGGCATAATACTTACCAAGAATTAGACTTGGTCTAAATCGATAATTAACCCCAATCCGGAGGAAAGCAAACATGGATCTGAAAGGTAGCAAGACCGAACAAAATCTGAAAGACGCCTTTGCAGGCGAATCACAGGCCAACCGTCGTTACCTGTACTTCGCAGCCAAGGCCGACGTTGAAGGCTACAACGATGTTGCCGCGGTATTTCGCTCCACGGCGGAAGGCGAGACCGGTCATGCCCACGGCCATCTTGAATACCTGGAAGCCGTTGGCGATCCGGCCACTGGCCTGCCTATCGGTCCAACCGGTGACAACCTGAAGGCATCCGTTGCCGGTGAAACCCATGAGTACACCGATATGTACCCGGGTATGGCCAAGGCCGCTCGTGAAGAAGGCTTTGACGAAATTGCCGACTGGTTTGAAACCCTGGGCAAGGCTGAGCGTTCACACGCCAACCGTTTCCAGAAGGCCCTGGATAGCCTGGACGCATAATCGCTCCACGCTGTAGTCCCTATCACGGCCGGCATGATGCCGGCCGTGATATTTCCATAGCAGATTTTTTTCGAGCGGGAGAAACTAAACCATGGCAGCAGGTATTCGTGAAGGCAATCTTGAGGCTCCGACACGCCACGCGCTGGACTGGCAAAGCGAGTCGTTCTGGGATGAAGACAAGCTGAATGCAGAACTTGAGCGTGTCTATGATATCTGTCATGGCTGTCGTCGCTGTGTGAGTCTGTGCCAGTCGTTCCCGACCCTGTTTGACCTTGTCGATGAGTCCGAGACCATGGAAGTCGATGGTGTCGACAAAAAGGATTACTGGAAGGTCGTTGACCACTGTTTCCTGTGCGACCTGTGTTACATGACCAAGTGTCCCTATGTGCCGCCGCACGAGTGGAACCTGGATTTTCCCCACCTGATGTTACGCGCCAAGGCGATAAAGTTCCGCAAGCAGGGCGCGAGCACGCGCGACAAGATAATGACCTCAACAGATCAAGTTGGCAGCCTGACCGGTATCCCGGTCGTCAGCGGCATTGTCAATGCGGTTAACCGGAACCGGCCGTTGCGCAAGGTGCTTGAGGCGACACTTGGCGTTCATGCCGATGCCGTGCTGCCGGCATATCATAGCAAAACAATGCGCAAGCGCCTCGCAGACCATGTCGTTGACGAGACCAGGGCCACGCCGACGGCAGAAACCCGTGGCAAGGTCGCCATGTTTGCAACCTGTTACGGTAACTACAATGCGCCGCAACTCGGCGAAGACCTGGTCGCCGTGTTTGAACACAATGGGATCCCGCTGAAGCTGGCAGAGAAGGAACAGTGTTGCGGTATGCCGAAACTGGAACTGGGTGATCTCGAAGCCGTACGCAAGGCGAAAGAGGCGAATATCCCTGTGCTGGCCAGGCTGGTCGATGAGGGTTGGGATATCGTCGCCCCGATACCTTCCTGTGTACTCATGTTCAAGCAGGAATTGCGCCTGATGTTCCCGGACGATGCCGAGGTTCAAAAGGTGGCTGCGGCCATCTATGACCCGTTTGAATACCTGATGCTGCGCCACAAGCACGGCAAACTGCGTACTGACTTTAGCCAGGCCCTGGGCAAGATCAGCTACCACGTGGCCTGTCACCAGCGCGTACAGAATATTGGTATGAAGACGCGCGATATATTGAAATTGATACCGGATACCGAGGTTGACGCCATCGAACGTTGTTCCGGGCATGATGGTACCTATGCGGTGAAGAAAGAATTCCACGAGGTATCAATGAAGATTGGCCGCCCGGTGGTTAATCGTGTCAAGCAGGCGAAGGCTGACCACTATTCCAGTGATTGTCCGATGGCAGGTCAGCATATCGCCAATGGCCTCGCCGATGGCAGTCAGCCCGAACACCCCCTGAGCCTGTTGCGTAAGGCTTACGGCATTTAATTCGAAGGAGTTTTCTCATGTTGAACCGTGATGATTTGATGAGTCTCGAAACCTACGCGGAACAGCGCGCGGAATTTCGTGCCCGGGTGATTGCGCATAAGAAGGACCGACGGGTGCAGTTGGGTGCGAATGCGACCCTGTACTTTGAAGATCGTCTGACCATGCAATACCAGATACAGGAAATGCTGCGCATCGAACGTATCTTTGATGCCGAGGGTATCAAGGAAGAACTGGATACCTATAATCCGCTGATCCCGGATGGCAGTAACTGGAAGGCCACCTTCATGATCGAATTCACTGACGAAAATGCCCGTAAGGCTGCGTTGGCGAAGATGATCGGTATCGAAGACAAGGTCTGGATGCAGGTCGCTGGCCATGAACGGGTATATGCCATCGCCGATGAGGATCTGGAGCGCAATAATACGGAAAAAACTTCCGCAGTACACTTTATGCGCTTTGAATTAACGCCGGAGATGGTTAACGCGGCGAAGGCGGGTGCCGATATCGGCGCCGGTATTGAGCACGATGCCTACAATGAGAGTATTGCCGCACTGCCAGCCAATATCCGTGATAGTCTGGCGGCCGATCTGGCCTGAACACCATGATATTCTCCGGGCCTGTTCCGGGGAAGATATTACTCTGGTACTTTGTCCCCGCGCCATGCTGGGGTACACTGTGCGGATATGAACAAGACTATCTGGCTCACTCTTTCCTTTTTTTGCAGCGGCCTGCTGCTGTCGGTACCACTTTCCGCACTTGAAGATGCCGAACCGGACCTTGGCGGCGGTTATATTGAAGGTCCTGCCTGGGAGGAGGGCAATGTCTCTATCCCTGCCTACCCATCAGCCGATGATTTGCTGAAGGTTGACGTCGATAATGCCAATCGACCGTATACCTTTTATGTTGATGAAAAGAATCTCAGTGTGAGCGACAGCGGAGTTGTTCGCTACAGTGTTGTGATTGAATCAGATAGTGGTGCACGTAATGTCATGTTTGAGGGTTTGAATTGCGCTGCGGGTGAGTATCGCACTTATGCCTATGGTAACAGTGACGGTGGCTTTAGCGAGGCACGTAGCAGTCACTGGGAGCGTATTAATGACGAGGGTGTGATGGCGCACAGGATAAATTTTAAACGTTATTATATGTGTGATCAGCTAAATCAACCGTACTCCGTCAAAGAGATGTTACGGCGAATTCGTTACCCACTGGATTTTAATGATGGTGGTCCCCGTAGTGATTGGTAACTTTACATATGATTCGCATGTGAGAAGGTCCCCCGCATGAGCAGTAAGTATGATGCCTCGTCGATCGAGGTACTGAGTGGTCTTGACCCGGTGCGTAAACGTCCGGGGATGTATACCGATACCACGCGTCCCAATCACCTTGCCCAGGAAGTTATCGACAACAGTGTCGATGAGGCCATGGCCGGTCACGCCTCGAAGATCGAGGTTACCCTGTTTAAGGATGGCTCGCTGGAGGTCAGGGATGATGGTCGTGGTATGCCAGTCGACAAACACCCAAAGGAAAAGATCCCCGGTGTTGAGGTGATCCTTACCCGCCTGCACGCTGGCGGTAAGTTTTCAAACTCGAACTACGAGTTCTCGGGTGGCCTGCACGGTGTGGGTGTCTCGGTGGTGAATGCGTTATCCAAACACCTCGAGGTCTGGATCCGTCGTGGGGGCAAGGAATACAACATTGCCTTCAAGGGTGGCAAACTGGCCTCAAAACTGGAAGTGGTCGGTACGGTTGGTCAGCGCAATACCGGTACCACGGTACGCTTCTGGCCGGATGAAAAATACTTCGACTCCACAAATTATTCCCTGCCACGACTTATGCACGTGCTGCGGGCCAAGGCGGTACTTTGCCCGGGACTGGAAGTTACGTTTACAAATGAGAAGACCAAGGACACCATCAGCTGGTGTTATGAGGATGGTCTGAAGGATTATCTGCTCGAGGCGATCGGCAAACAACCTATTGAACCTGAAGAGCCCTTTATGGGAGTGATGAAGGGTGAGAAAGAGGCCGTTGACTGGGCCGTGGTCTGGCTGCCGGAAGGTGGCGAGATGGTGGCCGAAAGTTACGTCAACCTGATCCCGACCGTTCAGGGGGGGACACATGTTAATGGTTTGCGTACGGGGCTGACCGATGCAATCCGTGAATTTTGTGAGTTCCGCAAGTTACTGCCGCGCGGGGTCAAGATCAGCCCGGAAGATGTCTGGGACCGTTGTTGCTACATTATCTCTCTGAAACACCATGACCCGCAATTCTCCGGACAGACCAAGGAGCGACTGTCATCACGCGAGTGTGCGGCCTTTGTCTCAGGGGTGACGAAAGATGCCTTCAGCCTGTGGTTGAATCAGCATCCGGAGGGCGGTGAACGGATTGCCATGCTGGCGGTATCCAATGCACAAACGCGTTTGGCGGCAGGTAAGAAGGTGGCGCGTAAAAAGGTCACCGTTGGCCCTGCCTTGCCGGGTAAACTGGCCGACTGCAGCCTGCAGGATGTACGTCGCAGTGAATTGTTCCTGGTCGAAGGCGACTCGGCAGGTGGCTCAGCCAAGCAGGCACGCGATCGCGAATTCCAGGCGGTGATGCCGCTACGCGGCAAGATTCTGAATACCTGGGAAGTGGCGTCTACCCAGGTGCTGGCCTCACAGGAGGTGCATGACATCAGTGTCGCGATTGGCGTCGACCCCGGCTCTGATAAGCTCGCCGGGCTGCGTTATGGCCGAATTTGTATTCTTGCTGATGCGGACTCTGATGGTGCGCATATCGCCACCCTGTTATGCGCCTTGTTCCTGCAACATTTTCGGCCACTGGTTGAGGCAGGGCATATCTATGTCGCCATGCCGCCACTTTACCGCATCGATGTGGGTAAAGAGGTGTATTACGCCCTCGACGATGATGAGAAGCAGGGTATTCTCGACCGTATCAGTGCCGAGAAGAAGCGCGGCAAGGTCAATGTGCAACGATTCAAAGGCCTGGGTGAGATGAATCCACTGCAATTGCGTGAAACCTCAATTGCCCCGGATACCCGGCGTCTGGTGCGACTGACGATTGCGGCAAAAGACAATAGCTCTGAGATAATGGATATGTTGTTATCCAAGAAACGTGCCGCTGATCGCAAGGCTTGGCTGGAACAAAATGGTGACATCGCTGAGGTGCACTAGAAAGAGTTGATGAAAGATTATGGCCGGTAAGAAAAAAACAGCACGCAAGAGCAAATCCAAAGCCGTGGTTGAAAAAACTGCGGAGATTGATTTTGATTCGATTGAGCAAATGCCTTTAAAGGATTTCACCGAGAAGGCCTACCTCAATTACTCGATGTACGTCATTCTCGATCGTGCCCTGCCACATATCGGTGATGGTTTGAAGCCGGTGCAGCGTCGTATTACCTATGCTATGTCCGAGTTGGGTCTGTCAGCCAGTTCGAAGTATAAAAAGTCAGCACGTACCGTCGGTGATGTGCTGGGTAAATTCCACCCGCACGGCGACAGCGCTTGTTATGAGGCTATGGTGCTGATGGCGCAGCCGTTCTCTTACCGTTATCCGATTATCGATGGTCAGGGTAACTGGGGTTCGCAGGATGACCCAAAGTCCTTTGCCGCGATGCGTTATACGGAATCAAAGCTAACACCTTATGCACAGGCCCTGTTGTCTGAACTTGAGCAGGGTACAGTTGATTGGGTGCCGAATTTTGATGGTAGCCTGCGAGAGCCATCTCTGCTGCCAGCACGCGTACCGAATATACTGCTTAATGGTACCACCGGTATTGCTGTAGGTATGGCCACAGATATTCCGCCGCACAATCTGCGTGAAGTCGTCTCTGCCTGCATCCATTTACTGGATAACAGCAAGAGCAGCCTGGCTGATCTGGCCAGGCATATCCCGGGACCGGATTATCCGACCGATGCCGAGATCATCAGCCCGAAAACAGAGATCCGCAATATGTACGAGACCGGGCATGGCAGCATCCGCATGCGGGCCCGTTATGTTAAGGAGAATGGCGAGGCGGTAATCATCGCCTTGCCGCACCAGGTCTCGGGCGGCAAGATACTTGAACAGATCGCCGGACAGATGACGGCAAAGAAATTGCCTATGGTTGAAGACCTGCGCGATGAATCGGATCACGAAAATCCGACGCGTCTGGTGATAGTACCGCGTTCCAACCGAATCAATATCGATGAACTCATGGCACACCTGTTTGCAACGACCGACCTGGAGCGTACCTACCGTGTTAATCTGAACATGATCGGTACCGATGGTCGGCCACGGGTACGCAACCTGAAAGAGATTCTCAGTGAGTGGCTGACTTTTAGAACCAACACGGTCAGACGTCGCCTTGAGCACCGTCTTGAAAAGGTCACTGATCGTCTGCATGTGCTGGAGGGCCTGCTGATTGCCTTCCTGAATATTGATGAAGTGATCGCCATTATTCGCCGGGAAGATGAACCGAAGCCGGTATTGATGAAGCGCTTTAGGATATCTGATCGTCAGGCCGAGTCGATACTGGAGCTGAAGCTACGCCACCTTGCCAAATTGGAAGAAATTAAGATCCTCACCGAGCAGAAGGAATTGGCAAAGGAACGTGAGACGATTGAAAAGACTCTGGGTTCGAAGCAGCGCATGAAAAGTCTGATCAAAACCGAGCTCACTGAGGATGCCGAGAAATACGGGGATGATCGCCGCTCACCCATCGTGAGCCGTGAGGCCGCACAGGCCATGGATGAAACTGCCCTGGTTTCCGCCGAACCGGTTACCGTGGTGTTGTCAACGAAGGGCTGGATACGTGCAGCCAAGGGCCATGATGTTGATCCGCTGCAAATGAACTACAAGGCAGGGGATGCTTTCAGGGATGCCGCCCGTGGTCGCAGTACCGAGCCGAGTGTCTTCCTTGATTCTACGGGGCGTGTTTACACCGTAACCACGCACAGCTTGCCATCGGCAAGAGGTCTGGGTGAACCGTTATCGGGTCGCGTTAACCCACCCGATGGCGCGACTTTCGAAGGTGTGATGATTGGCAAGCCCGATGATCTTTACGTGGTTGCCAGCACCAGTGGTTATGGTTTCGTGACCAGACTGGCTGACCTGTACGCGAAGAACAAAAACGGTAAGAGCATGCTTAATACCGGCAAGTTTTCCAGGGCTCTTGGCGTATCAAAGATCACTGATATGGAAACAGACTGGCTGGCTCTGGTTAGTAGTGAGGGTCACTTGCTGGTGATCGATGTTGCTGACTTGCCTGTTATGGCGAAGGGCAAGGGCATCAAACTATTAAACATCCCCTCGGCAAAACTCAAGACGGGTGAGGAATACACCTCGGCGATGGCCGTAATCACCGGTGATCAGAAATTGCGCATTCAGGCAGGAAAGCGACATGTCACTTTGAGCCAGACAGACCTTGAACATTACATGCATGAACGTGGTAAGCGTGGACGCAAATTACCGCAGGGTTACCAGAAAGTCGATGCTCTGGTTGTTGTGGACAAGTGATCGTTAGTTGTCAGTGGCGCTTTGTTGCTGACGAAGTCGCTCGAGTTTTTTCAGCACATGTTTTGCACGCAGTATGCTGGTTTGCAGGGTCTTGTTACCGGGGTCCAGTCTAAGGGCCTCTTCCCAGACCTTTTTTGCCTGCAGGATATTCTCCTGACGATAGAGGGTATTGCCATCATTAATTTTTTTCTTGACGATGGCGGTAACTTTTTCCTGGTGTTGTAACTTCAGACGTAAATAATTCGCGTTGTTATGGTCAAGCTTTCCCAGTTCGTCAAGTAATTTACTTGCCTTGACCAGTTGGTTATTATTAATAGCCGTATCAATATCTTGTTGCAGACGATTACTGCGGTCTTTCTTCTTTTTACCCAGTTTTTTGGATTTCTTGGCAGCAATGGATTTCTGTCGCGTATTAATTTGTTTCTGCAAGACTTCGAGTTGCTCGAGTGAATCCTGTCCTGCCGGGAATTGGCGTGCCTGGGCCAGGCAACGATTGGCCAGTGCATAGTCTTTATCATCGAGCAGGAGTTGGGCCATAGCCGTCAGACGATTATGCATGTCTGCAATTTCGCTACGCATGCTTTGCAGCTTGAATTGTGCCGAAATATTAATGGGCGATTCGCGGGCATCCTGTTCGTGCAAGGGTAGCTTGTTATACAGGAGCTGTGCGCGTACCAGCAGAGCCTCTGCATCAAGTTTACGGACCCTGCGCAGGTGCTGTGTAAGCAGTGCCTTGTGTTTTTTACGCAGGGCTTCACTATCAGGATATTTTCCGAGGGCCTTGTCGAGCAGTGACAAGCGGCTGGCAGAGTCTTGTTTGTTGGTATTGTTGTCCAGTTCAGCAAGTATACGGCGCTCATAATTATCGGCTAGAAGTGCGACCTCTTTGCGCTTGCTAACATAGGCAGAAAAATTCGGCGTCTCGGCCGGGATATGTTCAAGTGAACTCAGTGCCTGACCAAACTCATCGTCGGCAACCCAGGCATCAATTCTTTCCATACTCGGAATAGTGCCTTGCACTTCAAGAAAACTACAGGCGCTTTGTGTAAGAAGCAGGCCACTAATGACCAGAATGCGAAGCGCCTTCATGCAGCAGCCTTGCCGGCGAGGATTTGTTCAATTTGTTTTTTCATCAGGGCTTCTTGTTGTGGTGCCAGGCCATCGACTATATAGGTGGTAACAGGGTGTTTGCGATTGCGTAACTTGATGGGTTTATGTTCGCGGGCAATGATCTGCTGACTGATACCCGGTTCGATATAGGTATCCTTGTTAATGACAATTTCACCTGGGGCAGCAAAGGTACAAAGGCGTGAAGCCAGGTTAACAGAGTCGCCTACTACCGTGAATTCCATGCGATCATTATAGCCCATATTACCTGCGAGCATTTCACCGGAATTGATTCCCAGGCGGAAATGTACCGGGAACAGCCCCTTATCCAAACGAATGGTATTCAGCCTTTCTACGAGCCGCTGAATCAGTACTGCGCAGGCGACGGCATTGAAAATGTGTTGAGGGTCTTGTTGCGGAATCCCAAACACAATCATGGCGCAATCGCCCATATATTTATCAATAGTGCCATTATACAGTTTGGTGGCAGCACCGATGTAGGAAAAGTATTCATTCAGTAACTGGGCAATATCCTGCGGCGGCATGTTTTCAGAGATGTCGGTATAACCGACAATATCCGCGAACAGAACCGTGCCGTGAACATGCTCGCCACCAATTTCTACGTGGTCGAGGTCGTTCATGATTTGCTTGGCGACATTGGTCGAAACAAAGCGGGAGAAGGCATCCTCTACCTGGCTCTTTTTCAGCAAGCCATCTGCCATGGAATTAAAGGCGGTAATCAGGTTGCCGATTTCATCATTACGCCGTTCAGAAATACGGTAGGTCAGACGTCCTTCATCAATGGCCTTGCTGGCATCCATAAGGTAATTAATGGGTCTCGAGACCTTTTTCGACATGACAAAGGAAATAACGATCGCAAGGATGATCATTAGTATGGTCGCTGCAGTAATGGCGCGAACTGAGTCGCTGAGGGCCGTGTCGAGTGTTGCACGGCTGAAGGTAATCAAAACATAGCCGACCTGCAGGCCCTGATACGTAATCGGGTGCAGAAAGGAAACCAGATTTTTCTGGGCGTCATCGGTGCTTTGCTGACGCCACTCCAGGTTATGGGTGTTGCCATCCATCAATTTACGTATATTGATCAGCTGGTTGCCGTCTTTCAGTGGGGTCATGCCGGCACTGGCAAGGATGTTACCCTTATCGTCGAAAACACTGGTGCCGAGAATGCTTTCATCATTGGACATGTTCCGGGTCAGTACTCCGAGGCTTAACTTATCATCGGCCAGGATCAATTCCTTGGACGATTCGGCCAATTGAATCGCGACAGTATTCCCGTGTGCATTAATCTGACTGCGTAGCAGTTTTTCCTGATTGGTGATCACGACCGAGCCGAGCAAGACCATACCAAGGGTGACCAGCAGGGAGATAGCGAAGGAGAGCTTGACGGCAATAGGGATATGTCGCGGCAGGTAGGCGTTCAGCTGTTGCCACAGCCGTTTCAGGCCACCACGCGCCTCCTCACCCAGGGAGGCGGGGGGATACGTGGTTGTTTTTTCTGTCTTTATGCCGAACATTACCTAAATTCCTTATCAACAACTTATGAAAGAATAGCATGTCATTACACATTCGCCGAGATCGAATGACGGCCAGCTGTCTGGCGAGCAGGTTTTGTGAACCGGTGCACATTTTGGCAGAATATTCACATTATAAATCAGTGTATTATCTTCTGGTGGTAGAGGGCATGGGCGGTGCTGTCTGCCCGGGGACAGAACGTGTAGAATACGCGGCCTAAAATCACGTTTTATGACCGTCTGGAGTGTTAAATGAGCCTGATCCGTCCATTTAAGGGTTTACGCCCGGTAGCGGGGCGAGCCGCCGATGTGGCTGCCCCGCCTTATGATGTACTGAATACCGAAGAGGCGCGTCAGCGTGCCAAAGGGCGTGAATGGAGTTTTTTGCATATTTCCAAGCCGGAGATTGACCTCCCTGAGGGCACCGACCCATACAGCGACGAGGTCTATGCCAAAGGGGCGGCGAACCTGCAGGCGATGGTCGAACAGGCTGTACTCGCCCGTGATACACAAGACTGTTACTACTTTTATCGCCTGATCATGGGCGAGCACGAGCAGATCGGCCTGGTCGCCGTCGCATCGGTAGCGGATTACGACAGTAATCGTATTCGCAAGCATGAGTTCACTCGCCCGGACAAGGAAGATGACCGGGTTCGTAATATCGATGCCCTCAACGCCCAGACGGGACCGGTATTCCTGACCTATAGACACTCACAGGTGATTGACGAGATCGCACGGCAAGTGACGCAAACTTCAGCAGATGTAGATATCACAGCAGACGATGGTGTCAGGCATACCCTCTGGGCCGTCAATGTCCCGGCACAGGTAAAGAAACTCACAGAGACATTTGATGCCATGGATTGCCTGTACATTGCAGATGGCCATCACCGCTCGGCTGCTGCATCACGTGTCTGCGCTGCCCGTAAGGCGAGCAATGCATCGCACAATGGCCAGGAGAGTTATAATTATTTTCTCTCGGTGATTTTCCCTGATAATCAGATGAAGATACTGGATTACAACCGTGTCATAACAGATTTGAATGGACTTTCAGTCGAGGCATTTCTGGAAAAAGCCGCTACGGCTTTTGATGTTGAAGTAAGTGCCAGCGCCGTTTCACCAACGCAAAATGGTGAGTTTGGTATGTACCTGAAGGGTGGCTGGTATAGGCTGAATATCCACGCTGATCGCGTTCCGGTGGATGACCCGGTGGCGAGCCTTGATGTTAGTCTGTTGGCTGATCAGCTTATTGAACCCGTGTTAGGTATCAGTGACCCGCGTCGTGACAAACGTATCGACTTTGTCGGTGGTATCCGGGGGTTGGCCGAACTTGAGCGGCGCGTGAACAGTGGCAAAATGGCCGTGGCCTTTTCACTTTACCCAACTCGCATTGAGCAGCTGATGGCAGTAGCCGATTCGGGAAACGTAATGCCGCCGAAGTCAACCTGGTTTGAACCCAAGCTCGCAGATGGCCTGGTGTCACACGTTCTTGACTAATCAGGAGTTGGCGGTAAAGTCGTAGTTTAGTTCCGTGCTGGGTTCTTGCAGGAAGTAACCCTGGATGTAATTGACACCATATTGCCAAAGCAGGGCGAGACAATTGGCATCCTGTACGAATTCGGCGATGGTCAGTTTACCCATCGAGTGTGCGGTTTGAATAATGGATTTGACCGCTTCCTGACTCTGGTTATCGTCGGCGAGGCCATTAATAAGGTCTCCATCTATCTTCAGGTAATCCACATCCAGGTGCCGGAGATTCTTGATGGAATTGAGCCCACTGCCAAAGTGATCAAGTACGACCTTGCAGTGCAGTTGCTTGAGGCCGGCAATAAGGTTCTTTGACTCATTCAGGTGCATAAAGGCACTGGCCTCATCCAGCTCAAACACCACGGCATCACCGGATACCCGGTACTCCTTGAGTTGTTCACTCAACCAGGGCAGCAGGCTCGGATCATTGAGAGAATAGCCGGAGAGTTTGATAAAGAAGTTGGTTTGTTTGTTGTTAACATGTTCTGCGGCCAGACGTTGCAGTGCATTACGAATTACCCAACGGTCAATGTCCGGCATCAATGAGGTTTGTTCAGCAGTGGGGATAAATTCTTGCGGCAGTATATGTTCACCGCTTGCATTCTGAAGGCGAAGCAGTACTTCATAGTTTTCCTTGGTATCACCGTGCAGGCTGACAATAGGTTGATAGGTCAGGAAGAACTGGTCATTTGACAAGGCTTCGCGCAGGGTTTCCACCCAGACTGCATTGCGCTCTTTGTCCTTCTGTTCTACGGCCATCAGGTTGAAGACATGGATATGGTTAGCACCAGCCGTGTTACAGGCATTGCTGGCACGGCTTAACACATCCTGTGCACTGCTGGAGTTTTCACCAATCGGGCAAATGCCAATACTGACTGTTGCGGTGATGGTTTGCCCACCAATATCCGAAATATGGTCTTCAATTTTTTTACGCAGGCTCTCAGCAAATTTCTCCGATGATTCATGGTTTGCCTTTTCAAGCAGGATGGCAAAGCTGAAGTCACCAAAGCGTGCAATGATGTCAGGTTCTTCGATACTGGTACGCAATTCCTTGGCAATATCGCTAATGACCAGATCGCTGGCAGCCAGGCCGACACTATCCTTAATAGATTCGAAATCATCGATCTCAATATACAGCATGGCCGCCTGACTGGACTCCAGGGCTACCCGGGAAAGTGTCTGCTCAAGTGTTTCGGTAAAATATTGTCGGTTATACAGGCCAGTGAGCAGATCCTGTTTGCTGAGGAGGTTTATTTGTTTTTCCAGATCTTTGTCTGAGGCGCTACGTATAATAATCTGGGTACAGGCTTCGCCGTCTACTGAGGCCGGGGTAAATTCCATGACGGCATTGAACTCGCTGGCATCGGTGCGAATCCCCCTGACTTCGATCTCTCCCTGCATTTCATCCTGATTACTGGAAAATTTGCGTAAGAATTTTTTAAAGACCTCGTGATCGGCCGGGGCAACCATATCCATGATGGGCATGCCGTCAATCTCTTCCGGGTCATCATAACCAAATAATTCCATGTACACCGGGTTGGCATACAGGTGCATACCCTCATGCACATAGGTGATGGCATCCCGCGAACTGTCGAGCAGGCTGCGGCAGCGTTTTTCGCTTTCCCTGGCCGCCTTGTTAAATTTACGCAGCTGGCGTCGGTCGTTAAGGGCCCTGATCTCACGCTTAACAATATATTGCAGGTGCTCGGGTTCTTCGTCTTTTCTGAAGTAGTCGCAGGCACCCGCCTGGAGTGCCGCCCCTGCGGTCAGGTCATGACTATTATTGGCGGCAATGACAAGCGGAATATCCTTTTCGGTTTGTCGTAATAACTGGATGGCCTTTTGGGCATTCATATTGGTCAGTTTCTCGGCCGTTATGATCAGGTCCCAGCTCTGTTTCTCCAGTGCCTCCTGCATGTCCTCCTCATCCTCAACGCGGGTAGCGCGCACTGCATGCCCTGCATTGCGCAGTATGTTGGTGATTACCTCTGCATCATTGGAGGATTCATCGACGATGAGCAGGTGAAGTGTATTATCCCTTTCCATTACTACCCCTGAGAATTTTTATTCTTCGAAAGTATTATCCAGATTATCGATAAATTCTATAGTATAACCGCCGATAAATCATAAATTTGACCTATAGACCGGGATTATTTTCAGGCCCTGATACCGGACTCGTTATTGGCCTGGGATGATCATGCACGAAAGAGGTTGTCAGGTCTGGTGACAGCTGCTACTAATAAGCATAGTTAATTAAAATTTACATTTCAGTCCTCTGGAGGTGAGATATGAGTAAGATTGTTGTCAGGGCAGAGCGGCCGGAGGACTACCAGGCGATAGATGTGGTAAACCTGAGCGCCTTTGAAGGGGATGATGAGGCGAAACTGGTGGCGAGTTTACGCGAGCAGCCGGGTTATCGAGCGGATTTTTCACTGGTGGCGGAGTTTAATGGCCGTCCTGTCGGACACTTGATGATGACAGCGGGCACCCTGGCAGGGGCAAACACTAATACCCCTATTATGATTATCGCGCCAATGGCCGTGGTGCCCTCACAGTCTCACCGTGGTATTGGTACGGTCCTCGTCGAGGAGGCCAAGGACAAGGCAAAGTCGGAGGGTATGGCAGCCATGATAGCAGTCGGCAAGCCTGATTATTATAGTCGCCTGGGTTTTGAGCCTGCCAGCAAGTGGTCAGTTCGCTGTAATCTGCCCGTACCGGAAGATGCCGTAATGTTGATCGAACTTGATAAAGGCGCGCTAAAGGGCGGTGGCATTGTGCATTATAGCGCGCCGTTTTTATCGATGTATTGAACCGTCTTTTCTACAGCGTAGACCAGAGGGAATCAAAGTTTGCCCGCGAGTGGATTTCACCTTTCGTGACCCTGACAGGGGCGATGGCTTGTTCTGCCTCCCGTACGCTGAACTCGAACTGAGAGAAGCTACGCGTTGTTTCCATTTGCCGGGTCAGGGTTGCAATGACCTGTTTGTCATCCAGACTTATACGAATTTGGCTGCCTTTCTTGAAGGGTAATGCCGGAGTGATGAGGGTAGCCGGTTGTTCAATCGCCCCCAGTTCTGGCAGCATCAGGCAACGCATGAATTCTGAGTTACAGGCTCTGCCATTATAAGCTTCGACTCGGGCTGCCACGGCAAGGGCATTCGGCGTGAGCATTTGCACCCCGAGTTCGAGACAACCATGCCGAGTGCTTATCATGCGGCGGACAACACCAATGGCCCATTGCTCAATACTTTTACCATTAGATTCCCGTATCGTCAGCAGGTCGCCAATATGTACCGAGATATTCCCATTGGGCTGTGATAGCAGGCAATAGCCTCCGGCACTGGCATTGTTTACGGTTAATTGTGAGCTTTGAAAACCAAGGGACTGGATATGTCGGGCAGTGTTATTCAATGCATAGGTATCTGCTACGGCATTATGTGGGTCATTACCGGAATAGGTGTAGTTCGTTGTCCAGACATCCGGGCCGGTATATTGATCAGAGATCGCATTCACCTTTGTAGTATTGAATGAAGACGTGTGATCATCATGTATGGACAGTTCATCCCTGGTTGTGTCATCAAATGAAAAGGGTTTCTCGCCACTGACGAAGTAGTGTGCGGCGCTGAGGCCAAAGGCCACCTCGACCTGCTCAGACCACTTGGAAATACGTGAAAAGCTGCGTGTTGACATGATGCTCCAGGAGGCCAACAGACGCTGAATCAAGTCTTCAGAGAGGATGTCCAACAGTGCTGGTTCCTTGTCTGCCAGGCGTTGTCGCAGGTTCATTACCAGGGCATGTGTATTGAGTAATCGGCAGTCCTGATAGTTTTGACCGGGGTAGAGGGCGAGGTAGCTGGCTTGCCGGTCACTGTTCAGGTCAATGATAAACAGGCCTTGTGAGTCCTGTTGTAGCGGGATTGTCTGGGGGCTGACCAGTGGCACCAGCTGGTTGAGCAGAACACAAACCTTTTCCACTTCACCACGATGTAGCCGATAGGGCATGGCCAGGGCCAGCAGTTGGACCTTGCTGTAGAGGAAGTTGATGGTGTTGTTATGACCCAGCTCGGGACTGACGGGCGACTTGCTGATTTTGTCCAGCAACTTGTGGTGTTCGGCATAACGGTAAATGCTGTGCAATTCACGCCAGACATTTCGCGGGTAGGGTGCATAAACCTGATAGGAGCGAAGTAACAACAGGCCGAGGTAGAACGTCGCGCGCTGCAGGGCGTTGAGGAGCAGCTTTTGATCCGGTCGAGCAGACTCTTCAACAAGCTGGCGGGCAACGATCTTGTAACCGAGTGCCAGTTCGGACATCAGCGCCCGGTCCAGCTCGGATATCTTGCGGTTTTTTTTATTCAGGGGCAGCGGACGGCCGATAAAGTGTTTTTCCAGGGACGCGGTCACATGCTGGCAGGGTTCACACAGGGCCTCGAGCGATCGGTAACGGTCCTCTATCGGCAGTTGCAAACGGTTAATTTCAATCATGGCCTTGAAGACCCGGCGTGAGGTTTCGCCAAGGTTGGCCATGGGCAGATTGGCGGTCCAGGCCTCAATGAATCTGGGACGAGCATCAAAGGATGCCTTGTTCGGCCGTTTTTGCGCAGGGATAGCCAGACCCTTGAGATCGATACCGCTAGACATAGGACACCCCTTCCTTAAGGTCTATGATCAATAGTTGTACGGCCCCCACCGCAGCAACTATATAAAGTATAGCAAGATTTCTTCTAGGTTTGATCACGTATTACTACGATGTATATAAAAGGAGGCCCTAGAGGGGCTGTTTACTGTCGGCGCCGGCCTGCTCCCTGACCAGTTTTGGCACCAGGTAACCGGGCAGACGCTGGCGGAGTTGCTGCTGCAGGCGGCGGGCAGTCTCATCGGCAACTTCAAAATGCGCGGCCCCCTGGACTCGGTCCAGCTGGTGGAGGTAATAGGGCAGGACACCGGCCTCAAATAAGCGCTCACTGAGCCGTGTTTGTGTATCGATGTCGTCATTGACCCCGGCCAGCAGCACGGCCTGATTCAGCAGGGTCGTGCCGGTGCCACGCAGGCGACTACAGGCCTGTTCTACCGCCGCATCTATCTCGTTCGGGTGGTTGATATGCAGGACCATCACGGTCTGCAGGGGGCTTGCGGCCAACCACTCACAGAGGGCATCGTCGACTCGGCTGGGAACGACCACGGGTAGCCGCGTGTGGAGTCGCAGGCGTCGAAGTTGTGGGATTCGGGCCAGTTTTTTCGCCAACTGGGCCAGGCGCTGGTCGCTGAGGCTGAGTGGGTCGCCACCGCTGAGGATGACCTCCGATATCGATGTATCGGCCTGGATATGGGCAAGGGCCTCCGCCCAGTCATTGCGGCTCGGGTTCGCCTCGGTATAGGGAAAGGTACGACGGAAACAATAACGGCAGTGGATACCGCAGGCGGCAGTGGCCAGCAGCAGGGCGCGCCCCGCATATTTATGCAACAGCCCGGGTATCGACATGGCCTCGAGGTCACCCACAGGGTTGGCTGTAAACCCTTCTTTATCAATAAGTTCTGATGAAACCGGCAATACCTGGCGCAGCAGCGGGTCGGTGGGGTCGCCATGCCGGATGCGCGCCAGGTAGGGCTCGGTGACCCTGAGGCTAAATAACTCTGCCGCTTGTCGGGCCGCGGGCAGGAGTTCGGCGGGCAGGCCGAGCCGTTGCCACAGCTCGGTCGGGTCGGTGATCGCCGTGGCCAGCACCTGTCGCCAGTGGCAGCTTGTCTGCAAAGAAGTGCTGGAACCCTGTATCATATGCGCTTTGTGAGTGTCGCCCAGGCGGCATCATACCGTATCTGCCGGGGTCAGGCTCGCGGCTGGAGTGAATATTGAGAGGAAAGCATGGCAAGCTACAGTACTAGTGAATTTCGCAGTGGCCTTAAACTCATGATCGATGGTGATCCCTGTGCCATCGTCGAAAACGAATTTGTGAAACCGGGTAAGGGTCAGGCCTTTAACCGCGTCAAAATCCGTAACCTGAAGACCGGTCGTGTCATCGATCGTACCTACAAGTCGGGTGAAAGTGTTGAGGCTGCAGATGTCATCGATACCGATATGCAGTATCTCTACAATGATGGTGAGTTCTGGTACTTCATGGACCCGGCGAGTTATGAACAGATCGGTGCCGATGCAAATGCCGTCAGTGATGCCCTGAAGTGGCTCAAGGAACAGGATATGTATACCGTGACCCTATGGAACGGCACGCCGTTGACGGTGACACCACCAAACTTCACCGTACTTAAAGTGGTGGAGACCGATCCGGGTGTACGCGGTGATACCTCAGGGGGGGGGGGCAAGCCGGCCACACTGGAAACCGGTGCGGTGGTGCGTGTGCCACTGTTTATCGACGAAGGTGAGTTACTCAAGGTCGATACCCGAACCGGTGAATATGTCTCACGTGCCAAGGAAGAGGGCTGATACCTTGTCACATGACTGGCGACCCTCTGCGTCGCTGGAGAGCATCAGCAAACGCGCGGCACTGTTACAGCAGGTCCGCGCGTTTTTTCATGCCCATCGGGTGATGGAAGTCGAAACCCCGGTGTTATCCGCCGCCGGTAATACCGATATCAATATTAATAGCTTTACCGTGCACTATGACGGCCCTCATGCCCCGCCTGATGGTCAGATGTATCTGCATACCTCACCGGAATATGCCATGAAGCGATTACTTGCCGCGGGCAGTGGTGACATCTTTCAGATTGCCAGGGTCTTTCGTAACGGCGAGGCCGGTCGCCGGCATAACCCCGAGTTTACCCTGCTCGAATGGTATCGACTCGGTATGGACCAGCATGCCTTGATGGCCGAGGTCGAAGCGCTGCTGCGGGTCCTGATGCCGGGGCTGGGCAAGACAAACCGCCTAAGCTATCGACAGGCCTTTATCGAACACGCCGGCATCGACCCACTGGAGGTGGAGCAACAAGCCCTGCAGGCCTGCGCCGAACGACATGGCCTGGGCGATATTGTTGGACTGGATAAAGACGATCACGATGCCTGGCTGGACTTATGCATGGACCAGGTGGTCGTGCCCGCCCTCGGTGAGGGGCTGGTCTTTATCTATGACTACCCGGCCTCACAGGCTGCGCTGGCACGTCTCAGTGAAGAGGATGCGCGTGTCGCCGAACGTTTTGAATGTTTTATTAATGGTGTTGAATTAGCAAATGGTTTCCATGAACTGACGGATGCCCGTGAACAACGGCAACGCCTGCTTGCTGACAACGCACATCGTCGTCTGACAGGGCGGGCAGAGCTACCGGTCGATGAACACTTTCTTTCGGCATTGCAAAGCGGCCTGCCGGATTGCGCCGGGGTGGCAGTGGGACTTGATCGCCTGCTCATGCTGATGAGTGGTGCCACGGCGATCGATGAGGTGCTGGCCTTTGCTGTCGACAGGGCCTAGTTATTCAGGCGACCGAGGAGTTGTCCCATTTGCACCCTCGATGCATCCTGCAAGGCTTCATTCCAGTCCATCGTTTCCTTGCCGAATAACAGGATAACGGTAGAGCCCATATTAAAGCGGCCCATTTCATCACCGGCATCGAGAGAAACGGTCTGCGGGTCATAGCGCCAGGTTATCACCTCGTTACGGTAAGGTGGGGTGATACAGCCATGCCAGACGGTTTCCATACTGCCGACATTGATTGCCCCGACCATGATCATGGCCATGGGACCCTGTTCGGTATCAAAGATATTGATCACACGCTCATTGCGGGCAAACAGGCCAGGGATCATGCGGACAGTGGTCTGATTAACACTAAAGAGTTTCCCCGGCACATAGGTCATTTCACGTAACTGGCCTGACAGAGGCATGTGAATGCGGTGATAGTCGCGCGGTGAGAGATAAATGGTGCAGAACCGGCCATTGATAAAATGATTGGCCAGCGCCTCGGAACCGCCGAGCAGGGCCGTGAGTGAGTAATGGTGATGTTTGGCCTGAAAGATTTGTTTATCTTCAATCTCGCCGAGTTGGCTGACCTGGCCATCGACAGGACAAAGGATGGCGGCGGCCTCCGTGGCCAGGGGGCGGGCATCCTGGCGCAGGGCACGGGTGAAGAAACTGTTAAAGTCCTTATAGGCGCAGGCATCCGGTTCAGCGGCCTGGCGCATGTCGACGTGGAATACTTTGATGAACAAACGGATGAGCGCGTTTTTAAGCCACACCAGACGGACCCGGGTGAGTTTGTAAACAAGCCCGGAAATCGCATGTGCGGGGAGCAGGCTAACGAGTCGGGAAAAAAGAGTATTCATGATTCCAGGCGATGGTTAGTGGTGTTGATGAGGGTGGTGAGCCTCATCACCGGCCTTCTTTACCGTGACCTCGAACGCAAAGTTACCATGCTCGCCGAGTCTTAATGTGACGGGCACCTTGTCTCCGGCCTTTAATGGTCGTTGAGGATTAAACAGCATCATGTGCGTGCCATCGGGCTGCAGGTGTTTCTCGCCCTTCGCCGGAATGGTCAGCGTGTCTTCCTGCAGCATGCGCATAAGGCCATTAGTCATTTCCGTGCGATGAAACTCGATACGGGTAAACAATGGACTGCTGGCCGAGGTGATGGCAATGTCATCGCTGCTGCGGTTGTGGATAAGCATATAGGCCGCCTGTACCTTACTGACCGGGGGCGCCTCGCGAATCCAGGCATCTTCAATAGACAGTTCACTTGCCCTGCTCAACGGGCTGAAAAGCAGGTTGGCAAGCAGGGCCAGAAAGATAAACGGCCTATTCATGTGCGCCTCGAATGAGGGCAAACTCACTGGCCATAGTGATGGGGTCATGCGGGGCAGAGAACAGGGCGTGTAGCCTGCCTTGTGGGTTGATGAGCAACACAGCACCACTATGGTCGACACTATATTCCTTGTCATCAGCGGATTTTTTGTTTAACAGGTAGGCGATGCCAAACTGTCGGGTAAGGATATCAATCTCTGCCGGTGAGCCGGCCGTCAGACCAACAAATTCCGGGTTGAAGTAAGGCATATATTGCGCAAGTTGATCAACGGTATCGCGTTCCGGGTCAATCGAGACCATCATGACCCGGGGCAGGGCCATCTCCGCCGACTGCTTTGAAAGCGCCTTGAGCATGAGGTTTAACATGGTCAGGGTAGAGGGACAGACATCCGGGCAGTTGCTATAACCAAAAAACACAAAGGACCATTCCCCGGCCAGGCTTGCCTCGGTGAAGACGTTGCCATGATGGTCGAGTAAACGAAAGGGCTGGACATCCCGCGGGCTGCTAAAGACGGTGGCATTGAGTTCACGCAGGTCGGGACTGGATGTGCGGGTACTGTGGTATAGCCACTGACCGGCGATGGCGCCAAGCAGGGCGATGGTAACGATCAGCAGAGAGGTCCTGTGGCGGAAAATACGGGGTAAATGCGACATGTTGTAGTGTTTTCTGTTCGTGGCAGATCAGTATATCAAATTCGCTGGCGGGCGTATGTATCATCTGTTTCTGCGCCTGCCAGAATGCTGTGGACGCCTCGGGGGCAGGGCGCTACGGCTGTTGAGGCCGTCACGACCCTGAGCACCCTTCCAGGGCAGGCCGCGTAGCGTCAGGGCGAGCCTGCGCGGGCAAAATCACGCAGTATTTTGCCTGGATAAAGTGACGGGCATATCGCCGTAGGCAATGTCCGCGACACGCCGCAGGCCCTTCCCAATACGGAAAAATAAACGCATAATAAAGCCAGTTGCCCATCGTGGTTGACACCGAATATCTTCCGTTATGGCCCCAGCCGGCGCATAAACGGTAAAAAAATAAGTATGGATGTCGGGAAAGTAAAGAGCTTGCCTGTTAGTAGGCCGTGCCAGTGATAATATCCCTGGGCAAGGCGTATTCCCTCCATCCCCATATAAATGCAGTTCAAAGAGCATGTAAAACGATAGGCTGGTTAGAAGGCCAAATATAAAAAAGATGGAGGAAGGAAGTGCAATACTTGTATCCACTCTTCGCGTTTTTGTCTGCCCATCCACTGGCCGTAATGCTGGTGGCACTGATATTTGTTATCCCGGTTTTTTTCCCGCGTTATATTATTCGCTATAAAATAGTTTTGATCTTTTGCGCCGTCATGTGGCTGATTTACGGATACTGGGAGGTGTTTCTGGCGCAGTGGAAACCGGAATTGACGAATATTGACTCCCGTGCTGATATAGTAGTCATTGGGCCACTGCTATTGATATCCTTTATTATTGGTATTGTAACCATTATTAAAGGCCTGATGCGGAAGGTGAAGCCGTCAGATAGTTGTGTAATATAAATGTAACGGATTTTAAGTATTAGGCCGTATATATTTTTGTACCACAAACATAAATAATATTGTTTGTACTTTCCTGCAGTCAATCAGGTTATACACTTGCACTTTCATTTGTATCGGCCCTTTCCCCCACCCCCCTTAAAGGGCCGATTTTTTTTACAGAGCCGTGCTTTCGGTTATCAACCACGCTCAATAATACCCATTATAAAAGCATGTATATGGTGGTATAGTTAAGTATAATTACGTATTATCATAGTCTTAGAGGATAGCGTAGGATGCTTGCTCTGGGAGTGGTTTGGATTTTGTAAAAAAGTAAAAAAGCCACTTCACATGCTACAACCCACTCTGGGGAGAGGGTACTTAGAAAGCGTTACCATCAAGTCAGTAATAGATTGACAAGATGGGGCAAAGAATCCACTGTTGAATGAACAAGGTTGCTCCGAGTGTGAAGACAGCAACCTATGTGAGAGGATCCAGTATGGATAAGCCAACTGCTGCCGTATTACCTCTATGGTACGGTCGATTTATTAGGCTCTCTTCTGCAGAGTTAAGTTTCCACACGCAGATAGAGGCACCCAATCAACAGCAGCAGTCACAATCACACTTAAATAGTCATCAGCCCGAAGCAGTCGGACATGATGGCAACAATCCACTTCTCATTATTGATTCAGTAAGAACAAATGCGATTAACCGCGTAATAGCGGAGTTAACGCATGAACTTAACCAGCCACTTACGGCGATCTCAATACTGACCGATACGGCAATAAAGATCATGGCTAGGGAAAGCCATGGACAAGATGCAATACTCACTTCTCTCAAAACCATAGGCATACAGGCAAAGCGAGCAGGCGAAGTCATTAAGGGCTTAAAACGCTTGACTGTCGAAAAGGATCTTGAAAGAACGATGATGTCTATGAATGACATTATCAGCGAGGTAGTCGAGCTTGTTGAAATAGAGGTGCGACTGAATGACATAATGTTTGTCATTAATATGAGCGAACAGGATGTGACAGTCAATGTCGATAGGTTATTGATTGGCCAGGTGATAGTGAATTTAATAAGAAACTCGATAGATGCCGTAAAAGGAAATGTGAATAAACCAAAGAAAATTGAATTGAGCGTCATACGCATCGATGATAACGTGGCAGTAATTATTAAAGACAACGGTTCTGGTATGACTTTGCTTGAGGCGGAAAAGGTTTTTCAGCCTTTTTATACCTCAAAACCAAATGGCATGGGGCTGGGTCTGGCAATTAGTCATTCAATTATAAATGCACATAATAGTTGCCTATGCCTGAATAGCGCCAAGGGCTGTGGTAGTAAGTTTTATTTTATGCTTGATATTACAAAGGAATGATCATGTCTGAAACAGGTAATGCTGTACATATTATTGATGATGATGAAAGTGTCAGGCTTGCTATATCGGGGCTTATGGAATCGGAGGGCATCGTCAGCAGTATTTTTGCATCAGCAGAGGATTTTCTCGTGAAGGTAAACAGAGATGCGCAGGGCTGTGTGCTGGCCGACGTAAAGATGCCTGGAATGACAGGGCTTGAGCTGATTGAAAAAATGGAATGCGAATCTATTTATATGCCTGTGGTGATGATGTCAGGGTGCGGAGATATTAGTATAGCGGTGAAGGCTATGAAAGAGGGTGTGCTTGATTTTATCGAAAAGCCCTTTGATAATGACAAACTCATCAAGATCGTCAGGGGTTGTTTGCTGCAATGTGAGGATTACAGAGAAAAAGCCTTGTACAGAGAAAAATCACAAAAAAGAATACAATCACTAACGACACGTGAGCGTCAAGTGATGGACTTGTTGGTGAACGGCTGTCAGAACAAGGAAATTGCCAGGGAACTGGATATTAGTCCTCGCACAGTGGAGCTGCACCGTGCAAAGATTATGAATAAGTTGCATGCGAGCACTATCTCTGACGTTGTGCGCGCAGGTATTACATCAGCATAATGATTTTTAATTCAAGCTATTAAATAAGAAAATCACAGCCTCAGGTAGTAGTACGTATTTCGCGAGCCAGATTGGGCGTATACGATTTATGCAAGTAGTCATGCGGGGAAATTTCATTAACTAATAATAATATCAAGCACGGGAGGCTGTTCATGGATACGGGGGGGCGAAATATTTTCTACTGGAATCCCATGCATGTGCATGAAGATGCCATTAACAAAATAAATACCGATCGCTGGTATATTCATACCGCACACTCCGAGAAAGAGGCGTTGGAACTTCTGGAAAAGCATGAATACAGGGTCGGCCTGGCCCACCTGGATACGAATAATCCTCAACAGATAAAACAGTTAGAAAATATCCTTATCCGCTCACGGGCGGAGTGGGTGGCCCTGCTCACCAGGCGTGAACTACTTGATAATGACTTGTGCAGGAACACCATTCTTAACGGATTCTACGATTATCATACCCTGCCTACTCGTCCGAAGATTCTGCTGAACACTCTGGGACATGCCTATGGCATGTCAACCCTGAAAAACAGGCTATCAGAAGAAATTACTGTATCCAGTGATGAGGATGAAATGGTAGGCGTAAGCCCGGTTATGCGGGTGCATTTTGCCAATATACGCAAGCTTGCCCGGGTCGATGCCCCGGTTCTCATTAATGGAGAATCCGGAACCGGCAAGGAACTTTCAGCGTTGGCTATTCATGAACGTTCAGAACGGAGTAATTCCCCGTTTGTAGCCGTCAACTGTGGCGCATTACCTGAAAAGCTGATCCAGACCGAACTCTTCGGGCATGAGAAGGGTGCGTTCACAGGTGCTCATCAGCGGAAAATCGGCAAGATAGAGGCAGCCACTGGTGGCACACTGTTTCTGGACGAGATCGGTGATTTGCCGCTTGAGCAACAGACCAGCCTGTTGAGGTTTTTACAGGAGAAGACGATTGAGCGGGTAGGTGGAACCAGTTCATTACATATTGATGTCAGGGTGATTGCCGCCACGCATGTTGACCTCGAGCAGGCGGTGCAGGCAGGACGGTTTCGTGAAGACCTGTATTATCGGCTAAATGTCGTAAATTTATATGTGCCGCCGTTGCGTGAGCGCGTCGATGATATAGAAGTGCTGGCAAAGTATTTTTTTAAAAAATTCCATAACGAGGCCGGCAATGGCGTCAACGGCTTTAGCCAGCATGCCCTGCAGGCGCTGAATGATTATCCCTGGCCGGGCAATGTCCGCGAGATGATTAACAAGGTAAGACGTGCAATGCTGATGTGTGAGGGTCGTCTGATCAGTGCGGCTGACCTTGGTTTGGAAAGACGCGGTCCGTGCCGTCGGATTCAGCGCCTTGATGATGCGCGTAATAATGCTGAGGTAGATACGATCATCGCCGGTCTGAAACAATGTAGAAATAATGTCTCACTGGCGGCTAAGAATCTGGGCGTCTCACGTGTGACGCTCTATCGCCTCATGGAAAAACATTCCATCTCTCTCTAGCTGTAATTAGTTTCCTGTTGTTCCCCCGTATATGCAGTATGCGCCACAGTAGCTGGTGCATGGCGTGCACCTCCCCGCCGCGTGATCTTACTTATACAAAAGCTTTACACCTTACAATGTGGTTTAAGTGTTTGTTATCTAATAGCTGACAGGCCCTTCCCGCAAGATGGTGTTTCACATTATATACATCCGCAAAACCCGTTTACGTAGCGCCTCAGAAAAACCTCAGTCAGTACAGCAGCTTATGTTTTTGGCATGGCGGTTGCACTATAAACAATAAACATCAACGCCAAATAATGCATAGCGGCTTGAGGTCGGGAAATGAAAAAACATATTTATGCCACATGTTTCATAGCAAGCTTGTTGCTGCTGGTCAGTGGTGTGTTACATGCCGAGGGTAATGATAAGGCCTTCATTCTGGCGGACGCAGCGCTAATAGATGGTGAACATGTCGAGGATAGTGAATTACATGAAATTAGTGGCAAAGGCGCCGATGGCCATACGCCAAACCGACCAGAGGCAGTGTCTGTCATTCTCTGGGATGAAAAAGGCAGTGGCAAACAATCAGTGCAGCATAACAGCATGAGCGGTAGTGGAAACACACAGAATGTGAGCGTGAGGTTTAACAGAAATTAGCCGAGGTATATATCATGCGGAATCTGACACAGAAGAGTTTATGGAAGATTGCAAGCATGATGATTGTTCTGCTGGGGTCTGATGTGGTCTGGTCGCAAGAGTCAACTCAGGGCTTAACGCCAATGCAGGAAGATATCGCACTGGTCGAGAATGATGCGTTGCCTAATTTTTCGAGGCATAAACTTGATGCCAGTATCAAGTCCATTTCGGCCCCGGCAGATAGTCTGATAGAGGGTGACTTGTTGAACATAGAGGAAGGGTTAGCAACCGAGCCGGATGGTTATGTACAGGATATGGATAATTCCGAACAAGAAATGGTTGAAGAGATAGTGGTAAAGCCTGAAGAGGCTATTACCCGGAATAATCCGCGACACCGTAAGATGAATGCAAAGGGTGTGGCAATGCTTAGAAAAATTCTTTGGATGTCATTGTTTTATTCAAGTTCAAAATAAATATTTGAACGTGGAACATAGAGCGTAACCAGGACATGATAATGAATCATTATACAGGGGCCTTGCTCGCAGTGTTGAGCAGCATAACAAGCAGTCTACCCATATCGGCACAGGCAAATGACTTTGAGGTGGTGTTGCCGTCATATATAACTGAATCAATTGTCGAGGGTGATGCACTTGCCGGCGTCAACGGCGCAGTGGGAATTAATCTGGTGGCAGGTGATGCCAACCTACAGGCTAATGCTGCGGCCATTGCCATCAGTGCAACCGGGATCGCGAGAAGCAGAATAGCCAGCCACCAAGCAACGGCTCTGGGCCAAGGGACTGTTCCTGATATCAGTATAACCAGTATTCGCGGCAATGCCTTTTCTAATTCTACCGGTATCCTCTCCATCAACCAGATAAGTGGGGTAAGTAATACGCAGGCTAACGGTATTGCCTATGGTGTGGGTGTTGAGGCGATTACCGATGTGGAATTGTCGCAGTCGATTACAGGTTATGCAATTGCCCCGGTTGTCAAGGGGCTAGACAAACCAGGTATCCGTATAGCGGATATCGAATCAACAGCGTTCGAGAATAGTCGTGGCATTGTGCAAATTAACCAGACAGCTGGTTCCGGCAATGCAACGAGAAATAATTTTGCACTACGCATCTCTACGGGTGCGAAATGAATTCCCCCCTGCACGACCCCGGCGGGATGGAATATAAGGGACGGGGTATAACCATAAACACTGTAAACACCAACTAGGAGAACTACTATGAAGATGCAATTTAAATACACACCTATGGCCCTGGCAGTTGCTGCGCTCATCGCGTCACCGCTGACCTTTGCCACAGAGAGTCATGACGATAATGACCATACCTTTACCGCTAAGGCAGACCTCGAGCTAAATCTTGACCTTGACATCACGACAAGTAGCAACAATGTGGATGTCAATATTGAGAAAGACTTTGACTATGACGAAAGTGTTGAAGTCAATATAGGTGTTGATCTGGACCCTAACGCCTATGCTCGGGCGGTAACCGACGACAAGCAGAGTAATAAGCTTAATGAGGTCTACAATGACGGGCATAATAACAATGCCAATGCCTCAGGAGATTCCCTCAGTAACGCCGCAGGTAATATTGGCCTCAACATCACAGCGGGTACCAACAACCAGCAGGATAATGCCGCTGCCCTGGCCGTGGCTGATGCCGAGATGACGTTTGGTGCAGCCGATGGACAGGCTCATTCCTCGCAAGACGGTGAGTTCAACTACACTGAAAATTATGGTGTGTATAACAACGCAAGTGTGCGTGACAATGTGTTAAAAGGTGCTACTGGCAACATCGGCGTAAACATCTCGGCTGGCAACAGCAACCAGCAGAAGAACAACCTGGCTGCAGCCGTATCCACCGGCGGCGTGGGACTTGCCATGGTGACGTCCGATCAGGAATCTGATCGTAATATTACTCATAATACTGGCAAGGTAGTCACGCTATCGAAGAGTGGCAGTTTCTCCGGAGAAACTGAACTGTGGGGTGGATACGAAGGCACCTCGGATCAGATCGGCGACCTGTATGTAGATAACTGGGCTGCAGGCACTACAGGTCTACCTAATCATCCTACAGATGGCGCTCTCCTGGGCCATAGTGATTTTGATAGTGAGGCTCAGGGTGCACAAGACCTTAATGGTGATGGCGGTGCGCTGGCCTTCAACGAAGTAGGTGAGATTCACCTGTCAGGTTATTTCAGTGGCTCTTATTCGCAGTCCTGGGATGTCTATATACCTTCCGTCAACAATGCAAGCCTGTCAGGCAACGCATTGGCAGGTGCCTCGGGTAATATCGGGGTGAACATCGCTTCAGGCACGGGTAACCAGCAGAACAACAGCCTTGCGCTCGGTGTATCGACTGGTACAGGTATGCCTGGTGGTGAGTTCTGATATCACCTACTGACTGGTATGCCGGCCGGAATCATCCGGTCGGCATATTCCAATCAATAATATATGACAGGCTACTTGAACATGAAAAATGATAACGATCGAATTACGTATTGTCTGATGAGGTATGTCAGTGCTCTTAGCTTGATGCTATTACTCTTCATGTCATCAATGACAGGGGCCAGTGAGGTGCGTTTTGGTAGCATCCTACCTGGTGCTGGCGTGATTAATAAACAAGTTATTAGTCTGCGCGAACAGCGTTATGTGAATCTGGTTAGGCAAGATACAGATTTCAGTTGTGGCGCTGCTGCCCTAGCCACCATTCTCAAGTATGCCTATGGTCGTGATGTCACAGAGGAGTCAGTGCTGCGTGGCATGTTGAAAGTAAGTGACCCGGAGACGGTCAGGAAAAGGGGTTTTTCACTACTGGATATCAAGCGTTATACACAATCTATCGGACTGAGGGGCCGTGGTTATAAGGTAAAGTCAGGCACATTATCAAGGATCAAAATTCCCATCATTGCCCTGGTTGATATACGTGGCTATAAACACTTCGTGGTCTTTAAGACCTATCGTGATGGCAAGGTCTACATTGCTGACCCGGCACTGGGTAACAAAATACTGAGTTTTGAAGAGTTTAACAAGATTTGGAATGGGGTGGTATTTGCTGTAATTGGCAAGGGCTTTGACCGTAATACGGTTTTGATGCAACCCGCGGCGCCGGTGACAGCACGTGGTTTAGCGCGAGCACATATCCCGCTAACAAACAATGATTTATTGAAGTTCGGTTTTACCCATGCAGAACTTTTTTAAAGTAAGGCGTGGGTATTTTTTATTAATTGGTGCGGCGCAAATTACACATTATTCCAAAAAATATGTTGCTGAGAAAAACAGGTGTGTTATTAAATCGCTGTTTAAATTTTCATGGGGAAGATGATGAACAGACATTCACGAGTTCGTATCACTGGCATTTCGGCCGTAGTAGTTCTGGGTTGCGGTCTATTATTCATACCTACGGCACACGCAATGATCGATAGCGATTTGTATGCTTTCAATGATGAGATTGAGCTATCCGATGAGGAGCTCGGAGGTCTACGTGGCCGTTATACAGGCGGGAACCAGATTACCTATTTTGGTGTAGAAATGTATACAAAAGTGGCCAGCAACACGGGGCGGATCACCACAGCAGGTATAGAGTTTGCTACCAATATTGTTTCATCGACTGCTATCCGCCCAACCGTCACGGTCTACCATTCCAGTACGGCAGCTGTTGAAGGTGCTGGTGGCTCAAGTTTCGGCGCAAACAACTTGACCAGTATTAGCTCTGATGGTCTGGATAACATTGAGGGTGTCAGTCAGAGTATCCAGATTGCGGGTGACCTGAACGAGGTTAGTAATGAGCTTGCTATTGATATATCAAGTGATGTCGGCGGCCCAGAAAGCTTTTTTTCTGATAGGGGGGAAGTCAGCAGTAACTTTGATGGCCCTGGCACAAAAAGTATCACTGGCGATGCAGGCACGACCACTACCTTCAGTCTGAATAAAGATGGTTTTGGTTACACCGTCGCTTTGCCCGGTGATATCGAGGTATCACAGAATGTCCGTAATGCGGCTCAGAACCAGGCTAATGGTATCAGTCAACGTGTACAGATAAGTAGCAACCAGTACCAGGTTAGCAATGTAATTAATATTGTTGCCAGACAGCAGCAGGTCGCAAATGGCCTGCAGCGACCAGAGCTAGGGACGGCCCTTAGCAGTCTGCGTGGTCTGCAGAGCATTGGCAGACTATAGGGTAGCAGCCACATAACACAATTATACGCAAAAATACGTATTGACTGGAATTGTGAGGAGCATGAGATTGAGGTGTCGCCAATACCATATAACTTACTGTAAAAACTGGTTTTGTTATATGCGTGTTGGCGATGGGGGAAGCAAATAATTGCCGTTGTCAGATAAGAAAAAGGGAACGCTATGTCTATTATCAGGAAGAGATATCTTGCCGTCGTCATTGGCACTATGTTCGCGACGTCTGCTGTTGCCGACAATGCAGAGACTGAACGTCTACGTAGTGAACTTAATGACTTGAGGGGAAAGTACGATGAACAGGCCTTGCGCCTGATGAAGCTGGAGGCGCGTCTCGATCGCTTGGCCTTCTATAGCAAGCCGTCCTATCAACAGACTGGCGGCATTGTTAAGACGGTGTATAAGGGGGACAAGAACATTCAGTTGGCACAGGATAATACGACCAGCCAACAGGCAAAACCACCGGCTAAGAGGGCGGCTGAGGAAGAGGTGATAAGGGAGGCCCCAGCCAGTCGTAGTACGCAGGCCGTCTATCAGGAACAGCATGCGCTGTTTGACAGAAAGTTTACTTTTGAGCCGGGTTTTACTTACACTAGCTTTGACCGTAACCAGTTATTGTTAAACGGCTTCCTCGCCCTTGATTCTATATTTTTAGGTACAATCAGCGTCGATGAGGTCGAAGCACAGATTCTGACTCTCGACTTGGCAGGACGTTATGGCCTGACTGACAGAATACAACTCGATTTTAATATTCCCTTTGTTTACAGAAATACCAATTACCAGTCTGTTGGCGCTGGTGGCGCATCAACCAGTCTGATTGAAGAAGATATTACCCTGGACACAGAACTTGGTGATGTGAGTGCCGGTTTTTACTACCAGTTAGTCAAAGAACAAACTAATTGGCCTGATGTTGTCTGGAATGTCCGGGTCAAGGCACCGACGGGTAGTGACCCATACGGTATCTCGATTATCGATGTTGACGGTTCAGGTAACCTGATGATTCCGGAAGAATTGCCCAGTGGTAATGGCCTATGGGCACTATCTACAGGATTGTCATTTGTCAGGACAGTAGACCCGGCTATCCTGTTTGCCAGCGTCAATTACACACATAACCTCGAGGATGACTTTGGCGATATTAGTTCGGCTGACGGCAAACAGCCAGGGAGTATCGATCTGGGCTCGACCTTTAGCTACGGTCTCGGTATTGCCTTTGCCCTGAATGAGCGCACCAGTATGAGCTTTGGTTATAATCAGAGCTTTACCGGCAAGTCACGTCAAAAGCTGGATAGCACTGGTGATTGGCAGTCGATTATAGGCAGTGACGCGAATAGTGCCCAGCTAAACATTGGTGCAACCTATGCCTTGAGTGATATGTCATCCTGGATCACGAATATTGGCATTGGGCTGAATACTGATGCGCCGGATGTGACCTTCAGCATGAAGTTCCCTTATACCTTCTGAGTGGGTAATGACGGCGCGGCATTTGAAAGCCCGTGCCATTTTGATTATTGTGCTGGGATGGCAGACAAGACCATTTCAACACAATTCCCCCGTCAGGCAAGATGGCTTCGCTGGCTCATTGGCCTGAACCTGCTGTGTCTGGCTGTCGGTCTGTTTGCGCCGATGCTGACCATTGAAAAGTTTATCGTGCTCGAAAACACATTCTCTGTGGTGAGCGGGGTATTCGAATTATTAAGGGAAGGGCAATGGCTGTTATTTTTGCTGTTAGCGACATTCAGCATCATCTTGCCCTTGATGAAAATAGTTGTTCTGTATCGACTGGTGGCGGGTAGCGCTACGGACTCGAATTCTCAGCGCCACCTCAGGTATATGCATGATTATGGCAAGTGGTCGATGCTGGATGTCTTTGTCGTTGCCATTCTGATCGTCGCACTAAAACTGGGTTATCTCTTTGCCGTGCAGGTACATATTGGCCTGTATGCCTTTGCCCTCGCCGTATTGCTAACGATGTATATTACCGCCCGCGTGATCAAACTGACCGATGCCTGCCTTAAACAGGCCGAGTCTGGCTACTGACGGACAGACCAGCGTAGCGTTTCGCCGGCACGTAAGGGGATAAGGACTTCATCACCGAGTGGATAGCTGTCTGGCACCTGCCATGGTCTCTGTTCCAGGGTGATCGTGCCGGTATTCCTGGGCAGGCCATAGAAATCCGCGCCATGGAAACTGGCAAAACCCTCAAGTTTATCCAGCGCCCCCGCCGCCTCGAAGGCCTCGGCATATAATTCGATCGCGGCGTGGGCCGTGTACATGCCGGCACAACCACAGGCACTCTCCTTTGCCCCTTGTGCATGGGGGGCGCTGTCGGTGCCGAGGAAAAACTTCTTGTTACCACTGGTCGCGACATCGACAAGGATCTGCCGATGTTCCTCGCGCTTGAGTATGGGCAGGCAATAGTGGTGCGGTCGTATGCCGCCCACGAACATGGCATTGCGGTTCATTAACAAATGATGTGCCGTAATGGTGGCGGCGACGTTGTCCGGTGCATTGAGGACGAAGTCCGCGGCATCACCCGTGGTAATGTGTTCAAGGACAACCTTCAGATCAGGGAACTTCTCCAGCAGGGGCAGCAGCTGTTCATGGATAAAGACGGTCTCACGGTCAAAGACATCAATGGCCGGGTCCGTCACCTCACCGTGAATGAGCAAGGGCAGGCCGGTTTCCTGCATGGCGGCCAGTGCGGCATGGGTATGCCGGATATCGGTTACACCGGCATCCGAGTTGGTAGTGGCACCTGAGGGATAGAGTTTTACGGCATGCACAAATGCGTTTTCGGCCGCCCGGGCAATTTCTTCAGCCGAGGTCTTGTCTGTCAGGTACAGGGTCATCAGGGGCTGAAACGGGCTGCCCTGAGGACAGCTATCGAGAATACGCTGGCGATAGGCCATTGCCGCCTCGACGTTAGTCACGGGTGGTTTCAGGTTGGGCATGATGATAGCGCGGGCAAACTGCCTGGCCGTATGTGGCATTACGCTGGATAGTACGTCAGCATCGCGGACATGCAGGTGCCAGTCATCAGGTTGTGTCAGGGTCAGTGTTTGCATAAGGGGATTATGCCACGCACACGGGGAGGCGTCTGCTATTCCTGGACGGGTTCTTCGAAGGACTCGGTCGTGTAGCGCTCGACTTCGAGGCTGTCCGACCAGTAGTTGGCGGGCAGGCCGGCCTTTCTCTTGAGCTGCTGCAAAAACGTTTGCACGTCAGGCAATGACTGCCAGACACTGGGCAGAAAGGTACCGCTATAGACGCCATCACGCAGGACCAGGCCATCGATGCCGGGGCGTATCATCCGTTGCAATTCGGTTTCGGAGCCAAATTGTAGTAACTGCGTCGGGCTCAGGACCTCGATATGGATATGGAGAGTATCCAGTTCATCACGGCGTACCGGGGTAAAGCGCGGATCACGAAAGGCAGCACTAAAGGCATTTTGCGCCACGTCCTTGATGAGGGGGCGGTGCGGGGCGAGGCTGCCAATACAACCGCGCAACTCCTGGTTCAGGTGCAGGGTGATGAAGCTGGCACCGGGCTGTTGGAGAATATCACTATGTTCCTCCAGGCTGACCGGGAGTGGCACGCCGTGTTCCATTCCATGGGTGATGGAGTCTCTGGCCAGTTTTAACAGCGTAGCCTTGTCGGCAGGTGTCAGGTTCATGGGCGGGGCGTCACCATCCAGGCCCCATAACCGACCACGCGATCGGCCGGACCGGCGGTATCCCCGGAATTACGCAAGTCCAGGGTCCGTACTTGCAGACCGCGTTGCCGGACCACATCGAGTAGTCCCCTTAACGGGTTGCGGCCGCAGGCGCTTTCATAATCAATGGCCTCAGGGTGCAGGGTCTCGATGGCCTCGCAGGTCTTTCGATCCATTTTCTGTGCCGTAGGGTAGTCATGGTAGTGACTGAGGTCAGAACTGATCACGACCAGGGTCTGTTCATCAGACCAGAGACGGTCAATGACCTCGGCAACCTCGGCCGGTTCCGCATCACCGACCACCAGCGGTACCAGTGCAAAATTGCCCAGCATTTTTTGCAGGAAAGGCAGTTGTACCTCAAGGCTGTGCTCCTCGACATGGGCCTGGTCGAACTGGTGCACCTGTGGCAGCTCGAGCAGGCCGTCGAGTGCTGGGCGGTCCAGGGGGATGTTTCCCAGTGGCGTGGCAAAAAAGTCCGCGCTGCTCGTGGCCAGGCCATAAAAACTGACGCGATGGGAGGGGCCGAGCAGGACAACTCGGCGAATCTTGCCGCGTAAGGGTTGCAGGTGGACGTAGGCACTGGCAGCGACAGGACCGGAATAGATGTAGCCTGCATGCGGGACAACCAAGGCCAGAGCCGGTTCACGATCCGCCCCTGCCTGGCCAATGAATTCGTCAAGCTGCTGGTTAAGCTCGGCCGGGTTGGCCGGGTAGAAAAGATCCGCGACAGCGGCCTCTCTGATGCTTGCCACCCTGTCTTCCTCCGTCGGATATCTAATAGCTATCCTGCCAAAAGTCCATATGACTTGCAAGGATATTACCCTGCTATATTTCGGGTATTGAATTGAGTATGGTCGATACCTATATATTAAATATGAAGGAAACCCCCATGACAGATACCGTGGCCACGAAATACTGGCACCGCCTTGATGACGGGCGGATACAGTGCGACCTGTGCCCAAGGTTTTGCAAGCTGCATGCCGGTCAGCGTGGACTGTGTTTTGTCCGCGCCAACGAGAACGACAGTATTGTTATGACCAGCTATGGCCGTTCCAGCGGCTATTGCATTGACCCTATCGAGAAAAAACCCCTGAACCATTTTCTACCCGGCAGCCCGGTGCTGTCGTTTGGCACGGCCGGTTGCAACCTGGCCTGTAAATTTTGCCAAAACTGGGATATCAGCAAGTCACGCGAGATAGATACACTTGCCGATGCAGCCTCTCCGGAACTGATCGCCAGGGTAGCGAAATCCCTGGACTGTCGTAGCGTGGCGTATACCTACAATGACCCGGTGATCTTCCACGAGTATGCCATTGATGTCGCAAAGGCCTGTCATGAGGTCGGCGTGAAATCGGTGTCGGTGAGTGCCGGTTATGTCTGTCCTGAACCGCGGGCGGAGTTCTACCAGCACATGGATGCAGCGAACATTGACCTGAAGGCCTTTACTGAAGAGTTTTACTACAAGATCACAGGTGGCCACCTGCAGCCAGTGCTGGACACCTTGCAATACATTAAACATGAAACGGACGTCTGGCTGGAAACGACCACGCTATTGATCCCCGGTAAGAACGACAGTGAGAAGGAAATCGAGGAAATGACACAGTGGGTGGTGGAGCACCTTGGCCCGGATATGCCGATGCACTTTACCGCCTTTCACCCCGATTATAAAATGATGGATGTGCCGTCGACACCATACGAGACCCTGACCCGGGCGCGTGAAATCGCCATCAAAAATGGTGTGCGTTATGCCTATACCGGCAATGTTCACGATGAGGAGGGCGGTACCACCTATTGCCACAGCTGTGGGGAAAAACTCATTGTCCGTGACTGGTATGAATTGAAAGCCTGGCAGCTTGATGAAAAGGGCCAGTGTAAGCAGTGTGGTACGGCCTGTGCCGGGGTCTTCGAGGCCGAACCGGGGCAGTGGGGCGCACGCCGCCAGCCCGTGCATTTGGCCGATTTTGCGGGGTAATGGCCGGGTTTCTCCGCTTTTTACTTGACTTCATGGCCGCGCGCCCTAGACTGCCAAGCCTACTGATTTAGCCAGCCACCCTATTCCTTATAGTGTGCGCAGACCAATAGCGTTCAACCCAAGAATGATCAACCAGGAGTAAGCCATGAGTGGTGGATGTACCTCAGACGTAACTGAACCGTTTGCCCTGCAGGCACTGGGTGACAGCATGGAGCCTGAGTTCGAAGACGGTGCGATCATTATCGTCGATCAGGCCGCGCCTTGTGGCAACGGTTCCTATGTGGTGCTCGACTACCTGGGCGAAACCCATTTTCGCCAGTACGTCGAAGAAAACGGCAAGAAATACATGAAGCCCCTCAATGATGCCTATGAAACCGTCGAGATGGTCGAGGCCTTCAGTGTTCGTGGCGTCGTCATCCAGAAGTATTACAAGCGCAAGCGCAAGCATTACGACTGGACCACGGAAGAGATTGCTGTTGTTCGTACCAATACATGAGCCCGTCACAACTGCCGAGAGAAGAACTGCATAGCCTCACCGATTTTATTCGCTGGGGAGCGAGTCGTTTTAACGAGGCTGGCCTGCATTACGGCCATGGCACCAGCAATGCCGTAGACGATGCCCTGACCCTGGTACTGCATGCCCTGCACCTGCAGCATGGACTGGCGCCGGAACTCTTTTCTGCCAATCTGACGCGCGATGAAAAACAACGCGTCTTTGACCTGCTCCGACAACGTTATGAAAAACGCATCCCGGTGCCCTATCTGACAAATCAGGCCTGGTTTGCCGGCTTGTCATTTTATGTAGACGAACGTGTACTGGTGCCGCGTTCACCTATCGCGGAATTGATCGAGCAGCAGTTTGAACCATGGGTCGAGCCCGAACAGGTCGGCCATGTGCTGGATATGTGCACGGGTAGTGCCTGTATTGCAATTGCCTGCGCACACGCCTTTCCGTATGCACAGGTCGATGCCGCAGACATCTCGACAGATGCCCTTGCCGTGGCAGAGAAAAATATTGCGCAGCATGGTATGGAAGGGGTGTTAAATCTTTACGAATCTAATCTATTCTCCGATCTGCCACCGCAGCGTTATGACATTATCGTCAGTAACCCACCTTATGTATCGGCTGAGGAAATGGCCTCGCTGCCGGAGGAATATCACCATGAACCCGAACTGGGTCTGGCCTCCGGGGATGACGGCCTGGATGCCTGTGTTGAAATTCTCGCCGAGGCAAGTCACTGGTTAAACGAGGAGGGTATTCTCGTTGTCGAAGTCGGTAACAGCGCCGGGGCACTGGTTGAACGCTTCCCGCTGGTACCCTTCCTCTGGCTGGAATTTGAACGCGGTGGTGAGGGTGTTTTCCTGTTAACCTCGAAGCAGGTCAGGGAACATCAGCAGGAATTTGCCGGTCAGCTGCGCGCGGCGGGATAAAGGCTACCAGTATGAAACCTAACATGGCCTGGATATTGACGAGGATTGATCCAGATCATAGTTACCGGCCGGTGGGGGCTGCATAATTCCTGCACTATTCACTGGAGAAGTCATTAGACGCATGAAACAGATCGAACAACAAGTCGTCTTTGACCTGGAGCTGCTGAAGAAATACGACATCAGTGGCCCCCGTTATACTTCTTACCCGACCGCGCCACAGTTTACGACGGCATTCACCGAACAGGATTACCGTGCCTGTATTGCCGACAGTCAGGCCGCTGCGGTTTCGCGGCCATTGTCCCTGTATGTGCACCTGCCATTTTGCGACACGATTTGTTACTACTGCGCCTGTAACAAGATCGTCACCAAGGACAGGTCACGCGCTATTCCCTATCTGCAACACCTGCACAAGGAAATCGCCATGCAGGCGGCCTTGTTCGACAGTCATCGCGTAGTCGAACAATTACACTGGGGTGGCGGCACGCCGACCTTTATCAGTCATGCACAAATGACTGAGTTGATGCAATGCATCCGTCAACACTTTAGCCTTGCCGATGATGCCACGGGCGAGTATTCCATTGAGATTGACCCACGTGAGGCCAGTGTCGAGACCATCGCCGTATTGCGAGAAATCGGTTTTAACCGCCTGAGCCTGGGGGTGCAGGATCTCGACGAACGTGTACAACAGGCGGTGAACCGCATTCAGTCAGAGCAGGAGACCTTCGCGGTGATCGATGCCGCGCGTGCAGAGGGTTTTCGTTCGATCAGCCTGGACCTCATGTATGGCCTGCCGCACCAGACGACAGAGAGTTTTATCCGCACCCTGGACCGGGTGCTGCAGGCCGAACCGGATCGCCTGTCGCTGTTTAACTATGCGCACATGCCGACCCTGTTCAAGCCACAACGCCGTATTAATGACGATGAGCTACCGGACGCGCAGACCAAGCTCGATATCCTGCAGGCCAGTATCGAACACCTCGGCAAGGCCGGTTATGTCTATATCGGTATGGACCACTTTGCCCGCCCGGATGATGAACTGGCCGTGGCCCAGCGTGAGGGCAAACTGCATCGCAACTTCCAGGGTTATTCAACGCACGCCGACTGTGATCTCATTGCCCTTGGCGTGACGGCAATTGGCCAGATCGGCGACAGCTACAGCCAGAACCAGCGCGAAGTGGGGCCGTATTACGCGGCGATCGAGGCCGAGCAGTTACCCCTGCTGCGTGGTATGCGTCTGAGCGAGGATGACCGCATCCGCCGTCGCGTGATCCAGGCCCTGATTTGTCACTTTGCCCTCGATTTTGCCGTCATGAATGCCGAGCTGGGCATTGATTGTCGGGATTACTTCGCCAAAGAAATACAACAATTGTCGTCGATGCAGGCGGACGGCCTGTTAGCGGTCAGTGAAACGGGCATCCAGGTTCGGCCAGCCGGGAGGCTGTTGATTCGCAATATCTGCATGGTCTTTGATGCCTACCTGCAAAAATCGGCACAGCAGTTCTCAAAGGTGATCTAATCGACGCTGACGCGCTGCCAAGAAACGGCTACAATATCCCGCATGTCAGGAAACAGCATTGGAAAATTATTCACCGTCACCAGCTTTGGCGAGAGCCACGGGCCGGCGCTCGGTGCCACCGTTGACGGTTGTCCCCCCGGACTGGAGTTGAACGAGGCCGATCTGCAGATTGACCTGGATCGCCGCAAGCCGGGTACCTCGCGCCATACCACGCAACGTCGTGAGGCCGATGCGGTACAGATCCTCTCGGGTGTGTTCGAGGGCAAGACCACCGGTACGCCAATCGGTCTTATTATTCACAACACCGATCAGCGCTCCAAGGATTATTCCGAGATCATGGACCGTTTCCGCCCGGGCCATGCCGACTACACCTATCAGCAAAAGTATGGTGTCCGCGATTACCGTGGCGGCGGGCGTTCCTCTGCGCGTGAGACCGCGATGCGCGTGGCCGCCGGGGCGATTGCCAAGAAATGGCTCAAGCAACGTTACGGTATCGAGATCCGCGGTTACCTGTCACAACTCGGACCGATCACGCCCGAGGCCTTTGACTGGGACGAGGTCGGTAACAATGCCTTTTTCTGCCCCGATGCCGGCAAGGTCGCCGAGCTCGAGGCCTATATGGACGCCCTGCGTAAAGAGGGCGACTCGATTGGTGCACGGGTGACCGTGGTCGCTACCGGTGTGCCGCCGGGTCTGGGGGAACCTGTTTTTGATCGTCTTGATGCCGATATTGCGCATGCGCTCATGAGCATCAATGCCGTCAAGGGTGTTGAGATCGGTGCCGGTTTTGCCTGCGTCGAGCAAAAGGGCACCGAGCATCGTGATGAGATCACGCCGGAGGGTTTTATCGGCAACCATGCCGGTGGTGTACTCGGTGGTATCTCCAGTGGTCAGGACATTGTCGCCAGCATTGCCATGAAGCCGACCTCGAGCCTGCGCCTGCCGGGGCAAAGTGTGAACCTGCAGGGTGAAGCGATAGAGGTGATAACCAAGGGTCGCCATGACCCATGCGTTGGTATCCGCGCCACACCGATCGCCGAGGCCATGCTCGCCATTGTGCTCATGGATCATATGTTGCGCCAGCGTGCCCAGAATATGGATGTCGAGTCGGTCACCCCGGTGATACCGGCCAGCAGAGACTAAGTCAGCCTCCTCGCGCGTGACCTCCCCCATGAAGACTGAGCCAGCAGCCCCTTACTGGCGCCTGTCAGGTTTCTACCTGTTCTACTTCGCTTCGATCGGTGTGCTGGTGCCGTACTGGCCGTTGTACCTGAAGTCACTGGGATTCACGCCGAGCGCGATTGGTGAGCTCATGGCCGTGATCATGGCGACCAAGGTTGTTGCCCCCAACGTATGGGGTTGGGTCGCCGACCATACCGGCAAGCGCATGCTGATCGTCCGCGGCGGTTCACTATTGGCGTTTCTTTGTTTTGCCGGTGTGTTTTTCGGCCAGCAGTACTGGTGGTTGGCCATGGTCATGGCGGCCTTCAGTTTTTTCTGGAACGCCACCTTGCCACAGTTTGAGGCGACCACCTTCACCCACCTTGGTCAGGATACACATCGTTATAGTTCGATCCGCCTGTGGGGTTCCATCGGTTTTGTTGTCGCCGTGGCCCTACTCGGCATGGCCCTGGAAAATCAGGAGCCAGAAATACTGCCGGTGGTTTTGGTCAGTCTGTTTATCGCGATCTGGTTAATGAGTCTGATCGTGCCGGAACGTGCCGCGGGTCACCTTCGCCTGGATAAAGAATCCATCTTCAAGGTCATGCGTCGCCCGGATGTTCTGGCACTGATTATTGTCGTGTTTTTAATGCAGGCCAGTCACGGACCGTTTTATACCTTCTACAGTATTTACCTCGAAGAGCACGGTTACTCAAAAACCCTGATTGGCTGGTTATGGGCGCTCGGTGTCATTGCCGAGATAGGGGTGTTCATGATCATGCATCATCTGATACCGCGCTTTGGCCTGCGTAGGCTACTTATGTTCAGCCTGCTGGTTGCCGCCGTGCGCTGGGTCCTGCTCGGTGAATATGTTGAGTCCATGGGCATGATGTTGTTCGTGCAGGTTTGTCATGCCGCGACCTTTGGTATTTTCCATGCGGTGGCCATTCAATATTTTCATATCCACTTCACCGGCATGCACCAGGGGCGAGGGCAGGCGTTGTATAGCAGTATGAGTTTTGGTGCCGGTGGTGCGCTGGGTGCCTTGCTGGGAGGGTATGCCTGGACCAGCCTGGGTGCCGGAGTGACCTATAACATCGCCGCACTACTGGCGGTGTTGGCCTTGCTGATTAGCTGGCGTTTTATCCATGCGCCGCATGCGTCAGAGGCAATAACCTGATTAATGCCTCGGCCGCATTCGACAGGGTGCGCTCGGTATGCCGTGCCACACCCAGTTCGCGCACCAGTTTCAGACCGGGCACCTTTAAGGCGCGCAGCTCCCCATCGATCATGCTCTCGGGCAGGATACTCCAGCCCAGGCCGATCGAGACCATCATCTTGATCGTCTCCAGGTAATTTGTAGAAAGCCTTAACAATGGCTCGATACCATAGGGGCGAAAGGCATCCTCAATCACCTCGCGGGTGAAGGTGCCGTGTGCCGGCAGGATCGCCGGGTACCCGGCCAGTGTCACCAGTTCAATACTTCGTCGACCATGCAGGGGATGGTCCGGGCCCACCACCACCCGTAAGTCATCCTGCCAGACTGGCGTGCAGGCCAGACTGGGCGAGGGCGATAAGGGCAGGGTGACGATGCCCAGCTCCAGTTCACCATGCAAGACGGCCTCGCAGGCCTCTTCCGAATCCATAAAGTGCAGGTCGAGTTCCACCTCTGCATAGCGCTGATTAAAGGCGCGCAGTACGCTTGGCAGGCGGTGCAGGCCGATATGGTGACTGGTGCCGATACTGAGGCGACCACCGATCTCTCCGGAGAGGTTGCTGATCGCCCGGCGACTGTCCTGCACCTCGGCGAGGATACGCTGGGCGCGCGGCAAAAGTGCCTGCCCGGCCTCGGTGAGCAGGGTCTGGCGGCCGATGCGGTCGAACAGACGGGTGTTGAGCTCGGCCTCAAGGGCCGCGATGCGCTTGCTGACGGCGGGCTGGCTGATGTGTATATGTTCGGCGGCCAGCGAGAAGGAGCTGTGCTCGGCGACACTGATGAAGGCCTGCAGATTGGCGATATCCATTATCAAAGTATAGGTCTAAATATAACCTATTGGAATAGAAACTATAATAAATATGAATTTGAGTAATGATTCATGCAGGCGTAGTCTACCCCTCTCGAAACGGAGACAAACCATGGCAGGCAAGACACTTTACGACAAACTTTGGGATAGCCACGTAGTGCGCGTCGATGATGACGGCACCGCCTTACTCTATATAGATCGTCACCTTGTGCACGAAGTGACCTCACCGCAGGCCTTCGAGGGGCTGCGCATGGCCGGTCGCAAGGTCTGGCGGACGAACTCGATTCTGGCTACCCCGGATCATAATGTGCCGACCACCGATCGCCGTGCCGGCATCAGCGATCCCGTATCGCGTCTGCAGGTAGAGACCCTGGGCCAAAACTGTCACGAGTTCGGCATAACCGAATTTGATATGGCCGATCATCGTCAGGGTATCGTGCATGTGATCGGTCCTGAGCAGGGTGCGACCTTGCCGGGCATGACGGTTGTCTGTGGTGATTCGCATACCTCAACGCATGGTGCCTTTGGGGCACTGGCCTTTGGTATCGGCACCTCAGAGGTCGAGCACGTTATGGCGACGCAGTGCCTGTTGCAGAAAAAGTCCAGGAGCATGCTGGTCAGTGTCGACGGACAGGTCGGCGCCGGTGTTACGGCGAAAGATATCGTGTTGGCGATAATCGGTGAGATCGGCACCGCTGGTGGAACCGGTTATGCCATTGAATTCGGTGGCGACGCGACCCGCGCCTTGTCTGTGGAAGGCCGTATGACGGTCTGTAACATGGCGATTGAGGCGGGAGCCCGTGCCGGCATGGTGGCGGTGGATGACACGACTATTAACTATATCAAGGGTCGTCCCTTTGCGCCGACGAGCGAACAATGGCCACAGGCCGAGGCCAGCTGGCGTGAGCTGCATAGTGATGCCGATGCCGAGTTTGATCGCGTTGTGCATATTGATGCCGCCAGCATTCGCCCACAGGTGACCTGGGGTACCTCACCGGAGATGGTAGTCGCTGTCGATGCCACGGTCCCGGACCCGGCGAATGAAAGTGATGCCGTCCGGCGTGAAGGTATGCAACGTGCGCTCGAGTACATGGGACTGGTTGCGAACACGCCGGTAACTGAAATCAGCGTGGACAAGGTCTTCATCGGTTCCTGCACGAATTCACGCATTGAAGACCTGCGCGCCGCGGCGGCAGTGGCCAGGGGCCGTAAGGTTGCTGATAACATTAAACTGGCGCTGGTTGTGCCGGGGTCCGGCCTGGTGAAAGAGCAGGCAGAGGCCGAAGGCCTGGACAAAATATTTGTCGAGGCCGGTTTCGAATGGCGTGAACCGGGTTGTTCCATGTGCCTGGCCATGAATGCAGATCGCCTGGAAGAGGGGGAGCGTTGTGCGTCCACCTCTAACCGCAATTTTGAAGGTCGACAAGGCCGTGGCGGGCGCACGCATCTGGTGAGCCCGGCGATGGCGGCGGCGGCGGCCGTGACAGGGCATTTTGTTGATGTACGCACGTTAAGCGAGGAGGCATAAGCATGGATAAGTTTACCCAATTGAATGGTCTGGTTTTGCCTCTGGACCGTGCCAACGTTGATACCGATGCGATTATCCCCAAACAATTTTTGAAGTCGATCAAGCGTAGTGGCTTCGGCGTAAATCTGTTTGATGACTGGCGTTACCTCGATACCGGTGAGCCGGGCGTGGATAACAGCGGGCGCCCGCTGAATGAAGACTTTGTCCTCAACAAGCCACGCTATAAAGGTGCGCAGATCCTGTTGGCGCGTAAAAACTTTGGTTGTGGCTCCTCGCGCGAACACGCACCGTGGGCTTTACTCGATTACGGTTTTCGTGTCGTCATCGCACCGAGCTATGCCGACATATTTTTTAACAACTGTTTCAAGAATGGCATCTTGCCGATCATCCTTGATGAACAGGTCATTGATCAATTATTTAATGAAGTGGAGGCCACTGAAGGGTATCAGCTGAATATCGATCTGGAGGCGCAGACGGTGACAACGCCTTCGGGTGAAAGTATCGCCTTCGAGGTGGATGCCTTCCGCAAGCATTGTCTGCTGAATGGTCTGGATGATATTGGCCTGACCTTGCAGAATACCGACGATATCAAGGCCTATGAAGCACGTCGTAAACAGGAAACTCCATGGCTATTCTAGAGTCAGGAGTTAATAACGCAGAGGTCGCGGAGGCGCAAAGAACGCAAAGGTTTTTATGAACTATAAGTAATTTTCTCTAGGGTATATTGATTGTTTTTGATCATTTAGAAAAATTAATTTGCCCATAATGAAAAGCTTACGAGTAGGATTGAAACACTTTTATATTGCTTTGCGACCTCTGCGTCTTTGCGCACTTTGCGTTTATTACTTTGAATACAGGTTAATCTTATGACGATGAAAATTGCAGTATTACCCGGTGACGGGATTGGTGTTGAGATCATGGCAGAGGCCGTGAAGGTGCTGGATTGCCTACACAGTGGCTTTGGCCTGGATATTGAAACCGAACAGGGTCTTGTCGGTGGCGCCGGTTACGATACTCATGGCAAGCCCCTTCCGGATGAAACCTTGCAACTGGCCAAAGACGCCGATGCCGTCATGCTCGGTGCCGTCGGCGGTTACAAATGGGAGTCACTGGACATCGCGGTGCGTCCGGAAAAGGGTCTGCTCGGTCTGCGTGCGGAACTGGAGCTGTTCGCCAACCTGCGCCCTGCTATTTTGTACCCGCAACTGGCCGGTGCCTCAACCCTGAAACCGGAAGTGGTATCCGGTCTTGATCTCATGATCGTGCGTGAACTGACCGGTGGCATCTACTTTGGTCAGCCGCGTGGTGTGCGCATCCGTGATGATGGCCAGCGTGAAGGTTTCAATACGCTGGTTTACAGTGAATCTGAGATCGAACGCATCGGCCGTGTCGCCTTTGATATCGCCATGAAGCGTGACCGTCGCCTGTGCTCGGTGGACAAGGCCAATGTGCTTGAGTGTACCGAGTTATGGCGTGAGGTCATGGAGAGCGTGGCCAAGGACTATCCCGATGTGGAGCTTAGCCACATGTATGTGGACAATGCCGCCATGCAGCTGGTGCGCGCGCCGAAGCAGTTTGATGTCATGGTGACGACGAATATGTTTGGTGACATCCTCTCGGATTGTGCGGCGATGCTGACCGGATCCATTGGCATGTTGCCATCGGCCTCGCTGGATGCGAACGGTAAAGGCATGTACGAACCGATTCATGGTTCGGCGCCGGATATTGCCGGCCAGAACAAGGCCAACCCCTTGGCGACAATCCTTTCAGTGGCCATGATGCTGCGCTATACCTTCGATGAGACGGATGTTGCCCAACGTATCGAGAATGCCGTTGGTGCCGTACTCGACAAAGGTATTCGTACGGTAGATATCTGGTCGGAGGGTATGCAGGAGGTCGGTACGACAGAGATGGGCGATGCCGTCGTCGCCGCACTGCGTGAAGCCAAATAAAATTATGAAATACTACGGTTCAGGAGAATAACAATGCGTGTAGGTTTGATTGGTTGGCGCGGTATGGTGGGTTCGGTACTCATGCAGAGAATGCGCGAGGAAAATGATTTTGATTTAATCGAGCCTGTATTCTTCACTACCTCACAGGCAGGTCAGGCCGGTCCGGATGTGGGCAAGGATGTTCCGCCACTAAAGGATGCCAAGGATATCGATGAACTGAAGGCCATGGATGCCATTATCACCTGCCAGGGTGGTGACTACACCAAGGAAGTTTACCCGGAACTACGCAAGTCAGGTTGGGATGGTTACTGGATCGATGCGGCGTCAGCTTTGCGAATGCAGGATGACAGCATCATCGTACTTGACCCTGTTAACAAGTCAGTAATCGAAAAGGGTTTGGCAAATGGCACCAGGACGTTCGTTGGCGGTAACTGCACGGTCTCCCTGATGTTGATGGCCATCGGCGGCCTGTTCGATAAGGGCCTGGTTGAGTGGATTACCCCGATGACCTACCAGGCCGCCTCAGGTGCCGGTGCGCAGAATATGCGTGAGCTCATCAAGCAAATGGGTGCGATTGATGCCAACGTCAAGGTACTTAACGACGACCCGGCCTCGGCGATTCTCGAGATTGACCGCAAGACGGCTGAGTTCCTGCGCTCGGACGACTATCCAAAGGACAAGTGGGGCGTGCCGCTGGCTGGCTCCCTGATCCCGTGGATCGATGTGCCGCTGGATTCTGGCCAATCAAAGGAAGAGTGGAAGGCACAGGTCGAGACCAACAAGATCCTCGGTCGTTCGGATAACCCCATTCCCATCGACGGCCTGTGTGTTCGCATCGGTGCCATGCGCTGTCACAGCCAGGCCCTGACCATCAAGATGAACAAGGCGGTGCCGCTGGACGAGATCGACGGCATCCTCGCCGAGGCCAATGACTGGGTGAAGGTCGTGCCGAATGAGCGTGATATCACCATGCAGGCACTGACCCCGGCGGCCGTCACCGGTACCCTGGCCGTGCCGGTTGGCCGGCTGCGGAAGCTGAGCATGGGCAATGACTACCTGTCGGCCTTCACCGTGGGTGACCAGTTGCTCTGGGGGGCTGCCGAGCCACTGCGCCGCATGCTGCGGATCTTGCTTGAAAAGTGATTTTTGACAGCGCGAAACCAACCGATAAAATGCCCCCGACTTGGGGGCATTTTATTTTTTATTATTAATCAATTAGATAGAATGCATTCCGGGGCGACTAGTAGGCTAGAGAGTGCCCCTGTCAGCAGCGGCGCCATATCTTCAAAGTTTGACCTTATTCAAGGTTTTATCCATAGCTAAGGCCTAAACTTGATGGGCTTTCGTAAAGGTTGTCCCAAATGACTGAAATATTTGTAAAAGACTTTCTATAATGTATAGTTATAGAACTATTATAAGGGTCATTCGAACTTGCCCGGATAACATTCAAGCGCCTGTCTATAACAGGGGTGGTCGCAGGGGAGCTGGTATTCATGCCGGTTCGCAGCGTAGCAATGATAAAGAAAACAGAATGGAGTTAGGACGTTGCGCAAACTCAAAATCTTTTTTGTAACACTCATTTGTCTGTTGTCATCGAACATTGCGTACACATTGGGTGTTGGCGATATCCGGGTCAGCTCGGCATTAAACCAACCACTGGATGCAGAGATAAAACTGTTCTCTGTCCGTAGCGGCGATGTAGAGGGCATCCGTGTAACGCTCGGCAGCCTGAAAGACTTTGCCAATGCCGGTATTGAGCGTCCACTGGTACTGAGTTACCTGAAGTTCAAGGTCATCGACAATCAGGACGGTTCGGCCTCGATCAAGGTCACATCGACCAAGCCCATCAAAGAACCCTTCCTCGACTTCCTCATAGAGGTCGACTGGACGAGTGGTCATTTAGTCCGTGAATACACCATGTTGCTTGATCCACCGGTGTTTGCCCAGCGTAAGGCGGCACCGATACAGGCCCCGGCTGTCAGAACTGCCGCACCGGCGGCTATGGAGGAGCCTGCACCACAGGTTGCGGCACCTGCACCGTTTGTTGATAGCAGTGATGAGCTGTTCCCGCGTATGGAACTGGGCGCTGTCGCCTCCGAGCCGGTTAGCCGTGCGCCAGTTACCGCGGCTGGTGAGGCCTATAAGGTCAAGCGCAATGATACCTTGTGGTCGATAGCCTCAAGCCTGCGTCCGGACAGCTCAATTGAGATTGAGCAAGTGATGATGGCCCTGTTGCGAAACAATCCGCAGGCCTTTACGAATGGCAACGTCAATGGTTTGAAATCCGGATTTATCCTGCGGATTCCTGAACGCGACATGATTGAGGCGATTGATGCTGCAGAGGCGATTCGCCTGACCCGTGAACAGAATGAACTCTGGCGGAATGCCCGTGAAGCCATCAGCCGTGGCGAAACCCCGACCGGTACTCAGGGTGAAGCGGCGCCATCCAGCCGTGGCTCCTCTGCTGCTGACGAGCCGGCTGTTCGACTGGTCACACCGAAGCAGGCCGACAGCAAGGATACGGCACAAGGAGCCGGAGCAGGGAGTAGTGATAGTGCCGAGGAAGTGGCGCTGATCAGTGAGCAACTGGCCTCAAAAGAACAGGAAAACACAGACCTGAAGGGGCGTGTTTCGGCACTGCAGGACCAGATCGACTCCATGGAGCGGCTACTGAATTTGAAAGAGGAATCCCTGGCTGAGCTGCAGAACAAGCTTGCTGCCCCGGTTACAGCGGCTGCCCCGGAGGTTGCGCCTGTAGTAGAAGAGCCCGCGTCTTCTGCTGTTGGCGATGAAGCTCAGGTAGAGAAGAAGTCTACCGGGAACAAGCTGGCCAACCCGTTTGCCCTGGATGAAACGGTTAAGACAGAAATTCCGGCGGTCAAACCGCAAGCGCCAAGGCCAATTACACAACCCGCTGTGAGCGCTGCACCGGTCGAGCCGGTGGCAGACGAAGGTCTGTTTGGCCTCGTGAAGGATTTGTTGAATAACGTGGTCATTTTGGCTGTGCTGGTGGCGGTCATGATTGGCCTGTTGGCACTGATATGGTTGATCCAGCGTCGTCGTATGGCCGCGGCGCAATTCCCGGAGAGTATTCTCACCGGTAAGCCAGGCGGTGGCTCAGGTTCCGACAGCGTTGCCGCAGAAGAAACCTCGTTGCTGAGTGATTTTGCCCCGAGTGCCATGGGGGGCGCGATTGAATCTGAAGTCGGCGAAGTGGACCCGCTTTCGGAGGCAGATGTATACATTGCCTATAACAAACATCAACAGGCGGTCGAATTGCTGAATAGCGCCATTGAGCAGGAGCCTGAACGTCTCGATCTCAAGCTTAAGCTGATGGAGGTGTACCATTCTGCCAGAAATGCAGAGGCCTTCCTGGCACTGGCAAGCGAACTGCATGAGGCGAAAGGTGATCAGAATGCCGCCTTGTGGGGCAAGGCGATGGAAATGGGACGCGACCTCTGTCCCGATAATGAGATGTTCCGCGATGCCGCTGCCGAGCTGGAGGATGATTTTTCCGACCTGCAGGGTATTGCCGGACTTGATGAACTGGAAGCGGATTTCGACGAGTCGCTGAGTGAAGAAATATCTTCGCTCGATATCCCTGAAATAGAAGTGCCCGCCGCAGAAAATGAGCCTGATGTACTTGATTTGGATGTGGAAGACGCCCCTGTCGAGGAGCTGACGGACCTGGCCAGTGATATGGATGAATTATCACTCGATAGCTTCGATATGCCGGAGTTGGAAGAAGAGGCAGCAGGCGGCGATCTGGGTGAACTGGACCTGAGTGCCTTTGATGAGGCGGCTAGCGTGGCTGAGCCTGCAGCAGAACAGGCGCCAGCTGCAGAATTCGACCTCGGTGAACTGGATCTCGAACTTGACGAGGCCATGGCTGAAGAACCACTTGCCGGGATGGATATGGCTGAGACGGTAGAGGAAGAGGCAACCGCGGAAGACGACGAGGTATTGGGCCTCGATGAGGTTGCTACCAAGCTTGACCTGGCCAAGGCCTATATCGACATGGGTGACCCGGATGGTGCGCGCGCCATCCTCGATGAAGTTATGAACGAAGGGAATGATGAACAGAAATCTGAGGCTCAGGGCCTGATTAACGAACTGTAATGCTCTATCGCCAGGCAAACAGCCGACGCAAGATTGCGTCGGCTGTTTGCGTTTAGGACCAGTGATAAACCAATGTTTATACATCCGGTTATAAGAATCGTCAGTGTCATGGTCGTTATCGCCTTTCTGGCATTTCCAGACTGGCAATCCGTGGCAGTTGCCGCCGTGATGGCGCTGTCGCTGATATTGATTAAAGCCAGGCAGGTCTTTCCAGGTTTGTTAAAAATGATCTGGCGATTAAAATGGCTATATCTGTCTATATTGATTGTTTACGGCTGGTTTACACCCGGGCCGGTGTTGTTTGAGCAGACATTGATCGATAGTCGCTTTTTACCCAGTATTAATGGACTGTATTCAGGTCTGCTGCGGGTGGCAGTCCTTGTCGCCATTGTCAGTATGGTCTCCGCCTTGTTACAGACATCAGAGAGAAGCGAAATGGTTTCGGCCGTAGCCTGGTTGACACGCCCGTTTATCATCATAGGTCTTAATCCCCAACAGTTCTCATTGTTACTGGTATTAACACTCGAACGGGTGTTGGAGCTGCAGAAATTAATTCAGCGCGAGATGCGCAGACTAGAGGAAAAAGAGAATTTGTTCTCCAGGGCGACAAAACTTCTCGGACGTTTGTTGATGGACATAGAGTCATCAGCTATGACACTAGAAGAAGAGCAAACTGTATTGCCTGCCATGATGGCACCGGCGATATGGCAGTGGTTAATGCCTGTCCTGCTGGCAATCGTCTTTTATACACTGGGCTGATACGGGAATGCATTTGAACAGGATAGCACTGGGTATTGAATACAACGGTTCTGCCTATAATGGCTGGCAATGCCAAAAGCATGGCCTGGGTGTTCAGGAAGTCGTGGAAAAGGCCCTGTCATTCGTGGCGAATGAACCGGTAAAGGTGGTCTGTGCCGGACGCACCGATAGTGGTGTGCATGCCGCGGGCCAGGTAGTGCATTTTGATAGCCAGGTCATACGTGATGACCGCGCCTGGCTAATGGGTACGAATAGCCGCTTGCCTGATAATATTGCAGTAAACTGGGCGAAGCCGGTTACGGAGGAATTTCATGCGCGTTTCTCCGCCCTGAAGCGCTATTACCGTTATGTCATTGCCAATCAGCCAGTACGGCCGGCCATACTGGACCGGCTGGTGAGTTGGGATTACCGCCGTCTGGATGTCTCGCGTATGCAGACAGCGGCCAATTATCTGCTCGGCGAGCATGACTTTTCCTCATACCGCGCCATAAAGTGCCAGGCGAAAAACCCTGTTCGCACCATTTACCGGCTGGAGGTATCCCGCTGCGGTGATTACATCTTTATCGATATTGAGGCCAATGCCTTTCTGCATCACATGGTCAGGAATATCGCTGGAGTGCTCATGGCGATTGGTGCCGGTGAAAAGGCCGAGCAGTGGGCGGGGGAGGTGCTGGGCTACCGGGACAGAACCCTTGGCGGGATAACGGCGCCACCGAACGGCCTGTATTTTATGCAAGTTACCTACCCGGAGGTATTCGCTATACCGAACACCGTGGCCGAGGGTTTATTCCCCTAAGTGTGGTCCCGGCATTTTTTGCCTTTCAGGGCTGGGCCCTTGTGCTGCAGTCGACCCTGTTCATGGACCATCTGGGAAAGGCTATGACGTTCAACGTAATAGAGCGTATAGGTAGTGCGTATCTTCAAAAGCCCTTGGAGGCAAGATTGTCATAGGCGCTGAAGACGGGATCGTGCTGACTGTTAACCTGGTATTTCTTGCGCCGTTCCAGCATACGGCGTTCTAGCTGGTTCCATGGCATGGTTCGCCAATTCATAGCGCGTCGGTCATTATTCCCGGCACGGTACTGAAATTCGCGGAGGATAATATGTCGCCCCTCAAGGCTCTTATGATTGAGTTTACGTATGGCCTTTAAGGCAAGTTTTTCAGGCTCAATCTCAGCGACACCGTAATGCAGGGTGCCATGGTTACAAATAAGCTTCATTACCTTGAAGCTGGCCTGTTTGTCATAGCCCTTGAAGAAACGCTGCAGATCTTTATCCGTCACCTGCGATGAGAGATTTCCCACAAAAATTTCCATTGCACTGTCCTCACTTCCCCTGCACAAAATCATAACCCTGATTCCGGCAGAAGAAAAGCCTTCGGACTACGTAGTTACCGTAGTCTCAACGTTCAAGCTGCCAGTGTGGCAGCAGGGTACAGGTCTCGCTATGCTCGTCATAGCTAATCACCACGCTACCGTCTGCGAGCTGACGTAACACCTGGGAAACCATGGTTTTTTTAGGGACTTCCTGCTCGCCGTAGTCGGTGCCTTCGCGGTTGATGAATTCCTCTATAAGGGCCTGCAGGGTATCCGGGGCGAGCTGGTCAGGTGGGATGAGCATAGACAGGAGTATGCCATTAGTCGCCGATATGAAAAAGGGCCGTCTGAAACGGCCCTTTTGGGTTTGCGGCGACTAATTTTTATCAGTCTTTGTCCTTGTCGTCACCGTCGCGGCCTTTGTTCGTACTGATACTGCGACAGTTGTTCAGATGACGACCACGTTCCTCACGATATTCAAAGGTAGTGGTACCGGTAGCGGGGTCAAATGTCCTGACACGGGCGCGTGAAAAACGTACCCAGCTAAAGTCAGGTAAGATAGTTTTTGAATCCGCAGCCCAGTCAAATTTCACGGTTATCGGCCGAACATTACGTCCCAGACCACTTTCACCGAGGATGTCTTGCGTATTGATTTGAGTGGTTTGATTGGGCATGAGGACATTATCGCCCGGACCAAGGAGTGAATTTCGGAAGGGTGGCAGGCTCGTGCCATCGGCACTAAAAATGACGGCACCGGTGGCATCATACAGGGTCATTTGCTCAATGCGGATGGGCGTATCACCGTAATTACGCAGGACATAGCTGCTACGCTGGGCCTCTGTGCCCCCGACACGGTTGAAGTGGTTGCCACCGCAGGCCAGAGTACCGCTGTAGGCACGATCATCTTGATCAGAAAAAGCCGCCTCTGCGCCCACAGTCGCCATTAACATAGACGTTGCCAGTGCAATGCCTGCGAAAGTCTTGATCGCGTTCATATCTCTACCCCTTTTCATGTTTCTCATCCTTATCTAGTTATTAATAATTATTTAGTGAACTACTACAATCTGAAAGATAGCAGATTATAGATGCTGCTGGGTATAGGAATTTCTAGACAATGTTGTAGGAAATCGACGTATGGTCATAAGAACCAATTGGACACTATTCTTTTGACCAGCATCGTTTATAGGGCATTGTCTGTTCAAAGAAATTTCCGCCTCCAGGGATATAGGCCTGAATAACAAAACTGTCAGAACAATATTCAGCCGGCGACTGGCTGCCCATACCAATATGAATTTGGGCGACGCGTTTGCCATGCACTAGCTTGACCGGGCGGAAAGACCAGTGGCCGGTGCTTTTTCCCTCATTGAAGGTGATGGCGCTGATCCAGGCATTATCATCAACCGTCCCGTCATAGTCATATTTAACCAAGAGATTGGCGCTATCGTTCGTTTCATGGCTAATACGGTGCTCAAGTACGCGCAAGCCGCCGGGGCCTGCCTTGCCAGCTAACCGTTTGCCACGTTCTATTGCCAGTTGAATTTGTGCAGCGATATCATCCTCGCTAAGTGGTTCCGATTTCTTTTTTTGTTCGGTCCGGTGACGCTCATAAACCCGCGCAAAATTTCCTGTCGCCCCATAGGTAATGCGGCTACCTTGTTGTGAGGTCAGTTGCCTGAAATTATTGATAAGGCGATTGCCATAGACGTTGATACGCTCCTGATCATGTCGGGACAGGGAAAATACCCAGGATTCGACCCAACCAGTCCCTGAGTCCATGCTGTATAAAATGGCATTACTCTTGTGATGGGCGAGTTTGAATTTCCCGGGTTTGACCTCTTGCCATTGTTCACCGCGACGTATAAAGACCTGGGCCTTATCTCCGAAAATGAAGAATTTAAGTTCAAGATCCCAGTCGCGCGGGTCAAGGTGGTTGCCATGAACTGGCTCCAATACGCCTCGCCATTCACCATTAAGGTTAAACAGAACAGTCTCCGGACTAGCCGTGTCGGAGGTGGTCGGGGCGGCAGGCACAGAAGGCAGCGAGGTCGATGACGGCAAGCTTGGTATTGCCGGGGAGACTTCATTGTCAGGCAGTCGTATACGTGTAGCGAGAAAGCCAAGCAACAGGAGGATCAGGACAACGGCCAGTTTTGTCTTCATTATTATTATATCGGTTATCTATAGGCAGGCTTATTCGAATTCCATTTCCTCGTAGACACGCTGTGCATTACGTCCCTTGAGGATCTCATAATTTTTCAAATAGGAAAATTTTTCCTGGTCCAGTTTGCCGACGTTTTCAATGCCGATACCGGCATCAATGAGGTCTCGCACGGCAGTACGCAGGAACGTCAGGTAGTCGTAGGTGTCACGACGGGCAGTTTGCAGGTCGGTCGGATGGCCATGACCGGGCACCAGGTGCGCGGGTTGGAGCGCGGCGATGGCGTTAAAGGCATCGAGCCAGGTCTTGCTGTTGGAATAGGCTAAAACGCCGAGCATACGCTCGGTATATACAATGTCGCTGGTAAAGACGATTTTTTGCTGTGGCAGCCAGACAAAACTGTCTCCGGGTGTGTGGGCCTGCCCGACATGATGTATCTCCAGGTCAATGCCACCCAGGCTTAGCTTCATAGCAGAATCAAATTGTTTGTCGGCATAAACGGCCTCGGTTCCGGCCAGGAGCTTGTCGCCAATCAGGCTGGAGAGCGTATTGTATTGGGCCTGAAAACGTGCCTTTTGGTCGCTAACGGCCTTACGGTTGGCAATAATGCGGGCGCCCTGTTTTATGAAATAGCTGTTACCCAGCCAGCGGTGATCCTGTCCACCGGTATTGATGACGATTCGTACAGGTTGTGAGGTGATGGTCTGAATCTTTGCATGAATGGCCTCAGCGCCCTTATAGCTAGCACCGCTGTCAATCAGCACAACACCCTCCGGGGTAACAATGACACCAAAATTACAATTATTACCTAGGTTATCAGGGGCGCGATTGCCGAGCGGGCCGACCAGGGCATAGACATTCTTGCTGATCTTGACGGTCTTTAACACGTCCTCTGCCAGACTGATATTTCCCCAGAGGCTCAGTGCAAGTATTGCCAGGTATACTCTGAAACGCATAGTTTTATCCTTGTTATTAGATTTATGGCGCAGGCGAACGGATGCTTAATAGTTGCCAGTTATTTTTTCATTTTATTACTGGGCGATAAAGTGGTTCTTCATAAAATAGATATAGTTGATGTCCCGGGGTTTGATAACCACTCGGTGTTCACCCTCCGACTGGTAGGAAGTGAAAATAATCATTGCATCGGCACGGTTTTGCTTCGGCGTGAATCGTGGAAGACGCTTTTTCTGACCTGGCAGTATCTCATGGCGGATAACTGTAATATTTTTTGCATACTGGCCGAGCAGTTGCTGGCGCTGTGCAAACCACTCCCGGGCACTGAGTGTCGATAACTGACGGCTGATATCAGAGCGGTAGACAAAAACAAGGTCGACGCTACTGGCGTTATGACGATTGGCATCGATCTCGGAGTAGAGCAGGATGCGATCTTGATCACGCCCCAGCCTGACGCGAGCCTTGGAGGGCTGGTGTGACTTTTTCGCGGCGGGTGATTTTCCCTGCTTGCCCGTCGCGGTAGTCGCTGGCGTTGATGCGGTGTCATGCATGCCGCGGGTACTACAGCCTGGCAGGGCAATTATGGCGATGAGCAGGGTCATGCAGGCGAATGGTGTTGTCGTTAAATATGTGCACTTCATATTATCCATGTTACTGATTATGAAAAAAAATTCCATGCATGCTGGGCATAAACCGGATTAGTCACTGGCATCGATAATAATGATTAAACTAGTGTTAAATCATAAGGTTACGCAACATAGCGGAAGTACCTGCTCATAAATCGACATGCAAATGTCATCCGCCGGTCATCATTCTGGCATAAGCCGCTACTAATCTCCGTCCTTGAGAAAAGAGGGAAAACCAGAAAAGGAGACAGAGAATGAATTTTTATATCAAGGAACGTACTGATAATACCGTGTTGCTGCTCTCAGATGTTGGCCATACGGTGGCCACGTTTAGCAGTCTGGAGGATGCCGTCGAGTCATGTAGCGATTGGCTTGAGGCCGACAGTCAATATGGTGATTATAACGAGTGTTTTGTCCTGGATTAATTAGGCATAACAAAAGGCCTGCTGAGTCTAAACAAAACGCCCGCTTAGAGCGGGCGTTGATATTTTAGGCCACTGACTGGCTTATTCCCAAAATTTCCACCATTTTTTGCGGTTTTCCCCGGCGCTGTCTGAGATGTTATCCAGTTCTTTTTGTTCGCTGGCGGACTTCTTTTCACGCTGGCGTTCTATGGCCTCGTCATGTTTGTCCTGCTTGTCGCGGCTGCCATCATCGTCGCGGTCGTTCTTTTCCTTGTACTTTTCTTTGTACTTTTCCCTATATTTTTCCTTGTACTCTTTGGCGTGCTTGTCATCATAGTCACGATCGTACTTATCCTTGTGCACCTCCATGGTATCTTTAGCTTGTTCGTCCTTTCCCGCCCAGTCCGGTTTTTCGGCGGCTGCCGTACCGATAAACAGACAGAGACCGACGACGAAGATCGTTAACAGGTTTTTCATAACCGCTCCGAAATATTATAGGTATTATTAACCGGGTAAAGCTAACACATGGCCGAATACACGCCAATAAGTCGCAGACTAACTAGTAGTATTAGTCCTGGTTACTGACACAGGCGGCATCGCTCGGTTTGCCTAACCAGAAATCGATGCCTTTATGGATAAATTCGTCATAGGGCAGGTAGTGCGAGCCATCGCAGGAGAATGTTAGGCCAACGATGCCATTGAAGATATTGATCGAGCCTGCACGCAGATAGAGCACATCGTCCATCATACGCAGTTCATGAAACAGCTCCAGCATCGGACGGATCCTGTCAGCAGGGATAATCGCGTTTTCCGGGTAGTCCCGACGCGGATAGGTGAGGACAATATCGGGGGCGGTCATCGCCTCGAAGTCGAGGATACGGTAGCGATACGGGTCATCGACCAGCCAGATGGTGGCGCGGCTGTTTGAAAAGTGTATCTTGCCGTGGAAGATACCATGGTCGACGATCAGCTCTTCCATGATCGCGATGACCTCATCGGAATGCTGATCAACCAGGCTTTCCTCGCGGCGTTGGGCAAATAAAGAGGCCCTGATGGCCGGGTCGCCCTTGATTTGACGCCAGATGGCCGGCTCATCGACGAGCTTGCGTGTTAGTGGCAGGTCACGGGTATCGGCATCCACACCGATATAACCGAGCAGGGTATGTGTTTCAGCGTGATGGATGGCCTGGATGGCCGTGATCGATGGCCGCTTGGCGCGTAGACTGATATAGGCATCTGAGAGAAAGAAGGCCTCATCGGCTGGCAGGTTCTTAGTGTAAGGGCGCACTGAACGATCACGGCCAAAGTGTTCGGGCAGAAACCCCTCGTGACTGACATTGTCGCTGATCTGCACCGCATCAGTATTCATGACATACATGAACTTAATAAAGGGCAAATCCTGCAGGGCGGCCTTGAGTAAGGGGTTGAGCAGGTCACGGTCTGGTAAGACCTTGCTACACTGAGTGGCCAGAGTTTGCAGCGGCTGTCTGAGCATCTCGCTCAGGGTTTCGCGTTGCCGGGAAATGGTTTTTTGTTGTGTCGATGCCACGTTATGTAGGTTGTTCCTGCCAGCTGTTAACGTGTGTAGTATAAAGCAAAAGCCCGGGAGGAAAAGAGCTATCAGCGCAGAGTGGGGCGATTCGTCCCTGAATCACCGGCGTAACAACGTTCAAGAGGCTTCTGTGTCGGCATCCTTGTCGGCACTGTCTTCAGTTGCCTTATCCTTACCTTTCGCTTTTGCTTTCGCTTCAGGCAAGACAGACGTTTCTGTAACATTTTCAGAGGGGGCACCAGTCGGCCAGTCACCAACAGGATAGGGGCGCGCTTCACTGTTAAAGGTCAGGTAAGTCATGATTTGGTATATGTAGGTGCTCAGACTTTGTCCGAGGGTTAACAGCTTTTCATTCCTGGAACTGGTTATCAGTACCGAGAGGAATTGGAAAAAAATCACGACACCGATAATGATCTCGGTAACCCAGTAGATAATCACATACATGAGCATGTATAGAGCGCGTACCCAGGTGGTCGTTTCTTTCAGGTTTTTCTTTATATTATCGTCCATTACCCTCTCCTCGGTTAATGTTACTAATACAGTATATTATCGCCTTGTGCAAAACCAGCATCATATATAAAAAATCTTGTAGAAAATGCCTGTGATATGTCGCCCAGTACAATGGCCTTTCACAGGCATTCGCTTGCTGGCTGTCCTGGTACCAGCCAGTAGAGGTTTTAACCAATACTGACAAAACGGGCATCGGGCAGCAGATTGAAGCGTGTTTTTGTTGCGGCCGTGTAAGCGCCCATTTGATGGCCGATGATCAGGTCACCAATTTCCAGTGCTGGGAGCGCGATGCCCTCATCAACGACATCAATGCTGTCGCAGGTGGGGCCAGTCAGCACACTTTCCGTTAATTCACCCTGCTTTAATACCTGCAAGGGATAAATCGTGTGGTCATAGATCTGGCCACTGTAGGAACCGTAGACACCATCATCAAGATAATACCAGGGGTTGCCGTTGCGAACGGCCTTACCGATCACGGTGGTGATACTCGTCACGGCCGGGGCAACCAGGTAACGCCCCGGTTCGGCTAGCAGGTGCCAGTCTGTGGGCAATGCATTGAGGGCGGCGCGAATCGGCGCGCAGAAGGCATCAATATCGAAACCCTCCAGCAGGTAATCGGCAGGGAAGCCGCCACCGATGTCGAGTGTCGCCAGCGGTGCCTTGGCCTGTTCGTTCACCTGTAGCATCAGGGCATGGCAGCGTTGAATGGCTTCAACGTGCTTGTCCGGTGTTTTGCACTGCGAACCAACGTGAAAAGACAGCCCCTTCACATGCAGGCCCAGTCGCTCAGCTTCCTGTACCAGCTCCGGCACATCGCTCTCTACGCAGCCGAACTTCTTTGACAAATCGACTACGGCACTTTCACTGCGGAAACTGACACGCAGTAACATACCGACACGGTTGCGGTAGGGGACGAGTTTTTTTAATTCCTCGAGATTATCGACGACGAAGGTGGTCGAGCCGAAGCGCAGGGCATCACGGATATCCTTGTCGCGTTTGATCGGATGGGTATGAATGGTGCGGCGGCCGGAAATCTTCAGGCTTAACAACAGTTCCAGTTCGCCCGATGAGGCCACATCAAAGCCTGCCTCGAGTTCATCGAGGGTTTGCAATACATCGCTATGCGGCAGGGCCTTTATCGCATAGTAGAGGCTAACGCCGGGCAGGGCGCGCTCGAGTTTTTCATATTGCTGCCTGAGTACACGGCGATCAAAAATTAATAGTGGTGAACCATAGTCTTTCACCAGGCCTTGCCAGTGCGCAGCCTCTTCGGCGGTGGCACCAAGAATAAGTTTACGATTGGCCAATGGGTTTAATTCCCGTTTAGTGCATTAATAAGATACTGCGGCAAGGCGAACGCCGCCTGGTGGATAGCCGGATTATAGTAGCGTGTCTTGAATCCAGCCTTCTCAAAGCGTGCCTGCAGCGTGGCCAGTGGCGTGTTTCTCAGCGCGGTGTTATCTGTGCCCCAGGCAAAGGTCATAATGCCGCCATAATACGTTGGTATGGATGCACCATAAAAGGTTGTGTCGCTAAAATGCTTGCCCATACGCTGGTAGGTGTTAATGAGTTCATCCTGCTGGAAGAACGGCACACCGTTTTGTGTGGCGATAACGCCGCCTTCGTTCAGGCGTGTCTTGGCCAGGCCATAAAAGTCTTCGGTGAACAGGACCTCGCCGGGGCCGATGGGGTCGGTGCTGTCGCTGATGATGACATCAAACTTTTCATCACTATTACGTACGAAGTCTATGCCGTCGGCAATAACGATATTTGCACGCGGGTCATCGTAGGCGCCCTGAGAGTGCTTGGGCAGATATTGCACTGACATATCGATCACGGCCTGGTCAATCTCCACCTGTGTGACCTCTATGCCATCGTGACGCAGTACCTCACGTAACATGCCGCCATCACCACCACCGATGATCAGGACTTTTTTTGCATTACCGTGTGCAAATATCGGCACATGCGCCATCATCTCATGGTAGATAAATTCATCGGCCTCGGTGGTCTGTACCACGCCATCAAGGGTCATCACGCGGCCAAGCTGGGCGTTGTGGAAAATCATCAGGTGCTGGTGTTCGGTCTTCGACTCAAAATACATCTTATCAATACGGAATTCCTGACAGACCGCATCGTAAAGTGTCTCTTTGAAATTTTTCATGTCTGCCACGCGCCTCTTAACGGAAAGCCAGTCTATGCCCCACTAATCGATCAGCAGTCGGGCAGGGTGAATTTTCGCGCATTGTAAGTGTTTTCAACCAAAACACAATACAATACCGGCCACTGAGGCCGTGCTCAGGCCCCTTTCGGGCGGAAGGCCTTGATTACCGATTCATTACACTCCAGGTAGGGGCCCTCGATGAGGTCAATACAGTAGGGAATCGCGGGAAAAACGGCATCCAGGCATTCGCGGATCGACTTCGGTTTGCCCGGCAGGTTCACGATCAGGGCCTTGCCGCGGATGCCGGCCGTTTGGCGCGAGAGGATTGCCGTCGGCACGTATTGCAGGCTGACCTGGCGCATCAGTTCACCAAACCCTGGCATCATCTTCTCGCAAACCGCCTCGGTGGCCTCCGGGGTCACGTCACGGGGCGCGGGGCCGGTGCCACCGGTGGTCACTATCAGGCAGCAGCCCCCGTCATCGGCCAGTTCGATCATGGCCTTTTCAATATCGGCCTGGATATCCGGGATCACCCGGTACAGCGGTTCCCAGCTCGAGGTCAGGTAATCATTGAGGGTGTCGATAATTGCCTGGCCGGAGATATCTTCGTAAACGCCGGCACTGGCGCGATCAGAGGCAGTGATGATACCGATCTTGATGGTCATGGGCTGGGCCTGGTTAAGGAATTGGAACAGCTGCTTATTCTAGCGCAGGGCGGGATATTCACAAGGGGGAGTTCTGCCCTGTATAATATCGGGTCTGTAACGCGAATAGGTAAACTAGGCCATTGCCTTGAGTTCGATCCAGAAGGTACTGCCTTGCCCGCTAGTGCTGTCTACACCAATTGTCCCCCCCATCATTTCAATCAGATGACGGGTGACCGCCAGGCCAATACCCGTGCCTTCAATACCCACCGCCGTTTCAAGCCGCTCGAAGGTTGTAAACAGGCGCTGTTGGTCTAGCGCTGAAATACCTGGCCCGGTATCACGAATCGTGAGGCGTATATGCTGGTTACTGGTCAATGCTGCATCCAGGTAGACAATACCTTGCTCGGAGTTGTACTTGATGGCATTTGCGAGGATATTGATAATGGCCTGTTTGAAGCGCAGACGATCGGTCTTCAGCCGAAGCGCGGTGTCATGAATGTTATTTCTTATCGTGATCCCCTGTTTATGCGCAAGGGGCTGCACCATGTTGATACATTCCTTCGTAAGTGCATTCAGTTCGAGTTCAACCGGCTGGAGTTCCAGGCGTCCTGACTCGATGCGTGCGAGGTCAAGAAGCTCGTTTATCAGGTATAACAGATGTTGCCCGCCGGTGATGATTTCATTGACACTCGTATGCTGGTTGGCACTGAGTGGCTCATCCTGGTCATATTCGAGCAGTTGTGAGAAACCGAGAATCGCGTTCAGAGGCGTGCGCAGTTCATGACTCATGCATGATAGAAACTCGGTCTTGGACTGGTTGGCAGCCTCGGCAACATCTTTTGCGGTTTGTAGCTCAGAGGTTCGCGACTCGACCAGTGCCTCGAGTTCGGCCTCGCGTTCTTCTGTGGCCTGTTCTGCAGCCTTACGGCTCGAGATATCGCGCACCACCATGACGTGTGCGCCGGAGGTATGGCCGTTAATTTCATGCAAGAGGCGTGCACTCACCTCCACAGGGAAGAACCGTCCGTCACGGGCCGTACAGAAAGCCTCCTCATTGAGGCCGAGAAGGCCGGCCGAATCGATGCCTTGCAGATTGAGTACGGCGTCAAGTGGTTGGCCACGCACGGCGGCAACGGTGTAACCGGTTAATTGCTCGGCTGCCTCGTTCATGTCTATCACGGCGCCATCCACGTCGCAGCTGATGACGCCATCGGCAATCGAATGCAACACCGTTTCGGCATATTCCTTCTCGCGAAACAATTGTTGTTCGGAGCGGGAAGTATGGCGAACGATGTAAATGCCAATCGCTATCCCGGCAAGGATAACGACCCCGGCCATGGAAATAATCACATACAGTGAGCTGCGTAGCTCGTGGCCGGCATTTGCTACGGCCAGGTCTGTCTGCTCATGCTGCATGGCCTGTAACTTGCCGGTATAGGCGTAGTTTTCCCGTTGCAAGGGGATGGCTCGGGTGACCAATACCCGGCGTGCCTCGTCGAGGCGTTCCTGTTCCATGAGTTCGATAATATCGTTCTGCGAACGGCCCACTTCGAGTGAGTTAGCGTGTGCCGTGTTCAGTAGCGTGCGTTCTTCCGCACTGAATTGACTTTCCAGCAGGGCGCTGCGGGCGATAACAAATTCGGCGCCGTAGCGGTTGAATCGCATGAATTCCTCATCACGTTCAAACGGGTCATCCATGTTCAGCATCTGGCTCAGTGTGATCGAGCGGTTGCGGCCGGCCAGGCGCATGTTATTGAGCAGGTCGTTCTTCAGGTTATTGCTGGTTATCACCTGTTCAATACGCTGGATACCCGAGCTGATTTGTATGGCGGCAATAGCGGTAAACAGCATGACAAGGCCCAGCACGATACCAAAGGCGGTTACGAGGGTGGTTTGGGTGGTACGAAATGTCATCCTGGAACTCCGTATTTAGATCTCTATTAATAGCGGCTGCCGTGTCCTGACCTTGAGGTGTTACAAAACGTTATACGACACGGATGTATGCATAAAATACATAGGCTTACAGAGGTTCCGTAGAGCGCGAGGCATTAATCTTGACCAGGCAGGGCATGGCGCGGCAGAGGCGGTGATGATGCTGTTATTGATGGTCATGGATAAAACCGGGCTAAAGGGGTGGAATAGGGATGCTATTCTAACGTAAGCCAGGTTTTTCACAAAGATGGCTTAGCGAGGAAGAGGGATTTTGCCTAGTTTAGTCGCCGCCGCAGCCGCCATCACTATCAAAAAAGCCATCAAAGAACCTACGCGAATCAGCGGGCTTTCAGAATCTTGTTATGCTGGATACTAGTCATATCTCGCAGACTCCCAGGCATGGATGGCGTGCATCCGGGTCTCACCCCAATGATAGCCGCCAAGTTTCCCGCTTTGTTGAATGACGCGATGGCAGGGGATAAGGAAGGCCACCGGATTTGCGCCAATCGCCGTCCCTACCGCGCGGGCGGCGCGTGGCCGGCCTATCCGGGAGGCTACCTGGGTGTAACTGGTCACGGTTCCCGGCGGAATCTCCAGCAGGGCCTTCCATACGCTTACCTGAAAATTCGTGCCTGAAACATGCAAGGATAATGGCCGATCCCGTTTCGGTTCCTGGCCAAACATCGTTTCGATAATAGCCCTAGTGTCCTGGTGGTTTTCGCGAAACACGGCATGTGGCCACTTGTCTGATAGCTCAGACTCGATGGTATCGATGTTGGAATAATCAAGAAATGCAAATTTACAGATACCTCTTGAAGTCGTGGCAACAAAGGCCTTCCCAAAAGGGGTGTCATGTATCGCATGTTCTATGGTTAAACCTGCACCACCTTTTTTATATTCACCGGGCGTAACCGCTTCCAGGTGAACAAAATGGTCATACAAACGTGATCCACTACTCAGCCCGAGGGAATCGGAAATCTCGAGTAAGGGTTTAGACTCGCGCAGTAACTGCTTGGCGCGTTCCAGGGTAAGTGCCTGCAAGAATCGTTTGGGTGTCACCCCGGCCCATTGGCCGAACAGACGCTGGAAATGATACGGGCTCATGTGCAGGTGCGCCGCAATGTCTTCCAGGGTGGGCTGGTCTTTGACACGAGTAGTAATGAAGGAAATTGCCTGCGCTATTCGTTCATAGTCTGACATAGGGTGTATCCTTAGGCGCTCGATAGTAATTTATCATACAGACGACATATTATTCGGGATAAAGCGCTATTACTCGACCCGGATATTGCTATATTGAATGAAATAGTAACGGAACAATGATCAACCAGAGACAATAATTTTCGGGGCTATTTCACCCGTGTGATTTTATATACTACTTCATTTAACAGTCTTCCAGACAGGCTTTTCCTGCTGCCCTCACGAAATACGTCACCACCTAAATACTCCGCTATCTTTCGGCTGGCGATATTGTCCTTGTCTACCGGATAGAGCATATAAGAGAATAAAATATTTTCCTGGGCCCATTTGGCTAAATGGTAGACGGCCTCCCGACCCAAACCCCGGCCATGGGCACTTTTCTTCAGCCAAACACCCAGTTCGGGCGTGTCCGGGCTTGTCTTGCCGTGTAGGCCGCATACACCGAGAAACTCGCCATCGCTAATGCGGGTTATCGCCAGCACCAGCTCATCCTGGTCGTCCATGCCGTTTTGGCTGCGCGCTATAAATGAATCTATCTGCCCTATATCGTCGGGTGACGCCGGCACCATGTAGCGGGTGATCTCGTTTGTGAACTCCCGAAATATGTCCTCGGCAAGATCTGTAGATATCGGGCGTAACAGGACTCGCGGGCCTTTGATCTCGACAGAATGAAAATTCAGTTCTTTTTTTGTTTTCAAGAAACCGCCTCTTGATTGATGGGCCACTCGGCAACGATCCATTGATTTTTAATATTTAACGCGCCAGGCATCATCTTCCAGAACAAGTTTATGCTTTGTGCGAATCAAGCTGCCATCTTGAAGAGAGTACCCGACTGCAACATAGGCATTGCCCTGTGCGTATTTGGTGAGTTGATACGTCAGGCTGTCTAGCTTTATGGGCATCCCCTTGACAGCCTGTCGGGTGACATCATTACGGATGAATGCATTCTGCTGCTCCTTTGATACATGCCCCAAGGCCTCGGCTTGTTTGCCTGATTCGCGGAGCAATATAACTTTAATCATGACATCTAAGGCGGTGCCTGCTTCAGGGATATTGCGGAGGTAATTGACAGGTGCAGTGTTAATCTTTGGTTTTCTGGTGTTACTGACTACGCGCCATACTAGTTCCTCAGACAGCATGCCCTTGGCGTTAACTATCCGGGTATCGTCGACAATATCAAAATACATCCCAAGGGCAAGCTGTGTTCCAATACAAATTTTTCGTTTGTAAATGACCCTGCGCCGATCCGGGTCCTTCTTTATATGCTCATAATCCCATTGCCCCAATTGCCTGGTCAGCGCAGAGAGCCTGTCAGGGATGTTATCGACTCGCGGTAGCGAGACCTGGTCAATTTCCTCGGGAATGCTCTCGCCCTGATAATGTTCAAGTGAATTTGCGAGTATGCGGCTATAAAAGGTATTGGCGTCAATTGTATCGAGGGTTAGGTACATATATTGTGCAACAGGATTATCGTGGTCAGAGGAGTCTGTGAATGGCCCCCTGAAAAACAGATAACGGGTATCGGGTTCAAATATTGATTTGCTGACAAGGACAGGATTACCTAGCAGGCAGGTTATTTTGTCGACGTTATTGGGCAAGCCGGCTACGTCCAGGGGTTCCGTTCGGGGTGGCGTATTCTTGCTGACTATAGCGGGCCCGGTGTCAGAACCCGGTTTGTTTGCAATCAAGTCAGCAGCAAATTCATGATATATGATCAGTGTTGACGCCAGGATTATCCCGATAAGCAATATTATTCTTATATAAGTCATGGCTTGCCTTGCTCTGACCTTTGTTATGATGCCCGATTAACTACTCTAGAGACTGTTCCGCTGCCAGGAGATGCGGGTTTTGTTTTGCATGATTGTATGACGCAGGGTCAAAAAATGGCCAAAGGCTATAAGCACCCGCACCCATAAATCTTTGTTCTTTTTGCGGCTTGCCGAGTAGGCGCGCCAGCCAACCATACCTGAGTGGCCTTACACCCGCATACGGGAATCCTGGCCATTTATATTCTTCGTCCGTATACAGAAACATAATCCACCGGGCCATTCTTGCCTTTGTCTCTCCGGGCAGGGCCCAGTCGCCCTGCAGGGTATGTTTACTGAGGTCGTCATAGAAAGGCCAGATGGAATCGCGTACGGCGGCAATGACAGGGTCATTTGATGAGGGCATTTCATGCTCAAATTTGAAATTTGTCATATGCCCGGTAATAAAATGCCGTAATGCCTCGGCGGCCTTATCCCTTGCCTCTCTGTCGACCATGTTTACACGTTCCCTGCCTTTTAAGGGTTTTCTTGCGAGCAACCGATGCCCGAGAAATCAATAACCCTTGTTAAATAGAATGCCATCGCATTTGGGGCAAGGCGGGACATGCCCGGTTTTCTTCAGATGCACTTCCTGACCACACGCCTGGCAGGTCAACGTGCCGGCGGAGGTCACCTCACCGGTCTTATAAGTAAGCGTTTCTTTTGTTTTAACACTCAGGGAATGCAGCGCATTACTGCTCAATTCCAGCACCGTCGCGAGGGAGGCAAGCGCCCCTGCGCCTAATCGGGACGGGTGAAGCCGCTCTTTGGCCTCTTCACCAAGGTGCTGAGCATCGGCAATGGTCTGGTCCAGGTCGCGGGCGAGGTAGTGTTTCAATTCTTCCCCTTGTGCGGCACTGAACTCCTCGAGTGCGGTCAACTGCTCGTGGGCCTTATCCAGCGCCACGGTCATGGCTTCGCGGCCACGTTCCTTTCCTGCCAGGTAGAGTTCATTGAATTTACTTGCCAGTTTGTCGTACTGCTGTGCCAGTTTGGCCTTATCCAGTTCGCTGATTTCCATGATCGATCTCCTGTAAATGCGGCATAGAAGGCAATGCCGCAACGCCTGGTAGTAAATATTGTTCTCTGGTACCTGTTTATTTTAGCATCAACAATTGTAACTCATCATGTTTCATAATTCGGTTCATCCGGCAGGTTGGGGGGATTGTAGTCCGCCAATTTTTTCACACGTTCTTTGGTGGAAGTATGCACTTTCGCAGATTTGGCTATTGGTCGTACACGTGTGCCAAAGGCCTTCCAGATCCCATCATAGGAGTCGTGTAGTACACCGAGAGGGTCTTTCTTTAACTTTTGAATGGCACTGCTCTTAATTCCCAATCCATGTGAGTATGCATGATCGATCATCCATTGTAAGGCAATATCCGATAAGCCGGTTTCTTTATATCCACCTCCAACATCGGAGTGTACGCCGGAAAACCACGTCTGTGTGACGCGCGACTCGTTATTCCATTTAAGCACCGGGAAGAATTTTCGTTTTTCATCAATCGCCATTGCGTGATAACCCGCAACCACACACTTGGGCAGTTTGTTGTCGTTGAAATCCTCATCGGTTGTGGTTTTTACTGTATCCCACACGCCGAGCATTTCCACCGGGATGTCAAACAAACGCCCCTGGTTTTTCAGCTCCTCAATACTACTGGCATCGCGATTTAAATAAAGTTGCCAGGCTATATTTACATCAGTGGTTTTTGTCGGAATGCCGCACTGTGCGATAAGGCCTGCCAGGCGGCGTGCGGCATAAGAACCACGGCTGAAGCCAAAAATAAACACCTTATTATCTTCTCTTACCCAGTCTGTGTCCGCAAAGCGTTTTCTCAAAAATCTATATGCGCCGAGAATTTGCCGATCCAGCCCTTTTCCATAAACTCCACCGGGTAGTGCCTCCCAGTGTGCCGTTCCGACGCCTTCTTCGTAGTGTGTTATCTGGTCTTTCGAAAGGCAGGCGTTCAATAACTTGGCAACATTGGTGAGTGCGGACTCATCAGTATCATTCCATGTGCCATCGCAACCAATAATTAAATTTCGGACTTTAGCCACTTTATTATCTCCTTCTAATAGTGTTAAGGGGCTGGGTGATATGGTTTTTCGTTCTCATCCTGAGCCGGCTTACCGTCACACCACCATTCAAGGGTCTGCGGCACATATAACCCTATCGAAATGATCGAGGCTAATACATAGAGTGCATTGGTATGACTGCGTACACGATATAAGCCACGACCATTTTCGCATTTTGTTGTCTCGGGCTCGGACCAAACAAAACTGTAAAATGAACCATGTACAGTATGTGTTCCTGATTTTGATGTCGGTGTTAGTTGGCCATCACCTTCAACTGTGGTTGTGGCGCAAGCGGATAGACCGATGATCATGCCGCAGATCAATATTGCTCGGATAGTCTTTATCATAGCTCCCTCTCTTCCCTTAGTGGTATCTATTTCTGAAGATAAACCCAAAGGCTTACCCTTTGTTACTGATCCATTTAACTTATTAGTTGTTCTTTGTTGTTGGTGTTCATTTCAGTTTCTTCGTATAAGTTTTTACTCTGACCCCAAATATTTCCGCAACGCCTGATAACATGAGTCTGAAAACAGGGGTCAAAGTCTGGCCCTTATTCATTCGATTTGTTCGGGATTACGTTGTCGCGCTTGATTCTTTAACAAGCCGCGACTGTTTTCTCCATAAAGGAATAAGCGTGAACAGTTGCCATAACGCTATGGTAGCACCCACGCCCAATAAGCCATATACAATATTCAGGTCATTCAACAAGGGGTGAAAGGCATTGCCCTGGGCGCCAAACATCCCGTACAGCCCCAAGCCTAAGAGTATTGTGCCGGGCGCGCCAATAATCTGTATTTTTACTATTTTTGATTTAATGTGTTTTAGTTGTTCTTCGTTATGGGTGTTCATTTTAGTTCCTTTTTATTGGTTTCTGTGGGGGCACTCAGTTACGGCCACCTTTTATTGTTAAGTGCCTTCCGTAACCCAAAGCCAACAAAAGATCCCATGAGTGCAGGGACCGTAAAAGGGACAAGAAACATCAGGCCCAGAGGGAAAAACAAATTAGCCCCACCACCGCTGTAGAAAAATAGGCTTTTCACAAGACTTCCCAAGCCGAATAGAACCTCACCAAGAAAAATTCCCAAGGGCCATAGCCATGGACTTTCATTACCTATAAACCCTAAAGAAAGCCCCAAGAGACTAACAATAATCCACCCATACGGCGAGTCCCAGGGTTCTATTTTAAACCAGGCAAATACAGCCCAAAACATAAAACCTACGACTACAGAAAGTATAAAAATGTTTCTTTTAGGCATTAGCAGTATCTTTTAATGGTGCTTATGTCGAACTAGTAATAGAATCATCGCATTAAGGAAATAGTCGTTCTATCCGCGCCTCTTTCCCGTAATTGATCAACCCGAACACTAGACGATAAATCAGCCAGAACGGAAGAGCGATCCATAAACCGACCGCGATCGTTGGTGAAATGGTCCCTATTAGCGACGGCGTCTGGTTGATCTCTCTGACTCCAAGGAAAAACAAAAGAGCCCCAACTAAAACGACAGCGATAGCGAAGCCAATTGTCACCAATTGCCATTTTATATGAGAACGGAGCCAATCGATTAAGACGAATTTGCGAATGATGATTAGATAGATTATTGGCACTAGGATTACCGGCGGCATTCCTAGTGCAATTAGATACACGATTATATGAATCACGTACCCCCAAAGAACCAGCTTTTTTTGCCGTGCTTCAGCGATAGTATTAATATCATTCATAGGTTTAAGACACCTCTTGCAACGAGCTTCGCATGTTTATGTTTACAACAAATGGGGTCAGAGCACAGCTGTTGCTTATATTAGAGAAAACTGTGCTCTGACCCCATTTATTACACACTCTAATCGCACCCACCCCTTTCCCTACATCTCCTTCGCAGTATGCTGATTCAATTGGCTCTACCCACAAGTTTATATTCGAAATATTCGACAAAATAGACCATACTTTTTCTTTAGGAACGTCAATGCAAGCTGTCATTTTTAACTTCATAAAAAATATCCTCTTTTATGAAAATGCCTAACGCACGGCTAAGGGGATACGCGCATTTTTCGCGGCCCTTGCTTGAGCCGATTGTTAGGCCACCGAGTAGTTTATGACGATTTTCCTTCTGGCTTCATGATTGTCCCTACCAACGCGCCAGCTACAATAAGTTCAACAAGTATTCCGGCAAACCAACTCCACGCCAGCGACAAAGGAATTGGCATGTACGAGTAAGAACCAAAACCCATGATACCAGCCGCCAGACCAAAGAGCCCACCAAACTTTATACCGGTTGAAAGTGATTTCTCCGTTACAAAGACTCCATAGATCACTACGAAACAGGCAGTATATGCCAAAGTGACAAAGTACATGAGTGGCATGTTCATTTCTTCCATCGGACGCCACAGATGGGCTGTAGCCTCGTATGTAGACTGAAGAAACACGCCATGAATTACAAAGTCGAGAATCGACCATACTATGAATATTACAAAGACAGAAAATAATGTACGTTTCATCATTCAATAATCTCCTTTAATAGGTGACCTAACGACTTAAGTAAGAGGCTTTTAAAAAGCAGAGCGCAGCGTCGCTTTTTAAAAGTTCCAGCGAGTGGTAACGAGCGAGCTTGACTTGCTTGTTATACGTTTTAATCATGTGTCCATTTTCTAGTTTTAGAGGAATAAAATGCTTGACCGATTAAACCTTCTGGAACCGTAAAACCGTAAAGATCAGTTTGCGAATAATACTTGCAGAAACCTATCTCGTAACGAAATGAAAATTTTGGTTTTGTCAGTTCTTTAAGTGAAATTGGGTATTTTCCCGTTTTAGATTTATATTCGTCTATTTGACTTATATATTTAGAACAAAAACCAGCATAGTCCCTGAAACCATTACTAACCAAATAACTAACAAAAGTGATATAACTTACAGTACATACCACAATTATTGCAGTTGTAATTAGCAATATTTTTTTCGATTTGGGTTTCATGTCATTTCGTATAACGTTTGAAACAAGCGGACGACTAACCGCGGAGCAGGGTGGCAGTAAGGCTCGGAAACGCGAGCTTGGTTAATTTGTTATATTTATTAACCATCCTTTTTAATTGATGTTTTAGTTTTTCCGTTCATATATACGTAAACAAGTAGTTGGCCAGATTCATATGCCTTCCTTCGAAACCCGACTAACCAGAAATACTCATTATTTTCACAGCTCAATTGAACCATATCTATGAAAGCGTTACCAACGCTGTAGTATTTTTTTGATACTTTCTGTGCAATTTCTACCGCCTGAATATAGTTTATTTTTGGCTCTCTTGGCTGACAAATAGAGCTTCTTTCGACCTTTGATTTTGCATAAATAATAGAGACTGGCTGGGTTGTCAAAACAAGTATTGATATTATATAAAATATTATTTTCATGGCTCATCAGTTGGTATAAGTATAACGTTTAGCTTAATAGGCGCGACGTCAGGAGCGTCTTGTTATACATTTTCACAAATTGTCCTCCCAAGTGATACAGCCTCTTTCCTTAAGCTGCGAATATCATTTAGCATATCTTTGAAGAATGGTACACCCTGTTCTCCCTTGTATTTCAAAGGTGTGTGTCTATATGGCTTTCCTTTCGTGCTTTCAGGATACTTTAATGCTTGATAATACTCATCCATTGACATGCCACATTCTTCACAAAACTCATTGAGCAATACCGGTAACTTATTCTGAGTAATATATTTCTCAATGTACTGTGACAGTTTATTATTTGAGTAATATGTTTCAAAGCTACTATGAAGATCAGAAAGCTTATGGTTCGTCTTAATTTTTATATCTTCAGCTACTAGAAACCCTTTTAGAAGAACTTCAAGCCCGTGATAAAAATCAAAAAGTAACGGGATTATCAAATTATGATCCGACCATTTAGTTTTATTCAAATAATCATCGAAGGATGGCGTGTAATCGGTAACATTCATCCATATATTACCTTGGCTGATTGTCTCCTCTATTACTGATTCTGTCAGATGAAGATATTGAATGCCTATTGTCCAATATCCTAAGGCATCAGCACATTGTTCATTTTTAGGATGCAAAACGTTTTACCTGAGTCGCACGAACAAATGGAGTCAGAGCACAGTTGTTGCTTATATTAGAGAAAACCGTGCCCTGACCCCACTTACTCTGGAGTGAGTTGTTATATGAAATTATTATCTGCATGAACAGTAATTATTTATTGTGGGCGGCTGAACGTAAGCATTGCGAACAAAGCATCGACAACTTGCCACAGATGGACTTGGACATGTTGCCGTACATGCTGGGGCTGCAATATTTGTAGTTACATACGATGGGCAACTACAACTAGAAGAGCCTCCCTTATTATCAAATCCAGTAGGTGCGAGAGACGCGGATGGCACATAATCGGACACCTCTGTTTTAGCATTGCTTTCAGTTGAATTTGATTTATCAGCAAAAGCATTTGTAAAAAACAATGATGTGCTGATAATCATAATAAATAGCAGTGTTTTATTCTTCATAATATTACCCCCCTTTAAATTACTAGTCATGTAACGCTTTGGGTAACAGGCGCGACGACAGGAGCGTCCTAGTTAACCCAATTGTTATAACCTACATTGGTAATTTCCAATCTGAAGCATATTTTCTAAATTCAGGGGCTTCTGTTTTTGGTGGGACATAATGCTCATCGTCAATTACAAAATTGGCCGCCATTAAGTCTCTCACTCCACCCAACCTCTCTGTAGAGGTTAGCTCTGATGCGACATCTTTAAAAAGAGTAGAAAAATTACCCGATTGATTATTAGTAATGAAATCAGGCAAAGGGACTTTGAAATTGAATTCTGGAAATTGCGGAAGACCTTTTAATGCTGCAACTGAATTATATACTTTCATTAAGAAGCTTCCCTGAATCCCTTGATCAGTTTTAATACCGTACTTTAATCTTAATTCATGCTCTGCTTTTTTAAGCTGCTTTTCCCATTTTTGGATTGATTTGTTCGCCTGAGTAATTCCACCCTCATCAAACCCAATTCGTATTTCTTTTAAAAGCCCTCTTACATCCTGCAAGCATTGTTCATTTTTTATTTCAAGAGCTGTAGATATTATATTTCGAGCGTCACCGGACTGAACAGATAACCAAGCAGAAAATATCGGGATATCTAGTGAAACAGCTGTAGATCTTCCAGTATCAATAATTTCACCTACCGATGATGATAACTTATTTGATAAAGAGCCTACTAATTTTGCTGTAAAATCGTGACCAAATGCGCCCGTCTTTTTAAACCAATGAATTTGATATGCATGCCTGATAGGATGTAGAAAAGTATCAGCTTTTAAATAATTAGCCGCTAAGCTGTAATAAATCGATTTGTAAGCAAGCCAATTCAAGGATGCGATAAACATATCCAAGGCACGGGTTGTGCCACCATGACCTCGGCTAGCTGATTTTGCTTCTTCAGCCATTCTAGCTTTCGTGTATTCTGTCCCATCTGAACCAATGAGTTTAACATCGGTTGACCAAACGCCGAATGTATCCCCAGCATCCGAAAGTTCGTTGTAGATAGCGGAACTCAGTTCGCTATATTTCTCATATTCCGGCGTATTTGGTTGGCCAAGCATTTTCAGTGTTAAATAATAAACGCTCGAACGCAAATCCCAAGTACACACCATATTGAGTTTAAGTAATTCAAGTAATTCTCGGAAATCTGGGTCCGCGAATTCACCTGCACGGATTTCAGGCCGGATTAATTTAGCCTCTGCTTTGGCTTTTTCCGAGAAATTGTCTAACTGATAGTCTTCTGGTGAAATAAATTTTATAAAATCAAATTCTTTTTTTCTTTCTTCCTTGTGCTCTTCTTTGTAATTATCAATGCAAACAAGCTCGTCATAAAAAAGTATCGCTTGAACGAAGTTTTCTAATGCTACAAGATCACCATTTATCGTATCTGGGTTTTTAACGACAACCTGGCCCATGACCCTTTGCACGGCTGTAAGTGATGCATTGTCAATCAGTGCATATGTCATCAGTGTTCCCTGTGGTTATAACGGTTGAACTCAGCGGCGAACGTAGGCTGGCAAGGCTTTTGCTCCGCAAAAGACGTGACAGACAAGTTTGTCCGATGGAGTGATGAAATGGACGCCTCCCTTTTTTAATCGGCATCAATGTGCCATACGTATATGTGACCATTACGTAACAATACATAAAAGGAGACGTCCATGGATAAGTCTAGCAAAATAATTGGTGTCGACTTAGCAAAAAATGTCTTTCAATTAGCATTGGCTAATAAACACTATCACGTTACCCGCTCAAAACGTTTAAATCGGACCCAGTTCTACCGCTTTTTTGTCAATCATCCACCGGTACAGGTGGTGATGGAGTCTTGTGGTACCGCGCATTATTGGGCGCGTACCCTCAAGGCGATGGGCCACCAGGTCACGTTGTTACCTGCGCAACATGTCCGTCCCTACGTGCGGCGTAATAAAACCGATCGCAGTGATGCCATGGCCATCGTCGAAGCCGCCCGTAACCCGGAGATCAAGCCGGTGCCGGTCAAAACCGAGTACCAGCAATCCCTACAAAGCCTGCATCGGCTCCGTGAACAATGGAAGGCCACACGGGTGGCGCGGATCAATGCCCTGCGCGGCATCCTGCGGGAATTCGGCGTGCTCGTGCCGATGGGGCCACGCGCGGCGATCAGCACGGCCGGCGAGGTGCTGCCGTCCTTGCCTGCCCTGTTACAGTCGAGCGTACAGGTGGTATTGGAGGAGCTGTCCGACATCGAGACACGTATCCGTGAATTGGAGAAACAACTCAAACAGGCGGCCAGGGACGATGTCGTCATTCAGCAGTTTATGCACATCCAGGGGATTGGTCTGCTCTGTGCCACCGCCATGCGCGCCAGTGTGCAATCCCCCGCACAATTCAAAAACGGCCGGCAGCTCAGTGCCTGGCTCGGTATCACCCCCCGCGAATTCAGCTCCGGCGACCATCGCTATCTCGGTCGGATCTCCAAGCGCGGCGATAAATACCTGCGAACCTTATTGATCCATGGGGCACGCTCGGTCATGGCACGCATCAAGCGATTACAACACGACAACAGACCGCTCTCGGCGCTACAGCTTTGGGCCGCTCAGCTGGAACAACGCGTCGGTCATAACAAGGCCACCGTCGCCCTGGCCAATAAACTCGTGCGTATCCTCTGGGCCACCTGGATGCATCAGCGGGAATTCGATGCGAATTACACGGTTCAGTAACAGACCTTAAAGCATCGACAACAGTTTACGCCTATCAGGGTTTGCGCAGTGAAGTGACACACATGACACCACCGATAAGATCACGACGAAGGAAGGCCGATAACAAATCTGGCTCTTGAAGTCTCTTGAGCGTATGGCCCTTCGTCGGCGTATTTTTCATGTTGGCCCGGTCTCAATAAGAAGACCACTAAGAGGCCGGATAGACGAACGCAATCTTTATCTTCGTGGTGACAATAAAAAGGTTACTTCACTACTTGACGGAGGCGTCCATAGATGATTTGTTAGCAGGCATTTCACTCACTAATGAATTCCTGCAACGTTATTACACTACCATTATGTTTATTCACTGTGGCAGATAAATCCGCATCATCAGTAACTAGTGTCATATTATGTCTAATGGCTGTTTCAGCAATTAGAATATCTCTACTATTATTTTTCTTATTTTTATTCATTTTATTTAGTGTGGATAGCAAAGCTTCAAAAACACCATCTTCAGAACCCCATTCTGCCTCCCCATATTCGGAAACATCCCAGACTGCTGATGATGTGGGTACTTTCTCAGTTGCCACATCAGAGAACACATTAAGCAATTCATTCCTTAATTTATCATTACTTGTATTCTGGATTTCATTCGGTTGTACATGTGTCGCAAACAACCTCTTATCATGAGGCAATCCATCTAGTTCTATTCCATCTCGAAGAATATGATTAAAGACTGTTGTGTCGAGCATGTACATTCTTTTGCCTGCTAACTATAAGTAGTCATCCTAAAAGATGGGTTACAACTCGCGTTTTAGGATGAATAAAAATCCATGCCTGAATACATTCAATGACCTGGTTGCCCGTTACAGGTCCTAAGTGAAGGTCGAAAAAGGACAGCCCCCGATGCAGGGGGTTTTGTCGCGAGAGTGATTGAAAAACCGGCAACATCCCTTGCTCCCTTGTTGTATCCATCTTTATCCGCCTGTTCAGTGGGCGACAGGCGTTAGTTCTTCCGTTAAAATACACAATTTCCAGCTACTTATCGATGGAATTACCACTTTTCGGGTCTAAAACATGCCAATACGCACAAAAATCTGCGGGATCACCCGTCCACAAGACGGACTCGCCGCCGCCAGGGCCGGGGCGGATGCCATCGGCTTGGTGTTTTACCCGAAATCCCCGCGGGCGGTGACCATCGAGCAGGCCGCAGAGATCTGCGCGGCCTTGCCGCCGTTTGTGACCGCGGTGGGCCTGTTTGTCGATGCCGAGCACTTCTCCATCGATGATGTGCTACGCGGGGTGCCGCTGGACCTGTTGCAGTTTCACGGCAGCGAGACACCGGCCCAGTGCGAGGCCTTTGATACACCTTATATAAAGGCCATTCGCATGTCTGAGGAGGCCGACCTCGTCGAGGCCGCCAGCCACTATGGCTCGGCGCGGGGTCTGCTCGTCGATACCTGGTCGCCGACCGAGGCCGGTGGCACGGGCGAGGCCTTTGACTGGGACCGCGTCAGCCCGGCTATGCGTGGCGAGCTGGAAACGCCTATAATCCTCGCCGGCGGTCTGCACCCGGGCAATGTGGCCGGGGCAATCGCCGCCGTGCAACCCTATGCCGTCGATGTGAGCAGCGGGGTGGAGGCAAGCAAGGGCATCAAGGATGCCGACAAAATTACGGCCTTTATGCAGGCCGTCAGACAGGCAGACAGGACATGAACGACGAAGCAAACGCCAACGATTACATGAACATGCCCGACCCGCGCGGGCACTTCGGTCCGTACGGGGGCCGCTTTGTCTCCGAGACGCTGATGGAGGCCATCGACGAGCTGACCGCGGCCTACGAGAAATACAGCAAGGACCCGGCGTTTCTCGCCGAGTTTGACTACGACCTGCAGCACTATGTCGGTCGGCCGTCGCCGCTCTACCACGCCGAGCGCTGGAGCCGTGAACTCGGTGGCGCGCAGATCTATTTAAAGCGTGAAGATTTAAATCACACCGGTGCGCACAAGATCAACAACACCATCGGTCAGGCCCTGCTTGCCCGGCGCATGGGCAAGACGCGCATCATCGCCGAGACCGGTGCCGGCCAGCACGGCGTGGCCACGGCCACGGTCGCCGCCCGCTTCGGTATGGAGTGCGTGGTCTACATGGGTGCCGTGGATATCGAGCGCCAGGCCCTGAATGTGTATCGCATGAAACTGCTCGGTGCCAAGGTCGTGGCCGTCGAGTCCGGTTCGAAGACCCTCAAAGATGCCCTCAACGAGGCGATGCGTGACTGGGTCACCAACGTCGACGATACCTTTTATATTATTGGTACGGTGGCCGGCCCACACCCGTACCCGGCGATGGTGCGTGACTTCCAGGCCATTATCGGTCGCGAGGCCCGCGAGCAGTGCCAGGCACAAACCGGTCGCCTGCCGGATGCGCTGGTCGCCTGTGTCGGCGGTGGCTCGAATGCGATTGGCCTGTTCTACCCGTTTCTTAATGATGACGGCGTAAAGATTTACGGTGTTGAGGCCGCCGGTGACGGTCTCGAAACCGGCAACCATGCCGCGCCGCTGTGTGCCGGCAAGCCGGGTGTGCTGCACGGCAACCGCACCTACCTGATGGAAGACAACGATGGCCAGATCATCGAAACCCATTCCATCTCGGCCGGTCTCGATTACCCGGGTGTGGGGCCTGAGCATGCCTGGTTAAAAGATGTCGGTCGCGCCAACTACGTAGCGGTGGATGATGAAGAGGCTTTAGCGGCCTTCCATGACCTGACCCGCATCGAAGGCATCCTGCCGGCGCTTGAGTCCAGTCATGCCCTGGCGTATGCGAAAAAGCTCGCGCCGACCATGGGCAAGGATGAAATACTGATTGTTAACCTGTCCGGTCGTGGCGACAAGGACATTCATACCGTCGCCGCACGGGAAGGCATTAAGTTTTAATTATGAGTCGTATTGCAACGAAGTTTGAGGCGCTCAAGGCCTCGGGGCGCAAGGCCTTAATCCCTTACGTCACCGCAGGTGACCCGAACCCGAACGTGACCGTGCCGCTCATGCACGACATGGTCAGGGCCGGTGCCGACATCATTGAACTCGGTGTGCCGTTCTCCGACCCGATGGCCGATGGCCCGGTGATCCAGAAGGCCAGTGAACGCGCGTTGGTGCACCACACCAGCCTGCGTGATGTGATCGGCATGGTTAAAGCGTTCCGTGAAACCGATAGCGATACCCCCGTGGTGCTCATGGGTTACCTGAACCCGATCGAGATCATGGGCTACGAAACCTTTGCGAAAGAAGCCGCCGCTGCCGGTGTTGATGGTGTGCTCACCGTTGACCTGCCGCCGGAAGAGGGCGAGGTCGCGATCCCGGCCTTTACCGCCAACGGTCTGGACCCGATTTTTCTTATCGCGCCAACGACGACCGACGAGCGCATGCAAAAGGTCTGTGATGCGGCGCGTGGTTTTGTCTACTATGTCTCGTTGAAGGGCGTGACCGGTGCGGCGACACTCGATACCGCCGCCGTAGCCGAAAAGGTCGCGCAGATCCGTACACATTCGGGTATGCCGGTGGGTGTGGGTTTTGGCATCAAGGATGCCGCATCGGCCGCCGCGGTCGGCGCCGTAGCCGATGCCGTGGTGGTCGGCAGTGCCCTGGTCAACCAGGTCGAGGCCAATGCCCTTACGCCTGCGGCGATCTCGCCGGCGATTTGCGAGATTTTGCGCAGTATCCGTGGCGCGCTGGATGCCCTCTAGTCGCGACTGGGCAATTTGCCTGGATGGGGCTATAATCAATATCACCCGCTACAGTTCGGGTGATTTCTCAGGATTATGACAGAACATTATGAGCTGGTTCGAAAAATTGCTGCCCTCGAAGATCCGTACCGACAGCACCACGCGCAAGAGCGTGCCTGAAGGTCTGTGGAAGAAGTGCACCGCCTGTAACGCCGTACTCTATCGCGCCGAGCTCGAGCGTAACCTCGATGTCTGCCCGAAATGCAATCACCACATGCGTATCGGTGCCCGCCGCCGCCTTGAGGCCTTCCTCGACCCGGAGCCGCGCGTTGAACTCGGCGCTGAACTCAGGCCGGTCGATGCCCTGAAGTTCCGCGACAGCAAGAAATACAAAGACCGGATCAACAGTGCCCAGAAGGCCACCGGTGAAGACGATGCCTTGATCGTCATGAACGGCCAGGTGAATGGCATCCCGCTCGTCGTTTGCGCATTTGAATTCCGTTTCATGGGGGGCTCGATGGGCTCTGTGGTCGGTGAGCGTTTCCGCCGCGCCGCTGAGTTTTGTATTGCCGAAGAACTGCCTCTGGTGTGTTTCTCTGCCAGCGGTGGCGCGCGCATGCAGGAGGCCCTGTTCTCGCTCATGCAGATGGCCAAGACCAGTGCCGCCCTGGCGAGGCTATCACGCCGTGGCCTGCCGTTTATTTCTGTGATGACCGACCCGACCATGGGCGGCGTCTCGGCCAGTCTGGCCATGCTCGGTGATATCAACATGGCCGAGCCGAATGCCCTCATCGGTTTTGCCGGTCCACGCGTGATCGAACAGACCGTACGGGAAACCCTGCCGGAAGGTTTCCAGCGCAGTGAGTTCCTGGTTGAACACGGTGCCATCGACATGATCGTTGATCGTCGCCAGATGCGCGACAAGGTCAGCCAGTTATTGGCCATGCTGACACGTCAACCGGCGCCCGTGCTGGCGACACAGGCTGTTGAAGATAGCGAAGAAAAGATCGAACGTGCCGCGGCAGAACTGCCCGGCAACATCAAGCCTGCCTAAGGCTTGTATCTCCCGACACTGACGCGCGCCCCGACATCTATGCCGTCTCTTAATGCCGATACACCACTTACCGACTGGCTGGCTTGGTTGGAAACTCTGCACCCGACAGAAATCGAACTGGGTCTTGAGCGCGTAAATGCTGTCTACCAGCGGCTCTGCCAGCAACGCCCGGCACAGCAAGTTATTACCGTGGCCGGCACCAACGGCAAGGGCTCGACCATAGCGATGCTTGAAAGCATTTTGCTCAATGCCGGTTACTCGGTCGGCAGTTATACCTCGCCGCACCTGCATCACTACAATGAGCGCGTGCGTGTTGGCGGTATTGATATGAGTGATAAAAGCCTGTGTCGCGCCTTTGAGCGCGTTAATCGTGCCCGTGGTGATGTCTCACTGACCTATTTTGAATTCGGGACCCTGGCCGCCCTTGACCTGTTCACCCGCCACGACCTCGATATCGTCTTACTCGAGGTGGGTCTTGGTGGACGCCTTGATGCCGTCAACATTGTTGACCCGGACATTGCCGTGATCACGAGTGTCGCCCTGGACCATGAGGCGTGGCTGGGTGATGACCGTGAGGCCATCGGTTTTGAGAAGGCCGGCATTATGCGCGAGGGGATCCCGGTTATCTGTGGTGATCGTCAGCCACCCAAAAGCCTGTTACAGCGGGCGGCGGAACTGAAAGTGGAGCTGTATTGCCTCGGCAAACAGTTTGATTACGAGGTCGACAGAGAAACCTGGAACTGGTGGGTGGATTCCGGGCATGGCCGGCTGACGCATATCGGCCTGCCGCAACCGGCCCTGTCGGGGCGTTTCCAGCTCGACAATGCCGCGACCGTACTGGCGACCCTGCAGTGCCTGCTCGAGATGCCTACCGACCGTGTTGATATCGAAGAGGGCCTGGAGCATGTGCGCCTGCCGGGACGTTTTCAGCTATTGGCCAGTGCGGTGCCCTGCATTTATGACGTGGCGCATAATCCGCATGCCGCGCTCGCCCTGGTGCAGAGCCTGCAGGCCCAGCCGGTGAAAGGCCACACCCGGCTGGTCTTCGGCGCCATGGCCGACAAGGATATCGGCCAGATTGTTGATGCATTGTCCGCCGTGGTGGACCGTTGGTACCTGGCGGCACCGGCTATCCCGCGCGCCGCGCCTACACGGCAGATGACGCAAATACTGCGTGAGCAGGGCATCAGTGAAGATGCGATGCAATGCTACGACAGTGTCAGGCTGGCGGCCGATGCGGCATGTGGCGAGGCCACAGATGACGACCGCGTCGTGGTCTGCGGCTCCTTTTATACCGTAGCAGAGGCCTTGCCGCGGCATGTATAATGTTCCTAACAGGAGAGCAGGGGTAAAGCAGTGGATGACATGAATCTCAAGCAGCGACTGGTCGGGGCGATCGTCCTCGTCTCTATGGCCGTGATCTTCATCCCGATGATCCTCGATGGTCGCAATGCCTCGGTGGATTATATTTCCAAGAGCAATATCCCGCCAAAACCCGAACGTGAGTTTGTCTCCCGGGTGATCCCCCTGAGCCCATCGGCGGTACCGGAACCCGAGGCACTCGAACACAGCCCGGCACCGGCAGAGGCCGAATCGGACGAGCCGCTGAAAGCCGCTGCGACGAGCCCGGTGGCGACAGAACCCAAGCGGGCAAGCTCAGTGGTCACTGAGGTAGATAAACCCGTGCCCGTGGTCAAGCCGAAAACCGGCCTGAGTGCCTGGGCCGTGCAGGTAGGCAGTTTCAGCTCGAAGGAAAATGCCTATGCCCTGCGCGACAAGCTGCGCAAACAGGGGTTCAGCGCCTTTGTCGATACGATCTATAACAAGGACACGCCAACCTTCAGGGTCCGCGTCGGGCCGGAGATCAAGCAGGAGCAGGCCGAGCTGCTGCAGGCAAAACTGGCCAAGGTGCTGAAGACCAAGCCGATTGTCGTCAAGCACCCCTGATGGTGGGCATGGAAAGTCAAATTGCCACTTCATCTGACCATGTGCCTCTGCTAGGATCCGCAGGCTCTGATTGCCGGTATGGCAACTAAGCAGGCGAAGGCATGATCTGGGTAGATTACGGCATATTGATTATTCTGGCGCTGTCGGCGCTGATCAGTGTCATGCGGGGTTTTGTCCGCGAGGCCCTGTCACTGGCGGCCTGGGTCGCCGCCTTCTGGGTGGCCTTCACTTTTCACCAACACCTGGCAACCGTATTTACCAATTTTATTGATGCCCCCTCGATTCGCCTGATTGCCGCCTTTACCCTGCTGTTTGTGGTGACCCTGATTATTTGTGCACTGGTTAATAACCTGGTGGCGCAACTGGTAAAGAAGACCGGTCTCAGTGGTACGGATCGTATGCTCGGTGTGTTATTTGGCATTGCACGCGGCGCGGTGGTGGTGGCGATCCTGGTCCTGCTGGCCGGGCTGACACCGATACCGGCAGACCCGTGGTGGAAGGAATCCATATTTATTATTCATTTTCAATCCATGGCAATCTGGCTGCGTGATCTATTGCCGCCGGATATTGCCGCGAACTTCCAGTACGCTTGAGGGCGCTTTATGTGCGGGATAATTGGAGTAGTCGGTCGCAGTGCGGTCAACCAGACACTGTATGACGGCCTGACCGTTCTTCAACATCGTGGTCAGGATGCGGCTGGTATCATCACCTGTGAAGGCGGGCGCCTCTATCTGCGCAAGAGTAACGGCCTGGTGCGCGATGTCTTTCATACCCGGCACATGTTGCGGTTGCGTGGCAATATGGGCATTGGTCATGTACGTTACCCGACAGCGGGTTGTTCCTCTTCTGCCGAGGCCCAGCCGTTTTATGTGAACTCGCCATTCGGTATCAGCCTCGCGCATAACGGTAACCTGACCAATGCCGATGAACTCAAGCGCGAGCTGTTTGAGGAAGACCTGCGGCATATCAATACCTCCTCCGATTCCGAAGTATTGTTGAATGTCTTTGCCCACGAGCTACAGGCGCTGGGCAAGCTACGCATTAACGCGCAGGATATCTTCCAGGCGGTGGCGCGTGTGCACCAGCGTTGTCGTGGCGGTTATGCGGTGGTCGCCATGATCACCGGTTATGGCATTGTTGCCTTTCGCGACCCGAACGGCATTCGGCCACTGACCTTTGGTTGTCGCCAGTCTGATGAAGGCCCCGAGTGTATGGTCGCCTCAGAGAGCGTGGCGATTGATGCCGCCGGTTTTGACCTGATTCGCGATGTCGAGGCCGGTGAGGCCGTCTATATCGATATGGACGGCGTACTCCACACCCAGCAGTGCGCACGCCATGCACAGACCAACCCCTGTATCTTTGAGCATGTGTATTTTGCACGTCCCGATTCGATCATGGATGGGGTCTCGGTGTACAAGGCGCGCCTGCGTATGGGTGAAAAGCTGGCACAGAAGATCCTGCGCATCTGGCCGGACCATGATATTGATGTGGTGATCCCGATCCCGGACACGAGTCGTACCTCGGGCCTGCAAATGGCCAACGAGCTCGGTGTTTTGTATCGTGAAGGTTTTATCAAGAACCGTTACATCGGTCGGACCTTCATTATGCCGGGGCAGAAACAGCGCAAGAAGTCAGTACGCCAGAAGCTCAATGCCATTGACCTCGAGTTTCGTGGCAAGAATGTCATGCTCGTTGACGATTCGATCGTACGTGGAACGACCTCAAAGCAGATCATCCAGATGGCTCGTGATGCCGGTGCGAAGAAGGTGTATTTCGCCTCCGCTGCGCCGCCGGTGCGCTTCCCGAATGTCTACGGTATCGACATGCCCTCCGCCTCCGAGTTGATCGCGCACGACCGTACTGAGGAAGAGGTTTGCGAGGCGATCGGCGCTGATCGCCTGATCTTCCAGGACCTCGATGACCTGGTGGCCTCGGTGCGTAGGGGCAATAAGAATATCACCGAGTTTGATACCTCGGTGTTCAGTGGCGAATACGTCACCGCCGATGTAACCACGCAATACCTGTATCAGCTGGAGTTGTTGCGTGCCGACTCGGCCAAGAATGAACGCGAGCAGGATAACGCCGCTATCGATATGCAAAACACGGATTGACAGCCGGGCAGGGATTGCCTAGAATTTCCTCACATTGAAGGCGCCGATTTGACTCAGCTTGCGGGCGCATAATAAATACAGCTAAAGAGGGGCAACCTGCTTTAGCGATCTGCTGGCGGGTTTTTTTGTGCCTGTCAGGCGTGTATAACATGTTTTACAGCGTCCGCGATGGCGGAACGAGGAGGCAGGATGTCAGACAGGCCGGACTACCATTTCAATACCCGCGCTGTGCGTGCCGGACAGCGGCGCACCGCCGAGGGCGAACACTCGGAACCGATCTTCACGACCTCGAGCTACGTCTTTGGCAGTGCCGCCGAGGCCGCCGCACGTTTCTCGGGCGAAGAGCCGGGCAATATTTACTCGCGCTTTACCAACCCGACCGTGCGCACCTTTGAAGAACGTCTCGCCGCACTCGAGGGCGGGGAACGTTGTGTGGCGACGGCCTCGGGGATGGCGGCGATCCTGGCTACCTGCCTGGGCCTGCTGAAAAGCGGTGACCATATTGTGGCCTCGCGCAGTATCTTTGGTACCACGGTCGTGATGTTTTCGCAGTACCTGGCCAAGTTCGGTATCGAGACAAGCTTCGTTGACCTGACCGACCCGGATGCCTGGGCCGCGGCGATACGGAAAAATACCGTGTTTCTGTTTCTGGAGACACCGTCGAACCCCCTGACCGAGGTGGCGGATATCGCACGCCTGGCCGAGATCGCCCATGGCCGTGATTGTCTGCTGGTCGTCGACAACTGTCTTTGTACACCGGCCCTGCAACAACCCTTGAAGTTGGGCGCGGATATTGTCATCCATTCGGCGACCAAGTTCCTCGACGGCCAGGGGCGTTGCATGGGTGGGGCCGTGGTCGGCAGCGAGAACATTGTGGGTAAGGACATCTTCGGTGTCGTGCGTACCTGTGGCCCAACCATGAGTCCGTTTAATGCCTGGACCTTCCTCAAGGGCCTGGAGACCCTGGCCATTCGCATGCAGGCACACTCTGCCAATGCGCAACAGCTGGCCGAGTTCCTGGAGGCGAACACGGCGGTAAAGGCCGTACATTTCCCCGGGCTCCGGTCACACCCGCAATATGAGTTGGCGGCGGCGCAACAATCCGCTCCCGGCGCGGTGTTGTCGTTTGAGCTGGCCGGTGGCAAGGATGAGGCATGGCGGTTTATTGATGCCACCGAGCTGGTCTCGATCACCGCCAATCTGGGTGATACCAAAACAACGATTACGCACCCTGCAACGACCACGCACGGTCGCCTGACAGCGGAACAGAAGGTCGAGGCGGGCATTAGCGATGGCCTGATCCGTATTGCCGTCGGGCTGGAAGACATTAACGACCTGCAGGCCGATCTGCAGCGCGGTTTTGATGCGATTGTTAAACCGTAATAAAGGACATTAAAAATGTTTGAGTTGGATATTCAGTTACTGCTCGATACTTATATGATTCCCTGGGGGGTCAATATCGTCCTCGCGCTGGTTATCTTTGTTGTCGGTCGTGTGGTATCAAAGATTGTGACCCGGCTTGTACGCAAGCTGCTGGTGCGGGCCAACATGGATGCCATTCTGGTCAATTTTGTTTGCTCGATCCTGAAAACGGCCTTGTTGCTGTTTGTGATCATTGCCTCGCTGAACCAGCTTGGTGTTGATACCACCTCACTGATTGCCTTGCTTGGTGCCGCGGGTCTGGCCGTTGGTCTGGCCCTGCAGGGTTCACTGCAAAACTTTGCCTCGGGTGTGATGTTAATCGTCTTTCGTCCTTTTAAGGCCGGCGATTTCGTCGAGGCCGGTGGTGTCTCCGGCACGGTGGAGAAGATCAGTATTTTCAGTACGCTAATGAAGACCGGTGATAACCGTGAGGTCATCGTGCCGAATGGCAAGATCTACGGTGATACGATTACCAACTTCTCAGCCCGCGATACCCGTCGCATCGACATGGTGTTTGGCATCGGTTATGACGATGATATTCGCAAGGCCCGCGATATCCTGCGCAAACTTGTTGATGACGATGATCGTATTCTTAAAGATCCGGAAACCCTGATCGCCGTCTCGGAGCTGGCCGAGAGCAGTATTAATTTTGTCGTGCGCCCCTGGGTGAACAGTAGTGACTACTGGAAAGTGAAGTTCGATATGAATGAAAACGTCAAGCTGGCCTTCGACGAGAACAATATCTCTATTCCTTACCCGCAAATGGATGTGCATGTAAACAAGGAGTAGTCTTAAATGGTGCAGTAAAACACGGGGGGGTGTCACCATGACCGAGATCATCGCAGCTGTTTTTTCCTGGTTTATCTTTATCCTTGGGCTTTCCTATCTGTTACAGGCCGAAAACTGGGTACGCATGGCCGAGTACGCACCCGACCGGCCGCATCGTTACTACCCCATGCTGCTGTTTATTCTGCTGCTGGGCTTGATCATCGTTCTGGTACATAACATCTGGGTATGGGACTGGCCGGTGTTGATCACGATCTTTGGCTGGCTGATAGTGACTAAGGCGATACTTTACCTGCTCGCCACCTCACTGATGAGCGAACTGGCCGGCATCATGATGCGTGGCTCACTCACGGGCTGGGTGCGTGGCTGGGGGGTCGTGATGGCGGCATTGGGGGCGATACTGGTTTACAAGACCGGCCTGGGTCGTTTCTATTAACATTAGTCATCTCGTGTCCAGACATCGTCAAAACCTGTTAAATATCTTTAATCATGCCTTGCTGGCTGTTAACGGTCGGCACTGTGTGGCGACCGCCCTGCGTGAAGCGCCAGTCAATGGCCCGGTCGTGGTGATCGCCATCGGCAAGGCCGCGGCCAGTATGGCGCGGGGGGCAGAGGAAGTACTCGGCGAGCAGATTACGGATGGCCTGGTGATCACTAAATATGGCCATACAGGCGCCTGTCGGTTGACGTGTCTCGAGGCGGCTCACCCGGTGCCGGATGAGAACAGTCTGGTTGCCGGGCAGGCCCTGCTGGATTGTCTGGCGCGTAACCCGCAAGCGACAACATTTTTGTTCCTGATCTCGGGAGGGGCCTCAGCACTGGTGGAGGTCTTGCCGGAGGGCATGGACTCTGGTGACCTGGCGCGCATAAATGACTGGTTGCTGGGCAGCGGCTTGGATATCGCGCGCATGAATCGGGTACGCAAGTCCGTGTCGATGATCAAGGGTGGGCGTTTGGCTACTTACCTTGCAGGTCGAGCCACAGTCGGTTTGTTGATTTCTGATGTCATCGGTGATGACCCGGCAGTGATTGGTTCCGGCCTGCTGGCGGCAACCCCTGCCGACATTATGGGGTTGGCGGATATCAACCTGCCGGGCTGGTTCAGTGCCCTGAGCGAACTGGCCGGGCCCATGCCTGCCGCGTCGGACCCCTGTTTTGAAACGATACGGCTAAACGTCATTGCCAGTCTGAACATGGCCTGTAGCGCAGCCGCGCACAAGGCCGATGCGCTCGGTTACGATGTGTTCCTGCACCCGGACCTGTTTTGTTGTGATGCCGAATCCACCGGTGTGCGCCTCGCAACGGCCGTTATGCGCGGGGCGAATATTCTGCATATATGGGGTGGCGAGACCGTGGTTGAACTGCCGGCACAGCCCGGGCGGGGCGGGCGCAACCAGCACCTGGCCCTGGCGGCCGCCATTAGCCTGCAAGGCCACCCGGATTGTCTGTTGCTGGCAGCCGCTACCGATGGCACCGATGGCCCGACCCCGGATGCCGGCGCGCTGGTTGATGGCGAGACCCTGGCACGTGGCGAACTGAGTGGGGTCAATGCCCAGGCCTGCCTGCAAGCCTTTGATGCAGGAAGTTTTCTTGAGGCCAGCGGCGATCTGATTAATACTGGCCCGACCGGTACCAATGTCATGGATATCGTACTCGGTCTGAAAACCCATTAAGATCAGCCCATGCCCAATCTGTTTGACGTAGCGAGTCAGTGCCTGGCCGCACAGGACCCCAATGAAAAGTGTGAGCTGACCAACGTCGCCTCGAGTGCCTGGCAGGCCGGTGAGCTGGATTGTGTGAGTCTGGAGTCACCCTTGCCAATTGGTGAACCGGGTCGTCCGCCACGCCCGGAGCTGGTGACACCGCGCGAACTGAATTCGCGCAAACTGGGTAGCGGCGCGGGGCATGCCTCGCTTATACATGCCATAGCCCATATCGAGTTCAATGCCATTAACCTGGCCTGGGATGCAGTGTACCGTTTCCGGGATATGCCCGAACCGTTCTATGCCGACTGGATCCGTGTCGCCCGCGAGGAGGCCTATCACTTTTGCCTGTTGCGGACACACCTGCAGGAACTCGGTTATGATTACGGTGACTTTGTCGCCCACAACGGTCTCTGGGAGATGGCGCAAAAGACCGCGCATGATGGTCTGATACGCATGGCGCTGGTGCCTCGTGTGCTTGAGGCACGCGGGTTGGATGTAACACCGGGCATGATCAAGCGCCTCGAGGGCATGGGTGACCATCGTGCGGTGGAGATCCTTGATATCATCCTGCGTGAAGAGGTCGGCCACGTTGAGATCGGCACACGCTGGTTCCGTTATTTTTGTACGCAGCGTGGCCTCGATAGCGAAAAAACCTTCAAGGCTTTGCTGGACGAATATATGCAAGGCTCGGTGCGCGGCCCGTTTTATTATGCTGCACGTCTGCAGGCGGGTTTCACCGAATCAGAAATGCAAATGCTGGAACAGTCAGCGAAGAGGAGATAATAGTGAAGAACATAGTTGTGGTGTTAATGGCAGTTATGCTGGTTGCCTGTGGTGACGGCAAGGTTGCCAATAATGAACAGGCAGCGCCGAATGCAAAGGCGTTGCAGGATCAGGTTAAGAAAAAATCGGCTACCACGATGTTGCTCTATGATGTGGTTGAACCGGGTGTTGAACCCTACCAGTCGCGGATTATTGTCAACACTGCTTTTATTCGCATTGACGAAAATAGTGATGGCAATGACTTTGTTCTCGTCGATCGTAACAAGCAAGTGGTCTATAGCGTCTCAGATGATAATGATTCCATTCTTGTTGTGAATCGCCAGCCGGTTGTTACGCCGGCGCCTATGGAGTTCAAGTTATCTTTTGATAAAAGCCAGGATAAAAATGCACCACAGATTGACGGCAAGAACGTCGTGCATTACGTTTTCAAAGTGAATGGTGAGGCCTGTAACGATGCAATGATTGCAGAAGGCTTACTGACAAATATCACGCAGGCGCTTTCCGAGTATCGCCATATCCTTGCCGGGCAGCATGCATCAACACTGGCGAACGTCCCTGCTGACATGCGTAATGCCTGCGATATGACCACACATATTTTCCACCCGGATCGTCACCTGCAATACGGTTTGCCAGTGCAGGAGTCGGATTACAGTGGTTATAAACGCAGCCTGGTGGATTTTGATGACGATTGGCTGGCCGCGCCGAAACTATTCGAGTTACCGGCAGCGTTCGGTCGTTTTTCGATCGATGAGATGACCGTACCGGCTGACCCGGCTGCTAGCCCGGGAAGCGCTTGAGTTCACAGCCGTCTTTGTCACAGGATAAGATGCTGCCAAACTGGCCCCAGTCGCCGAGCACAATACGTCGTGCCGGTGCTGCTCCCAGCGTAAAGTTATGAATGGCCGGCCGGTGGGTATGGCCATGAATCATTTGTCTGACCCCATATTCCTGCATTAAAGCACCGACCGCGCCGGCATTGACATCCATGATCGCTTCCGGCTTGTCACGCAGGTGTTCACGACTCATGCCACGGTATTCCTGGGCCAGTTGAATACGTTTGTCGAGGGCATGGGCAAGAAACGCCTCTTGCCATTTCTGGCTGCGTAGCAGCAGACGACTTTCCTGATGTTTGACATCATCTGTGCACAGACTGTCACCGTGTAATAGCAGTGTCGGTGTGCCATACAGGTCAATGAGGCTGGGTTCACTGATGAGTGTGCATCCGGTGCGGGCGGCAAAGCCGCTGGCTAAGAGAAAATCCCGGTTGCCGTGCATGACATAAAGCGGCACGCCCTGATCACTCAGGGCGCGCAGGCTACTGATGAATCGTTCGGTCTCAGGTCGGTCATCGTCATCACCGACCCAGGCCTCGAACAGATCGCCGAGGATATACAAGGCCTCGGCCTGCGGTGCCTGTTCAGCCATAAAACGTTCAAACAGGCGCGTCAGTTCAGGCAGGTTTGCATCAAGATGCAGATCGGAAATGAATAGGGTGGCCATATTAAATGGGCTGAAGACGACTTCTTTTATTCGATGATCGTTTATTCAACGATCTCAACGCGCTCAATGATAACGTCTTCAATAGGGACGTCCTGGTGCATGCCGCCACTGCCGGTGGCGACGCCCTTGATCTTATCGACTACGTCCATGCCCTCGGTTACCTTGCCGAAGACACAGTAACCCCAGCCCTGCGGAGTGGGCGAACTGTGGTCGAGGAAGGCATTGTCCTTCACATTGATAAAAAACTGTGCCGTAGCGGAGTTCGGATCATTGGTGCGTGCCATGGCGATACTGCCCAGGACATTAGACAGGCCATTGTCAGCCTCATTCTTGATGGGCTCACGGGTCTCTTTCTGAACCATGCCTGGTTCCATCCCCCCACCCTGGATCATGAAGCCGTTAATGACGCGGTGAAAGATGGTGCCATCATAAAAACCGTCACGCGCATATTGCAGAAAGTTTTCAACCGTAACGGGGGCCTTCTCGGCATCGAGTTCGAGCGTGATAACGCCGTGGTTGGTGTGTATGTTAATCATAGTGTTTACCTTGCAAGAGAGAATGGGTTTATTCGACGGTGACCTTGTTGATCACAATCTGGGTTTTTGGAACGTCACGAGAGGGCAGTGCCGTACTGGCGCCGGTTTCAGCCTGACGAATCTTGTCGACAACGTCCATGCCTTCAACAACCTGACCAAAAACGGCATAACCGAAACCGCGAGGTGTCAGATCGCTATGATCAAGGAAAGCATTGTCTTTTACATTAATAAAGAATTGCGCTGTGGCAGAGTGGATGACACCGGTACGGGCCATGGCGATGCTGCCGCGAATATTTTTCAGACCGTTATTGGCTTCGTTGATAATGGGTGGCTGCACGGGTTTTTTGTTGTACTGCCTGTCATAACCGCCGCCCTGGATCATAAAACCGTCGATCACGCGATGGAAAATGGTGCCTTCATAAAACCCTGACTGGGCATAATTGAGAAAGTTTTTTACCGTGATCGGGGCCCTGGCCTGATCGAGTTCGAGGACGATGTTGCCGAGGCTGGTTTGCATGTGGACACGTACCTTGTCGTCCTCGGCGGCGATGGCCTCGAGGTTGATGAACAGGGCAAGGCCTGCAAACAGTAGTCTGGTGAGGATTTTCTGCATGGTTTTCCGGGACCTCTCGGGTACGCTATAGTGGTTAGGTCGTGCTATGGGGGCTAATAATATAGTCTTTATGCGCGTCATGAAAGCCACTGCCCCGGCCCCGCCGAGAGGGCTTTGTCCGCAGGCCCGCTTTCCGTTACCATTCTGCGCCATAATCCGGTCAGCCAGGGGCCCGCTGGCCTGCAGACCGATAACCGGGAGAATACGAGTCCGTGCTGGAAATCTATAATACCCTGACGCGCAAAAAGGCGCCGTTCAAACCGATCGACCCGAATAATGTCCGTATGTACGTTTGTGGTATGACGGTCTATGACTTGTGTCATTTGGGGCATGCCCGCGTGCTGGTGGTATTCGACGTGGTGAACCGTTACCTGCGCCAGGTATTCGGCGATGACAAGGTCACCTATGTGCGTAATATTACCGATATCGACGACAAGATCATCGCCCGCGCCAATGAAAATGGCGAGGCCTTTGATGTCCTCACCGGGCGCTTTATCGATGAGATGAACAGGGATGCCGATGCGCTGGGCGTGCAACGCCCGGATGTTGAGCCACGCGCCACCATGTACATGCAACAGATCATCGATATGATCCGTACACTGGTCGACAACGGCGCGGCCTATGCCGCCGATAACGGTGATGTCTATTACGCAGTGAGTCGGTTTGAGAACTATGGTGCATTGTCGGGCAAGCAACTCGATGACTTGCAGTCCGGTGCCCGGGTCGATATTGATAAGGCGAAGAGAGACCCGCTCGATTTTGCCTTGTGGAAGGCCGCCAAGCCGGATGAGCCGAGCTGGGATTCGCCCTGGGGCAAGGGCCGACCGGGTTGGCATATAGAGTGTTCGGCCATGTCGACGCATTGTCTGGGCCATCACTTTGATATTCATGGCGGCGGTATGGACCTGCAGTTCCCGCACCATGAAAACGAGATCGCCCAGTCCGAGGCGGCGACGGGTGAAAAGTTCGTCAATGTCTGGATGCATAATGGCTTTGTGCGCATCGATGATGAAAAGATGTCGAAGTCACTGGGTAACTTCTTCACCGTGCGTGAAATTCTTGCCCGCTATGCCCCCGAGGTGGTGCGTTATTTTGTCTTGAGCAGTCATTACCGTAGTCCGCTGAACTATTCGGATGTGCATCTGGATCAGGCCCGCGCCGCGCTGGAGGGTTTCTACACCGCGCTGCGCGACCTGACGCCAGACCTGAAAGCCGACGGTGGTGACTACGAAGCCCGCTTTACCGCAGCGATGGACGATGACTTTAATACCGCCGAGGCCCTGGCAATCCTTTCTGAACTGCGTCACGCGATCAATAAGGAAAAGAATGCCGGTGACACAGCGCGGGCCAACCAACTGGCCGGGCTCATGGTTCGACTCGGACAGTTACTCGGTCTGGTGCAGGATGCCCCGGAGGCCTGGTTGACCGCCGGGGCGGGTGAGCAGGCGGGCGACGTCGATGCCGCCGAGGTCGATGCCATGATCGATGCCCGCGATGCGGCCCGTGCCGCAAAAGACTGGGCCGAGGCAGACCGCCTGCGTGATGCCCTGACCGAAATGGGCATTGTCCTTGAGGATGGTTCCGGCAGTACGCGCTGGCGACGCGGCTGATTTCATGGGGTTTTGGCCCCGGGGGGAATTTTTGCCCCGGTTTTGCTGTCATAATAAATTCAACAATCAAAGCGTTAAATCAGGGGATGACGTCATGCGATTACTTCTTTCTATCTGCCTAAGCCTCTTGATGGTGAGCCCGATATGGGCGGCAGAATCAAACCGGGCCATGAAGGTGGACAAGAAACAGGTCAGTGACTGGAACAGCTTTGCCAGTGACCTGTATGCCCTGCACCAGGAACAGCTGGCCGGCCATGAGGTGAACAAAAAGGTCAGACACGGTGGCTACCGTGGCAAAAAGAATTTTTATAAGGAAGTCACCTATACCGATGCACAAAGCGGTCATGTCCTGAGCCGTATCCAGTGGGAAAACGCGAACCCCGAAAATATTCATGTCATTGAGGTCTTTCAATACGATGATAACGGTCGCGTAAGCTGTGATTACACGGCGGCCTTCCTGCCCGGTTACCGTAATGCACCCGTCCAGACGCTGGTGGCCCTGCACAGCTACAATCAGGGGCTGCATGCCTTTCGTTCCTTTGATGCCAGCGGCGAGGCCGTGTTTGAGCGCTGTGATGGTGCCTACAAGGGGAAGGAGGTCGATATGGATTTTGAGGACGACGAGATCGAAGACCTGCGCAATGACCCGGATGGCATCATGAAAACACCTCTATATCAGGCCTGTTTTGGCAAACTCGACCTCACCGCCGCGGAGTTTTTACCTCCGCGTCAGCGCTAGGTGTTTAAACGTCGGCCCGGTCGGCGGCGTCGACGGTATTTTCCAGCAGGGTGGCGACGGTCATCGGGCCAACGCCACCCGGCACCGGTGTAATCCAGCCGGCGCGTTCGGCCGCTGAAGCAAATTCGACATCTCCAACCAAACGCCCGTCGTCGAGGCGGTTAATACCCACATCGATGACGATGGCACCGGGTTTTATCCATTCCCCCTTTACGAAGCCGGGAATACCAACACCTACTACGACCAGGTCAGCGGCAGCCACCTTGGCGGCCAGGTCGCGGGTCTTGCTGTGGCAGATGGTCACCGTGCAACGTGCCATGAGTAGTTCCAGCGCCATGGGACGGCCGACAATATTGGAGGCGCCGACCACCACGGCATCCAGGCCGACCAGCTCCTGCCCCGTGCTTTCAAGCAGGGTCATGACGCCACGCGGGGTGCAGGGACGCAGCAGCGGGCGGCGCTGGGCGAGGCGTCCAAAATTGTAGGGGTGGAAACCGTCTACATCCTTGGCCGGGTCAATCCGCTCGATCACGGTATCGGCGTTAATGTGTGCGGGCAGGGGCAATTGCACCAGGATCCCATCGACTGCAGGGTCATCATTGAGCCGGTCGATCAGGGCCAGCAAGTCGGTTTCCGTGGTCTCTGCGGGCAGGTCGTGGGAGTATGACAGGACACCGGTTTCCTCGCAGCGCTTGCGTTTGCTGCCGACATAGACGCTCGAGGCCGGGTCACTGCCCACCAGGATCACGGCCAGCCCCGGGGCGCGTTTGCCCGCGGCGAGGCGCGCCTGAACGCGTGTTGCGACCTTGCCGAGCAGGTCGGCGGCGACGAGTTTGCCATCTATGCGTTGTGCGGCCATGAAATCATCCCGTTCGGATCATGAAAGGCGGGGATTATACCTGAATTGAAAGCGGAATTGACGCGACGAATGCGGGCGCGTATTATCCCCGTCCTTATCTCACAGGCCCCGGGCCTGTGTGAGGTAAAGTCGGGATATTACAGGCGATTTTTGCCGTGATCTCGCAGTAAATCGGGGTATAGCGCAGTCTGGTAGCGCGCCTGCTTTGGGAGCAGGATGTCGGGAGTTCGAATCTCTCTACCCCGACCAAATTTTGGTCGCCGATAATTGGTTTAACGCCTAATGTGGGTGAGGTCCGTGTAGAGAGATTTGAACTCCCGACGAAAGTCATATGGCGAGTTCGACCAGCACCGGAGGTGCGCAGAACGCCGCAGGCGGCCCCGAAGGGGCGAGCGCAGCGAGTAATCTCTCTACCCCGACCAAATTCTATATGTATTGCTGCTGGTCGCACGACAGACGCTATGAGGCGTATAATCACCGTTTATGCGCCCGTAGCTCATTCGGATAGAGCATCTGCCTTCTAAGCAGAGGGTAGCAGGTTCGAATCCTGCCGGGCGCGCCATATTAGGTTGTCCAGGCATGACGTCAGGTTAGCCTGGAAACATCATCCATGAGGGATGAGAACCTGCGTCATAATATGGTGAGGTTCGACAAACCGGTGGAGCCGGTTTGGACAGCGCGAGAAGCGCTGCCCTGAAGGGCGAAGGCCGGAGGCCTGAGTCAATCCTGCCGGGCGCGCCATATTAGGTTGTCCAGGCATGACGACAGGTTAGCCTGGAAACATCATCCATGAGGGATGAGAACCTGCGTCATAATATGGCGAGGTTCGACAAACCGGTGAAGCCGGTTTGGACAGCGCGAGAAGCGCTGCCCGAAGGGTGAAGGCCGTGGGCCTGCATCAATCCTGCCGGGCGCGCCATTTTCAGCGGCGGCAATGGATAAACGGTTTTATGGTGGGCGTAGCTCAGTTGGTAGAGTCCCGGATTGTGATTCCGGTTGTCGTGGGTTCGAGCCCCATCGTCCACCCCATATTCCGGTTCTGGGATTGAACCCAACCGGTGGCTATGTTTCAATGCGCGCCTGCCATTGCAGCATAGGCAAGAGTTTCGGGTCGTTAGCTCAGTTGGTAGAGCAGCGGACTCTTAATCCGCGGGTCGACAGTTCGAACCTGTCACGACCCACCACGAAACCGAAGGGTTGCGGCTTACCGCAACCCTTTGTCGTATCTGGGTCCGGTTTTGCAACCGGGTTCGGGGCAAACAGGGGTTATGCGTGCCTACTGTGAGCCTGATATACTAATAGAGTGCGCTGCCGGGTATTTTCGGCCGACTCAAGCGCAGCGGGAGTGGTGAAATTGGTATACACGCCAGATTTAGGTTCTGGTGCCGCGAGGCGTGAGAGTTCGAGTCTCTCCTTCCGCACCAAATTCTTTTTATAAAATTAAGCCCTTGGCAAAATGATGAAACACCGGTGATGACCGGGTTAAGGATGTGATACATGCAGATTTCTGTTGAAAAGCGTGACGGTCTTGAGCATTGCATGACTGTTGAACTGCCGGTGGAAGGTTTTGAACAGGCCGTTGAAAATCGTCTGGCAAACCTGGCCCGCACGGTAAAAATGCCCGGCTTTCGTCCTGGCAAGGTGCCGTTACGTATCGTCAAGTCACAGTATGGTGCACAGGCGAAAAAGGAGGCCCTGGATGAGGCCGTGCAGTCGAGTCTTTATGAAGCCTTCTCAAAGGAGAATCTGCGCCCGGCCGGTGCGCCGAGTGTCGAGTTTCTGCCGCTGGAAGAGGGCAAAGGTCCAAAGTACGCGGTAACCTTTGAGGTCATGCCGGAGTTTGAACTGGCCGATATGACAGGGGTTAAGATTGAAGTTCCGGTGGCTGAAATCACCGAAGAAGATATCGACAAGACTATCGAACGTATCCGTGGCCAGCGCCAGGAGTGGAAGGAAGTCGAACGTGCCGCCAAAGACGGTGACCAGGTGATGGTCGATTTTGTCGGCACAAAAGACGGTGTCGCCTTTGAAGGGGGCACGGGCAGCAAGGTCCCGCTGGTGATTGGTTCGGGGCGTTTTATCAGCGATTTTGAAAAGGGAGTTGAGGGTGCCAAGGCCGGTGACGTGCGTAACATTGATGCCACCTTCCCGGCAGACTATGGCAATAAGGAAATGGCCGGTCAGACGGTGCAGTTTGAGATCACAGTAGGTACTGTGATGGAGCCGGTACTGCCGGAAGTCAACGATGCCTTCGTCAAGGAACTCGGTGTAGAGGAAGGCACTGTTGAGGCCCTGCGTACCCAGGTGAAGGAAAACATGGAGCGTGAACTGAAGTCGGTGGTGCGTGAAGCCACCAAGACCCAGGTTATGGATGCCCTGATTGAAAAGAACAAGATCGACCTGCCGCAGGTCATGGTCCGGGACGAAATGCAGCGCCTGGCCCAGCAGATGGAAAACATGCTCGCCCAGCAGGGTGTGCCGATGCCGAAAGACAAACCAATGGATCCTGAGCTGTATCGTGACCAGGCTGAACGCCGCGTATCACTGGGCCTGCTAATGTCCGAATTGATCGGCAAGCAGGGTATTGTGGCCTCCGATGAGAAGGTGCGTGAGGCCGTGGAAGAGATTGCTGCACCCTATGAAGACCCTAAGGAAATTATTGATTATTACTATGGTGATCAGAACCGCCTTGCCGAGGTTCAGGCTGTAGTGATGGAGCAAGCCGTGGTAGATTGGGTGCTTGAGAAGGCCGAAAAGGTCGAAAACAAGACAAACTTTGATGAAATTATGCAGCAGAGCCAGGGCCAGGGTCGCGGCTAGGTCTGCTAAAGGAAGCCGTTTCATGACCGATATACGCGGTATGGGTATGACAGATATACAAAATAGTGGCCTGGTGCCAATGGTGGTAGAGCAGTCGTCACGTGGTGAACGTGCCTACGACATCTATTCCCGTCTGCTTAAGGAGCGTGTGATCTTCCTGGTTGGTCAGGTTGAAGATCATATGGCCAACCTGATCGTGGCGCAATTGCTGTTCCTTGAGTCGGAAAACCCGGACAAGGATATCCATTTGTATATCAACTCGCCGGGTGGTTCGGTGAGCGCCGGTTTGGCGATTTACGACACCATGCAGTTTATCAAACCGAATGTCAGCACCCTGTGTATTGGCATGGCGGCGAGCATGGGCGCACTGCTGCTGACCGGTGGTGAGGCGGGCAAACGCTACTGCCTGCCACACTCACGCATGATGATTCACCAGCCGCTGGGCGGGGTTCAGGGACAGGCCGCGGATATTGAGATTCACGCCAGAGAAATGTTGCTGGTCCGTGACCGCCTCAACGATATTATGGTTAAACATACCGGCCAGGATATTGAGACTATCCGTCGCGATACCGACCGGGACAATTTCATGAGTGGTGACAACGCCGTGGAATATGGCCTGATCGACCAGGTCCTGACCAGCCGTGAGATGGCCGATGTCAGCGAGCCAGGTGTCTGAACGGACTGATTTCAGGGCAGGAATAACGCGTAATTTATACGTTTTTACCCTTGATAGGCATGGAATTTGCCTTATATTACATGAGGACGGGTCTTTGACGCAGGGACTTGCATATTCCGGCAAATCCCTGCAATGTGAGACCTAAAATAGCGGAAAGGCCCGGGGTATCAGGGCAATTTAGAGGTGGGTTATGAGTGACGAGCGGAACAATAACGGTGATGACGGCGAAAAGCTGTTGTATTGCTCGTTCTGTGGCAAGAGCCAGCACGAAGTCCGCAAGCTGATTGCCGGTCCGTCGGTATTCGTTTGTGACGAATGCGTGGAGCTGTGCAACGACATCATTCGTGAAGAGGTTCAGGAGAAGTCAGCGGTTGCCAAGGGCAACAAGCTGCCGACACCTCACGAAATTAACCAGATTCTCAATGAATATGTCATCGGTCAGGAACAGGCGAAGAAGGTCCTCGCCGTGGCCGTGTACAATCATTACAAGCGTCTTGAAGTTGAGACGAGTTCCGGCAACGATGTTGAACTCTCCAAGAGCAACATCCTCCTCATCGGCCCGACGGGTAGTGGTAAGACCCTGCTGGCCGAGACCCTGGCTCGCCTGTTGAACGTACCGTTCACGATCGCCGATGCCACCACCCTGACCGAGGCCGGTTATGTGGGTGAAGACGTCGAAAACATCATTCAGAAGTTGCTGCAAAAATGTGACTACGATGTCGACAAGGCCCAGACCGGTATTGTCTACATTGATGAAATCGACAAGATTTCACGCAAGTCAGATAACCCGTCTATTACCCGTGATGTATCGGGTGAAGGTGTGCAGCAGGCCCTGCTGAAACTCATCGAAGGCACGGTTGCTTCGGTACCCCCGCAGGGCGGACGCAAGCATCCGCAACAGGAATTCTTGCAGGTGAACACGGCTAACATCCTGTTCATCTGTGGTGGTGCCTTTGCCGGTCTCGACAAGCTTATCCGTGAACGTTCCGAGAAGGGCGGTATCGGCTTCTCCGCTGAGGTGAAGAGCAAGGAAGAAAGAAAGAACATCGGTGAAGTTTTGCACGACGTCGAACCGGAAGATTTGACCCGTTATGGACTGATCCCCGAGTTTGTCGGTCGTCTGCCAGTCGTTGCCACGCTTGAGGAACTGGATGAGGATGCCCTGATTCAGATCCTGACCGAGCCGAAGAATGCCATCACCAAGCAGTATCAGCGCCTGTTCGATATGGAAAATTGTGAACTGGAATTCCGCGATGATGCCCTGCGGGCCGTGGCGCGCAAGGCCATGGAACGCAAAACCGGTGCCCGTGGCCTGCGTTCCATCCTCGAGCATGCCCTGCTGGAGACCATGTATGATTTGCCATCCCAGGATGACGTGCAGAAGGTTATTGTCGACGAGAACGTCATCAGTGGGGAATCCGAACCACTGAAGATGTACGAGCAGACAGACCAGGCTGCTTCCTCTGACTGATTTCAAAGACCCCGCTGCTGCGGGGTCTTTGTTGTTAGAACCCCATTATTTTTCAAGCTCGGTTGAGTTTGCTTGAAATATGCCGACAACATCCATATATAGAGTCTGTAGTGGCGGCTGTGCTTAGGCGACCACTGCTGTAACTAGATTAATTTCAGAAGGCATGACCTTCACATAGCGAGGCTCCATCATGGAGAACCAGGACAAAATATCAGAAGTTATTGACGAACAACTCAGCGTGATCCCAGTATTGCCGCTACGCGACGTGGTCGTGTACCCGCACATGGTGATCCCGCTCTTTGTGGGCCGTGACAAATCCATTAAGGCCTTGGAAACGGCCATGGAGGCCGACAAGCAAATTATGCTGGTTGCACAGAAGAGCGCCTCCCAGGATGACCCACAGGCCGATGACATGTATCGCATCGGCACACTGTCTTCGATTCTGCAATTACTTAAACTCCCGGACGGAACCGTCAAGGTGCTGGTCGAGGGTGCCGAACGTGCCCGCATCCTGCACTTCTTGGGTAGTGATGAGTATTTCAAGGCACAGGTTACACCGCTGAAGTCTGAAGAACTGGAAGAGCGTGACAGTGAGGTGCTGGTACGTTCGGTCATGAACCAGTTTGACCAGTACGTGAAACTGAACAAGAAGGTACCGCCGGAGATCCTTTCTTCGCTGTCGGGCATTGATGACCCCGCTCGTCTGGCGGATACGATCGCTGCGCACATGTCGCTGAAGATCGAGGAGAAGCAGGCCGTGCTGGAGATCGTCGACCTGCGTGAACGCCTTGAGCATCTGATGGGCATCATGGAATCTGAAATTGATATCCTGCAGGTTGAGAAACGCATCCGTGGTCGTGTCAAACGTCAGATGGAAAAGAGTCAGCGCGAGTACTATCTGAATGAGCAGATGAAGGCCATTCAGAAGGAACTCGGTGATCTCGAAGACACTCCGAATGAAATGGAAGAACTGCAGCAGAAGATCGAAAAGGCAGGACTTTCCAAAGAGGCCAGAGAAAAGGCCGATTCTGAACTGAACAAGCTGAAGATGATGTCACCCATGTCGGCCGAGGCCACGGTGGTGCGTAACTACATCGATGCCTTGACCGGTGTGCCGTGGAAGAAACGCAGCAAGGTCAAACATGACCTGGCCGCCGCACAGGACGTGCTCGATGAAGACCACTACGGTCTTGAGAAGGTTAAGGAACGCATTCTTGAGTATCTCGCCGTGCAGCAGCGTGCGCGCAAGCTGAAGGGACCTATCCTGTGTCTGGTCGGGCCCCCGGGTGTTGGTAAGACCTCGCTGGGCCAATCGATCGCCCGTGCTACCGGGCGTAAGTTTACCCGTATGGCCTTGGGTGGCGTGCGTGACGAGGCCGAGATCCGTGGTCACCGTCGTACCTATATTGGTTCGATGCCGGGCAAGATTGTGCAAAAACTGACCAAGGTCGGCACACGCAATCCCCTGTTCTTGCTCGACGAACTGGACAAGATGTCGACAGACTTCCGTGGCGACCCGGCTTCTGCTTTGTTGGAAGTGCTGGACCCGGAACAGAACCATGCCTTTAACGACCACTACCTGGAAGTCGACTACGACCTGTCGGATATCATGTTTGTGGCCACGGCCAACAGCCTGAATATTCCCGGCCCGTTGCTGGACCGTATGGAAGTCATCCACTTGTCTGGTTACACGGAAGATGAAAAACTTAATATCGCCAAGCGTTATCTGGTGCCGAAACAGATCAAGAACAATGGTCTGAAAGACGATGAAATTAGCATTGCCGATAGCGCCCTGACGGATATCATTCGTTATTACACCCGTGAGGCGGGCGTGCGTAACCTTGAGCGTGAGATCTCCAAGGTCTGTCGTAAGGTGGTCAAGGATGTCTTACTCAAGCCGAGAGATAAGACGGTTACGGTTACCGCCAAGAATCTGGACAAGTATCTCGGTGTCAAACGTTTCCGTCATGGTCTGGCCGAAGAACACGATCAGGTGGGTCAGGTCACCGGTCTGGCCTGGACTGAGGTCGGTGGTGAATTATTGACCATCGAGGCGGCTGCGATCCCGGGTAAGGGCAAGCCGCTCTATACGGGTCAGCTGGGTGAGGTGATGCAGGAGTCGATCCATGCCGCCATGACCGTGGTGCGTACCCGTGCCGTGGCACTGGGTATCGACCCGGAGTTTTATCAGAAATTCGATTTCCACATTCATGTACCGGAAGGGGCCACACCCAAGGATGGTCCGAGTGCCGGTATCGGCATGTGCACCTCACTGGTATCTGCCCTGACCGGGATCCCGGTACGTGCCGACGTTGCCATGACCGGGGAAATCACCCTGCGTGGTGAAGTCCTGCCGATTGGTGGCCTGAAGGAGAAATTGCTGGCCGCGCACCGTGGCGGGATTACCACCGTGCTGATCCCGCAGGAAAACGAGCGTGACCTGGTGGATATTCCGAAAAACATCAAGGATAAACTCGACATCAAGCCAGTGCGCTGGATCGATGAGGTCCTGGCCGTGGCACTGGTACGTGCACCTGAGCCGCTGGAAGGCAAGGTAGAGCCCAGCGTCACCAAGGAGGCCGGCAAGGGCACAGGTAAGGGTAAGGCGGTTCATCACCACTAAAATCGCCTTATAGCGTTGTATAAAAAACCGGCAGGTATTTTTCCTGCCGGTTTTTTTATAGTTGAAATAAAATATTTTAGTTATGGGGCGATGTTGGGGTTTGGCATGAAGGTTATTCGCTAAGCCCCTGATGCATGGAATGATAACGGCGAGCACCGGTATTGTTGCATGGGTCACGTTATTTCCCACGGTACTTTGACACACTGTCCTTGCTTGACAGTCATCAGGCGCTATGGGATAACGAATTCACTTGCCGTTTTACTTGGAAGGAAAACTGCAGGTCCAAGCCAGACAGGCGTTCTTCTCACCATAGTCTGATACCTGATAAACAATACAACAATTCACATAGCGGGGATCTTAAAGAATGAATAAAGCCGAATTAATTGATGCCGTTGCCGAGGCAGCCGACCTTTCCAAAGCCTCTGCCACACGTGCCCTGGACTCGGTCCTGGATACCATCACAGCGGCCCTGAAAGGTGGCGATCAGGTTACCTTAGTAGGGTTTGGTACCTTCTCGGTACGACCACGTGCCGCCCGTACCGGACGCAATCCACGCACCGGTGAGGCCATCGAAATAAAGGCCTCTAACAATCCTGGATTTAAGGCTGGTAAAGCCCTCAAAGATGCCGTAAACTAGCGCGCCTCTCGAGTGGGGTGCTTAGCTCAGCTGGGAGAGCGTCGCCCTTACAAGGCGAATGTCGGGGGTTCGATCCCCTCAGCACCCACCAGTTCGGAGCGGTAGTTCAGTTGGTTAGAATACCGGCCTGTCACGCCGGGGGTCGCGGGTTCGAATCCCGTCCGCTCCGCCATTATTCAATGGCCATAAAGGGCGCACCTGTTACAGGGTGCGCCCTTTGTGTTTATAATCCTTTATAATCAATTTTTTTATAATGAAGTGCACGGGACCGTACCGAGGGAAAGGGTGTCGGTCGGCCAGATAACTATTTCAGAGTGAGTAAGCATGCTGCAGTCAATTCGTGATCGCGCCCAGAGCTGGGTTGCCTGGATCATCGTCCTCTTCATTGTCCTGGTCTTCGCCCTGTGGGGGATCCAGGATTACATCGGTGGTGCGCAAAATGTGGATGTCGCAGAAGTAGAGGGGATCAAGATCAGTGACCAGGACTTTCAGCGTCAGTTCCAGATCTACCGTGACCAGCAACGTCAGCAGCTGGCCCGTATCCTCGGTAACGATATCAATAATCCGCTCTATAAACAGTTGCTTAACGACGCAAGTATGAAGCAGCGTGTGATCGAGGGCATGATCCAGTCCCGTCTGATGACCCTGGCAGCACTCGAGGCAGGTCTGCGCGTCAGTGACGAGCAACTGAACGATATTATCCGCGCCGTACCGTCTTTCCAGCGAGATGGCCAGTTCGATGCCGATGTCTATTCGCAGCAGTTACGCTATCAGGGGATGTCAAGCAAGGGTTTTAAGAGCCGCCTCGAGCAGGATACGATCAGCCGTCAGTTTCTTGAGGCGATCAGCAGTAGCGTTTTTGTTACCCCGCAGCAGGTCGATGCCTGGCTTGCCCTGCAAAATCAGCAACGGACCCTGAGCACGATTACCTTGCGTGCGGAAGATTTTCGTCAAGAGGCGAAGATCGATGACGAGCGGATCCGTGCCTTCTATGACAATAATATTTCCCAATTCATGACCGAGGAGCAGGTCAGTATCGAGTATGTTGAGTTTTCTGCCAACAGCCTGACGGCACAAATCGAGGTTAACGAAGAAGCCTTGCGTGAATGGTATGAGGGACATGTCGAGGACTATGCGGTGGCCGATGAACGTGCCCAGCGCGATGTCTTGCTGGCGATACGTAAGCGTGTTCTGGCCGGTGAAGACTTCGCTGCACTGGCAAAAGAATTTTCTGAAGACAAGGCCTCCGCAGAAAATGGTGGGGATATCGGTTTGCTGGCACGCAATGTCATGGAACAACCGTTTGAAGAGGCGCTGTTTGCCCTCAACAAGGGTGACATCAGTGAGCCTGTGCGTACCTCCTTTGGTCTGCACCTGATCAAACTTACCGACATCAAGGGCGAAGAGCGCCAGGCCAGTCATATCCTGTTGAGTGTGGACGACAAAAAACTTCGCACACGTAGTTTCGAGGAGGTGCGTGAGCAGGTGGCTGCAGATTATCGTGCCCGTGAATCCGAGCGCCGTTTTACCGAGCAGCATGAATTACTCAATAACCTGAGTTATGAGCAGCCGACCACACTGGAGCCCGTTGCCGCCGAGTTGAAACTTGAGATTAAGAGCACCGGTCTGTTTACCCGTCAGGGTGGCGAGGGCTTGGCCGCGAATCCTGCCGTGGTGAATGCCGCCTTTACAGAAGACGTGCTGGCCGGTAACAACAGTGAAGCACTGGAAGTCGGTCAGGATAAATTGATCGTTTTACGTATAAAGGAACACATACCGGCGGCAGCCAGACCACTGGAAGAGGTTAATGACAGCATCATCGAACGGCTGCTGGCCGAGGTCACACAGGCGCTTGCGCGCAAGCAGGGTGAGGCGATGCTGGTCCGTCTCAAAGACGATGCCAAGGCATCGGTGGTGGCCGAAGAACTCAAGTTGAGCTGGTCGGAGCCTGAGTCGATCATGCGTGATACCAGCAAGGTGCGTGGAGGGATTGTGACTACCCTGTTTGCCATGCCGCGTCCGGTCGCAGACACGTCGAATTATGCCGGCGTGGCCTTGCCCAATGGCGATTACAGCCTTATCGCCTTCAGTGCCGTCACCGAGTTCGACCCGTCCAAGGCGGATGAATCGAAACGCTTGGCCGCACAACGCCAGCTGGAGGCCGCCGCCGTCGAGTCGATATTGAGTGCCTTACGCACCGACTTGCGTCTCGGTGCCGATGTGACGATCTTCCATAAGAACCTGAACGGGGCCAGCAACTAGGCGATAAGCACCGGGCCAGAGAGGGATACGGATGAAACTGCACTGGCAAATTTTGATCGCCTTGTTACTGGCCGTGCTGGCGGGCCTGGCCAGCGGCGTAGAGGCTGATCTGTTCGGCCTGCGTTTCTACGATGTTTATGTCTTTATCGGCAACCTCTTCCTCAATGCCCTGAAGATGATCATCGTGCCGTTGGTGGTCTCCTCGATCATCGTCGGTATTGCCGGTATTGGTTCTTCGCGGGCCTTTGGTCGGCTCGGTGGCCGAACTCTGATGTACTACCTTGCGACGACCTTTATCTCTGTGACCATTGGTCTGTTGGTGGTCAACGCGCTGACACCTGGCATCCAGGATGGTCAGCCGGTCAAGGATGTCCTCAACCTCAGCGCCGATGTCTCCAGTATCACTGCAAAGGTTGAGGGTCGCGGTGTCAGTGATGTGGTGGAAGTCTTTCTGCGCATGGTGCCGCCGAACATTGTTGCCGCCGCAGCGGATGGCCAGATGCTGGGGCTGATCTTCTTTAGCCTGCTATTCGGTTTTTTTATGTCACGTGTTGGCGAACCGCATGCCGAGAACCTGTATGGTTTCTGGGCAGGGGTCTATGAGGTGATGCTGCGGATCACCTTGTTCATTATGCGTTTCGCCCCGATAGGTGTGTTCGGTCTGGTTGCGCGTGTGGTCGCGGATACCGGGGCCTCGCGCTTTTTCGACCTCATGGAGGTGCTTGGGCTGTTCTTCCTCAGCGTGATCCTGGCGCTGGCGATTCACATGTTTGTCGTCATGCCGTTGATCCTGCGTTATGTCGCCGGCGTGAACCCTTTGCGTCATTACCGGGCGATGGCACCGGCACTGCTGACGGCCTTCTCCACGGCCTCATCATCGGCAACCTTGCCGTTGACACTGGAATGCGTGGAAAAGAATGCCGGGGTTTCGAATCGTACCAGCAGTTTTGTGCTGCCGTTGGGTTCAACCGTGAACATGGACGGCACGGCACTCTATGAGTGCGTAGCAGCAATGTTTATCGCCCAGGCCTATGGTCTGGACCTGAGTTTTACCCAACAGTTTGTGATCGTCCTGTTGGCCCTGGTAACTTCGATCGGTGTGGCCGGGGTGCCGGCGGCGAGCCTGTTGGCGATCACCATTATCCTGGGTTACATGGGCTTGCCGGTAGAGGGTATTGCGCTGATCTATGTCGTCGATCGACTTCTCGACATGTGCCGGACGGCAGTGAACGTGTTCAGTGATTCTTGTGGCGCGGTGGTGATAGGCCGTCTGGAAGGGGAAGAGGCGATCCTCGCCGAGGACCGCCCCAATATTGTTTAGTCTTTGCCGGCCGGGGCCTTGAAGTCCATGCCGACAACGTTATAACCGCCATCGACGTAAGAGATTTCTCCCGTCACACCGGAGGCAAGATCGGAGCAGAGGAAGGCACCGACATTGCCGACTTCATCAATGGTGACATTACGGCGCAGTGGTGCGGTGGCGGCAAACTGGTCGAGCATACTGCGAAAACCACTGATGCCGGAGGCGGCCAGGGTGCGGATCGGACCGGCAGAGATGGCGTTGACACGGATACCATCCGGGCCAAGGTCCTGCGCCATGTAACGCACATTGGCCTCGAGGCTGGCCTTGGCCAGGCCCATGACGTTGTAGTTGGGAACGGCGCGTTCGGCACCGAGGTAGCTCAGGGTCAGCAGGGCACCATTACGGCCCTCCATCATATTACGACCGGCCTTGGCCAGGGCGGCGAAGCTGTAGGAGCTGACCTCATGGGCGGTATTGAAGCCGGCGCGTGTCACCGCATCGAGGTAGCCGCCCTCTAGCTGATCTTTGGGTGCAAAGGCCACCGAGTGGACAATGATATCCAGGCCGTCCCAGAAGTCGTCAAGGTGCTCAAAGACGGCATCGATTTGCGCATCGTCACTGACATCGCAGGCCAGGGCGATATCGGAATCAAATTCGGCGGCCATTTTCTCGACCCGGTCTTTAAGTTTGTCGTTCTGGTAGGTGAAGGCCAGTTCAGCACCCTCGCGATGCATGGCCTTGGCGATGCCATAGGCGATGGAGCGATTGCTGGCGAGGCCAACGATTAAGGCGCGCTTGCCTTGCAAAAATGACATGAGAGATACCTTTCGTCAGTGAATACGAGCGTGTAGGATTAAGGAACGCTACAGTAACTAAAAATGAGCATAAGGTGAAGGGCTGAACGCAGCAAACCGGGCAATAAGCCAGGATAAGACGGAATAAAAATACCTCATAAAACAATGATGTGGCGAATCAGTACAATGTTTGTGGCATTTTGGCTCGTTGGTTGCGACGGGGCAAACTGGAACAATCCTTACCCAAAGGCGGAAAGCGGCGCCAATATCCTCTATTCCTCCTTTGACGCGCGGCCCAAGCACCTCGACCCGGCGGTTTCCTACGTTTCAAACGAATACCAGTTCATTGGTCAGATCTACACGCCGCCGCTGCAATACCATTACCTGAAGCGGCCTTATACGCTGATTCCCCTCGCCGCCGCGAAGATGCCCGCCGTACGTTATTTCGATGCCAAGGGCAGGCAACTGGCTGCGACGGCAGATGCTGCAGCCATCGCCTTTAGCGAGTACACGATCGAGATCCGCCCCGGCATCCGCTACCAGCCGCACCCGGCCTTTGCCCGTGACAAGCAGGGCAAGTTTCTCTATCACGCCCTCAACGAACAGCAACTGGCATCTATTTATACCCTGGCTGACTTTGAAAAGGTCGATTCGCGTGAGCTGGTTGCCGAGGACTTCGTCTACCAGATCAAACGCCTTGCCCACCCCGGCTTGCACTCACCGATCTTCGGCATCATGTCGGGTTATGTCGTTGGCCTGAAGGACTACGCGACAAGGCTCAAACAGGTACGTGATGAGGAAACGACCGGGTTGCAAGACAAGGAGGGTTATTATCTCGATCTAAGACAGCACCCACTCGAAGGCGTAAGCGCGCTGGATCGCTACCGTTATCGTATTCGTATCAAGGGCAAGTATCCGCAGCTGCAGTATTGGCTGAGTATGCCATTTTTCGCACCGATGCCGGCCGAGGCGGATCGTTTCTATTCACAGGCCGGATTGATCAAACGCAATATCACCCTCGACTGGTATCCGGTGGGTTCGGGGCCATATATGCTGACGGTGAATAACCCCAACCTCGAGATGGTCCTCGAGCGTAACCCTTACTTTGAGGGCGAGGTCTACCCGGGCGAGGGTGAGCCCGGTGACGCCGAGGCCGGGTTATTAAATGACGCCGGCAAGCCGCTGCCATTTATCGACAAGGTAGTCTATCGCCTCGAACGCGAGACGATTCCCTACTGGAGCAAGTTCCTGCAGGGCTATTACGATAGTTCCGGTATCAGTTCAGACAGTTTTGACCAGGCCGTGAGCATCACCACGCAGGGTGAACCAACCTTGACGGATGACATGCGGGAGAAGGGCATCCAGTTGCTGACAGCGGTCACCACCTCGACGTATTTCAGCGGCTTTAATATGCGTGACCCGGTCATCGGTGGTAATTCCCGACGTGCCCGCCTGCTGCGCAGGGCGATCGCGATCGCCACCGATTATGAGGAATATATTTCCATCTTTAATAATGGCCGTGGCCTGGCCGCGCAGGGTCCTTTACCACCTGGCCTGTTTGGGCACCGTCAGGGCGAGGCAGGCATCAATCCCTACGTCTATGATTGGGTGAATGGTCGGGCTAAACGCAAATCAATCAAAGAGGCGCGCGAGCTGTTGGCCAAGGCCGGTTACCCGAACGGTATTAATAAAAAGACTGGCGAGAGGCTCGTGATCAATTTCGATACTGCCGCCAGCGGCCCGGATGCCAAGGCCCGGCTAGACTGGTGGCGCAAGCAGTTCAAGAAACTCAACATCGACCTTGTCATTCGTAGTACTGATTTTAATCGCTTCCAGGACAAGATGCGTAACGGCACAGCGCAGATGTTCGAGTGGGGTTGGAATGCCGACTACCCGGACCCGGAAAACTTCATGTTCCTGTTGTATGGGCCGAACAGCAAGGCCGACAGGGGCGGCGAGAATGGCGCCAATTACAATAACGCCAGCTTTAATGCCCTCTTCGACAAGATGAAGAACATGGACAACAGCCCGGCACGGCAAAAGATCATTGACCAGATGGTCGAGATCGCCCGCCGTGATGGACCCTGGTTGTGGGGTTTGCACCCGAAGGCCTTTAGTCTGCATCACGGCTGGGTTAAAAACAGCAAGCCCAATCTGATGGCGAACAATACGCTGAAATACAAGCGCATTGACCCCATGCAGCGTGCCGAACAGCGCAAGGCCTGGAACCGACCAATCACCTGGCCGTTGTGGAGCATGCTGGTGATCTTTATTGCGCTGATTCTTCCTGGCATTATCAGTTATCGGCGCAAGGAACACGGCACCGGGGGGCAGGGCTGATGTTTGCCTATATCGTACGGCGTGTCCTCTATGCGGTCCCTATCCTTATAGGTGTCAACCTGCTGACCTTTGTTTTATTCTTTGTCGTCAATACGCCCGACAACATGGCGCGTGTCAATCTCGGTGTCAAACACGTGACCCCGGCGGCGATTGAGAAATGGAAGGTCGAACACGGTTATGACAAACCCTTGCTCTATAACAGTTTGGAGCAGGGCAGTGCGGCACTGACGAATACCATCTTCTATGAAAAATCCGTGCGCCTGTTTGTATTCGATTTCGGTGCCGCCGATGATGGTCGTGATATTGGTCATGATATTGCACAGCGCATGTGGCCGAGTCTGGCGATTGCCTTGCCGATGTTTATCGTCGGTCTGCTGGTGAATATCACACTATCCATGTTGCTGGCTTTTTTCCGTGGTAGCTATATAGATATGAGCGGGGTGGTACTGGGTGTGATCTTTATGTCAGTTTCGACACTATTCTATATTATCGGTGGGCAGTACCTGATGGGCAAACTCTGGCATCTGGTGCCGATATCCGGATACAGTAATGAATGGCCGGCGGCGATCAAGTTTTTGATCCTGCCTGTGATCATCGGTGTGATAGGTGGCATCGGCAGTGGTACGCGCTGGTACCGTACTATCTTCCTTGAAGAAATCAGTAAGGACTATGTGCGCACGGCGCGGGCCAAAGGACTGTCCGAATTGCGGGTATTGTTCCGGCACGTGCTTAAGAATGCCATGGTGCCGATCCTCACCGGTGTGGTGGTCGTGATCCCGATGCTGTTCATGGGCAGCCTGTTAACCGAATCCTTCTTTGGCATTCCTGGTTTGGGCAGTTACACCATTGACGCCATTCTCGCTCAGGACTTTTCGATCGTTAAGGCCATGGTCTTCCTCGGATCGGTGCTCTACATCATCGGGCTTATCCTCACAGATATTTCCTACACGCTGGTTGACCCGCGGATAAGGTTGAACTGATATGGATATTTCCGCCGATTTTAACTGGTGGCAAATTGAGCCGGCGATGCTCTGGACCGATGTGCTCATCTATATCCTGGTTGCAGCGATCGGTATCTTTGTGGTCTATGCCCGACGCCACGAACACCTGCGAGCACCGTGGCGACAGGTCTTGTACCGACGCCTGGCCATGAGCGCACTGATCATACTGATGGCCTTTGTGGTGATCGGTCTGCTTGATTCGATACATTTCAAGGTGCCACTGGAACAACGTGAGGATGGCAGTGTGCTTTATTCAACAGAGGTCTATAGCCTGTTCGACAGGATAGTGCTGCCGCTGAAGAACCACACCGAGAAGACCTATTCCGAACCCTTTGCCTATCAATTGTATGCAAAGGAAAATATTGAGCAGGCCGATGGCAGTATGCGACGTGATTTCCCGCGGCTGAAATACGGCAGCGCACACCTAGATGCCCCTGAAATACAACGCGGCGTCGATATCCAGGCACGTAGCCTGGTTGCTCTCGGTGAGGCAGTGTTGCTGGGGCTATTGATAACTACTCTGCTGGCGGGTTGGCAGACACGACGTAATAATGAAAGATTTACCATTACCCTCCAGGGCATGTTAATGGGGCGGACGAGACTGCCGTGGCGCTCCATGTTGGCCACAGTGTTTTTTATCTTGCTGTTTCTGTTGTTCGCAATGGAGCTCGGTACACACTATCACATTTTCGGTACAGATAAGGTTGGGCAGGATGTCCTCTACCTTTCGCTGAAGAGTATTCGCACCGGACTTGTAATCGGTACATTGACCACACTGGTAATGCTGCCGTTTGCCGTCTTGCTGGGCATCATGGCCGGTTATTTTCGTGGCTGGGTCGATGATGTTATCCAGTATTTATACACAACCCTGAGTTCTATACCGAGTGTGTTACTCATTGCTGCCGCGATCCTGGTCATGCAGGTCTATATCGAAAACAACCCGCAACAATTTGCAACAGTGCTGCAACGTGCCGATGCGCGACTGTTATTCCTCTGTTTGATCCTCGGCATCACCAGCTGGACCTCGTTATGTCGCCTGTTGCGTGGCGAGGCCTTGAAACTACGCGAAGCCGATTACATCCAGGCCTCGCAGGCCTTCGGTGTACGCAGTGCCAAGATCATTACACGTCACCTTTTACCGAATGTTATGCACATCGTACTGATCGTGATCGTGCTTGATTTCAGCGGCCTGGTGCTGGCCGAGGCCGTGCTGGCCTATGTCGGTGTTGGGGTCGACCCGTCCATGAACAGTTGGGGCAATATGATTAACAGTGCCCGACTGGAGATGGCCCGCGAGCCCATCGTCTGGTGGTCCCTGCTGGCAGCCTTTGTATTTATGTTCATACTGGTGCTGGCGGCGAATCTGTTTGCCGATGCGGTGCGCGATGCCTTCGACCCGCGGCTGAGGAGTAGTTAGTGATGAGTATGGAACGCAAAGGTCGCAGAGACGCAGAGACCGCAGAGGATACAGAAATTGAAATTTCTATTTCTATAATGATTGATTCTGATTATGCATTATCGTTTTCTCTTTGCGCCCTCTGCGTCTCTGCGACCTCTGCGTTAAATCCGGGGCTAAACCGATGACAGATACGCTGTTACAGATAAGAGACCTGAAAACGTGGTTTGATACCCCACGTGGTACGGTGCGTGCGGTCGATGGTGTGAGCTTTGATATCAAGCGTGGTGAGACCTTTGCCTTGCTCGGCGAGTCTGGATGTGGCAAGTCGATGACCGCATTTTCGCTCATGCAACTCGTTCCTTCGCCGGCCGGTCGTATTGCCGGTGGCAGTGTCCTACTTGATGGCAAGGACCTGCTGCAATACTCCGAGGTGCAGATGCGCGAGGTGCGTGGCAGCCGTATCGCCATGATCTTCCAGGAACCGCAGACCTCGCTGAACCCGGTGCTGACTGTCGGCGATCAGATTCGTGAGACCATTTATCAGCATACGGCCTTGCGCAATACCATGGCCCGGCAGCGCGTGCTGGAACTGCTTGATGCCGTCGGCATCCCCGACCCACAGCGTCGTTACGACGAATACCCGCACCAGCTATCCGGCGGCATGAAACAGCGCATCATGATTGCCATTGCCCTGGCCGCCGAGCCGGATGTGTTGATCGCCGATGAGCCGACCACGGCACTTGACGTGACCATCCAGGCGCAGGTGCTGGAGCTACTAAAGAGACTGCAACAGGAAACCGGTATGTCGATCCTGCTGATCACCCATGATCTTGGTGTTGTGGCGGGCATGGCCGATCGTGTAGCAGTTATGTATGCAGGACAAATAGTCGAGCAGGCCAGTCGCGATGCGTTTTTTTCCCAGCCACGCCACCCTTATTCGGAAAAACTGTTTGCCTCGCTACCGGGTGATATGAAACGTGGTCAGCCACTGGCGGTGATCCACGGCAGCGTGCCACCACTCTTTCAGACCTTTAGTGGTTGCCGTTTTGTTGACCGTTGCGATTATGCCTGGGAGGTCTGTCACAACACACCTCCGCACTGGCAGGCGAGTGGTATTCGTTGCCATCGTTATGACAGCAGCATCGTCCAGTCAGACGAACAACGGCTAGTGCCACCGGTGCAAGCGCCGGTGGCGGTTAGCCTGCCCGGTGATGCGCGATTACTCGAGGTCAGAGACCTCAAGGTTTATTTCCCTGTACACAAGGGGCTGTTGCGACGGGTCAAAGGCCATGTGAAGGCGGTTGATGGCCTGTCATTGAGCATTCAACAGGGCCATACGCTGGCACTCGTCGGCGAGTCGGGTTGTGGCAAGACCACGGCAGGTAAGGGGCTGTTGCGGCTACTGCCGATCACGGGTGGTCAGGTTGAATACCAGGGCAGGGATTTGGCCCACTTAAATGCGAAGAGCCTGCGTAAGCTGCGTGGTGACCTGCAGATCATCTTTCAGGACCCCTATGCCTCAATGAACCCACGCATGCTGGTCGGGGATATCATTGCCGAAGGCATGCTTGCCCAGGGTATCGGCAGTACCCGGCAGCAACGTCGGCAGCGTGTTAAGGCATTACTGGATAAAGTCGGCCTGTCGGCCGATAGTGTACAGCGTTACCCGCACGAATTTTCCGGTGGTCAGCGCCAGCGTATCTGTATTGCGCGTGCGCTGGCGGTGGAACCTAAATTGATTGTCTGTGACGAACCGACGAGTGCCCTGGATGTCTCCGTGCAGGCACAGATCCTGAATTTGTTGCAGGCGCTGCAAGCGGAGATGGGGCTGTCTTACCTGTTTATCACGCATAATATCTCGGTGGTCGAGTACCTCGCCCATGATGTCGCGGTCATGTATCTGGGTCGCATTGTAGAACAGGGCAGTGTTGAGGAAGTCCTGCACAACCCCCGGCACCCCTATACACAGGCACTGTTATCGGCTGTGCCGGTTATTGAAAAGGATAGCCAACGCGAGGTCATCCGCCTTGAGGGCGACATGCCTTCACCTCTAAATCCACCTCAGGGTTGTCACTTCCATCCGCGTTGTGCACATGTGCTGCCGGCATGCCGCGAGCAATACCCGCAAACTATTGACTTTAGCGGCTCACACCGGGTTGCCTGTCACCTCTATGCCACTTCAGAAAACAGATAAACTGGTCTTTGTTTACAACGCCGACAGCGGGTTTTTTAATCTGCTGGCCGATATGGCACACAAGATCGTTTCGCCCGAAACCTATAACTGCCAGCTCTGCATGCTTACCCATGGTCACCTTGGTATGCGCGAACAATGGAAGGCATATCTCGAATCCATTAAGGCCGAACTTGAATTCCTGCACCGTGATGAATTTCTGAAACACTACGGTCAGCATGACGCGGCCCTGCCGGCACTATTTCTGCTTAGGAACGGTGAGGCTGAATTGTTTATGAGTGAGGACGAGATCAATCATTGCGAGACACTTGAGGCGATGATAACGCAGCTCGATAAGCGCCTGGCAGGGCTTGATTAAATTCGATGATAGAACGAATATCCGTCCAGACTGGAAACGGAGGGGTCAACAATGATGATCCGTAGCATTGTCTTTGTCAGCTGGTAACGTATGAGAGTAATATCTGAACGCTCTTATATTGAATAACATGCTGTGCATAAAGGTTTTACATGCGAATATGGGATATTAATCCGGGTTACCTGAACCGACAAAGCCTGCTGGGTGAGCATCGTGAACTCCATGGTATTGTGTCCATCATTGTTAATCGCAAGAGGGGCTATGCCCAACATCCGGAGACTCTTCGCTGGGTTGGCTATGGCTGGGCATTACGGCAACGGCATGCCCTGCTTTCGGCAGAGATGACGCTAAGGGGCTATACGGACAGATCGCCTGTTGCTACTCGCAGCAATAAAGGGCTTTGGCCGGAAATCTTTATCGATGAACCTTCCAGACAGTTTCAGATCCTTGCATCCAAATATATAAATAAGGAGCCGGGGCGGATTGCCTTGCCAACAACGGCTCAACAATTATGGAGTCAGCATAAATACTCCGTGTTGGCCCGTGACGAAAATCTCTACAGAAGGCTTGGGCGGGAGGTAGCCAGCATGAAGCCTGGCGATGATTTTTCTGATCTGGCAAATATGCTCGCATTACAGCTGAGGGTAGCCCCTTCGCCTGGTGGGATAAGGAATGCCCTGCACCATATGTGGGGATATGTGTCTGAGTATTCCTCCGGCATGAAGCATGCTGTTCTGTCATGGTCGTTACAGCGCTTATTGCTTGAGACACAGCGGCGCAGCATGGAAAACACGTGTTCGTATTTATTGGCATCTACTGCGCTGAGTGAGTTGAGGGTGTGGCTGCCAAAATAACACTACCACCTAGGTTTATAACCCCGGCCTGTCCTTCATGGTCTTATTACCTTGCCAGGGATAAGGTACCAGCCTATTACCTTGTGACTTGTGCTGATTATTCGATGTTGTATCTATGTCTCATCGTTCTATAATCATACTTTATATAGTTTTGTTAGTGTGTCAGGCGGCCCGACAGGCTATGCATGTGTGAATAAGAAGGAAATAAACCTAGTGAACATTACAGGGCGTTGCCTCCTTTTTATTCTGCTGGGTTTATTGTTAAATCCGGGCCTGTCTGCAAAAGAGTTCAAGGTCGCCGTACGGGCGCATTACGGTGTTGAGCACGCGATCGAGCAATGGCAGGCGACACTGGATGTCTTGTCTGAAAAGATCCCTGGCCACCGTTTCACGTTATTGCCGATTGTCAGTCTGGATGCGATCAGTGCCGCGGCAGGACGGGGGACATTTGATTTTGTCCTGACCAATCCGTCTTCCTACGTGGAGTTAAAGATATTACACGATGCCCGGGCACTGGTGACCCTGAATAACCGACGTGCCAATACGGCACAAAGCCGTTTTGGTTCAGTCATCTTTACTCATGCAAGGAACGATCACATCCTGACGCTTAAGGACCTGAAGGGTGTCACCGTCATGGCCGTCTCCGAGCCTGCCTTTGGTGGTTGGCGTATGGCCTGGCTGGAGATGCTCGAACAGGGTATTGACCCGCATAAGGACCTGAAGGCCTTGTTATTCAGCGACACTAAGACTCAGCCCGAGGTGGTGGATGCCATACGTGATGGCCGGGCCGATGTGGGCGTGGTGCGTACCGACCAGCTGGAACGTATGCAGGCAACCGGCCAGGCCGACTTGCGATACTTCCGTATCCTTAATAGCCATAATACCAAGGGGTTTCCCTTCTTCCACAGCACGCCCCTCTACCCGGAGTGGGCCTTTGCCGCCATGCCGTGGGTACCTATCGACCTTGCACAAGAGGTACAGGAAACCTTGCGGGCTATTACGGCCGACAGCCTGGCGGCCAGCAAGGGTCAATACGTCGGCTGGATAACCGCGCTGGATTACAGTTCGGCGGAAAAGCTTATGAAGCGGCTGCGTGTTGGGCCCTTTGCAGGCAAGAAGCCTTAAGCCACAGGTAATTGTCGAGACCACATTTTGAATTTATCTATTGTTAAAAAAACCATTTTACATTCTATCCTTTTAGTCCTGCTTGGCAGCGGGATAACGGCTTTTCTGTTTTACAGCAAAACCAGTACGTTATTGGTTGAACAGGCACTGGATAATTTTTCCAATGCGATCACCGTTGAAGGGAATAGGTTGCGGGAGCACATCAGGTCACAACGCGAAAATGTGTTGTTCCTTTCGCATGTCCCACCGGTACAGGGTCTGCGACGGTCCGATAAAGCGGGTGGTTATGATGAAGAAGGAAAATCTAATGAACAGCAATGGCAGCAGCGACTGCAATCTATCTTCAGATATCAACTGGAAAGTAAACCTTATATCCTGACAATACGCTATATCAATGCCGATGGTGTAGAGAGGGTCGTTGTTGGTCGTGAGAATGGGCGGATTAGTGTTGCGGAGCAGCAGCAATTGCAGGACAAGGCACGCCGCACCTATGTGCGAGAAACCCTCAAGTTGAAACAGGGTGAGATATATCTTTCCGAGATCAACCTGAACCGCGAACACGGAAAGATTACTGTTCCTCATCAGGAGGTTTTGCGAATTGCCACGCCAGTATTTGACGAACTGACCAACGAACTGATCGGCATGGTTGTAACAGCGATTGATATTGGCAAGGAACTGCGTCTGATGCAAAAGAGAATTCAGGCAGCGGGTCAGGAAATCACCATAACCAACGATGGTGGCGGTTATCTTCTGCACCCTGATGCCAGCAAGACATATGGTTTCGACCTGGGCAAGCGCTACCGGGTACAAGAGGATATCCCTCAAATGGCAAAGTTGTATTTGCCGGGTAACCTTGAGCGAAAAAAGATTCTGTTGCCGAAGCAGACGGGTACCCAGCAGGTGGCCGTGTATACCAAGATACCCATTGACCCGGCCAGGCCAGAGCGTTTTATTGCTGTGGGTATCAGCGAATCTTACGATTCTATCGTCGCTGAGCATACCAGGGTGTTGCGTGATGCCCTGGGGTGGTTGGTTGTGTCGTTGCTAATAGGTGTAATACTGGCTGTAACGTTTTCAATACGTCTGACCCGGCCTATCAGGCAGATCAGCCAGGCAATGGATGATTATACGCATCAACGCCAAGATGAGGTCTATCTACCTCTCGAACGACAGGATGAAGTCGGTCAGTTGGCCAGGAATTTTGAGGCCATGACCAACGAGGTGGAGGAAACACGGACCCGGCTTGAAGTCATGAATCGTGACCTTGAAACCATGGTCGATGAGCGTACCGCCCAGTTGCAGGGTAGTGAAAACCGGCAGCGAGCAATCCTCAATACTATCGCCGATGGTCTGATCACGATAGATGATAAAGGCCTTATCGAAAGGCTGAACCCGGCGGCAGAGAAGATGTTTGGTTATACGGCCGATGAACTTGTAGGCAAGAATATTTCGGTGCTGTTACCCGAAGAGGAACGCCAGGCGCATGAGGCTTATATCGATCAATCCGAATTGAACGTGCCACGCATTATCAATCAGGCCAGGGATCTTGAAGGTCGCCGCAAGGATGGCACACTTTTTCCCATGGAGCTGAATGTTGCACCGATGAAAATTGCTGATCGACGTGGTTTTGTCGGCATCCTGCGTGACATTAGCGAGCGCAAACAGGCCGAGCAGGCCTTAAACCGTTTCAAGACCACACTGGACGAGACCATAGATTGTGTGTTCATGTTCGAACCGGCCAGCTTGAAATTCTTCTATGCCAATGCCGGTGCCAGAGAACAGATCGGCTACAGTGACGATGAGCTGATGAATATGCGGGCGTTCGATATTAAACCGGACTTCGATGAGCAACAGTTTCGCGAGATGATCGCGCCGATGCTGGCCGGTGAACAGACAGCGGTTAATTTTGAAACCGTGCACGCACACAAGGATGGTCATACTGTTCCGGTGGAGATACTGCTGCAATATATTTCCCCCCCTGGCGAGCCCGCACGTTTTGTAGCGATTGTGCGTGATATTACCGAACGCAAAAAAATGGATAAAATGAAGAATGAATTTATCTCCACGGTTAGTCATGAACTACGTACACCCCTGACCTCCATTCGCGGTTCCCTTGGACTTATTAATGGTGGTGTCACAGGTGAGCTGTCCGAGGCCGCACATGAAATGCTGACGATCGCCGGTAATAATACCGAACGCCTGTTGTTGCTGATTAATGACATCCTCGATATCCAAAAGATTGAATCGGGGCAAATGGCCTTCAGGTTCCAGAACCTGGCACTAGCACCATTTTTGGAGCAGGCTGTGGAGGAAAATGCCGCATATGGCAGAGAGCATGGTATCTATTTCGAAATTAGTCGCAGTATAGAAGCGGCACAGGTATTTGCCGACCGTGATCGATTAATGCAGGTAATGGCCAATCTGTTGTCAAATGCCGCCAAATTTTCACCTGAGGGTGAAACCGTAGAGATCAACCTTGCCCGTCATCATGACCTGCTGCGTATTTCGGTTACTGATCATGGCCCCGGGATCCCTGAGGAATTTCACGACAAGCTGTTTGAACGTTTTACCCAGTCCGATTCATCGGATAGTCGCCGTAAGGGAGGTACAGGCCTGGGCCTGAATATCAGCAAGATCATCGTTGAGAAACATGGTGGTCACATCGGTTTTATCAGCAGGGAAGGAGTTGGTACTACTCTCTACGTAGACCTGCCGGTATTGATGGGTATGTCCCCGGATATCGATGGCCAGGTCCCTCGCCAGATAAAATGTGATCACCGTGCCTGCGTGCTGATCATAGAGGATGATCCGGATGTTGCCATGTTACTGCAACGTATGCTGGCTGAGTCCGGTTTTAATTCTGATATAGCCAGCAATGCCGACGAGGCCAGAAAGTTATTATCACAACAGCGGACGGGGCAATATCGTGCCATCACCCTGGACCTGCTGTTGCCAGATGAAAATGGTATGAGCCTGCTAACCGAACTACGCAAGAGTGAGAACACTCGTGAGATTCCGGTAGTAGTGGTTTCGGTGAAGGCAGATGAGAGTAAACGTAACCTGCAGGGCGGGGCAATGGGGATTGTTGACTGGTTGAATAAACCCATCGACCAACAACGCCTGATCAGCGCGGTCAGGCAGGCCGCAGGTCCGGCTCGATCCGCCCGCGTGTTACACGTAGAGGATGAGAGCGACGTACATTGGCTTGTTAAGACTATGTTGCAAGACCAATGTGAACTCACCTGGACGACGACGCTTGCGGCTTCCAGAGAGGCGCTCGCAACCGGTGAATTTGACCTGGTGTTACTGGATATCGGCCTGCCAGATGGCTCGGGTCTGGACCTGCTGGATGCCATCGAACAGCACCTTGCACCGCCGCGGGTGGTGGTATTTTCTGCCTACGATATTACGCAGGAGTACGCTGATAAGGTCAGTGCGGTATTAATCAAATCACGTACCGACAATCAACAATTACTGGATGTTATCAGTCAAACGATAGCGGCCAGTATGAAGGGTATGTGATGTCTGATCTTGTGGTGGGTGAACCGGGTAAGTTTCGTGTACAGGCCGTAGTATGCAGGCGTCGGCCATCAACGACTCTGCTGCTTGAGGATAACTAACAAGATACTCCCAGGCGGGCTTCAGCGTGGCGACACGCGTCTGCCATCCTCAACATCATCACTTGGGTGATTGATCACCGACTCGCCCTCGTCTACCCCTGTGAGGATTTGTGCAACCAGGCCGTTGCGTTGGCCAACTTTCACCACGCGTTGCCTGGCACGTTTGCCTTCCACAACAAACACCGCCCAGCCATCCTGGTAACGAAACAGGCTGCTGGCCGGTACCTGTAATACGTTCTCATCTTGCCAGAGGACAAAACGTGCCTCGACCCGGTAACCATCACCGAGCCGCTGCCACCGTTCGGCCGCCGAGGTGAAATCGACAATCACCAGTACGCGTTGTTCTTCTACCCCGAGTGCCGAGATCTTGGTAAAGCCGACCGGCTCGACGGTTCGCACGATGCCGTGTAGGGAATCTTCGCCGCCCCAGCGTTCAAACAGGACGTTCATGCCCGTTTTTATCTTCACGGCATCGGCAGACAAGACATCGACTTCCACTTCGAGGATGGAGGTGTCACCGACCTCCAGCAAGGGTTCACCGGTACGCACCGGGCCTTCACATTCATGCGCCAGCTTGAGGATCTTGCCGTTAATGGGGGAACGAACCGGGACGCGCTCTGCCGGGGCACCGCTATCGGTGGCGGCGGAGTATTTTAATACCGAGCGTGCCGCCTCGAGTTCATATTTAGCCACATCCACATTGAAGTCGGCCGAACGTTTCCGGGCACTGCTGGTCTGTACCTCCATTTTCGCCTTGTCGAAGGCCTCGCGTGAGACCAGTCCCTTGTCGGCGAGCGGACGCAGACGCTTGAGTTCGGTCATGGCGAAGCTTGCTGACGCGTTAGCGGCGCGGGCATCTTCCATGGCTGCCTGCAGGGCCGACTGGGCCATTGCTTCCCGTGCCCTGGCCTCGGCACGGCTCCGCGGGTCCAGTACTTGTGACTCAAGCGGGCTGATGAACAACAGGGTCTGGTCTTGCTTAATGCTGTCACCAACATTCAGATCGATATTGCAGGTCACCCCATCGACCGGTGCGGCAATGATGTAGCGGTCGACGACGCGGGTACGACCTTCTTCCTCAATGGTGACGGACATTGGTGCGCGTTTTGCTTTCACTGTCTCAACCAGCACCGGACGTGGCCAGAAACCCCAGACCAGCAGGGCGATGATCAACACCGTGATGAGAACAATAGCGGGGTGTTGGCGCAGTGGGTTACGCATAGTCATTATTCCTTGGTCTTGAGTACGGCTACCATATCGAGTCGAGCCAGGTTATGCCATATCATAATGCCTGAGATGATGGATGATACAAGTACGACTGTTGCGGCAAAGGCATAGACATCTGTCCCCAGTACCAGCGGGATACGATAAAGGTCCGAATCGAAGCGAAAAGCCAGGTAGGCGCACAGCCCATAACCAATTAACAGGCCGAGTGGAATGGCCAGCAGGGTAAGCAGGCCGAGTTCACCGAGCAGGATATAGGCGACCTCGCCGCGCGTAAAACCCAGCACGCGCAAACTGGCCAGTTCACGATTCCGTTCCGACAGCGCGATACGCATACTGTTATAGACCACGCCAAAGGAAATGCTGCCGCCCAACAGGGTGGTAATAAAGGTAAAGAACAAAATGGTCTCGGCCATGGTGTCATAAAAGGCTTGTATCGCTGAGGTCTGTTCTACCACACCGGCGATGCGCGGAATGTCCTTCAGCTCAGCATAGACCTCGCGCAGGTAACGGGCATCGACGCGCAGATAGGTACCGGAGATAGCGTCGCCTTCTTTTAATAAACGGTTCATGGCATCGCGCTGCATATAGGCATTGACGCCGAGGTATTGTTTGGTCGTACCGACCACTGGTACCTGTAGCGTGGGCCGGCTGCCTTCCAATATTTCAATACTCAACATGTCACCAGGTTTGATATGCAGTAACTCGGCCAGGTAGTCGGTCAGCACAACACCATCTTGTGGCAGGCCGAGAAGCTGCAAGTCTGCATCGAACAGACGAACCAGGGAAGTATCCGGGTCAATACCTTCTAGTGCGGTACGGTAGTAACGGTGCCTGAATTGCAAACGCGCCGGGGCAGTGCGAAAGCCTTCTACCTGCTCGACACCTTGCAGGCTCAGCAGTGAATACATGGCCCGATCTGATGTCGGCTCGGTAAACGTCGCCATCATGTCCTGGCGCTGACTCATGCCAAACTGCACATCTACCATGTGGTCGATGGCTCCTTCCTGAAAGCCTCCAATCATCATGATGCTGCAGGCCATGGCAATACCAAGGGTGGTTAAAAAAGACTTGAATGGACGTCGCTCGATATGGCGAAGAATCATGCGCGAAGGCTGGGAGAAAAAACGCTGCAGGCCGAGACGTTCGATGATGGTGGGGTGATAGATAGCGGGTGGTTCCGGTCGCATGGCCTCGGCAGGTGGTAGTTTTACCGCTTTGCTGACGGCATGCAGAGTGCCAAGTACGGCGACGGCGAAGCTGATAAAGACCGCGGCGATGATGACCTGCGGATTTAACACGTAGATCATAAATGGCAGGCTATAGAACTCCATATAGATGTTGCTCATGCCCTTGCCCATCCACATGCCGATGCCGATGCCGCCGATTACACCGAGTGCCACAATCATTAAGACGAGTTTGATGTAATGCAAGCCAACCGCGAAATTGCTGTAACCGAATGCCTTGAGGGCCGCTATCTGTTCCCGCTGCAGGCTGATGAGGCGACTGACCACCACATTTAATAAAAATGCCGCCACCGCAAAAAAGATCACAGGGAACACCGTGGCGATAGTTCTCTGCTGCTTGAGTTCTTCAGTCAGAAAACGATTGGAAAGCTGGTCCTTGCGGGCATAGGCACCTCGGCCACCATAGGGTTTTAGCAGATCATCCAGTCTGTCAATAACATCTTCTACATGCGTGTCATTGCTCAGGGTCAGGCTCAGGTCGTTGAAGGCACCATCCAGGTCATAGGCCGTGGCCAGGGGCTTTCGTGCCATCCACATCACACCATACCGTTTAAAGTCCGGGAACACCGCACCGGGGGCAATCTGGTAAATGTATTCAGGTGACAGGGCCAGCCCGACAATGGTAAGGGATTTGCGTCGACCGTTAATGGTGGCCTTCAGTTTGTCACCTGCTTGCAGGCCATGTGCCTGGGCAAACTCTTCACTCACCAGGATTTCATTATCACGATCGGCCTCAAGCAGGCGCCCCTCGCGCAGATAGGCCTGATTTAACTCGCCACGGCTATTAGTCGGCAAAGAAATCAGGTGCGCACTCGCTGGATCGGTAAAGCCGGCCACATCAATATTGACATAGGCGACTACGCGCGCCTCGACTTTATCGATGCCGGGAATTTCCTTAATACGTTCCAGCAATGAGAGGGGTGCACGTTTCAGGGGAGCAAATACGTGCGCGAAATGATTATTGCGGTAATAACTTTCCCGGGTTTCATACAGGGAGTCGAGGGTACTCAAGGACATGATGAAAATGGCCACACCACCGATAATCACCATGGCGATGGCCAGCGCCTGCATGCGCATCCCCCACAGTTCACGCCAGAGTTTTTTGTCAATGGCCTTCATCTGAGTGGCTACCAGCTAAGTTCGCTTGGTGGGAGTTTGCGTTCGTTGCTGTGCACGTCAACAATGCGTCCATCGGCCAGCCGAATCACGCGGTCGGCCATCTGCGCAATGCCAGCATTATGGGTAATGACGACGGTGGTAGTGCCCAACTCCTGGTTAACCCGTTGCAGCGCCTCGAGTACGACAATACCGGTTTGGGAATCGAGGGCGCCAGTGGGTTCGTCACATAACAGCACGTCTGGGTTCTTGGCAATGGCGCGGGCAATGGCTACGCGTTGTTGTTCACCACCGGAAAGCTGTGCCGGGAAATGCTCCATGCGGTTTCCCAGGCCAACCAGCTGCAGAGCTTCTTCCGGTTGCATGGGGGAACGGGCAATCTCGGTAACGACGGCGACATTTTCACGTGCGGTAAGGCTCGGGATCAGGTTGTAAAACTGGAATACAAAGCCGACGTGGTAACGACGATATTGCGTCAGTTCGTTCTCAGAGGCGCGAGTCAGGTCACGGTCCGCATAAAAAACATGCCCGTCAGTCGGTGTATCCAGCCCGCCAAGAATATTTAATAAAGTGGATTTGCCGCTGCCCGAGGCGCCCAGTAAGACTGTGAATTCGCCGCTATAAAGATCCAGGTCGACCCCGCGCAGGGCCGGAACCTGCACCTCGCCCATCTGGTAAATCTTGCTCACCCCGTGGACGTGAAATACCACACCCTCGCCGAGGGGCTCATGCGCATTCTCTGTGGTTACTCTATCCACAGAAGTAGTATAGCAGACGTTATCATCGTCTCTTATTTTCTCCTCTCGCCCGGATGACGAAGATAATACCGGTAGTTGAAGGGACGGGCTGAAGCGGATTCAGATTTGCCTTGCGCCCCATGTATGAAAGGCAAAACGTATTAACTACTCTGCTGAGTCACATCTACAAATAACTTCAGGCGCTGCCCGGGTTGCAGGTACTTGCTCTTGCTGAGGAGGGTGTTCCAGCGCATTAAATCTGTAATACGGACACGGAAGCGGGCGGCGATGCGCGCCAGTGAATCCCCACGGCGCACAGTATAGTTCACGCGCTGTATCACAGGTTTGCTACTCGGTGGGGTCGCTGGCGACACATGACGTGCAGTGCGTTGTACAGTCTTGGTCCAGACCACCAGTTTCTGGCCACGGTGAAGGGTGTCGCGCGGGGCCATGGCATTCCATTTTGCCAGTTCACGAACGCCGACCTTATATGTGCGGGCAATGTCCCACATTGTGTCACCGGCAACGACAACATGTGTGATCTTGTTACGACCGGACTTGGGCGCATTCAGCGTGCGTTGCTTGCGTTGTGACGCACTCAAACGGTATGTGGGCGCGCTTTTTGAGGCGATCGGGATGACGAGATTTTGTCCCGTGCGCAGGAAATTGCTACGCAGTTTATTGCTGCTCTTGAGCAGGGCAACACTGATACGGTATTTATCGGCGATGTGGCTCAGAGTCTCGCCCGAGGCGACCTTGTGATGAGCCCAGCGCATGCGTTGTTCTTTCGGTAACACGGCAAATCTTTCGCTAAAGCCGGCAGCCTTGTCTACCGGCAGCAGCAGGTAGTGCGGGCCTTTCGGTGCGGTAGCCCAGCGGTTAAAGCCAGGATTCAGCATATACAATTCATCGAGCTCAATATCGGCCAGCTCGGCAGCCAGGGCGAGGTCGACCTGGCCATCGATATCGACCTTGCTGAAATAAGGGGTATCGGCAATCGGTGTCAGTTCCAGGTCGTAAGCGGCCGGATCCTTTATTATGCGGGCAATCGCGAGCAGGCGTGGCACGTAACCGCGGGTCTCGGGTGGCAGGTGCAGTGACCAGAAGTCGGTCGGTTTGCCCTTTTTTTTGTTGCGGCGTATGGCCTTGCGGACGGTGCCTTCACCGGAGTTATAGGCCGCCAGGGCCAGTAGCCAGTCGCCGTCGAGGTTCTTTTGTAACTGTTGCAGGTACTCCAGCGCGGCGGCCGTCGAGGCATACACATCGCGGCGGCCGTCGTACCACCAGTTCTGCTTTAGACCATAGTGGCGGCCGGTGCCAGGGATAAATTGCCAGATGCCGGCGGCGCGGCCATGTGAATAGGCGAAGGGTTTGAAGGCGCTCTCGACCACAGGCAACAGGGCGATCTCGGCGGGGATACCACGGCGCTCGGCCTCGTCGACAATATAATGGAGATAGGGTCTGGCGCGTTCGGCCACGCGGTCCAGATAATTGGGGTGACGGGCGTACCAGTCGGTTTCCTGGTCGATACGCTTGTGTGAGACCTCGGGCAGGGCATAACCATTACGCAGACGTGCCCACAGGTCGGCGTGAGCCGGCGCCGCCGCTTCAGTTTGCGGCAGGGCCGCGATGCCCTCAATGCCTCCCGGCTCGGGGGTCTCCAGCTGAATTCGGGCGACGGCCTCGCTGACGCTGGTATCACTGGCCAGTGGCTGACCATGTGGAGGGAGAGTTGGCAGGGTTGTGGTGCAGGCCACCACCGTCCACAACAGGGACAGGGTACCGAGCAGGCGCAGGGCCATGGGGAACGTCATCGAGGTGTTCTTCCTTACTGAAACCATTATTTATTTTGCCGCCTATGTTAGGTATGCATCGGCGGCAGGTCAACCTCATCATCCTGATTAGGTCATTAGTAGACCACGGCAGACAAACCGACTTCTGTGTAGCGTGTCACAGCATTCGGGCAGGCCGGATATAGGGTTTTGCTGACAGAAAGGCTATGCTGTAGCGATGCCTGACTTTAATACCGATATTTCACCGCCCACCTCGGCCCCCGGGGCCGACCTGCCCGCCTGGTATGGCAGTTACCTGGGTCGGCTGTTGGCCCGGGCAGAGGGCGAGGCCCTGGACGAGCTATTGCCAGACCTGTTCGGTTACCACCTCGTGCAACTGGGCGGGCATGGTGAGAACCTGTGTGCGACCAGCCGCATCTCGCATTGCATGGTACTGGATGAATTGGCCCATTCTGCGACCAGTTTGCTGGCGGATAATGCGGCCTTGCCCTTTGCCTCAGAGAGCGTGGACGTGGTGGTGATGCCGCATACTCTTGAGTTTCACCCCGACCCGCATGCCATCTTACGGGAAGTGGATCGCATCCTCATCCCGGAAGGGCATGTGCTGATCCTGAACTTTAATCCCCTCAGCCTCTGGGGCCTGGCACGCCTGTTATTGGGCTGGCGCAAGCAAATGCCCTGGCGCGGGCAATATTACACACGGAGGCGATTGCGAGACTGGTTATCGCTGCTCGGTTTTGATTACATCGATGGGCGGCAGGTGTTTTTCCGGCCACCCCTTCAACATGAGAAGACTATGCAAAAACTTGAATTCATGGATCGCATCGGCCAGCGCATCATACCGCTGTTTGCCGGCGTGACCATTATGCTGGCACGTAAGCGGACCAGCACCCTGACCCCGATAGGCCCGCGTTGGCGAGAAAACAAGATCCGCCATCGTCCGATTGCTGAGCCAAGTACACGAGGTATGCACTATGATGACCCACGTTGAGATTTTTACCGACGGGGCCTGTCGCGGCAATCCCGGCCCGGGCGGCTGGGGTGCCTTGCTGCGTTACGGCAAGGAGGAAAAGACCCTCAAGGGTAGCGAACGCGAGACCACCAACAACCGCATGGAACTTATGGCCGCGATTAGCGCGCTCGAGTCCCTCAAGCGCCCCTGCAAGGTGGATTTAACCACCGATTCAAAGTACGTCATGCATGGCATCACCGAGTGGATGGTGAACTGGAAAAAACGTAACTGGAAAACCGCCTCGAGACAGCCGGTGAAAAACGTCGACCTCTGGCAGCGGCTCGATGCAGCAACCCAGAGGCATGCCATTAACTGGCACTGGGTCAAGGGGCATAACGGTCACGTCGAGAACGAACGCGCCGATGAACTGGCCAATCAGGCCATTGAGGAGATGCTGCATACCTGAGCGACCAGCCTGATTATTGGCCCTTCGTACCGGCAAGCCTGGTGGTAGGTGTGAAACAGGTCATGTTTTTACATTTCAGCGGGTAAATTTCACAAAAAACATCCTGGCTTTCAGGTTCGCTTCAGCTTTATTACCTATGATCCTTGTCAAGATAAGGCATGATGGCAAGGAAAGTAATAATGCTGCAAGTGGCGCTGAAAAATGACAAGGGTGTACAAAACAGCCTGTTTTACAACGAGCTGCGGCTGAAACGCTTTACCGCACTGACCCCCAAGGTCATCGCGATCACCAGTCTCTATTCTCCGGAACGCCGCCGGGTTGAACGTTTCCTCGAACGCGAGTTTCGCCAGACCTACAACGCGCGCATCACTGAACATTACCCGACACTCATGAGTGTGCAGGATGATGAGGGCACGATCCTCGGTGCATTGGGTTTTCGTTATGCCAATGAGGCGGACCTGTTTCTCGAACAGTACCTGGACAGCCCCATCGAATCTGTCTTGACGGAGGCCTGTGGCGGTTCGTCAGCACGTAGTGATGTTGTCGAAGTGGGCAATCTCGCCTCGCATGGCAGTGGCGCCTCGATCTTCTTATTTACCGCGCTGACTGCCTACCTCGCACAACAGCGCAAACGTTACATAACGGTGACGGCAACGGACTTTTTGCATCGTTACTTTACGCGAATCGGGGTTGAGCCGTTGCTGCTTGGGCATGCCGAGCAAACACGCCTGCCAGATGGCGGGGCCTCCTGGGGGGCTTACTATCAGACCCGACCACGCATCCTCGCCGGGGAAATTATCCCTGCGTATGAAAAGTTGCAGCAACACCTGCAAATGAGCATGGTGGAAGAATGCCCATACCTGCATGCACAACTGCATGCGAAGACACATGGCGAATGAGCGAAGTCCTGCGCGCTATTGCAGCACATGCCCGTGAACAAGGCGATGCCCCCGCACTAATTTCCGATGCGACAACGCTTAGTTATCGAGGACTTTGCCGGCAAGTGGACGCGCTGGCATCAGACCTGACGGCATACCAGGGCCAATGCGCCGGTATTGAACTCGATAATGGGTTTGCCTGGGTGTTACTTGATCTCGCCTGCATCAAGGCAGGTATCGTCACCGTGCCACTGCCGGCCTTTTTTACCACTGCCCAGCGTCAGCATGCCTTGCGCAGCGCTGGCGCAAGTTTATTGTTTTCGCACAAACCGGGTGGGCCGACATCGGTACCGGCCGGTAATGGGCATGTCATAACGATTCATATCCTGGATAACCCCGATGTTGAGCTGCCCGTGGCGACAAGCAAGATCACCTATACCTCCGGTACCACAGGTGAACCGAAAGGGGTCTGCCTCTCACAGGCAGGCATGGAGCAGGTAGCGGCCTCATTAATGAGTGTGATCGGTCCTCAGGCCGCAGAGAAAACCGCTGCGGTGTTACCACTGGCGGTATTGCTTGAAAATATTGCCGGTTGTTATGCAACCTTGCTGGCAGGGGGATGTTATGACGTGCAACCGCAAACAAAGATTGGTTTTAATCAGGGCATGATCCCGAACTTTGTCCAACTACATCATTACTTGCGTGAATCTGCGGCGCGCAGTTGCATCCTCGTGCCTGAATTATTGCGCGGGCTGATACAGGTCATCGCGCAGGGCGGGCAGGGGCTGGCGGAGATGCGCTTTATTGCGGTCGGTGGTTCGCGTGTTTCTGCATCCTTGTTGCAACAGGCCGAACAACTTGGCTTGCCGGTGTACCAGGGCTACGGCCTCAGCGAGGCCGCCTCGGTGATGTCCGTGAACACCCCGACGGCGAACCGTTGTGGCACGGTCGGAAAGTTACTGCCGCATGTGGATATCCATCTTGCCGGAGATGGCGAGATATGGGTTCGAACCCCGGGCTTTCTCGGTTATGTTGGTGAGTCACTGACAGATGATGTTTATCCGACGGGCGACATCGGTGCACTGGATGCGCAGGGTTTCCTGCATATCACGGGGCGCAAGAAGAACATTATTATCAATGCCATGGGCAGGAATATTGCCCCCGAGTGGCCGGAGAGTGAACTGCTGGCACAGCCACAGATAGCCCAGGCCGTGGTGTTTGGTGATGCCGAGGCGGGCTTGTCTGCCCTGTTGGTGCCGAGTGCACCTACCGTTGATGCCGTGCAGTTAAACGAGGCCATAGCCAGGGCCAACCAGGCCCTGCCGGAGTATGCACAGGTCAGGTACTGGCAAATCTCACCACCCTTTACGGTGGCGAATAAACAATTAACCGGCACCGGACGACCGCGCAGGGCCGCGATCCTCGAGGCCTATCAGACACCGTTGAATAATATGTATAGCGTTGCATGAGGAAGACATGAAGACATTTTTTGAAAGGTTGATGGCAGAGACAGAAGCAGAGCGTATGCGGCTTTACAGCGTGCCGCAGATCATGGACGCCATGCAGGGTGATATCAGTCTGGACAGTTACCTCGCTTACCTGGAACAGGCCTACCACCACGTCAAACATACCGTACCACTGATGATGGCGGCCGGCTCCCGTCTGCCACAGAGCAAGGAATACCTGCGCGAGGCACTGGTGGAATATGTTGAGGAAGAAGTGGGGCACCAGGAGTGGATCCTGAACGATATAAAGCATGCCGGTGGTAATGCCGAGCAGGTGCGACGAGGTGAGCCCAACGAGGCCACCGAGATGATGATTGCCTATGCCTATGACTATGTATCGCGGGTCAACCCGGTCGGGTTTTTCGGCATGGTCCTGGTGCTGGAAGGCACCAGCATCCAGCTGGCGACGAATGTGGCCAATACCCTGCAGGCCTCACTTGGCCTGGGAGAGAACTGTTTTAGTTACCTGAGTTCGCATGGTTCACTCGATCAGGAGCACATGAAGTTTTTCGAAAAGTTGGTTAATCAGATCGACGATGCCGAGGACCAGCAGGCAATCATTCATGTCGCCAAACGGATATTTATTTTGTTTGCACAGGTATTCCAGAGTATTCCACACAAGGGGGCCCTGAAGCATGTCGTTTAACAACAAGCATATTGCGATCACCGGCGGTGCAGGCGGTATCGGTAGCCTGTTGTGCCAGGCATTTGCCGAACAGGGCGCCAGGGTTACCGTTATCGACCGTGTCGAGAATATAAACCTGGGCGAAAGGGTAAGTCTGTTGCAGGCAGACCTTTCCAGCATGGATGGGATACAAAAGGTTTGTAAGGCACTTGCCGACCAGCAGGTGGATGTGCTGGTGAATCTCGCCGGCCTGCAATATTTCGGGCTGTTCGAAAATCAGTCGCCGGAACAAGTGTTGTTGCATTACATGGTGAACCTGCTGGCACCCGTGATGTTAACCCAGGCCGTGTTACCGGCCATGAAGGCACGTGGCAACGGGCATATTGTGAATATCGGTTCGACCTTTGGCTCAATCAATTTTGCGCACTTTGTGACCTATTCCAGTTCCAAGGCCGGGATGAAGGGCTTTAGCGAGGCATTACGCCGGGAAGTGGCCAATGAGGGAATCCAGGTAACTTATGTTGCACCACGTGCGGTAAAGACTGCACTGAATGATGAAAAAGTGATGCAACTGGCCAGGGCAACAAACATGAACATGGACAGTCCCGAATACGTGGTCGGCAGGATCATGCAGGCGATCAGTGCCCAGAAGAAGGAGGCCTATATCGGTTTCCCCGAGTGCCTGTTTGTGCGCATCAATGCCCTGTTACCGCGCATCGTTGATAAGGCGCTGGCGGCCGACGACAGAAAGGCCAGAACAATACTTAACCAAGCAGAGACGGCATAGGACCATGAAAATGATAAAATCGATACTTTTTTCCATTATTGCAGTACTCCTGTTTTCGAGTGCGACACTACAGGCAGATATGCTGCAGTCACTCACGGGTAACCTGGAGCTGGATAACGATATTCGTCACCTGCAACAGGAGTGGGCCCTGATCAAATACAGGGAGAAGGATAAAGACAGGCAGGTAAAGCGGATGGAAGCACTGGCGAAACAGGCTGCAGACATCAACGCGCGTTATCCTGACTTTGCCGAACCAAAGATATGGGAGGCGATCATCGTTAGCAGCCAGGCAGGCATCCAGGGTGGCTTCGGTGCGCTGAGTCTGGTTAAACGTTCAAAGGCCCTGCTCGAAACGGCAGAGAAGATCAAACCAGAAGCATTGGACGGTTCAGCCTACACCTCACTGGGTTCCCTGTATTATCAGGTGCCGGGTTGGCCGATTGGTTTTGGCGACGATGGTAAGGCGCGGGCCTATCTGGAACAGGCCAGGGCGCTGAATCCTAACGGCATAGACTCGAATTACTTTTACGGTGATTTCCTGCTGGATCAGGGTGAGTATGATAAGGCCATCAAGGTGCTGGAACAGGCCTTGCGTGCCCCCCAACGGCCGGATCGCCCTGTGGCAGATGCCGGACGTCGTGACGAGATCCGGCAGGCTATTGCCAAGGCGAAACAGAACCTCGACAATAACTGAAAGATCATCAGCGACCGGGCGGGTGAGGGAAATGCTTCATCTGCCCGGTTTTTCACTATACCCAGAGCCGGGTGCCGGGCAGGCCAATAAGGGCAGACATGCGATTACTCCTGATCGAAGATGACCCGCAACTCGGCAAGGCCCTCTACCAGGGCCTGAAACAGGAATACACAGCAGACTGGTTCAAGAGTGCCGAAGAGGGCGAGGCGGTTATCGGTAACACGCCCTATGATATCGTCGTCCTCGATATCAACCTGCCTGGCATGTCTGGTCTGGAATGGCTGCAATCACTGCGCAACCGGAAGGTTGAACTCCCGGTGTTGCTTCTGACGGCACGAGATGCCCCCTCGCAGCGCGTTGCCGGCCTGGATGCCGGTGCTGATGACTACCTGATCAAACCCTTCGATTTTGATGAACTGTTGGCACGGATTCGCGCCTTGTTGCGTCGCAAGGGTGTCTATCAGGAAAGCGTATTGAGTTATAAAGATATTGTTATGGACCTTGCCGGCAGGACCGTGAGCAAGGATGGGCAAATGGTTTCCCTGTCGGCCAGAGAGTTTGAGATCCTGCGGCTGCTACTGGAGAATACCGGCCGGTGCCTGAGCAGGGAACAGATTGAGCAAAAGATTTACAATTGGGATGAAGAATTTGGCAGTAATACCGTCGAGGTGCATATTTCGGCGATTCGTCGCAAGTTGGGAAAGGAACTGATCAAGACTATGCGTGGCATTGGTTATATTGTGGTGCGTGAAGTATGAAACGTTGTTCGCTACGCGTCAGGCTGTTGCGGGTATTATTGATTCCAGTCGTACTTGCTTATGTGATTATCGGTGTGGCCTCATATTACAGTTCCTATCATGAAGCCGAAGAGATCTATGATGCGCAGTTAACGCACTTTGCCAAGGTATTGCGTGCACTGACCCAGGACGAAATTGAGGATAATGCTGTTACAGAAAGGCGGATCGTACTCAACGAGAAACTCGAGCTACATGAGTATGAGAAGAATTTTGCTTACCGTGTCTGGCTGGACAATAAAATTATTTTACATTCCAGCAATGCTGAAGCCTTCGGACCCGTATCTGTCCCCAATGGTTTTCTTGAACGCATCATTCAAGGCGAACGTTGGCGGTTTTTTATTCTCCGCGAGGGCAATGTTACGGTTGAGGTGGCTGAGCGTTACGAAATTCGCATTGACCTGATTCACCATATCCTGGAAGGCATCTTCCTGCCACAGTTATTGATCCTCCCGTCACTGGCATTGATCATCTGGATCGGCGTGATCCAGGGCTTGCGGCCCCTGGATAGCCTGTCTGATCTCATCCGACGCCGAAACCCGGATAACCTGGAAACGATCGAGGCGCCGGTTGTTCTCAGTGAGATTGCACCAGTGGTTGATGCCATCAATGAGCTTATGCAGCGTGTCAGCGAAGTACTTGACCGTGAGAAACAGTTTTCCAATTACGCGGCCCATGAATTGCGCACCCCCCTGGCCGCACTGAAGACGCAATTGCAGGTTGCCCTGCGTGCCAGGGATGCTGGACAGTCACAGGCTATGTTCAGGGAAATGCTGCCGGCTATCGACCGCATGCAGCACCTGGTCGAGCAACTGCTGTCCTTCGTACGAGTCAAGGCGACTTATAATCACCAGGATCACGTTGAACTGGCCGGGGTTTGTCGGGAGGTCTTGAAAGACATGGCACCGCTCGCGGTAGAGGGGCATCGTGATCTGGAAAGCGATCTGACTGCGCAAGCAGTGATCATAGGTAATGCCGAGATGTTGTCGGCCCTGGTCAGAAACCTGGTTAGTAATGCCATTAAATACACCACCGAGGGTGGCCATGTGCATGTTTCATTGCAATGCCATGGTGGGGAAGTTGAGCTGCGCGTTACCGATGATGGTGTCGGTATCACAGACAAAGACCGTTGCAATATCTTCGACAGCTTTTACCGTGTCGCCGGTACCGACACGGAAGGCTGTGGCCTTGGCCTGGCCATCGTCAAATGGGTGGCCGATATGCATGATGCCAGGATTGTGTTGAGCGAGGGCATGGGCGATAAGGGCAGCTGTTTCAGTATTCGCTTCAAGTCTTTGTCCGAATAGATCCACTAAGTCTATCTTTTACAGTGGGTTTTATCCGGGGTGACGGTCTGGCGTAATGTCGACTTGCCAGTGCTTGCTGTCAGCCTGTATCTTTACGCCATGAGACAAATCGTACTTGATACTGAAACCACTGGCCTCGATCCACGTGATGGCCACCGCATTATCGAAATCGGCTGTGTGGAGCTGATCAACCGCCGCCTGACGGGCAACGACTACCATCAATACCTGCAACCGGACCGTGAGATCGATGCCGGTGCGATTGAGGTGCATGGCATCACCAACGAGATGCTCGCCGACAAACCACGTTTTGCCGAGTGTGCCGATGACCTGCTCGCCTACCTGAAAGGCGCCGAGCTGATTATTCATAATGCACCGTTCGATGTCGGTTTCTTGAACAGTGAGTGGCAGCGGCTCGACACGAAGTCCACCGCCCTGGGTAAGCTGTGTCAGATTACCGATAGCCTGGCCATGGCCCGTCAGAAACACCCGGGACAAAAGAATACCCTGGATGCCCTATGCAAACGTTACGATGTTGATAACTCGCAACGCGAATTGCATGGTGCCTTGCTCGATGCGCAGATCCTCGCCGATGTCTATCTCGCCATGACCGGTGGCCAGGGTGCCTTGTCTCTGGATAGCTCGATGGATGCCAGTGGTATGCGTAAGCGCGAAGAGATCCGTCGTGTTGACAATAACCGGCCAGCCCTACGTGTTATCGAAGCGAGTGCAGAAGAATTGCAGCGACACGAGGCATGTCTCGATTCGATGGATAAAGCCTGTGATGCCGGTGCGGTATGGCGCAGAAGCAGTATGGTGAAGCAGAATTTACCGGATTAATATGGCTTTGATTGCCTCGCAACTCGAATCAATTTTTTGAATATATAGGTAGTGATCTGATGTCTTCAAGTTACGAGCTGGAACCTGATGAACTCTATCGTCGTTCCGACCCGGCGATACTTTCTTTCAAGACGACTGATGAAATAGAGGGGCTTGATGAGGTTATCGGCCAGTCGCGTGCAATCGATGCTATTCAGTTCGGGATACAAATAAAAAAATCCGGCTATAATCTCTATGTGCTGGGGCCATCAGGTCTTGGCAAGCAATCTACTGTCCTGCAATACCTTTCCAAACAGACGGAATCTTCCCCTACCCCGTCAGACTGGTGTTACGTCAATAACTTTGAACAGCCGCATAAGCCTTATGCCCTGGAATTGCCGGCTGGCAAGGGGCGGGTATTGTGTAATGACATGCATCGTCTTATTGAAGATAGCAAGGCGTCCATGCCAGTGGCCTTTGAATCTGACGAATATCGGGCAAAGTTGCAGGACATAGAAGAGAGATATGAAAATCGTCGTAAAGAGGCGATCGCAAAACTGACCGAAGAGGCAGAGAGACATGATGTGGCGCTGATCAAGGGTCCTCACGGCTTCATCCTCGGTCCGATTATCGATGGCAAAGTCATTCATGAGAGTGAATTTTCAAAACTCCCAAAAGAACAGAAAGAACATATAACTGAGGTTATTGAGATATTTGAGGAAAAACTCAGTGCCCTGATCCGGCGTATGCCACAGATGGCGAGGGAGGAAAGTGAAGAGATTAAAAGTCTGGAACAAAAAACGGCCCTTGCCACCGTAGATTACCTGGTTAGCGTGCTTCTGGACGAATACCAGGACTTGCCGGATGTGTGTCGTTATTTTAATAGTGTAAAGAATGATATTGCTGAAAATGTTGCTGCGTTTACGGATCATGGCGAGGTGCAGGGTTTGCTGGGACTGGTTAAAGATGAGGAGACGTCATTCCGGCGCTATGAGGTCAACTTACTGATTGATAATAGCAAAACCGAAGGTGCTCCGATTATCTATGAAGATAACCCTGTTTATCAGAACGTAGTTGGCAGGGTAGAACATGAATCAAAACTGGGCGCATTGTTTACCGACTTTACGCTGATAAAACCGGGCGCCTTGCATAAGGCCAATGGTGGCTACCTGGTACTTGATGTTGTCAAATTGCTGCGCCAGCCCTATACCTGGGATGCGCTGAAGCGTGCCCTGTATGCCAATGAGACATGTATACGCAGCCTCGGTTCATTGTACGGTATTATTGATACGGTGAGTCTCGAACCGGAGGCGATACCCCTGGATGTGAAGGTTGTTTTGCTCGGGGAACGGATATTTTTCTATCTATTGCATGAGTATGATCCGGACTTTAAGGAACTGTTTAAGGTTGCCGCAGATTTCGAAGAGGATATGGAAAGGACGGACAATAATATCCTGCTGTATGTAAATATGATCGCTACCATAGCCAGAAAAGAGGAACTTCTGGCTTTGGATGAGGCGGCGGTGTCGCGGATTATAGAACAGAGTGCACGACTTGCAGATGACTCAGAAAAACTTACTACGCACATGCTTAGTATAGTCGACCTGATGCGGGAGTCTGATCACTGGGCCAGAAAGGCCGGCTCAAAAGTTATTGGTGTTAATGATGTACAGAAGGCCATTGATGAGCAAATCAACCGTTCTGACAGGCTGCGGCAGCGCTACCACACCGAGATCCAGCGTGATACGGTACTGATCGACACGACCGGCGAAAAACTGGCAACGGTGAATGGCCTTGCTGTCATCGATCTGAGCAATTACCGTTTTGCACACCCGGTTCGAATTACCGCCACGACCCGTCTTGGTGATGGCGAGGTCATTGATATTGAACGCGAAGCGGAGCTGGGCGGGGCCATCCATTCAAAGGGAGTTTTGATCCTGTCAGGCTTCCTGTCATCGCGTTATGTTAAAGACATGCCTTTGTCATTGTCTGCATCGCTAACCTTTGAACAATCTTATGGCCTTGTAGAAGGCGATAGTGCCTCGGCGGCCGAGTTGTGTGCCTTACTCTCGTCACTGGCTGAGGCACCGATCTTCCAGCACCTGGCGATAACCGGCTCTGTCAATCAGTTGGGTCAGATACAGGCCATCGGTGGTGTAAATGAAAAGATTGAGGGTTTCTTCGATGTTTGTGCTGCGCGTGGCCTTGATGGCAAGCACGGTGTGATTATTCCAAAGTCTAATATTAAACACCTGATGTTAAGAAAAGATGTTGTCGATGCTGTCAAGCAGAAGCACTTTCATATCTATGCTGTAGAGACAATAGATGAAACCATAGAAATACTGACAGGTGTAACGGCCGGAGTGGCTGATACGAATGGCAAGTATCCCGAGGGTAGTATTAACTTCCGTGTTGAAAATAAATTGCGCGAACTGTCACACACGCTTGAAAAATTCATGAAAGCCAAACACTAGCGCCAGGTAATAATAAAAGGCTCGTCACATTTTGTGGCGAGCCTTTTTTAATTATCTTACTATGACGTCTAGTTAACCGTAATACGTGTGCGTGCTGTACCTAGTACCTCACTGGTCACCCAGTGTTTGATGTCTATCTCAATAGTATACACACCTGTTTGAGTTGGCTGGATTATGCAGTCATAACGTTCAGCGGATGATGCGTCAATTTCAGAAACATTTACTGATTTTTCTAAAGGTCGGCCATCGGAGGCGATAATCTCTGCCGCAAGTCCACCAAAGCGAATTTGTTGTGGTAAATAACCAGCACAAATATAGCGTACCAACAAACGTTGTCCAACATTCATGTTGATGGCAATTCCCGGTGCGGTGAGTGCCGATTGCGCACCATCCACGCCGGTGATGATGAAATAATCAGGATTCAGACTATTAAAGCCTTCATCGCCACCACAGGTACCGGCATCCCAGTTTTTGTTATGCCAACTGGAGTCAATTTCGTCCACTGCCCAGATTGCTTCCAGGTCATAGCTTGGGCCACCGGTAAATGCTGTACCCGGCCCTTCCGGTGGGTCGACAATCAATGCACCATACATACCCATTTCGGCATGTAATACTGTATTGGTGTGGCAATGATAGAAATAGGTTCCTGCATGTGAGGCTTTCCATTGATAAGTGTAGGTACCATCAACATCAAATGAATAATGACCAACGCCATCATTCTCGGTACTTGGTTCAATGCCGTGGTGGTGAATGGTATGTAGCCAATGCATACCATTAACACTTAGCTGGGTATGGACAATTTGACCTTCGCTGACACGGATTGCAGGAGATGGAAAAGTACTCCCACTACCCATCATTCCACCACCACCGTCAGTAAATCCCCAAATGGTGACAGACTTGCCGTCGTCCATGGTCATGGAACCGTTCATATAAATGCCACGTTGAAAGGTCACATCGGGCGTTACTTTTCCGGGTGTGGCCGGTGCATCGGGATATACATAACAGGTACCGCCACCACCGCCACCCATCATCCCCATCATAGGAACTGCTTTATCAAGATTAAACATTATTTATCCTCCAGTTATTTATTTAAATGCGATAGTGGTTGCCGCGCCAAATTGATAAAGTCCGCCGCCTGCAGTTTGGGTCATTTCATCATGGAAGTGCATGGGGAAATGGCCGGTTGTAACGGGAGGCCAGGCATCGGGTGGAGGCGCGAAGGGATAAATAACATCGAGACTACCTTTGTTATCGGTTAATCGAAGTGTATCTTTCAGCCATACATTTGTGCGTGCCTGATTATTGCTGGCCAGCCATTCAACGTGGTTGGCGTGGAAGTGAACGGAGTGAACGCACATGCCGGCATTAAGAATGCGAATAAGGGCTCTATCCCCAATGCTACCTTCTATTCGTGTATCAGTAGCATAACCGGAATCAATATCGGGGTTAGCATAGTCAGGATGTCCAGGTACCCGCATGCTGCGGCCATTGATGGTGAAGTAATAGGGCTTGAAGACACTTGCTGGTGTATTGCCGAGGCGTAGGGCGTCGTGCCAGGCCGGGTCGATATCGTTGGTGACCCAGCTGTATTGTTGTACGAAGGTCGGGCTGCCTGCATACAGTTCATTACTGCTGCTTGTGGGCATGACGGCAAGCGCACCCTGTAGACCAACCAGACGGTTATAGGGTGCATTCAGTCCATCGTAATAAAGATACGAGCCGGCTTTGTTGACGGTGAACGCGACAGTTTTAGTTTGGCCGCCGCCGATAGTGCCGCTATCAACAACACCATCAATTTTAAAACTGTGGCTGGTTCCGAGGGTGTTTACAATGGTGATCTGTAGCGTATCGCCTTCTTGCACAATCATTTGCGCGCCGGGCACTGTCAGGCTGTTTGTGTCAGGACTAAACCCACGAAAATATACATCGACCCCATCGGGTTGGGTGATAAAGCCTTCGGTAATATAGAATGTTTTACTAATGGTGGCGGCGAGCGCGCGTGGTGCCCAGGTAATGAGCCCACTTGTCCCTATCAGTGCGCTTGCTATCCCTGCACTGCCAAACTTTAAAAAGTTTCTTCTATTCACAGTGCCTTTACTCCTTCCTTAAGTGAATAATTAATATTTGTTATATGCATATTGCAAATAACAGGGTGGCACTATGCATAGCTGTAATATTTCTGTAAACACACTGCATAATTAATAAAGAATATTATTATGCATTAAGACGCATGAAATTTTTTACCTTACAATGTATTAACAAGGAATCTTAGTTTTCAGGTTAAGAAAAAATATTTCAGTTTTATGACAATATGTTTGCAAGTTGCCATAATACTTTTCGGGTATCTTGGTTAGTGGCTTTGTAAGTTACTGAATAAATTTCTATATCTGAGAAGGGTGCTTTTAAAACACATGGTATGCATACGGATTTCATTTTGCACCTATAGCATGGGCGAAAGACGCGTGGTGATGTGTAAAGAAAAAAGTTCGAAGGGGTTTACAAGGTTAATACTTATGACTAAACCCATGGCCAAAAAAATGCCCGTTACATAATGTAACGAGCATTTGATGTCCGGGCGTTAGTGTGGCGGTATATTCAATTCCCGTTTGTCCTGGCCCTTTGTCAATTAGCCGCCAGTCCAATAACAATTTAACTTTAAGCCTTCTCCGCCTCTTGCTTTTCCATCTCGGCGATCTGCTTGCGGACTTCGTCCATGTCGAGCTCCTTGACCTTGCCAATGAGTTCATTCAAGGAACCTTCCGGCAGGGCACCGGGTTGTGAGAACACGGCGATCTGCTCACGGAAGATCATAAGCGTCGGGATCGAACGGATGGCAAACATGGCACCGAGTTCCTGTTCTTCCTCGGTGTTGATCTTGGCAAAGGCGATGTCCGGGTTTTCACCGGCGACCTTTTCGAAGATAGGGCCGAAGCTCTTGCACGGGCCGCACCAGGGTGCCCAAAAGTCGAGGATGAGAATATCGTTGTCTTCAATCGCGGACTGGAAATTGTCCTTGTTCAGATCGAGTGGCATGAGAAAATCCTTGTGATTAAATATGAGTGTTTCCTAATATAGGGATAGGGTGGGTTGATTTCAAGCAAAAACCTTTATAATCATAGGGTTTCATCATGGGATTGGCGATGCAGTGCCCATTCGACGTGTTCGCGGACCAGCGCCGAGGGGTGCGCGGCGCGGCCCTTGAGTGCCGCGATGATGTTCGCGGCCTGCGGTGCGTTACCCAGTGCCACGGCGATATTGCGTAACCAGCGTTCATGACCGATGCGGCGGATGGCACTGCCCTCGGTGTGCCTCAAGAAAGTCTCTTCATCCCAGCCAAAGGCCTCGACCAGGCCGATGGCATCGAGTTGATGGCGGGGCTGGAAATCCGCCTCCGGCGTGAGTTCGGCAAAGCGGTTCCACGGGCAATATAACTGGCAGTCGTCACAGCCATAGATGCGGTTGCCGATGAGTGGGCGCAGTTCAGGTGGGATGGGGCCATGCAGTTCAATGGTCAGGTAACTGATACAGCGACGCGCATCGACCACATAGGGTTCGATGATCGCCTGCGTGGGGCAGACATCCATGCACGTCGTGCAGGTACCACAGTGATCAGGGGTGCTGTCATCAACAGGCAGGGCCAGGTCAGTATATAGCTCACCGAGAAAAAACCACGAACCAGCATCACTATTAATCAGGTTACTGTGCTTGCCGACCCAGCCGAGCCCGGCCTTGGCGGCAATGGCCTTTTCCAGCACCGGCGCACTATCGACAAAGGCACGGTAACCGAACTCACCTATCTCCCCCGAGATTTGAGTGGCGAGTTTTTGCAGGCGGTTGCGCATGAGCTTATGGTAATCGCGCCCCAGCGCATAACGCGAGACATAGGCGCGTTGTGCCTCGTTTAGATTCTCTTGCATGGCGTTGGCATCGGGCAGGTAATCCATGCGTACCGAGATCACACGTTGCGTGCCGGGTTCGAGTTCGGCCGGGCGCGTGCGTTTGCTACCGTGCTTGGCCATGTAGTCCATCTCGCCGTGCAGGCCCTTTGCCAGCCAGTCATGCAAATGCTGTTCAGCCTTGTCGAGATGCACGTCGCTGATACCGACTTGCTGAAAACCCAGCGCCTTGCCCCAGGTCTTGATCTGTTGTGCAAGCTGGACGAGTTGTGGTTCTGACAGTGTCGGCATTGGCTTGCGGTGTTTTGGCCCAGTGTTTTAATCGCAGTGCTATGATACGCGCTATGCGCAGATTACCGAATGCTTTATACCGTGCCGAGCAGGTCCGCGAGTTTGATCGCCTGGCGATCGAAGAGCAGGGCATTGCCGGTGCCGAGCTCATGGAGCGAGCCGGACAGGCCGCCTTTAATGCCTTGCGCGAGGCCTGGCCGCGTGCCCGGCGCATCGCCGTGCTCGCCGGTATCGGCAATAACGGTGGCGATGCCTATGTCGTGGCACGGCTTGCACACGATGCAGGGTTTGCAGTGCACCTCTGGCAGGTCGGTGACGCACATAAACTCAAGGGTGATGCCCGGGTCATGGCCAGGCTCTGGCGCGATGCCGGTGGTGAGACGCAAGACTATAAAACCAGCCTCGACCTCGGCGGCAGTGATGTCGTCGTCGATGGCCTGCTCGGCACCGGCCTGAATACCGAGCTCGAAGGCGACTGGGCCGATGCGGTGCGTGCCATCAATGAGAGTCATGCCGGCGTCATGGCGCTGGACATCCCTTCCGGCCTGCATGCCGATACCGGTTGCGCGATGGGTTGTGCCGTTACCGCGCAACTTACTATCAGCTTTATCGCCCTCAAACAGGGCCTGTTTACCGCCGAGGGGCCGCGGTATTGTGGGCGGCTGCTATACGACGACCTGCGCCTGCCGCCGCAGGTACTGATGTCGCAGGTGCCCGCCGTCTCCCGCCTGACCTTTGCGGGCGTCGCTCACCTGCTGGCGCCACGTCGGCGTGATGCGCACAAGGGCGACTTCGGCCATGTGCTCGTCATCGGGGGAGAGGCCGGTATGGGCGGCGCGGTGCGCCTAGCCGCCGAGGCCGCACTGCGTGTCGGTGCCGGTCTGGTCAGTGTCGCCACCCGGCCCGTGCATGCCGCGGCGATTAGTGCCGCACGCCCGGAACTCATGTGTCATGCCGTAACTAAGGCGAGTGAACTCCGACCGTTGTTGGCAAAGGCGGATGTGGTGGCGATCGGCCCCGGCCTTGGTCAGTCCGACTGGGCGCAGGCGCTGCTCGATAGCGTGCTGGCCTGCGGCCTGCCGATGGTGGTGGATGCCGACGCCTTGAACCTGCTGGCCATCGAACCCGTGCAGAGTGATAACTGGATCCTGACCCCGCACCCGGGCGAGGCCGCGCGCTTACTCAACCAGGACACGACGGTGATCCAGGCCGACCGCTTTGCCGCGGTGAAGGCCTTGCAGCAAGGCTTTGGCGGCGTGGCCGTATTAAAGGGTGCCGGCAGCCTCGTCGCCGCGGCCGACTCGCCCCTGGCCCTGTGCGATGCCGGTAACCCCGGTATGGCCAGTGGCGGCATGGGTGACGTCCTCACCGGTGTGATCGCCGGGTTGCTGGCCCAGCGCCGAAGCCTGAAGACCGACCCGGCCCATGCCCTGGCGGTTGCCGCGCGCCTCGGTGTGAGTGTGCATGCCCGGGCCGCAGACCTTGCTGCCAAAGAGGGCGGCGAACGTGGCCTGCTGGCCTCGGATGTCATTGCGACCCTGCGTGAGGTCGTCAACCCGGCAGCATTCTGATGAGTCCTTATACGTTGCACATTGCCTCCGATACGGCCATGCAGGCCCTCGGTGCCAAGCTGGCCAGGGCCTGTCAGTCGCATGGCGTGATCTACCTGCAAGGGGAACTCGGCACCGGCAAGACCACACTCGTGCGCGGCCTGTTGCGGGGCCTGGGCCACGAGGGGGCGGTGAAAAGCCCAACCTTTACCCTCGTTGAGCCCTATACAGTGAACGGGGTATCCATTTATCACTTTGATTTATATCGGCTTAGTGACCCGGAAGAGCTCGAGTTTATGGGCCTGCGTGATTACTTCAGTGCCGAGAGCCTGTGTCTGATCGAGTGGCCGCAACGCGGGGGGGCATTGCTGCCACCTGCCGATATCGTCATTGCGCTGGAACATGCCGGGCCGGCCCGGGACCTGCAAATCTCCGCGCACAGCCCGCATGGCGAGGCAATCCTCGCGGCGCTGTAATCATGTCTGGGAATAAGATTCGCGAATAACCCCACACTTGCCATTCTCTTCATGTTGTTTTATAAGAAAATCGCGTATATAGTTAATATATAAGTGATCTTCCGGAGCTTTCTTCCAGCGGCCCGACCGCGGGGGGTGAAACATGAAAAGACTACTACTCGCCACTGCCCTATTCTTGTCCGCGTCCACGAGTTGGGCCGGGCAGGCCGATGTCATGGGTGTGCGCATGTGGCCGGCCCCGGATAATACCCGCCTGGTCTTTGACCTCTCCGGACCGACGGAACATACCTTATTTACCCTGAAAAACCCGGACCGCATCGTCGTCGACCTGCAAAATGCCCGGCTGCGCGGTGACCTGCCCGCCGTCGAAGGTGACGACAACCCGATCAAGAGCCTGCGCAGTGCCACCCGCAATCAGACCGACCTGCGTATCGTGCTGGATGCCAACCAGGCCCTGCGACCGAAGAGTTTTGCCCTCAAGCCCTATGGTGAGCACGGTCACCGCCTGGTGCTGGATCTGCAACACATCGAGCAAAAACGCGTCGTCGCCAAAAGCTCACGTGAGCCAGCCAGGGATAAAAAAGAAACCCTGCGCGATGTGATCATCGCCATTGATGCCGGCCACGGTGGCGAAGACCCCGGCGCCCGCGGCCATCGTGGTACCCAGGAAAAGCAGGTGGTCCTGGCGGTCGCCCGTAAGCTCGAGGCCCTGGTAAAAGAGGAGCCGGGCATGCGTCCGGTCATGATCCGCAACGGCGATTATTTTATTCGTTTGCGCGATCGCATCAACAAGGCCCGCACGGCGCGTGCCGATATCTTCATCTCCATCCATGCAGATGCCTTCCATAACCCGAAGGCCAAGGGCTCGTCGGTGTATACCCTGTCGCGCCGGGGGGCCTCGAGTGAGGCGGCCCGCTTCCTCGCCGCGAGTGAAAACAATGCCGACCTCATCGGCGGTGTCAGCCTTGATGACAAGGACGACCTGCTGGCCTCGGTGCTGCTGGACCTGTCCCAGACTGCCAGTCTCGAGGCCAGCCTTGATGTCGCCGGGAATATCCTTGGGGGTCTCAAGCAACTGGGCAAAACCCACAAACGCAGGGTGCAGTCGGCCAACTTTCTGGTCCTGAAGTCACCGGATATCCCCTCGGTGTTGGTCGAGACCGCCTTTATCTCCAATCCGGAAGAAGAACGTAAGTTACGTACCGCTGCCTATCAGCAGCGCCTGGCCACGGCGATGATGAACGGGATCCGTAACTACTTTGAGCGTTTCCCACCACCGGGAACGCGCCTGGCACGCCGCCATACGATCCAGAATGGCGAGACCTTGTCCGGCATCGCCGAGCACTATCGGGTCAGCATGCAGTATTTGCGTGTGGCAAATAACCTCGAGTCTGACAATCTGCGCGTTGGCCAGACCCTGCGCATTCCGTCGCAAAACAGCGATAGTTAACCCCCTGGCCCTGCCGTGGGCCTATAGTTAACGGGCACTTTGCATTAAGCTAGGCACATGCCAGCCTTTGTCCAACGACGTATCCACCAGTTATCGGTTCAGCTTGCCAACCAGATCGCTGCCGGCGAGGTGGTCGAACGCCCGGCCTCGGTGGTAAAAGAGTTACTCGAAAACAGCCTCGATGCCGGGGCCACACAGATCGAGATCGAGATCGAACAGGGCGGCCTGCGCCGTATCCGCATAGTCGATAATGGTTGTGGCATTCACGCCGAGGACCTGCCGCTGGCCCTGTCGCGCCATGCCACCAGCAAATTACTCAGTCTTGAAGAACTGGCGCAGATCGCCAGCCTCGGTTTTCGTGGCGAGGCCTTGCCAAGCATTGCCTCGGTCTCGCGCCTGCAGCTGATCAGCCGTCAGGTCGGCAGCGAACAGGGCCATTGTCTCGAGGTGGATGCGCAGGGTCAGCACAGCGACGTGAAACCGGCGGCACACCCACCCGGCACCAGTGTCATCGTCGAGGAGCTGTTTTGTAATGCCCCGGCACGGCGACGTTTTATGCGTGCGGCCAAGACCGAGTTCAACCATGTGCAGGATGTGGTACAGCGTATCGCCCTCGGTGCCCCGGCCGTGGCCATCACCCTGCGACATAATGAACGACAGGTCCTGCGTCTGGCCGCAGCCAGTGACGAGGCCACGTATCAACGCCGGCTTGGGCAGGTCTTTGGTCAGAGTTTTATCGAGGTGGCCTTGCCGGTTTCAGGGCAGAGTGACGGCATTCACATAACGGGTTTTGTAGCCCCGGCCTCGTTGCACCGTTCACAGGCCGATCACCAGTATGTGTATATCAACGGGCGCATGATCCGCGACCGCCTGGTCAATCATGCCATCCGCCAGGCCTATGCCGATAACTTGCCAGCGGGGCGTTATGCGAGCTACATCTTGAAGATCGACCTGGAACCCTCGCGCGTCGATGTCAACGTGCACCCGACCAAACACGAGGTCCGTTTTCGCGACGGGCGTCTGTTGCATGATTTTCTGTTCAGTGTCATCAACCGCAGCCTGCAAGGTGAGGGGGCGGCAGGCTATGCCGTTGCTGCCGTGAACAGCGGCGCCGTCGTACAGGAACGTAACGCCCTGTACCTGGTGAGTTCCCGGCCGGACACCGCGAATAAAACCCACTCACGGCGTTTGCCCTTTGGTGAACCCCTGCAGTTATTGCATCGACGATTCCTCTTATGCCGGGACGAGGAGAGGCTGTGGTTGCTGGATACACAGGGCCTGTTAACGGCGATGAACAACAAGCGTCTGCAACAGGCCCTCGTGGATACGGGCATGATCAAGTCGCGACCGTTGTTATTGCCACAACGTATCATGCTAAAAGCCGGGCAGGTCGAGCAATTGATGTCCGCTTCGCAACGCATGAGCCGCCTGGGTTTTGAATTGACCCAGGTCGATGATGGCACGTTGTTATTGCGCACCGCACCGATGCTATTACAAACCGCGCCGGCCGAGGCCTTGTTGCAGGCGGTGTTGTCACACCTGCATGCCGATGACCAGACCGTGTTACAAAGGCTTGCCGAGGCGGCGGCCATCACCTCGCCGCTGCCGGAATCTGTCCCGGCCTTGCGTGAGTGGTTGGGTGTGCAGTTGAATATGCTCGATGTCTTGCCGGCAACCGTGCCCTGGGCACGTGTGCTGGAGGCAAAAACCCTGGAACAGTGGTTAAAGCCGTAGCCGCATGAAACACGCCGAACTGCCCCCTGCCATTTTTTTAATGGGCCCGACTGCCTCGGGCAAGACCGCGCTGGCCGTGGAGTTGGTCAGGCGCCTGCCGGTGGAGATCATCGGTGTCGATTCCGGACAGATCTACCGTGGCATGGATATCGGCAGTGCCAAGCCCGATGCCGAGACCCTGCGCGTGGCACCGCATCGTTTGATCGATATCCGCGAGCCCAACGAGAGTTATTCCGCTGCCGAGTTTCGCGACGATGCCCTGCGCGAGATGCACGAAATCACCGAGGCCGGTCGGATCCCGATGCTGGTCGGTGGCACCATGCTGTATTTCCGGGCACTCGAACATGGCCTCTCACCCCTGCCTGCGGCCGATGCCGGGGTGCGGGCGAGCCTTGAGGCAGAGGCCGCCGAGCAGGGCTGGGCGAGCCTGCACGCGCGCCTGGCCGAGGTGGACCCCGTTGCCGCGGCACGGATTCACCCCAACGACCCGCAACGCATCCAGCGTGCGCTGGAGGTGTATATGCTCACGGGTCACAGCCTGACCGCGCTGATCGCGGCCGAGGAGCGGGAAACCCTGCCATATCGCCTCTGCAAGCTGGCCATTGCCCCTGGTGACCGTGAGGTATTACGCGCACGCATTGCGCTGCGTTTTCACCAGATGATCGAGCAGGGTTTTATTGAGGAGGTCGAGGCCCTGTATGCCCGTGGCGACCTGAATCTGGATATGCCCTCAATGCGTTCAGTGGGTTACCGGCAAATTTGGCAGTATCTTCAGGGTGAATATTCCCGTGAGGAGGCCGTTGAAAGGGGTATCATTGCCTCGCGGCAACTGGCAAAGCGACAAATGACCTGGCTGCGTAGTGATACCCATGTACACGGCTTCGATAGCGGCGAGGAGAAATTATTGGAGTCGGTCTTGAAATGCCTTAACGGCTGCCCAATATAAGCACTAATACTAGAGTTAATGCGACATAAGTTTTTGGTATCATTACATCTGTGCGTGAAATTTCTGCGTACGAGGTACTACCTGGCTCGAGGTCTGGGAGACAAACGGACCTGGCGCCCATGAAGGCCCGTATAAGTAGAATAAGGAGAATAGAAAATGAATAAAGGGCAAATGCTACAGGACCCGTTTTTGAATGCACTGCGCAAAGAACGTGTGCCAGTATCGATCTACCTCGTGAATGGAATCAAGTTGCAGGGACAGATCGATTCGTTTGACCAGTTTGTGGTGTTATTGAAAAATGCTGTTAACCAGATGGTCTACAAACATGCTATTTCCACTATCGTGCCGGCGCGTAACGTGCGTATTCCGGGTAGCGAAGGTGAAAGTGAAAAAGAAAAAGAAAAAGACAAAGAAGACGATAGCGCCGGTCCGGGTAATAAGTAATGGGCCATAAGTGATCCCTTTTTCCACCGATGATAAACTTGGGTCGTTGACCGCCGGGGGCAGCATTGTTTGACCGCCCCCGTAGCGGTGAGCGTGCCGTACTGGTTCACCTCGATTTCCCCCAGGATGACAATCGCGAAGAACTCGATGAGTTCCGTGAGCTGGCGGCTTCTGCCGGCGCCATACCGGTAGAGGTTGTCACGGGCAGTCGTCGTTCCCCGCATCCGCGTTACTTTGTCGGCAGCGGCAAGGCTGAAGAGATCCGTGACGTGGTGAAAAGCATGGAGGCGGAGATCGTCCTGTTTAACCACGCCCTGAGTCCGGCACAGGAACGTAACCTGGAACAATTACTTGAGTGCCGGGTGCTGGACCGTACCGGTCTGATCCTCGATATCTTTGCCCAGCGCGCCCATTCGCATGAAGGCAAGCTACAGGTCGAACTGGCACAGTTAAAACACCTCTCGACCCGCCTCGTGCGAGGCTGGACCCACCTTGAACGCCAGAAGGGCGGCATCGGTCTGCGTGGTCCGGGTGAAACCCAGCTTGAATCGGACCGTCGTTTGATAGGTAACCGCATCAAGAATATTCGCAAGCGTCTGGTAAAGGTCCACAAGCAACGCGACCAGGGTCGTCGTCATCGCCGTCGCCAGGACGCAATTACCGTCTCGCTGGTCGGTTATACCAACGCCGGCAAGTCGACACTGTTTAACCGGCTCTCCGGGGCCGATGTCTATGCCGAGGATAAACTCTTCGCCACGCTCGACCCGACCCTGCGTCGGGTTGATATCGGTATCGGTGAACATATCGTGCTGGCGGATACGGTCGGTTTTATCCGCCACCTGCCGCATGACCTGGTGGCGGCCTTCCAGTCAACCCTCGAGGAAACCCGCGAGGCGAGCCTGTTGCTGCACGTGGTCGATGCCAGCAGTGAGCGGCGCGAAGAGAATATGGAGCAGGTCAACCTCGTGCTCGAGGAGATCGGTGCCGAGGACGTGCCACAGATCCAGGTCTTTAACAAGATCGACCTCATCGAGGGTGCCGTGCCGCGTGTCGACCGCGATGCCCAGGGCCGGGTCCGCCGGGTCTGGGTCTCGGCGGTTAGTGGTGCGGGGCTTGATGAGCTACGTGCGGTACTGCATGAGCTTTGTTTTGATACGGCGGGGACGCTGGCGCGCGGCGCTGATGATATGGGCAGTAATGAATTTGGCAGCGAACATACTGATTTTATTGAACCTGAAACAGAAATAGACGAAGAGGATGTGCGGATTGCCTGAAAGGCTTTGCGCCAGCGGTTGCGATGCGTCAGGCCTGCCCCTACAATCCCTCATTCGTGTTTAATTTATAAAAACCAACATATTTGGAGTAGCTCATGGCCTGGAATGAACCGGGTAATTCTGGGGGCGGCAACGGCCGCGACCCTTGGGGTAATCGAGGCGACCAGGGTCCACCGGACCTGGATGAAGTCGTCCGCAAGATGCGCGACAAGGTCGGTGGCCTGTTTGGTGGCGGCGGTGGCAGCGGTAGCCGCTCCAGTAGCAGCCCGGGTGGCACCTTCAGCATCATCATCCTCGTGCTGGCGGCGTGGCTCCTGTATGACGCCAGTTATGTCATCGAACCTGCCGAGCGCGGCGTCGTACTGCGTTTCGGCAAGCACGTCGATACCCTGCAGCCGGGCTTTAACATGCGCCTGCCACGTCCGGTTGAAAAGCTCGTGCGCGTTAATGTGGAGAATATCCGTAAGCTCAGCGTGGGGGGGACCCAGGCCGAGTCGTTGATGCTGACCCGTGATGAAAACATCATCGATATCGAGTTCAGCGTGCAGTACAAGATCAAGAACGCCAGTGATTATGTCTTTAATGTCCGTAACCCGGAAGAGTCGCTGTTGCATGCGACGGAAACGGCGGTGCGTGAGATCGTCGGTAAGACCAATATGGATTACGTCATCACCGAGGGTCGTGATGTCGTGGCGGTGCAGGCCCGCGACCTGGTGCAGCAAATCCTGGATGACTACGGTACCGGTCTGGAAGTCACTGAATTCAACATGCAGGACGCCCAGCCGCCCGAGCAGGTACAGAACGCCTTTGCCGATGCCGTGAAGGCACGTGAGGATGAGGTTCGTTTCAAGAACGAGGCCGAGGCCTATTCACGTGACCTGTTGGGTAAGGCAGTAGGTGCCGCGCAGCGCGAGGTACTGGATGCACAGGGTTATCGCAGCAAGGTCATCGAGTCGTCTACCGGTGAGGCGGCACGCTTTGCCAACCTGCTGATCGAGTATGAAAAGGCCCCTGAAGTGACACGTGAGCGTTTGTATATCGAGACCATGGAAACCGTGCTAGGTAACAGCACCAAGATCATGACGGACACAAAGGCTGGTAATAACATCATGTACCTGCCATTGGATCAGCTCATGCGTCAGCAAGGTCAGGGTACGAGTCAGCAAAACACCTTTTCGTCAGCATCAAGCAACAGCACCGATGTACCGCAGGCTCCACGCACGGTCATTGACCCACGCAGCCGAGGAGGTCGCTAATGAATATTAAATTCCTAGGGGCGATCCTGGTGGCGGCTTTCGTACTGGTTGGACTGTCCGTGTTTACCGTTGATGAGCGTGAGAAGGTCATCAAGTTCCGGCTCGGTGAGATTGTCCGCACCGACTACGAGCCAGGCCTGTATTTGCAGACGCCGTTTATTAATAACGTTCGCAAGTTCGATGCGCGCATCCAGACCCTGGATGCCAAGCCGACCCGTTATCTGACCAAAGAGAAGAAAAACGTTATCGTCGATTCCTTTGTGAAGTGGCGCATTGGTGACCTGAAGACGTACTACATCACCATGGGTGGCGATCCAAATCGTGCCAATGCGGCCTTATTCCCGATCGTCAACGATCAGCTGCGTAGTGAGTTTGGTAAGCGCACTATCCGTGAAGTGGTGTCCGGTGAACGTGCCGAGATCATGAGTATCCTTGCCGCCAACACCAAGACCCAGGCCGTGAAGTACGGCATCGATGTGATCGACGTGCGTATCAAGCGTATCGACCTGCCGCTAGATGTCAGTGGCTCGGTCTATGACCGTATGCGTGCCGAACGTGACCGTGTTGCCAAAGAGTTACGCGCCCGTGGTCGAGCCGAGGGTGAGCGTCTGCGTGCCGATGCGGATCGTCAGTACACGGTGATCCTCGCCGAGGCCTACCGTGACGCGCAGACGCTGCGTGGTGAGGGTGATGCCAAGGCTGCCGAGATTTATGCCAAGGCCTACAACAAGAACAAGGAGTTCTACTCGCTGTATCGCAGCCTGAATGCCTATAAGGCCTCATTTGCGAGCAAGAACGACATCCTTGTCATTGAGCCGGGTGCGGATTTCTTCAAGTATTTCAATAGTCCGAAGGGCAAAAAATAGGGAAAATCGGGGCGCGCAGTGGTAAACTGCGCGACGCGATATCAGACCGGGTGAGATGAGGCCAGAACATGGCCGAGCACCCGGCTTTTTTGTGTAAGGACGGAATGGCACAATGTGGAATGATTTACTCGTCGCGCTGGCGCTGGTGTTGGTGATAGAAGGCATTTTGCCCTTCCTGAACCCGGCCGCAATGCGCGAATTACAGCGTAAAATGGCTGAAATGGACGATAAATCACTGCGTATCGCTGGATTGAGCAGCATGTTGGTGGGCCTCGCCCTGTTATACCTGCTGCGCTGACGTGTGTGACAACAAAATAACGTGGGGAAGGCCGCAAACGCGGGTCATGAAACAAGATGAGCACGAATGACGCATGGTTGTTACCGGAAGGTATAGAAGAGCTGCTGCCCCCCCAGGCAGAAAGGCTTGAGCGCCTGCGCCGCGAACTTATCGACCAATTGCACAGCTGGGGCTATGAACTGGTTGTGCCACCACTTATCGATTATCTCGAGTCCCTGCTGACCGGCACCGGCAACGACCTCAAATTACAAACCTTTACACTCACCGACCAGATCAGTGGTCGCCTCATGGGTATTCGTGCCGACATGACCCCGCAGGTCGCGCGTATCGATGCGCGCCAACTGGGCCGTGATACCCCGAGCCGCCTCTGTTATCTGGGTACAGTATTGCATACGCGCCCGGACGGTTTTGCCGGTGGCCGCAGCCCCTTACAGTGTGGTGCCGAGTTGTACGGCTCCGATACGGTCGAGAGTGATATCGAGGTCATTCGTCTGATGCTGGCGACACTGGAAAAGACCGGCATTAAGGCTGTACACCTGGACCTGGCGCATGTCGGTATCTTCCGTGGCCTGGTTCAGCAGGCCGGCCTGGATGCACAGCAGGAGGCGCAGTTATTCGATGCCCTGCAGCGCAAGGCCGTGCCCGAGATCAACGGCCTTTTTGACGAGTGGGCGCTGGACGCACCCCAGGCGACGATGTTGCGTGCCCTGGTTGATCTGAACGGGGGGGATGAAGTCCTCGACGAGGCTGCCGAAGTGCTGGCCCCGGCCAGTGAGGCCGTACGTGCCGCACTCGAAGACCTGAGGCAGATCGCCACCAGCCTGAAAAATTATCTACCCAACATGCCGCTGTTTTTCGACCTCGCCGAATTGCGTGGCTATCATTACCACACCGGTGTCATGTTCAGCGCCTACCTGCCGGGACACGGCCAGGCGATTGCCTGGGGTGGTCGTTATGATGACATCGGCCGCATCTTCGGTCGTGCGCGCCCGGCTACCGGTTTCAGTACTGACCTGAAACAACTGGTGTTGTTGACCGATAACCAGGCTGAAGTTGTTGACAGGATCTTTGCGCCGGTGAATACCGATACCGCGCTGCAAGAAAAGATTGCTGCCCTGCGCGCGCAGGGTGAACGTGTTGTTTGCGAACTGCCTGGACAACAGGGTGGGGCAAGCGAGATGGGTTGTTCACGAAAACTTGAGCAACACAACGGGCAATGGGAGGTCGTATCCGTTTAATGCCGCGCGCATGGGTGGATAGGATTGGAGTGACAAGCAGTTTCAACTGGCAAGATTAATATCATGGCAAAGAACGTAATCGTAATTGGTGCCCACTGGGGTGATGAAGGCAAGGGCAAGGTCGTTGACCTGCTGACCGACCAGGCCTCACACGTGGTGCGTTTCCAGGGCGGGCATAACGCCGGGCATACTCTGGTTATCGACGGCAAAAAGACCGTCTTGCACCTGATCCCTTCCGGTATCCTGCGTGACAATGTCTCCTGCATGATCGGTAACGGCGTGGTGCTCTCCCCCGAGGCCCTGTTTACCGAGCTCGACGAACTCGAAGCCGGCGGTATACCCGCCAGCAGTCGCCTCAAGATCAGTGAGGCCTGCCCCTTGATCCTGCCGTATCATGTCGCGCTGGATCAGGCACGTGAAATCGCTCGTGGCAAGAAGGCCATCGGTACCACCGGTCGTGGTATTGGCCCCGCCTACGAAGACAAGGTTTCCCGTCGTGGTATTCGCGTCGGTGACCTGTTCAATGTTGAGCATTTCAAGGCCAGGCTGGAAGAGGTCATGGAGTATCACAACTTCACGCTGGTGAATTACTTCAAGGTCGATGCCGTGGATTACCAGCAAGTCCTCGACGGCGTCCTGGCGATTCGTGATCGGCTTTTGGCCATGGTTGATGATATCCCGGAACTGCTTTATCAGGCCCGTCAGCGTGGCGAAAATATCATGTATGAAGGTGCCCAGGGCACGCTGCTCGATATCGACCACGGTACCTACCCATACGTAACATCCAGTAACACCACCGCCGGCGGTGCCGCCTGCGGTACGGGCACCGGCCCGATGGATTTCGATTACATCCTCGGTATAGTCAAGGCCTACACCACGCGCGTCGGTGGTGGTCCGTTCCCGACCGAGTTGTTTGACGGTACCGGTGCTTTCGATGATGCGAATGGTCGCCATATGGCCGAGAAGGGTGCCGAGTTTGGTGCCACCACCGGCCGTGCCCGTCGCTGTGGCTGGCTCGATGCCGTAACCCTGCGCCGTGCCATCCGCATCAACAGCATCACCGGCATGTGTATCACCAAGCTCGACGTACTCGACGGCATGGAGACCCTGCGTATCTGCACCGGCTACAAATACAACGGCGAGATTCGTGAGGTGAATCCGATCGGTGCCGAGGCCTTCGAGGCCTGTGAACCGGTCTATGAAGAGTTACCGGGCTGGCAGGAATCCACCGTGGGCATAAAGTCCTACGAGGCACTGCCGGAAAATGCCCGTCGTTACCTGGAACGCATCGAGGCGATCGTCGGTGCCCCGGCCGATATTATTTCCACCGGCCCGGATCGCGTCGAGACCATCGTTCGTCGTCACCCGTTCGGCGAATAATCAACAAAACGAAAACAGCCTTTCTCAGGGACGAGAGGCTCGTTGCCCGTGCGGTGGACGGCACGCGTATCGGCAACCAACCATCATCTCCATCTTATAAAATCATTATGTAAAAAATTTGCATAATGAATAACTCGCCAAACCTTAGTTGCCAATAATGTGCTTCACTATCCAGCGGGTCTCTGCATGGATGATTCATTAATTCTTGTATTACTATGCATTCATGAATTAGATGTGCGAGCCATTTTGAATGGGTCGGTGACATGGGTATGCGGTAAATATTTTCCCATAAGACTTTACAGATAAAATCAAAGTTGTCCTGTAATGCATTAATTTCATTTAATATATCTTGATATTTAACCGTCATAATAAAATTCCGCATGCGCTTGACCAGAATGATTGCTTTATGTGAGGATATTCACAGGGTAAGGGTGGCTATCGAAACATTCATGTTTTGCATAGCAAGTATGGAATAAAAAAAGCGCTCATAGAATTGGGCGCATATAACACAAGGAAGAGAATGGATTTCTGCAAGTGGGGGGCTAGTGCCGCGATCGGACGTTCACGCCGACCTGTTGGGCACTTCATCACTTTCTGCCTGATTGTGGGATTCTGGTTGGTGCTCAATTCCGCCAGTGCCGTCACCTCACGTAATTATACCGGCTTCCAGTATGATGAATCGGGCAACCTGATCTCAATCGAGTCCGAGGTCAGTAACCAGCCCCCGCAAATATCCTCTATCACGCCGGCAATAATACGTATTGGCCCGGCCGTTGCGATGACAGTGGTCGGTACGGACCTGCGTGGCGTCACCGTCACACCGGATAATAGTGATATTCTCATACAGAACGTTACCTCAAGCAGCACAGAGGTGGGCTTCAACCTGGTCGCAACAAATGCCACGACACTCGGTGTGCATCAACTAACATTCAGCACGCCGTTAGGTGACGCGACTGCCTCTATAACGGTGCAACCACGGCTGCCGGTGTTGTTCGTTTCACCCTCGCCGCTGGCGACGAGTGTCAACAGCGGAGCTACTGCGCTGGATATTCGTCTATCGTCAGCGGATATTGCCGATCACACCATTAGCTTTTCCGTTACCAATACAAACATAGCCACCATCAGCCCCACCTCGATCACGATACCCGCAGGCAGTACGGTGGCGAGTGTGTCCGTCGAGGTGCAGCCATTAAGCATCGGTAATAGCGGCGTGCTGATCAGTTCAGCCACGCTGGGAAATTCCTCTGTACCGGTTTTTGTCACGGAACCATTTATTGCACCGATTGGCGAGAATGCATTCTTCTCTTCGATACTGGGCGTGACCTTAACGCCGGCACCGGAGCCGCCCGAGCTATTACCGCGTGGGCCGATTATCTCGGAACTCGCTGTCGTCAATCCCGTAGCAGAAGAACCCGATACGTCAAATATTGGCCCCGTGGCAAGTACGCCACTGGGCATCAATATCGGTAATGCGCTGCTCTCCATATCGCCAAAAAGCATTGGCATGGGCGGTGGTGTTCAGGTACTAACGCTTGCAGGAACAGGACTGGATGCGGTCACCGAGGTGAACATATCCCCGGCAGACGGGATATCGATCGGTGCCTATGCACCGGCCACAGACGGCAAGTCGGCAACCCTGGCAATCAGTGTCGTCGAGGGTGCCTTAACAGGCCTGCGGCAATTAACCCTGGCGATTGCCGGTGAGGCGATCCCTGCCGTGTCACCGGAGTCTGACCGTTTTCTGATCACGGACGTTATCCCAGAAATCATTTCAATTGATCCGATCGTGGTGGTTCGCGGTACGACCAGTGTTCTGGTAACGGTGAGAGGGCGACAATTACATGATGTCGAGGCCCTGAATATCACGCCGGCATCGGGCATGATCAGCGCCACGCCTCAAGTCAACGCAGAGGGTACCATGGTCACGGCACGCATAAGCATCCCCGAGGATGTGCCACTCGGCCCGCGCCTGGTCTCGGTGACGACACCCGCCGGCAGCTCCGCAAGCACCTTATCGGCGGCCAATACCCTGACCATCGTCAATGCGCCGGGGCAAGACATCACGCCACTCTCATCACTGGCGCTGGGCGTGGTGAAAGAAGACAACCAGTCTAGTCCCTCGGTAACACTCGGCCCCATTACCTCCAATACCCTCGGCGTCGCATTCGGTGCGGTCGTCACCGGCCTGTCGCCCTCGTCGCAGCCTATTGGTGCCAGCTTCACCCTCACCCTGAGTGGTCAGGGCTTTGAGGCCGGTGATACGGTGTCGTTCCAACCCAATACTGGTCTGGAGGCCGGTGCAGCCACTATTGCCGCAGACGGTAAGGACATTACCTTGCCGGTCAGCATCGCCGCCGATGCCCCGCAGTTGGTAAGGAGTGTGCAGGTGTTACGCAATGGTCTGCCATTACCCGCGTCATCGGCCAGTGCCAGCCAGTTCCTCGTCACCGGCCTGATACCCGTACTGGAATCCGTCAGTCCATTACATATTGTAATCGGCGCATCACCGGCACAACTCAGCCTGCGTGGTCGTTTCTTTGATGACGCGCAACAGGTTCGTATCCTGCCCGCCGAGGGTATTTCTACCAGTGCCCCCGCCGTGAGCGCAGACGGCACATCGCTGGTCGTTAATGTCAGCGCGGTCGCAGGCAGTGCTGCCGGTACACGCATGCTGGTCGTCGATACCCCGGCAGGCAGTAGTTCGAGTGTCTCCACATCGGCCAACTCTGTCATGCTGGTTAACCAGGTGCTTAATGTCGTCACCCCGATAACAGCAAATAATCTGGGTGTTGTTATTGAAGAACAGCCACCGACGACACCTACGGTGGATCGTGATGCAGTGTCGGATTTGTTGGGTGTGGTAATAGAACAAGCCGTCACACCGGCAACAAGGCCACTGGATGCACGTACGCCAATATTGGGCGTGGCCAAGGGCAGCTTCGCCCGACAGGTACAACCCTCCGCCGCGGCCATTGGCAGTTCACTTGATCTGAACGTAACAGGAGAGGGACTGGATCTGGTAACGGGTGTCAGTTTTGTTCCACCGGAAGGCATTACGCAAACCGCTGCCTTCACCATCAGCCCGGATGGCAAGTTATTAACACTGCCTATCACTGTCGCCGTCGATGCCGCCATTACCTCACGCGCCGTGGTGCTGGCAACGGCCAGCGGTAACCTCGTGTTTAGCGAGGCATCGGCCAACCAATTCCGGCTCAGTGACGGCACACCGGAAGTCATATCCATTTCGCCTATTCAGGAACTGCAGGGGCAAACCCTTAACCTGCTGGTGCGTGGCGTAAGCCTGGAAAATGCCATTGCCGTGACGGCAACACCGTCAACGGGCATCTCCTTTTCAACCAACCCGGTCTCCAATGCCGCGGGCACAGAGGTGACGGTGCAAATGAACCTGGCGTCTGATGCGCCGATTGGCCCACGCCTGATCACGGTGGTGACCCCGGGCGGGAACACCTCGGCAGATCTGAGCCCGGCCAATACCTTCACGGTACTGGGGGGCAGCCCATGAGACTAAAAATTCCAATACAGACGTTAATGAAAAGACAAGCACAAACAACGGAAACAGTAAAAGACATTGAGTCAGGAAAGAGGAATCGGAAAATGAAAAACTCAAACGGAATGATGATACGTAGTCTGGTTATGACGGTGCTGGTTAGCTCAGGCATGAATACGGCTTTCGCCTTTACCAGCGGCAGCACCGGCAGTGACGGCGCCTTCTCACCAACGGTGAATACGCAACTGCAACTACCACCGGATGGTATTTTTAATTTCACCACGGTGAACATCCCTTCCGGGGTCACGGTGACCTTCCAGAAAAACACCACCAATACCCCGGTCACGATCCTTGCCAGTGGTGATGTCACCATCGCCGGTACGCTTGACCTGAGCGGCACCGCGGCAGCAAACGTCGGTGCCGCCGGTGATGGCAATATTGGTGATGACGGCCTGCCCGGCCTGGGTGGCCCCGGTGGTTTTGATGGCGGACGTGGTGGCATCGCCGGTTCCAATGCCCCGGGTAGTAGTGGTATTGGCCCGGGTGGGGCGGGTCCTGCCCGTGGGCTAGATGGTACTACTCCATGTGGCGGAGCAGGCGGAAGTTATGGTAGTTCAGGAGGATTACGTACTACTAGTCGATTTTCTACCTGTGGCCCTACCCGGGGGGGGACGGCAATACTGGCTAGTACTTATGGCTCGGGATCTCTCTTACCCCTGATCGGAGGTTCGGGGGGCAGTGGCGGCTTCCCGGGTTCCGCCTTTGGCGGTGGTGGTGGTGGCGGTGGTGGTGGTGCGATCCTGATCGCCGCCTCCGGCACGGTGAACATTGCCGGGACCATTCGCGCCAACGGCGGGAATGGTGCAAGTATTGGTGGTGGTGGCAGTGGCGGTGCCGGTGGAGCCGGTAGTGGCGGGGCCATCCGGATTATCGCCACGAGTATCACCGGCAATGGCGCAGTGACCGCAGCAGGCGCTGCACAAGGTATCTCTGTAATAAACGGTGCATCTAATGGTGGCCCAGGAGGCAGTGGTCGTATCCGCTTCGAAGCTGATAATTACACCCGTACGGCGGCCACCACACCGGCATTCAGTTTTGCCGCGCCACAAGAGGTCTTTATCGCTGGTCTGCCCGCACTGCGCATCACCACGGTGGCGGGTGTCGCGGCCCCAGCCACGCCAACCGGCAATGCCGATATCACTCTGCCACAAACCACGGCCAACCCGGTCACCGTGGAGTTCGCCACCAGCGGCGTCCCGGTCGGTAATACCGTGACACTCTCGGTGACCCCTGCCTCGGGCAGCAACACCTCAGTGGTGAGTACGGCACTGACCGGTACGGTTGATAACGCCACCGCCAATGTCAGCGTTACCCTGCCGAGTGGGCCGAGTATCCTCTCTGCCTCGGTCAGCTACACGGTAACCGCATCAGTGGGTAATGCCCTGTCGACCTTTGCCAAGGGTGAGACGGTGGAGCGTATTGTTCTCGCCGCAGTACCGGGTGCACTGAGTGAAACGACCCTGATCACAACATCGGGAAAGCAATACACATACACAGGACGTATCCCGGCTATCTATTAGACGAACGATGGTTTCGTCAGAGACGGGCGCATAACAAGGAAAAGCTTAACCCAGGGGTGATGGCAGAATGTTGACGGTAGGCATGCAAAAACAGCAACAAGCTAACGCTTATGGTAGCGCGTTCCTGTATGGATGGGGGTGTGACTGGCGGACTGCCTTTACCTCCTTCATAAAGGCGGCGCAGAAGACAGCCTGCCTGTTGTTGCTTAGCGTGTCGGTGCTTTTATTCTCCCCGCTTTCCTTGGCAGCGGATAACAGCAATGCGCTGTGGATAGCCGAGTCTGAAGGGGTATTGAAGGTCTCGACGGCACAGGGCGAGATCCTGCTGAGACTGGATGATGTCGACGATGTGCATGCCGTGGCGGTCGATGAGGAATCTGGCCAGTTATGGGCGGTAGTCGAAGATGAACTGCGCGTCTATAGCTTCGATGGTTCACTGACACGCAGTGTAAAGCTGGCTGACAAGAGTGATGATGACAACCATCTGCTGGTCAGCTCAAAACTCGCTGCCGCCTGGCTGGCACAGGGTAAACGTTTGCTGCGCCTTGACCTGGATGGGCGTGTTCAGGCCAGCCTTAAATTATCCAAGAAAATTACTGCCCTGGCACTGGACGAGGTTAATGCGCGTATCTGGGTGGCCGAGAAAAAGCAGCTCACCGCGTTTTCCAACGAGGATGCCGTTGTTGCGCGTATCACCCTGCCTGATGAGGAGGATGACGATAGCGAGGACGATAAACAAGACAAAGAAGATAAAAAAGATAAAAAAGATAAAAAAGATAAAAAAGATAAAAAAGATAAAGACGAAAGTGATGACGACGGTGTTATCCGCGACATCGATGTCGATAATCATAACGCCGATTTATGGGTTGGGCTGACCGACCGCCTGCAACGTTACACGGCTGACGGCCTTCTTGCCTATGAGATGCCGCTAGCGGGTCTGCGCCACCTCGCCACGGCTGATGATGACTATGTCTGGGTGGCCACGAATAAAAAATTGTTGCGGGTGTTCAGCGATGGCCCGGCGGTTCTACAGTTAAGTCCATTCCCGGCCAGCGGGGTTGCCGCACTGGTGGCCGATCCCGCCAACGGTGATGCCTGGATCGCCAGGAAGCGTGAAATCCTCCAGTTCAGCAAAGATGGCCAACAAGGGCATCGCATTACCACCGATGAACAGGTTGTCGATATCGCCCTGTTTGCCGATATCCTGCCCCCCACCATTAGCATCGGTGCACCGGGTGATGGTGACATCATTGAAAGTGACAACGCGCTGGTTGAATTGAGCTATGCCGATAACGGTTCCGGTGTGGATATTGATAGCATAGAGTTCAGTGTCAATGCCGGACTGGTTCCCTTTGTCTGTAATTCAAGTGAAGCAAGCGCCAGCTGCACGATTCAGACACCGCTGCCCTATAACGAAACCACGATCAGCGTCACTATCAAAGACCGTGCCGGTAATGTCTCCGAACCGGCCGAGGTAACAGTCGCGGTGCTGGGCGAGCCACTGATTATTACCATAGACATCCCCGAAGATGGCAGCCTCACCAACCAGCCAACACAGGTGATCCATGGGGCCCTGAACCGCACCGCCAGCCTCACGGTGAATGGTGAGGCGGTAGCGCTTGATATCGACAACCGTTTTGTGACCAGCCCGTTCCCGCTCGAAGAAGGCCAAAACCTGTTCCGGTTGGATGCCATTGACCGCATCGGCAATACCGGCCAGCTGGCAATAACGGTCACGCGTGACAGCACCGTGCCGCAAATTACCCTCACCAGCCCGGCCGATGGCCTGAAGACCAACCAGCCACAACTGAACTTTATCGGCAGCCTTAGCGAGGAGGCTGCACTCAACCTGAACGGCGAGCCCATCGCGCTGACAGCAAGCCAGCAGTTCGAGCATGGCCCGGTCGACCTGCTTGAAGGCCGTAACACCTTTACCCTGGTGGCCACCGATGCCGCCGGTAATAGCAGTGCACAACTGGTAAATGTCTTCTTGAATACAGTGCCACCACAAATAAACCTCGATAACCCGGAACTGACACGCATCACTAACCAGCCGGAACAAACCCTTGCTGGCGAGTTGAGTGCCGTGGCCAGCCTGAGCATTAATGGTCAAAGTGTCGCAGTGGATGCGGATAACCGTTTCAGTTTCGGCCCGCTAACCCTGCAGGAAGGCCTGAACAGCTTCACCCTCATTGCCGAGGACGCATTTGGCAATATCACGGAATTGCTCTTGAGCCTGACGCTGGATACCGGGCCACCCCAGATCACGATTACCAGCCCGCAAGATAACCTGGTCACGCAGACCGCACTGCAGGATTTCAGCGGTAGCGTCAGCGAACCGGCAGCCCTGACCCTGAATGGCGTGGAAGTGACACTGGATGCGGCGAATGCCTTTAGCCTGCCGGCACAACTCCTTCAGGAAGGTGTGAATAACCTTGTCTTTACCGCTACCGATGAGGCCGGTAACCAGAGCACGCAAACCCTTACCGTCACCCTCGACACCCTCGCACCCTTCATCAGCCTCGATACCCCGGTTGAAGGTCTGGTGACCAATCAGGCCACGCAAACCCTGCTAGGCAGTGTGAATGAACCCGTCACGCTGAGCATTAACGGCCAGACCGTCAGCCAGGTCGCTGATAACAGTTTCAGCCATGGGCCCTTAGCACTAGTGGAAGGGGAGAACAGTTTCACCCTCGTGGCGACAGACCCGGCCGGCAACCAGGGCAGCCTAACCAGAACCATCACCCGCGATTCGCAAGCACCGGTGATCACCCTGGTCTCACCGGCCGATGGCGCGCAGACCAATCAACAACAAATCAGTATTGTCGGCAGTCTCAACGAGGCGGCCAGTTTGAGCATCAATGGTCAGGCCGTCACCCTGAATGCCGATAACAGCTTCAGTCATGGTCCGCTTTCATTACAGCCCGGCATCAACAGCTTTACGCTCGTAGCCACCGACCTGGCAACAAACAGTGTGACGTTATCGTTCAGCGTGGTGCAGGATACAGTGGCCCCGGTCATCACTATTACCAGCCCGGCAAATAACAGCCTGACTAATCAATCTTCGATTACCGTTACCGGCCAGTTAAGTGAACCGGCGCTGCTGAGTCTTAACGGCCAGCCTGTCGTATTGGTAGCCAATAACAGCTTTACCGGCACCGCGACACTGGTTGAAGGAGCAAACAGCCTGACCCTGCAGGCGAGCGACGGCGCAGGCAATGTCGCCCAGTCACTCTTAACGGTGAACCGCGACAGCATCGCCCCGGCCGCCGCCGTGCAAAACCTTGTCAGCCGTGGCAGCCCCAGCAATGGCAAGGTCAGTGTCGCCGGTGCCAGCGGCAGCGTTGAGGGCAATGCCAGTGTGCGCATTACCAACCCGCGTACCGCGCAGGTGAACATGGTGCTGGCTGCAGCGAATGGTAGCTTTAATGCCGTGGTGGACGCGCAGGCCGATGACAACCTGTTGCTGGTGGTGGTCGATACGGCCGGTAATGTCAGCCCGTCCATTACCCTGGCCCCGGTCGTCTCCAGCACCCTGGTGTTAAACCCCATCGGTAATCACACCGCCATACTCGGGCAGTCCCTGCGCTTTACCGTTACCGCCAGTGCCGCGGGTGGTGAGGCCGTGACACTGAGCGTTACCCCCGTGCCGCTGCCGGCACATGTCAGTTTTAATATTGCTACGGGGGTCTTTGCCTTCACCCCCGCGCCCGATCAAACCGGCAACCACAGCTTTACCTTCATTGCCCGCACTACCACCGAGGAGGTCAGGGAAACCGTCACGATTAATGTACCGACGCCAGACCCGCTGACGCCCACACAGTTCAGTGGTCGTGTACTCGATGCCACGAGTATGTCAGAAGGGGTCGTGATCCCGATTGTTGGCGCGACGATTTCGTATTTGAACACAGCCATCAGTACCGTCACCGATGCGCAGGGTTACTTCACCCTGACCGGTCTGCCGCCAGAGCCGAGGATCTTGAGTATCAGTGGAGAAACGGCTAATGCCGCACCGGGCGGTGCTGGCTATGCCGCTTTCCGTGAGCGGGTCGAGGTCATTCCGAATGTAAACAATCTGCACGAACGGCCGTTCACCATGCCGCGCCTGGCCATGGCGAGCCTGACCCAGGTCATCCCCACGCAAACGACCGCGGTCAGTAATGCCGAACTGGGGATTTCTATCAGCGTGCCCGCGAATAGCGCCCGCAATGACGACGGTAGCCAGTTCACCGGCGAGTTATCCCTAAGCAGGGTGCCGCGCGGTTTTGCCCCGGCTGCACTGCCCGATTTCCTCGACCCGGATACCCTCTACACCCTGCAACCGGCGGGCGTGACCTTCAGCCAGCCGGTGCCGGTGACCTTCCCAAATCTTGATAATCTCGCTCCGGGCAGTGAAACCGATATCTGGTCCATTGACCCGTTTACCGGCAAGTTTGGCGTAGTCGGCGTCGGGCGAGTGACGGCAAATGGCCAGAGTATCCAGACGATTTCAGGTGGGCTGCCGCAGGCGTCGTGGTTTGCACCGGCACCGATGCCGCCAGAGGCTATACCTAATGCCAACCCAACTGAACCAGAGAATTGTAAAAAGAACGCATCGACAGTTTGCTTACGAAGCGGGCGGATGAGCACAGGCTTTGAACTACCTGTTTACAGGTCGTTAGAAACGAGCCGAAATACAGAATTCTTATATCAAACAAGTCGCGCATTCCCTGTGCCGGTTATCAGTTTTAATTACACAATCCCATTCCGGGCGGCAATCCCAGATACGGTGTCATACCAATTAAGTGTTGCAGGTATTGCGCAAGGTGGTGAGACATATATTGATACAAGCGAATTAGCTCTGCGCTCCAATGAAACTCTGCGAAATTCCATTGCCTTTGATGCACAGGATTTTGCACAAGGTTCCTATCCCTATGAAATAAGAGTAACCAGTAACTATGCGAGTACACGAATAACCTCGGTTGTTACTGGTATTGTAAACATCGTTAATGAGGCAAATAGTAGTTTCGGCGCTGGTTGGATGCTAAAGAACCTTGATAGACTGGCACTTAGTAGCGATGGTAGCGCACAATACATTTATGCAACAGGAAATAAGGTCGTATATAGTCCCGGTGCATCGACACCTGAGTTTGTAACGCCAGATGGTGATTTTTCTACATTGGTTAGAAATCCAGATAGTAGCTTTACCCACACTACGAAATATGGCATTCGCACAGTTTTCGACAGCAATGGTAGACAACTTGTGCGTATAGACCGAAATAATAATACCACCAGCTATGAATATGATGCTGCCGGTAATTTGGTGCGGGTTGTAGACCCTGTAGGTATGGTAAGGATATTTTCCTACCAGAATGGTCGTCTAAGCACAGTTACGGATCCGGCTAGCCGCGTGTCACGATTTGAGCATGATGCCGAAGGTAATCTGACCAAAATTACCTATCCGGATAATACCTTCGAAACCTTTGCCTACGATGACCGTAGTCTCATGATCTCACACACTCATGAGAGAGGTTTTACCACCCAATACCAGTACAACAGCGCCGGACAGTTGATTCACGCGGTATTGCCGGATGCCAGCCCCCGTGTTACCAGTAATGTCAACCAAACCGGCATGGTGACGGGTGAGGATGGCATGGGCAGCCAGACACGGCCTGCGCCACTGGTGCGGGCATCGAGCGCACGCGCGGTAATCATGGATGGAAGAGGAAATACAAATACATATGAACTAGACAGGTTTAATAAGGAAGTTCGCAAGGTTGATGAAGTAGGCCGTGTTACGCAAACAGAGCGTGATGCAGATGCCAACCCGACCCAAACTATACGACCAAATCAATCAGTCATTACCAGAACGTATGATGATAGAGGGAATGTACTGAGCAGGCGCGAGGAATTTAATACTGCCACCTATAGGTATACTTACGACCCAGATTTCAATCTAATTACATCGATAACTAACCCGAGAAATAATACCACCACGACCACCCGTGATACTCGTGGTAACCCGGTAAGTATCGTTAATGCCTTAGGGCATACGATGACAATGGAATATGACAGTAGAGGCCGGGTAATTCGTACTGTTGACCCAGTGGGTCTGGTAACAACATATACCTATCATTCGGTTAGTGGTCTATTGGAAACTAGAACAGAAACGCCATCCTCTGGTCCCGGTAACACCCGAGTCACTCGTTATAGTTATACCTTGGCAGGTTTGTTGACTAGAATAATAACCGCAGATGGTATAATTCTTACTATTGAAAATGATGCTAGAAGCCGCCCTGTTCGTATTATGGATAATTTGGGGCAAATTGTTGAAAATACCTATGATGAAAGTGGCAACATAGTAGAAATTAATAGATCCGATCCGGATGGCTCATTAGTAAGAGCATTGAGTAAAAGCTTTGATGAGCGTAACAGACTTGTTTCTGTGGTTAGCCCTCATGATGGAGAGATGTTTTCGATTGCAAAATATGAATTAGATGAAAACTCAAACTTAATTAGTCTTATTGATGCTAACAATAATGAATATATAAAATACTACGATACGGCAAATAGAGTGATAAAAGATACGCATCCTCTAAATGGTGTAACTTCATATGAATATGATAAAAATGATAGAGTTACACGCCTAACTTCTCCAAATGGAGTTGAGGTGGCTTATACATACGATGTTTTAGGTAGAAGAGTTAGCGAAAAAAGTATGGACAGAGGGTCGATCCTCTATGAGTATGATCTAGCTGATAATCTTGTACGCATTATCGATGCTCGTGGTATTTCTGCCGAGATGACCTACGATGAACTTGAACGACCGCTGACGAGGACCTACCCCAACTCGGCTGAAAATGTGATCTATTCTTACGATGCTTGTATCTTTGGCATAGGAAAACTCTGTGTACGTGATGACGAGAGTGGAAGTTATACCTATGAGTATGATGCATTCGGTAATCCTGTCAGTATGTCGCGCACGGAATTGGGTGTGACCTATACTATGGTCTATACTTATGACGAGGGTGATAACGTCATTGGCATGACACTGCCAAGTGGAAGGCAGGTGACCTATACCCGTGACGGCGTCAGGCGGCTTGCTAGTATAAGCGCCGTACTTAATGGTAGCACTACCTTTCTGGTCAATAATATCAGTTATCGTGCTGATAATAAAATGACTACATGTACGTTCAGTAATGGCTTGCAGGATACACGCAGTTACGACCTGCAGGGTAGGTTACGCAGTCAAAGCGTAGGCACGGTCGACAGCCGAACTTATACTTATGATCCAAATAGTAATCTGCTAAATAGAACTACCACGCCGCAGACTAGTAATTATGATTACGACGAACTAGATCGAGTGGTTGGCGATAGTGTGGATGGGGCTCTAACTGGCTTTGGTTATGACCTGAACGATAACCGACTGGGTAGGCAGGTAGCCGGCGCCTTAGATAGTGGCTACCAATATAACCTTGGCAGTAACCGACTAATTGCCATCGATACCTTGAAAAGCAATACGATAGAACCACCATTGGAAAGCCGCTCTATGCGTTATAACAATGTGGGTCGATTGTCGGAGATAATCGAGGACGGCAGCATGGTTGCTACCTATATCTATAACGCACTTGGCCAAAGGGCCAGAAAGATCACCGCCTCTCACACGACGATTTATCATTATGACATTAATGGAAACCTGATTACCGAAACCAACGCTGATGGCACGCCAATCCGTGATTATATCTGGCAAGATGATATGCCAGCCGTACAGATCGATAATGTCTCTGGGCAAGATGTTGTCACTTATCTTCATACAGATCACTTGCTAACGCCACGCTTTGCGACTGACCAGCAAGGGAATGTCGTTTGGCGCTGGGAGGGTAAGGCATTCGGTGAGTCCCAGGCCGTCGGGAGCGTGACGATTAACCTGCGCTTCCCAGGGCAGTATTATGATGCTGAGACCGGGTTGCATTATAATTGGAATAGATATTATGAACCTAAGACAGGAAGGTATATTACAAGCGATCCAATAGGGGTGGCAGGTGGTTTAAATACATATAGTTATTCTAACCAAAGTACTATTAATTACTATGATCCAAGCGGGTTAAGATTAATAGCAAAATGGGCAAAGAGCCCGTCGCTAGTGTATGGTGATGTATTATTGGTTGGTGTGAACTTTGATCTTGATGCTAGATTATTTCCGCCAAGTATTTCATTTATCGAAACAGTTTGGAATATTCAAGGGAAAGTGGAAGGTGTCATAGAATGTACTGAGATTGATGACTGTGGAAATATCACAAGAGAATGGCAGGTTTCACCATGGATTATGTTTGGGAAAAATATACCTATAAATGTTTGGATTACCCCTCTTCCACCACGTGTTGCTATACCGCTTGCTATTGCAGAAACTGCTTATAATGCTTATAAACACTATGATCAACAAGTAGCTAATGCTTTGAAAGATCTTTATTCGACCTCTCCTGCTCAATATTGCAAAGGTACAATGTGATGAAAAAATCGCAGACTATATTTTTTTATTATGTTCTATTGTTTATGGTTATTTTATCATTTGTCCCTCAGATCCATATCTCTGAAAGTACTGTTATTTCCAGGTCAGATGTTTGGAGTAGTGGTATAGGCGAAGCATCAATATTGTCCAGTATATTATTAGTGTATTTCGCTAGACTGGCAAAAAATGGTTCTATTTTAGGGCAACGTTTTTGTTTATTGTGGGCTGGTTTTTACTCCATAGTCGTGGGTGGTATAACTTTAATTAGTTTTCCAGATATATGGAAGTCAGTTGTGCAAGGTGGTCTTATTTTTTCATTAATATGGTTTTTTTCAATTCGTTCGTGGTTTAAAGGATCAAGAAATGAATAAGGAAATAAATAGAGGAAAATAGGGATAGACTAAAGCAGCCCGGGTTTCATGGAGTCAAGGTTAAGTAACAGCCTGGAAACAACGGGGTCAGGTCTTGCCTTTTGCCTTTGTTGTGTTAGATTCAAACCATGGCCAGACCATTAAGAATCGAATATGCTGGTGCCCTTTATCACGTGACCGCAAGGGGGGATGGTCAGGAGGACATCTATCTTAATGCGGCTGACAGGGAACAGTTCTATACCGTTCTCGGTGAAGTCTGCGACAGGTATAACTGGGTTATCCATGCCTATTGTCTGATGGACAACCACTACCACCTATTGATAGAAACACCGGACAAGAATCTATCAAAAGGGATGCGTCACTTAAACGGTGTCTACACGCAACGCTTTAATCACACCCATGGGCGAGTCGGGCATGTCTTCCAGGGCCGCTACAAAGCCATCCTGGTAGAAAAAGACGCATACTTGTTAGAGTTGGCCCGTTATATCGTGCTGAATCCTGTTCGAGCCAGAATGGTAAGAGCAGCCAAAGAATGGCCCTGGAGCAGCTACCGTGCAACCGTGGGCCAACGTGTACCACAAAAATGGCTACATACCGACTGGATACTTTCTGCCTTTGCGAAACAAAAGAAAACAGCGATGACACGATATAAGACGTTTGTGTCTGAAGGCAAACATCAACCTTCGCCATGGGAGCAACTGAAAAATCAAATCTTTCTGGGCGATGAGGCGTTTGTTGAGAATATGCTGTGTAAAATGTCTCCGGAAATAAAACTCAGTGAAATCCCGGCTGCACAGAAGCGCACGCCACCAAAGCCACTCAGTTTTTATGAAAAGAAGTTTCCAGATAGAAACACAGCGATCACCCATGCCTATCGAAGTGGTGGCTATAGTATGGAAGAGGTGGGTGAGTACTTTGGATTGCATTATTCAAGAGTCAGTCGAATAATACGTAATGTTGAAATGGCAAAAGACAAGACCTGACCCCTCTTGCTCCCCGTTCGGCGAATAATCAACAAAACGAAAACAGCCTTTCTCAGGGACGAGAGGCTCGTTGCCCGTGCGGTGGACGGCACGCGTATCGGCAGCCAACCATCATCAATTCTCCTCTGCTTTGTCGCGGCTATTTAAGTCTTCTCATCCTGCGCATGACAAGCCACCTATTGATCGGCATATCGGGATAAAAGGCTTACCGGTATGATCATGTGCATCTCTGTATGTACCTTGAAGCCGGTTATCTTCTCGTCACGGTCATTGATTTTGTAAGTGGTGATCACGCCGTAGAGGGGCCCTTGCTGATATTTCATAATGAAAAATATAATACGGGTTGAGTCAGAGATTTTTATGGCATCAACCATTTCCAGACCTATATAGCGGCCATAACCTTTCTCAACTTCCTTAAGGATGTCTGTTTCCTGGAGAATTTTGCTATTGGCTTCGGGCGATGTCTGTTTGCCAAACAAGGTTGGCAGGAAGGCATTTGTGCCCTTTTCCTGGTAAGCAGCCATCGCCAGTTTCAGTTTGGCTGGCATGTCGATATCCGCACGGGCCGCTACAGGAGAAATATTGCCGACCAGCGTCACCAGGATGGCCAAGGATGTGAAGAATGCTTTATGCATAATAATATAAGTGCCTCTGCGAGGATGAATGATGGTAAAGGTGCGAATGCTCACTCGTGGCAGTAAATATCTGGGTACAAGATTAAACTATGCGATATTGGTTGATAATGCCTGCGTTACGCATTACATTTATTCCATAAATGAATAAATGAGAAGACTAGTATGGATGTACTCTTGTCGATGTCGGTATTCCGGCGGGTTGCCGAAACGGGAAATTTTTCAGAAGTGGCGCGTGAGTTGGCGTTATCGCAGCCCACGGTGAGTAAACATATCGCCGCGCTGGAAAAACACCTGCAAGTGAAGCTCATTAATCGCAGCACACGTCAATTGAGTTTAACCGATGTCGGTAAACAGTATTATGACGAGTGTGTGCATATCCTCGATGAAGTATCAGAAATCGAATCAACACTGCACAACCAGCAATCATTACCGACGGGCATTTTGCGCATTAATACACCGGTCACGTTTGGTGAGCTCAACATCGTGCCGCATTTGTGGGAATTTCTCGCCGAGTATCCGGAACTGAATATTGACCTGATCATGGATGACCATTATGTGGACCTGGTCAAGGAGGGTGTCGACATGGCCATTCGGGTGGGCCCGCTGACCGATTCGAGCCTGGTTGCACGCAAGATTGGTGACAGCCCGCGTGTCACCGTTGCCAGCCCGGAGTACCTCGCGGCCTATGGTGAGCCTGAAACCCTGCAGGATTTAAAAGGGCACAAATGTATTGTTTATACCTTACTGACGACGCGCAACGAATGGCATTTCGCCGGCCCGCAGGGCAAGGAGACCATTCGGGTCAACAGCAGTTTTAGTGTGAATAATCCCCGCACCATTCGTCAGGCCGTACTGGCCGGGCAGGGTATTGCGGTGACCCCGATATGGCTTATGGGTGACTGCATTAAAAGCGGGCAGGTAAAGGTGATCCTGGATAAATATGTCCCGACGCTGTTAGATATCCACGCGGTTTATCCAGAGCGTCGTTTTGTGCCGGCCAAGGTGCGTTTATTCATCGATTACATCCGGGAAAAACTTGCCGCAAATTAAACGTCCCGGGATCCGGCGGCGGTTCGTCTTCTGCTACAGCCGTTGCCAGCGATAAAGACGGTAGATCCCCGAAAGTCGCTTTCCTTCAGTTGCCTTCACATGCCTCCTCTTGTCCCTTGCGCATAGCCGAACGTCTCGCATCGCACGCTGCTTGCTCAAACAATTTATCCAATACGCAGCCCATTTTGTGGGCAAGGCCTGATTTATTCACAAAACGAATAAATCATATGCATTCTGACCCTGTTATCAAGGTTATTGGAATCGCTTACTGTGGTCGTCAGGTACATGAATATTGACGACTGTAGGCAAGAGAGGAGTAAACCGACGTGGCGACACATGAACATGCGTATCAACGCCCTGAATATCTGGTCGAAAGCGACTGGTTGCAGAAGCACCTGGATGATGACGCGCTCCGGGTATTCGATTGTAGTGTGAATGTGCTGCCAAACCCGGACAGGGAACAGGCGCAACAGTTTCCCTTTGTTTATCAGGCGGGTCGTGCCGATTTTGATCAGGCGCACATCCCCGGTGCCGGATTTATCGACATACCGGGCGAGTTGTCCGATCCCTCGTCCCGGCTGCCGTTGATGCGTCCATCTGAGGAACAATTTATCGAGGTCATGCGTCGTCACGGCATCAATAATGATAGCCGGGTGGTGCTCTATAGCACAACGGAAATGAACTGGGCGACGCGGGTATGGTGGATGCTGCACGCGTTTGGTTTTGACAACGCCGCCGTCCTGAATGGCGGCTGGGCCAGGTGGAAGGCGGAGGGCCGTCCGGCCTCGGATCAGGCCTGTATCTACGCGCCGGGTGGGTTTAGCGGGCGCGTTCGTTCTGGCGCCTTTGTCGACAAGGACGAGGTACTGACATCGATCAGTGACAATGGCGTGCGCATTATCAGCGCACTGCCATCGCCGGTACACACGGGTAGCAGTGACGTGGTCTTTGGCCGTAAGGGCCGCATCGCCGGCAGTGTCAATGTGCCGTTTGCCTCCCTGCATGATGACGACACGGGGGGCTATTTGTCTGCTGCGCGCTTGCGAGAAAAGTTCGCCATGGTGGATGTGGCTGAGGCCGAGCGGATTATTACCTATTGTGGCGGCGGCATTGCCGCATCAAATGCCGCCTTCACACTCAGTCTGTTGGGCTATGACAACGTCTCCGTCTATGACGGTTCCATGCTCGAATGGGGCAACGACGCGTCCTTGCCGATGGATATGGACTGAGAGGGGGCGGCGTATGAGCAACATGGTCAACATGGATATGAGTGAATTCTGGAATGGTGACGGGGGTCGCAAGTGGCTGCGTTTTCAGGACAGGATAGATGCGAGCCTGATCGACTTCGGCCAGGAGGTCATGGCCGCAACGGCGATATCAGCCGGTGAACGGGTGCTGGATATCGGTTGTGGCTGCGGCGACACCTCGTTTGAAATGGCGCACTATGTTGGCCCCTTTGGACAGGTTCAGGGTGTTGATATTTCAGAGCTAATCCTCGAGCAGGGCCGTAGCCGGGCCGCGTCTGCAGGACAATACAATATTAGTTTCGAGTGCGCTGATGCACAGTCGCATCATTTTGAGTCGATGACCTTCGATGTGGCCTTCTCACGATTTGGTGTGATGTTTTTTGACAACCCGATAGCGGCGTTCGACAACATTCGACGAGCACTGCAGCCTCGCGGGCGACTGGCGTTTATATGCTGGCAGCCGATCAATTCCAATCAATGGGTCAGTCTGCCGCTGGATATCGCCGCAAATCATGTGCCGCTGCCAGCGGCATCGGCCGAGGAGGAACCGGGGGCATTTTCGTTTGGTAATGCGAATCGAATCGTGCACATTCTCGCCGAGGCGGGATTTTCCGACATCTCAATCGAGAGGTTCGACACGATGTTTAACGTCGGCAGGAGTCTTGATGAGGCCGTGACGTTCCTGAGCAACATTGGCCCGGCGAGTAATGCTATAGAGGCGGCCAATATGGATGAGATCAGCAAGGCACGTTTTCTCGCTGAACTGCGCACGACGCTTGTCCCGTACAAGACCCTCAGGGGGGTGGAGTTGGGCGCCGCAACCTGGGTGGTAACAGCAAACAACCAGTGAACACCTCACTTACTACGCATAGACAGGTCAAAAGGTATAAAAAATGAATAACCGCCCACCAAAAACGGATCGTCTTGCGGAGGCGCTAGCCAATATGGTTATTCGCTGGCGATGGCTGGTGATACTCGTGACCCTCATATTGGTTATGTTGATAGGTTATGGTGCGCGTAACCTGACATTATCGACGAGTTACCAGTCTTTTTTCAGTCCCGACTACCCGGAGTTGGTGGCATTCAATGCGTTTCAGAAGACCTACTCGAAAACAGATAATATCCTGTTTGTCGTTCAGCCGGCTGAAAAAACGGTTTTCACGCCATCTACCGCCGCGGCGATCGAAAGACTAACTGAAAGGGCGTGGCAGATACCCTTTGCTACGCGGGTTGATTCGTTGAGCAACTTTCAGAACAGCTGGGCAAACGCCGACGACTTGACGGTTGAGGACCTTTATCGTGATGGTGCGTCCCTGTCACCGGCACAGCTCAAGGAAAAACAACACATCGCGCTGAGTGAGCCGCTGCTGAACGGGCAACTGATTTCAGCGGATGCCAGCACCACCGGCATTAATGTCATTATGAATTTCCCGGAAAAGAGCCTGTCGGAATTGCCGGATGCGATGGCCGTTGCAGAGCAAATCGCCAGCGAGATCGAACGTGACTATGCCGGTGTGAAGGTGCGAATCACCGGGATTTCTGCGCTGAATAATGCCTTCTTTGCTGTCGCCCAGTCTGATGCGATGACACTCATGCCAGTCATGTATCTATTATTGATACTGGTTACCCTGATTGTGCTGCGCAGTTTCTTTGGCATGCTGGTGACGGTGCTGGTTATTATGTTTTCAACGGTGGCGGCGGTTGGCCTGGCCGGTCATCTTGGAATTGTCCTGGACCCGATATCGATGACGGCGCCGACCGTGATCCTGACGCTGGCGGTTGCCGACAGTGTGCATATTCTTGTCACCATGCTGGGCCTGATGCGAGAGGGCAAGGACAAGATCAGCAGCCTGAAAGAGAGTATGCGAATTAATTTCCTGCCGGTGAGTGTGACCAGCATTACCACGATTATCGGCTTTCTGAGTCTGAATTTTTCCGCCTCGCCACCGTTCTGGTATCTGGGAAATATTACCGCAATGGGCATTGCTGCGGCCTGGTTATTGTCACTGACATTCCTGCCGGCCACGATTGCGGTGTTACCGTTCAAGATGCTGCTTGCTACCTCAAAAGCAAGCGCTTCATCTTCAGTGCCACTGATGACCCGTTTCGCAAACTTTGTGACATCGCAGTACAGGTCTATCCTGATAGTGAGCGGCATTGCCGTCATCCTGTTGGTGTCTATGATTCCGAGGATCGAGCTCAATGACCAGTGGGTCAAGTACTTCGATGAGGAAATGGAGTTCCGCCAGGATGCCGAGTTTGCCATGGATAACCTGACCGGACTTTACCGGCTTGAATTCTCCTTACCGGCACAAACACCGGGAGGTGTCAGTGAACCGGAATATCTACAAAATGTTGAAAGGTTTACCAACTGGCTACGTGGTTTGCCAGAGGTCGAGCATGTCTACAGCTATGCCGACATTATCAAACGCCTGAATAAAAATATGCATGGTGATGATCAGGCCTGGTACCGTTTGCCTGATGACCGTAATCTGGCGGCACAATATCTGTTGCTCTATGAGCTGTCATTACCCTATGGCCTGGACCTGAATGACCGCATCAGCGTGGATAAATCGGCCAGTCGGGTCACGGTAACGGTTAAAGAACTGCATACCGCCGCTGTGCGCCAGTTTCTTAAAAAGACCGAGAACTGGTTGCGGAATAATGTGCCGGAATACATGTGGGTAACGCCGACCAGCCCGACGGTAATGTTCTCGTATATCTCTGAACGGAATATTTACGGCATGTTAAGTGGAAATGCGGTGGCGGTCTTCGGTATTGCACTGGTTCTGATGTTAAGCCTGCGCAGTATCGGCTTGGGTGCCTTGAGCCTGATCCCCAACCTGATACCGCTGCTAATGACCTTTGGTATCTGGGCGTTACTGGTCGGTCAGGTGGGTATGGGGGCGGCGACCGTCTCGGCAACCTCGTTGGGCATTATTGTCGACAATACCGTGCATTTTTTGAGCAAGTACCTGCGGGCCCGGCGGGAAATGGCCGCAAATCGTCCTGCCGCAATCGAATATGCCTTTAACACCGTCGGTTGGGCCATCGCGGCCAATGCGGCCATCCTGATAACGGGCTTTGCCTGGCTGGCCACATCAAGTTTTAGGGTGAATATGGAAATGGGCCTGCTAACCGCGATTGCAATACTTATCGCGCTCTTAGTGAATTTCTTCCTGTTACCGGCACTGTTAATGATTGGCTACCAGAAAGGAGCAGCGCAATATGAGAACGAACTTGCAACAGAAACAGCGTAAAACACTCATCCTCAGCACCTCATTGCTGTTGTTGCTGCCTGCAGCCGGCCTTGCCGGGACAGCGGAACAAAAAGGTTACGAAATTTCGGCACGCAGTGATCGTAGCGATCGGGGTTTTGGTGATAGCCAGGTTAAACTGAAAATGACCCTGCGTAACGCCGCGGGAAGTGAGTCTACGCGGACACTGGTGCTTAAAACGCTGGAGATCCCTGATGAGAATGTGGGTGACAAAAGCATCATCATATTTGACAGCCCGGCAGACATCAGTGGTACGGCAATGCTGTCGCATGCAAAGATCCTCGATGCGGACGATCAATGGCTTTATTTGCCAGCCCTGAAACGCATCAAACGCATCTCTTCCGTGAACAAATCCGGGCCTTTTGTGGGTAGTGAGTTTGCATTTGAAGACCTTACCGCCTCGGAGCTGAACAAATACAAATATAAATATGTCGGTAGTCAGGCGTGCGGGGCAATGCAATGTGACATCGTCGAGCGTTACCCCGAGTATGAGTATTCCGGTTATACCCGCCAGGTGGCCTGGATTGATCAGGAGATACACCAAATCCGTAAAATTGAATTTTATGAGCGGCGCGGGGAATTATTAAAGACCCAGGTCATGGATGATTATCGGCAATACCCGGGTAACATCTGGCGGGCACATCATTTTCTCATGGAAAACCTGCAAACGGGTAAAAGTACGGAGTTGGTCTACGCGGATTATAAATTCAAGACCGGGCTTAAAGACCGGGACTTTCGCAAAACCGGCCTACTCAGGGCGCGATGATACTTTTACATCATGAAATACCTGGTCTGGTTATTAACGGTGCTGCCATGGCTTGCACAAGCAGAGGAGGTAAAACTTTCCGGTTTTGTGGCCGGTGAGTTACGGGGGTTTGTATCCGATGCGCGGCATGCGCGACAGTTCAATGGCTTGCAGCATTCCTTAATCCTGCAGCCTGAATTTCGCACGCAGACGGAAAGTGGCAAGGATAAATTCAGTTTCATTCCCTTTGCCCGGCTCGACAGTCGTGATGCGCAGCGCAGCCATGTGGATATCCGTGAAGCATACTGGCAACACCTCGGCGAGCAATGGACGCTGTTGCTGGGTGTCAATCGGGTGTTTTGGGGGGTGGCGGAATCGAACCACCTGGTAGACATCATCAACCAAACAGACCTGGTTGAAGACATCGATGCTGAGGAGAAATTCGGCCAGCCGATGATTAAGCTGGCGACCGAACAGGATTGGGGAACCCTCAGCATGTTTATCCTGCCCGGGTTTCGCCAGCGCAGTTTTGCCTCTGAACAAGGACGCCTACGCGCCCAACCGGTAGTCGCGCGAGACGCCGTGTATGAATCGGCTGCCGAACAAGGCCACGTGGATCTGGCCCTGCGTTATTCACACTATATCGGTGAATGGGATTTCGGCGCGTATTATTTCAAAGGCACCGGACGCGAACCACGATTGTTGTTAAATGAGACGGGCAGCCGCCTGGTCGCGCAATACGATCAGATTGACCAGCTCGGTACCGATATCCAGTACACCAATGATGCCTGGTTATGGAAGTTCGAAGGCATTCTGCGTTCACAGAATGGTGACCGTTTTGGGGCCATGGTGGGCGGATTTGAATACACGCTTTATCAAATCTCCGATAGCGATGCGGATTTAGGACTGTTGCTGGAAGTTATGTATGACGGCCGGGATGACGATGCCACGAAGGCGCCCGCCGTGGTCTTTGACAATGACCTCTTTCTGGCCGCCCGCCTGGCTATGAATGACCCAGAGGATAGCGAGTTGCTGGCCGGTGTGGTGATCGACCGGCACGACAGCTCGAGCATCTTTTCCATTGAGGCCAAACGGCGCCTGGATAACCACTGGAGTCTGGAACTGGAAAGCCGCTGGTTTTTGAATAGTAAGGAAAACCGTGCATTGTCGGCACTACACAAGGACAGTTTTGTGGCATTACGCCTGGCGCGGTATTTTTGAACTAGATGAAAGCCTGAGGGGTGGAACCTAAGATCACTGGCGGTAGCCTGAAAAGACCTTTATAATTCACGTCTTACGAGAACGGCTGGTATTCTGGGAAACATTAACAAAGAGAATAATAAATGGTGCCGAGGAGAGGACTTGAACCTCCACGGGGTTGCCCCCACTAGCACCTGAAGCTAGCGTGTCTACCAATTTCACCACCTCGGCATATCCGTCCGTCGGCCAGGGGCACGACTACTGGAAGCGGCGCACTTTACCGAGAGTCCCTGCCGATGTCAATTCCCTCACCCGCCGAAGAGTGTCACAATACGCCTTATGACTTCAAAAAAACCTGTTAACGACCCGTTCGCCGAACGCGAGTCGGAAAAATATGCCCAGCCCATCCCCAGCCGCGAGTTTATCCTCGAGGTGTTGGGTGAGACCGAAACCCCGCTGGATTTCAAGCTCCTCGCCCAGCGCCTGGGGCTTTTCGAGGATGACGACCGTATTGCCCTGCAACGCCGCCTCAACGCCATGGAGCGCGATGGCCAGTTGATCCGTAACCGCCGGGGCAGTTATTGCCTGCCCGAGCGACTGGACCTGGTAAAGGGACGCATTTCTGCCCATGCCGACGGTTTTGGCTTCCTGATCCCGGAAGAGGGTGGCGATGACGTCTTCCTGCATGCCCGCCAGATGCGCGGTGTGCTGCATGGCGACAAGGCCATGGTGCGGGTCACCGGCCTGGACCGCCGTGGTCGTCGCGAGGGTTCCGTGGTCGAGGTGCTTGAACGCCATAACGAGAGTGTGGTCGGGCGTTACTTTGAGGAGGCCAGTATCGGTTTCGTCGCCCCGGATAACCCGCGCCTGCAGGACCTCATCATCCCGCCTGAACACCGTAATGACGCCAAGGAAGGCCAGATCGTCGTCGCCGTCATCATTGAACAGCCCTCACGCCGTTCACAGCCGATTGGTCGCATCAGCGAGATCCTCGGCGATCACATGGCACCGGGCATGGAGATCGATGTCGCCATCCGCAGTCATGGCCTGCCGCACGAGTGGCCGGATGCGGTCATGGACGAGGCGACACGTTTTGGTGACAGCATCCCGACCACCGATATGGAAGGCCGTGAAGACCTGCGTGAGCTGCCGCTGCTGACCATTGACGGTGAGGATGCGCGTGACTTCGATGACGCCGTCTACTGTGAACCACACGGCAATGGCTGGCGGCTGCTGGTGGCGATTGCCGATGTCTCGTCGTATGTCGAGCCGGGCAATGCACTGGATAAAGAGGCCGTGGAACGCGGTAATTCGGTGTACTTCCCCGAGCAGGTCATCCCGATGTTGCCCGAGGTGTTGTCGAACGGCCTGTGTTCCCTCAATCCTGATGTCGATCGCCTGTGCATGGTCTGCGAGCTGTTCTTCGATGCCAAGGGCAAGATCAAGAATTATGGCTTCATGCGCGGTGTCATGCGCTCGCATGCGCGCCTGACCTATACCCAGGTCGGTGCCATGCTGGTCGAGGGTGATAGGGCGTTGCGAGCGAAATATGAAACCCTCGTGCCACACCTGGAGTCACTGTATGCCTTATATAAGGTCCTGCGTGTCTCGCGCGAGACGCGTGGCGCGATCGATTTTGAAACCACCGAGACCCGTATTGTCTTCGGCGAGGAGCGTAAGATTGAACGCATTACCCCGGTCGTGCGTAATGATGCCCACAAGCTGATCGAAGAGTGCATGATCTCGGCGAATATTGCCGCCGCGGCATTTCTCTCCAAACACAAGATGCCGGCCCTGTATCGTGTCCATGAGGGCCCGGAGACGGATCGCCTCAGTGACCTGCATGAGTTCCTGCGTGAACTGGGCCTGAGCCTGGAAGGTGGCAGTGACCCGGAGCCGGGGCACTACGCAAAAGTATTAACACAGATCGAAGGGCGCCCCGATGCGCACCTGATACAAACCATATTACTACGTTCCCTGCAACGGGCCGTGTATAGCCCGGAACAGGCCGGGCACTTTGGTCTGGCGCTGGAACACTATGCCCACTTCACCTCGCCGATCCGCCGTTACCCGGACCTGCTCGTGCACCGGGGCATCCGCCATATCCTCGCCGGGGGTAAGCCTGAAAACTTTACCTACAACGAGGCGGCCATGCAGCGCCTTGGTGAACAGTGCTCGATGACCGAACGCCGTGCCGACGATGCCACACGCGATGTGGTTTCCTGGCTGAAGTGTGAATACATGATGGACAAGGTTGGCGATGACTTTAACGGCACTATCTCTGCCGTGACCAGTTTCGGGGTCTTTGTTGAGCTTGACGAAATCTATGTTGAAGGCCTGGTGCATGTGACGGCACTGGATAATGACTTTTATCACTTCGACCCGGTCTCGCACTGCCTCATTGGTGAAAACAATGGCACCTGTTTCCGCATCGGCGATCGCCTGCGCATCAAGGTCAGTCGTGTCGACCTCGATACGCGCAAGATCGACTTCGCGATGCTTGAGGTATTGAGCAGCTCCGAGGCCTATGCCAAACATAAAATTGCCTCGGTGCGTCAGGGCAAAAAGGCCAGGGGTAAAAAAACCTCAGGGAAGAGGGGTTCCAGAAGGGCCTCTGCGGAGAAAAAATCGGCGTCCGGGTCAGACAAGAAGGCCACTAAGAAAAAGTCCTCTGCAAAGAAAAAGACAGCAAAAAAGGCGGCCAAAAAGTCACGTAGCAAGACGCGGACACGACGTTAACCTGAAAGCCCATGGCGGAGTCACAATTTATTTACGGTATGCATGCGGTCGAGGCGATCCTCAACCGTGACCCGTCGGCCATCCTTGAGGTCTGGGTTGATAAGGGCCGGCATGACCAACGTCTTGGTAAGCTTGTCGATAAAATTCGCCAGCAGGGTTTTGCGATCCAGTTACTCAAAAAAGATCAGCTCACCGATCTGGTCAAGGCCGATCGGCATCAGGGCGTGGTCGTGCGCTGCCGCGTCGCCTCGGCGAAGAACGAGAATGCCTTGCAGACGTTGCTGGATGACCTGAACGAACCACCGCTATTACTGGTACTGGACGGCGTGCAAGACCCGCATAATCTCGGCGCCTGCCTGCGCAGCGCCGATGCCGCGGGTGTGCATGCGGTCATCGCGCCAAAAGACCGTGCCGCGGGCCTGAACGCAACCGTGCGCAAGGTCGCCAGCGGTGCCGCGGAGACCGTGCCCTTTATCACCGTGACCAATCTAGCCCGTACCCTGCGCAGCTTACAGGAACGCGGTATCTGGCTGGTGGGGGCCGCCGGTGAAACCGAGACCTCGCTGTATGCGGCCGAACTGAAAGGGCCGCTGGCCATCATTATGGGTGCCGAAGACAAGGGCCTGCGTCGTCTGACCCGCGAGGCCTGTGATGTGCTGGTGAAGATCCCGATGCGGGGCAGTGTCGAGAGCCTGAATGTCTCGGTGGCAACGGCCGTGTGTCTATTCGAGGCGTTGCGCCAGCGTGGCATGTAAGCCCTGGTAATTTGCCTGCCACCCCGGCTTTAGCATTGTTTTTACAAGGGAAAAGCCATTTCCCGCTATCATGACGGGACTTCCCGGACGGCACAAGGCGACCCGTGCCGGCTTGTGGTCCGGTCTCTTCGTCTAGTGGCTAAGCGCCTGACAAGGCAAAGGATTTGCCTATTTTGCCGGGTATGGGTACAATGCGCGACCTCACAGTCTGACTGCGAGCCACAATTTGTTTAACTCCTTGCCTCACCGTGAATCGGGAGGCTAATTCCGCGAGGAGCACTATGCGACACTATGAAATCGTGTTTCTGGTCCACCCTGACCAGAGTGAGCAGGTCCCGGCGATGATTGAACGTTACCGTTCAGGCATCGAAGCCAAAGAAGGCAAAATCCACCGTTTTGAAGACTGGGGTCGTCGTCAGCTCGCTTACCCTATCAACAAAATCCACAAGGCCCACTACGTGCTCATGAACATCGAGTGCGGCCAGGACGCCCTGGATGAACTTGAGTCTGCTTTCCGTTTCAACGATGCCGTGATCCGTAACATGGTCATCAAGTGTGATGCCGCCATCACTGAAACCTCACCCCTGGCCAAGGCCAAGGATGAGCGTGAAAAGCCTGCAGAAAGGTCTGCCCCGGCTGATGTAGCGGGCAAAGAAGCCCCTGCCACCGCAGCCCCTGTTGAAGCAAGCACAGACGCCGAGGCCGCTGCCGAGTAAGGCGCGCCGACGATTCGAGGAGAATAGAAAATGTCACGTTATTTCCGTCGCAAAAAATTCTGCCGGTTTACCGCAGAAGGTGTCGATCACATTGATTACAAAGATATCGCCACCCTGAAAAACTACGTTACCGAGAACGGCAAGATTGTCCCTAGCCGTATCACCGGTACCAAGGCGCGCTACCAGCGCCAGCTCGCCACGGCCATCAAGCGCGCACGTTACCTGGCGCTGTTGCCGTACACAGATTCACACTAAGGTTAGGGGTACTGAATAATGCAAATTATCCTGCTTGAAAAAGTACAGAACCTCGGCGATCTGGGTGATAAGGTCAATGTTAAGCCAGGTTTTGGTCGTAACTTCCTGATCCCGACCGGCAAGGCTGTGCCAGCTACAGAAAGTAATGTGGCGGCATTTGAAGCCCGTCGCGCCGAGCTGGAGAAGGTCGCTGCTGAGAAACTGGCCGCCGCCCAGGCCCGCGCCGATAAGCTGGCTGATCTGACGGTTACGATTAGCCGCAAGGCCTCAGACGAAGGCAAGCTGTTCGGTTCTGTGAGCAATATCGATGTCGCGGATGCCATTACGGCCGCCGGCGTTGAAATCAGCAAGTCCGAAGTACGCATGCCGGAAGGTGCCATTCGTGATATAGGTGAGTTCGATATCGCCGTTCACCTGCACACCGACATCAACAGCACCGTTAAGGTGGTTGTGGCGGGCGAATAATAACCCCACGGGTTTCGGCTGGCTAAAAGGCCCGGTCTGCGAAAGCAGGCCGGGCTTTTTTATGGAGTATCATATGCCCATGTTTCATTTCGAGTCATAAACGCAAAGGTCGCAAAGACGCAGAGGACGCAAAGGGCTATAAGTTTTTTCGTTCAGGAGCTAAGCCGAGCACAGGCGAAAAGTACCACTATTCAGGCACGATTTGATGGTTTTCCCTAAATATATACTGTTTTAAGCTTTTTCTTCGCGCACTCTGCGTCTTTGCGACCTTTGCGTTATTAACTCCCAACCCTTCTATTTTATACAGAACTTATCCACAGGCTTATCCATTGTCCGCCGACAGGGGCGGGCGTAGTATTTCCGGCATAAGAAGGTGACCGCGGCGGCCGAGATTTCAGCTATGGCTGCCCGAACATTGGTATACTTAACCGAAGTCACAGACCGAGTCAGATAGTTATCAAAAGATGGTAGAAATCGTCAAAAACACCAGTTTCTCCGCCCCGGATTCGGCGCTGGCGGCACTCAAGGTCCCACCGCATTCGGTCGAGGCCGAGCAGTCCGTCCTCGGCGGGCTCATGCTTGAAAATGCGAGCTGGGACACGGTCGTCGAGATCCTCAGCGACATCGACTTCTATCGCCAGGACCACCGCCTGATCTTTCGTGCCATCGCCTACCTGGCGGGCAAGGACAGCCCCTACGACGCGGTGACGGTCTCTGAATACCTGCACGACCTGGGGGAACTGGAGAATGTCGGCGGCCTGGGGTATCTGGCCAGCATTGTGCAAAACACCCCGAGTGCGGCGAATATCCGCGCCTATGCCGAGATCGTCCGTGAGCGCTCGGTATTACGGCAACTGATCTCGGTCAGCACCCATATCAGTGACGCGGCCTTTAACACCCAGGGCAGACAGAGCACCGACATCCTCGACGAGGCCGAGCGCAGCGTCTTTGAGATCGCCGAACAACGTGCCCGCGGCCGCAAGGGCGCCCGTAATATCAAGGACTTGCTGAATGCCAGCCTGGATCGCATCGACACCCTGTACAAATCGGGTGGGGGGATCACCGGTATCTCCACCGGCTTTGATGACCTCGATGACATGACCTCGGGCCTGCAACGCTCAGACCTCATCATCGTCGCCGGTCGCCCCTCGATGGGCAAGACCGCCTTTGCCATGAACCTCGCCGAATATGCGGCCATCAAGTCCGCTGAGCCGGTGGCCATCTTCAGTATGGAAATGCCCGGTGAACAGCTGACCATGCGTATGATGTCGTCACTGGGTCGCATCAATTCCAACAAGGTGCGTACCGGTGCGCTGGAAAAGGATGACTGGCCGGCGCTGAGTTCGGCGGTGAGTATCCTCTCCGAGGCGCCCTTGTTTATCGATGACACCCCGGCGCTGACCGTCGGCGAACTGCGCACGCGTGCCCGCCGCATCAAGCGTGATAATGATGGCAAGCTGGGCATGATCGTTATCGATTACCTGCAACTGATGCAGGGCAGCATGAACAGCCGTGGTGAAAACCGCGCCACCGAAATTTCAGAAATCTCCCGCGGCCTGAAGTCACTGGCCAAGGAACTCGATGTGCCCGTGATCGCCCTGTCGCAGCTCAATCGTAGCCTCGAGCAACGCACCGACAAACGCCCGATCATGTCTGACCTGCGTGAGTCCGGTGCTATTGAGCAGGATGCCGATGTCATCCTGTTTATCTACCGTGACGAGGTCTACAACGAGAATACGGAGTATAAGGGTTCTGCCGAGATCATTATCGGCAAGCAACGTAATGGTCCGATTGGCAAGGTGACCCTGACCTTCCGTGGCCAGTTCACCCGCTTTGAAAATTTCGCCCCCGATGCCTATGGCAGGGATTATGAATGAGTCGTCCGCTGCGCGCGGAAATCCGCCTTTCCTCACTGCGACATAACCTGCAACGCGTCCGCGCGGCGGCCCCACATTCACAGATCATGACGGCCATCAAGGCCAACGCCTATGGCCATGGCATGGCCCGCGTCGCCCATGCCCTGCACGAGGCCGATGCCTTTGCCGTCGCCAGTATTGAAGAGGCCATTCACCTGTGTGAAAGCGGCATTTCCCGGCCGGTGGTATTGCTCGAGGGCATCTTCAGTGCCGAGGAGCTGGTACTGGTGCAGGCCTATGGGCTGCAACTGGCGGTGCACTGTGTCGAACAGGTCGAATGGCTGGAGTCTGCCAACGTGCCCAAGCCGTTGGTTGTCTGGCTGAAGATTGATACGGGTATGCACCGTTTAGGTATCGCCCCGCAGCAGGCCAGGGCCATGTATGAACGCCTGCACGACTGCACGGCCGTCGGTGAGATACGTTTCATGACCCACTTTGCCTGTGCCGATGACCCGGACAATCCCCTAACCGCCCGGCAACAGCAACAGTTTGCCGATTGCCTCGACGGCGTGGCGGGGCAACGTTCGCTGGCCAACTCGGCCGGTATACTCGCCCATGCCGGGAGCCATGCCGACTGGGTACGCCCCGGCATCATGTTGTATGGCGCCAGCCCCCTGCAAGGTGAGACCGCAGCAGGCCTGGGCCTGCAACCGGTGATGACATTAAAAAGCCGCTTAATTGCGGTCAGGCAATTAAGCCAGGGCGACAGCGTCGGTTACGGTGCACAGTGGGTCTGCCCCGAGGCCATGCCCGTGGGCGTGGTGGCCGGTGGCTACGGCGACGGTTACCCACGGCACGCCAAAGAAGGCACGCCGGTGCTGGTGAATGGCCAGCGTGTGCCGCTCATCGGTCGTGTCTCCATGGACATGATCACCGTCGACCTGCGCGGCATGCATGCAAGCGCGGGTGACGAGGTCGTCTTATGGGGACAGGGGCTACCGGCCGAGGAAGTGGCCGCATCGGCCGGCACGATCGCCTATGAACTGTTTTGTCATGTCACGGCACGTGTGCCGTTTGTCGAGGTCTAGTCCGGTATGGCCAAAGAGAAACGCGTTTATACCTGTACCGCCTGCGGCGCACAGTCGAGCAAGTGGGCGGGGCAGTGCGGCGATTGCGGTGAGTGGAACTGCATTGAAGAGTCTGTCGCCCAGGCCAAAATTGGCGGTGACAAGGCGGCACGCTTTCAGGGTTACGCCGGTGAAAGCAAGGTGCAGTCTTTAAGTGATATCCAGCCGCAACAGGAAAGCCGTAGCCCGATAGGGATCTCCGAACTCGACCGTGTGCTCGGCGGTGGCCTGGTGCGCGGCTCGGTCGTCTTGATCGGCGGCGACCCGGGCATCGGCAAGTCCACCATCCTGCAACAGGCCATGGCCGCGCTGGGTAAAACCCTAAAGACGCTGTACATCACCGGCGAGGAATCCCTGCAACAGGTCAGCATGCGCGCCCACCGCCTCGGCCTGAGTCATGTCGATATCGGTCTGCTCAGTGAGACCCGCGTTGAACGCATCCTGTCTATCGCACAAAAAGAAAAACCGCAGGTCATGGTCATTGATTCCATCCAGACCGTGTACACCGACATGTTGCAGTCTGCCCCCGGTTCGGTGGCACAGGTGCGCGAGAGTGCCGCGCAGCTGGTGCGCTTCGCCAAGCAAACCGGCACGGCCCTGTTCCTCGTCGGCCATGTCACCAAAGAGGGCACACTGGCCGGACCGCGTGTGCTCGAGCATATGGTCGATACCGTACTGTATTTTGAAGGCGACAGCAGCAGCCCGTATCGGGTGATTCGGGCGGTCAAGAACCGTTTCGGCGCCGTCAATGAACTCGGCGTGTTCGCCATGACCGAAGACGGCCTGCGTGAAGTCGCCAACCCCTCGGCGATCTTTCTCTCAAGACATGCCGAAGACGTGCCCGGCAGTGTGGTCATGGTGACCCGTGAGGGCACGCGCCCCTTGCTGGTGGAGGTGCAGGCCCTGGTCGCCGAGAGTCATCTGGCGAACCCCAGGCGTGTGGCGCTGGGGCTGGATGCCCAACGCCTGTCAATGTTACTGGCGCTGTTACACCGCCATGGCGGTATCGCCATGTATGACCAGGATGTGTTTGTGAATGCCGTCGGCGGTGTGCGTATCAACGAAACCGGCGCCGACCTCGCGCTAATACTCGCCATCCTCTCCAGCCACCGTGACCGGCCCTTACCCAAGGAGTGGATCATCTTTGGTGAAGTCGGCCTGGCCGGCGAGATCCGGCCGGTGCAGGGTGGTCAGGAGCGCCTGAAGGAAGCGGCCAAGCATGGTTACACCAGGGCGATTGTGCCGAAGGCCAATGCACCGAAGAAGCCGATAGAGGGTATGGAGGTGCAGGGGGTGAGCCGGTTGTCGGAGGTGTTGGATAGTGTTTGGGACTGATGAATGAGGAAAAGGGTACTGAGTCCTTTAATTATGGTATGAGCAATCACATCTCAATTACTTCAGTCTCACTATCAGGCTATAAGGCGTTTGACGAGTACAGTATTCGTCTATCCCATATGAATATTCTTGTCGGTCCGAATAACTGCGGTAAATCAACAATTCTAGGTGCATTTAGAGTTTTGGCTCAGGCGATACGGAGAGCGATGTCAGTTCGAGCAACAACGATCCAGGGGCCAGAAAGGAGGCGACGTGGATGGCAGCTCCCTGACGAGGCACTTCCTATTTCAGCTGAAAATATTCACAAGGATTATCAAGATATAGACACAACCGTTGTATTTCATACTTCAAATAGAGGCAAGTTCATTCTGTATTTCCCTGAAGAAGGAGGATGCAACTTTTTTGCGGATTCCGAAGGTGGCATCATTCGAACACCTGGTGAGTTTAAGCGGGAAATGCCGGTAAATGTGCAGGTTATTCCAATTCTTGGCCCCGTTGAACATAAAGAAAAGATTGTTACTGAAAAGACAATAAAAAGAAACCTACAAACAACTCGTGCATCTAGAAATTTTAGAAATTATTGGCTTCAGTATCCTGATAGGTTTGATGAGTTTTCTGCTCTAGTAAGAAGTACTTGGCCGGATATGGATATAGTAATGCCAGAGCGGTTGGGCGATGTTGTTGGAATGTTTTGTCTTGAGAAGCGCATTTCTAGGGAACTTTACTGGGCTGGGTTTGGTTTTCAAATATGGCTGCAATTGCTTACACACATATCACGTTCAGAAAACTCTACTTTGATTGTTGTAGATGAACCAGAAATATATCTCCACCCTGACGTTCAACGTCAATTATTAGGTATCCTCCGAGATCGTGGGCCTGATGTATTACTTGCAACACACTCAACAGAAATAATGAGTGAGGCAGATCCATCTGAAATACTGATGATTGATAAAAAGAAGAAAAAAGCAGAAAGATTAAAGGATGCGGAAGGCGTACAGATTGCTCTAGATTCAATAGGCTCTATACAAAATATTACCCTAACACGTTTAGCTAGAAACAAGCGCATTCTATTCGTTGAAGGAGATTCTGATTTCCGTCTTATAAGGCGTTTTGCTCGAAAGTATGGGATGAGTGAGCTTGCTGCTGGGACAGACTTAACTGCGCTTGAGTCGGGCGGGTTTTCGTCCTGGGAAAGAATTAGAGCGTTAGCCTCAGGGTTTGAGCAGGCTCTTGGATTCGAATTACATGTTGGTGCGGTATTTGACCGAGACTTCTGGTGTGACGAAGAAATATCAGCAATTAAAGAGGAGTTAGAACGGCATTTAGAATTCTCACACATACATGATCGTAAAGAGGTAGAAAACTATTTACTTGTTCCAACTGTACTGGAACGTGTTTTAGAAAAGGCCTTACGTGAACGTGAGCGTCGGGTGGGGGAAGTACGAAAGCGCACACATTCAATTGAAGAGCTACTCGAATCAATAACTAATCCAATACGCGCAGGAACACAATCGCAATATATAGCTAAACGAGTTGAGTATCTTCGAGGTTCAAGGATTGATAGCGCAACTATTACCTCTGATGCGATAAATGACTTTGAATCAAGTTGGAATCATATTTCTAGTCGCATGGCCATTATACCAGGAAAAGCAGTTCTAGCATCTCTACGTACAGAAATAACGAGATTGTATTCTGTAAATCTGACGGACCACAAGATAGTATCTGAATTCACAAAAGAAGAGTTTCCGGAAGATTTAGTCAATCTTCTTCAGGGGCTGGACCGTTACAGACGAGGGCTCTATGAGTAGTGCTATTCGGGGACAGACCACGAATATCGAGAGTCCGTTAATGGCCAATCAGCGACATAACCAGGCAAGAATCGGCTAGAATAGAACGACAGGCAGGAACCGACCCGAAGCGGACATTTATATAAGGGGATAGAATATGGAAAATGCAGATCTATTTAATTTCCTAAAAGGAGAGCTAGAAAATAAAGGAATTGACTCATCCAGTTACGAAGAGTACTGGGAGTCTTTGACTAAACATGAAAGATCTCCTTGCCCATTATGCTTTACACAAAAAGGTGTAAAATCATCACTTATGCCTCTTCCTGAAAAAGGAGGTTTTGAACCAGTCAAGTGTGAAGTTTGTAAAGAGATTTTTTATAAACCAATTCCATAACCATAAAAACCATTATGACTACATCTCGTAAAAAAATATCACCTCTAGTTCGTGATGAAGTGCTTCGTGAAGCGGGATACAAATGCGCCAATCCAACCTGTCGCAATATTCTTACGCTACAACTACATCATATAATAAATAGGGTCAGAACACAGTTGTTGCTAATATTAGAGAAGTCTGTGCTCTGACCCTATTTATTTCCATTTTTTAAATACTTTAATATGTCAAAGAAGCCATTTGTTAACGCACAAGAGCTAACTCTAGATGAGTGGCTAAAGCTGGTTTTAGTGCCTGAGCAGATGAGACCATGTCTTATTGAGGATAGTTATTTTGTTACAGACCAACATCTAGATGAATATATCAATTCTATTCATGATCGAGATGAAAATGAAATTCAGATTATACTGAATAACTTTTTGATTTCGGGTGGTCATTTAGGTGTAGATAAAACAATGAGAAGTTGGTTGTTATCAATGACTCTTATAGAGCGAGAGAAAAAAAAAGCTCAACATTCGTATTTTAAAAGATTATTGGATATTTCTGGTTCTTCGAGTCCATGGCAAGGCCTAAGCTGGGTTATTGATTTATTACCACATTTCCCGCAAGAGGCAATAAGTTCGATTGACGCCTACTTTCTTGCTCATTGTCAATTACTACCAGATGGAAGGTTGGATGGTTTATCTGATGCGTCTAAAATAATTAGATCTAGGTATTTGGAGCATGAATTACCAGTAAAGAATGTTTTACTAAATTTGACGCCGCGAGATTTTGAATTACTCATTGCATACCTATACAAAAGCAAAGGATATAATGTAGTAGTTACTCCAAGGGTAAGCGATGGTGGGTATGATGTGTTGGCGGAAAGGGAGAATAATAGGGAAAGTGAAAGACTTCATATAGAATGCAAAAGATATGAAGAAAACATTGGCGTCATTATTGTGAGGGGTGTCTTGGGTACTCTTGTTGTAAAAAATGCAACAAAAGCCGTTATCGTTGCATCTTCTTTCTTCACTAAACCAGCAACAATAGAGGCTAAGAAATCAAAACGCATTGAACTTATAAATTTGGATGACTTGGATCGTGATATGAGAAAAATTGATGTTAATTGGACATCGAAGGTTAACGAGTATGTTATGAAAATGAAAAGCTCTTATAACAAATTATTAAATGAATAGGGGACAGACTGAAGCCCCCCAGGTTTCATAGGTCTCTCCTCGGGGTAGTATCCCCTTATCTGAGACTCTATGAAACCTGGGGGGCTTCAGAGCACACTTAGGAACTCTAAAGCGCTCCATTATTGCTCAGAGAACCCTATCGGGTTCATTATGAGTACCCTACACTTCCAGTGTCAGGGCAACTTCCTGAACCAAAGGTTCTGGTCACACTTTTCCCTAATATGGCCAATAACAATAATGAGATAACGCTATGGCAAAATTAATTATGCTCATCGCCGGGATATCTGGCGGATTATCAGTCATGCTGGGCGCATTTGCCGCTCATGGGCTAAAGAAGAAAATATCACCCGATATGATGTCTGTTTTCAGAACAGGTGTCGATTACCAGTTTTACCACTCTTTCGCGTTAGCCCTGGTTGGATTGTCACTGATTGCACAGAGTATTGAACAAAGTATGTATTTAACCTGGGCGTTCGTATTTTTTGCTGTTGGTATTATTTTTTTTAGTGGTTCACTTTATCTTCTTGCTTTAACACAAAAGAAAATATTTGGCCCCATCACACCACTAGGCGGTCTATTTTTTATTCTCGGTTGGGGAGCTTTTACCCTTCACTGGGTGAATTACGGATAATTAAAGAGGTCAGAGCCCTTTATCAAGGATTTAGAGAACCGATGGAAAAAGTCATTATACTTGTTGATGTCCAGAATATTTACTAAATAAAGGGGTCAGTACCCTTTAATTCCTTTAATTAATACCAGTTTTCTCTAATATAAGCGAATACTGGGATCTGACCCTATTTATTTTATATCACTATTATGTTTACAAGAAATAAAACTAACTAAAAAGGAAATTTTATGAAAGTAGCATACATATTCTCATCTCAAGGGCACACTGTATCTTACAAACTAGGCAAAATGATTCTTCCGCAGCTGGAAGAAAATGCGCATGGAGTCGATGTCGTAGGTATGTTTTTTTTCGAAGATAACAATTACGTTCTCGTAAAGGGTGACCCGCTTGGGGAGCGTTTAGCGAAGGTAGCGAAGAATACGGGAATGTTACTAATGGGTTGTGATCAATGTTGCTATGAAAGAGAAATCGATGGGAAATTGATCGAAGGTGCGACGATAGGATGTTTTCCCAACCTTTACGGCGCGCTGTCTGTAAATATGCCAGATCAGGTGATTACATTATAAAAGAGTAATAGAATTAAGTGGGGTCAGAGCACAGATTTCTCTAATATTAGCAATAACTGTGCTCTGACCCCATTTATTGCCATTTATTGAAGGAAGAATCAAAATGGGTCAACGATATTCTGAAATTTCCGATAAACTGAAACAGTTTATCGAAGATCAAAAAATATTCTTTGTAGGCACTGCTACGGCTGACAGTAGAGTAAATATATCTCCGAAGGGAATGGACTCTTTGCGAGTCTTAGGTAAGAACCGAGTTGTGTGGCTAAACGTAACAGGAAGTGGAAATGAAACATCTGCTCATATTCAAGAAAATCCTAGAATGACCATAATGTTTTCTGCTTTTGAGGGGAACCCAATGATTCTACGTCTTTATGGAAATGCAAATGTTATCCATAAAAATAATCCAGAATGGAATGAATTATTTTCTTTGTTTAATCCTATTCCTGGCGCAAGGCAATTATTTAATCTAACTGTCGATCTTGTTCAAACTTCTTGTGGTATGGCTGTTCCATTTTTTGACTATGTTGAAGAAAGAGAGCAACTAAAAAATTGGGCATCCAAAAAAGGAGATGCTGGAATAAAAGAATACTGGTTAGCGAAAAACCAGATAAGCCTTGACGGGAAACCTATACATATCAAAGATAAAAATGCCTAAGAAAAACCGGGTCAGTGAGCAATTTGTTCTAATATAAGAAGACTGGAATATTACTGTTAATTCCTCTCTGACCCTATTTAACCTTTCGAACTCGGAACCTGATGCAGTCACTCTGGAGACTCATGTTTTGCTATGCAAAATATAGATAGCGGGAATCATTTTCACTAAAAGTCACCCACTATTCTTTGTTGATAGGTAAAATAAATTAATACATTAGGAATAAACGATTTCACAAATTGTTTGAAATAATCGATATTGTGGCCTGAGTACAATATTACGTTGTGCTGACAAGAAATCCTTTTTTACTTATAAAACAGGAGATTAGCCGATGTCTGAAAAAAAATGCCCGGTGATGCACGGTGGCGCCACAGAGAGCAGCATGTCGAACATGGAATGGTGGCCCAAGGCCCTGAACCTCGACATTCTGCATCAGCACGATAGCAAGACTAATCCGATGGGGGCGGGCTTCAACTATCAGAAAGAGGTCAAGAAGCTTGATATAGCCGCCCTTAAGAAAGATATGCATGCGCTGATGACAGACAGTCAGGCATGGTGGCCGGCGGACTGGGGGCACTATGGTGGTCTCATGATCCGCATGTCGTGGCATGCGGCCGGTACCTATCGTATCGCTGACGGCCGTGGTGGTGCGGGTACCGGCAATCAGCGCTTTGCGCCAATCAACTCCTGGCCGGACAACGGCAACCTGGACAAGGCACGCCGGCTGCTCTGGCCTATCAAGAAGAAGTACGGCAACAAACTCAGCTGGGCCGATTTGATCGCCTATGCGGGGACGATTGCCTATGAATCCATGGGCTTAAAAACATTCGGATTCGGTTTTGGCCGTGAAGATATCTGGCATCCGGAAAAAGACACCTACTGGGGCTCGGAGAAGGAGTGGCTTGCCCCTAGCGGTAGCGAAGGTAGCCGATACTCTGGCGAACGCGACCTGGAAAACCCGCTGGCCGCGGTGATGATGGGCCTGATCTATGTTAACCCCGAAGGCGTGGACGGCAAGCCGGACCCACTGAAGACGGCCCATGATGTACGCGTGACCTTTGAACGCATGGCCATGAACGACGAGGAAACCGTGGCGCTCACCGCCGGAGGTCATACCGTGGGCAAGGCACACGGCAACGGCGATGCCGACTTGCTAGGCCCGGAACCCGAGGGTGCCGATATTGAAGATCAAGGTTTCGGCTGGCTAAACAAAACCAAACGCGGCATTGGCCATGACGCCGTCACCAGCGGTCTCGAAGGCGCCTGGACGTCTAACCCGACGCAATTTGACATGGGCTACTTTGACATGCTGCTCGATCACGAGTGGAAATCGGTGAAGAGTCCCGCCGGGGCCTGGCAATGGGAGCCCGTGGATATCAAGGAGGAAGACAGACCGGTTGACACTGAAGATTCATCGGTCCGTCACAATCCAATCATGACTGACGCCGACATGGCCATGAAGATGGATCCGACCTATCGCGAGATCATGGAAAGGTTCCGTGCTGATCCGGATGCATTCAAGGATGCGTTCGCACGTGCCTGGTTCAAGCTGACCCACCGCGACATGGGGCCAAAAGACCGTTATATCGGTCCTGATGTGCCGCAAGAAGATCTGATCTGGCAAGATCCAGTACCGGCTGGCAGTGTTAACTACGATGTACAGGCCGTGAAAGATAAAATTGCCGCCAGTGGCCTGAGTATCAGTGAAATGGTGTCGACCGCCTGGGATAGTGCAAGAACCTTCCGCGGTTCGGATAAGCGTGGTGGTGCCAACGGTGCACGTATTCGCCTGGCACCGCAGAAGGACTGGGAAGGCAACGAGCCTGCACGTCTGAGCAAGGTACTCGGTGTGCTTGAACCGATTGCTGCCGACAGCGGCGCCAGCGTGGCGGATGTGATCGTGCTGGCCGGTAACGTGGGTGTTGAACAGGCTGCCAGGGCCGCGGGATTTGATATTTCCGTTCCCTTCTCACCTGGTCGCGGGGATGCTAGCGACGAGATGACCGATGTGGATGCCTTTGAAGTGCTGGAGCCCCTCCATGACGGCTACCGCAACTGGCTAAAGCAGGACTATGTCGTCAGTGCAGAAGAGATGATGCTCGACCGCACGCAATTGATGGGACTGACCGCCCCTGAGATGACAGTGTTGGTTGGTGGTATGCGCGTGCTTGGTACCAACCACGACGGCACCAGGCACGGAGTGTTTACCGAACGCGAAGGCGAACTGACGAACGACTTCTTCGTCAACCTGACGGACATGAATTACACATGGAAACCGGCCGGAAATAACCTGTATGAAATACGTGATCGAAATACGGATAAGGTCAAGTGGACGGCGACACGAGTTGACCTCGTCTTCGGGTCCAATTCGATTCTTCGTGCCTATGCTGAAGTCTATGCGCAGGATGACAACAAGGAAAAGTTTGTGCAGGACTTCGTTGCAGCCTGGGCCAAGGTGATGAATGCCGATCGTTTCGATCTGGTCTGATTTACAGTGTACATCCCCGCGCCGCGCATAATCGCGGCGTGGGGATATATAATTATAAAAGTAAAACAGATAAAAGGGGTCGGTGACAAATAAGTCTCATTACCATAACTGCCGGTGCCGCTATCGTTAACGGTCTGTACTTCGCGTTATGCGGTAATGTACCAATCCATAATTATTATCGTTCTGATTACGGTACGAGAATCCTACATCACCATTCTTGCCCAATACGACATAGGGGTCCGTACAATAGCAGTTATCACCAAAACGCTCTTCGAACACTTCGCGTTGTGTGGCAAGATCAAACACTGAGAAAGCAACCCAACCCGGGCCACGTTGTTCCAGTCGCTTCGCGAGCAATAAAACCCCCAGTTCTTCATTAAGCGCCATTTTTTCGATAATTATATGACCCCGCCAGAGCGTAGATTTCGCCGACTGGATAAGTTTCTTGTCATCGGATACCGGGTCGATTTCGTACAAACCGCCGGTTGACGAAAATAGTGTCACCTCCGCATCATAGACGTAAAAACGTTTCGTGGATGGACGAAACTGCCCCGCGCCTGTAAATCGATATTTAGGCACACTGCGATTCTCCGAGGCAATTTCTTTTACCGGCGCTGGAAAGATGGTCTTACCGGTTTCGGGCGACAGCACCTCGAGAATATTCAACACCAGGCCATCAGGCGTCGCGCCAATAACATATTCTTGAAATTCACGTTTTCCGGATGGGAAGACCATCGGCCGTTGCCAACGAACCCCGTCCGTTGAATCAACCCCGATGAGGACGCTCTTGCTCGTTACCCTACCGTCAATTTCCTTCAGGCAGTGCCGTTCGTCGACACGCGGCTTTGCCAAGTGAGTACGTCGTGGATAAATCGGGTAGCCATTGACATTCACCGGCCGTGGAACCCGGTCGCAATCCCCCGTAGTTTCGGTATGGACTAAATCGTTATTCCATCGGAGCCCGTTTTGGACATCGAAATATGGAAGATTGACCAGCGGGCCGGCTGCAGGATCAGGATTATGATACGGAATCTGCTTTACCGCCAGCTTGTTAACGACGATACCATTCCCTGCAGCAACAGTGGGCAATCCAATCGCGCCGATTACAAGAATCAGCACCGCCTGCATCCAGATTTTCTCCATACTCTAAATTAACTACCTTTATTGCGTCGAGTCAAATCCCTAAAAACCGGGTCAGAGCAATTTGTTCTAATATAAGAAGACTGGAATATTACTGCTAATTCCTCTCTGACCCTGTTTAACCTTTCGAATTACCGGTGAGGGGTGGCCGGATGAATAAGAATATGCAGTGCACATATCGCGAGAGTGAACGCTAAACAAGAGGGGCGTCGGGACACTCCGAATAATTCTAAAATCTCGGCCTTACAATGTTTTTGTATGGCTGTGCAATAGGCGACAGACCACGTTTTAAAATCAAACGTGGTCTGTTCCTAATAATTCCTTCAGAAATGAGTGTAGGGTGTACCGATACGGACTGGCGGCTTCTTTAACGGTGACGTATAAGCAAGTCAGGTGTTAGGATGTCCATATGTTCAATGACACTACAACGGGTCTTGGCGGGGCGCTCGCAGTCAGATGAATCTACCACCGCTTCCCGATCCTCATGCTCTGGCCGTTCTGGCACTGACCGTGCTTGCCCTGTATCTGTTTACTCGTGATGATGTTGCCATCGAGACATCGAGCCTGTTCATTCTGGCCATACTGACCAGCGGTTTTTCTGCCTTTCCGTATACGATGGCTGATGGGGAACACCTCGAGGCGCTGACCTTTTTCAGCGGCTTCGGTCATGAGGCGCTGGTCGCGGTATGCGCATTGATGATTGCCGGCAATGGCCTGGTGCGCACCGGTGCACTCGAGCCCCTTGGCCGCAATCTGGCGCGTTTGTGGCGAACGAGCCCTGCACTGAGCATGCTATTGACGCTGATAGTTGGCGCCTTCCTCAGTGCCTTTGTCAACAACGTCCCCATCGTCGTGTTGCTGCTACCCATCCTTGTCAGTGTGTCGTTGCGGACCGGGACACCGGCCTCCGGGGTGTTAATGCCCATGGGGTTTGCAACCCTGGTTGGTGGTATGAGCACCAGCATCGGCACCTCGACCAACTTGCTGGTGGTGTCGGTGGCCGCAGACATGGGCCTGCGACGTATACAGATGTTCGATTTTTTTGTCCCCGCGGCCATCGTCGCCTGTATCGCGATTGTCTATCTGTGGTTGATTGCGCCGCGCCTGTTACCCGCACGGGAGGCCTCGCTTACTGATACCTCCCCGAGAATTTTTGCTGCACAACTCGCCGTTGTTGAAGATGAATTTGCCGCCGGCAAGACGCTGGGTGAGCTCATCGAAAAGACCGGTGGCATGCTGGCCGTGTCACGCATTATGCGTGACAGCGGGACCTTTATTCTGCCATTGCCGGACGCCCATATCTATGCCGGCGACAGATTACTCGTCAATGACACACCTGAGCACCTGATGGAGTTCGAGAAGGCACTGGGTACCGCTCTTTATGTCGGTGACATTCAGGTCGATGCAGAGCACCCCTTGTCCGATGAGGGGCAACAGATTGCCGAGATCGTCGTATTGCAGGGCTCACCCTTGCTGGGGATGACACTGAGACAGATCAACTTTTCAGATCGCTACCAGTTAATGGTGCTGGCGATACACCGCCCAGGTCAGTCGCCAGAGACCTTGCGCGAGAAGATCGAACAGGTCAATTTGCGCACAGGTGATGTCCTGCTTGTGCAGGGCAACCTTGACACTATCGCCGAGATCAAACGTAACGGAGAGTTACTCGTGCTCGACGCCACGGCCGATCTGCCGCACACCGAAAAATCTATAACGGCCCTATTGATTATGCTAGGTGTCATTGTCGTCTCGGCGTTCGGACTCGCACCGATCGCGATCAGTGCCGTGTGTGGCGTCTTGCTGATGCTGATTAGCCGTTGCCTGACATGGCGCCATGCCGCCATGGCCTTAAGTACGCAGGTGATCCTTATCGTGGTGGCAAGTTTGGCACTGGGTGCGGCGCTACTAAAGACAGGGGGGGCCGAATATCTGGCACAGGTATTTGTCGCGCTCACGAGTGGCGCCACGCCGGCGGTCATCCTGTCGGGATTGATGCTGTTGATGGCGATTATGACGAATGTCGTGTCGAATAATGCCGCGGCCGTGATTGGCACACCCATTGCGATCAGCATCGCACAGCAACTGAATGTTGACCCGGAACCGTTTGTCATTGCGGTACTGTTTGGTGCCAACATGAGTTACGCCACACCCATGGCCTACAAGACCAACTTGCTGGTGATGAGTGCGGGTGGTTACAGGTTTATGGATTTTGTTCGTGTCGGTGTGCCCCTTACCGTCATCGTCTGGATCGGGCTGTCTATCCTGCTACCGGCCATGTATGCTTTGTAACGCGCCAAAAATGGAAAAATGGGGTCAGCGACAAATGAGTCTCATTACCATTGCGGTTTATCACTCGAACCCTGCGCTGCAAGCATTAATACCATTAAAGGTGTCATAGCCCTTTATCGTGATGAAGTTCGTATGTTACACCGACTGGAATCAACTCCCCGAGAGTGCGAATGCACTGTTTTTGCAGGCAGAGAAAGACAGCCTCTTTTTCTCGCGCCCGTGGTTTGAGAATGTGGCCACCGCCCTCAATGACGATGAAACGATGGCCCTGGCCTGCGTGGTAGCTGGCAGCAAGGTCATGGCCATCCTGCCGCTGATGAAGAGTGCCGGGAATATCGGCTACGCCCTTAAACATCGCTATACGCCACTTTATAGCCTGCTACTTGCTAAGGATGATCAACAGCAGGTTCTCGCTTGCCTGGTTGAGGGTTTGCATCAATTGCCGCTTGAGGCATTGTTATTGGAGCCGGTGGCCGACAAGGATGGTCATCTGGAGGGCTTGCAGGGCAGCATGCAAGCGGCCGGGTTTGGCTGTGATCGTCTATTTCGGTTTTATAACTGGTTTTTGCGCGTGCAGGGGCAGTCCTATGCGGAGTATATGGCGGCGCGACCTGCTAAACTGCGCAATACGATCTCGCGTAAAAAACGTAAACTTGAACGTGAACACGGTTACGACATTCACCTTTTTAGCGGCGATGACGTACCGCACAAAATGCCTGATTACTATGCGGTCTACAGCGCCAGCTGGAAGGCAAACGAACAGTATGCGGGCTTTGTGGATACTATGGTGGCGCGCTTTTCAAAAGCGGGCTGGAGCCGGCTTGCGATTCTGTATATCAAAGAGCAGCCCGTCGCGGCACAGCTCTGGTTTGTAGGCCACGGTAAAGCGAGTATATTCAGGCTGGCGTATGATAAGGCCTGGAAGCCGTATTCACCGGGTTCAATACTGACCAGCTTCCTGATGGAGTACGTGATCGATACCGATAAGGTAGAGGAGATCGACTTTCTGACGGGTAATGACGCTTACAAGCAGGACTGGATGTCTGATCGCCGGGAACGTTTCGCCTTGAGTTGTGTGAAAAGTGTTAAGCCCGCAGGGTGGTATGAACGGTTTGTCGCATCGCTGAAGCGTATACTGAAAAAACAATAACGATACTTGGGGTTATATGAAAAGGTATTTATACTGAATTTCATATAAACTCTATATTTTGGAATTTTTGAAATAATGACAATGCTATCACTATGAAACTTGTACAAAAACGCTTTCTAAAAGGCAGCAGGGAATTTGAGATAGTCGATGATACGGTATACGTGCGCATAAAATCCTTGTTTAAGGAACAGAAATTAACCGTTGATTTGTCCACCCTTGACCCTGAACCTGTCATAAATGGTTCAGAGCTGGCATTTTACAGCCCTCATAAGGGACGTCCGGTTTTCTCTCTGTTATTAAATAACCCGAATGCAGAGAAATTTAACGCCTTTGTCGATGCGCTGAAGCAGAAAATAACAGGGGAGGACAGTGCTGAGACAGTATCCCCGGAAACTGCACAATCAGCCCTTGCCAGGAATGTGTATGAGGAACCACCGGAATTCGTGGAATCTGACAATGCGCAAAATGAAATCAGCTTTCAGCCTGTTAATGCAGAAAGACTGGATAATGATATCACCATGCTGAAAACATACCTGGATGAGAAAGATATCAAGCCCCTGCTCGATTCTCTTGAAACACTCAAGGCAGAACCTCAAAACGAAGCGGCCTTTCAGAAAATGATGGATGCCTTCAACGACCTGGGTATTAATCAAGGCGCGGTATTAACCTATGCGACTTATCTCAAAGTGCTGGCATCTAAATCCGTTCGTTTTTAAAAAAATAAACTGCAGGCATGGCAGGCGGCAAGATTTATCGAAATTTTATTTAGTGAGGAAATTAGAATGAAACAGTTCGTATTTGTTTATCTGGGCGGTAATCAGCCATCCAGCCCGGAGGAAGCTAATAAGCATTTTGCGAAATATATGAAATGGCTATCATCACTCGGCGAGTCGGTTGTCATTCCTACCATTCCGTTAAAGGATACCGTTACAGTAAGCCCTGATGGAACTGTAAGAGAAGGGGGGAGTAGTGCCATGTCTGGGTTCTCGATTATTAAAGCTGAATCGAGGGAGGCTGCACTATCGATTGCACAGGACTGCCCTTTTCTTGAAATTGACGGTTCGCTTGAGGTGTCTGAGATGATGCAGATGCCTGTTCAGTAACACATTAAAGAAGCGATAATTGGGGTTATAGTAAAAACTAAAAATAAAAGGGGGCACATCCTTTGTATAAAACGATGTGTGGTCAGTAATATATTTGTATTTTCACAAGAGGAGAAGAAGTTGAAGTTCTTATGGCTGAAGCTATTGCTGACGGTGCTGGTCTTTGCAGGATTGTTTTTTGTTGTCTATGCCAAGGTGGCAACGGGCGGTGTATGAAACCGGAAAAAACGAGCCGAAAAATTAAAGGCTCGCGTCATTTATTTTCAACCAGCGCGAACAGATTAAGCAAATGGACTATCCCGTGCGGGGGTGGCCGATGAACGCTATACCGGCCCCATGATAATCAAAGGGGGCGGTGACAAATAAGTCTTATTATCATTGTTGTTTGTCGTTATTCCCCTTAATAAAAAAGGGTGCTGACCTGTTTTTTTGTACATTAGTAATGACTCGGCCTGACATGCTGCTAGCTTTCATTAGAACCAACGCCTGACTTTTTCTTTATATGCCAAATAGTCTTGCCCAAATTTCTTTTCCAAATAAGACTCTTCCTTCTTGATGGCGGTGAAGTATATGACAGATATGGAAGGTATAAAGCTTAAGGTAATCCAGAGATTATTAACAATGAGGCCTATGCCAATAGTTACAATGCAAAACGCAAGATAAATAGGATTCCGTGAGTATGAAAATATACCGGTTGATATGATTTTAGTTGTTGGCTTCCAGGGTTTAATATTTGTTTGCGCGCGCTTAAATGAAACTGTCGCCACAAGTAAGGTGGTAAGGCCTAGCGTTACGAAGAATGAGCCGATGTAGAACAAAAAAGACATACTGCTAATTTCTACGGCCAGAAAGTAATAATGTATGCCATATGCGATGAGTATAAATAGTATAAATACTACTGGAGGAGGCAATTTTACCGATGCGCCATTTTTATCTTCATTCAAGGCCATAGTCTTTCTCTGTAGTGAGTTGCTTTCTAATAAGGTTGCATTTCAAAAGTGTCGTATCATGTGACAGGCATTTGATGTTTACGGTAATGGGTTGTCCAGATCAGACGAACTGTGCTCTAACAAACAGGCTTAGAAAACTCAAATATTTGATGGTGTCACTATTCATAGTGAACTCTTTAATAACTTACTTAATCCGTATTCAGGTTTAACTGCAGCAGCAGGTGTGATTCGGACGTAAGTCCGTTATTTACATGAGTAACATTACATTTTTGGTCAACAATATACGTGGTCGGAAGTGTTCGCACGCCCCATGATTTGGCTATACTGCCAAAATCTTCTACGCGTAATGTAAGAAGCTCAACATTCTCCTGACCAACTTTTTCTAACAATCCTTCTAATATCGGCTTTTGGGCGTTTTTGCACTGCGAACAATGTTCTGACCAAAAATAGACAATATGAAGTATGCCAGCTTTTAGTTGAACTCCGTTTTGCTCGACTGCCGCATTCTGAGCTCTATTCAACTGTGACCGGCGTAATAGCAGATATACAGTCGCGCCCAGAACGGCAGCAACAATTACAATAAGTAAACGCTCGTACATATTAAATACCTCGGGTCCAATTCAAGGACGAGGCGCTCTGACACCCGGAAAAACACTGCCAACCTGTATATGGCCAAAGAATCCCTTGATGCCTGTTTTTTGGATCATATAATACATAAAGCAGCCGGCACACCAACCAAGAAACGCCAGGCTACCAAGGCCAATCATCATCCACGCCAGACCCCAGCCAATCGTGGCATGGTTACTATAGATGAGATAAGCCGCCGTTCCAGAGACCACCATGCCTATCATGTTTGCAAAGCGGTATGCTTCGATGTTATCTATGCGCATGTCTGGTTTCAGAATGCCTAATGGTTTCAAAATACCCTTGTAGATCCATGAGTAGACGTCCAGTGTTTTAGGTGAAATAACACCCAGCACAAAAATGCCACACTGGAATGCAACCAACTCCCATCTGTCAAACACATAGGCAGCAACAACCATCGCAACAACCAGAAACTGGCCTGTGCGAATTTCGCTGGCATCAAGCCATCTATCATCCGGAACCGTGTTGAAACGATCGTCATTAATTGCATTTTCATTAGTATTCATATGCATTACCCCTTCATAACTTAACTAATAGATGGACATGTCATTGCGCGACAGCACCTGAAGTCAGCAATATTAATATTGTTGTTTCCGACAGAGGGAAATAATCACCATGTATGAAATACTAGATTATTTTGTCTACTTTGATAATGGTGTTTAAGGTTATAGGTGTTATGCACTAGAAGTATACATAGTCGCCTGTAGCTTCAGCACTACGGCAGTACTGGAAACCTTTAGGAAACAGGTGGCTGCAGGTTATTCTGCAATGCCTAAGATAGGCAATTGATTAGCCCTGGGCCGGGCGATAAACATTTGACTATGGGATAAATCATATGGTCTATTTGCCTGGTCGAGCCCCCGGGAAGATCCCGCTGATGGCTCCATATTTGAAAAAGCCACCGAGTCCCATGCGATTAAGCATATAGTAGGTAAAGCAGCCTGCGCACCAACCTGCCAGGGCGATCGCCCCCAGAATTAACACCAGCCAGACTAAAGACCACCCCAGCACAGTATTACCGCTATAGAGCAGATAGCTGGAATAGCCGGTAACCAACAATCCAATACTCATGGCAAAACGATGGGCCTGGGGAACATCGACCCTGATATCGGGCTTAAGCAGCCCCAGAGGTTTTAACACTTTTGTATAAACCAGCACATAAGGGCCCAGGGTGGGGAGCAAGACAGTAAGTAAAAATACGACAGCCTGAACCGCGACCCATTCCCAGCGATCGGTGACAAACCCGATCAACAACCCGGTCAGGATGAATACCTGATGGGTGCGTATCTCATTTTGATCAACCTGCTGTTGCTTCATTTTTTCGTTCATAGTGTCTTCCAGCTATATATCTGCCCAGTAACGGATAGCTGCAATGCTACTTCATTCTAAATTTCTCCATAACAGACGGAAATTGAATATCATATATTCGTATACGGAATAACAAGACTTATGGATGCCTCTCTGTCATGGCCGCGTTTCTGCGTGTTGTAATGCCAGTGGCTTTACTGTGTATGATAAAAGAAGAATGGGCTGCAAAGAAGATTCTGTTCTTTCAGGACAGAATGAATCAGTATTTGCGGTGTTTGAGGTAAGAGTAAAGACCGACATAAAAAAGCCAGCATTAGCTGGCTTTTTTTGTTTCAGCTGATTCATTTAGCCGTTCTAGGCCGGTCACTTCGGGCTTTCTGCCCTCTCGTGACATTCGTACATCCATGTACAAAATCATCAATCGTTTAAATGTGACAGCTCACGCTCCAGTAATTCTTCATTACCGAGATTGAGTTCAACCAGTCGACGCAGGTGGGTAATACTGTCGATATCGATATGGTCACAGTGAAAACCGATCTTGTGGCCTTCGCTATGTGCCACGGATACTTCCATATCAATCACCGTTTCACCGTCACTGAGGGCGACTTGCAAAATGCCGGCGTCGCCGACCACTGCCGACCAGTTGTCCGGGCGCTTGATCAGTGCGCCCTTTAGGGACAGGTCGATTGCCGTGCTCTGGAATTTTTCACCGCGGATAATGATGGTGACGGGGGCTTCAAAAAGAATGCGTAGATGATGACGATGTTCATTGATGGGTAGTGAGTCACTCATAACCAGAATCCTCTGTCCATGTCATTTACGATTGCAAATGAAATTGAAGTTTGAGTTTGTCTATCTGTATCAGGTCACCGTCATTCAGCGGCCAGGTCTTGTCACCTATGTTGTTTTCACCCACACAAAGGTTGTCGTTCTCACCGAGGTTGGCAATAAAGTAGCCGTCACGACGCAGGGAGATCAGGGCCGGGGTGATGCCTATCTTGCCGAGGTCGGTCATGCCGCTGCGTAACTTGATGGTCTTGCCGAGGTGGCTGCCGCTCAATACCTGCAACCAGCCATCCTTGCTGGTATTGTTCGACGGCGGGGCTGTGCTTGCCACCTCGGTGGGGGCCGTTGCCGTGACAGGTTTCTCCAGGGTCGCGGGCCGTGTGTCGGCTAATGCCTCGCCGACACTGGCATAACGCAGGGTATGTTTACCAATACGGATCAGGTCATTATTTTGCAGGGTGTGTTCCTTAACCCGCTGGTGATTGACGAAGACCTCCTCGTCATGGTGATTCTGCAGCGTGTATTGTCCGTCATGTCGCATCAGTCGTGCATGCTGTGGGGCAACGGCCAGGCTGTCGATAAAAATATCAGAAGAGGGTTCACGGCCAATGGTCATCATGTCATCACGCAGGGGGATGACTTGCAGGGTATTATTTTTAAAAGCCAGTGTTAGTGTTGGCACTGAGGCATTTTCCGTAACCATTTGTCCTGCAACTAATTATAGCTGATTGGCATACAGGCTCAATGTGCCGCCCGTCATACGGTATCAGCCGTCTGTCTGACTCTGGACTGTTTCATTACTGAGTGAGGGGTAAATCCGTGCGGTTTTTACCGCATTATCGCTGACCTGCAGGATATCAATCGGGTAGTCGGCGATCTTCAGGCTGGTACTGGCCTCGGGGATGGCCTCCAGGTGTTCGAGGATCAGCCCATTGAGGGTCTTGGGCCCATCAACGGGCAGGTCCCAGTTGAGGAGTTTGTTGAGTTCACGGATATTGGCACTGCCATCGACCAGCCAGGTGCCATCCTCCTGCGGGTGGACTTCCTTGATACTGGCGGCCGGGTCGGTGGTGAACTCACCAACGATTTCCTCAAGGATATCTTCGAGCGTCACCAGTCCCTGCACATCACCGTATTCGTCAACGACCAGGGCGATACGGCGCCGGGCACGCTGAAAGTTGATGAGCTGTGTGTGCAGGGGCGTGCTTTCCGGGACGAAGTAGGCCTCGGGTACAACCTCGAGTAAGGTCTCGCGGCTAAAGTTTTCTTCGGTCAGCAGTTTGATAGTTCGGCGCAGGTGCACAATGCCGATAACATGGTTAATGTCACCACGATAGACGGGCAGGCGTGTGTGTTGTGCGCTGTATAACTGATCGAGGATGGACTGCCAGTCATCTTCGATATCGATACCGACGATCTCTCCGCGCGGCACCATGATGTCATCCACCGAGACTTGTTCAAGGTCGAGGATACTTAGCAGCATGTCCTGGTGAGAACGCGGGATCATGCTGCCTGCCTCGATCACCACGGTGCGTAATTCTTCCGGGCTCAGGTGCATGGAGTCCTGGTGCGAGGAGTCGATGCGAAATATTTTGAAAATGCCATGCATCAATTTGTTAAAGAACCAGACTACCGGATAGCCAATCCGCATTAAGGGGTTAAGGATCCAGGTGGCCGGGAAGGCAAAACGCTCCGGGTGCAGCGCGGCCAGTGTCTTGGGTGTCACCTCGGCAAACAACACCATGATAAAGGTCAGGATAACTGTTGAGACAAATACACTCAGTTCACCAAACATGCGCAGCATAATGATCGCGGCAAGCAGGGTGATCATGATGTTGACGGCATTGTTGCCGAGCAGGATCAGGCTGATCAGCCTGTCCGGGTGTTCGAGCAAACGGTGAGCGCGCATAGCCCCCGCGTGTTTATCCCGCACCAGGTGACGCAGGCGGTATTTGTTCAGGGCCATCAGCCCGGTTTCCGAACCGGAGAAAAAGCCTGAAATAATAATCAGTACGACCAATGCAACAAGCAACAGGCCTAAAGGTAATTCGTTCAAGAACAGTTTGCCTCGTGTGGAGTCTGCCTGGCGCGGGCATAAATGATGCCCAACATGCCGTTAAGCAAGAATGATTTCTAGTACCAACTTGCTACCAAAATAGGCCAGTAGCAGGGTAACAAAACCGGCGAGTGTCCAGCGAATCGCCGTGCGGCCACGCCAGCCGGCCAGCCGGCGACCGAATAACAAGATGGCAAAGACCAGCCAGGCGATGATGGACAGCACGGTCTTGTGTACCAGGTGCTGGGCAAAGATATCTTCGAGATAAATGATACCACTGAGCAGGGCCAGACTGAGCAGGAAAAAGCCCACGCCAATGATCTGGAACAACAGTGACTCCATGACCCGCATGGGTGGCAGGGCGCGCATGAAGCCCCCCGGGTGTTTATGGCGTAACTGGTAGTCCTGTACGGCGAGTAACACGGCCTGCACGGCGGCGATACTTAGCAGGCTGTAGGCGAGCAGTGAAAGAATGATATGGATCTCGATATTCTGGGTCGTATTGCTCGCGAGGATGTGCTGTGAGGATAAAAACTGATCGAGTAACAGGCTAATGGCCGCGAGTGGCAGGACTACGATGCCGAGATTCTCGATGGGTTGGGTGATGGCAGCCAACAGCATGAGCAGGGCGACCAGGCTCATGATCAGCGAGGCGGCGCTATAAAAACCGAGGTTCAGGCCGGCCTCGGTAAAGATGGTGTTATAGACGAGACCGCCGTGCAGGATCACGGCACCCAGACCGAGGGCTATCAGGCCCAGTCGTGCGCCCTGGCTGGCGACCATGCCACTGGCCAGGCGCCGGCTCAGGAGCAGGGTAGTCCCCAGGTAGAGGAATACGGTTAAACTGGTAATTATAAGTACTTTCATGTTGTTGGCCGCCGGCAGTAGCCGTTTATTGTTAACTCTGTTAGGCTCAAATTTTACCGAATAATGGCACATTCGCCGCCTCGGTTGAAGGGCCAATGGCCTGAAATGGCCCAACCTTGGGGCATGGCGGGATAATGGGTTTTGTGACAAGGATACGGAAATCAGCGGCCAGATAAGGCAGACTGATCTTTATTTAACTACAATAATAAATAAGAATTTACACAGGTAAATCAGATCAGTATGAAAGTACGGATTCTTGGCTGTAGTGGTGGTATCGGCGCAGGCTTGCGCAGTACCTCGTTGCTGATTGATGACGACATCCTCATCGATGCGGGCACCGGGCTGGGTGACCTGACCCTGGAAGAAATGGGCCGAATCCGGCATATTTTTGTTACGCATTCACACCTCGACCACGTCTGTTTCATCCCGCTGCTGATCGATACCATTTTTGACCTGGTCAAGGAACCGGTCATTATTCATGGTCAGGAAAGCACCTTGCAGGCCCTGCAGTCCTATATCTTTAACTGGGTGGTCTGGCCGGACTTTGCCGAACTGCCCCGCCCCGAGTCGCCCGTCCTCAGTTATCGGGCCATGCGGCCGGGTGAGGTCTGGGAGAATCACGGCCGCGATATCGAGATGATTGCCGTTAATCATATTGTGCCGGCGGTTGCCTACCGGGTGGCTTGCGAGAGCGGCAGTTTTGCCTTCAGTGGTGACACCAGCACGAATGACAGCCTCTGGGCGGCCCTGAACGCCCATGGACAACTGGACCTGCTCATCGTTGAGGCGGCCTTTGCCGACCACAACCTCGAACTGAGCAAGATGGCCAAGCACTATTGCCCCAGCCTGTTGGCCGAGGACATGAAAAAACTGCAGCTGGACCCCGAGATCTACATCAGCCACCGTAAACCCGGTGAAGAGACGCGCATCCTGCAGGAGTGTTGTGAGCAGATGCCGTCCCGCAAGCTGAAAGGCCTGTCGGGTGGCGAGGTCTTTACGTTATAATCCCCGTTTCGAGGCGGCACAAGGCCTTATTTCGTCAACGGATATAGCGGCAAGATAAAAATCCCCCATGTTTGATTCCCTTACCGAACGACTAGGCAAGACCCTGAAAAACCTGCGTGGCCAGGGGCGGCTTAGCGAAGACAATATTAAAGAGGCCCTGCGTGACGTGCGCATGGCCCTGCTCGAGGCCGATGTGGCCCTGCCGGTGGTCAAGGCCTTTATCGACAAGGTCCGGGCGCGCGCGGTGGGTCAGGAGGTCCTGCAAAGCCTGAGCCCGGGCCAGGCCCTGATCAAGATTGTGCACGAGGAGCTGGTGCATGTCATGGGCGAGGCCAACGAGGCCCTGAACCTGCACACCACACCGCCGGCCGTGATCCTCATGGCGGGCCTGCAGGGTGCGGGTAAGACCACCAGTGTTGCCAAGCTGGCGCGATTCCTCGCCGAGCGCGAGAAGAAAAAAGTGCTGGTCGCCAGTGCCGACGTCTACCGACCGGCGGCGATCAAACAACTTGAGACCCTGGCCGCCGAGATCGGTGCCGGGTTTTTCCCCAGCTCGACCGAGCAGGACCCGGTCGCTATCGGTCAGGGCGCCATCGAGCAGGCGAAAAAACAGTTTTTTGATGTTGTCATCATCGATACCGCCGGCCGACTCCACGTCGACGCGGAAATGATGGATGAAATCAAGCGCTTACATGCGGCCATCAATCCCATCGAGACCCTGTTTGTGGTCGATAGCATGACCGGCCAGGATGCCGCGAACACCGCCCAGGCCTTTAACGAGGCCCTGCCGCTGACCGGTGTGGTCCTGACCAAGGCCGATGGTGACGCCCGCGGCGGTGCCGCCCTGTCGGTGCGTGAGATCACCGGCAAACCCATCAAATTCCTCGGTGTCGGCGAGAAAACCACCGCCCTGGAGGCCTTTCACCCCGAGCGTGTGGCCTCACGCATCCTCGGTATGGGCGACATGCTCAGCCTCATCGAGGAGGCCCAGCACAAGGTCGACCACAAGGAGGCCGAGAAACTCGCCCACAAGCTGAAAAAGGGCAAGGGTTTTGACCTCGCCGATTTCCGCGAGCAGCTGCGGCAGATGCAGAATATGGGCGGCATGGCGAGTCTCATGGACAAGTTGCCGGGCATGGGCGACCTGCCAGCCAACGTCAAAGACCAGGTCAATGACCGCGATATGCTGCGCCTGGGGGCGATTATCGACTCCATGACCCCGGGTGAACGCCAGCGACCGGACATCATCAAGGGCTCGCGGAAAAAGCGTATCGCCGCCGGTTCGGGTGTGCAGGTTCAGGATGTGAATAAATTACTCAAACAATTCAAGCAGATGCAGAAGATGATGAAGAAAATGGGCAAGGGCGGGGGCATGAAAAAACTTATGCGCGGCCTGCCGGGTATGGGTAAAATGCCGTTCTAGGCCCTGCGGATCAGCCGTGGCGGGAAAGGACATGAAATTCCCGCACAGGTCTTTCTTTTTACTGAAATTAGCGTAAAATGCAGCGATTTTTCGGGGGCGATCACTGTCGCCCCCGGTTATTTATTTTTTGGCTACTTTTAGCCGATTTGCAGCGAGAGGTTTACCCCGCACATGGTCACTATACGTTTATCACGCAGCGGCGCCAAGAAGCGTCCGTTTTATCACATTGTTGTCACCGATAGCCGTAACCGTCGTGACGGCCGTTACCTTGAGCGCCTGGGTTTTTATAATCCGGTTGCGCGTAGCGAGAAGGAAGACAGCCTGCGCATCGATACCGATCGCGTTGCTCACTGGGTCAAGCTCGGTGCGCAGACCTCTGAGCGTGTTGCCAAGTTGCTCAAGCAGCAGGCTGCCGCCTAAATCAGTTTTGTCGTTGTCACGCTGTATCGTGACAATGAAGGGTCTGGAGTCATGGTCATGAGCGAACCGGATAGTAAGGTGGCGCAGAATATGATCGTGGTTGGCAAGATATCCGGACTTTATGGTGTACGAGGTTGGTGCAAGGTGTTTTCCCACACTGAACCCCGTGACAACATACTCAAGTATTCGCCATGGTATCTCCGCAAGGACAATGCATGGCAGGCAGTGGAAGTGGTCGAAGGCCGCCAGCAGGGCAAGGGCATTATTGTCCACCTTCAGGGTTGTGATGATCGGGATGCCGCCGCCGCATTAATGGGTACGGAAGTGGCCATTAAGCCTGAGCAACGGGCCGGCCTCGCTGCAGACGAGTATTACTGGTCAGACCTGATTGGCTGCCAGGTGGAAACTCTGGACGGTGTTGAGCTGGGTCACATTGAAAGCATGATGGAGACCGGTGCCAACGATGTCATCGTCGTCGCCGGTGAGCGGGAACGTTTAATCCCGTTTGTGCAGGGTGACGTTGTGGTTGAAGTCGATACCGCCGCCAGGCGTGTGCGTGTCGACTGGGACCCGGACTTTTAGGAAGCAGGGATGTCATTGCAACACATTGCGGTGGTGACCTTGTTCCCGGAGATGTTGCGTGATGTCACGCAGTATGGTGTGACCGGACGTGCACTCAAGAACGGTATTATTGGTTTGAGTCTGCATGACCCGCGGGCACACGCAGAGGATAAACACCGTACGGTCGATGACAGACCCTACGGCGGTGGCCCCGGAATGGTTATGCAGGTGGAGCCACTGCGCGCGGCGATTAATGAGGCGCGCGAGAGTTGTGACGGTGAGGCCAGGGTGATTTACCTGTCACCACAGGGTCGCAAGCTGGATCAGGCCGGTGTGGCCGAGCTGGCACAAACGGAACGGCTGGTTTTGATCGCCGGACGTTACGAAGGCATTGATGAGCGTGTGATTGAAAGCGAAGTCGATGACGAATGGTCGATAGGTGACTACGTACTGAGTGGCGGTGAACTGGCCGCAGCGGTCATGATCGACGCAGTGGTGCGGACTTTACCCGGGGCGCTGGGTGATGAGGCCTCTGCGGAGCAGGATTCATTTATTAATGGCCTGCTCGACTACCCGCACTATACGCGGCCGGAAGACGTTGATGGCCGACCGGTGCCGGCGGTATTGCTGAGTGGTGACCATGCGGCGATTGCGCGCTGGCGGTTGAAACAGTCACTCGGCAGGACATGGTTAAGACGGCCCGACTTGCTGGAGCAGGTTGAGTTAACGAAAGAGCAGCAAAAATTGCTGGATGAATTTATTACGGAACACAATGAACATTGATCGGGTGACCGGTTAAAGGGTTAATCAGGAGTACATCATGAGCAAGATTATCGAACAGATCGAAAAAGCACAAATGAAGGACGACGTGCCTGCATTTGGTCCGGGCGACACCGTAGTGGTTAACGTTAAGGTCAAGGAAGGTGAGCGTGAGCGTATCCAGGCCTACGAAGGTGTAGTAATCGCCAAGCGTAACCGCGGTCTGCACTCTGCTTTCACCGTGCGCAAGATTTCAAACGGTGAAGGTGTTGAGCGTGTCTTCCAGACACACAGCAAGATTATCGACAGCATCAATATCAAGCGTCGCGGTGACGTTCGTCAGGCCAAGCTGTACTACCTGCGCGAGCTGACCGGTAAGGCTGCGCGCATCAAGGAAAAGCTCTAAGCCAGGCATTATGCAGACTGCTGTCAGCCAGCGCTGCCCACGGTCTGCAGGATTGTTTGCCTTTTTTATACGGCGCCTTCGGGCGCCGTGTTTGTGTATGCGTAGTCTGATTCTTTTAATCCTGTCGTTCTCTTCGCTGGTCGCGGTTGCCGCAACCGACCCATTCACTGAGGCAGAATTTATTGCCGGGCTCGGTGCCGGTCAATTGGCCCTGCAAAAGATCGAACGGCAACAGGCCCGCCCGGAGTTAAGTGCTGACGACTGGCTGCGCTGGGAACGTCTGCGTATCGATCTGTATAGCAGGACCGAGGCCTGGCAAAGCTTGATCCAGCGTATTGATACGCAGCAACAAAACATCCCGCTCGCAGCGCGTAACTGGTTTGCCACGCAGCAAGTGGCGGCATGGCTGGCGCTGGGTGATGGCAAGGCGGCGCGACAGGCTTTACGCAGGCTGATCTGGCAAGCCGAGATATCTCCGCCAACAGCTAGTCTGATCCACTGGCGAGAATTGTTGATTCGCAGTTATCTCCTCGATAAACAGGCCAATGCCGCACACATCGCCATGCTGCGACATAACCAGGACTACCGTGCCGAAGCCAATGCCACACAGACCCTGCGCGCATCGGTATTGCTACAGGCCGGTCGCGCCAAGGATGCGGCCGATATTCTGACGAATAGCAAGTCTGTCGAGGCGCAAAGCCTGTACCTGCTGGCGGCACTGCGTAGCGCAAGCCTGCCGGCAACAACAGTCATCAAGCAGGCCAAAAAACGCATCAAGGCCAAGGGGCTGGATAAGGTTGTGCGTCTGCGTTTATGGGCGACGGTTGCCGAGGCCAGCCTTGCCGAATCTGATACCGGCAGCCGTGTCGTTGCCCTGGAGAATATTTTCAGCGAGACGCGTGCCAGTCAACTCGATGATGGCCTGATCACATTGCAGGCCGATGCCCTCTGGGAGGCCTATAGTGCACATGCCCAGGCAGTGGGTAATCGTGGACAACTGTTGATAGGCGACGACAAACAGTGGTTTGCCCAGGCGAGTAAGTATGCATCCAAACCGGTAAGGCAAAGGGCGTTTTATGCCTTACTCAGTGAGACTGCCCGTGATGAGACGGCACGCCTGCGCGCCCATGAGGAACTGATCCGTTCACTGCAGAAGCAAAAGGCGGGTCCTGAAATCATGCGGCGTCTCTACCTTGAAGGCTCGCGTTATGCCGATATCGCCAGGCTACCGCCTATTGCCCGTTATACCCTGTTGGAACAGGCCCTGACGGAATCCGATGTGAGCCTGGCCTCGAGCCTGTTACAGGGCTTGCAGCAGGCGCCGAAGGGCGTGGCACCATTGTTATGGGAAATGCGTCGCGCCCGTGTATTTATTATGGCAGGTGATGTTGAACGTGGTAGCGAGGTGCTGGCCACCGTATTGAAGGGTGAGGCGGTCTTTGATAAGGCGGCAACCGATCGTTTTATGCAGGTAGTCTTCGACCTGCAGACGCTCAATGAGCATGAACAGGCACTTCGCTTGTTTGAAAAACTGCGGTTACAAACGGGTGATCCACAACTACAGCGAGAGATACTTTACTGGATGGCCGATTCACGTAAGGCGCAGCAACAGTATGCCGAGGCGGCCGTACTTTATCTGCGTTCAGCCGATGTACCCGGACAGGACTTGCCGGACCTGTGGGCACAATCAGCGCTCTACCAGGCAGCCGAGGCACTGACCGAGGCAGGGCTTATTCGTGATGCACGAAGGATCTATTCGCAGTTATTGAATGTGAGTAAGGATGAGGCGCGTCGCGCCGTCCTGCAACGACGCCTGCAACAACTTTGGTTGCGCGACAATAAAGGTTAAGGGTGCAGGACTATTCGGCAATCATAAGACTGTCATTGCCACGGGACGTGGTAAAAACAGGGCTGGGTGGTTATGCTGGGGCCACTGGCGGCAAACTTGTTGAGATGAAACCTTGGCCACTCGAACATGAGCATGCAAGACGTTAAGCCCGGGCAGGCCGAGATCGAGGCCTTTATTGATGCCCTGTGGATGGAGCGGGATCTGAGTGAAAATACCCTGAGTGCCTACCGCAGTGATCTGCAGGGCCTGGCAAAGGCCCTGCAGGCCGATGACCGCGACCTGCAGTCGGCGCGGCGTGAAGACCTGTTGGCCTATCTTGCCGGGCGTGCCGCCAAGGGCGCACATGCCCGGACAACGGCACGGCTGTTGTCGAGTATGCGTCGTTACTACCAGTACCAGATCCGTGAAGGCCGTTTGCAGGATGACCCAAGTGCCCGCATTGAGGCACCGAAGATCGCCCGCGCCCTGCCGAAGTTACTGACCGAAGAGGATGTGGAGAGGCTGCTGGATGCGCCGGATGCCGAGGACGCCCTGGGCTTTCGCGACCGCACCATGCTTGAATTACTCTATGCCACCGGGCTCCGGGTCAGTGAACTGGTGGGGCTGGAACTCTCACAGCTCAACCTGCAACAGGGTGTCGTACGTGTCACCGGCAAGGGAAATAAGGAACGACTGGTGCCGCTGGGTGAGGAGGCGCTGAGCTGGCTGGAGCGATTTATCCGCCATGACCGTGTCGACATCATCAACGGTCGGGCCGTGGATGCGATCTTTCCTACCCGTCGTGGCGGGCCGATGACCCGCCAGGCCTTCTGGCAGCTGCTCAGGCGTTATGCGCTCAAGTCGGGTATCAACAAACCTCTGTCACCACATACCCTGCGCCATGCCTTTGCTACACACCTGATTAATCACGGTGCTGATCTGCGTGTGGTACAGTTATTACTCGGTCACAGCAATCTGTCGACAACGCAGATCTATACCCATGTTGCGCGTGAGCGTTTAAAGAGTTTGCATGCCGAACACCACCCGCGCGGCTAGTCCCATCATTTATGTCACATTGCCTGTATAATGCGCTAAATAATTTTTCCGGAGGTTGCAATGCCATCATTTGATATTGTTTCTGAAGTCGATAAGCATGAACTGAAAAATGCCGTGGATCAGGCCAATCGTGAGATAGGGAACCGATTCGATTTCAAGGGTTCTAACTCGAAGATCGTGCAAAATGACCTGGAACTGCGGCTGGAGAGTGACAGCAAGTTCCGCGTAGAGCAGGTACGTGCTGTCATGTACGAGAAATTATCGAAACGCGGTATCGATATTTCCTGTCTGGACCAGGGTGATATCGAGGAGGCCCTGAAATCCGCCAAGCAAGTCATCAGCGTACGTCATGGCATCGACAAGGAACAGGCGAAGAAGATTGTTAAGCTGATCAAGGATTCGAAGATCAAGGTGCAGGCAGCCATACAGGGTGAGCAGCTGCGTGTTACCGGCAAGAAGCGTGATGAACTGCAAGCCGTTATGGCCCTGTTGCGGGACAAGGACACCGGCCTGCCACTACAATTTAATAACTTTAGAGATTAAGTATGAAATTTATCTTGTTTACCAGTCTGGCCATGTTGATGACAGTGATCACGCCTGTCTCGGCAGATGACCGTGCAGCCATTCGTAAGAGCCTGGCCGAGGTCATGCCCGGTGAAACCCAATACAGCATCAGTGACATGCCCATCAAGGGTATTTATGAAGTGGATTTTGGTGATGGTTTTATCTATCTGAGTGCCGATGGTCGCTATGCCATTAAAGGCGAAATTATAGATTTGCAGAAAAACATCAACCTGACCGAACAGAAACGTGCCGAGGCAAGGCTCGGGGCACTGGCCGGGATAAGCCGTGAAGAGATGTTGATTTACCCGGCCGACAAGGGGAAGAAATACTCGATCACTGTGTTTACCGATATCGATTGCGGTTACTGCCGTCGCCTGCATCAGGAGATGAAGGCGTATACCTCAAGGGGTATCGAGGTGAAATACGCCTTTTACCCGCGGGCGGGCAGGGTGTCTGCATCGTTTGATAAGGCGGTATCCGTTTGGTGTGCCGATGATCGGCATGCGGCAATGGACGCGGCCAAGTCGGGCAAGGCCATTGAGAACAAACAATGCCCCAACCCGGTTGGCAAGCATATGGATGCGGCGGCCGTGCTGGGTGTAGCGGGCACACCCACCATCTTCACACAAGACGGGCAACGCCTGCCCGGTTATGTTCCGGCCGCGCAACTTGAACAGATGCTGAATAAGCAGGTGGCTCGCCAATAGTATTTGCAGAAAAATGATTTCAGTTAGAGTTTGACGAATTGATTAGCGGCCGTGAAGAGGATGCCGGCTTCGACCGCCAGGTCCGGCCAGCATTTTTTAATGCCTCGTGCATAATAATCCAGCTGTGCACGATAAGACTGGGCAAGTTGTTGCGGTTGTTCCTGCGCGTTCAGCCGCCGGGTTTTGTAATCCACGATTAACAGCCGTCCATCGTAGCGAATAAGCCGGTCGATTATACCACTGACCGTCTGCTGTGAATCCTCATCCTGGTAAAGTATCGGCACTTCATTCCACGCCTGCTGGTAGTGGTGTGCCGAAAACAAGGCAGTATGTTGCGGTGCCCGCAAGACCCCGATGACCTCTTGCCAACAGCTATCAATAAAGGCCATGTCAGCCTGCTGACTGAACTCCCGGAAACAGCGGGCACGTACATCCTCCGCATGGCTGCCGGCCTGTGTCAGCGCATCGAACAGACGGTGAATAATGGTGCCGCGCAGGCGGGCCAGTTGACGAAGCTCGTCACCACTGCCGGCCGGTGAGTGATCAATGCTTTCACTGGGAGCAATCCACTTATGTCGAAGCGGGTAGTCGATGATCTCTGTCGGCGGTGTGATGCCTGAATATCGGGTCTGGTCAGTCGCATCATGGTCGTCGTGCTCCGCCATGTCATCGAGTGCGGGCCTGGGCAGGCTCTCGAGCAGGCACGCGCCGTCTGCGTCCAAAAGCCTGAGTCGTTGCAGTTGCAGACTGATCAGGGCATGCCAGCCCTGGTCTTTGTTCCTCGCCGGCTCGACCGCCGAGATATACAGCAATTGCCGTGCACGGGTCATGGCCACATAGAGGAGGTTGGCCTCTTCACGGGCATCCCGCGTGACCTGCGCCTCAAGTAAGGCTCGTGTGGCGCTGTCACGATGACCACTGTTGAGTAACAAGCGTATATGTTGCGGACGTTCCGCACCACTGGGCCAGTGCACATGCGCCTGATAACTGGCACGGTCACTCGGCACACTGGCGGTGTCGGCGATAAAGACGATAGGTGCCTCGAGCCCCTTGGCGGAGTGAATCGTCAGTATCTGCACACGTTGGCCCTGATTGAGCGACGGTGCCGGGTCGGGACCATCACGTTCCTGTTTGCGTAACACCGCCAGTCGGGCGCGAAACTGTGCCAGGCTCGGGTAACGGCCACTGTCGATCTCGAGGGCGAGTTCGAGAAAGCGCATCAGGTTGGCGGTGACACGTCCCTGCAGGTGTGTGGGAAAGGCCGCCCGGAAACGATTCAGCACGTCGGCCTCACTGTAGATACGGTCCAGCAGGTCATGCACGGGGACATGCCCCGCCTGTTCATGCCAGCCTGTCAGCTTATCCCTTGCCGCCAGCAGGTTCGCCGAATGGCCATCATCGAGTTGCGCCAGGCAACTGAACCAGGCCTGTGGTGTTTGTCTGACCTTGGTAGCCAGGACCACCAGGTCCTGTTCACTACAGGCGAACAACGGGCAACGCAGAACACGTGCCAGGGACAGGTTGTTATACGGGGCGATCAGCGTGTCGAGCAGGGCCAGCATGTCCTGGACCTCGACCGTCTCCAGCAGGCTACCCGGTTCGCTGCCCTGATAGGGGATGCCGGCGGCCTGCAGGGCGCGTTCATAACTGGCAATATGGGTACGATTGCGTAACAGCAGCATGATATCGCCATAGTCTGCCGGGCGGTATCTGCCATTGTCTTCGATGGGAGTTCGTTGTTCGACAAGTCCGGCAATCTTTTCCGCGATGATGCGCGCCTCGTCTTCATAAAGACTGTTCGTCGGCAGTTCGCGTGGTCTTAGCAGCGGATTGCGTAATGCCGTTGGCGCCAGTGTAAGGGCGTCAAGCTCCGGCTCTGCGGTGCGTATTACGGGTAAAAATTCAACACGCCCCCATAGCTTGTCACGGTGCGTGCCGTGTGGACTAAAATCGACCAGGCGCTGGTGAAGCTCGCCCTCTGAAAAGACGTGATTAACAAAGTCCATGATCACCGGTGCCGAGCGCCATGACATGGCGAGCGGGATTGTTGCGGCCTGCAGGTTGTCTTCCAGCCAGCCGCGGGCATGACTAAACAGACTGGCGTCGGCGCGGCGGAAACCATAAATAGACTGTTTGGCATCACCGACGATAAATACCGAACGTTGTCGTTCATTCTCACCGGCGGCCAGTTCCTGTAGCAACGGTAGCAGCAGACGCCACTGGGTTGGATTGGTGTCCTGGAACTCATCGACCAGCAAGTGGTCAATGCGCTGATCGAGTTTGTACTGAACCCAGTGGGCATGGCCGCTGTCATTCAGCAGCTGGCAGGCTCGCCATTCCAGGTCGGTAAAATCGAGCAGACGTTGTTGTTGCTTGATGCGCTGGTAGTGTTCGAGATAATGCTGCCCGGCAGCAAACCAGTCCTGGTTAACATGAAAGGTGTGTTGCCTGGCCAGTTGATCATTGAGGCCTTCGATGGCGCCGGCCAGTTCAGTATGCAGGTACAGCAAACGTTCAACCCCGGCATCACCAAGACTCTTTTCCAATGCCTTGGAAGATTTGAGTGCGCGCAGTGTGCCGTTGGCGGTGAAAAATTCCTTCTGCAGGTTATTCAGCCATTGCCGATCGACCGTCCCGGATTCCAGCAGGCCATAGAGTGCCTGTTGTCGCTTACTGTGAGTGGCGGTCTTGTGTTGGCCGGTGAGGGTGGCGTAGTCGTGAAGTGCCTGGCGATGTTGTCCAAGCCAGGCGTCGATATCCGGTGGCGAGGTCGGGTCGATAGCGAGTTGTTCGGCCAGTGCCAGGCTGGCCGTGTCGGGGTCTTGGGGTGCCTGGGTTAATGCCCACCATTCGCTACGGTGTTGCAGGAAACTGTCGAGTGCCTGACGGGTGTTATAGATGCCGCCGCAATACTGAAACAACCTGTCGAGTGCCTGCGCGACTGCACTATCGGGTTGTGCCGTGACCTCCCTGAAGAGGGCATCCCAGGCCTCGGTCTCCAGCAGGCGGGTCTTGTCGATAAGTTCAAAACCGGCCGGCACATCGGCCTCGAAGGCAAAGCGGCGCAGGATCTGTTGCGAGAAGGCATGGAAGGTGGTGATGTTAAGCCGTCTCGGATTGTGCAGTAATTTTTCGTAGAGTTGCCGGGCGGTCTCGAGGTGTTCCGGTTCGGCGGCCAGGCCGATTTGTTGCAAGGCCTCACCGAGGTCCGCATCCTCCATGCAGGCCAGTTCATACAGGCGCGATAACAGGCGCTCCTGCATCTCGGCGGCGGCCTTGCGGGTAAAGGTAATCGCCAATACGGCATCCGGTTTTGTCCCGTCCAGTAACAGCCTTAGCAGGCGTGAAACGAGCAGCCAGGTCTTGCCACTACCGGCTGAGGCATGCACGCTGGTACTTTGTTGTGGCTGACAGGCCAACACGGCGGATTTCATACAGTTGCCTCGTCAGGGCCCCAGGCGCCGCGCCGACACAAACCCTGCATAGTACAATAGCCGCAGGTCTTGTCATCGCCCCAGGCCGGCAGTTCGGCACCACTCTGCAAGGCCTTAACAAGTTCGCCGAGACGTTGTTGCTGACGCGTGCGCAGGTCTTCGAGCGCCGCGCCCTCGAGCCGGGCGCGGCCTTTGATATCCGTGTCGACCAGCAGGTATTCGACACGTTGAATATGTTCACCGAGGAGCAGGGCATAGAACGGCAGTTGCACGGCCTCGCCGCTATCGACCTCGGCCTGTGGCGGTGTATAGCCGGTCTTGTAATCGATAATGGCATAGGTCTGTGCATCATCATTGGCGACATCGAGGCGATCCAGCCGACCCTGCAGGGCCTGACCATTGAGATGACTGTCGCCGGCATACTCGGCCTGTGAAAAGTGCCAGGTCTGCTGACGTTGTTGTTGCCAGTCTATATATAAAGGTATGAGTTGTTGCCAGCGCCGTAACCAACCGCGGTGCTGAAAATTATCTTCCAGGTCGCGGGCGAAGATGGCCTCGGAGATTGCTTGCAGGTGTTCTATGGCTTGTTGCCGGTTGTTTGCATGAATGTCTTGCGCAAACGGCGGCGGCAGGCCATTCACCTGACTATGGAAGGCCTGCAGGCAGGCATGGATGCGGTTGCCATAATCGCTTTTTTCCAGCGCGGTACGGATTTCATCCGTGGCCTTTAATTTCAGGCAACGTGCGGCAAAAAACTGATAAGGACAGTCGATGAGCTGTTGGTAGCTACTGGCCGAGACGGAAGCAGGCAGAAGCTGAGCCGGGCACGGGGTGCGGGGATGTGCCGCTAGGGGCTCGACTGCAGGCAGCTTGGGGCTCTGGTGAAAGCCGTGGTATCCGGCGGCCAGTTGTTGCTGGATGTGGTCGGCCTCAAGTGTGTTATCCCATGCCAGTTCATGAAAGTGTTGCAGGGCCGACAGCCAGGGGCTCGGTGACAGGCTCTCGCCATTCTGATCAGAATGGTAACTGATTAACAGATGCGGTGAAGATTCCAGCAGACAACGAAACTGGTAAAACCGCTGTCGCTGCTGCGTGGTACTGATGCTGAGCCCGAGTGCCTGGCGGACCCCGTCATTGAAAAAGGCCGAGGCCTCGACCTGGCCCGGCAGGTGTTCCTGATCGGCGGCGGCAATGATCAAGGCATCGAAATCGGATAGCGCAGCGTTATCCATGTTCATGAGCGAGACGTGACTGGCCGGTGTCTGTGGACAGAAGTTATAGCGTTCGAGGGTGCGGCCCAGCCAGCTGCGCAATTCAGACCAGTGCATGAGCAGTTTGCGGCCATCCAGTGCCCGTGTCATGCCCTCGAGCTCGATGAGTAGGCGTTGTCCGGCATCATCGTGACTGAAGGTCTCAAACAGGCCGAGCCGATGCAGGCTTTCCTGCAAGGCGTGGATAAAGGTGGTCGGTTGCAGGTTGGGTTTGCCGATGAGGGCCAGTAGCGGTGAGGCGGCCTGTTCGAGGCGGTTGAAGAGTGCCTGCAAGGCATCGCTCGTGGCCTTGCCCCAGTCCTCGGGCAGGCGCTTATAACGCGCGTCGATATGACGACGGTAACGCCACAGACCACTGGCGATATTTTCGTGCAGGACAATGTCCTGTTCAAAACGATAGACGAGTTTTAAGTGTGCCTCGCGATCCGCCTCATCGACCATAAAGGGGGATTTCAGCAGGTCGAGCAGGGGCAGGTGATCAAAGTCCTGCTCGATACATTCCAGCCAGCGTTCGAGTACGGCGGCGGCACTGGTCGTCGACAACGCCCAGCCGGACTGGTCCTGCAGGAGGATACCGGCGCGCTCAAGTAGGGCGCGCAGGCGGCGGGCCAGGCGACGGTCCTGGCTGACAATGCCTATGTGTTCAATGCCCTCCTGCAACCAGAGGCGAACCTGGAGTTCGATGCCGAGCGCCTGCTGTTCGGCACTCTCCGCAGTGAATAGCTGCAGGCGTCCCTGTATAGGACTGTCAGGCAGCTGTTCGGCCGTGCTGTGCGCGCGTTCAGCCAGGGCGGCACCGTGTTGTGCATAAACCGCGTCAAGGGCGGCACTGTATGCCTGACTGTGTTCGAGGTTATTGACGGCTATGTCCGGACACTGTGCAAGCAAATCCGCAATGACCGCATCCGGGTGGTAGGCCTCCGGCGGGTAACCGTTTTGTCCCTGCAGATACAGGCTGGCCTTGCCGGCCTGCGCCAATCTACTGAACCAGGCGGCCTCGGCAGGGTTAAGCCGGCTATAGCCGAGCAGATAACAGTGGGTAAAGTCCGTCGGAAGACCTAATGTTGCCAGGCGCTGACTATAGTCGGCATGCGGGTCGATGAGTCCCTCGGCCTGGAGTTGATCAGTCCATGCCTGCCAGAGGGTATACACAAGTTCGGCCTCGCGGTTAAGCAACGGCGCCAGTTGCTGGCGGTGCTGTGCCTCGAGGCCGTAGCCCTGTTGCAGGGTTTGTGAGAACTGCGGGTACTTATCAGGCAGTGTGCATTGCTGGTGGTTGAGTTCATCAAAAAATTGCAACAGGTTTTCAGCCAGTAGCCAGGGGTTGCTGTTGCCATACAGGTCCGGGTGCTGACGCAGGGCCTCGACGAGGAGCAGCTCGCGGGCATGTGAGTCAATACGCGGGTGTGCGGAGTGGCCGTAATCTTGAACAAACTGCGCGAGGCTCATCATTTTTGGTGCCAGCATGGCAGCCTTTTCTGATGTTGCAAGCAGCGACTGGCCGAGTCGTTGCTTGGCAAGTTCACCGGGGATGAGTACCAGCAGTCGGCTGAGGTCGGGCAGGTCCTGGCTGTGCTGCAGGCCAATCTGTTCACAGAGGTATTGCAGTGGGTCACTGCTATAGGGGAGCAGGGTAATGCCGGCAGCAGACGGGCCCGACATCAGTTGCACTCTCCTGGTAGGGGAAAATGCTTAGCGTTCAAGGTATTGGAGCTTGTTCGGCTTATCCTTCCATTCGTCGGCATCTGCCGGCGCCGGTTTGACTTCATCAATGACGGGCCACAGTAGTGACAGTTCTGCATTCAGGGCAATGAATTGCCGTTGATCCTCGGGCAGGTCGTCTTCGGCAAATATAGCGGCGATGGGGCACTCCGGCTCACAGAGTGTGCAGTCAATGCATTCTTCGGGGTCGATAACGAGAAAATTCGGGCCTTCGTGGAAGCAATCCACCGGGCAGACATCTACACAGTCTGTGTATTTGCACTTGATGCAGTTTTCAGTCACTACGAAGGTCATAAGTTAATATGATATTCGCTTTTCCCCGCGCATACCAGCCCGGTGGAGGGCTCAGGAGGCGATTCGGTAACGGTTGCGCCCGGAGTTCTTGGCTTCGTAAAGTCCCTTATCGGCAGCCTCGATGAGGGCCTCAAGGTTTTGCATGGTGGAAAAATCGGCCTGGGCGATACCCAGACTGATACTGACATACTCCGAGGTGCTTGAGGCGCTGTGGGGAATGGTCAGGTCGGCGATATTATTGCGCAGGTTTTCAGCGACCACGACGGCCCCTTCTGCTTTTGTCGCTGGGAGGATAACGACAAACTCTTCACCGCCATAACGGGCGATGATATCGGCGGGACGAACAATGCTGGCCTGCAGGGCCTTGGCTACCACCTGCAGACATTCATCACCGGCCAGATGCCCATAAGTATCATTATAGAGCTTGAAGTAGTCAATATCGATAAGGATCAGGGAGAGCGGCAGGTCACCACGCTGGGCACGTCGCCATTCCTTGCCGAGCTCTTCATCAAAGTGGCGCCGATTGGACAAACCCGTAAGGCCATCGAGTGCAGACAGGCGCTGCAATTCATTGTTGGTTTCTTCCAGTTGCTTTTGCATTTCACGCAGGGCATGAAATGCGGCATCACGTTCAAGCTGGGTCAGGTAACTGCGTGAATGTGCACGAATGCGCGCCAGTAATTCAATTTTATCGGGCAATTTTACCAGATAATCATTCGCGCCATTATTGAAGGCGTCGCTCTTGATTTGCGCTTCATCTTTACTGGACAAGACAATAATGGGGATATTACGTGTTTCGAGGTTGGCGCGATAGAATCGCACCAGTGTCATACCATCGATATCCGGCATAACCAGGTCCTGCAGGATGATCGTTGCCTCAATATCCGTCGCCATCTGGATAGCCCTGGTCGGGTCGTCACAGTAATGGAAAATAATATCACTCTCGTTTTCCAGCATGCGGCGTATGCCTTCGGCGATAATGGCCTGATCATCAACCAGCAAGACGACACACTTGTTTGTGGAATTGTCTGTAGTCATAACCGTTCCGCCATCTGTTTATTGTGGTTAAGAAATTCCATGATAAAAGAAGGCATCTCTTCCGGTGTTATAGAGTGCATAGAGGCATCGATATCATCGGCGGCCTTAGGCATACCGTAAACAGCACAGCTGTCTTTACTTTGGGTGATGGTATAGCCACCTTTGTTACGAATATTCAATAGGCCAGTGGCGCCGTCACGTCCCATGCCCGTAAGCAGACAGGCAATGATGCAATCATCCCAGTGTTTGACCAGACTGTTAAAGAAAACATTGACTGAGGGCTTGTAATTACTCTCTTCATTCGAGTCGGCATAAACAAGGCGCTGCTGACTGTCCATGAGCATATGGTTACTTGTACCGGCTATCAGCACCTTGCCGACCTCGGGTCGATCGCCATGGCGTGCGATTTGAACCGTTAACTGACATTGTTTATTTAACCAGTCGGCAAAACTTGCTGAAAAATATTCATCAACGTGCTGGATGATGACAACAGGTATCGGGAAGTCCACTGGCAACTGACTAAGTATGGTGGCAAGGGCAGCAGGACCGCCGGTGGAAGCACCAAAGCATAAAATGGGTTTGCGGGTCTCAACATGGACATTGTTATTTTCAGCAAGAGAGTTATCGCTGCGGAGCGGCTTACCGGGGGCGATGAGGTTTTGGACGATTCTGATTTTCCCCAAAATTGCATCGGTATCACGTTCTTCATCACGGTCACCAAAGATTGGTGTTTTGACCACATCGAGTGCGCCGGCACCCATGGCCTCAAAAATGAGAGAGGCGTTGCCAGCGACTGAGGCCGTTACCAGCAGGATGGCGCAGGGGCTCTGTGCCATAATTTCACGTGTCGCCATAACGCCATTCATCTTTGGCATCACCAGGTCCATAAGGATAATATCAGGCTTGTCCAGTCGGCATTTTTCCACGGCCTCCCTGCCATCATAGGCAATCCATATGATTTCATGCGTCGAACACTTTTCCAGTATTCTGGAAAGCATTAACAAGTGACCCTTGTTATCATTGACAATGGCTATACGCATAGTCATGCCTCACCTATCAGGTCAATGACGGCCTCAATGAGGCTATCATCATGAAAGCTTCCCTTGGTCAGGTAATAATCAGCACCTGCTTGCAGGCCGGCGTCCCTGTCTTCTTGTCGATCTTTGTATGAAACGATCATGACTGGCAACTCTTTGTATGTTGAATTATTTTTTATTGTGGTAACAAATTCGATACCATTCATACGTGGCATGTCAATGTCACTGATGACCAGATCATAATGTGCATTTTGCACAGTGTTCCAGCCATCCATACCATCGACTGCCACATCAACCTTATAACCACGTGACTCAAGTAATTTTCTTTCAACCTCACGAACGGTGATCGAGTCGTCTACTACCAATATTGCCTTGCGTTGGTTTGTCGTCGCATATTCATGTTCAATCTTATTCAGGCGTTCGCCCGATATCAGCAGCTCAATAGAGCGAAGCATATCATCAGCATCAATAATCAGTGCCGGAGAGCCATTTTCAAGCAGGGTGGCAGCACTGATATCGCGAATCTTTCCAAGTCTTGGGTCAAGGATATGCACAGCGAGGTCACGCTCACCTAAAAAACGATCGACGACAAGGCCGTAGCATGTTTGCCGGTCGCCGATAACGAGGACAGAAAAGATTTCCGTATTGTGAGGCTGACTGTGGGTTTCGAGGACCTGGGCGGCATCAACAAGACCAATATGCGTATTGTTTAACAGGAAAAACTGCTTTCCATCAATGGTTTCAATTTCTGAACTATGCAGAGTATGAATGGAATCAATACGTACCAGTGGCATCGCATAGGCCTGTTCACCGATTTCGAGCAACAGGCTTCTTATAACGGACAGGGTGAGAGGCAGCATAAGCTGAATACGCATACCTTTGCCAGGGGTGGAACGGGTTCGGATTTGGCCGCGCATTTCCTGAATGGTGTTATGGACAACATCGAGACCGACGCCGCGCCCTGATATTTCAGTCACCGCAGTGCGTGTTGAAAATCCCGGCAGATAGAGAAAATCGAGTAATTCGGTGTCGTTGAGATTGAGTGCCATTTCAGCTGTGAGCATGCTACGCTCGACAATCTTCTCCCTGAGGGCCTCGATATTAACACCGTTGCCATCGTCCTCTATGCTGATGGCGAGCATGCCCATGTTGTGGGCGGCCTCAATGGTGATGCTGGCAACTTCATCCTTGCCGTTTTGAATGCGGTCTCGTGGGGATTCAATCCCATGGTCAATCGCATTTCTCAGGATGTGATTGAGGGGGGCCTCAATGCGAGAAAGGATTTCACGGTCAACTTGTGTATTGCCACCAATAATGCGGAAGTTAATTCGTTTGCCCATATCCCTGGACAGATCGCGAACCATGCGCTTGAAACCCTGCGTGCAGTCAGAAAATGGGCGCATACGCGTTTGCAGAACTTCGTGATTCAATCGTTCTGCAAGCCCGCTAACACGACGATCAAACTCCTCAAGTTCTGTCAGGCGGGTATTCAGGTAGGCACGGGCATCATTGCTGCGACGCTGAATGTCATTAAATAGCTCATAAATGTGCTCAGGAACATTGGCTTCATCAAGGTGATTTCTCAATCCGTCGAATGCACTGATGATGACAGATTGGCGACGCTTGTATATCAGCATGGCATCCGCATGCGCGCGTATCCAGCGCGACTCAACGACATTTTCGCTGGCCAGTCCCACCAATCTGTTCATTCTCCGGGTGCTGATGCGTATTGAATGGTCAGGCTGCAACGGCTGGGTGTTTGATCGATGTGCCGATTGGGGATCGGTTTTTTTAGCTGTTTTCCTGGTGGAAACTGTATTAGCTGTTTCTTGAGTGAGTTTCTGTATAGAGGAGTCAACTTTTGAAAGGTCTTCGTCCTGACCCTCTTCAATCCATTTCAAGAGTGTATTAAGCAGGTCTTTGAGGCTATTGAATGTTTCTTCTGACAAATTGCTGCGGCCTTCAATACAGGCCAGAAGATATTGATCAATGGATTTTCCCAGTGCGGCGAGTATGTGTTGCCCTGCGAGTTTTGCGCCACCATTTATCATGTGCAGGGCCTGATGTATTTCTGTTAACACATGGGTATCGATATCCTCAACTTTCCTGTCACCCAACAGACCATGAATTTTTTTATATAATCCGCGGGCATCTGTTTTAAACAGATCATGAAACCCATTGTTCATCTGCACTGCAGAAGGCCCTTCTTGCTCCGGAGGTATTAAGTCATGTGTCGTGTTGACTGCGATGACATTAATCGAGTCGCATATCGCATTAACGCCAGGATCATTGATGTTGTCGATATTACTATTGGAAATATCCACAATGGTATCGACCGCTAGAAGGAGGGTGTCAATGTGTTCTCCGGTGATGCGTAATTCACCTTTTTGTACGGCGACAAAATAGTCTTCCATACTGTGAGATATTTTCACAATAGCATCAATGCCAACCATGCGTGCCGCACCCTTTATCGAGTGTGCCGCGCGCATCAGGGTCTCGATGGCATCATTATCAGCCGAGCGCTCCAGACTCAAGAGACCGTCTGTCAGTGTTCGTGTATGTATGCTCGCTTCCTGCCTGAACAAATCGAGCATGACGGGGTCCGCAGACGGATTGTAATTGTCGTTGCTCATTTTAGGTTACTTAGAACCTCATTGGTCAGTGCGGTTTCATCAATGCAGCCAACATTATTCCCCTTCCATTTTATTATGCCTTTTATAAAGCTTAGATTTGTCTTTTTTATAGTGTCTGGTGCCTTGTTGAGTTCTTCAGGAAGGTGTCTGGCGATGCCATGCACTTCACTTACAGGAAATACAATATAGCCACTGCCTTCACGCATCATAATGAGCCTGCTTATTGATCGTTCGAATTTAAGCCAGTCTTCGTCTGGCTTTTCGACGCCCATCAAGTAGCCCAGTGACATACAAATAACAAGTTCGCCGCGAATATTGACAATGCCGCGTAGTTTCAGATTGTTATTGTGTGGCAGGTCACAAATATCACGCATTAGAGTAATTTCCTTGATCATGACCACCGGTAGTGCCAGCCATTCTGTGCCAAGCCTGAAAACCACGACCGACTCCAGGTTCTCAGCCGGACTAACGATTTCTTTAGATAGCACATCTGTCCATTCATCTTCGTAGCCGGACGGGGCCGCACGGTTGAGCAACATGCGGCCGGCATTTGAGTAAACTTCACAGTTATGGCAATGTATGAGTTCTTCAAGTCGCGCACAGCGCTCTGGACTGTTCCCCCATACGCCAATTGTATTCCAGCAATCAGTGATGACTGCGGGCGCAGGGAGTGTTTTTTCTTTATTGTCGGTCATTATTTATCACGTCTGTTTTGCGCGCGCTCTGCCCGATCGCGCATTCGCTCGGATTCGCTTATATCACCACGCTGCTCGGCCATTAATGACAAGTGTATTAATGCTTCAATATTGTCCGGGTTAAGATATATCGCCTTTTTCATGGATGCTCGCGCCTGCTCGAAATTACCATCTGCGTCATGTATTAATCCCATTAAATAGTAGCCTCGGCTTGAAAAACGATCTTCACCAAGATGTTTTGAGACAATCTGCATGGCCTTATCAAGTTCACCCTTGTTGGCCAATACAAATGCCTTTTCCAGCAGCGCTTCGTTATCCTTAGATATCGTTGCAGATTGTTTCTTTCGTGCAGGAATTGCAGGCCCCGGATTTTTCAGGTTTGTGTGAAGCGTCTTGTTGTGAATCTTCTTCTTATGCTTCTTTGTAAAATATTTTTTATTTTTCCCTGTTGTTTCAAGGCCGGGTGACGAAGATTTTCGATTAATATAGGCGCCAAGTTCATTGTCCTGGGAAAACAGGCCTAACGACTTGTGACTGGTTTCCGCATGCCCGAGCACCAGGATGCCGTCTTTCTTTAATAAGCGGTTCAGGATGGAAAAAACTTCGGCTTGTGTTTCTGTGTCGAAATATATGAGCAGGTTTCTGCAAAAGATAATGTTATAGATTTCATGCCCAGGGTAAAAATCTTTTGCCAGCATATTCCCCTGCGTGAAATTGACGTATGATTTTATTTCTTTTTTTATCAGATAATCGTCGCCATTTGCGCTAAAGTGCCGGCCTCTGAATTTGGTATTATTGCCGCGGAAGGAGTGTTGACGGTAAATACCCTGTATCGCTTTATCGATAAGGGTCTGGCTAATATCTATGGCATCAATGCTTACCTGGTCAGGATTATAACCATGGTCATGCAATAACATGGCTATGGAGTAGGCCTCCTCTCCAGACGAACAGGGGACACTCAATATCCTCAATGCGGGTGGAACGTTAGCGTTGTCGAGGGGGTAATGTGCCTGGATGTATTGGAGTAGTCGTTCATATGCGGGCTCATCCCTGAAAAACCAGGTTTCCGGAATAATGACTGTTTCGATGAGGTGCTGTATCTCCTCTGTTTGTGAGTCCAGAATTTTCAGATACTCACCAGGTGAATTGATACCGGTCTTACGCATACGTTGCTCTACAGCACTGGAGATCGTTATCATGCCAACCGTTTCGCTATGCAGGCCCATTGCTTCTTTGAGCCGTTGTGCGATCAATTTGTTCGATATGGCCGGCATCCCTAAACCGCCGCTTGTCCGCTATTGTCGGTGAAGAGCATGGCCTGGATATCCCCGGATAACAGTTGGTCGACGTTTATTAACTGAACAAGGCCGTTTTTATGCTCGGCCAGGTCACCAAGAAATTCAAAGTCATTAATCTGAATGCCGCTGCTCTCGAATTCGGACTCCTCTATAAAAAATGTTTCAGTGACCTTTTCAGCGAGAAGACCAAGGATTCTGTTATCGGTATAATTAACGAGGATGATCCGACTTGTCAGCGTGTCCTCTGCAGCTGTTCCATGGCATAACATACTGATATCAATCACCGGTATGGCTTGCCCATGGTAATTGAGCATCCCCGGGATAGATTCACCTGCCCCGGGAATACGCTTAAGGTGCACACGCGGAACAATTTCGACAATATTCCTGGTTTCTATAACATAGCGCTCCTTGCCCATGTTGAAGCTGAGTAATAACATGACCTAAGAATCCCTTGCGGTTTTGAAGCGTGTCACACCCTGCTGCAGGTCATGTGCGGCGTCCTTGAGGGTTTCGATGGAGTGCGAAGACTGGCGGAGCGACTCGACGGTCTGCTGGGCAGCCTGGTTGAGCTGTACCATACCTTCAGATATCTGCTGTGCACCGAGCGTCTGACTCTGCATGCCCTCGTTGACGGTTTCAAAACTGGGGGTGAGGGTCTGCACCTGGTCAATGATATGTGCCAGCTGCCCGCTGATCTGCCGCACATCCTCAACGCCGCGGCCGACCTCCTCGGAGAACTTGTCCATGCCCATGACCCCGGCGCTGACGGCGGACTGCATCTCTTTAACCATCTGTTCGATGTCCCAGGTGGCGACCGCCGTCTGATCGGCGAGGCGGCGGATCTCGGTGGCGACGACGGAGAAGCCGAGGCCGTATTCACCGGCCTTTTCCGCCTCGATGGCGGCGTTCAGGGACAGCAGGTTGGTCTGGTCGGCGACCTTGGTAATGGTGGTGACCACGGTATTGATGTTGGCGGCCTTTTCACTGAGCACGGCCAGTTTCGAGGTGATCGAGGCGGTGGCGATGTTCATCTGGTGCATGGTCGCCTCCATGCTGGCCAGCGAGGTCTGGCCCTCGGCGGCGGCGTGGGCGGTCTGGTCGGCGATACTGGCGACCTCGTGCATGGTCGAGGCCAGTTCCTGTGAGGTCGCGGAGATCTCGGTGGCGGTGGCCATGATCTGCTGGGTCGAGGCGGCCTGCTCGGTAACAGTGGCCTGTTGCTGGTTGGCGGTGGCGGCGATCTCGGTTGCCGAGCTGGTCACCTGGATACCGGATTGCTGCACTTGCGAGACCAGCTGGTTGAGGCTGTTGATCATCGCCTGCACGCCGTGGGCGAGCTCGTCAGTGGTCTCGGAACCGGTGAAGTCAGACAGGTTACCGGTCAGGTCACCCGCTGCGGCACGGTTGACGGCACCAAGGATCGTGTCGACATGTTGTTGTAATTGTGTCGTGTAATCCTGCTGGCGTTGAATGGCGTTGCTGAGTGTGTTTGACATGACATCAAAGGTGATTTCCATTTCACTGATTTCATCACCATCACCATGCCTGATCGCCTGGCTATCATCCCCCGAGAGGCTGGAGACAGCCTTGTTAATTGTCTTGATACCGGAGTCGACAGCATTGCTCATGGGACGGATGATGCCATGTGCAAGGAGTTGAGCAAGCGCGAGCACGGCAATAATGCCGATACTCAACATGCCGACAATTCTCAGTGTAATAGCGTCAGCCTGTAACGATAACTCATCACCTTGTTGCTTTGTGCTCTCGACAAGGTTATTGATGAGCAGGTCAATTTCATTATTTAATTCACCAATATATTTTCGGGTACGTGTTCTGTAAATATGGGCATCCTGTCGCCAGGCACTATCATTAAGAATATCGGCAGTATGCTTCAGTTCTTCTCTGAAGTTTGTCTGTAGTGACTTGATATTGGCAATGGCCTCTTCCTGTTCAAATGTATATCTACCCGTAAAGAGCTTGTCGAGCCTGTTCGTTTCATTATTATAATCTTCGAGCAGGGTCAATAATGATTGGTAATTGGTTTGTGTGCGGAAACCAAGAAAGGCGCGTAATTCACTCATTATTCTTGCCCAGGTATAACGCATTTTGTTGGTGGACTTGATAATGTCCATGCGCATTCTTTTACCATATTCTTCCTCAGAGTTGAGGATCTGCTGCAGGTTTTGCAGGGTGGCCTGGCTAAGCGGATTGATGTTAATTTCGGCATAGCGGACCGCCGGGTAATTTCTGAGTGGGTCTTTCGACACCACGATCATAATGGCTTGTTCCTCGGCAAGGATTTGGAGCAGGTCTTCGATATGTGAGATACGCTCACGCACATCGATATTTGTCTTGAAAATATCCTCTTTGCGTAAGGCATCAATCAGCTTACTAACCTCGTCGAGCTGTTGCTCATATCGCTGCTTGTCAATGTCCTCCTGGCTGATGAGATAAAAACCCAGACTGCTGAGGGATTCCTTGACCTTTTCCGACAATCTTAATGCCGTAATCATGACGGGTTGATGTTTTTCCAATACGTTTCTGGTCGCATCTGAGACAGAGGATAATCCGAGCAAGGTTTGTAAAAGCACCAGCGACAGGACCACCAACACGGCACCAAAGCCGGTATACATCTTCTTTTTTACCGACATGCGCTGGAATCGTTTGAGCGGCTTGCTAATACGTATATTCATGGTTCGGCTACTGTCCTATCCAATATTGAATCTGGAAATTCCCTGCTGCAGGTCATGTGCGGCGTCCTTGAGGGTTTCGATGGAGTGCGAAGACTGGCGGAGCGACTCGACGGTCTGCTGGGCAGCCTGGTTGAGCTGTACCATACCTTCAGATATCTGCTGTGCACCGAGCGTCTGACTCTGCATGCCCTCGTTGACGGTTTCAAAACTGGGGGTGAGGGTCTGCACCTGGTCAATGATATGTGCCAGCTGCCCGCTGATCTGCCGCACATCCTCAACGCCGCGGCCGACCTCCTCGGAGAACTTGTCCATGCCCATGACCCCGGCGCTGACGGCGGACTGCATCTCTTTAACCATCTGTTCGATGTCCCAGGTGGCGACCGCCGTCTGATCGGCGAGGCGGCGGATCTCGGTGGCGACGACGGAGAAGCCGAGGCCGTATTCACCGGCCTTTTCCGCCTCGATGGCGGCGTTCAGGGACAGCAGGTTGGTCTGGTCGGCGACCTTGGTAATGGTGGTGACCACGGTATTGATGTTGGCGGCCTTTTCACTGAGCACGGCCAGTTTCGAGGTGATCGAGGCGGTGGCGATGTTCATCTGGTGCATGGTCGCCTCCATGCTGGCCAGCGAGGTCTGGCCCTCGGCGGCGGCGTGGGCGGTCTGGTCGGCGATACTGGCGACCTCGTGCATGGTCGAGGCCAGTTCCTGTGAGGTCGCGGAGATCTCGGTGGCGGTGGCCATGATCTGCTGGGTCGAGGCGGCCTGCTCGGTAACAGTGGCCTGTTGCTGGTTGGCGGTGGCGGCGATCTCGGTTGCCGAGCTGGTCACCTGGATACCGGATTGCTGCACTTGCGAGACCAGCTGGTTGAGGCTGTTGATCATCGCCTGCACGCCATGGGCAAGGTGATCGATACTGTCATCACCACTAAAGGCCATGACTTCGGCATGCAGGTCGCCTTCACCGATTCGTTTGACCACATCCAGAAGAATATTAATCCTGCCTTCAAGCTCCTCTTTGCTAATCCGTTCGCGAACAATGGCACTGGCCATATTGTCTGCCATGCCATTAAATGCCACGCCGATCCGGCCAATCTCATCCATGCGTTTAATTTTTGTACGCGCACTCATGTCACCGTCATAAAGACGGTGCACGGTATCGAGTAGATCATTGAGCGGATGGATTTCGCGTTTAATATAAAGTAACAACAGAATGGCCGTGAAAAGAATGCCAAGACTGATACCGGCATAGGCCATCCATTCCGCATTGCGTTTGGCCAGGTATTGCGGCGTGGTATCGCGGGCAATAATAAGCCTTGCCAGCGGGCTGTTAGTGACGGTTTTTAATTCCTGCGCGGAAACCGTATAGATATGATCGTCGGTTCGAATACGTTCGACGGAGTCTTCATGCAGCGTGCGTGAACCAAGATTTAAATCTTGAAACAGTGCCTTGCTGGAGGAATATTGCAGCGTGCCATCGGCTGAAACAATAAAGGCATCAATATGGTTATCTTCCGTAAGATGAGTTTTTTTATCGTCTTTATGCGCAAGCTGTTCAATCGCCCGTTGTAAATCATAAATAAACACACCGGTACCGATCAGTTCATCATCGACAAGTATAGGAATGCTGGTAATGGTGTTGACCATCCCCGAGGCATCTTTCTCCAGGTCACTGAACACCTGCTTGTGCGTAATGGCATTTTTGACCACTTGCATTCGGCTCTTGCCGGCATAATCAATGCGGTCAGTACGATAGATGACCTCGCCCTGTTTATTGGTTATCTGCATGTGCTGCAGGATGCCACTGCTCAGTAAACGGCTGTAGAGGTTGTCGGCCTGCGTTGTTAACTGTGCCTTATCATTATTAATCAGGGCCTCGACTAGCAGACTCTCGTCTCGCAGACTGCTGATGCCGAGACGGCTATGCTGGATTTGATCCTGAAGGATACGTTGCCAGAGCATCTTCTGGGTCTTCAGTAACGACTGGCTGAAGCGTTCCTCTGCGACATGATAGGTATGCTGATCGGCGATGGCCATGGTGATGGCCACGAGTAACATGCCGAGGAGGGCGATCAGGGTAATGCGCTGGCGCAAGGACAGCTTTGATACTAATGTCATCTTCAAGGAAGCACCCATATTTTGTTGTTAGGGCTGACTCCCCACTCCATATATATACTGTCAGCCGATATATCCTGTATCGGCAGTAAGGAATCTAATCTTTAACTATATATGTAGAAGATGTGGCCGCCAGAGAGGGGCCTCTTCGCGGTGAGGGGGGTTATTCCAGGTATTTTTGCAGCCGGTAGAGGGTCTCGAGTGCCTGTTTCGGGCTCATCTCATCCGGTTTTAGCCCGGCCACGGCGGTTCGCAGGGGGGTATCCGGTTGCTGGGCCGGGGAGGGGGCCGGGGCCGGAGTGGGCGAATTTTCCAGTCGGGCCAGGTGGTGGTGCGCCGCCTTCAACACCGCCTCAGGCAGGCCGGCGAGTGCCGCGACCTGCAGGCCGTAACTGCGGCTGGCCGCGCCATCCTTGAGTTCATGAAGAAAAACAATGCCTTGCCCGTGTTCAGCGGCATCAAAATGGACATTGGCGAGACCGGCATGCTGTCCCGGCAGGCTGGTCAGCTCGAAATAATGTGTGGCAAACAGGGTAAAGGGGCCGTCTTCTGTCCCGAGCGCCTCGGCGCAGGCCCAGGCCAGTGCCAGGCCATCAAAGGTGCTGGTGCCGCGGCCGATTTCATCCAGCAACACCAGGCTCTGTGCCGTGGCGTTGTGGAGGATATTGGCGGTTTCGGTCATTTCAACCATAAAGGTGGAGCGGCCACCGGCGAGGTCATCCGAGGCACCAATACGGGTAAAGATGCGGTCAACAGGGCCGATTGTCGCCGAACTTGCCGGTATATGGCTGCCTATATGGGCGAGGATGACGAGCAGGGCGACCTGGCGCATATAGGTCGATTTACCGCCCATATTCGGCCCGGTGACGATCAGCATGTGCCGGTCCCGATTTAGCTGGATGTCGTTGGCGATAAACGGTGCCGCCTGCGCCTGTTCAACCACGATGTGCCGCCCGGCCTTGATATCGATGCCAGCAATTTCGCTTAAGTTAGGCGCTGTAAAGCCCATGTTGTCAGCACGTTCGGCGAGGTTTTGTAATACGTCGGTCTCCGCTATGGCTGCGGCGGTGTCCTGTAAGCTCAGCAGGTGTACGGCGATGTCATCAAGCAGCGCGGCGTACAGGGCCTTCTCCCGGGCCAGGGCTCGCTCGCGGCTACTCAGTACCTTGTCTTCAAACGCCTTCAGTTCCGGGAGGATAAAACGCTCGGCGGCCTTGAGGGTCTGGCGGCGTACATATTCCGGCGGGATGCGATCGGTCTTTTGTGCCTTGCCGATCTCGATATAGTAGCCATGCACACGGTTGTAGCCGACCTTGAGGGTGGCGATACCGGTGCGTTGCCGTTCGCGTTGTTCGAGGTCCAGCAGGTATTGATCGGCGTCCCGGCTCAGGGTGCGCAGTGCGTCGAGTTCCTGGTCGTAGCCGGCGGCGATCACGCCGCCATCGCGCACCACCACCGGTGGCATGTCGACCACGGCGGCACAGAGTTGTCGATAGAGGTCATCATGGGGCTGGATGCGTTGTTGGAGACGACTCAGTAAGCCCCCGTCATCGGCGAGTTTGTCGAGTTGTTGCCGGATGGCCGGCAGCAGGCCAAGGCTGTCACGCAGTGCCGACAGGTCACGCGGGCGTGCCGAGCGCAGCGCCACGCGGGCTAGGATACGCTGCATATCGGCGATGCCACGCAGGGTGTCGGCGCAGGTCTGCCAGGCCTGCTGCCCGCGCAGGCCGGTGATCGCGGCATAACGTGCATTCAGGATCGCGTGATCCCGAAGTGGCCGGTTCAGCCAGCGCTGCAGCAGGCGAGCGCCCATGGCCGTGGCCGTGTGGTCCATGACGGCACGCAGGCTATGTTCCTGGCCGCCGGAGAGGTTGGTATCGATCTCCAGGTTTCGGCGTGTGGCGGCATCGAGGACGATACTGTCATGGGTGGCCTCAACATGCAGGGCGTGGATGTGGCTCAGGTCGCTGCGTTGTGTCTCCTGCGTGTATTGCAGCAGGGCACCGGCGGCGCAAATGGCCAGGGGTAAATTTTCACAACCAAAACCGTGCAGGTCCTGGGTGCCGAACTGTTCACAGAGTCGGCGGTGCGCGGCCTGTTGTTCAAAATACCAGGGTGCGAGCTCGTGTATACAGGTGTCGGCAGCGGGTAAACTGGCCGTTTCCGCGAGCAGGCACTCGGCCGGTTGCAGACGTTGCAGTTCACTGGCCAGTGCCACCTCGGAGTCCACTTCCAGCACACAAAAGCGGCCACTGCCTATGTCGAGGGTCGCCAGGCCAAAACGACCCACCTCGGCATGCACGGCGGCGAGCAGGTTTTCGCGGCGCTCATCCAGCAGGGCCTCATCGGTGACCGTGCCCGGGGTGATAATACGCACCACCTTACGTTCGACCGGGCCCTTGGAGGTGGCCGGGTCGCCGATCTGTTCGCAAATGGCAACGCTTTCACCGAGTTTGATCAGGCGGGCGAGGTAATTGTCGACCGCGTGGTAAGGCACGCCGGCCATGGGAATGGGCTCGCCGGCCGACTGGCCGCGCTGGGTCAGGGTGATATTGAGAAGCTTGGCCGCGTAGCGGGCATCCTCAAAAAACAGCTCGTAAAAATCGCCCATACGGTAGAACAGCAGCGTGTTCGGGTATTCGGCCTTGATGCGCAGGAACTGCTGCATCATCGGCGTATGGCTTTCGATGCCGCCTGTTATATTGTCTGTATCAAGACTCATATCAGCTGGTAAGGTTATATTCTTCTGGTTTCAGGCTGTCGCGCAAATAGGCGTGAGATTATCAAAAACAAATATCAGCCTAGTGCCTACAGCACCTGGCTGACGTTATAAAAAAGCCTGCACATAATGCCATATATTCTGTTGGAACTCTCGAAGTCAGTACGCCGGCCTTTGCAGAACATCACTCATACGCGGCAGGTTCTTTTGCCGCCAGTTCCCGTAAACCCTCTAGCGCCTGTTCCATTACTGGATTGTCACTTTCACGAGGGTAGACCATGTAGGCGGGATGAATGTATTCCGGTGAGTCGGGCACGCGGTATAGTCGGCCGGCGGCGATAAAGGAGGCCGCCATGCGAGCGGGCAGGAAGCAACTTCCGCCGTTGGCCAGGGTAAGCTGGATGCCGAGCCAACCTATGTTGGCGAACTGTGGTGGTCGCTCGAGGTCAGGGTAACTCTGCGTGTGCTGTGCGTAGAACCCCGGCCCCCATTCGATATAAATATAATCTTCCCCTGGGCCGGTATCGTCGGGGCGGGTGCTGACCAATACCAGGGTTTCATTGAAAAGCGGTTCGACAATCAGACCTGGGCTGTGGCTGGGTGTGTACATTAAACCGACGTCCAGTGAGCCTTCGATCAGCCGATGCATGAGGTCTTCCTCAAAACCGATTTCGCTGCGGATCACGACATCGGCGGCACGACTCCGCATCCAGCCCACCCAGGTAGGCAGAAAGCCTTCCCACAGCGCAATGCGTCCGCCGATACGAATACTGGCGCGGTAACGCTCGGGCAGACCAACCTCATCACGTGCCTGATCGGCGGTGAGCACCAGACGCTTGGCGTAATCGAGGAAGCGTTTACCGGCTGGCGTGAGGCTGGCCCCGGAGCGGTTACGCACAAAAAGGCGGGCACCGAGCTCCTCTTCCAGCCGCCGGATCCGCGCACTAATGGTGGACTGGGTCAGATGCAGGCGTTGTGCGGCCTCAATGAAGCTGCCATGTGCAGTGATAGCGAGAAAAGTGCGGGCTTGATCGATGTCCATGATATTAATATCGATGATATCGATATTAGAATCAAATAAATATCATTTGTTATATATAAAATAAGCTTATAAAGTTTGCGTCCACTTAACAGGGGGTTGCAGATTTTGAACCTGAGTAAGCAGTATTATTGCAATGACCGTGACGGGCTTGCGCCGTGGCAGCGGCCTGAGAATGAATATCTGCCTGTCCGTCAGTGTGTTCTGTCGAGTCTTTGCCGATGAGAGACAGGCTCGTGAAGTGGACCGTGATGCTCGGGGTCACCGAGAACACAACCGGGCATCTGGAAAAGTGGCTGTCGGCCATCGGCAGCCTGTTGGGCATGCTCGGTGTCATCCTGATCAGCCGCTATTTTCTTGAGCCTGACGCCGTGCCGTGGGTGGTTGCCTCAATGGGGGCCTCGGCCGTGCTGTTATTTGCTGCTTCACATGGGCCGATGTCACAACCCTGGCCGCTGCTGGGCGGGCACCTTGTTTCTGCGACGATTGGTGTGGCCTGTGCTCAATGGTTGCCGGATGCGGCCATCGCCGCTTCGCTTGCCGTCGCGCTGGCAATCGTCGCCATGCACTACCTGCGTTGCCTTCATCCACCGGGTGGGGCCACGGCACTGACGGCCGTTGTTGGCGGTGACAGTTTTCATGCGCTAGGCTTTCAGTATGTCGTCACACCGATATTATTGAACGCGATGATGATTCTGTTTGTTGCCGTATTGTTTAATTATGTTTTTCCCTGGCGTCGTTATCCCATATCGCTCGCGATGTCTGGCCAGAGAACGAAACAGACTGCAAGCAAGGCTGAATCATAAGGGTTCTACTTTTTACCTTAGACATAAATGGATAGTAAAAGGGCTATGTTATGGAAAATAACAAAGGTATAAAACCTCAGCGTGAAGATTACGTTAATGCGCTCAAGGAGATTGATGTATACACCGACATCATGGTGGAAGACATCATGGATATACATATCAGGGCAGAGAAATATGCGCGAATGCGGAGGACAGAAAGCCTGCGGGTGAGCGACCTGATGAGCCAACCGGTCAAGACTGTGAAAACAGATTGTTCATTGGCCGAGGCGGCACATATTCTAACGACCCACAAGATCAGCGGGCTGCCCGTTGTTGACGAACAGCAACAACTGGTGGGCGTGATCACGGAAGCCGATTTTTTACGGGCACTGGGTGTGCCCGGTCATCATCCGACGCATAATTTGTGGCAGACGCTGGAAGCCATGTTTACCCCTACGCTGGAGCTCAAGGAACCGGACGACGCGTCTGTTGCCGATTTGATGACGCGGGATGTCATTAGCATTACACCGGACCACACACTGCATGACTTACTGGAAGAAATGAAGAAGAACCGGATCAAGCGTGTGGTGGTCTGTGATGAGGCGCATCATGTCATCGGCATGGTCACACGCTCAGATCTGGTCAGGCTCTTCTTCGACCGGATCAAAAAGGCTGGCACTACCCGTGAATAGAGACAGGGTCGTCGTATTTTAACGGCTTCACTGCCTTCACACCGCTGTCACCGCCCCCAGGTTCGATGTCCGGGTGCAGGACAATATCGTGCTGACTGAGAGGCTTTTAACATCGAAATTATCGATATTATATACAAATTAATATCGTTTGATTGTGGTATCAGCAGACATCTATAGTGGTCATATCAAAACCTGAACAGGAGAACGACGATGACCACCGAGACACAGCCTGTACGCGATGCCGAAGGCTATCTGTTTGACCCGCTGGACTGGGATGAGTCTGTGGCCCAGATGCTGGCCGCAGAAGAGGGTATTGAGCTGGACAAGGCCTGTTGGTCGGTACTCCGCTTCATGCGCGAATACTGGACAAAACACCAGGTAGCGCCTGACGTGCGTCATGTGGTTAATTTCCTCGTCAAGGAAGAGGGTGTGGACAAAAAGGAGGCGAAACAACAACTGTTCAGGCTGTTCCCTTATGGCTATGTGAAACAGGCATGCAAGCTGGCTGGGATGCAACGTCCCCGCGCCTGGAGTACCGGCTGAGTCTGCAACAGTCCGTGGGCAACACGTTATCCGTCCTGCAATGTCGTGAGGAGTTGGATTAAAAAGCCTTTACAGGTAGTAACACGTTCTTTTATGCAATAGTGACGTATCGCTGACCCGTTGCTTGATAGGTGTGCCCGCATCGGGGCGCTGGTTTTTCATATCCAGTGTGCGACACTAACAAAATGGATAAAACACTCTACTCGCTGGCCGAGTCTGTCGGCCAGGCCCTCAACAGCAAGGGCATCTTCATGGCCACGGCCGAGTCCTGCACCGGTGGCTGGGTCGCCAAGTGCATGACCGACGTGCCGGGCAGCTCGGCCTGGTTTGATTGCGGCTTTACCGTCTATAACCGCGAGGCCAAACAACAAATGCTCGGTGTGCCGGCGGCGGTCATCGACGCCCACGGCGAGGTCAGCGAGGCAACGGTTGAGGCGATGGCAGAAGGGGCCATCGCCCAGAGTCGCGCCGCGGTCACCGTGGGTGTCAGCGGCATCGCCGGCCCCGGTGGGGGCAGTGAAGAAAAGCCCGTGGGCACGGTGTATTTTGCCTGGTGTATTGCCGACCGCGTCGCCGGGGTCATGCGTAACAGCAAGACCACCAGTTGTCGTGAAGTGTTCGAGGGTGATCGCGAGGCCGTGCGCCGGCAAGCCGTCGCCAGGGCCTTACAAGGCGTGCTAGAATTACTGGAAAATCATGCCTCGGCCTGAACAGCCCAAGCAACAACAGCCGAAACAATTAAATCGGCAGCGCCTGTTTTTTGCCCTCTGGCCAGATGATGCAGTACGTGGTGCCTGTGCAGGCATCATCAAACAAGCGAGGAACAATCACGATGGCAAGGCCGTTCAGCTTAACAACTTGCACATCACGCTGGCCTTTCTCGGTTACGTCAGCGAGGCGCAACGCGAATGCGTCGAGGCCGCCGCCGACGCCATCTCCATGGCACCCTTTGATCTGCGCTTTGATCATGTCGGCTGGTTCAAACGCCCAAAGGTCTTATGGCTCGGCGCGCACGAAACACCCGAGGCACTTTTGCAATTGGTAGCAGACCTGAATCGCGGCGTGCGCGGTTGTGACATCGAACTGGATGAGCGGCCGTTTGCCACGCACCTGACCTTGATGCGGAAAGTGAGAGAATTTAACGAAATGGAGACCGAACCGATCGACTGGCGTGTTGATCGTTTTTGCCTCGTGCAGTCTCTTACGCACCGGGAAGGGGTGGAGTATCAAGTGGTAAAAAGCTGGCAATAGTTGGGTTGATTATTGCGAGCGTTGCATCGAAGAAGGAGCGTCTATTCAACAAGTGAACTTAAGGAGGAGTGTCATGCGTAATTTTATTCAGGTTATGTTGTGTGCCGTGTTGTTCATCTGCGGGCAGGCCAATGCCGGTCACATCACAAAAGGGAAAGAGGCTAGCGTAGTAATAATATATTGCGTGCTGGATACGACAGAAAAGCCGGTAAGGATCGAAGTGGAGGCGGTGAGTGTAAATGTAACGAGGCAAAAACTCCCTCACATATCAGTAGGGGAGTCCTGTGCACAGGCTTTACATGAGTTCCTTACCGCCGGTTTTGATATCGTGAACCACGACACCGCGACAAACTATTTCGTGCTTACTCGTGAAGATGAGGCGCTATCTTCACACCCACACCGTCCCTGAAATGGTCTACTTCTTAAATGGGGTCAGAGCATAGTTGTTGCTGATACTAGAGAAATCTGTGCTCTGACCCCATGTATTCATTCAGGCATCTAGCCGACTACAAGGATGCGCCGTGCGAGTGACTTGGTTGTCTTGATGTAATTTTCCTGCGACCACTTACACTCCATGGTCAGTTGTTCCCAGTTACGAACCGACAGCATCGTCCACAGAATATCGGTTGCTTGTTCGGGAGTATATTCAGGCAACAGCGTGCCATCGTTGGCGAGTGCCATGATCGCGGTCTCGCAACCGTGGCGCACGGCCTGCATCCGGTCGTCCCACGCCAGGTCTGCCGCTTCATCGGTGTCTTTCATCGCCAGAAGGGCCTTGGCGACGCCGTAAATCTCCGGGATGTAATTGCCCCAGGCATCGATAAAGGCATCAAGTCGTTCCGTACCTATCTTCGCCTTGCGGCTCGCCTCAAAGCGAGCATCGACACCTTTCACCTCATCGATATAGCGGGTCGTGGCGATGAGTAGTTCAGATCGCTTACTAAAATGAAGGTATAACGCCTGCCGACTGATCCCCGCCTGCTTGGCGATGTCGGTCATGCGTACCCCCTTGCCGTGGCTGGCCTCCAGCAGGCCCCATGCGGCGTTCAGGATTCGATCACGCGTAGTTTCAGAATTATCACTTGACATGGTGTCAAGTATGATCTTTAATTGCCATACAGTCAATTGACACAGTGTCAAGCACAAGGAGAAAGACAATGAAACTGACTATCTTTGGAGCAACAGGAACAATAGGCGGGCAGGTTGTCGAACAGGCACTCAAACAGGGTCACCAGGTCACCGCATTTGCCAGAAACCCCGCTGCACTGGGAATCGAGCACCCTAACCTGAGCCTGTTTTCAGGCGATGTATTTGAACCCACGGCCGTAGCCGAGGCGGTGAAGGGCCGTGACGGGGTACTGGTGTCACTGGGCTCATCCAAACTTACCGGCAAGGTGCGTTCGGTCGGCACACAAAATATCGTGCAGGCGATGCAGCAACACGGGGTTAAACGCCTCGTTTGCCAGTCAACGCTGGGCGTGGGAGAGAGCCGGGCCAATCTGAATTTTTTCTGGAAGTACCTGATGTTCGGCCTGGTCCTGCGCAATGTATTCAAGGACCACGTTGCACAGGAGGCGATCGTGAAGCGCAGTCAGCTCGACTGGGTTATCCCACACCCGGCTTCGTTCACCGATGGCCCGGCCACGGAAGGCTATAAGCATGGCTTTGCGCCGACGGAAAAGAAACTGACGCTGAAGATTTCACGCGCCGATGTGGCGGGCTTTATGTTGAAACAACTCAGCGACGACACGTATCTGCATCAGACACCGGGGTTGTCGTACTAGTGATATTGGTGATTGATGATTGATGAATGAAGGGGGCAGTGGTAATTATTTTCTAATCCCTTAGCTCCCTTTATTCTATTTGAACGTCATTCCGGCGACGGCCGGAATCCAGAAAATATAAGCACCTAATTCAAAACACTGGATACCGGCCGTCGCCGGTATGACGGACATTTACTCTATTATTTACAATCATTATGACGTTTTCACATTGCGGCATCATGGCCTGCAGGTACATTCAACTCAGACTTTTACGCACCCTTCTCTGTAGGGCAGGCAGAACATCTTTTTCAAACCAGGCATTCTTACGCAACCAGATGTTATTCCTCGGACTGGGATGAGGTAAGGGAATTATAGTCGGTGCATAGGATTTCCACGCCCTGACAACATCAGTCAGTTTGCAATTTTTCAACGAGCCAAGGTGCCATTCCATGGCATATCTGCCGATAACGAGAGTCAGTTGTATATTGGGCATAACATCCAGAATCTGCTGCCTCCATGCCTCGGCACATTCCTGGCGTGGAGGCAGATCACCAGATCGACCATGACCCGGGTAACAGAAGCCCATCGGCAGAATTGCTATTTTGTCAGCGTCATAGAATGTTTCAGTAGATACTCCCATCCAGTCACGAAGACGATCACCGCTGGGATCGTCAAATGGGATACCCGACTTGTGGACCTTTCGCCCCGGTGCCTGACCGGCCACCAGAATTGAAGCCTTCTGACTTAATTGAAAAACAGGCCTTGGGTCATGTTCAAAATGACTAGCGCAGATTTGACAATTACTTATCGCATTAGTCAATTCTCGAAAAGTGCGATTCATAACATCACCTCAAATTACTGTGCTAGTCCAGGACTAAAGGGTTCGCCATTTTATACGTGGCGAACCCCGGTTTGTCATGGGAAAACAGGTAAAGGGGTTATTTTCCGCCAGTTCCCTGTTCACCCCTGCCTTTTGCTGCCCGCAGTACAGGGTAGTGCTGTGTGAAGATGGCATCCTGTTCCGCATTCGCTTTATGGCACGCCGCACATGACTGGGATGGCGCTACTCTACTGCCTTTGAGCAGCTTTGTATGATCATCCGTGGTAAAGCGGAAGAAACCCCAATGTTTGTCCGACGCCGGGAAACGGTTTTTATCCTTTAGCACAGCCTCGAGGCCAATGTATTCACCCATAAAGTAGCCTTTACCACTGGATGACGATTTTGTGCCAACACTGACCAACTCCTTGATGATCAGAGTACCGTCTTTGAACTCGCCGGTTTTTTTCCAGTGCTTCCAACCGTCAGGGTCAATATAAACATTATGGAACTCGGGGAAAGCGGCCTTACCATTATTCATATCGTTAGGCGTGAGTGGCGCACCGATGTATATCCACTCGCGATAGCCTGTAGGGCGAATAAGTTCATCGTTGTTATTGAACCTGGCGAAGCCCTCTCCTGCAAACACATTCCCCGCGAAAAATAGCTGAGATAAGAGCGATAGCGACATCCAGAGTAATGCTGAGCGAGTAGTATTTATGGAAATATTTTTCATTGGAATAATCTCCTGTGACATATTAAAAACGATTCATTTAGGGCGTGAGGGCATATTGACAGCCTGATCAATACTTGTGGTATCATTTAGAATCAATTTATACACCCAGAGTATCGTTATGGATGATCGTCTGATTGAATTACTGAATAGATTCGAGCTCCGTGCACGTGTTTTTCAGGCCGGTCCGTTATGCCATTCCGCCAGTTTTGATGCACAGGATGGGCTCGGATATATCCATTTCCTGAGAAGCGGCAAACTCAAGGTCAATTCAGCCAGGCAAGCCGCATTTTTGCTTGAAGAGCCCAGTTTGTTTTTTTATATGAATCCAACCAGTCATCATTTGTTCCCACAAGGCAGTGGTGTCGACATGGTCTGCGCTTCATTTAACTTTGGTGCGGGTTTAAGAAACCCATTATCGCAAGCCTTGCCCGATGTGCTGGTATTAAAACTTAGTGACATGCCAGCACTTTCTGCGACCTTGAATCTCTTGTTCACTGAGGCAGAAGAGCAGCATTGCGGACGGCAGGCAGTACTCGATCGCCTCATCGAGATCATCGTTATTCAGCTGTTACGCGACCTCATGGATGAGAAACGCTTGCAAATTGGTCTGCTCGCGGGCCTTGCCGAGCCAAAACTCGCCAAGGCAATCAATGCCATGCATAACGAACCTGCTCGAGCCTGGACATTGGAAGATCTTGCTAATGTAGCGGGTATGTCACGTTCCCGTTTTGCGATAAAATTTCGTGACACGGTAGGAGCGACGCCTGGCAGCTATCTCACTGAGTGGAGAATGGGTGTTGCGCAATCTTTACTGCGTCGAGGTAAATCCGTACAACTGGTTGCAGATGAAGTCGGTTACGCCAGTGCCAGTGCATTATCTCGTGCGTTTGTAACACAAGTTGGAGTTTCACCCACGGACTGGAAAAAACAGTATGCTTCAGAACGTTGAACGCGGCCACGGAGAGGGGCGTGATCGTTAATTAGCAAACATTCAAGCCATTTCAATTGTCATCAACCTCATTTTTTCTCCACTCTATGCTATAGTTTTATTCGAAAGGATAATTCGAAAAATATGGAGAAAAGGAATTATGAAGAGCCTGCTGTTGGTCATCGCCCTTATCGGCGGCGGATACTACATTTACAATAACCATTCACCTTTTCAAACTGAAGTCACTGACCCGCATTTTATCGAAATACGGGTTGCCGTGGACAATACTAATATTAAATTGGTCGGCTTCGGCAAAATGTTCTCACAGGAGGATTGCCTGGCGAGATCGGCGAAGATCTGGGTCAACGTATTCAAAGAGGCGGGGAAACTCAATCTCGTCGATACAAATTGCAGTAAAACCCTGCCGGGTCGCTACGAAAAATTATTCGACAATAAACCTATAGCGGCGAGCTACCTTGTTTTTGAGAAAGGCAACAATCGTGAGCGGGATGGACGCTTTATATTCTATGGGATACCGTCCAGTTACGTGGCCAAGGAATGTGACAAATTAATCGCCCGGGCGAAGAAGAATTATCGCGGTAAGGTTTACTGTGTACAGGGCACAATAGGTTAAGGAATTTGTTGAATAAATAAGGCCCGAGCACAGTTGTTGCTAATAATTTAGAAGAGCCTGTGCTCTGGCCGGTTTTATTTTTTGTAAAAATAGCTGTACGCCATGAGTGTTATCAGGGCAATACCAAAAACAGGCAAAGCAAAACTGAAACCTATCATTTCATGATAGGAAAATAATAGTCTTGCCGTGGTTAGTAAACCGACAACGAGGATCGTTGGAATAAGCACCCATTTTCTCTCCACGGGTTTTCTGTCGGCCACTAATAATAAAACACCCCAGGAAAAAGCTATGGCAGAGGCGAGACCCATTGGGTAGACAATTTCGGTCAATCCCATTCTTTCAGGTATTAACACCATAATGGCGACACCGAAGTCTGCTATGGCAGCGGACCAGTAGCTGAGTCGCAATAATAATATCTGCTTGTTCATACCCCTCCAGAAAATACAACTAATAGGTTTAGAGACAAATCGTAATGCTTGCCGTGCAGGCATTTGCGAATGCCGCAAGAGGCCATGGGGGCTGAAGCGGCCTTATTTGTCACGGACCCCGCTTATTCTATAACAATCATTTATTTTTTTTATGAGCTTTTTACCCCGCGAGGGTGCGAGACTGACGTCTGGCTAATAGCTAGCGAACTTACTATACTTTTACTGCCTACTATCCTTTTACGGAGGTGTAGCATGAAAACAGCAGATTCACTTGAGAGTAATATCCCACTCTACGCACCTTGCCGCAAGCTCACCTTCAACGCCCCTTTTGTGTGGTTAAAAAAAGGCTGGCAAGATTTCCGCCGAGCACGCTGGCACAGCCTGGCTTATGGCGCGGTATTCGCTTGTATCGGTTGGCTGCTTGTTTATTCTTCATGGTTTTATGAGGATGTTTTTCTGGTCGGTCTCTTTATCAGCTTCCTGCTAGTGGGGCCTGCGCTCGCATTCGGCCTTTACGATATAAGCCAGCAACTCGAACGGCAACACAAACCAACCTTTGGCCACGAGCGGAGGAAGGCTTTCCATGAGATGGGACACGAGCTCATGCTTGCTCTGTTGCTGGGCCTGGCGTTCGTGATTCTGCTCATCCTCATATCGATAGTGTTTAATATCAGTGCGATACCCGGGCAACTGGCCATTTCTGCCGCGGTTCCCATTTCTGATGCGGTGTCCTTATCCATTGCCGTTATTTTTGCGGCTCTGTTCTTTTGCGCCAGCGCCTTCGCACTACCGATGATCCTGGACCAGGATGCCAGTGCCATGACGGCAATAATAACCAGCCTCCATGCGGTGTGGCGAAACAAGTCGGTTTTAGCGCTATGGGCATTGCTGATCCTGGCACTTGTGGCGGTAGGATTCGCGACCGCACTGATAGGCTTCGTGCTCATTGTTCCAGTGGTCGGTTATGCGACATGGCACGCCTACCGTGAAACGATCATCACAAAGGTATAATATAAAACCGGGTCAGAGATAAAGCGTAATGATAGCCACACAGGGATGTGCTAATGCCGCAAGAGGCCGTGGAGGGCTGAGGCGGCCTTATTTGTCACTGAATTATTTAATTTGATGTATGAGTGACTGGAATTTGCTATAAAAATCTGCACCGAATGTACAGTCTGTATTCTGATTTAGCTGTTTATAAATAAGATTCTTCAAGAAAATAGCCCGATCGTTATATGAGTTGTATTCCATGTCGGCGATGATTTTCGCCTTGTCGATGTCGGGTTTATTGGCATCATTGAGTATGTCGCGTTTCCCGGGGTATTCCTCAAGGTAGGCCTTGTTCGCCTCTTCATGTGCTTGGATAACATCATGTAGCCACTTGCATAGCGGCTTGGCAGAGCATTTGTTGCAATAGTCAGGTACTTTGATTTCTAATGATACAGGATTAGTGCCGCCTGACGTGTTCAGCATCGATTTAGCATCAGCATCCGTGATATACGGGTTAAGCTCACGAAGTCTTGCCACGACTTTCTCGTCAATATTTTGATCGCTTATATTCTCGTTATTTTGTATGGCTATTTCCACTACTTCTGGATAAAGCTCACGAAGTTGCAATGCAAACTGCAGATCGTCGAGCAGGCTTGCAACCTGTTGACAGGGTTCCATGTCACTGTTGTTGATGCCCTTGCAGGCCGGGTCGAAATCAAGCCTGATAAGTAGTTTGCCCTTGTCATAGCTAGCATCTCCAAGCTCATTGTTGCGGTTATACTGGATGGTGGTGGTATACGTCCCTTTGCTGGCTGCCGCATTAATAAGCTCCGGGAAGTCAAACGATATCAACGCCGGGTTGTTTATTTCAAAATGACCATCATTGGGAGTCCACTTGCGGCGGGCGTCCTTAAATTCGAATTCAGGTGAGCTGGCATACAAGGTAATTGGAATTGACTGGCCGTGCGTTGTAATTTCCGGGTAGGCATAACTCAACGAGGCCAGGTATTCTTCAAGTGTCTTTATTGCCCGTACATAGCCTCGGTCGAACTTATGTAATTCCAGGCATTTATCATTCTCATCAAAACGTAAGCAGACCTGGCCATAGCCATCAAATTTCCTGATCTTGCTTGCCCCTTTCCAATGAACTGGGTTGGCGACCAGGGTAAATTCCTCCTTGTCCGAGCTGTACCAGAGTTCGCCGGCAAAAGTTTGTACAAATTGCAGCGAATACTGGCTATAGCCATCGTCACGGTCGTAATGGTTCTCCCAGGTAAAGGTCACGTAGAAGGGCACACACTCGTCATCTTTTCGAAATTGATGACCCATAACCTGGATTATGTAGGTGTTACCAGGCAACGATTGTAATTGAGGCAATTTTTTCGCGAGGCAGGGTTGCAGTTGGGGAAAGACATTTGCCTCAGCTGGCGTAATAAAGAGTACGCTGCCGAGTAGTAGCAGCACCATGCCTGTCAGTACACGAGTCAGCATAGTTTCTTCTCACCAACCGGTTTCAATTTGTTCAATGTTTTCATATTCCTTTACGTGTGCGCATAAATAACAGACTCAGATACCATTTGTTTCTAATATTAGGAACAATTGGTCTCTGACACCTATTTTCCTATTTCTTTTGTTAGGTTTCACTCTTTGGTAATAACGTATTCCAGTATTTCTACCACTTGTTCCGGTGTCGTCGCCCAGGCCAGGGCAGAGGCATCGACTTCCTTAAGGGGGTGGATGATGTCTTCGTTATGCAGGGTGATGTAAGGGGTACCGGATGCCGCACAACAGCCCGCATCAAAGGCGGCATTCCATTGTTTATACTTGTCGCCGAAGCGAATCACCGCCACATCACAGTTTTCAATCAGTGTTTTCGTTCTTATGGCATTCACCTTGGCCGACTTGTGGTCGCGCCAGAAGTAATTCTCTTCTTTGCCCAGCATATCGCCTGCCGCATCACTGGCTTCATGATCAGTCACTGCCGAGGTGAAGTGAACCGGCAGACTGAGCGCCTCACAACCGGTCTTGATTTGTTGTCGCCAGTCAGTGTGTATTTCACCTGAAAGGTATACATTCCAGTTCATGTTTTTTCCTCTGTATGTTTTTGATAGATAGAACGTTTAATAATTAGCGAGGTTCGAATTACTTTGTTTTTTTCAGTAAATAGTGGTCTGTCCTCGATTAACCTTTTGGGCGTCCGCTTGATATATTTGTCAAATGCAGCCATTTTCAGAAATTTGATACAGCATGATTGATTACTTGTTCAAGTCTATCTTGCTTTATTCCGTTTCTGGCCATGACGGCTAAGCCAAATTGCATTGTCAGCAGAAAATCTGCTAATACCCCTGATGAACTTGTCAGTGGTAAATTACCTTTTTCTTGTTCATCTTTAAAAAAATTAACGAAAGCGTTTGTTGATGTTTCATTAATTTTCGATACAGTGCGTAAAGCATCTGAAGGTAAACAGTCACTTCCGGCTTCGCAGGTACTGCTGGTAAGAAAACAACCGCCCGGTAATGTGGAGTCCGCTACCATTTCAGCAATAGATTCTAAATAGTCACTTACTCTTTGTTTTAGACTTAAATTTGGCGCAAGCAGCTTATCGAAATGTGGAACACCGAATTTAAGTACATATTCATTTAATGCACTGACGTAAAGTTGTTCCTTGTTGCCGAATGCAGCATACAGACTGGGCTTGTTGATGCCCATCGCCTCTGTCAAATCACTTAAAGACGTCCCGCTATAGCCATTACGCCAAAACACTTCCATAGCCTTAGTCAGGGCATCTTCTTTATTGAAGGTTCGCTGTCGACCTGCGCTCATATGTCACTCAAAAACAATCATCAGTGGAATACTTGACATTATATACCGATTGGTACAATATTTAAATATGTACCGACCGGTACAGAATGAATGCCATTATTCACAGGAGAGCAAACAATGAGCCATCTACAAGGTAAAACCGCTGTTATTACTGGCGGAAACAGCGGTATGGGCTATGAAGCAGCTAAAAAATTCAGTGACTTAGGGGCCAATGTGGTCATAACAGGCCGAAACAAAGAGGCGGTTGCTCAGGCAGCTGAGACGCTAGGCGTAGTAGGTATCGTGGCTGACCAGGCGAATTTACATGACATCGATGAATTGGTCAGCCAGGTTAAAAAGGCAGTTGGAAGTGTTGATGTACTTTTTATTAATGCAGGTGTCGCTGCGTTTGCGCCTGTTGAGCATATGGCGGAAGACCAATTCGATAACATAATGAATGTGAATTTCAAAGGCGCGTTCTTCACACTGCAAAAGTTTTTGCCGATTTTGCGCGAAGGTGCATCGGTTATCAATTTGTCTTCGATCAATGCTTATACAGGAATGCCAAATACCGCTGTGTATGCAGCCAGTAAAGCGGCTATGAACTCACTGACTCGAACTGCAGCCTATGAATTGGCGCCACGCAATATTAGAGTGAACTCGGTGAATCCAGGTCCGGTAAATACAGCGATTTTTGGTAAACTGGGCATGCCTGAAGAAGCAATAAAGGAATTTGCCTCTGCGATGCAGGACAGAATCCCTCTTAAACGATTCGGCGAGCCGGAAGAAATTGCAAATTTGGTCGCGTTTCTTGCTTCTGACGAAGCCAGTTTTATTACCGGCGCGGAATACAATATCGATGGTGGAATAAATGTAAATCCGCTTCTTCAATAAGAAATATAAAAGGTAATGATAATTTTATATTTTTAATAATACAAATAGATATGAGAAGAAAATGAAAGAATTCTGGAACGAACGTTATGCAGGCACCGAATTTGCGTATGGCAAAAAGCCAAATGAATTCCTGCTTGCTGAATGTCATCGAATCAAACCCGGGAGAGTCTTATGCCTGGCCGAAGGCGAAGGTAGAAATGCCTCTTTTTTGGCCTCGAAAGGGTTCACCGTAACAGCCGTTGATCAGTCCAAACAGGGCCTGGAAAAAACAAAAGAACTAGGCAGGGAGCTGGGTGTTGAGATTACAACGATCGAAGCCGACTTGGAGGATTTTGAAATTGCGCCCTCATATTGGGATGGTATTGTTTCCATATCAGCCCATCTATCTCCTTCAACACGAAAAAAAATTCATCGTCAGGTTGTTAGTGGACTTAAACCTGGTGGCATATTAATTTTAGAAGCTTACACAGAAAACCATCTTGAAATGCCCGGCATCGGTGGGCCGCCGGCTAATCAAAAAGAGATGTTTATGTCTTTATCGGAGCTTGAGATCGAGCTGGCAGGTTTGGATTTTGTTATAGCCAAAGAAACAGAACGAAATTTCAACGAGGGTCAATATCATCAAGGCCTAAGCGCTGTAGTGCAAGTCGTTGCGAAACGTGCTGTTGGCAAAGCATGACAGCGCACAAGCCGCTAAATGCGACGATGTTACTACTATATTTCAAGTTATTTATATCTATAAATAACACATCTCCATTAATGTGATAGGTGAATACATGGCGAAAATCTTAGTGATCGATTCAAGCGTACGCTTTAATAGTTCGACATCTCGCGAGTTAACAGGGATTCTAGCCGACAGGATAAAGGGGGATGCAAATGAGGTTATCCACAGAGATTTGACTAGAGGTATTCATTTCATTAGTGAACAGTCACTAAACTCAGTTGAAAAATTATTGGAGGAGCGGACTGTTGAGGAAAATGAGTTAGCAGCTCTATCTGACTCATTAATAGAAGAGCTTGAGTTAGCTGATTATCTAATAATTGGCGCGCCTATGTATAATTTTGGGCCTCCTGCCAGTTTGAAAGCATGGGCAGATTTGGTAGCAAGAGTGAAAAGAACATTTGAATACACCGATAATGGTCCTGTAGGACTGCTCAGGAATAAAAAAGCTTTTGTCGTCGTCGTAACTGGAGGAACAGGTGTGAATAGCAACATTGATTTCATGACGCCTTGGTTGAGGCATTTCCTGGCTTTTATCGGAATTACGAATGTTGAGATTATTTCGGCTGATGGTGTTTACGGAAATGATGGAGAAGAAAAAATCAAGTTCGCCAAAGAAAAAATTGGTAGCCTGATAATATAAAGGAGTTTAATTGATGGCGTTTAACGTTCAGGCTGTGGGGTGCAAGCGCGATAGCGCGCAGTGTCACACGCGAGTACCTTGTTATGTTTTTGCCTGTTCATTAAATAGAACCTTGTTTGAAAACGGATCTGTAACTTCAAATACTTTTGCACCCCAAGGTGCAGTAGTCATTTCCGGTTTATTGTATTTGTAATCTTTTGAGATAATCTCTTTGAAAAGATTATCGAGTTCATTTGTATTGACGAATACTTTTGAGCCCGGAGTACAATCGCCTGAATGCTCACTCAAGTGAAATACTAAATTTCCACATGATACCTGCATATAAATTGGAAAGCCTGCCTCAAACCGGTGCTCCCAATCGAGATTCATACCGAGAAAGCCTAAATAAAATTCTTTAGCTTTCCTTTCGTCAAATATTCTTATTATTGGTATTGCTTGGAATTCCATTTCATTTCCTTTTACACGTAACGTTTAAACTCACGGGCGCAAATGAAGCGTAGCGTAATTTGCGTCCGGTGGAGTGCCTTGTTAGCGCGCATTTATTTTCTCAATATATTCGCTTGCTATATTTTCCCAACCCGGCACTAGATAGATAGATTTCTCAAAATGCACTTTTGAAAGTTCGTTATTCTCAGTGAAATAATAAGCTTTTGCTATGAGCCAGTTGGCATCAACATGGTTAGGGTATTTCTTTAACTTATTTTTGCACTCAGAAATGGCTTCTTGATATTCGCCTTTATCAATCAACCCAACAACTCTATTTTCAAAAAACGTATCCCATGCCTTTTTGAAACTTACAACTATATTCTGAGTTGACTCTATTGTTTTCACCAATCCCCAAACAGCTACTACGCACATAATAATAAAAACAAATACACGAATTGTTTCTAATTCTTGTAATATTTCTGCTTCCATACAATTTATTCCTTTGCGCTAACTATAATTAGTGGACCTAAATGTCCTTTTTAATTCGGGCATTTAGGGTGCATAACACCCTTGCTATTAAATGTTTCAACAACGTAACTAAAAATATAAGGACTCAAACAATATCTAAAATGACAATCTAAGGTTAGATAATACCTGAGTTAAATATTAGGAATTATTGCGTTTCCCTATACTTATTTTTCTTGTTCAGGAAAGATTGTCTGAGAAGTGCGAGACATCCTATCCCTCGTTATTATATTTTGAGTGTAAGACCAGGCGGGTAATGAATCCAGCCTTATTATGGTGTTATTGTTTGTTTTCCTTCGCGTTACTTCGCGACCTTTGCGGTTAAACGCTCTTACAAAAACGCCCACCCCGCAAACGGCTCAATCTCATCCCGGTTCACCAGTACCAACTGGTAGGCATTCGGGTTCATGGAATGATCCACCGACGTATCCACCGACAGGCGATGCAGCAGGTAACCGACCAGGGCATGCCTAACCTCCAGTTCAATCACCTCACCTTGTGCATCGTAATCGACTAATAAACTCTCTCGCTTGCGCGCATCCAGTTTCGGGTGCGGGGCGAGTTGCAGGGTGGCGAGTTCTACCCAGTCGTCGTCGTACTGGATGTTGGACTCGGCGTCTTGATCCAGCAGCTCGGCCTCGACGATGCGTGAGAGCACAAAATCTCGGAAATCATAAGTATCGTGACTGTAGGCGCGCACGTGCCAGCGCAGGTCGGTGTTAACCAGAGAGTGCGGTTCAATGATGCGGTTTTCTTCGGCCTGACGGTCTGACAGGGATTTGTAACGGACGCGTAACTGCTGGTGTTGTTTCATGGCGCGGATGATCGGTGCGCAGACCTCAACACTGGGCAGGCGGGTCGGCAGGGGCAGGGCCTCGACCGGGATACCGTAGACATTCTCATCACCATCAAGGCCTGCCGCGCCGCCGACCGTGGCGAGGTTGGCGGCGATCATCGGCAGCACGACCTCAGGCGAGAGGTCGGCAAACAGGGCCTGGAAGCTCGCGGTCGGCACGAAGCCGAACACACTGTGGCGGTAGGCGAGGTTGTCCGGGGCCTGCTCGCTGTAGGCCTTCAGGTCCTTGGTGGCGGCGGCATCGGAGAGGCCAAAGGTTCGCGCCACGTCACTGCGCGTCACCAGGCCGGTATAAAAGGCCATGATCTCTATATAGAGGAACCGCTGGCGTACGGCCCATTTGACCTCGGCAGGGGATTTGTACGGACTTGCCATGCTAACTCCATTGAATTTACAAGGAATTATAGCGCCTTCCCCAACTATATAAAGCACCTGAGTAAAAATTATGACAAAGTATAAATTATCTAGGTGGTAAAAAGTATTGACACAGGCGAAAGTATAGCCTATTCTCTCTTGCAACAGGTGAGGGATGGCCTCACCACGAATTGAAAACACCTGAGCAAACAACGAGATGTCACTTAAGAACAGGAGAAGCAAGATGGCTAATACAGATGATCAGAAGAACAAGGCACTCAGCGCCGCACTGGGACAAATCGAAAAGCAGTTCGGCAAGGGCTCGGTGATGCGCCTTGGTGATGAAGGCGTGAATAACGATATTGAAGTGGTTTCGACCGGTTCCCTGGGGCTGGATGTCGCGCTTGGCATCGGTGGTCTGCCCAGAGGTCGTGTGGTCGAGATCTATGGCCCGGAATCTTCCGGTAAGACGACCCTGACCCTGCATGTGATCGCCGAGGCGCAGAAGGCCGGCGGTACCTGTGCCTTTGTCGATGCCGAGCATGCGCTGGACCCGAGTTATGCCGAAAAGCTGGGCGTGAATATCGATGACCTGCTGGTCTCGCAGCCGGATACCGGCGAGCAGGCGCTGGAAATCACCGATATGCTGGTGCGCTCCGGGGCGGTGGATGTGCTGGTGGTCGACTCGGTCGCGGCATTGACACCAAAGGCTGAAATTGAAGGCGATATGGGTGATTCCCACATGGGCCTGCAGGCCCGCCTCATGTCACAGGCCCTGCGTAAGCTGACCGGTAACATCAAACGCTCGAACACCATGGTCATCTTTATTAACCAGATTCGTATGAAGATCGGCGTTATGTTCGGCAACCCCGAGACCACCACCGGGGGTAACGCCCTGAAGTTCTACGCCTCGGTGCGTCTGGATATCCGCCGTATTGGTGCCATCAAGAAGGGTGACGAGATCCTCGGTAACGAGACCCGGGTCAAGGTGGTGAAAAACAAGGTCGCACCACCGTTCAAACAGGTACAGTTCGATATCCTCTACGGCGAGGGGATCTCCCACCATGGCGAGATCATCGATATGGGCGTTAACCTCGACATCATCGACAAGGCCGGGGCCTGGTACAGCTATAATGGTGAGCGCATCGGTCAGGGTAAGGACAATGTGCGTAACTTCCTGAAAGAGAACCCGGAAATGTCGGATGAAATCGAGGCACAGATCCGCGCCAAGATGCTGCCAAGCAAGGAGGCCATAGCCAAAGCGGCCACTGCCGATCTTGAAGAAGATGACAGTCTGTTGGAAGAGGATGCTGAAGTCTGAGTATTTGGTTAAAACTTGACCAAAAGGGGTGCTGATGCACCCCTTTTGCATTTCCGTAGGGTACGGCCACGCGTATGTGGCTATGCCACTTTAAGTCATTGTCCGGCTAGGCTAAAATACGCGCCTGGCTGTGGGGTTTGAGGCCAATTGAGATGTATGACAAAGCACTCCGCTCCGCCGCGAATATGCTCGCCCGGCGCGAACACTCGGTATTTGAACTGACGCGCAAGCTGCAGCAGCGAGATTTCCCAGCTGATGTTATAGACAAGGTGATCGCCACGTTGATCGCGGATCGCCTGCTGAGTAATGAGCGTTATGCGGAGAGTTATGTGCGCATGCGCAGCAACAGGGGGTATGGTCCGGTGCGTATCCGCATGGAAATGCAGGAGCGTGGTGTCGAAGAGGCACTCATAGAGACGTATCTGGATGGCGCTGAGATCGACTGGTTTGGGGTGGCCCGCGAGGTGCGGGTCAGAAAATTTGGGGAAGGGCTGCCGGAGGCGTTTGAACAACGCGCCAAACAAATGCGGTTCTTGCAATACAGGGGTTTTACCCAGGCGCATCTGAATGCGGCGCTGAAAGGGTTGGATGATTAGAACGATGATGAGCACGAATGAGATTCGCCAGGCCTTCCTGGATTACTTCCATGGCAAGGGCCATGAAATCGTCGCCAGCAGCCCGCTGGTGCCGGGCAATGATCCGACCCTGTTGTTTACCAACGCCGGTATGGTGCAGTTCAAGGAAACCTTCCTCGGCCAGGAAAAGCGCCCTTACACGCGCGCCACCAGTGTGCAGCGTTGTGTGCGCGCCGGTGGCAAGCACAACGACCTCGAGAACGTCGGTTACACCGCACGTCACCATACCTTCTTTGAAATGCTTGGCAACTTCAGCTTTGGCGATTACTTCAAGCGCGAAGCGATTCAATATGCCTGGGAGTTTCTCACCGAGGTGGCCAGGCTGCCGGCGGAAAAACTCTGGGTCACCGTGTTTGAAGACGACGACGAGGCCGCCGATATCTGGTTGAAAGAGATCGGTGTCGACCCGGCGCGTTTCTCGCGCATCGGTGCCAAGGATAACTTCTGGTCAATGGGGGATACCGGCCCCTGTGGCCCATGTACTGAGATATTTTACGACCATGGTCCGGATGTCGCGGGTGGTCCACCGGGCACACCGGAGGAAGACGGTGATCGGTATATCGAGATCTGGAACCTGGTGTTCATGCAGTATGACCGTGATAAAGACGGCAAGCTGACACCGCTGCCGGCGCCGTCGGTGGATACTGGCATGGGCCTCGAACGCCTTGCGGCGATTTTGCAAAACGGCCATGAGAACTATGATATCGACCTGTTCCAGAATTTAATCAAGGCCGTGGCCAGACTCGCCAATACCGACGACCTCAAGCAGGCCTCCCTGCGTGTGATCGCCGACCACATCCGTGCCTGCAGTTTCCTCGTTGTCGATGGTGTGATCCCTTCCAATGAAGGTCGTGGTTATGTGTTGCGCCGCATTATTCGTCGCGCGATCCGTCACGGTTACAAGCTCGGCATTAACGAGACCTTCTTTTATAAATTAGTCGCCCCGTTGTGTGATGAGATGGGTGATGCCTACCCGGAACTGCCTGTCGTGCGTGAGCAGGTTGAACGTGTGTTGCGCACCGAGGAGGAACGCTTTGCCGAGACGCTGGATCAGGGTATGAAAATTCTTGAGCTCGCAATAGGCGAGCTCAAGGGCAAGGTCATTCCGGGTGAAACCATCTTCAAGCTCTATGATACCTATGGCTTCCCGTATGACCTGACCGGTGATATTGCGCGTGAACGTAATCTTGAGCTGGACAGCGAAGGTTTTGAACGTGAAATGACCGCGCAGCGTGAGCGCGCGCGTGCCGCCGGCAAGTTTCACACCACGGATACCGGCGAATTAAAGCTGGATGTCACTACGCCGTTTACCGGTTACGAGCACCTTGCAGAAGACACCAGGGTCATTGCGCTGTTTCATGACGGCCAGTCGGTAGATAGTCTGGAGGAAGGTCAGGAGGGTGTCGTGGTGCTCGAGCAGACGCCGTTCTATGCCGAATCGGGTGGACAGGCAGGTGATATCGGCGTGCTCGAAGAAGCGGATGTGAGCTTCGATGTCAGTGACACGCAGAAGGCCGGTGCCGACACGATTCTGCATATCGGCAAAATGCGTCGTGGTGCATTAACGGTGGGCGACATTATCACCGCCGAGGTGGATACGGCCGCAAGGCAGGCAACGGCACTGAATCATTCCGCTACACACTTGATGCACGCCGCCCTGCGCCAGGTGCTCGGCGAGCACGTCACGCAGAAGGGCTCGCTGGTCGATGCCGGGCGCCTGCGCTTTGACTTCTCTCACTTTGAAGCGGTGACACCGGAACAGTTAAGTGAGATCGAAAATATCGTCAACGCGCATATTCGTGCCAACCATAAAGTTGAAACCAAACTTATGAACATTGACGATGCCCGCGCCTCCGGGGCCATGGCCCTGTTCGGCGAGAAATATGCCGACGAAGTCCGCGTCTTGAGCATGAGCGACTTCTCGGTAGAACTCTGTGGTGGCACACATGCCCGGCGCACGGGTGATATCGGGGTGTTCAAGATTATTAATGAAACCGGAACCGCCGCCGGTATTCGCCGCATCGAGGCCGTGACCGGTGCCGGTGTGCTGCAGCGTATTGCCGAAGATGAAGCCCGTCTTAACAGCGTGGCGAAATTGCTCAAGGGCAGCCGCGAGGATGTTAATGACAAGGTCACGCAATTACTCGAGCGCCAGCGCAAGCTGGAGAAGGAACTCGAGCAATTAAAGGGCAAGCTGGCCAGCTCGGCCGGCAGTGATCTCGCCGCACAGGCCGTCGACGTAGGCGGTATCAAGATATTGGCGGCGCGCCTCGATGGCGCCGATGCCAAGGCCCTGCGTGACACGGTAGACCAGTTAAAGAACAAACTCGGCACCTCGGCGATCATCCTCGGTGCCGCCGAGGGAGACAAGGTGACCCTGATCGCCGGGGTCAGCAAGGACGCTACCGACCGCATCAAGGCCGGTGAGCTCGTCAATAGTGTCGCCCAGCAGGTCGGGGGTAAGGGCGGCGGTCGACCGGATATGGCACAGGCCGGTGGCAACAACCCGGCGGCGCTGGATGGGGCACTGGCCTCCGTGGCGGCGTGGGTTCAGGCACAAATTGGCGCCTAAATGGCCAAAAGCCCTTTATATCCATTGGATTTTCGTGTTTAATCTCCGCCCTTTGTGAAAGTAATAATGGGCGGCACAAGCTGGCGCATGTGAAGCAAGTATGGCATTAATCGTTCAAAAATATGGTGGCACCTCGGTGGGTAGCGTCGAACGCATCCAGGCCGTGGCCGATCGTGTGATTAAAGGTCGTGATGCCGGTGATCAAATGATTATCGTGCTGTCTGCCATGAGCGGTGAAACCAATCGCCTGCTCGAACTCGCCGCGGGTGTCAGTGACCGCCCAACCCCGCGTGAGCTGGACGTGTTGCTCTCCACCGGTGAACAGGTGACCATCGCCCTGTTGAGCATGTGTCTGGAGGCGCGTGGTTACCCGGCTCGTTCCTATACCGGCAGCCAGGTACGAATACTGACCGATAGCACGCATAATAAGGCACGTATTATGGATATTAGCGATGCCAAGGTACGCGCCGACCTCGATGCCGGTCGCGTCGTGGTGGTCGCCGGGTTCCAGGGTATCGACGAACACGGTAATGTCACAACCCTGGGTCGTGGCGGTTCGGATACCACTGCCGTGGCCATGGCCGCCGCGCTGAAGGCCGATGAGTGTCAGATTTATACGGATGTGGACGGTGTCTACACCACCGACCCGCGTGTGGTGCCGGAGGCCCGCCGGCTGGATCGTATCACCTACGAAGAAATGCTCGAGATGGCGAGTCTTGGCTCGAAAGTTTTGCAGATCCGTTCGGTCGAGTTTGCCAGCAAGTACAATGTGCCACTGCGTGTGCTGTCTTCATTTGATGAGGGAGGGCAGGGCACGCTGATCACCTCCGAGGAAACAAGCATGGAACAACCGGTTATTTCAGGTATTGCCTTCAATCGTGACGAGGCCAAGCTGACCATTCTGGGTGTGCCGGATCATCCCGGTGTGGCCTCCAAGATCCTCGGTCCGATTGCCGATGCCAATATCGAAGTGGATATGATTGTGCAGAACGTCGCGGCCGATGACACCACCGATTTCACCTTCACGGTGCACCGCAACGAATTTGCGCGTGGTATGGAGGTACTGAAGCAGGTCGCCAGGGAACTTTCCGCCCGCGAGGTGAAGGGTGATGATAAGATCATCAAGATTTCACTGGTAGGCGTGGGCATGCGTTCGCATGCCGGTATTGCCAGTAAAATGTTTTCGACCCTGGCGGCCGAAAATATTAATATTCAGATGATTTCTACCTCTGAGATCAAGGTTTCTGTGGTGGTAGATGAAAAGTACCTTGAGCTTGGCGTGCGCGCACTTCATCAAGCCTTTGATCTTAAAGAAGATTTATAATAATAATAAACCCGTATGTACCTATTTAAAATAAGGCTATAGAATTAGTATATAATCAGAAGGCCATGGCAGGCTAATACAATCGGGAGAGATAACGGCATATTTTTTATGACGTTAACAGGGGCTTAGGGGTATAGTTTTCGACTCTGCTGGACGATATATAAAACGAGTTCGAAAAGGATGACTCAACCAATTGTTGTAATGGTTCTATCAGGAGAGCAGTAACATGTTAATTTTGACAAGACGTGTCGGCGAAACGCTGATTATCGGTGACGATGTCACCGTTACCGTACTCGGGGTGAAGGGTAACCAGGTACGAATCGGTGTGAATGCCCCAAAGGATGTCACAGTACACCGTGAGGAGATCTACGAGCGCATTCAGCGTGAGAAAGATGAGCCCGCAGTAAAAGATGAGTCCACAGTAAGCGAGTAAGACGTTTTCCCCGGAATTTCTGGGGTGGGTAACAAGCCATTTCGCTTATTTTCGCTATATTGGCTGATTTTAAGCCAGGCGGATAAAAAAAGCCTCGACCAAGTGCCGGTCGGGGCTTTTTGCTTTCGCATTAACCCTATATAATACCGCTCTCGCTGAGGTCATCCTCTGTGGATATTTGGAGAGCTGGCCGCACCTAGAATCCCTTCGGGCTTCATTAGGTTGTCTCACAGAACCCTGAAGGGTTCATTGTGAGTACCCTACACATTGAGTGTCAGGGCAACGCTCTGCTCCGGCAAGTGGCTCCATTTTATATTGGATGCAATGGAGTAGTTAGAACCGTTTAATACTGATAGTTAGAGTTTTTGGAGAGCTGGCCGAGTGGCTGACTAAGCGGCTTTGCCGCTTGAACGTTGGAGCCATCGGAGATGGACGACGACGGCCCCGAAGGGGCGAGGGACGGAGTCCCGAGTAACGCGCACCCCGTTTTAAATAGCGTGTGCCGTGCAAAATACGTTACCTGTCGTACTATTAGTGGGTAATAGAAAGAATTGGAGAGCTGGCCGAGTGGCTGAAGGCGCACCCCTGCTAAGGGTGTATAGGCTTATACCCTATCGAGGGTTCGAATCCCTCGCTCTCCGCCATAACCAAAAAAACCGCCCACTGGGCGGTTTTTTTGGTTCTTAGGCGAGGGATTTGAACCCTCGATGAATATAAAAAGCCGGTTTGCACCTCAGAACCCCTTCGGGTTTCATCAGGTATTTCCTACGCATCGCTCCGGTCACAAGCTGCGGAGCAGCGCAGAACGCCAAAGGCGGCCCGAAGGGCGAGGGCGATAGCCCGAGTAATCCCTCGCTCTCATAGAATCCCTTCGGGCTTCATTATGAGTACCCTACGCTTCCAGCGTCAGGGCATCCGCCATAACCAAAAAACCGCCCACTGGGCGGTTTTTTGGTTCTTAGGCGAGGGATTTGAAACCCTCGACAGGATTATTTCTCAACAAACACGGATGCTTAGCGCGAAATTCGGTGTACATTAGCAGGAACTAATCTTGACTGAATGGTGGATTCCAAGGATAATACGCGCCTCTTAAGCGCCTGTAGCTCAGCTGGATAGAGTACCTGGCTACGAACCAGGCGGTCGGGCGTTCGAATCGCTCCAGGCGCGCCATACAAGATAAAAAAGCCTCCTTTGCGGAGGCTTTTTTATTTGTTCGCCTGAAGATGGTTTATGAACACCCGACATTAAAAGGTAGCGTTTGACAAGACGACGAAGTCGGCGCAGAACGGCCGAAGGCCGGCCCGTAGGGCGAGGGCATAGCCCGAGTAATCGCTCCAGGCGCGCCATATAAATGCAAAAAGCTCCCTTTATGGGGGCTTTTTGCATTTATGGGGTATGTTTGAAAGGTGATTCGAACGCCCGACGTAATATGAAGGATCGTTCGACAAGCCGACGAAGTCGGCGCAGAACGTTGGAGCTTGCGACGACGGCCCCGAAGGGGTGAGGCCACAGGCCGAATAATCGCTCCAGGCGCGCCACTCGCAGGCTGACCGCAACTAACGGCAATAGTCCAAGTACCGGCAACATGACAGCACTAATTGGTCAATTTGCTCTGAGGGACTGTCATACTCCGGTAACTACGCCGAATAAATCCATGTACCAACCCAAAAAGGCTCGTCCCTTTATTGTATTGACGATCAGTGATGCACTGAGCGATTAGATGATCAGGCAAACAAATCTTGGCAATGTTGACCGCATAGATCCAGGCCAAATATGACGGTGGCACGGTTAAGAGCGAAACGGCACTTACATAGTGTGAGAGTGGTATTTATAAAAATTAATTTATTGCGTAAGGTTAGCGCATATTGTTAAAATTCAGGGATGCGTTCTTGGCGAAAATTCATATTTGTAAACAAATCCGTCAGTTGGCTGGTTCTGGCTGCTGTTGTTATGCTGTCGCTATTCCCTGCACACATCCATATGTATCATGAAGATGATCTATTAGTCTCATCCCATTTGACCAATATGACATCTCAGGCTCACGATCATCATGCTGCTATTCATGCTATTTCCGATACTAGGGGGCATGATGGGCATGAAGATGATGTTGTATTAGCTGCAACACCTGATACCTTGATAAAGAAAGTTAATTTTAATTCTCTCTTTATAGCTATCTTGATTGGAATTTTTGTTTTCCTAAGTATTACTTTTTCATCTCACAAGCTTCGTCCGCTTGTGTCTACTCATCTGCGTAAGTTGTATATTTGTAGTACCCCTCCTCTCCGAGCACCACCCCTCCATTAATTTTTAGATATCCCTTTTGATAAATTTTGCCGGCGTTTCGCCTGGCACACGCATGCTGTCTATGCGCAACATTAAAAATCATTATTCGGACTATTTTACCATGTCCGGGAGTATATAAACGATGCGATACTGGATACCCCTGGTAGCGATGCTTATATCTATATCGTCAGCGTATGCTGGGGATAAATTTACTGCCAATGTAATCAGCCTGGAACAGGTTGTTGCTAAAGTCCTTGAGCATAATCCGCAAATACTGGCCGGTGACATTGAGTCAAGGGCAGCCGTAGCAAGGGTTCAGCAGGCACAACAATCATTATCCCCGTTGACTCTCAAACTTGAGCTTGAAAACGTTGCTGGATCGGGCGTGTATAGCGGTAATGATCGTCTTGAAACAACGCTTAGTTTAGCCAAGGTATTAGAACTCGGCCGGAAACCTGAGTTGCGTGAAAGCGTTGCGAAAAATGAAGCCAACTTATTACGAAATGAACAAGATGCAAGGAAGCTCGATCTTCTGGCAGAGGCGACAAGGCGTTTTGTAGAGGTTGTGCTTGACCAACATAAGCTGAAAATAGCTAAGAATAAATTAGCACTCATAAAAGGCATACAGGATATTGTCGCAAAACGCGTAAGACTCGGTAAAAGCCCACAAGCAGAACAGAGACGGGTAAGAATTGAACTGGAACGAGCGAAAATAGAATTAGAGCATATTGAGCACGAATTGAAGACATCCCGTGTCAAGCTTTCATCAACATGGGGAAAAACATCACCCGGTTTTATATCGGCACAGGCAGAATTGTTTTCACTGCAAGAACCAGGCTCTTTCCAGCAACTCGAGGAACTATTGACGAGAAATCCGGATATTGTTCAGTATGCAACGCAGGAACGCCTTGCTGCAGCACGACTGAATCTTGCCAACTCACGCAGCCGATCGGATGTGGAAATATCAGGCGGTATTAGACATTTTCACGATACGTCGGATACCGCCCTGGTGTTATCGGCCAGTATGCCTTTTGGTTCATCATCACGAGCCAAGCCATTTATAGGTGAAGCACAGTTATTATCCCAGTTGACACCCTATAACCGTGAGCAACGACGTATCACACTGTATACGAATCTATACGCGTTATACCAGGAAATCCATCATGCGATTGATGCGGTGAAGGTATTGCGAGAAATAATAATTCCGGAAGCAGAACTGGTGCTTCGTGATTATAAACGTGGTTATGAGGCAGGTCGATACTCTCTCATTGAACTAAACACCGTTCAAAGAACCTTGCTTGATGCGCAACTGGAAGCAGCGGTTACCGCGAGTAATTACCACCGAAACAAAATTGAAATCGAGCGCCTAACAGGTAGCAATATGGCTCGTTTGGAGAAAAATCATGAAGTCAGGTAATACTAAATTTTTACAACTATTCTGGACTGTTAGCTTTGCAATATTGCTTAGTGCTTGTGGTGTTAGTGATAACGAACCCAAAAGTTCGATGGCTGGAGAGCACGGTGCAGAAACAGAAATAGAAGTTGAAAAAGGACCTCATGGTGGTCGCATGCTACATTCTGGTGATTTCTCGCTCGAACTATCAATTTTCGAAACGGGTGTGCCGCCAGAATTTCGTGCCTGGGCGAAAAATGAAGGTCGTTTACTTACACCGGATGAAGTTGATCTGAAGATTAAATTAATTCGACTGGGTAACAAGATAGATGACATAGGTTTCGAGCCGCATGGGGACGCACTGCGCGGCGATACGGTCATCTATGAACCCCATTCATTCGTGGTCAATATCATTGCCCTTCACAAGGGGGTAACCCATAGCTGGGAATATGATAATTTTGAAGGCCGCACTATGATCGAACCCAAGGTGGCCGAAGCGCTCGCTATTGGGACATCAGTAGCAGAAGCCGGGGTCATAAAAGAAATTGTCACTGTGTACGGAAAGATTGTCGGTGACAGTGAGCGTATGAGAGATGTCAGTGCGCGATTTGATGGCCAAATTAAGTCTGTGGCACCATCAATTGGCGATACGGTTAAGAAAGGTCAGCTTCTCGCACGAGTCGAGAGCAATGAAAGTCTGAAAATATATAACATCAACGCACCGATCAGTGGCGTAATCACACATCGCAATGCAAACCCTGGTGAGCAAACCAATGGACGCAACCTGTTTACGATTATGGACACCTCTTCAGTGTGGGCCAATTTGTCCATATTTCCTTCTGATCGCACACGAGTACGTATTGGTGCCCCTGTCCGCATAACCACGGCAATAGGTGGGCAGGTATTTGATGGTGTCATTGATCGCATTAATGTTATGACTGAGGTAAATCAGGCCGTTACTGCACGCGTTGTGCTGGATAACAAGGAGGGGCGTTTACTCCCGGGCAGCTTTGTTTCAGCCGATATTGAAATAGCAATGCACTCTGTAGATCTTGCAGTGAAACGCACTGGCTTACAGGCATTCAGAGACTTTACCGTGGTATACGCAAAGATAGGTGATGAATACGAAGTACGTATGCTGGAACTAGGCCGTCAGGATGGTGAGTGGGTGGAAGTACTTGGTGGTCTTGAGCCAGGCACACGTTATGTCAGCGATAACAGCTACATCATCAAAGCCGACATTGAAAAATCTGGCGCATCACACGATCACTAAGGAGTTATCATGCTTGAAGCTATAATTAATTTCTCGCTGGCTCGCCGTGGTCTGGTGATGACAGCCGTACTTTTGGTGATGGGCCTGGGTATATGGAACTTCACCAAACTACCCATTGATGCAGTACCGGATATCACCAATGTACAAGTCTCAATTAATACCGCTGCACCTGGCTATACGCCATTGGAAGCTGAACAAAGAGTAAGCTTTCCGGTAGAAACAGCAATGGTCGGTTTGCCAAAGCTTTCTTATACACGCTCTGTTTCACGTTATGGCCTTTCACAGGTGACGGTTGTTTTTGAAGAAGGAACAGATATCTATTTTGCACGCCAATTGGTTGGCGAACGTTTGAATGCTGCCAAAAGTGATTTGCCAGCGTCACTAGAACCCAAGCTGGGTCCGATTGCTACCGGTTTGGGTGAGATTTTCATGTTTACGGTTGATGCCGAGCCGGGGGCGACAAACCCGGATGGCAGCGCCATCACGCCTACAGACCTTCGTTCAGTTCACGACTGGATTATTCGCCCACAATTATCACGGGTAGCTGGCGTTGCGGAAATTAACCCGGTTGGTGGCTTCAAGAAAGAGATCCTGGTGGCCCCAGAACCAGGCAAGCTACTCGCATATGGGCTTGGTTACCCTGATATATATAACGCACTGCAGAGAAATAATGATAACCGGGGTGTAGGCTTCATCGAGCGCAACGGCTCACAATGGTTAATGAGGGTGCCTGGTCAGGTGACGGGCATGGCAGACATTGAGAATATCGTTATTAGACAGCAACAGGGTGTACCTATACGCATAAAGGATGTGGCTACAGTCGGACTTGGTAAGGAATTACGTTCAGGTGCTGCCACCCAGAATGGCCGAGAAGTGGTTATGAGCACCGTGTTTATGCTAATCGGTGAAAATAGTCGCACGGTTGCCAACGATGTTGCTATAAAGCTGGAGGAAATTAAATCTACATTACCGGCAGGCATCACCGCGACGGCAGTTTACAATCGCACAGAATTGGTCGATAAAACCTTGGTTACCGTTCAAAAGAATCTGATAGAAGGCGCCATACTTGTCATCGTTATACTTTTCCTGCTGTTAGGGAATGTTCGCGCAGCTATTCTAACCGCTTTGGTCATTCCCATTGCAATGCTCATGACCATCACTGGTATGCTCAAATCAGGTGTTAGCGCAAACCTGATGAGCCTGGGCGCACTTGATTTTGGTTTGATTATCGATGGTGCAGTGATTATTGTAGAAAATTGCCTGAGAAGACTCAGTGAATCTGGTCGTGATGGCATGATGTCACTGAAGGAACGCCTGGCAGTTGTATTTGATTCTACGCGTGAAGTGATACGCCCGGCATTATTTGGAGTGTTCATTATTACCGCTGTTTACATCCCTATTTTTGCACTATCAGGTGTTGAAGGAAAAATGTTCCACCCCATGGCGACTACGGTAATTATCGCGCTGGTTAGTGCGATGGTTTTATCGATAACATTTATTCCGGCAGGTGTAGCATTATTATTTCGAAAACCCGTCATAGAGAAGCAAAACCGCATTATTAATACTGCACGTATCATATATAAACCGATATTGATGCTAAGCCTAAGATTTCGCTGGATTGTAATATCATCGGCGCTGCTGCTGGTTATTGTGTCGGGGTTACTGGTTCCCAGGCTGGGTTCGGAGTTTGTGCCTAATCTTGATGAGGGGGATATTGCAATGCACGCATTGCGAATTCCCGGTACGTCATTGCAACAGGCCATAGAACTCCAAAAAGTGCTGGAAGCAGAAATTAATAAAATGCCTGAGGTAGAAAGAGTTTTTGCCAAAATTGGTACCGCCGAGGTTGCTACAGATGCCGTGCCACCCAGTGTTGCGGACAATTTTATTATACTAAAACCTCGAGACAGCTGGCCGGATCCAGATAAATCGAAGAACAAAGTGGTGGAAGAACTGGAAGCGCTGGTCACACCTATCCCAGGCAACCGTTATGAATTCTTGCAGCCCATCCAAATGCGCTTTAATGAATTGATTGCAGGCGTGAGGACAGAGCTTGCCGTTAAAGTTTTTGGCGATGATTTTGACCAACTCATAGACCTCGGTAGTCAAATAGAAAAAGCCATAAATAAAGTGCCAGGCGCTGCTGATGTCGCTGTTGAGCAAACGACGGGTTTGCCCATTATGACAATAGAACCAAAGCGTGAGGCAATGGCTCGTTTAGGCCTGTCTGTACAGGGCGTACAGGATATGTTGTCTACCGCACTTGGTGGTACGGTAGCAGGCCAAATGTATGAGGGTGACCGGCGCGCAGACATTGTTGTACGTCTTGCTGAGGACCTGAGAACTGACACCGATTCTTTATCTAATCTGCCTGTTATGCTACCTGAAGGTGGTTATGTGGCTTTGGGCGAGATTGCAGAACTAAACTTGTCTACGGGTTATAACCAGGTATACAGGGAAAATGGTAAACGCCGTGTTGTTGTGGCGGCAAATGTCCGTGGTCGAGACCTCGGCTCTTTTGTCAAAGATGTACAAAATGCTGTCACTAAGAATGTAGACATTCCTGCTGGCTACTGGGTCGAGTACGGTGGGACATACCAGAAATTACAATCTGCCTCCAAGAGACTGTCTGTAGTCGTACCGCTGACATTGCTGTTGGTTTTGGGTTTGCTGATCATGGCCTTGGGTTCGGTTAAAGATGCTGCGGTGATATTTTCGGGAGTGCCCCTGGCGTTAACCGGCGGGATCATCGCATTATTGCTCAGGGATATTCCGTTTTCGATTTCAGCTGCGGTAGGGTTTATCGCTCTATCTGGTATTGCCGTATTAAACGGATTAGTCATGGTCGCATTCATTCGCGATCTGCGTATGCATGGTAAAGGCCTTGAAGATGCCATTGTTGATGGCGCTTTAACAAGGCTTCGACCTGTATTAATGACCGCTCTGGTCGCCGCATTGGGCTTTATACCCATGGCGCTTAATACGGGGATTGGTTCTGAAGTACAGCGCCCGCTTGCAACAGTGGTAATAGGCGGGATTATTTCGTCAACCATACTTACCCTGGTTGTGTTACCGGCTCTATACAGGCTTGTTTACGTAAACGATAAACAGGAATCCACATCTACTAATTAAGCTGATGTCATACTATTATGTGTTTTGATTTAGGGATCATTATTTAATGCCACGCATTTGCGGACACCATTCTCGCGGTAGTACCTTTGGTGCCTGTTCAGCCTATGCTATGGCTCTATATAGATACGAAAAAAACATCTAAAGTTAGCGAATTATCATGCAAGCTCATACGCTTGCGTGCGATTTGTTGCCGTAAAACTATGTTTATAGTGTCTGAAAAACCTTTTCTTTCAAATCTGGCGTAAACATGGCTTGACACACTCGCGATAACTTCATATTTTTGGGCTTATAAACCACTCATAAAAAGGCGCTGCACGGGCCATACCTTGTCAGAGGCAGCTTTTTTGTTGAGATTTTGCAAGTGGGCACCGACACTGTCGGTATACAAGGAGTTAATGCCATGCCACAGACTGATCATAGTTACTCCGAATCTGTCACTAAAGGTCTTTACCTGATTCATGACAGCGCCTGGGCGATACGCGAGGACGACGATGCCAACAGCCTCGTCGATCTCACCGACGCCATCACTGAGCGTCTGGCCAAGGCCGAGGCCATAAGCCGCTTGTTAATCGGTAGCCAGGACTATCCGAACGACGCGACCATTGCCGATGCTGCCTGGGCCATTACTGATCTTATCCATGAGACACGCGAGCTTTACGCCAGGCAATGGCAGCGGGTGAGGCACTATGAGCAGGGCGACAAATAATAAATGTATTCCGAAGCGCTGCTTATCGGGAAATTCTGCCTGGCGAACTATCCCTTCGCGTCGAGGCAACTTAGGTAGTGCCAGGCAGAAGCAGTTTTATCTCTACCCCGGTAACATCAGCGCGATTATCTGCCTGTAACTGACCACCATGGTATTCGGCAATGGTCCGGGCGATAAACAGGCCCATGCCCAGGTGAGGTCGCTCATCGCTCGATGGCCGGGTGCTGGTCATGGACATGAAGGTGGAGCCGCGCAGTTCTTCCGGTAGTAACGGTCCTTCGTTCAGAACCCGAAGAATAATCTGCGTTCCTTCCATGGCAAGGTGTATGTTGATGGGGCTCTCGGGGCTTGCGAAATCGATAGCATTATCCACGAGTTTGTCGAGCAACTGTTCGATACGCAGTGCGCTGCCAGTAAGCTCGATGCCGCTGGCCGGCCCGGTGTAATCAAATCTTTGCTGTGGGTGTGAATGACGGCAGCTCTCTACATAGGTATGTACCAGCAGTGCAAGGTCAAACCGGGTCTTCTCATCTCCCTGCAGGGACTGCTCCAGACTCGCGGCCTCGGTCAGGCTGTCCATGATCCGGCTTAAGCGCTGGATACCACGTTCCGCACTGTGCAGGTATTGTTCATCTTTCAGGTCCGGATGTTTCTCTGTCAAATTCTGCAATGATGTGCTGATGACATTTAATGGGTTATTGATCTCATGGCGCAGTGTTCGCGGCATGTTTTCCAGGAAACTGGTATAGCGTTGCAGACGCTGTAACATGGCGCTCATGCGTTGTGATAATTGTCCCAGTTCATCACGACTTTCACGATCAGCGCGGAGTTCGGTTGCCGTCACACGGCCCTCAGAATCAATGGCTGTATCGGCTTCATGGCTCAATCGGCGGATGCGCCAGGCCAGCCATGAGGCAAAACCAAGCAGGCTGAGAATAATCACCAGTAACACTGTCAGGGTGGTCAGGGTGATTTGTAAAAAAGTCTTGCGTTGCAGGGCGAGGATATCGGTCGTATTTTGCATTAACACCACAGCACCGATGATCTGCTCTTTATTGAGTATCGGCTGTGCAGCGATAATGACCTCATCACCGGTGTTAGTGTCGACGATGCGACGCACCACCGGCGAGCCATTGAGCGCTTCCAGTACCGGGCGTTCATCCAGGCGTGCAATGGTGTCGGTTTCGTACAGGGATTGACCGCCTACCGAGGCGCGTACACGCTGATGCCTGTCGACGACCCAGATATGCGCATCGGAGCGCGCCAGCCCGCGTAAAATATTCTCCAGTTTCGATGATCGCACTACCAGCACGTTGAGTTCATTTGACCACTGTGAAGGCAAGCTGCCGATCTCGGCATTCACCTGACGACTGTCGGCATCATCGACATCAGCCACGCTGATACGCAGGCGCTTGTCCTGCCCCAGCAGTTCCTGTTTCATCCGGAACTCAACGACATAACCGTTCGGGCCTTCGAGCCACTCACCATAGATACCGCCAAGCGGGTAGCCGCCGAGTGGAAACATCCAGTTCTCATCCACTTCATAGGCGCTGATCGTACCGGGGCCTTCAGTAACCAGCACGACGCGCCGGATTTTTTCCTCGGCATCAATAAAGCTCATGCGTACATGGTCGCCATTATCCAGCCGCCGATAACCGGGGTGCCGGTAGATAACGGTGCCGTCACTAACCTGTATCGCACCATAAATATAACGTTGCTGAATACCTAGCAGTAGTGAAAATTCCGGCAGGTCCGTCATGTTGCCATTGCGTACTGAAATAATACTTTCTTCACTATAATGATTGGCATGCGGCAGGAGATGCTCCCAGTCACTTAGATAGCCATCTATCTGGATCGATACATCGAGTGGATAGGCATAGACGGAACCCTGTTCGATAAGCGAGGCGGGGATGTCTTCCGTTGGATCAAACAGGTCATTGCGATCATGTAATACGGTGGCGATGGCCTGGGTGGCGAGCAATTGTGCCTTTTCCTGTCCGGTGAGCAGGAAGTCTTTCATTTCTATCAGGTATTGATAACCCAGCCATGGAATGACCAGTAGCAGCAGGCTAATGATGATAAGGCGGCCGCGAATACTGCTGCGTCTGCTTTTCATGCACACACCCAGCGATAACCGAAGCCATAGACACTCTTGATGCAATCAAAGTCCTTATCAATGTCTCGAAATTTGTTGCGCAGGTGCAGGATGTGGGTGTTAATAGTGTTGTTCTGCACCACACCCTGACGCGTTGCCTCGGCGAGTTCATCATAACTCGCGCCGCGCGCGTCTTTTTTATTAATCAATTCCTGCAAGACACTGTATTCGGTAAAGGTCAGAACCAGCGGCTGTTCTTGCCATGCGACCTGCATACGTTCGCTGTCAAGAGTAAGATCGCCAATCTGGTGGATATTGGCAGTCGGTTCCTTATCCTGGTTGATATTCAGAATACGAAATACCGAACTCACGCGTTCTGCCAGAAATTCCAGCGATACCGGTTTGGTCTGATAGTCCCATGCGCCCAGACGCAGACCGGAAATACGATCGATGTCGTCACTGCGGCTGGTAAGAAAAATGATCGGCAGGTCTGACTTACGTGCCAGCAGGTAGCGGCACAGTTCAAAGCCTGCATCCTGTTCGGCCCCGAGCATGATGTCGAGGATCGCGAGGTCCGGCAGCTGCTGTTCAAATGCCGCCTGCGCCTCGGCACGTGTGCCATAGGCCAGCACCTGATAGCCTCGGCGTGTCAGTGCATCGACGCAGTTTTGCCGCTGGTCCGGGTCATCCTCGACGATGGCGATGGTTCTATCCAAGCGATTTCCTCCAAATCTTCAATAATAACTGTACCTTACCTCATCGTCCGTGCAGAGCATAGGGCGCCACTCTCCATGATTTCTCCATGATCTTTCCATCCCGCGGCAAAGATTGAAATGCCCATCATTGCTTAAATCTGTATCGAACCTTATCCCGGCGCAGACAGGCATTGTCATCGGAGCAGGATTTACACCGAATTTGCCAAGGATGGCAGCGCTGGCCCAATCGCAAACAAGGAGAACATGATGAAAAAGACAATTATAGCTATCTCACTGGCCGCTGTAATGGGCAGCACTAACACCTTTGCCTCCGATATCGGCCCTGACATGGGATATGAATACCAGCCGACCCGAGAGGATGCCGGTCTTGGCATCGGCCTGCTGGCCGGGGCGTTAGTCGGCGGCCCCATCGGTTTTGTTGTCGGTGGTCTTATTGGTGCACAGGCGGGGCAGACCGAAGACTACAAACAGCAGTTGACGGAAAAAGATCAACAGCTGGCCGCGCTGCGCAAAGACATCACACATGCACAGTCCGGCATGGCCAAAGCCCGTATAGAGGTAAGTCGGGACAGTACACTGTTACATAAGGTTACATCCGGCGCGAATCGCAAGGCGGTCAATGCATTGGCCAGTGGTATGCGCGTGGATGTGCAGTTTCGAACCAATAGCTCAAATATTGAGCCGCATTACACACCGCAACTGCAAAGGGTGATTGCGGTCATGAAACTGTTCCCCGAGGTGGATATTCAGCTTGCCGGTCATGCTGACCCGCGTGGGGCAGACACTGACAACCTTGCACTTTCCACGCGCCGCATAAACAGCATTCGTCAAATGCTGGTAAAGGCCGGCATAAAAAACACACGCATCCATGCCACTGCCTGGGGAGAGCGCAATACCATTTCGACACCGAGTGATATTGAAGCCTATGCATTTGATCGCCGTGTGGTGATTAATTTTATCACCCAGCCATCAGATGCTGACAAGGCCGCATCGTTGAAAGGCGCAGGCAAACGAGTGGGAAGCATTGTGCCTGTCGGTTTGCGTCAGCAATAAGGCAATAACTCATGAAACTGTTTATACCGATCACTGACGAACTTATTTTCGATCACCCGGAACTGATCTGCGAGCCACTTGTACCGTTTAGCCTTGATTATGAGTGTCATCGCTATCTGGATGGTGTGGAATCTGCAGATAGCCCCGACAAGGAGAACTCAGATGAACAAAATTATAATAGATAAGCGCTATGTGATGCATTGGCTGCTGGGTTTGGCGCTACTGGCAGGCAAGGGGCCTATGTTACAGGCCAGTGAAATGCTGCGTAATGATGGCAGCATGCGTGCATCTGAAGTCACACACGGTTCATTATTGTTGAAAACCGATACCCCCGGACAATATTCTCCGTCACCATTGCTGAACACGGATGTCAGCATGCAGGTGTCCGGTATGGTGGCGCGGGTCAAGGTTAGCCAACAGTTTCGAAATGAAGGCACTGAATGGGCGGAAGGGGTTTATGTGTTTCCGTTGCCGGAACAAGCCGCAGTCGATCGCATGCGCCTGCGTATTGGTGAGCGGGTGATCGAAGGGCAGATCAAGGAACGCAAACAGGCGAAAAAGATTTATCAGCAGGCCAGGCGCGCGGGCAAACGCGCATCACTGCTGGAACAGGAACGGCCCAACATGTTTACTACCTCGGTCGCCAACATCGCGCCGGGTGAACAGGTACATGTTGAAATAGAATATCTGCAAACACTGACGTATACCGACAACCACTTCAGCCTGCGTTTTCCTATGGCGATCACGCCACGTTATATTCCCGGGGCCGCTGTTTCATTGGCTCCGGTAAGCGATGCAGTCAGTTTCAGTGGAAGTGGCTGGGCGCAGGGAAGGCATACGAATACTCCACAGGTAGCGGATGCTGCACGCATCACCCCCCCGGTAGCAACCCCGCAAGACGAGCTGGCAAGCCCGGTAGCCATTTCCATTGACCTGGCACCGGGGTTTCAACTGGCAGAACTGAGCAGTCCTTATCACACCATCCTCAGCAAAGAGGACAGCACAGGCGTATTTCATATCAAGCTCGCCGCAGGCGAGGTTACGGCGGACCGGGATTTTGAACTGGTATGGAAGCCAGTGGCGAATGAGGCCCCCGTTGCCGCGATGTTCAAGCAGCGCTATCAGGACGAGGATTATGCCCTGCTCATGGTTATGCCGCCAGACTTAGCCAATATGAAACAGCAGATTGCCGCACGTGAGTTTATTTTTGTGATTGACGTTTCAGGTTCAATGAGTGGCGACTCAATTGCACAGGCAAAGGCCGCACTTAAGCTAGCACTGGAACGCCTGTCGACACGTGACCGCTTTAACATTATCTGGTTTAACCACGGTTACGGTAGCCTGTTTCCGGATGCGCGTGTTGCCACTTCATTGCGCGTGGCGCATGCAGAACGTTTTGTTGAGCAACTGCATGCCAATGGTGGCACCGAGATGCTGCCGGCATTAAAGCGTGCACTGACTATTCGCAATGATTTCAACAGCCTTCGCCAGGTGATTTTTCTCACCGACGGTGCGGTGGGCAATGAAGACCAGTTGTTCCAGACGATCAATATCCACCTCGGTAACAATAGGCTGTTTACCATCGGTATTGGTTCTGCCCCCAACAGTTATTTCATGCGCAAGGCAGCCGAGCGCGGCCGCGGTACATTTACCTATATCGGCAATACCCATGAGGTGCTGGCAAAGATGGAGCCACTTTTGTTCAAGTTATCGCAACCGGCACTGACTGATCTGAAGCTGGTATTGTCAGACGCCACGGTAGTTGAGACCCTGCCTGACCCGCTGCCGGATCTCTATCTGGGCGAACCCGTGATACTGGCCATGAAGGCCGATCAATTACCCGTTGACCTGCAACTGAAGGGCAGGTTTGGTGCCATGCCATGGCAGACGCAGGTTAACCTGTCCGGCGGACAACAGCGGCAGGGTATCGCCGCGGTGTGGGCACGGCGTAAGATCGCATCACTTATGGACCAGCGTCTGGCTATTCATGGCCAGGACAAACAAAAAGTATTAGGTGACAAGGTTCTTCAACTTGCGCTCAAACATCATCTGGTAAGCAAGTTCACCAGTCTGGTGGCCGTGGATATAACCCCGGTGCGCCATAATGAACCGCTCGTAAGTCATGCGATGAAGACACAATTACCCAAGGGCATGAACGCCAATAAGGTGTTTGGGCGGGTATTCGGCATGGCAAAGACCGCGACCCCTGCGATGCTGCAACTACTCGTCGGTCTGGTATTGCTGCTGCTAGGTATGGTCGCCTGGCCCTGGCTGAACAGGACGGACATATGAAAAAGTTTGTGTTATTGCTGCTCATGCTTGGCGGCGGATACCTGCTGGCAGACGGTGGCTGGATCTACCTCAAGGCAGCGCTCGCGCAACAGCTACTCGAGCGTTCCTGGCAGGAGGCGCTGCAGAGTGGACAAGCGGCCAGACCCTGGCCGTGGGCCGACACCTGGGCCGTGGCGCGGATCAGCGTACCGGCTCAGGGTATCGATCAGATCGTCCTCGCAGGCGACAGCGGGCGTACGCTGGCGTTTGGTCCGGGCCATACTCAGGGCAGTGCCATGCCCGGCGAGGCCGGTAGTGTTGTGATCAGTGGTCACCGTGATACGCACTTCCGTTTTCTGCAGCAATTACAACAGGGAAATGACATCCATCTGCAAACCGCCAGCGGGCAATATCGTTACCGGGTACGGGATATACGATTGCTGAATATACATCGGCATAAACTGGTCAGTGACCCGGACAACAAGCTGCTACATCTCGTCACCTGTTATCCGTTTGATAGCCTCGTTAGCGGCGGACCGTTACGTTATGTGGTGGATGCCGAATTGATTGAAATATAACCAGAAGAGGTGGCCTAACAAAATAATCTTGCTGCTGTTGCCTATTCAGACAGGGCAGGTAGATACCTATGATATCTTATTCAGTAATCTCCGCAGAAAGTGTACCCAGTGGCAATAATGATACTTCTATCTGATCACCCGCCTGCACGGCAACAGGTTTGGTGATTGAGCCTGATATTATCCAGTCACCCGCTTGCAGAGACTCTCCCTGCCTGGCCAGTGTATCAGCAACCACCGAGACGATTTCGGTAATATCTTCAGGATAACGCGAAGGATCGCCGCTCTGAACGTTCTCCTGATTAATAAATACTTTGGCATCAACGTCCCGGGCCGCTAAACCAGGGTGCTCACGGCTAACCGGCCCCAGTATGACAGCCTCGTGAAAGAGATTATCTTCAAGAATTGACGTGATATCATGAGGTGTCCTGGCTACATCAACGATCTCTATTGCCGGCGCAAAGCCCTCAATTGCTGCGGCCAATTGTGCCTTATCCGCACCTGCGGGAACATCCTGCCCAATAAGAATAGCTATCTCTGCCTCGAGCATTATTTTAGAGGCAGCTTTTGCCTTATAAGCCCCATCGTTCTCGAGAAGGCTTTTGCTGGTTAAAAAACCAATAATAGGGGAGGACAGATGCATGCGCTCTTGATCAGCTAAAGTATTAAAGCCAATTTTCCAACCTACTCTTTCCTGCCCGGAAGCGAGCATGGCCTTCCATTTATGCAGCTGTAGATTCATTGCCTGTATCAGCACATCGTCTTCAATAAGTTCCTGTTCAGAAATTGATTTGGTCATGAGATATCACTCTGCGTTTCGTATTCATGAATAGATAGCGTATTGAACAACGATTATCACTGTTAAAAGAATATTAGCCGAAGTATCCCAGGCTCTCTGATAGACGCTTGCCTGCTTCTATGATGATGGGTATCCATTCTTCTTTTCGCCGTTCTATCGGTGCTGAAAGTGATAAGCCACCGGCAATGTCGCCAGCATTGTTATAAATCAACACCCCAATACAACCAACGCCTTTTTCGGCTTCTTCATTATCATAGGCATAACCATTAATTTTTGCCTGTTTGGTTTTGCTGATCAGGTCATCTATGTCCGTAATGGTATTTTCTGTATACGCCGGTAACCCGGTCCTTTGTGCATATTGGCGGCACTCTTCTTCACCCGCTTCTGCCAACATTAATTTACCCACAGCGGTGACATGTAATGGCGCCCGACTACCTATTACCTGTTCGACACGCATCATCTGGCTACTGATGCAACGCTCAACATATACGACCTCGTCATTCTCTCTTATTGTGAGGTTGATGGTTTCGCCTAATTCATCACGTAGTTTTCTCATTATCGGTTTAGCCTGCTGGCTAAGGCCTACGCGTTGGCGAACATGGGAGCCGAGGTGGAGTAATTTAATCCCCAGCCGGTAATAACCGCTGTCATCTCGCTCAACATACTGGTGTTTAGCCAGTGACGCGAGGATTCGAAATGCCGTGGAGGGGTGTAATTCGCTTTCAGCGGAAAGAATCTTCAGGCTGACCGCATCGTCATAGCGCGCCATGATATTCAGCAATAAGGCCATGCGATCAATGACCTGGATGGAGGGTGTTTTGCTCATTTTTAAATTTCCGTATTATGAAAACGATTGTCTATTGTGAAAGATTAGATCATCTTCTATGTTTAAACCAGTACTTATTTAGGGTGAATAGCCTCTATATAGACAAAATTGTACACGATATTGCGCATTATGAAAACGATTGTGTATTGTGGGATTGGGCGGCATGTTCTATGGTTAACCTGTCTTCAAATAGCACCACCCACTGACACAGTGGCTACGAGTAATACGTAATTTTTCGGAGGTGAGCAAAATGACCACAACAGCACAGCAACAGATGCCTGCAGCGCCAGTATTCTGCAAAGGCATTCAGCACTATGGTGAGGCATGGCCGGACTATGCTGATAAAGCCGCTACGGCAGTTATTGCCGAGGGGCAGAGTGCGATCAGTGACTGCTGTAGTCCGCAGTCTGTCTATCAGACGCAGTTGATGGCCGATGCACTACGTTACCTGACCTTACAGGTGTGCGGCTCCAAGGGCTCAGGCCACCCGGGTGGGTTTGCCTCGAGTGCGGATGCGTATGCCGCACTGGTTATGCTGGGCCATACCAATATTGTTACTGAAGTGGGCCACCATGCACCGGGCTTCTATAGCGCCATGTTTCTGGATAGCTCACTTGAAGAGATGGGTATCCATACCGTCAGCGATATGCAGGCGCGTTTTCGTGAACGCCATGGCCTGCTTGGACATTTATCAGGGGCCGTACCAGGCCTGCTCGCACCCGCAGGTCCATTAGGCCAGGGACAGCACTTTGCCATGGCGGGCGCATTACTCCACCCTGAAAAGTTATTCCCGTTCACCATGGGTGATGGCGGTATGGGAGAGCCCTATATCCTCTCAGCCATGATGCATTTTAATACGGCCTACCCAGAAACAACCAACTTTATGCCGACACTGGTCTGGAATGGATACAGCCAGGAACACCATTCGATGGTTTCACGCATGAGCAATGAAGACATGACCAATTACTGGAAAGGTCATGGCTTCAAAGAGGTTGTGTTGATTGATGCAAAAGACTTTGATGACTCAGGCCAGGAAGGTGATTATATCGACAGCACCTATTTTTCATTCGAGAACCGTCTTAAGTTTACCCAGGCAGTACTTGAAGGTGTTGATAAGGCAGCCCGATCCGCCATGGGGGGTACATTAACCGCATTCATTATCAAACAAATGAAAGGCGCCGGCGTACACACAGTGGGCTCAAAGTCACATAATCTGTATCCGGCAGATACGCTGGAACATCCTCAAATTATTGCCGGCCTGCAACGCCGGGCCTTAAATCCGGAGGCATGGCAGATAGTCCGTGATAATTTCGTGCGTGCCGGCGGCGGGCCTGCTGTCAGAACATCCGTCACAGAACATGTTCTCGAGCTTACCCCACTGGGCAAGTTGCCCCTGCATGAATTCAGTAAAGATGAAAAGGCGGTGCCTTCAACCGCCATGGGTGCACTGGTAGCCGCTGTAGGCAAGGCGGATAAGCGTTTCGTCGTCACCAATGCCGATGGTAATGAAGCCTCTGCGATGAAAAACATTAATGATGCGCTGAAAATCCGTCATCCAACGGTGGACCCGCTTTACAACCAGGAACCGAACGGGCAGGTTTATGAACCACTCAATGAAGATGCCTGTGCCGGACTTGCTGCCGGCCTGGCATTATTCGGTTCGCGTGCCTTATGGTTGTCATATGAAAGTTTTGCCATTAATGGCTGGCCAATTGTTCAAACCGTTACCCAGGCCATGGCCGAGTTGCGCCGCAAGACGCCATCCATCGTAACCATGTTTACAGCCGGTGCACTGGAACAAGGCCGTAATGGCTGGACCCATCAACGCCCTGAAATTGAAAACTATTTTGCTGCGATGATGCGTAACGGTAACCTTTTCCCGTTATTTCCCTGTGATGCCAATACGATTCAGGTGGCATACGAATGGGCAACCAATAGCTTCAATAAAGGCATGGTGATCATTGCCTCCAAGAGCCCGTTGCCTGTTTACATGACACTGGATGAGGCCCAACATGCTGTCGAAGAGGGCGCGGCCACTATTTACGAGAGTAAATCAGGCAGTAAGGGCACAATAGTCTTTGCCGTAACCGGTGACATGGTCTTCCTGCCCGTATTTGAGGCGAAAGATAAGCTGGAGACGGAAGGTTACCGTGTCCGCATTGTGGCCGTGGTTAACCCACGCCGTTTATACCGCCCTACCGATGTGGCATGGGATACGGTATCAGAGCCTGATAACAAGTTCATGGACGACGACCACTTTAATGCCCTGTTTGATGCCGATGTATTACTTGCCGTCAGTGGTGGGCCAAGTGCGCCGTTAGAGCCCGTGCTGTTACGTACACGCGCAGCAAAACGTGACACCTTCGCCTGGAAACGTGGCGAGACCACTGCTTCGCCAGCCGAAATCATGAACTTTAACGGCATCACCGCTGAAGCCATGGTTGAGCGCGCTAACATCCTGGCGAAGTAAATTGCTTGTGCCGATGCGCGGTGACGATGACTTTATTGGAGAATTATGACAATAAAAACAAAAATAATTGTTCTCGACGATGACCCGACAGGGTCGCAAACAGTGCATAGCTGTTTGTTATTAACGCAATGGGATGTGGATACATTGCGTGAGGCAATGCTCGATTCGGCACCGTTATTTTTTGTACTGACCAATACCCGGGGGATGGGGGCGGATCGCGCTGCTGCCATCACCCGGGAGGTATGCCGGAATGTTAAGCGGGTGCTTGATGAGCTAAAAAATAACGGTCAGGATATCAGCCCGATCCTTGTCAGTCGCTCAGATTCGACATTACGCGGGCACTATCCTGTGGAAACCGATGTGATCGCCGAAGAACTTGGGCCATTTGATGCACATTTCCTCGTGCCCGCCTTCTTCGAGGGTGGGCGAATAACGCGTGACAGCATTCATTATCTGGTCGTGGAGGGAAAAGAAACGCCGGTACATGAAACCGAGTTTGCGCAAGATTCTGTATTTGGTTATACGCACAGTTATCTACCTGACTATGTTGAAGAAAAGACGTCCGGCAGGATCAAGGCTGAACAAGTTGAACGGTTTTTATTAAGTGATGTGCGTGGTAATAGCCTGGATCGCCTGTTAAAGCTGAAAAACAATGTATGTTGCGCCGTAGATAGTGAAACACAGGCTGATTTGAACCATTTCGCGGAGCAATTAAAAGACGCAACAAAACACGGCAAACGCTTCCTGTTTCGTAGCGGCGCAAGCTTGTTAACCTCCCTGGCAAACCTCCCGGCACAACCCGTCGCGGCAGATGCCATGGCCGAATATGTGCGTGGGGGAAAACCGGGCGCCGTGATTATTGGCTCACACGTTAAAAAAACAACCCTGCAGCTGGAGCAACTGCTCAAGGTAGCTGATGTTGTCGCACTGGAAGTTGATGTGCAGCGCATTCCAACAGAATATAAGACATTATTAGATGAGATTTTGACCCAGGCGAGACAGGCGCATACGCAGCATTTAACCCCCGTTATCTATACCAGCCGTGTTGAACAGGTATTTCCGGATCAACAGAGCCGCCTGGCTTTCGGAGAACAAGTCTCTGCATTTCTCATGGATGTGGTGCGCAACCTGCCTGAAACACTGGGTTACCTGATTAGTAAGGGGGGGATTACATCCAATGATGTCTTGAGCACGGGTTTGGCATTACGCACTTCCCGTGTGGTCGGGCAGATCCTGCCGGGTTGCTCGGTCGTATGTTGTCCAAACAACCATCCGCGTTATCCTGACATGCCGGTGGTGATATTCCCCGGAAATGTCGGCGACGAACATGCCCTGGTCACCGCTTATGAGCGTTTGTCTGCGAAAGCCTAAGCGATGAAAAAGAATCTTGCTCAGGTACTAAAAAAACCCTCTCATGCAGCATCAGATTCTCCTAATATACTTGACGCGGATATGACATTTAGCCTGCTCGACCGTGTTGAGGCCATACAAACAGCTGTAATTATTCACATTGTGAGTCGTCATTCTCATCAGATTCGTGCACCATACGTTTAGCCAGAACAGGTATAGAGCCTGCTTTGTATAAAGCTGCATTATGATAATAATAGCTATAAGAAAATCGAGATAGGGTTCTCCCTGTATCGATGTATACAGCCAACCATGAGGAGTCGAATATGAAAGATGATAAAAAATCTCCAATTCTCAAAGAAAAGGTAGAGGAAACCAGCGGACGTCGAAATTTTATCAAGTCTGCCGCAGCAGTGGGCGGCACGGCCATCCTTGGGGCGCCTTTTATTGGTAATGCCGAAGCGGCAAAGGGCCAGACCTGGAAAATTCAGACGACATGGGATGCGGGCACTACCGGTTATACACTGTTTGAAAAATGGTGTAATGGCTTCCAGGAAAGAACAGGTGGTGAGTTAAAGGTAAAACCCTTTCCGGCTAAATCGGTGGCGGCCGACAATAATGCACTGTTTGAAGCCGTAAAAACCGGTGTATTACAAGGCATGAACCCATTCACCCTGTACTGGGCAGGTAAAATTCCAGCATCAGTATTTTTATCTTCATATCCCGCCGGCCCTGACCAGCCGGCGCAGTGGGATACCATGTTCTATGGCCTGGGTATGCTGAAAATGGCACGTGAAATCTATGCCAAGCAAGGTCTGGTATATGTCGGCCCTATTCAGCATGACGCCAACATCATTCATTCCAAAAAGCCGGTCAATAGTCTCGCTGACTTTAAGGGCCTGAAGCTGCGTGTGCCCGGTGGCATGGTTTCCGAGGTGTTCCAGTCATTCGGTGCGAGCACGGTGAGTTTGCCGGGTTCTGATATTTTTCCGGCTTTGGAAAAAGGCACGATTGATGCGGCAGATTATGTCGGGCCTGCAGTAAACTGGGATCTTGGTTTTGGCCAGGTAACTAAATACATTTTGTTTGGACCTCCCGGTGTCATGTCTATTTATCAGCCGGTTGATTTAATGGACCTCACCGTTAACCAGCGCGCGTGGAACCGCTTATCACCTTCGCTTCAAGCCCTGGTTGAAGAGCAGGTAAAGGCCTACTCACTCGAACACTATGTTTCTATCCAGGGGCGCAACGTTGAGGCACTGGACAAGTTCAAGAAATCAGGCAGTACTGTGTCACGATTAAGCGTGGAAGATGTAGCTGAATTCCGCCGCAAAGCCATTCCCATCTGGTATAAATGGGCGAATAAAGACGCAGATGCGAAACGCGTCTTTAAACTGCAGCTGGACTACATGCTCAATGATGTTATGGGTTACGTTAACCCGAACGATATCAAAGGGCAGAAGTTTAATTAACAAAAACGCCTGGCAATGAAGTAGGGGACAGCATTTCAGCTGTCCTCTACTTTATATTGAAGCAGATTTGGGGGTTATTATATGAATGAGTTACAGGGCTTCGGTTTCGTCGTGCCGCACTGGGCATACTGGGGCTGGCTGGCTATTATGCCTCTAACTTATATGTACTGGCTTAATCGCAAAGAATCTAAGAAAAAAGCAGAACCCACCACACCGGATGAAGAACTTGCGCTTGATATATTGGCCGAAGAGGACCCGGTGCTGCATACGGAGGGGAACAGACTCACTCGTATCATTGATAAAATCAGCGATTATTCAGGGGTGTTTATCGCCTTATGGACCGTTAACGCCGTTGTTGCCTATTTCTATGAAGTCGTTATGCGTTATGTATTTAACATGCCCACCATTTGGGTGCATGAAGCCTCCTTCTTATTATTTGGCATGCAGTACCTGATGACGGGTGCCTATGCCTTATTACACGGCGCACATGTCCGCGTCGACATTCTCTATGTGAAATTGCCTCCACGTGGCCGCGTCGGCATGGATATTTTTACCTCGGTATTTTTCTTTATATTTGCGATTGCCCTCATGGGGACATCATGGGTGTTCTTTACAAGTTCGTACGGCATGAATGAAACCACACTTGAAACCTGGGGCATTCAGTACTGGCCGGTCAAGTTGCTGATGTTCACGGGTGCCGTGTTGATCACCCTGGCGGGCCTCTCAAAACTTATAAAGGATATTATGCTGTTCCGCCTTATGGGCGAGGGTAATAAACAATGAATACTGCAGTGGCTAATACGCCAAACCCTGGGCAGAATCTGTCCGGTAAGTTTTGGACATGGTTAATGATCCTCGCCACTGTCGGTATGACATTTGCCGTGGTCGTCGAGCTTATTAATATCTTTTTTTACGATCCCTATGAAGAAGAATACTTCCTGTTCCGTACGGCCGGAATGCTGGAAGACGCAGACATTGCCACCCTGACCTGGTTAATGTTCGGTACCTTGTTCATTGCCTTGATGATGGGGCTGCCGCTGGCATTTGTAACCGGTGGTCTGGGGGTGGTGTTCATTTATCTGGTCGGCGACCAGGCCATGTTAAACATTATCCCAAGTCGTATTTTTCCAATGATGACGAACTCGGACCTGGCCGCGATACCATTATTTATATTTATGGCTTCGATGTTAGAGCGGGCAGGTTTGATAGAGGAAATGTTTGATGTGGTATACAAATGGATGGGGGGGCTAAATGGCGGTCTTGCCGCTGCCACCATCCTGGCATCAACAATCCTCGCGGCAATGGTTGGTGTCATAGGTGCCGCGGTAGTTACCATGGGTATTATTGCCTTACCGGCCATGTTAAAGCGCAAATATAACCATGAGATTGCCCTGGGCTCTATTATGGCGGGCGGCACACTGGGAATACTCATACCGCCTTCTATTCTGGCAATTCTTTATGCCGTGGTAGCACAACAATCGGTAGGTGAGCTTTACCTGGGTTCCATCATTCCCGGCATAATGTTATCTAGCATGTATGTGGCCTATGTATTGATCCGCTCATGGATGAATCCATCATTAGGCCCTGCAATACCAAAAGAAGAGCGCATCTCTTTACTAGATAAAATATTGTTACTGCGCCAATTGATTGCACCTTTGATTCTGGTCTTTACCGTTCTGGGTTTGTTGTTTGGCGGTATTGCCACCCCCGTGGAAGCTGCCGGTATCGGTTCATTTGGTGCGATTGTTGTGGCCATTATGCATAATCGATGCAGCCTGAAGGGGTTGCGAGATGCATCGGTCAGCACGGCCAAGGCCTCGGCCATGGTGTTATGGATTATCTTTGGTGCATCTGTATTTGTAGGTTTTTATATCTTGCAAGGTGGGCAGGCCTTTATTACTGAAACCATCCTGAGTACCGGGCTGTCTTCTTATGGCATCCTGTTCATCATGATGATTTTATTGGTGGTCCTGGGCATGTTCCTGGACTGGGTGGGCATATTGTTACTGGCTGTGCCGATTTTTGTGCCAATCATTAAATCCTTAACCTTTGATGGCCTGCTGGGTTTACCCCCTGTGCCGGGAGACAAGGTTGCCTTATGGTTTGGCGTGCTTTACCTGGTAAATATGCAAATGTCCTTCATTAGTCCGCCATTCGGCTATGCGCTGTTTTATTTGCGCGGTGTTTGTCCCCCGGAAATAAGTATGGCAACTATCTTCCGATCAGCATTGATATTCCTGGGCTTACAGACATTTGGTTTAATGCTTTGTGTACTCATACCCGGCATCGTCACCTGGTTACCGGGCCTTGTCTACGGTTAACCCTTAATGTGTTGATGCACCGCTCTGTGGAATAAAATACTCCAGAGAGTGGTGCCTTTTTCTTGCGGCCCAGGCTTGTTATAGAACGTTGGCCGAGAAACTTGTCATGGATGTTTTGATGTATGATGCGCGAAGAGAAACTCTTTAGTAAAGACGGTTGTTACTCTCACGTCATTGAGAGCAATGCCTTGTTTCACCGTGAGGCCATTATCTATGGCACCCGTGTGATTCACGCGTTTCTTGAAAACTGTGACGCTGCAAAAACCATTAAAGTGCTTGATCTCGCCTGCGGTGCCGAACCCGTCTCCATTACCGCGATGTTAAAGAATTTTCCCGATAGAAACTTCACTTATACGGGGATCGACATCAATCCGGATCAGGTAAGTTTCGCCAAACAGTATTTTAAATTTCCTGAAAACATTCGTGATGTCACTGTATTTGAAGGCAATGCATGGGACCCTCGCCTAAGCGCACTGGAGGGGCACTATGACATTGTTTTTATGGGGCTCAACCTTCACCATGGCACACCCGAAGAGGTCTATTACCTGGCGACGCAGCTAGCCGTCATAATAAGCGACAAGGGCGTTTACATAAATCATGATGTCTACCGACCTGATGACCAGCCTTATCAAAGAAGACCCGATCACCACCCGGACAATGCCAGGGAGTCTTTCCTGTTATTAGAACCTGGACTCATTGAGTCTGTTCGACTTCCTCATGTCACGCATAACGAGCTCGGCAGTGATGCACCCATTGCTGCATGGCGTCAAACCTACAACGATCTTTTGCGTCAGACATTAATGAATCAGGGGGCGGGGCGTGAATGTGCGGATGCCACCTACCAGCATGCGCATATGCGTGATTACCCGATATCGCTCAGTGACTTCGCGCATATCTTTAAGCAGGCCGATAAGGACTTTAATATAAAAATACTGCGCTATGGCGATGCGCACCCGCTCATGGCCTATATTGCGATGCCGGTCGTTAGCAAAGCCGGTCAGCTGTTAGAGGCTTTATACTGACTTGCCCAATTACCGGTCGGGTTGTTATTCGCACAATCCAATATAATCAATGGCTTATGGGGTGAATTAACCTCGAAAACGCCCGGTCACCGAATAAGCGGCGTAGGGGGTGTAAAAAAGGCCATTTTCACACGTTCTAATCTTCCTATAACACTAAAGATTTCAGCTTAATTACCGATAAGGTAAACAGGTTAACCAACACCTGGTGCGGCGGGCTGTTCGCGATCTGCCATCAGGTAACAAATGTGTACTTATGCAGCCACAACGATACTTGCAAAATGCCGAGTGCCCGATCCCGGGCGAGGCGTGCATGTGGCCGTCCGCGCAGCTTATGTATTGGGCCCGACAATCCTTTCTCACACTGCTGCTGTTTGTTGTCGCCGTTGGCTGGTTGGCGGCCGGCGCCTTCGGGCTCACGGAGCAACTTCTCAACCAGGTTAAGGTGCATTACGGTGAACCGGCCATGGACCGCCTGTTGCAATGGCAATCCCTGGTACAGCATAACAAGGACCTGGATGTCAGCGAAAAGCTGGAAGTCGTGAACCGCTTTTTTAACCAGTCTCGTTTTGTCAGTGACATCGAGCACTGGAAGCGGGAAGACTACTGGGCAACCCCGGTGGAGTTCCTGTCTACGAATGGCGGCGATTGTGAGGACTTTTCCATTGCCAAGTATTTTACCCTCAAGGAAATGGGCGTGCCGGTCGAGCGCATGCGCATCACCTACGTCAAGGCCGTTGAACTGAACCAGGCGCATATGGTACTCACCTATTATTCAAGCCCGGACGCCGAGCCGCTCGTGCTGGATAATCTGATTGACGGCATCTGGCCGGCCTCGCAACGTGATGACCTGGTGCCTGTATACTCCTTTAATGGTGATGGTCTGTGGCTGTCGAAGGAGCGAGGGCAGGGGCGTCGGGTGGGCGGCTCTGAACGCATTGCCCTGTGGCGGGACCTGGGCATCCGCCTGAACAACGAGAATAAGCTGAAATAGTTATACAGGGTGTGCTTTATCTGGCGGATATTGTAGGGTGTACTTCGCGTACTGACCACGGCCGCAGCAGGGGGAGAGGAATAACAAGCTATGTCGTTATCGCGCCAATTGATCATTATTATCACGTTATTATTTATCGTGCTGTTTATCGGTACCCTTGCCGTCAGCACGCATAACACGCGTGGCTATCTTGCCCACCAACTCGAATCCCACGCCCAGGATACGGCCAGCTCACTCGGCCTGTCACTGACCCCGCACATGGCAAACAATGACCTGCCGACCATGACCTCGATGGTCGATGCCATTTTTGATCGCGGTTATTACCGTGACATCCGCATTATGGCTATTGATGGTACGCCGATCATCGAGCGTGCGCTCAATGTTACGGTCAAGGACGTCCCGGCCTGGTTTGTCGACATGTTGCCACTGGACACCCCGGAAGGCCTGAGCACCATCACGCACAACTGGAAGCAGGTGGCACACGTGCAGGTGCGCAGCCACCCCGGCTATGCCTACCTGGACCTGTGGCGCAATACGGTCGATACCTTCTGGTGGTTCCTGTTCTCGTTTGCCGTGGGTGTTGCCGCGTTTGTCATGGTGTTGCGCGTTATCCTCAAGCCGCTAAGCCAGGTGGAAAACCAGGCACTGGCGATCTCCCGACGTGAGTTCCCGATTATGCACAAACTACCGTGGACACGGGAGCTGCGTCGCGTGGTCATAGCCATGAACCGGATGTCGTTCAAGGTCAAGGGTATGCTCAGCGAACAGACCGATATGATTGAGCGCATCCGCAAGGAGGTCTATGTTGACCCGCTCACCGGGCTCGCCAACCGGCGCAGCTTTGATATGCAGCTTGAGCACCTCGTTAAGGCCGCCGATGACATTCATCAGGGGGCGGTGTTATTCATTGGCCTGAAGGACCTTGCCGAGGTTAACACTACGCGGGGTTTCCAGCAGGGCGATGAACTGCTCAAAGAGACCGCCGATGCCATCCGGCGTTGCACCGCACCACTTGGCCAGGTGTTTGTGGCCCGTATCTCCGGTGGGGAATTTGGGGTGTTGTTGCCTGGTGCCCATATCGAAACAGTGAATGAACTGGCCAAAGAACTCGCCTACCAGATCCCGCTCATCGAGGAACAGATTACCGAACAGGGAACCTGCCATATTGGCGGTGCCTGGTATAGCGGCAAGATCCAGGGCGACAGCCTGCTCGCCAAGGCCGATATGGCATTGCGGGCCAGTCTGCAGCAGGGCCCGAATGCCTGGCAGGTCTATGGCATGGACGAGCAGGCACCAACGGTTGTGCATGGCGCGCAGAGCTGGGCGAAGATCCTGCAAAACAGCATCGACCTGCACAAATACGTCTTCTCGCGTCAGCCCGTGATCAACATTGCAGACGGTCACCGCCTGCATTACGAGCTGTATACGCGCCTGATGGGGGATGACGGTGCGCCGATCTCAGCGGCCGTCTTCATGCCGACGGCCGAGCGCCTCGGGCTCATGCCAAAGCTGGACCGCTACATCCTCGAAAACCTGCTGTGCAAACTCGCTACGGCAGACGAAAACGGCACCGGTAGTTACAGCATTAACCTCTCGCCCTCATCGGTGCACGACCCGGCCTTCATGGACTGGGCCTATGCGCGGCTGGCCGCCGCCCCGGCGCTGGCCGAGCGCATTATTCTCGAGACCCCGGAATATGCGGCAATTGCCGATACACCGGCCTTCAAGACAATGGTGAGCCGCTTTCAAGCGCTTGGTTGCCGGGTTTCACTTGACCATTTTGGTACGGCATTCGCCCCGTTCGGTTACCTGCACGACCTGAAGCTCGACTTCATCAAGATCCACGGCGGCCTGGTGCGCGGCGTGAGTGAAAACAAGGATAATCGCTTCTTTATCCAGTCTTTATGCCAGATCGCCCACGGTCTGGATGTGCAGGTGCTCGGTGAGTTCGTCGAGAACGAGGCCGATTGGCAGCAGCTCAAAGAGCTCGGCCTCGACGGTGCCCAGGGCTACCATTTCGGTCAGCCTGAGGCCTGGTAGTCATCAATTTACTTATAACGAATAACAAATGATTCAATCGCATTCCAATGCCACTTCTTCTCGCCTTGACCGTGGCTTGTTCTATGCGCTGCTGGCATTCGTCGTCTGGGTGCCGTTGCCGTTGGGCAGTAACCGTATCTGGGCCTGGAGTCTTATGGAGGTCTGGGTATTCATCATGTTTGCCCTGTGGTGCTGGGGTTATGCGCGGGGCCAGTTATACATTCCCCCCCTTATATACAAGGCCAGAACGGCATTACTGCTGTTGCTCGCCTGGATGCTGCTGCTGACGCTACAGATCACCCCATTACCCTCGAGTATCATCGCCGTGCTGTCTCCCGAGGCGGCGCGCATGCACGGGCTGGCCCAGGCATTTAGTGGGCAAGAGGCATGGATGACACTTTCGGTCGACCCGGCATCGACCCGTGCTTACTGGTTGAAAAGCCTCGCCTATGTGCTCCTGTTTATATTGATACTGCTGCTGGTCAGGCAGCGCCAGCGCCTCCGTTTATTGGCCACTGTGCTGGTTTTCAGCGGGGTATTTCAGGCAGTTTATGGCAGCTTTCTGACCCTGTCTGGCCTCGACCACCTGTTTGTGCAGTCTGGTAACCCGGCCGTTACCTCCGGGACATTTATCAACAGAAATCATCTCGCCGGTTATCTGGAGATGTGCCTGGCGGCAGGCACGGGCCTGCTGATTGCCGGCCTGGAAGGCGGCACGACCCGTTTCTGGCGACAACGATTGCGCAATGTGCTGAAGTTCATCTTCAGCCCGAAGATGCGCCTACGGATCTATCTCGCCATCATGGTGATCGCGCTGGTTCTGACCCACTCGCGCATGGGCAACACGGCATTCTTTGCCAGCATGATGATCGCGGGCGTGATCGGTCTCATGCTCACTCGTCATGCCACACGTTCGACCGTGATCCTGCTCGTTAGCCTCGTGATCATCGATATCATGATCATCGGTACCTGGTTCGGCATCGAAAAGGTGGTACAGCGGATAGAACAGACCAGCATAGATAAAGAGGAACGCGTTGAAGTAGATATTTATACTCTTGAGCTAATAAAGGATTATCCCGTGTTCGGAGCGGGTGGTGGCAGCTTTTCAACGGCCTTCCCCCGCTACCGTGGAGGAGACATAAAGGTATTTCACGATCATGCCCTTAATGACTACCTGCAGTTCGCCACCGAATCTGGCGGCTTAGGCCTTACCATATTGGGCCTGTTTGTTCTAAGCATCATACTCCAGGCCCTGAAGGCCCTGCGGCAGCGCCGGGACCCCTTGTACATAGGTATCGCCTTTGCCGTTATCATGGGTACCTCAGCGATCCTTATCCACGGCACCGTCGATTTTAACCTGCAGATACCCGCTAACGCCGCAACCTTTATGCTTTTGCAGGCGTTTGCATCGTTGGCCTTGCACCTGCAACGAGCGAATACGTAACAGTAATGAGAACTGGTGACTCTCTAGCAGGGATACCTTATCCCCTCCCCCTTTGAGGGGGAGGGCTAGGATTTTGTATAGGAAGTACTTATTTTGCGGAGCACAGGGATGCGCGAGAGCATGGGGCGGTACAGCAGTAAATAAAAAATAAGCAGTGAAGCAAATTAGAAACTCGACAAGGAACCTAACTGATTTTCTTTTGCGACACTAGGGTTCACAGGGCGAGCAACACGCCCTGATCCTGCTTGAATGCCTTGGCCGCCTGATTCCGTTTGTATCTCACAAAATAATCTTGCCAAAGTATCTTGATAATACCCTGATGCTGGGTATGGTCATGGCGGGTCTGGATGTGGTATGTTCAACCAGTGAACACAGGCACTTGACTGACAAGTGCATAAAAAAACTATAATAAAAACATTACAATAACTAAAATTTCCATGCTGCCTGGGGAGGACGGTATGGCGGTAGCGTGCCTGAATTCACTCATAACGGCTTATTCGTTACCCATTACAAATCACCCGTCACCACTCTTAGATACCAATTACCAGAAAATGAATGAAGAAATTTCATACCGGGTCATCAAGCTCATTGAGCAGAATCCCGAGATCTCGCAGCGCCAGCTGGCTGAGGAGCTTGGCGTAAGCCTGGGTAAAACAAACTATTGCCTCAAGGCGCTTATTGAGAAAGGGCATATCAAGGCCTCCAATTTCAAGAACAGCCACAACAAACTGGCTTACTCCTACCTGCTCACACCCGAGGGCATAAAAGAGAAGGTCAGGATCACGGCATCATTTCTGAAGCGCAAACTTGCAGAGTTTGATGCCCTGCAAAACGAGATTGAGACACTCAAACAGGAAGTGACACAGTCTTCCTCATCGAGTGAAATTTGACAGGCACGTTATCGCAATTAGGCCTTGATCATTTATCATTAATTATTAGTTCCACAAACTATAAAAATGAAAAACATAAAAATTCGTACACTTAGTAACGAACCTTTAATCATCGCCATCATTGGACTTAGCTATATCGGTCTGCCTCTTGCTGTCGAGTTTGGTAAGATATATCAGACCATTGGTTTCGATATATTAACGAAAACAGAATACGGGAACTTCAGCCGGGGAGAGACAGCATCTTGGAGATCAAGGAGGATGAGCTGAACGGCATACCTCATCTCAGTTACACCTATAATCTGGATGAAACCAAAGCGGCCAATATCTCATCACCGATACGCACGGGCGTGTACTTCGAATCAGTAGTCAATGTGATCAGAGCATAGGTGCGGCTCCCTCGCCACAATCAACCCTTGAGAAAATGAATGATTGATTTAATGAGAATTACTGAGATTAGATCGCTGATCTGGCGACTCGGACGGCGCCTATATTGCTGGGCTAGGCGTGATGTGACCAACAATCCCACATTCAACGGCGAGTATTGGCTGATAGAGAAACTCCTTGGTGATCTGGCTGGTAATACAGAAATCTTGATGGATATTGGGGCCAACCAAGGTAATTGGACCGCGCAAGCGCGCGGAATCCTTGATCGGTTCGGTAAACGTGGGCTGATATATGCCTTCGAACCGACCCAATCCACATATGCGTTTTTGTCAGACAGATTCAAGGCTGATGCTTGCGTAAAACTAAACAAAATAGCCTTATCCGAGCATACCGGTGAAGCTGAGTTCTTCGTTGTTGGCGAACTAGCAGGAACGAACTCGCTGCACAACACTCAAGGCGCCGTCGCCGAGAAAGTTCTGACGCAGAGGTTCGATGATTTTCTGGCATCAGTAGGGCTGGAAACGGTTTTATTCGTAAAGTGCGACACTGAGGGGCATGATATGAGCGTTCTGCGCGGTGCCGAGAAAAGCTTGCGTGCAGGGTCTATAGGAGTTTGGCAATTTGAATACAACCACCGCTGGGTTGCGAACCATTCGATGCTGAAGGATGTGTTCGATTTCATTGAAGACAAACCATACAGATTGGGAAAACTTTATGGCAACGGAATTGAAATTTATGAAAAGTGGCATCCCGAGCTAGAGCGGTTTTTCGAGGCCAACTACGTTTTGGTTCGTAATGGCTGTTCTATTGAAAATCTTTCTACGCCCACGCGCTTTGATGCGAACAATACCCTTGTTCCAGTCCGGTAGGCGAATGTTCAACGATTTAAGTTATGTGTTCTAACTGTTTAAAGTTTAGTTTCAAAGTCGCGCGGCGATGGCGGACTCTTCAACGGAGGCTTTTTTTATAATTTCTCCGAAATGTTTCGATCTCATCGAGGGCGATCGCAGCAGTTAGGAAGGGGGCCCTTTACCAGGCTTGCAGAGATGGGCCAGATGATGGCCTTTGAACATCAGGGATTCTGGCAGCCCGTGGATACCTTACGCGATAAAAACATTCTCGAAGAACTTTGGACCTCCGGCAAGGCGTAATGGAAAGTGTGGCCATGAATAGGGCATTCTCGCGTGGCAAGCGGGTTTTCCTGACCGGACACACCGGCTTCAAGAGGGGGCTGGGGAACAACCCCAAGCCGCCGTGTGGGAATACCTCAAGGCTCAGCCAGAATTTGAGATCGACAAACAGATCGATTACAAGCTGCTGATCAGTGTCGCACCGAATGGATATTTGAAACGGGTTCGGTAGGCTAGGCTGCATATGCATATACGCGCTCATTAACCATGTCCCTGAAGAAGAACGTCGTCGCGAATTATCTCGGTCAGGGTTGGCGCGCCCTGATGGGGTTGGCCTTTATTCCGCTGTACATCAAGTACCTTGGAATTGAGGCCTACGGCCTTATCGGCATATTCGCCATTCTGCAGGCATGGATGGCGCTGCTCGATATGGGGATGAGGCCAGCCTTGGGCCGGGAAATGGCACGCTTTACTGGCGGTGCGCACAATGCCCAGTCCATCCGGGAGTTGTTGCGGAGTATCGAGATCATCGGGATCGCTATCGCCGGAGCAGTAGCGCTCGGGATCTGGGCCGCCTCGGGTTGGCTGGCCGTCGAATGGGTAACAGCAAATGACCTGCCGCTGCAGGTGATAGCCCAGGCGTTCGCGGTAATGGGTGCGGTTACCGCGCTTTCGTTTATCGAAAACATCTATGTGAGTAGCATCGTTGGCTTGCAGCACCAGGTACTACAAAACGTCCTGAGCAGCATCCTGGCCACGGCGCGTGGCTTGGGCGCGGTAGGCGTGCTGGCCTGGGTATCCCCTACCATCGAAGCCTTCTTTATCTGGCAAGGTCTGATTTCGCTGACGACTGTCGTGATGTTTGCCGGAGTGGTTTACCGTACTCTGCCGAAGAGTCCCCGACCCGCGCGCTTCTCCTGGTCCGCACTGATTGGCATCTGGCGTTTCGCGGCAGGCATGATGACGATCACCTTGCTGGCATTGCTGTTGACTCAAGTCGACAAGATTCTGCTGTCGCGCTTGCTGACCTTGGAACTCTTTGGGTATTACGCCTTGGCGGGGACCGTCGCCAATGCCCTGTATATGCTGATAGGACCGATCGCCAACGCGTTTTATCCCCGCTTTACCGAACTTGTGACACGTGGTGACGAGATTGCATTGCGCTCGGCCTACCATCAGGGGGCGCAACTGGCAACAGTTCTGATGGGCTCAGCCGCCATTGTGCTGATGGTGTTTGGCGACAGGGTGCTGCTATTGTGGACTGCAGATTCGGCACTGAGCCAACACGTGGCACCGTTGTTGTCTGTCCTAGCTCTGGGGACTCTGTTCAACGGGCTGATGTGGATTCCATATCAGACGCAACTGGCCCACGGTTGGACTACACTGACGATCAAGATTAACAGCGTTGCGGTTGCTGTGCTGGTGCCAGGCATTCTATGGGCTGTTCCGAAATACGGCGCCATAGGTGCAGCGTGGGTCTGGGTGGCGCTGAATACGGGTTATCTGATCTTTGGCATTTATTTCATGCATCGGCGGCTGCTTCCTAAGGAAAAATGGCGCTGGTACTGTAAGGACGTGGCCATACCTCTTGTTACCGCGACGGCGACCGCCGCGTTATGTCGCTGGGCGATCCCGGCCGAGATGAGCAAGATCGTTGAACTCGCCATACTGATGATAGTTTCCGTTTGTGTGCTGATTGCCGCGGCCCTAACTGCCCCAATGGTGCGGCATCAGATCACCCGGTATTTGACGGACAAGGTCAAGTTAATTACGACAGGAAGTAGTAGACAACCATGACAAAAAATGAAAAGGGGATTGTAACTCCAACGGTCAGTATTGGAATGCCTGTTTACAACGGAGCCGAATATATTCGTAAAGCGATTGATTCATTATTGTCACAGACGTTCAATGATTTTGAGTTGATTATTTCTGACAATGCATCGAGTGATAGTACTGAATATATTTGTCAGGAGTACGTAAAAAATGATTCTCGAATAAGATACTTTAGGCAGCCTGAAAACATGGGTGGCGAATGGAATTTTAGGTTTGTATTCGAAGAAGCAAAAGGAACTTATTTTATGTGGGCCGCGGCTGACGATATGTGGGCACCCGATTGGATTAAGAGATTGTTAGATAATTTTTCAGAGGGTGTGTGCATCTCCTTTGGGAAAATCGTGGTTATTGGAGTAGATGATCAAATATTAACCCAATATCATCCTATGCAACTAAACTCTAACAAGCTAGTGCGGCTGGCACAATTCTTTCTTTGGAATTCCGCTTGGAAAGCAAATCTTTTCTATGGCCTTTACAAACGGTCGATATTGACAGAAAATAAAACGGAGTTCTTTAGCGTTTGGAACAATCGATGGGTAGGAGCAGATGACAACCGCCCGATTTTTCTCGCGCTGCAATTTGGGCGGCTAGAAAATGACTCCACTGCTTGTTATTTTAAGAGAGACCATCCTGATTCAGCGGCATACCAAGTATCTTCATCTTCTTTTTATATGAAACTCCTACATACCGCTTTCCCATATAAGACAATTTTGCTTCACTGTTGGTTTCTTTGTATACCATCAAAGTGGGATGTTAAAATTATGCTTTTGGCTACCCTTCCTATAGATATTATTAGAGTAATGGCAACCACTTACAAGAATGCATTTTCGCATCTTCTTAGGAAGAATAGACTTCTCCGACGGAAGTCGAGGTACTAACTGTTATGTATCAATCGGGAGTGTAACATGCTTAAACAGGAGCCTCTGACGCAGGATGTAGTGGATGTCTCCGTTCTTTTCATTACCTACAATCGATCAGACCTGCTGGAAATTGCTTTCCGATCCATTCGAGAGCGAATGGATTTTGGCAATCTACGCGTCGAATTTGTTGTTTCAGACGATGCGAGTGATCCAGAGAATCTCTCTCGGGTCCAGTCGTTGCCGTTCGACAAACATCTGCTTTCAGAGACAAACAAGGGGCTGGGAGCCAACACCAATAAAGGCATTGTTGTGACGAAAGGCAGTTACATTCTACAAATTCAGGATGACTTCGAGTTTGTTGGAGCTAGAACCCTTATCTTTACGGCACTACAAATAATGCAAGCAGATCGGGATGTCGGAATCGTCCAACTCACAAATGAGACGCCTGGTGTTCCTCATGAAGCACGCTGCCTAGACGATGGTACACGATATTTGGTTTTTGAGAACGACGGCATTCCTCAGTTGCGAGATTGTAGTGCTCGACCGTATTCGGACCGACCACATTTAAAGCGCAGGCAGTTCTGCGAGGACATTGGCCCATACAGGGAACGCGTACCAATGACAGATATGGAGCTTGCTTATCAGCGACGCGTCGCGTGCCAAAAACGGTGGCGGGTGGCTACTATTGTCCAAGCGACGGCATTCAGTAACCTTGGCGTTGAGCGCAGTTTTAATCCAGGTTACGTACGCGCAAGGCGTTTAGAGCGGATTGAAGGTTACCCTTTAGTCGGCACGGTTTTTCGGCGATTGAGGCCCACGATGAAGCGAGTACGTGATTGGGTTCGCGATCTTCGTCTATGACGTACCGTACTTTTCAACATCGTGCTACCGTTGGTCGACGAGGCGCGGACGGGTTGCGCGACGAAGAGGACGTGCGGCTCTAGATCCTCGTGCCTGCGAGAACTCACAATAACTTATCAATTTTAAATTTTACCTTACTTGTTGGATTTTAATTTGATGAACCAGAGAATTAAATTTGTGCGACCTTTTCCAAGAACTTGTGGGCCTGATTTTTTTGTCTTGGGATTGGTTTGTATAATTAGCAGCTATACATTGAGCCAGGAAGACTGGTCGGTATTGGGTTTTTTTGCGATCATAGGCCTTTTGCTTGCGAGCCATCGGGTACGCCAGATGGCTCGCAATAAACCCAATGAAATCCTCAATAATGTATTTTTTACGTTCATCCTGTCATTCTCAGCATTTTTTCTGTTTGGGCCACTCCTTCATGTTTTTGGGCATCCGGAAGAAATTGAATATTCTAGGAGCTTCTTTTCGATCACAGCCGATAAGGCTGTGACAGTATTAGGTGCTAACCTACTTGGTTTTGGTGTCAGCTTGATGATCGGTGGGTATCTTCACTTTGGCCCGTTTGTCAATTTCGCTATAAAGAACTTTAGTCGACTTCCGGCCATCAATATTCGGCGCGCCTCAGTTTGGCTTGTTGTGGTAGGGTTTGCCTTTAAGGCCTATGTTCTTTACAACGATCTATTCGTTAACGAAGTTATTTCAGGTCTTTATCGAAGTGCACAGTTATTGTTGCCAGTGGGAGTTTTTCTCCATTTTAAAGAAAATTTATTGGCTTTAAGGTTAAGGTCAATATTTTTTTTATGTGCGATGCTCTTATATGCGGCAGGTGGTTTGCTGGAGTTCAATAAAACAGAGACATTTATTCCACTGTTGGCTATGGTGGGTGGCATACTGGTCCGAAAGATGACATTAACTAGACTAGTATTGAGTGTTGCCGGGATGGGTTTCGCGTTGACAATTCTGCAACCTATCTATGGAGATGCGCGAGTTGAGGCCTGGAGTAGATCAAAAACTTCTCTTGAGGAGCGTATCAGCATCTTCCAGAGCGCCTATCGGAATGAGTTTCGAATTGATGAGCTTGAAAATATTGGAATATGGTCACGCTTTGACTATACGTCGCCGGATGCTGCAGCGATGTGGCTCTATGAAAATGGTAATGGTGGAGACAGTTATCAGATGATTCCTTGGCTTTTTGTACCGAGGCTTTTGTATTCAGATAAACCTATAACGACAACCGCTGGTATTAATTTTACTGACAAAGTGCTAGGTTACAATACATCGTCTACAGGCCAAGGCATATTCATTAGTGGTTATTATGACCTAGGCTGGTTTGGGCTGATTGGTGCTTCGGCTTTGGCCGGTTTCATCCTCGCTTGGTACCGTGCACTAATTCTGGCGGCCCAAATCTCACAATCGACAACGCTATTGATAATGGGTTTACTAGGGCATTGGACGGCCTTTTCGGTTTCTGGGGATTACCTTGCGACTTATCTTGGAACGTTTGTGATATCTTTATATGCATTTGTTTTAATAATGATAATGTTAGGTTTGCAAAGCTCTCATAGGGTTCGTGTTTAAAATGACGCGGTTGATTCTTTACATCGGTGCGCTTGCGCAGGGGTCAACGACGAAGTCGAGGATGAGGAGCCTCCAGTCGCTTGGTTGGCAGGTGCTCCCCTTTGATACAACTCCCTATTTGTTGGAGGGCAATCGCGCTTTCAGATCGATTGGGGCTCGATTTAATATTGGGCTTGGCGTGTCAAAGCTAAATAAGAACCTTATCAGTTGGGCAACTAATCTCTCGACAGATGTCTGGATGATATGGGTCGACAAAGGAACATGGATATATCCGGAGACGATCCAACAATTAAAATATCATTTCAGATGTATGTCGATTCACTATACCCCGGATGCGCAGATACTTTCGCAACGATCAAGACACTTCATCAAGTCTCTGGTGGATTACGATTTTTGTGTGACCACCAAGGAATGGGAAATCGATGAATATTATCGCAATGGGGCGAAGAAAGTATTTTTGACCCTTCAAGGATATTCTGACGATTTCGTGCTACGTTCGCCAAGTCCTTCTGAACTTCTGGAATATGAGGCTGATGTTTGTTTTGTCGGACATTTCCAAAATCACTATCGAGCGCGTCTAGAGGCGATTGTTCGTGAAAATATTGCCTTGAAGGTGCGGGGTGACCAATGGCTAAAAAAGCGGAAAAGAATGCCGCTTTTGTCGGGTTGTATCGGCCATGGCTTGTGGGGCGATTCATATCCCGCAGCACTCAGTTGCGCCAAAATAGGTCTTGGTTTGCTGGGTAAGCATATCCCTGAGACCTCAACCACTAGGTCATTTGAGATACCTGCTGTCGGTACATTTCTGCTTGCCGAAAGAACAACAATTCATCAAGAACTTTTTGAGGAAGAAGTTGAGGCTGAATTCTTTGCCGATGATCTTGAGCTTATTGACAAGATTAAATTTTATTTAAAAAATATCAGGTCAAGGGAGCGGATTGCCAGCGCCGGTTACCAGCGCTGTATTAAATCAGGCTACTCATCAAGAAAATTGCTAGAAGCACTAATGGCTAATGTGATCAGGGAAATTTGAAGTGCAGCATTATTTCTTGGAACAGACTTTTTGTGAAATGTATAACTCACATATATCAGCGATTTTCACGCTATCTGAAAGAAGAGCTGTATTTAAGTTGAGTTTCTTAGGTTGTGTCTCTTCCATCGTATTTTTTATATTAAATGATGGAGAGTGATATGAAAAACCAACTATCTTCTACATACGACCGCTATTCCTCCTGGAAGGGTTGGGTTTCAGGGGGGTTTCTACATTTCACAGATAATGAAGCCATTTATTATGCGGCTGAACTAAAGCGGGCTGGATTTGATGAGTTGACATCGCCAAAATGCCTTGAGTTGGGTTTTGGCAATGGCACATTTGCTGGTTGGGCAATCTCTCAAGGAATTGCATGGTCTGGTGTAGAAGTTCAACGTGAGCTACTTGACCTTGTGAGTGCGAGAGATCTGTGCGGTTTTGCTTCATTGGAGGAGGCAACTACGTTTCTTGGCACGGGTACCATAGATTTGGTTGTAGGATTCGATGTGTTTGAGCATCTCGAGGTGTCTGAGCTTATCGAGGTGTTGAAAGGTGTTTATTGTGTGCTTAAGTCAGGTGGTGTTTTGCTGGCCCGCGTTCCCAGTGGAGACAGTCCTTTCGGTCGAGCAATTTTTCATGGTGATATTACGCACCGTATTGCGCTCGGTTCTTCTGCGATTCGTCAACTTGCCTCGCAAACTGGATTCGAGGTGATCGATATTGGGCCACCACGGCTTCCAATTTTTGGCGTTGGATGGATGCGTGCGATGCGACGCGGCAGTATCCGATTGGCGCAGACGATTATTGCTCGCTTTATTAATCTTGTTTTTCATGACGGACAGCCCTGTGTGATTACTGCCAATCTGGTCTTTGTGCTCAAGAAGCCGGTTAAATGACGGGAATATTTTTTAATCTGTGACATATTGTTATTTTTAAAGGCTGTACATGTCAGCACGTAAACCACGTATTGGCCTAGTCGTGCCCGCCCTCGAACAAGGCGGCGGGGTACCTTCGGTGGCCGAATTCATTTGCCAGACTATTGAGCGGTCTGGTGCGTTCGATCTCCAACTGGTTTCGCTATCACAGTCCTCAAGTGATGGGATTGGCGTTGAGCTGACCAAGCCCGCAAGTTGGTTTCACGGTGTGCTTACTCGCAACGCGAACTGGCAGGGTCGTGCATTTATCCGAGTGGGAGCATTTGCATCCGAACTTGAATTCCAGCGCTATCAACCCCGTCATGCACTGGCGGCATTACTGGCGGACTGCGACCTGATTCAGGTGGTTTGTGGTACTCCCGCCTGGGCATGGGCCGTGTGCGGGCTGGGCAAGCCGGTGGCAGTGCAGTGCGCGACCCGCGCCATCGTCGAGCGGCGACGGCGCGATGCAACGGCACGCAGTCCCAAGACAGTCTGGTGGCGCTGGATGACAAAGTTCACCGACCGTCTGGAACGCAAAGCGCTGCAGACAGTGGACGCGATCCAGGTCGAGAGCCCCTGGATGTTGGATTACACACGAGAGGTCAATGGGGGGCGCGAGATTATCATCCGTTATGCGCCACCCGGTGTGGATGCAGCGCGTTTCCGGCCCGCCGCTCTTCGGGACCTGCGATCAGCCCCTTATATCCTGTGCGTAGGGCGGCTGGATGACCCGCGCAAGAATATCGGTCTACTGCTGGAAGCGTATGCCAACCTGCCGTCCGAATTGAAATCGACGGTGCGCCTGATGCTTGCGGGCACTTCTAGCCCGGGGCCAGTGTTCTGGGCACGGGTCAAAGAACTCAGGCTCGCCGGGCGGGTGGATTTCGTCCACTCACCGAATGCTGAAGCACTGGTTCGTCTGTATCAAGCCGCTTCGGTTTTTGCACTGCCTTCAGACGAAGAAGGGCTTGGGGTCGTGATCCTGGAGGCGATGGCCTGTGGCATCCCCGTGATTTCCACTCGGAGTGGCGGGCCAGAAGGCATTATAACGGATGGGGTAGAAGGATATCTGGTGGGGCTGGATAATGAAAAAGCGATGGAGGACAGGCTGACTCGCTTGCTCACCGATGCGGCACTAAACGAGCGCATGGGCGAAGCTGGGCGGGAAACGATCATGGGAAAATACGAGACTGGCGTGGCTGGCAAGGCTTTCCTGGATATTTACGATGAGATGCTCGCGAGTCATCGGCGCTCAGATGACGACAAAGCAGGGCGAAATATTGCAACATAAGATACGAAATCTTCGATGTGCGGAATAGCAGGTTTTACCCCAACATCGCGTGTGTCTGAAGCATCAGCACTTGATGCGACTCGGCGAATGGTTACCCGCATGCACACCCGTGGCCCCGATGCGGAGGGCGTATGGGCGAGCGAAGGCGTGGTATTGGGTCATCGCCGCTTGGCCATTCTCGACCTCGACGCCCGCGCCAACCAACCGATGGTGTCCACCGACGGCCGCTACGCCATCGTCTTCAACGGAGAGATTTACAACTTCCGCGAACTGCGCTGCGAGTTGGAGGCGGAGGGTATGGCCTTCTGCACCACGTCCGATACGGAAGTGCTGCTGGCGTTGTTCGCACGCGAGGGCGAGCGCATGTTGCCTCGGTTGCGGGGTATGTTCGCCTTCGCTATTTGGGATACGCAGACTCGCGAATTGTTTCTGGCCCGCGATCCCTACGGCATCAAGCCGCTGTATTACACGCGGACGAAGGTCGGCCTGCTCTTCGCATCGCAGGTGAAAGCGTTGCTGGCCTCGGGACAGGTATCGGCAGAACGGGAAGCGGCTGGGTTGGCGGGTTTCTATCTTTGGGGCAGTGTGCCGGAGCCGTGGACGCTTTACAGCGATGTGTTAGCACTGCCCGCCGGGCACTGGCTGCGGGTACGCGCCAGTATACCAGAGTCGCCAGTGTGTTGGCGTGACATCCGCACCCACTGGCGTGGTGAAGGTCGCAATGCCTCTGCCCATGAATTGCAGGAAACAGTGCGGCAGGTGGTGACGGATTCCATGCGCGCCCACTTGGTGGCCGATGTGCCGGTGAGCGTGTTCTTATCCGGTGGTATCGACTCGGCGGTGCTGGCCGGTCTGGCCTCCGGGCTGGGTGCGCAGGTCGAGGGCATTACCATCGGTTTCGATGAGTTTGTCGGCCGGCACGAGGATGAAGTGCCCGTGGCCGCTGCCATCGCGGCGCACTATGGCTTGCCGCACTTTGTCCGCCGGGTATCCCGTGCCGAGTTCGAACAGGACATCCCGCGCATTCTTGACGCCATGGATCAGCCCTCCATCGATGGTGTCAACACTTGGTTCGCCAGCAAGGCGGCGGCTGAACGTGGTTACAAGGTGGTGTTATCGGGCGTGGGTGGGGATGAACTTTTTTGCGGCTATTCTTCCTTCCGTCAGATTCCACTCATGGCTACCATGGGGCGGACGATTGCGGCCATTCCCGGCGCCAGTACACTTCTGGGCGTGCCTTGTTCCTATCTTGCCAAGAAACTCCTCAAGCCCAAGCTTGCCGCGATACCGACTTTCATAGATTCTTTGGAGGGTGCGTATTTTCTGAGGCGCAGCCTATTTCTACCCGAAGAACTTCCTGCTCTGATGGGAGCGGATATGGCGCGGGATGGCTTGGCACGCCTCGGTGGCTCGCCGCCGGGCATGGCCCAGGCCGATGCCAGAGATGGCGCTGCTGCCGTTGGCCTGTTGGAATCGACGCATTACCTGTGTAATCAACTGTTACGTGACAGTGATTGGGCCAGCATGGGACATTCGCTAGAACTGCGTACCCCGCTGGTGGATGCTGTATTGCTGGAAACCTTAGGTTCGTATGTGTCAGGCTTCGCAGGTGGCGCCGGCAAAGCAATGCTGGCACGGTCGCCGGGGAAACCTTTGCCTGAATCTATCATCAATCGCTCCAAAACCGGTTTCAGTTTGCCGATGGCGCAGTGGTTGTCCGAGGCGGGCGATCAGGACGCTTGGGGCAACGTGCCCATGCTGGCTGCACCAGGAACACCTTGGGCGCGGCGGTGGGCAAGGGTGGTCGTAGAGAGGATGACGGCATGCGAGTAATTCACGTTGTCCCCGCTATTACCGAAGAAGCGGCCGGGCCATCCTATTCTGTGCCGCGATTGTGCGAGTCGCTCATCGGTACAGGGATGGATGTCCAGCTGGCCGCCTTGGACTGGGCGGCTATACCAGTCCGTTTGCCATATCTGAAGACCTTCCCCTTAGGCTTCGGTCCACGCCGATTGGGTGTGTCGCCGAAGATGCGGCGCTGGCTGAAACAGGAAGTGTCGTCGGGACGAGTCGAAATCATTCACAACCATAGTCTGTGGATGATGCCCAATGTTTATCCGGGCTATGCAGTTCGCGATTCGCGCTGCCGCTTAGTGGTTTCTCCACGCGGGACGCTCTCGGCGTGGGCATTGGGACTGAACGCATTGCAAAAAAAGATTTTCTGGCATGTCTTGCAAGCGCCGGCGTTGCGGGCGGCAGCCTGCTTCCACGCCACTTCGGAGAGCGAATACGAAGATATTCGTCGGTGCGGTTTCAGGCAGCCGGTCTGCATTCTTTCCAACGGCATCGACGTACCGCCGCTGGAACAAACGCCGAATAGTGGTCGCCGTCAGTTATTGTTTTTGGGCCGTATCCACCCAATAAAGGGTATCGATAACCTGCTGCGTGCCTGGCAGGTGGTGGAACACCGATTCCCAGACTGGGAATTGCATATTGCCGGCCCGGACAATCGTGGCCATTTGGCCGCAATGCAGGCGCTGGCTAAGCAATTGCGGCTGGAGTGTGTCGTCTTTCGCGGCCCGCTGTTTGGTGAGAAAAAGCTGCGCGCGTATCGGGCAGCCAGCCTGTTTGTATTGCCCACGCATTCAGAAAATTTTGGTATGTCTGTGGCGGAAGCCTTGGCAGCCGGAACGCCGGCCATCGTGACCAAGGGCGCGCCGTGGGATGGGCTGGATAAGCAGGACGCGGGTTGGTGGATCGACATCGGTGTTGATCCGCTAGTAGCATGTCTCGGAGATGCGCTGGCGACACCGCCAACACTTCTTGCGGAAATGGGCCGAGCTGGACGCGAGTGGATGCTGCGAGACTATTCCTGGGAACGAATCGCTGCGCAGCTTTCGGTGGTTTATTGTTGGTTGCTTGAAGGCGGCGAGACGCCACCGTGCGTGAGGTTGGATTGAATTTAATCGGAGTAGAAAATGATTTCACACGAACTGAAAAGCCTGTTCTATGTGGCAATGCGTTTGCCGATGAAGTTAAACGCGGCATTTTATAAGTCATTCAGGGCTCCGAATGTTGGCGAGGTAAAAGTCCACCTTGGTCCAGGACAGAAGAACTATATTGATGGCTGGATCAATTTGGACGCGAATTTCATTACAGCCAAAGTCGATGTCTGGGCGGATCTGGCAAATCCACTGCCATTTAGAGATGCCACCGTTGATGCATTTTATTCACATCATGTAATTGAACATTTACCAGATCCAGTTATAGTTTCATTATTTAATGAAATGTATCGCTGTCTAAAGCTTGGCGGGGTGATCAGAGTCGGTGGTCCAGATGGAGACACAGCGATCCGAAAATTTCTGGAGAATGATAAATCTTGGTTTGGCGATTGGCCCGACAAACGGGAAAGCATAGGTGGGCGTTTCGCAAATTTTATATTTTGTCGAGGCGAACACGTTACGATGCTCTCACGGTCATATCTTACAGAACTCGCTACTGATGCTAAATTTGAAAGATTGGTGTTTTGCGCACCCGGAGATGAGACAAATCATCCCGCCCTGATTGATGAGCACGTCTTGAGAAAAGAGGAAGAGCCAACCCCCAGCGCTCCACATACTGTGATATTAGAAGCTGTAAAACCTGCCCTGTCTAGGCAAGCTTCTGATACATACTTGAAATGATTTACATAAAAACAATATATGAAATGATTTACATAAAAACAATATATGGGATGCGCTGATGGTTGATATTACCGTCATCATTCTCACTTACAACGAGGAAGCTAATATTGCACAAGCGCTGGATTCCATCGCTGGCTGGGCCAATGAGATTTTCATCCTTGATTCGCAAAGCACAGATCGAACGTTGGAGATTGCACGCCAGTATGGCTGCCACATTGCGCAGAACAATTTTGAAAATTATGCTAAGCAACGCAATTACGCGCTCGATCATCTGCCTATAAGCAGCGAGTGGGTGCTTTTCCTGGATGCCGACGAATGGTTGTCAGAGGAGTTAAAAAAGGAGATTTTAACACTCCTCGTCACGGCACCTGAACAAAATGGTTTCTACATCAAGCGGCGCTTGATTTGGATGGGACGTTGGATACGTCGAGGCTACTATCCTTCATGGCAATTAAGACTTTTTCGAAATGGCAAAGGTCGTTGTGAGGACCGTGCAGTTAACGAGCATCTGATCGTGGAAGGTATAACCGGGCATTTGCTGAACGACTTCACGGATGAAAACAAAAAAGGGGTATCTGACTGGATTGCCAAACATAACGGCTATGCAACGCGAGAAGCGCAGGAACTGCTTAGTATGCGAACCGCGCAGGACTATCAAGAGATTGATGCCCGTCTGTTTGGTACGCAGGCGCAACGAAGGAGATGGCTGCGCTATAAAGTTTGGAATAATCTTCCACCGTTAATTAGACCTTTTTTTTATTTTATTTACAGGTACATTCTTTTGGGTGGGTTTCTGGATAGAAGAGAAGCATTTATTTTCCATTTTCTTCAAGCGCTGTGGTATCCGTTGTTGATTGATGTTAAATATTTAGAATTGAAAATGGCACGTTCACGGAATGAAAAAAACCCACATTGACAATTTGGCAATTGGTATGTGATGGCGGGTTATTTTCGGTTTCACTTTTGGAGTATTGAGGTATATGTTTGCAAATAAAAAACTAATCATCACGGGTGGCACAGGCTCCTTTGGTAATGCAGTGCTAAGACGTTTTCTGAATACTGATATTTCAGAAATTCGCATATTTAGCCGTGATGAGAAAAAACAAGATGATATGCGTAAGCACTACAATAACTCCAAACTCAAATTTTATATCGGTGATGTGCGCGACTATCAGTCTGTTCTGAATTCCGTACGAGGTGTGGACTACATCTTTCACGCAGCGGCATTGAAGCAGGTTCCATCCTGTGAGTTTCACCCCATTGAGGCAGTCAAAACCAATGTGCTCGGGACAGAAAATGTTTTGGAGGCGGCGATTGTTTCCGGCATCAAACGCGTAGTGTGTTTGAGTACCGATAAGGCGGTTTATCCCATCAATGCCATGGGCATTTCCAAGGCGATGATGGAGAAGGTGATTGTGGCTAAATCGCGCAGTAGTGATTCCACTGTGATTAATGCCACTCGCTATGGGAATGTGATAGCTTCACGGGGCTCGGTGATTCCATTGTTTGTTGATCAAATTCGCGCCGGTAAATCTATAACCATTACCGACCCGAACATGACACGCTTCATGATGACGTTGGATGATGCGGTTGATTTGGTTTTGTATGCCTTCGAGCATGGCATGCCAGGAGAAATCTTTGTTCAAAAGGCGCCTGCGGCAACCATTGAAACCTTGGCACAGGCGCTGACCCAGTTAATGGGTGCGCCGGAGCATGAGATCCGCATTATTGGCACACGCCATGGTGAAAAGCAGCACGAGGCATTGCTGAGTCGCGAGGAAATGGTTGCTGCTCAGGATTTGGGTGGCTATTACCGTATACCACCGGATCTGCGTGATTTGAACTATGGCAAGTTTGTCGAGCAGGGCGAGGTGAAGATTTCCGAGGCGATGGATTACAACTCTAATAACACGACGCGCCTGGATGTCGAAGGCATGAAGGACTTGCTGATGAAGCTTTCCTTCATGCAGGCGATTGCTCGTGGTGAGCACGTTGAACCGGTAGAATGAGATGCGCGTCCTTGTAACTGGCAGCCGAGGGTTTATAGGCAAGAATCTGGTTGTTCGCCTCGGCGAACTGTCTGGGTTTGAGGTTGAGCAATTTTCCCGCGAGGATGAACTGAGTGCTTTGTCTGAGAAAGTTCAGCGGGTAGACGCGGTTGTGCATCTGGCAGGCGAGAACCGCCCAAGGGATGTCGCAGATTTTGAAAAGGGTAATGCAACTTTGACGGCGTTACTGTGTGTTGCCATTCAGGCTACAGGGCGCAAGATCCCACTTATACTGGCATCGTCCATTCAGGCGGAATTGGCTAACCCCTATGGGCAGAGCAAACGCGCGGCTGAGCAGGCTGTGGAGCAGTTTGCGTTGCAAACTGGAAACCCCGCGGTGATTTACCGTTTGCCCAATGTGTTCGGTAAGTGGTGTAAGCCCAACTACAACTCAGTGGTAGCTACCTTTTGCCATAACATTGCCCATCAGTTGCCGATCCAGATCAACGACCCTTCGGCACAATTGCAGCTGGTGTATGTGGATGATGTAATTTCTGAATTTCTGAGTGCGCTCGAATCCATGGCTAAGGGCATGCGTTGGGGTGAGGTTGCTCCGGATTATTCGATTACATTAGGGGAGCTGGCCTCGCAAATTCAGGACTTCAAAAATTGTCGAAGTACCCTGGTTTCCGAGCGCGTTGGGTCAGGTTTGGTGCGTGCTTTATATGCGACGTACGTGAGTTATTTGCCACCTTCCAGGTTTGCCTATGACTTGCCGCGCTATGGTGATGAACGGGGGGTATTCGTCGAAATGCTTAAAACGCCCGATTGCGGGCAGTTTTCTTACTTTACGGCACACCCGGGCGTCACACGGGGTGGGCATTATCATCACAGTAAGACCGAGAAATTCCTGGTTATCAAGGGTTCGGCACGTTTTGGTTTTCGCCATGTCGTGACCAACGAGACGTATGAGATTTTAACCTCGGGTGATGTACCTCAGGTGGTAGAGACGGTGCCGGGCTGGACACATGACATCACGAATGTGGGCGAGGACGAGTTAGTCGTGATGCTCTGGGCCAACGAGATTTTTGATCGCGCCCATCCCGATACGATTGCTTGCGAGGTTTGATATGAAAAAACTAAAAATCATGACGGTCTTGGGAACACGACCGGAGATCATTCGTTTGTCGCGGGTAATGGCGAAGCTGGACGAGCACACTGAGCATGTGCTGGTGCATACCGGGCAGAACTATGACCATGAGCTCAACGAGATCTTTTTCCAGGATCTGGATGTTCGCAAACCCGATCATTTCCTCAATGCGGCGGGCGTCACGGGGGCCGAAACCATTGGCAAGGTGATCATCGCGATTGATGCTGTGCTTGCTCAGGTGAAACCGGATGCTTTGTTGGTGTTGGGGGATACCAATAGTTGCATGGCTGTTATACCTGCCAAGCGTCGCAAGATTCCGGTGTTTCACATGGAAGCGGGCAATCGTTGCTTTGATCAACGCGTGCCGGAGGAAATCAACCGACGCATCGTGGATCATACGGCAGACATTAATCTGACTTATAGTTCCATCGCCCGTGAGTATTTGTTGCGCGAGGGTTTGCCTTCTGACATGGTGATAAAAACCGGCAGTCCGATGTTTGAGGTGCTGATGCATTACCGGGAAGGCATTGATAATTCAGATGTGCTTGATCGGCTTGGCCTCACGTCAGGTGGGTTTTTCGTGGTCAGCGCCCACCGCGAAGAAAATGTCGATTCAGGCAAGAATTTCAACAAGCTGGTGACGATGCTCAACACGATAGCGGGGCATTACGGAATCCCGGTCATTGTCTCTACACACCCACGAACGCAGAAACGGATCGACGCGATGGGCACCAAGTTTCATGCTAATGTGAAATTGCTCACCCCGCTGGGTTTTAAGGATTACAACAAGCTGCAAATAGCCGCCAAAGCGGTATTGTCAGACAGCGGCACCATCAACGAAGAATCTTCCATCCTCAACTTCCCAGCCCTCAATATCCGAGAAGCGCACGAGCGTCCGGAAGGCATGGAAGAAACTGCCGTGATGATGGTTGGGATGGAGACTGATCGTGTGATGCAAGCCTTGGCCATTCTGGAAAGCCAGCCGCGTGGCGACACGCGCTTGCTTCGTCAAGTGGGCGACTACAGCATGCCAAATGTATCGGACAAGGTAGTGCGGATTATTCATAGCTATACCGACTACGTGAATCATGTTGTCTGGAAGAAATATTGAGTGATGGGCAAGACGATGCGTATCGCGCTGATCGCTGACGCTTTTCCACCCTTGCGTTCATCCGCGGCGGTTCAGTTGAGAGACTTGTCTCTTGAAATGGTCAGGCAAGGTCACAAGCCGACCGTAATGATCCCCACCCCAGATATTAATCAGCCTTGGTTGCTAGAGGATATGAATGGTGTGCAGGTGATGCGTCTGAAAGCACCGCGCACCAAAGATATTGGCTACATACGACGAACGATTGGGGAATTCTTGCTGCCTTTCATAATGCTGCGTAATTTACGCAAAAGTCCCTTGGCAAATATGCGCTGGGACGGCGTAGTGTGGTACTCGCCGACGATTTTCCTCGGGCCTATCGCAAATGCGCTCAAGAAAGCCAGTGCCTGTCGAAGCTATCTCATCGTCCGGGATATCTTCCCTGAGTGGGCGGTGGACATGGGGCTGCTCGGTCGAGGTCTGCCTTATCGCTTTTTCAAAACAATCGAGCGCTATCAGTATTTAGTCGCGAACGTCATTGGGGTGCAGACACCCGCCAATTTACCGTATTTTGATGGATGGAATTCACAGCTGGGGAGGCGGGTAGAGGTACTGCAAAACTGGCTTGCTGAAGCACGAGATGTCGGTTGTGGCATTTCAGTCGCGGCTGGTCCTCTTGCTGGTCGCACCATTTTTGTCTACGCAGGCAACATGGGGGTGGCGCAGGGGATGGACATTCTGATTGATCTCGCGGAGCGGTTGCGTGATCGTCATGATATTGGGTTTCTTTTTGTCGGTCGAGGCAGCGATGCCCAGCGTTTGCGTGAAGTTGCTAAGTCACGCGGGCTATGCAATGTTGTTTTCTACGACGAGGTGGAGCCTTCAGAAATACCAGGCTTGTACGCTCAGTGCCAGGTTGGCATTGTAGCCCTAGACCCCCGCCACAAAACACACAATATTCCAGGTAAATTTCTTACTTACATGCAGGGCGGTTTGCCGGTACTGGCGAGCATTAACGCCGGCAATGATCTGGCGGAAATGATTGATCGAGAAGGTGTGGGGCGGGTTTGTACGGATCACTCGGTTGATACCCTGCAGCGCTTAGCGAAAGAACTTGTGGACGAAATCGCTGGTGATACCAAGGTGTCTGCACGTTGTCGAGCCTTGTCAGCCAAGCTCTTCTCTCCGGAGGCAGTGGTTAAGCAGATCACAGCAGCTTTGGTGAGCTGAGACCAAAGTGATAAGTTATTATCAAAAGTGGTGTTTAACCAGATGGTTCACAGAGTCTGGCGGGCCAATGATTTATCACCTCATCCACGGTCGATATGGATGAAGCCAATGCGCAAGATACGGCAGTGGGTTTACAAGAAGTGAATCAATCGAATGCGGCCATGCTATTAAATATTGATTAGCTTATAATATATGTGGTTATAGAAGAAGGTACCGGACTTTGTTTTCTGATAATAAATATAAAAAACAAAAGGTTATTTCCCATAGTCTAAATGTGGGATAGATGATGGCATTGATGACAATACCAAAAGTATGTAATAGTAAGTTACATAATCACAATAATAATAAAGTAAGCTATTTATAGGTACCCATGGAAGGGGACGTGGGTGCATATAAATCTGGATTAGATTCGGGTTTGTGTGATTTTAGGCAAGTTTGAATACAATGTAACGGGAACAGCTCCGCTCGCGGGGTCTGTGTGGCTAACCTGAACAGGATGCCACACTTTCAGTTCACCCTGTATTGAATGGCTTGCCGGTTAGGTACATCGGGGGATGTAATGCAGGGGATATACTACGGCGTTTTTGCCTTCTTGCTTACTGTAGCGCTTGTCTATGGGGCGATGCCTCTTGCTGTTCGTTATGGTTTCGTTGATTCTCCCGGTGCTCACAAGTACCACCGTAAGGAAACCCCGCTGGTCGGCGGTATTGCCATGTTTCTAGGCCTGGCGTTCACTTCTCTCTTCATGCAATTCCTTAACCCCTCTCTGATTGATGTTGCGGCCATGCTGTATGCAACGGCCTTGATTGCGATAATTGGCAGCCTTGATGATTTATATGGCCTGCGCGTTGCTCCCCGGCTGGGTGCTCAGATCTTGGCAGGGATGATTATGGCATTCTGGGGAGGGGCCACTCTCCTGGATTTGGGTCACGTATTTGGCGCACAAATTGTTTCATTGGGCATGTGGGCCATCCCGCTAACAATATTTTGTTATGTCGGGGCAATGAATGCCATGAACATGGTGGATGGTATTGATGGCTCCGCAGGGGGGATCGCGCTTATTAGCTTGTCGATGCTATCGATAGTTGCTGCCCAGGCCGGTCTCCATATGGACCTTGCTTTGCTTCTGGTGTTGGTGGGTGTTGTGGCCGGTTTCTGGATATTTAATGTTCGTTTGTTTGGGCAGCAGCACGCACGGGTATTTATGGGTGATACGGGTAGCATGTTCCTCGGGCTTGCCATCGCCTGGTTCCTGATCTCCCTGTCACAGGGTGAACAACGCGCCATGACCCCGGTCACGGCCCTGTGGATTTTTGCACTCCCATTGGTTGATACGATAAGCGTTATGTTACGGCGTGTGTTCAAGCGACAATCACCATTTTCCGCTGACCACGGGCATTTTCACCATATCCTCTCACGTGCAGGATTCAGCGTTAACAAGACGGTGGCACTAATGATGGGTATCCAGGCGCTGATGGGCGGCATCGGCCTGATGGGCCTGTATGCAGGCGTGGCTGAAGCGGTGATGTTCTATGTATTCTTTGGTATTTCAATTGTGTATCTGATCGTAACGACGTACATGTGGAGTTCCCCTGCCCGCACGGGAATGGAGCAACGCATCAATAAACGTAAGGATTTTGTCCTCAATGTGAAGCTATATTTGGCGAACCATGAGGTCAAATATCTGAAGTCACAGGATGTGAGCCTTGGCGGGGTTTTTATCAATATGGCTGAAATTAAGGTTCGCCTTGGGTCGAAGGTGGAGCTGGCCATTCAAGACCCTGGCAATACCGGTCAGGAGTATCGATTTACTGCGCGCACGGTGCGGATCACTGATAATGGCGTTGCCTTTGCATTCGAATACTGCAATGCAGATAATTTCAGGGCACTGCAGAAATTGGTTTTTGAAAAGACCACAAATTATAGAAAAGACCCAGAAGTCACTCGACATGCTTTAACCTCATAATTTTCCTCGCCCCATATTCTGGAAATGACAATTAAGGCGGCTGTTCAGCCTCATCACGGTTGTCAGATACCCCATTTTTCTCTGGCACGCTTCAATATAGAGTGAGATCTGATTTAAGCCGTGCCAAAACATGGTGCGTTTTCACTATCCTGTTCAGATGTATTAGGTATATTGTTAAGCATTATTTTTGGTTGTATATTCATGGGCTTACGCGCATTCCGTCACGGCGATTTTGTTTGGTTTTGTTGTTTCTTAATAGCTATACTATATGTTAATATCTAGATGCGGTAGAACTGAACAGAATCTTATTTAAGGTGCTGAACTCTAAAGAGTTTATAGGGGTGCATAATGAAAACACGAATCTTGGTCCTATTGGCCTGCCTGATAATGCCTTTCCAATTACTTCATGCCGATATCTCCAGTGACATGAGTGCCGGTTTGCCCATTGATACGGTCATCGCCAATGCCCTGGCCGAAGGGCAAGAGATTGAGGATATCGTTGCCGAAATGGTGGAATTGGCGCCTGATCAAGCTGCCGCGATTGTTACCGCTGCCATAGCGGTGGCACCCGATCGGGCCGCTGCGATTGTGACGGCAGCGGTGGCCGCTGCACCAACACAACGTGTAGCGATCGAGACGGCGGCTATTGCGGCCGGTGCTGACCCAACTGTTGTGACCACGGCCTCTGCCGCCGGGGCAGCGGGTGCCGGGGCGGGTGCTGGCGCCGGAGCGGGCGCAGGTGCTGGTTCAGGCTCAGGCGGCGGAGGTGTTGCCAGCCCGAGTTAAGATGTAAGACAGAATGAGATGTGACTGTCGGCCTGAATAAGGCCGCTGTAAGTGGTGGTGACTGCTAAGGGGCTAATCGGTCACGCAAATAATAATAGTAGGTTTGGGGGCAGTAAACTGATGGAAATGAATAACAGAAAAACCGGGACAACGGTCATTGTGATGGGGATGATGTTGGGGGCTTCTTCCCTGGGCCAGGCACAAACCCCCGAGACCGATTTGCCAGGGTTCTATCCTTCTGTGGAACTGGCGTATAAACACGATGACAACATTTTTCGTCAGGAGAACAACGAGGAAAGCGATGATATTTTTTCCGTCTCGCCTGATTTGGTCTGGCGCTGGTTTCTCGGCAAGCACCGCCTGACTGCGGAATATCTGGGTGATTACGCTACCTATGACACCAACGATGATGAAAACTACGACGATCACTTTTTATCTGCGGATCTGCTGCTGGATCTGACCCCCAAGTTTAATGTCGACCTGCAGGCCAACTATAACCGCGGCCATGAAGCGCGTGGTTCTTCGGGGATTCTGCCGGGCAATGTCAGCACTAAGCCGAATGAGTGGAAAGAGAGCCGCCTCTTTGGGCAATTGACCTACGGCCGGCGTATCGCCAATGCCCAGTTCCAGCTCGACCTTGAAGCCAAAGACCTGGAGTATACGAATAATAATCAGGACTTCCGTGATCGCGATACCGATAGCGTAGCTGGCCGTTTCTTTTATAAAATCGCACCGAAGACCTCGGCCATTCTCGAGGCGGAACACCGTGATATCGACTATACAAACTCTGCTATCCGCGACCTCGATAGTACCGAACGTTACTATCGTGTTGGTTTGCGCTGGGAGGCAACCTACAAGACCACGGGTGAGCTGAAGGTAGGGCGCTTCGAGAAGGATTTTGACTCAGCAGCCGAAGAAGATAACGATGGTGTGAGTGTTGTCGGTAAGGTGACCTGGGAGCCACGTACCTATAGTCGCTTCACCTTTACCGCCTTGCGTCAGCCGAATGAGACGGCAACGGCGGATAGTTCTTATACGAGCGAGCTTGTGTCAGCTGACTGGCAACATGACTTCAGTTCGCGGGTGTCATTGAATGCCAATATCAGTGATGGCACGGATGACTATACCGGTACGCGTGAGGATGACTTGTTCAATGCCGGGCTGGGGCTGAATTATAAAATGCGTCGCTGGCTGGACCTTGGCGTGGCTTATAACTATTCGGAACGAGACTCCAATGCACCGACGGCAAGTTTTGATGATAACATCTTCATGTTGAGAGCAACCTTGAGGTTGCCGCGCTAGGTGCTCATTTGGCATGTGTTGGCGTGGGCGAACCACGAACCACGCCGCAGGTAAGCCAAAGGGCGGTGTTATTGGGGTGGGCTTCGTTGTTATTGGTTTTTGTCTGAGTGCATCGGCATCCAGGTAATTTGCAAAGCAGGTAAGACAAAGACTACTGCGTTGGACTGAAATTGCCCTCTTCATATCAATAGTTTTGCGGCAGGAAAGTATGTCTGCAATCAGTCTGGTAATTTTCTCGAGGATAAAAATGCGGCGTTATCTACTAGTTTGGCTGGTATGTCTGATGACCACGGGCATGGCGGTGGCTGATAGCAAAGACAGTTACCGTATTGGCCCGGGGGATATGCTGTCGATTAGTGTCTTTGGTGAAGAAGACATGAGCCTGAAAGAGGTGAGGGTCGGCACCAATGGCACTATTTCATTCGCGCTTCTCGGTGAACTGAAGGTCAATGCCCTGACCGTCAGGGAGCTTGAGGCTGATCTTATTCGACGCCTCAAAAATGGTTACCTGAAAAAACCGGTTATCACCGTGTCTGTGCTCGAATATAGGCTTTTTTATGTCAATGGCGAGGTGAAAAATCCTGGCGGCTATAATTTTGTTGATGGTCTGACGGTGCAAAGGGCCGTTGCCCTGGCGGGGGGCTTTACCGAGCGTGCGAGTAAGAGCAAAATAAATCTTGAGCGCGAGACTGCACCGGGTGTTGTGCATCAGAGTGTAGGCCTCAATGAAGCGGTGAGTCCGGGTGACGTGATCACCGTAGGTGAAAGCTTCTTCTAATGACTAAATCATTTGAACCTGAAGAATTTATAAAGGCCGAGAAGCTGATGACACGAGAAAGAGCATTTCCGGTACAAATGGATGATGCCGATGAAGAGGGAATCAATCTGCTTGAATACTGGCAGGTGATTCGGCGGAGGGCTCGTGCCATCCTTGGCCTCGGCTTGCTGGCGGCCCTTATCGGCGCGCTTGTCGCCTTCAACATTACGCCACAGTACCGCGCTGAGATCAAACTACTCGTGGAGCCTGATGTGCCCAAGGTGGTGTCTGTCGACCCGCTGCAAGGAGTCAGCAACATCATGTTTTTCTACCGGACCCAGTATGAAATTATTGCCAGCCGTTCGCTTGCTGAGGCCGTGATCGAAAAGTTACAACTGGAACAGCATCCGGTTATTTCCCCAAAGCAAGGTAAAAACGAATCCGGCTTTAATCTGTCCAGGCTGGTAAAGGGATGGATGCCTGAATCGTGGGGGATTATTGAAGAAAGCAAGCCGCCCAGTAAGGAACAACTTCGTGCGGCGGCCATTGGTTTTTTTCTTAGTAACCTTCATGTAAAGGGACAGAAAAATAGTCAGATCATCAACGTCGCCTTTGAGTCCCCTGACGCGGCACTTTCCGCCCAGATCGCCAATGCTGTTGCTGAGGCCTACATCGAGAAAGGCCTGGATGCAAAATTTGCGTTGAATCAGAAGGCGGCAGGCTGGTTGACGGAACGTCTCGCCGGTTTGCGGACCAAACTCGAGCAGTCGGAAGAGACCCTGCGCGCATTTCAGGAAAAAGAAAAGCTCGTTGGTACAAAAAGTTTTGAAAGTATCACCAGTGGCAAACTCGGTGGTATCACCGAGGCCCTGATAAATGCGCAGGCCCGACGTGCCGAGGCAGAAATTCGTTATAAGCAGATTAAGGCGGCGCAGCGCAAGGGTCAAAGTTACGAATCACTGCAGGCGGTACTGCAAAACGCCTTTGTTCAGCGCCTTAAAGAAGATCAGGTGAAACTGGGGAGGACAGTATCGGAACTGGCGGAGCGTTATGGTGAAAAACACCCGAAGATGATTGCTGCACGTAGTGACCTGCGTGAGGCTAATCGTCACCTGCGTCTGGAAGTTGAGAAAGTCGTGAACGGTATCATCAGGAATTATGAAGCCGCAGCGGCCCAGGAACAGGAACTGAAGCGCCTGAGCCAGCAGACTCAGACTGAGGCGCGTGGTCACCAGGCCAAGGAGTTTGAACTGACCAAGCTCGAGCGGGATGTTGAAACCAGTCGCCAGTTGTATGAGGTCTTCCTGACCCGACATAAGGAAACCAACCTGGCCGGTGACACTGATGTCACCAATATCACGATCATCGATAAGGCCACACCACCATTGGTGCCGAGTAAGCCTAATAAGAGGCGTATTGTTGCCGTCTTCATCATGGCAGGATTATTTATCGGAGTGTTGCTGGCCTTCCTGCTCGAGTATCTGGAGAATACCTTTCGGACCCCGGAGGACATCGAGGACAAACTGGGCTTGCCTGTACTGGGCGTGATACCGACATTGTTGCTGGATAAGAAGTCGAGCGAGGTCCCGGAACGCCACGCCTTCACCAGCCCGGATTCTCCCTTTGTCGAGGCGCTGAATGCGGTACGTACCGGGGTCATGTTTGCCAATATTGATACACCGCCGAAAACCATCATGGTGACTTCATCGGTGGCGAATGAGGGTAAGACCACCTTATGCAGTAACCTCGCCCTGACCTTCAGTCACACGGGCAGAACCCTGCTTATTGATGCTGACCTGCGCAAACAGCAACACAGTGGCAAGGTCTTGCGCAGGCGTTCACGCCTGGGTCTGGCAGACCTTGCCGTCGGTGATGCCGAGATCAAGGAGTGTATTATTAAAGACAATGATGTGGGGAATCTGTTCTATATGAGCAGTGGTACGGCCTCACCGAAACCCCTCGAGCTGTTATCCTCGAAACGCTTTTTAGATTTACTCGATAAACTCAAGGATCACTTTGAGCATATTATTATCGATTCGGCACCTGTGTTGCCCGTGAGCGATTCACTGGTGCTGGGCAATCTGGTCGATGAGGTGATATTCGTGGTCAAGGCGGATGAGACCACCCATGCGATGGCAAGAGAATCCATGAAGCGGCTGGCATCGGCACATGTTGTGCCGCTCGGGGTGGTCTTGCAACAGGCCGACCTGAAGAAGATGGAGGACTACGGCAGTCATTATTATACCTATGGTTATAACTATGGTTATAACTATGGTAATGACTAGGGACTGATGAATAGTCGTAAGTCGTAGTCATTTCTTCTCCCTGAGGGAGAAGGCCAGGATGAGGGGGATAAATAAGATAATGACTTGCCTGGTGTGTACCCCTCACCCCAACCCTCTCCCTGGGGGAGAGGGAGTTAAAGAGATAGCCAATAGCTAGTGATTATAGCCTTGTCATTACGTACTAGCACCCAAGAGGCCAAATATGATTGATGTCCATAGTCATATCCTGCCCGGTATCGATGATGGCGCACAGACGCTGGAAGAGGCCCTGACGCTATTGCGACTGGCGGTGGACAACGGCGTTACCACCCAGGTGCTGACACCGCATATCCAGCCCGGTCGTTATCTCAATGACCCAGGCAGTCTCCGCAAGGCCTTCGCCGATTTCGAACACATCGTCAGGCAAGAGGGGATCCCGATCAATCTGTTGTTGTCGGCAGAGGTGCGTATTGGCCCTGAGGTCATGGCACTCATGCAGCATGAGGATTTCCCCTGGTTGGGTACATGGGAGGGCCGGCGTGTCTTCCTGCTGGAAATGCCACATAACCACATCCCGCTTGGCAGCCTGAACCTCATCGACTGGCTTATCGACAGGGATATTTTACCCGTTATCGTTCACCCGGAACGTAACCGTGAACTACAACTCGACATGCACAAGCTGATGCCGTTTATCGAGGCGGGTTGTGCGATCCAGCTGACTGCATCGAGCCTGGCGGGGAATTTTGGCCAGAAGGCGAAGACGGTCGCTATAGAGCTGCTCCAGGCCGGACAGGTTTTGTTCATGGCCACCGACTGCCACAATACTGCGTATCGCCCGCCTGATCTGAAAGCAGGACTGATCATGGCAAGCGAACTTATCGGCGAAGTGAAAGCCACTGCACTGGTGAAGGACAACCCCGCGCAGTTATTGAGTCTTGAAATATAAGCCACATGGACGCTTCCTTGCCTGAAACAGCCACTCGATTATCCACACGCCGGTCCTTTGTCGTTATCGCACTGGCGCTGTCTATGCTGTTTGCCGCGTTACTGGCGATGTCATGGGGGGGCGCCGAACTCGTGGTTAAGCAACCACGCTATCTCATGCAACAGTGGGAGCAGGGCAAGCGGGACAAGACGACAGAGGACTGGCAGGCGGCTGTAGAGGCCATGCGCCTGGCACTACGCCTTAATCCTGATAATCCCGATTATAACTATGAGCTGGGCCGTTTATACGCATGGCGTGCATTGGAAAAGCCGCTCTGGACGGAGCATGCCCGCAAGTATCGCGCACAGGCAATAGGCTATTACCGCAAGGCGGTCCGGCAACGACCGGTATGGTCACTTGCCTGGATTCAGCTGGCCATGAATAAAACCCTGAATCAGGAACTGGATGATGAGGCGAAGGCCGCACTTGAACATGCCATCACCTACGGCCCATGGGAGTATGGCGTGCACAGACAGATCATCTGGCTGGGACTGGCGAGCTGGGACCACCTGCCGGCCTCGACACAACAGAAGATAACGGCAGTGATAGAACAGTCGCTCATGACAAAACGCGATATACGTTATATCCATGAGACGGCTGAGCGTTTCATGTGGCAGGAGCAACTCAACGCTATCGTCACTGGCCAGAAGTCAGATAATCAATAAGTATCTATAGCAAACATCCGGGTTGAGCAGGGTATTAGACTTGGGAAAAGTATTTTCTTCTCCTGTCTTGCACTGCTACCCAGGTTGTCCATTTTTGAAGGTGATGATAATCGATACTGAGGTGTGTACTTTACCAGCCAATAGACAGTATGCTGAATGGCTGGGCTGAGTCACTTTTGCGGACCAGGAGCCCCTTTATACCGGCCCGAGAGTCGGTCAACCATCTGTTCGGGGGCGTGTATTTCTTCTGTCAGTGGCTCAGTTGTATCGCTGACGAACAAAGACTGGTGGAGTTCGAGGCAGTCCGGGCAGACATGTAGACCTTCTTTGGTGATGGCCCAGCCTTCAGCGAGGGCGGTAGTGACATCACCCTCATGCCATGCACGCCCATCGGATATGCGTCTGCCGTTGCGGTTAGCCCGTTTGAGGGGACGGCGTTCCTCCACGCACCGGTAACCCTGAGGATTACAGATATCGCAGAATACAAAAGTTCGCAGACTCATGGTGACTCCCCTGATCTCTTCTGTTGATGTGCTCAGAGTGTCTTAATTTTTATTATATGCTCAGCATAAAGCATCATAGCTGGACTAAACACTTATAAAAATACAGGATATTATAGTGGTGTGCCAGCACTCAATGCAGCAGACCGGCATGATGGTTGAACTGCCTGATGGGGTCTGTGATGATGGCTGCCTACGGTGAAGGATTACCCAGGTGTAAAATATGAACCTTCCCCTTCATCGCGGAGAAAAATTACCAAATGATACACAGTGAACGTAAGGCCGCCGTTGATGTGGCGACATTTTCAGTTTTGGCCATTCTGGCGATCAGCCTGCTGTTACAGCACGAGTTTGCCCTGAAACAGTCACTGCTTTTCCTCATTGGTGTCGGTCTGGGCATCAGCCTGCTGCATGCCCTGTTTGGATTTACCGGCGGCTGGCGTTTTTTCATCCGTGATCGCAATAGTGCCGGGGTGCGGGCACAGATCATCTTGCTGATGCTGACCTCACTGGTATTTTTTCCCATTATCGGCAAGGCCATCCCCGGTATTGAGGGCGCGGCGGCCATGGGCCAGGTCGGGGTCTCGGTGCTGGTGGGTGCCTTTCTCTTTGGTATGGGGATGCAACTGGGCGGGGGCTGTGGTTCAGGCACCCTGTTTACCGTTGGCTGGGGGCATGTCGACATGCTGATCACCCTGGCATTCTTTATTGTTGGCGCCACGCTCGGCTCTGCACACCTGCACTGGTGGTTGCAACTGCCTAATATCGGGAAGGTTTCCCTGATAGCGGAACTGGGCTGGCTGCCCGGTTTGTTATTGTCATTGCTGGTCCTGGCGCTGCTGTATGGACTGGTCCGCTACCTGGATATGAAAAAGAACCCTGCGCTAAAGCCCATTGCGGTGACAACTAGCCGATCGTCTATGCAACGACTCGTGTTTGGACCCTGGTCGCTGATGTGGGGGATTGCCGGTTTGTTGATCTTTAACCTGCTGACGATGCTGGTGGCGGGGCACCCCTGGTCAATAACCTTTGCCTTTGGCCTGTGGGGCACCAAGATATGGAGTGCCCTCGGCGGTGATATCACCAGCTGGCAATACTGGGCGAGCGCCTACCCGGCCAGGGCCTTGAACAGCAGCGTACTCGCGGACACCACCTCAATCATGGACTTTGGTGTGATAATCGGTGCCATGCTGGCTGCGGCCCTGGCGGGCAAGTTTGCCCCTGAGGCGAGCATCAATGGCAAGCGCCTGCTGACAGCTATCATCGGTGGTCTGTTACTGGGGTATGGCGCACGCCTAGCATTTGGCTGCAATATCGGCGCAATGCTGGGCGGGATCAGCACGGGCAGCCTGCATGGCTGGTTGTGGTTGTGGGCGGCCTTTGCCGGCGCTATATTGGCCATCTATATCAAGATATGGATGGGTGTGGATAAGCCCATAGGAGATGGCTCCCAATGAAGAGTAAATTGGTCGTAGGTTCAGCCATGGGGCTCGCGGCATTGGCGATTGCCATTGACCATACCCGGCATCAGCTACCCGAGCCGGTGACGCCTGCGCAGGATTACATGGTGATCGAAGAAGAGGGGGGCAGTCCCTGTGGTCTTAACGGGGCACCGTGTGGCCTGCTGAATGAAAGCCCCTGTGGCCTGAATGGCTCACCCTGCGGCCTGTAGTCATACCCGTGCCGGCCGCCGAAGCGCTTATCGAATGTATCCAGGGCTTTGCCGTTGAGGCTAGCAACCCGGTTTTATCCGTGTTGCCGTTGGATCGGCCACTTGAATACCACCATAAGTACCCCGAACCGGTATTCGATTTTAGCAGTGCCGGCCTGAAGGCCTATTACCACTGTCACCCCTCGGTCTCATGTCCCGCGCAGGAACACGGGCACTTCCATATTTTTGTCAGCCTCGGTCCGCAACAGTGGAGCCATATTGCGGGCCTGAGCATGGATAGGCAGGGCCAGCCCCTGCAATGGTTCACCGTTAATCACTGGGTCACGGGTGAAGCGTGGGCAGCGCCGCATGACATTGTTACGGCAGTGGAGCGGTTGTCTGAGCCGGAGGAGCTGAGCCTGACCGAGAAATGGTTATGGCACATGGTGCAGTTCTACTTACCCACGCTGCGTGCTTTACTCGATGCGCGCGAACGGCGATTCGAGGCGCTGTCGCAGCAACGAAACAGTGAAGAAGTGCAGCAGGATCATGAGATTTATCTATTATCCGCCCGAGACATTGATTTACTGCAAGACCTCGAGAGGCAAATTGCCGCCTTGGCCTGATCCGCACTATGACCTGGATCAAAGCCGGGGCGAGAAGCTACTGATATTGTGTGCAAATAATATTATCGGAGAGACATGATGAATATCCTGAATAAAGTCTTTGTTTTACTATGCTTCATGTTCGTGTTTGCCACGGCACAGGCCGGCACCGTACCCGGGCCGCTTGTCGATACGGGCTGGCTAAAGGCGAACAGCAACAAGGTGGTGATCCTTGATGTGCGGAGTAACCTGAAAAGTTTTACCGCCAAGCCGGTATTTAGCAAGGATAAAAAAACCGGCAAGCTGAAACTGGTAAGGGTTGGCGGGCATATCCCCGGTGCACGTCTGGTGAACTACAAGAAACTGCGGACCAAGCGTGATGTCAATGGTGTCGAGATTGAGTCACTGTTACCAGAGAAGAAAGACTTTGAGAGTTTTATCCAGTCCGTGGGTTTAAATGCCGGAGACAGTGTGGTGATCGTCAGTGAGGGTGTGTCAAATGCGGACATGACCAGTGCCACACGACTCTATTGGAGCCTCAAGTACTTCGGTCAGGATGACATGGCCATCCTCGATGGTGGTATGGCCAAGTGGCTGAAAGAGGGGCAGGCCGTGAAAACGGACGCGGCCAGGGTGAAAAAAGGTAACTGGCTCGCGACGGCGGAAAGAACGGAGATTCTTGCCAGCAGCGAAGATGTACGCAGGGCCGTAAAAGACAAAAGCGCACAGCTGATTGACACCCGTCCGGTCTCACAATACCTGGGGACCTACAGGAAGTCCTATGTCTATGCAGACGGGCATATCCCGGGTGCAAAAAACTTCCCCAATGAACTACTCACCGGGCCTGATGGCAATGCGGCATTTACCCCTGCGAGCAGTATTCAAAAGCTTTCCGAGGCACTCGGTATCGATACCAAGGCCGCCGCGATCACCTATTGCAACAGCGGCCACCTGGCCTCCGGCAGCTGGTTTGTTTACAGTGAATTGCTTGGTAACAAGCAGGTCAAGATGTACGACGGCTCGATGCACCAGTGGACCAAGGAAAAGGGCGAGACAGTCATTATGAAGGTTGAGTAGACTTACTTTATTGGCTTAAATTAAAAACGGTCAGAGGGGAATCATCTCTATTATTAGACATGATAACTCTCTGACCTTTTTTATTTCTAGATTGAGCCGCGTTGGGGTACAGCATGTCCTTACGGTGTATTAACCCTGACGACCTCATTACTGCGAGGCTTTATGCCTGAATTTTATCGGCACATACAACATCGAATTATTTACTGCTGCTTGCTTATGCTTGTGGCGACCATATCGGCTCAGGCCGAACCGCAGCGAATAGTTAGCCTGACGCCCCACATCACCGAACTTCTCTATGCAATAGGTGCGGAGCGGCAGCTTATCGCGGTGGTTGAGTATAGTGATTATCCTGATGCGGCAAAAACCTTACCGAGGATCGGCAATGTGTTTCAGCTCGATTGGGAACGTTTGCTCGATATGCATCCTGATCTGGTCATTGGCTGGCAAGACAGTTCACCGCAACATGTCCTCGATCGGATTGAGTCATTGGGACTGAGGCTGGCCCTTGTCAGGTCAAATAAACTGGATTCAATAGCGACTCAACTGCGACAGTTGGGTGATTTGACAGGCAGGACGGTCGAGGCTGACGCTGCAGCAGAGAATTTTCTACAGAAGCTGGCGGCGTTAGAAAAAAAATATAGTGGCCGCCGCCGTGTCAGGGTCTTTTACGAGATTGACCACAAGCCACTCTATACCATTAACAGGGAGGAAATTATTAGTGATGCGATCCGCCTGTGCGGTGGAATTAATATCTTTGCTGAACTGGGGATCCTGGCACCACAGGTCAGTATAGAATCGGTATTACAACGAGCACCGGAGGTGCTTGTGTATTCGGGTACATCGGCTTCGGCAGAAGATGTATTTACTGACTGGAGGCGTTGGCCACAATTAGCGGCAGTGAAAAATGGCCACCTGTACTGGATCGAGCCGGACCTGATGAATCGGGCCACGCCAAGGATGCTGCAAGGGGTAGAGCAATTGTGCGAGGCAGTCGACGCGGCGCGTTAGGTATCGGTGCTGCGCGGGTTGTCCTGAATAATGCTTATAACAGCTGATACTTGACGGGTAGGATCAGATCCATGCTATGGCCATTCAAGAGTGTAATGGCGGTGGGTAGCATTTCAAGTTTATTCAGGCTCTTTATTGCAGCCTTATCAAGCAGTTCATAACCTGAACCCTGCAGTATTCGGATCCGGCTCAAGTGCCCATTGGCCTCGATTCGAAGTCCCAGTCGTACCTGACCTTGCCAGCCACGCCGAACAGCAAGTCTTGGATAGTAGAAGTGCGCATTGAATGCCTTGCGCAACACCACTTCGAGGCGTTGACTATGCCTTGCTACAGAATCGGGCTGTGTGGCGACGGAGTTCGTCTTATTCCTGGCCGACACAGGCGGTGCCTGTGGCTCTTCAAGGGATGTCCTCGCGGGTATGGGTTTCATTTGTGCTGTCTGGCGGACTGCTGGCGTGACCTTCCTGGCCACAGGCAGTGGTGGTTGTTCCGGCTTTGCCGGGGCAGGACTGGTTTGGATAGCCTTGCCGTCAGAGTTTTTATGCGCCGCGTCGTTCTGCTGCACGGCCTGTTTACTTTCCAGTACCAGTAGCGAGACGGTTATGGCCTGGCCGCCTGGCTGGGGAAGTTGCGTTCTTTCAATCGTCGGGCACAGGGCGATAATCATCCCATGTACTGTCAGTGACAGTATCAGAAAAATCATTATTCGCCCTGTGGCTGATCGAGTCATATCAATATGCGTATTGCATGGACAGGCTGATATTGCGTTCAGGTGCGGCATAGAAGGCAATATCGGTTGCGCCGAATGGTGGAATAGCCGGGTTATATGAGGTGGCTGCAAAGTCGCTGTATTTGCGGTCGGTCAGGTTGTTAACACGCAGTGCAGCAAGCCAGTTGTTACGTTGATAACCCAGTTTTATATTGAGTACAGTGTGACCATCAAGCTTGCCAAATGCGTTGGTGATGTCGCCGGCGGCAATCCGGTCACCAATGTATTGGACCTCGGCAAACACGTCCCAGTTTGAATCGATGTCATACGTGGCACTGACATGCGCGGTATTCCTGGCAACAAACGGGATGTCATTGCCTTTGAAGGCGCCCTTGTCGAATTCGGCATCGATGTAACTGTATTGTCCGGACAGGCGGAGCTTGTCCGTAGTCTGCCAGTTGGCCTCTAAAATCAGGCCATCACGAACCGTTGGGTCGAGGTTGATATTGGCAAAATTGACCGTGTCATAATCGATCTCATTGTCGAGCTTGAGACGAAACAGGGTGGCCCTGGCACTGTTGGCATGACGTTTCCATTCCGCTCCTGCTTCGTAGGAAGTGCCGGTCTGGGTCTCCAGTGCATTAACGCCGCCGAGTGTCTGGGTGTGCTCGTCAAGCTTGGCGAAGCGAAAGTTCCCGTCACGTCGGATGAAGGCGCGCCATTCCGGATTGACTTGCAGCGACAGGCCGGCTTCAAAGACGGTCTCGCTGTCATCAATTTCAACCCCATTAATGAATTTGAAGGAGTCAGCCAGGTCATTTTCTACGTTGGCTGCACGTGCGCCAACGATGGCCGTGAGTTTATTGCTGACAGGTATGACAACCTGTCCGTAAAAATTACGAACCTTCTGCTCGTTCGTGGTTGTACCGAAGGCGGTGAGCAAATAGTCGCTATTAATAAAGTCCAGTCCAATCGTAACAAGCGCTTCACCATTGTCGGTATCAAAGCTGCCTATTAGTCGTGGTGTCAGTTCCTCAACCTTACGTTCCTGAACGAAATTAAAACCACTCAAGCGACCGATCACATCAGTATCACGTTGGGTCAACTCTGCCTCAAGCTGCCAATTATTGCTCAGCACGTAGTTAAGTCCGATTCGCGCGCTATCGGTATCGGTGTCGGAAAAATCAGTAGGGAAGCGCGCGGCACGCCGGTCTAGTGCAAAGTCTGCGGCAAACAGGCCGCCAGGCAGCTGCAAGTCCTCATCGATGGTCTGATATTCAAGGAATACCTTGCCGGCGTCAAAGTCATAATCGAGTCGGCCAAGCAGGTTGGTGTAATCGACATCGTTCCTGTCACGGTAATTGTCGGCACTACGTTGAGAAGCACTTATCCGGTAACTCAGGCCATTATCCAGTTTGTTGCTGATCCCTGCAGTTATACTGTTGTTGTTATAACTTGCGGTAGTCAGTTTTACGTGAGCGTGTTCGGCTTCTGGGCTGCGGGTGATGATATTGATGACACCACCGACGGCCTGATCACCAAACAAGGTACCGGCACTGCCCTGAATAATTTCTATACGTTCAATGTCTTTAAGGTGGATGCTGCTGAACTCAGGGGCAGCAAGGTCAGGATTATTCAGGCGACGGCCATCTACAAGCAGCAGGGTATTGGAGCCGGCCGTTGCACCAAATCCGCGTATGCTGACGGTTATGCCTGATCCATCGCCGACCAGGTCACGGACCTGTACGCCACCCTGACCACGGAGAACGTCAGCCAGTGTTGAAGCACCACTGGCTTCAATATCCTGCCTGCTTATGACACTAATGCTTCCCGGTATGGTTGTATTTGTTTGTTCTGACCGTGTTGCACTGACCACAACGGTATCCAGTTGGGTGTTCGTACTGGCTGCGCTGGCAGAATTGGAAATGGCCGCCAGAATGAGACTGGCCAGCAGGGACTGATGAAACTTGGTCATACTTACTCCACGTAACAGGTATATGCTCGCCCGCACATACGCGTATTTAAGCATTGCAGGGGAGTAAGGGAAGGCAAACCAGATAGTAATGCCCGCTATAGTCGCCCGCCGCAACATGTCGCTAGATTGCATCGGGCCGGTCTCCGGGCTTACGAGTGGTTTTTCCAGGTTCATCGCCTTCCCATGCTGTGCACAGTGGCTGTATGACGGACCTTGACTCGATCACCGTTGCGGGGGCAGCGTCGGAATAGATAACACGTTTGGTGCATCGCACCGACTTCCCGTTTCACTCCATAGACAGATATGTCGTTGGAGCACCTAATGCAGGTGTGGCGATAGTAGGGGGAATGGCCAGGCTAGTCAATCGTGGAATTGAGATGTCAGGAAAAATCAATAACTTAGCACTGCCGGGGGCGTAATCAGTTCGGTAAGGCAGTTGGTTAAGGTCTATTCGGGTAACCACGCGGTTCGGCCGTTTGCCTCGAGCCGATGCATGGGGTGGCCATAGAGACGGGAGAGATTCTCTTCGCTGAGTACCTCATTCCTGGGGCCGGCCAGCACCTCGGTATGTTCAAACAGCATCAGTAAGTGGCTGCAATAACGGCTGGCAAGATTAATGTCGTGAAGACTCATGCAGAGACTGTGGCCATGCTTCTGAACATGTTGAATAAGGCGATCAAGCAGACGAATTTGCTGGTGGGGGTCGAGATGATTATGCGGTTCATCCAGCAACCAGAGTTGTGGTGACTGCACGATTAGGCAGGCAAGAGCGAGTCGCTGCTGCTCTCCCCCCGAAAGGGTAAGTACATTGCGTTGTGCCAAGGCCTTGAGGCCAACTATTTCCAGGGCTTGCATCGCCAGGTCCCTGTCAGACGCGGATTCAAATTGCCAGGCGTGCAGATGTGGGTGGCGGCCACTCAGGGCCGTTTCAATGACGGTGCCGGGAAATTCTTCGTGGTGGTCCTGAAACAGGACACCTAACTGCTGAGCAATCGTTCGTCGGCTCAAGGCGGTGAGTGGCTGATCATTGAGCAGGACAGTCCCGGCATTCGGCACGCGTAAACCGGCCAGTGTATGCAGCAGGGTCGTCTTGCCTGAGCCATTCATACCGAGAATGCCCCATACCTCGCCTGCCTGCATCTGCCAGTCAAGCTCGTGGCAGATATGCACGTTGCCAATTTTGATATCGAGTTGTTGCACAGCAAGTCTGTTCATCGTTGCTGGCCACGATAAAGCATGAACAGAAACAGGGGTACACCAATCGCGGCGGTCATTACGCCAACCGGGAGTTGGGTCGGGGCGACAATGGCGCGGGCGAGGGTATCGGCCAGTACCAGCAAGCTGCCACCGAGTAATACCGCGCCAGGAAGTATCCAGCGATGCTGACTCGTGCCGATAAGCAGGCGTAGCAAATGCGGGACGATTAAACCGACAAAGCCAACGGTACCGGCAAGGCTAACGGCAATTGCCGTACTCAGGGCCGCGAGTATATAGATGAGCCACTGACTGTGGCGCAGGTTAACACCGAGTGCCGCCGCCTGCAGATCACCACGTTGCAGGATATCCAGGCGGCGCAGCAATGGCAGACAGAGTAAAAAAATCACGCACAGTGCAACCAGCCCACTCCATGACTGTTGGCTATGAGACAAATCGCCCATTAACCAGTAGAGCATGCCGCGCAGGCGGCTCTGGGGTGCAATCACGAGCAGGAAGCTGATCAGTGCGCCCCAGCCGAACGCCGTCACGACACCGGTTAATAGGAGCCGGTTACTTGTCCAGCTGCCACGACCATGCGCAAGACTGAATACCAGCAGGGTGGATAATAAGGCCCCGACAAAGGCACTGCCGGGCACCCATATCCCGCCAAGACCGGCCAGCAGGGCGAATAGTGCAAAGACGGCCGCGCCACCAGAGGTGCCGAGTATATAGGGGTCTGCAAGCGGGTTACGCAACAGTACCTGCATCAGCACCCCGGCGGTGGCGAGCAGGCCGCCGGCAGCAAATGCACTGGCCGCACGTGGCCAGCGAAGTTGCCAGAGGATATCGTGCCGGGCGGGGTCCGCTTGTTCAAACAGGCCGCTGAATAACTGCTCGAGGGAGTAGTCGACACTGCCAACGGCCATGGCAATCAGCAGGCTGACGGGTGCCAGGAGTAACAATAATAATGTAATGAAGCTGCGCGGCGTGGTCACGGTTGATCGCAGAGTCTGCGCCTAGAGCAGGACGCGCTCAATTCCGCCGTGGTGGATCGTCTCGATGAATTTTTCTTCCCACCCCTCGCCAACACGATTTTTCATCATTTCTACGATGATGTAGTCGGTCTCGAGGCCGGTATCTGCCTCGTAGCGTGACAGACCCTGCTGACAGGCCGGGCAACTGGTGAGCAGCTTGACGGCACCCTGTTTGATCTTATCCTTGCCGGTCAGGTCCTGGATGCCTTGTTGCAATTCGGCCTGTTTGCGAAAGCGTACCTGGGTGGCGATATCTGGGCGGTTGACGGCAAAGGTGCCGGCCTCACCGCAGCAGCGATCGGAGAGTTGTACGGTCTTGCCGAGCAATTCGCTGGCGACCTTGATCGGATTATGCGTCTTCATCGGGCTGTGGCAGGGGTCGTGATACAGATACTGGGTCGTATTGTCAGGATTCTCCAGTGTAATGCCCTGTTCAAGCAGGTATTCGTGGATATCGAGCAGCCGGCAACCGGGAAATATCTTGTCGAACTGGTACTGCAGCAACTGGTCCATGCAGGTGCCGCAGGAAACGATCACGGTTTTGATGTCGAGATAGTTCAGGGTGTTGGCGAGGCGATGGAACAGGACCTGGTTGTCTGTTGATATCTTTTTGCCCTTGGCCGTATCACCGCTGGAGGTCTGCGGGTAGCCACAGCACAGGTAGCCGGGAGGTAATACGGTTTGTGCCCCGGCTTCATACAGCATTGCCAGTGTTGCCAGGCTGATTTGACTGAATAAACGTTCTGAGCCACAGCCAGGGAAATAGAAGACACTTTCCGTGTCATCACTGAGTTTTTTCGGGTCACGCAGGATCGGCACCGTCTTGCTGTCTTCAAGATCGAGCATGGCGCGCATGGTCCGTTTGGGCAAGGTATTCGGCAGGGCCTTATCTGTCAGGTGCACAAGTTGCACGGCTACCGAGGTCCGCTCATGCGTGTGTGTGGGTCGCGCAGGTAGCTTGAAGGGATTAAGTTTCTTAAATAATTTATTGCCCAGACGTTGTGCCGCATAGCCCCAGCGAATCAAGCCGGTATATAAAAACTTTACCGTAGCCGGATCAGTGGCATTCAGATAGGCCATTGAGGCACGCGTGCCGAGACTGGTGCGTTTCTTGCCATGTGCCATGAGAATGGAACGCATACGAACCGAGACGTCACCAAAATCAATATTGACCGGACAGGGTGGTGCGCACTTGTGACAGACCGTACAGTGATCGGCAATGTCATTCATTTCATCGAAATGACGCACAGACAGACCGCGTCGGGTTTGTTCTTCATAGAGGAATGCCTCAATGATCAAGCCGGTGGCCAGGATCTTGTTCCGCGGCGAGTACAGCAGGTTGGCAGCGGGGATGTGTGTAGCACAAACCGGCTTGCACTTGCCGCAACGCAGGCAGTCTTTAATCGCGTTATTCAGATCGCCCAGTTCGCTGGCTTCCAGAATCAGTGCTTCCTGCTGTAGCAGGCGCAGTGACGGGGTATAGGCATTCTCCAGGCCGGAACCTGTTACCAGTTTGCCGCGGTTAAAATAGCCATTTGGGTCAACTTTATTTTTGTATTCAGCAAACTCGTTGACCGCGTCTTTACCGAGAAACTGGAACTTGGTAATGCCGATACCGTGTTCTCCCGAGACAACCCCACCCAGCGCGGTGGCGATGGCCATGATGCGTTCGACGACACGATCTGCCTCGTGCAGCATCTCATAGTCATTCGAGTTAACCGGGATATTCGTGTGCACGTTACCATCGCCGGCATGCATATGTGTGGCGACGAAGACGCGGCTGTTGCGCAACTCGGCATGAATGCTGTCGAGCTTGTCACGTACGGCCTGCATGTCCTGGCCGGCATATATCTCCTTTAATGCCCGCTCAATGATCCGGCGGTAGGAAATGCGCAGGTCGCGGCGCTGCATGAGGCGGAAAAGGCTGTCGTTTTCCTGTATTTTTTCACGTGTCGTCTCGTCGAGTATGTCGAGGTGTTCACTTGCCGGGGCATCGAGATTATCGATAATGCCCTGCCAACAGGTCTTGATCTGCTGCAGATGGGCAATGGCGGCCTGTTTTTTGGCTTCAAGGATGGCTCGGTTTTCGTCGCTGTTGGAATACTCGAGGGCATGATGTGTTTCACGCATCTCGCCGTTAAGGTATTCGAGTACGCTATCGATCATCTTAAGCTTGTTGCTGGTCGATAATTCGATATTAATACGTTCAATACTGTCGTTGTATTCGACCAGTTTAGGCAGGGGGATCACAACGTCTTCGTTGATCTTGAAGGCATTGGTGTGTGCGGCGATCGCGGCGGTGCGTGCACGATCCAGCCAGAAGCGTTTACGGGCCTCGGCACTGACAGCGATAAAGCCTTCTGCATTGCGTGCATTCGCCAGGCGTACGACCTGCGAGGCGGCCCTGGCAACCTGATCTTCATTATCCCCGGCGACATCGACGAGCAATACCATCTTCGGCAAGTCGGCGCGTGGTGCCTTGGTACTGTACTTGACGGCACGTACATAACGTTCGTCAAGGTGTTCCATACCGGTCAGCGTGATGCCATTTTGCTGATCAAGGTAATCCTTGGTTTCAACGATCGCCGGTACGGCACGTTGCAGGTCGGGGTCAAAGAATTCCAGGCAGACGGTGCGAATATGTGCCGGCATTCTGTGCACGATAAAACGTGCCGAGGTAATCAGGCCATCACAACCTTCCTTTTGAATACCGGGCAGGCCATTGAGGGTTTTGTTGGTGACATCCTTACCCAGACCACGCAGGCGAAATACTGCGCCGGGTATTTCCAGTGTCTGCGCCTCACCTTTTGGCGTTTTGCCATTGGCGAGGTAGCGCTGTATACGAAAGCGCACCATTTCCTGCTCATGGATCTTGCCAAGGTTGTGATCGAGACGCTCGACCTCGAGCCAGTCGGCATCGGGGGTGACCATGCGCCAGGAGACGAGGTTGTCGAGCGTCGTGCCCCAGGCCACGGCCTTTTTGCCACCGGCATTCATGGCGATGTTACCGCCGATGGTTGAGGCATCCTGCGAGGTCGGGTCAACGGCAAACACATAACCACTGGCCTCCGCGCATTCACTGACCCGGCGGGTCACCACACCACATTCGCTGTGCACGGTTGCCACCTTGTCAGCAACACCATCGATATTCAGCAATTCCACCTTACCCAGGGCTTCAAGTTTTTCGGTGTTGATGACAACGGCATCGGCAGTCAGCGGCACGGCACCGCCGGTATAACCGGTACCACCACCGCGCGGGATAATGCTCAGGCCGAGTTCGGTACAGGCCTGCACGACGGCCTGAACCTCCTGTTCGGTATCCGGGTTGATGACGACCAGGGGGAATTCCACACGCCAGTCACTGGCATCGGTGACATGTGAGACACGCGCCATTCCGGAGAAGTCGATGTTGTCACGGCGGGTGATGCGGCCGAGTTTTTTGCGAATACGGCTACGGCTGGCCTTTTGTGCATCAAACCAGGCCTCAAAATCACTGATGGCCTGTCGGGTCTTGTTGGCCAGTTGCAGGGCCAGGTCATTGCCATCGGCCCGTGCCACAACCTGGTCGAGGCGGTGGTGCAGGGCATGGGTCAGGGACTGGCGGCGCTTTGGTGTCTCCAGCAGGTCATCCTGGATAAAGGGGTTGCGGGTAATGACCCACATATCGCCCAGGATCTCGAACAGCATACGCGCCGACCGTCCTGTAACACGCTCACCGCGCAGGGTCTCCAGTGCCTGCCACATCTCTTTGCCGAGAAAGCGAATGACGATTTCCCGGTCGGAAAAAGAAGTGTAATTATAGGGTATTTCGCGAATTCGGCTTGTCTGGGTCATAGTTGCGCGTAATGGCCTGAAATGCTGGCAAAGCGTATAAAAACAGGATTTTAGCATGTTTAATGCGCGGCGGCATACGTCAGTGGTATTCGGATTACGGCATCAAAATCCCTGGATTGTAAACAGATGTAATAAGTAAGGTTGTGGGCTGTATATCTATCTGCTTTGCGGACTATAGTTAACAGATAATTAACAAGAGGGGCCGGGAATGGCAAAAATTAAGGTAAATGAGCTGGAGGCGGGTATGCAACTGGCATCCGATGTCCATGACCCGAATGGTCGGTTTTTACTCGGGGAAGGTTGTGAATTGGCCGAAAAACACCTGAAGGCACTCCAGGCCTGGGGGGTATTGACTGTAGATATCGCCGGGGTTGATAGCGTGGAGTCGAAACTGACTCAACAGGTCAGCCCGGAAATACTCGAAAAGCTGCGCTCGGATGTACGTGCACGATTCCGGGAAGGCTTTGAAAAACAGCCATTCATGCAGGAGTTGTTCACGGAAGTCGTTAACTATGAATGCGAGGCATTCAGGCAAGGGAGCAGTGATGCGTCCTGATCCCAAACAAGTTATTGCCAGCATCACCAAGATCGCCTCACTACCGGATGTATGTATCAAATTTAGCGCGGCGTTAAGAGATCCGAAAACATCAAACAGGGAACTGGAAGAGGTTCTGTCTGAGGATGTTGCCATGGCTGCACGAGTTTTACGCATTGCCAACAGCGCCATGTATAGCTTCCCATCACGCGTAGATACTGTTTCACAAGCAGCGACCGTTATTGGTTACAAACAACTGAATGATATTGTACTCGCCTGTTCGATTATTAATATGTTTAAAGGTTTGCCACAAGACGTGGTGGACATGGAATCATTCTGGCGACATAGTATTTCTTGCGCTGTAGCAGCAAGAATTATTGCATCACATCGACGGGTGGCAAATATCGAGCAGTATTTCACTGCGGGTCTTTTACACGATATTGGCCGACTGGTTATTTTTGTTGAATTACCGCATAGGGCTACAGAGATACTCAGCAAAAGTAAAAGAACAAATGCCCCCATGTATAAGCTTGAGCAGGAGGTGCTCGGCTTTGATCATGCAAAGCTTGGCGGAATACTGTTAAAAAGCTGGAAACTTCCCAAACGCCTGGTTGATTCGGTGGCTTATCATCACGCCCCTGCTCGAACGCATGATTATATGGTTGAATCCAGTGTGATTCATGTAGCAGATATTATTTGTCATGCCTTGAAGTATGGTGAAAGCGGTGAAAGATTTGTGCCTGATCTTAGTGAGAGTGCATGGGAGTCTTTGGGTTTATCAATCGATGTGGTTTCGCCAGTGCTTGATCAGGTGAAAATACAGGCTGCTGATGTAGTAAAAAGTATCCTTCAGGACGCTTAGTAAATTATGAGTGATGTCTACAATATAAGCCTTCGATATGTGCCCGATGGAACACTGGAAGTACATGAGTTTCTGTCTGAGGGTGTGGAGGATATTGTATCGCTTAGTGGTGATCTGGCTGCTCTTGATTTCGATGTTGAGAATACCCAGGCGCTTTCCATCATCAAGTCCTATATTCAGCGACTGGGATTGTTCAAAGTATTTGCTTTTTATCTGGTTCCTGATCAACTTAACTTTGAACTGAGCTTTTGTTATCCCGAGTCTGACAGGGCGGAGATTGAGCGGGATGTTAATGAGCATATCGCGCATGGGACCTTTGCGTGGGCATTGAATAACCCCAATCCGACAACAATATATGGCCCGGTATCAGGTTCGCCCCAGGTCATGTTGCCTATTGCTACGCGTCGACGTATACACGGCATGTTTGTTGGCGTAGCGAAAGAAGATAAAAATACAAATGGTATCAGCTTGAATCTGTTAAGGGTGATTTTATCACTAGTGGCAAGCAGATTTGATAATTATGAGTTGACCCGACAAACGAAAAACCAGAATAAGATTTTAGAAGTGCAGGTATTGAAAAGAACCAAAGAACTCGAGCGTGCCAAGGAAAAAGCGGAAGCCGTCAGCAAGGCCAGGTCAGAGTTCCTGGCAAATATGAGTCATGAAATCCGCACACCAATGAATGGTGTTCTGGGTACGCTAGAGCTTTTACGCCAAACTCCGCTGGAAAAGAAACAGCGTCACTACGTAGAGATGGCTTACCAGTCAGGTGATTACTTGCTTAGGCTACTGAATGATATTCTCGATTTGTCAAAATTTGAGGCGGGTAAGATACAACTTGAGAATGTTGAATTTAATCTTCGTTTGGCCGTGAACGGAGTTATAGATATGTTTGCCAATCAGGCGGCATTGGAGGGAATTGAGCTGTATGTTAATTTTTCTGATACCGTTCCTGACTGGGTAAGTGCGGATGATACCCGCTTACTACAGATATTAATTAACCTGGTGGGTAATGCCCTGAAGTTCACAAGCCATGGCTATGTTCATATTAATGTAAGTGTTAAAGACAAAACCGAAAATAATATTATCTTGCTTTTTGAAGTTGAAGATACCGGTATTGGTGTTAGCAGGGAGGCGCAGACACACATATTCAATTCCTTTGAACAGGCTGATAGCTCTACAACACGTCAGTTTGGTGGCACAGGACTCGGTTTGTCCTTGTCGCAACGATTGGTCGGGCTTATGGGGGGCGAAATCGGTGTAGACAGTCGGGAAGGAGAGGGGAGTACATTCTGGTTCACAATTGGGCTTACCGAAGCCGCGTCCCCATCAATTGACTCTGGTGCGGAAGCAACCGCCGGCAGGCAATTGTCAGATATTGATCTGCATGGTCGAGGCCGGATTCTTATTGTTGAGGATAATCCGGTGAATCAATACATCACTAAAGGGATGGTCGAATCATTCGGCTTGCATGCGGATGTCGTTAATCATGGTGGCGAGGTACTGGCTGCACTCGAATCAGGTCCTTTCGACCTCGTCTTGATGGATGTGCACATGCCAGTATTGAATGGCTATGAAGCGACACGATCCTTGCGCAGCTCCTCATTTAAGGAGATACCGGTTATTGCCTTGACTGCCAATGTTATGAAAAGTGATGTGGATGCATGTTATGCCGCCGGCATGGATGATTACCTTGCAAAGCCGATCAATATTGATGTTTTGAAAAATATGCTGGCGAAGTGGTTGGTGAAATCAACTGAACTGGTGGCGGATACGCATGACATTCAAGCTTCAACGACTAATCAACAGCAAACGGGAATTAATCAATCTGTATTGTCCGGCCTGAAATCTTCTGTCGGTGAGGATGTATTACACGATATTTTAATTCTGTTCCTGGATGATTCGCCACAACGCCTTGCCGCTATTCGTAATGCCTTTAAAAATTCAGATCATGAGGCGCTGAGGGCGGCGTCGCATACACTAAAGGGTAGTAGTGGTATGATCGGCGCTGAAAAATTATCCTCAAATTGTGCGAAGCTGGAGGAAATGGCCTATCGATCAGATTTGTGCGAAGCAGAGACATTGCTTGATGATATCGAGGCGGAATTGAATGCTGTTTTCTCTGAAATTGGGCAGATCCAGGCATAAGACCTGTCCCGTTGCTGCTGTATTTACACATTCCACTTATTCATAATCTTCATTTAATGCACGTAAGAAGGCGGAGAGTGGCTTCAGATCCGCTTCAGTCAATAATATTGATTCAATCTCACTAGAGGTATTACGCAATTTCCCGCCACGAGCAATTGCCGATATCTGTAAATAATGCGCCAAAACGTCTTCTATTTTTTCTTTGCTGCCATTGTGCATATAGGGCGCGCTGTGTCCCAGGTCACGCAATAGTGGGGTCTTGAAGGCCGCAATGGCTTTATTCAAGGTTTGTTTATCGGAGCATATAAGCCTGCCACATATATATTTTTTCAATGTGGCCTGTTGTTCGGGCATATTTGGATTGGCGACAATATTCCATACACCGAGGTCGGCGTGACCGGGTGAAGCCTTATTTTCAATACTGTGAAATCTTGTATCAGCTTTTCGCAAGGCATTCCTGACATTTAACACGGGTAATTTCAGTTTCATGAATTCTCCCGCACCATGTAAACGGTCATAATCCGTTTGCGTTATACCGGTATTATGAAAACCATAATCACTGAAACTGGGTGCGATATGGCAGCTTGCGCAGTTGCCCCTGCCAAAGAAGATACGCATGCCCTGCAGTTCCTCTTCAGCGAACGTAAAATTTTGTTTATGTAAGGTCAGTTTTCCGTCTTTCTCAGAGACATAGCTGGCCGTATCAAGTTTTTGTATAGTCTCTTTCAGCCTCAACGTATAGGCCTTATCGGTCTCGCCAGCAACTGGCCTGCGTGGCAAGTTGTTTTTTGCCAGAAAGGCATCATAGGCCGAGCCATTATAATTTCCCGCTACATCACGCGAAAAATCCAGGGAGTTAATATAGGCGGCGACCAACTCTGCGACACGCTCAATAATTTCATTATCGCTGGCACTACTCACATCCATGCGGTATTCATTGGGCAAGACACTGTCATTGACCTTACCCTGCAAGACCCTGCGGTAACTGCCACCGAATTCCCTGGCGAGTTCACCCTTGCCATCATCACTGCGGATGATAGTGGCTATATGTCTGATGGCCTGATCCTTCTCATCCGCCAACCAGCCCATATTGCGGCCGGTAAACGTGGCACGAATCAGTGCGACCAGACTGGGGAATTCACCATCATGGTGGAACACGGCACCTTCCTTCAAACTGACGCCGACCAGGGACTGTGAATTACGCGTGGCTGTGCTGACACCATCCGCACGGACGGGCACAGGGCTACGGCGGGCAAAATCTGCATAGGTGCGCATACCGGCCCCGGCTGTTTCCTTGTGTTCATCTACCATGTGACAACTACGGCAACTCATGTGTTGTCCACGGAAGGCGCCTGGAAGCTGGCCACTGACAGTTTGTGTGTAGCCAAGGGATGGCTCAGCCTTCTCGGGCGTCTGTGCAAAGCCCTGGGCGAAGCGTGTCTCGAGGAACAGCCGTTCCCCGAGTAATTCCTCAGCCGGTACAGCATCGTTGGCCCGGGTGTGTGCACTGACTGAGAATATGACTAGACTTAATATAAACCCCTTCAATTTCAACATCATAAATCTCTTTTTTGCTGTCAGTGGGTGGCCACAAGTAACTCATGTCAAATGATAATAATTCTCATTAACAATATCAAGGTGTGGTGAGATATTTTTCTCAATATTTACTGTTAGGGGTCGAGATATAGAGATAATTAGCCAACAACAGGAGGGCCTCTTATGGCGAGAATTCTGGCAGTGGACGATTCCAGACTGATCAGGGACATGGTCAATACAATATTAAGTGCCGAGGGGCACGAGGTCATTACCGCCGATGACGGCACAGAGGGTCTGGAACGGGCGCGAGATGAGGTCTTCGATCTGGTTCTGAGTGATATCAATATGCCGAATATGAATGGCATTAGTATGATCAGTAAGATGCGTCGCTTACCGGGTTATGAATTCACACCGATTGTTATGGTAACGACCGAAGACGCGGACTATCGGAAAAACAAGGCACGTAACTTTGGTGCCACGGGCTGGTTGGTTAAACCCTTTACCCCGGAGCGTCTCATTAATGCGGTGAGCAAGCTAACTAACTGATTTATTGATTTACAGTCGGTATTGAAGAATCTGTGGCTACTCCCTGGCCGCATTTTCTTTTATCATCAAATATATGGCCGATTTGTATACAGTTACGGCACCGCTGCTGGTGCATTTCCCGGATAAGACCTTTCATTTGGTTGTGGATATATTCCCTCACCCGGAGGGTCTCATTTACTTTGAACCCCACTGGTTTGAGAGAGGCCCGACTGCTGCGCACATGTTGCATGGGGACTTGCAGGGTGATGGGCCATGGAAGGTCGGTGATAGCATTATTCGTTTACTGAGTTGTGGTGATAATGCGCTTTCCATGCAATGGAATGACTGGCAACAGTATCTGTCCGGCCTGGATGCAGCGGCAAGCCCTTATCACGATGATGAAGTAAGGAAAATGTTTGCGCGTAAACTAGGCGCGAGTGTCTAGACGAGCTCATGCGTGACCTCTACCTGGTGGATGCCAGCATCTATATATTTCGTGCCTGGTTTTCCATGCCAGACTCTATACGCGATAATAAGGGACAACCTCTGAATGCGGTTTATGGTTATGTGCATTTTCTTTGTCAGCTGCTGGAACAACAATCTCCTGAATATATAGCGGTGGCATTTGATGAAAGCCTGAAATCATCATTCAGGAACAAAATCTACCCGGACTATAAAGCAAATCGGGAGGCTGCTCCCCCTGAGTTAAAACGTCAATTCCGGTTATGTCGAGAAATAAGTGATTTAATGGGTTTGTCTACTTATGCCAGTAAGACTCATGAGGCTGACGATATTATCGGTACGATTAGTAAAAAAATGCGGCGTAGTGATTTTCGCAGCATCATTGTTTCGGCAGACAAAGACTTAACTCAGTTATTGGTAAAGGGCGATCGTTACTGGGATTTTGCCCGCGACAAGTGGTATTTGCATGGTGATATACGAAAACATTTTGGTGTGCACTCTGAACAGGTTGTTGATTTTCTCGCGCTTGCCGGCGACAGTGTAGATAACATTCCGGGCGTGCCGGGAATAGGTAAAAAGACGGCTATAAGTCTGCTGGAAAAATATCAAAGCCTGGATCACCTCTACCGGTCGGTTGAGACAGTGTCGGATAGTGACTTGCGTGGTGCAATGCGCATACAAGGGCTTTTACAGGAACACCGGGAGCAGGCCATGCTCTCGCGGAAGCTGGCGAGCATTGCCTGTAATGCCCCGGTCAGCTTTGGTGTGCGTTCACTTAAAAGAAAGACAGTTGATGTGGATGCACTCGGCCGGTTTTTTAGCCGGCGAGGCTTTGGTCATAAATTACTGGCACGTATTGAGGCGGTCGTTAAAGGTCAAGCTGTTCGATAACTGCACGCGATAATTTCTCCTGCTGTGCTTCGTTCAGCATATTGCCACTACCGTCGCTGATGTAAAACATATCTTCGGCACGTGCGCCAAAAGTGGTAATACGGGCATTATGTAAACGAATGTTATTATTTTGCAGTATTTCTCCGATCTGTGCCAACAGCCCCGGCCGGTCAGCGCTAATGACCTCCATGATTGTTTCCTGTGTGCGGGCGTCAGTATGAAAGTTGACTTCAGTGCTGACATCAAAATGTTTGTGTTGTCGGGGTGCTCTGCGGGTAATGTTAATGCTGCGCGGCTCGTCACGGCTGAGCGCAGTCGTGAGGGCCTTTTCGATCTCGGCCATGCGCATGCCGGCTTCGATGCGGGTACCGTCCTGCTCCAGGACAATATAGGAATCAAACGAATGCTGCTTCTTTGAGCGGATGATGCGGGCATCTACAATGCTCAATCCCAGCTGATCGAGGACCGAAGTAATGGCGGCAAACAGGCCCTTACGAGTGTCGGTATAAATAAATATCTCACTGCCGCCATACTCCAGTGCATCATGGATGGTAATGATCGGCAGAGGTTTTTCACCATACGCAATAATGGTCAGGGCGTGGTTGACGATTTCGTTTATGGAGTATCGCAGGAAGTACTCCTGGCTGAGTTCTTCCCATAAGGCGAGGACATCTTCTTTTGTCACTTTGTTGGCAATGGTCTCTATGGCCTGAGAGCGGATTTCCTCTACCCGGGCATCATCATCTATGCTGGCAATACGCTTACGCAGGGCCTTGCGGGTATTATCATACAATTCGCGCAACAGGCTGCCCTTCCAGCTATTCCAGACATCCGGGCTGGTTGCACGCATATCGGCTACGGTCAGTAAATAAAGATAATCCAGGTGGTCACGGTTACCAACGGTATCGGCAAAGTGGTTGATAACATCAGGGTCACTGATGTCCTGACGTTGTGAGACACGTGACATGAGCAGATGTTGATTCACCAACCAGGCGACGGTATTGGTATCATACTCACTCAGCCCATGCTGACGGCAGAATTGAATGGCATCTTCTGCCCCTAGTTCGGAATGATCACCACCCCGGCCCTTGGCTATATCATGAAACAGGCCCGCCAGGTAAAGTAATTCCGGTTTCGGAATTCGACGAATGATTTCACTACAATGTGGGAGTTCGTGACTGAATTCCTCAACGGTCATACGTCGCAGATTGCGGACTACGAAGAGGGTGTGTTCATCTACAGTATAGACATGAAAGAGATCATACTGCATTTGCCCGACGACTTTGGCAAACATGGGCAGGTAGGCACCGAGGATGCCGTACTTGTGCATGCGTCGGAGTTCGTGGGTGATCCCCTGTGGCTGACGAATGATTTCCATAAACAGGCTGCGGCAACGCAGGTCTTTGCGAAAGCCATCATCAATCAGGTAGTGATGTGCACGGATAAGACGAATCGTTTCCGCACGGACACCCTTGAGCTCAGGGTGCTGTTCCAGTAATAAAAATATCTCGAGCAGGGCAAAGGGATAACGTTTAAAAATATTTTCATTAACGACTTCGATAAAGCCCTTGCGTGATTGAAAACGCTTATTAATGGCAACAGGTTGACCTGGTTCGTCTGCATAAAGAATGGCTTCCTGAAAGAGTTGCAAGAGCATTTCATTGAGACGACTGAGCTCGGCAACACTGCGATAGTATTGCTTCATAAACTTTTCTACGCCTAACTGTTGGTCATCATCCTTGTAGCCAAGCTGTTCCGCGATTTCGCGTTGATAATCAAACAGCAGGCGATCTTCGCGGCGGTGAGTCAGGAAGTGCAGGGCAAAACGTATGCGCCAAAGGAACTCCTGATTCTGCATGAGCAGCACGTATTCGTCTTCTGTAAGAAAATCATGTTTAATAAGGTCGTGCAGGGTATTTGCACCAAAGTGCCGTTTTGCGACCCAGCCGATCATTTGAATATCACGTAAACCGCCCGGACCTTCCTTGATGTTGGGTTCAAGATTGTAGGCAGTATCATCAAACTTGTTATGACGCTCAATTTGTTCCTGCCATTTAGCCGCAAAGAAATCACGGCTAGGCCAGATGTGTTGTTGATCGACGACGACACACATGTTGTCGAATAATTCTGGTGAGCCGAAGAGTAAACGAGCCTCCATAAGGTTGGTGGCTATAGTAATATCGGCCTTGGCCTGTTCAATACAGTCGGCAATAGAACGAACACTATGCCCGACCTCAAGACCAATATCCCAGAGCAGGGTCAGAAAGGCGCTGAGTTCTTTGTGCCAAGGCGAGTCATCATTGCCCGGTAACAGAATCATGATATCGATATCTGAGCCTGGGTGCAGTTCAGAGCGGCCATAGCCGCCAACGGCGATGAGGGCCGGCACATCAGCTTGTTTGCTCTGGCTAACGTATTGCCGCCAGGCATGTTGCAGAACACCATCGATATTGTCGGCACGTAGTTTTGCCAGCTCGGCGGCCTTGATGCCTTGTTTGAATTGCTCGTATTGTTGCTGTGTGGCTTCCTTCAGGAATTTTTTATACAGACCTAAGCGTTCAGGGCCATTGCTGGCTTCCAAAGCATCAAGTTGTTGCTTATTCATGGGTGCGCCGGGCATGTGTGGTTGTCAGATATCGTCTTGCGGGCGACGGGTGAGTACATCAAAACCGTCATCGGTTACCAGAATGGTATGTTCCCACTGCGCTGAGAGGCTGCGATCGCGTGTGACCACGGTCCATTCATCAGCCAAGACCTTGACCTCACGCTTGCCGACATTGACCATCGGTTCGATAGTGAAGGTCATGCCGGGTTCGAGGACCATGCCAGTACCGGGGGTACCATAGTGCAAGACCTGTGGGTCCTCGTGGAACTTGAGGCCGATGCCGTGGCCACAGTATTCGCGAACGATGGAGCAGTTTTGTTTCTCGGCATGTTGCTGGATGGTATGGCCGATATCGCCGAGTTGTACGCCAGGCTTGACCATTTCAATACCCAGACGCATGCATTCATAGCTGATACGCATGATGCGTTCGGCACTGATGCTGGTTTTGCCGACGCCGAACATCTTGCTGGTATCGCCATGGTAACCATTCTTGATGACGGTGATGTCGATATTGATGATATCGCCGTTTTTCAGCTTTTTGTCGCTGGGAATACCGTGACAAACCTGCTGATTCACCGAGGTGCAGATGGACTTCGGGAAGCCGTGGTAATTCAGCGGCGCCGGGATGGCCTCCTGCTCATTGACGATATAGTCGTGGCAGATTTGGTCGAGTTCATCGGTGGTGATCCCGGCGACGACATGTGGGCGTATCATATGCAGCACATCGGCCGCCAGCCGGCCGGCGATGCGCATCTTTTCGATTTCTTCGGGGGTCTTGATGGTTACGCTCATAGTCTCTCTAAGGGGCTGGATTTCGGCAGGATATGTCATTTTAGGCAGTTTTGCCTCTGTTTTACGACATTTTATGCTAAATCAGGCCGATCCAATTGTTGTGGGCTGCCGATTATGGTATAAATCGCGCGCCTGAATGGCAAATCCATGTTCACCTTCGGCCTTGGCCTGGGTGGATGCTACTAAAATCGCACACGTTTCGACACATATGTCCGGGTGCCTGAGTCCTTCACCTTATATATAGGAAGGTTATCGGGTTGGCATATGGGAGACGTGGAGGCGCAACCCTAAACTGGAGAAATATCATGGCTAATGTTTCCATGCGCGACATGCTGGAGGCCGGTGTCCACTTTGGTCACCAAACCCGTTTCTGGAATCCCCAAATGGCTCCGTACATCTTCGGAGACCGTAACAAGATTCACATCATCAACCTCGAGAAGACCCTGCCGCTGTTCAACGATGCCTTGAACTTCCTTGGCCGTATGGCTTCTACCCGTGGTCGTATCCTGTTTGTTGGCACCAAGCGTGCAGCATCCAAGATCGTCCGCGAGCAGGCCGAGCGTTGTGGCATGCCTTACGTCAACCACCGCTGGTTGGGCGGCATGCTGACCAACTACAAGACTGTGCGCCAGTCCATCAAGCGTCTGAAAGACCTTGAGCAAATGGTAGAAGACGGCAGCATGGCTCGCCTGACCAAGAAAGAGGCCCTGACCCTGAGCCGCGAGATGGAAAAGCTTGACCGTAGTCTCGGTGGCATCAAGAACATGGGTGGTCTGCCGGATGCCCTGTTCATCGTTGACGTAGGTTATGAAAAAATCGCCGTGAGCGAGGCCCGTAAGCTGGGTATCCCTGTCATTGGTGTTGTTGATACCAATAATTCACCAGATGGTATCGATTATGTTGTGCCGGGTAACGATGATGCAATCCGCGCCATTACCCTTTACACCAGCGGCGTAGCGGATGCCATTACGGATGGTCGTGGCACGATTACCCAGACCGAAGGCCCTGCCAACGAGTTTGTTGAAGTGGATGAAGGTGCCGAGCCTGCGAAGAAGAAGGTGAGCAAGAAGGCTGCCACCAAGAAGGCTGTCGCCAAGAAGGCCGCCACCAAGAAAACTGCAAAGAAGGCCGCTAGCAAGAAGGCTGCCACCAAGAAGACTGCGAAGAAGGCCGCTAGCAAGGCCGACGACGCGTCAGATGCGTAAGGGGTAACGAATAATGGCAATTACAGCCACACTGGTTAAAGAACTGCGCGAACGTACAGGCGCAGGTATGATGGAATGTAAAAAGGCACTGGTAGAAAGCGACGGTGATATTGATGCGGCTATTGATGCGATGCGTAAGTCAGGCGCGGCCAAGGCAGACAAGAAGGCCGGGCGTGTTGCCGCCGAAGGCAAGATCGAAATAGCTGTTAGTGATGATGGCGCAAGCCTTGTTATGGTTGAAATCAACAGTGAAACCGACTTCGCCGCCAAGGATGACAACTTTCTTACTTTTGCCGCAGCTGTTTCAGCTGCCGCACTGGCGGGTGAAGCCGCGGATGCGGAAGCCTTGTCTGCCATGACAATGGCAAGTGGTGAGTCGGTTGACGAGGCGCGTAAGAACCTGATCGCCAAGATTGGTGAAAATATTACCGTTCGTCGTTGCAACCTCATCAGGCGTCAGGGTGATCATCTGGGCGTTTATACCCATGGTGCGCGCATCGGCGTTGTGGTTGACCTGAAGGGTGGTAGCGAAGAACTGGCCAAAGATATTGCCATGCACATTGCCGCCAGCAAGCCGGTTTGTGTTGCCCAGGCAGACGTGCCGGCTGATCTGGTTGAGAAGGAGAAAGAAATCTTCTCTGTGCAGGCCGCCGAAAGTGGTAAGCCAGCCGAGATCATCGAAAAGATGGTTACCGGCCGTATCGCCAAGTTCCTTAACGAACAGGCCCTCTACGGTCAGCCTTTCGTCAAGGACCCTGATCAAACTGTTGAGAAACTGGTTAAGGCTGCAAACGCCAGCGTTATGAGCTTTTCACGCCTGGAAGTGGGTGAAGGTATCGAGAAGAAGGTTGAAAACTTCGCTGATGAAGTCATGGCGCAGGTCAAAGGCGAATAAGGTATGAGTTCATCGCAACCAGTCCGTCAACGCATCCTGCTGAAACTCAGCGGCGAGGCCCTGATGGGCAAGAGCGATTTTGGTATAGACCCGATTATCATCAAGCGGGTGGCTACTGAGGTAAAAGAGGTCATTGATGCCGGTGTTGAAATCGGCATGGTGATCGGCGGTGGAAATATTTTCCGTGGTGCCGGGCTCGCCGAGTCCGGCATCGACCGTGTTACCGGTGACCATATGGGTATGCTGGCAACCGTGATGAATGCACTGGCCATGCAGGATGCCCTGGAGAAGATTGGCGTACAGGTACGTGTCATGTCAGCACTGAGCATGAATGAAGTCTGTGAAGATTATGTTCGGCGCCGTGCGGTACGTCATCTTGAGAAAGGCCGTGTTGTGATCTTTGCAGCCGGTACAGGTAATCCATTCTTTACCACGGATTCAGCCGCAAGCTTGCGTGCGATCGAGATCGGTGCGGATATCATGCTTAAGGCGACCAAGGTCGATGGCGTATATTCGGCTGATCCAGTCAAAGACCCTGATGCGGTTTTCCACCACACATTGAGTTATGATCAAATTATTGAACAACGTCTGGGCGTGATGGATGCTACGGCAATTGTGATGTGTCGTGATCAGAATATGCCATTGCGTGTATTTAATATGAATAAGCCTGGTGCCCTGATGCGTGTAATTCAGGGTGAACAAGAAGGCACACTGGTAGAGTAAGGGGAATACGGCATGATCGACGATATACTCAAAGATGCAGAAATTCGAATGGGCAAGACTATTGAGGCCCTGAAGAGTGATTTGAGTAAGATGCGCACAGGTCGTGCCAACACCAGCCTGATCGAGCACATTCAGGTGTCAGCCTATGGTTCGGATACCCCCCTCAATCAGGTTGCTAATATTTCTGTAGGTGATGCGCGTTCATTGACGGTAACCCCCTGGGACAGGTCTATGGTTAAGGCCATTGAAAAGGGTATTATGGATTCTGGTCTGGGCCTGAACCCGGTCACCGCCGGTGAGGTCATTCGTGTACCACTACCACCCTTGACCGAAGAACGTCGCAAGGAAATGATCCGCCTTGTGCGCCAGGAAGTTGAATCTTCACGTGTTTCGGTACGTAATATCCGTCGTGATGCCAATAGCGACTTGAAGACCTTGCAAAAAGAAAAAGAAATCAGCGAGGACGATGAGCGTCGTGCCAGCGAGCAAATACAAAAACTCACCGATAAAAAGATTGTCGAGATCGATAAGCTCCTTGAGGATAAAGAAAAGGACCTCATGGAAATTTAGGCGCGCGATTTTATGAAAAGCATGACATGGTCATGAGCGACGCTTCCAACATCAACGCTTCCGACGAAGGCAGTCTTTCTGCCGAGCAACAGCTTCCTCGACATGTTGCCATTATCATGGATGGTAATGGCCGTTGGGCGAAGAAACGTCTGCTGCCTCGTTTTGCCGGACATAAGTCGGGGGTAAAGTCGGCGCGTATGGCCATTGAGGTCTGTGTAAAACTCAATATCGATGCACTAACCCTGTTCGCCTTCAGTAGTGAAAACTGGAAACGCCCGCGCAAGGAGGTTGACCTGCTCATGGACCTGTTTGTCAGTTCCCTGCGCGAAGAGGCGGCCTCGCTGCATAAGAATAATATCCGCATGCGTGTAATTGGTGATCGTCAGGCCTTTAGCGAGAAATTACAGAAGCGTATAGAGGAAGTTGAAACACTGACAGCCGAAAATGATGGTATGACGCTGACGATTGCGGCCAATTATGGTGGGCGCTGGGATATCCTGCAAGCTGCACAGCGGGCGGTTGCTGAGAATAGAACTATTGATGAAGAACTGTTTACTCGGTATTTGTCTCTATCGGATCTACCTGAGCCGGACCTGTTTATCCGTACGGGTGGCGAACACCGGATTAGCAATTTCCTCCTCTGGCAGTTAGCCTATACTGAGTTATATTTTACTGACACCCTGTGGCCTGATTTCGACAAGGCCCGTTTTGTCGAGGCCATGCGTGACTATGCCGGACGACAACGCCGCTTTGGCCGTACCTCCGAGCAAGTGGAAAAGGGCTGATATGCTTAAACAACGCATCATAACTGCACTACTGCTGTTGCCGATCGTTGTCCTGACGATCCTCTATTTACCAACTCCCGCCTTTGCCATGCTGTGGGCCGTTGTCCTCAATCTTGCCGTCTGGGAATGGAGCGCGCTGGCCAGACTACGTTCATTAGCCTCTCGCATTATCTTCTTGTTAGTTATCGATGTGGCATTGGTCGCATTGTGGTTTAACATCGATCTCAATGTCGTCACGGATACGGTGATATTTCTTGCCGCCGGCTTCTGGGCCTGTGTGGTTATATCATTGTTATTCGATATTACCCGTCGAATGTCTGATTTATCCTCAGTGACTTACCGTGCAGTCAGCGTCATGACTGGTGTGTTTATTGTCATACCGGCCTGGCTGGCCCTGGTGTTGCTGCATACATCGCAAAGCAGCAGCGTACTGTTGGTATTCTGCCTGGTATGGGCTGCTGATACCGGCGCCTACTTTGCCGGGCGGCGTTTCGGGAAACGAAAACTGGCGCCGTCTATCAGCCCGGGTAAGAGCTGGGAGGGGGTCGCAGGCGGTCTGCTCCTCAGCCTGATAGTGGTTTACATCTGGTCGAGAATGGCAGATATGCCAGAAGCTGAGCAGCTGGACTTTATTGTTATTGCAATGATTGCGGTGATGGTCTCAATCTATGGTGATTTGCTGGAGAGCGTCTTTAAGCGGGTGAGTGGTATTAAGGACAGTGGTCAGCTGTTACCCGGTCATGGCGGGGTGATGGATCGATTGGATAGTATTACTGCAGCAGGGCCTATCTTTGTGGCCGGCTACCTGATTAAGGATCTGTTGCTATGAAGGGTATCACCGTTCTTGGCGCAACGGGGTCGATTGGTGTCAGCACCCTGGACGTATTGCGTCTTCACCCTCAGGCGTATCGCGTCGTTGCCCTGACAGCGAATCGTGATGTTGCGGGCCTACTGGAACAGTGTCGCGAGTTTTCCCCACAATATGCCGTGATGGCAGATCCCAGCGCAGCGCAACAACTGGCAGAGCAGGTGCGGGCAGAGGGGCTGAATACCGAGGTTCTCGCCGGTACTGAAGGGCTCGAGAAAGTGGCCACCTTGCCGCAAACCGATTATGTCATGGCTGCGATCGTTGGCGCCGCCGGCCTGCTGCCAACCCTTGCCGCAGCGCGTGCCGGCAAGCGCGTGTTACTGGCAAATAAAGAGGCGCTGGTGATGTCCGGTCACCTGTTTATGCAGGCCGTGCGCGAACATGGTGCCGAGTTATTACCGATTGATAGTGAGCACAATGCCATCTTCCAGTGTATGCCACGGGACTACCGGCCCGGGATGGAGGCGAAGGGTGTGCGACGTATTCTGCTTACGGGTTCCGGTGGCCCGTTTCGTGATACGGCTGTGGAACAACTTGCCAGCGTGACACCGGAGCAGGCGATAGCCCACCCTAACTGGAGCATGGGACGCAAGATTTCTGTCGATTCCGCGACTATGATGAATAAAGGCCTTGAACTGATCGAGGCCTGCTGGTTGTTTGATGTCGGCCCGGATAAGGTTGAGATCGTGGTGCACAAGGAAAGCGTCATTCATTCGATGGTGGATTACCTGGATGGCTCGGTTCTCGCTCAGTTGGGTAACCCGGATATGCGTACGCCGATCGCACATGCCTTATCATGGCCGCAGCGGATAGATTCGGGCGTTGCCGCTCTGGATATGTTCAGTGTCGGGCAGTTAAACTTTGAACGGCCCGATTTGCAGCGTTTTCCCTGCCTGCGCCTGGCCAATGAGGCTATCCGAGCGGGTGGTACCGCCAGTACGATTTTAAACGCTGCCAATGAAGTGGCCGTAGAGGCCTTTCTCGAAGGCCGTCTTGGTTTTACCGGTATCGCGCAGGTGATTGAATCCTGCATGCAATCGATAATCCTTGTTGCAGCAGACTCGATTGAAACGATTCTGGATGCTGATGCACATGCACGGCAAATGGCCATGGCATGTATTGACCATCCTGAACAGCATAGGGCTACCTAATATTTATGTCAGGCATTTTATTATCCATTGTTTCTTTTATTCTGGTCATTGGGGTACTGGTGACCTTCCATGAATATGGACATTTCTGGGTGGCGAGAAAGTTGGGGGTCAGGGTAACCCGATTTTCCATCGGCTTTGGCAAACCGATTTTGCGCTGGCGCGGCAAGCATAATGATACCGAATATGTACTCGCCCAGATCCCCCTCGGCGGTTATGTCAAAATGCTTGATGAACGTGATGAGCCGGTAGCAGATGAGGACCTGCCCTATGTTTTTAACCGCAAACCGGTTTTGGCACGTATGGCAATTACCTTCGCCGGGCCATTATTTAATTTTATCCTCGCCATTTTTGTTTATTGGCTGGTATTCGTAATCGGCATTGAGGGCCTTAAGCCGGTAGTCGGTAGTATTGAACCAGACTCCACTGCACAACAGGCAGGCCTGCAACCGGGAGACCATATCACTGCGGTTAACGCGGTCGAGACCGCCAACTGGGATGGCATTGGGCTGCAACTCATAGAGGCCGTGCTGGACCGCGATGCCAGTGTCCGTATCAGCGTGCGCGATGAACACTTGCAGGAACACGTACGCACGCTGAATATCCGGGGCCTGTCCCCTGACCTGGCAAAGGGGAATATTCTTTTACATACGGGTATCAGGCCGCTGTTGCCGACATGGCCGGCGATTATCGAGAGTGTGGTCGAGGGTGACCCGGCCGCCCAGGCGGGTCTGCAAACCGGCGATAAAGTACTGAGTGTGGCAGGCGAGGCGGTTGATGACTGGCGTGACTGGGTGCAATACCTGCGTGCACGTCCAGGCGAACAGTTACAGGTTCAGGTCCTGCGAGACGGTCAAACGCGCGACATTTCCCTGCATGTGGGTAATAAGACTGATGATTCAGTAAGTTATGGTTATATCGGGGCGATTGCCAGGGCCCCGCAAGCTATCCCGCCTGAACTCAGGTCTGTGCTACAATACTCGCCCCTGACGGCCGTTGTGCCGGCGTTAGAGAAAACGGCACAATTAAGCCTGCTAACACTGCGCATGTTGGGGAAAATGCTGGTAGGAGAGGTCTCGGTAAAGAATATCAGCGGTCCAATCACGATTGCCCAGTATGCGGGTCAGTCGGCGAGTATAGGCCTGGTGCAGTTTCTGGCATTTATTGCCATTGTCAGCGTCAGTCTCGGGGTGTTGAATTTGTTACCCATCCCGGTACTTGATGGTGGGCACCTGATGTATTACCTGATCGAGCTACTCAAGGGTAGCCCGGTCACGGAAAAGACCCAGATGTTGGGGCAGCAGATCGGTGTGGTGATGTTGGCTATGTTGATGATTCTGGCCCTGTATAATGACGTGATGCGATTGTTTTAGTCGCCACTAATGAAAACTATAAATAATAAGCCGTAGCAGACTCGCAATGAAAAAACTCTTTCTTACTTTCCTGTTCCTGGCAGGACTTGCCCAATCAGTCTGGGCAAATGAAGCATTTGTCATCAAGGATATTCGGGTTGAGGGGCTGCAACGTATTGCCGCCGGGACGGTCTTCAATTACCTGCCCATCAAGGTCGGCGATACGCTGGATGCGCAGTCCTCCGCCTCGACCATTCGCGCCCTCTTCAAAACGGGTTTTTTCAAGGATGTACGCCTGGAACGTGAAGACGGGATACTGATTGTCTTTGTTGTAGAACGTCCGGCGATTGCCAGTATTGAATACAGTGGCAATAAATCGATCGAGGAAGAAGCGCTTACAGAAGGTCTGAAGGAAATCGGCTTTGCTGTAGGGCGAGTATTTGACAAGTCTTTGCTGGACAAGGTTGAGCAGGAACTGCAACGTATTTACTTTAGCCAGGGTAAATATGGTGTCAAGATGGAAACCACGGTGACGCCCTTAGAGCGTAACCGTGTTGGCATTACTATCACAATTTCGGAAGGTGTGGTCGCAAAGATTCATCAAATCAATATTGTTGGCAATACTACTTACGAAGACAAGGCCTTGCTGGAAGAGTTTGAACTTAGTGTGCCGACACTGTTTTCTTTTTATACCGGCGATGATCAATATTCCAAGCAAAAACTCTCGGCAGACCTTGAGCGCCTGCGTTCCTATTACCTGAACCGTGGCTATATCAATTTTAATATTGATTCTACGCAGGTCTCGATCACACCAGACAAAAAAGACGTTTATATCACTATCAATATCACCGAGGGTGAAAAGTTCACCGTCAAAAGCGTTAAAATCGCTGGTGACCTGGTGGTTAAGCCGGAAGAACTATTTCCGCTGTTTTCCATTCAAAAGGGCGACACCTTCTCCCGTCGGCGTTCCACCGAGACCAGTGAAAAAATCACCAAACGACTGGGTGAAGAGGGCTATGCCTTTGCCAATGTCAATGTTGTCCCCGAGGTCCTGGACAAGGAAAAACAGGTTGAACTGACCTTCTTTGTCGACCCGGGTAAGCGCGTCTATGTCCGTCGTATCAACTTTACGGGCAATACCCAGACCCGTGACGAGGTCCTGCGTCGTGAGATGCGTCAGTTTGAAAGTGCCTGGATATCCACTGCCAAGGTAGAGCGTTCCAAGGTACGCCTGGATACGCTCGGTTATTTCGAGGAAGTGGAAGTGGAAACCCCCGCCGTACCCGGCACCACTGACCAGGTCGATGTGAATTACAAGGTTAAGGAAAAACCTTCCGGTAACCTGCTTGCCGGTATCGGTTATTCTGATTCACAGGGTGTGATCTTTAATGCCAGTGTCAGCCAGGATAACTTCCTTGGTAGTGGTAAGCGCATTAGTGTCGGTTTCGATAATAGTGAAACCAATACTGTCTACCGTTTGGGATATGTGAATCCATACTGGACCGAGGATGGTATATCACGAGGCTTTAACCTGTTGTATCGTGAAACCGATGCATCAGAGGCCAATCTGGCCAGCTATACCTCGGATGTCATTTCCGGTGCGATGTCATTTGGTATCCCCATTACTGAGGTTGAGCGGATCTCCCTGAGCCTCGGTTATACACGGACGACGATTAATACTTCGAGCAGTACACCACAGGACTTCCTTGTAGAACTGGCCAGTTATGATGGTGGCGGTCAGACGGGCACTATCACTGATGTAAATAGTCCATTTGTTGGAGACTCGGCCTTGCGGAGTGGTCAGTCCTCCAGTTTTAACACCTTTAGCCTGAATCTGGGTTTTGCCAATGATACGCGTAACCGCGCGGTTTTCCCGAATCGTGGTGGCATTCAGCGCATTACCGGTGAGATCGCCGTGCCTGGTGGTGACCTTGAGTATTACAAGTTCACCTACCTGAACCAGCGTTATTTCCCCTTGACTCGTGACCTGACCTTCAGCCTAAAGGGTGAAGTCGGTTATGGTGATGGCTACGGCAGTACGGACAATCTGCCATTTTTCGAGAACTTCCTCGCCGGTGGTAACCGTTCGATACGAGGCTATGAAGACAATACCCTGGGTCCGCAGGTCAGGGATTCCACCAGTCCCAGCTTTGGAGATCCTTTGGGGGGTAACCTGAAGACGGTTGCCAGTGCCGAATTGATATTCCCGGTACCCTTCGTCAAGGATGAACGTTCCTGGCGCTTTAGCGCCTTTGTCGATGCCGGTAATGTCTTTGGTGCCAATGAGGACTTTGAGATTAACGAGTTGCGCTACTCGGCGGGCCTTGGGGTAACCTGGCTGTCACCGTTCGGCGCCCTGAATTTCAGCCTGGCCGCGCCATTTAATGACCAGCCGGAGGATGAGACCAAGACCTTTCAATTCACCTTCGGTGGTGGATTCTGATGTGTTACAGTATATTTAGTCAAAACCGGAAGACCGGAGTAGAGCATTGAAAACATTAAAGAAAATTATTCTGACAGCGATGATTGGCCTGACCCCTATGACAGGTCTAGCCCAGGAACTGAAGATCGCCGTGGTTAATCCCAACCGTTTGCTGGAAGAGGCCCCCCAGGCCAAACTGGCACTGAAGAAACTTGAAAAGGAATTTGCCACCCGTGATAACAAGTTGCTGACTGAGCAGAAGGCTATCAAGAAGGATGAGGAAAAACTCGCCCGTGATGGTGCCATCATGTCCGAGGCCGAGCGCCGTAAGATTGAACGTGACCTCATCAGCAAGAAGCGGGAACTGCGCCGTGCCTTAGATGAATTACGTGAAGACCGTACCTTCCGTAGTAATGAAGAGCGTGGCAAGCTCTTACGTTACGTCAATGACGCGATTACCACAGTGGGTAAACAGGAAAAGTATGATCTGATCCTCTATGAAGGTATTGCCTTTGCCAATCCGGCCATTGACCTGACGGGTATGATACTCGAACGTCTGAAGAAAGAGGCGAAGGCCAAGCAATAAGCACAAACGGAAGAGTCAGTGACGCAAACGTTAGCAGAGTTGGCAACACGCTTTGGTGCTCACATAGAGGGTGATGCTGACTGTCTGATTCAGGGAGTGGCATCACTGAAATCTGCCCAGTCAGGGCAGATTTCTTTTTTTAATGACAAGCGTTATGTCGATGTGCTCACTACGACCGGTGCATCGGCTGTTATCATCAAACCCGAATATAGCCACCTGTCACCCACGGCCTGTCTTGTTACGGAAAATCCACAACTTCTATTTGCCCGTGTAGCTAACTTGTTTCAGCTGCAGGCTGGAGTGGGGGGCGGTATCCATAGTGATGCGACAGTGGCTCCCGGTGCGCATATTGATCCTGGCGCATCGGTTGCGGCCCGTGCTGTGATTGGCCGCGATGCAAGGATCGGCAGAAATACTATCATTGGTGCCGGCTGTGTAATCGGTGCGGGCTGTGTTATCGGTGATGATACAAGGCTCGTGGCGAATGTGACTATTTGTGATAATGTGCGCATTGGTGATCGCGTTCTTATTCATCCCGGCGCAGTGATCGGCAGTGATGGTTTTGGCCTGGTTAAGGATGATGGTAAATGGTTGAAAGTGCCGCAACTGGGTACAGTCATTATCGGTGATGAAGTCGAGATAGGTGCCAATACAACTATCGATCGTGGCGCACTTGACGACACAGTAATCGAGCATGGTGTAAAACTCGATAACCAGATCCAGATTGCTCACAATGTTCATATCGGTGCACATACTGCGATTGCCGGCTGTGCCGGGATTGCCGGTAGTGTGCGAATTGGACGTTATTGCACTATCGCAGGTGGAGTTGGATTTAGTGGTCATCTCGAAATTGCCGATAATGTACATATCACCGGAATGTCACTGGTAACAAAATCAATTACAGAACCTGGCGTATATTCATCCGGCATGCCAGCGCAGGAAAACAGGAAGTGGAACCGGAATGTTGCACGCTTTGGCCAGCTTGACGATATGGCCAAGCATCTGAAGAAAATTGAAAAGAAACTGATTAACGATTGATTCTGAACTGAGAGGACGTACATGCCCACCCTGAATATCGATGAAGTGATGAAGCATTTGCCGCATCGCTACCCCTTCCTGCTCATTGATAGGGTGTTGGACTATACGCCAGGTGAGTCCTTGCACGCGATCAAGAATGTTAGCTATAACGAACCATACTTTGTCGGGCACTTTCCTCATCATCCGGTAATGCCCGGTGTTTTGATTCTTGAGGCACTGGCACAGGCGACTGGTGTCCTGTCCTTTATCACCATGGACGAGTTGCCGGAAGATGGTTCTTTGTATTATTTTGTCGGTATTGATAACGCTCGTTTCAAGCAACCTGTCGTTCCGGGTGATCAGTTGCACCTTTATGTCACCGTTGAACGTGAGAAGCGTGGTGTCTGGAAATTTAAGGCTGAGGCAAAGGTCGATGACAAGATTGTCACCAGTGCCGATCTGATGTGTGCCAAACGTTCGATATGAGCCTGATTGATCCACGTGCTGTTATTGACCCTGATGCAAAACTTGCTGAAGGCGTAAGTGTCGGTCCGTTTGCTGTTATCGGTGCGGAGGTGGAAATAGGCGAGGGCAGCTGGATTGGCCCACACGTGGTGATCAACGGCCCGACCCGAATAGGCAAAAATAACAAGATTTATCAATTTGCCTCTGTGGGTGAGGGGCCTCAGGACATCAGCTATCGTGGCGAGCCAACCCGGCTCGAGATCGGTGATGATAATGTCATTCGTGAGAGTTGCACCCTGAGCCGTGGCACGGTAAAAGGTGGCGGTCTCACCACGGTGGGTAATAATAATTTCCTGATGGCCTATTCACACGTGGCGCATGACTGCCATGTGGGTAATTACACTATTTTTGCCAATGGTGCCTCGCTCGGTGGCCATGTCGAGATAGGGGATTATGTCACCCTTGGTGGCTTTGCCCTGATTCACCAGTTTGTCAAAGTCGGTGCCTACAGTTTTTGTGGTATGGGCTGTGGCGTGAGCAAGGACGTGCCTCCCTATATTATTATATCTGGCAACCCGGCCGAGGCGCATGGTCTGAATGCGATCGGCCTGAAACGTCGTGGCCTGACGGATTCGGCGATCAAGGGTCTGCGCGAGGCCTACCGCATTATCTACAAATCGGGTCTGAAACTGGCCGATGCAGTCGCTGAGGTAAAGTCCCGTCTGCCGCATTGTGCCGAGGCACAGCACTTCGCTGATTTTATCGCCAACGCTGAACGCAGTATTGTTCGATAAACCATGCGTATTGGTATTGTAGCGGGTGAGTCTTCTGGCGATCTGCTCGGTGCGGGTCTTATCGAGGCGATTCGGAAACAGGTGCCCGATGCTGAATTTGAGGGTATTGCCGGACCGCACATGATTGATGCCGGTTGCAGGAGCCTCTATCCCTCTGAAAAACTATCGATCATGGGCCTGGTCGATGCCCTTGCCCACTATCGTGAACTGCGTGGTATACGTGCACAATTGCGCAACCACTTTATTGCGCAAAAACTGGATGTCATTGTTGGTATCGATGTGCCGGACTTTAATCTGGGTCTGCTGGAACACTGTCATGCCGCAGGGATCCCAACGGTGCAATATGTCAGTCCACAGGTCTGGGCCTGGCGGCGTTACCGGGTTAAAAAGATTGCCCGTTCGGTCGACCGTGTCCTGACCCTGTTCCCGTTTGAGGCGGCCTTCTACGAAGAACACCAAGTGCCAGTGACTTTCGTTGGGCATCCCTTTGCGGATCAAATAGCATTGGCAACAGATAAGGTAGCAGCGCGCACTAGACTCGGGCTCCCGGTGGATGTGCCACTCGTCGCCATCCTGCCCGGCAGCCGGGTTAGTGAGGTCAGGCATCTGGCAAAAGCCTTTATTGAAACAGCATCCTGGTGTCATGAAAGGAATCCTGAGATTCGGTTTATTGTGCCGTTGGCAAATCAGGTTGTGCGCGAGATTTTCCTTCAGCACTGCGAGCAACTCGATATTGAGCTACCAATGACCATCTTTGATGGCGAGGCGCGTGAGGTGATGGCGGCAGCGGATACAGTACTCATGTCTTCTGGGACGGCAACCCTGGAGGCCATGCTCCTGAAGCGGCCCATGGTCGTTGCCTATCGGTTTGCCTGGTTAAACTACTTAATTTTACGACTCTGGGTGCATATCGAGCATTTCTCCCTGCCTAATCTGCTCGCAGGCGAGTCTCTCGTTCCTGAATATGTGCAACATGCTGCACAGCCTGAAGTATTGGGCCGGCACCTTCTCGATTACCTGCAGAGTCCACAACATGTTCAGCCACTTGTGGAACGCTTCACGGCGATTCACCATAGCTTGCGCCAGAACACGGACCAACGTGCTGCCGAGGCCGTGCTTGAGGTCGTTGGGCAAGCGGCCAGACGACGGGTAACTGAACGTCCGGATGAAAAGCGATAAACACAGTATGCACTCGAAATTAGCCCTTTATTCAGGACAAGGTTTGATCGCCGGTGTCGACGAGGTTGGCCGTGGCCCATTGGCGGGTCCGGTGGTCGCCGCCGCGGTGATCCTTGACCCGACGAAGCCTATCAACGGACTGGCGGACTCCAAGGCCATTAGCGCCAAGCGCCGAGAGGCCCTGAATAGTGAGATTCGGCACAAGGCGCTGTGCTGGGCTATCGCCCGGGCCGAGGTTGATGAGATCGATGAATTGAATATCCTGCATGCCAGCATGCTGGCCATGAAGCGCGCCGTTGAGTTACTCGCCATTCAACCCGAACATGCCCAGATCGATGGTAATCGTTGCCCCAGCCTGCGCTGCACCGCAGAGGCCATTGTCAAAGGTGACCAGTCCGTAGCCTGTATCAGCGCGGCCTCCATTATTGCCAAGGTCGAACGTGATCGTGAAATGATCGAACTTGAATCGGTGTATCCCGGTTATGGTTTTGCCTCGCACAAAGGTTATCCGACCAAGCTCCACATGCGGGCACTGGCTGAGCACGGTGTGACACCGGTACATCGTTACAGCTTCGGGCCGGTGGCGCGTCTGATGGAGAAGGGCTGATGTCTGGCGGCTTTGTACATCTGCACCTGCATACAGAATTTTCTATTGTTGACGGCCTGGTGCGCATCAAGCCGCTGATGAAGGCGCTGGCCGCTGCCGGTATGCCTGCTGTGGCACTGACCGACCAGTCTAACCTGTTCGCGATGGTGAAATTTTATCGCGCCGCACTCGCTGCAGGGATCAAGCCGATCATCGGCGTCGAATTACAGATATCCCCCGATGATGAACGTAACCCGCCAACACGCCTGATCCTGCTCTGTCAGGACCGTGAGGGTTACCTTAACCTGAATCGTTTGATCACGCGTAGTTATACGGAAGGCCAGCACCGTGGTATTCCAATGATCGAACGCGACTGGTTGCATGGTGCCACCGATGGCCTGATCGCCCTGTCCGGTGGCCGTGCCGGTGATATCGGTCAGGCCCTGATCGCCGGTGACAAGCAACAGGCCGGCACTTTACTCGATGACTGGTCTGGTTTATTCCCGGATCGTTTTTATCTGGAACTGGTGCGAACCGGCCGTGAGCAGGAAGAGACCTACCTGCATGCCGCAGTAGAACTGGCCCTGGAGAAAAACATTCCGGTGGTTGCCAGCAACGATGTGCGTTTTATCAAAAGGTCTGACTTCGAGTCACATGAGGCCCGTGTCTGTATTCAGGAAGGACGGACACTTAACGATAGCCGTCGCCAACACCTTTACAGTGAAGAGCAGTACCTTCGCTCTAGTGAAGAGATGGAAGAACTGTTTTCTGACATCCCCGAGGCCATTGAGAACACTCGCGCGATTGCACAGCGCTGTAATATGGAGCTGCGCCTCGGCGAATACTTCCTGCCGGACTTCCCGGTGCCCGATGGCCTGACGATTGAAGCCTTCCTGACCAGCGAGTCCGAGCGGGGGCTTGATGCTCGCATCAAACAACTTGAACCGGTTAAGGGTGTGTTCAGTGAAGAGAAACGTCAGGCCTATAAAGATCGCCTGAAACTTGAGCTGGATGTGATCATCAGTATGGGCTTCCCCGGTTACTTCCTGATCGTCGCCGACTTTATTCGCTGGGCACGGAATAACGATGTGCCGGTCGGTCCCGGACGTGGTTCCGGCGCGGGTTCGATCGTTGCCTATGCGCTGGGGATTACCGATCTTGACCCGATTGAATATGACCTGCTGTTCGAACGTTTCTTGAACCCTGAACGTGTCTCCATGCCTGACTTTGACGTCGATTTTTGTATGGAAGGGCGCGATCGCGTTATTGATTATGTGGCCCGTCATTATGGTCGTGACAAGGTTTCGCAGATTATTACCTACGGCACCATGGCCGCCAAGGCGGTGATCCGCGACGCCGGGCGTGTGCTCGGGCATCCCTATGGTTTTGTCGATCAGATCGCAAAACTCATCCCCTTTGAGATCGGTATCACGCTGGATAAGGCACTTGAACAGGAAGAGGAACTGCGCCGGCGTTATGAAGACGATGAAGAGGTCCATGCGCTGATCGAACTGGGCCGCTCGCTGGAGGGTATTACGCGTAACGCCGGTAAGCATGCCGGCGGGGTGGTGATCGCGCCGACCGCATTGACTGATTTCCTGCCACTGTACTGTGAAGAGGGTGCCGAGAGCATTGTCTCGCAACTCGACAAGGACGATGTCGAGGCCATCGGCCTGGTGAAGTTCGACTTCCTCGGCCTGCGTACCCTGACCATCATCGACTGGGCCGTGAAGACGGTTAACCGTGAACGTGAGCGTAACGGCGAGGCTGCGCTGGTGCTGGAACAGCTGCCCATGGATGATAAAAAGACCTTTGACTTGCTCAAGGCCTGTGAGACTACCGCCGTCTTCCAGCTTGAATCGCGCGGTATGAAGGAGCTGATTAAAAACCTCAAGCCGGATAATTTTGAAGAAATTATCGCCCTGGTGGCCCTGTTCCGTCCCGGCCCGCTGGAGTCGGGCATGGTCGACGACTTTATCAGTCGTAAGCATAAGCGCACCAAGGTGGAGTACCCCTTTGCCGAACTGGAAGAAGTACTGGCACCGACCTATGGGGTCATCGTTTACCAGGAACAGGTTATGCAGATCTCGCAGATCATCGGTAACTACTCTCTGGGTAGTGCTGACTTGCTGCGTCGTGCCATGGGTAAGAAGAAACCCGCAGAGATGGCCAAGCAGCGCGGGATATTCATGTCCGGTGCCAGTGAGTTGGGATTTGATGAGAAAAAGGCCGGTGACCTGTTTGACCTGATGGAAAAATTTGCCGGCTACGGTTTCAACAAGTCTCACTCCGCCGCCTATGCCCTGGTTTCCTATCACACGGCATGGTTAAAGGCGCATTACCCGGCGGCCTTTATGGCCGCAGTACTATCATCAGACATGGATAACACCGACAAGGTGGTGATGTTGATCGACGAGTGTCGTCACATGCAGCTCGAGGTCCTGCCGCCGAATGTGAATAATTGTGAATATATGTTCACCAGTCAGGGTGACAAGAGCATTTATTATGGTCTCGGTGCCATCAAGGGGGTTGGTGAAGCGGCACTGGAGAGTATTGTCCAGGAACGCAATGAGAATGGCCTGTATGCCGACCTGTTTGATTTTTGCCGACGCATAGACCCGCGCAAGGTTAATCGCCGTGTACTGGAGGCGATGATCCGCGCCGGGGCACTCGATGGCATGGCGCCGAACCGTGCGACCCTGATGGCAAACCTGAGTGTTGCCATGAAAAGCGCCGAACAACATCTGCGTAATGAGGACCAGGGTATCGATGACATGTTCGGTGGCCCGGCTGCCGAGGCCGAGGTGATCGAACTCAAGGTCGCGCCGGAATGGCCGGAAAAGGAACGTTTGGAAGGTGAGAAGGATACCCTTGGGCTCTATCTCACCGGTCACCCCATTACGCAATACGAAAAAGAACTCGAGCGTGTTATCACTAGCCGTCTGGTCAATGTACAGGCCTCACGCGACGAGCAAACGGTGGCGGGTCTCGTCGTGGCCCTGCAAACCCGCAATACCAAGTCCGGAGAGCGCATGGGTTTTATGACCCTCGATGACCGCAGTGGCCGTATCGAGGTCGCCGCCTTCAAGGATACCTATAAACAATTCCAGCACCTGATCGCCAAGGACAAGTTGCTCGTCATCACGGGCTCGGTACGAGAGGATGATTACAGTGGCGGGCTGCGCCTGCAGGCAAGCCAGATTTACGATATCGACGAGGCCCGCGAGGCCTATGCGCGCCAGCTACTGATCCGGGTCGATGCAAAACAGGCCGGTAATGGTTTCCTTGATGCCCTCGAGCAGACCCTGACCCCGTTTCGTGATGGCCGCTGCCCGGTGATCCTGGACTACGCACGGGCCGATTCCCGCGCCCGTATCAGTCTCGGCGAGGACTGGCGGATCCGGCCCACGGATGAGCTCCTGCAGCAGCTGCAGGAATTAGCGGGAGAGGGCAAGGTAGAGGTGTTATACTGACCAACCTGGCTGCAGAGGCTGTTATTAAGCTTTTGCGATTTTTAGTTTTATCCGTTATCTTATTGTTATGAATCTGAATTTTCTGGAATTTGAACAGCCGATTGCCGAACTCGAGGCCAAGATCGAAGAGCTTCGCTACGTCGGTGATGACTCCGAGATCAATATCACTGACGAGATCAGACGCCTGCAGGACAAGAGCCGCTCGCTGACCGAGTCGATCTTCAAGTCACTCTCGCCGTGGCAGGTCTCGCAACTGGCGCGTCATCCACAACGGCCCTACCTGCTCGACTACATTGAACGCATCTTTGATGACTTCGAAGAACTGCACGGTGACCGTGCCTATGCCGACGACCCTGCGATCGTCGGTGGTCTGGCCCGTCTCGAGGGTCGACCGGTCATGGTCATTGGTCAGCAAAAGGGGCGTGACACAAAAGAGAAGATCGAGCGCAACTTTGGTATGCCGCGTCCGGAGGGTTACCGCAAGGCCCTGCGTCTGATGGAAATGGCCGAACGTTTCCGCCTGCCCGTGCTGACCTTTATCGACACCCCCGGGGCTTACCCGGGTATCGATGCCGAAGAGCGTGGCCAGAGTGAGGCCATCGCCCGTAACCTGTTCGTCATGGCCGAGCTGAAGACACCCATTGTCTGTACCGTGATCGGTGAAGGCGGTTCCGGGGGCGCGCTGGCTATCGGTGTGGGTGATCGGGTATTGATGCTTGAATACAGCACCTATTCGGTGATCTCACCGGAGGGTTGTGCCTCTATCCTCTGGAAGAGTGCCGAAAAGGCCGCGGATGCGGCCGAAGCCATGGGTATCACCGCTGACCGTTTGAAAGAGCTGGGTCTTGTCGATGGCATTATCAAGGAACCACTGGGTGGTGCACACCGCAATATTGATGTCATGGCGCGGTCACTGAAAAATACCCTGCTGGAAACACTTGATACGGTTGGCGGTATTCCGATCGACCGCTTGCTGGAACAGCGTTACGAACGCCTGTCGCGTTTCGGTAATTACCAGGAACAGTAAGCCCCTCAATGACTATGACGCCTTCGCGTTTGTTGCAAGCACTGCATACGTGTCTTGCGGCGCGCCCATTGGCGGCTTACCCCCGGCGGTTTATTATCGCCTACAGTGGTGGGCTGGATTCGCACTGCCTGTTACATCTCCTATCTGCCTGTCGGCGACAACTGGCTGTCAGTATTGAGGCCGTGCATGTGCACCACGGCCTGTTGGATGATGCCGATCACTGGGTCGAACACTGCCGGCAGGTCTGTCGGCAACTCGATGTGCCGTTAACGGTGCTGCACGTTGAGGCACGGGCCGCAAAGGGAGAGAGTCCGGAAGCGGCGGCGCGCAAGGCGCGTTACGCCGCCCTGCAAAATATTATTGTTACAGAAGGCGATGTCCTGCTCACCGCACAACACCGTGACGACCAGGCCGAGACCCTGCTGTTGCAATTATTCCGCGGCAGCGGCAGTCGGGGGCAGGCGGCGATGCCGAGGCAACGCGCCTTTGCCGCTGGAGAACACTGGCGCCCCCTGCTGGATGTGAGCCGGGACGAACTGCAGGAATACGCCGCGCAACAGCAGCTGAACTGGGTGGAGGACCCCTCCAACCAGGATAGCGGCTTTGACCGTAACTACCTGCGCCACGAGGTCATGCCGGTGTTACAGCGACGTTGGCCGGCGATTACGGAAACCCTCAGCCGCGTCGCCAGTCAGCAGGCCGAAAACGAGGCCTTGCTCGAGGCTTTGGCGGCGCAGGACATGCAGGGCCTACTGAGGACAGACCACAGCCTGTCACTGGCCGGTCTTGGCGGGCTGGATGCGGCACGGCAGCGTAATGTCTTGCGTCTGTGGTTGCGCGGGCAGGGGTTGACCCTGCCTTCACGGCGCAAGCTGCTACAGGTGCAAGCGGATATGCTCGAGGCCGCGCAGGATAGGAACCCACACCTGGAGTGGCCCGGCGTCGAATTGCGCCGCTATCGTGGACGCCTGTACGCCATGGCCCCCCTGCAGGCCGTGAAGGCGGACTGGTGCCGGGACTGGGGCCTGCGAGGGCAGGTAGACCTGCCCTGGTCAGCTCAACTCTTGAGCCGTAAGACGGTCGGTGAAGGCCTGCGTGCTGATCTTGGCGAAACAGGCCAGCGTATCCAGTTACGCCTGCGTCACGGTGGTGAGCGCTGCCGTCCGATCGGGCGAGGCCAGCACCATAGCCTGAAAAAACTCTTCCAGGAGGCCGGTATCCCACCCTGGCAACGTCAGCGTATGCCGTTGCTTTTTGTCGGCGATGAACTGGCCGCCGTGCCGGGCTTGTGCGTCTGTGAACCCTTTGCTGCCCCAAAGGGGGGCGCGGGCCTGTGGATTGATTGGCGGGCATCCATTACAAGTCATTGATTTATTTTTGGCTGTTATCATTTCTTCATTGAGTAACGGGGCGTGTTCTTGTAGCATATAGTCCCGTCCGGCAATGGTCACATTGCTCAGAATCTGACGGGATTATCCTCTTAAATGACCAAATTTATTTTTATTACAGGCGGCGTGGTTTCTTCCCTCGGGAAGGGCATTGCGGCGGCCTCACTCGCTGCTATTCTCGAATCACGGGGTCTGAAAGTCACCCTGATGAAGCTCGACCCCTATATCAACGTCGACCCGGGCACCATGAGTCCGTTCCAGCACGGTGAGGTCTTTGTCACCGAGGACGGTGCCGAGACCGACCTGGACCTGGGCCATTACGAACGTTTCGTGCGTACCACCATGGGTAAGCCGAATAACTTTACCTCCGGCCAGATCTACGAGAATGTGATCCGCAAGGAGCGCCGGGGCGAATACCTCGGTGGCACCGTGCAGGTGATCCCGCACATTACCGATGAGATCAAACGCAACATCATGGCGGGTGCCGGTGATGCGGATGTCGCCATGGTCGAGATCGGCGGTACCGTCGGTGATATTGAGTCGTTGCCGTTTCTCGAGGCGATTCGCCAGCTTGGCGTTGAACTCGGCCCGACCCAGAGTCTGTTCATGCACCTGACGCTGTTGCCCTATATCGCAGCGGCGGGTGAGGTAAAGACCAAGCCGACTCAACACTCGGTGAAGGAGTTGCGCAGTATTGGTATCCAGCCGGATATCCTCATGTGCCGTTCCGAGTTGCCGATGCAAGCGGATGACCGTCGCAAGATTGCCCTGTTTACCAATGTGCCGGAGCGTGCCGTGATATCGGCCGTAGATGTCGACAGTATTTATAAGATCCCACGCGTCCTGCATGAGCAGGGCCTGGATGACATCGTCGTCGAGAAGATGCACCTGAAGACCCGTCCGGCGGACCTGAGCGAGTGGGATGCCGTTATTGATGCGATGTTGCACCCTGAGGCGGAAGTAAACATCGCCATGGTTGGTAAGTACATGGACCTGACCGAGTCTTATAAATCATTGTCTGAGGCCCTGATCCATGCCGGTATCCATACCCGCACCAAGGTTAACATTACCTATTTTGATTCCGAGGATATCGAGAAGGACAAGGGGCTGCGTCTGAAAGGGATGGACGCGATCCTCGTACCGGGTGGTTTTGGCGAACGTGGCGTTGAAGGCAAGATCATGACCGTACAGTACGCACGTGAGAACAAGATCCCCTACCTGGGTATCTGCCTGGGCATGCAGGTGGCGGTGATCGAGTATGCCCGTCACGTGGCCGGCATGGCGGATGCCGACAGCACCGAATTTCGCAAGGACACCAAGCATCCGGTGATCGCGCTTATCACCGAGTGGGTCAACGAAAATGGTGAGATCGAACAGCGTGATGAGAACTCTGACATGGGCGGCACCATGCGCCTCGGTGGCCAGCAGTGTCGCCTCAAGAAAGGTACGCGCAGCCGTGAATTATACGGCAGCGAGATCATTACCGAGCGTCATCGTCACCGTTATGAGTTTAATAACCAGTACCTGGAAACACTGGAACAGGCCGGACTGACGATTGCGGGTAAATCCATGGATGATAAACTGGTCGAAGTGGTCGAGATTAAAGACCATCCGTGGTTTGTGGCCTGCCAGTTCCACCCGGAGTTCACCTCCAACCCGCGTGATGGACACCCCTTGTTCACGGGTTTTATTCGCGCGGCGCGCGAACACCAATCCGCTACGGCGAGTAAAGAGGATGTTGCATGAAGTTATGTGGTTTTGAAGCGGGCCTCGACCAGCCGTTGTTCCTGATTGCCGGTCCCTGTGTGATCGAGAGCGAGCAGTTGGCCCTGGATACTGCGGGCCAGTTGAAAGAGCTGACTACGGCATTGGGTGTGCCGTTTATTTACAAGTCGTCCTTTGACAAGGCCAACCGTTCCTCACATGAGAGTTTTCGTGGTCCGGGCCTGGAAGAGGGCCTGCGTATCCTGCAAACCGTAAAAGAGCAGATTGGGGTACCGGTGTTGACCGATGTGCACGAAGATACACCGTTAAACGAAGTGGCCGCTGTCGTAGATGTATTGCAGACACCGGCCTTCCTCTGTCGCCAGACTAACTTCATCCAGGAGGTGGCCCGTCAGGGCATACCGGTCAATATCAAGAAGGGCCAGTTCCTTGCCCCCTGGGATATGAAAAACGTTGCCGACAAGGCGCTGGCGACGGGTAATGAGCAGATCATGGTTTGTGAACGAGGTGTCTCGTTCGGTTACAACAACCTTGTTTCGGATATGCGTGCGCTGGCCGCCATGCGTGACACGGGATGTCCGGTGGTGTTCGATGCCACGCACTCGGTGCAGTTACCGGGTGGCCAGGGCAATTGCTCGGGCGGGCAACGTGAGTTTGTGCCGGTACTGGCACGTGCTGCGGTGGCCGCCGGTGTCTCCGGGTTGTTTATGGAAACCCACCCGGACCCCAGTAAGGCGCTGAGTGATGGACCGAATGCCTGGCCGCTGGGACGCATGCGTGAATTACTTGAGGTACTGGTTCAGATTGACCGCGGCGTAAAGGCTGCCGGTTTTGCTGAACTGGACCTGTAAACCTTTCTATTAACATTTAACCTTTGGAGTTTGTGCAGTAATGGCAGACCAGTTCAGTATTAGTAATATTCATGGCCGTCAGATCATTGATTCTCGCGGTAATCCTACAGTGGAAGTCGATGTAACCCTGGCCTCAGGTGTGATGGGGCGTGCCGCCGTGCCGTCCGGTGCCTCAACCGGCTCACGCGAGGCGGTTGAGCTGCGTGATGGCGATACGTCACGCTTCGGTGGCAAGGGTGTTAGCAAGGCCATTGCCAATGTAAATGGCGAAATCCGTGAGGCCCTGCTTGGTATGTCTGCCCTTGAGCAGAAGGCCATTGATGCGCGCATGATCGAACTCGATGGCACCCCGAACAAGGGTCGCCTTGGCGCGAATGCCTTGCTGGCGGTTTCTATGGCCGTGGCCAAGGCCGCAGCCATCCAGTCTGGCAAGCCCTTGTATGAATACCTGGGCACGGGTACCACCATGCCGGTACCGATGATGAACATCATCAACGGCGGTTCACACGCCGATAATAGCGTCGACCTGCAGGAGTTCATGATCATCCCGGTCGGTGCGCCAAGCCTGTCTGAGGCCGTGCGCTACGGTACCGAGGTCTTTCATGCCCTGAGCAAGGTCTTGAGTGCCAAGGGCATGAATACCGCGGTGGGCGATGAAGGTGGCTTTGCCCCGGACCTGCCCTCCAATGAGGCCGCGATTGAGGTAATTATTGAGGCCATCGACAAGGCCGGCTACAAGGCCGGTGAGGATATCTTCATCGGTATCGATGCCGCCAGTTCCGAATTTTATAAAGACGGTATGTACGAGCTGACCTCGGAAGGGCGTTCACTAACTTCCGCCGAGTTTGTCGATTATCTTGCCGACTGGTGCGACCGGTACCCGATTATATCCATCGAAGACGGGCTGGATGAAGGCGACTGGGACGGTTGGGCGCTGCTGACCGAAAAACTCGGCGGGCGTGTGCAACTGGTTGGTGATGACCTGTTTGTGACCAATACCAGCATCCTCAAGCAAGGTATCGACAAGGGCATTGCCAATTCGATTCTGATCAAGGTCAACCAGATCGGTACCCTGACCGAGACACTGGATGCGATCAACATGGCGCACGATGCCGGTTACACGGCGGTGGTTTCGCATCGTTCGGGTGAAACCGAAGACACCACGATTGCCGACCTGGTGGTGGCAACGGCCAGCGGCCAGATCAAGACCGGCTCGCTGTCACGTACTGATCGTGTTGCCAAGTATAATCAGTTGATTCGTATTGAAGAGGCATTGGGCGACAAGGCCAGCTACCCAGGCCGTGCGGCATTCCGACACCTGGCTTAATTTTCTGTCAGTTTATGTTATGCAAGCTATGAGCATTCTCTGAATAGACGCTTTCAGGATTAACGCGGAGCTCGCAAAGGCGCAGAGGACGCAAAGGGATTTATGGATATAAAGTTCTTTTATTTATCTTCCTCTGCGGCCTCTGCGCCTTTGCGCTCTTTGCGTCAAATTCTTTAGTTTATTTGGGCGCAGATAATGAAATGGCTCAGTATTTTTCTTGTTTTGCTATTGGTCACACTACAGCTCACACTGTGGTTTGGTGACGATAGCCTGGCTGAGATCTGGCAGTTGCGCCAGCAGATTAATGCGCAGAAAGATGAGAATAAGCAATTACAGGAACGTAATGCGGCCCTGGAGGCCGAGGTGCAGGACCTTAAACAGGGCCTGGCCGCAATCGAAGAGCGCGCCCGTAATGAACTGGGCATGGTAAAAAAGGACGAGACATTTTTTCAAGTTATTGTGGAAGAAGAGGCTGACGCAGGGAAATGACGGTTACCGAACAAACTTTCTGGGTTGTGATCCCCGCTGCCGGCGTCGGCAGCCGTATGCAGGCTGACTGTCCCAAACAATATCTCGAACTACAGGGCAAGACTGTACTTGAGCAGACCCTTGCCCACTTCACCCATCACCCGCGTATTCACGGTATTGTCGTTGCCATAGCCGAAGATGATGACGTTTGGCCAACGCTGAAGGTGAATACCGACAAACCACTTTATACTGTCAATGGCGGCGCTGAGCGTTGCCATTCCGTGCTGAATGCGCTGAATTTTCTCAAAGACAAAACCCGCGATTCCGACTGGGTACTGGTCCATGATGCGGCACGCCCCTGCCTGCGTCGAGAAGACCTCGATAAGCTCATGATCACGATGGCGCAACACCCGCAGGGCGGGATCCTCGCCGTGCCGGTACGTGATACCTTAAAACGTGTCGATGTCGCCTGCATTATCGAAGATACGGTTGACCGGGAGCGACTCTGTCACGCCCTGACGCCGCAGATGTTTCACATTGGCATGTTGCGCGAAGCGCTTGAGAAGGCCATCGATGAAGGTGTGCTGGTTACCGATGAGGCCTCGGCGATGGAACATGCCGGTTATAGCCCATTGGTTGTGGAAGGGCATGGCGACAATATCAAGATCACCCGCCCCGAGGACCTGGCACTGGCTGATTTCTACCTGGCATCTATCAGTGACGAGGCGGCCAGTGACTATGACGGCCTGATGGCGGATGATGGCTGAATGACAATGCGGATTGGACAGGGCTTTGATGTACATGCCTTTGCTGAGGACAGGAAGCTGATCCTCGGCGGCGTGGATATACCTTATAGCAAAGGACTGGCCGGTCACTCCGATGCCGATGTGTTATTGCATGCCATCTGTGATGCCTTGCTCGGTGCCGCGGCCCTCGGTGACATTGGTCGACATTTCCCTGATACCGACCCGCAATACGCCGGCGCCGACAGTCGTGAGTTATTACGTGAAGTGTATCGGCGTGTGCAGCAGGAAGACTATGTCCTGGGTAACCTGGATTGCACTGTCATAGCACAGGGGCCAAAGCTCGCACCTTTTATCGATATCATGTGTGCGCACATTGCCGCTGACCTCGCGGTTGAAATGCATTGCGTTAACGTCAAGGCCACGACGACGGAGAAGCTGGGGTTCACCGGCCGTGGCGAAGGTATCGCCGCACAGGCCATCGCCTTACTCACCAGTCGCTGATGTCCATGCCAGATTTGTCCGCCATCCTGCAAGTCGCCTTGCAGCCAGCCTGTGCCCATGGGGGGCCCTTGGGTAAGGGCTCTATACGCCAGCAACCGGAAGATTTTATTGTCGACGAATTAGCGTCAGTAGAATTCACCGGCGAAGGTGAACACGCCTGCCTGCATATCCGTAAACGTGGCCTGAATACCGAAGACATCGCTCGACAACTGGCAACGCTGGCCGGTGTAACACGGCGTGATGTCAGTTATGCCGGTATGAAGGATCGCTATGCGCTAACGACACAATGGTTCAGTGTTTACTTGCCGGGTGTTGCCGACCCTGACTGGCAACAACTGAATAGTGACGCGGTGCAGGTCCTTGAGGTCGTGCGTAATGGCCGCAAGTTGCGCCGCGGCACCCTGGCGGGGAACCGTTTTCAGATCAGCGTACGTGAATTTGAGGTCGATGCCGGGCCGCTGGAGGCGCGCCTGCAGCAAATCGCCGGACAGGGTGTGCCCAATTATTTCGGTAGCCAGCGTTTTGGGCGTGGTGGGTCGAATCTTGAGCGCGCGCTGGAGATGTTTGCCGGCCGCCGCGTCAAGCGTGAACAACGCAGTCTCTATCTGTCTGCCGTGCGTTCAATGTTATTCAATAAGGTCCTGTCTCAACGTGTGGGTGAGGGTAACTGGGATCAGTTGCTCGATGGCGAGGTCTGTATGCGTACCGGTAGTCGGGGTTTTTTTGCGACCGATTCGGTTGATGATGAACTCCGGCAGCGCTTGCAGGCGCAGGCGATCCACCCCAGCGGGCCATTATGGGGCAAGGGTGAACTACCCAGTCAGGGGCAGGCGCTTGAACTGGAGAAGGCCGCGCTGGCGGGTCTGGCAGACTGGTGTGTGGGCCTGGAAAAGGCCGGGCTGAAAATGGAACGTCGCAGCCTGCGTCTGATACCGGAAGACCTGCAGTGGGAATATGCGGATAAGACATTGGTGCTGAGATTTAGCCTGCCGGCGGGTTGTTTCGCCACGGCCGTGCTGCGCGAGATCGTCGAGAGTTGAACGTTTTTATTTAAAAGCCCAACGCAGAGGGTCGCTCTCGTGCGTCCATGCACTTCGCGACACTCATTCATCCTGAACATCGCGCGAAGACGCAAAGAACGCAGAGGGTGTAAAAGATAGAAAAACCGAGTTCATTGTTAGTTTTATTTCGAATACAACCTTCAGCCGAATTAAAGATAAGCTGCCCTTACTTATATTTGTTTTCTTTGCGAACCTCTGCGTCTTCGCGACTCTGCGTTGGGCTGTTGATCTTTACTAAAGACGTTTCAGTAGCACATACAGCGCACCGGTGCCACCATCGACGGGGCGGGCCGAGCAAAAGGCCAGCACCTCATCACGTTGCTGCAGCCAGGCATTGACCTTGTTTTTCAGCACGGGCAACTTCTGTTTCGAGCCAAAACCCTTGCCGTGGACGATACGCACACAGCGGTCACCATGACGCAGGCTGTCATGCAGGAACTCGGTCATCGCCTGGCGTGCCTCGAGGACGGTATAACCGTGCAGGTCGAGTTCGGCACGGATACTGAGCTGGCCCCGGCGTAACTGGCGCATAAGCCGGGTTTGCAGGCCGGCGCGGCTAAACAGCAGTTCCTCGCCGGTCTCGACGTCCTCGGGGCGAAAATCATCGGAAAACATCTCATCGAGTACCTGTCGCTCGTCGGCGATGCGTTGACGGGGTATTGGCTTAATCTTCGGCCGTGGTGCCTGGTAGTGGTGTTTTTGCTCCAGTGGCCGCACGTCTTTGAGCTTGTCACGAAACAGCTGTCGCTCGGCATCGGAAATTTTCGGTTTCTCAGGCATAATGGTCACTATCCAAGCCGGCACAGCCATGCACGGAGCCATGCTGTTCAGGTGATTCTAATTTGTATTAGAATCATAATATAAGTGATTGTCTTTATAACATAAACGAGCCCGGCTATCCTGAACGATATGCGTATTTTGATTAGTAATGACGATGGCTACCAGGCCCCGGGTATTCGCTGTTTGTACGAGGCCCTGCGCGGCCAGGCCGAACTGACCGTGGTCGCCCCTGACAGGAACCGTAGCGGCGCGAGTAATTCCCTGACCCTGGACAATCCGATCCGGGCCACGACCATGGCAGATGGCTTCATCAGTGTTGACGGTACGCCGACCGACTGTGTGCACCTGGCGATCACCGGCCTGCTCGCAGAGGAACCGGACATGGTCGTGGCCGGGATCAATGCCGGCGCCAATATGGGTGACGATGTACTGTATTCCGGGACCGTGGCCGCCGCGGTGGAAGGGCGCTTTTTGGGGGCACCGGCCATTGCCGTCTCCCTGGTGGGGGAAAACCTCGAACACTATGCGTCGGCGGCCCGCGCTGTGCTGGCGATCATCGAGCGCCTGAGCCATGACCCCTTGCCGGCGGATACCATCCTCAACATCAATGTGCCGGACCTGCCGTGGGAGGCGATTAAGGGCTTTGAGGCGACGCGCCTGGGGCATCGTCACAAGTCCGAACCCGTTTACCGTGAAAAGGACCCGCGCGGGCGTAGCATCTATTGGGTTGGCCCACCGGGTGAACATGCCGATGCCGGGCCGGGTACCGATTTTCATGCCGTTGCCCATGAGATGATCTCTATCACCCCGCTGAAGATCGACATGACCAGTTACCCGACCCTGGAAAAGGTCGCCAGCTGGCTGGAGGGCCTGTCGGCATGATCGATCGTCACCAGGGTATCGGTATGACCTCGCAGCGCACCCGTGATCGCCTGATCGAGCGCCTCCGCGAGCAGGGCATCCGCAACGAGTCGGTGCTCGAGGTCATGCGCAGTACACCACGGCATATTTTTATTGAAGAGGCGTTGGCGAGTCGCGCCTACGAAGATACCGCCCTGCCGATCGGCCAGGGTCAGACCATTTCCCAGCCCTATATCGTTGCGCGTATGACCGAGGCCTTGCTCGGTGAGGGTGAGTTACCCAGGAAGGTCCTCGAGGTCGGTACCGGTTCGGGTTATCAGACGGCGATCCTGGCGCGTCTGGTGGAACAGGTATATAGCGTTGAGCGTATCGATGCCCTGATGCAGCAGGCGAGGACACGTTTTCAGGAACTGGGGCTGCGCAATATTCGCCTCAAACACAGTGATGGCAACTGGGGCTGGGATGATTACGGACCTTATGACGGTATCATTGTGACTGCCGCACCGCCGCAGGTGCCCAAGCCGCTTTATGACCAACTTTCGGTCGGCGGGCGACTCGTGATCCCGGTAGGGGAACAGGGCCGGCAGCAATTGCTCGTGGTAACCCGCACCCATGATGGTTATGACTCAAAGACAATCGATCTGGTCAGCTTTGTGCCGTTGCGTGGTGGTCTCGGTTAAGGCAAGACAAGCATTATGGTTCACTTTGCTCCTGATGGGGCTGGTGTTGTCGGGCTGTGGCGGCGATGTCGTCGTGGCTCCGGTCAGCAAACATGCCAAGGGCAGTCGCTGGTCACCTGTCAATCACACGGTCACGCGTGGTGAAACCCTTTACTCGATTGCCTTCCAGTATGGACAGGATTATCGGACACTGGCACGTCGTAACCGTATTAAGCATCCCTATACCATTTATGTCGGACAAAAACTCAAACTCGCGGGTACTACCGGCCCTGCGACGCGTAGCACACGCAAGTCGACACAAAGTCCCCGCACGGTAACACGGACGACAGCCAAACCAGCAACACGTAGCAAAACAGAGAAAACATCTCGCCCCGAAAGTAGTAAAAATACCGGTACAGTACGCTGGCGCTGGCCAACACAGGGAAAGGTGGTCGAAACCTTCTCCAGCCAGTCGAGTACCCGCAAGGGCATTGATATCGCTGGGCGTCTGGGGCAGGCAGTAACCGCCGCCAGCGCCGGAAAAGTGGTCTATAGTGGCAGTGGACTTCGGGGTTATGGAAAGCTTATTATCGTCAAACATAATGAACGCTATTTAAGTGCCTACGCACATAATAGAAAGTTATTGGTTAAGGAAGGCGATACGGTTAAAACGGGACAACAGATTGCCGAAATGGGACGTAGCGGAGCGGACCGCGTCAAGCTGCACTTTGAGATCCGTCGGGAAGGCAACCCCGTTAACCCGATGAGCTATTTGCCAAAGCGTCGCAGTTAGAGGCTAAATGGGCTGTAGAAATCCTTGTCACGTACGATAACAATATAACAAGTACGATAAATACTGCCGCCTTCTGAGGAATTATGGATAGCGAAGGCAGACAGTTGGAAAGCTAGAAGGAGACGTTCATGCCACGCAAGAAGTCAAGTGTTGAGTCGGAACCCAAATTGGCCAAGGAGGCAGCTATATTAGCGGCTGATGATAGGGATGAACCTGTCGATGAAACGGATGTTGCCGATGAAGCCTCATTAAGCTTCGCGGAGGATGAGGCGGGTAATCCTGATGTCCCGGTTAAAGGTGGCACGAAAAAGAAGGCTAAGGCTAAGGCTAAATCTGCATCTGCTGCTGGTCGGGGCGGTGATGCCGACGCCACCCGGCTGTACCTGAGTGAAATCGGTGCCTCGCCGCTGCTAACCGCCGAAGAGGAAGTGTACTACTCGCGCATGGCGCAAAAGGGCATTGAGGCCGGGCGCAAACGTATGATCGAGAGCAACCTGCGCCTGGTGGTCAAGATTGCGCGTCGTTATATGAATCGTGGCCTGCCTCTACTCGACCTGATTGAAGAGGGCAATCTTGGCCTGATTCGCGCCGTGGAAAAGTTCGACCCCGAGCGTGGTTTTCGTTTTTCAACCTATGCGACCTGGTGGATTCGGCAAACCATCGAGCGTGCGATTATGAACCAGACCCGAACGATCCGTCTGCCGATTCATGTTGTCAAGGAAATGAATGTATATCTGCGGGCAGCACGCCAGTTTACTCAGGAACTGGGTCATGAGCCGAGCCCGGAAGAGGTGGCCCGTCTGCTCGATAAGCCCATTGAGGATGTGAAACGCATGATGGGCCTCAATGAACGCGTGACCTCGGTAGATACTCCTATGGGCAGAGGTTCAGATACCGCCGTTATCGACTCCATTCCAGATGAAGGTAAAAATGACCCCGCCAGCGTGTTGCAAAGTGACGATGTCAGGAGCCACCTTGATGACTGGTTAAACCAGCTGAATGACAAACAGCGTGAAGTCGTCGAGCGTCGTTTCGGTCTGCATGGTTATGAAATCTCCACCCTCGAAGAGGTCGGTAATGAAATCGGCGTGACCCGCGAGCGCGTCCGCCAGATTCAGATCGAGGCACTCAAGCGACTGCGTGAGGTGCTCGAGCGTGATGGTTATTCCCTGGATGCCCTGTTCCGCGAAGATTGAGTCTCCACCTAATGCTCCCTCTGTTCTAATTGATTGAATAGTTGACTAGATTACATCGTCACTGCTGCCGAGGAACAGAGTGCAGTTACTGAAGAGATGAACCGCAACATCATTAATATTAATCAGGTTTCTGAGGGCTGCCGAGCAGACCACGACGGCCAGTCAGTTATAGTCACTGATCAGTCAATTCAAGATATAAACTCAAGCTGTTAACGGCTAAAAAACGGCAGCTTCGGCTGCCGTTTTTTGTCTCTGCTATCTGATCCATATAGAGTATATTTATAAAGGTATTATAGGGTAATTGACTAGACGGACTGTGTGGTGCAAGTTAGTGCGTCAATAATGAGGGTATGTGGTGTCTGAATTCTATACAGAGACTAAGACTAAGAATAAGAATATGCAGGCAGTCAGCTCAAAGAGCAACCCGCTCAAGCCCTGGCATTATATGTTGCTGCTCGCTATCCCTATGTTGCTTATCGGGGCCGCAAGCTACCTGACTATTGAGGAATTCCGGGGTGATATCGAACTGACTCTTGAAGAAGCTGAGGGCTTGCAGGAGCTTTATACACTTGCCGAGGCCATCAAGGTTCTGCAGGGTATTCGTGGGCTGACACTCCTGAAAACAGGCGGCGATCATAGTAATGACGCGGAGCTCGAATCCCTGATAGAACAGTTTCGTGCCATTATAAAACTGAATATCAACAATAAGTCGGCAAACAACACCTATGCTCGCGAGCAACTGCATGTGCTGCTCGATAAATTTAACCACCTGGAGACAAGCGATAACCGTGTCGAGCATGCGTTCACCGCGTATAACACCTACACCACATTAATCAATGTACTGACAGACATGATGTTCGAGGTGGCGGCTAATTCACGATTGACCGTCGACCCTACTTTAAAGGGTCATCATCTGGTTAATTTGTTAGTTCATCAATTACCTGCATTATCCGAGCAAGTGGCGACTATACGTGATCTATCTTCAAGTGCCATGCAAGTCTCTCGACAGCCTGAGCAGGCAAAGGAGTATCTGCAACATAATTCAAAACTCTTGATTCGTGAAATGCACCTGGTCGAACGAGAAATCAAGCACCTGATCAGTCATTCCTTGCAAGAGGACAAGGGATTTTCTGAGCGCATTCTGTATTTGTTGTCCCGGGTAAACGAAAATAGCTACGTCGCGAGTAATCAACGCGGAATCTCTGAAGCGAGAAAATATTTCCGTTCTGGCACGGCGCTTATTGAAGATATATCAGAGTTGAGGCGTGTCGCTCATATTGAGCTGGTTGATTTGCTGAATGAGCGGGTAGCTGAAAAACGTCGCGTGCTGGCGATCATAGTGCTGGCGATGGCGCTGACCGTTATGGTTTTCATTGTTCTTATTCTCTATCTCTACAGAAGAAACCGACGTGTCTTTGTTGAGATCGCCAATGCCAGAGACGATCTGGCTTCATCAGAGACACTGCAGCGTTCCATATTTGAAACGGTTGCAGATGCTGTGATCGTGATAGACAACAAGGGGAGTATTCATAACTTCAACCATGCTGCAGAGAAGGTCTTTGAATATTCTGTTGAGGAAGTGCTGGGTAAAAATATAAAAATACTGATGTCAGAACGCTATGCTAAAGAGCATGATGATTATCTGCGCCGATATATGGAAACCGGCGAGGACAATATGATTGGCAGAGGACGTGAAGTGGAGGGCAGGCGTAAGTCCGGCACAATTTTCCCTCTCGAACTTGCGGTTAGTGAGATGCGGTTAGAAGGGAAGCGTTACTTTACGGGTATTGTCCGCGATATCAGTAAGCGCAAGCAAGCTGAGCTGGCGCTGCTTAACTCGGAAACTCGTCAACGCACAATCCTTGAGAATATTATTGATGGTATTGTGACGATTGATGATAAGGGTGTTGTCCGCAGCCTCAATCATGCTGCAGAGCTTATTTTTGGCTACGCTGCGGATGACATTATCGGTAACAACGTGAATATGCTGATGCCTGAACCCTATAAAACCCAACATGATGGTTACCTGCATCATTACTTGAGCACAGGCGAGAGGAAGGTTATTGGCATTGGCCGTGAAGTCGAGGGACTACGAAAGGATGGCAGTGTCTTTCCAATGGATCTGGCCGTAAGTGAAATGAGCATCGATGGCCGACGTACGTTTATTGGTATCGTACGTGACATTACTGAACGCAAACGTATCGAGACGATGAAAAATGAATTTGTCTCCACGGTTAGTCACGAATTGCGCACGCCTCTGACCGCGATTCGTGGTTCACTTGGTTTGTTGACCGCCGGGGTTGTTGGTGAATTACCACCGAAAGCCATGGATATGCTGAAGATCGCCACCAATAACACCGAACGCTTGCTGATATTGATCAATGACATTCTCGATATGCAGAAGATTACATCTGGGAAAATCGCCTTTAAGTTCCTGAATATACCCCTGACGGCCTTTCTTGAGCAGGTGGTGAGAGATAATGAAACCTATGCCAGGGAGCATCATGCAAGCATCCGCCTGGTCAAGAGTATTGATGGAGCCAGGGTCTATGCAGATAAAGACCGGTTAATGCAGGTAATGGCCAACTTGATTTCGAATGCGGCAAAGTTCTCGCCGGAAGGTGATGTCATAGAAATCAGTATGGCTCGTCATAATGATCGCCTTCGTATCTCTGTGACGGATCACGGCGAGGGCATACCTGAAGAATTCAAGGACAAGTTATTTGATCAGTTTACGCAATCAGACACATCAACCACGCGTAAGAAAGGCGGCACAGGACTTGGCCTGAGCATCAGCAAGATAATTATTGAGAAGCATGGCGGTGAAATCGACTTTGTCAGTGAAATGGGTATTGGCACGACCTTTTTTGTCGATTTGCCCGAATTAAGCAGTGACGAAATCAATAGCAGCGTTGAGGCCCCAAGGCAACTTGATGCCACTAAAGGTGCCTGCGTTCTCATAGTTGAAGACGATCATGATATTGCCGCATTAATGCGGCGAATGCTGGCAGAAGAAGGTTTTAACTGTGATGTCGCTTACGATGCAGCAGAGGCGAGGCGCCTGCTGAGTCATAACCTCAATCAATACCGGGTCATTACCATGGATCTTATTTTGCCTGGTCTGGATGGTGTGTCATTTATGAATGAATTGCGTGAAAATGAAGCTACCCGCCATATCCCCATTGTGGTGGTTTCGGTAAAGGCCGATGAGGCCAGGCGTGGTCTCAGTGGTGCGGCGCTGAGTGTTTCAGACTGGTTGCAAAAGCCGATTGATCATAAACGTTTGATTGAGGCGGTTCAGCTGGCCGCCGGGCCCTGTGGTGTGCCGAGTGTATTACATGTCGAGGATGAGGCGGATATTCATGAGGTGGTGAAGGGCATACTGCAGAACCATTGTGAATTGACCTGGACGACGACGTTCGGTGCCTCGGAAGAGGTTATCGAGAAAGAGCACTTTGACCTGGTGTTGCTGGATATAGGCTTGCCGGATGGCTCCGGACTCGACCTGCTCGAAGTGATCGAACGGCAATTACCACCACCGAGGGTTGTCATCTTTTCTGCCTATGATGTGAATGAGGAGATTTCTAAAAAAGTCAATGCGGTCTTGGCCAAATCCTCGACCAGCAACATGAAACTCGCCGAGGTCATCAATGAGGTGATCAATGCCGCCTAGCCCCAGAGACCGGGACTACTCAATCAGCAATGCAGCTGCCACGCTGCGGCCCTCGGCGAGCAGGATATTATAGGTACGGCAGGCCGCCGGGGTACTCATGACCTCGGTACCAATAGCACGTTCCTGCAGGCCCAGCAGCAGGCGAGGAGAAGGGAAGCGTTGCTGCCTGCCCGTGCCGAGCAGCAGGATTTGGATATCCAGTGCATTAAGGGCGTTGAAGTGTGAGGCTTGCAGTGCATCAAAGCCGGTCACTGCCCAGTCAGGCAACAGGATATCTGCCGTCACCAGCAGTGGACGGGTAAAGACCTCATCGTTGATGGTGATACTGGTATCGGTGTAGGCGCGTATCGCATAGTGCTCTGCGCGGCTGTGTTGATGCAGTTTCATGAGCAGCATGCTAGCCCGGGACCGGTTTGCAGTCAAAATTAGCCCTGCTCAGGAGTGCGTAAAAGCACGCATCATGTTATATTTCCTCGCAAATTTTGTACTGATACCGGTTTTGCCGGCCTCAGATTGACAAGCGGGCAGCCGGCTCGTATCTTCGCCGGCTTTATTTACTGAACCAGTGCCGAAAACGGCCTTACGAGTACACCGACGTGGAAGAAGATTTCCCCAGAATCAAGCGCTTACCTCCCTATGTCTTCAATATCGTCAATGAGTTGAAGGCCAAGGCGCGAGCCCGTGGCGAGGACATTATCGATTTTGGGATGGGTAATCCGGACCAGGCCACACCCCAGCACATCGTCGACAAGATGGTTGAGGCCACCCAGCGCAAGGACACCCATCGTTATTCCATGTCACGTGGCATCCCGCGCCTGCGTCGGGCGCTGGCCAGCTGGTACAAGGGTAAATATGATGTCGACCTCGACCCCGAGTCCGAGGTCATCGTCACTATCGGTTCCAAGGAGGGCCTCGCACACCTGGCGCTGGCCACCGTCGGGCCTGGCGATGCGGTACTTGTGCCCAACCCGTGTTACCCGATTCATACCTATGGTTTTGTCATCGCCGGCGCCGATATCCGCCATGTGCCACTGGTGCCGGGCGTCGACTTTTTCACCGAGCTTGAAACCGCGATCAAGAATACCTGGCCGAAGCCGAAGATGCTGGTTCTGAACTTCCCCGGTAACCCGACCACCGGTTGTGTTGAACTCGACTTTTTCGAGAAGGTGATCGCGATCGCCCGCGAACATGAGATCTGGGTCGTTCACGATATCGCCTATGCCGAGATCGTCTTTGATGGTTACAAGGCACCGTCGATCCTTGAAGTACCGGGCGCAAAGGATGTCGCTGTTGAGTTTTATTCGCTCTCTAAGACCTACAACATGCCAGGCTGGCGTGTCGGTTTCATGGCGGGCAACCCGAAACTGGTTGCGGCCCTGGCGCGCATGAAGTCTTATCATGACTACGGCATGTTTACGCCGATCCAGGTTGCCGCGATCCATGCCCTGGAAGGCCCACAGGATTGCGTCAAAGAGATTTGTGATATGTATCAGAACCGTCGTGATGTCCTCTGCGAGGGCCTGAATGCGATTGGCTGGCACGTCGAAAAACCCAAGGCGACCATGTTTGTCTGGGTGCCGATCCCGGAACCATACAAGGCCATGGGGTCGCTCGAATTCTCGAAGAAATTACTCGAAGAGGCCAAGGTCGCGGTATCGCCAGGGATTGGTTTTGGTGAGTACGGTGATGACCACGTGCGCTTCAGCCTGATTGAAAATGAACACCGCACACGCCAGGCCATTCGCGGTCTGCGTAACATGTTTAGAAAAGATAATGTGCTGCAAGCGGCAGCAGTAGGAGAAGAACTTTGAATCCGGTTAATGTCGGCCTGCTAGGCCTGGGTACGGTAGGTAGTGGCACAGTCAATGTACTCGCTCGCAATGCCCAGGAAATTACGCGTCGTGCCGGACGTGGCATCGTTGTCACCCACGCCGCGGCACGTAATCTTGATGCCCCACGAAATTGTTCGACCGAGGGTATCAAGCTGACTACGGTACCGATGGATGTGGTTAACGACCCGGATGTCGATGTCGTGGTGGAGTTAATTGGTGGTTATGACCTGTCGCGGGAACTGGTGATGCAGGCCATTAACAATGGCAAACATGTTGTCACTGCCAACAAGGCGCTGATTGCCCTGCACGGTAATGAAATCTTCAAGGCCGCACAGGACAAGGGTGTCATGGTCGCCTTCGAGGCCGCCGTGGCCGGTGGCATTCCCATTATCAAGGCGATTCGTGAAGGCCTGGCCGGTAACCGCATTGAGTGGCTGGCCGGGATCATCAATGGCACCGGTAACTTTATCCTCACCGAGATGCGTGACAAGGGCCGTGACTTTGCGGATGTACTGGCCGAGGCACAAAAACTCGGTTATGCCGAGGCCGACCCGACCTTTGACGTCGAGGGTATCGATGCCGCGCACAAGCTGACTATTCTTGCCTCGATCGCCTTTGGTATCCCGTTGCAGTTTGAAAGCACCTACACCGAGGGTATCAGCCACATTACCCGTGAAGATGTCGATTATGCCGGTCAACTCGGTTACCGCATCAAACACCTGGGACTCTCGCGCCGTACCGCAGAGGGTATTGAACTGCGTGTGCACCCGACCCTGATCCCGCAACGTCGCCTGATCGCAAATGTTGATGGCGTCATGAATGCCATTCTCGTCAAGGGTGATGCCGTCGGCCCAACCCTGTACTACGGTGCCGGTGCCGGTGCCGACCCGACTGCCTCTGCCGTAGTCGCTGACCTCGTCGATGTTGTGCGTGCCATGACCGCCGACCCGGAGAACCGTGTTCCTCACCTGGCCTTTCAGCCGGATGCCCTGTCGGATACACCGATCCTGCCGATGGAGCAGGTCGAAACAGCCTATTACTTGCGCCTGCAGGCCAATGATAAGCCGGGCGTGCTCGCCGATATTACACGCATCCTTGGAGAGGCTGGCATCAGTATTGAAGCCATTTTGCAAAAAGAAGCGGCACTGGATGAGATCAGTGTGCCGATTATCCTGTTGACCCACCGTATTCGTGAGAAGCAGATGAACGCAGCGATAGCGCAAATTGAGGCGCTCGATAGTATTCATGGTGAAGTCGTACGTATTCGCCTGGAAACCCTTGACGCCGACTGAATTAAAACGGAGTAAGCAACATGCCATTTCGACCACGTTATACCGGACTCATTAATAAGTACCGCGACCGTCTGCCGGTCTCGGATGATACCCGCCTGATCAGTCTCGGCGAAGGCAATACGCCACTAATCCGCCTTAATAATATCCCGCGTGAGATAGGTAAGGATGTTGATATTTACGTCAAGTATGAGGGTCTGAACCCAACCGGCTCGTTTAAAGATCGTGGTATGACCATGGCCGTGACCAAGGCCGTGGAGGAAGGTAGTACGGCGATCATTTGCGCCTCAACGGGTAATACATCGGCGGCGGCCGCCGCCTATGCCGCGCGCGCTGGTATTACCGCCTTTGTGCTGATTCCGGAAGGCAAGATTGCCCTCGGTAAACTCTCACAGGCCATGATGCACGGTGCCGTTGTCATCCAGATCAAGGGTAACTTTGATGAAGGTATGCAACTGGTGAAAGAGGTTGCTGAAGAGGCACCGGTAACGATCGTTAACTCCATCAACCCATACCGCCTGCAAGGCCAGAAGACCGCCGCCTTTGAGATCGTTGAAGAACTCGAGTGTGCCCCGGACTTCCATTGCCTGCCCGTCGGTAATGCCGGTAATATCACTGCCCACTGGATGGGTTACAGCGAATACTTTGAACATGGCGTGGTCAATAACCGCCCGCGCATGGTCGGCTATCAGGCCGCCGGTTCCGCACCGTTCATGCGCGGCGAAATGGTGGATAATCCGGAGACGGTTGCTACAGCGATTCGTATTGGCCACCCGCAGAGTTGGGACAAGGCCTGGGTAGTAAGAGAAGAATCCGATGGCTGGTTTGACGAGTGTACGGACGAAGAGATCCTCGCTGCACAGAAATTGCTCGCCGAGAAGGAGGGTGTGTTCTGTGAACCGGCCTCGGCCACTTCGCTGGCCGGTGCCCTGCGCGATATCAATAGTGGCAAGATACCGGAAGGCAGCAAGGTCGTCTGTACCCTGACCGGCCACGGCCTGAAAGACCCGGACACGGCCATCAAGCAAAGCACACGTGCCTTGATCACAGTTGATGCGACACTGGGTGCGGTGAAGTCTGCCATCCTCGATAATATGGAAGACTAGACGGGGGCATATTCTCCTATGCGGATAGTGACGTCATCCCGGCTAAGCCTTGTCTTGCCGTCGCTGCCCGATGAAAATCCTGAGTTTCTCCAGTATCTTCAGGCCTGCGCCGAGCAGGCCAGTGAACCGCTGAATCTTTTCCATAAGCTCCTTGCGCGCGCAGATAAAATGGCCATGCCTGTCACCGACAGGCATAGCCTGGTTTTTTACCTGTTAAGCGGTGAGGTGCAGACTTCTCCACCTGTTGCCGCCCTGCGTGCCCTGGCAGATGGATTGCAACCTGCCGATGAGGCTTATTGGTTGTGTGCTGATCCTGTGCACCTGCACCCGGACCTGGACCACTTGTTGTTGTTTAGTGGCGAGTCATTTTCCCCTACCCCCGCGCAGGCCAGGCAGTTGGTTGAAGAACTGAATCAACTCTTTCGTGAAGATGCTCTCGAGTTTATTGTCGGCACACACGAGCATTGGTACCTGCGTTGTCGGCAAGCCCCGGATGTCAGTTTCACCCCGTTAGACAAGGTATTGGCGCGAAATATTTTACACTTTTTACCAGTGGGCCCAGAGCAAGCGACGTGGCGGCGCTATCTGAATGAGATGCAAATGCAGATGACGGCCAGCGAGGTCAATCGACAGCGTGCCGAATCGGCTATGGCCGAGGTGAACAGCGTCTGGTGCTGGGGTGGCGGCAAGCTTCCAAAATGGTCACCCGAATATGGTTCAAGTGCATTCAGCCGTGTCTACACACAACAGGCCTTTAGCCGGGGACTGGCCCGGTATATGCGGGTAGAGGTGGGCGATGTGCCTGGTTCAGCCGGAGAGTGCGTGCTTGATGACACGGAACAATTGCTGGAGTTTGCCGAGTTGGCTGAGCGTGATGACCCACAGGCCTTCATGCGGTTCCTGAGCGGCTTCGAGCGTGATTACCTGCAGGTATTATGCTCTGATATGAAGCAGGGTAAGCTTGATGAGTTAGTGATTTATTTTGCCGGGCAACGATTCTGCCTGAATCGCAAGACGATGCGTCGTTGGTGGCGTCGCCCGCGTCAGTTAACTGAGTTATTGGCCTGAATATAATGAGTCAGATTGAAAAAACCATTCTGCGTCGCGAGGCCAGCGCTACACTCGGTATGAAGGGTCAGCACCCTGTATTGTCACGTATCTATGCGGCGCGTGATGTGAAGGCCGACGAAGACCTTGATTACTCGCTGGCGAATCTTTTGCCCTATCAGGACTTGCTCGGCATGCGTGAGGCAACCACGCTGCTCGCCGATGCGGTCATGCAGGACAAACGCATGGTTATCGTCGGTGATTTTGATGCCGACGGGGCGACCAGTAGCGCCCTGATGATGCGTGCCCTGCGCATGCTCGGTGCGCAGCAGGTCGATTATCTGGTGCCAAACCGTTTTACCTTTGGTTATGGTCTGACGCCGGAGATTGTGGAACTGGCCGCGGAACGTAAACCAGATCTACTGATAACCGTCGATAATGGTATCTCCAGTATTGCCGGAGTCAGGACCGCCAAACAATATGGCATGCAGGTGATCGTGACCGATCACCATCTGCCCGCCGATGCGTTGCCCGAGGCCGATGCCATTGTGAACCCGAACCAGCCGGGCGACAGCTTTCCCTGCAAGTCGCTGGCCGGTGTTGGCGTGGCCCTGTATGTGATGTTTTCACTGCGTGCCGAGTTGCGCCGGCGCGATGGATTTACGCTCAAGGGGATTACTGAACCGAACCTGGCCGTCTTGCTGGATCTCGTCGCCCTTGGCACAGTCGCGGACGTGGTGCCACTGGAACGCAATAATCGTATCCTTGTTGCCCAGGGTCTGGCACGTATTCGTCAGGGTAAATGCTGTGCCGGTATTACGGCGTTGCTGAAGGTGGCCGGGCGAGATCAGCAGACCTGTGTTGCCGCTGACTTTGGTTTTGCGGTGGCACCGCGCCTGAATGCGGCGGGGCGGCTGGAGGATATGTCGATCGGCATCGAGTGTCTGCTCACCGATGAACCGAAGCAGGCCCTGGCACTGGCACAACAACTCGATGCCCTCAACCATGAACGGCGCGCCATTGAACAGGACATGCGCGAACAGGCCTTTGCCGCACTGGACAGCCTGCAGTTCGATGATGCCCAACAGCCGGTCGGTGTGTGTCTGTATGACCCGGGCTGGCACCAGGGTGTGATCGGCATCCTTGCCTCGCGGGTCAAGGAACGCCTGCATCGTCCGGTGATCGCCTTTGCCTCGGGAGATAGCGGAGAACTAAAAGGCTCGGCGCGTTCGATCCCCGGACTGCATATTCGTGATGCCCTTGATGCCGTGGCGGCGCATAATCCTGGCCTGATCAGCAAGTTCGGTGGCCATGCCATGGCCGCCGGTCTGAGCCTGCCTGAGGCGCAGTTCGGGCGTTTTTGCGAGGCCTTTGATGCCGAGGTGCGCCGGCAACTCGATGAGGAGGACCTGAAGGGTGTCGTGCTTAGCGACGGCGAACTGGCCAGTACAGAGCTGAACCTGGCGTTTGCCGAGACCCTGCGCAATGCCGGGCCCTGGGGGCAGGGCTTTCCGGAACCGACCTTCGATGGCGAGTTTGAACTGGTCAGCCGGCGTATTGTTGGTGAACGGCACCTGAAACTCATGTTACGCAAGCCCGGCGAGCAGGCCTGTATCGATGGCATCGCCTTCAATATCACCGACGCCGATTGGCCGAGCCGGGTGGAACGCCTGCGTCTTGCCTACCGTCTCGACGTAAATGAGTTCCAGGGGATGCGTACGGCACAGCTCATGGTTGAGCACATCGAGGTGCTGGCTTAATTAAACACAAGGCTGGATAGTCCGGACTGGCCATAAAGGCGATTTAAAACAGGCATTTTGTAGTCAGATCGGTCGCGCTGTAGTAACATTCAGCACTTTGTAATCACTGTTTGGCCGACATGCTGGAACTGAACCCCATCTATACCCGGATCAAGGATATGCAACTTCGCTCTGACGAGCTTAGGGGGTATCTTTGACTACGATAACAAGTCTGAACGCCTGACCGAGGTCAGCCGCGAACTTGAAGACCCCGATATCTGGAACGACCCCGAGCGCGCGCAGGCCCTTGGCCGTGAGCGTGCCATGCTCGAGCAGGTCGTCGAGACCCTCGACACCCTAAATGCCGCCCTCGACGAGGCCAGGGAACTGCTTGAACTGGCCGAGGCCGATCAGGACGAGGACACGGTCGAGTCGGTGGTCGCCGACCTGGACAGTCAGGAAGAGGGGCTGGCCAAGCTCGAATTTCAACGCATGTTCTCCGGTAAGATGGACGCGAACAATGCCTTTCTCGATATCCAGGCCGGTTCCGGTGGTACTGAGGCGCAGGACTGGGCCGAGATGCTGCTGCGCATGTATCTGCGCTGGGGTGAACAGCACGGTTTCAAGACCGAGATCATCGAGGCCTCGGCAGGGGAAGTCGCGGGTATCAAGTCGGCCACCGTGCAGTTCAGCGGCCCCTATGCCTTTGGCTGGTTGCGTACCGAGAGCGGTGTGCACCGGCTGGTAAGAAAATCACCGTTTGATTCCGGTAACCGCCGACATACCTCTTTCTCTGCGGTGTTCGTCTCACCGGAAGTCGATGATGATATCGATATCGATATTAATCCGGCCGACCTGCGTATTGATGTCTATCGTGCCAGTGGCGCCGGAGGTCAGCACGTTAACCGTACCGAGTCGGCGGTGCGAATTACGCATAATCCTACAGGCACCGTGGTGCAATGTCAGAATGACCGCTCGCAGCATAAGAACAAGGCCACGGCCATGAAGCAACTCAAGGCCAAGCTATATGAACTGGAAATGCAAAAACGTAATGCCGAATCTCAGGTTGTGGAAGACAGCAAGTCTGACATCGGTTGGGGCAGTCAGATCCGCTCCTACGTGCTCGACCAGTCACGCATTAAAGACCTGCGTACTGGTGTAGAAACCGGCAACACCCAGGCCGTGCTTGATGGCGATCTGGACAAGTTTATTGAAGCGAGCCTGAAGAAGGGCTTATAAAAACGAAACTGAACTGATATTTATTTCAACGGTAACCACTATGGCCGACAACGAAGAACACGAACATATTGCCCAGCGCAGGGCGAAATTGGACTCGCTACGCGAGGAAGGCATCGCCTTTCCGAATGATTTCCGTCGTGATGTCATGGCAGGTGAACTACATGCTGAGTACGGTGATAAATCCAAGGAAGAACTCGATGCCAGTCCGGTGCGAGCCAGTGTTGCCGGCCGCATGATGACGCGGCGTGTTATGGGAAAGTTGAGCTTCTGCCATATCAAGGACATGTCCGGTGATATTCAGTTGTACGTTGCCAGGGATGAGTTGCCTGAGGGAGTCTACAATACGCAGTTCAAGAAGTGGGACCTGGGTGACATTATTGGCGCGGAGGGCGTGCTCACGAAGACGGACAAGGGCGAGTTGTCAGTCAGGGTAGATAGCGTGCGCCTGCTAACCAAGGCATTGCGTCCCTTGCCGGACAAATTTCATGGCCTGGTTGACCAGGAGGCACGTTATCGTCAGCGTTACCTTGACCTGATTATGAATGAGACCTCGCGTAACACCTTCAAGGTGCGTACGCAGATCATTAGTTATATCCGTAACTTCTTTAACGCGCGTGACTTCCTCGAGGTGGAAACGCCGATGATGCAGACTATACCCGGTGGTGCAGCGGCTAAACCGTTTCTGACCCATCACAATGCACTGGATATGCAGTTATACCTGCGTATTGCGCCGGAGCTTTACCTGAAGCGTCTCGTCGTCGGTGGCTTTGAACGTGTTTATGAGATCAATCGTAACTTCCGCAACGAAGGGCTATCGACGCGCCACAACCCGGAATTCACCATGATTGAATTCTACGAGGCCTATGCCACATATCACGACCTCATGGACCAAACTGAAGAATTGCTGCGAGGACTGGCCGAAGATCTGCTAGGCAAGTCGGTCATTGAATATCAGGGGGAGCAGTATGACTTTGGCAAACCGTTCACGCGCATGTCGGTCACCGAATCCATCCTGCACTTTAACCCGGAGGTAACGGCTGCACAGATAGCTGAACTGGATGGCGCGCGTAAAGTGGCCGAAGGTCTCGGTATCCCGCTCAAGGACAGCTATGGTCTGGGCAAGGTACAGATCGAGATATTTGAGAAAACCGTCGAACACCGTCTCAAGGACCCGACCTTTATCACCGCTTACCCGGCCGAGGTCTCGCCACTGGCACGGCGTAATGACAATGACCCGCATGTTACCGACCGTTTCGAGTTCTTTGTCGGCGGCCGGGAGATCGCCAATGGTTTCTCCGAGTTGAATGATGCCGAGGACCAGGCCGAACGCTTCCGTGAGCAGGTCTTGCAAAAGGATGCCGGTGATGACGAGGCCATGCACTTTGATGCCGATTACGTCGTCGCCCTTGAGCACGGTATGCCGCCAACGGCAGGTGAGGGGATCGGCATCGACCGCCTGGTGATGTTATTTACCGACTCACCATCGATCCGTGACGTGTTGTTGTTCCCGCATATGCGACATAGAGAAGATTGATGTTTTGAACTAAAGGCCCAACGCAAAGACGCAGAGGCGCAAAGGCCGCAGAGAAGTTAAAAATGAATGTAATACGGGCAATTACTTTGCGTTCTCTGCGTCTTCGCGTCTCTGCGTTGGGCTTTTAAAAAATAATCAGACTTATTAATGAGCATCATTTATCCATCAATGACATTTCTATCCCAGAAGTGATTTCTGGATATCATCGAGGTCTTCAAAACCGTCCATATCGACGACGTTGACATCACCACCCAGTCCGAGCTTCACGCAGGCAGGCACGTCGTCAAAATTGACGCTGGCGAGCGGGTGGTTGGTACCAATATAGGATTGCAGGTTGGCGACCTGTACCAGGTCAACATAATCAATCTCATCACCAGAATTGCGGCTCAGGTCTTCATGTTCGGCAGCCACCGCGCTGATCTCGGGCAGGAAGTGCCAGGATTCGAGGATCATCTTGCCCAGGCGCGGGTGCAGTTCCTTGATGAGTTTATCCAGCGTTGCTTCATCCTCCAACAGCTCCGGCATGTCTTCCGCGGCGACAAGAATCGGCAGGGCACCGATGTCATGCACCAGACCCGCCAACATCGCCTGATCTTTTTTCAACTTGGTGAATTGCGAACAAAGTACCTGAGAGATACTCGCCACCTGGGTGCTGTGTTCCCAGATATGGCGCAGGCGCTTGTCAGTAACTTCTGATGTGGCCTGGAACATTTGTTGCATCACCAGACCGGTAACGATGTCGCGGGTGGTGGTAAAACCGAGTCGGGCCACGGCGGTCTGTATGTCCTCGATCTGCTTGTTACCACGGTACATCGGGCTGTTGGCGACCTGGATCAGTCGCGCCGAGAGCGCAGCATCGGTACTGATAACGTCAGCCACTTCTTTGGCCGAAACATCCTCATTTTCAACGGTATCCCGGACTTTCAGGGCTACCTCGGGAAGTGTAGGTAAGACCAGCTGATTACTCTGAATATCTTTAATCAACTGTGAGTAAAATTCTTCCGCAGACAGCACGTTAATCTCCTGATTCTTAATTTTTATTGCTCTTTGTCCATAGTCTAGTCCGCCACAGGAAAAATAACAGTAGTTTTTCCCAGTAATATTTGGGGCTAGGTCCTGAAGTCTCAGGCCTCGCGTTCGAGCGGTACCGGGTAATCCAGTGGGATAAAGTTTAATAGCGGGCCACCGGCACTGTGCAGGTGGACGTCGCCGTTGTCGACGCTATTGATCTGGACCACGGCGAGTAATTCATAACCGCCCTCTACCGCCGGGCTGGCCATGACCACCCGCCCAGTCCCCTGGCCACTGTCACCGTCCGGGGCAAATAGCGCATCACCGGCTTGTGGCGGGTTGTCACAATCGACCCGTGCACGGTACATACGCCGCTTAAGTTTGCCGAGGTAGTGCATGCGGGCGACGATTTCCTGTCCCGGGTAACAACCTTTTTTGAAACTGATACCGTTAATCGCATGCAGGTTGATCATCTGTGGCACAAAGGCCTCAACATTTTTCAGGTAGACGGAGGGCAGACCGGCTTCAATATCGAGGAGTTGCCAGGCACGGTAGCCAACCGGTGTGCACGTGGCAGACAGCTTTTGCCAGACTGACCGCATCTCGGCAACCGGTCCACTCAGCAGGTAACGTACGGCCTTGCCTGGCAGGCGTATGAGGGTGAGCGCGCCATGCCGGCAGGTGCCGGAAGCCTCAATGGCCGTAGCACAAAGATGTTGTTGCACCAGACTGTCTGCCTCGGGTCCTGCCAGCCCCAGGCAAGCGTTTTCCTCACTGACATCCTCGAGTGTGACCTTGGCCATGAGCACATACATTTTCAGACGCTTGAGAATGGCCGGCAGGTTATCAACGGGTAACAGCATGTAATAGGCATTATCCTGGCGATAGAGCCAGAAGCTGGCGAGGATACGACCCTTCGGCGAGCAGTAGCTGTTCAGTTGTGCGCTTTGTTCGTCGATTTGTTTGATGTCATTACTGAACTGTCCCTGCAAAAAATCGGTTGCCTCTTCACCGCTGATGCGAATAACCCCGATGGGTGACATATCGGCCATGATGGTCGTGGTTTTTGTTGCATGGGCCTCTTCGTGGGCATCGGCAAAAACAGGCCAGCCTTGCTCATCCAGGCGGGCTTGTTGGTTTTGCAAAAATTTTATCCATTCGCTACGCATGGTTAATAAGTGTCTGGTTGAGAATTTATGTGCATTATAGCAGCTCGCGGGCAAAGGCATGCGCCGCATTGCACAAGCTAAATGGTCGCGCTATGCTGCTTATAGTTACCAGACTTGCTGGAACAGGAAAATACCTATAACACCATGAATAAACCGGGTGCACCTGTCTTTTTGAACCTGTTACAGATCCATCTGCCCGTCACGGCGATCCTGTCGATTCTGCACCGCCTTTCCGGTGCAATATTATTCCTGATCCTGCCCGGGCTTATCTATGTCCTGCAGGAATCCCTGCACAGTGCCGAGCGTTTTAATCAACTACTGGCTTTACTGGTTACCAGCCTGCCGGCCAGGCTGCTGGCATTTGTGTTGTTGTGGGCCATATTCCACCATTTGTTTGCCGGCTTGCGGTTTTTATTGCTTGACCTTGAGTGGGGTATCCAGCGCCGCCAGGCCAGGCTGACGGCATGGCTGGTCAATGCTCTGGCGCTGTTGACGACGGTGTTACTCTGGGGGTGTCTATGACGGGGGGCTTGAGCGGTTTTCGCGCCTGGTTGTTACAGCGGGTCACGGCTATATACCTGGCCTTGTTTGTGCTGTTTATACCTTTATATATGTGGCAACAGGCTAGTCGTGACTACCTGGCCTGGCGAGGGCTGCTGGCCGAACCCGTTATCGCCTTGCTCTTTGCCCTGTTTTTCCTTGCCCTTTGTCTGCATGCCTGGGTCGGTGTGCGCGATATCCTGGTGGATTATGTGTCTGCGCTGGGCCTACGTTTCTTGCTGCTGAGCATGACGGCGATTATCTTGATCAGCCAGTTGCTCTGGGCCTGGTCGATCTTGCTCGTTAATAGTGGGGTGGTCTGATGAGTTTGGTCCGGCGCAAGTTCGATACGCTGGTGATTGGTGCCGGTGGTGCGGGTCTGCGTGCTGCCTTGCAGTTATCCCAGGACGAGGCCATGGTCGCAGTGGTCTCCAAGGTCTTTCCGACCCGCTCCCATACTGTGGCCGCTCAGGGCGGGGTAAATGCCTCACTCGGTAATGTGACCGAGGATAACTGGCACTGGCACATGTTCGATACCGTCAAGGGCAGTGATTATCTCGGTGATCAGGATGCGATTGAATATATGTGTCGGGCGGCACCGCGCATCGTCTATGAACTCGAGCACATGGGTGTACCGTTTTCGCGCAAGGATGATGGCCGGATCTATCAACGTCCGTTTGGTGGCCAGAGTCAGAATTTTGGTGGTGCGCAGGCGACCCGAACCTGTGCCGCCGCAGACCGGACCGGTCATGCGATCCTGCATGCCTTGTATCAACAAAATATCGCCGCCCGCACCCACTTTTTTGATGAATATTTTGCCATCGAACTTTTGCGTGATGACGAAGGTTATATCCTTGGCGCACTGATCATGGACATTGCCACGGGTGAACCCATGGTGATCGAGGCCAAGACCACGTTGTTGGCCACCGGCGGGGCGGCGCAGATCTTCCGTACCTCGACCAATGCCATGATCAATACCGGCGACGGTATGGGCATGGCGTTGCGTGCCGGGATCCCAATGCAGGACATGGAGTTTTTCCAGTTCCACCCGACCGGTATGGCCGGCAAGGGCATGTTGATCACCGAGGGCGCGCGCGGTGAGGGTGGTTATCTCATCAATGGCGAGGGCGAGCGTTTTATGGAACGCTACGCGCCGAAGGCCAGGGACCTGGCCAGTCGTGACGTGGTCAGTCGGGCCATCGCTGTCGAGATACGCGAAGGCCGTGGTTGTGGGCCGAACAAGGATCACATCCTGTTAAAGGTCGATCACCTCGGTCGCGAGGTTGTGCACAAGCGCCTGCCGGGTATTTGTGATATGACACAGACGTTTTTGAATATTGACCCGGCCGATAAACCGATCCCGGTTTTTCCCACGGCTCACTACACCATGGGCGGGATCCCGACCAACCGCCATGGCCAGGTGGTGATCCCGGTATCCTCCGGGCCGGAAGAAGAGGTGCCAGGCCTGTACGCCGCCGGCGAATGTGCCTGTGTCTCGGTACACGGGGCGAATCGGCTGGGTGGTAATTCGCTACTGGACATCCTGGTCTTTGGGCGGGCCTCGGCCAACCATATCAAGCAGTACCTGACTGAAAACCGTCATCACCGTGAGTTGCAGGAGTCGAGTATCGACGTGGCCATGCAGCGTCTGCAACGCTGGCAGCAAAAGGGCGAGGGGGAGTCGGTCGCCGGTCTGCGTAACGAACTAAAACGGGTCATGGAACAACACTGTGGGGTCTTCCGTACCGAAGAGGTCCTGCAGGAAGGTCTGGACAAGGTACTCGCTATCGAGGCGCGACTGCCCGATGCCCGGCTGACGGACCATAGTCAGGCCTTTAACACGGCACGCATCGAGGCACTGGAACTGGAAAATCTCATGGATGTCGCCATCGCAACGGTGTGTTCGGCACTGGCCCGCCAGGAGAGTCGCGGTGCGCATTCACGTATGGATTATCCAGAACGAAATGACGTGAACTGGCTGAAGCATACCCTGTTCTATAAAGATGGCCGGCAGTTGGATTTCAAACCGGTACATACAAAGCCTATGTCGGTGGAGACCTTCCCGCCCAAGGAACGGGTGTACTGAGATGCGTTTTTCTATCTATCGTTATGACCCGCAGACGGATAGCACACCACGCATGCAGGAATATGAACTGGCCGTGCAGGATGGCATGATGCTGCTCGAGGCACTCAACCTGCTCAAGGAAGAGGATGAGAGTTTATCCTTCCGCCGTTCGTGCGGGGAGGGCGTGTGTGGTTCGGATGCTATGAATATCAATGGTCGTAATGGCCTGGCCTGTATCACCCCGGTTTCTTCACTGGGCAACAAGGTGATATTGCGGCCCTTACCCGGGCAACCGGTGATCCGTGACCTGATCGTCGACCTCTCGCAGTTCTATAAACAGTACCGTGCCGTTAAACCCTGGTTACAGAATGACGAACCGGAACCCGAGGTCGAGCGTCTGCAAAGCCCGGCCCAGCGTGAGGAACTTGACGGCCTGTATGAATGTATCCTCTGCGCCTGTTGCTCAACGGCCTGCCCCTCCTTCTGGTGGAACCCGGAACGTTTTCTTGGTCCGGCGGCCCTGTTGCAGGCCTGTCGTTTTGTCGTCGACAGTCGTGACCAGGCCACTGAGCAACGTCTGACGATGCTTGATGATGCCTATAAGCTGTTCCGCTGTCACAGTATTATGAACTGTGCCGAGGTCTGCCCGAAGGGTCTGAACCCGACCCAGGCCATCGGCCGGATCAAGCAGGGCATGCTGAAGAAGTCGTTATGATGACAGCCGATACCGCCTCAGCGGCGCATGCGCGTCTGTACTGGCAGTGTCGACGTGGCATGCTCGAGCTCGATACCCTGTTACAGGGTTTCCTTGAGCGGGGTTACGCTGCGCTCGATAGACAAGGCCAACAGAGTTTTAACGCGTTGCTTGATTGTCCGGATACCGAACTGCTCGAATACCTGATGGGCAGACAAAGACACAGGGAGGTGCATATCAATCATGTCATCGAGGCGATCCGACGCTGCGCTGCACCTTAAGCGACGTCGCTCACGGCAACTGGCGATACTGCTGACTGGCATGCATGCGCTTGGCCTGTTCATGCTCTGGCCGTTGTCTGTGCGATTTGGCCTGTATGTGCTTCCCGCTGTGCCACTGTTGCTCCTGAGCCTTGTGCATGTGTTGTCCCACCATGTTGTGCTAAAGGGGGGCTATGCTGTGACCGAGATAACCGTAACCACTAATAACGAATACCTGTTGGCTATGGCGGATGGATGTCAGCTGCCGGCGGTATTGCGCAAGGGCAGTTACGTGCATCCCCGGTTACTCGTCTTGAACTTCAGGCTGGGGCAGTGGCCCTGGTATCTCAGCGTGCCGTTGTTAAGTGATAGCGCCGACAAAGATATCCTGCGTCGTCTTCGTGTCAGGCTGAAGGGCCTGCGTGATAGTGAACTGGGGAAACTGGCCTAGGCAATCTGTGCCGCAGGGGCCTGATAATTATCGGGGACGAGAATGGTACTGTGGGCATATTCACTACTGGTCTGCGGGTAGTCGAGGGTGTAGTGCAGGCCACGACTTTCCTTGCGTTGCATGGCGCTGCGGATGATGAGGTCTGCCACCTGGGTCAGGTTGCGCAACTCCAGCAGGTCATTGGTGACGCGGAAGTTGCCATAGTATTCATGAATTTCACTGTTTAACAGGTCGACGCGGCGCTTGGCACGTTGCAGGCGCTTGTCTGTGCGTACAATACCCACATAGTCCCACATGAAGCGGCGCAGTTCATCCCAGTTGTGACTGACCACGACCTCTTCATCAGAATCCGTAACCCGGCTTTCATCCCATGGCGGGATGTGTTTCGACAAACCCCATTGTGGAATGGCACGTTGTATATCCTTGCTGGCGGCCTCGGCGAATACCAGGCACTCGAGCAGGGAGTTACTCGCCAGGCGGTTGGCGCCATGCAGACCGGTATGGGCGGTTTCACCAATGGCATACAGGCCATCAACATCGGTACGGCCGTGTATATCGGTCATGATACCGCCGCAGGTGTAATGGGCAGCCGGTACCACGGGTACGGGTTCTGCGGTCAGGTCATAACCGTACTCCAGGCAGCGCGCATAAATGTTCGGGAAATGGCCGCGGATAAATTCAGCGGGTTTATGACTAATATCGAGGCAGACATGGTCGATACCCAGGCACTTCATCTCGTGGTCAATGGCGCGGGCAACGATATCGCGTGGTGCGAGTTCTGCACGCTTATCAAACTGTTCCATAAAGCGACTGCCGTCCGGCAGGCGCAGTTTGCCCCCTTCGCCGCGAATCGCCTCGGTGAGGAGGAAGGTCTTGGCCTTGGGGTGATAGAGGCAGGTCGGGTGAAACTGGATAAATTCCATATTGGCGATACGGCAACCGGCGCGCCAGGCCATGGCAATGCCGTCACCGGTCGAGACGTCCGGGTTGGTTGTGTACAGGTAGACCTTGTTGGCGCCGCCGGTGGCGAGGACCACACTGCGTGCGGTGAAGGTCTGTACATGACTACTGTTACGGTCTAGCACATAGGCGCCGAGTACGCGGTTGCCGGGCAGGTCGAGCTTGGCACTGGTGATGAGGTCAACCGCGATATGGTGTTCATACAGGGTGATATTCTTGTGGGCACCGACGCGCTCACTGAGTGTGGTCTCCACGGCACGACCGGTGGCATCGGCGGCATGGATGACGCGGCGGCGGCTATGCCCACCCTCGCGTGTCAGGTGGTAACCGCCGGAACCGTCCTCGCCGGGTTCACGCGTAAACAGTACACCCTGGTCGATCAGCCATTGGACGCTGTCGGCGCCGTGTTCGACGACTTGTCGTACCACCTCGGGGTCGCTGAGGCGACCACCGGCGTTGAGGGTATCCTCGACATGGGCATCGATGGAATCCTGATTATCGAGCACGGCGGCGATACCCCCCTGAGCATAGAGGCTGGCGCTTTCAGTTAGCGGACCCTTGGCGATCAGCCCAACCCGGACCCGGTCGGCGAGGCGCAGGGCGAGGCTAAGACCGGCGATACCACCACCGATAATCAGGACATCATGTGTATACTGTGTGCTCATTGGCTGGATTTGGGGCCTGAACGCCAGGCTGGGTCATGAAATTCCGGTTTTCCAAGGCTGTAGGGCATGAGAATATAATAAAAGTCTCATGCTGGCGAACTAATATACCTGAAAAAGGTCTATGTAACAGGTAGATGAGCAGTGCTACCAACGAATAAAGGGGAAGGCCCGGATGGGCGAGAAGAATGCGGACAGCGCGCTGGTAGCGCGGGTTCAGGGCGGTGACAAGCGGGCCTTCGATTTGCTGGTGCTGAAATACCAGCAAAAGGCACTGAACCTGATCTCGCGTTACGTACGTGATCAGGCCGAGGCGCAGGATGTTGCCCAAGAGGCCTTTATCAAGGCCTACCGGGCCTTGGCGAATTTCCGCGGTGACAGTGCGTTTTATACCTGGTTTTACCGCATTGTCATCAATACCGCGAAGAATTATCTGGTCGCGCAGGGTCGCCGACCGCCGCGTGATGATATTGAGGCCAGCGACGCTGAACAATATGACGGCGCACATGGTCTAAAGGAATACGATACACCGGAAAGGTTGCTGCACAGGGACGAGTTGGAGCAAGCGGTGTACCAGGCCATTGAGGCCCTGCCGGAAGACCTGCGCACCGCGATTATGTTGCGCGAGTTGGAAGGCATGAGTTATGACGATATTGCGCAGGCAATGGATTGTCCGGTGGGCACCGTACGCTCACGCATTTTCAGGGCCCGTGAGGCCGTTGATACACGTATTCGCCCGATGTTGGAGGGCGAGGATTATGAGTTATGAAGGGTAGTGCTATGACACCATATGATGAGCAACTTTCTGCCTTAGTGGATGGCGAACTCGAGCCGGCTGAGGCCGATCGCCTAATCGACAAAATGCTTGATAATGACGAACTGCGTTCCCGCTGGTTGCGTTATCAGCAGGCGGGCAGTGCCCTGCGCCGTGAGGCGAGTACAGGTGCTGGTGGAGGGCTGTTGCCGGGTATTCATGCCGCCTTGGCAAAAGAGGCTACCGTTCTCGCGCCACGACTGAAAAGACAACCGCTATCGGCTACCTTCAAGCAGGTCGCCGGCATGGCCGTTGCCGCCACGGTGACCGCTGTTGCGGTATTGACGATTCAACCGGGCGGGCAGGTCTTCGCACCCACTAACCAGCAAGTCGCCAGCACAGCGCCGGTGGCGGTTGAGCAACAGTGGTTGCGCGTCAACAGTAGCAACTGGTCAGATGATCGCCCTGCGGTGGTTTCCAAACTGAACAGTTATCTGGTTAATCATAATGGCTATTCAACGGCCGTGCGGGGTGCTTTGCCCTTTGCGCCGATTGTCACCGCCGGCCGTGACAGGCCGGTAGCCGATGAGGCCGATGAGGGAACAGCCGCCATTGAATATAAACCGGCCGTGGAAAATGCCTTACGATGAAACGTGTTGTAGTATTCCTGTTGCTCTCAATCAATTTCGCCAGTGCCTCGGCGATGGAGAAGATTACCTCTGATACCGTACGTGAGTGGTTGAGCCGCGTAAGTCGTGCAGGTGAAACCCTGAACTACGAAGGTACGTTTGTATACCGTCATGGTGACCAAATGGAAGCCGTGCATGTTATTCACAAATCAGACAGTAAAGGTGAACGTGAGCGCATGGTGTCACTTAACGGTGTCGCGCGCGAAGTCATCAGGAATAATGATAAGGTCATCTGCATCCTGCCGGATAACCGTTCTGTGGTGGTGGATAACCATGGCCCCGAAACCAAGTTGCCCTCTATCCCAAGCGATCTGAGTCAGATTGGTGAGTATTACGACTTTGTTTTCGAAGGTTATGAGCGTGTTGCCTCGCGCCAGGCACGGCGCGTGATGATTCGTCCAAGGGATAATTTTCGTTACGGTTACCGTCTCTGGATAGATGATGCCTTTGAGTTATTATTGCGATCGGAATTACTGGATACGAAGGGTAATGCCATTGAGCAAATTATGTTTACGGACCTGCGTTTGTATGAAAGCCTGGATGAACAGCGGCTCAAACCGAATATTAGTGGTACGGAATACACCTGGGTGACGGACAAGGACGATAAACGCAACGCGCCCATGCCGATGGATGATGGCTGGCAGGCCCGCAAGTTACCGAAGGGCTTTATGATGTCACACCGTAATATGCATCACCTACCGGATAACCGCATGCCTGTTGAGCACCTCGTTTATACAGATGGCCTGGCATGGGTATCTATCTATATCGAAAAGCTTGATACCGAGAAGGATATCCTGCAGGGGTCATCGACGATGGGTGCGGTCAATGCCTATGGACGTATTATGGGCGATTATCATGTCACCGCCGTAGGCGAGGTGCCGCCCTCAACCGTAAAATTAATCAGTGATTCAGTTAACCATCAGCAAAAGCCGTAGTGCCTCATTATGATTGAAGAGCATGCCCGAATTGTCGCTATCGAAGCTGAAACAACCTGGGTAGAAACACAACGCCAGACCACCTGTGGCAGTTGTTCTGCAAAGAATGCCTGTGGTTCTTCCCTGCTGGAACGTTTTACCGGTCAACGTCATAGTCGATTGGCCGTAACCACTGTGCCAGGGCTGGGTTTGGGTGATGAAGTTATCCTCGGGCTGGAGGAGAGTAGTCTTTTGCAGGGTTCTTTTGCCGTATATATGTTGCCGTTGCTGAGTCTGCTGCTATTCGCAGCACTCTCTGAAAATTTGCTTGCGGATAAGTGGATGGCTACGGAAACTGCCGCTATCCTTGGCGGGGTCGTCGGCTTTATGTTGGGGCTATACTGGTTGAAGGGCTATGCCAAACGTGCGCTAATAGACGCACGTTTCCGACCAGTGATTTTACGTCGCGTCGCTGACCCGGCACCGAAACAATCAGTAACCAAGTTGACTCTGGAGTAATCATGAAAGTATTTCCTGGCAAAGCCTTTGTGTTCAATATCGTACTGGGGATGCTTGGCCTGTTTGCCTGGTCGCAAGTACAGGCGCGCAATCTGCCGGACTTCACACAACTGGCTGAAAAAAATAGCCCGGCCGTGGTGAATATCAGTACCACGCAAAAGATTAAGCGTCACCCTCGCATACCGGAAAATTTACAGATACCGGACTTGCCCGAAGACAGCCCCTTTAACGATTTTTTCCGTCACTTTTTTGATGATGAAGGCAATTCACCACAGGAGCGGGATGCCAAGTCACTGGGCTCCGGTTTTATTATCTCTGATGATGGTTATGTGATGACCAACAACCATGTGATACGTGATGCGGATGAAGTGATTGTACGCCTGAGTGACCGTCGTGAATTTTCCGCCAAGGTAGTGGGTAGCGATGAGCGCAGCGATGTGGCCTTGTTAAAAATCGATGCCAGCAGTCTGCCCACGGTAAAGATGGGTAAGTCCAAGGACCTGAAGGTCGGTGAGTGGGTGTTGGCCATTGGTTCACCTTTTGGTTTTGATCACTCGGTAACAGCGGGTATTGTCAGTGCCAAGGGACGTAGCCTGCCGCGCGAAAACTACGTACCGTTTATCCAGACCGATGTAGCCATTAACCCGGGTAATTCGGGTGGCCCACTGTTTAATCTCGATGGTGAGGTGGTTGGGGTCAACTCACAGATATATAGCCGCACCGGCGGCTTCATGGGTTTGTCGTTTGCGATCCCGATCGAAGTGGCCATGAATGTGGCAAACCAGTTAAAGAACACGGGCCATGTGACACGTGGTTGGTTGGGTGTCCTCATTCAGGATGTTACCGCTGAGTTGGCAGAGTCATTTGGCATGGACAAACCCCATGGCGCGCTGGTGTCACGTGTTCTGCCGGATAGTCCGGCTGCCAAGGCCGGCTTCGAGGTTGGCGATATCATCCTCAAATTCAACAGTGATGAAGTTGACCATTCCAAGGACCTGCCGCCGCTGGTCGGGCGCACACCCATCGATACTGCTGTGCCCGTGCGTGTCTTACGCCAGGGCAAGTTACGGACATTGAAGGTCGTGATTGGTGAGTTACCCGGGGATGATGAGATACGCGTCGCCTCAGACAAACCCAAGACCAGCAAACAAAACCGTATTGGTCTTACCGTTACGGACCTCAGCGATGCCCAGCGCAAAAAACGCGAAATTGCCAAAGGCGGGGTACTGGTGAGCCAGTCAGGCGGGATTGCTGCGCGCGCCGGCATACGCCAGGGTGACATCATCGAGATGCTGAACAATGAAGATATCAAGAATGTTGAGCATTTTGAAAAACTGGTGAAAGCACTGCCGGAAAACCGTTCTGTGCCGGTGCTGGTGCATCGCGCCCGTAGCGGTCCGGTCTTCCTGGCCCTGAAAATCACGAATGACGAGTGATGCCCGTGCTGCGGCCATCAATCTGACCCTGTATGGCCGCAGTGGCTGCCACCTCTGTGAAGACATGGAGGAGGCCTTGCTCGATTTTCAACGCGAGTGGGGTTTCGTCCTGAAAAGGCTCGATGTGGATAGCGACCCGGCCCTCGCCGAGGCCTATGGCAGGCTGGTGCCGGTGCTCAAGGACGGCGAGCTGGAGATTTGCCACTATTTTCTTGACCCCAAGAGGCTACATGAGCATTTAGCCCATAGCCTGAATCAGTTATAATCCCCCCATGTGGCGCCTGTCGGGCGCCGGTTTTTTATTGTGTCCTTATGCCAGAACCCTACCAGGTAAGAATCCCATGAAAATGGAGAACATCCGCAATTTCTCCATTATCGCCCATATTGACCACGGTAAATCGACCCTGGCTGACCGTTTTATCCAGGTCTGCGGGGGGCTGAGTGCCCGGGAGATGCAGTCGCAGGTCCTCGATTCCATGGATATCGAGCGTGAGCGGGGTATCACCATCAAGGCACAGAGCGTCTCACTTGATTACAAGTCACGCGATGGCCAGACCTATCACCTGAACTTTATTGATACCCCCGGGCACGTCGATTTTTCCTACGAGGTCTCCCGTTCACTGGAGGCCTGTGAAGGGGCCCTGTTGATCGTCGATGCCTCGCAGGGCGTGGAGGCACAGAGTGTCGCCAATTGTTATACCGCCATCGACCTCGGCCTGGAGGTGGTACCGGTGCTGAACAAGATCGACCTGCCGGCAGCCGAGCCGGAGAGGGTGATTAAGGAAATCGAGGAGATCATCGGTATTGAGGCCGAAGATGCCGTGCGCGTCAGCGCCAAGACCGGTGTCGGTGTCGAGGACTGCCTCGAGCAACTGATTGCGCGTATCCCGCCGCCTGAAGGCGACCCCGATGCACCACTGCAGGCACTGATTATCGACTCCTGGTTTGATAACTACCTCGGCGTGGTGTCGCTGGTCCGTGTCATGCACGGTAGTCTCAGGCCGAAACAGAAGGTGCGAATCATGTCTACGGGTCGGGATTTTCTCGTTGATAAGGTTGGCAGGTTTACACCCAAGCGTATTGAGACGGAATCTCTCGAAGTTGGGGATGTGGGGTATGTGGTCGCCGGTATCAAGGAAATCGCCGGCGCCCCGGTCGGTGACACCCTGACCCGGGCAGATAATCCTTCAAGCAAGCCCTTGCCGGGTTTCAAAAAGGTCCAGCCTCGTGTCTTTGCCGGCCTGTTCCCCATTAGCACGGAAGACTACGAAGACTTCCGTGAGGCCTTGCAGAAATTGAGCCTGAATGATGCCTCGCTATATTTTGAGCCCGAAACATCCCAGGCACTGGGTTTTGGTTTTCGCTGCGGTTTCCTTGGTATGCTGCATATGGAGATTATTCAGGAGCGACTCGAGCGTGAGTACAATCTGGAGTTAATCACCACTGCACCCACCGTGGTCTATGAAGTGCTGACTACCAAGGGCGAGATACTGAAGATAGAAAACCCGGCCGCCTTGCCTGAGGCCAATTACATTGAGGAGATCCGCGAACCAATCATTGTTGCGAATATCCTTACACCACAGGAGTATGTGGGGAATGTGATTAACCTCTGTATTGAGAAACGCGGCGTGCAGAAAAAGATGCAGTATCTGGGTAATCAGGTTAGCTTGAGCTATGAAATGCCGATGAATGAAATGGTGCTGGACTTTTTTGACCGGTTAAAGTCAGTCAGTCGTGGTTTTGCCTCAATGGATTATCATTTTGATCGTTTCCAGTACGCCGATGTGGTCAAGCTGGATGTGATGATTAATGGCGAGCGTGTTGACGCGCTTTCCGCGATTGTGCACCGGGGGCAGAGTCTGGCACGTGGCCGTGATCTGGTTGAAAGAATGCGCGAGATTATTCCGCGACAGATGTTTGATGTGGCTATACAGGCAGCGATTGGCTCGAATATCATAGCGCGCTCCAATGTAAAGGCCTTGCGCAAGAATGTGACCGCCAAGTGTTATGGTGGCGACGTGTCACGTAAACGCAAGCTGCTTGAAAAACAAAAAGCCGGTAAACGCCGCATGAAACAGGTCGGTTCTGTGGAAATCCCACAAGAGGCCTTTATGACAGTATTGAAAGTAAGTAAGAAGTAACAGGCTAAGGAGATTGCCAGGTGGATTTTGATTTTGAGCTTTTATTGGTATCGCTAACCGCTGCAAGCGGGGCTATCTGGGCATTACATCGAGTGTTTTTTGCAAAGGCGGTTACGGCCGACATTCAGTCTGGAAAAGAGGCAGCGAGCGAGCCGGTTGTAGTCGAATATGCGCGCTCCTTGTTCCCGGTGTTTTTTATTGTGCTGCTGTTGCGCTCCTTTGTGGCCGAGCCCTACGAGATACCTTCGGGTTCGATGAAGCCAACGCTATTGGTGGGTGATTTTATTGTTGTCAGTAAATTCAGTTACGGGGTCCGTTTACCCGTCATTGATACAAAGCTCTTTGATGTCGACAGTCCCCAGCGCGGTGATGTGATGGTATTTCGCTATCCACGTGATAATGAAACCAATTACATCAAGCGTGTCGTAGGTCTACCGGGCGATCACATACTTTATATGAACAAAATGCTCTATATTAATAATGAGCCTGTCTCCCAGGAGACCCAGGCTGAGGTCGCGGGGCAGTGTGGTGGCTACAAGGCCATTGAACGTGTTGAAAATCTGCCCGGCGTGGCGCATCGGATCTACGTTTGCCCGCAGGCACCGGACCGTGCCTATGAGTTTACCGTACCCGAAGGGCAGTTTCTGGCGCTGGGTGACAATCGTGATAACAGTAACGATGGCCGTTACTGGGGTTACGTGCCCGAGAGGAACCTGGTTGGCAGGGCAAAGATGATTTGGTTCAGTTCCGATGCATCAAAGGGCTGGTTCTCCGGTGAGCGAATTCGCTGGGGTCGAATTGGTACATCTATAAAGTAATGACAAAAGAGGGTGTGATCATGCAAACATTAAAAAAACAACAAGGTGTCACAGGTATCGGCTGGCTGATTATTCTTGGCCTGATAGCTTTTTTTGTGCTTATCGGCCTGCGTCTGTTCCCGATTTATATAGAAAAATTCAGTGTGGTCTCATCGCTTGAGTCGTTGAAGAACGAGCCCCAGGTGACGAAAAAGCCCAAGGCAGAAATTTTGCGCCTGATTACCAATCGTTTTCAGATTAACGATGTAAAGAATGCCACACGCAAGGATATCACCATTACCCAACGTGGGGGTGTGCTGACGGTATCGGTCAAATACGATGTAAAGACCAAACTCTTTGGCCCATTAAGCCTGATCGCCGAGTTTGATGAGTCTGTCGAGGTAATCGGTAATTGATAGCATCGCTGGATAAGCTGATACGTCATCTTGATTATCGTTTTGGTGATGAAGGCCTGCTTGAAACGGCACTGACGCATCGCAGTGTCACCCAGAATAATAATGAACGCCTGGAGTTTCTCGGTGATGCGGTGCTGGGTATGGTGATAGCCGAAGAGTTGTTCAGGCGTTTTCCCAGTGCCAGCGAAGGGGAATTGAGCCGCCTGCGTGCCAGTCTGGTCAAGGGTGATACCCTGGCGGAGGTCGCCCGTTCTTTTGAACTGGGTGATGTGATCAGGCTTGGACAGGGTGAATTGAAAAGCGGTGGTTTTCGTCGCAAATCCATTCTTGCCGATGCCTTTGAGGCCATACTCGGCGCCATTTATCTGGATGGTGGTTTTGAAAACTGTCGTCGTATTATTCTCAAACACTTTTCCTCGCGCATAGCGATGACCTCACCTGAAACCGCGCTGAAGGATCCGAAGACACGTTTACAGGAATACCTTCAGGCCAGTCAGCAGGCCCTGCCGGATTATGAAGTGGTTGATATCGCCGGCGAGGCGCATGCGCAGACCTTTACGGTTGAATGCCGGGTGGAGGGGGAGCAGGCCGTGCGTGCACAGGGCAGTAGTCGCCGCAAGGCCGAGCAGGCCGCTGCCAGCAAGATACTGGGAGCTATCGTCAATGACTGAGTTGCCCGCCACCCGCTGTGGATATATTGCCCTGGTTGGTCGTCCCAATGTAGGCAAGTCAACCCTGCTCAATCGTCTAATCGGACAAAAACTTTGCATTACCTCACGTAAGCCGCAAACGACACGTCACCGCATTATGGGTATAAAAACCACCAATGATGTGCAATATGTGTTTGTTGATACGCCGGGCATGCATGTCGATAACAAACATGCCATGAACCGTTACCTGAATCGTGCAGCGACTACGACCATTCTCGATGTGGATGTGATCGTCTTTGTTATCGAGGCCGGCGGCTGGACAAAAGATGATGAACTGGTACTGGAAAAACTCAAGCAGGCCGACGCACCGGTGGTGCTGGCGGTGAATAAGGTTGATCGGCTGACAAACAAGGAGGCCTTGTTACCGTTACTTGCCGACTTGAATGAGAAGATGTCATTCAAGGATATTATCCCCTTGTCAGCAACTAAGGGTATAAATATCGACGTGCTGGAGCAGCAACTGGCGACCATGTTGCCGCACTCGGAATTCTTTTTTGCTGAGGATCAGATCACCGATCGTAGTATGCGCTTTGTCGCCGCTGAGCTTATTCGTGAAAAACTGATACGTCGTCTGGGAAAGGAGTTGCCTTATGCCCTGACAGTTGAGATCGAAGAATACAAACAGGATGATGGGGTGCTGACGATAGGCGCGGTGATCTGGGTCGAACGCCCCGGGCAAAAGGCCATTGTGATCGGTAAAGGTGGTGCCATGCTCAAGGAGATCGGCCGCCAGTCACGCGAAGAACTGGAAAAGATGCTCGAGACCAAGGTCTTTGTGCGTCTCTGGGTCAAGGTGCGCGAAGGCTGGTCGGACGACGAGCGCGCCCTGCGTAGCCTGGGTTATTCGGAAGACAGTTAGCACTATGCGTGTTGACCTGCAGCCTGCCTATGTCCTGCATCGACGTGATTTTCGTAACACCAGTCTGATCGTCGAGGCCTTTACCCCCGAGTTTGGCCGTATCGGCCTGGTCGCCCGTGGTGTACGTCGTCCGCGTTCAGAGAAGAATGCCCTGTTGCAATCTTTCCGGCCCTTATTGATCTCCTGGACGGGCAGGGGCGAGCTTTACACCCTGACCCAGGTCGAGGCAGATAGTTTTGTCAGCCCGGTGAACGGGGTGGACTACGCAAGCTGTTTTTACCTGAATGAATTACTCATGCGCCTGTTGCAGCGTGATGATGCCCACGAGGAAGTCTATGCCTTGTATCGACAAGCTCTGCAGGATATCCCCTTAGCGACTACGGCAACCGCCAGTGAACGTGTCTTACGCCTGTTTGAGAAATCCTTACTACAGGAACTCGGTTATGGCTTGATGCTGGAGTGTGAGGCAGATAGCGGTCAAGTCATCGATGCGAACGGTGAATATTGTTATGAACCGGAGCGTGGCCCGGTGCCGCGAGCCATCGGTCGGCCCGCCTCGGGGCCGATCATCTCCGGGCAAAGCCTGTTGTCCCTGGCCCGTAATGAACTGGCCGATGCCACCAGCCTGCGTGACAGTAAACGCCTGATGCGGGCGATATTACGTCAATACCTCGGCGATAAACCTTTGCAAAGCCGAATGTTATATAATCAGGCTAAACCGCAATCCATCACTGAATGAACGAGGACTATCGCGTGGCCCAAGGCACTCCGCATAATAATGAAATCCTGCTTGGTGTGAATATCGACCACGTCGCGACCCTGCGCCAGGCGCGAGGTACGACTTACCCCGATCCGGTTCAGGCCGCGATAGAATCCGAGCAGGCCGGTGCCGATGCTATTACCCTGCACCTGCGCGAAGACCGTCGGCATATCCAGGAACGTGATGTCGACATACTGCGCGGCCTATTAAAGACACGCATGAACCTGGAGATGGCTGTCACCGACGAGATGCTGCTCATCGCCGAGAAATATCGCCCTCAGGAGTGTTGCCTGGTGCCGGAACGTCGCGAGGAACTGACCACCGAAGGTGGCCTGGACGTGAAGGGCCAGTTGACCCGCATGCGTGAGGCCTGCCTGCGACTGACGGAGGCGGGCATACGGGTATCACTATTTATTGACCCCGATGCGGCGCAGATTGAGGCCGCCGCCGAGGTCGGTGCACCTGTGATCGAGATCCATACTGGACGCTTCGCCGATGCGGAAACTGAGACTGAACGCCAGGTCGAGTTTGAACGCATTCGTGATGCCGTTGATACGGGCGTGAAGGCCGGCCTGCATGTGAATGCCGGTCATGGCCTGCATTATGAAAATGTACAACCTATCGCAGCCCTGCTCGATGTGCGTGAGTTGAACATCGGTCATGCGATTATTGCCCATGCCGTGTTTAATGGTCTGCAGGCATCGGTGCGTGAAATGAAACGTCTCATGGTTGATGCGCGCGCGCAGGCACTTGCGAGTAAGGCCTCGTGATCTTCGGTGTCGGCACTGACATCGTGCGCGTTGGGCGTATGCAGGATAACTTGCAGGAATATGGCGATAAGTTTGCCCACCGTATCCTTAGCGATAATGAGCTAAGCGATTTTTCCGCCAGCAAATCCCCTGCACACTTCCTCGCCAAGCGCTTCGCGGCCAAGGAGGCGACCGCCAAGGCCATGGGTATTGGTTTTAGTCGTGGTATGAGCCTGACGCATATCGGTGTCGGGCACGATGCCAATGGCAAGCCGGTGTTGGAATTTTCCGCACGGGCGGAAGAACTGTGTGATGAGTTGGGCATTGGTGAGGCGTATATCAGCATCGCCGATGAAGATGATCATGCGGTGGCGTTTGTAACTCTTATGACGTCGGCGACACCTTAGATCCCCTCTCCTTCAAGGAGAGGGTTAGGGTGAGGTGGTATTATTTTTTTATTTTATGAGCTTCTAAATTTTAAAAAGCCATTGTTCTTTTCGCGCCACCCGCGCGCGAGTTACTTTCTTTGCTCGCACAAAGAAAGCTAACCAAAGAAAGTGCGCCCTGCGATTTGCTCATATATTCAGTTATCACTGAATACATGAGTTCCCTCACTGCTCAGAAATTTCCGGCACGCGCAGACTCCTCCCGTTTGCTTAACGGCTTATTGCAATCTCCACTTCGTTCCGATTGCGCCTACAAACGGGGTCGACTGCGCGTGATTTTCCGGAAATTTCCTGCGCGGCTCGGCTGCATCGAAGGGGTCAAAAACCTATCCATCAAGTGCTCTGACCCCTTTATTACTTTTTAGTATCTAATGATTTTGATATCTGATGCATCAAATAGTTATATGTTGGAACCAACAAGAAAATTGCAATACATGAAATCGCAAACGCTAATATCGATATATGCCAAATTATGGAAAAGTAACCAAATCCAAAAAGAGCATATCCAGATAAAGTAATAACAAAAAAACCTTTTCGCTTATGCATTCCTTTGTAATATTCATATGATTTTTCTCCCAACCAAAGAAATGCTTCATTCAGTAATGCGCAGAATATTAGAATTGGAATAGCTAGAGAAAAAAATAATACTGAAACATGTAGTGCTGTGGGTAAATTGTTTATTTGTAGAAGTGCCAGTATTGTGGCAAATGAAATAGCAGATACAGCATAGGCAGAAGTTCGGTCAAGATTGATTTTCTCAGGTGTGATATGGTCTAAAAAATGACGACTCTGTTCATTTATGGATTCTTCGAAAGTTATTTTTACTTTATCATTTGTTTCATCACCCATTGAGAATCTCCATTTTTTACAAACTAAAGGGGGTTGTACCCTTTATTGTTTTTTCAGAGCAATCAGCCTTTCTGCTTCTTCATTCAATCGTTGTATAGCGGCGGTGATATCAGTACTTCCAGCCTTGATCTCTAACTCAAGTTCATCGGCGGCCTCGCCGAGTGCTGGTACACCGCAATAGCGTGTGGAGCCGTTGATCTTGTGCACGGAGCGGAACAGGGCCTCATTATCATTCGCGGCGGCGGCGACATTGGCTTGTTCACAGAGTTGTGGCAAGTCTCTAAGCAGCATGCCGAGCATTTGCTCGGCGAGATCGGGCTTGCCGCCGGCGAGTTGCAGCGACAGGTCCTTATCGTAGATTGGTGTAGTTGTTTCCATGTTGTTCCCCCGTTTCCATGTCATCCTGACAGGAGTATTTATACCGCCTGCGGACGGTTTTTGCCAGTTAGCCCGTCTGCCACCGGGCAGGGTTTTCAGTTAGAATGCGTCCATGACTTATCGAACACTTGAAGATTTTGTTGGCAATACGCCGCTGGTGCGCCTGCAACGCCTGCCGGGTGAGACCTCGAACACCATCCTCGTCAAGCTTGAGGGCAATAATCCCGCCGGTTCGGTCAAGGACCGGCCGGCGCTGAGCATGATCCGCCATGCCGAGGCGCGGGGGGATATTAAGCCAGGAGATACCTTGGTCGAGGCGACCAGTGGCAATACCGGCATTGCCCTGGCGATGGCCGCGGCGATGAAGGGCTATCGCATGGTGCTGATCATGCCCGAACACATGAGTATTGAGCGGCGGGCGACGATGCGGGCTTACGGCGCCGAGATCCTCCTTACCCCGCGTGAGGGCAGTATGGAGGCGGCCATCGACCTGGCCCGCAAGATGGAAGCCGAAGGCCAGGGCAAGGTATTAGACCAGTTCTCGAACCCGGATAACCCGCTGGCCCACTACGAGGGCACCGGTCCTGAAATATGGCGCGATACCGAGCAGCAGGTTACACATTTTGTCAGCGCCATGGGCACCACCGGTACCATTATGGGCACCTCGCGCTTTCTCAAGGAGCAGGACCCCGCTATCCAGATCGTCGGCGTGCAGCCGAGTGAGGGTTCATCGATCCCGGGGATCCGTCGCTGGCCGAAGGAATACCTGCCGAAGATCTACGAGGCCTCGCGAGTTGACCAGATCATTGATGTAACTCAAGAAGAGGCCGAGTCGACGACACGGGCACTGGCGAGAGAGGAGGGCATCTTTGCCGGTATCTCTTCCGGGGGTGCGGTGGCCGCCAGCCTGCGCCTGTCACAGCAGCTCGAAAATGCCGTGATTGTCAGCATCATCTGCGATCGTGGCGACCGTTATCTTTCCACCGACGTCTTTCCCGCCGAGTAATCACCATGAATGTGTTTGTCTTTGATATTGAAACCGTTCCCGATGTGGAAAGCGGTCGTCGCCTGTACGACCTGGATGGCTTGACCGATAAGGAAGTCGCCAACATTATGTTTCACAAGCGCCGCCAGGAGACTGGCGGTTCGGATTTCCTGCGTTTGCACCTGCAGCGCATTGTTGCGATCGCGGCGGTGTTTCGTTCCGGCAACGCGGTAAAGGTCTGGTCACTCGGTGAGAGTGACGCGGACGAAAAGGAATTGATCCAGCATTTCTTTGATGGCATCGAAAAATTCAGCCCGACACTGGTCTCATGGAATGGCGGGGGCTTTGACTTGCCGGTATTAAATTACCGTGCCTTGCTGCACGGCGTGAGTGCGCCGCGTTACTGGGAGACAGGGGATAATGATCAAAGTTTCCGTTGGAACAACTATCTCAGCCGTTATCATTCACGGCATACCGACCTGATGGACGTGGTGGCGGGTTACCAGCCGCGCGCCAATGCGCCACTGGATGAGATCGCGACCATGCTTGGTTTTCCCGGCAAGATGGGTATGGATGGCTCCAAGGTATGGGACGCCTTCCGCAATGGTGAGATGGCTGCCATCCGCAATTACTGTGAGACCGATGTATTGAATACGTATTTAGTTTACCTGCGCTTTGAATTGATTCGCGGCAATCTGCTTGAAGCAGAGTACAGGGCCGAGTGTGCGTTGCTGCGTGAAGTCTTGGCGCACTCCACAGCCGGGCACCTGCTTGAGTTTGAACGTGCCTGGCACGCATCCTGATTTCCTTCGCTGTTACATTTTTTACCCCTGACTGATATTTATGGCCCGCCGCAGAAAAAAGACACTTCCCATTACCCCGGTTCGCGCCGAGATTGAATCACTCTCACATGAGGGGCGTGGTGTTGCCCACCTTGAGGGCAAGGCCGTGTTTATCGATAACGCCTTGCCCGGTGAAGAGGTGATGTTTATCTATACCTCGCAGCGTAAGGCTTTTGATCAGGGCCGTGCCGTTGAAATCATCAAACCATCGGTCGATCGGGTTGAACCGGCCTGTCCGCACTTTGGCGTGTGTGGTGGCTGCAGCCTGCAGCACATGTCTGCCGAGGCGCAGCTTGCGCATAAACAATCCACTTTAATCGATCAGTTTCTGCATATCGGCAAGTTAAAAGTAGAAAATATCCTGCCGCCGATAACCGCCGAACAATGGGGTTACCGGCGCAAGGCGCGCCTCGGTGTGCGTTTCGTGGTCAAAAAAGACAAGTTACTGGTGGGTTTCCGTGAACGCAGCAGCGGTTTTCTGACGGATATGAGTTCCTGCGCGGTGCTGCATGAATCGGTCGGTCAGCATATCGAAGACCTGCAGGCCCTTGTTCGTAGTCTCGATGCCTATCAGTCCATTGCACAGATCGAGGTTGCGGTGGGGGATGAACTCACCACACTGGTGTTTCGTAACCTTATCGAACTTGCTGAGGGTGATCAGGAGAAATTAATAGCCTTCGCAAAACAGTTCAATGTTCAGGTCTGGTTGCAACCGGGTAACTCAAGTACGGCCTATCCATTATGGCCAAAGGATTCACGTCTGTATTACGCCATGCCGGAATATAATATTGAGCTGGATTTTCTACCCACCGACTTTACCCAGGTGAACTATGGCATTAACCACCAGATGGTGGCGCGGGCCATTGAGTTACTCGAGCTTAAACCTGAACACAATGTCCTGGACCTGTTTTGCGGTATCGGTAACTTCAGTCTGCCGCTGGCACGTAAGGCACGCAAGGTGGTCGGTATCGAAGGTAGTGAGGCCCTGGTAGCGCGGGCAAAAGAGAATGCCGAGCGTAATGGCATTATGAATGTTGACTACCTGGCAGCAGACCTGACAACCTATGTGCCATCGGCCGATGAGCCATCGGCCGATGAGCCTATTGATCGATTATTGCTTGACCCGTCACGTAGTGGTGCATGGGAAGTTGTTGAACGCATGAAAAAACTCAAACCGCAGAGGATTGTTTATGTCTCATGCAATATCGCAACCCTGGCGCGCGACGCCGGTGAACTGGTAGCCCATCAGGGTTATAAATTAGTCAGCGCCGGGATCATGGATATGTTTCCGCATACGGCGCATGTTGAATCGATTGCAGTCTTTGAACGGGTTAAATAATGATGACATCGAGTGATAATACACAAGCGATCCTTTGGGAAGGCGATCATCTGCGCCTGCTGGACCAACGGCTGTTACCGCAGCGAGTCGTCTACCTCGATATCACCGATGTCAAAACGGCCGCTGATGCGATCACGGATATGGTTGTGCGTGGCGCACCGGCGATTGGTATCACCGCCGCCTATGCGATTGTGCTGGCGGCAGGGCAACGCTATCGTGAAGACGCGGCAAACTGGAGATCTCTAATCGAGTCTGATTTGCAATATCTTGCCGCCTCACGACCGACGGCAATTAATTTATTCTGGGCCATTGGACGTATGCGTGAGCGTATGGCGAGTCTTTCCGCTAACCCGGTCAACGTGTTACTGGATGAGGCGATTGCGATTCACGAGGAGGACATCGCCGCGAATAAAAAAATGGGTGAGCTGGGTGCGGCCCTGATCAATGCCAACGCCGGTGTGTTAACACATTGTAATGCCGGTGCGCTGGCGACCGGTGGCTATGGCACCGCGTTAGGGGTGATCCGTAGCGCCAGTGCGGCGGGCAAGCTCAGGCAGGTCTATGCCGATGAGACCCGGCCCTGGCTGCAGGGCGCGCGCCTGACCGCCTGGGAATTGCTGCAGGACCACATCCCGGTGACGCTGATCGTCGAAGGCGCAGCCGCGGCGCTGATGCAGACGGGTGCCGTACAGTGGTTTATTGTCGGTTCTGACCGTATTGCCGCCAATGGCGATGTCGCCAACAAGATCGGCACCTATGCCGGGGCCATCCTCGCCAAACACCACGGCCTCAAGGTCATGGTCGTGGCACCGACCTCGACTATCGATATGAACGTGGCGAGCGGCGCCGATATCCCCATTGAGGCCCGTGATGGCGCCGAGATCCTGTCCCTCAACAAGCAGGTGGTGGCCGCCGAGGGTAGCGGGGCCTGGAACCCGGTATTCGATGTCACCCCGGCCGCGCTGATTGACGCCATCGTCACCGAAAAGGGCGTGGTCGAGCGGCCCGATGCGGCGAAAATGGCCGCCCTCATGGCCTCCTGAAAATTCACGTTTTACAAGTGCTTAGCATAGGCTAAAAGCCTGATCGAAACTGCCCTTTATCCCCGCGGTATGGTATTATTAGCGGCTTATATTGCCGCTTGGCCGGCCCCTTACGCAGGGCTTACAAGTTGCTGAATAATAAAAGAATTATTACAGGATAAGCAGACAGTCTAATGGACGATATCGCGCGCGAAATACTGCCCGTCAACATAGAAGACGAACTCCGACAGTCGTACATGGAATACGCCATGAGCGTCATCGTCGGGCGAGCCCTGCCAGACGTTCGCGACGGCCTGAAACCGGTTCACCGTCGTGTGCTCTACGCCATGAGTGTGCTGGGCAATGACTGGAACAAGGCCTACAAGAAATCCGCCCGCGTGGTCGGTGATGTGATCGGTAAATACCACCCACATGGTGATACCGCCGTGTATGACACCATTGTCCGCATGGCCCAGCCGTTTTCGTTACGTTATATGCTGGTCGATGGCCAGGGTAACTTCGGTTCGGTGGACGGTGATTCACCGGCCGCGATGCGTTACACCGAGGTGCGCATGGCGCGTATTGCGCATGAGCTGCTGGCCGACCTGGACAAGGAAACCGTCGATTTCGTCCCCAACTACGACGAATCCGAGTCTGAGCCGGCGGTCATGCCGACCAAGATCCCGAACCTGCTGATTAATGGTTCCAGCGGTATTGCCGTGGGTATGGCGACGAATATCCCGCCGCATAACCTCACCGAGGTCATTAATGCCTGTCTGGCGCTGATCGACGCGCCGGATACGGATATTCCCGGTCTGATGCAGCATATCCCGGGACCGGATTTCCCGACGGCCGGCATCATCAATGGCGCGCGGGGTATCCGTGAGGCCTACCGGACCGGTCGTGGCCGCGTCCACGTGCGCGCACGTACCGAGATTGAGTACAACGAGAAAAAAGACAAATCGACGATTATTGTTACTGAGTTGCCGTACCAGGTGAATAAGGCACGCCTGCTCGAGAAGATCGCCGAGCTGGTGCGCGATAAAAAACTTGAAGGCATTACCGCGCTGCGTGATGAATCGGATAAAGACGGCATGCGCATGGTCATCGAACTGCGCCGTGGTGAGCCGGCCGATGTGATGCTCAACAACCTTTACCAGCAAACCCAGATGCAGACCGTGTTCGGTATCAATATGGTCGCGCTTATGGACGGCCAGCCACGCCTGCTGAATCTGAAGCAGATACTGGATGCCTTCATTCGTCACCGTCGTGAAATCGTTACCCGTCGCACTGTCTATGACCTGCGCAAGGCGCGCGATCGTGCCCATGTCCTGGAAGGGCTGGCTGTTGCCCTGGCAAACATTGACCCGGTGATTGCGCTCATCAAGGCGTCGAAGACCCCCGCCCAGGCAAAAGAGGCGCTGGTGTCACAAGTCTGGCAGCCTGGTGATGTGACGGGCATGCTGGAACGCTCCGGTGCCTCATCGTCTCGCCCTGACGACCTCGGTGACGAGTACGGTATGCGTGAAGATGGTTACCATCTTTCACCCATACAGGCGCAATCGATCCTCGAGATGCGCCTGCATCGCCTGACCGGGCTGGAGCAGGACAAGATCCTCAAAGAATACCAGGAGATCCTCGATAACATCGCCGAGTATCTCGAGATACTGAATAATCCTGATCGCCTGATGGAGGTGATCCGCGAAGAACTGGTGGCGATGAATGAACAGTATGGTGATGAACGTCGTACTGAAATTCTCGATGCCCATGAAGACCTGACCCTTGAAGACCTCATTAGCGAAGAGGATGTGGTGGTGACGCTGTCGCATGAAGGTTATATCAAGGCACAGCAGCTGTCTTCCTATCGCGCACAGCGCCGTGGTGGTAAGGGTAAGGCGGCGACCAAGGTCAAGGAAGAAGATTTTGTCGACAAGCTGTTTATCGCCAGTACGCACGACACCATGTTGTGCTTCTCCAGTCGTGGCAAGGTCTACTGGAAAAAGGTCTTTGAATTGCCCTTGGCCAGCCGCACCTCGCGTGGCCGACCGATTGTGAACTTGCTGCCGCTGGATGAGGGCGAACGCATTAACGCGATCCTGCCGATACGTGAGTATGAAGAAAATAAGTTCATCTTCATGGCCACCGCCAGCGGCACGGTGAAAAAGACCAGTCTGCAAGATTTCTCCCGGCCACGCGCCAATGGCATTATCGCCATTGAACTGCGTGATAATGATCAGCTGGTCGGTGTGGATATCACCGATGGTGAACGCGATGTGTTGTTGTTTACCAGTGCGGGCAAGTCAGTGCGCTTTAACGAATCGACTGTGCGCCAGATGGGCCGTACCGCCTGCGGGGTGCGCGGGATCAAGATGCAGGAAGGTCAGCGTGTCATTTCACTGATTATCGCTGACGAAGGTCATGTGCTGACGGCCACCGAGAAGGGCTACGGCAAGCGTACCGAGATGGATGACTTCCCGGTACATGGTCGTGGTGGTCAGGGTGTGATCGCCATTCAGACTACGGAACGTAATGGTAATGTTGTCGCTGCAACGCTGGTTGGTGAGGGCGACGAGATCATGTTGATTACCAGTGGTGGCACACTGGTACGTACCAAGGTCGAGGAGATTTCCATTGTTGGGCGTAATACCCAGGGTGTGCGCCTGATCAGCCTGGGTGAAGGTGAAAGTCTCTCGGGTCTTGAACGTATTGAAGATGTTCAGGATGGCGATGATGAGGTTGATGCTGTCGGTCTTGCCGGTGCTGACAGCCCTGCTGGTGAATAGTGAAATAGCTTAATAATAATATTTTCTCAATGTGAAAATGAGAAAGTGAATAAGAATTTACATTTATATTGAGGGTGATGGAGTGACACGCGTTTACAATTTCAGTGCAGGACCGGCCATGATGCCGCAGGAAGTCATTGAGCATGCCCGTGAGGAAATGCTGGACTGGCAGGGTAGTGGCATGTCGGTGATGGAAATGAGCCATCGCGGCAAAGAGTATATGTCGATCGCGGAAAAGGCCGAGGCCGATCTGCGCGAAGTGCTGGGCGTGCCGGACAATTACAAGGTCCTGTTCCTGCAGGGCGGTGCCAGCAGCCAATTCGCGATGGTGCCGATGAACCTGTTGCGCGGCAAAAGCAAGGTCGACTACATCAATACCGGTGCCTGGTCGAAGAAGGCCATTGCCGAGGCGAAAAACTACTGCGATGTGAACATTGCCGCCTCCAGCGAAGAGACTAATTTCATGACTACGCCGGCACAAGCGGATTTGCAGCTGAGTGCCGATGCGGCCTACGTGCATTACACACCGAATGAGACCATTGGTGGTGTCGAGTTCCCCTATGTGCCAGCCACCGGTGATGTGCCGCTAGTCGCGGATATGTCGTCGACAATTCTGTCGCGGCCGATCAATGTGAGTGACTACGGCGTGATCTACGCCGGGGCGCAAAAAAATATCGGTCCGGCCGGCCTGACGGTGGTGATCGTCCGTGAAGACCTCATTGGTGAAACCATCAAGGGCACGCCAGCGATGTTTGATTACAAAAATCACGCTGATAATGACTCGATGTATAACACCCCGGCGACCTATGGCTGGTACCTGGCAGGGCTGGTGTTTGACTGGCTGAAGAAAAAAGGTGGTCTCACGGCCATGGCCGAGATCAACAAGCGTAAGGCCGATATGCTGTATGCCGCCATCGATGGCTCTGGGTTTTATGCCAACCCGGTCGAAGTGCCGTCACGTTCTTGGATGAACGTGCCCTTCACCCTCGCTGATGCCGAACTCGATAGCCTGTTCCTGACCGAGGCGAAAGCTAATGGCATGGTCACACTCAAAGGCCACCGCTCGGTGGGGGGGATGCGTGCCAGTATCTATAATGCAATGCCGGAAGAGGGCGTGCGGGCACTGGTGGATTTCATGGTCGACTTCGAAAAGCGCCACGCTTAGAGAATAACAAGAAATCTGGGGATAATGATGTATAAGGTTCAAACACTCAATAATATTTCTGCCGCGGGCCTTGAACGCCTGCCGCAAGATTCTTACGAAGTTGCCGCTGAAATAAAGCAGCCGGATGCAATCCTGCTGCGTTCATATAACATGCATAATATGGAACTGCCGGAAACCGTCAGGGCCATTGGCCGCGCCGGCGCCGGTGTCAACAATATCCCGGTCGACAAGATGAGCGCGCTGGGTATTCCGGTTTTTAATGCGCCGGGTGCCAATGCCAACGCGGTAAAGGAACTGGTGGTTGCCGGCATGTTGCTGGCTGCACGTAACATCTGCCAGAGCTGGGACTTTTCCCGTACGCTCGAAGGCAGCGATGAAGAAATCCACAAGCAGGTCGAGGCCGGCAAGAAGAATTTCGGCGGTTTTGAATTGCCGGGTCGTACCCTGGGTGTAATTGGTCTTGGGGCTATCGGTATTCTGGTCGCCAATGTGGCCCTGAAACTCGGTATGAAGGTGGTTGGTTATGATCCGGATATCACCGTACAGAGCGCCTGGAAGCTGTCTGCAGAAGTACAGAAGGCCAGCAGCGTTGATGACCTGTTATCACGTGTTGATTTTGTAACCTTCCATGTGCCGCTGGTTGATGCCACCCGTAATATGATCAATGCCGAACGTCTGAAGATCATGAAGGACAATGTGACTATCCTTAACTTCGCCCGCAACGGTATTGTCGATGATGAAGCCGTCTCTGCTGCGATCAAGGCCGGTAAGGTAAATGCCTATATCTGCGATTTTCCGAGTAATCTGTTGAAGCAGCACGAGCGCGTGATCACCCTGCCACACCTGGGGGCGTCTACCAAAGAAGCGGAAGATAACTGCGCGATTATGGTCGCTGAACAGGTTAAAGATTATCTGGAAAACGGCAATATCCACAACTCGGTGAATTTCCCCGAAGTGCTGATGCCACGTGATGCTGGTTACCGTCTTGCAGTGGTGAATTCAAACGTGCCCAATATGCTTGGACAGATATCGACAGCACTGGCTGATGCCGGCTTGAATATTATCGACATGTTGAATAAGTCACGGGGCGATCTTGCCTATACACTGGTTGATGTCGAGTCGGAAATTCCGGAGACGACAATTGCTGTGATATCCGCTATTGAAGGTGTGCTGGCTGTCCGGGCAATGTGATGATATAGATTGACTGAAGAAGATATGAGTAAAGAACTGACATTAGAGGGTATCCGAGGGCGCATTGATGACCTGGATGAGCAGATCCAGGAATTGATTCGTCAGCGTGCCGAATGTGCACTTGAGGTGGCTCACTCCAAGCGTGCCAGTGGTGAGAGCGCCGACTTCTATCGTCCCGAGCGCGAGGCCGAGGTGCTGCGCATGGTGCAGGCACGCAACAACGGCCCACTTGATGATGAGACCATTGCACACCTGTTCCGTGAACTCATGTCTGCCTGCCTGGCGTTGCAGTTGCCAATGAAGATCGCCTTCCTCGGCCCGGAAGGGACCTTCACGCAAGCCGCTGCACTGAAGCACTTCGGGCAAGGCATTGTTTCTCAACCTCTCGCGGCGATTGACGAGGTCTTCCGTGATGTGGAGGCGGGCAACTCACACTATGGTGTGGTGCCGGTTGAGAACTCGACGGAAGGGGTGATCAGCCATACCCTGGATATGTTCATGCAATCGTCACTGCAGATATGTGGTGAGGTGGAATTGCGAATCCATCATAACCTGATGGGCAAGATGTCGAATCTCGCCGGAGTCAAACGCATTTATTCGCACCAGCAGTCATTGGCACAGTGCCGAGAGTGGCTGGATGCGAACCTGTCCGAGGCCGAGCGTGTTGCAGTGAGCAGTAATGCCGAGGCCGCCCGTCGTGCCAGCAATGAAGACGGTACCGCGGCGATTGCCAGTGATACCGCGGCAGGGATTTATGGTCTCGATATTATTGCCCCGAATATTGAAGATGAACCGGATAACACCACACGATTCCTGATCATCGGACCTAAACCGGTCGCCCCCAGTGGTATGGATAAAACAACCTTATTGGTTTCTATCAAGAATAAACTCGGTGCCTTGCATGAATTACTGGCGCCATTCTCGCGGCATAATGTGAGCCTGACGCGTATTGAGTCACGCCCTTCACGTCGTGGCATGTGGGACTATGTGTTTTTCATCGATGTCGATGGCCACAGTGAGGACGCCCCGGTTGCCAATGCCCTGAAGGAACTGGGTGAAAAGGCTGCCATGCTCAAAGTGCTGGGTTCTTATCCCAAGGCCGTACTTTAGGCTTAAGGACAGTATTAATATGTCTGTATCGATTAACGACCTCGCCTTGCCCGGCGTGCAGAAACTGCGCCCTTACGAATCCGGTAAGCCAGTGGATGAGCTTGAGCGCGAGTTGGGTATTACCGGTATTATCAAGCTGGCCTCGAATGAAAATCCGCTGGGCCCCAGTGCGCGCGTTGTCGAGTCACTGCGGGCACAAATGGCCGATCTGGCCCGTTACCCGGATGGTAATGGTTTTCAGCTCAAACAGGCCCTGGCGGCAATACACCAGATTGATGCCAGTCAGGTCACCCTTGGCAATGGTTCCAACGATATCCTCGAATTGATCGCCCGTGCCTTTGTCAGCACCGATAACGAAGTGCTGTTCTCTGAACATGCTTTTGCCGTTTATCCGATCGTTACGCAGGCCGTGGGTGCAACGGCGGTTGTCGTACCGGCAAAAGACTGGGGCCATGACCTTAAGGCCATGGCCGGGGCGGTCACCGAACGAACCAAGGTGATCTTTGTTGCCAATCCGAATAATCCAACGGGCAGCTGTATAGGTGCTGATGAACTCAGGTCGTTTATCCAGTCAGTGCCGACGAATGTGCTGGTTGTGATCGATGAGGCCTATTTCGAATACGCACAAGACCTGTTTGAGGGTTACCAATCGGCCAGCGGCTGGTTGCAGGATTTCCCGAACCTGATCGTCACGCGAACCTTCTCCAAGGCCTACGGCCTGGCCGGTTTGCGCATGGGCTATGGTGTCAGCTCGGCGAAGATATCGGATTTTCTCAACCGTGTACGTCAGCCGTTTAATGTCAATAGTTTTGCAATGGCCGGGGCACTGGCGGCACTGGAAGACAAAGAGCACCTGGATACCAGTTTACATATGAATCGTCGAGGCCTTGCCCAATACCAGACGGCCTTCAGGGCGATGGGTCTTAACTGGATCCAAACGGCAGGGAATTTTATCAGTGTCGACCTTAAACGTGATGGCCGTGAGGTCTTTAACCAACTTCTCCATGAAGGTGTGATTGCCCGCCCGGTGGATAACTACGGGTTGCCCAGTTTTCTGCGCATCACGATTAGTACAGGTGACGAGAATACGCGCTGTATTGAAGCACTGAAGAAGATATTAGCCAAGGAATCGAACAGATGATTAGTCGTCTTTGCATGATCGGTGTGGGCTTGATCGGTGGTTCCCTGTGTCGTGCATTGAAGGCGGCCGGGGCAGTGGGCAGCATTGTCGGCTGCGGTCGCGACCCAATGCAGCTTGAGCGGGCTGTTGAGTTGGGTGTGATCGATAGCTTTGAAACCGATATTGCCAAGGCAGTGAGCGATGCCGATGTGATCGTCGTCGCCGTGCCGGTGGGGGCAATGCCTGCGGTCTTCGCGGCGATTAAGGGCCATCTAAAGCCCGGCGCAGTACTCACCGATGTGGGTAGTGCCAAGGGCAGTGTGGTGCTGGCCGCCCGCGAAGTCTTTGGTGGCGACGAGAGTTATTTTGTCCCAGGCCACCCGATTGCGGGTACGGAAAAAAATGGTGTGGAGGCCTCGTTTGCCGAATTGTTTAATGAACAACGTGTCATCCTCACACCGCTTGAGGTTACGGACCCGGCCGCGACACAGGTCATACATAAGATGTGGCAGGCGGCAGGTGCCGAAGTCATCTCGCTGTCGGTTGAGCACCATGATGAGGTATTGGCGGCTACCAGCCATTTGCCGCACGTGATTGCCTACGCCCTGGTCGATACCCTGGCGCGTATGCACGAACGCCGCGAGATGTTCCAGTTTGCGGCAGGCGGCTTTCGTGACTTTACACGCATCGCCTCGAGTGACCCGCAGATGTGGCATGACATCTGTCTGGCCAATAAAGATGCCTTACTGGACATGATTCGGCGCTTCAGTATGGACCTGGCCGACCTGGCCAAGGCTATCGAGGATGAAGATAGCGCAACGATTAAAGCGACCTTTAACCGTGCCAAGCAGGCACGCGATCAATATTGTTGAGTTTTATCCATGAGTGGTTCTAATACAGTTTTTTATGTTGCAGCCGGTGGTGCCCTGGCGGGTACTGTTCGCGTTGCCGGTGACAAGTCGATCTCCCATCGCAGTATTATGCTCGGCTCACTGGCTGAGGGCGTGACCGAGGTGAACGGTTTTCTTGAAGGCGAAGACTGCCTGGCGACCATGAATGCCTTCCGGGCCATGGGTGTGAAGATTGACCACCTTGGTGAAGGCCAGGTACGTATTGAAGGTGTTGGCCTGAAGGGTCTGAAAAAACCGGCGGCGGCGCTGGACCTCGGTAACTCCGGGACCTCGATGCGCTTGATGAGCGGCATCTGCGCAGGGCAAGACTTTGACGTCACACTTATCGGTGATGCCTCGTTAAGCAAACGACCGATGCGCCGCGTGACAGATCCTCTTATGGCGATGGGGGCAAGGATCGAGACCAGTGAGGGGGGGACACCGCCATTGCGAATTTTCGGTGGCCATTCTCTCAAGGGCATGGATTATGTGCTACCGATGGCCAGCGCCCAGGTAAAATCCTGTGTGCTCCTCGCGGGTATGTATGCCGAAGGCGAGACCTGTACCACCGAACCGGCACCGACCCGCGATCATACCGAGCGCATGCTGAATGGCCTTGGTTATGCCGTACAGCGCAGTGGTGCCAGGACCTGCCTGCAGGGTGGGGGAACATTAAGCGGGACGCAGATTGATGTGCCGGCGGATATCTCCTCGGCGGCCTTTTTTATGGTCGGCGCCTCGATTGCACCGAATTCGGATATTACCCTGGAAAATGTCGGTATTAATCCGACCCGTGACGGGGTGATCACCATCCTGCGCGAGATGGGGGCGGATATCGAGGTCCTGAATCGCCGTGAGGTCTGCGGCGAGCCGGTGGCCGATATCCGCGTGCGTTCTGCCCGGCTGAAGGGCATTCACATCCCGGAGGTGCAGGTACCGCTGGCGATTGATGAGTTTCCGGCGATCTTTGTCGCCGCGGCCTGTGCCGAAGGCACGACGGTGCTGACCGGGGCCGAGGAGCTACGTGTGAAGGAGAGTGACCGCATCCAGGTCATGGCCGATGGCCTGCAGGTGCTGGGGATCCGTGCCGAGCCGACCGCGGACGGTATCCGTATTGAGGGTGGGCAACTGGGTTCCGGCACGGTGCAAAGCCACGGTGACCACCGTATCTCCATGTCCTTTGCCATGGCCGCCCTGCGCACCAGTGGGCCGATCACGATCGAAGACTGTGCCAATGTGAACACCTCGTTCCCCGGTTTCGTTGATTTGGCCGCACGCTGTGGCCTGAATATCACCCAGAACTAACATTAAAAAAATAATATAACTATCTGAAAAAAAAGGGAATGGAGATTTAAAAGTAAAGGAAGTTAATGTGAATACTGAACATGTACCATTACTGGCCATTGATGGCCCCAGTGGCTCTGGTAAGGGCACGGTGAGCCAGATCATCGCCCGACGCCTGGGCTGGCATTACCTCGATAGCGGGGCGCTTTACCGTGTACTGGCCCTGGCGGCCGAGAACCATACCCTGGCGCTGGATGATGCCGAATCACTGGAAACCCTGGCTGAGCACCTCGATGTGGAATTCGCCCTGGGCAAGGATGGCCAGACCGTCATTCTGCTCGAGGGTGAGCCGGTCACCGAGCAAATCCGCAGTGAAATAGTCGGAAATGCCGCCTCGATCGTCGCGGCCCTGCCGGGGGTGCGGGCGGCCTTGCTGGCACGTCAGCGTGCCTTTCGGGAAATGCCCGGTTTGGTGGCAGATGGGCGGGATATGGGCAGCACGGTTTTCCCCGATGCACCATTGAAGATTTTCCTCACCGCGAGTGCCGAGGCGAGGGCCGAAAGACGCTATAAACAGTTGAAAGAGAAAGGAATGAGTGTTAATCTCGCGCCTCTTTTAGAGGATATTGAACGCCGCGATTTGCGTGATAGTCAGCGTGGTGCCTCGCCGATGATAGCGGCCGAGGATGCGATTCTTCTTGATACCACTGAGCTTGATATTGAGGCCGTGGTGGCAAAGATACTGGAGCTCTGTCAGCAGCGCTTCGATTATGAGGAAACACCGTTAAGTCAGGATCTATAGATCCGGCTGAAGCCCGACCTCTTTTTTCGGCACGGTTAATGTAGTAGAAATCAGGTTTTTATTCATGAGTGAATCTTTTGCCGAACTCTTTGAACAGAGTTTATCCAATGACAAGATGCGTCCCGGCGCCATTATTAGTGGTCTCGTTATGGACATTAATGATGACTTTGTCATCGTCCACGCTGGCCTGAAGTCAGAAGGTGTTATCCCATTAGAGCAGTTCCTTGATCTGAATGGTGATATTGAAGTTTCTATTGGTGATGAGGTTGATGTAGCGCTTGATGCCGTTGAAGACGGTTATGGCGAAACCAAGCTGTCACGTGAAAAAGCGAAACGTAACGTAGCCTGGATCAAGCTTGAAGCTGCCCAGGAAGGCAATGAAACCGTCACCGGTATTATTACCGGCAAGGTCAAGGGTGGCTTTACCGTTGAAGTCATGGACATTCGTGCCTTCCTGCCGGGTTCCCTGGTTGATGTGCGTCCGGTTCGTGACACCACTTACCTCGAAGGTAAGCCACTTGAGTTCAAGGTTATCAAGCTGGATCGTGCGCGTAACAACGTTGTCGTCTCGCGTCGTGCCGTGGTTGAAACCGAATCGACTGCCGAGCGTGAAGAATTACTGGCCAACCTGCAGGAAGGTCAGAGTGTCAAGGGTATCGTCAAGAACCTGACTGACTATGGTGCATTCGTTGACCTGGGTGGTGTTGATGGTCTGTTGCATATCACTGATATGTCCTGGAAGCGCATCAAGCACCCAAGTGAAATTGTAAACGTTGGTGATGAAATCGACGTTAAGGTGCTGAAGTTTGATAAGGACCGCAGCCGTGTATCGCTGGGTCTGAAGCAACTCGGCGATGACCCATGGGTTGATATTGCACGTCGTTACCCTGAAGGTACACGCCTGTTCGGCAAGATCACCAATATTGCTGACTACGGTTGCTTTGTTGAAATCGAGTCTGGCGTTGAAGGCCTGGTTCACGTTTCAGAAATGGACTGGACCAACAAGAATATTCATCCATCCAAGGTTGTTCAGTTAGGTGATGAAGTTGAAGTCGTCGTGCTCGACATTGATGAAGAACGTCGTCGTATCTCCATGGGCATGAAGCAGTGTCAGGCCAATCCATGGGAAGACTTTGCTGAATCTCACAACAAGAACGACAAGGTTGTAGGTACCATCAAGTCTATTACTGACTTCGGTATCTTCCTCGGTCTTGAGGGTGGCATAGACGGTCTTGTGCACATGTCTGATATCTCCTGGAGTGTCCCTGGCGAAGAAGTTATCCGCAACTACAAGAAGGGTGATGAACTCGAAACGGTTGTTCTGTCTGTTGACCCTGAGCGTGAGCGTATCTCGCTGGGTATCAAGCAGATGGAGAAAAACCCGTTCTCTAACTATGTTGCTGAGCATGCCAAGGGCAGCATCGTTAAGGGTAAGATCATTGAAGTCGATGCCAAGGGCGCACGTATTGAACTGGATGATGGCGTAGAAGGTTACCTGCGTGCTTCAGATATCGCTCGCGACCGTGTTGAAGATGCTCGTACCGTTCTCAACGAAGGTGATGAGATTGAGGCCAAGTTTGTTGGTGTTGATCGTAAGAACCACACGATTACTTTGTCCATCAAGGCGAAGGATAGTGATGACGAGTCAGCTGTTCTGCAGGATTATTCCAACGGTGAAGACAGCGGCATGAAGGCCACTCTTGGTGATATCTTCAAGCAGCAGATGGAAGGTAAAGACTAAAACTGTTGCCGGTGCAGTCCATCGGGACTGCACCGGATGCAGCACTATAATTACAACAAGACGGGAATCAGAATAATGACAAAGTCTGAATTGATTGAAGTTCTAGCTCGCAAACAGAATCAGCTTCCATATAAAGACGTTGAACTTGCAGTGAAGACCCTGATTGAACAGATGAGTCAGTCTCTTGCGACGGGTAGTCGCATCGAGATTCGTGGCTTTGGCAGTTTCTCTCTTCATTTTCGGCCACCCCGTGTTGGTCGTAATCCTAAAACAGGCGAGTCTGTTTCCTTGTCAGGCAAGTATGTCCCACACTTCAAGCCGGGTAAGGAACTGCGCGAGCGCGTTAATGCCGCTGCGGCGAATAACGCTATTGTAGAAGCTTGATTAATACAGCGACCTGAACAATTCACGTAGCATTGCCTATGCTGACAATGCGCTGTAATACAATCAGGATACCTGTTGCTAATCGTTTATCACGGGAGAGCTTGCCATGGCGCGGCTAGTCAGTGCTTTTATTATCCTCCTGGTACTTCTGCTGGTACTTTTTTTTACTATTCTTAATGGTGAACCGGTAACGGTAAACTACTACTTTGGTGAAGTGCGGGCACCTCTCGCCCTGACAATTATTCTCGCGCTTGTCGGCGGTGCCATTCTGGGTTTGATTTCCAGCGTAGTTATTATCATGTCAACACGTCATGAAGTGTCTAAATTGCGTCGCCAGATCAAGCACACCGAGCAGGAACTCACGAATCTGCGTACCATGCCGATCAAGGACAAGCATTAATGCTTGAGTTGGTCGCATTATTATTGCCGATCGCTGCTGCCTCCGGATGGTATATTGCACGCCGCGATATGCGCAGGCAGCAACAGCGGGGTCGTCCCGATCTGTCATCGGACTACTTCAAGGGTCTGAACTTCCTGCTTAATGAACAGCCGGACAAGGCCATTGAGGTCTTTATCCAGATGCTTGAGGTAGATAGTGAAACGGTTGAAACCCACCTGGCCCTGGGTAACCTGTTTCGACGTCGTGGCGAGGTCGATCGGGCTATTCGTATTCACCAGAATATTATTGCCCGTCCAACCCTGAGTCGTGGTCAGCGTTCCCTGGCGCTCTATGAACTGGGACAGGACTATATGCGTGCAGGCCTGCTGGACCGTGCCGAGAACCTGTTTCAGGAACTGATTGAGCTGGGTGAATATAAAGCCGAGGCACTGAAACAGTTGCTCGAGATCTATGAACAGGAAAAAGACTGGTCAAAGGCTGTTGAAACGGCCCGTAGTTATGAGTTTGTGACCGGTAAACGTACTCATGTCGTGATTGCACATTATTATTGTGAACAGGCTGAGGCGGCTATTAGCCACCATGATATACGTACGGCGCAACAGGCCGTCAAGAAGGCATTGGCCGTCGACAAGTCTTGTGTGCGCGCCAGCCTGTTGCAAGGTGATCTTGAATCTTCGTCAGGTGATTGTAAGGCGGCTATTCGCGCCTATCGTGCTATTGAAGGGCAGGATGCGGGTTATATTTCCGAAGCCATTATTCCAATGGAGAAATGCTATCGTTCTATTGGAAAACTTACCGAGTATCGCCACTATCTTGAAGGCATTCTGAACCAGTATGGTGGAGTGACCGCTATGTTGGCCCTGGCCGAGTTAATGAAGAAGGAACAGGGTGAGCGTGCGGCCATGCAATTTATTATTGAAGAGTTGCGTAAGCGTCCCTCGGTGCGTGGTCTGGAACGACTCGTCGAATATAATATGCAAAATACTGAAGGGCCTGCGCGCGAGAATATGCATATTCTCAGTGACCTGATAAACAAACTCTCCACCCTGAAGTCATCATATAAATGTCAGGCCTGTGGATTTGAGGCCAAGGCCATGCACTGGCATTGTCCCAGTTGCAAACGCTGGAACAGTGTCAAGCCGTTGCAGGATATTGTAGAAAGCTGAGTATTGATTATGTCTAATTCTAATTCGCCCATTATTGTCGCCCTGGATTTTCCGGAAAAGGCCGCGGCCCTAGGCCTGGTTGAACAACTCGATCCCTCGCGTTGCCGATTGAAGGTTGGTAAAGAAATGTTTACCCGTCTGGGACCTGATTTTGTCGAGACACTGGCGGGTAAGGGTTTTGACGTGTTCCTGGATCTGAAATTCCACGATATCCCGAATACTGTGGCGGCGGCCTGCTCGGCGGCCTGTGATCTCGGTGTGTGGATGATGAATGTACATGCCAGTGGTGGTCGGCGCATGATGGAGGCCGCCCGTGAGGCGATCGAGAAATCCAGCCAGTCGCCGTTGTTGATCGCGGTCACGATCCTCACCAGTCTGAGTGATGAAGATATTAAGGAAGTGGGCTATATGGGCACCGCAGAAGAGAATGTGATGCGCCTTGCCAGACTGGCGAGTCACTCGGGAATGGATGGCGTGGTTTGCTCACCCAAAGAGGTAACAGCCCTGCGTGAAAGCCTCGGTAAAGACTTTGCCCTGGTCACCCCGGGCATTCGACCTGCCGGTTCGGCCACCGATGATCAGCGCCGTACCCTGACGCCTGCCGAGGCTATGGCTGCGGGTTCCAGTTACCTGGTGATTGGCAGACCGATTACCCAGGCTGACAAGCCAATGGGCGTTTTGCTTACAATAGAATCAGAAATTGCTTCCTTGCCGGGTATTGACCCTGCATCGCTGAATCCGTAACGTTGTCTTACCCCGACATGGAGTTTCGGGGATTATTCATAAAAGGAGAGTTACGATGAATCATTTACGCCGTCTTATTGGTGCGTTCGCACTACTGTTATCCACTGCTGTTTTTGCCATTGAGCCTGTTGATATTAATAGCGCTGATGCCCTGTCTCTGGCGCAAGCCATTCAGGGCGTCGGCCAGGCCAAGGCTGAGGCCATTGTTGCCTACCGCACGAAAAATGGCCGTTTCGCCTCGGTTGACGACCTGGCCAAGGTGAAGGGGATAGGCCTGCAGACGGTAGCGAAAAACCGTGATCGTCTGACAACGGGGGCAAAAACGGCCGCCGTGAGCGATAAAAAGTAGTCTGACACTATAAGGCGATAAGGATGCCGCCGAGTAGGGGATGACGGCAAGGCAAGGGCATGGATGCCAAAGCTGCCATTGCTAGTATAATCGACGGGCCCAATTGGGCCCGTTTTTTTACGGTTATCTATATCGCAGAGATGAAGGTCAGATTAGCACAGTGTAATCAGGCAATATCCTAATCGGACTATATCCGCTATAATGCACAATATAATCAGTCAGTTGTAGAAGAGTAGTAACCCAAAGTGCCTAAATCAGAAAACAAGCAAGCGCCTATAAAATCTAGCAATACCGTATGGCACTGCGCCACTGTCACCCGTGAGCGTCGTGAGGCACAAAATGGCCATCGCAGTGCGGTCCTCTGGTTTACCGGGCTTTCCGGCTCCGGAAAATCCACCCTTGCGCATTATGTTGAGGAAAAACTCCATGGAATGGGCTGCAGGACCTTCGTCTTCGATGGCGACAATGTCCGCCATGGTCTGTGTGGTGATCTGAGTTTCTCGGAGGAGGCGCGCAGTGAGAATATTCGTCGCATAGGCGAGATGTCGAAACTGTTTATTAATGCCGGCGTGATTGCCCTGACCGCCTTCATTTCCCCCTCGCACGAAGACCGGCAGAAGGTCAGGGACCTGGTCGGTGATGATTTTATCGAGATCTATTGTGATTGCCCCATAGAGGTTTGTGAAGAACGTGATGTGAAGGGCCTGTATAAAAGGGCGAGGGCCGGTGAAATCAAGGAGTTTACTGGCATTTCCGCTCCTTATGATGTCCCCAGGTCGGCAGAAATTGTTGTGGATACGAGCGGCAGTCTTTCGCTTGATGACTGTGCAGAGACGATTATTGCATGTCTTAAAGCACGCGGCGTTTGGTTATAAATAGAGTTTTTCTTCCGGACTTCGTTCCGTTTATCACGGCGACGAATAAACCATAATATTCGCAGTGATTATTGGATAGTATAAGTATTTGTTTCTCAATCTATTCCCTTGTTTTTTCAGTTAAATTTTGTTTAAATCTCGACTATGTTCATAGAATGAACGCCATGATCAGAGATAATCGGCTATTTGACCGTAAATATTATAAATGACTGAAATAAAAGCAAATAGTAGGTCATGGTATCTTGTCTATACCAAGCCTAAACAGGAGACTGTGGCTCAACAGCAGCTTGAGCAGCAGGGCTATGTCACCTATCTCCCCATGATAATGAATGTAAAACGTCGAAATGGCCGTCGTCGCCATGTCAATGAGCCATTTTTTCCCCGCTACCTGTTTATTCACCTTGATCAGAGCCATGACAACTGGGCGCCCATTCGCTCAACCCTAGGCGTCTCAACATTGGTACGTTTCGGCCAAATGCCGACGCCAATCAGCGAAGAAATCATCGAGGCGATCCGTAGTCGTGAAAACCCGGATGGTTTGCAGCATGTTAAAGATGAAATCAGCAAGGGTGTCAACGTACGGGTACTGGATGGGCCAATGGCGGGTCTTGAGGGCGTATTTGTTGCCAGGACAGGTGAGCAACGTGTGATGTTACTGCTTGAGTTAATGGGTAAGACGACACGTGTACAAATAGATATGGAGGCAATTGAGGTAGTTAGTTAACTATTATCTCAATAATCTCCTATGAATAATAAAGAATTTAAAGAAGAAGAAATTACACTAAGTGTGCTTGATGCGATAGGCCGCAAGAGTGATATCAGTCAGCGTCATCTGGCACGGGAACTCGGTGTTGCACTGGGTCTTGCCAATTCTTATTTAAAACGCTGTGTACGCAAGGGGCTTATAAAGATCAGTGATGCACCAGCGAATCGATACTTGTATTACCTGACACCAAAGGGTCTCTCCGAAAAGGGACGTTTAACGGCCTGGTATTTGAAAAACTCATTTTCTTTTTATCGAGAAGCGGGTGAGTCATGCCGCAATGCATACGTTCAATGTAAGGAGAACGGTTGGAACAGGATAGTTTTGTGTGGCCTTTCGGATTTGGCTGAAATAGCCATTCTTCGCTCCTATGATAGTGGGATTGATATTGTGGCTTTGTATGACCCACATACTGAGCATGTTCGATTTATTAACAACGATGTTTATCACGACCTTGCTATGTTGCCAGAACATGATGGATACCTGATAACTGATTTGAATGCGACAAAAATTAGTTATGAACACCTAATATCAAAGGTAGACCCTGCAAAGGTCATCGTTCCGGACGTGTTGCGTCTGGATAAACAAAATAGTTCACAAAGTCTCTAAAAGAGATTTCCGTGATGGACCGACTATGCGGGGCATTAATGATGCACTGTAGGGCGGTAGCGTGCCTGATGATGAATTATATGATAGATAACAATTATGCAAAATAAGCTTGCTATAATCGGCCTTGGCTATGTAGGCCTGCCTCTTGCTGTTGAATTTGGTAAACGGCTGGATACGATAGGTTTCGATATCAACCCTGGTCGTATTCAAGAACTGCGTGATGGCGAAGATCGTACTCTTGAAGTAGAGCCAGAAGAGCTTAAACAAGCATCGAAGCTCTGCTACACAACAAATTCAGATGATATCCGTGACTGTAACATTTATATTGTCACCGTCCCAACACCTATTGATAAAGACAAATGCCCTGACTTAACCCCACTTATCAAAGCAAGTGAGACGGTGGGCAAGCTACTCAGCGTCGGTGATATTGTCATCTATGAATCCACCGTCTATCCCGGTGCAACCGAAGAGGTATGTGTTCCGATACTGGAACAGTTATCCGGTCTCACTTATATTCATGCCGATAACTGCAAACAGATAACGAAAGGGTTTTATTGTGGTTACAGCCCGGAGAGGATCAATCCTGGCGATAAGGAACATCGCGTCACTAGCATAAAGAAGGTGACATCTGGCTCTACACCGGAAATAGCAGACAGGATAGATACTCTGTATCAAACCATCATCACTGCAGGCACCCATAAGGCAAGCAGTATCAAGGTAGCGGAAGCCGCTAAGGTTATTGAAAATACTCAGCGGGATGTCAATATCGCCTTAATCAATGAGCTCGCATTGATATTCAATAGACTAAATATTGATACGGAAGAAGTCCTGAAAGCGGCTGGGTCAAAATGGAATTTCCTTCCGTTTCGCCCTGGCCTCGTTGGTGGGCACTGTATCGGCGTCGACCCATATTATCTAACGCATAAGGCGATTGAAGTCGGCTACCGTCCCGAGATGATCCTGGCCGGCCGGCGGCTGAATGACAGCATGGGTAATTATGTGGCGGAACAGGTCTCAAAATTGATGACCAAAAAACGTATACATGTGGTTGATGCAAACATTCTTATTATGGGGCTCACCTTTAAAGAGAACTGCCCAGATCTTCGCAACACGCGTGTTGTTGACCTTGTCGAAGAGTTTAAAAATTTTAACTGTAACGTTGATGTCTTTGATCCATGGATAGACAAGGCTGAAGCTAAACATGAGTATGACATTATGCCTGTTGATAAGCCGATAGAAGGAAAATACGATGCCATCGTCCTTGCCGTTGCCCATGACGAGTTTAGGGAAATGGGCGCACAACAGCTAAGGAGACTGGGGAGGGAAAACCATGTTTTGTACGATATAAAATACATCCTGAATGCAGATGAAGTGGATGGAAGATTATGATGAGGAAATCCTGGAAACTTGAGGCGCATCTTAAATCTAACCAATATGCCTGTTTTTGTTATAGGTATAGAGTGTATGCAGCACGACGCATCAAATTTAAATCAGACTAGATTTTACAGGTTGGACAATATGAAAGCAGTCATATTAGCGGGTGGTTTAGGGACGCGTATAAGCGAGGAAACATCGACTCGTCCAAAGCCTATGGTAGAAATTGGCGGCAAACCTATTCTGTGGCATATCATGAAATCCTATTCAGCCCATGGTATTCATGATTATATTATTTGTTGCGGTTATAAGGGCTACGTAATCAAAGAATATTTTGCCAACTACTTCTTGCACATGTCAGATGTAACCTTCGATATGCAGAACAACAAGATGGAAGTCCATCAGCAGAATGCAGAGCCATGGCGCGTAACACTGGTTGATACGGGTGATAACAGTATGACCGGAGGTCGTTTGAAGCGAGTGGCGGATTATGTGAAAGACGAAGAGGCATTCTGTTTTACCTATGGCGATGGTGTCTCTGATATCGATATATCCGCGCAGCTGACCTTTCACAAGCAGCATGGCAAGCGCGCAACAGTCACCGCGGTTCAGCCTCCCGGTCGTTATGGCGCGCTTGATATGGATGGCAAGTCAGTGCGCGGCTTTATTGAAAAGCCGCAAGGTGATGGCGGCTGGATTAACGGTGGTTTTTTTGTCTTGTCACCAGGCTGCATAGACCTGATCGAAAATGATAAGTCATCATGGGAAGGCGAACCACTGAGTCAACTTGCTGCTCAGGGTGAGCTGATGGCTTATGAGCATAGCGGCTTCTGGCAGCCGATGGATACACTTCGCGACATGAATCACCTGGAAGAACTTTGGCAAAGCGGTAAGGCACCATGGAAGGTATGGAAATGAATCCGGAATTCTGGCGTGGTAAGCGCGTTTTTCTGACGGGACATACCGGCTTTAAAGGCGGCTGGCTTTCCCTGTGGCTTCAATCCATGGGCGCAGAAGTGCATGGCTACGCGCTCAATCCGCCTACGGATATCAATATATTTTCTGTGGCGAAGGTGAGCGAGGGCATGGCGAGCAGCGTCATTGCAGACCTACGTGAACCGGACAAGCTCAGCCAGGCAATGCAGCAGGCGAGACCAGAGGTTGTTTTTCATCTCGCTGCTCAACCCCTGGTGCGTTACTCCTACACGCAACCTGTAGAAACCTATGAGGTGAACGTGATGGGAACCGTGCATATGCTCGAGGCAGTGCGTGCCACGCCCGGTGTAAAAGCAGTAGTGAATGTTACAACTGATAAATGCTATGAAAACCGGGAATGGGTATGGGGTTATCGCGAAGATGAGGCGATGGGCGGCTTCGACCCTTATTCAAGCAGCAAGGGTTGTGCAGAGTTGGTGACATCGGCTTATCGGCAATCATTTTTAGAGCCGGCGGGCATCGCCCTGGCAAGTGCCAGAGCGGGGAACGTGATTGGCGGGGGCGACTGGGCAGAAGATCGTTTGGTTCCTGATTTCCTGCGGGCCTCGGATGCCGGTGAAACACTCACGATACGTTCTCCAAACTCTACGCGACCCTGGCAGCATGTGCTGGAACCATTGTCTGGATATTTGATGCTGGCAGAACAGCTTTGTACTAAGGGCACTGGATTTTCTGAAGCCTGGAATTTTGGGCCAGCAGATGACGATGCGCGGCCGGTAAAGTGGATAATTGAGCGCATGGCCGAAATGTGTAAAGCCGTAAATTGGCAGCGCGATGAGTCGCCGCAACTTCATGAGGCAAATTATCTTAAATTAGATAGTAGCAAGGCACGCAGTCAGCTGAGCTGGCAGCCACGCTGGCGACTGCAAACGGCATTACAAAAAACATTGGAATGGCATGAGGCATGGCGGCAAGCCAAGGACATGAGATTGGTCACATTAGGACAAATAAATGATTACCAGTCTGCAAGACAAGATGATTAATCATGTCACGTTTTGATTTTATTCAGACGCCATTGTCTGGCCTGATGGTAGTGCAGCGCAAAGCGACAGAAGACCATCGGGGATACTTGTCACGCCTTTACAGTGCTGAGGAATTTTCGGAGGCAGGATTTAACAAACCAATAGCTCAAATTAACCAGACTCTCACACGAAAAAAAGGTGCGGTTCGCGGCCTACATTTTCAGCACCCTCCATATGCCGAGACAAAATTTGTGAGTTGTTTGAAGGGTGAGGTACTGGATGTGGCCGTAGATATCCGGAGCGGATCGCCTACCTTCCTGCAGTGGCATAGCGAAATTCTTTCCGCCACTAACCGTAGGGGTTTGCTCATTCCTGAAGGTTATGCGCACGGTTTTCAGGCGCTGACTGAAGACTGCGAGCTGATTTACCTGCACACCGCGGCCTATCATCCCGAGGCAGAAGGCGCGCTTAATGTAGCAGACCCAAGGTTGGGTATTGTCTGGCCTTTGCCTATTGATGACCTTTCAGAGCGTGATCGAAACCACTCATTATTAGACCAGGATTACCAAGGACTTGTTTTATGAAGTGCCGCCATTGCCAGACCGAATTAACGCTGCCATTGATCGATCTGGGTACGGCACCTCCGTCCAATGCTTATCTCACCCAGAAAACCTTGCATGCACCAGAAAAATATTTCCCTTTGCGGGTACTGGTGTGTACAGAATGCTGGCTGGTACAAACAGAAGACTATGCTGGGGCAGATGAGTTGTTCTCGGCTGATTACGCATACTTCAGTTCGTTTTCAACAACCTGGTTAAAACATGCCGAACAATATGTTGCGAATATGGCACAACGCTTTGCGCTAGACGGAAACTCCCATATCGTCGAGGTGGCTGCGAATGATGGCTACCTGCTGCAATACGCAAAAGCACGAGGAATTCCCTGCCTGGGTATTGAGCCCACGACCAGCACGGCGGAGGCGGCACGCAGCAGGGGGATTGAAATCGTTGAAGAGTTCTTTGGTGTGAAACTGGCCCAGCGTCTTGCCGCACAAGGCAAGCAAGCCGATTTGACCGCGGCGAACAATGTACTGGCGCATGTGCCAGATATTAATGACTTTGTTGAAGGTTTTGCGGTGTTGTTAAAACCGAACGGCGTGGCGACTTTTGAGTTCCCGCACCTGCTGCGGCTGGTATCCGAGAACCAGTTTGACACCATTTACCATGAGCACTATTCCTATCTCTCGCTGACTGCAGTGAAGAGAATCTTTGAGCATAATGGCCTGAGTGTATTCGATGTGGAAGAATTACCTACACATGGCGGAAGTTTACGTGTCTATGCACAACGCAAGGATTCTGGTGCACACGAGACAAGCCAGAATGTCATGAAACTATTGGAACGTGAAACAGAAGCAGGCATGAGCAGTACAGCGTTCTATGCTGGTTTTCAGGCCAAGGCGAATAAAGTCAAAAACGATATACTGGTTTTTCTGATTGATGCCCAGCAGGCAGGCAAAATGGTTGCCGGCTACGGTGCTGCTGCCAAGGGAAATACCCTTCTGAATTATGCTGGTGTGAGGCCTGATCTAATTCCTTACGTGGCAGATCGAAATCCCGCCAAGCAAGATAAATTCCTGCCCGGTTGTCGTATTCCTATTGTTGCGGAGTTACATCTAGAGCAAAGCCGACCAGATTACGTGCTGATCCTGCCCTGGAACTTGCGTACAGAGGTGATCGAGCAATTGGCCTATATTCGCGAGTGGGGCGGCCAGTTCGTTACTGCGGTGCCGCATCTGGAGATCGCATGAAGTCCCGTATTCACTATACTAAGCCTTCCATAACCGAACTAGAGGTCCGTTACGCTACTGATGCGGCCGCCAATGGTTGGGGCGAGAAATGTTACGAGTACATCAATCGCTTTGAGGAGGCGTTCAAAGATCATCTTGATGTTAAGTACGCGATCGCGACATCAAGTTGCACTGGGGCACTCCACATGGGTATGGCAGCATTAGGAATTGGCCCTGGTGATGAAGTTATCATGGCCGACATTAATTGGATTGCTACGGCTTCACCGATAGTCCATTTGGGTGCAAAACCAGTTTTTGTCGATATTCTTCCTGATTCCTGGTGCCTTGATCCGAAGCTGGTCGAGGAAGCGATTACGCCCAACACAAAGGCAATAGTTGCTGTCCATTTGTACGGTAATCTTTGTGAGATGGATAAGTTGCTCGCTATTGGCGAAAAACATAGCATCCCAGTTATAGAGGATGCCGCCGAAGCGATCGGATCCATCTACCATGGTAAGCGTGCGGGATCGATGGGGAAATTCGGCGCATTCTCATTTCATGGCACCAAAACGCTCACAACAGGTGAAGGGGGGATCTTCGTCACTAACGACGCAGTTTTATATGAACATGTACTTACGTTGAGTAATCATGGGCGTGCGCGAGGACAGACTAAGCAGTTTTGGCCGGATATGGTTGGTTTTAAATATAAGATGTCGAACATCCAGGCAGCGATCGGCTGTGCTCAGATTGAACGTGCCGACGAATTGACTCGCCGTAAGCGTGAGATTCTTTCGTATTATCGTAGTCGTTTGGAAATTTTTTCGGGTTTATCCATGAATCCAGAGCCAGTAGATACGGTCAATGGTGCCTGGATGCCAACGATAGTATTTGATCAACAAACAGGTGTTACACGTGAAGAACTTCAGAATACATTTGCCGAAGAGAACATTGATGCAAGAGTCTTTTTTCATCCACTATCAAGTTTGCCAATGTTTGAAGGGAAAATATATACACCGGTATCTTCAGATATTCCTGCAAGGGCAATTAATTTACCCAGCTTTCATGATATTTCAAAAACCGAACAGGATCGTGTAGTCAATGTGATTGAGAGCATTTTGAATGACTAAATTGTTTGTTATATGGGGGTGTGCAGGTCACGCAAAGGTTTTGGTAAGCCTGATTAAATCTCAGGGCGGGCAGGTTGTTGCATTCTTTGATAACAATGAGGTTTCTTCAATATTACCAGATGTTCCCATTTATTTTGGAGAAGCTGGATTTAATACATGGCTTTCCAAATCACAAGGGTTATTAAATGTAACGGGACTTGTGGCGATTGGTGGACATAGGGGGAGTGATAGAATTGAAATTCAACATATGTTTCGCTCAGCAGGCTTAAAATTAGAACCTTTAATTCATCCTAACGCTTTTGTGTGCAATACGACCACGATTGGTGAAGGAAGCCAAGTGCTGGCCCAGGCTGTGGTGGCCGCTGATAGCAGGTTGGGAGATGCATGCATTATCAATCATAAAGCATCAGTAGATCATGAATGTGTTTTAGGTGATGGTGTCCATCTTGCTCCCGGAGCCACGGTTTGTGGTTGTGTCACAATTGGAGACAACGTCATGATAGGAGCTGGGTCGGTTGTATTGCCAAGACTGAAAATCGGTCCTGGTTCGATAATAGGGGCAGGTGCAGTTGTAACAAAGGATGTTCCTGATGGGTTAATTATTGTCGGCAACCCTGGAAGACCTATATTCTGAGTAAACGTATGAATTATTTGGAGACAAAAATGAACTTATATGATCAATTCAAACAAGAGTGTCGAACAGAAATTGATTTGATGGGCCGAGATAAAGAATTAAATAAATTATCACTTCAGTGGGTCAATCATGTAAATGCTTGCAAGTACTCTTATCATTTCGAATGGCAAGGTCGCCCCATTATTCAGTACCCTCAAGACATGGTGGCGATGCAAGAGCTGATATGGTCAATTAAGCCAGATCTCATCATTGAAACCGGCATTGCGCACGGTGGCTCGCTAATTTTTAACGCCTCCATGTTGGCGCTGCTAGATATGTGTGATGCCATTGAGGCTGGTGAAAAGGTTGATCCGAATATTTCGCACCGTAAGGTGCTTGGCATCGATATCGATATCCGTTCCCACAACCGTGAGGCTATCGAGGTGCATCCTATGGCATCGCGTATTCAGATGATACAGGGCTCCAGCATTGCGCCCGATATTATAGAGCAGGTACGCCACGCCGCCGCGAATTATTCGCGAGTGCTGGTTTGTCTCGATAGTAACCATACTCACGACCATGTACTGGCTGAACTGCAGGCCTACGCGCCACTGACAAGCAAAGACAGCTATTGCGTGGTGTTTGATACCGTGATCGAAGACATGCCGGAAGAAATGTTCCCAGACCGCCCTTGGGGGCCTGGTGATAACCCAAAGACGGCAGTGTGGGAATATCTGAAGACACATTCTGAATTTGAGATCGACAAGAGCATTCAGCATAAACTGCAGATTACCGTGGCACCGGATGGGTATTTAAAACGCGTTAGCTAAGGCCCAGTCAATAACGCTCTATAATAATGTCGCTTAAGAAAAATATCATCGCCAACTACCTCGGCCAAGGCTGGACTGCACTGATGGGGCTGGCCTTCGTTCCTGTATATATCGATTATCTGGGTGTGGAGGCGTGGGGCCTGGTGGGTTTTATGACCATGTTACAGGCGTGGCTCACCCTGTTAGACATGGGTCTCACCCCGACCTTGAGTCGCGAAATGGCGCGTTTTCAGGCTGGGGCGCACAGTGCGCAGACCATTCGCGATTTGTTGCGTTCGCTAGAAGTGATTTATGGCTGTGTAGCTGTGGCGGTGGTGGGCATCGTGTGGTTCATTGCACCGTGGGTGGCCACGCATTGGCTCAATGTCGTGAATTTATCAGCCGCAACCGTGGCGCAGGCGATTGGGATGATAGGTCTGGTGCTGGCTGCGCGCATGGCAGAACAGGTTTATCGCGGCGCGATTCAAGGCTTGCAGCATCAAGTTTGGCTAAATGGCGCACAAGGCGTGCTAGCCACTTTGAGGTGGGGCGGTGTGGTCGGCGTGTTGGCTTGGGTTGACACCAGCATCGAGGCATTTTTTTTGTGGCAGGGCCTAGTCTCCCTACTTACCGTGATCATCCTTTCCCGCAAGACCTACCATTTGTTGCCGCCCGGAGAGAGGCCCGCCCGCTTCGAACTGGCTGCTATCGTACGCATTCGCCGCTTCGCCGGAGGAATGGCAGCGACCACGTTGCTGGCTTTGTTGCTGACACAGGTGGATAAGTTGTTGTTGAGCAAGTTAGTGTCTCTCGAGGAATTTGGTTATTACATTCTCGCCGCATCTGTAGCGGGTGCGCTGGCTTTTCTGGTAGCTCCGATTGCCACCGCCGTTTCGCCGCGACTGACCGAGCTGGTCGCCAAGTCCGAACAGCAGGTGCTCATAGATACCTACCATCGTGCAACTCAATGGTTGGCCGCGGTGCTGATTCCAGCGGCGCTGGTGATAGCAGCGTTTGCCGAACCGCTACTCTATGCCTGGACGGGTAACGTCAGTCTGGCGCAACAGGCTGGGCCGTTACTGATTTTGCTCGCCCTGGGCACATTGTGCAACGGCTTCATGCATGTGCCCTATATGATGCAACTGGCTCATGGCTGGACGGGCTTCGCCGTACGCGTAAACATTGTGGCGGTGTGTTTCATCGTCCCAGCCATCCTCTGGGCCGTGCCGCGTTTCGGTGCCATCGGTGCTGCCTGGGCGTGGTTCGCACTCAATGCGGGATATGTGTTCATTGGTGTGCATTTCATGCACCGTAGACTTCTGCCCGACGAGAAATGGCGGTGGTATTGGGGTGCTGTTATAAAACCGCTCAGCATCGGAACAATTACCGTATTGGCCTTGCGCTACTGGATTGTTCTACCGTCAGGCCGTGTACCGATGGTTGCAACTATGACTGGCATTGGTATTTTGGTAATGGGTGTGGTGCTGTGGACCGTGCCGGCCTCGCGGGAATTCTTGCGTCGCCAATTCAAAACGCTTAGAGGGCACGTACTCAATGGCTGAACTAAAAACCGAACGTGAATTTACAGATTCATCAGTGACTAACCGTTTCCCGACTGTCAGCATCGGTATGCCAGTATACAATGGTGAAGATTATATCAGAGAGGCTTTGGATTCTCTGTTAGAACAGAGCTTTTCTGATTTTGAATTGATCATATCGGATAATGCATCGACTGATAGTACTAGTGATATTTGCCAGGAATATGTAAAAAAAGATGAGAGGATTCGGTGCATTCGACAGACCCATAATGCGGGGGCATTATTCAATTTTCAGTTTGTTTTGAATGAAGCGAGGGGCGAATATTTTATGTGGGCAGCCTGCGACGATAAATGGGACAGTAGTTGGATAGAGAAATTGCTACATATGTTAGAAGCCACGGGAACAGGAGCAGCTTTTGGTCAAGTAAAGCCTATGAATAAATATTCCCAGCCTATTTTGCACGTCGCAACTGGAAGACTCTTTAGATTTCAGGGAACACGATTGATGCGCAGGATTAGGTACTTTCTGGAATATGAAGGTGCGGGAAAAGCCAACTTGTTTTATTCCTTGTTTAGAAAAAGCGTAGTGAAAGATTGTAATTTACTGGACTATGAGCATGACTACCATGTTATTTTTGATTTACTAAACAAGACAGAAATAACCTCAGTTAAAGGTGTTCAACTTTATAAGCGAATACATGCGGAGTCGGAGGCTGAAGTTAATAATGAAAGTAGAGGGTATTTATTAAAATTAGCAAGAAGGCTTGTTTTCCCAGTTGAGCCACAAATTCAAAATGGCTATTTTAGCCGGTCTGTTAGTTTTGAAAGGTTTTTGTTGATACTTACATCGCCACTTAAATACATGTTTGCATATACATATCATATTAGATATGTGATTAATAATGTTTTTTCGGAAAATGTGAGATGACAATTAACTGGATTTTGTATAGGGTTTTGGGGAAAATCAAAAACCATATTGGTATTGACTATAAAAAATCTTACTCCCAGTGTGGTGAAGATTTAATTACTCGTCATATATTTGATGCCCTGCGAATTCCATCGCCAACATATCTTGATATTGGCGCCCATCACCCAAGTTTCCTTAGTAATACAAGGATCTTTTATGATATGGGTTCACATGGTGTGAATGTCGAGCCTGATCCTTCGCTAATTAAAGCTTTTCAAAAAGAACGCCCGAGAGATATCAACCTTAATGTCGGTATTGCTGAAAATACAGGTGAGATCCCGTTCTATATAATGAACACGCGTACATTGAATACCTTTTCAGAAAACGATGCAAAATTAGCCGAGCAAGGAGGTAGAGTAAAAATCAAGGAAGTCGTAAATGTTCCTGTTCTGAATATAAATGATGTGATAAAGGATAACTTCTTTGGTGCTCCGGATTTTATATCGTTGGATGTAGAGGGGCTGGATTTATCAATTTTGCGTAGCCTGAATTTTTCTCTCTATCGTCCTAAGGTAATTTGCGTTGAGACCATTACTTTTTCTGAAAATCGCCAAGGAAAGAAAATTATTGAGATTACTGACTTCATGAACGATAAAGGGTATTTTTCTTATGCGGATACTAATGTAAACACATTGTTTGTAGATCGAGAAATTTGGTAATCGGATTGTTTAAATGAGTAAATTCTTTTTTATTAATCAGATATTTCAAGACTGTTACAGATGATAATATCGCAGATTATTGGCGGCCTCGGCAACCAGATGTTTCAATATGCGGCGGGACGTGCATTATCACTGGTGCGAGGGCAGCCGTTGCTGCTGGACGTTACCGGGTTCGCTGGTTACGGTTTACACCAGGGCTTTGAGCTGCAGAGGGTTTTCGATTGTCCGATAGGAATCGCTACCGAAGAGGATGTTCGCGGCATTCTTGGTTGGCAGTTTTCCGCTGGCATCAGGAGAATTGTAGCGCGACCTGGCATGGCAGCATTTCGCCGCAAAGGTTTTATCGTTGAGCCGCACTTCCACTATTGGCCTGAAATAAAAAATGTTCCTCGAGATTGTTATCTGCTTGGTTATTGGCAGTCCGAGCGGTATTTCCGGGCTGCTACTGCAGATATTCGTGCTGATTTTAGCTTCAAGTCTCCGCTAGTGAACCGGAATGCTGAAACCGCTGCACAAATTGACCAAGTGAATGCGATAAGTCTGCACATGCGGCGTGGCGATTATGTCAACAACCCTAAAACCAGTGCCACGCATGGTTTATGTTCACTTGATTATTACCAGGCGGCTATTAAGTTCGTTTCTGAACGGGTTGAAGAGCCATTTTTTTTTATATTTTCGGATGATATTGCCTGGGTAAAAGCTAATCTAAAGTTGGACTTCCCCTGTCAGTATGTAGATCACAATCATGGTGCTGAAAGTTTCAACGACATGCATCTGATGAGTTTGTGTCAACATCATATTATTGCCAACAGTTCATTCAGTTGGTGGGGAGCTTGGCTGAATTCCGACCCAAAAAAAATTGTGCTTGCACCGAAAAAGTGGTTCGCCAATAAAAACAATATTAAGGACCTGTTCCCGCCAGGCTGGGTGTCGTTGTGAGCTTTGAGCAAAATACTTTGGTTATTGGTGGGGCTGGCTACATAGGTTCGCATTTGGTGCCTGAACTCATAGCCACAGGGCGGCGTGTCACTGTGCTTGGTAGGAGATCAGTACCCGGAGATGAGTTGCCGAAAGGTGCTGTCTACATTAAAGGTGATTTTTCTCAGCATGAATTGATCTGCGATTTGCTTGATCACCATCAGGAAGTAATTCATTTGGCCTATGCCACCGTACCGAATACCTCCTTTGAAAATCCTTTGGCGGACTTGCTACAAAACTTGCCAGCCACAGTGCAGTTGTTTTCTGAAATGGCCGATAGAGGAGGGAAGCTGGTGCTGGTGTCTTCCGGCGGGACGGTATATGGCGAGGCGATAACATTACCAATTTGTGAGGATCACCCGACCAGGCCTATTTCTCCTTATGGCGTTACTAAACTGACGTTAGAGAATTATGCGCATCTATATGGGGTGACACACGGGTTGAAATATATCTGCATCCGCCCGGCGAATGCGTACGGTGCAGGGCAGCGTCCATTTGTTGGTCAAGGCTTCATTTCTACCGCAATGGCCTCAGCGATGCGTAGGCAACCCATCAAGATATTTGGTCAGACAGGTACGGTTCGTGACTACATTTATGCCAGCGATCTTGCGGCAGGTATTATCTGTGCCCTGGAAAAGGGGCATCTATCTGAAACCTACAATCTTGGATCTGGGGTCGGGCTTTCCAATACAGATGTAATCGAAGCGATGACCCCCTTGATGCGTGAGATAGGCTGTGAGCCTGCTATAGAATATCTTCCTGAGCGCGCTTTTGATGTAAAAGCCAATGTCTTGGATTCAACGAAATTACAGGAGCACACGAACTGGAAACCAGCCATCGATTTTAATGAAGGGTTACGTCGTACTCTGGATTGGTTAAGGACTTACCGTGACTGAAATATTACAGGCTCAGGCAAAGAGCAATAAGCCACCTTTGCTAACGGTGGCCATGCCGGTGTATAACGCGGGCAAGTATTTACGGCTGGCCGTACTCTCGATTGTGAAACAAACTTTCACGGATTGGGAGTTTCTGATTATTGACGATGGATCAACGGATAACGCGTTGCGGAGTATTGCGGACATCGATGATTCTCGAATTCAAATTATACGTGATGGAGAAAATAAAGGACTGGCGGCCAGGCTCAATGAGGCGATTGATTTGGCAAGCGGCCAATATTTTGCCCGTATGGATCAGGATGACGTATCATACCCAGAGCGGTTTGAGCATCAATTGCGCGTACTTCATAATGATTCCAGGCTTGATCTGGTTGCCGTGCGCGCAATTTCTATTTCCGACGAAGACGAGCCGGTCGGAGTATTTCCTTACGCAGCCACCCATGAGGAGATATGTGCAAGACCTTGGCGCGGGTTTTATTTACCGCACCCCACATGGATGGGAAAAACTTCGTGGTTCTGCAAGTATCGTTATACTATTCCCGGACCATATTATTCAGAGGATATGGACTTACTGTTGCGTAGCTACAAAGCCAGTCAGTTCTGCATACTACCAGAAATACTATTTGCTTATCGCGTGCGGAAGAATATTGTTATGAGAAATCAGATTAAGGCCCGGCTGGCCGTTTTTGGCATTCAATTTCGGTCTTTTAGACGTGATGGTCAGTGGCATTACATTATCTTTGCAACCTTGGTCTTGCTCGCAAGAGTGCTGTCTGATTGCTGGCGGCTATGCAAACAGATGCTCCATATTCCCTCGCGTCAATTTACAGGTATCCCTGTATCAGCACAGATAGAATGGACAGAAATTAGAAAACGACTGTCCTGAATACGATCATTTTATGGGATGGAAATCGACCTTATTTTCAGATTTTTGAAAATAATCAAATCAAAGACTATATTTAACTTGAGAGCACTATGCAGTTTCAGCAATGGGAGCTGCCGGGTTTACTGGCAACAAGCTGGTTTGCTCATATTAAGACGGAGGGGGACGACCATCCATATTTTTTCATGTGGGAATAATCAGTTGGCGAATAGGGCTATGGTCTTTCAGAATGGTAAATAATATTGTTATGCCAGTGATTTGCTCGTATTTATTGAAGATAGAGATATTGTTTGTCACTGTGCTTAAGGACCTCGGCAATGAGTGGCGGTGGCTTGATCAAGCGGCTATTTTGGCGAAAGTATGTCAAAGAATATTTGAGTCATATGTTTTAGTAGTGCTATTTCTGTTTGCGAAAGTGTGGAAGGTGATGTGGAGATATAGGGCGCCAGTTTTTATATGAATATATTACTTATTTGTAATGCAGGGTCTTTTTCTAAACAGTTGATATCGTTTTTTTCCGCTGAGAATGTACTCACCGTCTATGAGGTGACCGCACCTTTGGATACGAACCTTCTGGATGATATTGTTTCTAGTGTTGAAAATAGGATGGTACAAGGTGAGAGTTATGATGCATTGCTGTTCATTTCGGGGGAAAGTCGTAACGAACTGATAATGAACACATTAAACTTTGACTTTCCTAAAAGATTGTTAGATGTATCGGTTGCAAATGGATTGGACTTTGTGTATTTGAGTAGTCTGGCAGTCTTTTCTGGAGTTGTGGATGATCATATTGGATTGGATTCACCAAGAAGCCCAATCGATTTGTACGGTAAGTCTAAGAATGACTTTGACACATACGTTGCCTATTTAAGAGAGAGCGAAGGTGCCTCTATAAGAGGGATTTACCCTGCATCTTTCTATTCTAGAAATGGCAGATCCTCATTAGAGCGTTATTTAAAAGTAATAAATGACTATGGTTTTTTTCTGAAACGGATTTCATTTCCCGGTGAACTAAGTTATATAGATCGTGACGAATTGATTGAAGGTATTCTGGATGTATGTAAGTCAAATGGAAGTCTGGATGTTATTTTATCGAATCATGTCTCATTGGAATATTTGTTGCTAGGTGAGGTAGGTGACGGCTGGTTTTTGCGTATCCCGCGTATGCCGATGTTTTTCTTTCGCACACTCTCAGTGTTTTTGCCGGCAAAAATTGAGATAAAGCTCCGAATGTTGTTGCGGGGTATTAGGTATGGCTGACTCGAAGTCATATACTAATAATATTGTTTTTGTGGGATTGTCCTATGCAATCGATAATTACTTTTCTAATCACATTGATGTGCTTTCTGAGAATTCGCGCATTGAAATAATTAAGCTTGACGAACATATTTTTTTTAAATTTGTTTATGGCAGGAGGTCAATTCTTAGTCTACCCCTTGAGTTGTTGTTAATGTATCTTTTCTTTCTTTTCAGAAAAAGCAATCTGATAATAACAGCTGGACCCAAAGTCGGTTTGATCTGTTCGATTGTGAGTTATCTGCAGTTTAATAAAAAACACCTGCATTGGTTTACTGGGCAAGTGTGGGCTGTGAGTAAAAATAAGTTTCTGTCTGCTTCGTACTGGGTGGACTACTTTATTTCCCGGTTTAGTGACTTCCTTTTTTGTGATGGGATGAGCCAGGCAGAGTTCTTGGCAAAGGGGTTGCGAAAGCCCAGATCGTGCTTTGTTGTGCCTAATGGTGGCTCAATTAATGGTATAAAGGAAGAATATTTTACAATAAACTCGCATGAAAGAGCTGTGTCTAACCGAGGGCTCAACATAGTTTATGTCGGCCGAATAGCTGAAGAAAAAGGCGTGTTTACTATTTTGGAGATTGCTGAATTGGTTCGGCAATCATCTGAACTGCCTGATGTAAATTTTGTTATTGCGGGGCCAGTTGAGAAATACTTCAAAAACTATTCTTTGTTTCAAGAAAAACTGGCCATGCTTGATAATGTTCAGTTGATTGCTGAATTTGTTCGGCCACTTGATGTTCTTTCCAAAGGCGATATATTCATTTTTCCATCGCATAGGGAAGGTTTCGGACTGGTGCTTCTTGAGGCCCAGGCCTCTGGCCTGCCTGTTTTGGTTTCAGATATATATGGTGTCAGGGATTCCCTGGTTGATAAAGAAACGGGATTTATTTGCGAAAACGATAATGCTTATGATTTTTTTGGTAAAATTAAGTTTTTCTATGAAAATCCATCAGTTATGGCAACGTTTTCAAAAAACGCAGTAACATTTGCTGAAAAATTCAGGGAGTCAAATTTTCGTGAACATTTGCTTGAGGCATATAGTGTGACTGGACTGACTTAGTGTGGCATTCTAAAATTGGCTTTTGATGTTTTCTGACTGCATAAGTGCTCTAATGTTGTGACTCTCCCATAAAGTATTACCTCTGGATAATTAAATTTTCCCTGCATAATATTATGCAAAGGGTACGAGAATAAAGAAGTCGTGGTAGACAAATTGAATTTATTAAACGTGGCAAACCGATATTTGTGCAGTGCGGATTGTGAATCTGAAGAAACAGAAAATGACTTTTGCAATGTGAATATACAGTGACGATTGTACTATTATTGTCCAGCTTCCTCGTTTCAGTAGTTCTGACGATTTTCTTCAGACGCTACGCTATCTCCAGGCAGGTTATTGATGTCCCAAATGTGCGTAGTTCCCATGCAGTCGCCACCCCTAGAGGCGGTGGGGCTGCTATTGTTATTACATTCCTGCTTGGTCTTGCCATATTAAGAATTTCCGGATTAGTTGAATTGAATACAACTATTGCCATGACCGGAGTCTCTGTGCTCGTGGCCGGTATCGGCTTTTGGGATGATCATCGTGATCTTTCTGCGAAATGGCGTCTGGTTGTACATTTTTTCAGTGCTTTTTGGGTAATATATTGGCTGAACTCTGTTCCAACCAGTAGTGTATTTGTTTTCGATCAGGCATCAGACTGGCTAATGTTTTTCCTTGCCTCGGTTTCTCTTGTGTGGCTGTTAAATCTGTATAATTTCATGGATGGCATTGATGGGATTGCCGCTAGTGAAACAATTTTTATTTCAGGGGCAATCGGATACTTTGCCTACATAGGTGGTCATCAGGGCATTGCACTGCTGGCATTTGTTCTTGCCATGGCAACATCAGGCTTCCTCGTATTTAACTGGCCGCCAGCGAGGATATTCATGGGCGATGCGGGTAGCGGTTTCCTGGGGATCGTACTGGGCGCCCTGGTATTTGCCCTGGTGATTGAGACAAGTATAGTCTGGCCATGGCTCTTGTTGTTCGGGGTATTTCTTGTAGATGCTACTGTTACGCTGATATCCAGGTTTCTACGTGGAGAACGCTGGTATGAAGCACATTGTAGTCACGCCTACCAACAGGCAGCAAGAAAATGGGGGCATTTACGGGTTACCCTGACGGTCAATATTGTAAATTGTTGCTGGTTGTTACCATTGACGTATATAGCATACAAGTGGCCAGAATCAGCAATGATAATTACGATGGTCGCCTTTGCGCCGCTAGTACTGGCGGCTTTAATGCTTGGCGCAGGGCGTCCTTTTGCTGATGACAGATAATGGCTGAGATTGAATGCAATATGCATGTCGAAAAGTCAATTAAGGCAAGCATGTTCGTGATTATACCTATCGTCACACTAGCGATTTTTATTCCACATAACTATATAAAGAAGATTATTTGATGAAAGTTTTGATTACAGGTGCCGCGGGTTTTATTGGTTCTACACTCGCGCTCAGATTATTGGCGCGTGGTGATGAGGTGATTGGGGTTGATAACCTTAGTGATTATTATGATGTCAACCTGAAACGTGCCCGACTCGAACGGACACTTGGTCATGAAAATTATCATGATGTTCGAATTGGGATTGAAGATCGCGATGCCGTGGCGAAAGTTTTTATGGAACATAAGCCAGATAGGGTAGTTAACCTGGCCGCGCAGGCGGGCGTGCGTTATTCGCTTGAGAACCCGCATTCTTATGTAGACACAAATATAGTCGGTTTTGTGAATATACTTGAAGGCTGTCGCCATAATAATGTCGAACATCTGGTGTATGCATCCAGCAGTTCAGTTTACGGTGCCAATACGAATATGCCATTCTCGGTGCATGATAATGTAGACCATCCGGTTAGCCTTTATGCAGCCTCAAAAAAATCAAATGAATTAATGGCGCACTCGTATAGTCATTTGTTCAAACTGCCAACTACAGGGTTGCGTTTTTTTACTGTCTACGGTCCCTGGGGTCGCCCTGATATGGCCTTATTCCTGTTTACTAAGAATATTCTTGCGGGCAAACCGATTGACGTATTCAATCATGGCCAGCACCGCCGTGATTTTACTTATATTGATGATATTGTTGAAGGCGTCATTCGTGTATTGGATCGCATACCAGAGCCTAATCTGGACTGGAGTGGAGATGCGCCGGATTCGGCGACGAGTTATGCACCATATCGGCTTTATAATATAGGTAACAATAACCAGGTTGAGTTGTTGCGATATATAGAAGTGCTCGAAGATTGCCTGGGAAAAAAAGCTGAAATGAACATGCTACCATTGCAGAATGGTGATGTGCCTGCAACCTATGCTGATGTTGATGATTTGGTTCGCGATGTTGGGTATAAACCAACAACAAAGATTGAGCAGGGAATTGAAAAGTTTGTAGAATGGTATAAAGATTATTACAAGGTGTAATAAGTTTCGTGCTGGCTAGCAGGCAAATGCTGAAATAATGAGACGGATCAAATGCAATTAGCAAGTATTCAACGTAGAGCTATCGTTATAGTGCACGATATGCTAATGGCGACAATAGCATGGACGTTGGCCTTTTTACTGCGCTTTGACTTTAGCCTGGAAATGCTGCAAAGCATCGCCTATTGGCAAGTGCTGCTCATTTTGCTGCCTATATATCTGATTATTTCATGGGGCTTTGGTCTCTACCGCGGGGTTTGGAGATTTGCCAGTATTTCCGATTTGTGGAATATCATTCGTGTGGCCGTTATTAATACCGTCTTATTGGTCACTGTCCTGTTTCTTATAAACCGTGTAGAGGGCGTGCCCAGGTCTTCACTGGCCCTTTACCCATTGCTGTTAATCTTTTTGCTGGGTTCCCCCCGATTACTGTATCGAGTTTGGCGAGATCGAAGCCTACGCAACCTGAGCGCAGTTGGTAGTAAAAGAGTCATTATTTTGGGGGCTGGACAGGCGGGTGAATTAATTGCACGTGAGATGTTGCGTGGCAATGAGTATCTTCCTCTCGCCTTTCTTGATGATGAGCCTAGGCTGCGTGGTTCCAAGGTACATGGCTTGCCTGTCCTCGGCGGCATACAGGAGCTCTCAGATTGTGCTGAAAAAATGTCTGTAGAGTTGGTTGTTATTGCAACGGCTACGGCGACCGGGGCGCAAATGCGAAAAATCGTCGAGTACTGTGAACATGCCGGCATACCGTTTAGAACGTTGCCGAATGTGGCCGACCTCGTGTCTGGCCGTGCAGAAATTAGTTCGTTGCGTGAGGTGTCAATTGATGACCTTCTTGGCCGTGACCCGGTTTCATTAAACAGAGATTCTATTGCTGGTTCGATTACAGGAAAATCAGTGATGGTAACGGGTGCGGGCGGTTCTATCGGTTCAGAATTATGCAGACAGATATTATTGTTTGATCCGGCCAGGCTAGTGGTCTTTGATAATAGTGAATTCAATTTATATCAGATAGATCGTGAGCTAACGGGGAAATATCCTGATATAGATTTACATACTGTACTCGGCGATGTGTGTGATAACAGTGCGATAGAGCACTGCATGAGTGAGCACCATCCTCAGGTGATTTTTCATGCTGCCGCCTATAAACATGTGCCTTTGTTGCAGCACCAGGCACGTCAGGCAGTGCGGAATAATATCCTCGGCACACGCAATATGGCACTGGTAGCTGATAAATATGGCTGTGATAGCTTTATCATGATCTCAACGGATAAGGCCGTTAACCCAACCAATAATATGGGGGCGAGCAAACGCATTGCCGAAATATTTTGTCAGAACCTGAATCAACGCTCCAAAACCCGTTATATCACCGTACGTTTTGGTAATGTGCTCGGCTCCGCGGGGAGTGTGGTGCCCCTGTTTAAAGAGCAGATTGCCAAGGGCGGACCGGTGACGGTGACGCACCCGGAGATCACTCGTTACTTTATGACCATCCCCGAGGCCTGCCAGTTAATCCTGCAGGCCGCTGTACAGGGTGAAGGTGGTGAGATATTTGTCCTGGATATGGGGGAGCCGGTCAAAATTGCCTATCTGGCTGAGCAGATGATCATTCTTTCCGGCAAGAGGCCGGGTGAGGACATAGAGATTAAATATACGGGCCTGCGTCCCGGTGAAAAGCTTTATGAAGAACTCTTCCATGAACAGGAACAGCTGTCGGCAACGACGCATGAAAAGATCCTGTTGGCCAAAACACGTATTGTCGATTGGGAGCAACTGCAAGCTGATTTTGCCGCTATGCAAGCTGCCAGTGAGGCTTTTGACGAGCCGAAACTGGAGCAATTAATTAAAAAGCTCGTTCCGGAAATGACGGAGTCGTCTGCTACAGGCAATGTTATCCATTTCGATCAAGTCAAAAAACTCGAACAATAATGCCCAATTAAGGGTTTATCATGCTTGACCACGACGGAGTGCATCAGTAACATACCGGCCTCAATTCCTCGGTAGCTCAGTTGGTAGAGCGGGTGACTGTTAATCACTAGGTCGGCGGTTCGAGCCCGTCCCGAGGAGCCAAATCTGGTTCTATCTGAACCCCCGAAAAAGGTGCCTTTCAGCACCTTTTTCGTTTTTCGCCGAAAACCCGTGCCTTTATATCCCCTCACCTAACCTTCTCCCGGAGGGAGAGGGGACGAGTTTTTTATCCGCAATCCAGAGCGCTGCCATCTGGTTTTGTATCCGAGAGCCGAGGGCGCCCTGGATTCGACAAGATCACGGCCTTGGCCCACTGGGGGTAATCGGGGTCACAGAAGGTGTAGGTGCCGTTAGTGCCGGGTGTGAAGCCCGTGGGCCAATAGATTACGCGCCGCCGCTGCCCCGAGGTGATGATGATCCCGTTTTCCTCACCATGCTCAACGCGGAGCAGTGCCTCCCCGTCATCCCGCTCACGGTTAGCATTGCTGTCGGCAAAGGTGATCCAGCCCCTGTGCCAGCCCTCCGTGCGGGCACAGCTCAGGCCATCGGCGCTACGGCAAATGACCACACGCTGACCACGTTTTATGGCCTCACTGCGCGCATAGTGCAGGTGGGCGACAAAGGTATTGATTTCAGTGGTGATACGACTGCGCTGGAGCAGGCCATTGAGGGCCGGGATCGCCGTGGTCGTGAGCACGACGGCGATACTCATACTGCTCATCAGCTCCAGCAGCGTGAAGCCACGCTGGCGGGGCAATGCGGGGATATCCATATCCACCTCCCATTCCATGTCAAATGCCCGTCTGTGGGCAGTTTCAGACTACGTCAGAATGGCAGGGGAGGCTGTAGGAAAAGGCTTAATTTGCCTTAAGCCGATCGCTGATTCGGCTGACAGCATTTGTCAGGTTGTCCATGCTGGTGGCATAGGAGAGGCGGACATGTCCGGGGGCACCGAAGGCGGAACCCGGAACGAGGGCGACACCGGCCTCGGTGAGCAGGGTCTCGGCAAAGGCGATGTCATCAGCACTGCCCAGGGCCTGCATGGCCTGACGAACATCCGGGAAGGCATAGAAGGTGCCGTCAGAGGGCAGGCAGCTAAAGCCGGGCAGCGCGTTCAGGGCGGCCAGGAGGACATCATGGCGTTGTTTGAAGGCCGTCACCATTTCAGTAATGCAGGCCTGCGGCCCTTCCAGCGCAGCCTGCGCCGCGGCCTGGGCGATGGAGCAAGGGTTGGAGGTGCTCTGCGACTGGATCTTCTTCATGGCACCAATCAGCCTGGCCGGGCCGCCGGCATAGCCGATTCGCCAGCCGGTCATCGAATAGGCCTTGGAGACGCCGTTGAGGACGATAGTGCGCTCGTACAGCGCCGGACAGGCCATGACGATATTGGCAAATGGCTCCTCGGTCCAGAGGATGTGCTCGTACATATCATCCGTGGCGATCAGCACTTGCGGGTGGCGTAGCAGGACCTCGGCCAACGCCGCCAGTTCGGCTTTATTGTAGGCGACACCGGTCGGGTTGGAGGGGCTGTTCAGCACCAGCAGCCGGGTCCTCGGCGTGATCGCCGCCTCCAGCTGCGCCGGGGTGAGCTTGAAGCCCTGCTCAATGCCGGCTTCGACGATGACGGGTGTGGCATCGGCGAGTAGCACCATATCCGGGTAGGAGACCCAGTAGGGGGCCGCGATAATGACCTCGTCACCCTCATCGAGCAGGGCCTGGGCGAGGTTGTAAAAACTTTGCTTGCCGCCGACCGAGACCAGCACCTGCTCCGGAGCATAGTCGAGGCCGTTGTCACGGCTGAATTTGTCGATAATGGCCTGTTTCAGCCCGGCGGTGCCGTCCACGGCGGTATATTTGGTCTCACCATCCCGGATAGCCTTTATGGCGGCTTCCTTGATGTGCTCGGGGGTATCAAAATCCGGTTCCCCGGCGCCGAGGCCAATAATGTCTTCACCGGCATCACGCAGGGCCTTGGCGCGCGCAGTGACGGCCAGGGTGGGCGAGGGTTTAACGCGTTGCACGCGTTGCGAAAGCTTAATGTCCACTTAAAATGCTCACGTAGGGCCCGATAAACGAGCGCGTAAAACAAAACGGCTGTAATATACTGGATTGATTCACGAAAAACCATGAAATAAGACCATGTCATCGCGACCCTTCCAACTCGAGTCTGAATACATTCCTGCCGGGGATCAACCTGCTGCGATCGCCGGCCTCAACGAGGGCCTGGCCGCCGGCGAGGCGGGCATGACCCTGCTCGGGGTAACCGGTTCCGGCAAGACCTTCACGATTGCCAACGTCATCCAGGATCTGCAGCGCCCGGCGATTATTATGGCGCCGAACAAGACCCTGGCCGCACAGCTGTATGGCGAAATGAAGGAGTTTTTCCCGCATAACGCCGTGGAATACTTCGTCTCCTATTACGATTATTACCAGCCCGAGGCCTACGTGCCGAGCTCGGACACCTTTATCGACAAAGATGCCTCGATCAATGAGCACATCGAGCAAATGCGCCTGTCGGCGACCAAGGCCATCCTCGAGCGCAAGGATACGATTGTGGTCGCCTCGGTTTCGGCCATTTATGGTCTCGGTGATCCCAAGCTCTATCTTGGCATGATCCTGCACCTGGTGCGCGGCGAGCCGATTGACCAGCGCTTCCTGTTGCGCCGCCTCACTGAACTGCAATACACGCGCAACGATGTCGAGTTGCGGCGTACCACCTACCGCGTGCGCGGTGAGGTGATCGATATCTTCCCGGCCGATTCAGACCGTGAGGCGATCCGGGTTGAGCTGTTTGATGATGAGATCGAACAGCTCAGTTACTTCGACCCCTTGACCGGCGAGGTGTTGCGTCGTGTGCCACGTCTGACGATCTATCCAAAGACCCATTACGTGACCCCCCGGCAGACCCTGCTCGATGCGATTGAGCTGATCAAGGTCGAACTAAAAGAGCGTCTCGAGCAACTGCGCTCGGTGGATAAGCTGGTCGAGGCACAGCGCCTCGAACAACGCACCAATTTCGATATGGAAATGATCCAGGAACTGGGTTACTGCTCAGGTATTGAGAATTACTCGCGTTATCTGTCCGGGCGGGAGCCGGGGCAGGCACCGCCGACCTTCTTCGATTACCTGCCGGATGATGCCTTGCTTGTCATCGACGAGTCGCATGTCAGCGTGCCGCAGATTGGTGGTATGTATAAGGGTGATCGTTCGCGCAAGCAAACCCTCGTCGAATACGGCTTCCGTTTGCCTTCGGCACTCGACAACCGGCCGCTACGCTTTGACGAATTCGAGAAGCTGGCGCCGCAAACGATCTATGTCTCGGCTACACCCGGGCTCTATGAAAAAGAACACTCAGGCCAGATCGTTGAGCAGGTGGTGCGCCCCACCGGTCTGATAGACCCGGAGGTAGAAGTGCGGCCCGTGACCACGCAGGTCGATGACCTGCTCTCCGAGGCCCGTCTGCGTATCGAGCAGGGCGAGCGCGTGCTGGTGACGACCCTGACCAAGCGTATGGCCGAAGACCTGACCGACTATCTTGCCGAGCACGATATACGCGTGCGTTACCTGCACTCCGATATCGACACGGTAGAGCGTATGGAGATCCTGCGCGACCTGCGTCTGGGCGAGTTTGATGTGCTGGTCGGTATCAACCTGTTGCGTGAGGGCCTCGATATCCCCGAGGTCTCGTTGGTCGCGATCCTCGATGCCGACAAGGAGGGCTTCCTGCGCTCAGATCGTTCGCTGATCCAGACCATGGGTCGCGCCGCACGTAATCTCAACGGCAAGGCGATCCTCTATGCCGACAGGATCACCGGTTCCATGCAGCGCGCCATGGACGAGACCTCGCGGCGGCGCGAGAAACAGGTGGCCTATAACAAAGAACATGGCATCACCCCGAAGAGCATACAAAAGGCCGTGCATGATGTCATGGAGGCCGGTTATGCGAACATGAAGGGCAATGCCCGGCAATATGCCCGGGTCGCCGAAGAGATTATCGAGTATGCGGCGATGCCGCCGGCACAGGTTGAGAAGAAGATCGCGGAAATGGAGCAGCAGATGTACAAACATGCGCAAAACCTCGAATTCGAAGAGGCCGGCCGTCTGCGCGATGAAATCGCCCATATTCGGGAGAACAGTATGGGCATCATTGATACAGCGGTGAATAAAAAGGCTGGTTAGCCGGGCAAGTATAATAGTGCTTATAAAACTATGATAATATTTAGCAAATTGTGTAGGGTTAATATGCCTGTTGTGGCATATATTTAATAGATGCAGGATGGACAGATGGCGAAGTGCGCATTAATTACCGGGGTGACGGGGCAAGATGGTGCCTATCTTGCGGAGTTTCTACTCAAGAAGGGTTACGAGGTACACGGCATCAAACGTCGTGCCTCATCGTTTAATACCGATCGGATTGACCACCTCTATCAGGACCCTCATGTATCCGACCGGCAGTTTATCCTGCACTACGGTGACCTGAGCGACTCGAGTAACCTGATCCGCATTGTTCAGGAAATTCAGCCGGATGAAATCTATAACCTCGGTGCGCAGAGTCACGTCGCGGTCTCCTTTGAAAGCCCTGAATATACCGCCGATACCGTGGGGCTCGGTGCGTTACGAGTCCTTGAGGCGATTCGCATCGCGGGTTTAGAGAAAAAGACCCGTTTCTACCAGGCCTCGACATCCGAATTGTTTGGTGATGTGCAAGAGATCCCGCAGAAGGAAACGACGCCGTTTTATCCGCGCTCACCGTATGCCGCGGCCAAGCTGTATGCGTACTGGATCACGGTGAACTATCGTGAGGCCTATGGCATGTATGCCTGTAACGGTATCCTCTTTAACCATGAATCACCAGTGCGTGGCGAGACCTTCGTCACGCGCAAGATCACCCGTGCCCTGGCGCGTATCAGCCTGGGCCTGCAGGACTGTCTCTACCTCGGTAACATGAATGCACTGCGCGACTGGGGGCATGCCAAGGATTATGTCGAGATGCAGTGGCTGATGTTGCAGCAGGACGAGCCGGATGACTTCTGTATTGCTACCGGCGTGCAGTATTCGGTGCGTGATTTCTGTAACGCCGCCTATGCCCATCTCGACAAGACCATTCGCTGGGAAGGCGAGGGTGTTGATGAAAAAGGCTACGACGCGGAAACCGGTCAGTGCATTGTGGCGGTGGATCCGCGTTACTTCCGTCCTACCGAGGTAGAGACCCTGCTTGGCGACCCGTCAAAGGCAAAAGAAAAGCTCGGCTGGGAGCCAAAGATCACCTTTGAAGAAATGGTACATGAAATGATGGAACACGACCTGGAACTCGCCAAGCGTGATGCACTGGTCAAGGACCATGGTTTCAAGGCCTACGACTACCATGAATAATAGCTTCGGCGAATAATAACAACCTGTCTTGTCCGCTCTCATGAAAAAAAATGCAAAAATCTATGTTGCCGGTCACCGTGGCCTGGTGGGCTCGGCGATCATGCGCCGGCTCGAGGCAAAAGGGTTTTCCAATGTGATCACCCGCCGCCATGCTGAGTTGGACCTGTGTAACCAGGCGGCAGTGCAGGCATTTTTTGCAGAAGAAAACCCCGAGTACGTGATACTGGCCGCCGCCAAGGTCGGGGGCATTCACGCCAACAATACCTATCCGGCCGAATTTATCTATAAGAATATGATGATCGAGGCCAATGTCATCGATGCCTCGTACCGAAATAATGTCAGTCGCCTATTGTTCCTGGGGAGTTCCTGCATTTACCCCAAAAATGCCGAACAACCGATGCGTGAGGATGCCCTGTTAACCGGCGTGCTCGAGCCAACCAATGAACCCTATGCGTTGGCGAAGATAGCCGGCATCAAGTTGTGCGAGTCGTATAACCGACAATATGGCACGGATTATCGTTCAGTCATGCCGACTAATCTGTACGGACAGGGCGATAATTTTCATCCAGAAGATTCGCATGTCATTCCCGCCCTGATACGCCGTTTCCATGAGGCAAAGTTGCGTAGCGATGCCGAGGTCGTGGTCTGGGGCACAGGCAGAGCAAAACGCGAGTTCCTGCATGTTGACGATATGGCCGCGGCCTCGTTGTTTGTTTTGCAGCTCGATGATGAGACCTACAAGGCGAATACACTCGAGATGCTTTCACATATCAATGTCGGCGCGGGGATTGACTGCAGCATTCGTGAGATGGCCGAGACGGTCAAGCGCGTTGTGGGTTTTGAAGGGGAGTTGGTGTTTGATACAAGCAAACCTGACGGGGCGCCACGGAAATTACTTGACGTGACCCGTCTGAAGGCGATGGGCTGGGAATACGCCATTCCGCTCGAAGAGGGCCTGGCGTCGACGTATCAGTGGTTTCTGGATAACGAAGGGCACTTTCGTGCTTAACTACAGGTATAGATAGGGATGATTCCAGTAATTTTATCAGGGGGTTCCGGCAGTCGCTTGTGGCCGTTGTCTCGCGAGAGTTATCCCAAGCAGTTTTTGCCCCTGGCTTCAGAGTACACCATGCTGCGCGAGACGCTTGAACGCCTGCGAGGTCTGGAGGAACTGGCGCAACCCATTGTGGTTTGTAATGAGGAACACCGCTTCCTGGTGGCTGAGCAGCTGCGGGAAATGAAGCAACTGCCGCATTCCATTGTACTGGAGCCAGAGGGCAGAAATACCGCGCCGGCCGTGGCGATTGCGGCACTGGCCGCACTCGAGCAAGACAGTGAGGCCCTGCTGCTGGTGCTGCCGGCGGATCACGTCATCGAAAACGTAGCGATTTTTCATGACAGCCTGCTGGTGGCCGGTGAAGCGGCCCGACAGGGAAAGTTGGTGACCTTTGGTGTAGTCCCCGTGGCGGCGGAGACAGGTTATGGCTATATCAAGGCCAATGCGCGTTATGAGAAGGCTCAGGCCTGTCAGGCACTGGTGGTTGAACACTTTGTGGAAAAACCGGATTTGGCAACCGCCAACGCATACCTGGCATCCGGTGATTACTTCTGGAACAGTGGCATGTTTATGTTCAAGGCCGCCTGTTATCTGGAGGAGTTGCAACACTATGCGCCAGAGATGCTGAGTTTGTGTCGCCAGGCCTATTCGGCGGCAAGGCGTGATATGGACTTTGTGCGCCTCGAGCATGAGGCCTTCATGAGTATAAAGGGTGACTCCATCGATTATGCTGTGATGGAAAAGACCGACAAGGCCGTTGTCGTGCCGCTGGATGCGGGCTGGAATGATATCGGTTCCTGGTCAGCGCTTTCAGATTTATCGGTGCAGGATGAACAAGAAAATGTCGTCAGTGGTGATGTCTTCATAGAAGACAGCCAAAATTGCTACGTGCGTGCGGAAAACCGGCTGCTGGCGGCCGTTGGTGTTCAGGGCCTGGTGATTGTAGAAACTGCCGATGCCGTACTGGTTGCATCGAGAGATAAAGCGCAGGACGTGAAGCGTATTGTTGAACGCCTGAAACTGGAGAACCGATCAGAACACCTGCACCACCGCCGGGTATTTCGGCCATGGGGTACTTACGAGGGTGTCGACGATGGTGAGCGTTTCCTGGTGAAACGGATCGTCGTGAACCCGGGCGCCAGCTTGTCCTTGCAAAAGCATGCGCATCGGGCGGAACACTGGGTGGTTGTTACCGGTACGGCCAGGGTGACGCGTGGCGATGAAGTCATGGAACTGCACGAAGACGAGTCGACCTATATCCCGGTGGGGATGAAACACCGGCTGGAAAATCCAGCAGAGGTACCACTGGAAATTATTGAGGTACAAACGGGGGGCTACCTTGGAGAAGACGACATTGTACGCTTCGATGATGTTTATGGGCGTTAGTCAATCATGGCGTTCAATGCTGCCCAGGTGTTTTAGATAACAGGTAAAGAAATATGAGCCGTTTAACCGATTCACCGGCATGGCGTGCCCTGCAGGAACACCAGCAGATACAGGCGCAACAATCCCTGCGTGACCTGTTTGCCTCGGATAAAAAACGTTTTGAGCGTTTCTCTCTGCAGTTCGGCGATATTCTCCTCGATTATTCAAAAAACCAGGTGTCGGCAGAGACCATGGCATTGTTATATGACCTGGCTGATAGTCGCGAACTGAAAAACTGGATTGATCGTATGTTTGCGGGTGAGCGGATTAACCATACCGAACAGCGTGCAGTGTTGCATACGGCCTTGCGCAAACCGCTGGACGCATCGGTTTATGTTGACGGTGTTGATGTCATGCCAGAGATTAGACAATCAATGGCGCGTATGAAGACACTCGTCGGACATGTGCGTGCCGGTGAGTGGAAGGGCTTTAGCGGCCAGCCGATATCCGATGTTGTCAATCTCGGCGTGGGCGGCTCAGACCTGGGGCCGCAAATGGTGTCCGAGGCACTGCGCCCTTATGGTCGTCATAGTTTGCATGTGCATTTTGTCTCCAATGTGGATTCCAGTCATATTAGTGACACCTTGCGCGGACTGAAGCCAGAAACGACGTTGTTTATTATCTCATCAAAAAGTTTTACAACGCAGGATACGTTGGCCAATGCCGAGGTGGCGCGCAAGTGGGTGACCGACCCAGCCGGTGACGCCTTAATGATTAGTCGCCATTTTATCGCGGTAACAGATAATATTGTTGCGGCCAATGCGTTTGGTATTGTCGAAGAAAATATCTTTCGGATGTGGGATTGGGTAGGGGGACGGTATTCCCTCTGGTCTGCTATCGGTTTATCGGTGGCCATTTATATCGGTATGGAAAACTTCAAGGCCCTGCTCGAAGGGGCGCACGAAATGGATGAGCACTTTCGTACCGCCCCCTGGGATAAAAATTTACCCGTAACCCTGGCGCTCATGGGTATCTGGTATAACAATTTTTTTGATGCTGAGACCTATGCGGTGCTGCCCTATGATCAACACCTGCAGCGTTTTCCCGCCTATCTGCAGCAGGTCGATATGGAGAGTAATGGCAAAAGCATCGACCGCGACGGCAAGCCCGTCGATTATGCGACCGGCCCTATCCTGTGGGGGGAGTTGGGTATCACGGGCCAACATGCCTTTTATCAACTCTTGCACCAGGGGAGCCATCTGGTGCCGGCGGATTTTATCGTCCCGTACAAGAGCCTCAATCCACTGGGTGTACATCAGGATATCCTGTTGGCGAACTTCTTTGCGCAGACAGAGGCCTTGATGTGTGGCAAAACCGAGGCCGAAGCACGCACCGAAATGGAGCAAGAGGGGCTGGCGGCTGAAGAGATAGAGCGCCTGTTAGCGTACAAGGTCTTTACCGGCAATAAGCCGACCAATACGATATTATTCGAGTCCCTGACCCCGAAAACCCTTGGTGCGCTGATGGCCATGTATGAGCACAAGATCTTTACCCAGGGGGTGATCTGGAACATCAATTCCTTCGATCAGTGGGGTGTAGAGCTGGGTAAGCAACTGACCGCGAAGGTCTTTACTCAATTGAGACAGGGAGAGGAGGTAAATAACCATGACGCCTCCAGCAATGGCCTGATAAACCATTATTTACGCCATATCAGAAACTAGCCGGAAACTCGGTTATCTTCTTGAATAGGTAGACAAAATCCTGTATCTTGCGGCCAAGTTTTGGCGCGTAGCCTCAGTGTAAGGCTATAGGTATTCGCTATAAATATTATGGATGAGCAGATAACAATGAATGATAGCCATTTGGCAGCTAAGCGTTTCTTCATTACCGGCGGGGCGGGTTTCATTGGTTCAGCGGTCATCAGATACCTCATTCAAGAGACCAGCCACGACGTCATCAATGTCGATAAGCTCACCTACGCAGGGAACCTGGAGTCTCTTTTAGACGTTTCCGAAAGTGAACGATATCATTTTGAGCAGGTAGACATCTGCGATGCCAAGGCGATCGAGCGCATATTTAATGAATACCGCCCTGATGCCGTCATGCACCTGGCGGCGGAGTCACACGTAGACCGCTCCATCAGTGGCCCGGCCGACTTCATCTATACCAATATCACCGGCACCTACACGATGCTGGAGGCGGCGCGCCAGCATTGGATGTCACTGGATGAAAAGGACAAACCTCTGTTTCGTTTTCACCACATCTCTACCGATGAGGTCTACGGTAGCCTGGGTGCCACAGGCCTATTTACCGAACAAACCCCCTATGACCCGAGTTCTCCCTACTCGGCGAGTAAGGCATCTTCTGATCACCTGGTACGCGCCTGGCATCGAACCTATGGCCTGCCCGTGGTGCTGACAAATTGCTCTAATAACTATGGCCCTTACCAGTTCCCGGAAAAGCTGATCCCCCTCATCATTCTCAATGCCCTGGAAGGGAAGCCCTTACCCATTTATGGCAAGGGTGACCAGGTGCGCGACTGGTTGTATGTTGATGACCATGCGCGGGCATTATATAAGGTTGTGACAGAGGGCAAGGTAGGTGAAACCTACAACATCGGCGGCAATAACGAGAAGACCAATCTTGAGGTCGTTAATAGCATATGTGAATTGCTGGAGGAATTGGTACCGGACAATTGTCATTCTCGCGAAGGCGGGAATCCAGAAGGTTTTAAAGGCCTGATCACATATGTTGATGACCGTCCCGGGCATGATCAACGTTACGCCATTGATGCCGGCAAGATCATGCAAGACTTGAACTGGCAGCCGGATGAAAGCTTTGAAACGGGGATTCGTAAAAGCGTGGAATGGTATCTTGAAAATAATCAGTGGTGCCAGCGGGTAATGGATGGCAGTTATCGCCGTGAACGCCTCGGGTTGATCCAGGAAGTCAGCTAATGAAAGGTATTATCCTCGCTGGCGGCTCCGGTACGCGTTTGTACCCGGTAACGCATGTCGTCTCCAAGCAACTGTTGCCGGTCTACGACAAACCGATGGTCTATTACCCGCTGACGACCTTAATGTTGGCCGGTATCAGGGATATTCTGATTATTTCCACGCCCCATGATATGCCCTTATATAAGGAGTTGCTGGGCGATGGCAGCCAGTTTGGCATCAAGCTTAGTTACGTTGTTCAGGAAAGCCCGGACGGACTGGCACAGGCCTTCATCCTTGGTGAAACGTTTATTGATGGTGATGCCTGCGCCCTGGTGCTCGGTGACAACATCTTTTACGGACACGGTTTCTCAGAACAACTAAAAAAGGCCGCGAGTAAAACCGACCGCGCCAGTGTCTTTGCCTACCAGGTCAAAGACCCTGAGCGCTATGGTGTGGTGGAGTTTGATAGCAATAAACACGCTATTGGTCTGGAAGAAAAGCCGGCACAACCAAAGTCCAAATATGCGGTGACCGGCCTGTATTTCTACGACCACCATGTGGTCGAGATTGCACACGCGGTTAAACCTTCGCCACGCGGTGAACTGGAAATTACCGACGTAAACCGTATCTACCTGGAAAAAGGCCTGTTGGACGTTGAGGTCATGGGCCGAGGCATGGCCTGGCTGGATACCGGCACGCATGACTCCTTGCTGGATGCTGCCCAGTTTATCCAGACCATAGAACACCGGCAAGGCCTGAAGATCGCCTGTCCCGAAGAAACGGCCTGGCGGAGCGGCTGGATTGATAATCATCAACTTGAGCAACTGGCCACACCATTAAGCAAGAATGCCTATGGTGAATACCTGCTTGGTTTATTGAAATAATAGCAAAAAGCCCATGAATGTAATAGAAACCAAAATACCAGACCTTCTCATTCTTGAACCACGCGTTCATGGCGACGAGAGGGGATTTTTCATGGAAAGCTATAACCGGAAAACCTTCTCCGATGTGCTGGGTGGGGATGTTGATTTTGTGCAGGATAATCATTCACGTTCAGGCAAGAATGTCCTGCGTGGACTGCACTACCAGATTCAGCAACCACAGGGAAAGTTACTGCGTGTAGTCAAAGGGCGAATATTTGATGTGGCCGTTGATTTGCGAGAATCATCGCCATATTTTGGTAAATGGGATGGTATAGAACTTACGGAAGATAACCATCGCCAAATATGGGTGCCGCCAGGTTTTGCACATGGTTTTCTTGTGTTGTCTGATGTGGCGGATGTTCTGTATAAGACGACGGATTATTATGCACCTGAACATGAGCGATGTATCCGCTGGGATGATCCTGAGATAGGCATTGATTGGCCAATGGAAGGAGAACCTGCACTCTCAACAAAAGATAAAGAAGGTATGGCATTCAGCGATGCGGAGTTGTTTCCGTGAGGATTTTACTGCTGGGAAGGAATGGCCAGGTGGGTTGGGAGTTGAATCGTAGCCTATTACCATTGGGTGAAGTGATTGCTTTAGATCGTACTCAGGCTGATCTCTCCAGGCCTGAATCCTTACGAAAAATTGTGTGCGATAATCATCCAGATGTTATTGTGAACGCAGCAGCCTACACAGCCGTTGATAAGGCCGAAGAAGAGGAAGATCTGGCTACAGTGATAAATAGTACTGCACCCGGAGTACTTGCTGAGGAAGCCGATAAAAGCGGGGCTCTTCTAATTCATTATTCAACAGATTATATTTTTGACGGCACAAAGGACAGACCATATACAGAAGACGACCTACCAAATCCAATCAACGCCTATGGTCGATCAAAGTTAGCCGGCGAACAAGCTATACAGGCAACTAAAGCAGATCATTTGATCCTCAGAACGTCATGGGTTTATGCAGCCAGAGGGCGAAATTTTTTACGAACCATAATGCGTCTGGCAAAGGAGATGGATGAGCTAACTATTGTGGGTGATCAGACAGGTTCCCCCACATGGGCACGGTTAATTGCAGAAACGACAGCGCATTGCCTTCGACAATCTGTTTATGAAAGGCGGAAAAGCGTATTTAGCTCTGGCATTTACAATGTATCATCGAGTGGCGAAACCTCATGGTATGGATTTGCCAGCGCTATTGTTAACAATGCTCGCGACAGACCAGAAGAGAAAATACACGTTAGCAACATAGTGCCAATACAAACGCGAGATTACCCAACGCCAGCAAAGCGTCCTGCATATTCTTGTTTGGCGACAGAAAGTTTAGAAGAGAATTTTAATATAGTAATGCCAAGCTGGGAGTATGGGCTAAGGCTCTGCATGGAAGAATTATTATAAAGAAAAATACGCATTGTCTTTCTATGATAGAAAGATGTGTCTGTTACGCAAAGAACAAGATATACATACTATGACATTAACTTTTATTAAACCATGGGCGGAAGTAATATCTTCTCGTGAAGTTCTGTGGCAGCTTATCCGCCAGCAACTAATTTTACGTTACCGGCGTACGGTTTTCGGTTATCTCTGGACACTTTTAAATCCTATTTTGATGATGGCCGTGATGGCAGTTGTGTTTTCCACCCTTTTTAAACAAGATATGAAGACATTTACGGTCTTTCTTTTTTCCGGGATGATTGCATGGAACTGTTTTAACACCATAGTTGTCCAGTCTGGTATGTCTTTTATTAGCAATGAGGGCCTTATAAAAAAGATATATCTTCCAAAGCTAATATTCCCGCTTAGTGTGTCACTTGCTCTTGTTATTGACAGCCTGCTCTCATTCGTTGCCTTATTCGCTATAATGCTTGTGCTGGGCGGGAAGTTTTCTATGGCATTATTATTTATACCTGTCGCCTATGCGCTCTTAATTATGTTTTCAATTGGCATAGCATTGGTTGTCTCAATTGCAACGGTTTTCTTTCGCGACCTCCAGTATGTTATTGGCATCATAATGCAGGCCTGGTTCTTTTTGACTCCAGTGTTTTACAAGCCTGACTCACTGGCAGGTAAAGTAGCGTGGCTGATAAAACTGAATCCGCTTACTTCTTTTGTTGAGTTGTTTCGCGCGCCCTTGTATACAGGGATGTTGCCGGCTTCCGACATAATTCTTTATACGTTTATAATGGCGATATTTTCTATGGTCGTGGGTTTCTTTTTCTTTAGTTACCAGGAAAAGAAGATTATTTTTAGGCTTTGATGAGCTATGTCAAATATAATTATTAAAGATGTTTCGGTGAATTTTCGAATTTACCATGACCGATCACCGTCACTTAAAGATTACGTTTCCAATTTATTTAGATCCAATAAAAATGCTTCTTATTCAAATTTTTCAGCAGTACAGGATGTGTCTTTAGAAATTGGCCCAGCAGAACGTGTTGGTATTATTGGGCATAATGGTGCAGGGAAAAGTACTTTATTGAAAACCTTGTGTCGTATCTACGAGCCATCATCAGGAATAGTCAATGTCAACGGACGGATTGCGCCACTTCTGGAAATTGGGGCTGGTTTTCATCCGGAATTTACAGGCAGGGAGAATATTTACCTGAACGGGACAATACTTGGATTAAAAAAACAGCAACTTGAGTCGATTGAAAATGAAATTATCCAGTTTGCCGAAATCGAAGAGTTTATTGACACACCGGTTAAATACTACTCGACAGGAATGTATATGCGGCTGGCTTTTTCACTGGCAACGGCAATTCATCCAGATATTCTTGTGCTAGATGAAATATTTGCAGGAGGGGATGCGGCCTTTCTGGTTAAGGCCAAGGCCAGGATGCACCAGATGATTGATAAGTCGGATATAATGATCATGGTTTCACACGATCATCACTTAGTGAAGTCGCTCTGTAACCGTGTCATATGGATGGATCACGGCAAAGTAGTGGCAGATGGTTCCCCGGATGATGTCGTGGAACGTTATCTGGCTGGTAAACTCAATGGATAAGAATCTGCCCCCTGTGCTGACACCCGAAGATGCTCTTAACATTATTTATGATTTACGTGGGCAAACACAAACTGCGCACCATGAACAACTGTTAGATAAACTTATTCCAGCATGGATGCCTTCTCACCGTAAGGGTGGCGTTGTAGGGCATATTCAATCATCATCAAAAGTCAGGAATATTAGCTCTAATCAAACACAGTCCGGTGATCCCCTTGCCAAATTACGCAACACATGGCTGCCTGGTCGACTTTATAGAAACCATCTGAAAAAATACTCGGTTGCTCGTCGGGTGGCTAAGTGGTTCTGGCAGAACGGATATCCAATTTATTTAAACTGGGTGGCACGTATTTTTTGGCGGAAGGCAGAGAAATGGCGACGGCTTATCAAACTGAGTGATTTCACGAGAGAAAATAAAATATTATCGCACAAGCTAGTTGATTCGATGCTTGTTGAGGAACAGGAGCCAAAAGTTTTCCCAGATAGTGATAAAAATCATCTTGCTGTGTCAGATGTCCGATACACATACCCGGAAATATTCGTCGCAACAATAAAAAATGCGATGACCTGCGGCGGCTCAAATCTGATTCTTGCTGATGATGGAGTCATCTGCCATGATTTATTTGATTGCAGTCGTGATTGTACAAGTGAAGAACTTCATGGACATGCGCTAATGAATGCTCAGTCCAGCCGCATCAGGTGGTTGTTACACGACAAAGCACCCGAATCAATTCCCGTGGCCGCCACATTTGTTGATGCCTGTGCGTCAAACTATGCCCACTGGATGACTGAGGTACTGCCTCGTCTGGCCCTTTTTTGTGCCGAGGAACGGTTTAAAGATATACCTATCGTGGTTAATGAAGGACTGCACGAGAACATCATGGAGTCACTGTTTCTGGTGACTGGGCCTAAGCGTGATATCATCACGCTTCCAATTGGCAGGGCGTTGGCCGTCGACGAGCTTTATCTTACTTCGGTGGCTGGCTATGTGCCCTTTGGTCGACGAACGAATGAACTTTCGGGTCATTCTCATGGAGTATTCAGCCCGCGGGCCTTCGAGATACTCCGTACCGTTTTGAATGCACCAATACAGATGACAGAAGAGGAGGCCTGGCCGGAAAAAATATTCTTACGTCGTAGTTCAGGCGTAAGAAAAGTCACTAATGCGACTGAGATTGAAAGACTACTGGTCGCCCAGGGTTATGTGATTGTTGAGCCAGAGAAGCTAACGTTTTTAGAACAGATAAAATTATTTAATAACGCCAAAGAGATAATCTCGTCTACCGGTGCAGCATTAGCTAATGCTATTGTCTGCAAGCCAGGTACGCAGGTGGCTGTTTTGATGGGCAAGCATGAAAATATGATATATAGATATTGGTACAACATGCTGGCTCCTATCCAAATTAAGGTTAGCTATGTGCTAGGTAATATTATTGAAAATCGTGATCTTGGAATTCATGGCGATTTTGCAATAGATGTTGCCTGCCTTAGTGATTTATTAGAGGATTTTAGTAGAAAATGAGATCGATTCATCCATCTGCTTATATTTCACCAGAAGCGAAACTTGGCGATCACGTTGAGGTTGGGCCATTCTCTATTATTCACGCGAATGTGGTTTTGGGTGACAGGGTTAAGGTTGGGGCTTACTGTGAGGTGGGCATAGCGACTCAACTCGGTGACGGCACACCATTAATCATAGGCGATGGTGCATTAATCCGCTCCCACTCAGTGCTCTATGAATCCTCTTCATTTGGGGAAGGATTGACGACAGGTCATCACGTGACTGTGAGAGAAAATACAATAGCCGGTACGGGTTTTCAGATAGGCACCCTGAGTGAAATCCAAGGAGATTGTTCTGTTGGAGATTACGTTCGCTTTCAATCCAATGTTTTTGTTGGGAAAAATACCACAATTGGCAATTTTGTGTGGATATTGCCTTACGTGGTACTTACCAATGACCCCACTCCGCCAAGTAACGTGCTGATGGGCTGCACTATCGAAGACTATGTAAGCATCGCGGCAGCTTCAGTAGTGCTACCAGGTGTAACAGTTGGTCATCATTCAGTTGTCGCTGCACATGCGTGTGTGACGAAGAATATTCCTCCGAATATGCTCGTTGCAGGTGTTCCGGCTCGTGTTGTTGGCGAGGCGAAAACAATCAAGTTGCGCGATGGTTCCAATCGACCTGCATATCCATGGACACATCACTTCACGCGTGGATACCCGGCATCGGTAACAGCGGATTGGGAGAATAATGAGGGAGACGATCAGTGCTAGATTCGTGTAAGATTATTGATCTGCCAAAGGTCAAGGATCCAAGGGGTAATTTAACCTTTGTTGAATCGATTCGACATGTACCATTTGCTATCCAGCGTGTTTACTACTTATCCGATGTCCCTGAGGGTGCTGAGAGAGGTGGGCATGCACATAAAGAACTCCATCAACTAATCATCGCCATATCGGGTTCATTTGATATTCACCTTGATGATGGACACTCAAAAAAGACTGTACATATGGACTGTAGTCACAGCGGACTTTACGTATGCCCAATGATCTGGCGAGTAATTGACAGCTTTTCATCTGGGGCGGTGTGCATGGTATTGGCCTCGGATTACTACGATGAACTGGATTACTATCGTGAATACGATCAGTTTATTAGTGACGCCCAGAGAGCGGCCAAATGAAATTAGTTCCATTCCTTGATCTGGGCCGACTAAACGATTCGATTCGTGAACCGCTTGATTCGGCCTATCGACGGGTGGTTGATTCAGGTTGGTTCGTCATGGGTCCCGAATTGGAAGCCTTTGAGAGCGAATTCGCACAATATTGCGAAGTGAAGCATTGCATAGGTGTTGGCAATGGCCTCGAGGCGCTTCACCTTTTGTTACGGGCCTATGGCATCGGTCCCGGTGATGAGGTTATCGTTCCTTCTAATACTTTTATCGCTACTTGGCTGGCCGTTACCGAATGCGGGGCAGTCCCTGTTCCGGTGGAGCCTTGTATTGATACCCATAACATCGATCCAGCATTAATCGCTAACGCAATCTCCAAACGTACTCGCGCGATTCTCCCAGTCCATCTGTACGGGCAGCCAGCAGATATGGACCCAATAAATATACTGGCTACTAAGCACGGCTTGATCGTTATCGAAGATGCGGCGCAGGCACAAGGCGCCCGTTACAAAGGTCGGCGCACAGGCTCATTAGGTCATGCAGCGGGCACCAGCTTCTATCCAGGGAAGAACTTGGGTGCCCTTGGTGACGGTGGTGCGGTACTCACCAACGATGATGCGATTGCTGAAAAGGTTAAACAGCTTCGCAACTATGGTTCAAAAGTGAAGTATCAACATGACCTTGTCGGTTACAATAGTCGATTGGATGAAATGCAGGCGGCTTTTCTTCGCGTAAAACTCGTGGTGCTTGATGAATGGAACGCAACTCGTAGACTAATCGCAGATCAGTACTCGAAACTTTTGGCAGATGCGGACGTCCAATTGCCACTTACTCCTGAGTATGCAGAAACCGTATGGCACCTTTACGTCATTCGAAGTAAACAAAGGGATGTATTAAAAAGCTATTTGGAGCAACAAGGAGTTGAAACAGTAATCCACTATCCCATTCCTCCACATCAGCAAGCCGGCTATAGAAGCGGACAAAAATATCACTTACCTGTTGCTGAAATGCTGGCAGAAGAAGTATTGAGTTTACCGATCTCACCATTTGTGACTACAAGTCAGGTTGAAACTGTAGTATGTGCAATTAATACATTTGAAGATATAAAGTAAGGCAAGAACGATATATTTTGAAAATAGTTCAAATGATTTTAACTGGAAAAATAATTGAGAGTTTACAAATAATATTCCAGAAAACTGTCAATTGATTTTTTGTATATTTTTTTGTTCTTGAGAAGAATGCGGGTTTTATGATAATGCTTAAAAAATTATTGATCGTAAGCAAACTTGCTATATCTGGCGGCATACTTTATGCCATAGGGAGGAGGTTTGATATTGTCGAGCTTGTATCGACTATCAAAGTAATAGAACCCATTTATTTGTTAATTGCAATTATCTTTGCAGTGTTAGCGGTGCCTGCGATCGGAAATCGCTGGAAGTTTCTCGCCGAAATGCTTAGCGTGAATATTTCATTCTTTGTTGCAACACAAGCCACTTTTGCCGGGCTCTTTGTTGGTCAGGTATTACCGGGGGCAATAGGTGCAGATGTTGTTCGCGGATGGATGATTTGGAACATGGGAACAAGTAATAAGCGGGTAATTGCAAGCTTAATAATGGACCGTTTTGTCTCATTATTTGCGGTTGTATTTATGGTTGTAATCGCGGTGCCTATACTTATGACTTTTTTACCAAAAGAAATGATAGTTTGGGCTGAATGGTTTTTGATAGGTGTTTTTATGTCATTAACAGCAGGTTTTCTAGCCTTAAGGTTTCTTAAGCTATTTACTGCAAATGAAGCTTTAGGACGCCTGATGAGCAGATTAAGTCTTAATAAAATAAACATATCTATCCCATTAATAGCTAAATCATTAGTCTTTGGGGTGACGGGTCACGGATTGGTAATACTGTCAGCATTTTTTTTAAGTCTGGCTATTGGTGTGCAGTCTTCATTCTGGATGTGGTGGTTGATAATGCCGATCATCATTTTGACATCTGCAGTTCCCATTTCAATAAATGGTTGGGGTATTCGTGAACTTGTTATGATTAGCTTATGGCCCCTTTTCGGCATGTCAGAATCTGATGCATTTTTGATATCAATATGTTTAGGAATCGTTGCTATTATATCAAGTTTACCAGGTGCATGGTTTTGGATTACAAGAAAGGCACATAGGTCGAATATACTTATCCAAGAAAATGATATAAAAAAACCTGTAAAGGCATCAGTATGAATGTAGCTGAAGGATGGAAAAATAATGCCGGATATAAATTTTGGATTTATGCTCAGTTAGGGGTATTAATTTCAATTTTTTGCTACCTTTTTGCTGAGAACTTTGTGATGTCAGACAGTTGGGAAGTGCTATCACTAAGGAGTATCGATGATTATGCTATGCAAGACTCATTACGAAGCATGCAAAAAGCCATTCTTTCTGGTGATTGGAAGCGAGTTTTCGGGTTCTTTGACTATGCATATGGAAATGCTTATTGGTTAATAAATGCAATAATTCTTTTGCCATTGTATTTTATAGACAATGCTCAAATATTAATTATAGCCGGCCGACAGATATCGTTAATTTTTGTTTTTTTAAGTATTTATGTAGTAAGTTTGATAATTGATCGAATACGCCCTGATGCTGGCTCCATAAAGTACGCGGTACTAATTTCAATTGCTGCCATGCCTATGGTTCCAATTATAGCAACAAAGTACCATGTAAATGCGCAAGTCGTATTTTTAGGTCTTTTATCGTTTTATATTCTTCTTCGTGGTTCTACGCTGGAATATAGGTCTCAGGTTTTATCATCGCTGGTTGCAGGGTTAGCCGTGGGATTTAAGCTTACTAGTGTCATTATTCTTCCATTGCTGGGGTTGGTGTTATTGACCAGACTCAGGCAGCAGGGTGATAAAAGGTTAATTAAGAGCATACTGACTTATATTGTAATTACTATTGTTACTGCTGCAGCCTGTACGGCACCTAGAATTTTATTATTCCCTTTCTTCATAGATGAGTTGGGAGCAACATATAGAACTTTTGTTTTATTTAAAAATATGGCAAGCACGGGTGGGCACCAGGTATCGACATTAATCGTTGATGGATTGGGTTTTTATCTAAGCCCCTTTACATTATTATTTGTTTTTCTTCTATTTATTATCCTTGCTTTTAATGACCTGAAAAATCGTAGTTATATTACTCTTTATATATTTATAACAATTATTGTTTCTATTACGGCCGTTGTAATAGCTGTAGATAAGGCGCCAATCTATATTGCAACCTATTTGATAAGTCTCGGTTTTTTATTGCCATTAGGTTTTCTAGGCATAGTAAATTTGAAATTTCCATCTGCGGTAAAAGTTACGATCGTTTATTCAATAGTTATTACAGGTCTTATTCTTGGTTATGATTATAGAAAGCAATTATTTAGTGTATATACTATAAACTTCTTTGAAATAGCCAAAAGCGAAAGAGTTATTAGGCAGATTAAGGCTCTCGAGGAGATGAGGGCTTTAGTTACACCATTGAAGCGCCCTGTTCGTATATTGCAAGATAGCAGTTCTATTTTCCCTGCAACCAGGTTTATGGAGGGAGTTGACGTGGCTATCAACTATGGGGATTTGAAGGAAAAATCAACTTGGGGTAGATTTGATTATATTTTACTAAATTCTAGAGACTATTATGGCAAGCGCGTATCGAGTTCAGTTCGTAAGGAGGGGTTTGATATTAGTGGGTTAACAGGCGCAGATCTAGAGGAAATGACTCGTGAAATACTCTACAAGAAAGGAGAGTATTATGGTCGAAAATACAGTTTGATTTATGAAGGATATGATGCTCTCCTTTATAAGTTGGAAGAGTAATAAGAAGGATTATGGAAGAGAAGGTGTTATAAATGAAGTCTAATATAAAACCAAAATGTTTCATTCTGGATGTGGATGGTGTAATGACCACTGGTCAGTTTCTTTATACTGCTGATGGAAAGGCAATGAAGGTATTTGGTCCTGATGATAATGATGGACTTTCTTTGCTGAAATCGCACATCGATATTCGCTTTGTTACGGGAGATAAGAAAGGTTTTCCAATTAGCAAAAAACGAATTGTTGATGATATGGGGTTTCCTTTAGATATAGTTAGCACGATAAGGCGAATAAACTGGATTGAAGAACAGTATGATGCAAGTGAAGTAATTTATATGGGTGACGGTATTTTTGATCATTACGTTATGAAAAAAGTGGGTTACGCTATTGCTCCCTCTAATGCTGATGATGTTGCTAAAAAGCATGCTAATTTTGTGACGCAAAGATCTGGAGCCGATCGTGCAGTAGCAGAAGCATGTCTCCATGTTTTGGAAGTATTTTTTACACCCTTCGACCCAAATGAAGCTCCAAATTCACAATCAAAACTTTCCGGGGAATGGACGGTATGATTCAGGAACGGCTGGAGACGTTTTTAAAAAACAGAAGATGCACTTTACTGGGTGTGGGTCCCATGAGTGTGAATTGCGTTGATGCGGCGATTGAATTGGCGAATACACATAATATACCTTTGTTCCTAATTGCAAGTCGAAGGCAAATTGACTCTGATGAGTTTGGGGGAGGGTATGTAAATAACTGGAGTACTGCTGATTTTGCAAGCTATGTAATAGATCGAGACACAAAAGGAAAGATCTTATTAGCGCGTGATCATGGCGGGCCATGGCAGAATAGCAAAGAAATAGAAGAGGATTTGAGTTTACGAAGAGCTATGGAGTCTGCCAAGTCATCATATCTTGCAGATATTGAAGCAGGCTTTCAGGTTTTACATATTGATCCTAGTGTAGATATACATGATAGACCTGCTGTTGATGAAGTTTTGGATAGAGTTTTTGAGTTATATGAGTTCTGTTGGACTCAAGCCCAAAAGCTAGGCAAGGAAGTGATTTTTGAAATAGGTACGGAGGAGCAGAGCGGTAGTACAAATAGCCAGGAGGAGTTGGACTACACATTAAGTGCAATGCAAAACTTCTGCAAGAAGAATAACTTTCCAGCCCCTACCTTTGTAGTAATTCAATGTGGTACACGGGTAATGGAAATGCGAAACATTGGTTCGTTTGATGTCCCTATTCGAGTGGCAGATGAATTGCCAGCTGAAATTCAATTGCCGAAGATGATCGACATATGTAATAGGTATGGGATCTTTATGAAAGAACATAATACCGATTATTTATCCGACACTGCATTGCAATGGCACCCAAGACTGGGGATTCATGCTGCCAATGTTGCCCCTGAATTTGGTGTAAGCGAGACGCGCGCACTGATGTCTGTTCTTGAAGAAAATGGGCTTAATAAGTTAGCTGAAAAATTTCTTCAATTATCATATGACTCTAATAAATGGAGCAAGTGGATGATTGAAGGAACTTTAGCTACAGATCGAGATCGTGCAATTATTGCAGGTCACTATAATTTTTCAAATCCTGAGTGTATTGAGTTAAAAGCTGAGGCGAGTAAGAAGCTTATAAGTAAAGGTATTGACCTTGATCAGTTCCTGAAGGGACAAGTTAAGCAAGCGATTATGAGATATCTTAAGAGCTTTCGTTTGGTGAGAGAGTGATGAAAAGAGTAGCAACCATTATACTAAATCGAAATTTACCAGATGTTACTGATAAATTATGTGATCACCTGTCTGAGTATGATGGTGATATGACTGATATTTTTGTTGTTGAGGCGGGTTCTGATGTGGGGCGACTATCTCGTAATATGACATGGCATGCAGATTGGCCGGACGCGATATATCATGGGTTAAGGTTTCCAAGAGGCATGAATTTTGGTTTGAGTCAGTTATGGAAAGAAGGAAAGTTTAAGCAGTATGACGCATTTTTCTTGCTCACAAATGATACAGAGTTGGAAAAAATATCAACATTAAACCCGCTGATGAGGTTGATAGATAAGCATCCAAGAATGGGTATTTTATCCCCATGTGGAAAACGATGGGGAGAGAAATTATTGCTCCAAGAACAAAAGACAAAATACTTCTGGTTTATACATAATAATGCATTGTTACTGAGGCGTGAATTTATTGAAGATATAATAAATATAGAAAAACCAGACTTTATGAGTTTTCTATTTGATGGGATTAACTTTAGAGGATACGGCTCTGAACATGAACTGATTGCCAAATCTTATGCGAATGACTGGGCTGCAGCCATTACTAGTGAGGTTTTGGTCGATGAAAATGAGTCATATCTTATTAATCAGGCAGACCTGATCAAGACTGAAGGGTATGAGGAAAATCTCAGATTGTATATCGAAGAAGGTCAGCGCTGGATGCGTAACAAATATGGTTTCAATAGTCATTGGGCAATGCAACAGTATGTTAAAAGCTTTTATGACCGTTTTTTTGATTTTCACCCTGAATTTAAACAGTATCAAATATAGGATAAACTATTATGGAAATCATTGATAAGCCTTGGGGTAAAGAGGAAGTTATTGAAATTAATGACCGCTATATGATGAAAAAGCTAACAATGCTGAAAGGTCATCGCTGCAGCCTCCAGTACCACAACATTAAGTGCGAAACTATATATGTATTAAGTGGACAACTACGTATCTATAGCGGTTCAAATCAAGATGAATTGGAGTCACGAGTATTTAAAGGTGGCGAATATATCACTCTCCCAGCTGGCGTTATCCATAGGATGGAAGCGGTCGAAGACAGTGTTTATCTTGAAGCCAGCACTCCAGAAATGGACGATGTAGTTAGACTGGTGGATGATTACGAAAGGGCGCCTCAATGAGCTATAGGGTTTGTATTCCGACTGCCGGAACAGGATCCCGGCTTGGCGGTTTGACTAAATTTGTAAATAAATCCTTGGTTAGCATAGCTAACCGACCAACGCTCTCTCACGTGATTGAACAGTTTCCAGAAGATGTGGAGTTTGTAGTTGCCCTTGGTCATAAAGGACATCTTGTGCGTGAGTTCCTGGAACTTGCTTATCAGGATCGAAAGTTTTTTTTTGCCGAAGTAGAGCCATTTGAAGGGCCTGGCTCTGGCTTGGGGTTAAGCTTGTTATCATGTAGAGAATACTTACAAGAACCATTTGTCTTTATTTCCTGCGATACTTTAGTGAAAGAAGATATACCAGGACCAGATGTAAACTGGATGGCATATGCTGAGTGCGATGATCTTCTCCCATACAGAACCCTTAAAGTCCAGTCAGGTATGGTGAACGCAATTTGTGAGAAAGGAGAAGGAAAAGCAGGATCACATAAGCCATACATCGGCCTTGCTGGTATTCATGATTTTAAAACATTCTGGTCTGCTATGGATGAGAAGAATGAACTGGTTATTCAAACAGGTGAAGCGCATGGTTTGCGTGGCTTAGTAACTAATAAGATAAAAGCTTATCAATTTACATGGTATGACACAGGCAATATAGAAAGCCTAACAAGAACCCGTGAAATATACACTGAGCCAGATGCACCTAATATTCTGGAAAAGGCCAATGAAGCAATCTGGTTTGTCGGGGATCAGGCGATCAAATTTTCTGATGATGAGAAATTCATTGAGAACCGCGTAAAGCGAGCTAAAGAACTGGGCGGCTATGTCCCTGAAATCGTAGGATATCAGCCTCACATGTATAAATATTCTTTGGTAAAGGGAAGAGTTCTGTCAGAAGTAATAAATCCTCCCTTGTTCGAGCGTTTCCTTGAACACGCCAAAATGTTTTGGGAGCCACACACTTTAAAACCTGACGAACTACAAAGCTTTCACCATGCTTGTATGAGCTTTTACCGTGATAAGACAATGGAAAGAGTTGAATTGTTTTATAAGAATTTTGACCGGCAAGATGGCGATGAAGTAATAAACGGTATGCCGATGCCAAAGCTTAAAGAGCTTCTGGATTCTATAAATTGGGAATGGATGGTAGATGGATTGCCCGGCCGCTTCCATGGCGACTTTCATTTTGAAAATATTCTTTGGTCTGAAAGTAAACAAAGGTTTTCTTTTCTCGACTGGAGACAAGACTTCGGTGGGGATCTTTCTAATGGCGATATTTATTATGATTTCGCTAAGCTCCTACACGGATTAATTATAAGTCATGAATTGATCACACGAGAGTTATTTTCTGTTGAATGGGAGAAGAATGAAATACGCTATGATTTCCTTCGTAAACAGGTATTGGTGGAGTGTGAACAACGTTTTGATTCATGGCTGGAGCTTGAAGGTTATGATCGTAAAAAGGTTTGGATAATGACTGCTTTAGTATATTTAAATATAGCAGCACTACACCACCACCCCTATTCACTATTACTTTATGCGCTTGGTAAGACAATGCTGTTTAAGGAGCTAGATAATAATGCAGCTAATTGAAAGGACACACTGCGTGCTTTTAGAGGACAACGATCTCGAGCACCTTTATACTTTTCCGGATTTTCCGGTTTTTATGGGGTGTATGGAACAACCGGAAGAAAACGATCTTAAACAAGATATGAGTTGGTGGATAAGCCGTAGTACAGGACTGATTCAACTAAAAAGTCTATTACCGCTAGATGTTCTGTACCCTGAATCACACGGGGCGGGTGCAGTAGGTGCTTTATGGGATAAACATCACAAATCATTCGCAAACTTTATTAAAAAAATAAATCCGTCTTCTGTTTTTGAAGTAGGTGGAGCGCATGGTATTTTGGAAAAAGAATACCAATCTTTTGGTGCTATCCCATGGACTATTCTTGAACCTAATCCATCGCCAGTCGAAGGAAGCAAGGCTCATTTTATAAAAGGCTTTTTTGATGACAAGTTTTCGTATAATGAGCCTTTTGATGCACTTGTTCATTCGCATGTTTTTGAGCATATTTATCAGCCTGATCAATTTATGAAGCATTTGGCCGACTTTATGGAAGAAGGTAAGAGCCTGATTTTTTCTCTACCAAATATGCAGGTCATGCTTGAAAGGAAGTATACTAATTGTATAAATTTCGAGCATACTGTTTTCCTTACAGAATCATATGTAGAGTTTCTTTTGGCAAAACATGGCTTTAGATTGGCGTCCAAGGAGTATTTCATGGACGACCATAGTATTTTTTATGCAGCAATTCGAGATAAATCAGTGCAGCCGACCGAATTGGCACCCGACTTGTACCAAAAGAATAAAGCACTTTACGAAGAATACGTGAAGTATCATCAGGATCTTATTTCAGAGTTAAACTTTATAATTCAGAACATGGATCAGCCTGTGTATCTTTTTGGCGCACATGTTTTTGCCCAGTATTTAATTGCTTTTGGGCTTGATACTAGCAAAATTGTCTCACTTCTTGATAATGACAAGAATAAACAAGGGAGACGTCTCTACGGAACAAATTTGATGGTGCAATCACCTTCTGTTCTCAGAGGTGTAAATAATCCCTGCGTCATTTTGAAAGCAGGTGTTTATAATCAGGAAATTAAAGATGATATCCTGACAAATATTAATGAGAACACTAAGTTTCTTGAGTAAGTAATATGGCTGAAAAAGATGAAAATATAATGAAAGTAGGTCTTGTTATTCCTGTATTTAATGTGGAGAAAACGATCCTGAAGGTCATGGAGAGTATTGCGCAGAATTTATTTGAAGGAATATCTGAAATTTTAATAATTGATAATCACAGCGATGATAAAACCATATCAATTATCCGCAAGTATTTGCATGATAATAAGGAACTTTCAGACTGTGTGACTCTTGTGTTGCATGCAGAAAATTATGGGTATGGCTGCAGTATCAAAGCTGGTTTTGAATATTTTCTATCGAGAGACGTGTCACATGTTATGGTTATTCACGGGGATTATCAGGTAGCTCCTGCATGGTTAATGGAAAAGTTGATAGAACCAGTGAAGCTATCACCTTTGACGGATCTCGTCTTGGCGAGTCGTTTTAAATCAGAAAGTAGCATTGAAAACTATAGTACGTTACGAAAGTTCGGTAATTATTTTTTTAACATTACTACACGGCTATGCTCAGGGCATAAAATGTCTGATTCTGGAACGGCGATGATAATTGTTCGAAGAGAAATTTTAGAAAAAATACCATTTCTCGGGCTATCTAATTCATGGCAGTTCCACCCACAGCTCAATATACTTTTATATGGGCTGTCAGGTATCAGGATTCAAGAAGTGCCTATGAAGTGGGAAGATTCTGATGCGGATTCTACTGTACCACTGATACGTTACGGACTAATCCTCTTACGGATGCTTGTTTTATACTGGTTTAGAAATACTATCTTGAATAAGAATCCTGAGAATATCTTTCAAATAGAACCATTTCCTGAAAACCGAAAATTTATAATAGAGTTACAGTGTAGTAAATATTGATGAGCATCCCATTTAGCTGCCCAACGATAGGTCCTGAAGAATCTGCTGTATTAGTAGAGGTGGTTAACAGTGGGCGATTCGCAGGTGGCGGAAATTATACTGATGAATGTCATAGATGGCTTGAAAATAACACTGGCTGTTCGCAAGCGCTACTTACACAATCATGTACCACCGCATTGGAAATGGCTGCTTGCTTAATAAATATACAGCCGGGTGATGAAGTTATAATGCCATCCTACACCTTTGTATCGACAGCTAATGCTATTGCGTTAAGAGGTGGTGTGCCCGTTTTTGTAGATATACGGGAGGACACGCTTAACATAGATGAGTCTAGGATAGAGGAAGCAATTGGTGACAAAACCAGGGCCATACTACCCGTCCATTATGCAGGTGTAGCTTGTGAGATGGATTATATAATGGATATAGCAAAGGCCAATTCACTTTCTGTTATCGAGGATGCCGCTCAAGGGATCTGTTCAACGTATAAAGGGCGTAGTCTTGGCTCTATTGGGGATATGGGTGCATACAGTTTTCATGAAACCAAGAATATAGTTTCAGGCGAGGGCGGAGCTCTTCTTATAAATAATGAAGAGTACATTGAAGAGGCGGAAATTTTTTGGGAGAAAGGTACCGACAGGAGGAAGTTTTTTACTGGCAAGGTTGATAAATACACATGGAAATCAATTGGCTCGTCGTGCCTACCAAGCGAAATCACTGCCGCACTTTTGACTGTACAACTAGGAAGATCTTCTGAAATAACCAGAAAGCGCATCAAACTTTGGGATAAATATTACGCAGCCTTTAAGGATCTGGAAGAGACTGAGAAAGTTGTAAGGCCATGTGTTCCAGCGGATTGTGACCATAATGGACACATTTTTTATTTACTGTTTCCAAGTATGAAGATACGGGACAGGGCAATAGGTGAGCTAAATAAAGCGGGTATATCTGTTGTCTTTCATTATATCCCTCTTCATGAATCGCCTGCCGGAAAGAAATACGCGAAGAACGGAACTGACTTGAGTATAACTTCGGACATCGCCTCGCGCATTGTTAGGCTACCACTTTATGCTCATATGTCATATTTTGAACAGGAAACGGTCATCACAGCCATACAGTCTTTCTGTAGTAACTACTGACAGAGATACACGGGAAAACCCATAAAATGATAATTTTAGGTCTTCATTTTGGTCATGATGCTTCTATTTCAGTTATAAAGGATGGAGAAATCCTGATATGCGTAGAACGCGAACGTTTTGCAAGGGTTAAGCATGTAGTCGGATTGCGATCAGATGATATTGTAGATTGTCTTAAAGATGTCAATTTATCAACTGATGATATTGATTACTGTGCGGTAACGACTACACAGTTAATGGAATATATCTTTCTGGATAGCGATAATTTGTCTGTTAATCTGGATTCGCACCCAGACCATATTTTGCCCTGCACAATGACAGACAGGTTGAAAGTTGATTCAGATATGATGTCTGAAAGGGCATCTGGTTGGGGCGAGAAGGTTTTTCTTGATAAAGAAAATAAATTTTATCCGCCATTACTTCCTGAAGCGGAAGAAGTCTTCACAAGCAAGAAACACTACTACGGTGGATTTGAGCATTATATTGATAATACTCTTTGGCAGAGTGTCACATCATTAGATGATATGAGTCATACAGATTACCAGGGGGTTTTGTCAGATGACGCTGTACGCCAGGGTTTCCATTACCCTGGCACTCTGACTATCCTTGGCAAGAAGGTAGCGTGCTACTTTTTTGCACATCATTTTGCACATGCCGCATATAGCTTCTATGAAAGTCCATATGAAAATGCTGCGATCTTTACCCATGATGGTGGTGGTGGCGGCGGACATTATGGCTGTGGCGTGTTCGCATACGGGGAGGGTAATAAGTTATTTACATTGACTCCTCATCATTTGTCTGTTGGTGAAATATACGATTACACAGGTTACTTGATAGGTCTGGGGGGCATTGGAGGTGCGGGCAAACTAATGGGACTTTCTGCTTACGGTAAGCCGAAGTTCTTTACAACAGACTTTGTTGGTAACTGGTACGATACGGGAAAGGTGTCAGCAAAAGAATGGTTTGACCACTGCGTCAGGGAAGCGGAGGAAAGAGGTTACGACATGACACCACTGGGCGATCCGGAAAGAATCCTAGCACCTGTCAATGTGGATATTGCGGCAAGTACTCAAAGACTTGCAGAAGAAGTTTTGTCACGGACAATTGAAACGCTCTACGAATCAATGGCTAGGAGTAACATACGAAGTCAGAACCTGTGTTTTTCAGGAGGTTTTGCACTGAACTGCCCGGCAAATAGTCGTATATTGAAAACAGGGCCGTTTGATAATTTGTTTGTACCTCCGGCTGTTCATGATGGTGGCCTATCAGCTGGCGCAGCACTCGCGCTGTATTTCAATATGCTCGAAAAAGATAGAACACCTCGAGAGTGCACATCTCCTGCGCAGGCATACCTCGGCCTTAATAGCAGTTCTCGACGGGATGTCATAGAAAAAGCACTAGAAAAGTACAATACTAAAATAAATGTCGAAAAACTTGAAAATTCAGCCAGTGAAGCAGCGGAAATGCTGTCAAAAAATAATATAATAGCGTGGTTTGAGGGGCGGAGTGAGATTGGCCCGCGTGCATTAGGTCACCGCTCTATCGTATCTAATCCTAAACATCATGAAAACTGGGAACGTGTGAATATCATCAAGACGCGCGAGTTATGGCGACCGCTTGCCCCTGTAATCCTTGAAGATGATATAGAAGAGCATTTCGAAAATCTAGGCCAAGCATCATATTTTATGCTGTTTAATTTTATGACAAGAACAAAAGATACTCCGGCGACAACTCATGTGGATGGATCAGCGCGTGTCCAAATGGTAAACAAGGACTGTGGAGGATTCTTTGAGCTTCTAACAAAGTTCAAAGAAATTACTGGAACATCAGTACTTATGAATACTTCATTTAACGGGCCGGGAGAACCAGTAGTGGAATTGCCTGGACATGCAATTGAGTTTCTATTAAGTACAGATATAGATGCATTATTTTTCCCAGGGTATAAGTTAACAAGGAAATTGTAATGAAAGACGGGCCGTTAAAAAGATTTCTGTTGTTGTGGTCATTGACGCATAATTTATTGGCAATACGAAATCGACTGTATTATAAACTTGGACTGAGGCAAGAAGAATCAGGGAATAATGAAGAATCAGGGAATAATGAAGAATCAGGGAATAATGAAGAATCAGGGAATAATAGGGTCTTGCACCATGGTATAGTTTCGAAAATAGACGAGATGAAACTTATGCAAAGAACGAGGGCAGAGGTTGTACTATTTTCATTATCGAATATCCCATTTAGAAAAAAGACCTGATTGAAAGTTTTCAGGTAAATGTCAGCATATAGTCACTAGCTTTATCGCCAGTGCAAAAAAATAAATCAAGAATGCTCACATAGTGATTAAATGGCTCGCTTAGCTGCTTGTACTCTCTATAACCAGAGTAGTCAAAAAATGAGAGCTTTATATTTTTTTCAGAAAATTTATTGCTGTCTATATAATTTTTCCCTGCTGGCCCGCTTACATACTCTGTTGCATCAACTGCTGTAAGTAGGTTTATAAGCTTTTCATCTTTTGCTCCTATAGCATTGAATTGAGATGAATTATAAAATGACGTTTTTATGCCCAAGACATCTGAAATAAATCGGATGACATATTGGTTGTACTTTGAAAGATTCGTTATGGTTGCATTCTTATATAATTCATTCACAAGAAAGCTATAGTCGCTATAGAAAGGTGCTGTTCTATAATATTCTTCTATAAGATTTGCATGTATATCAGGCCATGAATTATCAAGGACTTCAACCTCATTTATAAGCCGTTTTGTGCTAGAACCAACTGGGATAGATAACCAGTTCTCACCATGTTTCCCCTTTATCTTATTGCGGTTTCGCCAGTCTCGGTTTGTATACTGAACATCATCAAGAAAAATAAAAGCATCAACATAATTAATGATATCAAAGTAGCCTTTCCAAGGGATATAGTTAGATTGTATGATCGCAACTTTAGACATAATTTAGCTCAATAAATTCTTTATATGTAAAATAAAGACTTTCGCTCATAATGATATTCTTTTTAAGAACTCTTTTATAGCATCCAAATTTACAAAGTAACTTCTGTTATTCTCAATATCCATCCAGTCAGGGTCAACCGTCCAGTTACAATCAGGCTCTTTGCCTATTATATGATAATGTCGAAAGCCGATGTGGTTGCTTATTGACCAGTAATATTTCCATGTTGCTGATTGTGGATATGTAACGCACAGATTTAAATCCTTTGAAGCGAATACAAGATTGGACAGCGCACCGCCAGCAGGAGCGATAAGAGCAGTGCAATTATTAAATAGGTAGATTTGTTCAGGAAAGGTCATTTTCTCCGGTGATACACCTGTAAAGCCACCTTCATCGAGCATTGATTCGAGTTCTGAGATATTTATAATTTCACGACCATAGAAGCCACGTCGCTTTATGTATATGTGCTTTAGATCTCGGTTATTGCTGGTTTCCTCTGCAAAATGCAAAAATGCATCTCTCATCAGATTTATTGTGAAGGGATTTGTTTCGTAGCTGGGGTATTCAGGATCAATACCATCAACTAGAAATAGGTTATCAGCTGAGATATGTATGCCAGAGTCCTCAGAAGTAATGATTTTAGATTTATCTATGCCGAGCAGACTCAAGGTACTAATATGGAGATTGTTGGCATGACGCAGGAATACATAGTCAATTGAATCAATAGATGCAGTGCTTGATTTCATGCAGAGAATTCTAGGCAATGTTTCAGCCACCCAATGAAAAAACTCACATGCATAAGCATTAGCCAGGAACAACACGTTGCCTTTAATTTTTTTTGATATAGGAAGTAAATCTGATGTACCAATGATAGATGAATCACCATTCGATATATCGGGTAGAAATCTGTCATTTTCATCAAAGAAGGCAACACCGCACTGATGAAGGCAAGCGCGTCCATTCTTAAGTGAAATTAAATTTATATCATCATGGGTACTTGGAATTGTTCGCTTTAGGTGGTTGGGTGTAAAGCCTCCTAGAGGAGTACTGGCGTTTAGACTTACGGGGGCTATGTTACTATTGGAGTGAACACATCTGATAGTCGCTAGATTTTTATTAGCTATTTCTTGGATGTATGCGGTTCTGTCATCATTTAACGGGAAGTAGTCCTTTCCTAGCGCTCTCTCCATCTTTCCAACTGAACAATCCTGATATCCTTGGAAATCATTTTTTGCGCGAAGACAGTGAGACATCCAGATATATGACCACCAGCCTTCGAATGGATAGTTATGTATGAAACCGAGCAGTATAGAGATTGCACTCTCAGGAGTGCCAAAAGTAAGCTGATTCAGGATATCCAGAATTATTGTTGATTTTTGCAGTTCACTAGCGCAGTTCCATGAAGAACTGTTATTAAAGCTGCTGCTGTGATGATAAAATTCGTAGTTCAGAAAAGCATTGCGATAATCACACTGGCTCAGATATGCCTTAGTTAGGGATAAATGAACAGATGGGACGCCTCTCACCTCGTTTAAAACTTCGATAGCGAGTCCATGGTTTCCCATTTGCCTTAGTAATCTGGCTGCATCGAGACTTAAATTAATATTTGAAGGGTTCTTCTTTGCAAGATCAGAGAGCAAACGGAGTGCGTCGCCATACCTTCCGGATTGGACTAGTTCTTCAGGTGATAAAGTACTATTAGCCATACTATAGTTCACTAATAAATACGTAGTTAAACAGAGCCATATTCTATAGGCTGAAAAGAGGAATAAAATTCACAGGACAAAAGCAAACCAGAAACGGTATCCATGAAAAATATAGATGAGATCCGAACAATGTTATTCTATAAATTCTTCAATCATGTTCGCATAGCTTTTTCCCTGCCAAGGCCAGCGTGTTGCAGACCAGTCAGGACAATTCCCACAAAACGAATGATTTGTAAAGTTGTTCTTGAGATGAGCTTCTCTTAGATCATTATAAACTTTACTACTCCAAAGCTCTTTTATTGTCGTATCTGCGTAATTAGCGAGTACACTTTTCCGAGACCAGTCTGTGGGACAGAAGCATAACTCTCCCTCCGTATTCACTAAAACTCTCTCCCATGGATACAAACAAGGATACCGCGCTTCGTCATTCGATTTTCTTAATTTATCCGCTATTTCAGTAACTTCACCTGCGGCGGAGTGAAGACGTCTTATGACTACCTTATCGACGCCTTGATCATTCCAGTACTTTTCAAAGTCTTTAACTTCATCTGAATTTTGTGGTTGTTCTACAAAGCTGACGACGACTTTTGTTGGTGATTCGATTTCGTTTATCCATTTAAGTAGGTTTAATACATTCGTTCTAGTTACATCAAGGTTGCCACGTACTCTTACTTTTTCGTAAGTTTCGTTTTTAAAGGCATCAATACTTATATCAATCATATTTACACCAGCTTCAAGGAGTCTCCTGGTTTTTCTTTCTTTCATGATTGTGCCATTGGTTGTCAAGGTGACATAGACACCAGACTCACGAACAGCATAATCAATCATTTCATAGGCATCAGGATGGACTAATGGTTCGCCATTGCTGGTATATCTGATGTATTGAGTGGTCCCTTTACCGTGTTCTTTAACCTCATCCACTAATTTCTTGTTTAATTCAACGGGGAGAAAACGACCAGCGTAATGCTCTGACTTTGTAAATTCAGGATGAGGGCAATGAATACATGCGAGATTACATCTTTCAGTTATATCCATAATGATCTGTGAAGGGAAGTCAGAACTGAGTCTCCCTTGAAAACCATATTCATTTTGAATTTTTGCCATTGATTTTTCACCTTATCCTATTGAAATACAAAAGAATTATATATAAAATGTAAAATTAAGCAAAAAATATTTATAAGAAAGTATACTAATACGTATATGAATAAGCTATTTATTACTTGAGGGTCTAAATTATATTTTTTCACTACATATCTATATATTACATGGATTTAATTGATTGAATAGCGCGTCTAGCGATTATTATGAAGGATACTGGAGCTTTTGATAAGGATTAAGTTTCATATTTTACTTAGTAAATATGATTTATACAAATGGGATACTTTTTCAAAAGAAATTCCTCATAAATTACCTTAGAAAAAACTGGGTTCTGCCAAGGACTTAGTAGAGTTTTACAAGGCAGATAAGTCGGAAGCCGAAAAGTGAACGTTAGAAGACACAAATCTTTGCACTCTGTTGAACTGGACGTGTCGCGCTTAACTGGCAGAGGCCATCTTGATCAAGCGCTACGATTGATTCACGATTTTGTAGAACGCATTATTACTGAACCATTGTGCACCTCACAGGTTTTCGGTTCTAAAACGCTGGATGATCTATGCCAGCACATCGGGAAAGCCAGTCTTGCAGAAATTATACGAGAAAACGAAGATGTGTCACAAGAGCAGCAGGACCAGTCAGGCTTTGTTTACATCGTCACCAAGTTGCAAAAATCAGGCGGGCACACCCGCGTCATTGAAGACTTCATCAGAGCGCAACCTGATGGGCAACATATCATCTTGTCGACAGAGTTGGCGGGAAGGTCAGATTCTGACTATTTAGCCAAATATACCAACATTGTATTTGAGCAAGCACCGAAGGCTAATTATCAACAACGGTTAACGTGGTTACAGAAGCGCCTTTTAAATATTCATCCGAAAAAAGTTTATTTATTCAATCACCATCAGGATAGTGTCGCTATTGCGGCCATTCAGCCTGAGATGAAGCTTGATGCCAGCTTTTATCATCATGGTGACCACCATCTTTGCTTGGGTGTTTATTTGTCTCATTTGGAGCATATTGATTTTCATCCAATGGGCTATCACCATTGCCGGGATGTATTAGGTATCGATAATACCTATATTCCACTGACTGTTGAGGATAAAGGAGAACGTCACGCTGATTTGCCATTCTGTCATGATGGGGTACTTACTACCTGTACGGCAGCCAGATCAAACAAAATCGAAATTCCTTACTTCATAAGTTATCTTGATATAGTGCCTAAACTACTGAAGGCTACAGGAGGACGTCACATCCATATTGGCCGGCTGTCCCCGTGGGCACTGTTTAAAATTCGACGAGGACTGAAGCGTTATGGCATTCAGCCGGGTCGGTTTATTTACACGCCTTGGGTGCCTAGTATATGGAAGGCTCTATATGATTATCGGGTTGACTTGTATGTTGCATCTTTCCCGTATGGTGGGGGACTGACGTTGATCGAAGCAATGGGGGCGGGTATTCCGGTGGCCTTGCATAGACATATCTTCTCCCGAGTCCTGAGTGGGATTGAGCTTGCCTACTCAGAAGCCTTTAGTTGGCGTTTTCCTGATGAATTACTGAATTATTGTGCTTCAGTAACCTCTACTGATCTCGAAAAAGAAAGTCGTTTAGGTCGTATGCATTATGAAGAATTTCACTCTGGTAAAAATCTTCAAGGAATTCTCAATGGCGTAGTTCACAGCCGTCCTAAGCCTAATGATTTATCTGACACATTTTCTGTCGAAAGTGATGAATGGGCACTTTGGATGGAACGCCAGTTAAATATAAGAAGGCTGTTTTCTAGGACAGTTTACCGGGCGTTTAGACGTTTCAGGTCATGGTGGTGAGTCATGCAATGCGCACATAGAGATATGGTTGGTAAAACCTCAATGGACGACAATGGTCACGATATTAAAAAATAGAATGGTTTCAACAAAAACTGAGTAAAAACATAATATGAGTGCCGTCGTTTCAATAATCATTGTCAATTATAATGCAGGTGAATTTTTGCGTGACTGCGTCGATTCGTTGCTGAATTGTCCATTGGAAATAGAAATTATCGTGGTTGATAATGCATCTACGGATAGTAGTTTGGATGCCTTGCCGGGATTGCCGTGCGTACAGATAATTAAAAATCCAACCAATGTTGGTTTCGCAGCAGCTTGTAATAGCGGGGCGCATGTTGCTGCAGCACCGTTCTTATTGTTCCTCAATCCTGATTGTTTAGTCAAACCGGGAATGTTGGTTAAATTATTAGAGTCTATGCGTGTTGATGATCGCGTGGGCATGGTCGGGGGCTTGCTTGTTAATTCGGATGGGACAGAACAAGCAGGTGGCCGTCGGGCCGTACCCACACCTTGGCGTTCTTTTGTACGCGCTTTTGGTCTATACCATCTCGAAAGTCGTTGGCCTCGTCTGTTTTTTGATTTTCATTTGCACAAGCAGCCTCTGCCCGATCAGCCGATTGAGGTTGAGGCGATTTCTGGTGCTTGTATGTTGATTAAGCGTGAGGCGATGAATGATGTAGGTCCATGGGACGAAGGTTATTTTCTGCATGTTGAGGATCTGGACTGGTGCATGCGATTTCGGCGAAAAGGCTGGAAGATTATGTTTGTGCCTAGTGCTCAGATTACTCATGCACAGGGAACGTGTAGCCGAAGTAGGCCTATCTTTGTCGAGTGGCATAAGCACAAGGGTATGTTGCGGTTTTATCATAAATTTTTCAGGCATCAGTATCCGGGTGTATTAATGTGGCTTGTTGTTTTGGGTGTCTGGGTGCGTTTTGGCGGCGTGGCGGTATATTACACTGCACGCCGCGCTGGACAGTGGTTAGGTCTCGGGCGTGGATGAGAATCACGTTGGCCTGTTAGGTGCGAAAAGTCTGGTCGGTGAGTGCCTGCTGTCATTGATGACAGAATCGCAGTGGCAAGTGATGGCGTTCTCGAGACAAACCAGAAAAAGTGAAGCTGTTGGTATTGAGTGGCGGTCGATTGTTCCTCTCTCTAATCCTCATACGGAAGTAGGGGATAAGATTGAGCACTGGATTTGTGTCGCGCCTATTTGGGTACTGCCAGACTACTTTGACTTATTGGCGGCGTATGGAGCACAACGAGTCGTGGCACTATCTTCTACCAGCCGTTTTACCAAAGATGATTCCACCGATTTGGAGGAACAAGCCACAGCTCTGCGTCTTGCTGATGCAGAAGCGCGTGTACGGGAGTGGGCGGAGAGCCGTGGGGTGGAATGGGTGATCCTGCGCCCGACGTTGATTTATGGCCTGGGGCGGGACAAGAACATCTCCGAGATTATCCGGTTCATCCGGCGGTTTGGTTTTTTCCCGTTGTTTGGTAAGGCAAAGGGCCTGCGGCAGCCTGTTCATGCAGCGGATGTAGCGGGTGCCTGTCTGGCCGCCTTGCAGGCACCTTGTGCGGCGAACCGGGCTTATAATATTTCCGGTGGCGAGACACTTACTTATCGTGACATGGTCGGCCGTGTTTTTACTGCGCTTGATCGTCGTACACGCTTACTGACTGTCCCGCTCTGGGCTTTCCATCTGATGGTGACTGTATTGCGCCGTTTGCCACGTTATCGGCAGTGGTCGACCGCCATGGCCGAGCGTATGAGCCGGGATTTGGTGTTTGAGCATAAAGAAGCTGAAAATGACCTCGGGTTTTCTCCACGACCCTTCCTGCTTGAGAGCCAGGATTTGCCGGAGTAATGCATTGTGATGATGGCCATTTGCCTATGCCTCTCAATATGGGCCTGCATGGGGGTTGTGTTCAGGTTGGTTGCCATAGGCGCTGTCATCCTTGTACATGGGAGGGGTACAGGTAGCTGTATGCCTAAATAGTATGATGATTATTCTTTTTTAAACCAAAGGCTTAAATGGGCTTTGACAAAATCCTTTGAAGCTATACAATGCCCACCTGTTTGACTTTAGGCACGTAGCTCAGTTGGTTAGAGCACCACCTTGACATGGTGGGGGTCGGTGGTTCGAATCCACTCGTGCCTACCAATTTTGCCCTGACACCGTAGGTGTAGGGATCATAGATGCCTTTCAGGCATCATCATGAATACCCCACTCACTGTCCCAGTGAGTCTGGGCAACTCATGAAGAACGCTATAGGCGTTCTGTGAGACAGCATAATGAAGCCTGAAAGGCTTCTTTGAGCCCATGGCGGATTTTTATCCGCCATTCTTCTAAATTTAACCCGCACGCGGCCTTTGGTAGGGGTCGCCACTGATAAAGGGGAACGTTATGCCAGTCATTACGCTACCAGACGGTAGTCAACGCAAATTTTCTCAGCCTGTCTCCATCCTCGATGTGGCCGCGGATATCGGTCCGGGCCTGGCCAAGGCCGCCCTGGGTGGCAAAATCGGCGAGCAGGTGCTCGATGCCTCGCATGTCATCGAAAACGACGTCGAGCTGGCGATCATCACCGAGCGCGACGAGGCGGGGCTGGAGATCATCCGCCACTCGACCGCGCACCTGCTGGCCCAGGCCGTGAAGAGCCTCTTTCCCGAGGCGCAGGTGACCATTGGCCCGGTGATCGAGAATGGTTTTTACTACGATTTTGCCTATGAGCGTCCCTTTACCCCGGAAGACCTGACCGCCATCGAGAACAAGATGGCCGAGCTGGTCAAGCAGGATATCCCGGTCAGCCGCAGTGTCATGCCGCGCGAGGAGGCCATCGATTTCTTCGGTAATATGGGCGAGGTCTACAAGGCCGAGATCATCGAGAGTATCCCGCACGGTGAGCAGCTCTCGCTCTACAAGCAGGGCGATTTCATCGACCTGTGCCGTGGTCCGCACGTACCGTCCACCGGCAAGCTCAAGGCCTTCAAGCTGACCAAGCTGGCCGGGGCCTACTGGCGGGGCGACTCCAATAACGAGATGCTGCAGCGCATCTACGGCACTGCCTTCGCCAATAAAAAGGACCTGAAGGCCTACCTGCACCGTATTGAAGAGGCGGAGAAGCGCGATCACCGCAAGCTGGCCAAGCGCCATGACCTGTTCCACGCCCAGGAAGAGGCGCCGGGCATGATCTTCTGGCACGCGAAGGGCTGGTCGATCTACCAGAACGTGGTCGAGTATGTGCGCAGCGTGCTGGAGGCGAATGGCTATAACGAGGTGCACACACCACAGATCGTCGATCGTAGCCTGTGGGAGAAGTCCGGCCACTGGGACAAGTTCCAGGACATGATGTTTACCACCCATGTCGAAAACCGCGATTACGCGGTCAAGCCGATGAACTGCCCCTGCCACATCCAGATCTTCAACCAGGGCCTGAAGAGTTACCGCGAGCTGCCGTTGCGCATGGCCGAGTTCGGTTCCTGCCACCGTAATGAGCCCTCTGGCACGCTGCACGGCCTGATGCGCCTGCGTAACTTCACCCAGGACGATGCACACATCTTCTGTACCGAGGGCCAGATCCAGGAAGAGGTCAGCACCTTTATCGACCTGCTGTTCAAGGTCTATGCCGATTTTGGCTTCAACGAGGTCATCATCAAGCTCTCGACCCGCCCGGAAGAGCGTGTCGGCGCAGATGCGATCTGGGACAAGGCCGAGCACGCCCTCGAACAGGCCCTCAACGCCAAGGGCCTGGAGTGGGACCTGCAGCCGGGCGAGGGCGCCTTCTACGGGCCGAAGATCGAGTTTTCCCTCAAGGACTGCCTCGACCGTGTCTGGCAGTGCGGCACCATCCAGGTCGATTTCTCCATGCCGGGCCGCCTCGATGCCAGCTATATCGATGAACACGGCGACAAACAGGTGCCGGTCATGCTGCACCGTGCTATTTTGGGCTCGCTGGAGCGTTTTATCGGCATTCTCATCGAGCACCATGCCGGTGCCTTCCCGGTCTGGCTGGCGCCGATCCAGGCCGTGGTGAGCAATATTACCGACAATCAGGCCGCTCATGCCCGAAAAGTTGAAGAAATCCTGAAAAAACAGGGTCTCAGGGTCATTTCGGACTTGAGAAATGAGAAGATCGGCTTTAAAATCCGCGAGCACACAATTCAGCGCGTCCCGTACATCCTCGTGGTGGGGGATCGCGAAGTTGAAGACAATGCAGTAGCCGTCCGTACGCGCGGCGGTGAGGATCTGGGCTCGATGTCAATCGAGGCCTTTGCAGAACGCCTCGCCGCAGAAAACGCGAGTCGTGGCATTGCATCTTTGGAGGAATGAAGTATCGCTATAGACAAGAAGACGCGTCTCAATGAAGACATTACCGTACCGGAAGTTCGTCTCATCGATCAGGATGGTGAGCAGGTAGGTGTTGTAAAGATCGCCGAGGCGCTCGAGAAGGCTAAAGAGGTCAGTTTGGACCTTGTGGAGATTGTGCCCGCTGCAGAACCACCCGTTTGCCGTATTATGGATTATGGCAAGTTCAGGTTCGAGAACAGCAAGAAGCAACAGTCTTCGCGCAAGAAACAGAAACAAAGCCAGGTTAAGGAAATCAAGTTCCGGCCTGGCACAGAAGTTGGCGACTATCAGGTAAAACTTCGCAACCTGAAGCGCTTTCTGGAGCAGGGAGACAAGACCAAGGTAACCTTACGTTTCCGTGGTCGTGAAATGGCTCACCAGAACCTTGGCCGCGATTTACTTAAGCGCGTCGAGGAGGATCTTGCAGAATTGGGAACTGTTGAACAGTTTCCGAAGATGGAAGGTCGCCAGATGGTGATGGTCATTGCTCCAAAGAAGAAGTAGCAGGCTACTGTCCGCCGGGCTTTGTCGGTCCAGGTGTCCAGTTAAATGCTTGTTGTAATGATGGCGAAAGCCAAATGAAAATGCGAAGTCAGATGTAGTAATTTGGAGTCTGTAGACAATGCCTAAGATGAAAACGAATCGCGGTGCCGCGAAACGCTTCAAGAAAACCGCCTCAGGTGGTTTCAAGCGTATCCAGTCACACCGTCGTCATATCCTGACCAAGAAGAGCACCAAGCGTAAGCGTCACCTGCGTTCTGCTGCAATGATTAACGCTAAAGATGTGGCATCTATTCGCCGCATGTTGCCTTACGTTTAAGGGGAAGGATTAATGGCCAGAGTAAAACGCGGCACGCTTGCACGTGCACGCCATAATAAGGTTTTTAAACTTGCGAAGGGCTATAGTGGTCGTCGCAAGAATGTATATCGTGTAGCCGTTCAGGCTGTTACCAAGGCCGGTCAGTATGCTTACCGTGACCGCCGTCAGCGTAAGCGTCAGTTCCGCGCATTGTGGATTGCCCGTATCAACGCTGCTGCACGTGAATGTGGTTTGTCTTACAGTCGTATGATCAATGGTCTGAAGAAGGCCGAGATCGAAATCGACCGTAAGGTACTGGCTGATATTGCAGTATTTGATAAGACAGGTTTTGCAGCGATTGCAGAACAGGCCAAGGCCGCCCTGTAAATCAAACTGTCGTAACAGCTTGTGAAATACATCAGGGGAAAGGCCTAAAGTCTTTCCCCTGTTTTTTTATGCATTCCAATAAATAAGATTCAGTGAAGAGATCTCAAAATAAAATTACAAAGCATGAATACTGAACTCGAACAGATTATTTCCGAAGCACTGAAGGCCGTTGCCGATGCCTGTGAGCTGCAGGCACTGGATGATGTGCGTGTGCGCTATCTGGGTAAAAAAAGTTCGCTCACCGCGCAAATGAAGCAATTGGGCAAGTTGTCGGCCGAGGAACGTCCGCAGGCCGGACAGGTCATCAATGATGCCAAGCAGAAAGTCCAGGAGGCGATTGAGGCGCGCAAGAACAGCTTGCAGTCCGCTGCACTGGAGGCACAGCTGGCGGCAGAGAAGATCGATGTCAGCCTGCCGGGGCGCGGTGTGCGCAGTGGTGGCATGCACCCGGTAACGCGAGTCATGGAACGTATAGAAGACCTGTTTGTGCAAATGGGTTTTGAGATCGCCGAAGGGCGTGAGATCGAAGACGATTATCACAACTTCGAGGCCCTGAATATTCCCGCGCACCATCCGGCGCGAGCGATGCACGATACCTTCTACATGGATGCAACCCTCAGCGAGAACGAAAAGCTGTTGTTGCGCACACATACCTCGCCGGTACAGATCCGTTACATGGAAAATAACCAGCCACCATTGCGCGTTATCGCGCCGGGTCGTGTTTATCGCTGTGATTCCGATCTTACCCATACGCCGATGTTTCACCAGGTCGAAGGCTTTATGGTCGATGAGAACGTCAGCTTTGCCGACCTCAAGGGCCTGCTGGTCGATTTCCTGCAGAAGTTCTTCGAGAAAGATTTGGCGCTGCGTTATCGCCCGTCATACTTCCCGTTTACGGAACCGTCGGCCGAAGTCGATATCGAGTGCGTGATGTGTGGTGGTGAAGGTTGTCGTGTCTGTAGCCACACGGGCTGGCTGGAAGTGCTGGGTTGCGGCATGGTACACCCGAACGTATTAAAACATGTCGGCATCGACAGTGAAAAATACACCGGTTTTGCCTTTGGCCTCGGTGTCGAGCGCCTGGCGATGTTGCGCTATGGCGTGAATGATTTACGTCTGTTCTTTGAAAATGACCTGCGTTTTCTGGAACAGTTTAAATAGAAATATCGGATTAAACGCAGAGGTCGCAAAGACGCAAAGGTCGCAGAGAATTATTTATATTATAAATATAAAAATATCATTGATTTTGAGTTTTCTTGGCGTTCTCTGCGTCTTTGCGACCTTTGCGTTAATATCTGTGAGTCAGAAAATAACGAAATTTAGTGAGTTATGATTATGTGTTGACGTGTTTTGCGTTAACCTCGGTGAGTTATAAGATATGAAATTCAGTGAACAATGGTTACGTGAATGGGTAAACCCGGATGTCTCGACTGAAGAGCTCGGGCACCGTTTAACCATGGCCGGGCTTGAGGTCGATGCCATTGAACCGGTGGCGGGCGAGTTCAGCAAGATCGTTGTCGGTGAGGTCATGGCCGTTGAACAACACCCGGACGCCGATCGTCTGCGCGTCTGCAAGGTGAATGTGGGCGAGCCGGACTGGTTACAGATCGTCTGTGGTGCAGCGAATGTCTCGAACGGCATGCGTGTCCCCGCTGCACTGGTTGGGGCAAAACTGCCCGGCGGCATGAAGATTAAAAAGGGCAAGTTGCGTGGCGTCGAGTCATTCGGCATGTTGTGCTCGGCCGCCGAGCTGGGTCTGGCTGAAGAAGCCGAAGGCCTGTTGCCATTACCAGAGGATGCCGAACCGGGCGCGGATGTGCGAGAGTATCTAAAACTCGACGATGTCAGTATTGAGCTGGGCCTGACCCCAAATCGTGGTGACTGTCTGGGTATGGCGGGTTTGGCCCGTGAGACCGGCGTTTTGTTTAATATGGATGTACAGCAACCGGCCATGGATGCCGTCGCGGCAATGATTTCAGACACCTTGCCGGTAGAGGTTCAGGCTACGGAAGATTGTCCGCGTTATCTCGGGCGTGTGATCCGCAATATCGATACCTCGGCACAAACCCCGATGTGGATGCAGGAGCGCCTGCGTCGCAGTGGCCTGCGCAGCATCAGCCCGGTGGTCGATGTCACCAACTATGTCCTGTTGGAACTGGGGCAGCCCATGCACGCCTTTGACCTCGACACGCTGCAGGGCGGGATATGGGTGCGTCAGGCAGTTCGTCAGGAGACACTGGTACTGCTGGATGGCAACAAGCTAGCACTCAAGCCGGATACGCTGGTGATCGCCGATGCGCGTGGCCCGTTGGCCCTGGCCGGGATCATGGGTGGCGAGCATAGCGGGGTGACGGATAGCAGTAAACACCTGTTCCTTGAGAGCGCCTTTTTTGCCCCGGAGAGTATTGCCGGCCGGGCGCGCGGTTATGGCCTGCATACAGACTCCTCACACCGCTTTGAGCGAGGTGTGGACCCGCAGATACAGAGACAGGCGATGGAGCGTGCAACGGCACTGTTGCTGGAGATCGTTGGTGGTGAACCCGGTCCGGTCATCGAGGTGCTCAGTGAGGCCCATTTGCCCACACCGACGCCGATCAGCCTCCGCGCCGCGCGCATAGAACGTGTGTTGGGCATCACCGTGCCGGCCGCTGAGGTCAGCGGTATGCTTGGACGACTCGGCATGCACGTGGAAACCGGTACAGGCGACTGGCAGGTGACACCGCCGGCCTTCCGTTTTGATGTCGGCATTGAGGTTGACCTGATCGAGGAGATTGGCCGGATCTACGGCTATGACCAATTGCCTACCCGCCACCCGCAGGCCGAGTTGGAAATTGCCCCGCGTGATGAGACCAAGCTGCCGCTACGCCGTATCCGCCAGCGCCTGGTCGACCGCGGCTACCAGGAGGCGGTCAATTACAGCTTTATCGACCCAGCCATGCAGGCCCGCTTCAGCCCGGGGCAGACGGCCATGGCGCTGGCCAACCCCCTGGCGGCCGATATGGCCGTCATGCGCACCAGCCTCTTGCCGGGCCTGGTTGAGTCGCTGAAATACAATCTTAACCGCCAGCAGGACCGTGTCCTGCTCTTCGAGTGTGGTGTTAACTATATTAAGCAAGATAATGATATTAATGAAAAAAGAACTATCGCTGGGGTCGCCTCGGGGACTGCCCTGACAGAACAGTGGGCAGTAGAGGGCCGGGGCTTTGACTATTTCGATATGAAGGCGGATGTCGAGGACCTGCTGGCCATGAGTGGTGGACTGGGCTCTGTGAGCTTTGTCGCCGCGGAAAATCCGGTGTATCACCCCGGTCAAACGGCGAAAATCAGTCGTCATGGCGAGGAAATTGGTGTTATTGGCGCGCTGCATCCGCTATTGGTCCGTGAAATGGGCCTGTCAGGGGCCGTTTTTGCCTTCGAAATGTCGCTGGATGCCCTGCAAGCGGGTGAATTGCCTGGATTTACTGAGGTTTCCCGCTATCCTTCTATACGTCGTGATATCGCCATCATCGTAAATGAGGCGGTCGCTGCCGAAAATGTTTGTAATACAATTAGAATGGCAGCAGGGGATAAGCTTCACAACCTCGAGTTATTTGACGTATATAGTGGCAAAGGTATTGATTCAGGGCGAAAAAGTCTTGCTCTGGGCTTGACCTTACAGGCGACTTCGCGCACTCTTACAGACTCTGATGTTGAGGCCGTTCTGGAAGCGGTGTTATCGGCATTAAAGTCAGAATATGATGCAACTTTAAGAGATTAGAGAGCAGGGCATGGCACTAACAAAAGCAGAAATGGCCGAGCGCCTGTTCGAGGAGCTGGGATTGAACAAACGCGAGGCGAAAGAGATCGTCGAGCAGTTTTTCGAAGAGATCCGCGGTGCGCTCGAGCAAGGACACCAGGTAAAACTCTCCGGTTTTGGAAATTTTGATCTGCGCGATAAGAATGAGCGCCCGGGTCGGAACCCCAAGACAGGCGAAGAAATTCCGATTACCGCACGTCGTGTGGTGACATTCCGCCCCGGACAGAAACTCAAGTCACGAGTAGAAGCATATGCTGGAACCGAGCAATAATAACGAACTGCCCGCGATCCCCGGAAAGCGTTACTTCACCATAGGTGAGGTCAGCGACCTGTGTGAGGTCAAACCACACGTGCTGCGTTATTGGGAACAGGAATTTCCACAGCTGAAGCCGGTAAAACGCCGTGGTAACCGCCGTTATTACCAGCGTCAGGATGTGATCATGATCCGCCAGATCCGCAACCTGCTTTACGAGCAGGGCTTTACGATCGGCGGTGCACGCCAGAAACTGGCCGGTAGTGAGGCCAAGGATGACTCTATCCAGAGCCAGCAGATCATTCGCCAGGTACGTACCGAACTTGAAGAGTTGTTGCATATCCTCAAGACCTGATTAGTCGGGTTTTTTCCAACCTTTAGTATTTAGCCAAACGTCGATCTGTGGCAAGATCACACTAACGGGGCGTAGCGCAGTCTGGTAGCGCACCGGCATGGGGTGCCGGTGGTCGAAGGTTCAAATCCTTTCGCCCCGACCAATTTAATTTTATCCAGCCTCGCGGCTGGTAGATGAGGACGAACGGATTGCCGGCCCGCTGGGCGTTCACCATGCTGCGATTGTCCATTAAGGACAATCGGTCATGGTTCACCCTTTCGCCCCGACCAATACTCTGATTATTATCCCCTTCGTTTAATTAATACACCGAAGTGAAAGATATGATTGATCCCTGTTTTAATCCTAACGACAAAATGCTCACGGTCGATGAGGCGCTTCACTTCCTGTTGGAACGTGCCACGCCTATAGTTGATAAAGAACAGGTTGACCTGTTCTCAGCGCGTGGCCGGGTACTGGCCGAGGACGTGCATTCGACGATCAATGTGCCACCGGCCGATAACACGGCGATGGATGGTTACGCACTACGCGCGGCAGATGTTGCGAAGGGTACTGGCCTGACTGTTAGCCAGCGCATCCCGGCCGGGACGGTTGGGAAAAGGCTTAATGCCGGTGAGGCCGCACGCATCTTTACCGGTGCGCCCATCCCGGAGGGCGCTGATGCGGTGGTGATGCAGGAACAGTGCGTGCAGGAAGGGGATAGCCTGACGGTGAATGCAGAGGTCTGCGTTGGTGATCATATCCGTCGAGCCGGCGAAGACATTCAGGCCGGCGCAAAAATCCTGCCAGCCGGTACACGCCTGCGTCCACAAGATGTTGGTTTGATCGCCTCGGTGGGTATCCCAAAGATCGCGGTCTGGCGTAAGCCGCGCGTGGCAATCTTCTCAACCGGCGATGAACTGGTTGCACCGGGTGAAGCCGTTGGGCCGGGTCAAATCTATAACTCGAACCGCTTTATCCTTACCGGTCTGCTACAGACATTAGACTGTGAAATTATCGACCTCGGCAGTATCCCTGATTCACTTGCAGCAACCGTGAACGCATTACAAGAGGCATCGAAGAATGCTGATTTGATTATGACCACCGGTGGTGTCTCAGTCGGCGAAGAGGACTATGTCAAGGCCGCGCTGGATCAACTTGGCAGTGTCGATATGTGGCGTGTTGCCATGAAGCCGGGTAAGCCGGTGGCCTTTGGTAAAGTCGCCAACAGTGCCTTCCTCGGTTTGCCGGGTAACCCGGTGTCGGCCTTTGCGACCTTCTGTTTGTTTGCGCGACCGTTTATCCTGCGCATGATGGGTATAGAGGATGTCATGCCGCGCCGAATGCAGGTGATGGCGGACTTTGACTGGCCGAAAGAAGGTCCACGTCGTGAGTTTGTCCGTGCCCAACTCCATACTGATGAAGGTGTTGTCAAGGCAACACTTTATCCATCACAGAGCTCAGGGGTGTTAACCTCAACGGTGTGGGCGCATGGCCTGGTCGAGATCCCCGAACACGCCACCGTCAAGCGGGGCGATAGCATCACCTGGCTGGATTTTTTCGAATTGCTTTCGTGACAAAGCCCATAGCATATAAAGATGTGGCCGCCGTTATTCTCGCCGGTGGCATGGGTCGTCGTGTAGGTGGTGAAGACAAGGGATTGATCGAGCTGAATGGCAAGCCCCTGATTGCGCATGTTATCGATATCATCGCACCACAAGTCGAGAGCCTGGTAATTAGCGCCAATCGTAACATTAAACAATACGAGGCCTTTTCCTATCCGGTTATTGGCGACAGACAGGAAGGATTTTGTGGGCCACTGGCCGGTATTGATGCGGCGTTTGCCGCAACAGACAAGCCCTATTTACTCTGTGTGCCCTGTGACAGCCCCTTGTTACCCGTAAATCTTCTGGCCCTGATGGTTGCAGCCTTGCAGGCCAGCGATCAGCCTATGGCCATTGCCACGGATGCGCAGCGACTCCACCCGGTGATCAACCTGATGAAAAGAAGTGTTTATGAGGGCGTCCGCAAGAGGCTGGAACAAGGCGACCTGAAACTGATGCAATGGGTTGAGGCCACAGGCTATGCCCGTGTCGACTTTTCCGAGCAGCCACAACGCCTGAGCAACCTGAACAGTCCCGAAGACATCCGTCTACTCACCAAATCCCCCTGACGCACAGCACCGATCGATATGCACCAGCTGGGTGCGCATACACCGGCTGATATCACCTGGCGCACCATTTTGAAGTGTATTTCCGCTGAATTGACCGCATAAAAGCGGCATGGCCTTTGCATTCAGAACATTAAATAGTTTGAATACAGGTCATAGCATGATTGAAGAAACCCTGGCCATTATCCTCGCCGGCGGGGCGGGTGAGAGCCTGTCTCCCTTAACGGATGAGCGTACCAAGGCGGCGGTGCCGTTTGGTGGCAAATACCGTATTATCGACTTCCCCTTGTCTAATTGTCTGCATTCCGGTCTGCGGCGTGCACTGGTATTGACCCAGTACAAGTCGCATTCTCTGCAAAAACACCTGCGTGATGCCTGGTCGATTTATAACCCGGAACTGGGTGAATACATTACGGCCGTACCCCCGCAGATGCGGACCGGCAGCGGCTGGTATGCCGGCACGGCGGATGCCATTTACCAGAATCTTTATCTACTGGAACGAAACCCGGCAAAATATGTGATCGTCCTCTCCGGGGACAATATATATAGAATGGACTACGCCGTGTTGTTACAACAGCATTTGAAAAACAACGCCGATGTGACCATGGCCTGTGTAGATTCAGCCGCTATGTGCGCGACGGGCTGTTTAACACTACAGGTGGATGATGAACAGCGTGTCCGAGCATGTTTGCAACAAGCACCAGATGATGTGGATAAAAAGACTTTTTCCTCACTGGGTATTTATATCTTCTCAAAGGATCTCCTGGTCGAGGCGCTCAGCAAGGACCATGAGCAGGCACAATCCTCCCATGGGCTGGCGACAGATGTGATTTCAGGTCTGATTGACAGCCACCGGGTCTATGCTTATGAGTTTGGTGCCTCAGAGGGCAGGGTGAGCCAGGATGGTTACTGGCGGAATATCGCTGACCTGGATGATTTCTACGAAGCCAATATGGATTTGTTGAAGCCGGTTCCTCCTATTGATTTATATCAGCGGGACTGGCCGATTCGTACCCACCAGCCACAGTACCCGCCGGCAAGGACTGTCCCGGGTGTGTTAGGCAATGAAGGTATCTCAATAAACTCGATTATCTCGTCAGGCACCGTGATTGCCGGGGGTAGTGTGCAGAAGTCGATCTTGTTTTCTAATGTGCATATCGGCGATGAGGCCGTTGTTGAAGACAGCATTCTGTTCGATGGGGTGAAAGTGGGTGATGGCGCACATATACGCAACTGTATTATCGATAAGGATGTCGTGATCGCGGCGGCAACGAAAATCGGTTTTTCTGCCAGTGAGGATGGCAAACAGTTCAAAATAACGCCTAATGGGGTGATCGCGATCGGCAAGTCGCGCTCAGATGTTAAGCCTTGAGTACAAAGTTAAAATTTACCGAGATGAGTAGTGATAACAACGCTGTATTAGCGATGACGGAGAAAGTGCTCTTGATTACGGATGATTCCGGCGATTCACATGACCTTATCGAGGTCATGTCTGAGCTGGGCTATCGGGATATTCGGCAGTTAAATCGCAAATCAGATATCTATTATCATGCGCGGGATTATCAGCCGGGCATGATAGTGGTCGACATAAGTATCCCAGATGAAAGTCTGCTGGAATCCGTATCGGCAGTAAACAAGAACAGGCCAGTACCGATTATTATGTTTGTCGAAGAAAGTAGTGAGGATGTCATCGCCGACGTAGTCAAGTCGGGCGTAAGCGCCTATGTGGTCGATGGTTTCCATCGGCATCGTATCAGGCCAATTATTGACCTGGCGATAGCCCGATTTCAGGAAGGCCAGCGTCTTAAAAAGGAATTGAACGAGGCCAGGTGTGCACTCGGTGACCGCAAGGATATTGATCGGGCAAAAGGCGTGGTGATGAAGCAAAAACACTGTGATGAGGATACGGCCTATAAGTTAATACGTAAGATGGCCATGGATAAAAATGTCCGTATCGCTGATATTGCCAAACAGATCCTCGATATTTCATCACTCTTGCAATAGCACTATATCGGTGCAATAAGCACCTTGATGATGCAAGTTACGCGGTAATAATATCTTCCACATTGAGTAATCTTGTTTATATCGCGACAAAAATGCTTACTTTCTAGCGTTTTGTGCGTTTAATAACAATTGGCACACGAATTGCTCTAGTAAATACCAGAGTAGACGTTCAGTACATTTTACTCGGCCAACGTAGGCCAATATGAATTATTTTGACAATGGTGTCTGCAACAGGGTGAAAGCCTTGTCCGGGCGCCATTTTTTTTGCATATCCAACGCGGGAGCGGATTTATGAAGTTGTTAACAGCCTTACGCCCATCACGACGAGGTTTCCTCAAGCAGTTATTCATCGGTACGGCATTTTCCCTTTCCATGACATCGGCAGGCCTGTTACCACAGGCCGTTGCCGCCGTCGGTGAGCCGGAAAAAGAGGAATTGAAATTCGGTTTTATTAAACTGACCGATATGGCACCGCTGGCCATTGCCTATGAGAAGGGATACTTTGAAGATGAGGGACTCTATGTGACCCTCGAGGCGCAGGCTAACTGGAAGGTGCTGCTTGATCGTGTTATCGATGGTGAGCTGGACGGGGCGCATATGCTGGCAGGACAGCCACTGGGTGCCACCATCGGCTTTGGTACCAAGGCCGATATCATTACCGCCTTCAGCATGGACCTAAATGGTAATGCCATTACCGTTTCCAATGACGTCTGGGGAAAGATGAAAAAGCACATCCCGCACAAGGATGGCAAACCGGTACACCCGATTAAAGCCGACGCGCTTAAACCCGTCATTGAGGAATACAAACAAGCCGGCAAGCCCTTCAAGATGGGCATGGTCTTCCCGGTATCCACACATAACTATGAGCTACGCTACTGGCTTGCGGCTGGGGGCATACACCCGGGCTATTATGCCCCGGCAAAGGGAGACATCAGCGGTCAGATCAAGGCCGATGCACTGTTGTCCGTCACCCCGCCGCCGCAGATGCCGTCAACCATGGAGGCGGGGACCATCGATGGCTATTGCGTAGGTGAGCCCTGGAACCAGCAAGCCGTCTTCAAAGGTATTGGTGTACCGGTTGTCACGGACTATGAAATCTGGAAGGATAACCCGGAAAAGGTCTTTGGTGTCAGCAAGACCTGGGCCGAAAAAAATCCGAATACGCACATCCGTGTGTTAAAGGCCATGATCCGTGCTGCCAAGTGGCTGGATGAAAATAACAACAAGAATCGTCCCGAGGCGGTGAAGATCCTGTCGAAAAGCCAGTACGTTGGTGCCGATTACGATGTCATTGCCAACAGCATGACCGGGACCTTTGAGTATGAGAAGGGCGACAAGCGTGAGGTGCCGGACTTCAATGTCTTTTTCCGTCACAACGCGACCTATCCCTACTACTCGGATGCCATCTGGTACCTGACCCAGATGCGTCGCTGGGGTCAGATTTCCGAGAAGAAATCTGACAATTGGTACATGGATATTGCCAGGAAGGTTTATCGTCCAGACATTTATGCCGTGGCTGCAAAGGAACTGATTGCCGAAGACAAAATGAAGGCGGATGAGTTTCCGGATTTTGTTAAAGAATCCGGCTTCAAGGCACCACAGAAGCACTTTATCGACAATATTGTCTATGACGGCAGCAAGCCCAATGCCTACCTTGAGAAGTTTTCAATTGGTTTAAAGGGGGCTGACAAGCCATAAATGATATGCCCCTTGCTCATGCAGGGGGCATATCCCGGTTTGATAGCCTATCAAGGTGACAGTTTATGACAACACAGACACTAAAAAGATCCGCAAGTGAACTCTCTCTCTTCGCCAGCCTGCAACAGTCACTTGGCAATATGCGCATAATGGAAAAGTCCATGGCGTATCTTCAAGGGGCCATTGTTCCGGGTATAGCCTTTATTGTCTTTCTATTAATGTGGGGGCTTACTGCCTCACAGATCCAGACCTCGCTTGGTGTGGTGCCTGGGCCGATTCAGGTGTGGGAACAAATGCGTGTTCTTGTTGATGAGCATGTGACAGAGCGCAACAAGGCTGAGGCTTTTTACCTCAGGCAGGATGCGCGTAACGCGAAGAAGCTTGAAAAAAATCCGGATGCAAAGATTAAGATACGTGACTATACGGGAAAGCCAACATTCTTTGACCAGGTCTTTACCAGTATTTATACCGTGGCGAGTGGATTCATTATTGCCTCGCTATTTGCTATTCCTATAGGTGTGGCCTGCGGGATTAGCATCACGTTATACAGGGCGATAAATCCGCTTATTCAGATATTCAAGCCGGTGTCCCCTCTGGCGTGGTTGCCGATTGTGACCATAATCGTCAGCGCGGTGTATGTCAGTGACGACCCGATGTTTTCCAAGTCATACCTGACCTCAGCGATTACTGTAACGCTTTGCTGTATCTGGCCTACGATCATCAATACAGCAGTCGGTGTAACATCTATTGATAAGGACCTTCTCAATGTGGGTCGGGTATTAAGACTTGGCTGGTGGACCAAAGTGGTCAAAATTGTATTGCCAGCCTCAGTGCCGATGATGTTTGCCGGCCTGCGCGTGTCTCTGGGTATTGGCTGGATGGTGTTGATCGCGGCAGAAATGCTGGCGCAAAACCCGGGGCTTGGAAAGTTTGTCTGGGATGAATTTCAGAATGGTAGTTCTAATTCCCTGGCACGGATCATGGTTGCCGTGTTTGTTATTGGCGTAATTGGTTTTATGCTCGATAAGCTTATGCTGATGCTGCAAAAGTCGGTTAGCTGGGACAAGAGCCTTGAGTTACGATAAGTGGAGAATGTGGCAATGAGTGAACATTTAGTAATTTCAGATGTAAGTATGGATTTTCCCGTACCGGGTGGTGTCTTTACAGCGCTGAAGAATGTCAACCTGAAGATCAATAAAGGCGAATTTGTTTCCATCATTGGTCACTCGGGCTGTGGCAAGTCGACAGTCCTGAATATTGTCGCCGGTCTTTATCGGGCCAGTCGTGGCGGAGTGATCCTGAATGGCAGAGAGGTCAACGAGCCCGGACCAGACCGGGCTGTGGTTTTCCAAAACCATTCTCTGTTGCCATGGCTGACAGCCTATGAAAATGTTGCATTGGCCGTGAATTCTATATTCAAGGGCAAGAAGACAAAGGCCGAGGCCGATGAATGGATTAAGCACAACCTTGAACTCGTGCATATGGAACACGCCCTACACAAGCGCCCCTCGGAGATATCCGGAGGCATGAAACAGCGTGTCGGTATTGCACGGGCACTGGCAATGGAACCCGAGGTCCTGTTGCTGGATGAGCCGCTGGGGGCACTCGATGCGCTGACACGTGCGCATATGCAGGATTCTATCATGGAGATCAATGCCAAACTCGGCAATACTGTGATTATGATCACGCATGACGTCGATGAGGCTGTGTTGTTATCTGATAGTATCGTCATGATGACCAACGGTCCGGAGGCAACAGTAGGCGAGGTTCTGAAGATCGAGCTGGACAGGCCCAGAGACCGTTTGCAGTTGGCCGATGACCCGCAGTACAACCACTATCGTGCCCAGGTGCTGAAGTTCCTTTATGACCGCCAGCATAACCCGGCTCAGCAGGTATCCGCTTCAGTTGATACCGGGGAAAATGAAAAAGAGGAGAAGGAGACAGTCGCTTACTCACAGGAGGATGCGGCCTGATGCACATCGACTATGTTCTGTGAGCAGGAAAGGTATTCGATAGCATAGGCGTATTTATGCCGATAACCATAATGATGGCTGGCGAGGTTGCTGGGGCTGTTTTGTTTCTTAGCTGACGATGATGGCCTGGCTGCGCGCAAGGGAACGCCCGCCATGCCGAATTATTTGAAAATATATATAATTAATGCCAGGTTGGTGAATAGCAATAGCAGGGCGAATGTTTTCCAGAAGGCGAGTGGATTGCGCTGCATCAGCGGCACAGGTTCTTTATTGATGAAATTCGGATTGGCGGTGCCCAGGTCGTGAATGAACTCGGACAGTCTGGTATAGCGTTTTTCCGGTTTCAGGTTGACGGCCTTGTGTATGGCGGCATCCACCCAGGCGGGTACCTCGGGCGTATAGTGCTTGACCGGTGTATACCGGGCCTGTGACAGCCTTTTAGCAGTGAGGGCGCGTTTGTAGGGCAGGTGACCGGTCAGCATTTCATAGGCGATGACACCAAGCGAATAGATATCGGAATAGGTGCTGCCCGCATAACCCTCAAAGAATTCCGGTGCGGCATAATCCAGCGTGCCGAGTATGTTGTCACGTTCGAATGGCGCATGTTTTTCATCGATGCCGGCGACCCGGGTCGAGCCAAAGTCAATAATGATGAGGCGGCCACTATCATCGAACATGATATTTTCCGGCTTTAGATCGCGGTGCAGCATTTCAAGTTTATGAAATGCGCGTAAGCCGCCGGCGATCTGCTCGAGAATATTACGTACGGCAATATAGGACGGGCGGGTGTTCTCCTGCATCCATTCACGCAGTGTCTGACCCTCTATATACTCAGTGACATAGTAGAGAAAACGCCGCCGGCGAGTCGGTACGATCACCTTCAATACGTGACTGTTATTAATGCGTCGGCCTATCCATTCCTCGTGAAGAAACTGTTCAATGTAGGCAGGGTCGTCTTCGTAATTAACCGAGGGGGTCTTCAGGATGACACGTTGTCCCGTTGCCACATCCTGCGCGGCATACACCTGGGTGCGCGAACTGGCATGGATCTCTCGCGTAATACGGTAACCGTCCAGAACCATGCCGGCCTCAAGGAATGGCGGGAAGGGCAATTCGGTTAGCTGCCGGTAGAATGCCTCTTCATCGAGCTCTGGCAGGTGGTCAACACGGAGTATCTGGCAGGTGGCATTGTCATTACTTCCCCCCTCCAGGGCACGGGTGACGATTTTCCGTGCGGTGGCCTCCGGCATCTCTCGACCCTCACGCAAGTATCTTTTTAGTTCGCTATCGCTGATGAATTCATAAATGCCATCTGTGGCGAGCAGGTACAGGTCACCCACCTCGACGGGCAGACTGCGGTAATCGATATCAATGTGGCTATCAGCCCCCATGGCCCGGCCAAGGTAGGTCTTTTCCCCGGAGCCCCAGACGCGGTGGTCCTGGGTCAGGCATTCGAGATCATTATCACGCAGACGGTAGATACGTGTATCGCCTACATGGAAGATGTGTGCAGTGCCTGATTTTATGACCAGGCTACTGAGCGTGGTCAGCATGGCACGGTCAGAGTCGTACTTTCTCTGCGCCTGGCTGTACAACCAGGTATTGAGTGAGCCGATAATCTTTTGCCCGGCATTTTTCACCGACCAGGAATCCGGGGTGCTATAGTAATCACTGAGAAAGCCACGTACACAGGCATGACTGGCCTCACGTCCTGCCTCGCTGCGGCTTACGCCATCGGCGATGAGTGCAACAATGCCCTTGGTGCTGAGCAGGGGTTCATCGGGAATGCGGATGTCGCAGGCATCATCATTAATCGCCTTGACGCCGGCTTCACTGCATTGCCCGGACTGGATGCCAGGTTGGGATTGCATCATATATATCAATAGCCAACGTCGCTGTGAAGCGACGCTGGCCCCTTAATGACAAGCTGATGAGGCTTACTCTACTTCAATCATCTGCACAGTGCCATCCGGCAACACCTCGGCCATCTCGCCACGTGGTTCTTCGAGGAACAAGAAGACGATGGCCAGAACCACCACAGCGGATGCAGCGATCACCAGGAAGAATATTTGTGGTGAAACAAAGGAGAGGATGGTCAGAAAGCTCACGGCCCCTACACTGCCGTAGGCGCCCGCCATGCCGGCGACCTGGCCTGTCATGCGACGTTTCACCAGTGGCACCATAGCAAATACGGCACCTTCACCCGATTGGACAAAGAATGAGCAGACCATGGTAATGACCACGGCCAGGAATAAATTCCAGCTGGAATCTATCTGGCTCATCATATAGTAGCCAATGGCCAATCCAGCCAGCAGGATCAACAGGGTCTTGCGACGGCCGAACTTGTCACTGATCAGGCCGCCACCGGGTCTGGCGACGAGGTTCATGAAGGCATAACCGGAGGCGAGCAGGCCAGCCTCAACCATACCCAGGTCAAAGGTATCGAGGAAGAACAGGGGCAGCATGGAGACCACGGCCAGCTCCGAACCAAATGTCACCATGTAAGAGAGGTCTAGTACGGCGACCTGCTTGAACTTATAACGGTCAATCTCAGGCACGGCCTTTTCAAACACATGTTTATTGATGCGGTAGATGTGCATGGTTTGGTAGATATATAGCAGCACCAGCAGACCATAGAGCGTGTAGGTAATACTGGCGGCGAGCAGGTTCAGGTTGGTCGGTCCCAGTTTCCATGTCAACAGGGCCAGTGCAGCAAACATAGGAATGTTCATCAGCATGTAAAGGAAAAAGTCTCCGGGCGTACTCACTTCCATGGCACCCGTCTTCTTTGGCTTGAAGTAGGTAGACCCCTTTGGGGTGTTACTGACTGAGAAGTAATAAATAAAGGCATAAACCAGGGCGATGACACCGGTCATGGCAATGGCGTAACGCCAGCCATTTTCTTCACCACCAAATATCAGAGCCAGTGTCGGTAGGCTCAATGCCGCGGCGGCAGACCCAAAGTTACCCCAACCACCATAAATACCTTCCGCCACGCCCAGTTGCTTGGCCGGGAACCACTCTGCAATCATACGAATACCGACCACGAAGCCGGCGCCGACAAAGCCGAGCAGGAAGCGCATGATGGCCATCTGCTCAAAGCTGTCGGCGAAGGCAAAACCGAAACAAAGCAGGCTGGATATTGAGAGCAGGGCAGAGTACATGATCCTCGGACCGAGCTTGTCTACCAGCATGCCGACGATGATTCTTGCGGGAATAGTCAGCGCGACGTTGAGGATGAGCAGGGTTTTGACTTGCTGTGGGCTAAGCCCAAATTCGTCACGTATATACGCCAGTAGTGGTGCGTGGTTAAACCAGACAAAGAAACTGATAAAAAAGGCCACCCAGGTCAGGTGCAAGATCTTTGTGTTGCCGCTGAACGATAGCAGGTTGAGCTTACTGGTGTCGGTACTCATTACTTCTAACTCCCTTCGATGGGTCATTTAATCATGCTGTGCCGCTTCTTTGCGGCAGCTTTATTCGCTAATGCCACACTCCAGAGCAATGAACATGCCAACTTTATAATTTGGCAAAAACACCGGCTATTATTCATATAACAGTCAGAGTAAAGATATGCGGTCTGCACAAGCAGGGCGCGTTCGGGAGGGCTAAACCAGCGACAATCTCCATGCCTGGCATAAAGATTCATGCCTGCACCTATATATATGGGGCATAAAGCCGATGGTTCATAACGATGCATAATTACTGCGAACGCATCAAAATAGTGCGATAAATTGGTGCAATAGGGGGAATTTCTGTCGAAAAGTGCGAAATTCAGGGGGGAAACCGGAAAAATCGATTTTGGCACGCATGTTGCTCTATCAGGATTAGCTAATTTAGCAGGACACGGCTCAACGGCGAGTCAGTGCAACATGGGAAGCCCAATGAAAGAAAAACTTGTCCTTATCGGCAACGGCATGGCCGGTGTACGAACCCTCGAAGAACTCCTTAAAGTCGCCCCTGACCTGTATGACATTACAGTCTTTGGCGCAGAGCCATACGGCAACTACAATCGCATTATGCTCTCACCGGTGTTGGCCGGCGAGAAGACCATTGATGAGATCATGCTCAATGATGAACAGTGGTATATCGATAACCATATCACCCTGCACAAAGGCAAAGAGGTTATCAATATCGACCGCTCTGCGCAGAAGGTGATCGCCTCAGACGGTACCAAGGCAAGCTACGATCGCCTGCTGATGGCTACCGGTTCTACTCCATTTATTATCCCATGCCCCGGACATGAGCTCGAGGGAGTCATCGGCTTCCGTGATATCCATGATGTCGACAAGATGCTCGAGGCCGCCAAGCAACATCAGCATGCGGTGGTCATCGGTGGTGGCCTGCTGGGTCTTGAGGCGGCCAACGGTTTGATGCAGCAGGGCATGAAGGTCACTGTGCTGCACCTCATGGATACCCTGATGGAACGCCAGCTTGATAGCGTCGCCGGTAAGATGCTGCGCAAGTCGCTGGAAGACCGCGGTCTGGAAATCCTTATGCAGGCCTCGACCAAAGAGATCAAGGGTCAGGACCACGTGCAATCAGTGCTGCTTGAAGACGGCCGTGAGATACCCGCCGAGCTGGTCGTCATGGCCGTGGGGATTCGACCCAATATAGCTCTGGCCGAAAAGGTCGGCATTCACTGTGAACGCGGTATTGTCGTCAATGACACGATGCAGACCTTTGACCCGAAGGTTTATGCCGTCGGTGAATGTGTGCAACACCGTGGCCAGGTCTATGGTCTGGTCGCGCCCCTGTTTGAAATGGGTAAGGTCTGCGCCAATCACCTGGCGAAGATGGGGATTGGTCGTTATGAGGGTTCAATGACCTCAACCAAGCTCAAGGTCACCGGCATCGACCTGTTCTCGGCCGGGGATTTTACCGGCGGTGAAGATACCGAGGAACTGGTCTTCCAGGATGCCTCGCGGGGTGTCTACCGTAAGCTGGTCGTGCAGGACAACAAGCTCAAGGGCGCGGTCATGTATGGCGATACTATCGATGGCAGCTGGTATTTCGACCTGATGCGCGATGCGACGGATATCAGCGACTTCCGTGAAAATATCCTCTTCGGTCAGGCCCATCTTGGTGATTCGGGTCACGGTGATGAGAACCGTATTGCCATGATGGCCGACAGTGCCGAAATCTGTGGTTGTAACGGTGTTTGCAAGGGTGACATCGTCAAGGCCATTACCGACAAGAAACTCTTTACGCTTGAAGACGTGCGTGCGCACACCAAGGCTTCGAGTTCCTGTGGCTCCTGTACGGGTCTCGTCGAGAGCCTGCTCGCGCATACTGTTGGTGGTGACTACTCGGTAGCCCCGCACCTGAAACCCCTGTGTGCCTGTACCGAACATACGCATGATGAAATTCGTGCCACGATCAAGGAAAAAGAACTCAAGTCTATCCGCAGCGTAATGGACTTCATGGAATGGAAGACCCCGGATGGTTGCAGCAAATGTCGCCCGGCCCTGAACTATTACGTCATGTGTGCCTGGCCGGACGCTGGCAGCGATGACGGCCAGTCACGTTTTATCAACGAACGCGCCCACGCCAATATCCAGAAGGATGCGACGTATTCCGTGATTCCGCGTATGTGGGGGGGCGGCACAACGCCGGAAGAGTTGCGTGCAATCGCCGATGTGGCAGAAAAGTTTAACGTCAAGACCGTGCATGTTACCGGCGGTCAGCGCATCGCGCTGTATGGCCTGAAAAAACACGAACTGCCGGTGATCTGGAATGACCTGAACCAGGCTGGCATGGTCTCGGGGCATGCCTACGGCAAGGCCCTGCGTACCGTGAAGACCTGTGTTGGCAAGGAGTGGTGTCGTTTTGGTACCCAGGACTCGACCCAGCTCGGTATCGAGCTGGAAAAGATGACCTGGGGTTCCTGGACCCCGCATAAGTACAAGATGGCCGCCTCCGGTTGTCCGCGTAATTGTGCCGAGGCGACCATTAAGGACTTTGGTGTGGTCTGTGTCGATTCCGGTTACGAACTGCATGTCGGCGGTAACGGCGGCATCAAGGTCCGCGCCACAGATTTCCTTTGTGCAGTCAGTACAGAGGAAGAGGTGCTCGAGTACGCCGCGGCCTTTATGCAGGTCTATCGTGAACAGGCGCATTACCTCGAACGTACCGCACCGTGGATAGAACGTGTCGGCCTGGCCCATGTTAAGGAACAGATCGTCGATGACGCGGATAACCGCGTGGCACTGGCTGAGCGTTTCCACTTCTCGCAGAAGTTCGCCCAGGATGACCCGTGGCAGCAACGTGCCCAGGGTGCAGAAAAACATGAATTCGAGCCGCTCAAGCAGCTCAATGCCTAAATATCTTCTGGAACAACAGGCCAGAAAAACAGATTGGACAAGACAATGAGTGAAAACTGGATAGAAATTGGCACCCTCAGCGACATCCCGAGACTCGGCGCACGCGTGGTTGAGTCAAAGCAGGGTGATATTGCGGTATTCCGCACCGCAGACGACGAGGTATTTGCCCTGCGTGACAAGTGTCCGCACAAGGGCGGGCCCTTATCACAGGGTATCGTACACGGTAAACGCGTGGCCTGCCCGCTGCATGACTGGAAGATCAATCTCGATTCCGGTCTGGCCGTGGCCCCGGATGAGGGTTGTGCGGCTTACTACCCGGTCAAGCTGGAGGGGGATGCCGTATTTTTGTCCCTGACGCCGAATGAAGGTTGTCCGAATTAAGTAAAGGTTTTCAGGTATGTTGTTTGGTCGTGCAAAAAAGAATGCCATCAGGATCGCCGACAAGGGTGTCGTCGACTGGAAATACACCACCTGTGGCTATTGCTCTACGGGCTGCTCCATCGAAGTCGGTCTGGACAAGGACGGCAAGGCCGTCAGTAGTCGCGGTGTTGCAGGTGCCGATGTCAACCGCGGCAAGTTATGCCTGAAGGGCATCTTTGAGCATGAGTTGTTCTATACGCCAAACCGTGGCCGTGTGCCACTCATGCGTGACCAGATCCATCACGATTTCAAGGAGGTCAGTTGGGACAGGTCCCTTGACAAGACCGCCTCGGAGATCGAGCGTATCCAGTCGACCTATGGCCGCGATGCCTTTGCCGTGGTCTCCACCGGGCAGATCATGACCGAGGAGTTTTACACCCTGGGCAAGTTGTCCCGGGGTGTGCTCGGTACCAACAACTATGACGGCAACACGACCTTGTGCATGGCCTCGGCCGTGTCCGGTTACAAGCGTTCCTTTGGTTCGGATGGCCCGCCGGGTTGTTACGATGATTTCGAACATACCGAATGCCTGCTGGCGATTGGCTCCAACCTGCCGGAACAGCACCCGATCATCTTCTGGCGCCTGCGCCAGGCACTGGAAAAACGCAAGTTCCCGATCATCGTGGTTGACCCGCGCGTGACCATGTTTTCGCAAATGGCCGATATGCATCTGCCGGTCACGCCTGGTACGGATGTTGTGTTATTGAATGCACTGGCGCATGTCATTCTTGATGAGGGCCTTGAAGACCGCGCCTATATCGATGCACATACCAATGGCAATGAGGAATTTAAGAAACTCGTAGCTGAGTATGACCCGGTAACCGCTTCCCGTATTTGTGGTATCGATGAAGACACCATCCGTAATGTGGCGCGCCTCTATGCAAAGGCCGGTGCGGCGATGACGATCTGGACCATGGGGATTAATCAGAGTACGCACGGCTCGGATGGTGTGGTGGGTATCAATAACCTGAACCTGATCACCGGTAATATTGGCAAGCCGGGTGGTACGAGCCTTTCCATTACCGGCCAGTGCAATGCCATGGGTACACGTGAGTGGTCATCCTGTTCCGGCCTGCCGGGTTACAGGGCGCTGGAAAAGGAAAAAGACCGCGAGGATATCGCCAATTACTGGGGCATTGATCCGGAATTTTTCCCCAAACAACGCGGTCTGTTCCAGACCGATATCTTCCCGGCGATTGAGACGGGTCAGATCAAGGGCCTGTGGTTGATCGCGACCAACCCGATGACCTCAATGACCAATACCGCGCGAATCCGCAAGACCCTGGAGAAACTCGAATTCCTGGTTGTACAGGATGCCTACGCCGATGTGGAAACCAACGAATATAGTCACGTTTATTTCCCGGCCGCCGTGTGGGCGGAGAAAGAGGGCTGTTTTACCAATACCGAGCGTCGTGTGAACCTGATCCGCAACGTCATGCCACCGCATGAAGAGTCCAAATCAGACCTGTGGATATTCAACCAAATGGCAAAGCGCTTTGCGCAAGGCAGAAAAATCCGCTTCCCGGAAACCAGTGAGGAGGTCTTTGACGAATTGCGTGAGCTCTCCAGGGGCAGGATGCTGGATTACTCCGGGCTGAGTTATGAAAAGCTCGAGCAGCAACGTGGAATCCAGTGGCCCTGCACGGAAGGGGCAGAGGGCGGTACGGCTCGTCTGTATAGTGATGGCAGGTTCCAGTTCGAGGATGGCAAGGCCAAGCTGATCCCTTTGCCATTTATCGATAACAATGAACGTCCTGACGAAGAGTATCCATTCTGGCTGAATACCGGTCGTGTCGTTGAACATTTCCATACCCGCACCCGCACGGGCAAGGTTGGTAACCTGAACAAGTTCAGTCCGACCCCATATATGGAAATGAACCCGGATGCCGCACGTGAGTTGGGTATCGAACATGGTAAATATGCACGTCTGATCTCACGTCGAGGGGATGCCGTGGTTATGGTACAGCTCACCCAGCGCGTGGCACCAAACATGATCTTTATCCCGTTTCATTTCCATGAATGTGTCAACCGCCTGACCCTGGGTCTGCTGGATCCGCATTCGCGCCAGCCGGCCTTCAAACAAAGTGCCGTGAAGATTGAATCGGTAGCGGATCAGACTGCCGCCGCCGTGCGCAATCATGCGGCTAGAACGTACTAAAGCAGGTGAGAGTGAATAATGCTGGATAAAACCCAAACCCGCGCCTTCAAGGTCCGTGATGATGAACCGGATTATGCCCGCGTCCCGCAGGTTGAGGCACCACAAAAAAATCGTTACGGCAAAGCCATCACCCTGGTCACGGCAGATAGTGAACTGGCAGGCAAGAGCCTGAACATTAATGGCGATGGCGGTGTCAGTGATAACCCGAATCGCTACAAGCAGCACGGTTTTTACTTTAATGCGGATCATTGCATCGCCTGCCATGCCTGTGAATCGGCCTGCAGTGAAAAGAACGACCTGTCACCGCACGTGGCCTTCCGTTCTGTTGGGTACGTAGAAGGTGGCACCTGGCCGGATTATCACCGCATGAACATCTCCATGGCCTGTAACCACTGCGATGACCCGGTCTGCCTGAAGGGTTGCCCAACCCGTGCCTATACCAAATTCGCCGAGTACGGCGCCGTGCTCCAGGACCCGGATATCTGTTTTGGCTGTGGCTATTGCACCTGGGTCTGTCCCTACAACGCACCACAACTGGATCCGGTCAAGGGCCATGTGGAAAAGTGCAACATGTGTGTCGACCGGCTTGAGGTGGGTCTGAAGCCCGCCTGTGCCTCGGCCTGTCTTGCCGGTGCACTGGACTTCGGTATTATCGAAACCCGTCCGGAAAACCGGGATCAGCTGTCGACAACCATCCCTGGTTTCCCAACGCCGGCGATCACGCAGCCGAATATCCGTTTCCAGCAGAAAAAAAGTCTGCCACGCGAGATGACCCGCACCGACAGCATGCCGATCCGTTATGAGCGCGATGAGCAGGGCAGGGGCGAGTTTCATACCAAGGTACATGATACCGGCAAGGGCCGTGAGTGGAACCTGCGCAAGCTACGCTCACGTGAAGACCCACTCGTGATCTTCACGCTTATCTCACAGGCCGTGGTCGGTGCCTTTGCGGTTCTGTTCCTCGGCCCAATGTTTGGCCTGCAACAACTCAGTGTCGAGGCACACCCGATCGGTTTCCCGGTTATGTTACTGGCCTTGCTTGGACTGGAGACACTGGCATTGTTTCTGTCGACCATGCATCTGGGTAAACCGCAGCGTTTTTACCGTGCCTTTAATAACCTGCGTTACTCACCCGTGAGTCGCGAGGTGGCCGCGATTGCCGTATTTTACAACCTGCTCGGTGCCTATACCCTGATGACCCTGTTTCCGGGTCTGCTCTGGTTGCCCGAAGGCTTTGTTGAGGCGCTGCGCACGGCAAGTGGATGGATGGCGCTCGTGGCCGGGCCGGTGGCACTGTACTTTATGCACAAGATCTACCGCATCCAGGCACGCCCGTTCTGGAACCACTGGCAGGTGCTGAGCAGCTTCTACGGCAGCATGCTGGTGCTCGGCCCACTTGCCGCCGGGCTCGTGTTTGCCGCACTGGAACAGGCCGCCGGCCACGATTATGTCCCTCTCCTGCAGGTCCTGAGCATGCCCATGTTGATTGGCCTGCTTATCGAAGCGACAGGCCTCTGGCGTCAAGCGGGTGACATGCACAAGCAAGGTGGGGAAGGGGCCGCCTCACACTACGAACAGACAACGACATTCGGCAACACCTATCGGTTGCGAAATGCCGGTCTTGCCCTGAGTGTGCTGGCGGTAGCCGGCATCAGCCTTGCCGGGCTTTCCGGTGTCGCGGGTCTGGTCGCCTGGACATTCATAGCCGCCAGCATACTAATAACAGCAGTGATCGGCAGGGCATTATTTTATGTGCTGGTGATACCGACGACGATGCCGGGCGCCTTCTTCTGGAAGAATAAGGGCTTTCAGGAACACGCACGCGAAACCGGCCTGGCCAATATGCCACAGACCGGTGTTGTACCGGATGCACATTAACATGAGAGATATTATGATATTGGAATATGCAGGCAAGACCATCGATACCGACAATGAAGGTTATCTTCTTGAGCCGGAACAATGGAACGAAGAGGTTGCCTTACAGATTGCTGAAGGTGAGTCACTCGAGATGACAGAGGATCGCTGGCAGATAGTCAGGATCGTTCGTGATCACTACGAGTATACCAGTTGCGTGATTGAGCTGAGGAAAGTGCTGAAGTCACTGAAAGAGCAATCCGGTACGGATAAGGCCACGCGCAAGCATGTTTATCAACTTTTCCCTTACGGTTATGGTCAGCAGGCCTGTAAGATTGCCGGCATGCGAAAGCCTCTCAAGGTATTACTCGACCTTTGATAGTGAAGTAAGCTATTTGTATTTACTCTTCCAGTACTTCTTTGACTCGCGCCAGTAGTTCCTTGGTCATAAAAGGCTTGAGTAGAATTTTTTTGTACAAGTCCTCATCGGTAACAGTTTTCCCTCTGTTCTCGGCAAAGCCACTACATAACTGGATTTTTATATTGGGGTATGTGTTTTTAATATAATGCGCCAACTCAAAGCCATCTGTCTGCGGCATGATCACATCACTGATAACCAGGTCTATATGCCTATTTTCTAAGATAGTCAGTGCCTGTTTCGCGTTGGCGGCACTGAAAACGCTATAACCATCTGCCCTGAGTATGGTACAGGTAAGATTGTTTAGATCGGGCTCATCGTCGACAACTAATATTGTCGCCGGGGGGTGAGGCAGTGTTTCATCTCTTGCATTGTTGCTGATTGGTTTTATATTGTCTGTTCTTTCCACGTATTTCGGGAAATATATGGAAAAACAACTTCCTTTCCCCGGTTCAGAGTAAACACGAATCGTCCCTCCTGCATTGTTAACAAATCCATATACCTGGCTAAGTCCTAGGCCCGTACCTTTTTCATTCTTGGTGGTATAGAAAGGGTCAAAGACGTGGGATAGTATTTCTTCGTTCATGCCAATGCCGGTGTCGCATATAGCAAGCTTAACATATTCACCGCTATCAATATTTAATACCTGTGCATCAATTGGGCCTATTTCAGCGTTCGATGTGGCAAAATCCAGTTTACCCCCTTCAGGCATGGCATGCATGGCATTGATGCTCATATTTAGAATGGCATCTTCAAGGCAGCCCTTGTCTACCAACACCGGCCAGAGGTCCTTTTCAAGCTTGAGCGTTAGTTGAATATTTGCAGTGAGTGTCTTCTTTAGCATTTTATAGTCATCATTGAGCAAGTCATTAATGATGACAACTTCGCTGCTGAAGGGTTTATCACTGGAAAACGATAATAGTTTACGCGTCAAGTCGCTGCCACGCTGGGCAGCATGACGAATGGTCTCTACATACTCAAGTGGTTTTGGTTCGTCCTTCAGTATTCGTGACAGAATTTCGGAATAACCAATAATAATACCGAGCATATTATTGTAATCATGTGAGATGCCACCGGTTAATTTACCCAAGGCATCCATTTTCATGCTGCGGCGTAATTGTTCCTCCTGTTTTACTTGTTGACTGATATCGAGAAGTGAGCCAATAAACCAGCGTTCGCCTTCTTTTTTGGATGGATACTCGGTTACTGAAAGATGAATAGGAAACTTTTCCCCATTCTTTTTTACTGCGGTAACTTTTCTGCCTATACCGATTATATGTGCTATGCCGGTTTCAATGTAGTTCTTGAGGTAGTTATCATGGTTAGATCTTTGTGGTTCAGGCATCAGTATATTTATATTGCTCCCAATGACTTCACTAGAGTCATAGCCGAACATGGTTTCTGCGCTATGGTTGAAAATGAGTATCTTGCCACGATCATTGATGGTAATGATCCCTTCGACCATGTAGTTAAAGATCTCGATAAGTTCTTTTTCATCAATCGATGAACCTGCTGAACTTTTTGTACTGTTCATACTACCTCAGCTGAAAACTCTAGCCTGCTGGATTCTCAGGCTCATCTACCTGGTAACAGCGCTTATTCAGCGCGTTACACGTCCTTGTAAAGAATAATATACACATGACTCGTATGTGTATCAATAATTCCCTATTATATATAGGTTATAAAGCCATAATACATATATGTATATTATTGAGGGTTACTGGACAGTAATACGGGTGTCATTAGTCTTGCGGAAGCGAACGCAGGCTAGTCAGTGTGGCCTCAGCCTCGGCATGGGCGGCCTCCGGGTCTTCATTTTGTCCCTCACGTTCAATGACGTCGTCCGGTAGCTCATCGAGGAAACGACTCGGTTCGCACGCGATCATTTCACCAAAGCGCTTACGTCGTGCGGCATAACTGAAGGTAAGGGTGCGCTGGGCGCGGGTAATGCCGACATAGGCGAGACGACGTTCTTCTTCAATATTACCTTCCTCGATACTGACACGGTGGGACAGGATATCCTCTTCCATGCCGACCATATAAACGTGTGGGAATTCGAGGCCCTTGGCGGCATGCAGGGTCATGAGGTGAACATGGTCGCCTTCTTGTTCATCGTCACGATCAAGGATGTCGAGCAGGGTCAGGCGGGCAACCAGATCACCGAGTGTGGCATCACTCATGCTGGGGCGCTTGGCGAGGCGGTCCAGCCACTCGATGAGTTCCAGGACATTCGACGATGCCGGGAGCTTTTTCTGGCGTAACAAGGGCTTTCAGGAACACGCCCGCGAAACCGGCCTGGCCAATATGCCACAGACCGGTGTTGTACCCGACGCGCACTAACAGGGGAATATGATGACATTGGAATATGCTGGCAAGATCATCGATACCGACAATGAAGGCTACCTCCTCGAGCCGGAACAGTGGAACGAAGAGGTTGCCTTACAGATCGCCGAAGGTGAATCGCTGGAGATGAACGAGGAGCGCTGGCAGATAGTCAGGATCGTTCGTGATCACTACGAACATACCAGTTGTGTGATCGAGTTAAGAAAAGTGCTGAAGTCACTGAAGGAACACTCCGGTGCTGACAGGGCCACACGCAAACATGTTTATAATTTGTTCCCTTATGGCTATGGACAACAGGCCTGCAAGATCGCCGGTATGCGGAAACCCCTCAAGGTGCTGCTGGATCTCTAGTTGCCCGTCTTCTAGTTATTTTATCGGTATGGCGCCGCCGGCCCGGCCGGTACCTCAGGCTTTCGGCAGCGTCTTCGCGCAAGGCGCTTTCCGGTATTAATATATGCTCTTGAATTACCAAGCATATTTCAGCTCCTCAGTCTGTTATGCAGCGTCATAAGTAATGCCTGCCAAAACCCTCGTGATCCGGGACTCGGGGTAAATGTGGCCTCACATACCTAAAGATGATCCAGATCATGGTATCCCCTTGACTTGAATACGAGGATGGCCGTACATATAGCTATCCATGAGTTATTACTGGTGCAACTGCAATTTATTGACCAAGGAGTGTCTGACATGGCTAAAGAAGAGAAAAAAGAGAGCAAAAAGAGCGAACAGGCGGTACAGAAGGTAGAGCCGGCCCGCGGGGTGAGTCCGTTCGAGGAAATGGAACGGATGTTTGACAATTACTTCTCACGTGGTTGGCTGCGACCTTTCCACATGGAGTGGCCATCATTTCCCAAGACGATGGCGCCATTCGAAGGCAAAACGCCGAGTGTCGATGTCATTGAGCGCGATAATGAGATTGTCGTGAAGGCAGAACTGCCGGGGGTGGATAAAAAGGACCTCGATATCTCCGTTACCCAAAATACGGTAACCATCAAAGGCACGACCAGTCATGAAGAGAAGGAAGAGAAGGGGGATTACTACCGCTGCGAAATGTCGCGCGGCAGTTATTCACGTACTCTATCACTACCGGCCGATGTAGATGAATCGAAGACCAAGGCCAAGTTCAAGGACGGCATCCTCAATCTAACCTTGCCAAAACTGAAGAAATCAAAGCGACACACCATTAAGGTGGAGTAAAGTCTTTACCTCCCGATGCCCGGTTTGTTTAGGCCGGGCATCGGTTTTTCGTTTATATAGTAAGAATAAGTGAAGGAGAAGTAGATGGCGATCATCGGCATTGACCTGGGGACATCAAACTCGGCGGCTGCCGTTTTGCGTGGCGGCCGGCCTGTGATCATACCCAGTGCCGAGGGGATCAGCCTTGGTGGCAAGGCCTTCCCCAGTTATGTGGCGATTACCGCTGATGGCCAGACCCTGACCGGTGAGCCCGCCCGGCGTCAAGCCGCAGCCAACCCCGAGGGAACCGCAACGGCCTTCAAACGGAGCATGGGGCAACGTAAACAATTTCAACTACGCGATAAATCATTTTCACCTGAACAGCTTTCTGCCTTTCTTCTACAAAAAATCAAGCGTGATGCGGAAGCCTTTTTGGGTGAACCAGTTGAAAAGGCAGTGGTCACCGTCCCTGCCTACTTTGATGATAATCAACGTAGCGCAACCAAAGATGCCTGTCGTATTGCCGGTCTTGAAGTGGCACGCCTGGTGAATGAACCCACCGCGGCATCACTGGCCTATGGACTTGACCGGGCGGGTGAGGAATTACGCATCGCGGTAATTGATTTTGGTGGTGGCACACTCGATGTCACGATCATGGAGTTTGGCAAGGGCGTGTTTGAGGTTAAAGCGACCAGTGGGGATACCCAGTTGGGTGGGACAGACATGGATGAGAACCTGCTTAACTACCTGGCTGAAAAATTTAATGCCGAGATCGGTGTAGATGTTCGTTCCGATGTAAAAGCTGCCGCCCGACTCAAGGAAGCGGCCGAGATGGCCAAGATTGAACTCTCGACCAGCACGACCACGCACATCAGTCTGCCGTACCTCACCGCGGCGGGTGGTCAACCGAAGCATCTTGAAATGGACCTGACGCGCACCGAACTTGAACGGCAGGTGAACGCCGTCGTGCAACGTTGCCGGGGCCCTATCGAGCAGGCCTTAAAGGACGCCGGAGTTGTTGCAAAAGATATCGACCGGATTGTCTTTGTCGGCGGGCCGACACGCATGCCTGTGGTACGAAAATATTTTGAAGACCTGTTTGGTCGTAAAGCCGAAATGGGTGTCGACCCGATGGAGTGCGTGGCCAGCGGTGCCGCCATTCAGGCCGGTGTGCTGAGTGGCGAGGTGGGGGATATTGTCCTGGTTGATGTGACACCGCTCACGCTGGGTGTAGAGACCCTTGGCGGGGTCGCAACATCGCTGATTGCGCGTAATTCCCCTATCCCGGTGAAACATACCGAAACCTTTACCACCGCGGCCGATATGCAAACCGCCGTGACCATCCATGTTTATCAGGGTGAAAGGCCAATGGCGCGCGATAATACCAGCCTTGGTGAATTCAACCTTGAAGGACTGGTACCGGCACCGCGCGGCATACCGAAGATCGATGTTACTTTCGACATAGACTCCAACGGTATTCTGAATGTCACGGCCAAGGACCAGGTCACCGGCAAATCCCAGTCCATCAGCATTACCGGTTCGACACGACTTTCTGATGATGAGAAGCAGCATTTTATCGATGAGGCGGAAAAATATGCCGAGCAGGATAAAAAACGACGTGAAGAGGCCGATAAACTTAACACGGCTGACAGCATGTGTTACCAGGCAGAAAAGCTGTTAGCAGAATTCAGTGACAAATTGAGCGAAGAACTCGTCAATCGTCTGGAAGAGCGGTTGCGTGAAACACGTGAGGCCATTACTGCCCGTGATGCCGAACTGGCCTCTCAACGTGCCGACGAACTTGAAAAGGTCATCCGCGAGGCCGGTACCGCCGTTTATTCGCAGTCACCCGAGGCGCCAAAATCAGGCCCCTATTCCTACCATGAGGCGCCGGACATGAGTGGGGCGGGCGGTGAGGCAAAACCCTCCGGCGCCGGTCCGCGTGGTAAGGTGGTTGATGCGGACTACACCGAGACCAGTTAAGATCACTCATGGTCGCTGAACAGCGTGATTACTATGAAGTACTCGGTGTTTCACGCGATGCGGACGCCAAGGCAATCAAGAATGCCTTCCGCGAACTGGCGTTAAAATATCACCCTGATCGCAACAAGTCCCCCGATGCCGAGACACGCTTTAAGGAAATTGCCGAGGCCTATGCCATTCTCTCCGATCCAAAAAAACGCGCCGACTATGATGCACGAGGTTTTGCCGGCGTAGCCGGTTTCTCCGCCGAGGACCTGTTTTCCGGCATCGATTTTGGCGACATCTTCGGCGACATGGGTTTTGGCTTTGACCTGGGGAGAGGTGGCGGCCTGTTTGACAGTTTCTTTGGCCGTCACCGGCGCCCGGCAGGGCCCGCCAGGGGCAGTGATCTGGAAGTCAGGCTGACCATCCCACTGGAAAAGGTAAATAGCGGTGGCGATGAAACCGTACACTTTACCCGCCCGATGAGCTGTCCTGATTGTCATGGCACACGCTCACAACCGGGCACTGAGCCACGACAATGCGAGGCCTGCGGTGGCAGTGGCAAGCAGGTGACGACCCGGCGGGAGACCAAGGAAAAGGGCACGATCAGTTTCCAACAGATAGCCATTTGTCCCGTCTGTCATGGCCAGGGGACCTTTATTGATCATCCCTGCGAAACATGTAAAGGGCGGGGTGAAATAGAAAAAGACGATAAGCTCAAAGTTACGATCCCCGCCGGTGTCGATGAAGGGACTGCCCTGCGTATCCCCGGGCACGGCTTGCCCAGCCCCGAGGCGGGCGGCCAGCCGGGCGATCTTTATGTCATTGTCAGGAGTAAACGCGATCCGCGCTTTGAACGACTCGGTGCCGATTTATGGCGAATGGAGACCATCGCGATCACAGACGCCGTATTGGGGACCAAACTTAATATCCCCACCCTGGAGGGTTCCGTTGAAGTTACCGTGCCGGCAGGTACGCAACCCGATGAGGTTCTGCGTCTGAAGGGTAAAGGCCTGCCGGTATTCGGTGCCAAAATGCACGGCGATATCAATATACGTATACAGGTTCACATTCCAGAACGGCTTTCGGCAGAAGAAAAATCACTCTATGAGCAATTACGAAAAACAGACAAGAGTGATAAAAAACGCTGGTGGCAATAAACCGATAGTTATCAACTTATTTGTATAAATTTTATGGTGCTAGTTTTTCTGTAACAGCGAACGCAGGCTAGTCAGTGTGGCCTCAGCCTCGGCATGGGCGGCTTCAGGGTCTTCATTTTGTCCCTCACGCTCAATGACGTCGTCCGGTAGCTCATCGAGGAAGCGACTCGGTTCGCACTCGATCATTTCACCAAAGCGTTTACGTCGTGCGGCATAACTGAAGGTAAGGGTGCGTTGTGCCCGGGTAATGCCGACGTAGGCGAGACGACGTTCTTCTTCAATATTGCCTTCCTCGATACTGACACGGTGGGGCAGGATATCCTCTTCCATTCCGACCATATAAACGTGTGGGAATTCGAGGCCCTTGGCGGCATGCAGGGTCATGAGGTGAACATGGTCGCCTTCCTGTTCATCGTCACGATCAAGGATGTCGAGCAGGGTCAGGCGGGCAACCAGATCACCGAGTGTGGCATCACTCATGCTGGGGCGCTTGGCGAGGCGGTCCAGCCACTCGACGAGTTCCAGGACATTGTTCATGCGCCGTTCGGCGGCCTTTTCATCCGTGCAGGTGTCCTCCAGCCACTGCTGGTAATTAATCTCGGTGAGTAATTGTTTAACGACCCGCAGTGGTGGTTCGGACTCGGTCTGGTAGGACATGCGGGCCAGCCAGTCGGCAAACTCGCGGACCTTGCGCAGTGCACGGCTCGACAGTTTCTCATCGAGATCGGCATCATGGCAGGCCGTATACAGGCTGCAGTTTTTCTCATGTGAGAAGGCGACGAGTTTCTCTACCGTACCGGGGCCGATCTCACGTCTTGGTGTATTGATAATGCGCAGCATGGCATTGTCATCGTCCGGGTTGGCGAGTACACGCAGGTAACCCATGATGTCCTTGATCTCGGTGTAGGCGAAAAAGGAGGTGCCACCGCTCAGGTAATAAGGGATGTTGTATTCACGCAGGGCGCGTTCAAACAGGCGCGACTGATGGTTACCACGATAAAGGATCGCGTAATCTTTGAACTGGGTTCGCTGGGTGAATTTGTGATGCATGAGTCGGTTGACGACCTTTTCGGCCTCACGCTCTTCATTTGCGGCACGAATCACCTGTAGGGGTTCGCCAAAACCCAGTTCACTCCACAAGGCCTTTTCGAACACGTGCGGGTTGTTGGCAATGAGCTGGTTGGCCGCCTTGAGGATACAACCCATGGAACGGTAGTTTTGCTCCAGCTTGATGAGCTTGAGGCTGGTAAAGTCCTTGGCCAGTTGTTCCAGATTTTCCGGTTGCGCACCGCGCCAGGCGTAGATCGACTGGTCATCATCACCGACCACGGTCAGACAACCCCGATCACCAACCAGCTGTCGCACCAGCTCGTATTGTGTGGAGTTGGTGTCCTGGTACTCATCGACCAGCAGGTAGCGGATATTTGAACGCCAGCGCTGCAAGACCTTGTCATGGTCTCTGAACAGGCGAACGGGCAGGAAGATGAGGTCATCAAAGTCGACGGCATTACAGGCCTGCAGGTGCCGGTCGTAGGCCTCATAGAGCTCGGCGGCATGGCTGTGCAACGGGTCTTCGGCCAGACGCTGCGCCTCCTTGTGGTCGATGCAGGCGGACTTCCAGCGTGAGATCTGGTTGCGGAACTGGCGAATACGTTCCTCTTTCTCACCCCGGCCCAATTCGGTCAGTACTGCCATGCTGTCCTGATCGTCGTAGATTGAAAAACCCTTGCGGTAGCCCAGGGTCGTAAGCTCGCGGCGGATAATATTCAGGCCCAGGGTATGAAAGGTGCTGATGCGCAGGCCCTTGGCGGCCTCGGCGTTTAGCAGGCCGGTGATGCGCGCCTTCATCTCACGAGCGGCCTTGTTGGTAAAGGTAACCGCGGCGATATGCCGTGCCTCGAGGCCATGGCGGCGGATCAATTCGGCTATTTTATAGGTTATAACGCGGGTTTTTCCGCTGCCGGCACCGGCCAATACCAGCACCGGTCCAGCCAGGTATTCTACGGCTTCACGCTGTCGCGGGTTGAGGGATTGTAATGACACGCTAGGGATTAACTACTTGAAAATATAAGGTATTTAACAAAGGATCACAATCTGAATGGTATATATACATCGGTTGGCATGATAGTCTGATCGTACCTGATGTAAGCGGTTTTTGATAGCAAGGACTCCAGTGCATGATCCCCTCAAGAGAAGAGCGTATCTCGGCGATATTCAAGTCCTATCGTGAGGATTTACCCAATCGCATGCATGAGCTCGAATCGTTATGGCAGCAGCTGAAGAATAGCTGGGATATGCCAACGGTCGTTGAGTTCGATTGTGCCTGTCATGCCATTGCCGGTTCTGCACCCACCTTCGATTTGCCGGAGATCGGCGAAGCTGCACGGGCCATCGAGATTGACATCAAGTCCATTCTGCGTGGTGACATTGCGATAAGCTCGGCCATGATCAATACCATCGATGTGAAAATGAACGCCCTGCGGCGCGCACTCAGTGCCATGCCAAACGAGTAAGGGGTTCACTCAGGGATTTACGATTTCTGCGCGTATCTGAATTTGCAAATCCTGGTCCTTGCGGCGTCGGGTTGAGTAAACAGTACCACGCTGGTTATTCTTTTCTGATTGCGTCAGTCCACCCAGCTCCATCCATTCGCCAAGTTTACCGTTCAATGTCGTACTGGCCTGCTGTACATCAAAACTTTGTTGACCATGACGGTTAAGACTGATGCTATGTGGGCTAATATCCAGTGTTACATGATCACCATTAACACGGCCCAGTACATAAAATCCGGTGGTTGCATTTTTATATTCGATACTCTCGTGAATAGTGCCGAATTGATCGATGCTGCGTTGCGCCACGGGTATTTGCTGTCCAACCTGTATATAGGCCTGTCGACCTTCCTGGACGTGTATGGTCTGTGTACCGCCGTTATTAGAATCTCCATGTGTCTCATATAGTCGCAACTGCGGCGGGCCGGGTTTATTGATGTGAATTTCGGCATCACCGGAGCGTATGCTACCGGAGGCCTCTATATCCTGGCGACTGACCGTGTCGGCCTGTTGACGGCGCACGCTGATGCGAAGCTGTTTCGGTGCACGGTCCAGTTGTTGGATGAGTTCACGGACCTCGAGCAGAGAGGACTCCGGGGCACGGATAATCAGATTAAAGCCCTGACCACTTACGGCAGTACCATCCCCGAGTAAGGGTTTGATAATGGGGATAATCTCATTGACGCTGCGATGCTTGAGGGAGATAACCTCGATGCGATCCGCCGCAAACAGGGCGGTACTAATCAGAAGCATGGCAATGAAACTGTACAACATGAGATGCTTGGTACTGTCTTGCATAAATACTCCCTACTATAGGTGCAGACGTCGCAGGTTAGGGTCATCAGTACTGGTATCCCACATCATGTCAAACTGTTTGAGACGTTCCTGTACCTCGCGTGGGGCGTTAAAATGGCACTCACCCCTGAAACCATCTGACTGTGGACGACGTAACCAGCCGTGATGGTCGGCAATCAACCAGGCTTCATTAAACTCTTTGTGCTCACGACCTTGCAGGCGTATGTCGATATAACTGCTCAGGCGCCGGGAAAGTTCAACAAGGCGGTGGCCATATTTGACGACCCGCTGACTGTCCTGGATCAGAATACGGACCCTGGATTTTGCGCTGCGCATGGCCAGCTGCCTGATGGCCTCGGCAAAGTCGTTGTTATCATAGATCGCAGGTTCCAGGTCGCGGCTGATCAGGTTCAGGCTGAAGCGCGCCTGCCTTGCCAAGTGTAAGCAGGCGGTGGCCACTTCGTCACGGTTCCCCGTGTGCAAGACGAGGTCATGGCCGAGTTGGGCGTCCTGAATCCGGGTGTTAAAGCTGTTTTCCATGAGAGCCATTCAGCACTTTATTGTCTGTTTATAAAGATAGTCCATTCTTGCGCTGATGCCAGTGTTTGGCTTATATACTACGCCGCATCTTGAAGTGCGGGATCCCGGCATCAAGAAATTCGTCACCGCAGGGGCTAAAACCGGCTTTTTGATAAAAGCCGACGGCATGGCTTTGTGCATTCAGTTCCAGCTGCAGGATCTGCTGCATGCCAGCATGTTCAATGAGCATGTCGAGCATGGCACGGCCAATCCCTTGTCGACGCCAGTCTTTTAACACGGACATACGGCCAATATGAGCATGCCCGGTGTTTGCTTCATAACAGAGTCGGGCCGTGGCCAGGGCACCATGTTGTGGGTGCATGGCAAGCAGGTGCATGCAGTCATCATCCCGGCCATCCCACTCGAGTGCAACCGGCACAGCCTGTTCATGAATAAAGACCTGTTCGCGCAGGTGGCGTATGGCGGCCTGATCGCCATCATCATGCCAGTCAGCGATACGTAGCCGCCAATCAGTCATCGAAATACACCAGGCCGGTTTCCCACCAGGCACATAATAGTCCGAGATGTTCTGGCCGTTGCAGGTAGGGGCTTAACATGGCCTCGTCATACTGGCGGCAGTCGCAAAGCAGGCGAACGAGTTCAGCGAGCGATGCAGGTACAGGCAATGATTCACCATCGATATAGAGTTGCAGGCCCTGCGACATTTCAATATAGGCAAAACGACTCTGGCTGTCGCGCAGCAGGGGTCCCTGTGTCTGCAATGTGCTGACAAATACGGCCGCTTCGCCGGTCGGCGTCAGAGGGATGCCGGTATTGAGGTGTATGCCGGTATAGGTGATAAAACGCCCAAACCAGTCATCGATCTCTGCATCACTGCCCGGTATCTGTTTAATCATATCCCGCACACGTTGTCGCGCAGCCGGTTTGATCTCGCCGTTGTGCGTGTCGGCCTCAATACCACCATCTCGAAAACGCACCTCATCACAACTGTGCAGTGTGCGCTGGTCAATATAATCACCGAGCAGTTCCAGTTGTGTAGCGGCGCGAAAACCGACCGAGTAGGTCATGCACGCTGCATCACTGATGCCGTGATGCTGTACACCGGGTGGCAGATAGAGCATGTCACCGGCTTGCATGAAAAATTCCTCTTCCGCCGCAAATTCGGCGAGGATGCGCAGGTCCAGGTCGGGGATCAGTTTCTCATTCCTTGCATCCGCCTGTGTGTTGATCTGCCAGCGGCGAGTACCGAGGCCCTGGAGCAGGAATACATCATATTGATCGGTGTGTGGGCCCACCGTACCATGCGGAGCGGCGTAACTGACCATGACGTCATCAATGCGCCATGCCGGCAAAAAGTTAAAGCTGTCGAGCAACTGGTTGAGTTCCGGGATATAGCGGTTCAGGTCCTGAACCAGAAAGGTGTAATGCGACTCGGGCAGACTGGTGAAGTCCTTTTCATTGAATGGGCCGTGTCTGACCTGCCAGGGGCTATCACCCCGTTCAAGAATCAGACGTGAGGCAATGCCTTCCTCGCAGGCCAGCCCGGCGAGTTCTTCCGCCGTTAAGGGGTCTGTAAAATCAGGCAGGGCATTTTTGATAAACAGCGGTTTCTGCTGCCAGTAGTCACGGACAAAAATCTTCGCATCAATGCTTTCAGGAAAATTTATGGGCAGAATCATCGTCAGGTCATCGTGGCAGGCGGGCATTAAAAACCCGGGCTGCTGGGGTGGGGGATGCAGCCCGGGTGTAATCGGTAGTCAAACGATGGCGACATGTGGGGGGTAGGAAGGGGTTGCCACACATCATCTGTCTGCCTGGACCAAACTATCTCGTTTCTGTGCCTTGAACACTGTGCGCTGGTTCACAAAACCGCAATCAAAGTTTTTTGGCCTGGGTCACGGCATTGCCGATGTAATTGGCCGGGGTCATGGTCTTCAGGCGGTTTTTCTCCCCAGCGGGGATCTCAAGGCTGTCGATAAAGGCATGTAGCGATGGTGCATCGATACGCTTGCCACGGGTTAGCTCCTTGAGTTTTTCATAGGGTTTTTCGATACCGTAGCGACGCATCACGGTTTGGATGGGCTCAGCGAGCACCTCCCAGTTGGCATCAAGGTCTGCGGCCATGGTCGCCGGGGCCACATCCAGTTTGCTAATGCCCTTGAGACTCGACTGGTAGGCGATCACGGCATGGGCAATGCCGACACCGAGGTTACGCAGCACTGTCGAATCGGTCAGGTCGCGCTGCCAGCGGGAAATTGGCAGTTTGCTGGCCAGGTGGCCAAGGATCGCATTGGCGATACCGAGGTTGCCCTCGGAATTTTCGAAATCGATCGGGTTGACCTTGTGTGGCATTGTCGAGGAACCGACCTCACCGGCGATGGTCTTTTGCTTGAAGTAACCAATGGAGATGTAGCTCCAGATATCGCGGTCGAAATCGATGAGGATGGTATTAAAACGCGCCATGGCATCGAAATACTCGGCAATATAATCATGCGGCTCGATCTGCGTGGTATAGGCATTCCAGCCCAGGCCCAGGCCCTCAACGAACTGTTCTGCCAGACCCTGCCAGTCAATGTCCGGGTAGGCCGAGAGGTGGGCGTTGTAGTTGCCGACGGCACCGTTGATCTTGCCCAGCAGCGGCACGGCGGCAAGCTGTTCACGCTGGCGACGCAGGCGGAAGGCGACATTGGCCATTTCCTTGCCGAGTGTAGAGGGTGAGGCCGGCTGGCCATGGGTGCGGGTGAGCATAGGTTGCTCGGCCTGTTCATGGGCGATCTGAGTGATGGCCTTAATGAGTTCGTCCATGAGTGGCAATACCACCTCTGCTCGCGCGGCACCGAGCATGAGGCCGTGCGAGAGATTATTAATGTCCTCGGAGGTACAGGCGAAGTGGATAAACTCGTTAATCGCCATAAGCTCATTATTATGGGCGATCTTTTCCTTCAAAAAGTATTCAACGGCCTTCACATCGTGGTTGGTGGTGCGCTCGATGTCCTTTACACGCTGGGCATCTTCGACACTGAAGTTATCGGCAATGCCGTTTAGCAGGGCCTCAGCCTCAGCCGACAGGGCGGGTACCTCGGCAATGTCTGGGTTTTGTGCCAATATCTGCAGCCAGCGCACCTCGACCAGCACGCGGTGGCGAATCAGGCCAAATTCACTACAAATGCTACGTAAGGCGGTGGTTAAGCGGCCATAACGGCCATCAATCGGAGATACAGCGGTAAGCGAGCTTAATTCCATCTTATTATCCGGTCATTCGGGCATTGCTGCCGGGTGTGTGTAGCCGCTTTTATATCGCTACGGCATGTCAGACGCAAATTGTGCCCATTTGGGCGAGAAAATGCTATGCGGAAAACAAAAAGCCCCGCAAAAGCAGGGCTGGAGGCAGATTAAAAGCTATTAGTATGGTTATACGGTATCCCAATCGGCCGTACAGACGAGTATTCCGGCAAGTTGGGTGGGTAACGGATTTTGCTTATGCTGAGCGAGGAGACTGCGACGGGTCTGTTTTTGCTGTTTTAACCAGGCATTGGTCAAGAGGATGCGCTGGCGAACTCGCTGCTGCCTCTGGGCCATGTGGTGCTGCGTGTTCTGTGTGGGCGTCGAGGGCTGGTGACCGGACATCGTCACAGAATCCTGACTGCCAAGGGCCAAACCGAGGGTGAATATCAGTGCTATTGTCGTGTCCATAGCTTGCCTCCTTCCCTGTTGCGTGATAAGTCTGACTAGCGTGTATGAATTAACGCATATCCATAGGGCCTAATCCGTGAACCGGGTCACGCCCTCCGGATTTAATCCGGTTTGTTAACAACAGGTTGAAATCTTCTATATATTAATCAGTTAACAGTACTACTTAAATATATAGCTCATAAAACCCAAATAAGCCAGTAATTATCGTCATGTAAAATGCGCCTGATTCCTCCATATATGACGGCAGGCGCGTGAAAGGGTAAAATAGTGCGCTTTGTCGCCGTGCCCGTGGCACGATGAAGCGGATTGACCGCCCAAAATTGACTGGAAGCTGTTTCCTGAAGGAGTCCCTGTGCTCGAGTTATACCGTCAACATGTTGAAGAACGTGCCGCTGAAGGCCTGCCGCCGCTGGCCCTGAATGCCGAACAGACGGCTGAGCTGGTTGAGTTTTTAAAGACCCCACCCGCCGGCGAAGGTGAGGTGCTGGTTGAATTGCTGACCCACCGTGTGCCACCAGGGGTGGACCAGGCCGCGTATGTGAAGGCCGGTTTTCTCGCCGCGGTTGCCAAGGGGGAGACAGAGTGCCCGTTGATCGACAAGTCTCGTGCCACCGAACTACTAGGCACCATGCTCGGTGGTTACAATATTGCACCGCTGGTTGACCTGCTCGATGACCGAGAACTGGCGCCGTTGGCCGCCGAGGCCCTCTCCAAGACCCTGCTCATCTTCGATGCCTACCATGATGTGGTTGAGAAGGCGAAGGGCAATGATATTGCCAGACAAGTGGTACAGAGCTGGGCCGATGCCGATTGGTTTACCGCGCGCGAGGAAATGCCGGAGACCATCACGGTAACGGTCTTCAAGGTAGAAGGCGAAACCAATACCGATGACCTGTCTCCGGCTTCGGAGGCCTGGAGTCGTCCAGACATCCCGCTGCATGCCAAGGCCATGTTGATCAACAAGATGCCGAGTGCGCTCTCCATCATCGACGAATTGAAAGAGAAGGGGCATCCGCTAGCCTATGTGGGTGACGTGGTCGGTACCGGTTCTTCACGCAAGTCTGCGATCAATTCGGTGCTCTGGCATATGGGCCAGGATATCCCTTACGTGCCGAACAAACGTCAGGGTGGTGTCGTCCTTGGGGGGAATATCGCGCCGATCTTTTTTAATACCGCCGAAGACTCCGGCGCCTTACCGATTGAATGTGATGTCACCAGAATGGCAACCGGTGATGTGATTACGATCCATACCCGCAAGGGTGAGATCACGAATGAAGCTGGTGAAGTGATCAGTACGTTTAGCCTGAAGCCAATCACCATGGCCGATGAAGTACGTGCCGGGGGACGTATCCCGCTTATTATTGGTCGTTCGCTGACGGACAAGACCCGTGAAGGCCTGGGCCTTGCACCGTCTGATGTCTTCACCCGTCCGGTTGCCCCGGTCGATACCGGTAAGGGGTATACGCTGGCGCAAAAGATGGTCGGTCGCGCCTGTGGCGTGGAGGGTGTCCGCCCGGGTACCTATTGTGAACCCCGCATGACGACGGTGGGTTCACAGGATACTACTGGTGCCATGACCCGCGATGAACTGAAAGAGCTTGCCTGTTTGGGCTTCTCGGCGGACCTGGTGATGCAGAGTTTTTGTCATACCGCGGCCTACCCAAAGCCGGTCGATATAACCTTGCAACACGAACTACCTGACTTTATTCAGACCCGTGCCGGTGTCAGTCTGCGCCCGGGTGATGGCGTGATCCACTCCTGGTTAAACCGTATGGTGATGCCGGATACCGTTGGTACCGGTGGTGATTCGCATACACGTTTCCCGATCGGCATAAGTTTCCCGGCCGGTTCCGGACTGGTGGCCTTTGCCGCCGCACTCGGTGTGATGCCACTGGATATGCCGGAATCTGTACTGGTGCGTTTTAAGGGTGAGATGCAACCCGGTATTACCCTGCGTGACCTGGTTAATGCCATTCCCTACGTGGCGATTCAAAAGGGCCTGCTCACGGTTGAAAAGAAGAACAAGAAAAACATTTTCTCCGGGCGTATTCTTGAAATCGAAGGATTGCCGGATTTAAAAGTCGAACAGGCCTTTGAATTCTCCGATGCCTCGGCCGAACGTTCGGCTGGCGGATGTACCGTGCGTCTTAACAAAGAACCGATCATCGAGTACCTTGAATCCAACGTTACCTTGTTAAAGTGGATGATCGCGAGTGGCTATGGGGATACGCGGACACTGCAACGGCGTATTGATGCCATGCAGGACTGGCTGGCCAAGCCAGAACTCATGCAGCCGGATGCCGATGCCGAGTACGCCGAGGTCATCGACATCGATCTGAATGCCATCACTGAGCCGTTGCTGGCCTGTCCGAATGACCCGGATGATGTGCGCACACTCAGTGCCGTGGCCGGTGCCCAGGTTGATGAAGTGTTTATCGGTTCCTGCATGACCAATATTGGCCACTACCGTGCGGCCGGCAAAGTGCTGGAAAATATCACCAATGTGCCAGTGCGTTTGTGGATCGTGCCACCAACCCGCATGGATGTACACCAACTCACCGAAGAGGGCTACTACGCCATCTTCGGCAAGGCCGGTGCCCGCACCGAGGTGCCGGGTTGTTCATTGTGTATGGGTAACCAGGCGCGTGTCGCCGATGGTGCTACGGTGGTGTCGACGTCGACGCGCAACTTCCCGAACCGCATGGGCAAGGATGCCAAGGTCTATCTGGGCTCTGCCGAACTGGCAGCAGTGTCGGCGGCACTCGCACATATTCCGACGGTTGAAGAATACATGCAACACATGCAGGGTCTGCAGCCATTAGGCGACGAGATCTATCGTTACCTAAACTTTCACGAGATGGCGGAATACAAAGATGTTGCGGATAAAGTCATTCCGGTAACACTGGTTTGATTAATCAGTAATGCGTTCTTGCTAAATGCCCAGCGCAAAGGTGCAGAGTTCGCGTCTCTGCGCTGGTCTTTAAGCTTAGATTAAGGAAACGCCGGGATGGTCGGCTCGGAACTGCGTTCGCCAGCCTCAGGGTGATGACGTTTGACGAGTTGTGTAATCTCTTCAATACGCGCCTTCGGTACATCGACGATCAATAACAGCTGTCCCGCTTCAATCGCGGACTCAAATTGCTTGAGTTGCGAATTATGCAGTGAGACACCGATCATGCCGGACACCCAGGCGCCAAATACCGCACCCGCCAGAGTAATGCCGAGAATGGTGGCCCCGTCAAAGGCGAGTCCGAGAGGAGAGAATCCCGCACCAATCAGGCCTGCAATCAGACCGGTTGCAAAACCGACCACAAGACCGCGCTCAAAGGCGGGAATAACATCGGTTTTTTCCAGCAGGCTGGCGCCGGGCAGGTCGGCCTTGATGAGTTGGCTTTCGTCTTTGCCTATAACGTGCATATGATTGGCATCAACGCGGGCGAGAAGCAAATCGTGAACGATCTGTTTGGCACTATTCACGTGCGGGGAGAGAAAATATAATCTTCGCATGACACGTCCTCCTCTGTTGCTGTGACAGGGACTTCGTTATTACGTTATGATTCTACTAGCTCCTGATAACGACTTAGCAATTAGCGTGTCGTCGACCATCACAATAAAGTGTACGCCAGATCGGCCAACATGCAATACCTGAGTAATATGACAGGTTTTTTGTGGGTCAGTTCCCGGCTATACCTCGCCAGATAGTAACCTGTTGATTTCATTAAGGTAACGTTTGCGAAAGAAGATGAGTTGCAGGCGTGAACCGCCTTTCTGTCGCCATAAAACGGCGGCGCGTACGGCGGCGAGGAGCAGGCTGCGAATACGGTTAACATTTTCACTGTTGCCGATGTAGAGCTGATCGCCATTGACCATAATACGCGGGCTCAGCGTACTCAGGGTATCGCTGTAGAGGCCAGCGAGATTGGCCAGCACATTGGTATGCGTGGTGGAGTAGTGTTCGGATTGCTGACGGGCCTTGTCGATGCCCCTGCCTATGGCATCGAGCATGGCCGGGTGTTTCCCCAGGCTGTGTTCGAGCTGGATGACGGTCAGGCAATAACGCATGATCTCAATGGATTCGGCATCCTGTTGTTTGCCGAACAGCCTTGCACCCAGTTTGAGGCCGGGAAGCAGGTTTTCTCGCCCGCCATAAATGGCCTCCGTTGTATCGGCATCAATAACAAACAGGCTGTTGATACTGGCTGCCAGGGCATCCGCATCCGTTATGCCTGTGCGTGCAATCTGCTGCACACAACGACAGGCTTGGATAATGCCGGCCATGGCCAGGGTGCGATCGGTGATAGTGCCACTCATGAAATGGTATTGTCCTCTAGGTTAAAGCCTTCGCGGATGATGCCGCCGCCAAGGCATATGTCATCATTATAAAAAACTACCGATTGCCCGGGTGTAATGGCACGTTGAGGTACATCAAACACCACACGCAGACTATCGCCATGTTGCTCGACCGCGCAGACCTGGTCAGGTTGACGGTAACGGGTCTTGGCCATACAGGTCATTGGCAGGGCAGGTGGCTTGTCCGCCGTCCAGTGCAAATCGATTGCCAATAGACCCTGTTTGTAAAGTAATGGGTGTTCACCGCCCTGTACAACGAGCAGACGATTATGTTCAAGGTCCTTATCGGCCACAAACCACGGGCGTTCATCGGTATCTTTCATGCCGCCAATCCCCAGCCCCTGCCGTTGACCGATGGTGTAATACATCAGGCCATGATGCCGGCCGATGACCTTGCCTTCGCAGGTGCAGATGTCACCGGGTCGCGCCGGCAGATAACGTTCGAGAAAATCGCGGAAGTTGCGCTCTCCGATAAAACAGATGCCGGTACTGTCTTTCTTTTTGCTGTTGGCAAAGCCCTGCTGTTCGGCAATTTCGCGTACGCGTGGTTTCTCGATATCGCCTAGTGGAAACAGTGCATGTGACAACTGCTCATGGTCAAGCATATACAGGAAATAACTTTGATCCTTGTTGATATCCACAGCCTTGCGTAACAAGTGTTGCGGGTCGCTCATGCCACCGCGCACATAATGGCCGGTGGCAATCGCGCCGGCACCCAGGCCAATGGCATGGTCGAGGAAGGCGCGAAATTTGATCTCGCGGTTACACAACACATCCGGGTTGGGCGTGCGTCCGGCCTTGTATTCGGTAAGGAAGTGTTTAAATACGCGGTCCCAGTATTCAGACGAAAAGTTAACCGTGTGTAATCTTATGCCGAGTTTATCGCAAACCTGTTGTGCATCCGCAAGGTCAGTAGCAGCGGTGCAGTATTCCTCGGTGTCGTCTTCTTCCCAGTTCTTCATGAACAGGCCTTCCACCTCATAACCCTGCTCAAGAAGCAGGTAGGCGGCCACGGATGAGTCAACACCACCGGACATGCCAACAATAATCTTCTGTTTGTTTATATTGCGCATGTAAAGGTCTGTCTAGGAGGGTTCCCAGCCACTATCCCATTGCTCCAGTGGCAGGATGTAAGGCGCTTCGCCGTTATCAAGAAACCACGAGTCTACGGCATATTTCTGCCCACTCTGTCTGTCACTGATGACGGCCGTGGTATGTGGCCAGCCAAGCAGGAAGTAGCCCCTTGTCTCGCGATCTTCGAGATCATGCCAGCGAATCAAACCGTCATGTATCATCATGGTGAGATAGAAAGTGGTATTGGTCGATTCATCGATACAATCGAGCTGACCTTCTTCGCCAAGGTGAGCAAAGGTCCCAGCCTTATCGACATAGGTGCCAGTGATTTTGCCCACCATGGTTTCCAGGCGAGCAATGGCAAGACGAATATTATTGCGTTCCTGTTGCGGGTTGGCGTTATCCTTGAAAACTGATTGAATGTTACGCCATTGCTCGGTGCTAAGGTTAACTTCAGCAATATCCTCACAGGTACCGTGATAACAGACAGTAAATCTGGAAGGCACAGGCTCGGTGATGAGGTCTTCACGAGTAAAAGTATCTGCAATTGCCGTCGGTGCTGTCATTGTCATCAACATGACCACCAGGCAAATGCTAAAAATTTTCCAGATCATGAAACATTTCCATTGAATAACGATGCCCTGACAAATAATCATCGATGCATCTTAAAACCATTGGGCTGCGAAGCTGTTCCTGCCTTGCAGCCAATTCATCACGGCTTAACCAGAGTGCACGCAGTATACCCTCATCGAGTGCCTGTTCGGGGCTATGTTCGCCAAGCGTTCCGCTAAAGCAAATGCGGATAAAGGTCTTGCCATCATCCGGTTTTTGCCAGCGATAGATGCCGGTGATGGCGTTGGGTGTAAACTGCCAGGCCGTCTCTTCCTGCACCTCGCGGATAATTGCCTCGACAAAGCCCTCACCTTGCTCAAGGTGCCCGGCCGGTTGGTTATTAACCACCTGCTGATCGGCAATTTCTTCAACCATGAGGAATTCGCCATTTCGCTCAATAATGGCGGCGACGGTAACATGGGGTTTCCAGACCATAATAAACTCGCTAAATATGTTGTTCTTGCCACTCACCAGGGGCGATACCCTGGATGCCCCATTCACCTATGGAGACGCGCACCAGGCGCAGGGTAGGGTAACCCACGGCGGCGGTCATGCGTCGTACCTGGCGGTTACGGCCCTCGCGTATCTTTAACTCCAGCCAGGCGGTGGGGATGTTTTGTCGAAACCGCACCGGCGGGGTGCGTGGCCACAGTGCGGGTTCGTCGATAACCTTCACCTGGGCCGGACGGGTCGGCCCATCTTTTAAGGTGACGCCATCGCGCAGTTGTTGCAGGGCGGTCTCATCGGGTTGTTTCTCTACCTGTACCCAATAGGTCTTCCACTTTTTGTACTTTGGATCAGCGATTTTTTGTTGCAGTTTGCCGTCATCGGTGAGCAGCAACAGGCCCTCGCTGTCACGATCCAGTCGACCAGCCGGGTAGACACCGGGCAGGTCGATATAATTGGCCAGGGTCTCGCGACCCTCGGCATCGGTGAACTGGCTTAAGACCCCGTAGGGCTTATTAAACAGCAGCAGGCGACTCACAGCAATTCGGTATCTTCGTGGCGGTAGGCCGGGCTGCAACAACAGAGGATCACGAGATCCCCATCACCGGTATTGCAGATGCAGTGTGCCGTACCCGGGGCAATACAGACTGTATCACCGGCCTTGACCTCAAATTCCTTATCGGCCAGCCGCATCATCCCACTGCCGACGGTGATATGGTAAAGCTCCTCGCTGTTTTGGTGGCGGTGCAGGCGGGTGCTCGTGCCTGCCGGCACCACGGCCTCGGCGAGGCTCTGGTTTTGACTGGTATGCGACGAGGGGTGCATTAACTCTCTGATTTGTGAGCCATCTTTGGTCGTGTAGGCGGGGGTCTCGCGGCGAGAGGTGTGGTGTTTACTGTTCATGGTTATACATAGTATACCGTGGCGGATGACTTCGAGCAGCCCCGGAAAAGTGCTATAATGCACGGCTTTATGGGTAGTCTCAGCGCCAGTTTCAAAAATATCGGAGTTTCAGTATGAGTTTTGACAAGATCAATGTGCCGCAGGATGGTGAGAAAATCACTGTTAATGATGACAGTTCCCTGCATGTGCCAAACCGGCCCATCATCCCCTTTATCGAAGGTGACGGCATCGGTGCTGATATTACCCCGGTCATGCGCAAGGTCGTCGATGCGGCCGTGGAGAAGGCCTACGCTGGCGAGAAGTCTATCGCCTGGATGGAAATCTATGCCGGTGAGAAGTCTAACCAGATTTATGGTGAAAACACCTGGTTGCCAGCTGAGACACTCGAGGCCGTGCGCGAATTCCCGGTCTCCATCAAAGGTCCGTTGACCACGCCAGTGGGTGGCGGCATGCGTTCTCTGAACGTGACCCTGCGCCAGGACCTTGACCTGTATGTTTGCCTGCGTCCGATCCGTTACTTCGACGGCACCCCAAGCCCATTGAAAGAACCGGAAAAGACCGACATGGTCGTGTTCCGCGAGAATTCCGAAGACATCTATGCCGGTATCGAGTGGAATGCCGGGACTGACGAGGTCAAGAAGGTCATCAAGTTCCTGCAGGATGAGATGGGCGTCAGCAAGATCCGTTTCCCGGAAACCAGTTCCATTGGTATCAAGCCGGTTTCCAGCGAAGGCACCAAGCGCCTCGTGCGTAAGGCTATTCAGTATGCCATCGACAATGACCGTGACTCCGTGACCCTCGTTCACAAGGGTAATATCATGAAGTTCACCGAGGGCGGCTTCCGTAGCTGGGGTTATGCGCTTTCCAAGGAAGAATTTGCTGCAACTGAAATTGATGCTGGACCATGGACGACCTTCAAAAACCCGAAGACCGGCAAGGATATCATTATCAAGGATGTCATCGCCGATGCCTTTCTGCAGCAGATTCTATTACGCCCGGATGAATACGACGTGATCGCGACCCTGAACCTGAATGGCGATTATGTCTCTGACGCACTGGCTGCACAGGTAGGGGGTATCGGCATCGCCCCGGGTGCCAACCTTAGCGATACGATAGCCATGTTCGAGGCCACCCATGGCACGGCGCCCAAGTATGCCGGCCAGGATAAGGTCAATCCGGGCTCATTGATCCTCTCTGCCGAGATGATGTTACGTCATCTGGGCTGGTTTGAGGCCGCCGACCTCATCATCAAGGGCATGTCCGCCGCGATCGTCAGCGGCAATGTGACCTATGATTTGGCCCGTCTCATGGCAGGGGCCAACGAGGTCAGCTGCTCCGGTTTCGGCGATGTCCTGATCGAGCGGATGTAATCGCAGGCTGTGCCTAATGTGAAACGTGCTGGTTCAGCTCATCCAGGCGGATGTGCTGGGCCTGCAGGCCCTTGGGACCATCGATTACCTCAAACGCCACGTGCTGGCCACGTTTCAGGGTCTTGTATCCTTCCATTTCAACAGAAGAGAAGTGGGCGAAGATATCATCGCGGCCATTATCTTCAGTCAGAAATCCATAGCCTTTGCTGTTGTTGAACCATTTTACGATGCCTTGTGACATAGTCATTTCCTCTGGTTGCAGAAAAGTAATGCCGTCCCCATATTAATCTATAGCCAGGGTACGAGTACTAATTTTTATCGAACCCGACTAGAATAGTCAACTTTGTTGATATGCAAAAAGTGTGGAATTACAATAACCTATAAACAGGAAGGGAATACCTGTGTACGTGCTCGGACTGACTTGCAGCATTAGCGTGAGACGAGGAAAATGGTTAAAAGATGAATGTGAACCTTTAATGAAAACTAGTTTCGAAATATGAGTGACCAGAACCAGAATCACAAAGACGATGACCTTGCCCTGCAGGAGGCCAAGCCCAGCCTCAAGCAGCCACCGCAGTATAAGGTCCTGTTATTGAATGACGACTACACGCCGATGGAATACGTGGTCTACGTGCTGGAAGGCTTTTTTGCGATGAACCGTGAAAAGGCCACCCAGGTTATGTTGCATGTGCATACTCGTGGTATGGGTGTATGTGGTACATACACACGCGATGTAGCCGAAACCAAGGTAGAACTGGTGAACGCCCATTCGCGTGAAAATCAGCATCCGCTGAAGTGTGTGATGGAAGAGGCCTGAAGCGGTTGTATAAAGTGAGGATGCTGTAATGTTGAATAAAGAACTCGAATTCACGCTCAATCTTGCCTACAGGGAAACACGGGACAAGAAGCATGAGTTTATGACTGTCGAGCACCTGTTACTGGCACTGTTGGACAACCCGGAGGCCTCGGCTGTCCTACATGCTTGTGGCGCCAATCTTACCGACCTGAAAGTCGAGGTGGAAAGATTCCTTGACGAGACCACCCCAATACTTTCACAAACCGATGATCGTGAAACCCAGCCGACACTCGGTTTTCAGCGCGTGATGCAACGTGCCGTGTTCCATGTGCAGTCATCAGGCAAGAAAGAGGTCACCGGCGCCAATGTACTCGTCGCGATCTATAGCGAACCGGACTCACAGGCTGTTTATTTCCTCAACAAGCAGGGGATCACGCGTCTTGATGTAGTGAATTATATCTCGCACGGTATCTCAAAGATCAGCGAAGATAACGATGATGATGAGCTTAGCCCGGAACTGGACGAAGAGGGTGGTGAAGAACAGGCCAAATCCCCACTGGATAATTATGCAGTTAACCTGAACGAGCAGGCCGCGCAGGGCAAGATTGACCCGCTAATTGGTCGCCAGCAGGAAGTACAGCGTACTGTACAGATCCTGTGTCGGCGCAGAAAGAATAATCCACTGTATGTCGGCGAGGCCGGTGTGGGCAAGACCGCCATTGCCGAGGGCCTGGCAAAGATGATCGTTGATGCCGAAGTACCGGATATTCTGCTTGATGCCACGATTTATTCCCTGGATCTTGGTGCACTGTTGGCAGGCACCAAGTACCGCGGCGATTTTGAAAAGCGCCTGAAGGCGATCCTTAAACAGTTAAAGAAAGAAAAACATGCAATCTTATTCATCGATGAGATACATACCATCATCGGCGCCGGTGCGGCCTCCGGTGGGGTAATGGATGCCTCGAATCTCATCAAGCCGATGCTCGCCTCGGGTGAACTCAAGTGTATTGGTTCGACCACCTATCAGGAGTATCGCGGTATCTTTGAAAAAGACCGCGCGCTGGCACGTCGCTTCCAGAAGATTGATGTCAATGAACCAACGGTTGAAGAAACTGTACTGATCCTCATGGGTCTGAAACCGCGCTTTGAAGAGTTTCATGAGATTCGTTACACACGCCAGGCCCTGCGTGCCGCTGCCGAACTGGCTGACCGTTACATCAATGATCGGCACATGCCAGACAAGGCCATTGACGTGATCGATGAGGCCGGGGCCAGCCAGCGCCTGCGTCCGGTATCGAAACGCAAGAAGACCATTGGTGTCGGTGATATTGAGAGTATTGTTGCCAGCATCGCACGCATTCCACCGAAGACGGTTTCTTCTTCGGATAAGGACATGCTCAAGAATCTTGATAAAGATCTGAAGATGGTGATCTATGGCCAGGATGAGGCGATTGATAGTTTGTCTACGGCTATCATGATGTCACGTTCCGGTCTCGGTACGGAAGACCGCCCGATTGGTTCTTTCCTGTTTGCCGGCCCAACCGGTGTAGGTAAGACAGAAGTGACACGTCAGCTTGCGCGTATTATGGGTGTTGAGTTGATCCGTTTCGATATGTCGGAGTACATGGAGCGTCACACCGTGTCGCGTCTGATCGGTGCGCCACCGGGTTATGTCGGTTTTGACCAGGGTGGTTTGCTCACCGAGGCGGTCAACAAACAGCCGCATGCCGTGTTGTTGCTCGATGAAATCGAAAAGGCCCACCCGGATGTCTTTAATCTTCTGCTACAGGTTATGGACCACGGTACGCTTACCGATAATAATGGTCGCAAGGCGGACTTCCGTAATGTAGTGATTGTCATGACTACGAATGCCGGTGCCGAACATATCAGTCGTGCCAGCATGGGTTTCACCAAGCAGGATCACAACAAGGATAATATGGAAGTCATTAACAAGACCTTTACACCGGAATTCCGTAACCGTCTTGATTCGGTGATCTGGTTCAAGAATCTGGATCGCCGCACCATCGACAACGTTGTCAACAAGTTCATCTTTGAACTTGAGGCGCAGCTCCATGACAAAAATGTCACACTGGAACTTGATGAGGCCGCGCAAACCTGGCTGGCTGTAAACGGCTTTGATGAACAAATGGGTGCACGGCCAATGACGCGTCTGATCCAGGAGAACATCAAGAAGCCACTGGCCGAAGAGCTACTCTTCGGTAAGCTGGTCAATGGTGGTCATGTACGCATCAGTGCCAATAGCGATGGCCTGAGTTTTGATATTCAGACCGATGAGAAAGAAAATGAGAGCGTCCACTGATGAGTGGACGCCCTCATTAAGAATGCTTGCCTGAGGTCTTACCGGGGCGTGTCTTACTTGGCGCGGTAGGTAATGCGCCCCTTACTGAGGTCGTAGGGGGTCAGTTGCACAGTGACCTTATCACCAGTCAGGATGCGGATGTAGTGTTTGCGCATTTTACCCGAAATATGCGCGGTCACAACGTGGCCATTTTCCAGCTCAACACGGAACATCGTATTAGGCAGCGTCTCGACGACGGTGCCTTCCATTTCAATTGCTTCTTCTTTTGCCATAAATCTTAGCGCCGTTAGGGCGACATCTCTGCTTTTTGGTGGTTAACGGCGCTGAATAATGCCCGAATTATCATTAATGTTCAATGAATTAGTGGCAAAAAGGCGAAATAGTGGCCGATCATGGCGCAGGCCACAGGAACAACGAGGGCCACTTCAGGCCAACCCCCTATCTCAGCATGGGGTCAGAATGAGGCGGCCTGGCGGTGCGAGCTACCCACGTGTGACAAGTGCGGGTGTAAGGCACTGTTATCAATCACGACTTCCATATCGAGGCGATTAATGATGGCCTCAATATCGTCCGGGTCGACGAAATCCTGGCGCAGGCGCCGGAAATGGATGGGATTGAGATAGAGCACGTTAGGCTTCATGCCCTGTTCGATCTCAAAATCGCGTACCAAGCGGTAGATAAAGCTCAACATGGCTGACTCCTGGGTTATGAAACTCAGCTGTGTGCTGTTACTTATATCGGTGCAAAGGTCGGACCACACAAGGGTGATTTTTGTTAAAAATAGTTAAATATATGAAATATATGAATATTATTTTTTTGGCTGGGGCTGCCAGGTGCCCTCGCGGTATACCTCGAAGGGCCGATATTGATCCTTATAGGCCATTTTTTGACACGCCTTGATCCAGTAACCGAGATAAACGTGCCCTAATCCTGACGCCTTTGCCTGTGCAATCTGCCAGAGCACCGCATACACCCCCAGGCCGCGGGCCGCTTCATGCGGGTCGAAATAGGTATAGACGGCGGAGAGCGCATCCTCGAGTACATCGACCACGGCCACGCCCAGCAGGCGGTCATCGAGACGAAACTCGTAAAATACACCGTCTATATAAGGATTGATCAGAAACTCACTGTATTTGCCCGGGTCGGGTGTATCCATGCCGCCACCCGGGTGGCGGGAATGCATGTAGCGGCGGTAGAGCATGAAATGTTCGTCGCGGTATTCGTTAGGCACGCTGATAACCTCAAGGTCGGCATTGGCCTGCCAGTTGCGGCGCTGGCTACGCGAGGGGCGAAATGCCGCCACGTCAATCCGGATGGGAATGCAGGCATCGCACATCGGGCAGTGCGGCCGATAGACGTGTGTGCCACTGCGGCGAAAGCCGAACTTGATCAATTCGCTATACGTGCTGGTGCCGATCTGCACCGCCGGGTCGGCAAACAGGGTTTGCGAGGTTTTTTCGGGCAGGTAACTGCACTCATGTTCAGGGGTGAGATAGAAATTCAGTGCCCGTTGATCCGCAATACCCATCACAGCACCTGAAAATCGTTATCAAACTGCCAGGGGCCAGTATGGCCGCCATGGACAGCTTCATGGCAATGCGCATTGAGCAAAGATACAAAGGCGGCGCGCGGGATGTTTATCGCGCCGAGTGAGGCCAGATGGGCGGAATATACCTGGCAATCGATCAGGCTATAGCCCCAACGTTTGAGTTGTTGCACAAGGTAGACAAAGGCCAGCTTGGAGGTATCACTGCGGCGTGCAAACATGGACTCGCCGAAGAACACCGTACCGATAGCCACACCATAAAGCCCGCCAACGAGTTCCTCACCGAGCCAGACTTCGACTGAATGTGCATGGCCTTGCCGGTACAGTTCCTTGTAGGCATTTTTCATATCATCGGTGATCCAGGTACCGGCATCATCCTTACGTGGTGCCGCACAAGCCTCAACCACCTCGGCAAAGGCCGTATCCAGTGTCAGTGTGTAGTATTTCTTCTTAAGCGTTTTACGCAGGCTGCGTGAGACCTTCAAATCTGCAGGGAACAACACCATGCGCGGGTCGGGCGACCACCACATGATCGGCTGGCCCTCGCTATACCAGGGAAAAATTCCTTGTTGGTAGGCATGCAGTAAACGTTGCACCGAGAGGCTGCCGCCAAAGGCGAGCAGGCCATCTGGCTCGCGCAGGGCCAGGTCTACGGGCGGGAAGGCCACCTCGTCATCATCAGGTGATAGCCAGTACAAACTCTCAATGGATGAATTTATTGCCATGCCGTCGTCGTCGATGTCTCATCATATACTGTTTGCCTGCATGGCTATCATAACGCAAGGCCAGGGCATCGGGGATACAAAAAAAGCCTTCGATAAGGAGGTTTTTTACGTCACAGAGGTCGGTGTTTACGGGCATTCTGGCTCTTCCGCACGGTCAGGTCTTGCGGCTGTCTTGATAGCCTCACGGCCATCCGTCTCGCACTGAAACAAGGAGGCCTGAAATTTTACCTATTTATTTGTTTTATAAGGGCTGTGTTCATTCAGTACCTGCATATAATCCTGCATGCCACCGTGTTCGTGCTTAAGGAAGTTCGAGACCGCGTCACTGAAGTCCGGGTGTGCCAGCCAGTGGGCCGACCACGTTGCCTGTGGCAGGAAACCGCGGCTGATCTTGTGCTCGCCCTGGGCACCGGCCTCGAAGCGCGCCAGACCGTGTTCAATGCAGTAATCAATCAGGCGGTAGTAACACAGCTCAAAGTGCAGGCCGGAAAACGACTCGTGGCAGCCCCAGTGGCGACCAAACAGCGCATTGCTGCCACGCAGGTTAAAGGTGCCTGCCACATAACGGCCCTCGTGTTTGGCCAGCACCAGCACCACCGCATCGGGCATGTCCTGGCTCAGGGCAATAAAGAAGGCCTTGCTCAGGGTCGGGTGGCCACTCTTGCGCGCAAAGGTCGAGCAATAAAATTCATAGAAGGTCTCCCAATGCGCCTCGGTGGTGTCACGGCCATGCAAGAGTTCCACCTCGATCCCGGCCTCGTCAACCAACCGCCGTTCACGACGTACCTGTTTGCGTTTTTTCGAGGTCAGTACGGCGAGGTAATCATCAAACCTCTGGTAACCGGCGTTGTGCCAGTGGAACTGGCAACCCGTGCGTCGCATCAGGCCTTGCTGTTCGAGAAAGTCGGTGTCGGCCTCATTGGTAAACAACCAGTGCAGGGAGGAGACCTCGAGTTGCTTCGCATGCGACAGCGCACCCTCGTGCAGGGCATGGCGAATAAGATCGGCCTGTGGGTGGTTGGCATTCACCAGCAGGCGCTGACCCGTCACCGGGGTATAGGGCACGGCGACGACCAGCTTCGGGTAATACTGCAGGCCGTGGCGGGCATAGGCCTCGGCCCAGGCCCAGTCGAACACAAACTCGCCGTAGGAGTTATCCTTTAAATACATCGGTGCGGCGCCGACCAGCTGCTCCCCCTCAAACACGCACAGGTACTGTGGCAACCAGCCCCAGAGCCGCAGGCAGTCGTGTGCCTCGAGGGCGTGCAGGAACTCATAACGCAGGAACGGGTTGGTCTCACCGACCAGGGCGTTCCAGTCGCTGGCATCAATGGCAGAGAGAGAGGAGTGAACAAGGGCTTGCATGGGGCTATTTCAGCAGTAAAGCGGCGCGGTGACAAATGGAATTAACCATAAGACCTTGTAATTAGCAGGTTATCGGGTATGTTTATGTAGGTTGATAACAATAAATAACAAATAGACAGTTATAAAGAGGGGGGGGCAAGCAGGTTGCCTGTGTTTGCTGAAAATTAAAGCCTATTTACTGCGACAGGATCATGGCGAAGAAGCCTGAGTTTAATGCATGCATTGTGGAGAGAAATAGCTAGGCAAGTCGTCAGATCTAACAATACACTTCACGCGACATGCTTCGCATGCATGTGAGTTCAGATCGTTATTCCATAAAGGGAGTTGATATATGATCGAACAACAATATGCCGGGTTTTGGATTAGAACAGGCGCGGCCATCATCGATACTATTCTGGTGTTCTTTATCATTGCGCCGATCCTGACCGCTATCTATGGCGTCGATTATTGGCTCGATGAAAGTTTTTTTAAAGGTACTTGGGATGTGTTGCTAAATTATCTCCTGCCCATGGTCGCGGTTATTGTTTTCTGGGTGTATAAATCAGCCACACCGGGCAAGATGGCAACCCAGCTCACTATTGTTGATGCGCGGACGGGCGGTAAGCCGTCTACGGGGCAGTTCATAGGCCGTTATCTTGCTTATTATGTTTCAATTATCCCGCTCATGCTGGGCATCATATGGGTGGGTATTGATAAGCGTAAACAGGGCTGGCACGACAAACTTGCGGGTACTGTCGTAATCAGGCGGACATCACCTGAGCCGGTTAAGTTTGAAGAGCCGGCACAATAATTTTGCGTCTCAGCAACAGCCTTTGACCATGCTTTCTTAAAGGTTAAATGTATTAGGTGTACAAATGATGAAATAACGGACTAATAATATGTTAATAGACAAGCTGTCTTGCAAGTGACTACACTAATAGACCTTTTATTGACGCGCATCGAGGCCGCAGTCAATAGGTGTATTTAATATCATCCAGGCAGTCACGAAATGATAGCAGCGGATATTCCCGACAACGAAGAAGATCGTCTTCGCAAATTATATGAACTGGGTATTCTTGATACGCTTGAAGAGCAGGCGTATGACGACCTGACCATGCTGGCGGCGGAAATTTGCCGTACCCCCATTGCCTTGGTGAGCCTGGTTGACCGTGATCGACAATGGTTTAAATCACACTATGGCCTGAAGGCCCGCGAAACACCCCGCGAGTTCGCGTTCTGTGCACACGCCATTCTTGGCGACGATATCATGGTGGTTGAGGATTCCAGTAAGGACGAGAGATTTATTGATAATCCCCTGGTCACCGGTGGGCCGCATGTTGAGTTCTATGCGGGTGCGCCGTTGATTATGAGTGATAATCAAAAGCTGGGCACCCTGTGTGTGATAGGCAATCAGGCGCGAACACTTTCACAGAATCAAAAAGATGCCCTCAAGGCATTGGCGCGGCAAGTGGTGAGCCAGTTGGAATTAAGGCTTAAATTAAAGGAGCTTCAAATTCTGGACCATGCCAAAGACGAGTTTGTCTCAATGGTGAGTCATGAATTACGAACGCCATTGACGGCACTTTATGGTTCGCTGTCATTATTACTGAATAGCAAAGTTGGAAAATTAAAGGAGCAACAACAATTGGTTGATATCTCCTTTCGTAATGCTGAACGTTTGCTTGGACTCGTCAATGACATTCTGGACATCGCTAAATTTGAATCTGGAAAAATAGAACTCCATAGAGAGCGGCTGAACATAATCAGTTTGCTGAAAAAATCGACAGAGCTGAATGAGCAGTATTGCAGGGAATGCCATACTACCCTAACGCTTCAGCATCCAGTCGATGATTGTTTATGGATTTATGGAGATGAGCATAGATTGCTGCAGGTGATGAGTAATTTTATTTCTAATGCGGCAAAGTTCACGCATAGGGATGATGAAATTATAATCAATCTTAAAGTTGAAGAGGGCTATGCCGTTGTCGAAATAACCGATCATGGCCCGGGTATCCCGGTTGAGCATCAAGAGTTATTGTTCATGAAGTTTAAACAACTTAATAATAAAAATAATAACAAGTTGCCCGGTACGGGTTTGGGTTTAAATATAAGTAAGTTAATTATAGAGGCGCAACAAGGGCTGGTTGGCTTTGAATCCATTTCAGGCGAAAAGACAACGTTTTATTTTAAGTTGCCGTTAATTAAATAAAAATTAATGACAGGTCCCACGTAAAAAACGCATGAATTAGATCAAAAAAGCCCTGCATTGCAGGGCTTTTTTGTTTAATGCAATGGTGGTTTATTTTCCGCCGCGTTCCAGGTTATCCAGATAACGCTCGGCATCGAGTGCGGCCATACAACCGGAACCGGCCGAGGTGATTGCCTGGCGGTAGATGTGGTCAGCGACATCACCCGCCGCAAATACGCCTTCGATCGAGGTCTGCGTGGCATTGCCCTGTGAGCCACCCTTGACGGAAAGGTAACCGTGTTCCATGTCGAGCTGGCCATCGAACAGGGCGGTATTCGGTTTGTGGCCGATGGCGATGAACACACCGTGCACATCGATGTCTTTTGTAGAATCGTCTTGCGTGTTCTTCAGGCGCAGGCCGGTCACGCCACTGTCATCACCAAGGACCTCATCAAGCTGGTGGTTCCACTCGATGCTGACATTGCCGGTCTTGGATTTCTCGATCAACTGGTCGGCGAGGATCTTTTCCGAACGGAAGCTGTCACGGCGGTGGACGACGGTAACGTGCTCAGCAATGTTGGCGAGATACAACGCCTCTTCGACTGCGGTGTTGCCGCCACCGATCACGGCGACCTTGCGGCCTTTGTAAAAGAAACCGTCACAGGTCGCGCAGGCGGAGACGCCGCGTCCCTTAAAGGCCTCTTCGGAATCGAGACCCAGATACATGGCGGAGGCACCGGTGGCGATGACCAGGGCATCGCAAGTGTACTGGCCGGAATCACCACTGAGCTGGAACGGGCGGCTGTTCAGATCGACTTTGTTGATGTGGTCGAAGAGGATCTCGGTGTTAAAACGCTCGGCGTGTTCACGCATGCGCTCCATGAGTTGCGGGCCCTGCACACCGGCCTGATCGCCGGGCCAGTTATCGACATCGGTGGTGGTCATCAGCTGGCCGCCCTGTTGCAGGCCGGTGACCATGACCGGGCTGAGATTGGCGCGGGCGGCATACACCGCGGCGGTGTAACCGGCCGGGCCAGAACCGAGAATCAGCAGTCGACAATGCTTTACATCATTCATTTATATGGTGTCTCCGTTTGAAAAAAAACCGTGGTTGTTCGTCTACGGTTGGAGGTGCAAACTATAGGGAAGTTCCTGAACGCTATGGTACGGAAAGCCCGGCGAGCGGTAAAGTCGGTCAGGCGGTATAACTCGATACAATGATGGAGGTGGTGAATGGATATTGGTGTCCCGAGGGAGATCAAGGTGCTCGAGGGCCGTGTGGCCCTGGTGCCGGCGGCGGTCGCCGACCTGTGCCGTCTCGGCCATACGGTGTTTGTCGAGGCCGGTGCCGGACAGGCCAGCGGCTATGCCGATGCGGCCTATACACAGGCCGGGGCACGGGTGGTTGAAGACGCCGCCGAGTTGTATGCTCGTTCACGCCTCGTGGTCAAGGTTAAGGAACCGGTGGCCGCAGACCTTGAACACCTGACCGCCAGGCACCTGGTATTTTCCTACCTGCACCTGGCGGCCCTGCCGGAGCTGACCCGGCAACTACAGGTCATTGGCCTGACCGCGATTGGCTTTGAAACCGTGGCAGTAGACCGGCAGCTGCCGCTGCTGGCACCGATGAGCGATATCGCCGGACGCCTGTCGGTGCAGATAGGCAGTAACCTGCTACATCGGCCACAGGGCGGTAAGGGCCTGTTGCTGGGGGGACTGCCCGGCGTCGAGCGGGGCAGGGTCGTGGTGCTTGGGGCCGGTGTCGCCGGGGGCAATGCCGCACGTGTGGCCGCCGCGCTCGGTGCCGAGGTGACCGTATTTGACCGTAATCGCGACAAACTGGCCGAGATGCGGGCCCTCGGCGACAACGTCACCGGCCTGCACAGCTATGGCGAGAGTATCGCCGAGGCCGTGCAGGGCGCAGACCTGCTGGTTGGGGCGATCCTCATCCCCGGTCAAAAGGCCACGCACCTCGTCAGTGAGGCCATGGTCAAGACCATGCAGCCGGGCAGTGTGATTGTCGACATCGCCGTGGATCAGGGCGGTTGCATCGAGACCACGCGGCCCACAGATTACAGCCAGCCGACCTTCGAGCGGTATGGGGTGACCCATTTTGGGGTCACGAACATGCCGGGGGCGGTGCCGAGGAGTGCCTCGCAGGCCCTGTCAGCGGCGATCTTGCCGTGGCTGGGGCGACTCTGCACACCGGAATGGCGTGAGGACCCGGTCCTGCTCGGGGCGGTGAACGTCGAGGCGGGTAAGGTGGTGCACCCAGCGCTGCGGGCCTGAACAGGCCGGAAAGGCAATAACCCATCCGGAGATGGGCACAGGGATGGTCTTATTGAATAAAACTCGTTAAGATTAAGAAAGTTACATAAATAAAAGCATCATAAGTGTCAGTAATGTAAAACGACTGACACTAAAAAACCTCTTCTTTTATATTTGTCATAACGGTACCCCACTTGGCCCAGGCAAAACGCACACAATCCACGGCAAACGAGAGCACGATTAACCACCATCGCGGCCTGCGCGAGGGCAGCCTGCTGGTGCTGGGGGCCATCGGTGTCTACCTGTTGCTCTGCCTGCTGACCTACAAGGTCTCAGACCCTGGCTGGTCGCACAGCGCCAGTCAGCCGGGCAGTGTCAATAACGCCGGTGGTATCGCCGGGGCGCTGTTTGCCGATATTTTCCTGTATTTGTTCGGCCTGATGGCCTACCTGTTCCCGATCATGGTTGTCTACAGTGGCTGGCTGTTATTCCAGGGGCGTAATTTGACCGTGGGCTTCAACACCCGGCAGTTTGTCCTGCGTGCAGTTGGTTTTCTGCTCACCCTCGGTGCTGGGGCGGGTCTGGCGACCCTGCACGTACAGCAGCCCGAACTGGCCCTGCCACTCAATCCCGGCGGGATCCTCGGTGACCTGGCCGGTAACGGCCTGGTGGGACTGTTCAGCTTTCTCGGTGCGACGCTATTCCTGCTGGCCCTGTTTCTCACCGGGGTGACCCTGTTTACCGGCCTGTCATGGTTCAGGCTCATGGACGTGACTGGCAAGTACACACTGATGCTGCTCAGCCTGTCACGCGAGCAGGCAGCGCGTTTCCGTGAATACCTGCAGGGCCGTCGGGCACGCATTAAACGTAATGATACGGTCGAGGTGGTCAAGCGCAGGATCGAGACACGCAAACCACCGCGCATTGAACCGGTGGTGATCTTGCCTGAGCCTGGGGTGCGCGCCGAACGTGAACGCCAGGTGCCGTTATTCGACACCGCCGATGATACACCGCTGCCGCCGTTGTCGTTGCTCGACCTGCCAAAGGTGGTTGAAAACAAGTTATCGAATGAGGCCCTTGAGGCCATGTCGCGGTTGGTGGAACTAAAGCTGCAGGACTTCGGTGTTGAGGTTGAAGTCGTTGCCGTGCATCCCGGCCCCGTGATCACGCGCTTTGAGTTACAGCCGGCACCCGGTTTGAAGGCCAGTAAGATCAGTAACCTCGACAAGGACCTGGCGCGTGCCATGTCGATAGTCAGTGTACGGGTTGTTGAAGTGATCCCCGGTAAGTCGGTGATCGGTCTTGAGGTGCCAAACGAAATACGTGAGATTGTACGCCTGCGCGAGATCGTCAACTCGAAAGAATACGAAAGCCATGACTCGAAACTGTCACTGGCGATGGGTAAGGACATTGCCGGTTATCCGGTAGTGGTCGACCTGGCGAAGATGCCGCACCTGCTGGTAGCGGGCACGACTGGTTCCGGTAAGTCGGTGGCGATTAACGCCATGATCCTGAGTTTGCTTTATAACGCCACGCCGCATGATGTGCGTCTCATCATGGTCGACCCGAAGATGCTCGAGTTGTCGATCTACGAAGGTATTCCACATCTGTTAACGCCCGTGGTGACCGATATGAAGGATGCCGCGAACGCTCTGCGCTGGTGTGTCGCAGAGATGGAACGCCGGTATAAACTCATGGCCGCGCTCGGGGTGCGGCACCTGACCAGTTATAACCGTAAGGTAAAAGAGGCGATCGACAGGGGCGAACCCATTCCTGACCCGACCTTCGTCGCGGCAGAAGGCCTCGATGAAGAAGCCCCGATGCTGGAACACCTGCCTTTTATCGTGGTCATAATTGATGAGCTGGCCGACATGATGATGATGGTCGGCAAAAAGGTCGAGGAGTTGATCGCACGTCTGGCGCAAAAGGCCCGTGCCTCCGGTATTCATTTGATTCTTGCCACGCAACGCCCCTCGGTGGATGTGATCACGGGTTTGATCAAGGCCAACATCCCGACGCGGGTGGCCTTCCAGGTCTCGACCAAGATCGATTCGCGGACGATCCTTGACCAGGGTGGGGCAGAGCAACTACTCGGTCATGGTGACATGCTTTACATGGCGCCCGGTACCGGCGTGCCGACGCGTATCCATGGAGCCTTTGTTTCTGATGAGGAAGTGCACAAGGTCGTTGATAACCTGAAGAGTAAGGGTGAGCCGGATTACCTCGATGCGATTACCAGTGAAAGCAGTGGTGATGGTGTGCCGGGACTGACGCCCTCTGAAGGTGGCAGTGGTGATGAAATGGACCCCCTCTACGACCAGGCTGTGGCGATTATCACCGAGTCACGTCGTGCCTCGATCTCGGGTCTGCAACGTCGTCTGAAGGTCGGTTATAACCGCGCGGCGCGTATGATCGAAGAGATGGAACTCGCCGGGGTTGTCAGTGAAGTTCAAAGTAACGGCCAGCGCGAGGTGATCGCGCCACGGCCACCGAAAGGCTAATGATGAAAAGATTGTTTTGTGTATTGCTGTTATTACTGCCCCTGCCATCGCTGGCCGGTGTTGCCGGTGAGCGCCTGCAGGCATTTTTTAATGATGTGACGTCGGTGCGTGCCGATTTTACCCAGCAGGTGCTGGACTCGCAGAACAAAGCTCTGCAACAGACCAGTGGTATCATGCTGCTATCTCGCCCCGGACGCTTCCGCTGGGACTACCAGAAGCCTTACCAGCAGTTGATCGTTGCCAATGGTGAGAAGGTCTGGCTGTATGATGTTGACCTTGAACAGGTCACGGTGCGAAAGATGGACGCGGCACTCGATAATACACCGGCCTTGTTACTCAGCAGTAAGACGAAGATTGAAGACAACTTCAGCATCCGTGAACTGGGCATGGAACATGAACTTGCCTGGGTCGAGTTGACGCCGAAGAATAAAGAGACCGGTTTTGAAAAGCTGGTACTGGGTTTTGACGAACATAATCTTAAACGCATGGAGCTGCAGGACAGCTTTGGCCAGTTGACCCGAATCAGTTTCACCAATATTGAGCGTAACCCCGAACTCAACCCTGCGCAATTTGATTTTGTGCCGCCACAGGGTGTGGATGTCATTGGTGAGTAAGTTGTGCGTTTTCCGGCATAGGCTTATATGAAGCCCGATCTCTTTTCAGCGCAAACCCCGGATATCGGTCAGCCACTGGCCGACCGCATGCGCCCACACCATCTTGATTACTTTTTTGGCCAGAGCCACTTGCTCGCTGAGGGCAAGCCGCTACGCATTGCGATTGAATCCGGCGCCTTGCACTCGATGGTATTCTGGGGACCACCCGGCACTGGCAAGACTACCTTGGCACGCATGCTGGCGAATTATTGCGGTGCCGAGTTTTTGAGCCTGTCGGCGGTGTTATCCGGGGTCAAGGATATTCGTGCCGCGGTCGACCAGGCCAAGCAACGCCAGGCCAGTGGCAAGCAGACCGTATTGTTTGTTGATGAGGTACATCGCTTTAACAAGGCGCAACAGGATGCCTTCCTGCCTTACGTTGAAGACGGTACCTTGATATTTATCGGCGCGACCACCGAGAACCCCTCCTTTGAACTGAATAATGCTCTGTTATCACGTTCGCGTGTTTATGTCCTGCGCCGACATGAAGAAGGGGAGTTGTTACGCATCCTGCGTCACGCGCTCGAAGACCCTGAGCAGGGTCTGGGTTATTCGCCATCCGCGATGCGTGATGATCAACTCTTGTTGTTGGTGCAGGCCGCGGATGGCGATGCGCGTCGGGCCCTGAACCTGCTTGAGATCATCACCGACCTGAGTGACGAGGCGGTAGTCAGTGATGAGATTATCAAGGAGGTCGTGGCCGGAGGCGTGCGCCGTTTCGACAAGGGCGGTGAGGTCTTTTACGATCAGATATCGGCCTTGCATAAATCGGTACGCGGTTCCTCGGCCGATGGCGCGCTATACTGGCTGGCGCGTATGCTCGATGGTGGCTGCGAGCCTTTATATCTTGCCCGCCGTGTCGTGCGTATGGCCTCGGAAGATATCGGCAATGCCGACCCGCGTGCGTTACAAATATGCCTGAATGCCTGGGATACGGTCGAGCGCCTCGGCAGTCCGGAAGGGGACCTGGCACTGGCACAGGCCGTGTTGTATCTTGCCGTGGCGCCAAAGAGTAATGCGGTATACAAGGCCTTCAACATGGCTATGGCCGATGTGAGGGAAAGCGGTACCTATGAGGTGCCCTTGCAACTGCGTAACGCACCGACCAAGTTGATGAAAGAGCTCGACTACGGCCAGGCCTACCGTTACGCGCACGATGAGCCGGATGGTTATGCTGCGGGCGAAAATTATTTCCCCGATGAGCTTGGGCCACGTGTCTACTACACGCCGGTGCCACGCGGGCTGGAAGAAAAGATCGCCGCTAAGATGCAACACTTGCGCGAGCTTGATGCGCAATACAAAAAAGACAACAAGCCGGGGGGCTAAGGTCTATGTCACAGTTACTCTTTATTGCCGCCGGCGGTGCCCTGGGTGCGGTGTTGCGTTTTGCGGTCTCTAACGCGGTCTATGCCGTGACCGGTCGTGATTTTCCCTATGGTACCCTGACGGTGAATGTGCTCGGCAGCCTGCTCATGGGGGCGTTCTACGTGTTGTTGGTGGAGCGTCTCGTAGACGCGGCCGAGTGGCGCGGATTTTTGTTAATTGGTGTGTTGGGTGCATTTACGACCTTTTCGACCTTCTCGATCGAGACCCTGTCCTTATTCGAGAATGGCGAGCATCTGCGCGCCCTGGCAAATATGTTTTTCAGTGTCAGCCTGTGTGTCATTGCGACCTGGGTGGGCGTAGTGGCGATTCGACAGCTTTAGGGGGAGAGAATGGGCGCAATAAACGTTACAATGGTACGAATTTACCTGACTGAAGCCGATGCGCAATTAACACCCTTGCTGGCGCGGTTGCATGACGAGGAACAGGTTAAGGGCGTCACGGCATTCCGTGGTATTGCTGGCTTTGGTGCCTCCGGCAAAATGCATTCGTCTTCATTACTGGATTTGTCACTGAATTTACCCGTAGTGGTCGAGTTCTTTGATGCACCGGCAAAAGTAGAGAAAATTATTCAACACCTCTCGGCGGAGGTTGGCGCGGGGCATATCGTGCACTGGTCCGCGCAAGTCAACGCCTGAGCAATGATAGTGAGATAGAGAACAGACACATGCTGGACCCACAATTACTCAGAAACGATTTACCGGCCACCGCCGCGAAACTGGCACGGCGTGGTTTTACGCTGGATGTTGAGGCCTTGCAGGCACTGGAGGCCGAACGCAAGGCCGTGCAGGTTGCGACCCAGGAATTGCAAAACGAGCGCAACACCCGTTCCAAGTCAATCGGCTTGGCCAAGGCCGCCGGTGAGGATATCCAGCCCCTGCTCGATGAGGTGGCGGAACTCGGTGACAAGCTCAAGGCCGCCGAGACGGAATTATCTGAGATCCAGACCCAGTTAAATGCCATCCTGCTTGGTATCCCTAACATTCTCAGTGACGAGGTGCCGGATGGCAAGGACGAAGACGACAATGTCGAACTGCGCCGTGTCGGTGAACCGACCACGTTGGATTTTGAGCCGAAGGACCACGTTGACCTCGGTGCCGGCCTTGGCATGATGGACTTCGAGGTCGCGACCAAGCTGACCGGTTCACGTTTTAGCTACATGAACGGCCCGCTGGCTAGCATGCACCGCGCCTTGACCCAGTTTATGCTTGACACGCACAGCCGTGAGCACGGCTATGCCGAGGTTTACGTGCCGTACCTGGTCAATAGTGACAGCCTGCACGGTACCGGCCAGTTGCCGAAGTTTGGTGATGACCTGTTCGCTCTGAAGGGTGAGCAGGAGTATTACCTGATCCCGACCGCCGAGGTACCGGTGACCAACATCGTCCGTGACGAGATCCTCGAACCGGCACAACTGCCAATGAAATTCGTCGCCCACACGCCGTGCTTTCGCAGCGAGGCCGGCTCCTACGGCAAAGACACGCGCGGCATGATCCGCCAGCACCAGTTCGAGAAGGTCGAGATGGTGCAAATCGTGCAGCCGGACAAGTCCTGGCAGGCGCTCGAGGAGCTGACCGGTCATGCCGAGGTCATCCTGCAGAAACTCGGCCTGCCATACCGTGTCATGGCCCTGTGTGCCGGCGATGTCGGGTTTTCCGCAGCCATGACCTATGACCTCGAGGTCTGGCTGCCGGGGCAGGGCAAGTACCGCGAGATATCGTCTTGTAGCAACTTCCTCGACTTCCAGGCCCGCCGCCTGCAGGCCCGCTGTCGCGTGCCGGAGCAGAAGAAACCGGCCCTCGTCCACACGGTTAATGGCTCAGGACTGGCCGTGGGCCGGACCCTGGTCGCGGTGATGGAGAATTACCAGCAGGCCGATGGCAGCATTGTCGTGCCCGAGGCCTTGCGCGGCTATATGGGTGGTCTGGAGTGCATCAGCGTATAACCCCACAAATTCACGGAAACAAATGGGCGTGTTTTGCCCCTGAGACGGCCGGGTTATATAATGCCCGGCCATTTATTGTAAGCAGCCAGCAGGGTAGTTCTGATCATGGATTTTTTACCGGTATTCATGCAGTTAAACGGACGCGATTGTCTCGTCGTCGGCGGCGGTGAAGTCGCCTCGCGCAAGGCCGCCTTGTTGATCGATGCGGGTGCCACGGTCCACGTGCGTGCCCCGGTTTTATCCGCTAGCCTGCAGGACAGCCTGGCCGCGAGCCGCATCCAGCACCGTACTGGCCAGTTTGAGGCCACAGATGTAAAGGGCATGACCCTGGTGATCGCCGCCACCGATGATGCCACTGTCAACACCGCTGTCCATGCCGCTGCCACCGCTCAGCAGACCCCGGTCAATGTCGTCGATGACCCGGACCTGTGTACCTTTATCATGCCATCGATTGTTGACCGCTCGCCCGTGATCGCGGCCGTCTCTACCGGCGGTTCTTCACCGGTACTGGCACGTATGATCCGTTCGCGTCTGGAGACCATGATCCCGAGTGCCTATGGCCGTCTGGCCAAGATGACAGCCGACTTTCGTGAGAAGGTGAAGGCCCGTTTTGACAAGCCCAGTGACCGTCGCCTGTTCTGGGAGCGTATCCTGCAGGGCTCAGTGGCCGAGATGGTATTTGCCGGTCGTGATGCCGAGGCCGAGAAGATCATTCAACAGACACTCGATGCCCCGGATGCCATGCAGCAGGAGGTCGGCGAGGTCTATCTGGTAGGTGGTGGCCCGGGTGATCCGGACCTGCTGACTTTCCGTGCCCTGCGGCTGATGCAACAGGCCGATGTCATCGTGCATGACCGCCTGGTGTCGAAAGAGGTGCTGGACTTGTCGCGCCGTGATGCCGAGCGTATCTACGTCGGTAAGGAGCGTGCCTATCACGCTGTGCCGCAGGAAGATATTAATCAGTTGTTGGTGCGCCTGGCCAAAGAGGGTAAGCGTGTTTGTCGCCTGAAGGGTGGTGATCCGTTTATCTTCGGCCGTGGCGGTGAGGAAATCGATACCCTGGCCGAAGAGGGTATCCCTTTCCAGGTGGTGCCGGGTATTACCGCCGCCGCCGGTGCCTCGTCTTATACCGGTATCCCGCTGACCCACCGCGACTACTCGCAGTCTGTGGTGTTTGCCACCGGCCATCTGAAAGACGGCACGATCAACCTGAACTGGCCGGCATTGGCGCAACCAAACCAGACCGTAGTGTTTTATATGGGGCTGGTAGGCATCGGTACCATTTGTGCCAAGCTGATCGAACACGGTATGCCGGCTGATACGCCGATCGCGCTGGTGCAGAAGGCGACAACGCCGGAACAGCGGCTATTTACCGGAGATCTCGCCAGCATGCCGGCTGTGGTCGAGCGTGAGAATATCAAGGCGCCTACGCTGATCATTGTCGGCAATGTCATCAAGCTGCATGAAAAACTGAACTGGTATGATGAGTCTGCTTATTGGGGCGTCGAGAGTGCCTAGTTGGAGTGTTGCCGGGTCTGTAAAGTATTGTGCTGAATGACAAACTTTTCGAATTCATCGGCGGGTAGTGGCTGACTGAAATAAAAGCCCTGTATTTCTTCACAGCCATTTTCGAACATAAAGTCCAGCTGGACCTCGGTTTCAACCCCTTCCGCAATAACGGTTTTTCCCAGGCTGTGAGCCATAGCAATAACTGCCTTGGCGATGGAGCCATCATCTCCGGCACCGATATCTTTGACGAAGGAGCGGTCGATCTTGATAATATTGATCGGTAACTGACGAATATAACTGAGCGCTGAATAGCCCGTACCGAAATCATCCATGGAGATGGTAACACCAATATCCTGAAATTGTTTCAGAGATGCGATTACGTTCTTGATATTCTTCACAGCCATACTCTCGGTGATCTCCAGATCAAGCAGGGAAGGTGGCAGGCCACTGTCTTTAATGGCACTGACGACCTCATTCTGAAAATCTTTGTTGAGCAATTGTTTAGGCGAGAGGTTAACTCCAACACGCAGACCACCAAGACCCCTTCTATTCCATACTGCTGTCTGTTGGCAGGACTTTCTTAGAACGACATTACCGAGTTGTTTAATCAGGCCGCTCTCTTCAGCAACAGAGATGAAGGCGGGTGGCAAGATGATACCTTTTACCGGGTGCATCCAGCGCACCAGGGCCTCCATTCCTGAGACGAGGCCGCTATGTATATCGATTTGCGGTTGGTAATAGATAACAAACTCATCGCGCTCCAGACCTTTACGTATATCACGTTCGATGTCCATGCGCGCGCGGGCTTTACGGTTCATTTTTTCACTATAGTAAACTGCTTGTGCGCCGCCGTTGTCGCGGGCACGATTGAGCGCATTTTCAGCGCCTTTGAGAATAATATCAAAGTCATCGTTATCGAGCGGGAACAGGCTCAAACCTATGCTGGTGCTGATGTGTATTTCATGTTCACCTAGCCAGATGGGTTTTTTGCTCAATGCAGTAATTTGTGTAATAAGATCGTTCACTTGTAAATAATCCATAATAGCCGTTGCCAGTAAGGCAAAGCTGTCGTCCTTATAGCGTGAAATGTAGATATTGTTGCCAGAATTCAGTGTTTTAAGGCGCTGTGTATAGGCGAGAATAACCTCGTCTGCGGCATCATGGCCAAGGGTCTCATTAATTATCTTTAACTTATCAACACCAATCAGACAAGTAACAATAATCTCATTACGGTGGTCAGGTCCATCTATGACATTTTTTGAATGTACCATAAAGGATTTTCGATTAGGCAGGTCTGTCAGGCTGTCATAATATTGCTGATAACTGATTAAGTCCTTGGCGCTCTTAATCTCAGAAATATCCTGTAGCGTGCCAATTATGCTGATGGGATTATTATTGATATCGAAAATAATCTCTGTCTGTTGCTGGACATGCATCTCTTTACCGTCATTGCGGATAATGCGATGCTCAATTTGAAATGGCTTAGCATTATTTATTGAGTTAATAAATGTTTTTTGCAGCCTGTCGAAATCATCAGGGTGTACCATCTTCAGGAATTTTTCTATGGGTCTATTGTTTAGGCTCTTGTTCAAGTTTAGGAGTTGCATAAGCTCTGAGGAGCAAACCACCTCATTGCTATCAAGCTGTATCTCCCAGTAACCTATTTTGGCAATATGCTGGGCCTGTTCAAGTTTTGCCTTGTTTGTCTGTAGGCTTCGGTGCATATCTGTAGCACGTATCGCATAGCGCACACGTTGCTCGAGTAATGTCCAATTGATGGGTTTGGTTATATAATCAGTGGCACCGGCATTGAAGGCCTTGTTTACTGACTCGGCATCAGTTAGCCCAGTCAGCATCAAAATAGGTAGGTTATGATAATCAATGAGTAAGCGGAGTTTTGCGCAGACTTCATAACCATTCATGCCTGGCATTACCACATCCAATAGGATGAGGTCAGGCGTATGGATCTTAAACATATTAATGGCGAGGTTGCCGTTGTCGGCTTCAAAGATCTCATAGCCGGCATTATTCAGGATCTTGACCAGTGCCTTGCGTGTGATTGAGTCATCATCTATGACGAGAATCTTTTTTAATATGGATGATGGCATATCAGGATTTATGCGATAGTCTGCTTGTTAGACAACGGTCAGTATATTGTTAGCCGTAAAATGGCTTTTGCTGACCAGACTCACTTGCTGTACGGACGGCTCTTGGGGGCCGGGGTAAGTCTGTGCCTGTCTTAAACATCGGCATGGGAAAGGGGCTAATAAAACCTTATTGCTATTACTGGATTTGTTCCTGGGTGTCCCGGCAAGGGAATTTTTGTTGCCCGTTCCATACAGGAATACGGCAAGTATGTATCGCATTCCAGGAGAAGCTTTATTTGCTTTATCAACGGTTTGATGTGTATTGTCGGTGGTTATCCATTTGAGAATATTGAATTTATTTTTATTTGGGTGGGCCGGTGAAGTAGTCTGCTCAAGATCGCTCATGACAATAGCCTATCCTTGAAACATATAAAGAGATATTAGCTATTTTATCGGCATCTGCAAACAGAAATGAAGTAAACCTTTGTAACGTTTATATGCTGCACAAGTGATAAAATTACTTGGAGTGTGGAAATTATTTAGTCGGTTGCAGCTGCTCTGGGCGCAATTTCGGCGTGAAATACTCTTCGGCATCGTCAATGTCGACCTTTCCGGCGGCATTAATAAGTGGCTGTTCGTAGTCATTCCAGCCACGCAAGCCGGTTTTCAGGGAACTGACCTGTGTATAACCCATGAGTTGCATGACATGCGCGGCAAACACACTACGGTTACCGGAACGACAGATGACCACGATCTCTTTGTCACGGGCCTCGACAAGCTCCGGTACGGTTTCTTCAAAATCGTATTCACAGGCGGTTTCAAGAATGCCACGTGGCACGTTGATCGAGTCCTTGATGCGCATGGAATCAAATTCGTAGGGTTCACGTATATCCAGCAGGAGAGGCGGCTTGTCTGACGCGAGCTTTTCTTCAAGGTCCCAGGGCATAATTTCAGTAATTTGTTGAGAATATTCGCTGACCAGGGTATTAAATGTTTTCATAGTGTTGCCTTGACTGAATATTATTTACCGGCTTGACGGTAGCCATGTTCAACTGCGATAACGGCGGCCTCGACACGCGAATGTACACCGAGTTTTCGCAGAATTGCCTTAACATGGAGTTTGACTGTGCCATCGGAGATACCCAGATTTCGGGCAATGACCTTGTTACTTTCACCTTCCGCGATATGCTCAAGGATCTCCTGTTCACGTGGGGTGAGTTCGGAGAGAGGGGTGGCAGGTTCGATTTTCTCCTGCTCAGCCGGTTTGCCCTGGATTATATTGGTTAGCGAGCCAACGAGCTCTTTGGCGACAACGTTTTGCCCGGTCAAGGCATCATTCAGGGCGGGGATGAGCTCATCCGGGTTCATATCCTTTAATAAGTATCCGCGCGCACCTTCACGTAAGGCACGGGCGAGGTCATCCTCATCGCGACTCATGCTCAGCATCAGAACCGGGATATTGATTTCCAGCTCACGCAAGCGGGATAAGGTATCAAGACCGTTCATGCCAGGCATTTTTATGTCGAGCAGGATAATGTCAGGTTGTAGTGAAACAGCCAAATCGATGCCATCCTCGCCATTTCCTGCAGAACCGACTATTTCAATGCCACGGCTTGTCAGAAGTTCTTCAAGTCCTCTGCGGACGAGGGCATGATCATCAATAAGTAATACGCGCAATTTTTGTTACCCCAACTATGTTCCGGAGAGTATTTGGCTGGCCTGTGGGATATGCAGGATAATCCGTGTCCCTTCGCCAGCTTCGCTCTCAATTTCAAGTTCCCCACCCAGTGCATCTGCGCGTTCCTTCATCACAGACAGACCGATATGTTCACCAGGACCTGAACTTCCCTGTTCATCACTAAACCCGAGACCATCATCCTCGATAAGTATTGTACAGCCGTCGTCACCTTGTCGGTTAAACAGGATGCGGACGTTGCAGGCATTACTGTGTTTTTTGATATTTGCCAGTGCTTCCTGGGTAATGCGGTAGGCCTGAAATTCCTGCGCGGGTGTTAGGCCGGCATGGTCCTTGATATCGCCTGTATGCAGGTAGGTATTTATGCCGGTTTCCTGCTTAAAATTATAAACCAGATCCTGTACCGCGTAGATAAGGCCTCGTTCATCCATACGAGAACGAAAATTGGATAACAATTCACGAAGGCTGGTATGGGCCTCGTCAATAGCAGTATTCAGGCGGCGTACCTCACTCTGTGCAGCACGTACATCCTTTTTGAATAAGGTCTCGCCGAGCATTTTGGTTTGCAGGCGCATGCCAACCAGGGCCTGTGCAAGGGAATCATGTAACTCGTTACCTATCATATTACGCTCTTCCATGATGGCAAGGCGGCGGGCATTAATGTCAAGCCGTGATTTGGCAATGGCAAGGCCGAGGTGTTTGCCAATGGAATTCAGCAGGTCACGTGCATCCTTGCCCAGCTCGCTGCTAGGGCGTTCAAGAAACAGGTTATAGACACCGAGGATACGGTCTTGATATTGCAAGGGAACCACGACCATTTCACTACATGTACCCTTAACCACAGGGCAGGAGAGGAACTGGTTGCAGGCCTCAATACCTTTTTGAATGCCCAGGCCTCCATGTTGACTTATGCGGCCGCACAGGCAACGGTTCATATCAACCAGTTGATCCTCTTCACGGATTTGCTTTGTCATGCCACGACTCGCGACCAGCCGGGTTTGCAGGCCATCGACAAGGCGGACACTGGCCGCATTGGCATCAACCAGTGTCATCAGGGTATCGAGAAATTGCTCGAGTAACTCATCCAGGCTGCCTGTGGAACTGAGACTGGTGGTGATATCGTAGAGGATTTCCAGCGATCGGGATTTGTTGGCGATATGAGCGGTTTGTTCCCTGACGCGTTGATCCATCTCTTCAGTGAGAATATGCAGTTCCTCGGTCAGGCGATTAATGTCCTGTATCACACTGGCGAACTCGCCAGGAGGCGGTAGATCGATGTGAGTCGTCAGGTCACCAGCCCGGATCCGTTGTGACCAATTACGCAGGCCAGCAATCGGTTTGAGCATTTGTTGCCTGATACGGTAAACGGTGTAGGCGAGCAGAAACAGCCCACAGATGAGTAACAGAAGTTGGCTGACAAAAACGACCTGGGCCTGATCTGGCATGAACAGGCCGATGAAGGTGGTGGCAGCAAACAGCAGCAGCGTCACCAGCAGGCCGAGAATAGGGACGAGCAGGCGATTGCGGGAGAGTGTACTGACGACGATATTTGCCGATCGGGCACCCAGCGTGTCGTCAGGGACGAAAGGGGTGCTTTCGCTAATTTTACTCTGATGGAGTGTTGTTTCTGAGTTCATGACATGGACGAGGGCTGCAAGGTGAGACTATTCTAACAGATAATGGCCAGAGATTGGTGATGAGGGACTGAATATCACATAATTACATAGGCTTACGAGCCTCTGCGGAGCTTGTAGCGACTGATCGCCTTGACCAGATCGGCGTAGGGGAACTGTTCGATGTTGCCGAATTCGGTGATAACACGATTGAGTAAATCGTGAATATCACTGGATTGGTTACTGCATGGCAAAGCTTGCAGGCCTCGCAGGCCACCGCTCTTGAGTTTCATCTCCTGACCGTGGGTCAAGAGGCCATTAGCGGTGTTGATTTGCAGGGCGAAGCGGGCATTCTTTTTCAGTTGCCTGACCAGTAACACACAGTCCTGACGTGCGTTGAGATTAGAGCAGATGACACTTTCCTTCTCGCCAATAAAAGTCTTGCGAGACTGGCTACAGTCAAATGCCGTGCTTTGTATGGCACGATCAAAAGGACAGGCATCGGCAACAGCCATGGGCTATCAGGCTGCTGGTGGCGTCTGGTTCGGGTCGTTAGGGTTGATAAAGATAAAATGCATTTCATCTCCCTCGATGGCCACGAAGTCGAGGGTGGCTCCGGTGAGTAAATCACGCGATGATTCGCCAATCAGAACATCTAGTGGGCCAATGCTGACCACGGCATCGCTATCGGTCTTGTTATTGTCAAAGCCCATACCGTACTCAATATTGCCATCCTTGTCTTTTGTTGCAGCAATACGTAGTGACATGCCGGCCATATCTCCTTCGCTGGCAGATTTTTTAATTTGCTCAAGTGCGGCGTCTGTAATCGTTATCATGTTTTAATACCTTAACGTGTGGTTACGAACTGCGCTTAGTGCGCACAAAATCAGTGAAGCGTTTTGCCCACGGATTGCTTTCAACATGACGTTGGTGTGTATAACAGGCTAGCATATTTTTATATATGATGCCGTCATGCTTGGCGTCAATCCCATGTCCACGCAGGACTTCGTAGGCAAAGCGATATTCACTATTGGGGGAAAAATTATCCAGGCTGGAATAGTGAAATTCATGTGCCTGGTGTTCTGTTTTTTTATCTGGATTGGGCCAGATAAAGTTTTCGACTTCACGAATCCGTACATAACCACGACCTTGTGGTTTTTCGTGCATCTGGATATCACCAGGAATAATGCCGACCATTTCATGCTGATCTGCATTCCAGCTTATCGATCGTGACAGGTACATGAGGCCACCACACTCGGCATAACTGGGCAGGCCATTTTCAATTGCCTTGTGAATACTTTCACGCATACTCTGGTTGGCAGCGAGCTTGTCCATGCTACTCTCCGGGAAGCCTCCACCGATAAACAGACCGTCAATGTTTTCCGGTAAGGTCATGTCATCGATGGTGCTGAATTCAACAACCTCGGCACCGGCATCACGCATTGCCTGAAGGTCACTGGCGTAATAAAAACCGAAGGCCTCATCACGCGCCACGGCGATGCGTACATCACTTGCAACTTGGGTTACTGTTAAAGAAGATGGCTTGGTAATGACACTTGCCTGTTTGCCAATCTCCAATAACTTGTCGAGATCAACCGACTCACTAACATGGCGGGCGATATTGTCGATGTGTTGGCGGGCGGCCTGCGCCTCGTTGCTGGGCATGAGCCCGAGGTGACGTTCGACTATGGCCATGTCTGTGTGCTGGTGCACCGCACCGATCACGGGTACATCGGTATAGTGTTCGATGACGCGGCGTAGTTTGGCCTCGTGTCGTGAACCACCCAGGCGATTGAGGATAACGCCACCGATATGGATATCTTTATCGAAGGCCTGGTAGCCGAGGATTAACGGCGCAACACCACGAGTCATGCCACGTGCGTCCAGAACCAGCACCACGGGCGCTCCAAGCAACTTTGCCAGGGCGGCATTACTGTTACTGCCATCGAGGTCGAGGCCGTCGTACAGGCCCTTGTTGCCCTCTATGAGGCTGAAGTCGGCTGTGTAGGCAAAGCGCGCGAAGGTATCCTGTATCTCTTCACGGTGCATGGTGTAGAAATCAAGGTTATGGCAGTCGCGGCCGCTGGCACTGGCCAGCCACATCGGGTCGATGTAGTCAGGGCCTTTTTTGAATGGCTGTACCTGCAGGCCACGTGCTGCCAGGGCGGCACACAGGCCGATGCTGATGGTGGTCTTGCCGGAGGATTTATGGGCAGCAGAAACGAGAACGTGGGGCATTATGCATACCCCACGTTCTCAGTTGTAACGTTTGATGTTGTTTGCCTAGCCAGCGTCAGCCTCGGCTTCCACTGCTGCAGGTACTGGTTCCGGCTTGAAGTGCGGGTCAACCAGGGCATCTTCGAGACTGTTGGGCAGGAAGGGCAGTACCTTGATGGCAAAAACGGTCATGGCAAAGGCCAGTGCCACCCCACCCAGGCCGAGACCGATTTCCCAGATGCTCGGCGCGTATTGCGCTACCTGGCCATCGCCGAAGCTGGAACTGGTCTCGAAGCCGGGGAAGATAGGCATCGGGTAGGCCTGGCCACCGATGATGATGACATACATGGATGCCAGGCCACCAACGATTACCATGCCACTGGCAATACCAATCCAGTTGCGCGACTTACCCATGCTGGGGTGATAGACAATCGCCATGGGCAGCAGCATGCCGATGACTACCCAACCGATCCAGAACAGCTGGGTGTAAATGCCGCCATCCATGAGGATGAAGCGCTCAATACCGTGGTTCTCGGTGCCATAGAGGTTCGTCAGGTGGAAGACAAATACGAAGTAAAAGATAGCGGCGATGAAGACACCGAGCAGATTTTTTAGAGTACGTAGTACGCCGTCACCCAGTTCACGACCTGTCCAGCGACAGGCGGCCATCAGGGTCAGGATATAAATCGCCAGTCCAAAACCGAAGGACATGATGATGAACATCGGTGCGATCACGGCGGCATCATAGCCCTGGCGGGCAACGACGAAGCCAAAGATGGAACCGGTACCCGTGGTCAGCAGCAGACGCCAGACAAAGGCAAACAGGCCAGCCTGGTGTGAGTATTGATTCATGCGGCGTTCCATCATGAACCATACATAAACCAGTACGGCGAGGAAGAAACCTGGGTAGAGCAGGATGTTCCAGGCGAATACCGACTTAGGATTCAGGTAGGTCGCGGCAATAATCAAACGGTCAGGGCGACCCAGATCGAGCATCAGCACCATCAAACCACCGGCGAGAAAGGCAAAGGCGAGCAGGGCGGATAAGCGCCCCAGCGGCTTGTACATTTTTTTGCCAAACACGGAGCCGATAGAGGCTACGTTGAGGATGCCAGAGGCGGCAATGATCATGAATACGGCGAAAACGTGAGGCATGCCCCAGATGACGTGGTTATTCATGCCGGTCACGTGGTGGCCGTTATGTTCCATCACCCATGTTGCGCCCAGTCCGAGCAGCAGGACGAAACCCAAAAAACCGAGCAAGCCCCAATAGGCAAGACTGCGACCTTCGACTGTACTGTAATGAATAGCTGGCTTCATTTTTTATAATTCCGCTGAATCAGTAGATATTAAATACCGCGATAACGAACGCCGGTGTTCAGGTTCAAGTCGGCGCGGATCTGGGTAGAGGCTTGCTTCTTCAGTTCTTTTGAAATCTTGCTGTTAGCGTCATTCAAGTCACCAAAGATAATGGCATCATGACCAGCCTTGGAACAGGCTTCGGCGCAGGCCGTATTGCCATCGCCGCGGTCAATCTTGTGAACACACAGGGTACAGGACTCAACAGTGCCCTTACCGCGTGGTACATCAGGATTCTGATCGGTAAGCTCTTCATGAATGAAGGAACGCGCCTTGTATGGACAGGCCATCATGCAGTAACGACAACCGATGCAGATGTGCTTGTCGACGAGGACGATACCATCGGCGCGCTTGAAAGAGGCGCCCGTTGGACAAACGTCTACACAAGGCGGGTTCTCACAGTGCTGACACATCATTGGCAGCTGGTGTTCGCTACCGGTGAGCTTATTCTTAAGCGTAACGGTGCGAATCCATTGAGCCTTTTGTGAGGCATCAGATTTTTTCTCATCACTACTGCCGCTGCCCCAACCGTTTTCGGTCTGGCAGGCAGTGACACAATCGTTACAACCATCGGCACACTTATTGCTGTCTACCAATAGACCCCAGCGTGATTTATCGGTTACGGCTTCATCGGCCGGGCGGGCTGATGCCTGGCCAACAGAAAGAAGTGTTACACCGGATGCCAGTGCAACGGCACCACCCGTGGCGACTGCAGACTTGCCAATAAATTCACGACGAAATGTATCTACTTCAGGCTGCTTGTTCATTGTGCATCACCTTGACGAGCGATCGAGTCGAGCAGAGTCTTGCTACGAGGCGCCCCATGCTGTTCGCGAAAGGCATTCATGCGATCGGTAACAATCGGATGAAAAGCCGTTTCACGAGGCTTGGTAGCATGGCACTCGAAACAATCTAGTTTAACGCTGGTATAAGCATGGCAAGACTGGCAGAACTCTCCCGGTTTTGTTACCGGAATATACTCGCCTTGCTCATCCTTGTTGGCATGACAGTTAATACACTCTTTGAGGCTATACTTTTTGGTACGGATGCCGTTGTGCATCGTTTCATCTCGCTGGTGCAAGAGAAACTTCATGTGATCCTGACGCATGACCTCAGCAGGTTCGACACACTTGTCGCCCTTGCTGCGGTTGATCTTCAGTTCAGGACCGATGTCAGCTGCACTGAGCGGCCCACTCATAAAGAGTGAGGCCGCCAGTACAATAAGTAGATTGTGAATCAGCTTCACGATAACCCCTAATTAGGTCAATTAGTGTTCGCCAAGGCCCATCTTGATGTAGCCGGTAGGGCAAACATCAGCACAGATGTGGCAACCAATACAGCGACTGTAGTCTGTGTAGACATAACGACCCATGGTTGATTCGTCCTTTGGTGTACGCAGGACGGCATCTTGTGGGCAGTAAATGACACAGTTGTCACACTCGAAACACATACCACAGCTCATGCAGCGCTTGGCTTCAGTAACAGTGCTTTCTTCAGAAAGGCCTTCCATGCGCTCATGGAAGTGCCCCAGTACTTGTTTAGCATCCGGGACATTTTCTGCACGCTTCTGGCGAGCTTCTTTGGCAAAGTGACCAAGGAACAATTCTTCGTGAGCAATGATCTCATTATGAGAACGGTCTTCGAAGTTGTGAATAGCAAAACCACCAACAGACTTGCCTTCACCATCGGTACCACGCAGGCCGGCATCAATTGCACGTTCGCCAGGAGTTGCCTTGTACACTGCTGGTGTCTTACCGACTTCTTCCAGTTTCTCCAGCAGGTCAAAGGTGTGAACGTCGACCTTCGGGCGGTTCTTCAAATCTTCCTTCTTGAAGAAGTGGTCGATGGTTTCGGCAGTGATAGAACCCTGACCGATAACCGTAGTCAGCAGGTGCGGACGAACGATATCACCACAGGCGAAGAAACCAGGCTTGTTCGGGATCTGGAAGTGCTTATCGGCGTCGATGAGACCGCGTTCGTTAGCAAAGCCATCCATACCGTCGAAGCTACCGCTCTGACCAATGGCAGAAACAATAAGGTCGGCTTCCATATCAAACTCGGAGCCTTCAATGACTTCCGGCTTGCCGCTTGAGTAGTCCAGCTTGGCTACTCTTAGCGCGGTTGCACGACCGTTTGCATCGCGTACCACGCTGACAGGTGTCAGAGAACCCTGGATATCAATACCTTCACGCTTCGCGTCATCGATTTCATGTTTGGCAGCATTCATGTTTTCAACTGGTTGACGTGAAATCAGCGCAACCTCTGCGCCTTCCTTGTTCGCAATGTCGACGACATCGTGCGCAGTATGACCAAGCACAACGTATTCAGGACGGTCCTTCTCATTGGCGTTTTTGATGTGGCCAAGACGACGGGCCACAGAGGCAACGTCGATAGAGGTATCACCACCACCAACCACCACAATGCGACCTGATACGGCCTTCATGCGACCATCGTTAAAGGCTTCAAGGAAGGCCACACCACTAATGCAGTTTTCTGACTCTTCGAAACCTTCGATAGGCAGACCACGACCAGACTGTGCACCGAGTGCAAACAGAACGGCATCAAAGTCTTTTTCAAGCTGTTCCATGGTGACGTCAGTACCAATCCTGGTATTGGTCTTGACCTCTACGCCCATGTTGATAATGCGATTGATTTCACCATCCAGAACGTCACGTGGCATACGATAGCCAGGGATGCCGTAACGCATCATGCCACCGAGTTCAGCGTGGTTATCAAAGATAGTGGCAGCGTGACCCATGCGGCGCAGCTGGTAGGCCGCGGACAGACCGGCAGGACCACCACCGATGATAGCAACCTTCTTACCAGATTCTTTATCGCTGGCCTTGAAGCTGTAGCCGGACTGCAGGGCATTATCACCAATAAATTGTTCCACTGCGTTGATGCCAACATAGTCATCAACCTCGTTACGGTTACAGCCGTCCTGGCAAGGTGCAGGGCAAACACGACCCATGGTAGATGGGAACGGGTTGGCATCGGTTGAACGACGGAATGCGTATTCCTTCCAGTCCATGTCGCCGGTAGGCTGCTCGATACCACGAACGATGTTCAGCCAGCCACGGATGTCCTCACCTGAAGGGCAGCTGCCCTGGCAAGGTGGGGTCTTGGCTATGTAAGTGGGGCACTTGTGACTTTCATCACCGACAAAAATCTGGTCGCCCCATGACGCCCAGTCTTTTTCACTCTGGTTGTCCGGGTAACGGCGATGTGTAAAGCCTTCGAGGTTCTTTGCTATATCTTTCTTGGATGTTGCCATCTCTGTTCTCCTGAAAGGAATCCAGTTAAATTATTCTTTTGTGCCCAGCTGGATAGCATTGCTAACCAGACCATGAACACTACCAATCATATCCATCGGGAAGTTGTAATAGGGCAAGGTCTTCGTGAACTGACTCTTACAGATCGCACAGATCGCAGCAAGGTAGTTAACGTCATGCTCTCTTACAAGTTCGTCCAATGCCTGCATACGAGGCATTGCACCTTTAACACGAAGTTCCATGAGGTCATCGGTCAGCAAACCGCCGCCGCCGCCACAACAGAACGTGTTTTCGTGAATCGTTTCAGGCGCCATGTCATAGAAATGATTGACAGACGCCTTGATAACCTCGCGCGGCAGAATGAACTGACCACCTGGCATGTTACCCATGCGTGTTGCACGTGCCACGTTACAGGAATCGTGGAAGGTGACGCGGTGTTCGTCATTGGCTGACGGGTCGAGGTTTAGTGCGCCGCGCTTGATGAGGTCATGGGTGACCTCAATAATGTGCTGCGGCACAGGATAATTTGGATCGAGGAAGTCAAATGGACCCGCCAGCGTATTCCAGAAGGAGTAGGCAACACGCCAGGCATGGCCACATTCTCCTACAACAATACGCTTCACACCCAGGTCCAGTGCGGCCTTGCGAATTCGCAGGGCGACTTGCTTCATGTTGTCGTAACTGCCGATAAACATACCAAAGTTAGCGGCTTCAGAGGCATAGGAGCTCAGGGTCCAGTTGATACCTGCCTGGTGGAAAACCTTACCGTAACCGATAAGACCATCAATATGTGGTTCTGCGAAGAAGTCGGCAGAAGGGGTGACAACCAGTACGTCTGCGCCTTCTATATCAACCGGGTATTTAACCGCAACGCCGGTTTCCTCTTCGACGTCTTCTTCAAGACCTTCAAGCGTATCGACCAGGGCCGGTTCAGGCAGGCCGAGGTTGTTACCAATCTTATAAAGCTTGGCAATAATTTCATTACAGTATTTCTGGCCGACGCCAACGGTATCGAGAATCTCGCGGGCAGCCATGGAGATTTCAGCGGTATCGATACCGTAAGGGCAAAATACGGAACAACGACGGCACTGTGAACACTGGTGGAAATAGCTGTACCAGTCATCAAGCACTTCTTTGGTCAGGTCAACCGCACCGACCAGTTTCGGGAAGAACTTGCCGGCCAGGGTGAAGTAACGACGGTAAACCTTACGCAGCAGGTCCTGACGTGCCACGGGCATGTTCTTTGGATCGGCGGTGCCAAGGAAGTAATGACACTTATCAGTACAAGCACCACACTTCACGCATGAGTCAAGGTAAACCTTAAAAGAACGATACTTGTGTGTCAGGTCCTCCATTTTGTCGAGGGCGACCTGCTGCCAGTTGTCAACCAGTTCACCGGGGAAACCAAGTGGTTCCTGGTGCTCCGGCTTCGCAATAAATGGCGAACTGTGAGCCATCACGCCTTCCTGGATAGCAGGAATGACAGGGATGTCCTTTAGTTCTGGCGTATCAAATTTTGCTGCTGCCACGTTGTTGCTCTCCTAAATCTTTTACTTAACGCTTATTCAGCGTCTTTGGCCCAATCGGCAACGTGTCGAACTTCGCGAGGATTATCGACCTGATTACGTGTTGGGCTGAAGAACACGCCCGCTGCATGTAGCAGTTTGCTGAACGGGAAAATAATCATCAGCACAGCAACGAGCCCAAGGTGAACCATCAAAATAGGACTTTCTGGCATGGGCTGGAAATTAAATTCCATCAGGCCAATAGCAAAATTCTTAACACCGACGATGTCTGTGTGCGAGACAAACTTCATCAATAGACCGCTTGCCGCAATTCCAATCAGCAGCAGCAGCATCAGGTGATCAGACGGTGACGAAATGTAACGTACGCGATCAACCAGGAAACGACGCGCCCATAGACCAAACAGGCCGAGCAGCATAACGAAGCCGGCATAGATACCAAATGGTTGGATCAGGTTGACCCAGAACCAGGGGGTATCTGTAAAATAACGTAAGTGGCGCAGCAGCACCAACAACATACCGAAATGGAAGGCCCAACCAAACAGCCAGGTCCATTTCGTGGCCTTAAACAGGCTTTCAAATAATACGACCTCACGTGCCAGGCGATACGCTACGCCGGCCCGGGTGGTCGGTGCAGGTGTCGTCGCGATCTTCAGCGGGGCAGGGGTCTTCGCATACGTATAGATGCGATAGGCCAAACCAGCAACCAGAGTTACTGTGGCGACATAGAATAAAATACTATAGGCCAATGTCACAGACATCGATTAATACCTCATGGCGTAAGTAAGTGAGGCCGGGACAAGTCCCGGCCAAACCGGTATGCGAAGTCTTATACGCAGCCTGTTGGCTTTGGAAGACCAGCGTACTTACAAGCCTGCTTGGCAGGACCGTATGGGAACAGTTCGTACAGGTACTTGCTATTGCCCTTATCCTTGCCCAACTTCTTACCAATAGCCTTGGTCAGAACGCGAACAGCAGGGGCGATCTGGTATTCTTCGTAGTACTCACGCAGGAAGTTAATGACTTCCATGTGGGCATCTGTCAGCTCACAGTTGTCGAGTTCGGCCATGTGTGCGCCGATTTCTGATGTCCACTCACTGCGGTCAACCAGGTAACCTTCTTCATCAACCTCAATGCTCTTGCCACCAACTTCAATACTAGCCATTTTCTCTTCTCCCTAAATAGGATAAATAATAATTTGTGAACTCAATTAGAGCCACGATTGAACCTGACTGTGTTCGGCCGCCAGTTTGACAAACCCGGCATAGTCCACAAGCTCGATACCATCAATCACGCGACCCTTAATGCCACGGGCGTCAAGGTCTGCGCCCAAAGCATAAACTTTGACAGTCTTCATAGCTTCTTCAACCATGGCTGAAGATTTGGCACCACTAACGGCACCATAAACACCATCTTCGAGCAACAGAACTGAACTGCCTTCTTTCGCCATGCCGACGGCACGCTCAAGAGAATTCTTGTCAAAGGGTGATTTATTTACTGTGTGCAAAATTGCCATAACCAGTATCCCCTTAGAAATTAAACATGACAGCTGAACTATCGATGAGGTCGGCCATTTCAGCACGGCTGACAATGTTGATTGATGGCTTTTCAGCCCAATCATCATCTTCATCTTCATAGGTCAGATCCATCAGGTCTTCTAATGTCAGACCACGTTCATCGAGAGACTCTTTTTCAACGTAGATCTTGTTGATGTCGTAGTCACCGAGGGCCTTGTAGGTTGGCGCAAAGTTCTTTGTGCCTATGCCAGATGTGTCTTGCCCCTTGAGGATCTGGTAAACACCGTCATCCATAAACGCAACTCTAACGTCTTGCTCAAAGGCTGCACCGATAAGCACAACTTCTAATGATTCCAATGCGTAAACCGTGCCGTGAGGGGCTCTGCGATTTACATAGAGGAATTGTTTGACTATACCTTCTTCGCTCATTTCACATATTCCTCATTAATCAGTCGCCGAACACAAGCAGGCGGTCCGCCTGAATGCCGGCTTCGATGAGCTGACCAAGACCTGAAATGCGGAATCCTTCCTGGATATTATTGGCGTCCTTACCATTACGCTGTGCCTCACCCTCATCGGCGATGCCGCGGCGTTGAGCCGCAGCAACACAGAGGACGAGATCCAGGTCATGTTGTTTAGCCAGTTCTGCCCAGCGGTTAACAATGTGACGATCATCCTGGGGAGGAGTCGTCAGGCGTGTGCCATTGTTAACGCCATCGTGGTAGAAAAATACGCGCATGACTTCATGGCCGTTATCAATTGCAGCTTTCACAAAATGATAAGCGGAATCAGTTGCCTGATGCGTGTAAGGGCCTTCGTTGATCTGAATCGCAAACTTCATAGATTAATACCTTAGAAGCGGATATGCGCAGAAGCATTCAGACTGTGACGCGCACCTTTCCAGTTATCGACATGGAACTTGGTGAACGGCAGTTCAGTCAGCTCGAAGAAACGTGGCCAGCCAATACGCTCAACCCAGTCACCGGTACGTTCCCAATCCAGGGCATCCTTACGGTAGGCTTCCAGAATCGTCTTAACGATTGCAGCAGCTTCCGGCCAGCGCGGTGGATTGTTCGGTACGCCAGCAGCAACCAGCTTGTGGAACATGGGCTTGCTACGTGCGTTTGAGTGTTTACCACCCACCCAGATAGCCAGTTTGGTGAACTCGGAGTCGTTGATCTGCATTGGCGGACATGGCGGGAAACAAGCACCACAACAAATGCACTTTTTCTCATCAACTTCGAGAGAAGGCTTGCCATTAACCATGGCAGGACGAATAGCAGCAACCGGGCAACGCGCCACAACGGAAGGGCGTTCGCAGGCGTTAGCAACCAGATCGTGGTTAATCTTAGGTGGCTTGGTATGCTGAATGTTAATCGCGATATCGCCCTGGCCACCACAGTTAATCTGGCAGCAAGAAGTGGTGATGTGAACGCGGTTAGGCATTTTTTCAGTAACGAAGTCTTCATAGAGCTCGTCCATCAGCGCCTTAACAACACCAGAAGCGTCGGTGCCTGGAATATCACAGTGCAACCAACCCTGGGTGTGGGAGATCATGGTCACAGAAGGACCGGTACCACCAACCGGGTAACCGGCTTCTTCGATAGCAGCAATCAGTGGCTCAACCTTGGCTGGATCAGAAACGCAGATCTCCATGTTTGAGCGAATGGTGAAGTGAATGTAACCGTCACCAAACTTATCTGCGATATCGCAAAGCAGGTTGATTTCGTATGGGCCAAGTTGACGCTGGGTACCCAGACGTACTGACCAGATTTCGTCACCGCTCTTGGCAACGTGACGCAGAACACCCGGGCGCGGACGCTCGTGGTAAGCCCATGCACCAAAGTTTTTCTTCATTGACGGGTGCAGATATTGAAACCCGTCAGGACAACCGCTCTCAATTGGAAAACGTGGAGTATCAGACATAAAAGCCTCCAAATTCCTACTAAATTAGTTAAGTATTTCGTTAATATCTAATGATGGGGCCCGCATTAGTAGCGGGCCCTGTCACTGAATATGCTATGTGTTAACCGGCTTTACGCTGGTTCCACTTATCAGCTTCTTCTTCCCATGTGTCCATACGAACATAGGATGACTGACGTGCGCTGGCGATCATGTTCGGATCGACATCAACGCCGATGCCTTCCAGGAAGTTCACCAGGCCGATACGGTCGATCATCTCACCACAACGTTCGTGTTCAAGACCATTTTCAGCCCAGAAGTCGATGATTTCTTCGGCCAGCTCGGTGAGCTTTTCGTAATCTTCTTCTGTTTCCAGCTTCATGAATGGAACAAGAACGGTACCCATGAGGTCACCAATCTTCAGTGTGCGTTTACCACCGATGAGGATAGTGACGCCCTTGTCGTCGCCGACAGACAGGGCCTTGGTCATAACGTTGATACAATGCATGCAGCGTACGCAGTTGCGGTTATCAACACTAAGGGTGTCGTCGTCACCCAGCGACAAGGCGTTAGTCGGGCAACGTGTAATAACGTTGTCGATAACATACTTGCGACCCTTGTCAGCAACGAAGCTCTTCACTTCTTCCTGGTTGACCTTCATGTCATCGCGCCATGTACCGATAATGGCCATGTCAGCACGCTGAATGGAGTTCATGCAGTCATTCGGGCAACCTGAAACCTTGAACTTGAACTTGTAAGGCAGGGCAGGGCGGTGCATGTCGTCAATAAAGTTGTTCACCAACAGGCGGTGAATCTTCATTTCGTTTGCACAAGACTGTTCGCAACGTGCCGCACCAATACATGACATACCTGTACGTACACAAGGCCCGGCACCACCAAGGTCCCAGCCGTATGCATTAATGTCATCAAAGAAGTGCTGGGTGTTTTCAGTGTCGGTACCGATGAACATGATGTTACCGGTCTGACCGTGGAAGGCTACCAGGCCTGAACCCCACTTGCTCCATGATTCAGACAGCTGACGCAGCATGCCTGTGGTGTAGTGGTTACCTGCCGGTGGCTGTACACGAATGGTGTGGAATTCTTTACATTCCGGGAACAGCGGCTTGTGGTCAGGCCCCATGAGCTCGGTGAAGCGAGGAATGATGCCGCCGCCGTAACCGAATACAGAAACGGTGCCGCCTTTCCAGTAACCCAGACGAGTGTTGTATGAATGCTCAAGCTGGCCAAGCAGATCGACAACCATGTTGCCAAACTTCTCTTCCATTGCAAGACGCTTCAGACCTGTAACAAAGCTTGGCCACGGACCTTTCTCGAGTTCGTCGAGGTTAGGAGTGCTGTGGAAGTCTTTGCTGGACTTTTTGTCCTTAGGCAGGAACGTATGATGACGTTCAGGATTCTTAGGTGTATCAGCCATTTTTGGATTTCCTCCTGTAGAGCTTCCACCTCGCGGTGTATAGCCACAGTTTATTTTCAAAACAAAACTTACAAGTTGAGATGCCGACTGCCTCTGTTCTGTCACGAGTAATCAATATGTGGATTACTTCACAGAACAAATCAACACCCCTGTGTTTGATGTTGCGACATTCTACCGATGTCCCACCACAACAAAACCTTTCTTTGGGGGTGTATAAATTCTCTTATACCCCTCCCAAAGGGGATATAGATAAGACGCAAGATTTTATATGCAAGGTCACGTCCCAGCAAATAAAATCCTTTAATCCCCAGCGCAACCACTATTAAATAAGGTAAATAGGGTCATTATTTAGCATCGATGCTGCGTATCTCCCTTCCGGGGGCTTTCCTGCGAGCGCATTTTTTACTACAGTGCGCAGCCTCTGTCAAAAAGTCGATGAAATTGCTTGGTCTTGGCAGATGTTATCGCGGGGCTAATAACATTACTCTATATAGATGGGTGACATAGATGGGATCACGTGGGCAGCACAGGGTATTTCGAAGGTCATGACAAGCACTGCCGACAATCCTTTTGAGCTGGGCAATGATAGCCGCTATCAACAGTGGCGCGCGCAAAAGCTTGCCAGCCGGCCACGTTCGGCTGAAGACTTGCTGCTCGAGATCGATGACCCCAGGTCCCTTAGCGAGGCGGAGATAACCTTAATACGCAGTCGACTTAATATCTGTAACATGCTGATATATAAAAGCAAGCTAGGCTGCCTTGAAGACAAGGATATCCCGCGTAAGCTGGGCCAGCAACTGGGCCTGGCAGGCCTGGATCCGAACATGCTCGCCGATGATGATGGCATCACCTCGCTGACCGTCGTCGAGGGCAAAAATAAAAGGGGCTATATCCCGTATTCCGATAAACGCCTGCTCTGGCACACCGACGGCTATTATAATGCCTCCGCACAGCAGATCCGTGCCTTTATCCTGCATTGTGTCAGACCGGCCGTGGAGGGCGGCGAAAATGCCTTACTGGACCCGGAAATGGTTTACTTACGTCTGCGTGATGAGAACCCGGACTATATCAAGGCCCTCATGCACCCCGAGGCCATGACCATTCCGGCGAACACGGAATCCGGCGCGGAAACCCGCCCTGCACAAACCGGGCCGGTCTTCTCCCTTGATCCAGCGACAGGTCGCCTCCATATGCGTTATACGGCGCGGACTCGCAGTATTGTCTGGCGTGATGATGAGATGACGCGTAAGGCACTGGCTGCATTGGAAAAACTGTTGTCAGATGAGAACCCAGACGTGTTTCATTACCGCCTCGGGGCCGGAGAGGGTGTGTTGAGCAATAATGTATTGCATAACCGCACTGCCTTCAGGCAGGGAGAGACCGAGGCAGAACAACGTCTATTGTATCGGGCCCGTTATTACGCGCGGATTTCTACTAATTGATTGAAAAAGGACATTGATGATGCTCTACCTGAGTGAAGTATTGATGCAGAACCATGACCTGCAGCGGTTCGAAGAGCTGATTAAGGTCATTGAGGAAAAGGCCCGTACCAGCGGCGAGATCCATTTTGATATGGATGTAAAGCCGACCTACCCGGATACCCCTGAAAATTGGGAAGACCGTCTCGAAGGGGCCTTTGCCGGTATTTACTCGGTGACTCGCTAACAAGTATTCACATTAGGAATATCCTGTAATATTATGAAATATATAAAGACTGAAGAGATCAGAGATGCCGATGATGCCGATGATGCGGCACAACCAACCGGGCTTTTAGAGGCCCGCTTGCAGGAGCTGCAGGATCAGATCATCGAGCTGCCTGCCGGTTACGACCCCCTGGAAAAGGCCGAATTGCAGCTACAGGCCTCGGCCGTACTGGTCGACCTCGAACGTGGCGAAGAGGGTTTTGACCTGGCGCGTGAGGCCTTTGATACCTTCAAGGAACGCGAAAGCTGGGATGGTGCCGTTCAGGCCTGTAACAACATGTTCATGGCCGATCAGCCCATGTCATTACCGGCACTCGGCCAGGGGATCTGGCTCGGTGTGACCTTCCCGGATGTTGAACCGGAGTTGACCGTGGCCTTATTGCAACACGTGGTCAATGAAACCCCGGCTGATTCCGATGGGGCCGCCCTGGCCGCAGCGGTGGCGCACTACATTGCCGATATCCGTACCAAGGGCAAAAAACACGAAGACCTGACTTTTTTCACCAACTCGCTACTTGCCACGGTGGCACGTCGGCATAGCAACGTTGAGAGCCAGGAGCAGTTTGCGGCGTGGTTCCAGCGCATGGAACTGGGCGAACCGGAAAAATTTCTCGGCCGCATGCGTAACGTCATCGATGTGCTTGTCCAGGACGACTGGTGGGTGGATCGTGAGGCGATCTGGGCCAAATTGCCGGTAAACTGATATGTATTGGCAGGAAGACAATGAACCGAACAAGACCGCTAATGGTGACGCGGTTGTGGATCTGGTTTACAAGATCCGTTGTCGTTGTCTGCCGGTTGATCATGCGCATGCCCTGTCTGTAGCCTTATTAGAGCACTTGCCCTGGTTGAAGGACACCAGGGGTGCCGGTATGCATCCCATCCACATTCCCGAGACCGGTAACGGCTGGATGCGCCCGGAGGGCGAGGATGAATTGCTGCATCTGTCTCGGCGTACCAAGCTGATGCTGCGTGCGCCGGTGGGGCATGTCGAGTCTGCGGCCGGCTTGGCCGGCAAGACCCTGCAGGTGTCCGGTCATGAACTGGAGGTATTGAGCATGGAACAACGTCCCTTGCATGCTCTGGAAACCTTGTTTTCGCTCTATAATGTCATTGAGGACGGCATGGACGAAGAGGCCTTTATGCGCAGTGTGGCCGAGGAGCTGTCCGCCATAGGTGTGAAACCGCGAAAGATGTTGCCGGGCAAGGGGCGCAGTATGCGTACTGGCGAAGGCAAATTAAACACTTCAAGCTTGATGATCGCCGAGCTGAAACCGGAAGAATCGCTGAAGATTCAGCATCACGGTATTGGCAAGCACCAGCACATGGGTTGCGGCCTGTTCATCCCGCAAAAGGGTATTGCCGAGGTACACGAGATTCTGGAGTAGAAATCCGGAGTAATTTAAAGCGCGTGGATAAATTGCCCTTATGGGTGGAGAAATCTGAATTTTCCGGTACAATTCACGCAAATTTTTTCATCGTAAGTAAACTTGTAATAGAGGACTTAGTACTATGGCCTACGAAGTTGGTGGTAAGACCATTGAAACCGATGCAGACGGTTACCTGGTAGATGCAAACGATTGGACTGAAGATCTGATCAAGGTGATTGCTGACGCCGATGGACTTGAAATGACGGAGCGACATATGGACGTCGTTAAATACTTGCGTGATGAGCACGTTAATAATGGTGGTAATGAGCCGAATGAACGTACGATTCTTAAAGCTATGAGTAAACTATGGGGCGATAAGGTTACATCTAAAACGATGTATGAAATGTTTCCTGGTATGCCTTCCAAACAGGGTCGTAAGTTTGCCGGCCTGCCTAAGAGTACGCGTAAGGGCGGTTACTAGACAACGCTAGAGGTTACGTTACGTAATCGGGTTGTTTTAAGAAAAGGCTGTCTTAATGACAGCCTTTTCTGTATTAACGGAAATAAACCCAGTATGGCCATGAGTGATACAGCTTACACATTGCGCGAACTAAAACCGCATAGCTTTATCTACGAGGTAGAGAATGCTTTGCCCGCGTCACTGTGCGACGAGATGGTGGCGCGTTTTGAAGCCAACCCCGAGCAGCAGCACGATGGTCGTATCGGCCAGGGTGAAGGCCTCGAGCAATCGATTAAACGCTCCACCGACCTGCGCATCAGTGGTCGTGATGACTGGAAAGATGTCGATCAGGCATTGTTTCAGTCGCTGGGCAAGGCCATTAGCGCATTGGCCGCCGAGTATCCTTTCTTTGCCGTGAACCGCATGCGTGACATGGGTTACCAGTTACAGCGCACTAACGAAGGTGAGTTTTACCACTGGCACATCGATGGTGGTCCGGGTGAGTTCAGCCAGCGCCAGCTCGTCGCGATCTGGTATTTGAACGATGTAGCGGGTCCGGGCGGCACTACCGACTTTGCCGTGCAGGATGTCAGCGTGCAACCACAACGTGGCAAGCTGGTGCTGTTCCCGCCATTCTGGACGCATATCCATCGCAACGCGACGCTGGAAAAGGGTATGAAGTATATCGCCACTACCTGGGTGAGCTTCGCGTAATCACGCGAAGGCAGTGATAATGTTATGAGCGCGGCTTTAATCGCTGTTCTGACCGTGGTCTGCATGCTGACTTATGCCTTTGAGATCACCTTTGGCCTGGCGGGCACGATCATGATGATCACCATTATGAGTTTTTTTATCGATGCCAAGACTCTCGTGATCTATTCGCTGCTGCCACAGGTACTGGTCGGCACGATTGCCCTGACCCGTTCGGAACGCACGGTGGAACTGCGTTTTCTCGCTGGCATGGTAGGTTTTGCGGCGCTCGGCTCATTAGCGGGCTTTTATGTGTTTTATAATATCTCCAGCGAGTTGTTTCAGGTATTACTCGCTACGGTGATTACCTTATCGGGCACTTACCTTGTGATGGCGCCGGGCAAGCTGAAGATAGGTGCTATCAGTGGCCGGGTCCTCGATACCGCGGCGGGTACCTCGATGGCCCTGTTTGGTATCAGTGGGCCGATCGCAATGACGCGGCTGATGGGTACGTTTGACAGAAAAATTTTAATCCGTAATTACGCATTGGCGTTTTTTCTGTCCATGAACCTCGTGCGCGCGGTGGGCTATATCAGTAATGGCACCATCACCGGTGAAATAGGCCGTGTAATGTTGATCAGTGCGCCATTCCTCATTGTGAGCCTGTGGTATGCCAACCACCTGCATCACAAGGTCAATGACACGGTCTTCAAGCGTGTCGTGGCATGGGTGATTTTGCTTGGTGGTATTTCAATGTTTTACACCGCCAGCCGCTAAGTGTGAACACTTTTTACGTATAATGGTAAAAACAGGAAACAACATGACTGACTTTATACAAGTAGCCACACTCGATGATGTCGCCCCCGGCAAGATGTTTCGCGTCGAACTTGATGGTAGACGTATCTTGTTGGCGAACACCAATGGTACGATTTATGCCTGTGATGAAATGTGTACGCATGAAGACTTTTCATTGGCACTGGGCGCATTGCAAGGCGATTGTCTGAAATGTTCATTACACGGCAGTCGTTTCGATTTAAAGACCGGCAAGGCACTTGATGAGCCTGCCGAAGAAGACCTGGCTGTGTACCCGGTCAAGGTCGAAGACAACAGCATTTTTGTGGCGATCGGTTAACGTAATTAAACAAGCAGCCCAGCGCTAACCTTAAGAAACAGGAGTAAATAATGAGCGATAACAGCACCCAGGTCGCACAAGACAAGGCCCTGATGCATTCAATTATCCAGCGCGTTGCCACCGGCCCCGAGTTGAGTAAGGATATTTCACAGGATGAGGCGCGTGGTGGTATGCGTGCCATCCTCGATGGCCACATCGACCCGGTCCAGGCGGGGATCTTCCTGATCGGTCTGCGCATGAAACGTGAAACCCCGGATGAAAATCGCGGCGTCCTCGATGGCATTATCGACTGCACCGAACGTGTTACCGCCGAGGTGGATGAACTCGTCGATATCGGCGACCCCTATGACGGCTATAACCGCACGCTGCCGGCCTCACCGTTCCTGCCTGCCGTCATGGCCGCTTGTGGCATCCCGGCCGTCTCGCACGGTATGGAAACGGTGAGCCCAAAATTTGGTGTCACCCATCGCCAGGTCATGCGTGCCGCCGGCAAGGACGATTCCTTGAGTCCGCAACAGGCTGCTACGCAGATCGCCAATAAAGACATCGGCTGGGCCTATGTTGATCAAAGCCAGTTCTGCCCGAAGCTGAATGCCCTGACCGACTTTCGCACACTCGTGATTAAACGTCCGACCATTACCACGGTTGAAACCGAGACTATGCCGATCCGCGCCAGGGGCAAGACCCACCATGTCTGCGGTTACGTACATAAACCCTACCCACCCGTGTATGCCATGCTCGCCGCGCACTCCGGCTTTGATAGCGCGCTACTCGTGCGCGGTATTGAGGGCGGGGTGATCCCATCGCTGCGCCAGACCGGCAAGATCATCAGTTATGAAGGTGAAACCGAGGTACGCAGTGCTGAAGTCGAACCGAAGGATCTCGGCATTGAGCAGGAGTTGCGCGCCGTGCCGATCCCGGCTGACCTGCCGCGCAAGCCAGGCAGTAACGATGAAGTCGAGGCGCCATTCCTGTCAGAGGCCGTGGCCAAGGCCGCCGTTGAGGCGGGTCTTGCCGCATTGGCTGGCGAGAAGGGCATTACCTATGATGCACTCGTTTATGGTGGTGCCAACATACTCTGGCACCTGAAACGTTACGAGACACTTGCCGAATGCGCCGATGCCGTGCGTGCCGTACTCGATTCCGGTGAGGCCCTAAAACGCTTTAATGCCTCGGTATAAGGGACATCGTTAACAAAATACAAAGCAGGGGAATGCGTTATGTTGCTGGAAATACCCAAGGTCCTGAATACCCGGGAACTCGACGCCGTCAAAGGTGCATTGGAGAAGGCGCCGTTTATCGATGGCAAGCTCTCCGCCGGTATGGCCGCACAACGCGTTAAACACAACGAAGAGGTCGATGTCCGTGCCCAGGACGTTCAGCAACTGAATAACCTGGTGATGACCCGCCTCGTGCAGCACCCGACCTACCGTGCCGCCGCCTTGCCGATGAAGGTAGCTTCGCCGTACTACGCCCGTTACGGTAAGGGCATGTCTTATGGGGATCACGTCGATGACCCGATCATGCAGGCCGACACCCCATACCGTTCCGATATCTCCATCACGGTATTCTTAAACGACAAATCCGATTACGTAGGTGGTGAACTCGTTATCAATACCCAGTACGGTGCGCACGAGGTCAAACTCGCAGCCGGTGATGCCGTCATTTATCCCTCATCCAGCGTCCACCACGTCAATGAAGTCACCAGCGGCACACGTCTGGTGGCTGTTACCTGGCTGCAAAGCCTGGTGCGTGAACCGGCCCGGCGTGAACTGCTCTATGATATGTACCTCGTCAAAGAGCAGTTGTTAAAGGATGCGCCAGATGATGAAAATACCAAGCGTTTGGATCGAAGTTATGTAAATCTTATTCGTATGTGGGGTGATGTATAAGGGTGACGGGCCCTCCTTACATCGTCAGGCCATAGATTATGGAAATACTCTGGTTTAAATTTCTTTTTCTACTAATTATCTTTGCCGCCGGGCTATTTGCGGGCATAGCGCCCACACGAATGCGTGCTTCCCGGCAAGGAGTGCGTCAGCTAACCTGGGGCAATGCCTTTGCCGGTGGTATCTTCCTTGGTGCGGGTCTTCTGCACATGTTGCCGGATGCGGAGGGGAACTTCAAAACGTTTGCCGGAGACGTCGATTTCCCCTTTCCCGCTCTGATTTGTGGGGTGGGCTTTCTCCTTGTGCTGTTGCTGGAGAAAGCGGCATTGGGTGATGGTGAGAATGTGGGGACAATGTCCAAAGGGCGGCCGGTTTATCCCTTTCTGTTGTGTTTCATCCTTTCGATTCATTCAATCATCGCAGGAACATCACTGGGACTGGAAGCCACACTGGTGTCAGCCATAGCCATATTCATTGCGATCATTGCACACAAGGGCGCAGCTGCCTTCGCGCTTGGCGTCAGTCTGAAAGAAAGTGATTTTCCCACCTTCCGACATGTTGTCATCATTGGCTTCTTTGCAGCCATGACGCCTCTGGGAGTGGTTATCGGCACGGCGTTCTCGACAACATTATCAAGCAATGCGAATGCCGCATTCGAGGCCGTTTTTGATGGTTTGGCCGCAGGCACGTTTCTTTATGTCGCGGTTGTCGACATCATCAAGGATGTCTTCGAGAAAGCCGATGACCGTTGGGTCAAGGCTCTTCTCATCACGGGTGGATTCGGCCTAATGGCCCTGATCGCGATCTGGGTGTAGCCGCACGGACAGAAACCTGCCTGGTTCCCGCCGGTCCCTGGGTGTGGTCTTACAGGGAGGGGTGAAAAACACCGCTATCGACTCAGCTGATATACTGCCTGGTCAATAAGTAAAGTCGATGATTTCAATCGAAAAAATTCATTAGTGCAGTGAACCAGAGCGGACTACAGTTGTCGAATTATTAGCAGGATTAGAGGTTTAAATAGGTGTTCTCATGAAGCTATCTAATTGTTTTTTATTGGTAATTATTGGGCTTGGCATAACGCCGGCGTCATTTGCCGAGCCGGTCAAGGTGATTGGCTGGATAGAGCACGTCAGACTGCAATCAAGTAATATGCTGATGAAGGCCAAAATTGATACAGGTGCTGACAATTCCTCTCTTCATGCTACCAACATTACAATGTATGAAAAAGACAACACCAGGATGGTGAGGTTTTCCATTGAGAATAAAGAGGGCGAGACCGCCGATTTTGATATGCCGCTCATACGCATCGCGAACATCAAACGTAAAGGTGCTGAGCCATTAAAACGCCCGGTTGTGAGTATGGACTTGTGCATTGGCAATACACTACAGACAGCGCATGTAAACCTGGCTAACCGTGAAAACTTCCAGTATAGAATGCTGATTGGGCGCTCCTTCCTGAAGGAACATTTTTTGGTAAATTCCAATAAACAGTATTCCTCTGAGCCAGCCTGTGGGGGTGATACGGTTGCACAAAGTGAACCTTCATAAGTTATATACCCCACTGTAGTAGCCATTTGCCGATCTCCAGACGTGTGTCCTCACGTGCGGCAAAATGGCGGGGTAAGGGGAGCGGGTGGTTTATGTCTAATCACCCGGTGCCAATACCGCATCTTTATTAATCGGCTAACAGGCTAAGCTGAACCCGTAGCCCGCCCAGTGTGGGGGAACGGTCGAATTGCAGCGTGCCGTGGTAGAGTTCGACGATCTCCTTGACGATGGCTAGCCCCAGACCGTGTCCGGGGAGTGATTCATCAATACGTTGCCCTCGCTGGGTAAGCGTTGCCAATTCTTTATCGGAAACACCGCTGCCATCGTCTTCGACAACAATATGTATCTCACGAGTCTGCTCAATAGCGCAGCGCACACGTCCCTTGGACCACTTGGCAGCGTTATCGAGCAGGTTGCCGAACAATTCCAGCAGGTCATGACGGTCAATATTGTTGAGGTTTTCTGGCGGGTAATGGCAGTCAAACTCAATAGTCTTGTCGTGATAAATACGTTGCAGAACCGCAATCAGGGCCGGCAGTTCTTCCGCTGGATTAAAGCGCTGGCCGGCACTGCCTGAACCGGCCAGCCTTGCCCGTACCAGTTCATGCTCGATCAGATGTTGCAGGCTTGCGGTATGCTGATGCAGTTCCTGTTTCAATGTGGCTGGCGTATCACTATCATCGGCCAGTTGGTTAAGCAGATTCAGTGGCCCCTTGAGGGCGTGGGCGAGATTGCCAAGGGAGTTACGTGATCGGTCAAGACGACGACCCATTACCATTAACAGACGGTTGACCTCGATCACCAGTGGTTTTATCTCCTGGGGAACCACTTCAGTCAGTTTGTCGATTTCACCCCGTTCCAGCTGTTTGATCTCCTTGCCCAATTGCCGCAAAGGGCTGAAGGAGCGACGCACAATACGACGCTGGATAAATAAAACCAGGAATAAAAAAATCACGGTGAGTGCCAGCAGCAGCAGGGCATTTTGCAATAATCGTTGTTGAAGCCGTGAGATATCCTCGGCTACCATGATAGTGATACTTTGTTTATCTTTACGATAGCCACCAGCCCAGAGTAGTAGCGGTTGTTCGGCAGGGCCGATGATGCGACGCACTCGACGTTCTCCCGGACGGAGCCTTTCGCTGGTTAGCTCAACATCCCAGAGTGAACGTGAACGCAGGGTCTCACCCGCATCGAGAAGGATGAGGAAGTAGTGACCGGAGAGGGGTTGACGGTATATTGCCGAGAGCCGCCCCTCGGTCAGGGTGGCCTTACCCTTTGCATCGAACTGCAGACTGGCCAGTATCCCTTCACCATCATGTTCCAGACGGGAGACAATGAGTTCATCCACCAGGCGTTGACTCTGATCGTAGATCAGCCCGCCAATTAACCCCATTAACAGCACAAGGCTCAGGCCCAGTCCGATATGGAGTCGTTGTGTCAGTGAGTTCACTGTGCACTGCTACCAAAAATATAACCCTGGCCGCGTCGGGTTACGATTAGCGATTTGCCGATCTTCTGCCGAAGTCGCTTGATATAGGCCTCAATCACATTGCTGTCACGGTCGGCATCCCCTTCATAGACATGTTCAGTCAGTCGGGATTTGCCAAGAAGTTTGCCTGGGTTGATCATCATGTAGCGCAGCAGGCGGAACTCGGTACCGGTTAGCTCGACCGCTTCACCATCGGCGAGGATTACGCGTTGATGTTCCTCATCGAGGGTCAAGCCGGCAACAGTAAGTTGCGGTCCATTACGTTCCTGCAAGCGGCGTAGCAGGGCATCGAGGCGGGCCAGTAACTCCTCACGATGGAAGGGTTTGCCTACATAGTCATCGGCACCTGCCTTGAGGCCATCGACCCGCTCATGCCATGCATCACGAGAGGTGAGTATGATCACCGGCAGCTGCATGCCGGCCTTGCGCCAGTTCTGCAATACCTCCAGCCCGGGTCGGCCCGGCAGACCCAGATCAAGGATTGCCACATCATAGGGCTCTTCTTCACCCTGAAACTGCCCATCGATACCATTATCGACAAGATCAACAGCAAAACCGGCACGGCGTAAATCCTGTCGCAGGCGAGGGCCGAGGATCGGGTCGTCTTCGACGAGCAGCAGACGCATCAATCCGCCTCTTCGCCGAGAGGATGGCCATCTTTTGCATCGAACAGGAGTTTCCGCACAAGGCCTCGTTCATCGACGAATTCCAATTCGTAAACCAGGCGCCCGCGTTTGTGTTCCAACTCGGCTTCCAACAGACGCAACTTGCCCGGTTCATTGCTGAGGACCTGTTGCAGCAGCAGTTCCAGGCTGATGATCTCACCGCTCTTAACCAGTTCACGGGCACGTTCATGGTCCTCATCGGCCCAGGCATTCAGGCCGATGAGGAGGCTAAGGAGCAAGCATGTTTGCAGTAGACGTTTCATGGCGTTAGTGTCTAATCGTCCCAGCGACCCACACCGGGAATTTTGACCTCATGTTCGTTAAACGAGCCACTTTCGGCGCGGGTATGGCAGGCTGCACAGTTGCTGAGGCTGCCCACCATCTTATTGCCCTGAATATAACCCGCCGGTATCTCGTGATGTTTTCGCTTGAAGTATACTGTATCAGTGATACGTAACGGTACATCCTCTTGTTTTAGTGAGCCGCTGATACGTTTGGAGCGCTTAAAATCACTTTTGTCAGCGGCATTACTAACCAAAAAGTCGAGGATTTTGCCTTGATCCTCAGCCGTGAGTTCGGCGTTATCACCGAAGTGATTCTCCAGTCCACCCATGAGCTTGCGCCAGGAGCGCTCCGGTAGCCAGCCCGGCTGATAGGCGAAGTGGCAACTGCCACACTCAGCCTGGTAGGCTGAGTTTTTTACCGAGGCGACATCCAGCCGTGATTGGCTCAACCAGGTATCTTTCTCTTCGCGGTCATTATCACCATAAACCGTTACTGACAGCAGTAGACCGGTGCCGGCGGTAACGACAGCCAGGGCTAAAAGTTTTCGGTATATATTCATCATTTGTACTCCCGTTACTGGTTTTGGATATAAAGGAGAAAGTCTCCTTTCTCCTGGGGGCTGCATTCGCGGCCGATTGTCCATTTACAATTGCGCGTAAACCACTTCTCAATCCTTTTGCTATTGGTCAGGCGTTCAGCGTTGACACTAGGCGCGAGTGGCTTGATAGGCTTCAAGGTTTTACTGTGTTGTCCACTAGCAGTCAGATTGTTGGTGTGGCAGGTCTTGCAGCTCCTCTCTGTCGGCGCGCTGTTACTACGATATGTCTCTCCCCACATGCGTTGGCCGGCCTCAGCCTGAAAGGGACCGGCCCCGGCAGCACGATACGTATCCAGTAATGTGTCAACGGTAGTGCCTGCACTTGCCGTCTGTGCAAGCAGGAGGGTTGTGGTGATAACCATTGTGCTAATTACTTTCATCATAACTCCTTCATAATTCATGTAGGTCTATACAGCCTGCTTCTTGCCGCTGAACATGGCGCGAATCAGGTTTTCACCATGCTGTATGCCGGCAATAATGACTCCTACTACATGCAGGACGACCAGCAGCAGGGTGACATTGGCGAAAAACTCATGGAGCTCCTCAAACGCTTCAGCAACATACTCTGGGGTATTAGTGAAGAGTCCGGCCAGTGGCCCGGCCATTTCTTCGCTGCCATAGACCGACAGACCGGTTATCACCGTCAGTAGCAGACTCAGCAAAAGCGCCACGACCATGGCGCCACCGGCCGGGTTATGGCCGATATAGCGCTTTGGCCGGAGGCTGACGACATCCTTTAAATAGGCAAAGGTCTCACGTGGTGGCCGCACAAAATCGCTGAAACGCGCATGGCGGCTGCCAATAAACCCCCACAACAGGCGAAAGACGACCAGCGCCGCTACCGTATAGCCGGCGAAGGTATGAATATCCAGCCACTCATCCTCAGTCAGGTAGGCGATAAAGAAGGCACTTGCCAGTGTCCAGTGAAAGAGACGTACCGGCAGGTCCCAGACCTTGATTTGATTCGAATTGTTCATATCCGTACTCCGTAGTCTATGCGTGCACTTTACGGGGCGAGACTGAAATGAAGCTGAAAATTCGGACGTGGGGACAGCAGCCCAATATTATGGGCTCTTGTGGGATTATCGACGACAAGACCCATTGAAGATTGTATTAATCAGTAAATTACTCGCTCAGATTGCCTCAGTGCTTACTTTAAACACGACGGAATAAATCAAAAGACAGTGTATATCCGTCCAAAACCATATTATCTGGCTGAATTTGCTGGTAATTAAGTGTTGATGGTTCGAGGTGTGTGGGCAGGAATTCGTTAGAAAACCGTATTGACCTTATTGTTTACAGGTTCCCTGTTGTTTCTCAGTGGCATTGTAAGCGCTGCTGAAGATATCTCTAAGGCCGTTCATGACCTGGTAGCCATACTGCAGGGATGGGGCAATAACCCGGTATTAATTGCGGCAGTCAAGGCGCAAAACAGTAAGGGTGTAAGCCTGCCATGAGGAGGGTCGGCAACCGCTTGTGGTTTGTGTGGGGTAAAAACTTATGAATATGCTTAACAACGTTTCATTTCGTTACAAGATCATGATCGCCTATGGCGATTCTAGCGGTTGTGCTGATTGTTATGGCAATGAAAGCACTACAGACATTGGTGGCTGAGCGCAGCATGATCTTTGTCGATGTGGAAACAGATAATTTCAAAAAATTGCTAAAAAGCCATGACGAAAATGTCCGGCAGGCAAATGAGCGTATCGGTAAGTTTATGGACATCGCTATAAAGACCGGTTTGGCCGACAGCGAACAAAATTCAGGTGACAAAGCCATAGCAGGGGATGTGGCGGGCCAAGAAAGTGGGGGATGATTTAACGATCCGCAATCATCAATCTGGTTTAACTCATTGTCTCAGACTTTTTATACCACTCCTGCGCCTTGCCGGTGTCTTTCTCGACGCCAAGCCCCTGTTCATACATCAGACCCAGCGTCATGGCTGATCCGGCCAGGCCCTGCTCGGCAGCCTTGGTGAACCACTTGACGGCCTCGGCCTCGTCCTTGTCGACGCACTCGCCGTGCATGTACATGAAGCCCAGACCGTGCTGGGCCATGGCATAGCCCTGGTCAGCGGCTTTTTTCATCCAGAACAGGGCTTGCTTGTCGTCTTTTACCAGACCGAGGCCATTCTGGTACATGATGGCCATACGGTGTTGGGCCTCGACGTTGCCGTCCTCTGCATAACGATAGAGAAACTGTTTGGCACGGGTAAACTCTTTGGCCTCAAAGGCCGCCATACCACTGGCCAGGTCCATATCGAGATTGCTGGTATCAGACATCGGCTACTCCAAGCAGAATTCATAGTAAGAGGGTCGGCTATTGTGCCAGAGGTGGGTGGCCTCGGCTAGCCGGATTTTCGTCATTTCCTTGCGAGTTATGCGTGTTTTACAGTCCATGCATTCGTCTGCGGCTTTGTTATAATTCGGCGGCATTTTAACCGGAGTACTTCATGATTCTCACTGCCTATATTAACGATATCGCCTATGAACTCGATGTGCCACAGGATATGCTCGATGAGGGAGAGAGTTTTTTCAGCAAGCTCGATGCGGATATGGAGCAGGGCTGGCAGATGAGTCGTGAGTTCGTCGAGAGCCCGACACGGGTGGAGCGCGCCAAGATCGTCGCCGACCGGATTCTCGATGCCATGAGCGAAGGCAACCGTACCCTGGCCCTGTTGTGCGGGGCTTATCTGCTCGACCGTATGCCGGGAATTGGCGCCGTCTATATCGACACCACGGGCGACATGCTGGAAACGAGCTTTGTCCCGGCCGCTCAGCACCAGGCAAAACCACTGATGAGCGAAGCCGAGGCACGTAGCACGGCCGAGAGTGAGATCAGCAATGTTTATAAAGTTGGGCGTGTCTACCGTTACTCGGTGCGCAACCCGTTTACAGGCACATGGGAAGAGGCGCCGGCGGTAAAGACCGAGGAAGAGGCAACACAATTACACGACGAGGCGATGAACAAACGCCTGCGTGAGTTGATGGGCCGACGGATATCTCTCGACGATTAAGTCAGGCGATTTATAGTCGATACTGTCGCTAGGCCGCTGGTCCGAGTTGTTCGCGGTAGCGTTCCACTATCTGTTGTGCGGCTTGTTGTACGTCGTTCGCAGCGAGCAAGCCTAATAATTCCTGTGTTTCATCTTGCCAGCGTGCCGCGGCCTGTTGTGTGATGGTTTGCAGAGGGGCCAGTTGCCCGGTTTTCTGCCACTGCTCGTAGGCCGCCAGTAATTCCGGAAATAAGAGCTTTCTCAGGCCAGTGAAGTTACCGAAGTAAAAATGCAGGCCAGGGGTATTTTCATTCTCAAGTAACCAGGGCAGCGTTGTCAGGCTGTCGGCCTGGTGATCACGTACCGCGCGCAACAGGTGTTCGGCACGGCCGCCAGCGATACGATTCAGACCGTCCTTCCATTTCTGCCCGAGCAGTCGTTCCGCCGCCGCTTCACCGAGTTCATGTTGCAAGACTACTTCAGTTTCGTTTGCGGTCATGGCATCGAGCAAGGCCTCAAGCTGTTCAGGGCGAATGGCCTGCTCGGTAATGTCGACATCATAACAACGCGCCGAGGCGATAATGGGTGAGGCCTCAAGTTTGCGCCAACGGTTTTCCTCGATTTTTTCCCAGATAAAGCGTCTTAGTGACTCCTGGCGAATAAAGATTTTCTGTTCACGCAACATGGCGGGAGGCGCGACCATGTCACGTGCCACCTCGTTGGCGGCAATATAGACATCAATATCATCGATACGACGATACTCCGCCAGTTTGCCGAGAAAGAAATGCGGTTTACCGAACAGCCCCTGGCCACTGCTATAGATGTAGCCCTGTTCAAGCAGGCCCTGGTTGAGGGTGTTTTCATCAAAGGGCTCAATATCCTGCCGTTCACAGCAATGCAAGGCCGCGTATTCCTGTTCGTCAAGATCGTCCCATGCCCGTTCCCGGGCGGTGAGCCACGGGCCCACCTCATCCTTGGCGATCTGCTGGGACAGCGGGATCGCCTGCTCCCAGCGGTAGTATTCACGCATCTTCAGCAGGAAGGTGCATATGGAATAATTGCCGGCATAGCGGGCATCGGAAATATGGCAATTGTGCTGAATACGCTGGCGCAGGGTATCGACATCGAACATTGCTGGAATTCCTCCTCTCTACAGTCTAGCAGCCCAGGCGGGAGAGCTCACCCTTAAAATTAGGCCTATAATTCAGGTGGAAATAGCCCCGCAGGCTTTGCCGAATGGCCGTGATCCCGGTAGTATTTCGTCCCTGAGCCCGATTTACAGGAAAAAGCTTGTGGCCGTACGTCTAAAAACCAAGTGGCACCGTTCCAAGCGCAGCCAGCGCAATATGGAGGGCTCGAAGCGCGAAAAGACCATGACTGATCTCGCCGGTGTGATTGCGTTCAATATCTGGAAGCTGGCCAAGGAAATCTACACCAACATGGAAAAGGAAGAGTTCCTCCTCGGTTCAGACAAGGCGGTGATCGACATCCTCACTGAGATCATTGCCTTTATGATCCAGGTCGCTGACCGCATGGTGTATGGCAAGCTCAGTGAAGAAGAGCGTCGCGAGTTTATCACCGTGATGGCAAAGCAGCTGGCCGACATGATCAACAGCAATATGAATGACCTGATCGGTGAGGGTGAGTACGGACAGGCCTTTATCGATACGCTGAATAGCCGTTTTGGTGAATATGCCGAGTGCGTATTCGTGAATGATGAACCGGGTTTTGATTTCCGTCGTCTGCTCGGCAAGCATGTCTCTGACATCATGGCTGGCACCGATAATCGTTGGGTGGTGGAACACGTCATGGATGTCGAGGTGCCGAATGCCCTGAAAAAACTACAGCGCCTGATCACGGACGTGATGGGATTACGTAAGCGAACGGTAAAACAGCCCGATGCGGAATGATGATTTGTACAGGTATGTACTTATGCCGTGAAGGCCATGGTGACCTGACCTATTGAAGATAGGTAGGGTATCCATAAAGAATCCTTGAAAAGGGTTCTATGGTGTAAACCCGAAGGGGTTCGATGAGACAGGACGGGAACGGCTTGATGATTGATTACTTACAATCGGTCATTGGATCCTAAACAAAAAAAGCCCCGCAATGCGGGGCTTTTTTTGCTTACGTTACTTGTAGCCGGGCGATTAACGTTCGCCGGCAAAGGCACTCAGCAGGTGTAACAGACTGAGGAACAGGTTGTAGATGCTGACATACAAGGTCACGGTTGCCATGATGTAATTGGTTTCGCCACCATGAATGAGCTCGCTGGTCTGGTACAGGATCATGCCGCCCATGAGCAGGATGAACATGGCCGATACAGCCAGTGACAGGCCGGGCAGGTTGAGGAACACGCTGGCGATACCGGCAAGGAAGGCCACCAGCACGCCGATCATCAAAAAGCCGCCGATGAAGCTGAAGTCCTTACGGGTAGTCAGGGCGTAACCGGACAGGCCGAGGAAAATGGCGCCGGTGCCACCGAGTGACATCATCACCAGCTGGTTGCCATTGGAGAAGGTATGCAGGTAGGCGCTGATAATCGGTCCCAGGGTCAGGCCCATGAAGCCGGTCAGGGCGAATACCGAGACGAGGCCCCAGGCGCTGTTGCGCGTGTAGTTGGTCAGAAACAGCAGGCCGAAGTAGCCAACGAGGGTAATCAGCATGCCCGGGTGCGGCAGGTTGAACTGCATGGCCACACCGGCCATGAGTGCGCTGAACAGCAAGGTCATGGAAAGCAGGGTGTAGGTGTTACGAATGACCTTGTTCGTTGCCAGAATGGCCTCTGGTGAGCGAGTCAAAGTACGTTCATTCATGTGCATGATGTTTCCTCAATTGCTTATTGTGTATAAATTTCGACCACAATGGTCGGGAAATTATCCCCAGCATACCGGCAAGGGCAGAAATTACAAGCCACTGTTAAGTTAAATGGGGTGTAAAAAACTGCCTTTCAAGGGTGATTCAACGCACCCGAGTAGTGTAGAATATGGCCCGCTGGAGAGGTGGCTGAGTGGTCGAAAGCTCTGGTCTTGAAAACCAGCGTACCTTTACCGGTACCGTGGGTTCGAATCCCACCCTCTCCGCCATATTTATACAGTGGCACGGAATTTCGGTCATTTTGCCTGTGATCCACCCGGTAGGCAGGCTGAATTCGAGAGGGTGGTTAGAGACTACGCTTCGCGTAGGCTAAAAGGCTTCCCGCCAGCCCGTTTGAGCACAGCTCAACAGGCGTTCGGCGGCGCGCAAAGCGATGCTTTGCAAACGCTGGCCTCACCCCTCTCCGCCATATTTATACAGTGGCACGGAATTTCGGTCATTTTGCCTGTGATCCATCCGGTGGGCAGGCTGAATTCGAGAGGGTGGTTAGGGACTACGCCTCGCGTAGGCTAAAAGGCTTCCCGCCAGCCCATTGAGCATAGCTCAACAGGCGTTCGGCGGCACGCAAAGCGATGCTTTGCAAACGCTGGTCTCACCCCTCTCCGCCATATTTATAACAGTGGCACGGAATTTCGGTCATATTGCCTGTGATCCACCCGGTGGGCAGGCTGGATTCGAGAGGGTGATGAGAAATACGCTCCGCGTATCGCCAGAAAGCTTCCCGCCAGCACCCATTAAGCACAACTCAATAGACCTAAAAACGGCTCCCAAGGGGGCATTATTTATTTAGTAACCCGGAAACTATGTACCCAGAGGGAGTATTGATGTACTACGTCGCAGAAAGTCCTGTTCATGGCCATGGCTTGTTTGCCGCCAGAGCCATTAAAGAAGGGGAGATTCTCGGAACCCTGGAAGGGCGGCCGACCACGGTGGATGGCCCGCATGTCCTCTGGATATCAGCACGGCGAGGCTTTGAGGTCAGCTGCGAACTCCGTTACATTAATCACAGTAAGGCCCCTAATGCGATTTATTATGACGACCTCACCGTCGTCGCCCTCCGTGACATCGCGCCGGATGAGGAGATCGTGCACGACTATGGAGACGATTGGGGCTGATTCGTACCGTTCTAACCCCTGGTCTATTACGGCTAGCCCTGGCTGTAGTTTTATAGCCCTATTTGTTGTACGAATAATCGTACTTTTCCCTACATTTTTACGCCAACATCATATATCCTTTGTCGAAAATAAGGATGGCCACAAAGGTCACATAGGGAGAATGAGGCGTGATAATCAAGGTGTTATTGGTGGATGACCATGAGCTCGTCCGGACCGGGATTCGGCGCTTACTGGAAGACTTCGAAGATATCAGCATTATCGCTGAGGCAGAAAACGGTGAGCAGGCCATTGGACTGGTTCGCCAGCAAAAGCCTGATGTGATCCTCATGGATGTGAATATGCCGGGGATCGGTGGCCTCGAGGCCACTCGCAAGTTGCTGCAAATTCATGACGATATGAAGATTATTGTCGTCACCATTCACGTCGATGAGCCCTTTCCCACACGCTTGCTTAAAGCCGGTGCCGCAGGTTATTTAACCAAGGGCTGTGCGGTCGATGAGATTGTCGAGGCCATCAGGACCGTTCACAAGGGTAAACGTTTTATTGGTTCGGATGTGGCCCAGCAACTGGCCATGAGCATGTTGCCCGGTAATGATAAATCTCCCTTTGAGAGCTTGTCGCAGCGTGAACTGCAGGTCATGTTGATGGTGACACAGGGACAAAAGATCCAGGAGATCGCCGAAAAGCTGTGCCTGAGTCCAAAGACGGTCAGTACTTATCGTTATCGTTTATTCGATAAGCTCGGCGTGAAAAGCGATGTTGAACTGACACACCTGGCCATGCGGCATGGCATGATTGATGACAGTAGCGCCGCCGTGGATGCCTGATTAAGGTCAGCGCTTACAGGCTTTCTTCCAGGCACCCATTTCGACTCCTGCCGCGTGGGGGTGTAGGATACTGCAAGGAAACAACACAGGGAGTGGGGCGCCAGACTAACGGCGGCGCCCGTTCAAACGCATGAATGCACCAAGGGTTCGCGCACCGGAGTTGCCGGATACGCTACAGTGGTTTAATACCGACGGTCAACCGATCAAACTCGCCGATTTACGCGGCAAGGTCGTGTTGCTCGACTTCTGGACGTACTGCTGCGTGAATTGCATGCACATCCTCCCTGACCTGGCCTGGTTGGAGCGCCGTTACCCGGATACCCTGACCGTCATTGGTGTGCATACCCCGAAGTTTCCCAATGAACGTATCGGCGAGAACGTGCAAAAGGCCGTGAACCGCCATTATATTCGCCACCCGGTGGCGCATGATGCGAGTTTTTCCGTCTGGCAACAATACGGCATCAAGGCCTGGCCTACGGTTATCTATATTGACCCTGAAGGTTATATTGTTGGTGCGCTGCGCGGTGAGGGGCGTCGCAAGCAACTCGATCAGATGATCGCCAAGAGTATCAAGGAGGCTGAAGAGAAGGGCACACTGCGCCGTTCAGCAACCGACGTTAAACTCTGGCCAGAGCCACAACTGGAACTGAAATTTCCCGGCAAGGTGCTGGCCACCAGTGAACGTCTGTTCATTAGCGACAGTGGGCACAACCGTGTGCTCGAGTGCATGCCCAACGGCCGCATTGTGCGTATTTACGGCTCCGGTGCGCCGGGTCAACTCGATGGCATGGAAGTCGATGCGGCCTTTGATAATCCACAAGGCCTGGCCTGCATTAATAATAATTTGTACATCGCCGATACCGGCAATCACCTGATTCGCAAAATCGATCTGGTTACCCACGAGGTCACTACCATTGCCGGTTCGGGAAAGATAGGCCGAGTCAAGAGCTTTGAGGTGTTTGTTGACCCACTCAAGGTGCCCCTGAATAGTCCCTGGGATCTCACGTATCACAATGGTGCCCTGTATATTGCCATGGCCGGTGCACATCAGATCTGGTTACTTGACCTGGCCAAAAGCACCCTCCAGCTGTATGCCGGTAGCGGTGCGGAAAGTATCGAGAATGGCAATGTCGAGACGGCCACCTTTGCCCAGCCGTCGGGATTGGCGATTGGCGAAGACCTGGAAAGCATGTTGTTTATTGCCGATGCGGAGTCTTCGGCGATCCGCACAATCCGTCTGCGTGATAACTACGTGAACACCGTGGTCGGCAAGGGGCTGTTTGATTTTGGCGAAAAGGACGGCAAGGGCAGCGAGGCCCTCATGCAACACCCGATGGGGGTGGCATTTGACCCGAAGCGTAAGGCCCTGTGGGTGGCCGACAGCTTTAATCACCACATTCGTCATATCAAGGTCAGTAACAATACGGTCTCAAGCCTGAAGCTCGCGCACCCGCTGGCGGAACCTGGCGGCCTGAGTCTGCACGGTGATACGCTCTGGATTGCCAATACCAATGCGCACAATATCGTGAAAATCGATATCAATAGCGGTGATATGCAACAAGTTGAGATTTTTTCCGTCGAAAACGATTAAAATGGCGGCATGAAATCCTCGAATAATGCTTTTGACCTGAATTGTGCCCGTTGCCCACGCCTCAGCAATTTTCTTGCCGATGTCAGAAAGGAATACCCTGACTACCATGCCCGCCCCGTTGAGCCCTTCGGTATTAAAAAGCCAGCCCTGCTGATTGTTGGTCTGGCACCGGGTATGCATGGTGCGAATGCCAGTGGCCGTCCGTTTACCGGTGACTTTGCCGGTATCCTGCTCTATGCAACACTCTACAAGTTTGGTTTTAGCAATAAGCCTGAATCGATATCCCGTGATGATGGGTTGAAGCTGAAAAATTGTCGCATCACTAACGCCGTAAAGTGCCTGCCCCCACAAAACAAGCCGACTACCGACGAGATCAATACCTGCAATGACTTGTTAAAGGAAGAACTCGACGCTTTACCAAAGACCCGGGTCATCCTCGTGCTGGGCCTGATTGCGCACAAGGCAGTGTTGCGTGCCAGTGGTGTAAAGATCAAGGACTATCCCTTTGCACACAATGCCTGTGCGCAACTACCTGACGGCCGCTGGCTGCTCAGTTCCTATCATTGCAGCAAGTACAACACCTCGACCAAACGTCTCACAGAGAAAATGTTTCATGAGGTGTTTAAAAAGGCGCGTAAACATATCGATGCCTGATGCTAACGGCTTACCGTGACCGAGCAGCCCTTTGACAAAAAGAGCTTCCTTGCCAGCCTGACCGAGCGGCCGGGTGTGTATCGCATGCACGCCGAGGACGATACAATTTTGTATGTCGGCAAGGCGCGTAATCTGAAAAAACGTGTCAGTAGTTATTTCCGTAACAGTGGTTTGGCGCCAAAGACCCAGGCGCTGATGCAGCAGATGCGGACTATCACGGTGACCGTTACACATACCGAGAGTGAGGCCCTGATCCTGGAAAACAACCTGATCAAGGAATTCCGCCCACGCTACAACATCCTCTTGCGCGATGATAAAAGTTATCCCTACATCTGCTTGTCCACGGAGCAGGATTTTCCGCGACTGGGGTTTCACCGCGGTGGTCGGCGAGGCAAGGGGAGATATTTTGGTCCTTACCCGAGCGCGGGGGCCGTGCGCGAAACCCTGAGTCTGTTACAAAAGCTGTTTCCGATTCGTCAGTGCGAAGACAGTTTTTACCGCAACCGTTCGCGTCCTTGTCTGCAATACCAGATCAAGCGCTGTTCGGCGCCCTGCGTAGGTTTTATCGACAAGGCCGATTATGCCGAAGACGTGCGCAACACCATCCTCTTCCTCGAGGGGCGTGATGATGCGGTCATAGACAGCCTGGTCCAGCGTATGGAGACCGCGGCCGGCCATCTCGACTATGAGCGCGCGGCCACCTATCGTGATCAGATTGCGCGCCTGCGCAGCTTGTCGGAAAAACAGTATGTCAGCAGTGAGGGGGGCGACCTGGATATCATCGCCTGCAGCAGCGCCAGTGGCAGCAGTTGTGTGCAGGTCTTTACCGTGCGCGGCGGGCATCACCTGGGTAATCGGGCCTATTTCCCGAAACACATCGCCGGTAGTGAAGATGCCGAGATCCTGGCGGCCTTTATTACCCAGTATTACCTCGGCGAGGGACAGGGGGGCGGGGCACGTCGCCCGATCCCGAGTCAGATCCTTGTCAACCATGCCATTGATGACAGTGACTGGCTGCAGGGGGTACTGACGGAACAGGCCGGTCATAAGGTCAGCATCCACGCCCGGGTGCGTGGTGAACGTGCACGCTGGCTGGAAATGGCGACTGACAATGCTCACCATGCCCTGCAACAGCAGTTGAGTTCGAAAAGCAGTCTCACGGCGCGTTTTGAGGCCTTGCAGGATGCCCTGGGCCTGGAGGCCGTGCCGCAGCGTATGGAGTGTTTTGATATCAGCCACACCATGGGCGAGGCTACCGTGGCCTCCTGTGTCGTCTTTGACAGTGAGGGGCCTAACAAGTCGAATTACCGTCGTTATAACATCGAGGGTATCACCCCCGGGGATGACTATGCCGCCATGCGCCAGGCACTGCTGCGCCGATATAGCAAGGTCAAGGAGGGCGAGGGGGCCATGCCCGACGTCCTCTTTATTGATGGTGGCAAGGGCCAGCTCAGACAGGCCGGAGAGGTGTTGCAGGAACTGCAAATAGGCGGGATCACGGTGGTGGGCATCGCCAAGGGGCCGGAGCGCAAACCGGGGGAGGAAGACCTGTTCTTGTTAGGACATAAGACGCCCTTTATACTGCCCGCAGATTCCAAGGCCTTGCACCTGATCCAGCAGATCCGCGACGAGGCACACCGTTTTGCCATCACCGGTCATCGCCAGCGCCGCGCCAAGGCACGGCAGCGTTCCGTGCTTGAGGATATTAAGGGACTGGGGCCCAAACGGCGTCAGCGTCTGTTAAAGCAATTTGGCGGCCTGCAGGGCGTGAATCGGGCCGGCAAGGAAGACCTGGCACGTGTTGAGGGTATCAGTCTGGCCCTGGCGGAACGTATTTACGATGTATTACACGGCGATAGTCATTAAATGAACCTGAATATACCGAATATCCTGACCCTGACCCGCATCGCGGCGATCCCGGTCTTTGTGCTGGTCTTTTACCTGCCATTTTCCTGGGCGAATATGGCCACGGCCGCCATTTTTGCCTTCGCCGGCTTTACCGACTGGCTGGATGGTTATCTGGCCCGAAAACTCAACCAGACCTCCCGTTTCGGGGCCTTCCTTGACCCGGTCGCTGACAAGCTCATGGTCGCTGTGGCCCTGATCCTGCTCGTCGCCGCCGATCCGGGGCCCTGGCTGGCGATCCCGGCGGCAATTATCATTGGCCGTGAGATCGCCATCTCGGCCCTGCGCGAATGGATGGCCCAAATCGGCGAACGTGCCCAGGTCGCGGTCAGCTATATCGGCAAAATCAAGACCACGGCGCAGATGCTGGCCCTGTTTTTACTGTTATACAGAGAGCCCCTGAGTGAACTGCCGGTATACGAGGTGGGGCTGGTACTCTTGTATGTAGCCGCCGCACTGACGCTGTGGTCGATGATTATCTATTTGCGTGCCGCCTGGCCGCTACTCAATGGTGATAACACCAAAGAAAATAACGAATAATCGCCTCTGGGTGCTTGACTCCTAGCCCACCATCTTTACAATACGGGTCCTCTCAAAGCGGGAATAGCTCAGCTGGTAGAGCACGACCTTGCCAAGGTCGGGGTCGCGAGTTCGAATCTCGTTTCCCGCTCCAAATTACAGATCGGGGAAGTGGTCCAGTATCACTTCCCCGTTTTTGTAATAGAATATGCAATAACGTATCCCATGCGGCGGAATGGCAGAATGGCTATGCAGCGGATTGCAAATCCGTGTATCTCGGTTCGACTCCGGGTTCCGCCTCCAATTTTCACTTCATAGATCTACAGCAATTGTCCCAGACGCGTTACAATGCGCGCTGTCTCTGCCCGGGTGGCGAAATTGGTAGACGCAAGGGACTTAAAATCCCTCGGTGGCAACACCGTGCCGGTTCGATTCCGGCCCCGGGCACCAACACTCTTCTTTCGGCAACAGCATAACTTTGTGCCGCCGCGAAATCATGACGACTCAACTAACAATGCGCTTTCCAACGGTGGGCGATGTGAAAGGAGGCCACTCCGGTACATCATATTATAAGGGTAGTATTTTTAGGGAAGCTTAGACGAGCATTGAGCCGGGAAAGAATGCTGTCCTTTGTTAGGTGTGCAGGCACGGAGGATGGCTTATAGCTTAGTTCATTGACCGCTTATGCTTAATACCTGATTTATGATTTATTCAGCAAATACGCGGCAGGGGGTCGTCTTCCAGTTCTTCAAGGATACGTTCACCCCCCAGTTCTGTTTCCAATACCACGCGGGATAGATCTGCTGTCATGTGTCCGATGATGTGTGCTTGCCGGCCAGTTTCGAGTGCATGCCAGCGGGACAGGGCCTCCTCTGCCTGTTCCTCGGCGACAACGGCCACGACCCGGCCTTCACAGGCCAGGTATAAGGGGTCATATCCCAATATCTCGCAAACAGCGTTGACCGGGTCCTGTATCGGGATGTGTGTCTGTCGTACCCGGATGCCGAGGCCGGTGACGTCATGGATCTCATGCAGGACAGTGGCCAGGCCGCCGCGGGTCGGGTCGCGCATGAAACGCAGACCGGTCAGGTTATGCAGTGCCTGACACAAGGGCAGGACGCTATCGGCATCGGAGTGTACATCGCCACTCAGACCGAATTGTTCGCGGGCCAGCATGATGGCCGTACCGTGATCACCGACGGGGCCACTGACCAGGATTCGGTCAGTGTTTTTGATATTGTTCAGTCCGAGCTGCAAATTCTTGTCGCGCACACCGACACCTGTAGTAGTGAGGAACACACCACTGCCTTCTCCACGCGGTACGACCTTGGTGTCACCACAGGCGATCTGTACACCGGCCGCGCGCGCAGCCTCGGCCATGGCGTGGATGATGCGTTCCAGGGTGGCCAGTTCCAGGCCTTCCTCTATAATGGCCGACAGGCTCAGGTAGCGAGGTATCGCACCACTGACGGCGAGATCATTAACCGTGCCGTGAATGGCAAGCGAACCGATATTGCCACCGGGGAATTCGAGCGGCTTTACGGTAAAACCGTCGACACTCATCATCAACTCACCTGTCATGGCCGGCAAGGTAGCGGCATCGGCATTGGCGTCCAGCACCGGGTTGCTGAGTTGTGCGGCAAATACCTCTTCAATGAGCTGGCGCATAAAATGTCCGCCGTTACCGTGCGCGAGAGTGATATGAGACATAAGCTTGAAGAGTTATTCTGTTGTTGAGTGATATTCCATGACCTGACCATAGCACAGCCCGGCATCATTGACGGGCAGCTGTTCCGGCAGATAACAACGAAAATTATTGGTCTCGAGCAGGCTGATGACGCGTTCCGTCAACAGACGGTTCTGGAATACCCCGCCACTTAAACCGACAGCAAATTTACCTGATGTCTTGCGCAACTGCATGGCCTGTTGCAGCAGGGCATTGGCCAGGGATTCATGAAAACAGCGGGCGCGATCGGCGATGCTCAGTTCGCTATCCGCAAGCAGAGGCAGCAGCGGAGACCAGTCTGTGCGCCAGATGCCCCTAGTATCCTGTTGCAGGGGCAGATCGATTGCGCTGGGCTGTCCTTGTGTTGCCGCAGCTTCGAGAAGCATGGGGCCCTGGCCTTCAAAACTTGCGTGACAGGCTAAGCCGCTGAGGGCGGCAGCGGCGTCGAACAATCGACCCACCGAGGACGTCTGTGGACAGTTCAACTTGCTTTGCCATGCCTGGTAGATAAGTTCTGTCTCCGGTACCGGCGTTTGCCAGTCAAATGACGATTCCCAGCACAGGGCGGCGGCACTGCGCCACGGTTCGCGGCTGGCGCGTTCGCCACCGGGCAGATAGAAGGGCCGCATGCTGGCGACGTGTTGCCAGTGGCCAGGCTTGCCGAGCAGGGCCTCGCCGCCCCACAGGCTTCGATCGGCGCCCAGGCCCACACCATCCCAGGTGAATACCAGCCAGTGATCTTCGTCAGGGAATTCACCGGCCAGGCAGGCGGCGTGAGCATGGTGATGGTAAACGGTGTGTACCGGTCGGCCACTGTTTTGTGCCCAACGACTGCTGCTGTAACCGGGGTGAGCATCACAGATGAGATGTTGTGCCTTCACCCGATAAAGTTCCTGAAGGTCATCAATCGCCTGTGCGAATACCTGCTGACTACGCAGTGAATCCAGGTCGCCGATGTGCGGCGAGATGACGATTCGATCATCCCAGGCCAGGGCAACCGTATTTTTCATATGCCCGCCGACGGCAAGCAGTGGCGACTCGAGCTGAAATGGCAATGTCAGTTCCAGTGGCGCGTTACCCCGACCGAGACGCAGAGGGCGGGGTTTGTTCTGGACCACGCGGTAGACAGGATCGTCCGCCGGGCGCTGGATGGCCCGGTTATGGTGCAGGCAGGCATCGGTCACATGTTTGAGTCGTCGATCTACTTCCTCATTGATTGTCAGCACCGGTTCGCCACTGATGTTGGCCGAGGTGGCGACCAGAGGGCCACCGAACATCTGTACCAGCAGGTGGTGCAGCGGGCTATAGGGAAGCATGATGCCGATTTCATGCAGGCCGGGGGCGATGAATTGCGACAAGGTGCTGGATGGCTTTTTGGTTAACAGGGTGATCGGATGCACAGCACCGAACAGGAGTTGCCGGTGTATTGCCGGTACCTCGACGTGCTCATCTAGTTGTGTATCGAGCATCATTACCGCAAGCGGCTTGTCCGGCCGCGATTTACGCCGCCGCAAATTCTGTAGTGCCTCATCGCTGCGCGCATCACACATGAGGTGATAACCACCAATGCCTTTGACCGCAACGATGTTGCCGAAACGCAGGGCCCGAACGCATGCTGCCAGTGCCTGCCCGGTGTCATTGATCGCAGCGTGTTCATCCTTGTAGCTGAGTTGCGGCCCACATGTAGGGCAGGCGATGGGCTCGGCATGAAAGCGGCGATCCAGCGGATTTTCATATTCACGCCGGCAATTCGGGCAGAGTGCAAACTCTGCCATCGTGGTATTGGCGCGGTCATAGGGGAGGTGGCGAATCAGCGTATAGCGCGGGCCGCAGCCAGTGCAGTTAATAAACGGGTAGTGGAAACGACGGTTTCCTGCGTCGGCCAGTTCTTGCAGACAGCTATCACAGGTGGGCAGATCAGCAACGATGCGAATCTTCGGCGCTGCGTTGGTATTGCTGCGGCGGATGCTAAAGGTATCGTAATGTTTGCATTCGGTATCCCGTGTTTCCGAAAACAGCGGGCTGGCATGAAGCGGGGCCTGCTCGATTAAGCCCCGTTTGAAGGCCTGCAGGTTTTCTATTCTGCCTTCGGCATGAATGACCACCTGGCCCAATTGGTTTTCGACCCAGCCATTGATGTTATGTTCGTGTGCCAGTCGATATACAAACGGGCGGAAACCTACCCCTTGTACGTGGCCGGTGAGGGTGAAATGACGGGCCTGGATTGTCTGAGAAGGTAGCGACGTCCCTTCCATTAGCATTAACTATGCACCTTGTTTACCGATTCATGCCCGGCAGGCTCGCGCAGGCCGCCACTCCACCAGATACGGCAGGCCCCTTCGTCAGAGACCATGCAGGGGCCGATGGGGTTGCGCGGTGTACAGGCACTGCCATACAAACGGCACGCATTGGGATAGATCTTGCCCAGCACCACACGTGCACACTCACAGCCGGGCGGCATCTCACCGGCGCGTTTACGATGGGCATCCTGGCACAGCATGAAATGCCTGCGTGCATCGAATGCGGCGTACTCACCCTTCAACTGAAAACCGGAATCGGGGATCACACCGACGCCGCGCCAGTTTGCATCGGTCACTTCCATGACCTCATCGAGAATTTTTCTGGCTGAGGTGTTACCGCCCGGCTTTACCACCTCAGGATAACAGTTGTCGAGGAACGGTCGTCCTTCAATGTGCTGGCGCAGGGTGGAATAGATTGCCGCCAGCAGGCTTTCCGGGCTAAAGCCGGCCACGGCGGTGGGGAGCTTGTGTTTGTCGACCACAAACTGCCATTCTTCGGGACCCATGATGGTGGCGACATGGCCCGGTGCAACCAGCGCATCAAAACCGGCCTGCTCAGAATCCAGTAGCATGGCCACCGCCGGCCAGGTCAGCCGGGCAGACAGCAACAGCTGCATATTGTCAGGTACCCCTGCGGCGAGCATGCCGGCGACCGGTGCCGTGGTGGTTTCAAAACCCGCGGCAAAGAATACGACCGTGCGCTCCGTATGTTCTGTGGCGATCTTAACCGCCTCCACGGGCGATGCAATGGGGCGGATATCTGCGCCGGCGGCCCTGGCTTGTTCCAGGGAGCGAATATCTCCCTTGGGTGCATTTACCGGTACTCGCAACATGTCACCAAACGCGACCAGGATGATGTTTTCGTTGAGTGCCAGCTGAATGGCGTCATAGACATCTTCTTCCGGGCAGACACAAACCGGGCAGCCGGGGCCGGGAATAAGTTCGATGTTGCTGGGTAATGCCGTGCGCAGTCCGGCCATGGTAATCGAGCGCTCATGCCCACCGCAGACGTTCATGATGCGTACCCGCTCAGGCAGGTCCAGGGTGTGGATTTGTTGCAGCCATTGTTGAGCCGTCAGTGACATATTAATTTATCGGGAATGCCTATACGCAGATATGTCACTCATGGCGGTGAGTAGGGCCGTGATGCTGAGTCGGTGAGTTTGCTGTGGCATGCAAACGTATTCCGTCAGACTGTATGGCCGGACGGACAATCTCACCGTTCTGAATCCGTGCCCGGTGTGTCGCCAGTTCCTGGTCCAGCCAGTCAAGCCAGTCCTGCATGCCTTCACCGCTCCTGGATGATACCTGCATGACAGGTGCCTCACTGGCAAGGTTGCGCAGGTACTGTTCGGCCTTTTCGGGTTTGAAATCGTCCAGGACTGCTAACAGGTCGGTCTTGGTTAGCAACATGAGGTCTGCGGCGCGAAACATGACCGGGTATTTGGCGGGCTTGTCATCACCCTCCGGCACCGACAGCAGGGTCACATTACGGTGGTGTCCCAGATCGAAACTGGCGGGGCATACCAGATTACCGACATTTTCAATGAAGACGATATCCAGTTTGGATAGATCAAGGTTGTGCAGGGCATCATGTACCATGTGGGCATCGAGATGACAGGCAGTGCCGGTGGTAATCTGGATCGCAGTGACACCTTTGGCACGAATGCGTTTGGCATCATTTTCTGTTTCCAGGTCACCTTCTATGACAGCAATCCTGTACCGGTCTTGTAGTGCCTCGATGGTCGCTTCTAACAGGGCAGTTTTGCCGGCTCCCGGGGATGACATAAGATTAATAGCCAATACCTGGTGTTTGTCGAAGTGTTGTCGATTATGCATGGCCTGATGATCGTTTTCGGATAACAGGCCTTGCAGGACATCTACGGCGGTTTTGCCTTTACCCACCCAGGCCAGCTTGCCGTTTGCCTCCACCAGATGTTTATTGCCAGGGGTTACGTTACAGCCACAGGTATCACACATAGCCAGCTCCTATTTCTACGTTAGCATTTCGACGCGCTCGAGCAGCAGTTCATCACCGCTAAGCAATTCAGTTTGCCAATCGCCGCACTCACCACACAGCAAACGATTAGCTTTGGCAGCTGTTTCCGCATGGCAGGTTTTGCAGCGCACCTGTATCGGCATCTGCTGTATGACCAGTTCTGCTCCGGCGGCAATGCTGTCGGCACGTGCAATGGGGAAGGCCGATTGCAGCAGTTCTGGTTCAACACCGGATAATGGTCCGACTTGTAGGAAGATCTTTTCGATCGAGGTGGCATGATGCTCTGCGGCAATAGTGTTCACCTGATCGAGCAGGCTCTGGCAGACGGAAAGCTCATGCATGAGGTGACCCCGTTAGCGTAGCCAGCATCTCATCGTAGAGTTCCCACGCTGAGCGGGCATGATCGACAGTGATTTTCTGGATGGCATAGCCAATGTGCACCATCACAAAATCACCCGCCGACAGCGATGTATCCTGGAGCAGAAAAAGATTGACGTCACGCGCCACACCCTTGGCCTCACAGTGTGCTGTGAAGCCATCGATCTCAACAATTTGCATCGGTATTCCAAGGCACATGTTGGCCACTCACCTGTTCAAATAGTTCACGTATAAATAAGTACACCAAGGGAAAACTATCTCGTATTAAACGGTCAATACTACTGGTTTGCAAGCCCAGTGGGGGTTTCGTGTTATTTATGGGAATTTTCACTCAATCTTAGGTGCCAGCGAGCCTGTCAAACGTCCCCATTTAGCTGAGCGAAAAGCAGGGCGCAGGCCTGTTCGATAAGCATGGACTTTGGGGAAAAGGGCATTTATTCTCTCTGTACTCGGCTTGCTGATCAGGAGTAGTGATATGGACCCCAGTTCAATTGCTTTTTTAAAGGAAATCTCTCTGGAGGCAGCGACCCTGTTCATTGCCTTTGGTGTCGTGTTTACCTTCATTATTGGCCTATGGCTGCTAATGCAACCGACTAGTGCCTTGCGTTTTATTCAGTCGATGAACATCTGGTATTCACCACGCCGTTCGATGAAGCCGCTCGAGGTTCCCCGCTTTCAGGAGCGTGCGTTTTATAGGCATCATAAAATATGGGGGATACTACTGCTGGCAGGTGCCGGTTATAGCCTGTATTACTTCCTGTTTGATTATGACCAGGCCAGGCTGGTGCATGACTTCAGTCGCTACTTTAACAAACATATCGCGGATTGGTTGCTGGAGGCGATAAGCCTATTTCTGTTGCTGGGGAATGTGTTTGTGATGGCTATTGGTATCATTATCCTGCTGCGCCCCGGCCTGTTAAAATCCTTTGAAGCCCAATGCAATCGCTGGATATCGACACGCAAGGTATATAAGTTTCTGGACATAGAACACAATGGAGCAGATTCTATGCTGACGCGTAATCCAAAAGTACTGGGCGTGTTGATTATATTAGCCAGTCTTTATGTACTGGTGAACTTTACCGTATTGGTGGTAACCAAGAATATGGTCATAGTTATCTGAACAAAAGGGGACGTCACTTAGAGCTCTTCGAGCCTTACCTCGGAATTGGCTTTGGCACTTTCCCTGATATCTCTCATGCTTCATCAGGGGCTTTCTGAGTCTGGGTAGCAAGCTCTATTCACACAGATGCTTTCTATACATCACCTAACCTAGAATATCTGCAAGAATTAAGAACTTACTAAACTCGCGCCATATTCTGAGATGGCATGTTTTTTGTTATTTACAATGATGATGAAAAACCCGCTAATGATAGGTTCTCTTGATCTTTTTCCGCTACTGGTTCTCAATGTGTGCAGAATGAGTTATTCATTTACTCGCTGAGGTATCGCGCATGAAAATTCAAGTTGACGAAAAGATGATAGATACTGATGAACAGGGCTTCCTGTGTAATATGTCAGATTGGAGCAAAGAGTTTGCCGAAGAGATCGCCCGGCGTGATGGTATCGAGCTGTTTGTCGATCACTGGGAATTAATTGGGTACTTCAGAGATTATCATGATGAGAACCAGAGGAACCCGACTATGCATAGTATGGTTCGCACGCTGGGAAAATCGAAGGGAAGCCGTTTTCATGATCAGAAGGCCTATGAGAAACATATCTATGACTTGTTTCCCACCGACCCCATCCATGAACTTTGTAAGTTAGCCGGCCTGCCGATGCCGCCCCCGGATACTTGACCGGAAATTTACCAGGGCAGTACCTTTTAGCTACTCAAGCATGCCTATCTTGTTAATAGTGCTGGCAAGCAAGTTCACGGTTATACCCGCATTAATTAATGTGCAGGCTATGGCATTTCATTTATATGTAATAAATTTTTAATCGGTTGCAATATGCAGTCAATGGTGAAAAATGCATTCCTCTCATAGATAAAATTAATTTTTATAAGTGTGCAATGCGCTAATAATGTCGACTGGTTCAAATTCAGCAACATCCGAGAGAAAGAAATTTATTAGAATGCTCTCCATAGGCTTGACACGCTTTCCAATCACGTTCAAGATCGCAGCCTGAAAAGGAATTAAACCAGCGGTTAAAGGAGTTAACCATACTAAAGCCCCGCTATACGCAGGTCTCGTTAGAGACCCACCTTATTACCATTGCTTACGCCTTTCGTTGCGTCAATAGCACCTTGCTAAGAGGTGGAGTTGCTCATCGATTAAAATTATGTGCTCGGCAGTTGAGGGAAAAGGGTTTCTATACTTCTTAATTGAAGATATTTAAGGAGCAACATCGAATCTGTGATTAACGGAATAATTACTGTGAAATACTTAGGAGGAGTACCATGAATAACAAGAAAATGAATGCATGGCCAGTGACACTATCTACTATTGCTTTAATATTAACTTCTACAATAGCCTATGCCGACAAGTCTTATCTGCCATCACCAGTAGTAGACAGTGATTATTACGAAGATGGTAAACCCAGCGCGGCAAAAGTAAAACTAGGCAAGTTTTTGTTTTATGACAAAATCCTTAGTGGTAACAATAGTATATCCTGTGCAACCTGCCATCATGCTTTAACCGCTACGGGTGATGGTCTGTCATTAGGAACGGGAGAAGGCGCGCGTGGCCTGGGTGTTACGCGTGACACCGGAACAGGTGCAGAAGCCACTGACAGACGTATTCCACGTAATGCACAACCCATTTTTAATCTCGGGGCGAAGTCCTTTACGGCCATGTTTCATGCAGGACGTGTAGAGGTGGACCCTAGTCAGGCAAGTGGCTTTAGAACTGAGGTTGGTGATGATTTACCACCTAACCTGGAAAATGTCCTGGCGGTTCAGGCAATGTTCCCAGTGACAGTGAATACCACTATGTCGGGACATGCGGGCGAAAACGCTGTCGCTGATGCCGCACTTGTTCGTAACCTGAATGGGCCGGGTGGGGTTTGGGAGTTGCTATCTGATCGTCTGCGTAATATTCCAGAATATGTAGAAATGTTTAAAGAGGCTTTTGGTGTAGAGGCAGATGAGATTAACTTTGTTCATGCATCAAATGCAATGGCGGCCTTCCAGGGTGTAGCCTGGCGTGCTGACAACAGTCCATTCGATAAGTACCTGCGTGGTAACAAGAAGGCAATGAGCCGTGATGCGATTAAGGGTATGCGCTTGTTCTATGGCAAGGCAAATTGTGCCACTTGTCATAGCGGAAAGTTCCAGACCGATAATCAGTATCACGCGATTGCCATGCCACAAATTGGTCCTGGACGAGGTGATGGATTTGATGGCCATGAGGACATTGGCCGGGAAAAGGTAACGGGTGATCCTCAAGATCGCTATCGTTTCCGTACACCCAGCCTGCGAAATGTTGTCTTGACTGGGCCATGGGGACATGGAGGAGCCTTTAACACAATTGAGGGAATTGTGAACCACCATTTGGACCCGGTTACCTCAATCCAGAATTATGACTGTCGCAACGAGCCAGTTATGCCATCCAGGCCAGATCTGGATGCATTGGATTGCATAGTGCAAGATGACCCAAGCAGGGTAGCAGCCATCGCGAGTGCTAATGAATTAGCGCCAGTAGAGCTTGACGATGAAGAAAAAAGAAATCTGATTGACTTCCTGCATGCATTGACAGATACGGACAGCCTCGATTTACGTGCTGATGTACCAAAGTACTTGCCGAGCGGTCTTCCCCTGGCAGAGTAAGTAGCCTTTAGGACAATAGTAAAGCCGGCTAGGTAGAAATACCTAGCCGGATAGGGCTGAATCTTAACAGCACTAGCCAGAAATCATATCCAGGACAGATGATTATTAGTATTCATGGAGGATGCTATGCGAATTTTTGTTGATTTTCAAATTGAGAAAGGCCTCGAACCACAGTTAATAAGTGATAATGTTATTTACCGGCCAGATATAGAAATAAAAAGCTCTAAATATTTAGAGCGAGCCCTGTTTCTGACCTGTCCTGATGTGCTGATTACACGAACAATACCCAACCATGATGTGGTCTCAAGGTGGAAGCGTGAATCAACAGGTAATAACATATTTATCGTTTACATTGGCAATGATCAAAAATCTAATGACAGTATATGCGAAATACCAGTACACCATATTTCCACAAATCCAAAGTCAAGCACAGATCCAAGCTCTGCACTTCGTGCATTTATTATGGCAGAACAAATTAATAACCATAATCTAAACCATCAAACCAATTACCCTATACTTTCAACAATTAATAAAACGAATCAGGGGGCGCAAAAGGAAATAATTATAATTGGTGCTGGTGCCGTTAATTTGCTGACTGCGTACTATCTTAATAAAAGCGGATACAAGGTAACTGTATTTGATGCAGGACCAGATCCGCGTACAGCTTCAAATAGCGAGCTTCTGGGATGCACACACGGTGGTGATGATGCGCGCATGTTCAGCCTGTCAGAAACACGGCATCACCTGTCGAAAAATCATCTGGATTTAATACACGACAATATGAGCAATCCGTTTCAACGGAGATTGGCAAAAGGCGGCTGGTTATCCTGTGATCATAAGGCCCTCAACGGAAATGATTATAAATGGTTGGAGGAATTCGAGGCTGTTCCAGCGTGGTTACCAAAGATATTTGACGACGATATTATATCTTTTAATCAGGAAAGTGACCCCCTCTGGAACAATCTTAAGGAACAAGAACCAGAGTTGTTTATGGACGTCGGTTATGTGCCAAAAGTTCTTAGACTGTACTCTACGGATGAACAACTCGCCACAGCAATTGTGATTGAAGGCCGAATTGGTTCGACAAAACGGGTAATTGACCCGCAAACCCTAAAAATCGAATTTCCAGCATTGCGAGAAGCGGTAGATACTGGGGCTATTGTGGGTGCATTAGAGATAGTTGGGTTTACAGTTAATATCCATAAGTTCTCGGCAAAAATATTGAATCACCTGGAGAGAAACAATGTGGTGTTTCACTGGAACAAAAAGATCGAGCGTATAGAAAGGAATGCTGAGAATATTGTCACAGGAATAGCCACGAAGGACGAGGTTATCAGTGCAGACCACTATGTAATTTCACCTGGCGCGTACGGTGGTGGCCTGCTTAATGGTCTGCATTCGCAAAACCAGATTTCATCAATTGTAGGCGCTTGGCTGAGATTGCCAAATCTTGGTCCGAAGCTGGATGTTTCGCTTAAGATTTCACGTGGGGGCTTCGCATCTGATGGTGCTGCCGTGGGTGCCAATATCCTCGTCGGTACTGACGCTAACGGGGAGGATATTATTCACGTAAGTTCGGGCCATGGCTATGTGGGTGAAAATCCAAATAATATTGATCCGCAATATATCGAAGACTTGTTCCGTGTAGTTGAGGAAACAGCTCAGCGCTATTTTCCTAACTGTTATAACAAGGCAAAAAAAAGCGGCCTGATTGCAAGCAGTCTGAAATACTGTGTCAGACCCTGGACGCCTTCCGGACTAGGAATATTTGAAATGGTCAAGGCTAAAAACAATGGGGTACTCATTTTAACGGGTGGCCACAATACTGGCGGTTTTGCTCAATCTCCAAGTGTCGCCATGGCGGTACTCTCCGCTCTGGAAGGGCAAGAACATGCCATGCACAGGGCTTATCACCCTAAACGTGTAAGTTTCTTTACAGACTTTGATGTGCCGGCGAGTAGTACAGGAACGATATTACCTGGTCATTTGGCAGAATCGTTTTCGGCGCACGCTGAAGAAATCGTACTCTGATGCTGATGTAGCTGCTGACTATATTTGACTATGGACGCTTCATTTGTATTGGAAATGTTGACGCCGCAATTCTTTATTGCGGCCATGGTTGCGAGTGCAGCTGGCCTTATGCGTGGATTCGCAGGCTTTGGATCAGGGATGTTGATGGCACCTATTTTTGCTGTTCTTTTCGGTCCCGTTGAGGCAGTAGCGACTATTATACTTCTCGAAATGGCGGTTACATTACAGCTTATGCCGGCTGCTAAAGAACACATCGAATGGCGTTTCGTAGGGTTGATGGGGGTTGTAGCAGCTGCCTTTATGCCTGTAGGGGTATGGTTGCTGGTTTCTATGGATCCTATCATCCTTACAAAAGCAATTGGTGTGATCGTGATGTTTTTCGTGATCGTGTTGTTGACGGGGTGGAGGTATGTTGGAAATAAAAGAAACTGGGTCACAGTCGGTGTCGGTGCGATATCAGGAACAATGATGGCGGCAACAAGTTTGGGAAATCCGGTTGTGATGCTCTATATGCTTACAGGCAGTGATAGCCCGGCTGCGAACAGGTCAAATATTACTGCTTACTTTGCTATCACATTGTCCGCGCTTATCATGTTCCTGGCTTTGTCGGGATTGGTGTCAAAATTTGCTATTGCTCATGCCGCGATTCTTGTACCAGCTTTCATGTTTACTGCGTGGTTAGGGAGTTGCATGTTTAAAAAATCCGGAGAGTTTTTATACAGGATTGTGGCGTTGGTGTTTTTGTTCGTGGCCAGTATTGTTGGCTTATTAAGTTAGAAAAATATTCCTGGATTATTATTGTTACAGGGATGTATAGGATATTACGGATAATTTAGGGTGGTGCTATGGAAGATATAAGAATATGCATTATTGGTCTTGGCCCGTGGGGTCTGGGAACACTGGAGAGAATTATTTCAAGGGCATGTCGTGATAATAAACATACGGAAATTGCCATAGATGTTATTGAGCCCGGCGACCCTGGTGTTGGTGTGCATTTCAGGACGTTACCGGATTATATGTTGTTGAATACCAAGTGTAGCCACATATCTATGTTCATAGAAAACCAGTTCTCGGACATTAAGGATCCAATTTCCGGGCCTACTCTTCTGGAGTGGGTACAGGAGCAGGGATACCGGTTTGAAAATGATGGCTATGGCTTGACAACTACGGGTGGTCGGGAAATAAGCCCGGATGATTTTCTGCCACGTCGTTTACTGGGTGAATACCTGAACTGGTTTTACAGTGAGCTTCTGAAGAGAATTCCACATAATGTCAGTCTTAATATACATGAGAGAACGGCTGTAGATCTGGAAAAAAACCAACATGGTCAAGAAATTGTTGTTCTGGATAACGGTGAGCGTTTAAGTGCCGATTTTATTTTTCTGACTACTGGTCATACAAAAAACGTGCGCAGAAAGAAAGCTTTATTAGAACCTGGTAAGGTGAACAGACATATTTCTATTGATTATCCGCTTAAAGGACACCTGGCCGGGATTGCGCAGGGTGAGAAAATTGGCATTGCGGGTTTCGGCCTTGCAGCCATTGATGTGCTCACAGAGCTGACTATAGGCCGAGGTGGAAAGTATATCTGTGACACCGCGGGTGGCAAAAGAAGATATATCGCAAGTGGCAATGAACCAGATATATATATGTTTTCCAGATCCGGTATTCCACCATGTTCTCGTCCTGCCATTAGTAAAAGCGTCGAGAGCTTTGGCTATAATGCGAGATTTTTCACTACCCAGATGATCGATAGCCTACGCTCTAAAAAGGCAGGGTCCGGGTTGGATTTTGTCACTGATCTGATGCCGCTATTATGGGACGAAATGAAGCTTGTTTATTATGAAACATGTGTACAGATACTACAGGGTGACAGTGCGGCGGATAGACTTTCATCATGCCTTGTGGATGCATGGGATAAGGGCGAATTTGATAATGAAATAGAAAAGCTCTCTGAAATCTATGGTTATTTCGACCCTGAAAAGTATTTTACACAACCGTTACCCAGAAATATATCGAACAGCCATGAGTACCAAAGGCTGTTTAGCAAACTCATTCGTGACGACTTGATCGAGTCATATAAGGGTGAGTTGAAAAGCGCCTATAAGGCAGCCTTCGAGCTATTCAGGGTTCTACGTGAAACGATTCGTTATGCAGTTGATTTCGATGGTTTATCCCCGGACTCATTGGTGCAGTTTAAAGTGCGCACGGCCTCGATGATAAATCGCATAATAGTGGGACCGCCAAAAGAGAGATCAGAGGAAATGCTTGCGCTCATTGATGCCGGAATAGTTAAGGTGCCGTTTGGCCCTTCACCACATATTTCGGACGATGATAAAACTGGTAAAGTAAAGATTGAATCGTCTTTATTAACAGAAAACCATGCTGAGATACTTGATAGGGTCGTCTACGGTTATATATCTCACTCCACCGTAAATAATTCGTCATCAGAACTTATTGCAAACCTGTATAAAAAGGGACGTTTGCGAGACTTTTGCATTGGTGAAACTTCCTTGGGGAGTGCTGACATAGATGAAGATCTCCATCCTATTAATGACCGCAGTGAAAGGGAAGAAAGTATATACATGCTTGGCCCATTGACGGAAGGTGTGAAATATTTTAACCATTATATTCCTTCACCATCGAGCCGTCTCCGTGCGTTCCGTGATGCTGATAAATGTGTTCTTCAGGCATTCGAAAAATACAGCAGTAGTGCGGTTGCCTAACTGTCATTAAAGATGTTTATAGTAGTGGCAGGTGTGTCTGTTATAACAAGAATATATAAAATACTAATACGGCAAGATGTTTGCTACAGAATAAATCATGCTTAATATGGAGTCTTCAAGGATGAAAATGGAAAGGGCGCGTTATGGCGCATTTGTGTTACTGGTGACTTTTTTATTGATGGCCTCCGGTAGCACACTCGCGCACGAGTCGTGGTTGTTGACACCTGAGCAAATGCTTGAGTGGAATATGAAACCGCGACCTGAAATTTTTACGAAATTCACCTTTGTAAACACATCTTTGCTCATATTCTCGACACTTTTTTTTGGTGTCTGGCTATGGTGGGATCAAAAAGAAAATCGGCTTTTATACCCTGGCCTTCAGGCGCGATTGGCATCATATGGTGACTATGCCTCGTTGGTTGTCAGGTGTTCATTGGCTCTTATGTTGATAATCGCGGCGTTTGGTCTGAATCCACGCCATGGCACTGCAATATTTGAGGCACCAACACTCATTGCACCCGATCTGGAAATCAGACTGCTTGATGGAGACTGGCTCTGGTTGGGTTGGATACAGGCGTTCGCTGCAGTAACATTAGTATTAGGCCTCTATGTTCGACTAACGGCAGTAATTATATTACTTGTTAGTATCGTTGGCATCGTTGTTTTTGGTTATCAAATGTGGGCTTATGCAGGGATAGTTGCGGCTTCGGCTGTCTATCTGTTTATGGAGGGCGCTGGTACGTTTTATATCCGGTCCTGGATACCGAAGAAAGCTGAAATACTTGTGGGTTGGTTAGAGAGGCAACCCCGAGGCCGGGCCCAGTTTATAACGCGAGTACTTACAGGCATCAACCTGGCATATTTGGGTGTTGAGTATAAATTCTTTCAGCCAAACTTATCTATGGCGTTTCTTGAACTCCAGAATGTGTTCACTTTCGGTTTAGAGCATGCAACCTTTACGTTTTGCATGTTTCTTGTTGAAACACTGGCAGGCATCTTATTGATCCTTGGTGCCCTGACACGATTACTGTCAGTCATTTTGTTTATCGCCTTCTTTTTTATAGCCCACATAACCGGAGAGAATCCTATAGGTCACGTTATAGTGTATGGAATTCTTTCTAGCCTGTTTATAAATGGTGCGGGATGCTGGTCTCCAAAAATGACAGGTATTAAATTTATTGATGTCGTCCTTGGCAAGGGCAGCCCGGAAGGTGCTTCCTGAATTACCCCGAGAGTACTTTGCGCTACTTTTAAAACATGAGTTGCTTGGCTGACTGGACATTATTTAATTCAACACATCTCCAGGGTCATTCAACCTCGTTGTTTTACAAACATTGCAAGTTCTGCCAGGGTTGTGCCTGTGCCATCGGCATCAGTGCCCATATTTTCAGCCGGGAATTTCAATCTGTTCACCCAGAATGTCGGGTAGCCAAACCATTTTGCGCCCACAGCATCCCAGCTGGCAAAGGCGGCAAAGGCAATCTCATCGCGTTGCAATTCAAATGCGTCGACAGCCAGTTGATATGCTTTTGGATCCGGTTTGAAGGTTTTAACACTATCTGTGCTTAAAATATGGTCAAAATACCCTTCAAGGCCGGAATTACTGATTCCCGTGTTAAGCATTTTTTCTGTCATATTGGATAAGAATGCCAGTTTAATGCCTGATTGCTTAAGTTCAGATAATACGGGTTTTACATCAGGGAATGCCTTGATTGAGAGAAACGCATTCATTAACAGCTGGTGATTAGCAGGGGTCAAGTCGATGTGTAAATGTCGTGCTGTATAAACGAGCGCATTATCAATACATGTCCAGAAATCCTCATATTTACCTGCGGAGGTCAGCAACCAGGTGTACTCAAATATACGTGTTCGCCATATTATGCTGAATTCCTGTCCTTTTTCCGGGTAGAGTTTTTTTACTAGGCCAAAGATTGGTCTTGGATCGAAAATTGGAAATGCATCAAATGCTATGGCCTTAATTTTCTTATTGTCTAGGGCAGAAACCTGGGGCAGTGTAAAGGCGGTACTTGCTAACATAAGCTTCGCTGATAATCCCAGAAAATCTCGACGACTGTATGACATACTTATCTCCATTATATAAAGGTCTAGACATTAGACGAGAATGAGAACTCTTTATTCCAATATTTATGAAGTTTTTTTATATGGCATGTGTATGGTCAGCAGAATAAAGCAGGTGGTTGTAAATGATTAAACAAATTGGCAGGTTTCTGGAAAAACAAACAAGCAGCTTAGAAATTACTCACTTATAACATACGGTTATTTTGATATAAGCTGTTCTTCTCGTCCTATTAGCGCAGTTTCCGAACCTTGAACATACGGCCTTTGATTTTTCCTTCTGACAGGATCTTCAGGGCTTGTTTGGCAATAGGGCGCTCCACGGCCACATAGGCAAGATTGTCAGCGATATTAATCTTGCCGATTTGTTTGCCCTGCACATTGGTGCCATTTGCCGTTAATGCGCCCAGGATATCGCCGGCACGAACCTTGTCTTTGCGGCCACCACTGATGCACAGGCTGACCATCGGCGGGATCAGTTTGAAATGTTCGCGGGCCTTAAGTGTTGAGACTTTATCAATCCTTACCGGGGCATCTTGGTATTTTTCTATGGCCTCAAGCCGGAATTGTTCATTCGGCGTAAACAAGGTCAGGGCGAGACCCTCCTTGCCGGCACGGCCGGTGCGGCCGATGCGGTGAACGTGTATTTCCGGGTCGGGTGTTAAATCGTAGTTTATCACCGCCTGCAAGTCTTTAATATCCAGACCGCGCGCGGCGACATCGGTGGCGATCAGGATTGAACTACTTTTGCCTGAAAACTGTACCAACACGCGGTCACGTTCTTTCTGGTCCAGATCGCCGTGCAGGGCCAGTGCATGAAAGCCCTGTGCCCATAATTCGTCAGCCAGTTCCTGGCATTGTTGCTTTCGATTGCAAAATACCACGGTCGACTCGGGGCGATAATGTTGTAACAAAGAAATTAATGTTTTGGTTTTTTCGCCTTTTTGTACTTCATAGAAGACTTGTTTTATTTTTTTATTCTCATGTGATGCCTCGACGCGAATATCAACAGGGTCATTCTGAATAGCATCACTGATATCTTTTATCTCATCCGGATAGGTCGCCGAAAACAACAGGGTTTGTCTTTTCCTGGGCATCATATCAATGATGAGCATGATGTCCTCATGAAAGCCCATGTCCAGCATACGGTCGGCCTCGTCGAGTACCAGTGTCTTTAATCCATCGAGTTTTAACGAGGCTTTTTGTAAATGCTTTAATACGCGGCCGGGTGTACCGACGACGATATGTGGTTGATGTTCCAGTGAGGCCAGCTGTGGGCCTAATGGTTTGCCACCACACAAGGTAATGATCTTGGTATTGGGTATTGCCCGCGCCAGACGACGAATTTCATTACTGACCTGGTCGGCCAGTTCACGTGTTGGACACAGCACGAGTGCCTGGGTCTGGTAGGTTTGTGCATCAAGGCTGTGCAGCAGGCCGATGGCGAAAGCCGCCGTTTTGCCACTGCCGGTCTTGGCCTGAGCCAGTATATCTTTGCCTTTCAGAATGGCGGGCAGGCCTTGTGCCTGGATCGGAGTCATGACCTGATAGTCCAGTGACTCGATATTGGCTAAAAGCTCGGGCGTTAAAGGCAGTGAGGAGAAGGCGTTTATAGTCACGTGAAAATCAATCTTTGTTGGCTGATAGGGGAAAAGCAGACGCATCATAGCAGAATAGGCTGCCTAGTGGCTTATTTAACACTTCTACAACGGCGTAAACCCCTATATCTGAGTGGTGAGGGGGATTTCTCTCTTTACCGTTGTGGTTGGATACAGAAGCGTTCGATTAGCTGTTGTAACAGGTCAACGGTCGGCTGGATACGATCCAGGGCCAGGTATTCATCCGGCTGATGGGCCTGGGCGATGTCGCCGGGGCCAAGGATGATACTGTCCATACCGAGGGCATTCAGGTAAGGGCCTTCAGTGCAGAAGGCGACGGCCTCGGCAGGGTGTCCGGTCAGGCGTTCAGCTGCCTGCACGATGGCCGAGTCGACGGGGGTATGCATGGGGTCCGTACCGTCGATGAGGGACTGGCGTTCTGCCCGCAATGCACTCCCCGCCAGCAGTCCGGTGAGGCGTTTGTCGAGGTCATGGCGCAAGTCACCAAGGTCCATACCCGGCAGTGGCCGCAGGTCGAAGTGCAGTTCACAGTGCCCACAGATACGATTGGGGTTGTCACCACCGTGGATGTGACCAAGATTGAGGGTGGGCACCGGCACGGCAAAACGGTGGTCAATATGCTGCGCCTGTAATTCATCACGCCAGGCAAGCAGATCGCCGAGCACCTTGTGCATCCCTTCGAGTGCGTTGGCACCGAGCGCGGGGTTACTGGAATGCCCCGAGTGACCGTGTACGTGAACGGCCTCCATTATAATGCCCTTGTGCATATGTATCGGGCGCAGCCCTGTCGGCTCGCCGATGACCGCATAACGTGCCTTGGGGCGGCCAAGGCGTACCAGTTCCTTGGCCCCGTCCATGGAGCTTTCCTCGTCGGCAGTAGCGAGAATGATCAATGGCTGTCGCATGTCGGTCGCCTGATAATGGCGTGCCGCTTCGATGGCAAGGGCAAAAAAGCCCTTCATATCGGAGGTGCCAAGGCCGTACAGGCGGTTGTCGGCCTCGGTCAGCTTGAAAGGGTCGTTATTCCATTGGCCCTCGTCATAGGGCACCGTGTCGGTATGCCCGGAAAGCACCAGACCACCCGGCCCCTTGCCCAGTGTGGCAATAAGATTGGCCTTGTGCGGCTGGCTTGCCAGTGGCAGGACCTCAACGGTAAAACCCAGAGTATTTAGCCAGTTGGCCATGAGGTCGATAACATCGCGGTTGCTCTGGTCAAATTCCGGGCTGACACTGCTGATCGAGGCTGTGCCGATCAGCTGGCGCATCATTTGCAAGAGTGTTGGAGCAGGCTGTGTCATGGGGGGATTGTCTGCCACAGTCGTGGCATGACACAAGAGAAAAATATTTACTGTCTGTGGCCGCTGGGGTGTAGTGGAAAACCTGATGGCATGCTAGATTCCGCGTTCTGGAAGGACAGACCGCTGACTTCTGAGTGGCCTGGTGAGGTAACGCCTGTTGAGATGATTAGAACCGCGACCCTGAATGATGTGAGTGCACTGGTGGCATTGGAAGATCTGTGTTTCGACACGGATCGATTGTCCCGACGTAGTTTTCGTCATCTGCTCAGTAAGGGGCATGCCCTGACACTGGTGGATGAGGACAACGGGCAGCTGCGTGGTTATATCATGCTGCTGTTCCATGCCGGCACATCGCTGGCACGCCTGTATTCCATTGCTGTTGCTCCACCGTTCCGTGGACAAAGCATTGCCAAACAGCTGGTCAAGGCCGCTGAGAATGCCGCCCTGGCACAGGATTGTGTCTCCATGCGACTGGAAGTACGCCAGGATAATATTGCCACCATCCGTCTATATGAAGAACTCGGCTACCGGAAGTTCGGTAGCGTTGCCGATTATTACGAAGATCACATGGATGCCCTGCGCTTCGAAAAGGGCCTTGCCCCGCATCTTCGCGCCGACATGGTGCCGGTACCCTTTTTCCAACAGAGCCTGGAATTCACCTGTGGTCCGGCGGCACTGATGATGGCAATGAAGGCCCTGGATGGGGACATGGAACTGGAACGTCGCCATGAGATCCGTATATGGCGTGAATCCACTACGGTTTTCATGACCTCCGGTCATGGCGGCTGTGGTGTCTACGGTCTCGCCCTGGCCGCTTATCACCGCGGCTTTGATGTGGAAATCTACGTGAATGAAGACGGCACCATGTTCATTGACTCGGTACGTAGCGAAGTAAAGAAGGAAGTGATTCGACTGGTGGAAGAGGATTTTGTCGAGGAGATAAAACGCTTGCCGTTGCCTATACATTACCGGCCCCTGAGCGTAGGGGAAATCCATGCTGAATTCGACAGTGGTGCCGTTCCAGTCGTGCTGATCAGCTCCTATCGTATTTATAAAGAGAAATTTCCTCACTGGGTGGTCGTAACGGGGTTTGATGACCGCTTCATTTATGTGCATGACCCCTATGTCGACACACACAAGGGTAAGTCTGTTATCGACAGTATGAACATGCCTATCCTGCAAAAGGATTTCGAACGCATGGCACGCTACGGCAAGACGGGACAACGCGCGGCACTGATTATTCGTAAACACAAAGGCAAAAAGGCTAAACAGGCATGACCCAGCAACTCATTGTTGTAGAAAACACCGCTGACCTGGATTTTCTTGAGGTAGGCTGCCCACTGGTACACGTAGATGATTATCTTACCGGCCAGGAATACTTTAACCTCAAGGGTACACAGGTCATCAACCTGTGCCGTAGTAGTCGTTACCAGAGTGTTGGCTATTACACCTCGTTGCTGGCCGAGGCACGCCGGCATCGCATCATACCTTCCGTCAAAACCATGATGGACTTAAGCAGCAAGGCCATGTACAGCCTGGAGGCCGTCAACCTTGATGAGGTCGTTCAGAAGAGTTTCCGCAGACACCGTAAGGACAGCATAGAATCGCTGTTCGAGATGGAGGTGTTTTTCGGACAATGTCGTTATCCTGAGTTATCAGAACTGGCGCGGCAGATATTTGAGACGTTTCCGTACCCCCTGTTGCAGGTCACTTTCCGACGACATAAAGAATGGCATTTAGTCGCTATCAAACCTGTTCGCGTCGACAAGCTTGACAGCGATAACCGTGAGTTCTTCGCCGGGGCACTTGCTGGCTACCTGCAACGACGCTGGCGATCACCACGAACGCGCAGTGTGGCACGTTACGACCTGGCGGTTCTGCATAACCCCGATGACCCCATGCCGCCCTCAGACACGCGTGCACTAAACCAGTTTATCAAGGCCGGTCGCGCACTGGGTATCGATGTGGAACTGATCGAGCGTAGCGATTATGCGCGCCTGGCGGAATATGATGCACTGTTTATACGTGATACGACGCGCATCAACCATTATACCTACCGCTTCGCTAAGAAGGCAGAAAGCGAGGGCATGGTGGTGATTGACGACCCCCAATCGATATTGCGTTGCACAAATAAGGTATTTCTTGCCGAACTACTGCGCGCCAATCGTGTACCGACCCCCCGAACGGTGATTGTCGGCAAGGGCGATATCAATGCTGCAGAGGTGGCTATTGGCTATCCGATGGTGCTAAAGGTGCCGGATGGCTCGTTCTCCCTTGGCGTCTACAAGGCAGAGACCCCGGAACAGTTACAGGAATATACCGCTCGCCTGTTCAAAACCTCGGAGTTGATCCTGGCGCAGGAATATCTATACACCGAGTTTGACTGGCGCATTGGTGTACTTAATTGTGAGCCCATCTATGCATCACAGTATTTTATGTCGAAAAAACACTGGCAGATCGTACGCTATGGTGATGGCGGCGAGGTGAGCACCGGTGGCTGGAAAACCTGGGCGGTGGCGGATGCCCCCGGGGAAGTGATGGCTACAGCCCTGAAGGCGGCTAATCTCATCGGCGATGGTTTTTACGGTGTCGACCTTAAACAGACGGACAATGGCGTATATGTCATCGAGGTGAACGATAACCCCAGTATCGAGGCCGGGGTCGAGGACAAGATCCTCAAGGAAGAGTTGTATCGCTGTATCATGCAGGAATTCATACGGCGTTTGGATAAGCGTAAGATGATATAAGTCATCAGCCTGATTGCGATGTTAAGAGGTTCGCATGTTTTTCAGGGTTATTTTAGACATTTTTTGACTGAAGAATAGGGCGATGTCTTCATGGCCTCCCATTTCCTATAGTGATACAGCTACTATCAGGCTGGAGGATAATCTGCTATTTTGACAGTGACTTTGAATTTACTCTGCACATAATCCCGGATCAGGACCCGCCCGGATACAAATAATTATCCCGGTCTGAGTAGCAGAAAAGGTCGCGTCAATATTGGAAATATAATCAGCTTGCTGTAGCAGCATCGTATCTTTATTGAGATACTTAGAGCATGCGACAGCATGAAGAAAAGCAGACGAGGAGAAACGCTATGGTTTCCGTCAGAAGGGTCGTTCTGGATATTCTTAAACCGCATCAACCGAATGCCCTGGAGTTTTCCCGGGCCATTGCCGAGATAGGAGTCGATTATCGGGTACGTTTGACCGTTCTTGAGGTGGATGAGGATACTGAAACGATTCAGGTTGAGGTGCAAGGAAGTGCTATCGATTTTGAGATGATCGAGTCTACTATAACCAGTATCGGCGGGTCGCTTCACAGCATAGACGAAGTGGAGGTACAAAGTGAAGCTGATTAACCTGTCGTGAGTCTGTTACACCAGGTAAGATTTCTGTTGCGCATCACCCGTACCCACGACATTGTGCGGCGCTATTTTGTGGTCAACGGCTTTGATGGCGCACTCACCATGCTGGGTCTTATTATCGGGTTTCTCCTGAGTACATCTGCTGATTTATCGGTCATTATTAATGCCTGCCTGGGTGCAGCGATTGCACTGGGAATGAGTGGATTGAGTAGCGCCTATGTTAGTGAGGCGGCAGAACGAAAACGTGCCCTGGGAAAGCTCGAAGGCGCGATGGTCACCGATCTTCAGGAAAGTGCGCATGGTGAGGCGGCGCGCCTGGTACCATTATTAATCGCCCTGGTTAACGGTGCAGCGCCTCTCATTATTTCACTTCTGATCCTGATACCGTTATGGTTATCGAGCGCGGGTATTCCCCTGCCTTTATCACCGCTTTATGCCGCCATTATTATCGCGCTGCTGCTTATCTTTCTGCTTGGCGTTTTTCTTGGCCGCATCGCAGACATATCATGGCTACGCAGCGGTCTGCAGACCTTGTTGGTTGCCGTAATGACTGCCGCACTTATCTATCTGTTTGCAGGGCATTAAGATGTCACCAATTAAGTGGTACAGTATTGAGGCTGACGAAGCATTGCTGCACCTGGCGTCTTCTGTAGCCGGTCTGAGCACAGAAGATGCTCAAAAACGTCTGGCTGAACACGGTCTGAATTCCATTCCCGAAAAACGACGTCGTTCCTTGTTGGGCATACTTGTTGGGCAGTTTACCGATTTCATGATCGTCGTGTTGTTGGTGGCAGCATTGATTTCCGGTTTTATCGGTGAACCCCAGGATACGATTGCCATTCTGGTGATCGTGTTGCTCAATGCCATAATCGGTGCGGTGCAGGAATTCAGGGCCGAGCGCGCCGTAGCGGCCTTGCGGGAAATGGCTGCGCCAGAGGCACGAGTGTTGCGCGATGGTCAAACGGTTACCCTGGCGGCGCTGGAACTGGTGCCAGGGGATATAGTATTGCTGGAAGCGGGCAATATTGTACCTGCCGATTTGCGTCTGCTGGAAGTGGAAGAAATGCTGGCCGATGAATCAGCCCTGACCGGAGAATCTCATCCCGCCGAAAAGCAGCATGAGCGATTAGGCGAAACCGACCTGCCACTGGGCGACCGTCAGAATCTTGCCTTCAAGAGTAGCCTGATCACCCGTGGACGTGGCCTGGGTGTTGTGGTTGCTACCGGTCTGGACACAGAGATTGGCCGTATCGCCGAACTACTGCGTGGAGAGGCCGGTGTAAAGACACCGTTACAAATACGTTTGACCCGCTTCGGTCGTTACCTTGCCCTGGCTGTTCTGGCCATTTGTGCGATAGTGTTTACGGCCGGATTGTTACAAGGCCAGCCGGTATTGTTGATGTTTTTGACTGCCGTGAGTCTGGCCGTTGCCGCGATACCGGAGGCACTGCCGGCCGTGGTGACGATCTCGCTTGCCCTTGGTGCGCACAAGCTGATTCGGCACAATGCCCTGGTGCGTAATCTGCCAGCGGTGGAGACGCTCGGCTCAGTGACCTATATCTGTGCCGATAAGACCGGTACGCTAACACAGAACCACATGACCGTTGAGTTGTTCTATGCCACAGGTGAGCGGCATACGTCATTGCCTGACCCACAGGCAAGTGACCCTTGGGCAGAGCTGGGACAGGCCATGGCCATGAACAATGATGTGGCGGAGAGGGATGGTAAACCTGCCGGTGAGCCGACGGAACTGGCTCTGTTTGAGGCAGCAGGTAAGGCCGGTTTCGACAAGGCTACACTGGAACAGGTGAGACCGCGGCTGGCCGCCATCCCGTTTGATAGTAAACGCAAGCAGATGACCACGCTGCATCAGTCACCTGATGGTGTGATCGCCTATATCAAAGGTGCCCCGGAACGGCTACTGGCGCAATGTAACATGACTGTGGGTAAAGATGGGCCTACGGTATTTGAGCCAGCTGCCGTATTGGCCGAAGCACAGCAACTGGCCAACGAGGGTTACCGGGTACTGGCATTCGCCAAGCGTGAATTTACTGCGCTGCCGCAGCCATTGGACGCGGAGACGACCGAACAGGATTTGACGTTTCTGGGCCTGGTGGCCCTGATCGATCCACCGCGGCCTGAAGTACCGCAGGCGGTGGCGGATTGCCTGACGGCGGGGATCACCCCGGTCATGATCACCGGCGACCATCCGGGTACCGCCATGGCCATCGCCCATCGCCTCGGTATCACGGATGATAAGCAGGCCATGCTCACCGGTGACGAGCTGGCGAAACTGACGGATGAAAAATTTGCCCGTGTTGTTGAATCAGTCCGGGTGTATGCGCGCGTTACGCCCGAACAGAAACTCCGCATCGTCAAGGCCTTACAGATAAACGGCGAATTTGTTGCCATGACCGGTGATGGTGTGAACGATGCACCGGCCCTGAAACGCGCAGGTATCGGCATCGCGATGGGGCAGAAGGGCACTGATGTGGCGCGTGAGGCATCGGATATGGTGTTGCTGGATGATGACTTTGCCTCCATCGTTCGTGCGGTGCGGGCCGGCCGTCGGATCTTTGATAACATTCGCAAGTTTATCAAGTATACGATGAGTTCCAATTCAGGCGAGATATGGGCATTGTTCCTCGCACCGTTTCTCGGCTTGCCGATACCCTTGTTGCCCATTCATATCCTCTGGATCAACCTGGTTACTGACGGACTGCCGGGGTTGGCCTTGACTGCCGAGCCTGCCGAGCCGGGTATAATGCGTCGCCGGCCGCGGCCGCCGGAGGAAAATATCTTTGCTCATGGCATGTGGCAGCATATCGTCTGGGTGGGGCTGTTTATTGGTGGCATTTCCATTGCTGCCATGGCCTGGGCGATTTCCCGTGAGGTGGAGTACTGGCAGACGGTGGTATTTACGGTACTTACCGTGTCGCAGCTGTTTCACTCACTGGCTGTACGTAGCGAAAGAGCCTCACTGTTTCGCATAGGCTTGCTCAGTAACCTGCCGATGCTGGCTGCAGTATTGCTAACACTGCTGTTACAGATGGCGGTGATTTATGTGCCTGCGCTGAATAGCATATTTCATACCCAGGCCCTGCCGATGTTCGACCTTGCCGTTTGCCTGGCATTGTCCTCACTGGTTTTACTGGCGGTGGAAATTGAAAAGTGGCTGGTGCGTCGTGGTATTCTTTACAACAGTAACTAATATAATTATTAACGTTACTTTGCAAAAAAGCTACAGGGGCAGGGCGGAAAGGCTACCCGAGTGTAAAGTGGCCATCATGGGTCAGTCTGGCTAATTCATGCTACCAATCATGGTTCATAAATTATTCTCGACTGTCTCATCAGAGCCCTTCTTTTTCTTCTTTTTCGGTTCAGCCAACCAGTAAAAGTATGGGACATCGCTGACTTTTTTACCTTTATATAGGGATACCAGCAAGACAAGCGCCAGGGTAAAGAAGTGTATTTCCGGAAACGCTAAAAGTGAGTGTCCAAGGTCATCAAGCCTTAATACCGAATAACAAGCCATGGCTATAATTATGGTCCAGATAAGACGTCTGATGGCCAGTTTTATACCATCCTCATCTGCGGCACTGTAAAATCGGTCAATCAATGTCGTTAAAATAACGATCGGCAGTAAGACCACATGTGCCCCCTGACTATAATCGAAATAATCCATGAGCGACACGCCCATAGCCATACTCATGGCAACAATCGTAAAAACTATGGATAGGCGCGGTACACGCAATAATTTCCCGGGGATAATTGTTCTGCCGGTCATTCCCAAGGCAATTACAATGGTTAACAATACGACTGCAATCACCCAGTCGGCATAGACCGCTGCTAAGGCAATAAGTGTTGGGGTGAAGGTGCCATAGCTCCGGATGCCTAAAAAAGTTCTTATCAATGTGGTAATCAAGGCACCAAATGGAAGCAGAAGGATTACAGCGAGTGTGTTGCGGGTGCTGATCTGAAACCTCTCCAGATCAAATATATCCCGGACCCTCTTTTCCGTAGATAGATTAAAGCCCTCCGGGTCAAAACGCTGTTCTATATCATAGGAAATTGAAACAGGCTTTTCTGAAATAACGATCGCAGCGTTACCTTTGTTAAAAGGTAAGAAGTTATTTGGCAGCGTGTTTTTATATCCTTTCTCGGGATCATAGGCCACCCAGCCCTCATCCTGATACAGTTCAACCCAGTAATACAGCATGGCATCGAATGTTTCTTCAAGGATGAAGCCGCTGACGATACGAGCGGGGATTCCAGCCGCACGGCTTAATGCGACCATTATTTTGGCACGAACCAAAGTAGAGGCATGTCCTGATTTCAGGGCTTTATCTAGGTTATTCTTTCCAGGCCTGGTATCCTTGATGATTCTGGAATTTACATATTCAAATATATCCTCTGCTAACTTTGTTTTATCCTCGGTGCTGACGCTAATCTTTTTCAGTGTATTGATGACAGCAGGACTTTCTACGTGAATGTCGTCACTTGAACCAAGATACTCCATTCGTTTCTCGAGCGATAAAGGCAGCGATGGCTGTTTCACTCTTAATAAAGGTATAACGCTCAGATGCGTAGTAAATTCAGCGTTCAGGTAGGAGATTTCTTCTGAGATAACCTTTAGATCAATAACCCTTTTTTGTTTGTCATCCGATCGCCCGCGTACAAATCGCAGACCAGGATGATTGAGCTTCTGTGCAATGACGCGACTGTGTTTTGTATCCCAGGGGGGAGAGATTTGTATACGCGCATTCCTGGATGCGGGCGGGATCTGGATAGCAATATTCACCGTCCAAATGGTATCGCCACCAGGAACCTTGAATTGCTCGGATAGCATGAGACGAGCCGAAATCGCTGCTATTCCAATGATAGTAAGCACAATAATGACCCATAGGGTATATCCAGCCGCTGCTTTTTTCTGTGCAATCAATTTTCGCATGGTTATCGTTGTTTTTGGGTTTGTCTTATGGCCTACAGTATACTGTTTTTATTAAGGAAAATGGTGGTTTAGTATGCTGGCCAATATAAATTATTAGTGTCATGGTGTATAGTTATTTTACTCTGGGAAACTCGAAAACAAACGGAAAGCATCCGGGTCGGGGTAAGTCTTAAGCACAAGGTGTACGCGTATGCGTAAAATCTATTATTTTCTTTTGGCATTAATCACACTCCTTTGCCTCAACCAGACAATTGCGGCGAAGGAAGTGCTGGGGTGGGTAGAGAATGCCCGTATATATCCGGGCGGTATTGAATTAAAGGCCAAGCTTGATACGGGGGCCAAGACGACCTCGCTGGGTTGTGAATGCTTTAATTTTATAGAGCGTAATGGAAAAAAATGGATCCGCTTTACAATTAAAGATGGCATTGGCACGGCCCTTACGCTTGAGCGCAAAATCGAACGCATGGGAACGATTAAGCGCCATTTCGGCGAATCACAGAAAAGGCCTGTGATTAAACTGGGGATATGTCTGTCTGGCACTTACCGGCAAACTGAAGTCAATCTTGTCGATCGTAAAGGCATGAATTACCAGCTTTTAATTGGTCGTTCTTTCCTCGAGCAACACTTTATCATTGACCCGGCAAAGACCTTCACAAAAAAACCGCTGTGCAGCGAGGCGGGCTTAGCAAAATAGCATTTGGTCCCGGCAGGCAATCACTATATGACAGGCTGGCTACATCCATTTTTTCCATTTGAATAGTGTTATCTGAAATACCACTACCACGCCAAGTATAATAATAAATTCCAGGAAGGCATTTTTGTCTTCGGCACCAGGGATACCGCCAACATTGATACCCAACAGTCCGGTCAGAAATCCGAGCGGTAAAAATACTGCGGCAACAATTGAAAGCACATACATTCTGCGATCCATCTGTTCAGACAAACGACTGAGTAATTCCTCATGGGTAACCGTGGCCCGGTCACGGGCGGAATCAAGGTCCTCAATGTAACGCATGGTCCTGTCGGCAGTCTCACGTAGGTGCATACGATCTACATCTGTCAGCCACTCAACGCGTTCATTATACAGCCGTGACATGGCTTCACGTTGAGGGGCTAGATAACGCCGCAACTCAATTGTCTCGCGGCGGACATTAGCAATCTTTGCGCGCAGCTGGTAACTCTCTGCCGTTAATACTTCTTCTTCCAGTTTGTCTACTGTTTCATCGACATTATCGATGACATAAGCCATGCGTTCACTCAGGCGGTCAGCCAAATGCACTAGAAATTCACCAGGCATTTTTGGCCCCAGACCAAGTTCTATACTTTCTCGAATGTCGTCCATAAACAGCAGACGGCGATGTCGCGTACTGATAATGCGATTTTTATCAATCCAGACTCTGATAGACACCATGTCTTCAGGTTCGGCGCCAGGATTCATGTTGACACTACGCAGAGTGACCAATAAACCATCTTGCATCAAAACCCCGCGGGGCCTGGTTTCCTCGGCCTGCAGTGCCTCAATGATTATGGGGTCGAGGCCGCTTTTGTTTTTAAGCCAATCCTGTGATTTCGGGTGAGTGTAGTCGAGGTGCAGCCAGGTGACCCCGGATGCTGAAGTATCCTTATAAATATCATCCCAGCTTAATGATTTCCCTCCACCTTTGCCGTCGAGGAGATAGGAGGATATAAGCCCTTGAGTATTATTATTGCTCATAGATATTACCTGTATAGGGCCAATTGAAAATCTTAAAACCAGCCTTTGCGTTTGAAATAAATAATCATGCCAGCTGCAATGCAGATCATCAGACCCCATAGCGCCGGGTACCCGTAATACCAGTTTAGTTCCGGCATTGCCCAGGGACTATTGGTGTTAACAGTAAAATTCATGCCGTAGACACCGACGATGAAGGTCAGTGGGATAAAAATAGTGGCAATGATTGTTAATACACGCATGACATCGTTCAATCGGTAACTAATGCTGGAAAGGTAAACATCCAGCATACTTGCCGTCATGTCACGGTAAGTCTCAAGCAGGTCCATTATTTGCACGGTATGGTCATAGCAATCACGCAGATAGACTTTGGTGTCTTCATGCAAAAGCTCATTTTCATCACGGATGAGTTTGTTGAGTAGTTCGCGCTGGGGCCACAACATACGGCGCAGTAATAATAGTTCGCGCTTGATTGCATGCAGCTTTCTCAGGGTGTTTCTGCCAGGTTTCTCCAGCAATTCTTCCTCTAGGACTTCGACTTGTTCACCGAAACTCTCCAGTACAGGAAAGCCTTCGTCGATGATGATATCCAATAGACAATACAACAGATAGTCGGCCTTACGTGATCGGATCTTTCCGCTGTGATTACGCAGTCGTTTGCGTACAGGCTCAAAGGGGTCGCTGGTACCCGTGTAGAAACTGATTATGTAATCTTTACCGGTAAAGATACTGACCTGTTCGCTGATGGTGACGCCATCTAGCATAACCGGCAGGCTGGTTATGGCAAATATCTGAGTATCATAGGTTTCGACTTTTGGCCGCTGACCGGTGTTGAGAATATCCTCCAGTGCCAGCGAGTGGAGTGAAAATATGTCCGCAAATTCCTGCAGGGTTTTTGGGGTGGCTTGGCCCTGGATATGGATCCAGCTAATCGTGGGCTGTTTCAGGAACGGCAGGCAATCCTCTGCAGTGGCCAGTTGTTTTTCTATAAAGTTGCTATCAGAGTAATCAATCAGGTTGATCCTGACTTCACCAGTCGTTGGCAAAACTCTCTCAGTCAGGGTGCCCGGCGAGGTGCCGGGGGGGTGGTATAACTTTGTAAAATAGGTCATGGCATGCTCTTTTTTCTGAGCTAATTACGTTTTTTATGAAAATGCCCTGCAGTGATCCAGCCGATGATGATGCCGATGGCCAGTACAAAAAAGATCATTAGCGATCTGGACATACTTATTTTCCAGAAGAGTAACTGGATATCTATCACGCTGGCATTCTGTACGGTAAAAACCACGACCAGAAGCAGCAGTACCAAGCCGATGTATGCCTTGATATTCATTATTTACGCACCATGAGGAAGTATTATTTATTTATAGTATACCCAATACAATTATTGGCAAGTACATCTTTGTAGTTTTACTGTGATAATGGATAATAGGGCACTAATGATAGATGTGTTGTTATACTTGGATTAGCGTGAATCTCTGGAGTATGTAATGGCAAAGTTGACTTTTTATGGTGCAACAGAGGGTGTAACCGGCTCGGCTTACCTTCTTGAAACCAACCAGGCAACGATATTGCTCGAATGTGGTCTGTTGCAGGGGAGTCGCGAAGAGGTTAAGGCAAATGAAGAACCTTTTCCCTTCAATATCGGCAAGCTGGATGCGGTGGTGTTGTCGCACGCCCACCTGGATCATACCGGTCGCTTGCCCAAGCTGGTAGCGGAAGGCTACAACGGCCCGGTCTATATGACCAATCCGACCAGCGAGTTGCTGGAGATCATGCATAAAGATGCCGCGTTTCTGCTGCAACGCGATGCGGAATGGGAGAATAAACGTCTGCGACGGGCAGGTAAAAAAGAAATTGAGCCGTTGTATACCATTGAAGACGTCGAAGCTGCTCTGGCCCTCTGTGAGGGGCTTGCCTACGGCCGTCGTCAGCGGGTGGCCGAGGGCATTGAAGTCTGCTATCGCGATGCCGGTCATATCCTGGGCTCCGCTATTGTCGAATTATTTATTACCGAGGCTGGCACTGAGAAGAAACTGGTGTTTTCCGGAGACCTGGGCAATAGCTGCGCTGCGTTGTTGCGGGACCCTGAAGTCGTGGAAACGGCCGATGTATTGCTGCTAGAGTCAACCTATGGTGATCGTGACCATCGCCCCATGGACGAGACTTTGGAAGAATTCGAGGCCATTATCGCGGAGGCCTCGAAGAATGGCGGTAATATTCTGATCCCGTCGTTTGCCGTGGGGCGCACCCAGGAGGTCATCTTTCATCTTGGGCAGTTGTACCAGCAAGGCAAACTCAGGCATCAGGTCGTTTACCTCGACAGCCCGATGGCCATTGCCACCACTGAGGTCTATCACCGTTACCAGAATGTTTTCAATAGCGAGGACGTCGCCGCATTACATAAGGGGAAATCCAGCAGCCTGCATACCTTCTTGCCGGTGCTGCGTTATTCACGCTCCACGGAGGAGTCCATGGCCCTCAATATGATTGCCGAAGGTGCCATCATTATCGCCGGCAGCGGCATGTGCACCGGTGGTCGTATTCGCCACCACCTGAAGCATAACCTGTGGCGGCGCAATGCCCATGTTATTATCGTCGGCTTTCAGGCCAGGGGTACCCCTGGCCGCGCACTGGTTGATGGTGCCAAGACCTTCCGCATTGCTGGAGATGAAATTGCCGTTAATGCGACGATTCATACCCTGGGTGGATTCTCGGCCCATGCCAGTCAGTCACAGCTTATCGCTTGGGTGAAAAACTTCAGCAAGTCACGCCCCAGATTATTCCTTATACATGGTGAACCTGAAGCAAAGGATGCCTTACGTGGGCGCCTCTCTGAGGAGGGCTGGTCTGCAGACATTCCACATCTTGGCGAGAGCATTACATTTTGAACCTTACACCCCGGAAAATAGGCTGACATCTTATGGCAAGATCCGACATCCCGAAAAAAGTCTTTCCTACGGCCGGTGAGGATGAAGGTGCCGCGAGGCTGGCGCCAGACACACCGCAGACGCGTTCGCATTCCTATAGCCTGGCCTATGCTGACACGGACTTTCTCCTCCGGGATGAAGTGCGTCCGGTGCGGCTACAGCTGGAACTGCTGAAACCGGAATTGTTGCAGCAGGATAATGGTATTCATTCCACTATTGTCATCTTTGGCAGCACCCGTATTCCCGATGCCGAGACGGCTGCCGAACGTCTGCAGAAGGCCGAGTCGCTGGCAATGGCCAGTCCGGCGGATCCCGTTTTGGCACGTAAGGTGGAAATTGCCAAGCGTATTCTCGCCAAGACACGCTATTATGATGAGGCGCAGGAACTGGCACACATGATCACAAAAGATTCGCAGTGTGGTGGGGCGTGTGAACTGGTGGTCATAACCGGTGGTGGCCCCGGCATTATGGAAGCCGCCAACCGTGGTGCCCACGACGCCGGTGGCAAGAGCATCGGCCTGAATATCGTCCTGCCCATGGAGCAATGTCCCAACCCCTACATTACCCCGGAACTGAGTTTCCAGTTTCATTATTTTGCCATCCGCAAGATGCATTTTTTGATGCGTGCCCGGGCGCTGGTAGCCTTCCCCGGCGGTTTTGGTACCCTTGATGAACTCTTCGAAACCCTGACATTAATCCAGACAAAAAAGGTCAAACCGGTACCGGTACTATTGTTCGGCAGGGAGTATTGGCAGCACATTATTAACTTCGAGGCACTGGTGGATGAGGGAACGATCGATCAGCTCGACCTGGATCTGTTCCAGTATGTCGAGACGGCAAAAGAAGCCTGGGATGTTATCCAGGCGTTTCAATTGCATAATGAAATAGCCTAGGCATACCTGATTGGGTTAAGACTATCAGGAAATATGCTAGTGTATGCACATAGATAGCGAATATCGAAGCTGTGTATATCTAGCAAGATCATCACAAGCCTTCCCAGCCATGTTCAGAACTATGCAACACACCTTTATGACATCTCCTACTGGCATCGCAAGCAGATTTTTGCAGGGCTTCCTGGTCGCTGGCGTGCTTGCAGTCTTTGGCGGCATTGCGCCATTACTCGCGGCGGAGGCTACACAGGGCGGTGTGCCAAAAGTGGTCATTGACGGCCTGGAAGATAAAGCTGCCGAAAATGTGCGCGCCATCCTCAGGCTGGCAGCCGAACCTTGTGATGCCCCCAGTTGGCGGCTTCGTCGTTTATTTCAGGCCGCAGATGGCGATATAAAAGAGGCCCTGTGGCCATTTGGTTATTATGCCCCGCGTGCGGTCAAAGGGTTTTCTGCAGGCGAGCCTTGCTGGTCGGCCCATTTCACCATCGATCCTGGCCCACGCCTGCACTGGAGCCGTATTGATATCCAGCTACATGGCGAGGCCGCCAGCGACCTGGTGTTCACAAAACTGTTAAGCGAGCTGCAACCCAAGGTTGGTGAGCCGATCAACCACGCTGATTACGAGGCCATCAAGGCCGAGATCCTGCTCGTCGCGGCAAAGCGTGGTTATCGGGACGGGCACTTTACCACGCATGCGTTGCGGCTCGACCCGCAGGCGGAAACAGCCGAAGCCATTCTCTACTATGATAGTGGACCACGTTATCGCTTTGGTGAGGTCCACTTTGATCAGGATGCCTTTGACCCGGCGTTCGTACAACGTTTCAGCCAGTCCCTCTCCGGGGAATTCTATGAGGCCGCCGCCGTCGGCCGCCTGCAACGGAGTTTGATGGATAGCGGCCTGTTCAGCACTGTTGACGTCAAGCCGGATTTTGGCCCCAATCCAGAGAAACAGGTCCCCGTGAACGTGCGCCTGGTGCCCCGGAAACGGCACGCCTATCTGGCGGGTATTGGCCTGACCACTGACGAGGGACCGAGATTACGACTGGGTTATGAGAACCGGCGATTCAACTCGCGTGGCCATAGCGGTGAGGCGGCCCTGCGTGCATCGTCTGTGCGTAGCAATCTGGATTTTTCCTACAATATTCCCTTGCGTAACCCGCAAACCGAACGCCTCAGTCTGCAGGCGGGTTATCAGGAAGAGCACGTCGAGGATACTGACAGCGAGTTGTATAAGGCCAGTGTGCGTCATATCCGCCATCGTTCAGCTGGCCTGGTGCAGACGGTGTTTCTGGAAATTAACGAAGAACGATTCACGGCAGGCGATGACAAGGGTAATAGTACGCTGCTCATGCCCGGCGTCTCCTGGGACTGGAGCAGCGGCGACGACCTGATCTATCCAAAACGTGGTTGGCGCCTGGGGCTGGAAGTGAAGGGTGGCAGCAAGGCCTTGTTGTCTGATGTGGACTTTCTGCGTGGTTATTTGCGCATGAAACGCATTATCCCTTTCTTCGATGGTCGCCTGATCGGCCGTGGTGAACTGGGTTACAGTCTAATCGATGACTTCAATGAATTACCTCCCTCTCAGCGTTTCTTTGCCGGGGGGGATAACAGTGTTCGCGGCTATGGCTATCGTGAGCTTGCCCCGCGTGATGCGAATGATAACGTGGTGGGCGGCCGCCACCTGCTGACCGCGAGCATTGAATACGACCAGCCGATCGCAGAAAAATGGAGTCTGGCGGTTTTTGCCGATACCGGTGATGCCTTTGATAATACGGGCATCCAGCTCCATCACGCCATTGGCGTGGGGGTGCGCTGGCGTTCCCCGGTCGGGCCCATACGCCTTGACCTCGCACACCCCCTCGATGAAGACCAGGGCACAATCAGGCTTCATTTTAGTCTGGGACCGGACCTGTAGTCATGCGTCGTATGCTGATTGGAACCGTCCTCGGGCTGCTGTTATTGCCGCCATTGCTGTTGCTGACCTTTGCGGCCACGGAGTCAGGCAGTCGCTGGACCGTGCAGGTCGGTAGTCGTCTGCTACCGGGCCTTGCCGTGACCGGCGTGCAGGGTACCCTCTTGACCGGCATGCGGTTCAGCGACATCCGTTATCAGGACGAGGCGGGGCTGCAGGCACATCTCGACACCCTGGACATACGCTGGTTACCGACGGGGCTGTTGCGTGGCCAACTGCAGTTGCGTGCCATACAGGCCGAGGGACTACTGGTAGAACTGCCACAGACAGATGATCAGTATCCCATTCGTTTGCCACAACATATTATTGCGGCACCACTGGCGCTACAGCTTGATGACCTGTCGCTGGCAGGGCTGATTGTCAGGCAGGGGGAAGATCAATGGCAGCTTGAGCAACTGGCATTCTCTGCTCGTCTCGATCGGGACGGCCTGCAACTCGATGGACTGCGACTCGAAGGTGAGGGTGTGCAGTTGGCAGCCAGTGGCCGGGTCGCCGGGCAATACCCCCACCGCCTTTCCATGCATAGCGACTGGCAGATCAGCTGGCCGGACTTGCCCGATGTAGTCGGTCAAGGGGAGGTGTCAGGTGATATCGAGCGGCTCGACATCGAGCAAACACTGCACCTCCCCGATGAAGTTGTTATTACGGGCAGCTTGACGCCGGACCTGACGGCCGGGCGACACCGTTTTGAACTAACAAGTGAGTGGGCGGAACTGGCCATACCGGTTGGGACAGAAATCCTGCACAGCAGGCAAGGCCGGCTTGCCCTGAAAGGTGAACCAGATGCTTATACCCTGGAAATGACAACGCGCGCACAGCACCCGCTCGTCATCGATCCTTTTAACCTGCTCATTACCGGACGCGGCAATCTGGAGCAGCTGCTTATAGAGCGGGGAGAACTGCGGGCCCTGAATGGGGAGAGTCTGTTTAGCGGTCGGCTCGGTTGGACCCCGACGCTTTCCTGGAAACTGAGCCTGCAGGCTTCGGCTATCGATCCCGGCAGGCGATGGCCGGAATGGCCCGGCGCACTGACACTGGATGCCACGCTCCTCGGTAGCCTGACCGCAGCCAAGGCATTACAACTCGACATGGATGTACAGCAATTACACGGCACGCTGCGTGGCTACCCGGTAGACGGACATGGGCAAGTGTCACTGCGTGACGACAGATTAGTAGTCCGCGGCTTGAAGCTGCGCAGCGGCAACAATCAGGCACGATTGGATGGGGCCCTGCGCCCCAGGCTAGAGGCGTCTTTTGATCTCGATGCCAAAGACCTGCGGCAGTTGGCTCCCGGACTGGCAGGTAGCTTGCAGGGCAAGGGTAGTTTGCGGGGGAACCTGGAAGACCCCGGCATACAGCTGAATCTGCACGGTCGTCGCTTGAATCTCGATGGACTGCTTGCCGACGAACTGACACTGGCGGTGGATATTGACCCCGCCAATGCCCAACGATCGCACTGGAGCCTGCAGTCCAGGGGGCTTGAACATCAGGAGCTGCGCCTCGATACCCTCTCTATCTCTGGTACGGGCAATGCCGGTCAACACCAAATCCACGCAATGGCCGATGGCAGTGATATTGAAGTAGCGATACGTGCTGTCGGTGGTTATGCCGGGCAACAATGGAAGGGAGAATTGTCCGACCTGAGCCTGGCTAATAGCCCACTGGGGCCTTGGCAGCTGGAAAACCCCGTCGCGCTACAGGCCGGCAGGATGGAAGTCCGCATGGAGCCTTTCTGCCTAACGCAGAGTCAGGCACGGTTCTGTGCCAGTGGCTGGCGCCAGGGGGATGGCATGTTGCATAGTGCCGGTGAACTGAGCGGCCTGCCACTGAACCTGCTCAAGCCCTGGTTGGCTGCGGATACCGAGATAGACGGCATCGTGAGTGGCAGCTTCCTGACCGAGGGGAAGCCCTCGCAGGTGCAGGCCGAGGCGATGCTGCAGGTGACACCCGGAAACCTGCATTACAAACCTGTAACCGGGCCGGAACTCATCGCCGAACACCACGATGGCCATGTCAAACTTCGCTTTCGCGACGATAGTCTCGAGGCCCAGTTCGGCCTGGGGCTGGGTGATGAGGGACGCCTGCAGGGCAAGGGCAGTCTTGGTCCCGGGGTCGCCGGACCGAGAGCCTTGCAGGCTGAGCTGGACCTCACGCTGGCTGACCCCGGTCCACTGGGTGCGCTGCTACCGCAATTCAGCGATTGGTCCGGGGCGATGCAACTACGTAGCCGCTTTGCCGGCACCCTGCAGCGGCCAACGGTTCAACTAGACGGTAGCTGGCGGGATGGCCAGGTACATGTGGCCGATCTTGGCATCACCTTATCCGCCATCCAGCTGGGTGTGACGGGCAACGGTGATCGACTGAATCTGCAGGGGCAGGCGGCCTCCGGTAAGGGCCGGGTACAGTTCCAGGGTGAGGCCGAGCTCGACCGCGCAGCCGGTTGGCCAGTACGCCTTCACATTGACGGTGAGAATTTTGAGGCGGCACGTCGTTCTGACTTGGAGCTTACCGTGTCACCGCGTCTGGATATTGTGGCGAGCCAGCAGGAGATCAGTCTGGCTGGGCAGCTCACGGTACCCTACGCCCGTATGGTCATTGCCGACCTGCCACGTGGCGTGGTGCGGGCATCATCTGACGAGGTCATTCTCGGCAAGCAAGAGACGTCTGATGCGCAAAGCCGTCACAAGGGTCCGCTCACCCGAGCACAATTGCAGCTGATCCTCGGCGACGATGTCCGTCTAAAGGCCTATGGACTGGATACCCGCCTTGCCGGCGAGTTGGCGTTACAGCAGGCGCCGGCGGCCGTGGCCGAGGCCGTCGGCCAGTTGCATCTGCGCGAGGGGCGTTACCAGGCCTATGGTCAGGACCTGACCATAGAACAGGGGCGCCTGTTGTTTGCCGGTCCATTATCTTCTGCAGACGTCAATGTGCGTGCCATTCGCAAGTTGGAGCGTATCAGGGCGGGTATCTTGCTGACCGGGCCACTGGTCGCGCCGACCACGCAGCTCTTTTCGGAACCCCCCATGGATGAGGCGGAAGTCCTGTCCTATCTGTTGACCGGCGGCCCGCTGTCTGCGGGAAAGGAACTCGATGCCGCGATGCTCACCCAGGCGGCGGTCAGTCTTGGCCTGGATAAAAGCACACCCATCACGGCACAACTGGCAGGCTCACTCGGTCTTGATGAATTGGGCCTTGCCCAGGGGAAGCAGGGGCTGGAAGGCAGCGCCATAGCCATTGGCAAACAACTCAGTCCCGACTTGTATGTGCGTTACCTCTATGGTTTGTTTGAAGGGGCAGCGACGGTACAATTGCGCTACAAGTTGAATGAGCATCTGCGCCTGGAAGGCGGGGCAGGTACGCAACAATCCATAGACCTGCTTTATGAAATTGAGAAGGAGTGATCCTTCCATGCCGTATTCAATAGGCGAGTTGCTTCGGTGGCCGGATCTAATTCTCTGATACAGAACAAAATAATGTATTCAATTGCTATAGTTTATGCGGCACGGGTATTTTCTTATCACTTGCATCCCCGGCATTCTTAGCAATGGCAGACTAAGAAGCCTGCTGAAAATTATGTTATTGTTTACTTAAGCGGAAATCTAGCGGCTAAGGGGGAATATTCGGTTATGCATGGGCAAACAGGGAAGCTGTATATCGTTTTGCTCAGTATCCATGGTTTGATCCGGGGCAAGAACCTTGAACTGGGGCGTGATGCCGATACCGGTGGTCAAATCCTTTATGTGCTTGAGTTGGCACAAGCGCTGGCACGACATCCGGATGTGGGTCAGGTGGATCTCATTACTCGTCGTGTGGTGGATACTGCTGTTGCGGAAGACTATGCCCAGCCGCTGGAAATGCTTACGGATAATTTGCGGATTGTACGAGTAAACGCCGGACCTGATGAATATATCCCCAAGGAGCAACTCTGGGATCACCTGGATGCTTTCGCCGATAATGTTCTCTGCCATTTTAGAAATAATGCTGTATTACCGGATATCATTCACAGTCACTATGCCGATGCGGGTTATGTCGGGGCGAGTCTGACCAATCAGTTGGGGGTACCTTTAATTCATACTGGTCATTCCCTGGGTCGGGTAAAACGTCATCGTCTTTTGGCCAGCGGTCTTTCAAGTCAAGAAGTGGAAGAACGCTATAACATGGCGCGTCGTATTGAGGCTGAAGAAACAACACTGGCTAGCGCAGAGCGCGTGATCACCAGCACCCATCAGGAAATTAAAGAGCAATACGAGCTTTACGACCATTATCAGCCAGAGCAAATGCGCGTGCTGCCCCCGGGCACGAATCTCAAACAGTTCATGCCACCCACAGGTAAGGAACTGAATACAGCACTCTTCGCTGATATTAGCCGGCATTTAAAGCAGCCCACCCGGCCAATTATTTTGGCGCTATCACGGCCGGACAGACGAAAAAACATTGTTGCCCTGGTCGAGGCCTATGGTCAGTCGCCCCGATTGCAGGAGATTGCCAATCTCGTCATTGTCGCCGGCAATCGTGATGATATCGATGATCTGGAAGAGGGTGCCCAGGAGGTATTTCATGAATTACTGGTAGCCATCGATCGCTATGACGTTTATAGCAAAGTATCGATGCCGAAATGTCATCGGCGCGAACAAGTCCCGCTGTTTTATTGCATTGCCGCCGCATCAGGCGGTGTGTTTGTTAACCCGGCGCTTACCGAACCGTTTGGACTTACCTTGATCGAAGCTGCAGCATCGGGTCTGCCGATTGTGGCGACGGAGGATGGTGGGCCGCGGGATATTATTGGCAACTGTAAGAATGGTTTCTTAATCGACCCACTGGAAACAAGCAGCATTAGCGATGCGCTGTTAAAGTTGTTGGAAGACAGAAATCTATGGCAACAGTGCGTCGAGCAGGGATTAAAAGGCGTGCGTGAGCATTATTCATGGGAGTCCCATGCAGAGAGTTATCTATCATTAGTGCGCCCCATTATCGAACGATCTGAGGTCCTGGAGCGGAAACCCATTCAGCGCCGTCAGGGGCTTTATCGTGATCGGGCAATCGTCAGTGACCTGGATCAAAATCTGATAGGTGATGAGAAATCTCTACGGCAGTTGGTTGAAGTTTTACGCCAGCATCGCAAGACCACAAAATTTATTGTCGCTACCGGTCGCCGTTTTGATTCGGCCTTGAGGGTAATGAGGAAATACAATATCCCGGAGCCGGATATTCTGATCACCAGTAGCGGTACAGAAATTTATTATGCACCGAAATTTAGTACAGATATTTCCTGGAGCAAACACCTTGATTATCATTGGTCCCCGCATAAGGTAAAACCGATACTGGCTGAATTGCCCGGTCTAAAGCTCCAGCCTAAATCCGAGCAGAGTCGCTTTAAGATAAGTTACTACATCGATCCCGAGATTGCGCCTGACATCGAGACAATTAACAGTCTTTTGCATAAAGATGAGCAGTCCGTACATTTGAATATGGCCTTTGGTCAGTTTCTTGATGTGGTGCCTATCAGGGCCTCAAAAGGCCTGGCCTTACGCTATGTCGCGGAGCGCTGGCAGATCCCTTTGAAGCGCATCATCGTTGCCGGTGGCTCGGGTGCCGATGAAGATATGATGCGTGGCAATACCCTGGCGGTAGTGGTCGCCAACCGTCACCATGAAGAGCTTTCACAGCTTGTCGACGTGGGACGAATCTATTTCGCCAAGCACCCCTTTGCAGCGGGAATACTCGAGGCCTTTGAGTACTACGATTTTTTTAATCGTTGCGAAGACCCGAAAGAAAAAAACCACGTTCATGAGTGAGTCAAGACTGTTGTTGTGTACTGATATGGACAGAACCGTTATCCCTAACGGCGTGCAAACAGAGCACCAGCATGTGCGGCAACTATTCGCCGAGTTTTGTAAGCAGTCGCAGGTACTGCTTGTCTATGTTACCGGCCGTGATCAGGTATTGGCGAAGCAGGCGATAAAACAGTATTGTCTGCCTGTTCCAGACTATGCTATTACCGATGTGGGCACTAAAATCTATCGTATTACTGAACAGCAATGGCACGTATCGCAAGAATGGGAGGACGAGATTGATAAAGACTGGCAGGGTAAAGGCCACGAACAATTAAAGGCGTTATTTATTGACTTGCCTGGTCTGCAACTGCAGGAACCCAGCAAACAAAATACCCACAAACTCAGTTATTACGTCGCAGTTGATACAAATCAGGAGCGCTTGTTATCGCAGATGGCTAAGCGTCTGGAGGATTATGGGGTGGATGCCAGCCTGGTATGGAGTATTGATGAAGCCAAGGACATTGGTCTGCTGGACGTGCTGCCACGTAATGCCACCAAGTTGCATGCCATCGACTTTTTGCGTCGTCAATTGGATTATTCCCTCAATGAAGTGGTCTTTGCAGGCGATAGTGGTAATGACTTGCCTGTACTAGTGAGTCCTATTCCTTCAGTACTGGTGGCGAATGCCACAAAAGAGGTGAAAGAGGCCGTCTCGCAGTTGGCAGAGGACAATGGCTACGGCCAGGCTCTCTATCTTGCGACGGGTAAAAATACCAATATGAATGGCAACTATGCAGCGGGCGTACTCGAAGGGGTGTGCCATTTTATCCCCGCTTTTCGCCAACAACTAAAACAGATAGGCTTTTGTTATGAGCAATAAACTCCAGCCAATTATTTTTGGTGAGGTGCTGTTCGATTGCTTTCCAGACGGTGAGCAGGTGCTGGGTGGTGCACCGTTTAATGTTGCATGGAATCTGCAGGCTTTTGGTGACAAACCTCGCCTTGTTTCCAGGGTAGGTGAGGATGCACTTGGCAAAAGGATTATTAAGGCCATGGAGGAATGGGGCATGGACATCACTGCTGTGCAGCGCGACCCCCAACACCAGACCGGGCGCGTCGATGTGGCGTTGATTAATGATGAGCCACACTACTCGATCACTCCGAATTGCGCTTATGATTTTATCGATATTACGAATATTAGTTATCCAGAAGCAGAGGGAATTCTCTATCATGGTACCTTGGGGTTACGGAATAGAGTCGCCCGTCAGGCCTTTGAGGCGTTGGCAAGTCATCCGCAGCTGTCTATATTTTTAGATGTGAATTTACGCCCACCCTGGTGGCAGGAAGATGAGGTTTCAGGCTGGCTCAAGCAGGCCCGCTGGGTAAAACTTAACCAGGATGAGTTACATCAGCTGGGTCCTGCAAGCGGTGATATACAACTGGATATGGCCAGGTTTCAGAAAAAATATGCCCTGGAGTTACTCATAGTCACCCTCGGCGCAGAAGGAGCAGTGGTTCGCAGTCACGACGGTGTGTTACATAGCGTGAGACCAGCAGGGACACAGCAGTTTGTTGATACCGTCGGTGCAGGTGATGCCTTCACGGCAGTTTTTCTTCATGGATTGATTTGCGGATGGCCGTTAACCGATATACTCACTGCTGCCCAAAATTTTGCCAGTGCTGTAGTAGGCTTGCGTGGTGCAACATCTACTGACCCGGGCATATATAAAAACGCCTTTAATCACTAACAGATGTCTTTGAACCAGATTTAAGAATATATGCCGGAGTAATACATGATTAAAAAATGTCTTTTCCCTGTTGCGGGTTATGGAACTCGATTTTTACCCGCGACAAAAGCCATGCCAAAAGAAATGATGCCTATCGTCAATAAGCCGCTGGTGCAATATGGCGTTGAAGAGGCGGCACGTGCCGGTATGAATAATATTGCCTTTGTCACTGGCAGGAACAAGCGTGCGATTGAAGACCATTTTGATATTACCTATGAACTCGAAGATCAAATCAGCGGCACCTCCAAGGAGGATTATCTCATCTCTATTCGTGCACTCATTGATCAATGTACTTTTTCCTATACCCGCCAGGTAAGCATGAAGGGTCTCGGAGATGCCATCCTTACGGGTGAGACCCTGATCGGTGATTCACCCTTTGGCGTCATTCTCGCAGATGATTTATGTGAAAGTGACGATAAAGGTGTAATGGCACAGCTACTTGATGTTTATGAAAAATATCGTTGTAGTGTCGTTGCGGTTGAGGAAGTGCCGATGTCTGAAGTGCACAATTATGGCGTTATTGCCGGTGATGTGGGTGATGACGGTTTGATATTTGTTAATAATATGGTTGAAAAACCGAATAAGAAAGACGCGCCTACCAATTTGGCCATTATCGGGCGTTATGTCTTAACCCCGGATATCTTCGATATTCTTCGTAATACCGCCCCTGGCAAGGGTGGCGAGGTTCAGATTACTGATGCATTGTTGGAACAAGCGAAGCAGGGCAAGGTGATCGCCTGTAAATTCAACGGTCAACGTTTCGACTGTGGCAATGTCGATGGTTTTGTTGCAGCAACCAATTACTTCTATAATAAGATGTAACAGGCGGGTGGTTAATCAGCGCGCAAGGACTGGCTGTATTGCTGTTGAATATTTATCTCGGACTATAAAGGTATGCTATGTACGAACAGGTTTCCCATTCACTACTCAATGACATTCTTAATAACTTAAGGACAGACATTAGCAAGCAGGACCTGCGTCATTTCTATACACGCCTGGGCTCTAATTTTTATGCCATTCACTCGCTTTTTGATCGACTCTATGGCCATAGAGATGATTTTGAAGCGCAGGCCTTGCGCCTTGTCGAGACCATGGCACGTCAGTATATCAATCGTCCCGATCAGTTGCAGCAACTGGATATAGAGCGCGAAAAGGACCACAACTGGTTTCTCAGTCAGAAGTGGGTGGGCATGGCGCTCTACAGTAATGGCTTTGCTGGCAACCTCAAAGGGGTGCGAGAGCATTTAGGCTATTTTCAGGAGTTAGGTATTAACCTTGCGCATATTATGCCGATCATGCGTTGTCCGGAAGGGCATAGCGATGGTGGCTACGCAGTCAGCGATTTCAGGGAGATAGACCCTCGTGTCGGTAGCATGGAGGATCTGACCGCGTTGGCGAATGATATGCGGGCGCGTGAAATCCTGCTGGTGTTGGACGTGGTGGTAAACCATACCTCAAATGAACATGACTGGGCGCAGCGTGCCCGTGCCGGTGAAGCCGTCTACCAAGATTACTACTATACGTTTGAAACCCGCAATGTGCCTGACATGTTTGAGCAGAACATGCCGGAGATATTCCCTGAAACATCGCCCGGAAACTTTACCTGGGATGATGAGATGGGGCGCTGGGTAATGACGGTGTTTAACAACTACCAGTGGGATCTGAACTACAGCAACCCGACAGTGTTTATTGAGATGCTGGATATCATATTGTACTGGGCCAACAAAGGGGCGGATATCCTGCGCCTGGATGCGGTGGCCTTTTTATGGAAGAAGATTGGTAGTACCTGTCAGAATGAACGCGAGGCACATTTAATCCTGCAGCTGATGAAAGACTGTTGTCAGGTCACGGCGCCGGGTGTGCTGTTTATTGCCGAGGCGATTGTCGCGCCGGTCGAGGTGACTAAATATTTTGGTGAGGATGCGGTCATCGCCAAAGAGTGTGAAATGGCATACAACGCTACTTTCATGGCGCTTTTATGGGATGCTGTGGCCACCAAAAATGCCAATCTTCTCAACCAGGGAATAAAAAACCTGCCGGTTAAACTCGAGCGCGCCACCTGGCTCAATTATGTGCGTTGTCACGATGATATTGGCCTTGGTTTTGATGACAATGATATTCAATTGGCGGGTTATGAATCTAACAGCCATCGTAAGTTCCTCATCGATTATTATACCGGAAGTTTTACCAGCTCCCATGCGCGGGGTCTGGTTTTCGGTCACAACGAAAAGACTGGCGATGCCAGAATCTCCGGGTCATTGGCTTCCCTCGCAGGCCTGCAGTACGCACTTGAAGAGAATGATCCGAGGGCGACCGATGAGGCTATTGAAACCATTTTATTGTTACACAGCATGATTATGTCATTTGGTGGTATGCCGTTGCTGTATTATGGCGATGAACTGGGGAAATTAAATGACACCTCATACCTTGATGATCCGCATAAGGCCGGCGATTCGCGCTGGGTGCACCGCCCCGTTATTGATTGGGAAAAGGCTGAGAACAGAAATATTCCTGGAACCGTAGAGTATAAAATTTTTAGTGCGCTAAAAAGAATGATTGCAGTGCGCAAAGAGATCGAGGTGTTTGCCGATTTTAACAACCGCGAACTCATCGAGGTGGAGAACCCGCATTTGTTTGTCTTCGGACGTTACAACCTTAATAAACAAGCCGAGCAGGTACTGGTGGTGGGAAATTTTGATGGTCGACCTCAGAACCTTAATCTAAGTGACGTAGGCAATTGGGCAGGTAGCCAGTATGGCCAGATGACCGACCTGTACTCGGGGCAGTCTCCCGATATTTTCAAGGGTACGCTGGTTGTGCCAGGCTTCGGTTTTTACTGGTTAGGTGAAACAGGCTGATGCGGGTGAAACCTGTCTTCGCGGGTGCCATTTTACCATTGTTATTTGTGGTCTGAAATATTACCTGAAATAGGCCTTGGTGACATACTGATTAATCATGCGCTCGGTATTGAAAAATGATCCATTAATGGCAATGGCATTTCTCATGATTGCTATATAGGCATCGCGGTTATGGTAGTATATGGGGATGATGATGTTTTCAAGCTTGGAGTAAAGGATATCGGCCTCACTGTTTGTTGTTGCTGGAGAAGTTTTTGCTTGTTGTTCTGAATTGCTTATCGCCCATCCTGTTACACCTTCTATACAGCCTTCTATCCACCAGCCATCAAGGATGCTCAATGATGGCACACCATTGATTGCCGCTTTCATACCACTGGTGCCGGAGGCCTCCATGGGTGGCAAGGGTGTATTCAGCCAAAGATCCACCCCAGAGGTCATTAGCCTGCCAATTTCCATGTCATAGTCAGGCAGATAGGCAATATGGATATCATTATTCAGAACATTCTTTATCCTGAAGATTTCACGGATTAATTCCTTGCCTTGTATGTCTTTTGGGTGCGCCTTGCCCGCAAAAACGATCTGTAATGGCCCGCAGTGGCTGGCAATTAACTTCAGGCGATCGGTGTCAGTGAAAAGCAGTGTAGTACGTTTGTACTGCGTCGCACGTCGCGCAAATCCCAGTGTCATGATCCCTTGATCCATGCCGGCATTACAGGTCTTGTTTACATATTCGACTAGCTGCCGCTTGGCCAGTTGATGTGCTTGCCAGATATCTTCATAGGCAATACTCATGGCATAACGAAGACTCATGTTATCGTTTCGCCAATCCGGAATTTTTCTGCTAAACAACTCGCGCATGGCGTCTGAGGCCCAGGTGTATGCATGCACGCCATTAGTGATGGAATCTATATGAGTGTTGCCAAACATTTTTCTCGATGTCTCGCGGTGTTTCTTGGCAACACCATTAACATAATAACTTGCAGAAAGTGCCAGGTAGGTAAGATTAAGTTCGTTATCGCAGCACACCTCATCAGCACAGTCCTTGAAAGGGTTGCATTGTTTTAGGACTCGATAGGCCAGCGATGCGGGAAAACGATCATGCCCGGCGGCAACCGGGGTGTGCGTGGTAAAAACACATTGTCGCCTTACCTTCTCAATATGTTTAGTCGTTGCCTTGCTGTCCCCGAGTTGTTGCGTCAGTTCCGCCATGAGTTCAAAGACCAGCAGACTGGAGTGCCCCTCATTCATATGATAACGCTCTATACTTGTACAGCCGAGGGCGCGCAATATCCGAATGCCACCGATACCAAGTATGGCTTCCTGGCAAAGTCGATAATAATCATCACCACCGTAGAGCTGGTCAGTCAGGGTACGGTCATAGTCTGAATTGCCTTCCACATCGGTATCGAGAAGATAGACCGGCACGACATGTTCGTTACTTCCCCTGACGTCATAGCGCCAGACACGCACGGTGACCTGCCGATCTTCAAGTTCCACTGTGGCTTGCACATTCACGGGCAGAAGGTAATCACTGACAGGCCAATGTACCGCTTCTTCGGATTGCCAGCCTTGTTCATCTAAGTGCTGCCGAAAATAGCCTTTTCGGGATAACAGGGTAATGCCCGCCATGGCGATGCCCGCATCTGCAGCGGAGCGCAGGGTATCACCCGCCAATACACCAAGCCCCCCTGAATAGGTCGGGATGGCCGATTCAAGGGCAATTTCCATGGAAAAATAGGCAATTGAGATATCGTTATTCATAGTCACTCATGCTCGACAGCTAATAATATTATGCGCCTGGCCATTTTCAGTTCGAGGACCTTAGACATATTTTATTCATCCCGTGTGATGTGTTTTTTATGTTTAATGAGTTTATCGCGTATGAGTTGTTTCAGATAGACTGTCTTGTAAGAATCTGTGCCAGGTTCATGTCACACAAACAAGTGGTACGCCCCCAACGGAAAGACCCTGCGAGGCCGGAAAATGTGCGACGGTTACACCGACATACATGTGCATTGCGTACCACGGGATGGCGCGGTGAGCTTCCGTGGCTGGCGGCGCCTGCTGGCAGCGGTTCTTGCCCGCAGCGCGGCCACACACGGCAGCGGCCCGCTAGCGGCCCGTATGTATATGGAGCGGCTGGCTGCGCGGCTGCGGACCGCCAGCCATGTGCGCCGTGCGGTGCTGCTGGCGCTGGACAGCGCCCATGATGTCCGCGGCACCCCCACCAACTCTATGCAGGGTTTCACGGTATCCAATGCTGACGTACGCGCCTGGTGTGCGGAGGCCCCGGAGCTGTTCCTGTATGGTGCCTCGGTCCACCCTCACCGCGCGGACGCGCTCGATGCCCTGGAGCGGGCCGCGGCGCAGGGGGCGGTGCTAGTCAAGCTGATCCCCAACAGCCAGGGTATCGATCTCGCGAACTGTCGCCACCAGCCGTATTTCCGCAAGCTCACGGAACTGGGCCTGCCGTTGCTGTGTCATACAGGCGCCGAGTTTGTGCTGCCAGCACAGCGCCAGGCCTGGGGTGATCTGGCGCGACTGCGCCCGGCACTGGACGCGGGGGTGACGGTGATCGCCGCTCACGGTGGCTCGAGCGGCTGGTTCTACAATCAGCATACTCTGCGCCATTACGCCGCCTTGCTGGCGAGTTATCCGAACCTGTATGGCGATACGGCGGCACTGGGGCTGGTCAACCGCATGGGGGTCTTGTTATGGTGGCAAAGGCATGTCGACAGTGTCGGCCAACTCTTGTTTGGCAGCGATTATCCCGTGCCGGTGAGCGTTGCTGCCTGGCGACCCTGGCTTGAAGCGGCGGACTATCGACGGCTACGTGGTGAAACGAATCCTTTCGATCGCATGGCGGTGCTGCTGCAGGGGTTGGGTATTCATCCACCGATACACGGGTTTGAGTCGCTGTTATTATCAAGGCGAGTGCCAGAGGAGTGAGCGTGGCGGGGGAGACTGAACAACGTACGGATCGGACTGACGGGGTGAGTGCCGAAGCCCTGCTGGCACAGGTGCGCCAACTGGCACTGGAACTGCACCCACAGCGCGCACATTCCCTGCGCGTGACACTGGACAGCATGCTGGACCACGACCTGGGTTTTGACAGCTTATCCCGGGTGGAGTTATTACTGCGTCTCGAACGCGCCTTCGGGATCAGACTGCCGGCACAGTTGCTGGCGAACGCCGAGAGCCCGCGCGATCTGTGGCAGGCGCTACTTTCGGCCGGTGCTACGCGGCGCTGGGAACCATCAGACCAGTCTATGCGTGCGGTGGTGCTGGAGCACGTGGAGGGGGTACCGCACGCGGCCGGGACCTTGCCGGAGATGCTCGACTGGCATGTACACAGTCATCCGCAACGCCCGCATGTCTATCTGTATGGTGATGGCGAAGAACCGGAGGTCATCACCTACGCGGCACTGGCCGATGGTGCGCGCGCGCTGGCCGCTGGCCTGCAGGCGCGAGGCCTGCTGCCCGGCCAGACCGTGGCCATCATGTTGCCTACCAGTCGCGACTACCTGTTCAGTTTTTTTGCTATTCTCTTGGCCGGTGGCATTCCTGTTCCCATTTATCCACCGCTACGCCCCTCTCAGATCGAGGATCATCTGCGCCGGCATGCGGGCATTCTGGTCAATGCCCAAGCGGTCTTGCTGATCACAGTGGTGGAGGCTCAACGGGTAGCACGTTTACTCAAGGCGCAAGTCGACACATTGCACGCAGTGCTTACCCCGCAAGAGCTGACATCCTCCCCCGAGACATTCAGTGAACCATTGCTGGAGCCAGAGGATGTTGCCTTCCTGCAATACACTTCGGGCAGCACCGGTGCGCCGAAGGGTGTGGTCCTTACGCATGCCAATCTGCTGGCCAATATCCGCGCCATGGGTGAAGCAGTGCAGGCCGACTCCAGCGATGTCTTCGTCAGCTGGCTGCCCCTGTACCATGACATGGGGTTGATCGGCGCCTGGTTAGGCAGTCTGTATTACGGTATGCCGTTGGTGCTGATGTCGCCATTGGCGTTTCTGACCCGGCCGTCGCATTGGCTGTGGGTGATCCACAAACATCGTGGCACCCTCACGGCGGCGCCCAATTTTGCCTATGAGCTGTGCCTGCACAAAGTGGACGAGCGCGACCTTGAAGGACTCGATTTGAGCAGCCTGCGACTGGCCTTCAACGGCGCCGAGCCGGTCAGTCCTAACACGGTGCGACACTTTACTACGCGTTTCGCCTCCTATGGTTTCCGGCCCCAGACCATGGCACCCGTGTATGGTCTGGCCGAGGCTGCAGTGGGCCTGGCCTTTCCGCCCCTCGCTCGAGGCGCGCACATCGATTGCATCCAGCGCGAGCCGCTTACCTCCCTGGGCAAGGCGTTACCGGCAAAGGCATCGACGCCACACACCCTGGAGTTCGTCGCCTGCGGCCAACCGCTGCCCGGTTACCAGATCCGCATTGTGGATGCCGCCGGGCGTGAGCTACCTGAACGCCAGGAGGGACGCCTGGAATTCATGGGGCCATCCACCACCAGTGGTTATTTTCGTAACATAGAGGCAAGTCGGCAACTGTTCGATGGGGCGTGGCTGGATTCTGGTGATCTCGCCTATGTCGCCGAGGGTGAGATTTATCTGACCAGCCGGGTCAAGGACGTCATCATTCGCGCCGGGCGCAACATTTATCCCTATGAGGTGGAAGAGGCGGTAGGGGATATCCCCGGCATCCGCAAAGGTTGTGTGGCGGTGTTCGGTAGCCCGGAACCCGAATCAGGTACCGAGCGCGTGATCGTAGTCGCTGAGACCCGTGAGACACAGGCCACAGCACTCGAGGCGTTGCAGGCTCAGGTTCAGCGGGTCGCGACCGACCTGTTAGGTATGTCGCCTGATGAAGTAGTATTGGCGCCGCCGCATACAGTGTTGAAAACCTCCAGCGGCAAGATCCGTCGCGCCGCCGTGCGTGAGATCTATGAAAGGGGCCGAATCGGCCAGCGGCCACGTGCGGTGTGGTGGCAGCTTGTGCGTCTTGTTCTGGCCTCAGTGCGGCCGCGCCTGCGCAGTGTCTGGCGGCGATCCGCCGATATGGGTTACGCCGTTTATGCGCATAGTATTTTCTGGTTGCTGGCGCCCCCAACATGGTTGCTGGTTGCTATCTTACCGGGGGCCCGCTGGCGCTGGGCAGTGATGCGCCGCAGTGCGCGACTGTTGTTTTGGCTGACCGGGGTGCCTTTACGGATAGAAGGCCTGGAGCAGTGGCCACGAGATCAGGCCTGTGTGATTGTCGCCAATCATGCCAGCTATCTGGATGGGGTGGTGTTGGTGGCAAGCCTGCCCAGCGAATTCAGCTTTGTGGCTAAGGTGGAATTGAGCCATAAGTTTATTCCGCACCGATTTTTGCGGCGCATCGGTGCCGTGTTTGTAGAGCGGTTCGACAAGCAGCGCGGGCTGGCCGATGCCCGAAATACCGTGCAGGCGGCTCAGCACGGTCGGTCATTGATGTTTTTCCCTGAGGGCACCTTCAGACGCATGCCCGGCCTGTTGCCGTTTTACATGGGTGCCTTTGTCGCCGCCGCCGAGGCCGGTGTACCGGTGGTACCGATAACAATTCGCGGCACACGCTCGCTGTTGCGTGACGACTCCCGGTTTCCGCGCCGCGGTGCGGTGCGCGTCAGGGTTGGCACGCCGATCCTGCCAGCCGGTTCGGATTGGGATGCAGCAGTGAGGCTACGCGACGCCAGCCGTGCCGCGTTGTTGGCCGATTTGGGAGAACCGGATCTGGCGCGAGAGACACCGGGTACATGAAGGGCGTAACGAGGAGCAGGATGGCGGGGTATGCGTCGGCACGACGGAGGCTAAATGATGGGCAAAATACCAGAATATAATACGCATGACCTGCAGCTGGACGTCATTGGCTTGGATGAGGCGGGGACTTTACCCGGCCTGTTCCAGCAGCGCGTGGCACGGACTCCGGATAGCGTCGCCTACCGTCAGTACGATGCGGACGATGGGGTGTGGAAAGCCTATACCTGGAAACAGGTGGCCGACTTGGTGGCGCAGTGGCAACAGCTACTGGCCAACGAGGAATTGGCTGTTGGCGACCGGGTCGCGATCCTGCTCCCCAACAGTGTGGAGTGGGTGTGTTTCGACCAGGCTGCACTTGCCTTGGGATTGGTGGTGGTGCCTCTGTATACCACCGATACCCCTGATAATATCGCCTACATTCTCGCGGATGCCGGAACCCGCCTGCTGCTGTTGGCTACACCGATGCAGTGGCTGCCGTTGGCGACAAGCCGGACCCCCTTACCCGCGTTGCGACGCGTCCTGTGCCTGAGTGTTGCCGAGGGTAGTGACGCGTCCGATCCCATCCTGCGTAACGTACCTGCATTGCTGGAGAAGTCTCCCGGGGAAACGATCAGATATGTTGCCGCCCCTGATGAATTGGCCACGATCATCTACACCTCGGGTACCACCGGGCGCCCGAAGGGGGTGATGTTGTCCCATCGCAATATCCTCTGGAACACCCATGCCGTGCTGGAGGCGACGCCGGCTTACCGAGATGACGTGTTCCTGTCGTTTCTGCCCCTTTCGCATGCCTTCGAGCGCACCGTTGGTTACTACTTGCCGATGATGGCAGGTAGTAGTGTGGCCTATGCCCGCTCGGTGCAGGCACTTGCCGAGGACCTGGTGACGATCCGCCCCACGGTGCTGGTCTCGGTGCCGCGCATCTACGAACGTGTGTATGCAAAGATCCAGGAGAAACTGGCAGGTAAGGGACGTTTTGCGCAGGCACTGTTTCGGCAGGCAATCACGCTCGGTTGGCGACATTTTGAGGCCGCGCAAGGCCGCGGGTCGACAGCGACGCTGATCCAGCGGTTGTTGTGGCCACTGCTGCGTCATCTTGTCGCAGACAAAATCATGGCGCGCCTGGGTGGCCGGATTCGGATCGCGGTGAGCGGTGGTGCGCCGTTGACGGAGCCCATTGCCCGGTTCTTTATCGGTCTTGGCCTGCCACTGCTACAGGGTTATGGCCTGACGGAGGCGGCACCGGTGGTAAGCGGCAATCGCCTGGACGACAACATGCCGTCCTGCGTCGGCCCACCCCTGCCGGGTGTGGAGATCATGCTGGGGGCCGAGAATGAACTTTTGCTGCGCTCGCCGGGGCTGATGCTGGGTTATTGGCAACGATCGGAAGCGACCCAGGCAACCATTGATAAGGATGGCTGGCTGCATACGGGAGATGTCGCTGAGCTTGTAGACGGTCACATTTGTATTCGGGGACGCCTCAAGGAAATTATTGTCATGTCGACCGGCGAGAAGACACCGCCGGCAGACCTGGAGCTCGCCATTACCCTCGATCCGTTGTTTGAACAGGCGATGGTAGTGGGCGAGGGTCGGCCTTACCTGGGCGCCTTGCTGGTGCTGAATCCGGATGCCTGGCGCCAGCTCGCGGTGCAATGTGGACTGCGTTCCGAGGATCCGGCCTCGCTCCAGGCCAGTGTAGTGCATGAGGCCGTACTGGCCCGGCTTGCCGAGCGCTGCTTGCTCGGTTTCCCTCATCATGCTCAGGTGCACGCAGTCTGTCTGACACAGGAATCCTGGACGATCGAAAACGGACTGATCACGCCGACCATGAAGCTTAAACGGGCGCACATCGAGAAAAGGTTCGTCAATGAGATCCAGGAGATGTATGCCGGTCATACGACGATGTAAATAGCATCTATTGATTACGCCGCCGCGGCGTTGTAGCGATTTATAGAATACGTTACGGTAGTGCTAACAAGCCAGTAAAATAAGAGAAGTAAATGGGTATGGCGATATGAGCAGGCTGACGAAGATACTGGCAGGCAGCGATTTGTCAGAGTGGGCGGACCTGGCGCTACAGCGCGCGGCGTTACTGGCAGGGCAACATAGCGCGAGTCTCTCATTGTTGTACGTGTTGGATCACGCCGAACTGCTCAAGGTGCGCCATATCGACCGCTTGGAGAAAACGCGACAAGGGTTTATGAGAGTGCTCTTAGAGGAGGCGAAAGCAGCCCTGGAGGCGAAAGCAGCAGCGCTGGTCGATCAACACGACATTAAAATCGATGTTCACGTTCAACGCGGAAAGGACTTTGTTGAAATTATTCGCTGGGCGCGTGACAAGGGTGACGACTTGATCGTGCTCGGCGCACATGGCCGGTTCTATATACGTGACTGGATTTTGGGTACCACCTTGGAGAGGGTGGTACGCAAGGGCGACCGACCGGTGCTGGTGGTCAAAAAGAAGCCTACGGGTGTTTACCGCCGAGTATTGGTGGCAGTGGACTTCTCCACCCATGGGCAGCATGCCTTGGAATGGGCGATGCGGTTGGCACCGGATGCGGAGTTTCATGTGCTGCATGTCTATGACCTGTGGTATGAAGAGCGGTTGCGTGCGCAGGGCATATCGGAACAGGATATCGCCGAGCTGCATAGTGAGGAAACCCGAGAACACTTGGATGAGCTGAATAAATTCCTCGCCAGCTGCAAGATTGACCGCAGCAAGGTCAAACTGCTCATTAAACAGGGTTACCCCGGACCGACCATCGCCGCTGAGGCCACCAGGCTCGGCGCGGATCTGATTGCGATCGGAACCCATGGTCTTTCTGGTCTGCTTTATGTGTTGTTAGGTAGTGTGGCAGCGCATGTGCTGCGAGAGGCGGAGTGCGATGTGTTGGCGGTGCGCCCTGTCAGGGCGCAATTCGGGGTGCCTTAAACGAGAGCTCACCAGCGCGCTACTGGATTCGTACGTCATCAGTGTGTCAGCGCTTAAAGGTCCACTGCTTAAAGACCCACTATCTCTTCTGCATTCAATTGTGTAGATGCTTTACTGAGCCGCTACGTAATATTATGCATATGGCCATTTCCAATCGCGGATCTCGGGCATGTCCTGTCCGTGGCGGGCGATGTATTGTTTGTGGTCGATGAGCTTGTCGCGCACGAACTGTTTCAGGTAGGCCGCCTTGTAACCCAGCTTGGGGACTCGATCGATGACATCACCGACCAGGTGGAACCTGTCCAGGTCATTGAGTACTGCCATATCAAAGGGTGTCGTGGTGGTGCCTTCCTCTTTATAACCGCGTACATGCAGATTTTTATGATTGGTGCGACGGTAGCAGAGGCGGTGAATAAGGTAAGGGTAACCATGGAAGGCAAAGATGATCGGTTTATCGGTGGTGAACAGGCTGTCGAAGTCCTTATCGCACAGCCCATGCGGATGTTCTTCCCTGGGTTGCAGTGTCATAAGATCGACAATATTGATAACACGTATCTTCAGTTCCGGTACGTGCTGGCGTAGCAGGTCGACCGCGGCCAGGGTTTCCAGTGTTGGCACGTCGCCGGCACAGGCCATGACCACGTCGGGTTCGCCATCCTGATCGTTACTCGCCCATTCCCAGATACCGATTCCGGCGCTGCAGTGCTTGATGGCGGCATCCATATCCAGCCATTGCGGCTGGTTCTGTTTGCCGGCGATGATGACGTTGATGAAGTCGCGGCTACGCAGACACACATTGGTAATATACAGCAGGGTATTCGCATCCGGTGCCAGAAAGACTCTGATGATATCGGCTTTTTTGTTAATGACCAGATCAATGAAGCCGGGGTCCTGATGTGAAAAGCCGTTATGGTCCTGACGCCATACGTGGGAGGTCAACAGATAGTTCAACGAGGCGATCGGGCGCCGCCAGGGGATCTCCTTGCTGACCTTGGTCCATTTTGCATGCTGATTGAACATGGAATCGACAATATGGATGAAGGCCTCGTAACATGAAAACAGGCCATGCCTGCCCGTCAACAAGTAGCCCTCCAGCCAGCCCTGGCAGGTATGCTCGGAAAGGATCTCCATAACACGTCCGTCAGGTGACAGGTGATCATCCTCCGGCAGGGTCTCTGCCATCCAGGCACGATCGGTCACTTCAAACAGTGCGCCCAGGCGGTTGGAGGCAGTTTCATCCGGACCCATAACACGGAAATTGCGGCTGTCCAGGTTGCGCTTCATTACGTCACGCAGAAACTGCCCCATCACCCGTGTCGACTCGGCGACGCTGTGCCCAGGGCTACTGACCATTACGGCGTAGTCACGAAAGTCAGGCAGCTTTAGGTCCCGGAGTAGCTGGCCGCCATTGGCGTGGGGGTTGGCGCCCATGCGCCGCTGCCCCTCGGGCACGAGCTCTCGAAGCTCTTGTATGAGATAGCCTGAGGCATCAAACAGTTCTTCGGCCCGGTAACTTTTTAACCAGGTCTCCAGCAGCTTCAGGTGTTTTGGATTGTCGACCATGTCGGAAAACGGCACCTGATGGGAGCGCCAGTAGCCCTCGGTCTGCTTGCCGTCCACCTCCTTCGGTCCTGTCCAGCCCTTCGGGCTGCGTAATATGATCATGGGCCAGTGTGGCCGTTGCCGATTTCCGGTGACACGTGCCCCATGCTGGATGGCCTTGATCTCACCGATGATTGTATCGAGCGTGGCGGCCATCTTCTGGTGCATCGCCTGCGGGTCCGAACCCTCGACAAAGTAGGGCTTGTAGCCATAGCCGATAAACAGCTTCTCGAGCTCATCGTGTCCAAGGCGGGCCAGCAGGGCGGGGTTGGCGATCTTGTAGCCATTCAGATGCAGAATGGGCAGTACCGCGCCATCCTGTGCCGGATTGAGGAATTTGTTGGAATGCCAGGACGTCGCCAGGGGTCCAGTTTCCGCCTCACCGTCACCGACCACACAGCAGACCAACAGGTCAGGGTTGTCGAAGGCCGCACCGTAGGCGTGGGACAGGGCATAGCCGAGTTCACCGCCTTCATGAATGGAGCCCGGGGTTTCTGCGGTAACATGGCTGCCGATGCCACCGGGAAAGGAAAACTGCTTGAACAGTTTCTTCATACCTTCGGCATCGGTGGAAATGTTGGAGTAGAACTCACTATAGCTCCCCTCCAGCCAGGTATTAGCCACCAGACCCGGACCGCCATGCCCTGGGCCGGCGATATAGATCATGTTCAGGTCATGGCTTTTGATGATGCGGTTACAGTGGGCATAGATGAAGTTCAGGCCCGGTGTCGTGCCCCAGTGGCCCAGCAGCCGGGGTTTCACATGTTCTTTTTTTAGTGGTTGCTGTAACAAAGGATTATCGAGCAGGTAGATCTGGCCGACGGAAAGGTAGTTGGCGGCGCGCCAATAGGCGTCAATCTTGCGTAACTGTTCCGCATCCAGGGTATCGCTCGTGCTTGTCACCGGTTCTGTCATGATGGTTCTCCTCACTGAATCAGAGTACTCCTTATATACGTAGCTTTCCTGGTGTTGCCAAAAAACCTTAATGCACGGCTATCAAGTGCTTGTCTTTCTGTTGGTGATCGATACCGTCTGGCGGGCTATCTCGAGTTCCTCGTTGGCAGTGACGATCCTATCTTTACCTTACTGTTTTCCCAACTGATGTCAAAGGTGCCCGCTTGTGACGCCTACCGGCAGTCTATGCCAGCCTGACAGGCGAATAAACGAATTATTTTCGCCCATACCGGCAATGAAAACCAATGTATCCTGTTCGCCAAGGGTGGTTAGTGGCAAGCAAGACGGGAACGCGCTACATTGACACTATGTGAATATGGCTGACGTGTGGTATGGATGGGATTTGGGCAGATTTGAGCGCTTTACTGGCTGTTGACCCGCAACAGCTTCTGCAGGCGGATATGATCTTCCGTATTGGTTTGCAGATGTTGCTGATGGCTGCCTCGGCATTTTTCTCCGGCTCGGAGACCGCACTGTTTTCGTTATCACGTCTCGACCTGCAACAGCTGCGGCGCGAGCGTAACCCGCGATTCGATACCCTGCAGACGCTACTGGAACGGCCGCGCCAGTTGATCATCTCGATTCTCTGCGGTAACGAGATCATCAATATAGCGGCAACGGCCAATATGACTGGCATCCTGGTGGCACTCTATGGCGCGGAACGGGGTGGAGTACTGAGCATCCTGGTGATGGTACCGTTGCTTTTGCTGTTCGGCGAAGTCACACCGAAGACCATTGCGGTTTCCGACCCGGTGAAGATCAGTACCCGGATTATTGCGCTACCGCTGAGCATCTGGGTCAGAGTCATAACACCTTTCCGCTGGGTTATTCGTCTGGTTGCCGATCGGCTTACCACCTGGCTGGTCGGGGAAGAGACGGCGGCTGAAAATATCCTCCAGGTGGATGAGTTCCGCACACTGGTGGACGAGGTGGTCAAGGAGGGTGAACTCAGCGCAAGAGAGCGCTCCCTTATTTACAATCTGCTTGAGGCGGGTACCACCGAGGTCATCGAAATAATGATCCCCCGCACGCAAACCGCATTTATTGATGTAGAGACACCGGTTGCGGAAATTGTCGAACAGGTTAGAACCCGGCGCTATACCCGTCTGCCGGTTTTCCGTGGCAGTCGCGACAACCTGGTGGGATTTATCCATGCCGAGGATATCCTGCAGCGGGTGCTGGTTGATACCGATTTCAACACCCTGAAAATCGAGGACATCCTGCATCCACCTGTCATTGTGCCACCCACGAAGAAAGTGGATGAGATGTTTGATTTTTTCCGGGATCACAAGGTCCAGGCGGCGGCAATATTGAACGAATTCGGTGGTGTCGACGGTCTGGTGACACTGAAGAGTGTGCTCAGCTTCGTGTTCGGCAAGGTCACACCAGAGACCGCACCGCACCTGCTCTACGCCCAGTTAGCGGAGAATGTGTTTGAGGTGGCAGGGGATATGAAGCTGACAGACTTTGAGGACCTGACGAATTTCGGCATTACCGACCCACGGATGACCACCATTGGCGGCATTATGCTGCGGGCGCTGGACCGACTGCCCCAGGAGGGTGATGAAATTACCGTCGAGGGTGTGGTGTTGTCGGTACTGGAAATGAAAGGGCATCGGATCGCAAGATTACGCGCCAGTAAGGGTGACGGGGCAGCGGAGACAACAGGGTATCAGGAGGCGGCCATTAATGAAGACACAGACAACAACTGATTACCGGTGAGCAATCAATGGATATAGTACTGACTATTCTGGCCATGCTGGCGCTGCTCCTGCTGCAGGGATTTTTTTCCGGCTCGGAGATTGCACTGGTGCATGCCGACCGCCTGAAGTTGCAGCATCTTGCCAATCAGGGGCATCGGGGTGCCGCCCTGGTGTTGAAGCTGTTTTACAAGCCCGAGGTGCTACTGGGGACCACCCTGGTGGGAACCAATATTTCGCTGGTGGTGCTTACCACGTTAGGCACGATACTGATGATCAGGTTCTTCGGTGAATATGGCGATGTTTACGCCTTTCTGGTTTATACACCGCTATTCCTTATCTTTGGTGAAGTGGTACCCAAGAGTGTGTACCAGCAAAAGGCCGATCTGCTGGCGCCTATCATCGTCTACCCCTTGCAATTTTTCTCATGGTTGTTTTACCCGCTGGTGTTCGTATTCTCATGGGTAGCGCGCAGGGTGGCACACCTGGCAGGCGTTGAAATAGCCCACCGGGAACTTTTCACCAATCGCGAGCAGATACGTACTGTGATTGAAATGGCGGAGCAGGGCGCAGACATAGACGTATTTGACCGTGACCGTATCATGCGGGTCACAAGTTTTGCGGTTACCACTGTAGGCCAGGCGATGATCCCCATTGCCGAGATGACGACGATCAGCAACGACAAGACCAGCCGGGATGCCGTTCGGCTGGCACGACAGCGGGCCCACTTCCGTCTGCCCGTCTATGAAGGCGAGCATAACCAAATCATCGGCGTCGTGGGTTTTACCCTATGGGACCTGATGGATCCGAAACTGATAGAACAACCACTGTCTGAACTCATCAAGCCCGCATACTATGTGACGGCACATCAATTGCTGGATGAGTTGTTACCGGTATTGCAGCAGCGGCATGATCATATGGCGGTGGTGGTTGACGAGTTCGGCTCTGCCATTGGCATGATCACCCTGGAGGACATCCTGGAGGAGATCGTCGGCGAGGTGATGAACGTCGGCTATACTTTTGAAGGCCATCTGCCGCGACACAAATACAGCATTGAGGAACTGGAGGAAGATGTTTACTTGATGGAAGGTCGTGTACCCATTACGGAAGCGAGTGCCGTGCTTGATGTAGTATTGCCATCGCTTGAAGCCCACACCATCGGCGGCATGGTGATTTCACATCTTCGTCATATTCCGACAGAAGGCGAGTGCGTGCTCCAGTCCGGCTACCGCTTTACGGTGGAGCAGACGACCGAGCGCGGTATTGGGAAACTCCGCGTCGAAAAAAGTGGTTAGAGTTTGGTTTGCCTGTACAGCGTCTGTTCTGTTTTATCATCAAGGCGCTTTTCCGCTTTTTATAGTTGTTGAGGATATATAAGCAACATATATTTTGCAGCCACACTTCCGCCGGTTTTTCCCAGGCTTTGCCTGAAAAACAGCCAACGCACGGCCATCAGGGAACGTTGCTTTTGTCGATGAACGATACCGTCTGGCGGGCGATTTCGAGTTCCTCATTGGTGTGGACAACCAGCACCTTGACCTTGCTGTCTTCCCCACTGATGTCAAATATGCCTCTTGCCCCGGCTTGGTTTTGTTGGTGATCGAGTGAGATGCCGAATAGCGACAGCCTATTGCAGACAGTCTGACGAATAACCCCATCGTTTTCACCGACCCCGCCAGTGAATACCAGCGCATCCAATCCCCCAAGAGCAACAGAGTAGGCGCCGATATATTTGCTTATCCGGTAACAATACATATCAATGGCAAGTCGTGCCTGTTCATTACCCTCATTCACCAGGCGGTGTACTTCTCGCATATCACTGACGCCGCATAGACCCTGCATGCCGCTATCATGGTTTAACAGGGTTTCGATTTCATCAAGACCCATACCCAGTGTCCTGGTGAGGTAAAAATGTATAGATGGATCAAGATCCCCACACCGCGTTCCCATAATGAGGCCCTCCAGTGGCGTCATGCCCATGGAGGTGTCGATGCAGATGCCATCGCGGATCGCCGCAGCACTGGCACCATTGCCGAGGTGCAGCGTGATGAGCCGCAATGACTCCAGCGGCTGCTGCATATACTCGGCCGCCTGTCTGGCGACATATTGGTGTGAGGTACCGTGAAACCCGTAACGACGCACATGATGCTGTCGGTATAGTTTATCGGGCAGGGCATAACGGTAGGCCTGTGGCGGCAGATCCCTAAAGAAGGCCGTATCGAATACGGCAACCTGTGGTACCTGAGGGCACAGCCGCTGCGCGGCCTCAATGCCGGCCAGGTTAGCCGGGTTGTGTAACGGTGCAAGCGGTATCATATTGCGTATGCCGTCAATAACGTCTGCATCGATGCGCATTGGAGCCTGGAAGGCCTCACCACCATGAACAACGCGATGGCCAATGGCGTGCAAGGATTTTATTGAATCTGACTTTATAGAATCTATAGCACCGTGGCTTTGCAGAAAGGCAAAGATTTGTTTCAGGCCGGCCGCGTGATCAATGACAGACGAATTCTGTTTGTATTCTTTTACCTTGCCATGGCCAGCATACTCACGATAAACACTCTTACCCCTGGTTTCACCGATGCGTTCCAGGGTGCCCGACATCAATAACACTTCCTGCCCCATGTCATAGAGACGGAATTTTATGGACGAACTGCCTGAGTTAATAACGAGTACGCGCATTGAATTAATCAATGTTCCTTATTCTGCTTTAGAATATTTTCGCAGCAGCAGCTTTTCTATCTCCACCAGGAACAGCACCGATGACGCTACCACGATAACGCGTAGCCAGGCCTCGGCACTCATGGCCGTCGTGGCGAACAGCGTCTGCATAGGGCCAAGGTAGGTAAAGCCAAGCTGGAACACTAGCAGCAGGCCGATGGCATATAATACATAACGGTTTCCGAACAGTCCCTCAAACGTCAATGATGGTGCGAGCAGATAGCGGGCACTGAAGAGGTAGAATATTTCGAACATGACCAGGGTGTTGACGGCGACGGTGCGCGCCAGTTCGATGGGGGCACCCTGTTGCCGTTCCCAGAGGAATAGCCCGAAGGTACCGGTGACGATGATCAGCGAGACAAAGATAATGCGCCAGATGAGGAAGCCGGAGAGGATGGGCTCTTTGGGGTTTCGCGGCGGGCGTTGCATGACGTTACGTTCCGGGGGCTCGAAGGCCAGGGTCAGGGCGAGGGTCACCGCCGTGATCATGTTGATCCACAGGATCTGCGCCGCGGTGATGGGCAACAGGCGGCCCATGGCGATAGCCGCGATGATGATGAGCGCTTCACCGCCATTGGTCGGCAGTATGAAGAGGATGGATTTCTTCAGGTTGTCGTAGACCGTACGGCCTTCCTCCACGGCATGGGCGATGGAGGCAAAGTTGTCATCGGTCAGCACCATCTCCGCCGACTCCTTGGCAACCTCGGTGCCTTTATGCCCCATGGCCACCCCAACGTCGGCGCGTTTTAGCGCCGGTGCATCATTGACGCCGTCACCGGTCATGGAAACGACTTCTCCAGCGGCCTGGAGTGCGGTCACCAGTTGCAGTTTCTGTTCAGGGGAAACCCGCGCAAAAATATCTGATCGCTGTACGGCATCCTCTAACTGCTGGGCGTTATAGGTTTCCAGATCGGTACCGTTAACCACCGTGATCCCATCACCGATGCCCATTTGTGTGCCGATAGCCCGGGCGGTGATGGCATGGTCACCGGTGATCATCTTTACACGGATGCCGGCCGACTGGCAGTCGCGCACCGCCTGGATGGCCTCTTCACGTGGTGGGTCTATGATACCTACCACACCGAGCAGGGTCAGCCCGACTTCAACATCACTGAAGCTAAGGCTTTGCTGCCCGGCAGCGACCGGTTTGAAGGCGATGGCCAGCAAGCGCTGGCCGCGGCTGGCCATGGTGTGCATGCAGGTCTCCCAGTAGGCCTTCTCGATGGGGACATCCTCACCGCGCATGCGCTGCTGGTGGCACATTTCCAGTACCCGTTCCGGCGCGCCCTTCAGGTAGATAAAGCCATGCCCGGCATGGTCGTGATGCAGGGTGGCCATGAAGCGGTGTTGCGATTCGAAGGGGATGGCATCGGTGCGTGGGAATTGGTGCTGACAGTAGTTATGCTCAAGGCCGGCCTTATGTGCAAGTGTCACTAGGGCACCTTCGGTCGGGTCACCCTGCATCAGCCACTGGCCGCCCACCTCTGACAACGAGGCATCGTTGCACAACAATGCCGCCTGTGCGACTTCGCGCAGCAATGGAAAGGCTTCCGGGGTGACATCCTCGCCGTTGAGGCTGAAAGTGCCGTGGGGGTCATAGCCTGCGCCGCTGACTTCGCAGACGCCGGCACCGGTGGCCACGGTCAAGACAGTCATCTCATTGCGTGTGAGGGTACCGGTCTTGTCCGAGCAAATGACAGTAACCGACCCCAGGGTTTCTACTGCCGGCAGGCGGCGGATAATGGCGTGTTTCCTGGCCATACGCTGCACACCGATAGCGAGGGTTATGGTCATGATGGCGGGCAGACCCTCCGGAATACCGGCCACCGCCAGCCCCACGGCGGTGAGGAACATGTCACCGGCTGAATAATCCTGTAGCAGCACGCCATAGGTAAAGGTTGCCGCGGCGATGATGCCAATGGCAATAGTGAGCCACTTGGCGAAGGTGGCCATCTGCCGTAGTAACGGCGTGGTGAGAGTCTGTACCTCGCGTAACAGACCGCTGATGCGGCCGATCTCGGTGTGGTCGCCGGTCGCTACCACGACACCCTGACCCTGGCCGTAGGTGACCAGGGTGCCAGAGTAGGCGATACATTTCCGATCACCAATGGTCGCCTGTTCTGCCACCGGCTGGGTCACCTTTTCCACTGGCACCGATTCGCCAGTGAGCATAGCCTCTTCGATGCGCAGTTCGCGGGTCTTGAACAGGCGCAGGTCTGCCGGGACTTTGTCACCGGACTGGAGAAAGACAATATCGCCGGGGGTCAGTAGTTCGGCCGGGAGGTTAATAAACTTGCCATTACGTTTAACCATCGCCTGCTGGGAGAGCATATTACGAATGGCATCCAGGGCCTTTTCCGCCTTGCCCTCCTGAATGAAACCGATAATGGCATTGATGACCACCACACCAAAAATGACACCACTATCTACCCAGTGACCCAGAAGAGCGGTGACGACGCCAGCCCCCAGCAACACATAGATGAGGACGTTATGGAACTGCATGAGTAAGCGTGCCAGTGGGCCTTTTTTCTTCGCCGGGCGCAGGCGATTGGGGCCAAATTTCTCAAGCCGCTGTTGGGCATCCTGTTGCGAAAGGCCATCCGCAGACGAAGATACTTTCAGGAATGTCGCTGCACTGTCTTGTGTATGCCATGACATATTTTCTAGATTTAGCGGGTCAAGCATTTAAAACTCCTCTGTAATAGCCTGCCATCCTGAGACATCAGCGGTGTGTATCAGATTCCCCCAGCTCACTGTGAGGTGATGCATTTTCATTACGTTGGAAGTTGATGGAGGCGCTAACGCGGATTGCGCCAAGGGCCAGCAGCAATACACTGAGGGCATAGATATTATCGGTTTCCAGTTTGTGATTAAACAGGTCAATCATAATATGCCTGAGGACAAAAACAATGCCGGCATCGATGATGGGGGTCAGGCGCAGCCGGTGTGAGGTGAAATATTCGAACAGTGAGCGGGATAGCTCAATAAGGATGAAGAGGGTGAGTACATCGGCAAAAATATACAGGTAATTGCCGGTAATACCGCCTTCCTGGAACAGTTCGCCGATCCGGTAAAACAGGCGCACGACGCCGATGATCATCGTCAGGGTGATGAACAACAGGATGACAGCGAATACCAGGTTCAGGGTCTTGGTATAGAGATTTTTGATATTGGTGGATGTTAGCAATGTATCTGACTTTGCCATGTTCTGGATACCTTATATTAACCATTGCGGCATTAAGTGCCGGTCAAAGTAGTATACGTTTTGTTTAACCCTGATGGGTATCGTCATTCATGTGAAGGTGTTTTAGCATCCTGGCCTTCTTTATCTATGCTGTTTAGTTTTTCGATGAGCAGTTTGCCCACCCGATGATTTTCCACGCTCTGTACCGTAAAGCGATAACCGTACTCAAGCACTTCATCACCCACCTCAGGCATTTCCCCCAAGGCGGCCATACACAGGCCGGAGAGGGTGTTGGCATCCAGTCCATCGGGTACGATTAGGCCGATGCTGCGTTCGGCATCGGACAGTGATGCCAGACCATCGGCTTCCCAGCGTTCATCATCGAGGAGGATGATGCTGTAGGAGGTGGTGAATGTGTCCGTTTCATCCTCGATATCACCGACAATCTCCTCCAGCAGGTCCTCGAGCGTGATGATGCCAACTAGATCACCGTATTCGTCGGCAACTAATGCGAGGTGCGCGCGTTTGGCACGCATGGCATCGAACAATCTGGAGACCTTCTGTGACTCCGGAACAATAAATGGTTCACGGCAAAAACTGCGCAGATGGGTCCAGGGCTCCTTGTCATCATTGAGCATGGCTGCATACAGGTCCTTGGCCAATACGATACCGACAATTTCTTCATTATTTTCGCTGTCAATCAAAGGAAAGCGAGAATGACCGCTATCGCGGATAATGGCGAGATTGTCGTCAGCATTACCATTGACATCGAGTAATTTGAGGGCGGTGCGTGGGATCATGACACGACCGACATGACGCTGATCAAACTCGAACAGGTTTCGCAGCATTTCGGCCTTGTCTGCCCCCAGCTCACCATGCTCTTCGGACGTCGCAACCATTCCCTTGAGTTCGTCATTACTATAGACGTCGGCGTGCGTCGCCTCGGCGACATTAAACAGCGACAGAATCCTGCTGGTCGAGGCATTCAGTAGCCAGTTGAGGGGGAATACCGCTAAGTAGGTCATGTGTAGCGGGTAGGCCACCCATAATGAAACCGGCTCGGCCTTGCGTATGGCCAGGGTTTTTGGCACCTGCTCACCGACCACAATATGCAGTGAAGAAAAAATCAAAAAGCCGACAATGAAGGCCGATGTGTGCAGTATCGCATCAGGCACACCCAGATCATGAAACAGTGGTTCCAGCAGCGCAGCAACCGCCGGTTCACCGACCCAGCCCAGTCCCAGTGATGCCATGGTAATGCCAAGCTGACAGGCGGCCAGATAGGCCTCGAGATTGTGCTGCATACGTAAGGTGAGTTTAGCAGCTGAACGGCCCTCACTGGCCATGGCTTCGATACGAAATCCCCGCGCCTTGACCAGGGCAAACTCGGCGGCGACAAAAAATCCGTTGGCAGCAAGTAATACAACAATTGCCACCAGGCTCAGCGAAATATTTTCCATGCTTGTTCCTGTTTAAATTAGCCACTGATCAATATCATACAAGACTATGCCGTTTGGCATTAAGTTATAGATGACTTTTTTCATGCAGCATGATTCTAAATTAATATTAACTTGCCGCTTCAGGCGCGGGCATATCCAGCATTTCAGTCTTCATCATCCACCGGTTCATTAGTTTGGCTGCAACCAGATCACCGCAGACGTTGACGGCCGTGCGGCTCATATCCAGGATACGATCGACACCCATAATCAGAACTATCCCTGCAGGGGGTATGCCTGCCGTTTCCAGCACTATGGCAAGGATGATAATCCCAACACCCGGTGTTCCCGGGGAACCTATCGATGCACCTACCGCAGTAACGATCACCAGGATTAATGCCCCCATACTCAGGTCCACACCAAAGACTTGTGCTAAAAACAGGGTCGCGACGCCCTGATATAAAGCCGTGCCATTCATGTTGATGGTCGCACCCAATGGGATCACAAATTGTGACACGGAAGAATGAATCTTGAGATTTTCCTCAGCTGTCTTAATAGACAGTGGCATCACGGCTGCCGAGCTGGACGTTGAAAAGGCTAATAACAGTACATCCCGAATACTGCGGATGAACTTGAAGGGCGATTCCCTGGCGATAAAATAAATGAGCGTCAAATAAAGCAACATGAGTATTAGCAGACCCAGTAATACCGTGCCTACATATACCCCCATGCCTAAAATTGCATTAAGCCCTATCTTGGTTGTTAACTGGGCCATTAGCCCGAACACGGCAAGTGGGGCGAGTCGCATTGCCCAGCCCACTACGGTCATACACACTTCCTGAAGAGAGGCCATCAGGTCAAGCAGCGGTTTTGATTGCGCGGCATTCATTATAACCAGCGCAGCGCCCATGATGACCGCAAAGATTACAACCTGTAACATTTGCCCTTCAACCATAGAGGTTAGAGGGTTGGTGGGTAATATAGTCATCAGTTTTTGCGGAAGGTCAGACATGCTGGGGACCTCCGCTTGTGTGATAGCGTCTGATATGGCACCTGTTTGCGCTACAACCTTCAGGCTGTTGGCCTCAACAAAACTCCCGGGGTTGATCAACTGTGCAACACCTAAACCAATAATAATCGCAATGGTCGTGGTAATAACAAAATAAACGACGACACCAACGCCCATCTTGCGTAGTTGCTCAAAGCTCCCACTCGCTGTTAAGCCACGCACCACGGAGGCAAAGATTAAGGGTATGACAATCATTTGAATCAAGGTCAGGAACAGCTGACCAGGTAAGGCCAGCCAGTTTCCTACAGTCGTCGCGGTGTCAGCAGGGAGCCAACCTGTGGTAGGACCAATTAACATGCCGACGCCAATCCCCAGGACCATACCAATCAGGACCTTTAACCATAATCGCCCCTTTACCAGTCGGGTCAGGTGACTGCTAAGATAGTTGAACGGATTATTGGCTGATAAGTATTTTATAATCATAGCATTGCCTATATTAGCATTGCCTATATTTTAGGCTTGGGGTATTTAAAACGGTTTAAAAAACAATGTCTATTGAATCCTTTGGAATTTAAATGATTTACGTAAAAAAGAAGCGTAAAGACATTCATCTGTCGGGCCTGGGAAGCCGGTTGTATGCGGTTAGTATGCTGGCGAATAGTCAGGTTGGTGTAACGATTGCTTACCCTAAAATTGTACTATTATTATATTAATTGAAAAACAGCCCACAGTTACTTACAGTCAGGTTGCCTGTTTCAGTAAGGTGTGGTGGGTGGCCGGACTGCTATACAAGCTCGGTTGATTGCAAAATGGCGGAGAAAAATCATGAATGAGTCGACTTCTATTATTGAAGGCTTGACCGCAGGACTTCAGGCTATAGTCGCCGAGGTACTGACCTATCTGCCCAAGGTTGCGGCCGCCGTGCTGGTACTGGTGCTCGGCTGGTTGCTGGCCCGCTTGCTGCGTCTGCTGGTCGTCCGTGCTATTGGCAGCCTGGACCAGTTGTGGCAGCGGTTGATCTCGAAACGGGGCCTGGGGCACATACAGCCACGTCATCCACCAACCCGTATTGTAGGGGAATTGGTATTCTGGCTGTTAATGCTTATTTTCGTCACCCTGGCAACCGAGATCCTGGGGCTGAGCATCTTCGGTACCTGGTTAAAAGAAATTATTACTTACCTACCGTTGGCGGCGGCCGGCCTGCTAATCGTGCTGGTCGGTTTCGTCGTCAGTTCCCTGGTACGTGACCTGGTGGCCTCTGCGGCGGCCTCTGCAGAACTTTCTCAGGGAGATCTGCTGGCGCGTACGGCCCAGGTCATTATCCTGTTTACCGCCATTATCCTCGGTATCGATCAAATCGGCATCGATATCATGTTTTTGTCTGTGGTCCTGGGGATTATCCTCGCCAGCATGCTTGGGGGCATTGCCCTGGCATTTGGTCTGGGGGCACGTACCCATGTCAGTAATATCATTGCCGCCAATCAGCTACGACAGATCTATCAGGTCGGTGACAAAGTGCGTATTGGTGATGTCGAGGGGTTGGTAACGGATATCAGGGTGTCAAGGGTGATTATCGAAACCGAGGCGGGTACTGTCGACATCCCGGCCAAGTTATTTGACGAACAGGTGACCTACATTACCGAGAAGGGTGCCTGAGGTGAAAGTGGATAATCCGCTGTCGCGGGAATTTCTCATGCGCTACCCTGTTGAGGCGGCGCGGATTCTGGAGCAGGTATCAGTTGAAGATGTGGCGGCGCTGTTCAGCGAACTGCCCACGCAGACAGGGGCACCGGTGATGGCCTCGATGTTGCCTGAAAAGGCGGCGGCTTGTCTGCAGACCATGATGGCATCATCGGCAGCAAAACTGGTGAGTGAACTGCATGTCTCTTCAGCAACCCGCATTTATCGTCTGTTGGCACCGGCAACGCAGGATGCAGTGTCTGTGCATTTAGCGGATAAGACCCTGCGTCGAGTTCATCATCACATGGGGTATCCGCCGATGTCGGCGGGTGCCTTGCTGGACCCCAGGATTGATATGTTGCCAGGCAATGTGACCGTGGCTGAGGCCATCCGGCGCATAGAACGTCTTGATCGTGCCGCCAGTTGTGAGGTCTATGTCATCGACGATGCGCATCACCTGATAGGCATGCTCGATCTAGGCAAGTTATTGATATCGGATCATCATAGCAAGTTAAAAGATATCATGAGCCACAAGACACAACCGTTATCTGCGCACGCCTCTGCGGAAACACTGCTCTCGCACCCGGGCTGGGCGACACACCGCAGGTTGCCCGTAGTGGAGCGGGACAATACACTAGTGGGTGTATTGCACTACAGCTACTTGCAGGATTCAGTGCTTGAAACGGGAAGCTTCAGTTCGCGTGATCCACTGGAAAACCTTTTGTCTCTGGCGAGCCTTTACTGGCTCAGTGTGGCACAACTTCTGGACAGTCTATTAAGTATTGCCCGTCCTGACAAAGGAGAGAGACCATGAGCGCTGATGCCATGCATGCTGTGCATGCCCTGAACCAGGCCTTTCTACACCACCACCCGTTACCGGCACAGCAGGTTGTCAACCAATTGTCTGTGGACGACCTGGTAGAACTGCTGCAGACGCAGCCTACCGCCGATATGGTCACATTGTGGGACGGTTTAATGCTGGATAGGGCCGCAGCGGTACTGCAACGATTGCCCGAGGCAACTGCCAGGCAGGTCCTGCAGCGTGGCGATCCGGTGCGCACGGCCCGTGCGCTGGTGAGACTGACTGCTGAGGAACGTCGGCAGATGATGACGCTTGTCGACAGCACTCGGCAGCGTGAGCTGGATTCGCTGGTGCAGTACCCTGAAGACAGCGCCGGTTCGCTGATGGATCCGCGTTTTCTTAGCCTGGATGAGACACACACAGTCAGAGAGGTGTTGCACAGTATCCGTAAATTCAAACCCCGGTTTACCCGACAGCTGTATATTACAGATAGTCAAGGGCGGCTGCAGGGCATGGTCGAGATCAACCGGCTGGCCCTTGCCGAAGCAGGGGATATGTTGAACACCTTGGCGCGGCCTGTCCCGGGTTTGGTGACGGCAACGGCAACACGGGAAGAGGTGGTGGAGCAGTTGCAAACAAACCGCATCACTGACCTGCCGGTAGTGGATATTGCCGGTCGCCTTATTGGCATTATTCATTATGATGCCCTGATGGAAGCGGTGCGTGAGGAAAGCAGTGTGGATATTCTTACCATGGTAGGTGCGAGCCGGGATGAACGCGCCCTGTCACATATCGGTTTCGTTGTCAGCAAACGTCTGCCCTGGTTGTCTATCAATCTGCTGACGGCATTCCTGGCGGCCTCGGTAGTGGGTTTATTCGAGGGCACTATTGCACAATTTACGGCGCTGGCAGTACTGCTGCCGGTTGTAGCCGGGCAGTCCGGCAACACCGGTGCCCAGGCCCTCGCGGTTACCATGCGCGGCCTGGCACTGCGGGAAATTGGTACCAGCCAATGGCTGCGCGTCGCCAGAAAGGAGGTCGGTGCGGCATTCATCAATGGCATTGCCATTGCCCTGCTCACTTCACTGGGGGTGTTGGTCTGGAGTGCGTCCGTAGGACTGGCGCTGGTGATCGGCTCATCCATGGTCATTGCCATGGTCGCCGCAGCCTTCTCAGGTGCCATTATTCCGGTAATACTGTCGGCGATGGGGCAGGACCCGGCGCAGTCATCCTCCATTATCCTGACGACCGTGACGGATGTGGTAGGCTTTTTTGCCTTTCTCGGCATAGCGACGTTGCTGTCCAGTATGCTGTAGCGATATGAATCAGGGTTTCATTACTATAGGCATGCTGGCTGGTGGACTGGGACTGTTCCTGCTGGCGGTGAACATGATCACCGATGGCCTCAGGTTGGCCGCCGGCCATGCCTTGCGTGACATGCTGGGTAAATGGACCCGCACGCCGGCCCGCGGCATTGTCAGCGGCTTATCCATCACCGCCATCGTCCAGTCTTCCAGTGCCGTTACGGTTGCCACCATCGGTTTTGTCAATGCGGGTCTGATCACCATGTATCAGGCGCTGGGTGTCGTTTATGGCGCCAATATCGGCACGACCATGACCGGCTGGCTGGTGGCGATTGTCGGTTTCAAGATCAAGGTGGAAATCTTTGCCCTGCCAATGATAGGCATCGGCATGCTATTGCGGCTTACCGGCAATGATAGTCGACGTGTACCGCTGGGCATGGCCCTGGCGGGATTTGGTCTGTTTTTTATCGGTATCGATGTGCTCAAGGATGCTTTTGAGGGTTTGGCAGCCGCCATTGAACTACAGAAGTTTACTGTTGACGGCATTGCAGGCGTAGTTATGTATGTCGGTATCGGTTTTCTCATGACGGTGCTCACCCAGTCATCCAGTGCCGCCATCGCCATTACCCTGACGGCAGCCACGGGCGGCATGCTGGGGCTGCATGCCGCCGCGGCCATGGTGATCGGTGCTAATGTGGGCACGACCTCGACAGCGGCGCTCGCCGTTATCGGTGCCACCCCAAACGCCAAACGGGTAGCGGGCGCACATATCATCTTCAATCTGGCCACCGGGGTTGTGGCGCTACTGATTCTACCGTTGCTATTCTGGATAGTAAAAATCACGGGGGAACTCCTGGGCTTGCAGGATATCCCGGCGGTGACGCTGGCATTATTTCACACTACCTTCAATATCCTTGGTGTGCTCTTAATGTGGCCAGTGAGTGGTCGCTTGACCCGTTTTCTGGAGAAGCGCTTTGTCACCCAGGAAGAGATTGAAGGCCGCCCCCGGTTTCTCGACAAGACGGTGGCCGTATCACCAATGCTGGCACTGAACGCCCTGGTACTGGAATTATCGCGCATCGCTGCTGTAGTAAGACGCATGTCCCTGGCGGCATTAAGCGTCGAATCGGCCCCGGGAAGGCGTATTACAAGTGATCACCTGGTGGTAAAAAAATTAACCACAGCAGTGGCCGATTTTATTACCCGCCTGGGACGGGCCTCACTCAGTAGTGAAGTTGCAGATCAGTTGGCAAAGTTATTGCGAGCCGAACAACACCTGCTGGCCTGCGCGGAACAGACACTATTGGTTACAAGGGAACAGGCCAAGCTGGAATTTGTCGATGATGCAAAAATAATGGAAGGTATTACCCGCTACCGTGCAGAAGTGGTCAGCCTGATGAATTTGGCCGACCCTCAGGCAGAAGGGTTTTCCTTTACCGACTGTGAAATGCAACTGCAGCAGGTACAGGTTGCCTATGATGATGTGAAAGCGGCGTTACTTTTTGCCGGCGCGGAGTTACGCATACCTATTCCGGGGATGATCGAGATCCTCGATCAGAACAGCCGGATTCGACGTATGGCACGCCAGATGGTCAAGGCAATGCATTATCTTAGTGAGGTCTATACCGTGGCTGAAATGCGGACAAAGGAAGTGGCTGAGGTGGAAGTGCGAGAAGACAGGATTTAATGACAAATGTATACGGGGCCTGTTATTTATGTCAGCCATGAGGCAAGCCCTGTTAAATAGAAAAGCCAACCACAAAAGACTGGACGCGTGCTGACATATATCAATAACTATTTTGCTGGTTTGAGTGCGCGCAGGTTCCTGATTACTTTTCTGGCCGCCAGTTTACTCATTGCTGTTTTGGATTATCTTAGTGGTCCGGAACTCTCGTTTTCTGTGTTTTATACACTTCCGCTTCTGTTGGCGGCATGGTACCGGGGCAGGGGGATGGGGCTTACTGTAGCCATTGTTTCTGTCGGATTATGGTTACTGGTGGAGCTGGCCCTCGGTAGCCAATATTCAGGTTTGCTGGTGCCTGTATGGAATACCCTGACCAGGTTGATCTTTTTTCTCATCATCCTGTGGTTATTGTTGATTGTGCGCGCCAAATTGGCCTTTGAAGAAAGCCTGGCTGATACGGACCCCTTGACAGGCCTGGCCAACCGCCGTTTTTTTCAGGAGCAACTCGAACGCGAATCGAACCGGATTCATCGTTATCCCCAGCCATTCACCATCGCCTATTTAGACCTGGATAACTTCAAACACGTAAACGATTCGATGGGGCACGCCGTTGGCGATGAGTTGTTGAAGGTCGTGGCAAAGACCTTGTCGACAAGTATCAGGGCATCGGATTTTGCCGCTCGCCTGGGGGGAGATGAATTTGCGGTGTTGTTTCCGGTGTTGGAAAAAGAATCTGCACTGCCTGTACTTGAAAAGTTATCGACTGAATTATTGTCTATCATGCAGGGAAAAAAATGGCCGGTCACATTTAGTATCGGTGCGGTGACTTTCTCCGAGGCAATGGATTCAAGTCGTGACATGATTAAAAAAGTGGATGACTTGATGTATGAAGTAAAAAGGTCAGGTAAGAACGCTATTCGTCACCTTGCATGGCCTGACCAAAACTAAAAAAGTTACTTCATTACTTATAGATAAGCTTGCTATGGCCCACTGTTTATTATACCGATTAACCGGTGAGTGCCGGGAATAGCTGTTTAAGGCCGTTGGCCATAATCTCCACAGCAATGGCCGCCAGGATGAGGCCAAACAGACGGTTGATGATATTCAGTCCAATCTGCCCCAGCATCCTGCCAAGGGTTGTTGCCATGCGCAGCACGATCCACAGAAACAGGCAAACCAGTGCAATACTGAGAATGACCAACAGGCCATGATATTCTGAACTCGATCGATGCATCTCGATAATGACATTACTGATGGAACCCGGCCCGGCCAGCAAGGGGATGGCCAGTGGTACAACGGCAATGGAATGTCGGTCTTCTGCCTCGGCCTCCTCGGCGGGGGAGGTCCTCACCGCGTCGGTCTGCCCCTGCAACATGGACAACGCCATGAGCAGCAACACGATACCTCCGCCGACCCGGAACGACGCGAGGCTGGTGCCCATACCATTTAGCAGGGCCTCTCCCGTCAATGCAGCAACGACCAGTACCAGCAGCACGGTGATGGCGGCAATATTGGCAATCCGTCCGCGTTCACCAGCGGTATAGTTTTTGGTCAGCACAAGGAATATTGGCACTGCAGCAAAAGGGTCAAGGATAACGAATAGGGCGGTAAAAAACCGTGTGTATTCAGTCCAGTGTTCCATTAGGCAAGTTTCCGATAATATCAATGGCCTTCAATTCAGGATAAAGTATACGCTATTCAAGACGATTAATCGGGGTTCACTAAATGGAAGCACTGTCAGTAAGTACCCTTGTCTGGGTCGGTATCCTGTTTTGTATCAGCCAGTCGGCCATGTTCTCTGGCCTGAATCTGGCGCTGTTGGGTATCAGCCGCCTGCGTTTGGAGGTGGAGGCCACCTCGGGCAATCCCGATGCAATAAAGATCCTGACCCTGCGCAAGGATGTTAATTTTCTGCTTACCACAATCCTCTGGGGCAATGTGGGCATCAATGTTTTATTAACCCTGTTGTCAAATTCTGTAATGACCGGGCTGACCGCCTTCTTTTTCTCAACCGTCCTTATTACCTTTGCGGGTGAAATCGCCCCCCAGGCCTATTTCTCCCGACATGCCATGCGCATGGGCTCGATGCTGGCGCCATTACTACGTTTTTATCAATGGCTTCTATACCCGGTCGCCAAACCCAGTGCCATGGTCCTGGACCGATGGTTAGGTGAAGAGGGGATCAGTTATTTCAGGGAAAGTGATCTGCACACGGTGATCCGCAAGCATATCGAGGCGGATGAATCAGATGTGAGTCGCATGGAGGGGATAGGTGCCATGAATTTCCTGGCGCTGGATGATATTGCCGTTAGCCAGGAAGGCGAACTTATGGACCCAGGGAGTATAATTAGTCTGCCGACAAAAGATGGCAGGCCGGTATTTCCGGCGTTTGAACGTCGCGCCCTCGATCCGTTTTTGCTCGATGTCAACCATTCTGGCAAGAAGTGGGTCATTATTGTCGATGAACAGCAGGAACCCTGTATGGTATTAAATGCCAATGCCTTCCTGCGGGAGGCGCTATTTGGCGAAGGGCCGATCAACCCTTATCTTTATTGTCATCGCCCCATCATCGTTACGGATCCGAAAATCCTGCTTGGCAAGGTGATTTCCAAGCTGAAGGTATCTCCTGAATCGGCTGTGGATGATGTTATCGATGAAGATCTGATTCTCATCTGGTCCGGTGAGAAGCGGGTGATCACCGGCGCGGATATCCTCGGCCGACTGTTACACGGCATTGCCTTGCGGGATATCAGTCAGGCACGTGCCTGATTATTGCTATACAAGTGTAGTTACCACGTATAACTACATTGTCAGGAGTTATCTATCATCTATATTATTTCACGGAACTGATAGGTGAATTCCCAGTCCCTATTAATAAATGCACATCAACAGGAAAGAGCTTTTATACTTTCTCGATACAGGATCGCTGGTGTAGGATAGTGATCCCGAGGCCAACATCTATGTATACTGATCGCCCATGACACCATTGTTAAACCAGGTCTGGCAATACCTTCGCACCCTTTGGGGGCAGTTTCAGGGGCATTTGCGCCGCTGGGCAGGCACTAAGCAGGAACCCGCTTCCAGCCGCGAGGAAAGCAGCCTCTGGTCATTGAATGATATTATGCGCCTGGCACAGAACCCCGCGGCCGTTACCACCTCGGTGCGCAGTGATGCCCTGAGCCTGTTACCCCTGGATGCCGGTGACCCACGTTTCATTGGTCGTGAAAAGGAACTGTCCGACCTGCTTGCTGCACTGGAGGGCTGGCGTAGCGGGCGTCCTACCATGGCCGTAGTGAGTGGCCCACAGGGGAGTGGTATTACCAGCCTGGTGAACCAGTTACAGCTGCATATTCGGCCGGAGGAGACCCTGAAGCGGGAATGTCTGCGCCAGCGTTTCTGCAATGAGCAGGATGTCTTCGCCCTGGTGGCGCGACTTTTCGACCTGCAAGACCCGCCGCACGATGCTTCGACGCTGAGCGAACGTCTGAATGAGCTCCCTGGAAGAATCCTCTTTATTGATGATGCCCATTATCTTGCCTCCCGGCTGTATGGAGAGAGGGATGCCGTGCGTAGCCTGGGCGCCATTATGGTGGCCACCCAGGGCCGGCACCTGTGGCTGTTGGGTTGTCGCCAGCAGGCCTGGCGACGTATGGGTTATACGCACCATGCGGATCAATTTTTCTCCCATGCCATCACACTGAATTACTTCAATGCTGTGGAACTGACTAATTTTATTGCCGCGCGTACGGGTGCAGCAGGGGATGAACAAACCGAGCTTGCCCCCGCTATAATACAACGCCTGCAGTCCTTGAGCCTGGGAAAACCCGACCTGTTATTACTCTATCTGCTGAGCGGGGCCTTGCAGGATGCCGCTGCGCTGCGTCCCCTGGATACCTCGGTGTTCAAGCAATTGGAGATGGAGGAAAAGTTTACCCTGGCGGAATTGGCAGTGCATGGCAGTCTGACTGTCGTCGAGCATCAGCATATTTTTCGCCTGTCGCCGGAAGACAGTCAATTGCGGCTGAATCAGCTTTGTAACATGGGGCTGGCGGAACGCGGCCATGCGACTACCGGCTCTAGTGTGTATTACCGGATCCTACCCATGGTAACCGCTCATTTATATGAGCATCTCTATAAAAGCAACTATCTCTACTAGGTGCCGCTTATGGAAGTGAATACCCTGAAGGAACTTATTGAGCTGCTATCACTGTCGAGTATCCTCAGTGCTGCATTGGCAATTCTGGTGGGTTGGCTGCTGCTGCTGGCTATCCGTTTCAGCCTGCAACATCTGGCGGAACACTTTCCCCGTTACCGATTGCAGATTGGCCAGACCTTCCCGGTATCCCGTATCGTGGTTTGGGGCATGGTGCTGATCTATGTCGTGTTCGGCATCATCAAGCCCCCGGCAGAGATTATGTTCGCGGCCCTCGGTGCAGTCGGCTTAGCCGTAGGTCTGGCGGCCCAGGATGGCATTCGTAATGTGTTGGCGGGCTTCATGATGATCTATAACCCACCATTTCGAGTCGGTGACATGGTGCAACTGGGCGACCATTATGGTGAAGTAGAGCGCATCGACCTCAGCGTAACCTGGCTACGCAGCTTCGACGATAATACCATCATGGTGCCTAATGCCGAATTGCTGAAGCAGGCGGTGGTTAATTCCAACAGTGGCGAATTAGCGGAAATGGTGACGGTGAAGGTGGATTTCCCCGATGATGTGGCCATCAACGAGATAAAAAAAATCGCCAGGGAGGTGGCGATGTGTTCACCTTACACCTATTTGAAAAAACCCGTTAGCGTGCTGGTGGAACCGCGTTACGAATACCGCAGCCTGTTGCGTTTTACCATCAAGGCCTATGTACTGGATGTGCGCCTGGAACGCCGATTGGCAAGTGATATTACAGAACGACTTTATGATGCTATTCATGAACGCTTTGATCTGAATAGAGATGTGGCGACTTCTGCCTCTGTATAAGTTAAGACAACAAGCCGCCCGGAATTTTTTTATGAGCCGGAATAAAGTGAAATATTGTGAATTACTCTGCAATGTTGAAATTATCCAGCGGGATATTGAAGGAATAAAATCTGGAGTGTCGTGAATGGAATACCTCTCTCGTTATCTCACACTGCTTATTTTCCTCGGCCTGATCTCCGGCTGTGGAACACTTCCGCGTAATCCAGTACCCCTCGATCAAATGCAACGTGCAGAAATCACAGGACTAACAGGTATTCGTGCCTGGTCAGGTACGGCTAGTGAACAGTTCGAAAAAGATTTACTGCTATCCGTACAACAGGCACTAAAGCATGCAAGTGCAAGCGAATCTGTAGCCGTGCCTGTTACAGATATTTTATCGCTTTCGAGTGGCAGTGATTATGGTGCATTCGGCGCAGGCTTCATGTATGGCTGGAGTCAATCAGGGTTGCGTCCTAAATTTAAACTTGTTACCGGGGTCAGCACTGGCGCACTTATCGCACCTTTTGCCTTTCTTGGCCCGGGGTATGACAACGTACTAAAGCAAGCCTATACCACGATTAGCGCCAAAGACATTTATGCACCACGCTGGTTTAGTTTTCTGTGGAATGATGCCTTTGCAGATTCTGCACCTTTAGAGATGCTGATAAATCGTTACATTACAAAAGATGTTTTACATGCAATAGCACAGGCACACCGGCAGGGTCGCAGGCTCTATATTGGCACAACCAATCTCGACGCAGATCAACTGGTTGTATGGAATATGGGCGTCATCGCGAATAGCAGAGACCCGAAGGCATTGGAGCTTTTTCGTAAAATCATATTTGCCTCATCATCTATCCCGGGGGTCTTCCCGCCCGTTCTCATCGATGTGGATATTGACGGTGTCCCTTATGATGAAATGCATGTCGATGGCGGCATAAAGGCACAGTTATTCCTCCTTGCAGCGACACTGAATCTGACGGAATTCAGAAAAAAATCAGGTGTATTTATTAATGCTGATCGGAAAAGCAGAATTTTTGTCATTCGAAATGGTCTGATAATTTCCAAGCCGAAGCAAGTCCCCAGAAATCTTTCTGAAATATCCGGGCGGGCGATGGCCTCGTTGATAAAGACTCAGGCATTGAATGACCTGAATCGAGTATATGAACTTGCCAAAGAGCAGGGACTGGAATTTAATTGGGTTGCCTTACCTGCAGAATACGAACTGGCGGCGAACGAAAAGTTCAACACAGAAAAGATGAAAGGCTTGTTTGAAATAGGTTATGAAATGGGTTTGAAAGGAGACGCCTGGTATGGAGTACCACCCGGGCTTAGTCGACCTTGAAGATGAACATAAAATAGAAGGCCATCTATGGCATTTCGGAGGCCAGTTGATAATACCTGACGGAGGACTCAGACATGAGTGACAACCCTCTTAACAAGGTCAATGGCTTTGGCCAGAGTATCTGGCTAGACTTTATCAACCGTTCGATACTTTCTGATGGCACCTTGAAACGTCTGATCCAGAATGATGATCTCGCTGGATTGACATCGAATCCTGCTATTTTCGAGAAAGCCATTTCACGAGATACGACCTACGCTGACGATATTGCCCGGTTCGACCATAGCGGGGTGACGCCTGAGATGCTTTATGTGTCTTTGATTCTCGAGGACATCGGCAGTGCTGCGGATCATTTTTTCCCCGTCTATGAGCGCACAGCCGGCCGTGATGGCTACGTCAGTATCGAGGTCTCACCGCTTCTGGCCCGTGACAGTGAGGCCTCCATTCAGGAGGCACGTGAGTTATGGCGGCGTTTAAACCGACCGAATATCATGATAAAAATACCCGGTACAGAGGAGGGCCTGACAGCAGTACGTACGCTGTTGGCGGAAGGTATTAACGTTAACGTCACATTATTATTCTCTGTGGAGCGTTATGCCAGGGTGCTGGAGACTTATCTGCAGGCACTTGAGGAGCGATTGTCGCAAGGATTACCGTTGAGTAATGTTGCGTCGGTGGCGAGTTTTTTTCTCAGTCGTATCGACGTTCAAATTGATGCTTTGTTGGACAAGATAGTCGGCGATGTGCCAGAGGCGAAAATAGCACGTGTGTTACGGGGCCGCGCGGCCATCGCCAGTGCCGCGCTCGCCTACCGGCATTTTCAATCGGTAACAAAAACTCCGCGTTGGCAGGTCTTGGCCAGGGCCGGTGGCAACGCGCAACGCCTGTTATGGGCCAGTACGGGTACCAAGGATCCTGCTTATAGCACTATCAAGTATATAGAGCCGCTGGTGGCAGTGGATACTGTTAATACCTTGCCCCTGGAGACACTGAATGCTTATCGTGAGCAGGGTCAACCAAGCCTGTGTATCGAGGAATCAATAGCGGATGCCGATGAGGTCATGACGCAACTGGCCAGTGTGGGTGTCGATATAGCGGCCTTAATGCAAGCCCTGGAGGAAGAGGGTATTCGTAAATTCGTCGGGCCGTATCAAGCGGTATTGTCGACGCTTGATAGTTTGCGCAAGAGCGGGTAGCGTCGGAGACAGAAAATAATGAAAAACTCGTTACAAGCTATGTCTGCTCTGATAATAAATCCTGACATTTGTAATGTTCAAAAACGCTGACGTAGATGATGCACCCGGTGCACCGGGAAGACCACCGAATTGGTGCAATGGTGACAAGCAGGCAGTAGGCACCACCCTTGGATCATCACGTACCTGGTTTACCATCGGTCAGGGGATCCTCAACGAAGTCTATTACCCACGGGTCGATATCCCACAACTACGGGATATGGGCTTCATCGTTGCCGATGGTAAGGGTTTCTGGGTTGAGGTCAAAGGTATAGAGAATTGCCGGGTTGAATACATATCGCCGGGTGTTCCCGCCGTAACAATTGTGCATACACATCCGCGCTTTACCCTCACCCAACGTATTGTTCCCGAACCGAATCGTGATGTGCTTCTGCTTGAACTTATACTCGATGGCGATGAACAACTTCAGCCCTACGTTTTACTCGCCCCCCACCTGGGTGGAACTGGCTACAACAACATGGCAGAGATAGGCTCACATCACGGCCGGCGAATGTTGTGGGCACAACAGGGACCATTTGGACTGGCGCTGGCGGCTGTAGACAGGCATCAACGAGACGCCTTTGCTGCCTGCAGTGCGGGTTATTCCGGTTACTCCGATGGCTGGCAGGATTTCAATCAGCATGGTGAGATGCAATGGCATTTTCAACGTGCCGGGCCGGGGAACGTGGCCTTAACGGCGGCCTTACCACGTCACGCGGTGCTGGGCCTGGGATTTGCCACCAGCCATGAGGCGGCCGCAACGCTTGCCGTCTCATCACTCTTGCAACCCTTCGAGCTGATCTGGGCACAACAGATAGAACATTGGCAGCATTGGCACGGCAGCTGTCGTGTGCATGAAAAAACCAGCAACCACGGCGCATTAACGGAGGCCTTATGTGCGCAGCTGAAAGCCAGCGCCATGGTATTGCGCACCCACCAGGATCAAAACTTTCGTGGTGCCATGGTAGCCAGTCTCAGTGTGCCCTGGGGACAGAGCGGCGAGGAACGGCCTGGCTATCACCTGGTGTGGCCACGAGACCTCGTCGAGTCCGCCGGTGCATTGCTGGCGCTGGGTGCCGAGATCGAGGCACGAGAAATACTACGTTACCTGATCGCGACACAGCGCGAGGATGGTAGCTGGTACCAAAACCAATGGCTGGGCGGAAAACCTTACTGGACCGGTATTCAGCTCGACCAGGTGGCGTTTCCCGTGCTGCTGGCGGGTACACTGGCTGATCGCGATGCACTCGATGGCATTGAGGTGGCAGACATGGCGCAGCGGGCACTGGGTTTTATCGCCCGCCACGGCCCGATCAGTCCACAGGACCGGTGGGAGGAGAACAGTGGCGTAAATACCTTCACCCTCTCGGTATGCATTGCAGCACTGGTATCCGGTGCGGGGTTTTTGTCTACCTCAGCCGAGGGGTTCGCGCTGGAATTGGCCGATTACTGGAATGCGCGGCTTGATGACTGGACGGCCGTGTACGATACCGAGCTGGCCCGGCATCACGGTGTGAATGGCTATTATCTTCGTATTATGCCGACGTCTGCCCTCAGCGATGACACGGCCTTGTCACGTGTTATGGCGGTTAAGAATCGACAAAACGATCCCGGCCTGAACGCCACCGAGCAAATCGGCGTGGATTTTTTGCAGTTGGTGCGTTACGGGCTGCGCGATGCGAATGCGCCCCTGGTGCGCGATACACTGCAGCTGGTCGATGCGCTGTTACGCAAGGAACTGCCCACGGGGCCTTGCTGGCACCGCTATACAGGTGATGGTTATGGAGAACACCAGGATGGCACTGCCTACGACGGTACCGGCCGTGGACGTCCATGGCCGCTGCTCACAGGTGAACGTGGCCACTATGAACTGCTGCGCGGCGCCGATGCCTTGCCCTATCTGCAGACGATGGCCGCTATGGCAGGGCAGGCCGGTATGTTACCCGAACAGGTATGGGACAGTGAGGCCATTAGCGCGCACCATCTGTACCCAGGCAGGCCGACTGGTTCGGCAATGCCGCTGGCCTGGTCGCATGCTGAATATATCAAGCTGGCCTGTTCCATACTCGAAGGCAGGCCGGTCGATCGACCGGAATCACTCTGGGCACGTTATCGGGGCTTCCCATTGCAGGTGCACATCTGGTACTGGTCGCCACAAACGCCGATCCGTACCTTACCGGATGCAATGATGCTTGGCTTCTGTCTGCCCCGGCCAGCGACGATTCTGTGGCGAACAGACGAGGCCGAATACCAGGATATTGCCACCTATGCCCTGGGACTTGGCGTGCATGTGGCGCGTCTGCCCGTACCGCCAGAAGACGCTGACTATTTACGTTTCCGGATCACGGGTACGTCATGGGACGACGGGAAGGAATATGATGTGCGGATATCACGCGGCTAACAAAAAGCATTAACAACATGGGGAGAGAACGTACCTTACTGCAGGGCAATAACAGGTTATGAATTTTCTTTTCTTGATGCCAGCCAATGTTCCAGATGCTGTTCCTCTTCCTTTAATTCAAAGGCGTTGATCAGCCCGCGTTGCAGGGCCAGGGCGACGGCACGGGCACGCACGTTCAATAATTCGCTGTCACTGCTTTTGTCTGCGTGCTCCAGGTTGGCACCAAGTTTTGCATAAAGGGACTGCAGGCGGTTCTGGGCACCACGACGTGATAAAAACCGCCGTTCGGCAATAGTCTTATCGGTCAATCCAAGGGCGATGTCGACCAGGACTTCATACTCCGCATCAGATAAGGCATCGCTGCTTCGTTGACTGCGGGCCTGAATACGACGAACGTGTGGGTCGATCCAGCACTGGCAATCCTCAAAAACAGTACGCGCGGCATTTAGCAGCGTCTCTGCCGGGTTGTTTTTCAGCACATAACCGTAAACGGTCTCGGCCGGGATCAATTTGGCCAGTGCCCGCACATAGGTTTCATCACTGTGCTGTGACCAGAATAGAATGCGCGCAGTGCGATGGCTTGCCCATATTTGTCGGGCCAGTTCAATACCATTACCACCTGGCATTTGAATGTCTGTTACCAGCCAGGGTTCGTCAGAGCCACTGCAGGCGGCGATGGCCTCATCGGCGTTAGCGGTCATCACCGGCGTGTACTGACTTAATACCTCAGCAAGAAATGTGCGATCACGCGGATTATCATCGGTAATAATGAGTTGTGTCATTGAGATAGTTTCATATTATTGTTTCAGTCTCAGGGATAGCTCGAAACATGTACCTTGTGAAAAGCGCGAGGTCCGCCATTGAATCTTTGCGCCAATCAGGCGGGCACGTTCGGAAATATTAGCACAACCATGGCCATCACCCCTTATCTCTTTGGGCATACCAATACCATTATCCTCGATGCATGCAATGATCTTGTCCTGAACAATACGCAGGCTTATCTCAAGCCGGTCGCCCTGCGCATGTTTGATGACGTTGTTAATGGCCTCGGCAATTATCCTGAACAAGTTTATCTTGTCTCTTGTCGACAAGCTGGAATCGATTCGCTGATCAAATTCGAAATGCACATTTTGGAAGGAGGCCGTCATGCCGTCACGGCCTCGGTGACGCTCAATATATGAATGCAGTGCAGATTCCAGGCCCAGTGTTTCCAGGACCTGTGGATGGAGATCATCAATAGTGCAACGTAGGTTATCAATGACATTATCAACATCTGCACGCATGGCGTTGATTTCATCGTTTTTGATCCCGCCCTGTTTGGCGATGCTGGTATTCAGCTTGTCGAGCCGCCTGTTGATGGCAGTAAGGTCTGCCAGCACGCCATCGTGCATATCCATGGCAATACGTCGGCGTTCTCCCTCGACACCAAGTAAAACATTCTCGACACTGACTACCTGCAATAGACGTGTCGTCATGTTGGCAAGGCAGAGTTCAAGGTCGTCGAGCTCATCCCGGGTGTCGACGGGGGCGGGCAAGGGCACGCTGTCACCCGTACACACATCATGCGCCCGCTGGGTGAGTCGTTTAAGCCGTCGGCGGGTAATGGTCAGCCCCCAGAGTGCCAGCCCTGTCGCCAGCGAGATACAGATGATCAATGCCGTTAACAGCACGGTTGTCAGGCGTGAACTTATTGCGACGAGTTTGTGATGGTTGTCGATAAATGTCGTGCGCCTTTGTGCCGTAAATATCTTTGCCTGGTATTCAAGTGCTGGCAGCAGGCGCTCAAGTGAAAGACTGATGGCCTCAGGCCTGACATGCTCCGGTTCACGGAGTAACTGCCCGCTGTCAGTGATCAACTGCCGGAGTTCCGGAGATACCTGCTCAAGCAGGTATGGAATATGCAGACTGTCCGAGAGGATTCTTGTCTGTTCGAGATAACTGAAAAATTGCTCATCTTGCTGAATATCCTCGGACGATAGTTCGCGGATAATCGTGTTGAGTTGTCTGGCGCTTGAAATCGCAGTCTGGGCCCGGTCGGAGATGATGGCCCACTGCCGGGTGATCTCGTTGGCCTTATTGATATATGACAGTTCCAGTAATGTATAGGCGACCAGACAAGCCAGTAATACGACGATAATGAACGGCGCGAGAATAAATTGGTATCTGAATGGCAATTTCATATAGGACTCGGGTTAATCCGGATTGCCCTATATTAGCGTATTTCGGCGTATGAAAACTGTGCATATGCACAGTCAGCGGACACTGTGATAACAGTCTTGAGTGTGGTTTCAGGCCTTCTACCAATCTGTAGGCCGTTAGATAGTATTCCTCACGTTATTCCTGTCCCACCAGCCAGGCAAGGAGAGGTTGTTATGACTGTATTCAGAAAACTATTCATGTTTACCACTGTGCTAGTCGGCTTGTCCGTGACGGCCCTGCAGGCACAGGCAGGTGCAGATTATGCCCGCGAGAAACGTTGGGCGGATGAGATCACCCCAGCTATTGTCGTCGGTGAGGTTGTCTATCTGACACAGAAGAACCAGCACAAGTTTCTCGCAATACAGACCGAGGCCGACGAGGCAAAGGCAGGTGTGGTCGTTGTGCATGGCATGGGCATACATCCCGATTGGGGCATGATCAATACCTTACGTGAACGCCTGGCAGACGAGGGTTATACGACCCTCTCCATACAGATGCCGGTTCTCGCCGCAGACGCAAGTTATAAGGAATACCCACAAGTATTTCCTGAAGCGGCTGAACGTCTGGAGCTCGCAGTGGCTTACCTGAGGCAACGCGGTTATAAACGCATCGCTATTGCCTCACACAGTAATGGCACGCGCATGAGTCGCGTATATATGGCCAATAATCCTGCGGATGTCAGTGCCTGGGCCTCGATCAGCATGACGCAGGGTGATACCTATGATGGTGTTACGGTGCCGGTGCTGGATATCTATGGTGAAAACGACCTGCCGCATGTCTTATCCGCAGTAAAAAAACGTAAAGACTCTCTGAAGGGCAACCCTGCCTCAAGGCAGAGGCTTATTCCCGCCACGGATCATTTTTTCGCCGGTAAAGAAGAGGAGATGGTCAAGGCCGTGGTCAAGTTCCTGGATAGCCTGAATTCATTACAGCGATAATTTACGGCGGGTTTATGAGGAAAAAGAAAATTAATAAGATGTTGTTAACGATAGGCTTGCTGGTTTTTTGCAATGTTCTATATGCCAAAGATGAAGCAGTTTTATATTCATTCAAGTCGCTGTCTGTCGAACTGGCCGATAAGGCCGCCTGGGCGGCGCTGAAAAACTGCCGGGAGAAGGGCTATTCGGTTGCCGTGGCCGTGGTCGACAGGGGCGGTAACCTGCAGGCATTTCTGCGTGACAGGTTTGCCGGGCCACATACCACCGAGACCGCTATCAGGAAGGCATGGACGGCGAATAGCTTTCATCAATCAACCGCAGACCTGGCCGATTTCCTGAAAAGAGGAATTATCCCGAACCAGGTGCAGCATAACCCGGGGGCCCTGTTGGTTGGCGGGGGACTACTCTTCCGTCACCAAGGGGCGATTATTGGCGGCATTGGTGTCTCGGGTGCACCACCGGGAAAGTCCGAGAAAAACAGCATCGATGGGGCCTGTGCCCAGGTAGGGATAAACGCCATCCAGGAAGAGGTTGATTTTTCTGAGTAAGCGATTCTCATCACTGCAACAGAAACTAAAGGGATCTTGCGATGAAGACAGGTATATTACTGACATGCGTCATCAGTGGCTTTTTGGCAGTGGCGTTGAACACGGGCCGCGCCGATGAGATTAATCCTTCCCAACCTGCCGACTTCCAGAGGCTTTCCCATGAGGCCGTGGACAAGAAGCTGCCCATTCTGGTGTTGTTTTCGTCCAGCGACTGCGACTACTGCACGGTCGTCATAGAGGAGTTTATCAATCCCATACTGATTAGTGGCGATTATACCGACAAGGTCATTATTCGCGTGGTCGATATAGACGACGGCGAGAATGTACGTGATTTCACTGGAAGACTGGTCGATTCAGACACCTTTGCCACCCGTTACGGCATTGAACTCACACCAACCATTGTATTCCTCGATGCCCGGGGACATGAAATCAGTCAGCGCATCATGGGACTGGGCACAATTGACTTATATGGGGGTTATCTGGACGCAGCGATTGATGACTCGCTAGCTATTATGCAGGACTCTTGACCTGTCTGAAAGCGTATCTGAGCACGTCATGGCCGGCACCACCACCATGGAAAAAAATGATATGATGTCAGCAGGTTTCATTATTTCTGTTGTCGTCGGCTATGAGTTCATATCAACCACCACGCCATCATGGGCTGAATATCCTTTATCAAGATCAATATTTTCTGGTTTTGGATAAACCCAGCGGTCTGTTGTCGGTGCCCGGTCGTGGTGAGGACAAGCAGGACTGCCTTATCTCACGTGCCCAGATTGAATTTCCAGAACTACTCATCGTGCACCGGCTTGATATGTCGACGTCCGGGATAATCATCATGGCATTTGATAAAGACACACAGCGCTTACTGAGTGATCTCTTTGCACAACGTGAGGTGTTGAAACACTACACCGCAGTCGTGGCCGGTAAACTTGAACATCCTGTCGGCTTGATTGATAAGCCCATGATTTGTGACTGGCCAAACAGGCCGAGGCAAATCATAGATTTTGAAAAGGGCAAACCGGCACAAACCCACTATGAAACTATCGAATATATGCCGGAGCATAATACAACCCGTCTTATGCTGACACCGGTAACGGGGCGTACCCACCAACTTCGCCTGCATTGTCAGTCAATAGGGCATGCCATACTGGGTGACAGGTTATATGCCAGCCCCGAGGCGATGGCCGGGGCAGAACGTTTACTCCTGCATGCGACAAGCCTGTCGTTCGCACACCCTATTAGCGGCGAAAGTATACTTATTGAATCGGCACCGCCATTTTGACGCAGGCTGATGGGCTTGGACGGCAAGCCAGCGCTGACCCTCGAGGAATTGCTGAATGGCAAACAACAGGGGCATGACGGCCAGCAGCCAGTAGGGTTTTTTCGCCTGCCGTGCCTCATGTAGACAATAGACCCCGACCGGCAGTAGCAAGGCGCTCGCGGTAAAACTTGCGGTAGCGGAAAAACACATAGCGCAAGAATAGGGGGTAGGGCCTGGGAGGATTGCATTCATCATAGATACAGGCTATTGTGGTTAAAAGCTCAGGGGAACTGTCAATGTCAAACGTTAACTACTTGATTCCTAAGAATAACCGTCCGGTCTGGACACCCGACCTCGAGGCCTTGGATATCTATGCCGAGCCGATGACGGAGATCCCGGTTCTGGGTTGGGTCGCCGCGGGCCAGCCCGTCGATCTCAGCGAGGATGATGAGCACCTGAGTGTACCCGCCAGCATGGTGCGGACAAACAGCTATGCCCTGCGCGTACGTGGCCATTCCATGATTGATGACAATATTCAGGACGGTGACGTCATCGTTATTGAAAAACGGGAGACCGCGGCCAACGGTGAATCCGTGGTGGCCATGATCAACGGTGAAACGGTGACCCTGAAGAAGTTTTACGTTGAAAAAGAGGGCATTCGCCTGCAGCCGGCCAACCCCGAGATGGAGCCGATCTGGCTGCACAACGAAGAGGTTCAGATCCTCGGCATTGTCACCGGTGTGATTCGACAGGTGGGCATTTAGGGCAACAGCTGATAAATCCGTGGCCTTAATTAGTCAACAAACGGTCCGTACTGTTTAATGGCTTCATGATGCGGCCTGCCGAAACAGAGCATAAACCGGCTGGTTTGTTCTGCATACACATCCAGTTCAGAGATTTTTTCCATAAAGCAGGCACTGCCTGCAACCACGGCCTTGCCGTTAATCGCAAGCCGACCACTCACCACGTAAACAAAACCCCTTAAGCCTTCGGCAATGTCCTCCCGGTAATTCCCACCGGCATCAAGGAGTACCTCGGCATAACGCACCTGCGTATGCAGGTGAACAGGGGCATCCGCACCGACGATATTGCGCACCACGGCCTTGCCGATCTGTCGTTCAGGGATGTCCTGCGCATCGACCTGTTGATAGCCAGCTTCAATTGCCTTCAGGCTCTTCGGCAGATTGATCCACAATTGTATACCACTGCTATTGCCGTGCTCAGCCGGCATTTCAGAATGCACAATACCACTGCCAGCAGTAAAACGTTGCGCGCCACCCGCCATAACGGTTGAATGATTACCAAGATTATCGGCATGCTGCATACTGCCGTGAAACATATAGGTGATGGCTTCGAAACCACGGTGCGGGTGATCCGGAAAACCCGCGCCTGCACCTAGCTCGAAATGGTCCCAGAGTACGAAGGGATCAAAGTTCATAAACTGCGGGATCGGCATGAGGCGCTTGACGGTAACGCCATCACCTTCCATGGTTTCCATTGACTGACGAATTGTAAATGTATTGGTCATTGTGAATATACTCAAGAGACAAATCGATCACGATCATGCGGCGCAGCATAGTCAAGCACCGGGCCTTTCGGCACGATGCCGGTCGGATTAATGGAATCATGACTGGTGTAATAATGCACCTTGATATGCTCCATATTAGTAGTGCTCGCGATACCGGGGTGCTGATAAAGATCACGCAGGTAGTTTGACAGGTTAGGGTAATCCATAATGCGGCGCAGATTGCATTTGAAGTGACCTACATATACCGGGTCAAAACGTAGCAGCGTTGTAAATAATCGCCAGTCGGCTTCGGTTATATGCTCGCCAACCAGGTAACGCTGATGCTTGAGATGATATTCGATTTTATCCAGCGCATTGAAAAGCCGTTCAAGGTTTTTTTCATAGCTGTCCTGTGTGGTGGAAAAACCTGTGCGGTATACACCGTTATTGATGTTGTCATAAATGAATGCATTTATAGTATCGATATCGTCGCGTAATTCATCCGGGTATAAATCAACACGCGTATCCGCCCATTCGTCAAAGGCACTATTAAGCATGCGAATGATCTCGGACGATTCATTATTGACGATAGTCTTGCGTTGTTTGTCCCATAATACCGGCACGGTGACAATACCTGAGTAGTCAGGTTCGGCCAGGGCATAGACCTCGTGCAGGTAATCAAAACCATTCTCACTATCGGCAGTTGCCCCGGGGTATTCTGCAAACGTCCAGCCTTGCTTGCCCATATAAGGATGCACGACGGAGATGGAAATAATCTCTTCGAGTTTTTTTAGCGCACGAAAAATAAGCGTGCGATGCGCCCACGGACAGGCATGGGAAATATACAGGTGGTAACGACCAGGCTCGGCCCTGAAGCCGCCTTCACCGCTTGGCCCGGGTTCACCATCCACGGTCACCCAGTTGCGAAACTGTGAGTCCTTACGAACGAATTCACCGTCCTCTTGTTCTGATTCCAGCCAGTCTTCACGTAAGCGACCTTTTATTAACAGGCTCATCATTGTCTCCTTAACATTTTATAGAATGAAACGGCTGTGACCGTATGGCCACAGCCCGGTTCATCTCCTGTCAGCCATTTGCCCGTGTCAGCAGACGATTGTCGATGCTGATGGTGTCCTTCATGTCACGCGCAGCGAGCACCAACAGGCCACCGGCAATGGCAAAGTTCTTCATGAACATGATCATCATGGTCTGGTCGGCAAAATCCGCATGGAAGATGATTGCCGAAACAATACTGAATCCAGCCAGTGCCAGCGAAACCAGGCGTGTCTGCCATCCGGCAATCAGGGCGAGGCCACCACCGACCTCGAGCACGATAACCAGCGGCAGCAGGGCGCCCGGTATCCCCATGGCCTCCATATAGCCCTGTGTACCGGCATAGCCACTGATCTTATTAATCCCGGCCAAAAGGAATATCTGCGCGATGAGTATACGTCCTGCCAGATTACTGAATTTTTGCATAGCCTTATCCTCTGTTATGTGTGGGTGTGTGGTGTTCACGGATGTAAATATATATTGTTTAATTAAATTAAAAAGCGCAAAATTTAGCTCATACTCATCTACTTTTTAGATATATTAACGATATGAACCCTCCACGCGTATCCCTTGAGCAATGGCGCGCCCTACAGGCGGTGGTTGATAACGGCGGCTTTGCCCAGGCCGCCAAGGCCCTGCATCGCAGCCAGTCGTCCGTCAGTTACACCGTGGCAAAGTTACAGGAACAGCTGGGGATTGCGGTGCTGCGTATCGAGGGGCGCAAGGCGATCCTCACCGACGAGGGTCAGGTGCTGCTGCGCCGGGCCAGACAGCTCGTGCAAGAGGCCGTCGAGCTGGAACAATTCGCCGATAGCCTGGAGCAGGGCTGGGAGACAGAGGTACGGCTCGTCGTCGATGCCGCCTTTCCCACACGGTTACTCATGTGCGCCTTAAACCGTTTCGCTCCACGCAGTCAGGGTAGCCGTGTGCAACTCAATGAGGCCGTGTTGTCCGGTGCCGAAGAGGCGCTGGAACAGGGCAGTGCCGATCTCGTTATTGGCGCCAATGTACCACCCGGTTTTCTCGGCGAACCCTTGATCGATATCGATTTCATCGCTGTTTCCCATACTAACCATCCCTTACAACAACTCGGGAGGCTGATCACGACCTCTGACCTGGAGCGGGAGCTACAGATTGTTATCCGTGATTCTGGGGGTCGACAACGGCGTGATGTCGGTTGGCTCGGTGCCGAACACCGCTGGAGTGTCAGCAGCATAGAAACAGCAAGCACAGCCGTGCTTGAAGGCCTCGGTTATTGCTGGCTGCCCGAACACAGTATTTGTCAGCAACTTGAAGCGGGCCGGCTTAAACCATTGCCCTTGCGCGAAGGTGGCAGCTATAAGGCAACGCTGTACCTTGTGTATGGTCAACCGGGTGAACCCGGACCGGGAACTCGCCTGCTGGCTGAATTGCTACGTGAGGCAATGGTCGCATAACAATAAAAGGGCCGGGACAATGCCGGCCCTTTTTCAGCCTTCATTTGTTTGCCGTTGCCGCATTATTTACTGCGGAGCTTTCCTTATTGATGATCTTCGGTGTCTTGCGCCATAGCCCCTTCGTGGCATAACAAGCCCAGCCCCATTTCAACCAGCGTAGCAGGGCAAAGGCAAGCCATAAGGCCCAGGCCAGCATCAATAAACGATAGACCAGTATCGGCACTGATAGCACCCAGGCCGATTGCGGAACCGTCATGGCACGATCCTGATACCAGTTCAGGTTATAGGCCGAGGAACCATTGCCGGCCACCATCATGTCAGGGTAACCGAGGAGACCCTGTTGAACGGCGACGACCAACAGGCTCAGGGCAATGACTGAGAGGATAGCGAGCAGGACCTGCATGGCATTGAAATGACTACGCGCGATATTGTCTTGCAGTCGGCAACGTGCACCCAGTGCCAGTAACCAGCCGACGACAATCAGGCCGACAATCACCGACACCTGGCTCAGGCCAACGGCCAGCAACAGCCATTGCCAGGTTCTCAGTGGTGTCAGCGTGATGCGACCGAGGATGATGGCAATCAGGACGATGACAAACAATATTCCCCAGTAGAGGACGGCCGGGCCAAGTCGTGGCCCACCGGTCAATAAGACCCAGCGATCATTCCCGAGTTGCAGGTTAATACGGTGATTGACACTGGCGGCGCCAAGATCGATCGCCGCACTGCGATAACGCAGGGAGACAGGACGCTCGTCACGCCACTTCAGGTTGAACTGCTGCATGCCCGGCACGAGCGGCAGGGTAACTTTTCGGTCCTCCTGACGTACCGGTTGTGAAACACCATTGATACTGACACTCTGTAACGCCACCGACTCGGGCAAGGTGAGCGTGTGCTGGCCGCCCTGACTGCTGCGCAGATTTAGTTCCAAGGTGCTTGCCGTTGCCCGTTTACCGGGTTTGATGGTCAACTGGCTGTCATCAATGGTCAAGGTCTGGCCTGTAACGCCCAGGGGGCGGCTGATCGTCAGGCTGGCCGTCTCACCGGGGTAGGGGTGCCATTCCGGCAGCCACTGCCCGCCCTGTCCCTGGTGATGCACGACAGGGATCCCGGAAAGTTCGACGTGCCAGATCGGGCTGATGTCAGCGCGCCAGATCTCGGTCCACTGCGTCGTTTGCATGGCATTGAGTTTCAGCAGGTCACGCTTCTCGAGGGAGGATAGCCAGTGGGTCTGCGCCTGCCCTGGCGACATACTCACCAGCACACGGCCGTTTTCCACCCGCACGCCCTCGCTGATCACAGATTCACCTTTAAGCAATGGGTACTCCATAACAATGGCATTGCCCAGTGGTGATAGGCGCTGCACAAGGGTTTCCACTTGCCAGTCCAGCCCCAGTCGCAGTGTCCGGGAGATGATCGCAAAGGCCGGCAAGACGTTGGCTTCCAGGCTATCTTTTTGCACCGCTGTCTGTTGTGATTGCAGTCGAGTCAATTGTAACTGTCGATCCGGCACGCCCTCTTCGTGCACGCCATCCACGACCCAACCCTGTGCGGAGACGTCAACACGGTGTGGTGTCAGGGGCATCGGCAGGGTAAAACTGTTACGTTGCGGCATGTCACCGCTTAATACAATACGGTGCAGACCCTTATCGACATTGACCCATAATTCACCCGCAGGGTTACGATACAGGCCTTGCGGCGATTTACCATCAAGACTTATGGTTTTTGGCAACCACTGCTGAACATGCGCAGGTAAGGGCACGGCCGTATTTTCCTGCGCATGAATATCAAATTGCAGTGTCATCAGATTATCGGCTATCGTCAATGACAGGGCCGGTGATTGCGCACAGCCGGGCAGACAGTCTGGTGGCGCAGTCAGTCGAGTCTTGAGCTCCTTTAATATGTTTTCATCAGGCAGCCCGGCCTGTGCATCAGAGATTGAAAAGGGTAGTAACACCGCCAGCAACATAACGGGCATGAGTGCGCGGGTGTTAAAACTGAAACCACTGCCTTTGCGAAAATCGATTCCAAACAGGTAGGCGGAAAATACCACCAGCAGGATGACACGCAGGAAACTCAGGACAAGGTTGGCAACAGGGTTAATAAACACCACGTCGACTTGCTGCTGTTGCGCAACGGGCCCGTTCCAGCTCAGTGGTACGGAACGCCATTGCCATTGTGGCAGACCCGGCCCGGTCTGGATGTTGGCCTGCGGGTCTATTTTGGATAACGGGATATTACTGGATAGCAGACCCTCACGCACGGTACTGTAACTATCGAACAAGGCCTGTTTGCGACCTCGCGGTTCCGACAATTCCATAATCTGCGATGATGCCACCTCCTCGGGCACAGGTGCCGTGACGGTAGCCGAATAGGGTTGCCGCAGCTTGCCGGGAAACTCCAGTTGCGGATAAATACCCGTTCGGATTTCATGCACCATAAAGGGGACGGCAATAAGGATCAGTGCGATAAGACTGATACTACGATAACTGCGCATAATGCGTGCAAACACCCCCTTGGGCAGAACGCGCAACAGGGCAATCGCGGCGAGCAGGTTTAAAAAGATATAAGTCGGTGCCAGTGGCTCATGCCAGAGCAGGGTGACCGTAACCAGCGCGAGTCCACCGTATGCCCAGTTCCACATACGTGCGGCAGCCAGTCCGATAATAAGCACCAGGAACAGGTCCAGCAGTGTCCAGCGCTGTAACCAGGAATTCGGCACATTGTCCGTGCCGCGCACGGACAGGACATCCCAGCCCGGCGGCAAGTGCAGGTTGGCGCGGACCGACTGGAAATCATGTTGCCAGCCAACGGCCGGCAAGGTGTCAATGTTGCCATGCATACGACTGTCGGCATTCAGCTGGATGGCACCTCGACGTACCTCGACACCGCGCAAGGCCTTGCCCGGCAGGGTGGTAATAAATTGTGGTTGACCGTCGACAAGCGCGCGGCCGAGTTGCAGGCCGGGGCCCGCCTCGAGACGCCACTTTTGTGTCATGCTGCCCTGTATCGTGTCTTTGACCGTGTAACCCGCGCCGTCGTGATCAAGCCATAACTCCCGGTTCAGGGACAATTGATCCGGTGCCGGCTCCGGGTCACCACGACGAATCTGCTTAAAGACCATCGTTGTTGTCGGGGTCAAACGATAGGCAGGAAAATTCCGCCAGTCAGCGGGCAGGTTGGTCTGTCGAGGGTCGACTGTCGGCGCCCCCTCTATTTCAATCAGGCGCAGAGAGGTTTGCGCCTCGAATGACCATATTTCCTCATCCGGCCACGGCGCAGGGTTCTTGTCGGGGTTTAGTTGTGTGATCGCTGCCGTGGCCCTGGCGACGAGGTCAATAGTCCATTTACCCGGGCGCACCTGCAGGCGCAGTCGACCGTCCGGCTCCAGCCGGGCAGGGAGGCGGCTTATCAGTTGTAATGGAATAAACCCCTCGAGCAAGGCCTTGCCGACCACGACCTCGCGCTGTGCCCCGGCAACATTGAGAAGCAGGCGTGTCGTAACCTGTTGGGGGATGAGGTCGTTGACGCGACGAAATACCTGGATGTCCAGCTGATCGCCGTCCTTGTCCTGCTTGCCGGTATCGCGCTCGCGCAACCATAGCTTGCCCGTGGCATCGACATCCGCTGCAGGGATGCTGCGGTTATTCACCGTCAGGTTGATGAGCCCCGTATCGACCGGTATCAATAATGACTCCGGTACCCGCGACCATTGAAAACGCCCCGAAAGGCGATGAGCCCCCGCGCCGACCCACACCGACGGTCTCCCGTCCTGCATGACAACAATCGCATCCTCACCATTGAGTTTGACCTCTTGTGGCCAGTGTTTGCTGTCACCAGGTAGTGTCAGCAGGCTGTCGGTATAGGCATACCATTGCTGTGAAAAAGTACCCGCCGCAGGCCGCAGGTCCAGCGTTAGCCCTGTCGGCCAGGCGCAACGCCTTTGCCTGATATCATGATAAATAAACGGGCAGGCCAGAGATTCTTCACCATACAGCACCCAGTCCTTCCAGGGTTTCAGCTCATCTGGAATTTGCTGCTGAGAAATGGGCTTGGCAAACAAACCCGTAAGCGGGAGCAAACAAGCTAAAAACAGCACAACGAAGCGGGTATTACGCATAGAACCTTCCCCATTTATTTTTATAATTTCCGCCTCAATACGGCCTTGCGAAATATGGCCAGGGCATAAATCTTAATTACAATCGGGTATATCTATAAAGCGTCTAGCAGGCATTTCCGGGATTCACATTATATGTGGATATGAGAAGATTGTAGTGCCTTTCTTAGATACCTGCTGTGAGGTGAGGCAGGCCGGCCACCACAGCGTCGTGAAATACCCTTGTTTTTAATATGTTATTATCGTGGTAGAATTCAGGGCGGATCGGGCAAGCGGCAAGCGGTTCAAATTATGGCGGATTGACCTGACAAGGGGACTGAATAGCCATTATGTGCACTCTGCGCTATTCTTGCCCGGTTTTATCATTGAGAATTAGAAAGTGTGGGAGTGTCGTTAAGCACATGCCACTTACTCTCAACACCCAACAGGACAATTTATTGAACGCATCCTGTCGGTAGTCTGGAGCAGTATTCAATACTTATACAACAAGGCGGAGGCCTTGTGGTGACGGATAGCGGTATACGGCCAGGCCATTTCTACCTGTGCATTTACTGTAGCAATAAAGCGCGGACGGGACTCTGCCTTATATTAAACCGACGCTCTACAGGATAACACTGGTAAGAATTGTTGTGAACACTGCCACCACAAAAATACAGAACGATGACGATGATATGCGCGTGTCTATTCAACGTGAACAGACTCGGCTTTTATATACCGCGATACCGTTTAGTGTTGTCATGACCCTGTTCAATGCTGGCTTACTCTCTTATATCGAATGGCCATTTATCCAGCACAGCCATGTAATCGTCTGGATGACAATGATGATTGTTATCGCCATCGTGCGCTCTGGCTTTGCCATGGCTTATGCACGAAGTACTAACTCTGGTGCATTATTCTGGTTACAGGCATTTGTCGTTACCACGTTAATCAATGCGAGTATCTGGGGCGGGGCGATGATCTACCTGTTTCCCCATAACAATATTATCGGCCAGGCATTATTAGCAATTATTACAGCCGGCATGGCTGCGGGAAGTATCACTACCCTTTCTTATCTGCGCATAACGGGTATTGGCTATATCAGTATTATACTTGCACCAGTGGCCATACAATTTTATTCTGAACAACACCAGTATGCCTTTCTGTTATTTATATTGACTATCTTATTTTACCTGACAATCTTGGCCAGCTCATTGAGGATGTACAGAAACACACGCCAAAATATTGAGTTGAGTTACAAGAGTCATCATGATGCCATTGCCATTCGTGAGGCCATGATATTGGCGGAACGGGCTAACGAGGCAAAATCACGTTTTCTTTCAAGCATGAGTCACGAATTGCGCACGCCACTGAATGCAATCTTGGGTTTCTCACAAATATTACAAATAGATACGAAAAACCCATTAAGCAGGGAACAGGACAAACATGTAAAAGAAATCATGGTTGCCGGCGATCATTTGCTAGGTTTGATTAATAAAGTCCTGGATCTTTCTTATCTGGAACAAGGCGAATTTACCGTGACGCTTGAAGATGTCAGTGTCTTAGAGTGCACAAAAGAAAGTCTGTCGTTTGTCGAAAAAATGGCCCAGAAAAAGGGCATTACCATCATTAACAATATCAAAGCATCGCACCATGTGTTCGCTGATCCGCTACGTTTAAAGGAGGTCTTGATAAATCTTTTAGGTAATGCAATCAAGTTCAATCGAGTTAACGGCAGCGTAACGCTGGACTCAAGTGTCGATGGTAGCAATGTCTGTATTGAGGTCCGTGACACGGGTATAGGCATAAAAGCCACTGACATTGAGGAATTGTTCAAACCATTTCACCGGCTCGATACCGTAAATAATGTTGATGGCACCGGTATTGGCCTGAGCCTTAGCCAGCAGCTCCTGCATCGTATGAACGGAGAAATAGGTGTTAAAAGCGTGCACGGGGAGGGTAGCCTGTTCTGGGTGAAGTTGCCTGCGAGCCAGCCCTGAACATTTATTGATAATCTGTGTGTTATAAAATCAAGATAACACCTTAAATCACCTTTACCTTTCTGGATATCGCTCTGCCTGTGTTAACACGGACATTTAAGGCCCACTTTTTACTTCATCGAGAAGACCTTCCAATCGTGCCATATCATAGATGATTAACTTTCCGTCTGCGCGCTGTAGAATTCCACTCCTGGATAGTTCGCTGAACTCCCTTGATACCGCCTCTCTATGTGTACTGATACGATTCGCAATATCGAGATGCGTCGGGGCAGGTACTATTTCTGCGCTGTTATCATCCAGAATATTCTTTTTTGCGAGTCTTAATATTTCGGCATGGATTCTGCTCTTTACAGACAGGGCACTGAATTCAATAACACGATCGCCCAAACTGCGGACCAGCCTGGTTAACTGTCGCAGTATTAATTCGGTCACATCAGGGTAGTCACGTAAAATTCTCATGAAAGTATCAGGTGGCGTCACTACCAGTACGGACTCTGTCAGGGCCAGCACATCCGCAGACCGTGATTGGCCGTCAATGGCTGAAAGTTCACCAAACATCTGGCCCGCTGACATATCCCGGAAAGACACTTCTTTGCCTCCAGCCGTATAGCTGGTCACTCTGACCATACCGCTGACGATAAAAAAGACATCTTTCGAGTCATCGCCTCGTGAAATAATGTGTTCATTGGCTAGATATTTTCGGGCTTTCAAGAGGGGACTCAGTGATTCGCGTTGTTGCTGCGACAGTTGCCGAAATACCTCGATCGTACCGATCATGGCTGGAGATACCTTTACAATATCCGTCATCTTGATGTCATCCTCAAAGCAGTATCTTCTATAAGTATAAGTACTGTTTATCCAGTCGGCATCCGTTCAGGTTCAGAGGGATAATCCGTATCGACCATGTTCTATATTTGTGCCAGTGTTTCTCTGACCACTCCATAATATACGTACCCGCTGGCCGCTGCCATAACCTTCTATGCGTTCAGGATAGAACTATCCGCCTGCTATGACTCTGGTCGTGCGAATTCTCACATCATTCCGCGCTGTATCAGGCTACTCTGGTCTCAATATTTGAAGATTTGATGCGTTTTTATTCAACACATCCGTTCAGAAACGGGAGGTGAGAGACCATGGCCATACGTAGCTTTATTTTCTGTGATGCCTGTAACCCCCAGGGGATCCGTACCATCAACGACGGTTTCCAATATGGCCGCCGCAACGATGATGGTCGTACCTGGTACGAGGGCGATATCTGTGAGGCAAGTGAATGCGGCTGGGTCAGTAACGCTGAAGGGCATCACCTGTGTCCGAAGTGCCATGCCAGGGGGTTGGGGGAAATATTGGCTGAAACACATGTTCAAACCCCGCACCACGCGATACCGCTACTCAGGTGTGCCTGATGTCTACACTCAATACCTCGGATAGTGCATGACACCAGAGCCATGCACTATGCTGAGACAATCACCATCCCGGCTAATCGTACCGTATCCATAAATAAACAATATAAATAAAGACTTATCAGAAATATAAGCAAATGCTAATAAATGGCGTGCATGTTGCATAGAATTGAACATGGCCATACGCACTTTCATTTTCTGTGATGTCTGCAACCCTCAGGGGAACCGTGCCATTGATAACGGTTCTCAGTATGGGCGACGTTATGCAGATGGCCGCGCATGGTTCGAGGGCGATCCACAGGAGGCCAGCGAAAACGGCTGGGTCTGCACCAGCGAGGGGCATAATCTGTGTCCAAGGTGTCATACCAAGGGCCTGGAAAGGTTACTGGACGAAAAAAAAGTGGAACCCGCGGCTACAGAAGTCGTTCTGAATGTGTGAAATCTCCTCTTATTCATAAATAAAACCGGCGCTTTACAGCCGGCTTCAGAAAGCCTCCGGGTTTCTCCCTGAAATCTTCACGCTAGCCAATTTCCTCCCCCGTGTGAGAAAACTCACATATTGCTGATAGCCGGCGAGATATCTTGTTCTTATACAAGTCTATTACTTTACGTTCACTAGAAGCAGATTTTCATTATGACCACCCGAACATTCGTTTTTTGCGGTAAATGTAATCCACGGGCCCATCGTAGGGCAGACGAACAAAACACCGCCAGACAACCGGCCTGGTTTGAGGGACATGCCCATCAGGCAGCAAAACTGGGCTGGGTCAGTACCGACGACGGGCGTAACCTGTGTCTCAAATGTGCTAAAAAACAATAATACTAACAACAACTTGTAATGGGTTTCTGGTATTTACCCCTGCGATACCACTCTGCAGACTATCTGTTCTGATTTCATGCGCCAATTATTGGCCGCCAACGTGGCAAAACTCACATCATATTTTTGTAACGGAGCCTAGACTGTATTCAACTTGAGGCGAACACAAAATTGAAGTGTTCCAGTATAAATTACATACAGGCGGGTGATGTCATGAGTATTCGTACATTTATCTTCTGTGATGTCTGCAACCCCCAGGCCATACGCAGCATACATAATGCCGACCATTTTGGCCGCCGCATCAGTGACGGACGCGCGTGGTATGAAGGGCCTATTCATGAAGCCAGCAAGCTTGGTTGGGTCGTAACCCATGAAGATCATAATGTGTGCCCGGATTGTCATCAGAAGGGTCTTGAGAGATTGCTGGAGAAAACCGAGCCGAAGACAAAAGACGATCAAGCACAGGTATTGATGAGAGTGTAAGCATATGGGCTATACAAAACGTAACCAAGAGGGAAAGAATATGAACACTGCGATGAAATGGGACACAGTACTGCGCGATGGTGAGAGACAGACAACAGCATTTCGATCACAGCGCTTATTCACGATAAATAACAGCTGGTACTTCAATACGCGTGAAGGGATTGATCACGGCCCCTTCATAAGCAGGGCAGTTGCTGTACTTGCCATCGAATCCTATATTCGACAGCAGCAGTCCACTAACAAAAAATCGATCCATCATACTGCAGCCATATATGATCGCCTCAAGAAGGAAGCATGAGGAAATTTATTTTTAAGTTCTAAAATACTGCAATTGCTGTTACTTATAGGTATGCAGTAAGTATAGAAAAATATGTGTTATCAAATAAAAATCGGGGGTAGAAATGATGTTATTGCAAGGTCTGACGGGTAAACGACTGTCAAAATTCATGTATGCCTATGATGCTCTTGTGCTTACACTATTAATGTTCGCCTTTCTCGTGGGTTGCCTGGCAACTTCCTGGGCCTTGAATATTGGTGTATCGGTTACGTTATTATTAAGTCAAGTTCTTTAGTTTCTTTCATAATACCTGTTGATAATCCGTGTATGAAATAACGCGAATTCAATATGCCAGGACTATAAATTGATTTGCGCCGGCACATTGAATCCGCGAATTTCTATATTTTGAACTGCGTCATCAATGTCGAAAGTTCAGAAGACAGGCTGGATAATTCAGTACTGGAAATATCTGTTTTCCCGGCACCTTCAGCTGTACTTTCAGCGATTTGACTGATTTTGCTAATATTTTTGTTAATTTCTTCCGCTACTGCACTTTGTTCTTCCGCCGCACTGGCAATATGGGAGTTCATATCATTGATGGTTGCAATCGCCGCCGTAATCGTCTCGAATGAATTACCTGACTCAATGGCCTTTTCAACACTGGCCTGTGCCTGTTGACGACTCGCCTCCATAGCCGTTACCGCCTTTTCAGCCCCATTCTGCACCTGTTCAATCATGGCCTGAATCTCGGCAGTCGATTCCTGGGTACGCTTTGCCAGCGTGCGGACTTCATCCGAGACCACAGCAAAACCGCGCCCCTGTTCACCGGCGCGAGCTGCCTCAATAGCCGCATTCAGCGCGAGTAAATTTGTTTGTTCAGAAATGCCCTGAATGACGTCAAGTACAGAACCGATGCTGATGCTATCATTTTTGAGTTGTAAAATGACTTGGGCCACATTTTCTATATCATCAGCCAGTTGCTGAATTGATGCAACAGAGCTGTTAACCACGTTTTTGCCACTGGAGGCTTCTGTATCAGCAGCATGAGCAGCGGTAGCGGCTTCGGAGGCATTCTTTGCCACCTCAACAACCGTTACTGCCATTTCATTAATTGCTGTAGCAACCTGAGTTGTTTCAGATTGCTGTTCGGCAATCGCCCGCGCTGACTCATCCGTGATAGAGGCCATCTGTTGAGATGCGGCCGAGAGTTGAATCGATGCATCATTCACGCGCGTAATAGCTGTATGAATCTTCTCAACAAAAAGATTAAAGTATTTACCCAAACGATCAATGCCGTCATTTCCCTTCACTTCAAGGCGACGCCTTAAGTCACCTTCACCTTCCGAGATGGCGCGAAGATTCTTCTCCAGCAGACACAAACGCTGCGCAACGATCCATTTGAATAGCATGATAACCATACCAATGGTCGCGATAATCATTACACCAAGTGCAATAATTAATATGAAAGTTGCAGTATTCAGAGAATCATCCTTTGCCGCCTGCATGGCGGCCCGATCACTCTCGCTTTTTTGTCTAACCTCAGATAAATCGGTATTTAACTTGTCGAAGTTGTAACCAATAACAACGCTGCCGAGTTCCAGGTCTTCTGACATTACCTTGGATTTAACAAATTGATTATTGCCTAATCCACTTTTACTGCCCGTTGTTGCCAACGGGGAGCCGTCATTGCCTAGTATCGCGACATATGAAATGTCTTTATCCTTATGCACCACATTGGCATAGTCAGATAGTGCACTGAGTTCGAACTCTGCGATAGCTGCTGGCGCTATCGCAGCGAGCAACACAGAAAGATTCTCAGCCTTTGTTTTTAGCCCGTCTTTTGATTTTTCACTCTGGGCCTCAAACATTTTTGCAACGATATTATCTGAAGAGGTTAATAATTGGTTAAATGACTTTTCTTGTTGCTTAACCAATATGACCTCACTCAGGACCGCCAGCAAACTCATCCCGACCAGCATAGCAACAATAAATTTGCTAGTAACATCCAGGTGAGCAAGCCACTTTAACGGGTTTAACCCATTTGTTGTTGTAGTTGTGTCTGACATGCCATACCTCTCCATTTTTCATTTCGCAGTCAAATAATAAACCCTGAAATAAGACCCGCCACTGTTATTCGTAAGGTGGCAGTTTCAGGGATTTTAATGTTGCATCGAGATTGTTCAGGCTTAATGCATCAGCAAAGCCGACGATGCCTGCAGATTGACTGGCTTTGTCGCCGGCATTTAATTTAAGCAGGGCGACTTTCAGTTTTGCAGTTGTGGCGGCATCTGCTTTAACTGAGGCCGACATGTACCACTCCGGATAGAGAATGGTGCTATGTACATGTTTCAGGCTATCAGTCTGCTTATCGACAATCTCAAAATCATCCATATTGATTTTGCCTTCTTTTGCCATGGTTTCAAGAAGACCCGATTTAATAAAACCGGCATCGACCAGGCCGGCCTTCACGGCAAGCACTATGTCGTCCTGTTTTTTGGCTTCTTTAAAGGATGCAAAGTCTTTATGCGGGTCAATACCCTGATCAATCAGGTGCTTAACCTGAAATACGTAGGCGGCAGCCGAGCGTCTGAATTTGAAAGCCATTACCTTCTTGCCTTTGAGGTCGGTTCCTTTAGTGATGCCACTACCTTTTTTTGCAATAATCACACCGGCAAATTGACTGCCTGATTTACGATTCAGCGTCGCAATCGGTGTACCAGCCTGTTTCTTTTCCATGATGACCGTCAATACCGGGTTCGTCAGCATATAGTCAACTGCACCATTTAATACGGCATCCACGGTTTCATTAGCCTTTAAGGGTACGATTTTTACTTCGCTACCAACGGATGATTGCAGATAAGTGCCAAGCTCACCCCATTGCTTCATGGTCTTTAATGCACCACGAGGTGCCATTACGCCGACCTTTATTTCTGCAAATGCTGGCAGGCTGATATGTAAACAGAACGCTGTTATCATAAGTGTGATTATTTTTTTCATCATTCTCATCCTATCTTGCTCGTTGATACCGGATTTAAAAGCCCGGCTGACCATGCAGCCGGTAACCTGTTTAGCAGTCTGCCCGGATATATCCGAGTGGCTGTATAAACTATTTCGGTTCGAATCGGTGAAACTTTAGCGATATTGTTGTTTTGTGTTGTTAATGGAGGAATTTCCTGTAACGTACTGAAATAAAATGCAAATATTAACCCCCAGTTATCGTGCTCTCATGCGATAAAAACTATAATTAAACGCTAATGCTGAGTATATAAGTACTTACTAATGATTATTGGCATTATGCCTTGGTATGGATAATATACTTCGAGCGAATCAGGGAGGAATCTCAAATGAATAGCTTTATCAAAACGACCTTGCTGTTATTTTTATACCTGATAGCCGGGTTTATACAGGCTGGTGAGACGGCGGGCGCCACGCAGACAAAAAAGGGCAGCTCAAAATTTTCAGCTGAAGACAGGGCGATCATGCAACGCTCTGCAAGCTCACTGGCAGAAAAAATGCCGGCGCCGGGTCTAAGGGTAGGGGAGAAGGCCCCTGACTTTACCTTGCCGAATGCCTTTGGTATGCCGGTATCCTTATATAAGGAGCTCAAGAAAGGCCCGGTAGTGCTGGTATTTTATCGCGGTGCCTGGTGCCCGTTTTGTAACCTGCACCTGCATGAGCTGAAAAAGGCACAACCCGAGTTTGTCCGCTACGCGGCACAGTTGATTACCATTACACCACAAAAACCCGATCGCTCAGCCCAACAGATCAGGAAAGATGATTATTCTTTTGAGGTATTAAGTGACCTCGACAGCAAGGTAATGAAAGCCTTCAGGCTTTATTACGAGCTGGACCCGGAACTCAACGAGGTCTATCTGAAACATGGCCTGGACATCGCGGCCTATAATGGCCCCGGGCGTACGGTATTGCCTGTCCCAGGTAGTTTTGTCATCGATAAAAGCGGCATTGTACGTGCAATGCACGCTGATACCGATTACAAACAACGCATGGCAACCTCTGAGATTATAAAGGCCTTAAAGGATCTCTAAGCTGGCCTAAACAGACCTGCCTTCAATCAGGTCTTTTTTCTTTTCAAGTTCCTCAACAAGGAAATCCCTGAATATTCGAACACGGGCGGTTGTTCGCAAGTCTACATGAGACAGTACCCATAACCCCCAACCAGGTTCGACGTAACGACATGGAATACGATGTAAGAGAGGGTCCGGGTCACAAAGCGCGCATGGCATCTGTGCCATACCAATACCCTGGCGCGCCATTTGATGCATAAGACCCAATTCAGTACTTCGGTAAATGCGCCGGGTCTTTGCAAAGCTTTTTTCTATCCAGGCCGGACGACTATGCCCATCGCCTAGCCAGGTGATACAGGGGATATCCTCAATATTACTACTGGCCTGTACACGCTCCATTAGCTCTTCTGTGCCATATATCGCGTAGGCTAATTGGGCAACCCGCTTGCCTACCATATTGGGAGGCGGCTCATCGGTCGAGCGTAGTGCAATGTCGGCCTCGCGTGCGGTAAGGTCAAGTATATCTCGTGTTGCGATAACCTGGAGGTCGACTTCAGGATATTGCCGGGTAAACGTCTGAATTGCCGGAACAACCAAATGTTGCGTGCACGTATCAGCGACCGTTATGCGTAATTCGCCACTGAGTTCGTGGCTATCTGCCATGACGTGACGTTCGATTGTGCTGGTTTCTTCTGCCATCCTTTCTGCTGAAGCAATAAGTCGTTCCGCAACCGGTGTAATAAGAAAACCACTTCCGGATCGTTCAAAAAGCTTTTTTCCTAAATGTAACTCCATCGCAGAGATGCGACGAGAGACCGTTGTCTGGTTTACACCCAGTTGTTCAGAAGCACGGCTGACGGAGCCAGCATGAACGACTGCCAGAAAATAACGAATATTGTCCCAATCCAAGGTATGCATATATGCATAGTGTGTATGCAGTTAATTCTATATGCAAGCTTATCTGCATATATTAGTTTACCTCTACAGGCCAGGGTAAGGCTGGGTCGTAATACGCACTATCCATGCCCACGCAGGTATAAAGGCAAATATATAAAACTTATTTAGGAGTTATTTATGTCCGACGAAATTTATTGGCTAACCTGGAATGTCGTTTTGACGGCGGCGATGGTCATACCTTATGCCGTCTACAGAGTGAATAAGCTTGGCGGCCTGTGGCAAGCGTTTCTCCGGCCACTACCTGGTGATAATCCATTTGATGATGAATGGGCACACAGGGCCTATCGTGCACACATGAATGCATTTGAAGGTATTGCCTTGTTCGCACCTATGGCCATAGCCGTCCATATTACGGGAATGAGTAATGATGTAACAATCCTGGCCGCTGCCACCTATTTCTGGGCGCGGCTCCTCTATGCGCCACTTTATTATTTCAAGGTACCGGTTTTAAGGACTTTTGTATGGTTCGTTGGCTTAGGGGCAACATTGACCCTTGCATATCAACTCCTGAAATAAACAATTTGTGGGATTCAGTACGGCACTCCCGGCAGAATCATGAAAGACATCAATGACCGCAGAGCAAAAACTGAATGTGTTGGGCATGCCCGGGACTGGTTGTGTAGAAAAAGGGGGCTTACCTTTGAGGATGTCAATATTGCAGCAGATATTTGGGATAAGATTAATTTTTACAGCCGAATTTCTGATAGCACCAGGATCCCTCTTGAAAATCTCTTAAATGGTTCGCCGCACCCGCCGATGGTTGGCGACCTGGTTATTTATAGTGAGAAATACCGGGGGACGGGACATGTCGCCGTCGTTGTTGACATTAATAGCTATGGTGATGCCGTAACTGTCTCTGAACAGAATTATATAAATGGCATTAAGCCCATGGGCCACAAACGTCGAATTCCACTTATGTTAATTGAAAAACGCTATTGGTTGTTAGATGATTATTTAATCGGTTTAAAGAGATATAAATAAGATCCTTATTTACAGAGGGTCTTATCGATGATTATGTACCCCTTGGGATAAACTGGCGTTTGAGTGTATATAACTCCCAAAGTATGCATTCAACCTGGTCTTAAGGGGTGCACCATGTTCATAAATACAAACACGCCATACCAACATTAACAAAGGCAAACGTTAGCAGGGCAAGTGCCCCTGTTTATTCTGAATGAATAGGCCTTATTAACAAATCATCGACCCATCACGTTAGGCCCGCGCAGTCAACAAAAATCACTAAAATAATATCTGGAATACTCAGATCTATCTAAATAATATTTATGTTCACAGAAATGCCTAAATTAGATGACCAGATGTAGGGGCACTGACAAGGAAATACGTAACATTAACAGTAAAGGCTTGGCGCGCCGACCAGTGTTACAGTCATGCGCAATGAATTACTCGATGATGCAAGCTAAGGTCCTTCCATTAAAGAATTGATTAACGGAAGGAGGGAATACTGGCGATTTACGCCTCAAATATGCCCGGTCCATATTAATGATTGCATATCATTCGTCTACGCATATTTACGGCAAATGAAACTGCACAGAGTGCTGTTTACCCCCATATATTTTCACTTTTATATTATGGTTTTTTTCCAGTGTACTACGTCACAGAATTGATGCATTGTAAAAGTCACAATGATTTTGAACAAAAATTCAGGCAGGGCATGCTAATGGCAACAGTACCACCAATTTCAGAAGACAACATCTACTTACTCGAAAAACATGTTCCGATATTACAGGATGCAGCATATGAGCTTGGCGATCTGCTATGTCTTTACCTCGAGAAAATGGGTGTTGAGTATGTCTTCGGCGTGCCTGGCGGTGCAATTGAGCCGCTTTATAATGCGTTATCAAGAAGCGCACGCCGCGGCGGCCCTCGCCCTGTGGTGTCGCGACATGAAACCGGTGCTGCGTTTATGGCGCAGGGCTATGCAGATGCCACCGGTAGACTTGGCGTGTGTTGCACCACGACAGGCCCTGGTGCTACAAACATTCTAACGGGAGTAGCATCCGCTTATCAGGAAGAGGTTCCGATGCTTGTAATCACAGCACAGACTCCAATGGTTTCTCGTGGACGCATCCCATTTCAGGATTCCTCGACTAATGGCGTTGATACTCTGGGGCTCTTTTCTCATATCACCCGATATAACGCCGTTGTCACAGACATAACGCAGTTGGAGGATAAACTGGTGGCGGCAATAATGGCGGCGTACAGCGAGACACCGGGCCCCGTACACATAAGCATCCCGCCAGATGTATTGCGAACCCAACTGCCGATACGTAAACTCTCCTGTGATTTATATAAGTTGACCGAACAGGCATCCCTTATCGATACAGATGTGGTCAGAGAGCTCTGGAACGCAGTATGCCACACACGCAATTATGTGATATTGGTCGGTGACGCATGCGTCAACTGCATGCCAAACATATTGAAGTTTGCCGAATTGGTAGGGGCGCCAGTGGTGACCACACCAGGCGGAAAGGGCCTTATCGATCCGTTTCACCCGCTCTACAAAGGTGTCGCGGGGTTTGCCGGACATCAGAGCGCACAGGAAGCATTAAGTAATCCAGACGCAGAATTTATTTTAGCAGCCGGCACCGACTTCTCAGAATGGGACACCGCAGGCTGGGATCGCGAAGCATTACTAAATAAACGTCTCATTCATATCGATCGCTCGCGTCAGCATCTCGCCAATTCACCTATGGCGCATATGCACGTACACGGTGATATACGCAAGGTGTTCGAGTATCTTATAAGGAGAGCCGAAACTGAGACACACGGCATTAAGGGCGCTCATCGTGACAACAGCCAATTTGAGAGCCCTCAATTAGCATCACCTGTCCTGCCTGATTTCGTCCGGGACGAGGTGGTCGGTGCTAACACAGCAAAGATAAGCGCCCGTCGTCTCATGCTGACGCTTGCCAGCCGCTGCTCGCCCGGGACCAGATACCTGGCCGATGTCGGCAATAGCATCGCCTGGTCGGTGCATTATCTGCACCCACGCAGCGAATCCGGTAAAAGCAAGCCTGAGCCAGGCTGGTACAGAACCAGTACACGGTTTGCGTCTATGGGATGGGCAATCGGTAATGCCATCGGGGTTGCGCTGAGTAATCGGCATGCCCACGTGGTGTGTATCACCGGAGACGGAAGTGTATTGATGAACGGACAGGAATTGACAGTCGCGGTGGCTGAAGCGCTTCCCGTCATATTTGTTGTCCTTAACGATCAAGCGCTTGGGATGGTCAAGCATGGACAGCGTTTGGCAGGCGCCGAACAGATCGCCTTTGATTTGCCGGCGGTTGACTTTTGCGCAGTGGCGAAGGGGATGGGCGCTGAAGCTTATCGCATTGTGACGCATGACGATTTGGACGCTATCGATTTTGACGCGATTTTTCAGCGTGCCGGACCGACGTTGCTGGATGTTTGTATCGATCCCGACGAAGTTCCTCCGATTAACTCAAGAATAAACGTCTTACGAGGTGAAGAATGACAGAATGTGCCGAGCGTTACTTATTGTCCGACATCCAGGATCACGACGAGTCCAAACGTCTAGAGTGTCTCGAAGCGGAATACGACCCGATCACGATTGCGCGTCTCAAGCGGGTGGGCATCGCCCACGGGTGGCAATGCCTGGAGGTGGGCGCCGGAGGAGGATCGATAACGCGATGGATGGCCAAGCAAGTGGGGTTAGGCGGGACCGTCGTTGCGGTAGATCTGGACACGCGCTTTCTGGAGCCACTGCGAGCGGATAACGTTAAAGTTGAACGATTGGATATTGCCGAGGAAGGGATTGGCCACGAGCGATTTGACCTGGTGCACGCACGCTTTGTGTTACTTCATGTACCCAAGTACCGCGCTGCACTGCAGCATATGGTGCATGCGCTTAAACCCGGGGGATGGCTGCTCCTTGAGGAGCCTGATTTCACGCCGTCGGGTTCGATGCAGCGCACCGAGCCCGCCATTGACAATACGTTCTCAGCGATGCGTGCGGCGATCACGGCTGCGGGCGGACACCCCTATATCGGACGCGAACTGCCGAGCCATTTCCAAAAACTGGGGCTAGAAAACGTGCAGGCCGAGGGTATCGTCTCTATTACGCCTGGGGATTCACCCATGGCGACCGTGCATTCCATGACCGTGACGCACTTAACCGATACCTTGTGCGCGACTGGCTTGGTGTCTAAAGAGGAGCTTGACGAGTTCCTCCGCGCGCGTGCGACGCCTAATCACTGGCTGATGGATTTTTCCTTCATTGGCGCGTGGGGACAGAAGCCGCTGCGCTAAGCATTCAAGAACGCTACCCGCATGCCGATACAGTGAGGGATCATGAAGATCTTCTTCCAGTAGGAATAATGCGGGAATACAGAATGCGATATGCAATAACCTTTCTTCTTCTGCCGTTTTTAACATTATCTTACATGCCCGCGCTGAGTGCAGAGTATACCGACGAGGAAGCCCTTGAATTAGAATACCCTCGGGTCAGTATTGCCACAGGTACGCCGCAACCGCTCTACCGCGCGCCCGCAGCGGCCACTGTCATCACTGCGCAGGACATTGAGGCCATTGGCGCAACCGACCTCGGTGAGGTGCTAGAGACCGTACCTGGCCTTCATGTATCGACGGCAGGGGGGGGCTACTACCCTATCTATTCCATTCGTGGCATCAACTCGGAATTCCAACCTCAAATATTAGTGCTGCTCAACGGCATCCCCCTAACCAATTTTTACACGGGCAACCTGGGCCTCGGTTGGGGTGGCATGCCTGTCAAGGCTATATCACGGGTAGAGGTTATCCGAGGACCCGGCTCAGCGGTTTATGGTGCAGATGCATTTGCCGGTGTGATTAATATCATCACGAAATCAGCACAAGAGATACAAGGGACTGAGTTTGGCGTGCGCGGCGGTTCCTTCAACACGCGCGCCGGATGGTTATTGCATGGTAGCCAGTGGGGCGGTTGGGATGTCGGATTTTCGATGCAGGTCGAGGGTGTTGATGGCGCGGCCAGGACCGTTGATGCCGATCTGCAGACCGAAATCGACAGCGCCCTTGGAACCACGGCATCACTCGCGCCCGGGTCCATTAATGACTGGGCCGACCGACTGGACAGTCGGCTGGAGTTGTCGCGTGATGCCTGGACGCTGCGTGCAGGCTACCAGTATCGACGTATCGGCACCGGTGTTGGTGTCGCGCAGGCGCTGGACCCCGGCGGGAGGATTGAGAGTCGTCGCTTCAACGCAGACATCAGCTATAAGTTTGATGTGGGGCGCGATTGGCTGTTCACCGGTCAGTTGAGTTACTACGACTTGGAAACGCGATTTGAATTGATGCTGTTTCCCCCGGGGGCCTTTAATAATGCCTTCGCCGACGGGGTCATTGGCAACCCATCTCAATACGAACGCCATACTCGCACTGAACTTACTGCCTTGTATACGGGCGCTCGCTCACATCAACTGCGCCTCGGCACTGGGTTCCACTATGGCGACCTTTACAAAATAGGGGAGACGAAGAATTTCTTTATCAATACAGATAACAACATCACCCCATTGGGAAGTCTCGTCGACGTAAGCGATAATGAAGCGCTCGTGTTTATGCGCCCGCAGGATCGCTGGATTCGCTACGCCTTTCTCCAGGATGAGTGGCAATTCGCCACCGACTGGACGCTGACTGCGGGGTTGCGTTATGATGAGTATTCGGATTTCGGCACTACGGTCAATCCACGCCTCGCACTCATTTGGGAAATGAACTACAATCTCACCAGCAAGTTCCTGTACGGTCGCGCCTTTCGGCCTCCCTCGTTTCAAGAGCTGTACAATATCAACAACCCCATCTCTGTGGGCAATCCCGATCTTGATCCGGAGACCATCGATACCATCGAGGTTGCCGTCGATTATCGACCACGCTTTGACCTGAATACCCGGCTGAATCTTTTCTACTACGAGATGGACGATATTATTCGATTTTTGCCCAACGTGGATTCGTCGACTACTGCCATCAACGCAGGGAGTCAGCATGGGCATGGGGGCGAGGTCGAGATCGAGTGGCGCCCGACACCGCGCCTGCGTCTGCTCGGCAATTATGCCTACCAGCGTGCCGACACCGTCGGTGTCGAAACTGAAGTTGGTAACGCCCCTCGCCACCAGGCATACGGCCGTATTGAATGGAAGGCGAACCATCTTTGGGATGTCAATGCGCAAGCGAATTGGGTGGGTGGGCGCACGCGCCGGGCGGATGACCCGCGCCAGGACATTGACGACTATGCGACGGTTGATTTTACCATCCACCGCTCCGCAGACCCCTGGAACTTGACACTGTCAGTACGCAACGTGTTTGATGCGGATGTTCGTGAACCGTCCTTTTCAGCGATCCCTAAAGATATACCGCTTGCCGGCCGTTGGTTTTACCTCGGTGCAAAGGTTCACTGGTAACTGAGGGATAGGCAAAGGATGCCAAACCTCTCTAGAACGTTCATTTCTCAGCTGCTGATGCTGCTGCTGTTGGCTGGCGTTGCCTCATTGGGCTACGCTGAGGCGCCCCGAGTAGTTGTGCTCTACCCCGAGAATGTACAACGAGCCACCTTCGTACAAATCATCGAGGGCATAAAAGAGCGACTCGGCGACGCCGTGGTTGCCCGGCCACTCGAAAAAAATGTTGACACAATAGCGCTGCAGTCATGGTTGGCCGAACAATCTGAGCCACTGGTTATTGCCTTGGGGCGGCGCGCCACGCAGGTCGCCCGCGATATCAACCAAAAGCGACTGATTATCGGTGCCATTACGCATCCTTCCGGTGAGTTACGATACGTTGCGGGTGTCAGTATCTATCCCTCGCCAGAGTCTCTCTTCTCATGGCTCCGAGCGTTGGCGCCACACATCACCGACGTCTCGGTCGTCTACACGACGGACGAACTCGAATGGTTGATCCGCCTGGCCGAGCGCGCCGCCTCTCGTCATGGCTTCACACTGACCTCCGTGCATGCCGAAGACGCGCGTGCCGCGGCGCTATTCTACCGTAGCTTCTTCGAAACGAGCCAGCATAGGAACCATGCGCTGTGGTTGCTGGAGCGCCCCGCACAGCCGATTTTTCATTCCATCCTGGAAAACGCATGGCGAAACCGTGGCGTCGTACTCTCAAACCGCGCCTCCGACGTACAACGAGGCGCGTTATTAACCGTTTACTCCAAGCCCGTCGATATCGGTCGCCGTATCGCCGAGGTGGCCGTTCCCTTCTTATCACGCCCACCCGCCTTGCGACAAGGCGATGCCAATAATCGAATAACGCCACAAACAGGTGGCACCCCGTTAGTTAACAGCCGCACCGTCAAACGACTCGGCTTGCATCTGCCCGCGCAACTGCGGCAGGAAATTGAGTTCCTGTTCCCGTGATGTCGGCAGGCCCTCTGTGGAGTGCATATGATAAAGCATACTAGAAAATGGGGATACCGGCGGCGACTCACGGCTATGTTTACGTTGGCATTTATGTTTTTCGCCGTTGTGGTTGCGCTCGCAAACAGTTGGCAGGCCAGTCGTAGCGCGATCGATACGTTTATAGGCCAAGGTGAGCACATCACGAAAGGCTTTGCCAGGCAAAGCGTTGTTTCTTTATTGTATGGCATTGGCGATAACGCAAAAGAGGCGGCTATTGCAACGGTGGGTATCCCGTGGGTCTCTCATGTTGCTGTATATGATAGAAATCACCAGCCGTTGCTTCAGCAAGGCGCCACTCCGGAGTGGCACCCACGTTATAGTCATGCAAGTCCTGGCCACGCTGTGGGGCTGTCTCATGAGACAGAAGGCGCCTGGCATTTTATCGCGCCCGTATTCATAGAAAAGGGCGACCGGGCTGACGATGAGATGTACCCAGCGGACGATCAGGCGTCTGAGTATATAGGGTATGTCCATGTCGAAATGAAAAAAGAGGGGATATATGCGCTGCGTCATAATATTTTTATAAATAATGTTGTCACCACATTTCTGTTCGCGCTGCTTATGCTTGGCGCGCTCTTGCTGGTGACATCCAGGCTGATAAAGCCCTTAAACTCACTGTCAGACCTTATGCGGCGCGCTGAAAAAGGCGAAGAAGGGGTCAGGGCCGGGATCGGTGGGCCGCGAGAGACCATCAATATGGGCCGCGCTTTTAATAAAATGATGTCAGTCCTGGAAGAGCGCGCAACGCGTTTGTTGCAGCAAAAGCAGACGTTGCAGCAAGAAATCGATGAGCGCGAGAAAGTGCAGCGGGAGCTGGTCCAATATAAAGATCACCTGCAAGAGCTGGTCGATGAGCAGACACGCGATCTGATTGTCGCCAGGGACAATGCGCTTGCGGCAGAGCGGGCCATGTCAAGATTTTTGGCGAATATGTCCCATGAGCTTAGAACACCGCTGCACGGCATTTTGAGCTTTGCGCGCTTTGGCATGAAGAAAAGCCACACAGAAAATCCTGACAAACTGCAAGAGTTCTTTACCGAGATATATGATAGCGGGGGTGAATTGTTAAAGCTCGTGACGGACTTGCTGGACCTGTCCAAATTGCGCGCTGGACGCATGGTCTATAATTACGAAAAGGGTGAACTGTTGCCGTTGGTGCGTAAGGTTGTATGTGAGTATCAGGCGCTGGCGGAAGAAAGCGGCATTACAATCGTTGTAGAAGAGGGTGGGCGGAATACTAGCCTTGTTATGGACGGGAGCAAGCTTATGCAAGTTACCAGAAACGTGCTTTGTAATGCGATACGCTACAGTCCGCCAAACAGCACAATCGAAATCAATGTGTCCGGATCGGATGTTGGCGGTGGAGTAGTCAGTGTCTGCGACCAAGGGATCGGGATACCTGAGGGAGAAACGGAAAAGATATTCAATCCGTTTCTTCAAAGCACTAAGACAGAGACCAATGCCGGAGGAACAGGGTTAGGCCTGGCCATATGCAAGGAAATTATAGAAGGTGGGCACGGGGGGCGTATAGAGGCCTCCAACAGGGTGCAGGGTGGGGCATGCTTTACATTTTGTTTGCCGGCTGATCCGCGTGAACGTAAAACTCATCCCGGCGGCGAGGTTGACAAATCACGCTCTCCGGGTGGCCAATGACACATCAAATGGCATTTAGAGAAATGGGCGCTACAGAGAGACAAACAAGTAGACGATCTCATCCTTATATATTTCTTAACTGTTTATTGTAACCCATACGTATAAGGAACGCGGTCTCGTATAAAAAACGCCATCCATGGCGAATGAAGGGAGTGAGACCATTCCTGGCACAAGTGGCGGATCGTGTTGTCAACTGTTATCGCTATGTGCGAGCTTACGATATAACATTGCAATGATGACTAATATTGTGCTACCAATGGCGACAGGGAATAACAGGTAACCCCATGATTGCCCAACCAGCATAACCACTAGCGGGTCGGCACCTGCTGGTGGGTGGGTAATGCGCAATGCTGCCATGGCAGAAATCGCCAAACCTACAGCGAGTCCAAGACTCCACCATTCGACGGGCAACAGGCTATAAGCCAGCAAGCCAATAGTTGTTGAAATAAGATGGCCACCAATTACGTTGGCAGGTTGTGACAATGGACTATCAGGCACCGAAAACAGTAACACACAGGTGGCTCCAAAGGGTGCCATTAATAATGCCCTTGCTGATACATTACCAAGCCAACTGACAATTGCGATGGCCAGCATGCCACCTAGCCCTGCCATAATAATGACGGCAACAGGTTTTGCAGGTTCGCCACGACTAAATAGTTTTTGAATGTTGAGAAGCCCACTTTTTTTCATAGCATCAGTCTCTGTTGGTTAAGGTGCACATGATAATTTGGCGGTTAAACATCAAGTACGAGATGGTTAGTTCTTGCCCTTGACACACAGGGGCATATAAATTGTTCTCGTTCTTCTTTGCTTAAGACCGTGTCATGGTGTTCCGGCTCTCCATCAATGACTCGAACTACACACGATTTGCAGGCACCTGTTCGGCAGTTATAGGGGGAATCAACACCGGCCTTGAGCATGGCATCCAGTATGGTTTCAGTGTTATTTACATAAATCTCCAAGTTAGAACGGCGCAACTTAACAATAATGGGTTTACTATTTTCCCGGGGTAAGTTTTTAAAACGTTCAATACGTATACGTTGCGGATTAATGTGTAGTTTTGCAGCAGTTGCTATAACATCATCAAGCAGACGAGTTGGACCGCAGGCATAAATTACTGCATCTTCAGCTGAAGTTCCGATGATGTTTTCTATATCCATATGTTGGTTGTTTTCTGAGCTGTAAATAGTTATTGCGTCATTAAATTCGCGCTCAAGGCGATCACGAAAGGCCATCATTTTGTGATTTTTTCCGGCGTAGTGAAGGTGTATGTTTGTGCCGCGCGCTTTCAATTGTTGGGCCATCGGCTTGATAGCCGTAATCCCAACACCACCTGCGATCAAGATGGCCGGGCAATGATCCTTATGTAATTCAAAGTGGTTTTTAGGGTATTGGCAATTCAATACCAGGCCAATATCAAAATTGGCGTGAACTGCAATTGATGCACCGAGACCCTCCTGTTGTTGAAGTACAGCAATTTCATACATATCTGTACGAGTTGGGTTTGAGCAAATTGAATAGTGCCGGTAAACGGTTGGGCCATCATCTATCTTCACGGGGATGCGTATGTTTGTGCCCGCAGAGACTTCTGGTAATTCATTTCCCTCCGGGTCACGTAATTCATAGGCACGTATATTTGAAGCGAGTTGACGAACCCCGGTTATAACCAATTTCAAGGGACCATTGCCAAGCTCTGATGAGTAAGTATGCTTACTTTTATTATCGAATGTCCCAAGAAGGTGTTTAATATAGTTATCTGTGTAACGAGGCGTAATATGTTGAGGGCAATTCCAATCAAATGCCTCAATATCTATAATCACACCACGTTCAACCTGTGCCCTATAGTCAGGGTCTTCTAACATCTCCATGGTTTCGGTTTCTCTTGCATCAACCAACCGAGCGTGGCCAAAGATTTTCAGGCGACTACGGTTCTCGTAATCCATGAGGAACAGAGCAACACGGTTGTTATTGAGTATATTACCCGTGCTGATATATTGGCGGTTTCCTCGAAAGTCGGCATAGCCTATGGTTTTATCGTCCAGAACTTTTATAAAACCAAATTTACCGCCACGGTGTTGTATATATGGCCATCCGCTTTCACTGATGCTGGCTATGTAAAAACTGTCACGCTGCTGGATAAACTGCATTTCACTGTCGCCCAGTACATGACTGAAGTCTTCCCCGCCAAGCATACCGTCATAGTCATCATGACTGCCCTGTGCAAGTTGCACAGCACGAACGGCAGGAGTGAAAGCAATTTCTGCGAACTTGTGTCCCATGATGGTTCCGCTTGGCTGTCGAGTGGGTTGTTAGCCACTACCAGCGAATACGTCTGCCGGTAGTGGCACCTGTTTTTCAATCAGGACGCTAACTTGAGATCAACTTCGGGGAAATCGATTTCAACCTGGCTGGCCTTGCCAAGGATATTAGTGAGGATGTTCATACCCACGTGTGTGATGATCTCAACAATCTCGGCATCGTTGTAGCCGGCATCACGCACTTCATTGATTTCTGCCGTTGTCACCTGGCCTTTGTGTTCTGATAGGGCGTTGGCAAACTTCACAGCAACGGCTGCCCGGGCATCCTGGCTACTGCCGGCACGGTTAGCATCGATCTCTTCTCCGTTCAGGCCAGCCTTGCTACCAATGGCCGAGTGCGCTGAAATGCAGTACTGGCAGGCATTCTGTTGCGCGACCGAGATGGCAATCCGCTCACGCGTCTGGGCATCCAGGCTACCTTCACCGGCAATACCGTACAGGCCGAGGAATGCACGCAATGCAGCAGGGGAATTGGCGAAGACTTTGAGGAAGTTGGGTACCATTCCAAGTTGTGCATTAATGGCATCCAGCAGTTCTTTCTGCTCAGGGGTGGCACTGTCGTTCTGTATCACATTGATTCTGCTCATGATGTTCTCCTTTCAATGGCTCGCAACACACTGTGTGTTGCGATGATGAAAGTCTGGCAAATTCCACTTGAAAAAAGAATAACCATAAACAATAATTTAATATTCCACTTAATGGAATAATAATGAATCGCATTCATTTGATGACTGTCTATGTTGCCGTAGCTGAGGAGCAGGGTTTTGCCGCTGCATCGAGACGACTGCAGATGTCGCCCCCAGCGGTGACCCGTGCGGTGGCAACACTTGAAGAACATCTCGGTGTAAAACTGCTTAACCGAACAACACGCTATGTTCGCGTAACTGAAGCAGGTCAACGTTATCTTGAGGATGCACGACGTATTCTTGCTGATGTCGATGCAGCTGATGAAGCCGCCGCCGGTATTAATGCTGAGCCACGAGGCCATCTTGCGGTTACTGCCCCTGTTTTGTTTGGGCGCATGTTTGTTATGCCCGGCATTGTTGATTACCTGCAGCAATATCCAGGGACAGAAGTGTCGGCAGTTTTTCTTGATCGGGTTGTTAACCTGCTGGAAGAAGGCCTTGATGTCGGTATCCGTATCGGTGAGTTACCTGATTCAAGTATGCGGGCACTCAATGTGGGATTTGTAAGGCTGATCCTGTGCGCATCACCAGAGTATATAAAGGATAATTGTTTACCAGCCACACCGGATGACCTGCTATCCCATTCATTGATTGCTTCACGTTCGAGTAGTGATGCTCTGCATTGGCGCTTTCAAACTGACAAAGGCGAGCGACCACTGCGAGTTCATCCGCGTCTTACGGTGACAACAAACGATGCGGCAATCGAGGCAACGGTTGAAGGCTTTGGTATTAGTCGCTTGTTGTCTTACCAAGTAGTACCGCAGCTTGCTGAAAGAAAATTACAAATCATCATGCCCGAATATGAACCTGCACCGTTGCCAATTAATATTGTTCATCGTGAAGGCCGGCTGGCTTCTTCAAAGGTCAGGGCATTTGTTGACCTCATGGTAGATCGTCTTCGTAATGACAAGGCTTTAAATTAAAAATGCCATTCCTGGCGATGGAAGGGGACTATCCCTGGCATCAAGGGGGATTTTTAGTTCCTACCGGCAATGACGCCGCCATCGACATCCCATGTTGCCAGTACCTCATCGACCTGTTCCGGTTCAATGAAGGATTCGTATATGGAGAGTGACCACGGCAGGTGAGGCTGCGTTAGCGCATGCAGACCGGCATTGGCCATCGAGTAGGCCGAGGAAGGTGTCGCCTTGATCGCCTGTTTTACCCACATGGAGCCGATATGCATGTTGCTGGCAACCGCATAACTTAACATAATATACATTATGCGAAGTAGTGTAACCTATGCTCAAATACCTTTTTCCTCCCGTGCAGCTGTAAATCACCTATAATCACAGGCCTTTGTAATAAATAACCCAAATAGAAAGTCATTATGTTAGCAAATATTGCCCATAGCCTACTGAACTGGTTAGAACGTCAACGTGTGCGTTATTACCTGGGACAGATGGAATCGGTTGGGGAAGGTGTCGTTATCCAGCCCGGCCTGCGTATCTCTCGTCCGGCAAATATCAGAATCGGTGATAACGTCAATATTCACGTAAATTGCGTCATGCAGGCCCAGGCCCCCATTGAAATTGGTCCTTATACGCTGATTGCTGCTAATTGCACGATTGTTACCGCTAACCATGCCCTTAATGAGCGTGGTGCAGCAGCCCTGCACACGATTGAACGTAAAGCGGTAAAAATCGGCTCGGATTGCTGGCTAGGTGCTAACGTGACCATTCTCCCAGGTGTGACCATTGGTGACGGTGCCGTGATCGGTGCCGGCAGTGTTGTTACCCGTAACATGCCGGAGAACATGATTTGCCTAGGCAGCCCGGCCAAACCTATAAAAGAAAGACCTAATAAGAAGTGATAACAATATGCTAAACGAATTCCCCCTCGATAATGACCTTGTCTATTTGAACCATGCCGCAGTGGCCCCCTGGCCTCAACGTACCGCCGATGCCATCAACCAGTTCACAGATGAAAATCTGCACCATGGTGCCCGCTACTATCCACGCTGGATGGAAACTGAGTTGGCCTTACGCGGCCAGCTCGTCAGCCTGCTGAATGCCGCATCCGTCGATGACATTGCCCTGGTCAAAAATACCTCCGAGGCACTGTCGATGGTCGCCCACGGTCTGGACTGGCAACCCGGTGACAATGTGGTGTTTCCGGATATTGAATTCCCTTCGAATCGCATCGTCTGGGAGTCCCTGGCGCGTTACGGCGTTGAAATCAGAAAGATAGACATTCGCCGTGCGAGCACACCGGAAGAGGCCCTTATTGAGGCCATGGATGACAATACACGGCTGTTGGCGACAAGTTCTGTGCAATACGCAACCGGTCTGCGTATGGATCTGGAACGCCTGGGCAGGGCCTGCCGGGCGCGGCCACATACCTTGTTTTGTGTTGATGCCATCCAGAGCCTTGGTGCCCTGGCCATGGATGTTGAGGCGATCCACGCCGATTTTGTCATGGCCGATGGCCACAAATGGTTACTGGCCCCCGAGGGTCTGGCGGTGTTTTATAGTCGAGAAACTGCGCGTAACGTACTGAAGAACCATGAATTTGGCTGGCATATGGTCGAGGAGATGTTTGCCTTTGATAACCCGGACTGGAAAGAGGCCAGGTCTGCCCGCCGTTTTGAATGTGGTAGCCCGAATATGCTCGGTATCCACGCCCTGCACGCTAGTTTATCGCTGCTGCTTGAAACCGGTATGGAAGACGTGTCGGCGCGTATCCTTGCCAATACGGATTATCTGCTCAGGCAACTGCAGCAGATCCCGGGTATGCAGATCATCACCCCGGAGGCCCCCGGGCAACATGCCGGCATTGTTACCTTTTGCCCGCCAGTAACCGATATCAGCGCCCTGCATGGCCAATTAATGGAAAGCGGTGTGATTTGTGCCCTGCGAGGTGGCGGGATACGTTTTTCGCCACATTTCTACACCCAGACACAACAACTCGACCGCGCCCTGCAAACACTTAAGACTTGTATGGGATGAAACACACTCGGGCACATAGTGTCTATACTTCTATACAGGTATTTAAATCTTTGCAGCAATGGACGCTAAAGATTATAGGAGCAGGCTGTTACCAGACTGACACGCACGGAGCGGACACCCTGAAACCACCGCTGTAGTCCCCGCGCATCAGCCATAATACGGTTCCGGCCGGCATGGATTGATTTGGGATACAAGGAGGCCTGCAATGGGTCTGCGAAGCTGGATGGGCAAACAGATATCTGACTGGCTGGTTCAAGACTCCCCTGCCAGCGGCAGTCCGCTGTGTGATTTTGATCGCCTCAGTTACGAAATTCGACCCGGCGATGTCATCCTGATTGAAGGCCGCAGTCGCGTCAGCGAGGTCATCAAGATCATTACGCAAAGCCCCTGGTCACACGCTGCCCTGTATGTCGGCCGTCTGCATAACATCGCGGACCCGGCACGGCGCGAGGCCATCCTCCAGCATTGTGATGCCCGCCCTGATGAACAACTTATCATTGAAGCGATACTGGGCAAGGGCACGATTGTCAGTACCTTGCGGCAATATCGTGAAGACCATGCGCGTATCTGCCGGCCCCGCGGGCTCACCCCCAAGCACGCACAGCAAGTCAGTAACTATGCCATTGATAGTCTCGGCGCAGGCTATGATGTGCGGCAGTTACTCGACCTGGCCCGTTTTCTGTTCCCTTATGGCATCTTGCCGCGTCGCTGGCGTTCGTCATTGTTTGACCACAATGCCGGTATGCCCACGCATACCGTCTGCTCGACGATGTTGGCGCAGGCCTTTATGTCGGTGTATTTTCCCATCTTGCCGGTTATTGCCCACGAGGAAGGGGGCAAAACAAAAATTTATCAGCGTAATCCAAGACGCTTCACCCCGCGCGATTTTGATTACTCGCCGTATTTTGACATTATCAAATACCCGTACATCAATCTGGAAAGTGGCACTATCTATGAACAACTGCCCTGGCATGATGACGGTGTTGTCTGTAATGCCCCCGGGGATTGTTTTATACCCAATGGCTATATACCTGCAGAGATAAACAAACAACATACACCGGCGTCTTTAGCCGATATCGCGGCAAAGACACGTCATTCTCTTCGTCTGATGAAACATCGTATCAGGGCGCTTCGCCAGCAGACTGGGGAGAGCCTGCCATGAGTGCCCTGCTGTACTGGCTGGTGCTTGCCGCCATTGTCATGGTAAGCCTGTACCGGCGTCAATTATCCTGGTTAGGTATAGCGGCTGTCTTGCTGGTAGCGGGCATCTATTTTTACAGTACCGATATGCGTATTACGCCCGCCGCCGTTATGGTGTTCATCAGTCTGCTCGTCATTACCGTGCTCCTCTTCCCACCAATAAGGCGACAGCTCATTAGCCGTTATGCCATGACGGCCATGGCCAGGATCACCCCGGCTATTTCACAAACAGAACGTGACGCCCTGGAAGCGGGTACGGTCTGGTGGGATGCGGAGTTGTTTAATGGCATGCCCAACTGGAACAGCTTGCTGGAAACAGCGATAACCTCTCTGAGCGAGGAAGAACAGGCCTTTATCAATGGCCCGGTTGAAACACTCTGCGAGATGCTCGATGACTGGACTATTACCCACGAAGATGGCGACTTGCCGCCGGAGGTGTGGCGCTATATCCGAGACGAGGGCTTCTTTGGACTCATTATTCCAAAACTCTACGGTGGCAAGGAATTTTCAGCCCTGGCCCATTCCAACATCGTCATGAAGATCGCCAGCCGTAGTGTCACCGCTGCGGTAACCGTCATGGTACCCAACTCACTTGGCCCGGCAGAATTGCTGTTGCGCTACGGCACGGAGAGACAACGTCAACATTACCTGCCCCGCCTCGCTGGCGGCAAGGAGATCCCGTGCTTTGCCCTCACTGAGCCGACGGCAGGCAGTGATGCCGCCAGCCTGACCTCCAGTGGCGAAGTCTGTTATGGCAAACAGCATGGCAAGGATGTGCTTGGCATCCGCCTCAACTGGGAAAAACGTTATATCACCCTGGGGCCTGTTGCCACCCTGCTCGGCCTGGCCTTTCGCCTTTATGACCCGGAGCATCTGCTCGGCGAAGAAGAGGACCTGGGCATTACCCTGGCACTGATTAACACCGATACAGCGGGTGTGGAGATCGGTCAACGGCATTGGCCACTCGACATCGCCTTCCAGAACGGACCGAACCGTGGGCAGGATGTCTTTATCCCGCTCGAGCAGGTCATCGGCGAACGTGACTATGTCGGCCAGGGCTGGCATATGCTCATGGATTGCCTGGCCGCCGGTCGTTCAATCTCTTTGCCGGCACTCGCTACCGGGGCGGCAAAGCTCGCCTCGCGTCTGAGCGGAGCCTATAGCCATATACGTCGGCAGTTCAAGGTGCCTATTGGTCGTTTTGAAGGCATCCAGGCACCACTGGCGCGGATTGCCGCCCACACCTATATGCTCGATGCCGCAAGGCGGCTGACTGCCACGGCGGTTGACCTTGGCGAACAACCCTCCGTGATCTCTGCCATCGTCAAGTACCAGCATACAGAATACATGCGTCGTATTATTAATGATGCAATGGATATCCATGGTGGCAATGGTATCTGTCTCGGCCCACACAACCTGCTTGGCCGTGCTTATCAGGCCATACCCATTAGCATTACGGTTGAGGGTGCAAACATCCTGACCCGTTCCTTGATCATATACGGACAGGGTGCCCTGCGTTGTCACCCGTGGTTGTACCGACTTATCAGCGCGGCCACCACGGCCAAACTGGCGCAATTCGATCAGGCACTGTTTGCCGTTATTGGCCATACCTTAAGTAAACTTGTCCGCGCCCCTTTACTGGCGTTCGGTCTTGCCCATGCCCTGCCCTCAACGCGGCCAAAGCCATTACAGGCTTATCTGCACCGTGTCGACCGCATGAGTGCGGCCTTCGCACTCGTGTCTGACCTTGCCGTGTTGTCACTCGGCCCCGCCCTCAAGCGTAAGGAGGCCATGAGCGGCCGCCTTGCCGATGCGCTTGGCAGTCTTTACCTGGTGTCGGCAACCCTGAAACAGTTTCATGATGATGGTCACCCGCCACATCAGCGACCACTTGTCGACTGGCTGCTTGATGAACAGTTATATACCTGTGAGCAGTCCCTTCTGGCCGTGCTGAATAATCTTCCCAACAGGTTGCTCTCCAGTATCGTGCGCCGCCTGTGTTTTCCCTTCGGTGCGCGTCAAGGTCTGCCGAATGATCATGATACAGGTGTCGTCTCGAACCTCATCTTCGAACCCGGTGCGTCCCGCGACCAGTTGACGGCTGGTATATACATACCGACCCGCATTGATGAGACCCTCGGTGCGGTCGAGGATGCATTACAAAAGATGGTTAATGCCGAAAAAATCGAACAAGGACTTCGCGATCACGTGAAAAAAGGCCTCCTGCCGGCATCGGCCATGGCAGTGCTGATCACCGAGGCCAGTCACCGCGGCCTGCTCTCGGATACGGAACGACAGATTTTAGATGAGGCAGAAGAGGCCCGCCTGCGGGTGATCGCCGTTGATGACTTTGATAATGATGTGCTGGCAAGGAGAAATAATAATGAAAAAACGCACAAGCTTCGCAAGACCGGTCTACCTCGTTGACGGCAGTCGCAGCCCCTTTCTGAAGGCACAGGGTAAACCCGGGCCCTTCAGCGCCTCGGACCTGGCCGTGGCGGCGGCACGTCCGCTGTTATTAAGGCAGTTAGCAAATGACGGCCTCATTGATGAAGTCATCCTCGGCTGTGTCATGCCCGGTGCCGACGAGGCCAATATCGCCCGTGTCGTCGCCCTGCGCTGTGGTCTCGGTGAGCAAACGCCGGCCTGGACGGTGCAGCGTAACTGCGCCTCCGGCCTGCAGGCCATAGACAGTGCAGCCCACGATATCGCCTCGGGCCGTGCCGAGCTGGTGCTGGTCGGGGGTACCGAGGCCATGAGTCATGCGCCGGTCCTGTTTAACCACAGGATGGTCGAGTGGCTGTCGATGTGGCTGCGTGCCAGGTCGGTCGGTGCCCGACTGCAGGCCGTAGGCCGATTGCGGCCGGCGATGTTCAGTCCGATTATTGGCCTGTTGCGTGGCCTGACCGACCCCGTGGTTGGATTATCAATGGGGCAAACCGCCGAGGTCCTCGCGCATCGTTTTGCCATCAGCCGCGAGGAAATGGATGCCTATGCACTGCGTAGTCATGAACGCCTGGCGCACGCCGAGGATGAACAATACCTGGATGAGATCGTCTCGTTGTTTGCCGATGACGGTCGTCTGTTCGAGACGGATGAGGGCCTGCGCAGGGAGGGCGATATGTCGCAACTGGCCCGGCTCAGGCCCGCCTTTGATCGGCTCGATGGCAAGGTGACCCCAGGCAATAGCGCACAGATCACCGATGGAGCCGCCATGCTGCTACTGGCCTCGGAAAAGGCCATTGAGAAACATGCCTTACCCGTGCTGGCACGCATTATCGATAGCGAGTGGGCGGGACTGGACCCGGCACAAATGGGACTGGGGCCGGTACATGCCATGACCCCGCTGCTGAAACGCCACAAGTTAAGTCTGGACGAGATCGATTACTGGGAGATCAACGAGGCCTTTGCCGCCCAGGTGCTGGCCTGTCTCGCGGCCTGGCGTGATGCAAAGTATTGCCGTGAGCACCTGCACTCGCGCACGGCCATGGGTGAAATCGATACGCAAAAACTTAACATCGATGGCGGTGGTATCAGTCTCGGCCATCCGGTTGGTGCGAGCGGCGCACGCATCGTCCTGCACCTGGCCAAGACCCTTAAACGTACCGGTGCGCAGCGTGGCATGGCCAGCCTGTGTATTGGTGGTGGACAAGGCGGTGCCATGCTGATCGAACGCGTTCCAGGGGAGGCCGCATGAAAAACCATCACTGGCACCTGACAACTGACGACGAGGGTATTAGCTGGCTACATGCCGATACGACAGGCGCTTCAGTCAATGTCCTCAACGAGGATTCCTTCAACGAACTGGACAAGTGTCTCGACACAATCGCTAAAGACAAACCCACGGGCCTGATCATCACTTCGGGCAAGGCCGCGGGATTTATCGCCGGGGCAGACGTGAAATATTTTTCAGGTCTGCGGGATCAAGAGAAGGCAAGGCACTTCATTCAACGCACACACAAGTTATTTGCCAAATTGGAAAAACTCCGTTGCCCAACCCTTGCCCTTATCCACGGTCACTGCCTGGGTGGTGGTCTGGAACTCGCTCTCGCCTGTGACTACCGCCTTGTATCCGACCAGCCTGCCACCCGCCTGGGTCTGCCGGAGGTAAAACTGGGGATACACCCCGGCTTTGGCGGCACGGTACGCCTGATTAAACGCATCGGAGTGCTTGCCGCCATGCCGCTGATGCTGAGCGGACGGTTGGTCTCCGCCTATACGGCCGTAAAGATGGGTATCGCCGATGAACGGGTTGCCGAACGACACCTGCACACGGCGGCACGACGTTATCTGCGCACACGTCCCCCACATCATCACCCACCATGGTGGGATGCCTTGCTCAGGCCGACGCCCTGTCGTTATGCCCTCAGCCGGTATTTTGATCATGCACTGGCCAAAAAGGTCAGACGCGAACATTACCCGGCCCCCTATGCCCTGGTTGACCTGTGGCGACGCCATGGCAATAACGAAAAGTCCATGCTCCAGGCCGAGGCACGTTCAGATGCCGAACTGGTCATCGGCGATACCGCACAAAACCTCGTGCGCCTGTTCCTGTTACGGGAACGATTAAAAAAATTCGCCCGGAGCAAAGCCGATGACAGGGTCACGCGACACATTCACATCGTCGGTGCCGGGGTCATGGGTGGAGATATTGCGGCCTGGTGTGCCCTTCGTGGGATGCGGGTCAGTCTGCAGGATACACGTACGCAGGCACTTGCCTCGGCAGTAGGACGTGCGCATAGCCTGTTCAGGAAAAAACTCAAACAACCCCGTGACATCCGTGCGGCCATGGACAGACTGATCCCCGATGTCAGTGGTGCCGGTATCGCCCATGCCGACATCATTATCGAGGCAATCATCGAGGACCTCCAGGCCAAACAGACCTTGTTCAAGCAACTTGAAGAACATGCCAGTCAAGACTGTCTGCTGGCAACGAATACCTCGAGTCTTCCCCTCGAAGACATTAGCCAGGTATTGGCCCAACCGGAGCGTCTCGTCGGCCTGCACTTTTTTAATCCGGTGGCGCAGATGCCACTCATAGAGATTGTGCATGCAGCGGATACGGACAGCGAGGTCGTCGACAGGGCCTGCCGTTTTGCCGTATTACTCGACAAACTTCCCCTGCCTGTGAAGAGTGCACCGGGCTTTCTTGTCAACCGCATCCTCATGCCCTACTTACTCGAGGCCGTAACCTTGCTCGACGAAGGTGTTGCCGCCAGCGTGATCGATCGTGCCGCGACCGACTTTGGTATGCCCGTTGGTCCCATTCAGCTGGCCGATCAGGTCGGGCTTGATATCTGCCTGTCGGTAGCCGGGGAGTTATCCAGAGAACTCGGCTTTGCCGTGCCTGCACTATTACAGAGCGAGGTTGAGCGTGGCCATCACGGTAAAAAGTCGGGTCAGGGGTTTTATCGCTATCACAAGGGCCAGGCCATCCATGAACCCGTGACGAAGGACTCTCCCCGCCCCGACGACCTGACGGATCGCCTCATGTGCAGCCTGCTCAATGAGGCCGTGCACTGCCTGCGGGACGGTATCGTCACCGATGCCGAACTGCTCGATGCCGGCGTGGTCTTCGGCACCGGTTTTGCCCCACACCGTGGTGGCCCCACGCATTACATGGCATCCATGCATGAACAGGTCCTGCTCGAGACATGGCGTAAACTGGAGGAACGACATGGTGAACGTTTCCATATTGATGACGACTGGGCGCAATGGCTGACACCGGCATGAACCGCTCATATAAACAAAGCCATGATGTCATTGCTGTTGATACGGCCCGGACACTGGATGGCCTGTTTCGTGAACGTGTACGTCGCAGCCCGGAGAAGTGCGCTTACCGTTATTACGACCCAACCACAGAATCCTGGCGCGATATGAGTTGGGCGAGCATGGAGGAACACATACTCCATTGGCGCGCTGCACTGGCCGCTGAATCACTCAACCCCGGTGACAGGGTCGCCATCATGATGCGTAACTGCTGTGAATGGGTTATGTTTGAGCAGGCTGCCCTGTCTCTCGGTCTGGTTGTTGTGCCCCTTTACCCTAACGACCGGGCAGACAATGCGGCCTTTATTATTAATGATGCCGCGGTAAAACTCTTACTCATCGAGACCCGCGAACAATGGACAGTGCTTAATGCGGCACTCGCCGGCTGTGAAAGCCTGCTCCGTGTTGTCATGCTCGAGCCCATGCCAGAGCCACCAGCACCGAATGATAAACAAGGTCTTATCGAGGCCAGCAGCTGGTTGCCGGACAGCGTCATGCACTATAAACATGATAACGCCGCCGATGACCTCGCCACCATCGTTTATACCTCGGGCACCACAGGCCACCCCAAGGGGGTCATGCTCAGCCATCATAATATTCTCTGGAACGCCTGGGCGGGTATGCAGCATATCAGCGTCTACACCGAGGACCTGTTTCTGTCCTTTTTACCGCTGTCACATACCTTTGAACGCACGGTCGGCTATTATATTCCCATGATGGCAGGAACAACCGTCGCCTATGCACGTTCCATCTCGGAACTGGCCGAGGACCTTATATCCATACGCCCGACAATTCTGATCTCGGTGCCACGTATCTTTGAACGTATCTACGCAAAACTCAACACTCAGCTGGATGAGAAACCGGCACTGGCAAAAAAACTCTTCGAACTGACCGTTGATATTGGCTGGCAACGTTTCCAGTTTAAACAACACCGTGCCAACTGGCACCCTGCCCTGCTTGCATGGCCGCTACTGAATCAACTGGTGGCCAGCAAGGTGACCAACAAACTCGGTGGCCGCCTGCGCTTTGCAATCTGTGGTGGTGCGCCACTGCCCGAGAAGATCGCTCGTATTTTTATCGGCCTGGGGGTGCAAATCGAACAGGGTTATGGTCTCACTGAAACCAGCCCCGTACTCAGTGTCAATAAACTGGATGACAATGACCCGGGCAGTGTTGGCACCCCGCTGGTCGACGTCGAACTGAAACTGGCGGAGAACCATGAATTACTGGTCCGTAGCCCCGGCATCATGCTCGGTTACTGGAACAACCCCGAGGCAACACTCGAAATCATCGATGACAAGGGCTGGCTGCACTCCGGTGACAAGGTCGAGTTACACAATGGCCACCTCTATATTACCGGCCGACTTAAAGAGATCCTGGTACTCGCCAATGGCGAGAAGGTCCCCCCCGTGGATATGGAGGCGGCACTCGTCGATGATAATTTAATCGACCAGGCAGTGGTCGTTGGTGAAGGGCGGCCCTATCTGGTTGCACTACTCGTGTTGAATAAAGACCAGTGGCGACGCTTTGCCTCGCGCCTGGTCACGAATACCGAGAGTGACGAGTCATTGCATGACGAGCGTTTACAGCAGCTGTTACTCGAGCGTATTGGCAAAGACCTGCATGAGTTTCCGGGTTATGCCCAGATTCGGCGTGTGCTCCTGTCCCTGCAGGACTGGAATATAGACAATGGCATGATGACACCCACACTCAAATTACGCCGTAACCGGATCCTTGAGTACCATGCCGCCGATATTGAACAGCTCTATGAAGGTCATTAAAGGAAATAATCAGGCAGCCGGACTCAATATTTTCCTCCACTGTCCGATACCTGTATCAGATAAGGAGCCTATATGACATTTGAAGCCATCAGCAATTATTACGAAAAGCCCGTCTACGACCGGATCCTGGCTACATTGGGGCCAATCCATGGCGATGACCTGGATTACCTCGCCGATGTGGCCTGCGTGGCCCTGAATAACCTGCCGGCCCGCTACATTCGTCACCAGGTCGATATGGCCTTTTACATGTCTTCAGAGGAACGTGAAAACATGGCTAAAGATATTACAAAAGCCGTTGAGGATGCCATCGAGTTTGTCCGTGACCACCGCCATAAGGAAAATGCCGACTAAGTGACGGCGTGTGCGCTGTTAAACAGGCGGAAGAAATTTTCTGTACTGGCCGCCGCGATCGTCTGGTAACTGTCGCCGCGCAGTTCGGCGATAAATTCGGCGACATGTTTAACATAGGCCGGCTGGTTGGTCTTGCCACGATAGGGCACCGGTGCCAGCCAGGGTGAATCGGTTTCCACCAGCATGCGGTCCAGTGGCACACGTCTCGCCACATCCTGCAGGGTCGTGGCACTCTTGAAGGTCACAATCCCCGAAAAGGAAATATAAAATCCCAACGCCATCGCCTGCTGTGCCATGTCCCAGTCTTCGGCAAAACAATGCATCACACCACCGATTTCCTCAGCATGTTCTTCACGCAACACCTTAATGGTGTCCTCACGTGCCTCACGGCTATGGATGATCAATGGTTTACCGGTCTGTTTGGCCGCTGCAATATGCCTGCGAAAACGCTGTCGCTGCCATTCAAGGTCGCCTTCACTGCGAAAATAATCCAGCCCGGTTTCTCCAATCGCCACGACCTTGTCATCGGCGGCCAGCGCAACCAGTTCTTCGATACTCGGGTCTTTACCCTCTGACTCATTCGGGTGCACGCCGACAGAGACATACACGTTCGGCATATCCTTAACGGTTTCACGCATCGATGGATACTGCTCCAGGTTCACCGCGACACAGAGCATGTGGCCGACGCCGTTTTCCTCCGCGGCAGCCACGGCCTGGGCCGGGTCGCCACCGAGCTTCTCATAATCCATGAGGTCGATGTGGCAATGTGAATCAACAAGTAAAGCAGTCATGGTTGTTCCTGTCGTTCAAGAAAAAGGCGTGTACGGCTATTCGCCGGGCACGCCTTGTCTATTCGCTGTGACGTCAGGACTACATCGTGTGCGTAGTCCTGTCCGATTGCAAGGCGCCGGCAAGGTAGGTCTCAATCTTGTTGCGTGCCGCGCCGTTATCCAGGTCACTGAACTGTACGCCGACGCCGGCGGCGCGCGCACCCTGCGCGCCCTTTGGGGTGATCCAGACGATCTTGCCGGCCACCGGTATCTTCTCGGTCTCTTCCATCAGGGTCAGGAGCATAAAGACTTCGTCCCCCAGCGCGTAACTTTTATTGGTTGGGATAAATAAACCACCATTCTTGATAAAAGGCATATAGGCGGCATACAGCGCGCTCTTGTCCTTGATCGTCAGGGAGAGGATACCCTGTCGGCCGGGCATTTTAGGTGCTGCCATGAATTTCTACCTGTTTGTTATTGTCTTTTACGCCTGGCGCCTCGGCAAGGCCGACCAGCGTACCAGTAATTCTTCGAAAAGCAGCTGCGGGTTGACCTGGCTGGTCGCCAGCAGCCTTCTGGCTTCATTCAACTGTTCAAGAAACCGGTGTAATGCATTTAATTCTAGTCGTTTTGCCAGTGCTTGCAAACGTTGCCTCAGGGCACCGTAGTCCAGGTGCGGCGGATTCGGGCTACTGGCCAGTCGTATCATATCGGTGACCCAGCCACTAAACCAGTGCAGGGTTTGCATTCCGTCCTGCTTTTGCCAGTCACTGGCGACCCGCAGCGGGTCGCCCTGGCGGCTTGACAGGGACTCGATACTCTTGAGGCTATCGTCAAAGACCTTGTCCAGGCCGCTATCGGCCATTTTCAGTGCCGTCAGTGGGGCCCCGGAGGCCATCTCCAGCAGGTGCTCGACATCCGCATTGGCGATTTGCGACCGCAGCCAGGTCAGGGCCTCGCCCTTTGCCGGGGCAGTAAAATGCAGTTGTTGGCAACGGCTGCGAATCGTTGCCAACAGTCGCTGAGGCTGGGCGCTGACAAGCAATAACAGGGTATCGGCACTTGGTTCCTCGAGGGTCTTGAGCAGGCTATTGGCGGCGGCGTGGTTCATGTGCTCGGCTGGCTGCAGGATAATGACCTTGTAACCGCTATAATGGGCATGCAGTGCGGTAAATTCTGCCAGGCTGCGAACCTGATCGACCTTGATGGCCTTACCCTCTTCCTCCGGCACGATACTCATCCAGTCCGGATGACTGCCGGCCGCCAGTAGCTCACAGGCCTTGCAGTGGCCACAGGCACTGCCCGCCTCCGTCGGTGACTGGCATAACAGGCTCCTGGCGAGCGCCTGCGCAAATGCGTACTTACCGATCCCGGCAGGCCCGCTAAGCAGCAGGGCATGCGGCATGCGACCGGCGCGGCGACGTTGTTGCAGCGATTGCCAGGGGTCTGTTTGCCAGGGTAAATATTCCATAACCGTAATTATACACCGCCCTGCAGGGCAGCGTGGATTTGTGCCTGCACCGCGTCCAATGGCTGGCTGGCATCAATAATACGGTAACGTTGTGACTCGGCCCTCGCGCGTTGCAGATACATCTGGCGCACCCGCTCGAAGAATTCATGTTTTTCTTTCTCAAAGCGGTCAGGCGCACTGCGCTGGCCGGCACGTTGCAGGCCGATGGCCACCGGCACATCCAGTAACAAGGTCAGGTCCGGACGCAGTTCACCCTGCACCCAGTTTTCCAGTACGGCGATGTGTTCCAGCGCAATCCCGCGCCCCCCACCCTGATAGGCATAGGTGGCATCGGTAAAACGATCACAGAGCACATCCTTGCCCGCTTCCAGTGCCGGGCGTATGACCTTGTCGAGGTGTTCGGCACGGGCCGCAAACATGAGCAGCAGCTCGGTATCATCACTCATGCCATCGTGCTTGTGACCGAGTAATAATTCACGCACCTCTTCACCGATGGGCGTGCCCCCCGGCTCGCGCGTCAGCACGACCTCGCGGCCGGCCTCCTTGAGAAGGGAATGAATAAACTCGATATTGGTCGTCTTGCCAACACCCTCAGTGCCTTCGATCGTAATGAAACGCCCCTTCATGGCTTGCCCTTGTTGTTCTTGCCCTCAGGATGGGATGAGAATGCACGTCGTTTACCCTTTAACTGGTATTTGATAACGGCCTCGTTGTGCTGCTCCAGCGTAGCAGAAAACACATGTGCCCCGCCGCCACTGGCAACAAAATATAAACTATCGCCTTGTGCCGGGTGCAGGGCGGCATGGATAGCCGCCAGGCCCGGCATCGCAATCGGTGTGGGAGGCAGCCCGCCACGGGTATAGGTGTTATAGGGCGTGTCGGTAGTCAGGTCCTTACGACGGATATTGCCATCATACGTCTCGCCGATACCATAAATCACCGTCGGGTCGGTCTGCAGGCGCATACCCTTTTGCAACCGCCGCACGAACACCCCCGCGATCTGTTGTCGTTCTTCAACAACACCGGTTTCCTTCTCGATAATCGAGGCCATGATCAGTGCCTCATAAGGACTGCTATACGGCAAACCGGGTGCACGTTGTTGCCACTGCTCATCGAGCTGCTTTTGCATGGTGGCATAGGCACGTTGTAACAGGGCCTTGTCAGTCGTGTCACGCACGAAGTGATAGGTGTCAGGGAAAAACCAGCCTTCGGCATGCGCCTTGTCCAGCCCGAGCTCGTGCATGAGTTGTCCGGCATCCGGGCTCATCAGGGTCTGACTGATATCCGGGTTCTGCTTTAGCGCCGCCAGCAGCTGGCGAACATTCCAGCCCTCAACCAGGGTAAAGCTGTATTGCACCACCTTGCCAGCCACCAGCATGTCGAGAAACTCTCCGGGCAACATGCCGTGGGCAATCTGGTATTCACCGGCCTGGATCTTCGCTGCCTTACCCTGAAGGCGTGCGCTCCACTCAAGCAGGTATGGTTTTTTAATGATGCCGTTATCCGCCAGGGAACGCGTGACGAGCTTGAAGGGTGTGCCGGGACGAATGTTGATACGCTGCCCCTGTTCCGGGACCGTGAGTGGCCGCTTCTTAAAAAGGTCGTATTCCCATAACTGCCAGCCCAGTAAAAAACTGACAATAATAATCGATAGACCAATACCCTTTCGCAGCAGTGCTTGCACGTAACCGTCCTTTATTCCCTGTCTCGCGTTACCGCAGCCAGGCGGCGTGTCATCTCGCCAGGGGCCACATACGGGTGATTCGCCAGCTGCCGGACACCGACAATATTTAAAATACTGTTACACACAAATAATTCATTGGCCGTAAACAGTTCTTCCATGTTGATGCTGCGCTCACTGACCTTAACACCCAGCTCAACCGCCGCCTCGATAACGCGGGCACGCATCGTACCGGCAACACCACAGTGACGCAGATCAGGGGTATGCAGACTGTTATCAAAGACGGCAAAGATATTCGTCATGGTACCTTCAATAGCCTTGCCCTGCATATCACACATCAGGCCTTCGGCAATACCCTGCTCCTGCCATTCACTCGCGGCAAGGATATTTTCCAGACGGTTAAGATGTTTAATCCCCGCCAGGGCAGGATTGCAGGACAGCGGCGTTTCACAAACATGCAGGCGGATGCCGAGCTTGTACCACTCAGAGGTATGCGTCGGCCACGGGTACAGCGCGAGGATGCGTGTCGGTGAGGGGCTAGACGGTGGTCGATAGCCACGCCCATCACTCCCCCGACTGATGATGATCTTCAAGACCCCACGTTCCTGACCCTCGCCCGAGGCTTTATATAACCGGCTGACCTCGGCCCTGAGCTGCTCGGTATCCGGCTGAGGAATACCCAGTTTGGCACAACCGACAAACAGTCGCCGCATGTGGCGATGCCAGGCACGGGGCTCACCACGAAAGACGGCGATGGTTTCAAACACACCGTCACCATACTGCACGGCCCGGTCCGTGGCCGGCAGCGTATGGGTGGCAACACCGTTAATCAGCATCATCTCAGGACTCCCCCAAACCCAGTGCCCGTAACAGGCCACGCGCCTTGGCACGGGTTTCCTGCAACTCGGCATGTGGAACAGAGTCGGCGACAATGCCCGCACCGGCGCGCAGGCTGATCTGCTTACCGCGGCGTATCATCGTGCGGATCAGGATATTCAGGTCCATATCACCATCGAGATTCAGATAACCCATAGAACCAGTATAAGCCTCTCGCGGGCTGTGTTCGAGCTCGGCGATGATCGCCATGCAGCGTACCTTGGGGCAACCGGTGATAGTGCCACCCGGGAAGGTGGCGGCGATGACTTGGCCCGGCGTCACAGCTTCACGCAGTTCGCCCCGTACATTGGAGACAATGTGATGCACATGGGCATACGATTCCAGCACCATGAGCTCATTCACCTCAACCGAACCCGGTTCACAAACCCGGCCAAGGTCATTACGTTCCAGGTCGATAAGCATAATATGTTCGGCACGTTCCTTGGGATGGGCCAGTAGCTCCTCAGAGAGTGCGCGGTCGGTAGCCATGGCCTCACCGCGTGGCCGGGTACCGGCAATGGGTCGTGTCTCGACATGGCGACGATGCACCTGGACCAGCCGCTCTGGCGAAGAGCTGATCACACTACTGCCGTTGAAATGCATCAGACCGGCAAACGGTGCCGGGTTATTTCTGCGAAGAGCGCGATACAGGTTGGCATCGCTGAAGCCTTCATCAATCTCACCCTGCCACTTTCTCGACAGGTTAACCTGGAAGACATCGCCATCAACAATATAACGGCGAATTTTTTCAACAGCCTCGATATAGGTATCGCCAGCTTCCTCCTCAAGTCTGCACTCTACTGGCGTTGTACTCGTCGCCGGCGGTACCAGGCCATCAAGATCAGCATGCACCAATGCAGCCTTTTCATGCTGGACATTTTCGCCGACCAGCCAGCAACGTTCCGTGACATGGTCACGAACCAGGGCAAGTGGAATACGTGTTGCCAGGGCTGTCGGTAGAAGTTTTTCAGCACGCGGCAAATCCAGTACCGGTTCAATCTGCCCTGCCAGTTCATAGGCCAGAAAGATAAACCAGCCGCCGCGAAACGGCAGTTCCTGGTCAAGGCTTGAGGGTTGTTGTTCCTCCCGCCACCAGGCATCGAGATTAGACAGAAAGTCATTACCCTCAGGCCGGCGTGTGTCGGCATGCAGGTGCATGTCGGCATCCAGCACCAGCGACTCACCGGGAAAGGCAAACAGGATGTCATAGCGTGCCTGCGGGTTACCGTGGGCGACACTTTCCAGCAGATAGGGATAACGCTGTGGATTGGCCTCGTGCAGGGCCAGCAAGTCCGGGAAACCCTCCACAGGTTCAATAAAAGTGACGCTTGCAGAGGATTCCCGGTTGTGGGTATTCATGGATTGCATCGCTGCCGGAGCGCAACCAGCGATGTCAGTCTTAATCGAGCCTGCGGAAGATGACCGTGCCATTGGTGCCGCCAAAACCAAACGAGTTGGACATGGCAACATCAATCTTCATCTCACGCGCCGTGTCCGGCACATAGTCAAGATCACACTCCGGGTCCTGGTTAAAGATGTTTATGGTCGGTGGTGCCACCTGATCACGAATGGCCAGACAGGTAAAGACCGCCTCGATGCCCCCCGCGGCACCGAGCAAATGGCCGGTCATGGACTTGGTGGAACTGACCGCCAGTTTACTGGCGTGCCCGCCGAAGGCCCCTTTCATCGCCATGGTCTCGGCGACATCACCGGCCGGTGTCGAGGTGCCGTGAGCATTAATGTAGTCGACTGCATCGGCATTGATACCGGCATCATTCATGGCGTTTTGCATACAGCGCATGGCACCTTCACCACCTTCGGAGGGTGAGGTCATGTGATAGGCATCACCACTCATACCAAAACCGGTTAACTCGGCATAAATCTTCGCGCCACGTGCCCTGGCGTGTTCGTATTCCTCCAACACCAGCACACCGGCACCATCACCGAGAACAAAACCGTCACGGTCCTTGTCCCAAGGACGGCTGGCGGTTTCTGGACTGTCATTGCGTGATGAGAGTGCGCGCGCGGAACAAAAACCGCCCAGCCCCATTGGCGAGGTGGCCATTTCGGCACCACCGGCAACCATAACATCGGCATCACCGTGCGCGATCATACGACCGGCATCACCAACACTGTGTGTGCCCGTGGTGCAGGCGGTAACAATCGCGATGTTCGGACCCTTCAGACCATGCATGATCGAGAAGTTACCCGAGATCATGTTAATGATGTTACTGGGAACAAAGAAAGGCGAAATCTTTCGAGGCCCACCCTTCAGATAGGCGTCATGGCCCTTTTCGATACCCGCCAGACCACCGATACCCGAGCCTATCGAAACACCGATACGATGAGCGTTCTCTTCAGTGACTTCGAGGCCGGAGTCTTTCAGGGCCTGAGTGCCGGCGGCAATACCGTAATGGATAAAGGTATCCATCTTGCGGGCTTCCTTGGCCGACATGTATTCGGTGACATCAAACTCTTTCACCGAACCACTGAACTGCGTGGCAAAGGCCGAGGCATCAAAATGGGTGATCGGGGTGATACCACTCTTGCCGGCAAGAATGTTATCCCATGAATTTTTAATATTTAGTCCAACTGGCGAAACAATACCGAGGCCAGTCACAACAACACGTCTAGTCACGCGTTTGCTCCTGTCAGTTTCTGCGAGGGCAGAAAAAGGAAAGGCCGCCTTCCACATACCATGGAAGCGGCCATGAACACCTTAATGAGTGCTTCGATCAGCCCTGGTTGGCGTTGACGTAGTCGACGGCCTGCTGGACTGTAGTGATCTTTTCGGCATCTTCATCAGGAATTTCGGTTTCGAACTCTTCCTCGAGAGCCATAACCAGCTCTACGGTATCGAGTGAATCTGCGCCCAGATCATCAACGAACGATGCTTCTTTTGTTACTTCTTCTTCCTTAACGCCAAGCTGTTCTACAACAATCTTCTTTACGCGTTCTTCGATAGTACTCATGAGTCTCTAATCCTCTAAAATTATCTGGCTTTGCTGTGCCGCGTGCGTATTGTAGTGAAAACCCGACACAGATTCCAGAATTGCTAGTTTTATGATAAATATACAGTTTTTAGGCCTAAAATCGCTTAATCCATGACCATGCCGCCATTTACATTAATGGTTTCACCAGTAATGTAAGAGGCCAGGGGTGAGGCGAGGAAGCCGACCGCGGCGGCGATCTCCTCCGGCTGGCCGAGGCGTTCGAGCGGAATCGACTTCAACAGGCTGTTTTTAACCTCGTCCGGCAGTTCGCGGGTCATATCGGTATCGATAAAACCGGGTGCAACGACGTTAACGGTAATGCCACGACTACCGACCTCACGGGCCAGTGACTTGGAAAAACCGATCACACCGGCCTTGGCGGCCGCATAGTTGGTCTGCCCGGCATTACCGCTGATCCCGACCACCGAGGCGATACTGATAATGCGGCCCTTACGTGCCTTCATCATCGGTCGCAGTACGGCCTTGGAGAGGCGGTAAATCGAGGTCAGGTTGGTGTTGATAATGTCATTCCACTCATCGTCTTTCATGCGCATGAGCAGGTTGTCACGGGTAATGCCGGCATTATTCACAAGAATAGATACAACACCATACTGATCAGTAATCGCCTTCAGGGTAGCATCAACCGAATCCGCATCGGTCACATTCAGCGCCATACCCGAACCGGCTATACCGGCCTCGGCCAGGTAATCAGAAATCGCTTGCGCACCCTTTTCAGAGGTGGCGGTGCCGATCACGGTCGCCCCCTGCGCACCGAGGTCGCGGACGATACTCATGCCGATACCCCGACTGGCACCGGTGACGAGTGCAATTTCACCTTGTAGAGACATAATCTGCTCCCTTATTGTTTATTTAGTGGCATCGATAGCCGCGTTTAATGACTCAGCATCAAACACGGGCAATGCCTGCATGGCTTTATTAATACGTTTATTCAAACCGGTAAGCACTTTGCCCGGACCACACTCGATCACGGTATCAATACCCTCGGCTGACATCTTGTTAATCGTTTCGACCCAACGCACCGGGTGATCCAGTTGTTTGACCAGCGCGGCGCAAATCGCATCCGTCGCGCTTGGGGCATCAACATCGGCGTTATTGATGACCGGGATGGATGGGCTGGTAAAGTCGATAGTACGTAAACGTTCGGCCAGTTTCACTGCCGCAGGCGCCATCAGCGCACAATGTGATGGTACGCTCACAGGCAGGATCACGGCACGTTTGGCACCGCGTTCCTTGGCCAGCGGTGCAGCACGTTCTACCGCCGCCGCACTACCGGCGATCACCACCTGACCCGGTGAATTAAAGTTCACGGCCGATAACACATCACCTTGTGCAGCGGCTTCACAGACGGCGATCACGTCTTCGTCGGCAAGCCCGAGGATCGCGGCCATGGCACCCTCACCCTCCGGCACCGCAGCCTGCATGAAGCGGCCACGATCAGCAACTAAGGTAACGGCATCGGCCAGCGACAGGGCACCGGCACAGACCAGCGCGGTGTATTCACCCAGGCTGTGGCCGGCCAACATGGCAGGCATCGCTCCACCCTGCTGTTGCCATACACGCCAACAGGCCACACCGGCGGTCAACATGGCGGGCTGGGTACGGTCGGTACTGTTCAACTCTTCCTCCGGGCCTTCTTGAACAAGCTTCCATAAATCATAACCGAGTGCTTTCGATGCCTCGGCAAAGGTTTCTTCTACAACAGGGAAGCTTGTCGCCAGTTCGGCCAACATACCGATACTCTGTGAGCCCTGACCTGGAAAAATAAATGCAAATGACATGTGTAAGGAATTCCTGAATCTTTAATACTTAATCAGTGCCGAACCCCAGGTGAATCCACCACCGAAGGCTTCCAGTAAAATCGTTTCACCACGTTTAATCCGACCATCGCGTACGGCGACATCCAGCGCCAGTGGTACCGAGGCCGCCGAGGTGTTGCCATGTTTATCCACTGTGATAACCACATGACCGTTGTTCATGCCCAGTTTTTTCGCTGTCGCATTAATAATGCGGATATTGGCCTGGTGTGGCACCAGCCAGTCGATATCGGACTTTTTAAGATTATTTGCCGCCAGGGTTTCATCAACAATACGACCGAGTGTATTCACGGCCATCTTGAAGACCTCGTTACCCTTCATGCGCATGAAGGCGGTACCGTTTTCGATCTTGCTGTAATCCGATGACACACCACCATCAACCGTCAGCAGGTCTTCATACTGGCCATCGGCATGCAGGTGCGTGGATAACACGCCCGGTTCATCACTGGCTTCCAGCACTACCGCACCGGCACCATCACCAAACAGGATGCAAGTGCCCCGATCACTCCAGTCGGTGATGCGTGACATGGTCTCGGCACCGATCACCAGGGCACATTTATTGCTGCCACTCTTTATAAATTTGTCGGCCACACCCAGTGCATAAACAAAGCCGGTACATACCGCCTGTATATCGAAGGCCGCACAGCCGTGAATATCAAGGCGTTGTTGCAGCAGGCAGGCGGTACTCGGGAAGACGCGGTCTGGTGTGGTGGTGGCAATAATAATCAGGTCAATATCATCTTTCGTCACGCCGGCGGCATCCATGGCGGCATGTGCGGCCTGCTCGGCAAGGTCACAGGTGGTCTGCCCATCGGCGGCGATATGACGTTCCTTGATACCCGTGCGTTCAGTGATCCACGCCTCGGTGGTATCGACCATTTTTTCCAGGTCTTTATTGGTCAGCACTTTTTCCGGTAAGTAGCTGCCTGTGCCCTTGATACGCGAATACATCAATCGTTATTCCGTTGCCCTGATAACAGAGTCTCTAGTTGTTCACTGATCCTTTCCGGCACACGATTGTGCACCTCGACAATGGCGGTATTAATGGCCGTTTTAAACGCCAATACATCGGCACCACCGTGGCTCTTTATGACGATACCCTGCAAGCCAAGCAGGCTGGCGCCGTTATAACGGCGTGGGTCAATGGTCTTGCGAAAGCTGTTTAATACCGGCATGGCGACTAATGCTACCAGTTTGGTGAGAATGTTTTTGCTAAACGCTTCACGAATCTTGTGCGAAATCATCTTCGCCACGCCTTCACTGGCCTTCAGGGCAATATTGCCATTAAAGCCATCGCAGACCACAACATTGGCCTTGTCTGAATAAATACCATCCGCTTCAATATAACCCACGTAGTTTAGCTGGCTCGCCGTCAACAAACGTGAAGCCTCCTTGATGCGTTCATTACCCTTGATTTCTTCCTCACCGATATTCAGCAGGCCAACACTTGGGTTTTCAATATTGTCTACGGCGCTGGCGAGTACCGAACCCATCACCGCGAATTCAAAGAGGTTATCGGCTGTGGCATCGACATTGGCGCCGAGGTCCAGCATGTGTGTATGCCCACCTATCGTCGGCAGAATGCCGCAAATCGCCGGACGGTCAACCGTAGAAAGCATCTTTAATACAAAACGTGCCGTCGCCATCAGCGCACCGGTATTACCGGCACTGACACAGGCATCCGCCTGGCCTTCTTTTACCAGGTTGATGGCCACACGCATGGAGGAGTCTTTTTTGTTACGCAGGGCATGTGAAGGCAATTCACACATATCCACTTGCTGAGAGGCATGTTGAAGACGCAGACGTTCGCCAGGTTCACGTTTGGACTGTTGCAGGTGCTGATGAAGAACTTCTTCATCACCAACGAGGATAAGACTTAAGTCGGGGTTGTCATCCAGCGCCTGAAGCGCGGCAGGAATAACCACGGAGGGTCCGTGATCGCCGCCCATAGCATCCAATGAGATTGTAACGGGATTGCCCACTGTTATTATGTTCCCCGGTAATGACGGGCTTAGTTGCCTGAAAACGCAACACGGCCCATTGAGCCGTGCTACGTATTATAAGGCCAATTTGCCGAACGAGTCGGCAATTGATTAGTCGTCCTTGCCAGGTGCGACCTTGCGGCCACGGTAATAACCGTCCGCACTCACATTATGACGACGGTGTGTTTCACCAGTAGTAGGTTCAATAGACAGCGTTGTTGCGGTCAATGAATCGTGTGAACGACGCATGCCACGCTTTGACGGTGTCATCTTGTTCTTTTGTACGGCCATGGTTCTTGCTCCTGTACGCTTACTTCGTAAAAAAATTAATCCTTGCGGTTCTTCAGTTCCGCAAGTACGGCAAAAGGATTTTTCCTTGCCTGATTTTCTGTTGCCGTCCCTGCTGCCGGCGACACTGCCTGTTCGGCAATCTCTTCAACAGCCTCACTACTGCGGGCATTGTCTGCACACGCAGTACCGGCCTGATGCTTCGGCACAATCGGCAGACTCAACAGGATCTCGTCTTCAACCAGATCCGAGAGTGAAATCAGCTGTTCATCGAGCAACAGTACCTCACACTCCTCACCGAGTTGTTCGGCCTCGGCCTCCGACTCGACAATCAACAACTCAAACTGGTTGTCGACGGGCCAGCTCATCTCCTGCATGCAACGTTGACACTGCAGGCCCACCGCGGTACGCAGATGACCACGCACACAAGGCACGTGACGGTCATTAATGGCGAAGCTCAATTCCACCTCGACATCACCGCCCGTGTCGGCATCGATGCTGTCCATGAGTCGCGCCATACGTGACAGGGGCAAAACCCCCTGCAATACGCGCCCGCTACGGGCTAACCGCAGCGGTTCGATATGCTCCGGCAACCGGTCTTTCATAGGCCGCGCATAATAAAGCTCGACACCCCGCCTGTCAAAGAAAAAATCCCCAAAAATCCGTCTGTTCCGTGTCGGCTGCCCGTATTGGGCCAACTTGACTTTATGGGGTGGATTCCCGTTCAATGGACAAATTGCAGCAGGGATGGGCCAGCAACGGTCACGCATCCCGGCGTGCCACAGGGGCCTTGCTTTTGATAAGAAAAATACTCATTGCCAACCGGGGTGAAATCGCCGTCCGCATCGTACGCGCCTGCGCCGAGATGGGCATCAAATCCGTGGCCATCTACGCCGATCCCGACCGCCATGGGCTGCACGTCAAAAAGGCCGACGAGGCCTACAATATCGGCCCGGACAGCATTGCCGGCTATCTGAACGCCCACCGCATCGTCAATCTGGCCGTGGCCACCGGTTGTGATGCCCTCCACCCGGGTTATGGTTTTCTCTCGGAAAATCCGGAACTTGCAGCGATTTGTGCGCGTCGCGGGGTCAAATTTATTGGCCCCTCCTCCGAGGTCATCCACAAAATGGGGGTCAAGACCGAGGCCCGCCGGCTCATGATCGAGGCCGGCATACCCGTTACCCCGGGCAGTGAGGGCAGCCTCGCCGACCTTGACGAGGCCCTGCAGGTCGCCTCTGAAATCGGCTACCCGGTTATGATCAAGGCCAGTGCCGGCGGCGGTGGCCGGGGTATCCGCCGCTGTGAGTCCGCCGCCGACCTGACAAAACAGTACGACCGGGTGATCTCCGAGGTCACCAAGGCCTTCGGCTCCGGCGAGGTATTCATTGAGAAATGTGTGGTTAATCCACGCCATATCGAGGTGCAAATCCTCGGCGACAGCCACGGCAATGTCATCCACCTGTTTGAACGTGACTGCTCGATTCAGCGCCGCCACCAGAAACTCATCGAACTGGCCCCCTCCCCGCAGCTAAACGAGGAACAACGGCAGACCATTTGCACCCTGGCCGTGAAGGCCGCCAAATCGGTCGGTTACGAGAATGCCGGCACGGTCGAGTTTCTCATCGACTCCAAGGATGACAGCTGTTATTTCATGGAGATGAACACCCGTCTGCAGGTCGAACACACCATCAGCGAACAGATCACCGGGGTCGATATCGTCCGTGAGCAGATCCGCATTGCCGACGGCCAGGCCCTGGCATACAAACAGGAAGACATACAACGTCGCGGCTTTGCCATGCAGTTGCGTATTAACGCCGAAGACCCGCAAAATGATTTTCTGCCGTCTTTCGGTCGCATCACCCGTTATTTCGCCCCGGGGGGTCCCGGCGTGCGTACCGATGCGGCGATCTACACCGGTTACCAGATCCCACCCTATTACGATTCGATGTGCGCCAAGCTCATTGTCTGGGCACTGACCTGGGAACACTGCCTGGATCGCGGCAGCCGCGCCCTCAACGACATGGGCGTCTACGGGGTGAAAACCACCATCCCCTATTACCTGGAGATCCTCAAATCTCCGGACTTCCGCAGTGGCCAGTTTGATACGAGTTTTGTCGAGTCACACCCGGAACTGATTAACTACTCGGTGCGTCGTCCACCCCGCGAGCTGGCCGTGGCCATTTCCGCGGCAGTGGCGGCACACCTAGGTGTATAACAACAAGAGTCAGAGCATGAGCAGAGTCCATATTACCGACACCATTTTACGCGACGCCCACCAGTCACTTATCGCCACACGCATGCGCACCGAAGACATGCTGCCGATTTGTGAACGCCTTGACCGCGCCGGTTACTGGTCGCTGGAGGTCTGGGGTGGTGCCACCTACGATGCCTGCCTGCGTTTTCTAAAAGAAGACCCGTGGGAACGTTTACGCAAACTTCGCGAAGCGCTGCCCAACACACGTCTGCAAATGCTGTTGCGCGGACAAAACCTGCTGGGCTATCGCCATTACTCAGATGACGTGGTGCGTGCCTTTGTCGAGCGCAGTGCCGAAAACGGCATTGATGTATTCCGTATCTTTGATGCCATGAATGACCTGCGCAACCTGCACACCTCCATCGAGGCGGTTAAAAAGACCGGCAAACATGCCCAGGGGACGATCTGTTACACCATCAGCCCGGCACATAGCCTCAACCAGTTTGTCAGCCAGGCCAAGGAACTCGAGTCGATGGGCTGCGATAGTGTGGCGATAAAAGACATGGCCGGCCTGTTAACACCACTGGTCGTCGCCGAACTCACCGAGAAACTCACCGAGGCACTCGACATCCCCATGCACCTGCACTCGCACGACACCGCCGGCATGTCGAGCATGAATCACCTCGCCGCCATCGTGCATGGCTGCCGACATATCGACACGGCCATATCGACCTTCTCGGGCGGCGCCAGTCATGCCCCGACCGAGACCATGGTCGCCGCCCTGCGTGACACCGAGTTCGACACCGGCATGGACCTCGAGCTGCTGCAGGAGATTGGTTTTTACTTCAAGGAGGTGCGCAGCACCTATCACCAGTTCGAATCCGAAATGACTGGCCTGGACACACGCGTGCAGGTCAACCAGGTCCCCGGCGGCATGATCTCCAACCTCTCATCGCAACTGCGTGAACAAGGTGCACTGGACCGCATGAATGATGTCCTTAACGAGATCCCACGTGTGCGTGAAGACCTGGGCTACCCGCCACTGGTCACGCCCACCTCACAAATCGTCGGCACCCAGGCGGTGCTGAACGTCATGACCGGCGAGCGTTACAAGACCATTACCAACGAGGTCAAACTCTACCTGCAGGGGCGCTACGGCAAGGCCCCCGGCACGCTGAATCAAACCGTGCGCCTGCAGGCCATCGGCAGTGAGGAGATCATTGATGTCCGCCCCGCCGACCTGCTCAAAGATGAAATGGACAGCCTGCGCAATGAGATCGGTGAACTGGCCAAAAACGAAGAAGATGTGCTGAGTTATGCCATGTTCCCCGAGATCGGTCGTGAATTCCTGGAGCAACGCGCCAATGATGCCCTGGTCCCGGAACCACTCGAGCCACCACGCCGCAAGGATGACGGCCCGCATGCCGCCCCGATTGAATTCAATGCCACCCTGCATGGCGAGAGTTATCACATCAAGGTCACCGGTGCCGGACACAAGGGCCAGAACCAGCGGCCCTTCTATGTCACCGTCGATGGCGTGCAGGAAGAGATCCTCATTGAGACACTCGATGAGATGATGGTCATGGAAAACGGCAGCGAGGTCCCCGCCACCGCGCAACGCGGCAGCAAACGGCCCCGCGCGACCAGCCCCGGGCATGTCACCACCTCGATGCCGGGCACGATTGTTGAGGTGCTGGTTGAGGTCGGCAGCGAGGTCAAGGCCGGTGATGCCATCCTCATCACCGAGGCCATGAAGATGGAGACCGAAATTCAGGCGCCGATATCGGGTACAATCGCCGCGGTCCATGTCGCCAAGGGTGACAGCGTCAACCCGGATGAGGCACTGGTCGAGATAGAATAACCAGCCAAAGAACTTACTCACTTAGCAACGAAATAGATAACACCGCCGTATGAATACAACTAACACCGCACCGAGACTCGTACTCGGTTCCACCTCGCCGTTTCGGCGCGAGATCCTGCAAAAACTCGGCCTGCCATTCGAAACCGCCGCGCCGGATGTAGATGAATCCGCCAGGGCAAACGAACCCCCCGAGCAACTCGTCGCCCGCCTCGCCGAAGCCAAGGCCCGCGCCGTAGCCAAACAATTCCCCCATGCGCTAATCATCGGCTCCGACCAGGTTGCGGTGAATGCGGGTGAAATACTCGGCAAACCGCACACCCATGCACGCGCCATCGAACAGTTACAAAACGCCTCAGGCAAGACGGTGCGCTTTCTCACCGGCCTGTGCCTGTATAACAGCGCCACCGACAAGGCACAGTCTGAAGTCGTGCCGTTTGATGTCGTGTTCCGTGAACTGACAGGGGAACAGATCGAAAACTACCTGCAACGTGAACAGCCCTACAACTGTGCCGGCAGCTTCAAGTCCGAGGCACTCGGTATCGCCCTGTTTGAACGACTCGAAGGTGAAGACCCGAACACGCTGATCGGTTTGCCGCTGATCCGACTGGTGCGTATGCTGGAAAATGAAGGTGTGCGGGTTTTATAAAAATACCTTTCCAGAGCCCAAAGTCTGGTTACGGCCAAAAGAAGCGATTCATTACAAAGCAAAACAACTTTAATCATGCTGGCAGAACTTATAACTAAGGCTTCCTCTGATTATTTACGTCTGCGTGCCGCATTCTTAGTTCCGCTAGCAATTCTAGATCAATGGCATTAAAATCAAGCAAACGACCACCATATTGTTCTATAAAATTCTCCGCATCCTGTTTTTTCTGAAAACTGGCCAAGGTTAGTCCCATAGCACCTAACCGACTATGACCGACAACATACCAGGCTTGATGCGCATTTACGTAGTGTTCATCACTGGGTTTATCCCACGAGCCTGCAGCACCCATATCATGTACATATGCTGAATGTAGAATCGCCTTGGTATCCGGCTGCAGTAACCATGCAAACAATTCAATAGTTGAGCAGAATTTTAATGGGGCATTTTGGTGACGCACAAATGCTTGCGCCTTAGGCCCAGGAAAACCTATTATTTCCATGCCGCAGACATGACATTCATCACCCGCAGAAATTTTTTCTAATACCTGTGAAGAATCTGGTTGATCTGCTTTATCACAACCACTCACTATCATGCTTGTTACCAATAAAGCAGCGACAACCCCAATGCTTGTTGTAAAGTATTTCAAGTCAGCAAGCTCTTGTTCTAAATACGGCGACGGTTGAACAGCCACAGTGCCAGTAATAATGGCACAATAACCCAGGCAACAAGTACACCCGTCAACATTAGGGAATCAAAAGACGAGCCCGATGCTGTCATATGCGCCAGGCCAGTATAATTACGAGCAGCTTCAAAACTCGCCAGGTTAGCTAATCGAAAAACATCCGTCGGATTCAGTAATAATAAATATGCTAGCCAGTCATTTCCACTAGCACCTTTGGTTAAAACCAGCTGACCCAGCAGTATCAAGTCGAATATCAACACAAACCAGAACCAGAGTATTAAAGAAATACCCGCTGCACGCGATTTTTCAGAAGCAAGGGAGCTGATTACATAAGCCATGGCAATAAATACCCAACCCAGTAAAGTTGTCGTCAGGATAAACACCCCAAAAGCCTGCCATAATTCCAAATAAAATATTTCGTCCGTCAGGATACCTATTAAAACTGCCGAAACACCAAAACCCAGCACAGTCGATGCACCCATAATACCCGCGTGCCCCATAAATTTACCAAGCAGTAACTGGCTTCGTCGCATCGGGTATGTCAGCAACAACAATAACGTACCTTGTTCATCTTCACCAATTATCGAATCGTAAGCCAGCAATAGAGCGATCAGTGGTATTAAAAAAATGGCCAGGCTGGACAAGCTGATGATAGTCGTTGCCAGGGATGTAAACCCCACTGTCCCTGATGCAGAAGCACCAAAATAGGCAAGGCCGATCGCGAGAAATGCAAACACCAGTGTAATGGACAATACCCAGCGGTTACGCAAGCCATCTCGAAATTCTTTGTTGGCGACAATTAAGATAGCATTCATAATTGCTTCTCCGGTGCAACCTGCTTACAGTAATAGTAATACAGATTTTCCAGCGTAGGCATAACGACCTCAATATCTTTCACGGCGGGTTCTGCCAATAAAATACGCATGACTTTCATTTTGCTATGAAGTGGAGCGGTTAATTGCAGGCTTTTACCATTTAAGTGACTAAATCTCACTTCATGGTCAAGAAATTGCTGTTGCCAATTAATATTAGGCCAATCCCCATTCGCGCGTACAGTGACTGGTAATTGTGCCCGGTGACTTAACTCAGCCAGCGAACCTGATGCCAGTAATTTACCATCACCCAAAATTACTGCGCGATCGATGTATTTTTCTATGCCCGGTAGAACATGTGATGATAATAATATGGTAGTTCCCTGTTTGCGTAATTCATCCATTGATTCATAAAAATCAAATGTGGCAGCCGGATCCAGCCCGGCTGTTGGCTCATCAAACAGTAATAACTTAGGCTTTCCGAGTAATGCCTGTGCCAGACCGAGACGTTGCCGCATGCCTTTTGAATAAGTTTTAACACGTCGGTGTGCCGAATGACTCAAACCGACACGTTCCAGTAACTCCATAGCTGCGCCAGCTGTTACACCTTTAAGCTTTGCGAAATATTCCAGCACCTCTTTACCGGTTAACTGACTATAAAAACTGACATTTTCTGGCAAATAACCGATGCTCCTGCGCAGTATATCGGCTTGTGCTCCGACAGGTGATTCACCGAATAAACTGACTGTTCCACTACTAACACCAAGCACCCCAAGAATAAGTTTCATGGTTGTGGTTTTTCCGGCCCCATTATGACCAAGTAAACCAAGAATTTCCCCTTGCTGCAGACTCAAACTTACATCATCCAGCGCATTAAACTGACCAAAAGATTTTCGAACGTGATCAAGCATGACTACTGCACTCATAAACTGAGCCCTTCTTTATGAGGTGAAAGCATTAGTGGTGCGCTATCGTAAACCCCCTGTGATTTAAGTACCGGGAATTTTTCATGCACCCAGCGTAATGTTTCCACCGCCGGGCTGTTCATAAGTACACGTGCCATCGGATATTTCCATAGCAGCTTATCAACAGCATCATTGGGTTCGTATTGTTTGTCGCCGATACCATCCGCATTTAAATCCCATCCCAAATAATCGCTCCAGTAATTACCACGGCCTTCATGCACCCAGTCCTGGGACCTGTTAGCTACATATTTCACCTGTACCCGATTACCATTAAATGAGTTGCCGTAGATTTTATTATCTTCTGATCCTGCGGTCAGATGAATGCCAATATCACCGGAAGAAAAAAGGTTGTTATGAATAACATTAAACTGCGAGTTATAAATAAATATTGCCTTGCCTTCCGCACCCAGGATGCTGGCGCCACCGGTAGCATATCCGCCCCCACCCTGTACTCCAATGATACGATTGTTCGCTATCTTGCTGTAGGTTATGAAATTTAACAAAATTCCGTAGTTACGATCTTGTTCAGAGGTATTATTAAGAACGGTCAAATGATTAGACTGCATCAGCGCAAAGCCGGTTCGTGTATTACGGCTATGGTTGCCAATCACCCGATTAGAGTGTGAATACATATAATGAATACCATACCGAAGGTCATGCAATACATTGGCTTCGAGTGTATTGTTATTGCTACTTTCAATATAGATACCATCACGCGTTTCCCAAATCTCATTACCTTTCACAATCCCCTGAGACACAGAAGATAGATGAATACCATTACCACGGTCTTGTGATCGAACTTCAGGTACGCCATGAACATGGTTGTTTAGCACTTTTGGTGATTTGCATCCCCTTAGCCATATGCCAAAACCATTGCCATCAAATTTGTTATTCTCAATCGTAATGTTCTCTGCTACAGACTCAACAAAAATACCGGCATTCATTTCCGTCAAATCATGGCCGGAATTTTCAATGCGTAGCCCCTGAATAGTGACATTAGGTGCGCGGACGCGGATGACATCACCAGTATTATCTCCATCCAGTATGGCATCCGGATCACCTGTCAGGATCAATGATTTGTTAACTGTCAGATTAACGTGATATCGGCCCGCAGAAAAAACAAGCCGATCTCCAGCTTCAGCGTTGTTGATGAGAGCCTGAATATTATTTGTGGAACCGTATATACGATATTCAGCAGCCTGCACACCAAAAGCATGTGTCAACAACCAACAAAGAAGCAGCCAAAATGGTTGGTTTAGATAATGCATTGTCATTATTTTTAAATAAAGGGGAGGCAATCCCTCCCCTTATATTTTTCCGTTACCTGTTACGCTTCCACCAGCATACGACCACGCATTTCCATGTGCAGCGCATGGCAGAACCAGTTACAGTAATACCAATGAACACCCGGTCGATTTGCAACAAAAGTTACCGATGCCGTTTGCTGTGGGCCAATTTCAATACTGACACCGTGATTCACCACACAGAAACCGTGTGTCACATCCTCGATCATGTCCAGGTTAGTAATGACTACCGTTACCTCATCACCTTTTTTCACTTTAAAGTCTGTGATGCCAAAGCTCGGGGCAATTGACGTCATATACACACGCACTTTTTTACCATTACGAATAATCTTATTGTCTGTTGTCAGATTAATACCATCTCGTTTAGCCATAGCGGTAGTGTTGGCAAAGAACGGGTCATCCCGCTTCCATATTTTTAACGGTTTCATTTTACTGCGATGTACAATCATACAATCATGTGGCTCAGCAAATGTTGGACCATCATGCACCAGCTTCATCTCGTCACCGGAAATATCAATCAACTGATCATTCTCAGGATGTAATGGGCCAACCGGCAAGAACCTGTCTTTTGAAAACTTGCATAAGGCAACAAGCCACTTACCATCTGCATCACGTGTTTCGCCCATGGAGGTGTGATTGTGGCCAGGCTGGTAGTGCACGTCCAGCTTTTGCTTAATGTAGCTCACCTTTTTACCCTGATAGGCTTTAATGGCATCATCCACATTCCACTTGGCAATCTGACTATCAATAAATAGTGTCGTGTACGCATTGCCGCGACCATCAAATGCCGTATGCAGAGGCCCAAGACCAAGCTCTGGTTCTGCCACTATTGTATCTCGTGGTTCTTTAAGTTTGCCTGCGAACCAGTCGTCAATTTTACTGATCGAAATTATGCTCACTGTTGGCGACAATTTACCATTAGCCACAAAATATTTACCATCTGGCGAGGTGTTCAAACCATGAGGGCTTTTTGGAACTGGAATATACAGGGTATATTTTGAACCGTGAGTGCCATCCACTACCGGCACCTTGGAGTCCCCCAAGGTGGTAAACATTCCTTTTTCAATAGCCTTTTCAATCCTCGGGATGTTGAATACCACCGCCCAGTCACGCTCATTAGCGATAGACTCCGCTAAAGTGACGCCACCTTCCGAGTTATAGCAGGTTGAGCAGGCATATTTACCTGTGTAATCTGCATCGGTGTTATCCAGGTTGCCATCAACGATGACCTGCCAGTCCACTTCCATGGTTTCGGCATTAACAGCGCTAAACATCGTTCGGTATTTTGAAGGGTCCGTCAGGTCGCGACCATCATTGGGATGCGGTATACGAAATTCGGCGTTACAGAAAACATACTTGGTATACGGTGCTTTCTGAACACGCAAGCCATGAATCGCCGAAACATTGGGAATACTGGTTATCTTATCCGTTTTCATAATGTCGCAACGAATACGCGCAACACGCGTGTTTGCCTTGTCATTAATGAACACATATTTACCGTCATAACGGCCATCTGTCATGCTCATATGTGGGTGATGTGCATCACCATTAAAATATGGTCCGCCACCACCTGCCAAGACATCTTTACTTTCGTTGCTCATACCCCAGCCCGTTGCACTGTCCATATTGAATACTGGAATACGCATTAATTCACGCATCGATGGCAATCCAAGTATTCGAACTTCCCCCGACTGACCACCACTCCAAAAGCCATAGTATTCGTCTAGCTCACCCAGACCGACGGTAGCATTTCCTGATGCTGATTTAGCCGCAAATGCAGGGGACATTCCCATAAGACCGCCACCTAAACTCACGCCCGCAACCCCTGCCATTGCCGTAGCGTTCAAAAACTCACGGCGTGTCAGACCTTGTTTTTCTGATTCTTTACTCATAATAAACCTCCTGTTTGATATTAGTCACACCTTATAAAATCGAATAACTGTTACATCATATGATAGACAATCTCAGCCACTCATAACTGTCTAGTCAATTGATTCGGCACCCAGTTCCTGTTTTATCTGCCCGGTCCTCTCATGTTTTTTACGGCGTACAACCAAGGGCGGGCATTTATATTCATTCCAATAAGTTACCTGACAATCCATACAATAGTGACATTCATTAATTTGTATTTCTCCTCGATCATTGATCGCCTGAATCTCACATTCGACAGCACAGGTCTGGCAAGGAGAGCCGCATTCCTTACGCCGTCTTAACCAGTTAACCAGACTGAGTTTTGCTGGTACCGCCAGCGCCGCGCCCAGCGGACATATATATTTACAATAAAACTTACAATTGAAGGCCGAGACAACAACCAGCCCCAGTGCATATAAAACAAAAGGTAATTCACGATTAAAACGCAAGGTAATTGAAGTTTTAAATGGTTCAATTTCCGCATAGCGCTCTGCTGTTGCCAGCGATTCCAGAGAGATCGCAAACAGCACCATTAATATCAGGTATTTAATTCCCCATAAGCGGTCATGTATGATCTGCGGTAACTGCAATTGCACCACATTAAAATACCGTGCTATCTGATTCACTAGTTTTTGCAAGGCACCAAAAGGACAAAGCCAACCGCAATATACACCACGCCCCCACAATAAAAGTGATGCCGCCACAAAAACCCAAAGAATAAACATGGTCGGATCAATTAAAAAAGTATCCCATCTGAATTTGCTCGTTAGCGAGCTGGAAAAAGTAAACACGTTCACTATCGATAACTGACCAAGCAAGTACCAGCCGACATATAACAGTGTGTACACCAAAAACCCGGTGCGTAAATTATTCAGCAACCGCGGGAAATGAGCCAGCCAGTCCTGTAATGTCATAATGATTGTCAGCGCCGCCAGTCCCAGAACCAGAAAAGCAATTTCAAACGTTTTTTCCTGCCATACTTGCCGCCAGATAGGGAGCTCGGCTGCTATTAATTCAGCATCGACTTCGGCTAACTCTACATAGGCTTCCGGAATTTCATAAGTAGTAGTAAAGCTTGAAAACACACTATCCAGCGGCCCCGTCTGTTTTTTCACCAGCAAATCAAGTTCCCAACCACGCCCCGGATCAAACTGGTAAGGCTCGCGCACAATAAAAATCGCCATCTCCGAAAACTCAGGCATACCCTCAGCATAAACATCACTCAAGCGGTGATAGTCGATATCACGAAATGATATATCACGTTCATTCTGTCGCAGTAGAATGCGATCAAAAATACCGCCGCGAACATAACCTGATCCCTTAAAGGAATAGATGCCGTTTGCCAGTAAAGCAATCGCATGCTCACCCGTTTTGAGTTCCGCCATTAACCAGTTGTACTGACTTTCACCAAGCAGATTACGGCCAATAGTAGGCGCATTCAGATAGGCATAAAACAGATCAATAAATGGTTCTTTTGCTTCATCCGCGGTAGCCAGGTCAATATCCTCCGCAGCGGTACCTTTAAATGCCGCGTCAACTTCTTCACGAACTAACAACATACGACGAATTGCGCCATTACCCGTCAACTCTTTCCAGTTTGTACTTTCAAACAACTCTGTACGAACTCTGGCAGCAGGACGATCGAGTGCACGCGTATCGGCAATAATACCTTTACTGATCGCTACTTCACGGGCCGACCTGAGAATAGCTTCATTCATGACAATTACAGTAACTGTCGCACCGGTAATCGCATCCACATTGACATACCCCGAGCGCTTACCTGCACCCACTTTTATTCGGTCATCAACCCGCTTGCCAACATATTGCATGACAAATTCATTCAGTGTTGATTCAGGAATACCGACCAGTAGTATGGGTTCATGATGCTCAAGGACTCTAATACCTATAATACGACCTTCCGGATCAATACCCACCAACATATCCATCGGCTTACCTGAATAGGCCGGGATCGGTGCAATTTGTTTTGTACGAAAGAGATAACCCACTGGCTTATCGCCATGAAAGACTGTTGCAGCCGGTGGAGTTCCTTCAAATTTGCCTATATGGGTTGCATCAGGAAAAATAACTTTCCACGGTAACGCTTGAGCAGCATTAAGTGATAAGGGAACAAAAAGCAGATAAATGATAAAACACAGGCAGGGTAAAATCGCCGGAGCTGATAACATACGCCGTAGAGGCTTATAAAAAAAGTTTGTCATCTTGAGCCTTCATATACCAAGATTAATTATGTGTTTTTCTATAATTGTAAATATTTATTACCTGGAATATTAAACAACCCTGAATATTCTAACTGCGGTACTTTCTGGGGACCTTTCTCTTATTCATCTTCAAAATGAGCAACTTATACAATCTCTGCCAAGTACAACAGAATCATGAACATAAATCTATCTATAACCCACTTGAGATTTATAAATAGATTTACGTCATTAATATAAGCTTAATGAAGGATTAATTACATTGATCTACATCAAATCAGAAGAACCTGGAGGACAGCGAAGGCGCCATAAAACGCATTTTTTCTACAATATACAGGCCGCTTTGGGTCGGCTCCAGCCGCTCATTCCATTCTAGCCGATTCCTGCCTGGTTATGTCGCCGATCGGCCACAACCGGACGTTCAATCGAGTCTGACCCTATTGGTTTACTGGTTGCCGTCAATTCAATTATTAGCAATGGTAAAAAAGGGGGAGCGGAGACAAATCGTGATTTCAAGTGTTCTGACCCTTGATTTTTTGCATTTATTCTATATTCATTAATCCTGCAAACAAATACTTGCCACGCAGCTGGTTGTGAGTTGGTTATTTTTCGCATCTGCTATGATGAACCGCACACAATTTTCAAGTAGGGGGTTTCCCTGATATCTAATTGCAGGTACGCCTTGTTGTGTCAGCTTCTCCACAACTCCCCTGGAATCCTGCTCATTCAGTCGTGATACAACAAAATTTGTGCTGCTATCATACACCGTCAAGGCGGAGTGGCGACGTAACTGCTCCGTCATCCAGCGCCTTTGGTCAACGACCTGCTCGATACTCGACTTGATTTCATTGTAGTGTTCGATGATTAGACTACCGATCATCATCGACAGCGTATTGACCGGGAACGGCACTTGCCAGTGTCGCAAGATATCTATCACTTCCTGGTTGGCGAGCAGAAACCCGAGCCGTATTGCGGCAGCACCAATCTTTGAGAAACTACGCAATAGCAACAGGTTTGGATGTGTCACAAGCAATGGAAGCAAGGCGTTCGGCACATCTGCGAATGCGCTATAGACTTCGTCTATTAATACAAGACCAGGCGCATGCGTCAGGATGGCCTTAATCGTGTTGACATCAAAAAGCCTGGAAGTGGGATTGTGTGGGTTACTGAGAACGATCAGCTCCGGCTGCAACTTATCGATCTTGTCCAATAACCTTTCCAGTCCAATAGAAAAATCATTTTCCAGACGATGGCTTTCCACGACCGCCTCATATTTACTCGCGGCTACCCGGTACATGAAGAAGTCGGGATCGAGAAGTAATACCCGCCGATTAGCCCCGTAGCACTGCATCACCTGTTCGATAAGTGGGAACCCACCATTGCCGAGTAACACAGCAGAATCTACTGGCAGTTCTAACCAGTTCGCGATCTGGCTCTCCAGGTCAATGTCGTCAGCTCTGGGGTATCGGTTAAATTCAACTTCTGCCAGAGTGTTCTGGATTATTTCGAGCAGGTTATCCGGTAGATTGTCCGGCATCTCCATGAGTGTTCGGTTACGCTCGGGAGTTGCAAATAGCTTGTTAATATCCTCACCAGGCAACACATGGCGATGATGCGCTAAAAAGTGATCAAGGTCGAAGGCCATCTTCCGTTTGGTTTCCTTAACGTATCTCTTCTGTTAGCACACTCGCTAGACATCAATATATATTAGATCCAGGGCTTACTTGTCTTCACAACCTTTTAAGCCTGTTTAAGACTCAATCGGGTTATGCTGCCCGGACGGGATGGGATCCACCCTGGGCATATGGTGTATGTATTCGCCAAAAATGTTCGCACAGTCCTCATGATATTTCTGGGTGAACAAGATATGCGTGTGCCACACAATATCAACCACAGGATCCGGGTCAGGACCGATATCAGAAGGAGCATTCTGGTCTTGCATTCTATAATTCAGGACCTCTTTGAGAAATTGTCGATAGGCGGATATGGCTTGCTCTACCTCCTGTTCCGACCATTCGTAGCCACCCGCTATGTTGGGCATGGTCAGTTTTTCTTTTATTACGCTCAAGTCAAGACTATCAATATGTTCCTGCGCAGTTTTCAATGCAACCACCCCAAAATGACACTTTCAGCGATGTGCCTTCTCGATAGCTACCGAGAAGGCACTTATAAGTCTTATTTGTACTAAGCCACCCCGACGCAACGGGATTGCATCTGAAAAGTAAATTAGTCTTTTGATGGTGTTAAAGCTCGCAGTCCTTGCCGAGTATTTTTTTCTGGAGCTGGAACATAGCAGACTCTAACATTAGTCTTTGCTAGATTTTCTGCCATTTGATAGCGATGGAACGCATAGTACTTATCAAGTATTTTATCCATGGTGCTGTCCTCCTAGATTATTTGGCACTGATGGTGAGCTGGCCCTTACACTGCCCGTCCGAAAACACGCCAGAAAAGCCACTCTTCCTATCCAGGGCAGTCGCATAGACATATGCCTTAGCGGTTATCTCCCCTTTATCACCCGGGTAGCTCATGTTGTACTCGTTCGCCATGACATAGACATCGTGGTGCAAGGTAACGTTGGACTTGGTAATGTGGATGAAATGGCCTTTGTCACTTGATTTATGTATCTTGGCACCGTTTTTATGCGGGCTGGTGACATAGCCGGTTCCATAACGGGCCTTGCAGATTTTGATATCGCCACCAGGAACAACGGTAGTCACATTGCTGAAGCCAACTTGCATTGATTGACCATATGCTGATGTTGTGAAGAGAGCAAAAGCGATGGTTGGTATGATGTGCTTTTTCATTGTCCTAAATTCCTCTCATTTACAGTCAAAGGTTCTTCTGGTTAGGCTGATTAGCATAACAAAAAACTCTTACACCACAAAGAAACTTATCCTATTGAAAACTCAAGTCTTTAAATAAAGGGGGGATGGAGGGATTATTTTATATGCTGTAGCCCACGTCGCCTTTACCCTTCCCCTTCTCAACAGTCAGACTACTTCACGATCGCAGAAAATGATGTGTGATTTCACACAAAGAGGCGAACCGCGCCATAAAATTAAATGGGGTCAGAGAGGAATTAACGCTAATATTCAAGCTCACTTATATTAGAAACAATTGCTCTCTGACCCGGTTTTCTACGTTAATGACTGAATAAATGGGGTCAGAGCACAGTTGTTGCTTATATTAGAGAAAACTGTGCTCTGACCCCACTTATTCAAACAGGCGATATATTTTATTATTAATAGTTTTTTGTTAGTCATTTATATATCTCGCAATGCAAGTATGTATTTTTACCCTCCCTGGATTGTTCGACCGCTTTTATAGCTCGATGTTTACAGATAGTGACCTGGTTTAGAAGTTCCTCTCTATGTTTTTCAGCCAAGGCTCTTTTATTTGTGTGAAGCTTATTATTTGATTCCCACTTATTAATGCACTTATCAAATTCCACTCTAAAATGCTTTCGATTTATTTCAGCCTTACATTTATTGTAGAGGGCTGATTTGTCTCTGGATGCGTCAGTTTGTAGATTATTAAAATCATCGGAGAATTCTTGTCCCCAGCCAAGTGCGGATATAGATGTTATAAGGGCGGAGAATAAAATAATTTTATGCATAACGTTTTTAATAACTGGAAAAATACAGTTTTGCGAGGAACAAGCAGTACTGTATTTTGTCCATGTTAATTTCGTTGTTAGGCGAAATTTTCATTTTACTTCACCTATTTCAAAGGTTGTCATGTAGGAACCAACAAAGACATGGAATTGAATTAAAATTGTTGCAATAGTAATGGTGAAAACTATTACTACTGTATTTAGTACGAGTACATTTTTTCTTTTGTAAATGTCATAACAGAGAAATAATGTTGAGAGCATGAACCCCCAAATTAGAGGTTGGGAGTATGATAGTATTTCTGTAGTAAGGTTTTCTTTACCGAATGATTCAAACATTATAAGAAATTGGTTCGTGCCCCAAGCTAAGAACCCCTGCCACATAGAAAGAAGAACCAAATAAATACAGGATATATACTTTATTATTAATTTTTTGTGGGCCATTTATTTTTTACGCCTAACTATAATTAGAGGGCTTAAAACGACCATTTGCTTTAGGCCTTTTAGGTCCGTTAATCAATAAATGGGGTCAGAGCACAGTTGTTGCTTATATTAGAGAAAACTGTGCTCTGACCCCAATTATTCATTTCATTCTAGCCGATTCTTGCCTAGTTATGTCGCCGATCGGCCAGAAGCGGTCACTCAGAAACGAACACGCTGTGCGGCATGGCGCAGTGAACGTCAGAACGAGTGCATTGTTAGGTAGATATTCAAATAAACTATTTGGCTAACAATATAGTTAAAACATTTCTTACTCTACTACCGATGAAACTTGCAATTAGCCACACCATGAAAATAGCGGCAGCTAGCCACAGCCATTCCCGATTTAAGGGATTGCTGCCACCTATTGATAGGAGGCCGCCAAAAAGTAAACACATCAATATCGCAGGAGTACATATTGTCAATGTAGAGTGTTTATTACGATCACCACTTAGTGCTGTTATGGCGCTAATCAATATTCCCTCGGCTAGCAAAGGAACCGCAAAGTTAGTATTCCCATTAAAAGCCATTGCAAAGATCACAAATGCCAGAGCTATTCCGACGATCGTTGATGTTACAAAGTAGAGCATTACTATTACCTACTAACAGTTTATTATGAGGTTGGCACGTTTATAGTGTTATGCGGAGGGCACAAATAATGTGTTATACCGCCAAATGTTTTAATAATACTCTCTATAATGTCGGTGAATTGCAAGAAAATCACTATCTCATAAATGGCCGTTTCCGGCATCAACCAGCCGACTGCGGAAATGTGGTGACCGGCTGCTTTGGGTCGAAAGCAGACCTACAATTCATACTCCCCCGTCAGATCAAGCCCGGACGATTACAACTTATTTCAGCTGCAACGACTCAAGCCCCACTGTGGCGCTGATGCTTTTTCCCATCGAGGCACCAATGCGCTCGGCAAAGCGGTCGACAAAGCTTGGACGTACGGTGTAATCGACAAGCTTCTCTTCACCGACGATCTCGCGGGCGACGTAACTGCTGCTGCCGAGGGCATCGACCAGGCCGAGCTCGACACTCTTTTCACCCGACCAGATATAACCGCTGAAGAGTTTCTCGTCATCGGCGAGGCGGTCACCACGACCATTCTTGACCACATCAATAAACTGGCTGTGCAGGTTGTCGAGTTGTTGTTTGATATGCGTGACTTCCTCTTTCTTCAGCGGAGAGAACGGGTCAAGGAAACCCTTGTGTTCACCGGCCGTCAGCAGACGTCGTTCCACCCCGAGCTTGTCCATGGTGCCGGTGAAACCAAAGCCGTTCATGATGACACCGATGGAACCGACCAGGCTGGCCTTGTCGGCATAGATCTGATCGGCGGCGGCGGCAATGTAATACCCCCCCGAGGCACAGATATCCGTGATCACGGCGTAAAGGGGTTTGTCCGGGTATTTGTTACGAAGGCGAATGATCTCGTCATTGATATAACCGGACTGCACCGGGCTGCCACCCGGGCTGTTGATGCGCAGGATCACCGCGGCGGCATGTTTATTCTTGAAGGCCTTGCGCAGCGCGGTGACGACATTGTCGGCACTGGCCTCGGCATCATCAGAAATGACGCCCTTTATTTCGATAAGTGCGGTGTGCGCGCCAAGTTCAAGATTGGCTTCCTGCTCACCTATGATGGCCAGGGCAAGAAAACTGAACAGCCACACCAGCACCAGGCCCCGGAAGACCAGGGTCCAGCGGCGTGCGCGGCGTTGCTCGGTGATCGCGGCGAAGGCAAGTTTGTTGATGGTCTCGCGTTCCCAGTTTTCGTTGTCTTTTGGCTCAGTCATAGTCGTGCTTCCGTGTTGTTTTTTCTGTGCTGATACATTTTGTTTTGTTTAATCATAGCAGGAATCAGGCCGTGTGCGCATGCAACCAGCCGCTCAGTTCCTCCATGCTCGACAGGCAGGCCAGCGGGTCGTGTTGTTGCAGGCGCTGGCAATCGTGCACACCATAACTGACGGCCAGGCCATGCGTGCCCGCATTGCGTGCCATGGCCATATCGTATTCGGTATCGCCGATCATCAAGGTCTTGTCGGGTTCGACGTTGAGCTCCTGCATGAGTTCATGCAGCATGTGCGGCTGCGGTTTTGAACCTGACTCGTCCGAGCAACGGCTGGCGTGAAACAGTTCACCGTAACCGGTATCGGCAAACACCCGCTCCAGACCGACACGGGCCTTGCCGGTGGCGACGGCGAGTTTCAGGCCCTTGCCGCGCATAATATGCAGCATGTCGAGGGCGCCGTGAAACAGCTCTGACCTGACCTGGTTGACCTCGACATAGTGATAACGGTAACGCTCGCAGAGGGCCTGGGTCTCTGCCTCGCCGGCCTCGGGGTAGAGTGCCTGCATGGCCTCTTTCAGGCCCAGGCCGATAATGTCGCGGTAACGCTGCTGGCCCAGGTCTTCCATACCGGTATCGATGGCGGCCGCGGCCAGCGAAGTGGCGATATGCTCCACCGAGTCCATCAAGGTCCCATCCCAGTCAAACACGAGTAATTCAAATGCGGGTTTCATAATAAAGCTCTCATCTCTGCCCTGCTTCGAGGGCATCCAGCACCGCCCCCAACGCGTTGTCGAGCGGTGCAATCACGTCCATCGGTTGCTCGCTTCCCGGGTGGGTAAACTCGAGTCGGTAGGCATGCAAAAATAATCGTTTCAGGCCGTATCGTTTCAAATCACGATTACAGTCCTGATTGCCGTACTTTTCATCACCGGCCACCGGGTGGCCGGCGTGCGCGGCGTGCACGCGTATTTGATGGGTCCGCCCGGTGAAGAGTTCAACCTCCATGTAGCTGGCGGCCTTGAAACAACTAATGGGTTTGAACAGGGTATGCGCGGTCTTGCCCCGTTCATCAACGCGCACAATACGCTCACCCGAGCTCAGGGTATTTTTATACAGGGGGGCATTCTCGTGGTGTTTGCCCCGGTCCCAATGCCCGCATAACAGGGCGCGGTAATGTTTGCGCACGCCGTCACCGCGCAGTTGTTCGTGCAGGGACCGTAGGTAGCTGCGCTTTTTCGCCACCAGCAGCAGACCGGAGGTGTCACGGTCAAGGCGGTGCACCAGTTCGAGATACGGGGCCGTGGGTCGCGAGGCCCGCAGCACCTCGATGAGGCCAAAACTCAGACCACTGCCGCCGTGCACGGCCAGGCCGCTGGGCTTGTTGATAATAATCAGGCCCTTGTCCTCGAAGAGGATAGCCGCCTCGAGCCGCTCGATCTGGGCCTGTGGCGGGGTCGGTACGGCGGGCTTTTCCTCCATTCGGATCGGGGGAATGCGTACCTGGTCACCGGCCTTGAGGCGATATTCCGGTTTGATGCGGCCCTTGTTGACGCGCACCTCACCCTTGCGCAGGATGCGGTAGATGCGGCTCTTTGGCACCCCTTTTAGCTTGGTAATCAGGAAGTTATCAATGCGCTGCCCGGCCTGCTCGGGCTCAATATCGACCAAACGCACGGCAGGACGCTGCTCGGGGGAGGTATCAGGGGTGTTTGTGCTCATGGGCGGGATGATACCAGCTTAAGTCATTGATTGATGCCGTCGGGTATCACTGTTATATTAAAGGTGTCCACCTGGCGTAATGTCGGTGGTATAACTGAAGCCGATGGGTCCGGCAGCGCGAGACGCGCCGATGCCCACTGCAACAGACAATTAGCGCGTGGCCTGGCGTGGTGCGATCAGGCGACGTAAATGATACCGGACCCTGTAGGGACGGTATCGTGATTAACAAAGCCGGCTCGCTAAAACGACACGGCCCGATCTAATCAACCGCTCAAGCAACAAAGGAGTGGTCAGGAAAAACCATTACAGCGGAGAGCGAGTGACACCGCCCCGCCAGATACCACCGGCCTGAAAACCGATGATGTTGTGTTCGCACCAAAAGTCCGTCTAAGTAAATATACCTAGTCGGCTTTCCTCCTGATCATCCTGTGCAGTGACATCGCTGCCTTGCTTGTGCATGACAACAGGATTACCAACACAATGAAGAGAATGCTTATCAACGCGACTCAGCAAGAGGAGTTGCGTGTTGCACTCGTCGATGGCCAGTCGCTTTACGACCTGGACATTGAAACCCCCGCCAAGGAACAAAAAAAGTCCAATATTTACAAAGGCAAGATCACCCGCGTTGAGCCCAGCCTCGAGGCCGCCTTTGTCAATTATGGTGCAGACCGCCATGGCTTTTTGCCCCTGAAGGAGATCTCCCGCGCCTATTTCAAGGGCCAGCCTGAGTCAGGCAAACGCGCCAATATCTCTGAGCTCATCAAGGAAGGCCAGGAGATCGTCGTCCAGGTCGACAAGGAGGAGCGTGGCAACAAGGGCGCCGCACTGACCACCTTCATCAGCCTCGCCGGGCGGTATCTGGTACTCATGCCAAATAACCCTCGTGCCGGTGGTGTCTCTCGCCGCATTGAGGGTGAAGACCGCAGCGAGATCCGCGATGCCATGGCCGGCCTGGACATTCCGGAGGGTATGGGCCTGATTGTGCGTACCGCCGGTGTTGGCAAGAGCCACGAAGAATTGCAGTGGGACCTCGATTACCTGCTGCAGCTGTGGACCGCCATCGAAGAGGCCTCCAACCAGCGCTCTGCGCCCTTCCTCGTTTACCAGGAAAGCAATGTCATTATCCGCGCCATCCGCGACTACCTGCGCAAAGACATCGCCGAGATCCTTATCGACAACGAGGAGGTCTACAAAAAGGCCCGTGACTTCATCTCGCTGGTGATGCCGAATAACATAAATAAGGTCAAGTTTTACGATGACAGCATCCCGCTGTTCAGTCGCTACCAGATCGAGACCCAGATCGAGTCCGCCTTTCAGCGTGACGTCAGTCTGCCCTCCGGTGGCTCGATCGTCATCGACCACACCGAGGCCCTTGTCTCTATCGACATCAACTCGGCGCGCGCCACCAAGGGCAGCAACATCGAAGACACCGCATTGAACACCAACCTCGAGGCGGCCGATGAAATCGCCCGCCAGTTACGCCTGCGTGACCTCGGTGGCCTGGTTGTGATCGACTTCATCGACATGATGCAGTCGCGTAACCAGCGTGAAGTCGAGAACCGTATGAAGGAGGCGCTCAAGCAGGACCGTGCCCGTATCCAGGTTGGCCGTATCTCGCGCTTTGGTCTACTGGAGATGTCGCGCCAGCGTCTGCGCCCCTCGCTTGGTGAGTCGAGTCAAATCACCTGCCCACGTTGTAGTGGCCAGGGCACCATCCGTGGTGTGGAATCACTGGCACTGTCGATCTTGCGTATCATTGAAGAAGAGGCCATGAAGGACAAGAGCTCACGCATTATCTGCCAGGTGCCGGTTGATGTCGGCAGCTTCCTGCTGAATGAAAAGCGCTCCATTATTCACACCATCGAAAACCGTCACGGCATCAACGTTACCATCGTGCCGAATGCCAATATGGAAACCCCGCGCTTTGAGATCCAGCGCCTGCGTGACACGGATGTCGATAATGAGGAATTCAAAAAGTCCAGTTATGACCTGGCCACGGCCGAGACCAGACAGGCCGATGTGATCGTCTCTGACACCAAGCCACGCATCGTTGAAGAGGCAGCCGTTAAGGCCATTGTCCCCAATGCGCCACCACCGGCGGCCCCCGACAAAGCAGCAGAGACACCAACGAAGGCAAAGGCCGAGGGCGGCTTTATCAAGCGCCTGTTCGGTAGCATGTTTAATGGCGGTGGCGGCACAGAGGCCGAGGCGGCTCAGGAAGAAAAGAAACAACCAGACAATCGCGGTGCTCGCGGTGAAGCGCGCCGAGGCAGTCGCAATGGCCGCAGTGAACCGCGTCGTACTGGCCGTGGTGCTCAACAGGCCCGTCGCAAACGCCCGCCGCAAAAACAGGATGACGAAAAAACAGCCGCACCTCAGCAGGAACGCGGCAAGAAATCGCCACAAACTCGTCAGCGTCAGAACAAACCGAGCGATGAGACAACCCTCCAGGCCAGTGATGACACCATGCAGCAAACGGCCGAAACTGGCGGTGAACAACAGCCAGGCGGTGAACGCAGTGGTCGTGGCCGCTCACGTCGAGGCCGTCGTGGCGGTCGTCGTCGTAACCAGCGCGACAATAAGGCCCAGGCTGACGGTGATGCCAGCCCGTCCACCGGCTCTGAAGGTAAGTCTACAGCCGCCCCCGCGGCAACAGACAAGCCCGAATCAAAATCCGTAGAAGCCAAACCGGTCACTGAGTCCAAGTCAGGCCCCACGCCCGCAGAAAACAAACCTGCTGCGCCGAAGCCCATAGAAAGCAAACCGGCTGCACCGGTACCTGCTGCGCCGAAGCCCGCAGAAAGCAAACCGACTGCACCAGTACCTGCTGCGGCGAAACCTGCAGAAAGCAAACCGACTGCACCGGTACCTGCCGCGCCGAAACCTGCAGAAAGCGAACCGACTGCACCAGTACCTGCTGCGGCGAAACCTGTAGAAAGCAAACCGACTGCACCGGTACCTGCTGCGGCGAAACCTGTAGAAAGCAAACCGGCCGCACCGAGACCCGTTGAGAGCAAACCGACTGCACCGGTACCTGCTACGCCGAAGCCCGTAGAGAACAAACCAACTGCACCGGTATCTGCCGCACCGAGACCCGTTGAGAGCAAGCCGACTGCACCGGTACCTGCTACGCCGAAGCCCGTAGAGAACAGGCCGGCCCCTGCACCCGTGGCACCGAAGCCGGTAGAAAATAAACCGGCCGCGCTGCAACAGGTCCAGACCCGTCCACAAGCAACCGTACCTGCCGCACCGAGTCCGCAACCGGTGAAGACTAAGCCGCAAACACCGCCGGCACCGGCAGCCAAGCCGGCTGCATCGAAGCCGGTGGAAGACAAACCGGCACCGGTACTACAACAGGTGCAGACGCGACCACCATCACCACCCGCTGACGAATCGTCGGGGGATAACTAAAAAAAAGCCCCGCAGTGCGGGGCTTTTTTGTACATGGATGTACTTATGTCGCGTAGGCCATTTGGTTCCCAATCAGTAATTAATATACTTACAAATGCCGCTGGCGTATATCATCCAGCAGGCCCTGACTGGCCACCTCAATCATGTCCAGCACAATGTCAAAGCCCTTTGGGCCACCGTAATACGGATCGGGCACCTCACTCTCGCTGCGCGAGGGCGCAAAATCGAGAAACAGACTGAGTTTATCGGCATGCTGCGAGGGGCACATGGACGCAAGTATGGAAAGATTATCCCTGTCCATAGCAAGAATATAATCGAAATACTCGAAGTCGCTCATCTCCACACGCCGCGCCCGTAGGTGGTCGAGACCAATACCGCGCAGCGCTGCGACCTCCTGGGAGCGACGATCCGGGGGTTCGCCGATGTGATAGGCATGCGTGCCACAGGAATCCACCTCGATTGCCGCCACCAGGCCCTGCTCCCTGAGCATGTGTTCAAACACGCCGTGTGCCGTCGGTGAGCGGCAAATATTGCCCATGCAGACAAATAGAACCTTAACCATGTCATTGCCCCTGAAATGTACTTGCCGAAGCCGGCCAATACGAACATTATAAGGGTCGCGCAAGCCGGATAGCAAAATACTATGTCGAAAATAAACATCAGTATCGAACAATTACGCGGACTGATTGGCCTGCAGGTGATCCACCAGGAAGAGGTCTGCCGTGTTATCGAGGTCATTGAGGAGAGCCTGTCGATCGTGCTCGAACACGAATACCGCGACCCGGCGATTCAGTCCGATCAACACGGCCATGCCAACCGGCGTGTGCCACAAACCACGATCATCGCGGTATTAAATAGCAACCGCGATGAATTTGACCCGCAGTTTTTGTGCCTGGAATTAGTCGAAGATTAAGCATGCACACTGGAAGATCACGTTTCAAAAAATGACGTATTAAATCGTCAGACCATCACGCAGCAACTTATCAATCAGTTCCCGCCTGCGCAGCGCCTGACTGTCGCCGCCGCCAAAGACCAGCGCGCCGGAACTGTAGCTATCACCATAACTCAGGGCCAGGTTCACAGTTTGGCCTAGGCCTGATAAAAACTCCTTGTCACCGAGGGCAGACAAAGGATGGATGAAGGCCGCCCAGAGGATATCATTGGCGATGGAGTAGCGCGCATCCAACGCGGAATCAAAGTTGGCCTGCATGAGGCGATAGAGCAGATCCCGGTCAATGTCCTTGGTTGGCGTGATCGGGATGATGATGCGCATGCGATCGGCACGCGCATCGGTAATGACACTGACCTCGCGGCCCTCGACCACGAACACCCAGTAACCGGGTTTGCCCTGCGCCGATTTATCTATTCGATGAATGAGCTCATCAAGGCGCTGATTGTCCATGCCCGATTGCGTGGCCTCCTCGGCCTGTATGGCCAGGCTGAGGCAAAGAAACAGACTGGTGAGAAACATCCTTATTAATCGATGCATGGCACTCGTTCCTTGTTGTTCGTGAGCTTATGACGGGTGCCGAAATTCCTTAATCAGGCGTTCGACGCGCACCCTCTCCTCCTCGGTATCCACACCCGGTGGCGGAATCGCCGCGGCCTCACTGACGTGGATTTTTTCATCATTCCACAACACGCGTAGTTGTTCCAGCACTTCCATTTCCTCAATATCACAGACCGGCCATGTTACGTAACGCCCGAGAAAGTTGGCACGGTAGGCATACAGGCCGATGTGGCGGTAGTGTATATGGTGCCCGGAGGGCCGGAAACTGGACAGCCGGAAGTGCTCACGTTCCCAGGCGATCGGTGCGCGGCTGAAATACAGCGCGTAGCCCTTTTTGCTGAACACGACCTTGACGACATTAGGGTTACTGACATCTTCGGCAGTATGGATTGAGGTACAGAGTGTCGCAACACTGGCATCGGCATGTTCATGCAGGTCCCTGGCAACCTGGGTGATAATGGCTGGCGGCATCAGTGGTTCATCGCCCTGCAGGTTGACGATGATCTCGTCGGCCTTGCAACCCAGCAAGCTCACGGCCTCGGCCAGGCGGTCGGTGCCGGAGTGGTGTTCGCTTGAGGTCATGACGACCTCGGCACCGAAACCCTTTGCTGCATCACTAATGCGTTCATCATCAGTGGCAATAACAACATGGCTGGCACCGCTTTCCATGGCACGTTCGTGTACATGCTGTAGCATCGGCTTGCCGGCGATATCAAGCAGGGGTTTTCCCGGCAGGCGCCGGGATGCATAACGCGCCGGGATGATAACTCGAAAATCCACTTATACTTCCTCGTCGGCAGGCAGTCGACGTGCTTCTTCCTCGAGCATCACAGGTATGTCATCGCGGATTGGATAGGCCAGGCGATCCACTTTGCAGATCAACTCAGCCTTGGGCTTGTCATACACCAGCGGTCCCTTGCAGACCGGACAGACCAGTATCGCTAACAATTTTTTGTCCATAATCACTCTCGCTTATGCTTGTCCAGCCGTGTTGCTATGCGTGGCTGATGGGGTTACCGCAGACTTGACTGCCTTGCTTTCGAGCGCTGCCAACAGGCGTGGCCCAAAATGCTTGTTTAATTCTGCCTCGACCGGCACATACCAGTAATGACTGTGTGCGAAGCGTTGACACTTTACCGCATCTTTCTCGGTCATGAGTACCGGTGCGGTGTTGTTGAAGGCCAGGTCCTTAGCCTTGAAATCATGGTGATCGGCAAAGGCATGTTCATAGAGTTTCAGCCCCTGCTGATGCAAAGCACTGAAAAAACGTTTTGGGTTGCCAATACCTGCCATGGCATGCACGGTGCCATTCGTAAAGGTCTTCAACTCGCGGACTTCGCCGGTTTCCAGGTTACAGGCCGTATGCATGCGCAGACTCATGGCATATTCACCGCGTTCAGCGATGCCGTTGCTAACGATAAAATCCACGTCTTTAAGACGTTCTATTGGCTCACGCAACGGCCCTGCGGGTAACAGGCAACCATTGCCATAGCGACGCAGGCTATCCACCACGGCGATCTCGATATCACGTTCCAGGGCATAATGCTGCAAACCATCATCGGAAATGATGATATTACAATCCGTGTGTTGCAATAATGCCTCAACCGAGGCACTACGATTCGGTCCGACAGCGATTGGGCAGTGACAACGTCGGGCCAGTAACACGGCTTCATCACCCACCACCACCGGGTCACTGTCGGCCCGTACCTGTTGCGGCCACTGGCTGGCCTTGCCACGATAGCCACGACTGATGATGGCCGGTTTGAAACCCGCCTTGCGCAGAAAATCAACCAGCCAGATCACCAGTGGGGTCTTGCCACTGCCACCAACCGTAATGTTACCGACCACGATCACCGGCAGCGGGTATCTGTTGCTCGGCTTCCAGCCACGTTCGTAGGCATGGCGGCGCAGGCGGATCATGGCCTGGTAAAACCAGGTCAAGGGCATCAAGGCATAACGCGGCCAGCTCTGCTTATACCAGATACGGTTAAAGAGCCTGTTGAGGAGACTGCGCAACATGGCTAGACATCCCTGAACTGCATCTTGTGCAGGGCCGCATACTGACCACCTTGTGCCAGTAGTTCATTATGCGTGCCCTGTTCGATTATCTGACCATCATGCAGGACAATGATACTGTCGGCATTTTCGATGGTCGACAACCGGTGGGCGATCACCAGTGTGGTACGATTTTTCACCAGTTCCTCGAGACCCGCCTGGATATAGCGTTCAGACTCGGTATCCAGCGCCGAGGTGGCCTCGTCGAGGATCAGGATCGGCGCATTCTTCAACAGGGCACGTGCGATCGCCAGGCGTTGACGCTGGCCACCGGACAATAACACCCCATTTTCACCAACCATGGTATTCAGGCCATCCGGCAGTTTTTCGATAAATTCCCGGGCATGTGCCATTTCGGCCGCGCGCATAATCTCTTCCTCACTGGCATCACTAAGACTGCCATAGGCGATATTCTTCGCCACCGTATCATTGAACAGGGTCACGTGCTGGCTGACCAGCGCGATGTGACGACGCAGGTCATCGAGTCGGATGTCGTTAATGTCCTGGCCATCAATACGAATACTGCCTTCAAGGGCATCATAGAAACGCGGCAGCAGGTTCACCAGGGTAGACTTGCCACTCCCCGAACGACCGACAAAGGCAATGGTCTTACCCGGCTCGGCGACGAAGTTGATCTTATCCAGTACCTTGCCGGCACTGGTCTCGTAGGAGAAACCGACATTTGTATATTCGACCCGGCCCTGCACCTTTTGCAGCAACTTCGTACCGTTATCTTTTTCCTTGTCGATATCAAGAAAACTGAAGACGCTCTGTGCAGCGGCGATTCCGGTTTGCAGGTAGGAATTCACTGTGGTCAGGCGCTTGATAGGACGCTGCAGCATAACCAGTGCAAACAACATCGACACAAAATCACCGGGGGTGACCTGGCCGCGCATGGCTTCTGAGGTGGTGAACAGGATCACCCCGGCGATACCAATTGCAACGAGGAACTGGATAACACCGACACTCAGTTCCCGGGTAACATCGAGTTTAAGTTTTTGCTTGCTGTTGTACTCGTTTTCCTTTTCAAATGAAGCGGCTTCGACCGTTTGCCCACCAAAGGTCTTGACCACACGATGGCCTTCAATCACCTCTTCGGAAACATGCGTGATGCCACCAACACTCTGCTGGATACGCTGACTTGTCTTGCGAAATTTTTTGCTCACAAATGAGATCAACCAGGCCACCAGCGGTGAGACCAGCAGGAAGATCAGGGTCAATTGCCAACTACGGTAGAACATCAGCGCCAGCAGGCCGATAGCAGTCAATCCTTCTCGGAACAAGACGGTTACGACATTGGTTGAGGCGCGTGATACCTGTTCGACATCAAAGATCAGTTTCGAGAGTATATTGCCGGTAGAAGACTGATCATAATACGCAGTAGGAAGGTGCAGGATGTGCTCAAACATTTTTAAACGCAGATCTTTTATCACCCGCCTGCTTACCCAACTCATGCAATACGTCGAGACAATACCAACGAATATTCTCAGCAGGAAGATCCCTACCAGCCCCAGTGCCATCAGACGAATAACACTGACGTCGTTGGCGATAAAACCTTCATCCAGGAGCGGTTTCATCAACCAGGCAACGGCAGCATCGGTAGCGGCATAGGCGGCCATACCGATGATAGAAATCACAAACATCTTCCAGTGCGGCAATACAAAACTAAGCAGGCGCAGATAGGCCTCTTTGCCACCTATCTTCTTTACATCATTGGACATCGTTTAATTTTCTTCCGGGGCAATCTTGGTAGCAAAGGTCAGGTGAGAAAAGCCGAGCTGGCGTGCCGCATTCATTGCAGTAACCACAGACTGATGTGAGGCACGGCCATCAGCACTAATCACCAGTGGTTGCTCACGGTCATCGCCGGCAACCTTGATAATCGCATTTTTCAGGGTCGCCAGTTGTTCATTCACCAGCTGCTCATTATTGACCGCATAGTGACCTTCAGCATCGATGGATATTTCAATCTGCACTGAGCGTTCCTTCGCTACTTCGCCGGTCGCGGTGGGCAAGTCGATACTCAGCTCTGATTCCTTATTGAAGGTCGTCGAAACCATAAAGAAGATCAACAACAGGAAGACAACATCGATCAGCGGTGTCAGATTGACATCCGGGTCTTCACTGACCTGCTGGCGCAGTCTCATTGCAGTTCGTTCTCCTCTTCTTCCAGGTCCGCATCCTCACGCTCACCGTGCAGGACCTCAATCAACTTCAGGGCCTCCTGCTCCATGGTCAGGACGAGTTCATTGACGCGGCCACGGAAGTAGCGATAAAACATCAGCGCAGGAATAGCCACGGACAAACCCGCTGCCGTAGTGATCAGGGCCTTGGAGATGCCGTCAGCCAGTTCCGCCGGATTGCCGACACCGTGCTCGATAATGGCAGTAAAGACATCGATCATACCGACCACCGTGCCGAGCAGACCAAGTAGTGGTGTGATCGAGGCAATTGTACCCAGCGTATTCAGGAATCGCTCAAGCTCCGGCACGATGTGACGTCCGGCATCCTCAATGCTCTCTTTCATGATCTCACGCGGGTGGTGGCGGTTGACCAGGCCGGCGGCGATGATACGACCCAGTTGTGAGCCCTTCCTCAGCTGCAGGATCTTGGCCTCATCGAGTTGTTTGTTACGTGCCCAGTGCCAGATCTGGGCCACGAGATGTTTCGGGGTAATGCGTTTACGTTGCAGGCTCCAGAAGCGTTCGGCGATGATCGCTAACGCAATGGCCGAACATAAGATGATGGGCAGCATGAGCCAGCCGCCTGCCTTGACGAGTTCAAACACAGTCTTTTAGCCTTTTTATGTTTTTGATAAGTCTATCAATTTAGTCGTTCACGGCCAATCGCCGCCGTACAGTAGGAGACGATTGTACAACATGCCCACGACAATACCATCACTGTGCGTGCCAGTATCGGCGTGCCTGTTGACGCCAGCCGCGCTGGCTTTTCAGCCTGCCTGCGGCAATTTGCAGCTGGATCGCCCCGCTTTTGGCCGTATCCCCCATCTGCGTCCCGGCGGCACGATAACGCTGCACGATGCCTGGGTGGGGAAAACCGTAGCGATTGCGATAACCGGTGGCAAACAATACCCACTCGGGTTTAACCGCCCTTAAGAAAGACAGGCTCGAGGAGGTCTTGCTACCGTGATGCGGGGCCACCAGTATTTGCGCACGCAGGTCCTGGCCACCTTGTTGCAGATGAGTCTCTACCAGGGTTTCGATATCACCGGGTAATAACACATGATAATCGCCGACACTGACACGCAGCACGCAGGAACGGTTGTTTGCCTTGCCGGGCAGCTCAGCCGCAGGATGCAGGATATCAAAGTCCACACCATCCCATTGCCAGTGCTGCCCGGCTCGGCAGGCCTCGGCCTGCGCATGTCCCCAGCGGGACGACTGCGCGCCGCTGAGGATACGTCGTACCGGGTAGGCCTGTAAAAGGCTATCGGCCCCGCCGCGGTGATCATTGTCACCGTGACTGACCAGTAGCGTATCGATGTGCGTCACGCCCTCTGATCGTAAAAACGGCACAATAATGGCCTGGCCGGCATCAAAGTTATCGGAGAAACGTGCACCGGTGTCGTAAACCAGCACATGCCCGGCGGTCCTCAACACCACCGACAGCCCCTGCCCGACATCGAGCAGACTCAACGCTAACTCCCCCTCGGCAGGCCCGGTCCTCGGCAATAACAACATGGGTAACAGGCACACGCCCCCCAGCCACCGCGCCGGCCAGCCACGCGGCAGCAACAACCAGAGCATACCGAGCGCGGCAGGCAGGATGGTCCAGTCCTGTGGACGATGCGAGGCCCAACTGGCCAGTGGCTGTCTGGCGAGGGCCTCGAGTATCGGCCAGAGTTCATCAAGGCTCCAGGTGGCGAGCCCTAACAGGCTGTTACCCGCGTCAGGCCACCATGACAGGCTGAGACTGCCGAGCAAGGTCGCCGGGACGGTGACAAAACTCACCCAGGGCACGGCCAACAAGTTGGCAATCGGGGCAACCAGGCTTAATTGCTGAAACAGGATCAACATTAACGGCAACATGCCCACGGCGATCAGCCATTGTATACGTCCCCACTGTAGCCACTTCGATACACTGCCAAGGCGGGCCGAGATCACATACATAATGATGGCGACGGCTGAGAACGATAACCAGAAACCGGCATCGAGGACCGCCAGCGGGTCGAAGAGCAGCACCAGCAACAGGGCGACGGCCAGCACCGAGGACGGCGCCAGTTGGCGGCGAGAGATGATGGCCAGCATCATTACACAGACCATGATCAGGGCCCGCTGGGTTGGTACCGAGAAACCGGCGAGCATGGCATAGACAATAGCCGCCAGCATCGCCGCGACGGCGGCCGGTATCACCGCTGGTATGCGCAGCAACAGCCAGGTGCTCCGGCTGCAGACTGCGCGGATGAACAGGAACACCATTCCGGCCACCAGGCCGATGTGCAGACCGGAAATGGCCATGAGGTGGCTGGTGCCGGTACGCCGCAACACCTGCCAATGCGCCGCGTCGATCCCTCGCCGGTCGCCAACGGCCAGGGCACGCACCAGACCCTGGTGGGCCTGGCCACTCAGGGCCTGCTCGATCGTCGTCGATAGACCGGCCCTGGCCACGAGGATAGCATCGCCATAACCGGGGGCTGAAAGGTATTCATTGACCTCTGCCTGGCGGACATAACCGGTGGCGGCAATACCGTGGCGAAACAGGTAACGCTCGTAATCGAAGCCGCCGGGATTCATAAGCCCGTGTGGCTGTTTTAACTTGACCAGCAGGCGCCAGCGTTCACCGGCATGCGGCGGGTGTTGGCGGGATTGATAATCATTCAAACGCAAACGGTAAGGACGACCGAGGATCTGCGTATCGACATCAAAGCGGGTACCATGCCGGGTCGGTTTCGGCAGGCTGACGACCCTGGCCTCGATAAGGATAACCTCACCTTCCAGGGCGGCAGGCAATCTCGCATCGATGAGCACGCCGGCGAAGAACAGCGCCCAGAGAAAACCGGCCAGTGTCAACAGCGGCAGACGCCAGGGCCATGGCAGGAACCACAGCAGGATGAGGGCAAAGCCGGCGAAAAACCAACTGTTGCCGTCAGGCAAGTCCGTTAACTGTTGCGCAGCAAGAATGCCGAGCAAAAATGCGATTGTCCCTAAACGCATTGCACTCCTTCGCCAGCGGGGGCAGAATGTTTCTATATATCCCTACTCGAATCAGCTTAACACCCACTACGGCAATGCTAAAGAAGTTCATCCAGCGCTATATACCCGACCACCAGGCGATCCGCAAACACAAAAATTTGCAGATATTCGGCAACCTGTTACATGACCCCAACCTGTTTCATCTGAATCGCCGCTCCGTGGCCGGTGCCTTTGCCGTGGGCCTGTTTTTTGCCTGGGTGCCGGTGCCCTTCCAGATGGTCTTCGCCGCGGCCCTGGCCATCTTCCTGCGTGTCAATCTGCCGGTCTCGGTTGCCCTGGTCTGGGTGTCCAATCCCCTGACCATGCCGCCACTGTTTTACTTCGCCTACCTGCTCGGTACCTGGATACTCGGCATCCCCGAGACGAAGTTTCATTTTGAACTGAGTTTTGAATGGCTCGGCAGCGGCCTGCACATAATCTGGCAGCCCTTCCTGCTCGGCTGCTTTGTCATGGGCGTAGTGAGTTCTTTTCTGGGGTATGTGAGCATCCGCCTGCTCTGGCGACTCAGCATCGTCAACCGACTGAAAAAGAAAAACCTGCGGCGCTACAAGCCCCCGCAAATATGATCTACTCTCGTAACTGACCGTCGTCCAGGGTCAGTACACGATCCATTCTTGCCGCCAGTGTCTCGTCATGCGTGACGACCACGAAGCTGGTACGGATCTCCTTATTCAGTTCCAGCATCAATTCATGCACCTGCTCGGCATTGCGCGTATCGAGGTTACCCGTTGGTTCATCGGCGAGCACACACGCCGGCCGTGTCACCAGGGCACGTGCCACGGCGGCACGCTGACGTTCACCACCAGACATTTCACCCGGCTTATGGTGCAGGCGATGTTCCAGACCCACGCGTTGCAACATCGCTGCAGCCTGCTGCATCGCCTTATCCGGGTCATCACCACGGATCATCAGCGGCATGCCGACATTTTCTACTGCCGTAAACTCGGGCAACAGGTGATGAAACTGGTAAACAAAGCCGAGGTACTGGTTGCGCAACTGGCCACGCTGCGCGGCATTCAGCTTTGCCATATCCTTGCCATTGATAAGCACTTGCCCGGCACTCGGGATATCCAGGCCTCCCAGCAGGTGCAACAGAGTACTCTTGCCGGCACCGGAGCGGCCAATAATGGCGACGCGTTCACCGCGTCCGATATGCAGACTGGCATCACGTAATACATCAACGTGCAATCTGCCCTCACTAAAACTCTTTACCAGACCCTGGCACTCGATGATGTAATCACTCATAACGCAGCGCCTCTGCAGGCTGGACACGGGCGGCACGCCAGGCCGGGTACAGCGTGGCCAGTAAGGTGATGACAAAGGCGGTGGCAGAGATAATCCCCACATCATTCCACTGAAGCTCAGAGGGCAGTTCACTAATCAGGTAGACATCCGGCGACAGGAACTTGGTACCGAGCATGGATTCAATGGCCGGCACGATAACATCGATGTTCAGGGCAACACCAACGCCCCCTGCAATACCCAGTAAGGCGCCGAACATACCGATGATCGTGCCCTGAATGATAAAGATACGCATAATCCTCGCCGGTGAGGCCCCCAGCGTGCGCAGGATGGCGATATCACTTTGCTTTTCAGTGACCGTCATCACCATCATGGAAACAATATTAAAGGCAGCGATGAGCAGGATGCAGGTGAGGATAATCGACATCATGCGCTTTTCGATCTGTACCGCACGGAAGAAGTTGGCGTGCACCTTGCTCCAGTCACTGACCCGGTAGGCACCGGGCAGGCTTGCCACCAGTTCCTCGCCGACAAACGGTGCGGCGAAGATATCATCGAGCTTGATACGCACGCCGGTGACGTTATCACCGAGCCGCATCAGCCGCGCGGCATCACTGATATGCACCACCGCCAGACCATTGTCATACTGGTTATGGCCGGTCTCGAAGATTCCGACAACGGTAAAACGTTTCAGGCGCGGCAGGATCCCCGCCGGGGTGATGGCCGCCTGTGGTGTGACCAGGGTCACCTTGTCACCGACGAAGACACCGAGCGTGCGCGCCAGGTACTTGCCCAGATATATATTAAAGGCGCCCGGGGTCAGTTCGGTAAAATCCCCCACCAACAGGCTGTTATGTAATTCAGAGACCTGTGGCTCGAGTGCCGGGTCGATACCGCGGACAAAGGCCGCACTGACATACTGGCCATGCGTGAGCATGCCCTCGGTACGCACAAAGGGTGCTGTGCCAATCACGCGAGGGTGTTTGGCCGAGGCCGCCACGACCGCCTGCCAGTCGTCCAGACCGGTGCCATCAATAGCATTGATCGTGATATGCGAGGCCGCACCGAGGATACGCTCGCGTACCTCGGTCTGGAAACCGTTCATGACCGATAACACCGTGATCATAACCAGCACGCCCAGGGCGATACCCAGGATCGAAAACAGGGCAATAAAGGAGATAAAGTGATTACGTCGGCGTGCGCGGGTATATCGCAGGCCAATGCAGGCTTCTAGTGGTCTGAACATAGCTCGATATTAAACCACAAGCCGTTGAGCCTGTCCTCACGTTTACGATAGTGTTTCAGCATAATGTGGCGCAGGTCGCAGACATACGGCCGCAGGAGCGCTTTGATCCAATAACGAGCCCCATCGCCGGCTTTTACCGGCACAGGGGCAATGTTATAGTGACCGCAAGCACATCAGTCAGCGTCACTTAGTCTACAGAGACAAGGAGAAAGATATGTCTACCTACAAGGCCTTTATCCTGCCAGTGCTGTTGTCTGTCCTCTGCGGCCTGCCGACATTCGCTGCTGCCGAGACCCTGAGTATTATCGATGCGCCCGCCAACAGTACTACGGGCATCCCCCGTCCCGGGCGTGGCATGACCATGCAACAGGTTGAAGCTGCGTTTGGCAGTCCACGGCAGAAAATGGCCCCGGTTGGCGAGCCCCCTATTACCCGCTGGGTCTATGAGCAGTATACCGTGCACTTCGAGCATGACCGTGTTATACACTCGGCCGTCCACCATCAAATGCAAAAGCCATAACACAAAAAAACCATGATCCTGATCCTGCACCCCAACGTCGACAAAAAAAGCGACAGTTATCGCCTGCTCTTGCAACACCTCGAGGCCTTGCCCGATATCCAGGTGCGTGTCCACGACGAGCACGGCACCGAGCAGACCCTGACCGAACTCTACCTCGTCGGCAATACCCTCGCCCTGTCTGAAGATGACATGAGCAGCCTGCCCTGCGTCGAGCGTGTAGTACGCATCTCGGAGGAGTACCGTATCCTCGGCCGACATGCCGATGAACAGCGCCCGAGCGCATTTGAATACAACGGCGTGAAATTCGGCCAGGATACCCTCAACGTTTTTGCCGGGCTTTGTGCGGTAGATACCCCCGAACACGTTGAACAGATGATGCGCGCCTTGCAGGAAAACGGTCAGGTGTGTACGCGTATGGGTGCCTATAAACCCCGCACCAATCCTTATTCCTTCCAGGGTCATGGCAAAGACTGTCTGCCGTGGGTATTTGAACTCGCCGGTCAATATGGCATTCGTGTGATTGCCATGGAGATCACACATGAAAGCCATGTCGACGAGATCAACAATGCCCTGGAAAAGACCGGCCGGCCAACCGGCGTGCTGTTGCAAATCGGCACCCGCAATACACAAAACTTTGAATTATTAAAAAGCGTTGGCCGGCAAAAGGTGCACCCCGTATTATTGAAGCGCGGCTTTGGCATTACCCTCGAAGAATCCCTCAACGCTGCTGAATATCTCGCCAGCGAGGGTAATCATAAGGTGATCTTTGGCCTGCGCGGCATGAAGACCAATATGGGTGACCCACACCGTAACTTTATCGACTTTGCCCATGTACCGGTGGTGAAACGTCTGACCCGTATGCCCGTGTGTATAGACCCCTCACACTCCGTTGGTTCACGGGATCGCGCACCGGATGGCCTGCTTGATGTCATGCATGTCACCGCACAGGGTGTGATCGCCGGTGCCAACATGGTCCTCGCCGACTTCCACCCGGCCCCGGAAAAGGCCCTCGTCGATGGTCCGCAGGCACTGCTGCTGAGTGAACTGAAGCCGTTCCTTGATGATATAGCGATTGCCCGCGAGGCCTATCTGAAACGTTGCGCACGGGCGCGGGAAGGGTAAATAACGAACCCTGAACCTTGTCTATATTTTTTATTTTTTAAAAGTAATACGCCAGCTCCAGTTGTACATAATCGTCATTACGTTGTGCAGCGAGTAAATCTTTTGCATTAATATTTGAGAACAGCCGCGCCTCCAGATTCAATTTCCAGTGCTGGCCAAAACGCCGACTCGCCTCAAGGTTATAAGCCTGCGAACCATTACTCAGGTCCGTGATCACCCCTGCCAGCAGTTCACTACTGGCAACATCATTCATGGCCAGCCTGGCGCCGATAAACACATCATCTTCAAATGGTGTGGTTGCGGCGTTGCCGCGTTCGTCATAGAGATATTCGGTCAACAGCCCCAGGTCGGCACCACTGTCGAAGATGCCGTACAAGGTATATTCAAAGCCGCCAACAGCGGCACTAAAGCGCTCACCCTGGCCGCTACGTGAGATCGCCTCTAACTTCCACAACCAGTCGCCCTTGGTGGCCTGCACATCGAGACCGGTTTGATCGATGGTGTCGTAAACCGGGATCAGCACGCTACGCCCAGCACTGTTAGTACCCTCACGAAACAGTGGTTGCCGGGCAGTGCCCGAAAAATGCGACAGACCGATGTCCCAGTCACCGAGAGTCTTTCGCCACCGGGCAGCGACATCGATGTGTTCCCGCCCAGCTGACGAGGCATAGTCAGCGTCGCCGTTTGAGGCAGGCACTTGCGTGCGCAGACGACCGCGTCGGCCCGGGAAGGTCCGCTCACGGAAACCGGGCAGGATAAACAGATCGAGGTCACCCCAGTCACGTACCAGGGTCAGCTTGATCATAGGCTGGCCAAGCTTTTCCTCACCATCCGGATTCTCGACCAGATCGGTCTGGTTGATAATGTCGACCAGGTGCAGGGATTCCGCCACCCCCCAGTAAACCTTGCTGACACCGGCAAGCAGTTCCCATTCCTCGCTCACATAGGTCCAGCTCAACTCTCTTAAATCAAGGTGTGAACGTTCCTGGTCCTTGCCGTCAATACGTACAAACGGTGTAAAGCGAAAGGCCTGCTGACCATTATTCCACTGACGATAATACTCAGGCTGAAAAGACAGCGACATGCTGTCGCCCTGCTGTTCACCCGCAAGTGGAGACTGCAGAAAATCACGCCACTCAAGCGCGACATTTCCCGACCATGTCCCTTCGCTCGCCAGGGACATGACCGGCATAATAAAGACGGCCAGCAGTACAAGCGACCTCAAGTAAGAAAATGTTTTTGAAATCATCCGGGTTAGACTAGCGTGCGCGCTTGAGGCTGTTACGATCAAAGTCCCTATCCGTAAAGGCATTGGCGAATTTATAATTCGTCCAGGTCAGCAAGGTGCTTTTGCCGGTTTGATGATTTTCCATGAACATTTTTTCTGCACGCCAGTAACGCCCAAGGTACTGGTTATAATTGTTATAGACCAGGGTCTTGAGGAGCGCATTCTTCCTGTCATAGAAGATGATCTTGGCCGGACGATATTCCTGCTTGTCGATCCAGGCCACTTGTCGCGTATAGCCCGAGTATTCATCTACCGGGTAACGTTCAATAACAAAACATTCACGCTCGCCACAGGCCTCGTCACGCAGGTATTTGTAGGTGTATTTTTCCACTTCCTGCGAAGAAATGTCTTCATAGGCAAACTCGCTACCCATAAATGAACCTGACTTGTTGCGCGAGGCTATACGTTTGACACGCTTCAGGGCAGGAAGATATAACCACTGATCGTCTGAACCTGTCTTATGCGAATAAGACAGAAAGGCCGTCCCCTTGACGTCAAAGGGTTTGTCAAAGATCGACATGCTCTTGTCGCCATCGCCTTCCACCTCCAGGGTGCGGATACGAATATGTCGCAGACTTTCGTCACCATGCCGGTTTTTTAACAACATGGTCAGATCCGCCCTTGAGTCAACAAAGCCGCTGTCACGCCGGTCACCCTCTTGCGCAATCTCAAGTCCTTGTTGCTCTGGTGTTTGAGCCAGAACCAGTTCAGACAGAACCAGGCTTAGCAGCAGTACGAATATCCTGTGCATGGGATTTTCCTTCGAGTTTCATGAGTAAGGGGGGCAGGAACAAAAAATCTGCCATTAAAGCAAAGCTGATGGTGATCGCGGTTAACAGGCCCATACCGGAATTCAGCTTGAAGGCCGATAAGGACAGGACCAGGAATCCCGCCACCAGGGCCACCGAGGTCGCCCACAGGGCCATGCCGACATTGGCAAAGGCAAAACGTACGGCATCCTCTGGCGACATATTATTCTCGCGACGTGCGCGCAGGTACTTGCTTAAAAAGTGTACGGTATCATCAACCACAATGCCCAGCGTCATACCGGTTACCACCGACAGGGCCAGACCAACCTCGCCGACCAGTATCCCCCACAGGCCGAAGGCCATGGCCGCCGGCACCAGATTGGGGATCATACTAATAAGGCCGATCTTGATCGATTTCAGGGCGATAACGAGTACCAACGAAATAAGGATCAGGGCTACGGTCGTGCCCAGTAACATGCTGCGGATATTCCGCTCACCGATATAGGCAAACATGATAGAGGAACTGGCGCCCTCACTACGCATGTCCGCTGGCAGGTTGGCCGTCATCCAGTCCTGCGCGCGTTTCTCGATGGCAAGTAATTCGTTCGTTGACAGGCTTTTCAAACTCACCACCATACGCGTGGCTGACTTGTCGACATTGATCTGGTTGTTCAGGTCCAGCCCGTATGGCAATGACAATTCATACAGCAGCAGATATTGTGCTGCCAACGTTCTTTCATCCGGCAGACGATACCATTCCTCTGCATCAGCATGCATGTTCTTGTTCAGCCGCTTCATGGTATCGGTCAGCACATTCACATGCAGGACCTCATCCTGCTGACGGTACCAGTTGGCAAAGGCCTCGAGTCGGCGCAGGTATTCCGGTTCAGCAATCGCCCCGCTTTCACCGGCCGAAAGAGAGTATTCGATAATGTAAATACCGGTGAGGTTTTGCGTGGCAAAGTCGGTGTCACGGCGAAAATCGATCGAGGTGTCGAAATATTTTACATACTCATCATTAAGTTCATTGCGCGGAATAAAGGCCACCAGCAATACAATCAGCGCCAGCATAAAAATTACCAGGCGATTGCGTTGCACGATGACAAACTCGGCAAAGTTTTTCATCCACCGACCCGGGTCAGACTGTCTGCTGGGCCTCACCGGCAACAAGGTCATGCAGGCGGGTAACAGGGTCACCGAGAGGAAAAAAGACACGACCACACCCATCGCGACGATATTACCCAGGTCGCGAAACGGTGGCGCATCACTGAAGTTCATCGACATAAAGCCCATTGTCGTGGTCAGGCTGGTCAGAAATACCGGTTGAAAGTTGACCCGCAAACTTTCATGCATGGACTGGCGTTTGTCATGCGAGCCCCGCAATACCTGTAGGAAGGTCATGAGGATATGCACACAATTTGCCACGGCGATGGTCAGAATGATGGTTGGTGCCGAGGTCGTCGGCGGTGACAGGCCAATGCCGATCCAGCCGGTGAGCCCCATGGCCGAAATAATCGAAAGCAAAATCACCACGACGGTGACAAAGATTGCCGAGAAACTTCGCAGCAGGATCGTCAATATCACGATCACCGCAAGGAACATAAAGGGTATCAGGGTCTTGATGTCTTTCTGGCTGGCCTGCGAAAAGGCATTGTTCATGGTCACCATGCCGGTCATATAAATATCTATATCCGGATGTTGCTTGCGCAAACGCTCGGCGATCTCTGCGGCAAACTGCGAGGCCTCGGGTACCTCGAGGTGCTGGGCCTTGCCTGGCAATTGCAGGATCACGTTCACCCCGGTGACCTCGGCGCTTGGTGAAATCAGGCGGTCCAGTAACAAGGGTTCATTCAGTGCAATGCGTTTAATCGAATGCAATTGCTCGTCAGAGAGTCGGCTGGCATCCATAACCAGGTCTTCAACGACCAGGTCGTCGCCCTCGGCACGGGTATGCTGAAAATTTGTGATCGAGTCGACGCGGTTGGAGTATGGGATCTGCCAGGCCGCTGCGGTCAGTTCTTCAAGCACCGCCAGTGTTTCACGACCAAAGACCTGTTTATCCTTCGGTGCGATAACAAAGAGAATATTGTCATTCTTGCTATAGGTATCCTGCAGGGCCTCAAAGGCCTTCAGTTGCGGATTTTCCTTACTGAAAAAAACGCGATAGTCGGTTGTAAAGTAGAGGTTGCGTACCCCGCTCGCCATCACCGCTACGGCGAGCAGGGCCAGGACGATGACAACGAATCGGTGTTGCAATATCCACTGGCTATAACGTTCCTTCATCACCTCTTTACTCCCTCTTGTTATCGTGCATTATTTTTATTCTGCGCGCAGGCTTTGCAGGTAAGCATACAGACCGGCCGAGCAGACCTGCATGGCCGACTCACTCTGCCGGTTCTTGGCCAGACCGAAACAGCCCTCGATGGCCGCCATGATAAATATCGCGGTTTGCGGGATATCGAGATTACTGCGCAGGTGCCCGGCCTGCCGTCCCCGCCGTAAGCCCTGCTCCAGGGCCTGCTGCCAGGCCGCGTACAGGCTATCAATACGAATACGAAAGCCCTCGTCCAGCGGTGACATCTCCTGCGAGAGGTTGTTTATCGGGCAACCCAAGCGGAGTAATTCCCGGCCGTGCTCCGTCCAGGTCGTGGTTATGGCCTGTTCGATGGCGTGCAGCGGGTCATCGCCGCTTGCCAGCGGCTCCAGCCATACAGATTGCATGTACATGGCCAACAACTCGTCCACCACGGCGTAGCCGAGTGCCAGTTTGTTGGGAAAGTGATGGTACAATGCGCCCTTTGTCAGGCCCGTGTTGTCGAGGATGCGAGACAGGCTGGCACCCTGAAAGCCATGCTGGTGGATCTCGTGCATGGCCGACTGCAGGAGCTGGTGACGGGTCAGGTCTGCCTGGCGTGGTTTTAACATACCGACCAGTATGTTTGTAATAACTGCCCCTTGTCAAGATTAGATATATTACTTTTATTACAGTTAGTTATAGCGTTTTTCTAGAATCATTATAAGCATGGATACTTTCGAATACCGCAGTTTGCTTGACATACGCCCACCCCGTTCAGCCGGCGAAAGGCAACAATGGGGCAGGCTCTACGGCAGCAGCACCGGTCTGGCCCTGGCCCTGGCCGCGCAACGCCATGATGGCCCGGTGATCGCCATTACCACCGACACCCCGGCCGCCAGCCGGCTGGAACAGGCCGTAAAGGTCTTTCTCAGCAAGGCAAAAGATACCCCGGTCATGCATTTCCCGGACTGGGAGACCCTGCCCTATGATGTGTTCTCCCCCCATCAGGACATCATCTCGCAACGCCTGGAGACCCTGAACCGCCTGCCGACACTTGAACACGGCATCGTCATCCTGCCGGTCGCGACCCTCATGCACCACCTGACGCCCCCCGGTTACGTCGGACAGCACAGCCTCATGTTTGATGTCGGTGACAAGGTTGACCTCGCTGCCCTGCGTGGCCGCCTCGAGCAATCCGGCTACCTGTGCGTGCCGCAGGTTCTCGACCACGGGGATTTTGCCGTACGCGGCAGCCTTATTGACCTGTTCCCGATGGGCAGCAAGGCACCCTACCGTATCGACCTGTTCGATGACGAAATCGAATCCATCCGCCACTTCGACCCCGAGACACAGCGTTCTCTCGACCAGGTCGAGGCGATTCATTTATTACCCGCGCGCGAATACCCGCTGGATGAAGACGGCATCACACGCTTCCGCCAGGGTTTTCGCCAGCGCTTCGATATCAACCCGAACACTGTCCCCCTGTATCGAGATGTCAGCCAGGGCATTGCCTCAGCAGGCATCGAGTATTACCTGCCGATGTTTTTCGACGAGATGGCCAGCCTGTTCGACTACCTGCCCGACAACAGCTTGCTTTGTTGTGTCGATGATATTGCCACTGCGGCCGAGCAATTCCACGAAGAGGCAGAGGCCCGCTACGAGTCGGCACGTTACGATCTGGAACGCCCCATCCTTGAACCGGAACAATTATTCCTCTCTGCAGACAGCTTGCTCGCAGACATTAATCGTTTCCCCTCGGCAAACCTGCATCACGTGGAGATCGAAACGGCAGAGACACACACCAACTTTGCCACCAGCGCCAGTGTTTCACTCAGTCTGAATGCGCGCGCCAGTGATCCGGCCGCCACCCTGCGTGGATTTATCGACAAGTTTGATGGCCGTATCCTGTTTGCGGCCGAATCTGCCGGGCGACGGGAGTTGATCCTGGAAACCCTCGGTCACTACAACATACGGCCCAGCCAGGTCACGGGCTGGCAAGGCTTCCTCGACAGCGATAGCCCACTGGCGATCACCATCGCGCCGCTGGAACAGGGACTGATGCTGGAGTCGCCCGCGATTGCGGTGATTTGTGAATCACAGTTGTTCGGTGAACAGGTTCGCCAGACACGCCGACGTCGCAAGGCCAGGCAAGACAGTGATGCAATTATCAGGAACCTCACCGAACTCAATGAGGGGTCCCCGGTCGTGCATGAAGAACATGGTGTGGGGCGTTACCTTGGCCTGCAAACGCTTGACATGGGCGGTATCGAACAGGAATTCCTGACACTCGAATATGCGGGCCATGACAAACTCTATGTGCCGGTATCCTCACTGCAGCTAATCAGTCGTTATATGGGTAGCGCCCCGGAACAGGCGCCCCTGCATAAACTTGGTACCGAGACCTGGTCAAAGGCCAAGCGCAGGGCCAGTGAACGCGCCCGTGACGTTGCCGCCGAACTGCTGGATATCTATGCACGCCGTGCCGCACGCAAGGGCCACGCCTACCCTGCGCCCGATGAGCAATACACGGCCTTTTCCGCCAGTTTCCCCTTCGAGGAAACCATTGACCAGGAAAATGCGATCCATGATGTCATTCATGACATGACGCGGGAACAACCCATGGACAGGTTGATCTGTGGTGATGTCGGCTTCGGCAAGACCGAGGTCGCCATGCGCGCCGCCTTTCTCGCCACCCAGGGTGGCAAACAGGTGGCCGTACTGGTGCCCACTACCTTGCTGGCACAGCAACACTACGAAAACTTCCGTGACCGCTTTGCCGACTGGCCGGTGCAGATCGAGGTGCTGTCACGTTTCCGTTCCGGCAAGCAATTGAACGACTCCATCACCTCGCTGGCCAGCGGTCATCTCGATATCGTTATCGGCACACACAAGCTGTTACAGCGTGACATCAAGTTCAAGAACCTCGGCCTTGTCATCATTGATGAGGAACATCGCTTTGGTGTCCGCCAGAAAGACACGTTCAAGGCCCTGCGTGCCGAGGTCGATGTCCTGACCCTGACCGCCACACCGATACCACGCACACTGAATATGGCCCTGTCACAGATCCGTGACCTCTCCGTGATCGCCACACCACCGACCAACCGCCTGTCGATCAAGACCTTTGTTCGCGAATGGGATGATGGTCTGTTACGCGAGGCCTGTCTGCGCGAGATCAAACGCGGTGGACAGATCTACTTCCTGCATAATGAGGTCAAGAGCATCGAGAAGATCCAGAAACAACTCGCCGAACTCGTGCCCGAGGCCAGTATCCGTATCGCCCACGGCCAGATGCGTGAACGTGAACTGGAACAGGTCATGCTCGACTTCTATCACCAGCGCTTTAACGTGCTGCTGTGTACGACGATTATTGAAACCGGCATCGATATCCCGAGTGCCAACACCATCATCATGAACCGTGCCGACAAGTTCGGACTCGCCCAGCTTTATCAGTTACGTGGTCGTGTCGGCCGTTCGCATCACCGTGCCTATGCCTATTTAATCCGCCCCGAGCGTCGTGCCATGACAGCCGATGCGATGAAACGCCTCGAGGCACTCGAGTCGATGGAAGACCTCGGCACCGGCTTTATGCTCGCCACGCATGACCTCGAGATCCGTGGTGCCGGTGAATTGCTCGGCGATGAACAAAGTGGCCAGATCCACGAGATCGGTTTCTCCATGTACACGGAACTACTGGAACGTGCGGTTGCCGCCTTGCGCTCGGGCAAACAACCGGAACTCGACAAACCCCTGCATGCCGGTACCGAGATCAGCCTGCGCCTGCCCGCGCTGATCCCGGATGAATACCTGCCCGATGTGCACCTGCGCCTGATTATGTACAAGCGTATCGCCAATGCCGGCGACAAGGATGACCTGCGCGAACTGCAGGTGGAAATGATCGATCGTTTTGGCCTGTTGCCGCCCCCGGTGAAAAACCTGTTCCGTGTCACCGAGTTAAAGCTGCTGGCCACACCCCTGGGCATTAAAAAAATCGATGCCGGCCCGAATGGCGCACGTGTGATCTTCGAGGCTGAACCAAATATTGACCCGATGAAAATCATTACCCTGATCCAGACACAGAGCCAACGCTACCGATTTGATGGCAAGCAGACCCTGCGTATCAACCAGGATAGTGAAGACGAGGAACGTGCCGATATGCTCGAAGCGCTTTTGGATACCCTCGTCGACAAGGATGCGGCATAATAAGCGCATGGCTATCAAAACCCTGACATACACCCTGTTTACCGGCCTGCTGGGCATCATTGCCGTCAGTCTCGTGCATGCGGCCCCCCAGGCCAAGGATGCGCCACGCTGGTTCCAGGTGGAACTGATTGTCTTCGAGCCCATCCAGCCTGTAGCAACCGGCGAGGTCTGGCCCGTGCTGAAGCCCGACGAACAGACAGGCGCCGAGGTCATAGAGCTGGCGCCGCCGTTGCAGCCTGTCGTTCGCCAGGGCAACCCGCGTGCCTTTCAGTTGCTCAACCCGGCCGAGTTTGCCATGACCGATCTCGACGAGAAACTGCTAAACAGCAGGCAGTACCGTGTCCTCGGGCATATTGCCTGGCGGCAACCCACCGTAGAGCGGGCCGAGTCACGCGCCGTGCATGTGCATGCTGGCCTGATGCAGGACATCACACAGGTACAGGCAAGCAGGCCGACTCAGGTGTTAAACACCCTCCCCGACCCCCTCGAACAGGCCGATAGTGCGGGGACAAAAAGGCGCTTTGATGGCACTATCACCCTAAGCCTCTCGCGCTACCTGCACCTCGAGGCAGATATCACTTATTACAATCCGGACGTGTATCTCGCTGAACAGATTGCCCAGCAGAATATCGATGCCCCCACTATCGAATACTTCAGACTGCAGGAATCACGCCGCATGCGCAGCACCGAAATCCACTATATCGACCACCCCTACTTCGGCATCATTGCCCTGATCACGCCTTTTGAACATGAAGGGCAGTAATGGAAAAAATATTTCGTCCGCTCCCGACCCATAGCGGTCATAGCCAGGGTTCACAATGACGATGAAAGAACTTTATGTTATGAGAGAAGAAATAATATGAAGATGAGTAAAGTCTTAATAGTCGCAGCAATTATTATGACTTCAATTGTTGTAATTGCATATTTAAGTATTTTTGCCGGCCCCATTGCTGCTAATCAAGAAAAATGGGGGCAGTTCGGGGATTATATAGGCGGAGTATTAAATCCATTTATTGCATTTCTTGCATTAATAGCTCTTTTGCACACCATAAAAATTCAAAAAATAGAGCTTAAAAAGACAATAACACACTTTGAAAATGAATCTAAAAAAGCTGATTTAAATAAAATTATAGAATCACTCCATAGAAGAATAAAAACATCCATTGAAAAACAAATAGTTTTAAGTGACGATATGACCGTGAGCCTTGATAAAGCAATTTCAGGCGGAGAAGATGTACTCCAGAACGAAATGCTAGCAACATATTTTTCATATCACAAACGACTAGGGCATGATGCGAACCTGACAATTAATTCAATCATAAAAGAATTAGAACAATTACAGATTTATATAGAAAGATACGAAACCTTAACGGAAGAACTCAAAGAAAAATCACCATTCCCAAGATTTTATAAAAGTGAATTTAACAAATTAACGCGAGTATTAAATAAGAATGAATTAATAAACGATAAGTTATATCAATTTTACAGCTACCTTGAACATGATCTTGAATAAAGCTCCGCAAGAATCAATGGAGGCCAGACTCGATTGAAACGTCTGCTTCTGGCCGACAAGTGACATAGCTAAGTTAGAATCGACTACAATGAAATGAGTGACAGAAAACGACCCGAAGAGGTACTTATCGATGGAAGATTTATTTCAGAACCCCGAAGACTCGATGGAAGTTGACCCGGCTGATCTGGGTCCGGCATTCACTGAAGTCCTGACAAGCACTCTCGCGAAGAAGCTTGCCAGCCAATACGAAAAACCTTGGACCGACAAGCAGGAGTCCGACATGCAGGAGAAAATTTCAGCGCTCGTAGCTGCCGCGAGTGGACGTGGTCTCAAGACCATCCGTGTCATCGTCACTCAGCCAAATGGTCAGAAGAACTCGCAAGAGTTGGATATAGACCGAATCAGCAAAACTCGATCTCTCCAGTAATCATTTCCGGCTCGTGATTTACTCCTAGGAATGTCCGCTTTTGGCCGATCAGCGAAGTAACCAAGCAGAAATCAGCTAGAATAGAACAAACGGCTGGAGGCGACCCGAAGCGGACATCTGGGAAAAAGACTATTTAAAAAAGGATGTTATAGACTCTCTAAATTATAGGCGTTACATATACAATGGAAATTTTTTTAACAATCCTTTCTGGCGTCGCGATATTTGTGATTGGACAGGTATTTTTAAAATTGGTTATCGAACCGGTGCATCGCTTTAGGTCTACAATTTCAGATATTTCCTACGCTTTAGTTTATTACGCTGATATCTATTCTAATCCTGGTGTAACGGGGGAAGATCGGGAAACCGAAACAAAACAAAAACTCAGGACTCTATCTTCGGACCTCAACGCAGCAACATATTTAATCCCTAAGTATGATTTGGTACGTCATCTGTTCGGCCTCCCTCACAGGGACAATATTGTAAAAGCTGTAGGATTGCTGATAGGTCTTTCCAATAGTTTGCGTGCATCTAAATTCGATCGAGGCACTGATAATTTCAACCGTTACCAGCAGATATGCATCAATCTGAATATCTATCTCCCGAAAGAAGAAAGGCCCGATGAGAGTGGTTCCTAACTATGTCACACCTCTGGAATAGGTGGCATAATACGGCGTTCGTGTTGGACGCTGCGCGCTTTCGCGCTTGCGCCCCGCAACTTAATCGTTAGTCAATTAAAATGATATTCAATAACAAGAGATTTACATTGATACTAAAACCAGAAACAGCAAGCAAGATCAAAATAAAAGCCGTTAAGTTATTCGTAGTCTTAGGTTATTTACTTTATTCACTTGTAAGCAAATTATATGGTATTTTAGTTTTATCACTTATACTTTATTTTTCAGCTCCTTCAATCGGTCTTGGGCAGCCATATACAGCTCATGAACTATTAATTTGGCTAAATGAACTACCTGAAAATTATAAAACAACTGTATCCAGTTCATTATTAACCATAGTTGGGTTTCTAATTGCTTTTAGTATTGGCTCTGCTCAACAAAGAAAACAATTTATATCTCAAATGAAAATAGAGGTTGCGTCTGATATAGAAGCATTCTTCAATGAGGTTTCGAGAGTAACTACTGATATAGAAATTTATGCTAAGTATTGCCTCAAAGTATCATCGGAGATTAATGAGAACACAGATCAAAACTCAATTGACTTTCATATGTACAATATACTTGGTGAAACTAACAAGTTTCTGCAAAAAAGAGAGATATTAAGAGCAAAATCTATTGAAGTTCACCGTTTTATAGGTCGCTATAGCATAATCTTGGCTTCAACTTGGGGCGCATTAGAACAACTAGAAAAAGCGACGGAAGCATTCAATAATATTGCAGCTACCATGTGGTTTCCTGCGCCACTTATAAACGTTACCACTGAAAATAAACAAGAAATTTTCATTCAACAAATAGATGAAGAAAAACTAAATCAATATATTGAAGCATACAAAAACAATTACGGAATAATGAACAGCACTACTGGTGGCTTAAGAGGTCGTTTAATAGCCCCAATAACTGGAATGAACTTTTCAGCTATAGTAAGTCTTCTTAGACTCAAATAGGAATAAATAATAAAAGGGGTCAGTACCCTTTTTTGACTGGCCGATCAGCGACAAAACCGGGCAAGAATCGGCTAGAATGGAATTTCTGGCGGGAAACGACCCGAAGCAGTCATTGAAAAAAGGGTACTGACCTCTTTATTCTTTGGAGATGCCAATATAGAATAGGTATTGAATGTAAACACTATCGCTAAAACGAGCGGATAATAAGCTCTGCGCAGTTTGCCCTATTCTTTTCGCCCCCACCTGGTGCGCGAGCGTGAATTTCTCAGCCAGCAGCCCATCAAAGAATTATTTGGGTCATAAACACATTACTCTCCAATTATTAGCAATATCTGTGCTCTGAACCCATTTATTCATTTCAGCTCAGATGTGGGAAAAGTCACATCTATGTAACACTGCCTCATGTAAATAATATACGTTCTGAGGCAAACATATTGTGAAGAATTTTTTTCAAATGCGCGCCTTTAATACTGTCAAAAAGGAGCAATTTAAAATGAAACGGATTGTTATAAGTTTTTTTTCCATGTTACTTTTAGTTTCAAACTTTGTTTACAGTGACGACGACTTTAAGTTTTCTAGTAAAATAACAGTGCTCAATGCTATGGGTATTGATTCTTCTACTAAAGCACATCTTCAGCAAGTTAACTCAGGATGTGGTGCAGATAATCAGAAATGCTCCTGTAACTATACATCAGGAAAATCAGGAGAAGATTCATATCTTACTATGTCAGGTACAGGTACATCAGGTACTAGTACTGGTTTAGATTTCACCTGCAATTGGAAGCTTGTAACCAATAAAGGATCGTGTACAGTAAAATGGCGTGTAGATATACCTCATTCAGGAGACAATGGCATGTATTGGTATGTAACCCCAGATGCTGGCTGTACTTCCAATCCATCACAATATCCAACTATTAGTTGTCGAGGTCACGATTTCGATAAAAATGACCCGTCAAACACGGCGGGAACAATATCGATGAACGGTAAAACTGGTGGAGGTAGTTGGGGAAATCTTCCAAAAGGGTCTTGTCAAGGCAAGGATGCTTAAAAACAAAACTATTTGTTTAACCATCATTCAGTATAGGAGGAATGTCCGGTGCAGAACGCACCGGACGAATAACGACTACCACAATAGTTCCAACTGCCGTTGCTGCTTGTAGGCATGAAACAACTGATCGAAGAAGACGGAAGCACTCACTTGATGAAACGAGAGTCAAGCCCCTCGTGTGAGACCAGGATATCATCCTCAAAGTATCAACAGAAAAAAGTGGTCAGAGAAATAAGGGGTCAGTACCCTTTTCTGGACGACCGCTACTGGCCGATCGGTGACATAACCAAGCAAGAATCGGCTAGAATGAAATGAACGGCTGGAGCCGACCAAAAACGGATATTCGTAACTAGTAATTTTTGGCACTATAATTAATATTAATCTTTAATAGTAACGCTATAAAATATCCAAAGATAAGGATAAAAAATGTCACTTGTCGACACCATAGTAAGTAACATTGGAATTAACGATGTAGTTACTATTTTGCTTGCAGTCATACCTTGGAAATTACAAGCCTTCTATACACAAAGAAAGTTATTAGAACTTATCCATCAGTTATCTGCGTTACCTCCTTTCTGGTTAAAAAATGGGCCACTGTTATATTCGATGGTACGATGGATCGGTTTTTTTATATTTATTGCGGCCGCCATAATAAGTGAATGGAATCCAATAATCACAGGGATAGCGATTATCTTAATTTACTTTCTAGCCACAGATGTCGGCAAAAATAAGGCTTACGAATATTGGGTATCAACTGCTGAAGGATTGTTAGCTTATGACGAAGAACTTACAGATGAAGAACGCGAGGAATACAAAAATAATAAAGAAATCACTTATTCAGAATTTAAGGCCATGGTTAAATTGTTTAAGTCAAGCAAGTGAACGTCCGCTATTGGCCGATCGGCGACATATCCAGGAATAATCGGCTAGAATGAAATAAGCGGCTGGAGACGACCCAAACCGGACATAGAGTACTGAACTCAAAACAATGGAAAAAGTTGAGTATCATGGAAAATAAACAAACAAGTATTCTTGAATCTATCGAATTATTATTAGCAAAAATAACAGATCAAGTAACATTGTTAAATAATAGCAATATCGATTGGATTGGTTTATGTACCTTATTTGCGATAGTGATTGGCTTGGGCGTTGCAATTAAGAAGTTTAAGGCTGAATTCGAATGGAGAAAATCAGAAGTTTATCTTGAACAAGCCAAAGAGTTATATCAACTTGCCTATAATGCGCTGATAATTGATGAAAGCACTAATTACCCTGTAAATAATCGTCGTGTATGGCTTACGTCTGCTAGACGACTTCTAGCAGCAGAAGCAATGAGTAAAAAGATTACAGAGGAAAGTCATAAAATAAGTATTGATGAATATATTGAGTATTGGAGAGTGCAATTTTCTGATCTTTTAAGTTTTGATAGTAATGATAGACCTGCAAGTAATAAAGAATATTTTTACGAGAAAGGCGCATTATATCATTGGAGTGATAGTAGTAGAGCACCTATACATGAGTCCTCTATTGCAGTGATATATAGATTTATGAAGTGGAATGAAGATAGAGAAAATTACCTAAAGAACGTTGATGATTTTAATGAGGATGAAATTCATAGAATGGAAATTTTTGATGCACGAGGTGTTGGTGCATATATACGAGAGATAAGAAAAAGAGATGAAAAAGAATAATAAGATATATAGACTAATGAGGGAGTTAGAATTAAATGAACAGAGGGGTCAATACACATAAAATAATCAACAAGAACAAATAAATTGAATGTCTGCTTATGGCCGATCGGCGACATAACCAGGCAAGAATCGGTTAGAATGGATTGACTGGCTGGAGCCGACCCATAGCGGCCATTCATTACCCTAAATTTCTTTGCATTCTGCATTACTGGGTCCCGATTTGCTATTCATGTAATTCACCCATAAACTTTTGATTAATATTAATTTAATGGGGGGCATAGATGAAACGTATTCCTTATGGTGAATCCCCTGGAGGAAAAACTACCGAGCCGTTTTCTGATAAACTGAAAAATGCAAATCAGTTGATAGAATACCTTGAGTCAAAAGGCTTTAAAGCAGCTCAAACACGGCTCGGTGAATATGTAAAATTTTATGAAAAATTTTTAGCTGACAAATGCACTAAAAAGGAGGTCCAAGATAATTTACTTTTGATAATGAGGGAAATGGACGAATGGAGCTGGATCTATAGAGGGTTAAAAGTGAAAGAGCCAGAAGGATTTCTTGAATTATTAAAAGAAGCACTTGGAGGGCCAACATTTTCTAAAAATGAATCCGCCAATACTCGAGCAAGAAATATTCAGTTAGAATTAAGAATAGGTTCTTATTTTTTGCAGTCGGGTTTCGATATTAATTTTGCTGGCTTGTCCGATTTGGTAGTAGATGTGGCGGGACATCCTGTATTTGTTGAATGCAAGCGTCTCAATTCACCTAAGCAAGTAACCAAGAGAGCAAAGGAGGCAGCAAGTCAACTCAAAGCCAGATACAAAGTTTCTAAAAGACCTGCTTATGGGTTGGTTGTCTTGGATGTAAGCAGAGTCATTCACCCTGAGCAAGGAATAGCGACAGGAGTTAATACCCTTGTTGCAAGAGATGGCATTAGAGCCCAACTAGTGCAATTTGACAGAGAACACGATACATCGGAAATTTTCGCAAAAGACAAAAAACTGATTTCAGTGTGGATACAGGCAATAGTTCCAACTGCACACTTAGAAGAAAATGAACCATCGACTCGATTTTCTTCGATCCATTCAATTTACGCACATGAAGGGCAAAGACGGTGGCATCTTTTTCATAAATTGAAAAAAGCATTTGAAGTAGTATAAACTCCTAACAAATCACTGCACTTGGACTGATGAGGCTTGGGTGGCCACTTCGTGAAATTTCCTTATTTAAATCATTAGGCACACCATTAATATCAGAGATGACAAGAAATCAAAGAAAACGAACAAGAAATAAGCGTGGGAGGAAAATTCCTTCAACACCTAGGATTGTCCAATCAATAAATAGTTTGTTAGGAAATGGGCAATCTCAACTACAAAACCAAATAGTGAAACTTAATGAAAATGCCGCATACGGTAGAAGCCAGAATCTTAGAATGGCCGTTTCTTATTTAGTTGAACGTTCTTTAATTAGCTCGGCCCATGTTGTTTTTTTACACAGAAAGTATACTCACGCATCTCATGCAGATTTAGCTGCTATCTGTCGAGGGATATATGAAACCATAGTAAATTGTCTTTATATAATTGATGACAAAAGCGACTTACGTTTAGCATCTTTTTGGATTAGAAGCTTCAAAGAAGAAATAAAGTTAAATGACGAAAGAATCAAATGGATGTCCCATAGCAATGAAAATATAGCAAGTGCAGCAGAGGCAGAATATAATGCAGTTATTGATCCAATAGATATTCAAAAAGCCAATATCTCTGAGTGGCTTGGTGTCGATATCGCAGCCATGCCTAAGTGGCCTACCTTATTAAAACGGGCACAAGAAGCTGGGGATATTTGGGCATATTTCTACGATGTGAGATATAGAAGTTATTCTAGTTGGCAACATGGTGACCTCAGTAGAATAGCCTTTTCGCCAGGGTTTCAATCTAATCAGCCTAACTTGAAAGAAAGAAGCTTAACTGAAAGCATGCATATACTTAGCTGGTGTTACGATATGATGTACTATTTTGCTATTTCTTTAAACTCTAGAGTAGGTGATGATTCCACAGGTTGTATTATTAAAGAACTCCGTGAGAACACCCAAAAGCGCCTACGCCCATATTTGGCTTTATATGGAAAAGAACATCCATCCGACAAAGAATACTTTGAGGCCAGATAAGTTGTATTAGCTTAAACTTAATTCGACAAAATGACTAATAGGTTTCAACACAATCTGACAACTGGTACTCTCAATAATTAGCCTTAAGTGGACACATGAGAATTTAGGTTAAGTGGTGGAGGACAATAGGGGACAGACCACGAATAACCATGATTGATGGATATAGATTGAATGTCCGCTACTTATGGAATACATCTGTCTTATGAAAGCTTGTTGACCGACCGCTTCTGGCCGAATTCAGACATGAGGTATAAAAATAATGATGGAAGTTGTTATCGAAGGACCGAGCTTTTGCGATAAAGAAGGTGAAGAAGTTTTCTTTAATTGTCTGTATTCATTGCCTGATTATGAAAAAGTAACAGGGAAAGGCATAAACCTTCATTTGCAATTAAGAGAACCTGTCAGCGATGAAACCATCAAGCAAATAGCAGATATTTGTAACAAGTGGGAAATATCTAACCCTTTAGATGAACGAATATAAATGACCGCTAATGGCCGACAGGCGACATAACTAGGTTAGAATCGGCTAGAATGCTATGAGCGGCTGGAGTCGATATTTGGGGTCAGAGTAAAAACATGAACATCCGCTATTAGCCGAGATACCCAATCAAGGGGTCAGTACACTTGAATTCACAATGAATGACCGCTCATGGACGAGATACGACTATAGAGCAGTCAGTAACTTCCGCTAGATTAACGGCATGACGGCTTCGAGTATTCGCCCGACCTGGCTCATGCCACTGACCAGATTGTGCTCAATCTCTTGCAGCGAGATCTCGCCCTCACCCCGCCCGGCGGCCGCGTTGGCGACCACCGCACAGGTCGCATAACAAAGCTCAAGTTCGCGGGCCAGGGCCGCCTCCGGCATCCCTGTCATACCGACGATGTCACAACCATCTCTCTGAAGACGGTCAACCTCTGCCGCCGTCTCCAGGCGCGGTCCCTGTGTGGCCGCATAGGTGGCCTTATCCGAGGCATCGATGCCTGCACTGGCCGCCGCCTGGATCAGTTGCTGGCGCAGCTCTTCACAATACGGCCAGGTAAAGTCGATATGTGTCACCCCGTTACCACCATCTTCAAAAAAGGTATTATCCCGTGACCAGGTGTAATCGATAATCTGATCCGGAAAGGCCAGTCGCCCTGGCACCAGGTCCGCACGGATACCGCCGACGGCGGCAATCGCGATCACCTTTTCCACACCGATGTCCTTCAGTGCCCAGAGGTTGGCGCGGTAATTGACCTGGTGCGGGGCGATGGTATGGCCGTAACCATGCCGGGCCAGGAACACGACTTCACGACCAGACAAGACCCCATGGGTGACAGGGCCGGAGGGTTCACCGTACGGGGTCTGGATCATTTCACGACGGATGATCTCCAGGCTGTCCAGCGTGGTCAGCCCCGTGCCACCAATGATTGCAATCTCAGACATAAACCCTAACCCTCTTTAACGGCATAGATGCCATTGGCATTGCGCAGGTATCCCTTGTAGTCCATGCCATAACCGAACACGTAGCGGTCTTCGACGTGCAGACCAAGAAAATCCACCTCAAGCGGGCAGCGTTTGTCGCATTGTTTTTCCACCAGTACGGCGGTATGCACCGCCGTGGCACCTGCCTGCCGGCAATCTTCAATCAAGGCCTTCAACGTCAAGCCTTCATCAAAGATGTCATCAATGATCAGCACCTCACGCCCGGCGACGGACTCGCTTGGACGTGCAATCCAGTGCAGCTCGGCGCCCCGCGTCTCACCTCGATAGCGACTGGCATGGATGTAGTCGATGCCCAGCGGGAAATGCAGGCGTGTTAACAGTTTGCCGGCCGTGACGATGCCGCCAATCATGGTACAAAGTAACAAGGGGTTCTTGCCGGCCAGGCTGGCGGTGATCTCTGCCGCCATACGGTCAAGCGCCGCCTCTACCTCGGCCTCGCTATGCAGGACATCAGCCTGCTCAAGCACGGCCTCAACCTCAGCAGTCGTTACGGGCGACATTACCTTTACCTCAGTCTTTCTTTTTAGGCGTTTTCAGGGAAACCACGACCTTGTCATCGGGCTCATCGACATACTTGGGGCGGTGATTGCCCGGGTCACCGGTCAAAGTCTGTTCCCTTGCCGCAATAAGCCCCAGGCACTGGCGAATATCTTCGATGGTAGCATCCGACAAGGGGTGCTTTTGTCCCGGCTGCGAGGTGGTGTCCTTGATGACACCCATCAGGGTGGTCTTCATGGCGCGCATGACACGCAGTTCAATGCTTTCTTCTTCGTCACTCATAGTCTCTCCGATCTGAAAATGGGTCCGGCGGGTGCTTCAAGCGGATGACTGCACAGTCACCGGCTCAGGGATATGCAGGGTGGACGTCGGGAAGGCCATTTCTGCACCGTGACTGACCACAATGTCATTAATCTTTAATAACACATCGTGTTTGATCTCGTGAAACTCCGTCCACACCGTCGTATGGGTAAAGGTATACACAAAAAAATCGATCGATGAGGCTGCACAGGCGTTGAAGTTCACCATCAGGGTTTGTGATGAATCGATATCCGGGTGCTGTACCAACATGTCTTTTACTGCGGTGGTGATCTCGTCCATCTTGCCAATATCGGCATAACGAATACTAAACGTCTCGTAGATACGACGGTGTGACATGCGTGAGGGGTTTTCCAGCGCGATCGTCATAAACACCGAGTTGGGCACATACAGGGGCCGTTTATCAAAGGTGCGGATACAGGTGAGGCGCCAGCCGATTTTCTCCACCGTGCCCTCGATCTGCTTGTCCGGGGAACGAACCCAGTCACCGACCGAAAACGGCCGGTCGAGGAAGATCATCAGCCCACCAAAGAAGTTGGCGAGCAGGTCCTTGGCGGCAAAACCCACTGCGATACCACCGATACCGCCGAAGGCCAGCACCCCGGAGATACTGAAACCCAGTGTTTGCAGGGCCACCAGTGACGCCGTGATATAGACCGAGATACGCAACAGGCGGCTAATTGCATGCGCCGTTGTTACGTCGATGGCCCGCCCGGCCGCCTCGCTCTGGGCGAGGATGTTTTTTTCCGCCCCGGAGATGAATCGATTAAAAAACCAGGTAATGGCGACAATGATGCCGACATCGCGTAAGGGGTCAAGTAATCCGAATATCTCGGCATCCGTGACGCCCTTCGTGATCCGCCCGGCCAGCCACAGGCCGAGTACCCAGATCAACAGCTTCAGTGGGCGGCGCAGCGCACAGATGAGGGCATCGTCCCACGGGCTTTTGGTGCGCTCCAGGCGCTTCTCGATGCGCAGTAATACGCGCATGGTAATAAAATTGAGCAGTAATACCGTGAAGACGACGATAAATACCTGGTAGATCCAGGCATTATCACCACCAAAGCGAGGGACGAGTTGTAACAGACTTTCTAATTCCATGCCCTAAACTCACAACCTATAAAATTTATCAGGGCAAAATTGTACCACAAGCACTACATATCGAGGTCAAGGGTCTCTTTCAGGCTATAACTTTCTACGGCACGTGCCGCATTATGCCATTTGGCCTGGCTGCGCAAGGTCTCAGGCGGAAAACCCGGTCTTCCCTGTAGGGCCAGTAGCCGCGCGTTTGAGGCCGGTTTTACCTGCATATTCAGCTCATCAAGCGCCTGCATCGCCGCCGGGCGGTCATTGCAGACCAGGACCATATCGCAGCCGGCACCCAGCGCGGCACGCGCCCGGTCCACCACGTTGCCAACCACGGCCGCCCCCTTCATGGACAGGTCGTCACTGAAGATCGCCCCCTTGAATTCCAGCTCACCGCGCAGGACATCCTGTAACCAGAAACGCGAAAACCCCGCGGCCTGATCATCACAGGCCGGGTAAACAATATGGGCGACCATGACCGCCGGCAGGCCATAATGGATCATGCGCTCAAACGGCAGCATGTCGTCGACGCGGATATCCGCATAACGACGTTTATCAATACTGATCACCTCGTGCGAATCGGCCTCAATCGCGCCATGCCCCGGAAAATGTTTACCGACGGCGGCCATACCCGCCTCGTCCATGCCCTGCATGTAGGCGCGCGCCAGTTCGGCGACAATTTGCGGGTCACGGTGAAAGGCACGATCGCCGATGACGCCACTGACGCCATAGTTGAGGTCGAGCACCGGGGCAAAAGACAGGTCGATGCCGACACTGCGCAACTCGGCGGCATTCAGCCAGCCCGTATATTTCGCCAGCTCCCGGGCATGCCGGGCATCCTTGTCATAACACTCTCCCAGGTCGGCAACCGGTGGCAGGCGGGTAAAACCTTCACGGAAACGCTGTACACGACCGCCCTCCTGATCCACGGCAACCAGCAAGGGGGTCTCGCGCAGTGCATGGATGCTACGGACGAGTTCACTGACCTGTTCAGTCGACGCAAAATTGCGTGCAAACAGGATCACACCACCAACCAGTGGGTGTTTTAATAGATTACGGTCCTGGGTATCGAGCTCCAGACCGGCAATATCTATCATCAGGGGGCCAAGCGACATCTATACGTCTCCATGCATTGTGTGCATGAAAACATAGAATGTAGGTTTTTAACAAGTTCTATACCTGTTGAGGGGTGGTGGGACCGCCGTAGCAGGACGCTACGGCGGTACCGGCGTGCTATCAGGCGTCGCTTTCCTTGCGGCTGTCTGCGGTAACACATTCAGACATAAAGCTTTGCAGGTCTTCGCCCTGCAAGCCATTTTCTTCTGCCAGCTGGGTGCATGCCGCCAATTGTTCGGCATTACTGCCCTCTGCCTGTTCTTCTGCGGCTAACGGCCCGGATAAGACCAATGCCGCTGTCAATAATGCCACCTGTAATTTCATTTCCTTCTCCTCTATATCCCGCCCGCGGCTGGGTAAAGTATGGCGGCCAAATACCGCCACAAGGAACTTAGGATATAGAGGTGTCCTTGTATAACAAAAAAATCTGCGCCGTACGATTGAAAAAGCAAATTCTCTTACCGACTGGAATTAATTGAAAATTTCGATTGTGAACATCGATAACTTAATTTGTTATCCGGTCCAGATTAACGACAATGCCATGCACGTAAACCCTTAACTGAGAGATAGCGAGGTAAAAGTCCTATGGCCAAGCTCAATGATTTTGATGAGGATGATTCGGTAACCGACACCGAGATAAATACGGATATCGATGAGAAAGACCACTCCAGTCACAGTAGCCTGGAAATACGCCGGAAGATAGAGGACCTGCTCGAGGCGAAACGCCTGCGCCTGGCACTCGATGACTTTTTATGAGGGCGAGTGGCTGGCTGTAAAATCCGCCAATAGCTTCATGACCAATGCCTGTTTTTCTGAAGCCTCAGGGAAACAGGCATAGGCTGGCCTTTCAATCACCGGGGCATCCACCACCTTGTGTAAATGACCTTGCCGAATATGCACATCGACCATCGGCTCCGCCAGATAGGCCGTCCCTCCACACTCAAGGATAAAGTCCAGCGCCAGCCGCCCGAGACCCGTGCGCAATGATGGGGTCGACATGTCGCTAAAGTTACGGGCATGAATGCCGGCAAAGGTTGTGCCCCAATCGACGAGTACATAGTCACGCCTGACAGCTGCCTGCAGATCCAGATCGGGCCTGGTTGAGACCATCACCAGCGGGATGTGCATGATCTCGACACTCTGTATGCCCGTTAAGACTACCGGATCAAAGGTAAAGGCAATATCCAGAGTACCTTCCATGAGACGACGATTAACCATCTCATTACTGATCGCCTCCGCGCTCAGTGCAAGCTGCCGATATTCGGCATATAACTTGTGCAACCAGCCCTGTAAGGCAATATCCCAGAGACTGGGCATACCGGCGATAGTAAGGGGGATCTTGTCTTCGTCATCAACGGCTATTTGCTGTCGCGCCTGGTTCCAGATCGTGATCATACTTTCTGCATGCCTGATCAGGCGTTGGCCTGCCGCCGTCAGTTGAATGTCATTGCGGGTACGCGTAAACAGTGCGGTGCCAACGGCCTCTTCAAGAAGCTTGATACGGGAACTGACCGTCGACTGGGTGACAAACAGGTTTTCTGAAGCCCTACCGAAATGACGAGTCCGGTTGACTTCCAGAAAGGTCTTTAATAAATCAATGTCAACGCTCAAGGCCACCTACTCTTCATGTCTGCACACTAGGGCTGACTATTTACTCCAATCCGCCATGGCTGGCAAGCAAAAATCACCCACTGCTAAGGGGCTTAGATGATCGGAGATTCCATGTCCGGGCTATCAAAGATTTCAGCTTGAAAGTCTACATGGAAATTGTCGATTTTCTCGGCTACCGAACCAGCCTCCTTGAAACGCGCTATATGGAACAGGGCATCGCCATCGTATACCAGAGGCAGGTTATTCCTGCCGATCACAATGCCTTCATAATTGGCACGCACTTCCCATTCGTTATCACCAAAGGGGTCCGCGATCACACCCAGCACGGTTTCCTCGGTAATGTGCGCCCCCAGTGGTACCACGGCACGAAACACACCACTGATCTGGGCCCGTGCCCAGCTACTGGAACGCGCCACGACTGACTTGAGAGGTTTTTTCTTGGATTTGCTCGGCGGCAGCATGGATAACTCGCGCATAACATTCCTGATACCCTTTTCTCCTGCCCGGATCGAAACCTCGTCAAAACGCAAGGCTTCACCACCTTCGTATAACAGGATCGGCGTACCACCTGCCGCACTCACTTCACGCAAAGAGCCGTCACGCAGGTCGGAATTCAGGAGTACCGGCACGCCAAAGGTCTTGGCCAGGCGCGCCGTTTCCTCATCATCAAGGTTGGCCCGGATTTGCGGCAGGTTGCTGCGATGAATGGCGCCGGTATGCAGGTCAATACCGTAATCACACTGGTTTACGATCTGTTGCATGAAAATATGTGCCATACGTGCAGCCAGTGAACCGCTGTTACTGCCCGGAAAACTGCGATTCAGATCACGCCGGTCAGGCAGGTAGCGAGAATGATGTAACAAGCCATGCACATTGACCACAGGGATGGCAATCAATACCCCCCGCAGACGTTTCAGGGAAGAAGATTTTAACAGACGACGAATGATCTCAACGCCGTTCAACTCGTCGCCATGAATGGCGGCGCTGACAAAAAGCTTCGGCCCGGGCTTTTTGCCACAAACCACGCGCACCGGCATCGTCAATGGACTATGCGTATACAAGGTACCCAATGGCAAGTCGATAGTCTTATGCTGCCCGGGCAGCACTGTGATGCCATTGATGGTAATACGATTATCGCTCATTTATCCCTTACCGCGTGTCTGGGTCTTATAGGGCTTGGCCTGCTTTTCGATAAACTTGATGATCATACCTGCCACATCCTTACCGGTGGCCTCCTCGATGCCGCGCAGGCCCGGTGAGGAATTTACCTCCATCACGACCGGCCCGTGGTTGGAACGCAGGATATCTACACCGGCGACATTCAAACCCATGATCCTGGCTGAACGAACTGCAGTGGATCGTTCTTCCGGGGTCAACTTGATCACCTCGGCCGAACCACCACGATGCAGGTTGGAACGAAATTCCCCTTCCTGGGCCTGGCGCTTCATGGCCGCGACGACCTTGTCACCGATAACCAGACAACGGATATCGGCACCACCGGCCTCCTTGATATATTCCTGCACCATGATATTGGCCTTCAGTCCCATAAAGGCCTCGATGACACTCTCCGCTGCCTTGTGGGTCTCCGCCAGTACCACACCAATACCCTGTGTACCTTCGAGCAATTTAATCACCAACGGTGCACCGCCAACCAGTTTGATCAGGTCCTGGATATTATCGGGTGCGTGGCAAAACCCCGTTACCGGCAGGCCGATACCCTTGCGCGACAGCAGTTGCAGGGAGCGCAACTTGTCACGTGAGCGCGAGATCGCCACGGATTCGTTTAAGGGGTAGACCCCCATCATCTCAAACTGGCGCAGTACCGCCGTACCATAGAAGGTAATCGATGCACCGATCCGCGGGATCACTGCATCGTAATCATTCAGTTCCTCCCCCTTGTACTGAACCGTAGGTTTGTTCGAGGTAATATCCATATAACAATGCAGGGTATCGGCGACCATGACCTCGTGGCCCAGTGCCTCTGCTGCTTCGATGAGGCGACGGGTGGAATAGAGTTTTTTATTTCTGGATAAGATTGCGATTTTCATAATTAATACCTGGCCAGTTATTTTCCGGATACGTTATTAGTTTTAACGAACAGTTTAACAAAGAACAAACGGGGTACTAGGTTATTTTATTTTTTTACCTTCAAGATAAGAGGCATGGGGATCGACAATATAACGTTTCGCCATCGCCGTACGTCCTAGTAACATCCTGAAGCCCATTGTATCACGATTGGTCAGGGTCATCTCAGCCTGCCAGCTCTCATCACCGAGACTTATCATGGTTTCGATGACATAACGATGCTCACTACGCCCACCTGAATCGGTGACCATGCGTTCATCTTTTACCCTTGCCGTGCATAGTATTTCAGTATCCGTGCTGTCCTGTTCAGGGTGCAGGCCAAACTTCACCATTAACACACCATCTTCATGGTAGGGTTCCACAAAATAGGCATGCAGGGCCGAACTTCTTGCCCCGGTATCGACCTTGGCCTTGATCGCCGGGACCCCCAGCTCAGGTAATGATACCCACTCGCGCCAACCGAGCATTTTTTTTTCTCTGTGCATAGCCTTATTACCCCGTCAAAGTCGGAACGGTTATTATATCCCTGTAGCGGATTCTAGGTCCTTAGGCCCGGTCAGTCACGTATTTGATCCCCCGGATAGTAGTACAGCTCCCCCAACGACCCGCATCAGGGTTGCTCTGCATTGATGACGACCAGTACCGGTGACGTGCGGGTAATGGAAACAGCACCGATCTCACCACTCAAGTCACCGCTTTGCACCATGGCGTTACCACTTTTGGAAATACGTGCCCCCACCAGCACCTCGGAGAATCTCGACAGCCTCATGCTCGGCATCATGGCCATGGCATCATCCAGCGTCACCTCGAGGGGCAAATCGCGTACCTGTTTACGCACCACCGCCAGTGGCATGGGTGACCCCTGCATGGCGCGGGCAAACACAAACAGTGTATCCGTGGGCCGGACCCTGTCCTGTAGTGCCGGGTCCAGTGACACCCTCACCGTCAGCCTTGCGGCAGGCGCCGCCCCCCCAACGTTCAACTTACGGTCCCGTTTTTCTTCGGCGCCGGCGATACGTTGCCGAACCTCCGTCTGCGATTCGACATCCTCATCCACCAGCAAGGCTTGCAGGCGCTTCCAGTGATGCACTGCGGCGGCATAATCGCCCTGCTCTTCGTAACCGATGCCCGCCAGCCATAGCGCGGTAGGGTCATCAGGTGTCGCCTGCAAAACCTTCTGGATGAGTGCAAACGCTTTGCCGGTGAGACGCCCGCCATTGCTCATAACCAGGGCATTGGCATAGGACAACAGCACCGAAGGATGGTCGCCCACCAGTCGATGCACTGTCTCCAGCGCCTCGGCGGCCTCGGGGTAACGCCCCATGGTCATATAGGTGCGACCGAGGGTAAACCAGCCCTCGGCATCGTCCGGCTGTTGTTCCAGCCGGGTCTGCAGTCTTGCCAGCATATCCTGCATGCTAGGCAGTTCGTCAGTCCCCACGGCCGCCACATGATCTGCAGGCAGCTGCGCCTTGTCTGAAGCGCTGTCGCCACGCAATGCGGCAGGGTGGCCCAGGTACAGATACAGGGACGCGGAGAGTATCGGCACTATCAATATCAACAGGGCAATGGCCCAGGGCTCACTGCCAGTCTGCTTGTTTACAACCTGCGCGCTATCCACGGAGACATCCGTCAGTAGCGCCAACTCAAGTTCGTTGCGGGATTGATCAAACTGCACCGCGGTGATCGCACCACTGTGCAGATCCGCTTCCAGTTCGCGCAGGCGTTCGCGGGCGATGCGCACATTTTGTTCATTACGATCCCCTTCCGGCGCATGGCGACGCCCCAACAGGGCAGGCGCCAGCCATGCCAACACCACGACCATTAGCGTAATGGCAATCATCCAGAAGCTGATCATTGGTCTTTATCCCCCGCCTCAAGCAAGCGCCGAGTCCGTTGCCGTTGCGCTTCACTCAGCGGCGGCACATCTTCCCGATTACGACGGCGGATAAACAAGAACACGATTGTCAGACCAATGAAGAGAAGAATGAATGGCCCAGCCCACAACAACGCGGTGCTGCGTTTAAACGGTGGTCGGTATAATACAAAATCACCATAGCGGGCCACCATGTAACCGACAATCTCCTCGTCCGCGTCACCCTTGATGATCATCTCGTAGGTTTGCCGGCGCAGGTCTTGTGCCAGTTCGGCATTGGAGTCCGCCAGGTTCTGGTTTTGGCAGACCAGGCAACGCAGTTCGTTGATCAGGGTCTTGTAGCGCGCTTCCTGTTCCGGGGTATCGAAGTGCTGCACCTCAACGCCGGCCTGCAGCAGCAGGCTCACAAACAACAACGCAGTTGTCAGTATCCGTCTCATGCGGGTTTCTGCACCAGTTGCCGCACCAGTGGCAGGATCGTCTCTTCTAAGTCTTTTTTCTCCACTGGGCCAACATGCTTGTAACGAATAATGCCCTGTTTATCGACGACGAAGGTTTCCGGCACGCCGTACACACCCCAATCGATACCGGCTCGACCCGCCTCGTCCACTGCGCTGATGCGATAGGGATTGTCCAACTGCCTGAGCCATTGCAATGCGGCCTCCGGGCGGTCTTTATAATTCAGGCCGATGATCGCCACCTCACCGCTGCGCGCCAGTTCATTCATCAGTGGATGCTCGGCGCGACAGGCCACACACCAAGAGGCCCACACATTCAGCAACCATACCTTGCCCAACATATCCGCCGGACTAATGCTCTGGTCCGGCCTGTGCAACTGCGGCAAACTGAAGACCGGCGCGGGTTTATCGATAAGTGGTGATGGCACATATCGCGGGTTAAGGGTCAGTCCCGCCGCCAGCAACACAACCAGGCCAATAAAAATACCCAGTGGCAGAAGATAACGTGTCATGACGTTGCCCCCAGGCCAGCGCCACTACCTGTCACGCGGGCGTCGTCGCGGCTGCGCCGCGCCGCCAACCGGTAACGTCTATCGGTGGCCGCCAGCAGCCCACCCAGTGACATGAATACGGCACCAAGCCAAATCCAGCGGATGTAAGGCTTGTGATATAGACGCACACTCCAGGCGCCCTCCTTGCCGAGCGGTTCGCCCAGCGCAACAAACAGGTCGCGGGTAAGACCGGCATCAATGGCCGCCTCGGTCATGGGGTTGGTTGAGGTGCCATAAAAACGTTTCTGTGGCGTCAAGACAGCCACCTGCTCACCATTGCGGGTCACGCTCAGCTGGCCTTCGTTGGCAAGGTAGTTGGGGCCATTGACACGTTTCACGCCATCGAACTGGAAACGATAGCCGCCGAGTTCATACCCCTCACCCGGCGCCAGGCGCACATCCTGTTCATCGCTATAGAGACTGGTGAGGGTCACGCCGACAGTGAACACGGCAATGCCAAGGTGCGCCAGGCTCATGCCATAAAATCCCCGCGGCACCGACCGCAACGCCCGCCACGGATGCGGCTTATTGGCTACCCGATCCACCAGACCATATAGTGTGGACAGGCTCACCCACGCTGCCAGCACCATGCCCAGCATCGCCTGCCAGAGCACATGGGACATGAACAACAGCGGAAACAGCACACCGATGATCAGGCTGGCACCGAAGACGTAACGCAGTCGCCACAACAGGCTCTTGAGACTGTCCTGTTTCCAGCGCGCCAGCGCACCGACACCCACCAGCAGTGCCAGCGGGATGGTCAGCGGCACGAACACACTGTTGAAGTACGGTGGTCCCACCGAGATCTTGCCGATCCCCAGGGCATCGATGACCAGCGGATAGAGCGTGCCCAACAAAATACTCGCGGCCACGACCACCAACAGGACGTTGTTGAGTAGCAGACCGGTCTCGCGTGAGACGAGTTCGAAGTGCGCAGTACTGCGTATCTGCGGCGCGCGCCAGGCATACAAGGCCAGTGACCCACCCACCACCACGCCGAGGAACAGCAGGATGAAGACGCCGCGTTTCGGATCAGTGGCAAAGGCATGCACCGAGGTGAGCACACCGGAACGCACCAGGAAGGTCCCCAGCAGGCTTAGTGAAAAGGCGAAAATAGCCAGCAACACGGTCCACGCCTTGAAGGTGCCGCGTTTTTCAGTCGCCGCCAGGGAATGCATCAACGCTGTTCCCACCAGCCACGGCATAAAGGAGGCATTTTCTACCGGGTCCCAGAACCACCAGCCACCCCAACCCAGTTCGTAATAGGCCCACCAGCTGCCCAGGGCGATACCGCCGGTGAGAAACACCCAGGCGATACTCGTCCACGGCCGTGACCAGCGCGCCCAGGCCGCATCCAGGTGGCCACCGAGCAGGGCCGCAATGGCAAATGCAAACGCTACCGAGAAACCGACATAACCCATGTACAGCATGGGCGGATGGATCGCCAGGCCGAAGTCCTGCAACAACGGATTCAGGTCACGACCTTGCAGCGGTATCGGGAACTGGCGCTCAAAAGGATTCGAGGTGAACAACATGAACAACAGGAAACCCACGCTGACCAGCCCCATCACACCGAGGACCCGTGCCACCATGGTCTCCGGCACACTACGGCTGAACACCGTCACCGCGCCGCTCCACATCGCCAGCACCAGGGCCCACAATAACAACGAACCTTCATGGGCACCCCAAACGGCGGCGATGCGGTACAGCAACGGCAGGTCGGTATTAGAATTGCGCGTCACATACAACACGGAAAAATCATTGCCAATGAAGGCAGAGGTGAGGCAGGCAAAGGCGATGACCAGGCACAGCAACTGGGCGCGGGCCGCGGGTCGGGCCACGGCAATCCAGCCCGATAACCCGCGGGCGGCACCAACGAGGGGAACGACCGCCTGCACCAGTGCCATCGACAACGCCAGGATCAAGGCGAAGTGACCGAGTTCCGGGATCATTGCGCGGCACCCAGGCCTTGTTGTCGCGGCTTCATGCTGTCGGCGACCTCCGGCGGCATATAGTTTTCATCGTGTTTGGCCAGTACTTCCTCGGCGACGAACAGCTTATCCTCCCGCAGTCGACCGTTGGCGACGATGCCCTGTCCTTCCCGGAACAGGTCCGGCAAGATGCCGGTGTACTGCACGTGCACCACCCTGGCATTGTCGGTGAGGTCAAACCACACGGTCAGGCCATCGCCGGGGCGTTGCACGCTGCCCTTCACCACCATGCCACCGAGACGAAACGTGGCATTCTGCGGTGCCTTGCCCGCAACCACCTCACTGGTCGAGAAGAAGAACATCAGGTTCTCGTTAAAGGCCTTCAAGGCAAACGCGGTCGCAATAACAATACCGAGAACCATCAGCCCGATGAGCACCAGGCGTTTCCTGCGTGCCGGTGTCATGCTTGTTTTGCCTGCCGCCTTGTTCGCCGGGCAATCCTGCGCAACAGGTCCTTGTGCTGTCGCATCGGCAAAACAAGATTGACCGCTAATACCAGCAATGCGATGCCATAGGACATCCACACATAAAAGGCATAGCCGCCCATATCGAAAAATTCTGCCAGGTTCATTTTACCTCCGGGAGTTCCGCGACCCAGCCACTGTTAGGCTCGCGCTGCAACAGCTCATTGCGTGCACGCAACAATACGGCAATGCCGTAATACAATTTGAACGCCACCGCCATTAGCAACAGTGGGATCAGCATGGACGTATGGATAGACGGTGCATCAAACTTGGTCAGCGTCGGGCCCTGGTGCAAAGTATTCCACCACTCCACCGAATAATGAATAATCGGAATATTGACCACACCCACCAGCGCCAGGATGCCTACTGCCCTGGCCGCTGCGCGTTTATCCTCGATGGCACTGTATAACGCAATGACGCCGAGATACAGGAACAGCAACAGCAATTCGGATGTCAGGCGCGCATCCCACACCCACCAGGCACCCCACATCGGCTTGCCCCACAGCGAACCGGTTATCAGGGCGAGGAAGGTAAAACTCGCGCCCACCGGCGCACTGCTCACGGCAATCACCTCGGCCAGCTTTATGCGCCACACCAGGGCAACACCGCCGGCAACCGCCATCACGATATATATAAAGAGTGACATCCACGCACTGGGCACATGCACGTAGATGATGCGGAAACTGTCACCCTGCTGATAATCGGCCGGTGCCAGTACCAGCCCACCGTACAGGCCGGCGAGCAGCAGCAACAGGCATAAGCCGGACAGCCACGGTAGCAGCCGCCCGCTGAAGTGGTAGAAGTATGGCGGTGATGTCAGCTTGTGTAGAAATTTCATCATCGTTCAACTCACACTAATGCGTAATGCGGCCGTCGTCGCCAGCGGCGTCAAGGCCAGGGCCAGAAACAATAGCGCCGCGAGTATATTCAACTGCGCCACGATAGGCAGTCCGGCCATGGCCATCTCTACCGCATTGCTGGCGAAGATCAACACCGGCACATATAGCGGCAGTACCAACAATGACAGAATAATACCGCCCCGTCGCAGCCCCACCGTCAGCGCCACGCCGATGGCGCCAATCAGACTCAATACGGGTGTCCCCAACAACAAGGTAAGCATGAGTACGCCGATAGACTGCCCGGGCAACCCTAACAGCATGCCGAGTAATGGCGCCGTGATAATCAGTGGCACACCGGTCACTAACCAGTGCGCGGTCACCTTCGCCAACACCAGCAATGGCGCTGGCTGGGCACTCAGCAACAGCTGTTCCAGTGAACCGTCTTCGAAATCCGATCGAAAAATACTCTCTAACGACAACATCGCTGCCAGCAATGCCGCCACCCAGATAACTCCCGGTGCCATGTCCTGCAACAATTGCGGCTTGTTACCGACACCGAGGGGAAACAGGCTGATCACCAGTACAAAGAACAGCAGCGGGTTCACCACCTCGGCACGGCGACGGAAGGCCAGCAGCAGATCGCGTTGCAAGAGAAAAAAGAATGCCCGGGAGAGTGAAGAACGGCTCATGCGGATAGATTAAGATGCATAAGATCAATGTTGCCGAGTGCGATGTCGTGATGCGCGGTCAGTACCAGCATCCCCCCCTGGGCGGTGTGACTTTCCAGAAGTTCACAAAACACTCCCCGACTTTGTCTGTCCATCGCCGTAAACGGTTCATCGAGTATCCACAAGCGACAATCGGTCACCAGCAGCCGCGCCAGGGCAAGACGGCGACGCTGACCGGCAGACAGGCTACGCGCCAAAACATCTTCATAGCCATACAAGTCTACCCGCTCCAGTGCATCCTCCACGCTCATGCCGGCCGGCTTACCCAGGGCCTGCGCGATACACAGGTTTTCCTCTGCGGTCAGATCCAGTTTGTTGCCGTCTGTGTGTCCGACATAGGCAAGCTGCGCATGATAGTCGGTGCCGAGCCTGTCGATGGCCTCTCCACACCAGTTCACTTCACCACTGTCCTGTCGACGAATACCGCAGAGGATACGCAATAATGTGGACTTGCCGCTGCCGTTACGGCCCTCTACCAGTAATGCCTGCTGTGGTCGCAAGGAAAAACCCAGATCATTGAACAGCTCACGGTCATCGCGCACACAGCACAAACCTTGTGCCTGCAGGCAGATATCCTGGCTTTCATCAGCGGTAATGGCTTGCATGGATGCTCAGGTAAGTGGCCAGTAATGAATAGTATTTTTCAACTCAAGTCAGGCTAGCGAATTTGCCAGGCTTACGCAACCAGGCGGCGAGCCATCACCCGGTCTTTGATTATTACGGCACTACCCGGTTTTGACATCCAAACGGTCTCGTAATTGATCGCCGAGCAGGTTAATGGCCAGTACGATACTCATTAAGGCGACACCTGGCACCACCACCAGGTGCGGGGCGACCAACAGATAGCGCGCGCCGTCACGGATCATGCTCCCCCATGAGGGGGCAGGCGGTTGCACACCAAGACCGAGAAACGACAGGCCTGCCTCCGCGATAATGAGCCCGGCCACGGCAAAGGTCGCCTCAACGATCAGCGGTGCGGCAATCAGTGGCAACAGATGCCACAACAGGATCCGCCAGCTGGCGGTACCGAGTGCCTGTGCCGCCTGGACATGTTCGCGTTCGCGCAACACCAGCACCTGCGCGCGTGACAGTCTGGCAAAGCCCACCCAGCCGACGATGCTCAATGCGATCATGAGATTGCCGATGCCCGGACCCAGCAGTCCTGCCAGGGCAATAGCCAGTAAGATACCGGGGAAGGCGAGAAAGATATCGGTAATGCGCATCAGTACCTGATCGGCACGCCCGCCCCACCAGGCACTGAGCACGCCCACGGTGCTACCGATGACCAGGCTGATCAACATCACCGTAAAGGCCACCAACAAGGATGTGCCCGCACCGACCAGCAGGCGATCCAGTACCGGACGACCGAGGTCATCATAACCAAGGCCATTACTCACCGCCGGTGACTGTAGGATGACATCGAGGGCAATATGGTTCGGGGTCAGTGGCAACCAGAATGCCGCTGTCGCCAGAATGCCCCAAATGAGTAACAGGGCGGCAGGCAGGTAGGCAAAAACCCTTCTCATGCCTGCACCCTGATACGCGGGTCGATGAAACGATACATCATGTCCGTGAGCAGGTTAATCATGACGTAAACCACGCTGATGAATAATACGCAGCCCTGTAACAAGGGGTAATCACGCCGTTGAATGGCCTCGACGGTCAGGCGCCCTATCCCGGGCCAGTCAAACACGGTTTCCGTTATCACCGCCCCGGCCAACAGGCCGCCGAGTTGCAGGCCTAACAACGTGATCAATGGCAGCATGGCATTGCTCAGGGCATGACGAAACAATATCCGTAGTGGGCTCAGGCCGCGGGCACGGGCACAACGGATATACTCTTCACTCAGAACCTCAAGTAGCGTGCTGCGTAACATGCGTGACAGGATCGCCGCCATCGCCGTCGCCAGCGTCAGGGCCGGCAGCACAATCGACAACCCCTGCTCTCGGCCACTGACCGGGAACCAGCCCAGCCAAATCGAGAACACCAGTATAAGCAGTGGCCCGAAAACAAAGTTGGGAATGGCGATACCGAGCAGGGAAAAACCACTGGTTGCCCAATCCCAAACGCTGCCGCGCTGCGTGGCCGCGAACAGCCCCAGCGGCAGGGCCAGCAGCATGGCCAGCAGGAGTGATAACAGCGCCAGCTCAATGCTGGCAGGCAGACGCTCGAGGATCAGCGCACTAACCGGACGATGTATATATAAGGAATGACCCAGATCGGCATGTAACAGGCCCCGCATATAATCCCACCATTGCGTGGCAAGCGGCTTGTCCAGACCAAGGGCCTGACGCAGGCTTTCCCGATCTGCGGCCTGTGCCTGTTCACCGAGAATGACCTCAACCGGGTCACCGGGCACAAGGTGAATGAGCAGGAACACCATCAGACTAACGCCAAACAGGACAAACAAGGTTCCCAGCAGGCGGCTAATGATGCTACTCAACATTATTGTTCAGAAATGATAACTGGCGTGCCCACGGCAACACGATCAAACAAGGCGATCACATCCGCATTGCGCATCTTGATACAGCCGTGTGAACTCGGGATGCCCATCGGGTCTTCCTCCGGGCAACCGTGGATATATATGTAGCGACGCATGGTATCGACCTGACCGAGGCGATTGCGGCCCGGCTCGGTGCCACTCAACCAGAGGATGCGCGTCAATATCCAGTCGCGTTCAGGGCTTTCAGCCCGCAAGGCAGGAGAATAACGTTCACCGGTGGGCCGACGGCCGACAAACACCGTGTTGGCGGCACAGCCTGCACCGATCCTGGCACGAATGATGTGGGCCCCGCGCGGGGTGCACTCACTGCCGAACTGTTCGCCGGGGCCGTTCTTCGCCGTTGCGACCCGCGCCTCAAACACACAGGCGTCACCCTGCCAGAGCTGCAGGGTCTGCTTGGCAATACTGACTTTAATCATGGCGGCTGTCTGCTGACTCATGTGGCTCATGGTGGTGTGTGTTCCACTGTTCCAAGGCCGACATAACTGCCATCGGCCTGCAGGTGATAGCCATCGAGACCCCTGGTCGTGGCAAACACCTGATGTTCATACCATAACGGCACATAGGGCAGGTCAGCAAGTAGCTGTGCCTGTAATCTCTGCCAGCCGTCAAGCATCAAGGCCTCATCGGCCTCTGCCAGTGCACTGTCAATCAGGGCATCGGCGTGTGCACTGCGATACCGCCCGCGATTGGCCCCGACCGGGGGCTGTGACTGGCTGTGAAAGAGGTACTGAAAGATATCCGGTGAACGCACCCCAACCCAGCTGAGGCTGTACATCTGGAAGTTACCGGCCTTGATGTCGGCAAAAAATGTCCCCCAGTCATAACTCTTAATCTCGACATCAATCCCCACCTCGGCCAGTTGTTGCCGTATCACCGTGGCGATACGCAGACGCACCGGGTCTGTCGAGGTCTTGTAGCTAATCGTCAGGCGTCGCCCTGCGGAGTACCCCAGTTCGGCGAGCAATTGCCGGGCCTTGTGCGGTGCGTAGGCTATGCCCTCCTCTCCCTTTATGCCCGCCCAGTGTTCGGGCGGTAACACCGAGGCCGCCGCACGGGCACGCCCGGCAAACAGGTGTTGAATAATGGCCCGGCGATCTATGGCCATGGCGATCGCCTGACGCAATTTGTGCTGACCGGTCAGGGCATCCTCGAGATTAAAACCCAGATAGGTAAAGCTGCTACCGGGGCGTGTCTGCATACGGATCCCCGGTTGCGCCTCGAGGTAGTGGATCATCTCCGGTGGCAGGTCGTTTTGTAACATATCGACCTCACCGCGCAACAGTTTCAAAACCCGCACCGTCGGGTCAGCCACATGCAGGAAACGAAACAATTGCCCGTCGCGCAGTCGCCGCAGCCATATATCATGCAAGGCCTTGTCGCGGTAGCGTATGAAATCCCCACTGCCCTGCAGGCGGCCGTGTTGATCCGGCACCGCGATCCCCAATGCCAGGCGAGACGGAAACAGCACGTCGTCACGGCTGAGGAAAAAATCCAGCCGGTCATCATCAAGCACGACGATGCGCCGGATATGTGCGAGATTGCCGCGATGCGGCGAGGCCTTGTCTGGCGCCAGCACAAAATCGTAAAAGGCCTTGACCTGCGCGGCCAGCAGGCGACTGCCATCACCGAGCTGCCGCCCGTCGTCACCCAGCAGAAAACGGTAATGCCGTGCCGACAGCGCCTGCCAGCTGGCCAGGTCCGGCACCGGTCTGGCCGCGGCATCAAACGTCACCAGACCCCGATATAAAAGCTGATTAATGCGCTCGGCCGTGGCATCGGTGGCCAGGCGCGGGTCCAGACTCAGGGGCGCACTGGCCACGGCAAAACGTATGGCCTGTTGTTCTGCCTCGGACAAGTCCGGCCGCTCACAGGCGGACAGCGCCAGGCAACAAACCAGCAGCCAGCCGCGCAGGCCCTTACCAGTCACAATACGGGTGTGTCACGAGGCTGACATTGTAATAACGCGGGTCGGCAGAGACCTCCTCGCCCAGCCAGTCGGGTTTTTCAAAGGCACTGTCTTCCGTCGGCAATTCGATCTCGGCCACCACCAGCCCGGCATTGTCACCGGCAAAGACATCAACCTCCCAGGTAAAGCCCGCGTACACAAGCCGGTAACGGGTCTTCTCAACCAGCGGCCCCTCACAGAGGCCGTCGAGCATTTGTTCGGCCTCGACCAGCGGCACGGGGTATTCAAATTCCAGCCGACGGATGCCCAACTCGGCACTCTTGATATTCAGGTTGGCCGATTCACCCTCAATGCGTACGCGGATCGAGGCCCGCTGCGGCCCGGCAAAATACCCCTGGCGCATACGCGTGCCAGCATCGGCCGCGGCCCGCCAGTCATCATTACGGAGTAAAAATTTGCGTTCGATCTCAATACCCATAAACGGGTTCCCTTGTCTGCCGCCACGCGGCGTATTAACACACCAACCTCTGGCAGGATATTTATTATCGGTCTGCTTTTCAATGCGGGGCATCCATATCGACGGCTTCACCGGTTGTATCTCTGCTCGGCAAAGCCGTTATACTGCGCCACGGTATAACAGATAACGATGATGCACATGTCCCAGATTGACCTCTTACTCCATGCCCGCTCGATTGTCACCGTAGACACCGACAACCGGGTACTCGAAGACCATTGCCTGGCCATTGATGCCGGGCAGATCGTCGCTATCCTCCCCAGTGCTGAGGCCGCCCCGCGTTACCAGGCAAAACAGACACAGCACTTTGACAAACATGTGTTGATGCCTGGGCTGGTAAACACCCACACCCATGCGGCCATGAACCTGATGCGCGGCATTGCCGATGACGTGCCTCTGATGGAATGGCTGGAGCACCACATCTGGCCGATCGAGGCAAAATGGGTCAATAGTGATTTTGTCCGCGATGGCACCCGCCTGGCGATTGCCGAGATGATCCGCGGTGGCACCACCTGCTTCAATGATATGTATTTTTACCCGGACCAGGTCGCCCGCGTGGCCAGCGAGATTGGTATACGTGCCAGCATCGGCCTGATCGTCATCGACTTCCCGACAGTATGGGCCCAGGATGCCGATGAATACATCCGCAAGGGCCTCAAGGTCCATGACCAGGCATGCGCAGAGAGTGACTTGATCACCACGGCCTTCGCCCCGCACGCCCCCTACTCGGTTTCCGATAAACCACTGAAAAAAATCAGCCAGCTCGCCGAGCAACTGGATATCCCGATTCACATGCACGTGCATGAGACCGCCCACGAGGTCAACATGGGCATGGAGGCCAGCGGTCAACGCCCGCTTGACCGCCTGCACGAACTCGGCCTGCTCTCACCCCGCCTGCTTGCCGTGCACATGACCCAGCTCAATGACGAGGACATAAAAAAACTCGTTAGCACCGGCACGCATGTACTGCATTGCCCCGAGTCCAACCTGAAACTGGCCAGCGGCTTTTGTCCGGTGCAGAAGCTCCTCGATGCCGGGGTCAATGTCTGTCTGGGCACGGATAGCGTCGCGAGTAATAACGACCTCGACATGTTTGGTGAACTGCGCACCGCCACCCTGCTGGCCAAGGGGGTATCCGGTGACCCCCGCAGTGTTGATGTCACCACCGCACTACGCATGGCCACCATTAATGCTGCCGCCGCACTCGGCCTTGACAAAGTCACCGGCTCGCTCGAAGTCGGCAAGGCCGCCGACGTGATCGCCCTCGACATGGAACGCATCGAAACCCAACCGATGTTCGAGCCCTTATCGCAAATCGTTCATGCCAGCGGCCGGCACCATGTCACCGATGTCTGGGTGGCCGGCAAGCAATTGCTGCACGAGGGCAAACTCACCGGCATGGATGAAGTAACACTCATGGAAACGGCGAAAAAATGGGGTAAGCGGATCAGGGAGGGTTGATGCGGGATGATACCGCCTTTCATCTGCGGTCGCGGCCGGTTTAGTCAGCTGTTAATAGAGGCGGCTCGCTCGGCAATACATTCGTATGAACCCATCTCAAACTCACGACAAATCAGTGGTCGCATCGCGTAAATCGTACAAAGCATGGTATTTCGATCCAGGGCTGAACACCAGCCGTCTTCCAGACGTATCATGCTTCGCCCACCCCATTTATCGGTCTCGATAAAATGATCAGGTACGCCCGTATCGGTAATGAGCATAACCTGCAGGCGGCAGCAGCTGGCCTCGCAGTTGCTACAGGCCACCTCGCTCTCAGGCGGGTTGCTAACATCAATAGTCATGCATCATGTACCCTTCTCATTTGCCACTGTCCCTAATCAACAGAGATGATCGCATAGCGTTTCTTTTCACCGCCAGTGTCAATGTCGACCTCGTCACCCTCAAAACGCCCAAACAAGGCCACTCCCAGTGGTGCCGAGCGGGTAATAACGATGATATCTTTATCATTAAAGCGCACTTTTAGCCCACCGGCGGCGGGCCCTAAAAAAAGCCTTTGTTCGCTGCCGTGGTCATCCTCAAGGGTGACCACGGCACCCACAGCAATCGGTGTTGTCTCGGTGAAATCGGTGGCCACAAGCCGTTTGAACGCGGCCACATCCTCTTCACACTCGGCAACACGTTTAGCCTGACCCTGGGCAAGATAAGCCGCCTCCAGCCCCAGGGTATCATATTTATTTTCAGCAACGTTCTCCTCATGGGTGGCGGTATCGCTGGCCTGCAAAGCAGCAGCAACAGCGCCCTGATGAACCGCCTCAAGCGCTTTCAGTATTTGTTTGAGGAGTAATACTTTAGTCATAGCTTCCGCGGCCTAAGGCCTGTAGGCTGACGCCAGTGTTAGCGCTTGTCGCCCCAAAAGGACCTGAAACCAAACACCTGTCAGCGGCTACAATAACCGTTGTTGGTATACCTATGGTCAACGCAGCATTGAATCAAATTGGTCGACGATTTCAGCCCAGTCGGCATCATCGTTCTTTGCCTGCTTTAAAAACGATGCCTGTGAGGCGTTCCAAAATTCCGCCTCGCTCAGCTCGACATGGCCCGGCAGGGGCTTGTGTCTGTTGATAAAGTCCTCAATTTCCTGGTCCGTGCTGTCGAGGCCCAGTTGATCAAATAACGTTGTAAAAGAATGAGTCGGTTTTTCCATGATGCTTCCTTGTCAACATTACATTTTCATGGGATATGCATTGTATGCATGTTTAATAAAGTAACACGTTTATTATTTATGCCATTAAGGCATCAGCAACTGAAAATCAGCTCTTCCCGCTGAAACACCATTTACCATAACTTCCACCGTGTGCAACCCCGGATAATACACGCGGGTTGTGATTTTTTTGATGGCATGTTTTTTGGTTAGTGTCAGCGTATTGTTTGCTGATAACGTTGCCGTTCGCCACTTGAATACTTTCGGCGACGTCTTGCCATTGGCCTTCTGATGATGAATGATATAATCAATCATCAAGGATTGATCCTGCTTGGAATCCGGGCGGATTGACAGCGAAAACTGCAAGGCATCACCAAATACCACTTTCGGCGTCGCTATGTCGATACTCGTTTGTTGGATTTTTGGTGGTTTAAAACCATGCACCTTCAATGCTTTTTTATTCCCGTTTTTGAGCAATGTCCTGCAAGCATGACGAATTAATTTTATTCGCTCCTGACTTGCACCCTTCATCCACTGTTCGGCAATTTTTGCCACGAGTTCAGGGTGATCTTTGGAAATATCATTGAGGCTGTTTGCGACTGAACGTCGCACATACTCTTTATCATCGTCTTTAAGCCGTTCCAGTAGTTCAATCACGGGCGCGGGGTCTTCAATAAATGCGGATAACCTCATCGCCCAGGGCAGCCGAGGCCGGCTGCCTTCTGAAACCAGGCGCCGTACATGTTGATTATCGTCAGCTGCCCAGTTTTTCAGTGTCGATAAGGTTTTTATTGGTGATCTCAACAGAAAAAAACGTATGCCGAATTCAGCGGATGCACGCTTGGTCATTTCCTTAAACAACCTCATCGATAACTCAAAGTGATCATGGCCGCGCAGTCCCACATAATGCGTCAGGGGCGTGATGGCCCAGCCGGCTATACCTCTGGCATCGACAGCCCCGGCGGAAATATCATCACCCAATGGAGGACCCAGACTTGCGAGCAGGATTTTTCCGGATTTTTCAAAGTCAGCAGGAAAAAACTCAATCATCGTATCGGTAATACGCTCAGTACGCGCCTTTAACTCAAGTTTTTCCAGGTTTTTAGTGGCAGCCGCCACAAACCCCCTGGCATCAAACTCAGGCCACTGACTTTGGAAATGCCCTGCCATGCCCTCAATAACTTTTTTATTAAGTAAATTTTTGAATGGCTCTGCCATAAAATGCCTTATATGTTATTTATATACGTCATTTTCCCTTAATGACCTCTTCACGTTCCTGTGTGTATTTTTCATAGTTCTCGCCGGCACGCTCCATGCACTCCGCATATTCAGAATGCGGTAATTTTTGACATTCCAGCTTTTGATTAAGCTGTATCGATTCATACACCTGCCTGGAACTACACGCCTGCATAAAAACAATTGACGACATTATTAGTATGTAGCTTGCTTTATTCATTGTATCGTCCCCTCGACACAAAACCCTCCTATTGCCCATATGCTTCTAAATACATAATATTTTGCACGTCATTGAATCTCGGATACAGCAACTACATAGTTTTTGCCATAAAATTTCGCGCACTTTGGGCATGTCGTGTAGAAAAAATAGGTTCTCTTAACATGCTTTCCTTTGCTTTTAACAAATGTTTCCATCTCTTTCTCCCACTTATAGACATTCTTATACGGCCCCTCGAAAACCTTGGTCAAATAATCTCCGGTCATATGCGTCATGGTCTGCCCAGGAATATCTTTAGTCACTGAGAAATAATGCTCTCCAGTCCATGCGGAAGGGTCATAAGATAAAACAATAAACTCGTCTTCAGCCTTTGCCTTGGCCTTATCAATAGCGTCAAGCATTGCCGGAAAGACAGAGCTCATATTAATAGGGATATGAAATATGCTTCTGGTTTTTGCCTTGAGAAATAATTTGTTTTTAAAGTGAAGCTCTTGTTCATCCCATCCTTCTGAATTGAACCTGGGGCAGCAGTTTGTGGGATTGTCACTCATGTCGTATTTAGGTAAAGCATTAATTTCCATTATTACTCTCCTTGCTGTCTAATCAAATACCCTGAGCCCTGGGTTGTCTAGTATTCGATCTTCTTGACGAGTGCCTCAAAGTCCAAATGAAAAAATAAACAATAAAGGGGGCGGTGACAAATGAGAATCATTAGTATTTCGATTTGTTACCGACCCCTTTAATTTGACTAATTTGACTGGCTTGGATAAGACATTTCTAGCACAACACACTCTACATCAGTTTTGAAAGGTCCATGGAGTTCTCCAGGTGGACGACTTGCATAATTCCCTGCCTCTATCCATTTATCAAATGCCTCATCATAAAGCCTACCCTTTATGATAAATATTTCTTCAGGATAGTCATGGCTTTTTGCACCAAATGACTTAGTATCTGCTCCCGGTTTAAAGCGGGTTAAACGAGTATAATCGCCTGTCTTTTCATCAATGGCTAATGTTAATTCCTCTAAAAGGCCATCGGTTCCTTCAATGACTTCCCACTTATTATCATTGGCTTTATCTAATGCATTCCAATATGTAATTGTACTTTTAGCCATTAAATGCGATCTCACTTGATAATTAACTGTTTTGCCACATAACGCTTTAATAAGCGGCGCGACGTAAGGAGCGTCCGAACGAGCGCATTGTTAGGCGCGAATTTATTTAACTGACTCGTCTATTTGCATGATGCCGAATGTATTGCCTTCTGTGTCTCTGCACATAATTAAATAGCCAACACCCGGTATAGCCTTTTTCTCTTCTCTTATAGCTCCACCGGCATCAATTACCTTTTTAGATACTTCATCTACAGATTCAACATCAAACACTACTGCCGTGGTATCTTCTGGTTTAATTCTTCCAGCAACGCCACCTGTCACTCCAGGTTCTTCTTCAGTGCCTGTTTGAATTAACCAGTAATCCTCTGGGCCATCCCATTTATTGATTTTCCAATTAAATACATCACGGTAGAATTCTGCAGCACGTTCAGGGTTGTCTGCGCTTAAATCAAAATGAATTACACGTGACATTGTTCGTTCCTTTTTGTTGTCCGTGTGCATGCGATTGTTAGGCTTTTACAATTAAATAACTGCCAGCTCCAACCATAAAGCAGCCCGCTGTTTTTCTGGCTGCATTATCCAGCTTGTGACTTCTTGCCAAAGAAGCGATCTTTGTTGCTGAAAATGCATATAGAATTTTTACACTGCCAACACAGACTACCATTACAGATATAATAATCAGAATATCTGCCACATTGAGCGCGGTTAGATCGATAAATACTGGGAATAAGCTTACGTAGAAAACAATTGCTTTAATATCGCCCAAGGTCAGAATAAAGCCCGCAAAGAAGCTAGCAGCGAGATTGCGTTTTTCGATTGTTTTATTTAGTGTAATTGTGGTATTGCTTTTTGATGTTAATAGCGTATAACCCAGCCAAAGTAGATATGTAGCACCCAGATACTTAATAACCATAAAGAGACTGCCCATAGTTTCTGCTACAACTGATAGGCCTAATATGGCTAGCAGGATAAAAACCAAGTCGCCCAAAACAATTCCAACTGAGACAGCGATACCATTGGCTACACCTAGGGTAACTGAGCGAGTAATAACTAAAGCAACACTTGCGCTTGGCATTGCCGCGAGTGCAACCATGATTCCGAATAGTGAAATTGTCTCAATAATGCTCATTCTTCATTAGCCTAACTATATATATGAGGCATAACTGCCATATAGCACGCCACATTTTTGGTTAATTCCTGAAAATATATAACCTGATTCATTTAAAATCATGTCCTTATTCACCACTTCTCCGTATTACATTAGCTGTGATATATGGCCTTTTTGCCTTTTTTTGGATATTGTTGTTATTATCAAGTACATATACCATTATTAGACTTTACTCTTAATTAGGGGAACCTCAGACCATGATTAATGTTTACCCAGCTAAGCCATACTGTAAATAACATGAGAATGGGGTTAGTGAATCCATAATTGCCAAAGAATTCTACGTCTTGTGGCATGAGCATAATTTTTGTCACCCCTGATGAAGCGGCTAAAAAAACCAAAATAGCCAGGTTCACTTTAAGTAAAATACTCATGCTTACCTCCGGATTCTTTTCGTATTTTTTTGCTTCTATATTTGGATTGAGTTAAGCGACAGATTGTTCTGCCACACCAAGAACCTCACAACACCACATAGCCGTTCTGGCGCAGCTTCTCCACCTCGCCTGGGCCGTACGGCACAAGTTCGATAAAGCCCGGGACGTTATTATTCTTCAGGCCGCGTTTGCGCATCATGGTCTGGCACATCTTTACCTCGATGACGTTGTAGGCATCGAGCTTTGCCGCGAGGTCGACAATGTCGCGATACTTTGGGTAATTTTCAATGGAAAAGAAGTCGATCTCGGGGCCGTGCAGGACCATGGCGATACTGGGCTTTTCATTCGCCGGGCGCGGCGACTGGGAGATTTTTTCGGCGTGCTGCAAGACCTCGCGGATTTGCTCGGGCGTGTGCAGGACAATGTCGTAGGCATAGTGTTTGCCGTCATCGAGCTGGACGGGCGGCTGGGCGGGGGCTTGCGGTGTTGTCAGGCTTGCCTCGGCCAGCCCCTGGCCACTGAGTGCCATGTACCCCGACCACAGGCTGTCACGGCCCAGCCAGCCGGCCACGGCCAATAACAACAACAGGTAGATGCCTCTTCGCATAATCCGCACTATCCATGATGTTTGCCGGGATGACAAGCCGCCGCCACCGGCCCTGCGAGTTCGTATATAATAGAATGTACTGAATATGAGTCCGAGCGATATATTATCTAAACATTGCAATACGGAGTACTACTGTGACCGCAGCGATCACCATTGAACGCAATCCCTCCCCGGCCAAGCTTGATGTCATCGGCGTCTACGACTGGCCCATCTGGAGCAAGGAAGTCTCGACCTTTCCCTGGAGCTATGACAAACAGGAAAAATGCTACCTGCTGGCCGGCGATGTCATTGTCACCCCGGATGGCGGTGAACCTGTGCATATCCAGGAAGGCGACTTCGTGACCTTCCCGGCCGGGCTGTCCTGTACCTGGGAAATCCGCGAAGACGTCGAAAAACACTACGATTTCGGCTAAGCCCATGAATCATACCAATGTCGATGCGGCCGAGGTCGCCAAGTTCGAGGAACTCGCCCACCGCTGGTGGGACCCGAACAGTGAATTCAAACCCCTGCACGAGATCAACCCGCTGCGCCTCGACTACATCGATGGCCATTGCGGCGGGCTGGCCGGCAAGGCCGTGCTCGATGTCGGCTGCGGCGGCGGCATCCTCTCGGAAAGCATGGCCCTGCGCGGGGCCACGGTTACCGGTATTGATATGGGTGAGGCGCCGCTCTCGGTGGCCCGGCTGCACTGCCTCGAATCCGGCGCCCAGGTCGATTACCGCCAGGTCACAGCCGAGGCCATGGCCGCCGAGCAACCCGGCCGTTTCGACGTGGTCACCTGCATGGAAATGCTTGAACACGTGCCCTACCCGGCCTCAGTGATAAAGGCCTGCGCGACCCTCGTCAAACCCGGCGGCCAGGTGTTTTTCTCAACCATTAACCGCAACATGAAGGCCTATCTGTTTGCCATTGTCGGTGCCGAGTACCTGCTGCAAATGCTGCCCAAGGGCACCCACGATTATGCCAAGTTCATTCGCCCCTCTGAACTGGAGGCCTGGGCGCGTGCCGCCGAGCTGCAACTGCAGGACCTCACGGGCATGGGCTACAACCCCTTTAACCAACAATACAGCCTGGGCAAGGACATCAGTGTGAATTACCTGATGCACTGCACCCTGGCCTGAACCGGCAGCCCATGCAGACCATATTGTTTGACCTTGATGGCACTCTGCTGGATACCGCCCCCGACCTGGCCGCGGCGCTGAATCAGGTGCTGGTCGAAAACCGCCGCGAGGCCCTGCCGTTTGAGACCATTCGCCCGTGGGTCTCCCACGGTGGCCAGGCCCTGATCAGTCGCGGTTTCCAGATCGAGATGCAAGACCCTGCCTTTGAGCCCCTCCGCCAGCGTCTACTGGAGGTCTACCGCGCCAATATCGCCAACCAGACCCGCCTGTTCCCGGGCATGGGGCCGGTGCTCGATGAGCTCGAGGCCCGGCAACTCAAATGGGGCGTGGTGACGAATAAACCCGGCTGGCTCACCGAGCCGCTGCTCGAACAGCTCGACCTGCACACCCGCTGTGCCTGTATCGTCAGTGGTGATACCCTCACGGAACGCAAACCCCACCCGGCGCCGCTACTGCATGCCTGCATCCTGACGGGCAGCCGGATCGAGGACTGCCTGTATATCGGCGACGCCCAGCGTGATATCGAGGCGGCCAGAAATGCCCGCATGCCAAACCTGGTGGCCCTGTTTGGCTATCTGGGTGACGAGGACCGGCCCCAGGACTGGCAGGCCGACGGCATGCTCGAGCAGCCGCATGACCTGCTCGACTGGCTGGATGCTCGCCATCCTGGCTAAAATCATATATTTTACAAGGATATGTTGCCAGCGTCCCGGCACTATGCCAGCATCATTGCCATCAGGGAACGATATCGTCAAATATGAACAATAAAACGGACAGCATCGAAACCCGCATCGCCGCCATCAGAGATGCCTATGTCGGCCAGTTGCCCGACAAGGCTGAAAGCCTGCGCAAGCACTGGCAGGCGCTGACCGAAAGTGGCTGGCAAGAAGAACTCGCCAATGGCCTGCGCATTATCATCCATAGCATGGCCGGGACGGCCGGCACTTTCGGCCTCTATGAGCTCTCCACCGCATCAAGCGAACTGGATCGCCTGCTCGGTGAACTGCTGGTGGATAAAAGCGAGGCCGATGACGACACCCTAGCGAAGATTTCCGAGCTCCTCAATACCGTGCTTACCCATCTCGATGCCATTCAGGGCAATGCGTCTACTGCCACGGGAACGCCTACGCGCCGCCGCACGCAGGAAAACAATAACCGCATCCTGATCGTCGACGATGACCACACGTTTACCGAGTATCTTTCGACCACGCTTGAAGGTCACGACTACGATCTGCAGGTACTGAACGATACAGGACGGCTGGCCGAGGTCGTCGAAACATTCAGACCGGGGCTGATTATCATGGACATGACCTTCCCGGAAGGTGACCTCGAGGGTGCCCGCGCCATTGAGACGCTGCGACAAAACAAGGATATTACCTCGGTCATTTATCTGTCGGTCCGTGATGATATGGAATCGCGCCTCAGCGCCCTGCGCACCGGGGCACGTTATTACCTGACAAAACCGATCAATCTCAACCTGCTGTTAGCCTGTGTAAGGCAGATCATCAGTAAGGACGATTCGTCACCCTACCGGGTATTGATTGTCGATGACGAAGAAGCCCTGGCTGAACTGCATGCGGAGATGTTACGCACAGCAGGGATGAAAGTCAGGACCCTGAATGAGCCCCTGAAGACAGTTGATATCGTTCGTGAGTTTCATCCTGAACTGGTACTCATGGATATCTACATGCCCCAATGCAGTGGCCTTGAGGTTGCCATGGTGTTACGCCAGATGAGTGACTTTGACACCATACCGATTGTATTCCTGTCCGGCGAGCAACGCATGGACAAGCAACTCAGTGCCATGAACCTTGGCGGCGATGATTTTATTGTCAAACCCGTTGAAAGGTCATTCCTCACCCAGGCAGTAAGCGCCCGCATTAAGCGCGCCCGCACACTCAATGAAGCGCGTAATGACCTGCAGCATTCCATGCAGGCCCTCTCGGATGCCAAACGTGAGGCCGAACTCGCCAACCAGGCCAAGTCGGACTTTATCGCCAACATGAGTCATGAACTGCGTACGCCACTCAATTCCATTCTGGGTTTTTCACAACTACTGGAAATGAATGTTGATGAAAACCTGACCGAGCTGCAAAAAAACAATATCGCCATTATCCTCAAGGCCGGCTGGCACCTGCTGGGACTGATTAACGAGATTCTGGACCTGTCCAAGATCGAGGCCGGCAAGGTACCACTCAAACCCGAAGTGACCAGTATACAGTCCGTCATGCAGGAGGCCATTTCGCTAACTGAGCAACCGGCAAGCAGCCGTAATATCACTATCGAGAATAGTCTGCCGCAAGAAGATACCGAGGTGGTTGTCGATGCCATGCGTCTTCGTCAGATATTTGTCAATATTCTCTCCAACGCGGTAAAATATAACCAAGACCATGGACGTATAGTTATTGCATTGGAAACCGAGACCGATAAAGACATCAAGATCAACATCCGTGATAGCGGCATGGGCATTCCCGAAGATCGCCTCGATGAACTGTTCATCCCATTTAACCGCCTGGGGGCCGAAAAAACCAAGGTCGAGGGTAATGGCCTGGGGCTGGCAATATGCCAACAACTGGTGAAACAAATGCATGGCCGCATAGGTGCCTATAATAACCCCGAAGGGGGTTCTACATTCTGGCTGCAACTCGCCAGACCCATAGCCGAATCAAACGCATAAAGCGTGTATTAACATCATGGACTCCAACCTGATTTTTATCGCCACGACCATTGGCATCATTACCGCCTTTGCCGGGTTCCTGCTCGGCTATGTACGCGCGCATAAACAGATCACCGAACTTCGTGAACGTAATACGGAGCTGAGAACCACGCTCGATATGGAGCGTTCTACCCATGCAGAAAAGATCAAGCACATCGCCGAGGCACGTGAACAACTGGGAGAGTCCTTTGCCTCACTGGCGAGCAAGGCCCTGTCTCATAACAGCAATGAATTTCTCAAGCTGGCACAGGAAAATCTGAAACAATATCAGGCCAACGCACATAATGAACTGGAGAAAAAGGAAAAATCCATTTCTGACCTGGTCGCGCCCATACGTGATGCCCTTAACAAGACCGAGAAGCAGATCCGCGATATGGAACAGGAACGCAAGCAGGCCTATGGTTCACTCAAGCAACACCTTGAAAGCATGTCGCACACGCAAAGCCAGCTACAACTGGAAACACGTAACCTGGTCACGGCCCTGCGACGACCCGAGGTCCGCGGGCAATGGGGTGAGATGACCCTGAAACGCCTTGCTGAGTTATCCGGCATGGTTGAGCATTGTGATTTTTATGAACAACAACATGTCGACACCGATGAAGGCCGTATGCGGCCCGATATGATCATTCGCCTGCCCGACCGCCGCGAGATCGTCGTCGATGTGAAAACCCCGCTCGATTCCTACCTGAATGCCATTGAGGCGAATGATGATGCGGTGCGTGAAGAGCATCTTAAACAGCATACCCGCAAGGTTCGCGACCGCATCCGTGAACTCTCTGCCAAGGCCTACTGGAACCAGTTTAAGGATGCACCGGACTTTGTGGTGCTGTTTATCCCCGGTGATCAATTCCTCAGTGCGGCGCTGGAACGCGACCCGAACATTCTTGAGGATGCCATGAGTAAGCAGATCATCCTCGCCACACCGAGTAGTTTTGTCGCCCTGCTCCGCGCCGTTGCCTTTGGCTGGCGTCAGGAGGCGCTGGCCGAGAACGCCGACCGCATCCGCGAACTCGGTGAGACACTTTATGAGCGGCTTGCCGGATTCAGTACGCACCTGAACAAACTCGGCAACTCCCTCGGCAGCAGTGTTGAAAACTTTAACAAGGCCGTGGGGTCTTTTGACAGTCGCATCCTGCCGAGTGCCCGACGTTTCAAGGAAATGGGCATTAATGATAAAAAGGTGATCAAAGACACCAAACAGATCGACAAGGTTACCCGACAGATTTCGGAGCAGGATGAATAGTTATTGATTCAGCTCTTTGTCAATCGTCTTACGGCCTTCCTCGTAAAGTTCCGAGGCCTTGTTACTGATGCGGTCACCCAGGTCCGGTTCGACAAAGGGATTACTGAAGATATCCACTTCCCTGCCAATATTAACACCAAACCATAAACCCAGCCCCATACCGATCAGCAAGCCCATGATAATACCGTTAAATGTTTTCATCGTTCAGGCCCTTTGCGAATAATGTCGCCCAAGATACCAAGTCCTGCCGCTACGTCAAGTGACGGTGCCTATGCCGATTGCCTGGCACTGGCCGCCAGCCACTATGAGAACTTCCCAGTCGCCTCGCGGCTGTTGCCGCCGGAACTGCGCAAACCTGTCAGTGCCATTTATGCCTTTGCCCGCACCGCCGACGATATCGCCGACGAGGGCGATGCCAGCCCCGCGCAACGGCTTGCCGCCTTACACCAGCATGGCCAGAAACTGGAGCGCGCCCTGGCCGGTGAAACCGACATGGAGTCGCTGTTTATCGCGGCGGCCGATACCATCCACCGCCATCGCCTCGACGCGCAACTTTTTCACGACCTGCTGACAGCATTCAGCATGGACATCAACACCCGACGTTATGCCAACTTCGATGCCCTGCTGCATTATTGCCGTTATTCGGCCAATCCGGTGGGCCGCCTGCTCATCCAGCTTGCCGGCAAGGACAATACGATAAACCGTCAATACAGTGATGCTATCTGCACGGCCTTGCAGTTAATCAACTTTCAACAAGACCTCGAGCAGGACCTGCTTGAGAATGATCGCATCTACCTGGCCGGGGATGAGATGCAGGCTGCCGGAATCACTGAACAAGATTTACACAGGCGTGACATCAACCCGGCGCTGCATGCCTTTATGCAGCAACAGTATCTGCGTGCCGACAGGATGCTGCTCTCCGGTTACCCGCTGATCGACATCCTCGGCGGACGCCTCGGCCTGGAGTTACGCATAACGCTACTTGGCGCCCACCGGGTGGCGAGAAAGCTCATGCAACAAAGGGACATCTATAGCCGCCCCCGCCTGGGAAAACTCGACTGGCTGATGATCGGCCTGCAGGGCCTCTTCAAACATCAGCCGCTTGTTGATGCCTGATGATCAATCCGCTAAAGTTTGCCCACATGAAGCCCGATGACTATTGCCAGGAAAGAGCCGCCAACAGCGGCTCAAGTTTTTACTACAGTTTCCTGTTTCTGCCGCCTGAAAAACGACAGGCCATTACCGCCCTGTATGCCTTCTGCCGTGAAGTCGATGACTGTGTCGATGAGTGCTCTGACCCGGCACTCGCCAGGCAGAAGCTGGACTGGTGGCGCACCGAGGTTGAACGTGTGTTTCATGGCAAACCACAACACCCGGTGGGTACTGCACTGGCAGACAGCCTCGGACATTTTGCCCTCGATGAGGCCCACTTCCATGCCATTATCGATGGCATGCTTATGGACACCACGCAACATCGTTATGCCAGCTTTGATGAGCTGTCATTGTATTGTTACCGTGTCGCCGGCGTGGTCGGTTTGCTGGCGGCAGAGATCTTCGGCTACCAGGACCCGCACACCCTTGACTACGCCAAACACCTGGGCACGGCCTTTCAATTGACCAATATCATCCGTGATGTCCATGAAGATGCCCGGCGGGATCGCATCTACCTGCCTCAGGAAGACCTGCAGCGATTTGGTCTCAACGATCAGGATATCATCGATGCGCGTGTATCCGATGCCATGCAGCAGATGCTGACGTATCAAATTCAACGCGCACAGGATTTTTACCGGCTGGCCTTTGCTGCGCTGCCGGAAGCCGACCGCCACAGCCAACGCAGTGGTATTATCATGGCCGCTATCTATCAGCGCCTGCTCAAACAGATAAGCAAACAGCCATTGATGGTCTTCCGTCAACGTGCATCGCTCAGCCCGTTACGAAAACTCTGGATCGCCTGGAGTACCCATCGCGGTGAAAACCGCCGCCAACGACAATCTGCGCGCCACGCCTGATCATTACCATGAATGAAAACCGTTCACAGGATTTACCGGTAGTCATTGTTGGCGGTGGCTGGGCGGGCCTGTCGGCCGCCGTCGCCCTGGCCAGTAAGGGACAAAGCGTCAGGTTACTGGAATCGGCAAAACAATTCGGTGGCCGCGCCCGTTGCATAGCCTTTGATGGTCTGCGGGTTGATAACGGTCAACACTTGTTACTGGGTGCCTATACCGAGACCCTGAAGATCATGCAGACCTGCCAGACTGATATCGACAAGGTCCTTCTGCGAGAGCGACTGACCTGGCAGATGCAAGACAAAAAGGGCCAGGCGATACGCCTGCGGGTCGGCAGGCTGCCTGCACCGTTCAATTTTCTCACTGCCATTCTCAGCGCACACGGCTATTCCCTGGCTGAACGTTTCAAGACCCTGCGTTTTATGTATACCCTGCAACGGCGCGACTATACCTTGCCGGATGACATCAGCGTTATGGCCCTGCTGGTGGGACAACCGAAAAAGGTCATTGATAGTCTCTGGGAGCCCATCTGCCTGGCGGCCCTGAACACCCCGATCAAAAAGGCCTCTGCGCGTATTTTTCTCCATGTTATCCGTGACAGTTTTACCCGACATGCCGCCGATGCCGACGCCATGTATACACGTACCGACCTTGGTCAGCTTTTTGTCCAGCCGGCGATCGCCTATATTGAATCACAGGGTAGTCAGGCCACCCTCGCGCAACGTGTTAGCCGGCTGGATATCCACGATGGGGCCTGTCACGGCGTCTATGTCGATCAGGAATATTTTCCCGCTGCGCAGGTCATCATCGCCGGCTCGCCCCGACATTGTCAGGACCTGTTGGCCAAACAGGATGCACTCGCTGACATCCATGACCGGCTCGGACAACTGGAATACCAACCCATCTGTACCCTTTACCTGCAATACCCGGAGAGTGTTTCACTGCCGCAGGCCATGACCGGCCTGCAGAGCATGACCGGGCAATGGCTGTTTGATCGCCGCTTTGCCGATCAACCTGGTCTGATGGCCGTGGTGATCAGTGCCGAGGGCCCACACATGCAACAAGACAATGCCACTCTCGCACAACAGGTCAGTGAAGAACTCTGCAGCGCCTTTGACTGGCCCGCACCCTTGCAACACCTGGTGGTAAGGGAAAAACGCGCGACCTTTAGTGCCTGTGTCGATATCGACAACTTGCGCCCGGAAAATGCGACACCGGTACAAAATCTCTGGCTGGCCGGCGACTACACACGTAGTCCTTATCCATCAACACTCGAAGCGGCCGTGCGCAGTGGGGTACAATGTGCCGCGTCCATTCTTCAACTCAACAAGCGGAACCCAGCATGAGCCCAACAGCACAGATCCCAAGCGACTACACAGCCAGTCCTGAACTGCTCAAGGATCGGGTGATTCTGGTGACCGGTGCCGGTGACGGGATCGGTCGCGGCGTCGCCCGGGCCTATGCCGCACACGGTGCGACGGTGATCCTGCTTGGCCGGACCACGCATAAGCTTGAGGCCGTGTATGACGAGATCCTCGCCGCCGGACATCCCCAACCGGCGATTTTCCCCCTCGAATTGCACAAGGCCGGTGAGGCGGAATATGCCGGGCTGATCGGTGGTATTGCCACGGAGTTTGGCCGCCTCGACGGGGTGCTGCACAATGCCGCTGAGCTCGGCAGCCTGACGCCTATCGATCATTACAGCCTGGAGCTGTGGCAACGCACACTCATGGTCAACCTGACCGCCCCCTTTATGCTGACCCAGGCCTGCCTGCCCTTGCTGCGCCAGGCACCGGACGCCGCCATTCTCTTTAGCAGTACCGACAGGCATGAAAAGACCGCCGCCTACTGGGGTGCCTACGGCGTATCCAAACAGGGACTGGACGCCTTTATGTTTATCCTCGCCGATGAACTGGAAAACAACTCGGCCATCCGGGTCAATGCCATTAACCCCGGCCCATTACGCACCCACCTGCGCAGCAAGGCCTACCCGGGTGAGAACCCGAACACCCTGCCCGAAGTCAGCCAGATTTTACCCGCCTACCTCTATCTAATGGGTGCTGACAGTACGGGCATTCGTGGCCAGCTGTTGGATGCCCAGAAAAGCGGCTAATACCGCTCAGGCACCAGGGTATTGTGGCAAAAACCAGCCGACTGACGGCAAATTGCCGCGTCAAATTCCTGTCGATTCCCCGCACGATCATTTAGTTGACTCATAACTCATTGTTATTCATACCTTTCACATATTTGTGATATTGGCATGATATTCGCATTATCCCTATCAGACGAGATTTATGATGGTATAACGATATGGCTATACTTTTACACAGCGAACCTACCTTGCGAGACGCCCAGAATGACTCCAGTCAGGATTCTCATGGCCTGCAGCGCCCGGCGCCCGGCACGGGCATAGAGTGGGAACTGAATCGCAAGTTACAGACATCACTGGATATCAACCAAATCCTCAATTTCTTCTTCGAGGCCGTGCACACTGAGCTGGCCTGCACACATTTCAGTTACGATTGCCCGGAATCAGGACTTGAACTCAGCCAGGGCAAGGCCAAACGCCATACCTGCAATTACCAGTTAAAACTGGCCAATGAATCCCTCGGCCGCCTGCGGTTCACCCGTTCACGTCGTTTCAGTGAACAGGACCTGCAGCGTGTCGAGGAACTGCTCTGCCTGCTGGTCTATCCCCTGCGTAATGCCTTGATGTATAAGGCTGCTTTACAGCAGGCGATGCGCGATACCCTCACCGGCACCCTTAATCGCGCGGCCTTTGATACGATGCTCGCCAAGGAAATCGAGATCGCCGAACGACACAATAACCCGCTGTCACTACTGGTACTCGACATCGATCACTTCAAGAACATCAACGATAGCTTTGGTCATGCCATGGGTGACAATGCCCTGCGTGCCATGGTCGACCGCGTCAATGAAAAGATCCGTAGCTCCGACATCATGTTCCGCTACGGCGGTGAGGAATTCACCATTATCCTCAGCAATACCGGCACCGATGGAGCACTGTTACTGGCTGAACGTATCCGCGAGGCCATTGAAGAAATGCTTTATATTAATGATGATGCGAGCATACGTATTACCGTCAGTATCGGCGTCTCGACACTCGTTACCGCCGAGTCTGGAAGCGAGCTGTTTGAGCGTGCCGACAAGGCCCTTTATGAGGCCAAGCGCACCGGTCGTAACCAGGTATTACTCGCCAAATAAGCCTGAAAGCCGCATCATTCCAGGACTTTTTATCTGTTCTATGATGGGAGTCGCACTTTTTCCTGCCAGGGTCTACTATATTTAAAATATGGAAAGTTATTTTCCGCCAAGGAAAAGCACTATGGACCCGGCATTAGAACGCATCGATAAACTGACCGAAAAGGCCTATTCCCTCGTTTATTTCGAGAGCGTGCGTAGCGCGCATATAACAGACCTGTTCAAAAGTCTGTCTCTGGCCTCGAGCAAGGCCATCTATCACTGGACCCCCGATAACGGTCTATACCGTATGGATGCGAGTCACATTATGATCCCCCGCAGCCAGACCCCGCGTCACCTGCTTGAACTGATTCATGGTACCCCGCATTTTGGTGTCTACCTCCTCAGTCAGTTTGACGAGGCCTTGAAGGAACAGCATAACGTCGACATGCTGAAGAAGATCATTGCCGGTTACAACAGCAATCCGAAGATGATCATCCTGCTCGGTAATCAAATGGATATCCCGGCGGACCTGCGGCCCTCTGTAGCACATATCCGCCACACCCTGCATAGCAGCCAGACAGACAGTTCACGCAAGGCGAGCTAATCCAGCCCCACTCTCTGACAGACGCGCGCCAGGCAACACTGCTCACACCTGGGTTTGACCTTACAGACATCCTTACCGTGTACCACGATCAAGGCGTGATACTCATTAAAGGTCTTTACCGATTCCTTGCTCAGCGCCTTTTCAAACTGTGCGCGCAGACTTTCATAACCAGCGGATGGATCGCTCAGGCCCAGTCGCGAAAAGATGCGTTTGGTATAGGCATCAATAACAAAGACCTTGCGTGCAAAGGCATAGAGAATAATGTCGTCGGCCGTCTCCGGGCCAACCCCATTGACCATCAACAACCGCTGCCGCAATAGCGCAGTCTTTAATCGTTTCAGTCTGTCGTATTGCCCCTGCTGTTGATACCACTGACAAAAGTTTCGCAGGCGACTTGCCTTGATATTGAAATACCCTGAGGGCCTTATCCACTCAGCGAGTTGTTCGTGTGAGCTGTCAAGAATGGCCTCTGTCGATAAGGCAGAGGCCTGTTTGAGATTGGCAATGGCCCGTTCCACATTCACCCAGGCGGTGTTTTGGGTAAGCACGGCACCGACCATGATCTCGAAACGGGAATCGGCCGGCCACCACTGTTGCGGACCATAGGTTTTGTATAATCGCTGGTAAACGGATCGAATCCGCATCCACTCACCTATTTGCGTTTAGGCCTGCGATAGGGACGACCGTGGTGTGGACGGCGGGTGTTAGCCGGCTTTTCTTCAACCGACAGACTGAGTCCTGCGCTTGCATAAAGCTGGCTTAATTCATCACCCTCAAGGTCACGCCATTTACCCACGCGCAGGCTGCGTGACAGGCTCAGTTCACCGAAACGAATACGTTGTAAACGGCTTACCCGCAGACCCTGAGATTCCCAGAGTCGTCTGACCTCGCGCTTGCGACCCTCGCGCAAAACAACGTGATACCAGTGATTGGCTCCGGTGCCACCGGCATCGGTGATATTGTCGAAATGCGCCATGCCGTCTTCCAGCTCAACACCTGATTTCATGACCTTGAGCATGTCATCGGTGACCTCACCCAGTACGCGCACCGCATACTCGCGTTCAATCTCGGCAGAGGGGTGCATGAGCTTATTGGCCAGTTCACCATCCGTAGTGAATAACAGCAAGCCGCTGGTATTGATATCCAGTCGCCCGACTGCAATCCAGCGTGCCGTTTTCAATTTCGGAAGATTTTCAAAAACGTTGGCACGGCCTTCCGGGTCATGACGTGTGCATATCTCGCCCTCTGGCTTGTGGTACATCAATACCCGGGGCTTATTAGAAGTAAACTTGAGATCAATGTAACGACCATCAAGTTTAATCTTGTCATCTTCAGATACGCGATCGGCAGTAATGGCGAGTTTGCCATTGATCATCAGACGCCCTGCCTCGATCCAGCGTTCCATCTCGCGGCGCGAGCCATAACCGGCATTGGCCAGCATCTTGTGAAGTTTTTCACTCATCGTTCCGGCCTGCTTGGGGAAAGGTCTACCGCGCCATTTACTGCGCCGTAGAGTTTATTTCATCCTCTTCGGACGCATATTCAGTTTCTGTATTGTCCTGCTCTGCAGCAACGATTTCATCCGCTGCGACATCAGCAACCGTTTCACTCTCAACCTTATCAGCGCCCACCTCGGCCCCGGCATCGACGGCCTGTGCATGCGGTGCATCCGGCTCACCCGGCATCTCCATACCGGGTAACTGCAGGTCGAGCTCGGCATTGATGCTTTCAAAATCACGCAGTTCGGCCAGGGTGGGCAGTTCATCAAGAGATTTCAGGTTGAAGTAATCCAGAAACTCCCGGGTTGTACCATACATGGCAGGCTTGCCCGGCACATCACGGTGACCCACGACCTTGATCCATTCACGTTCGGTCAGGGACTTTATAATGTTACTGCTGACGGCGACACCGCGTACGTTCTCAATCTCGCCACGGGTAACCGGTTGGCGATAGGCGATCAGGGCCAGTGTCTCGAGCAAGGCGCGGGTATAACGTTGTGGTTTTTCTTCCCACAGGCGTGAAATCCACGGCGCCATGTCCTCCCTGACCTGCAGGCGAAAACCACTCGCGACTTCACGCAGTTCGATGCCGCGGTCTTTGCAATCTTCTGCAATGGCATCAAGTGCTGCACGAATGTCTTTCTTCTCTGGCTGAAAATCACCTTCAGCAAAAAGGCTCATAATGCGATCAATGTTCAGGGCCTGACCGGATGCCAGCAAGGCGGCCTCGACTACTTTTTTTATAATATCAGGGTTCATATCAATCCAAATCCGTCATATCATCGGGCAACTCTACCTTATCGGATGAGGCCGCTTTAACATAGATAGGTCCAAAGGGTTCGTTCTGTACCATTTCGATCATGTGTGCCTTGAGTAGTTCAAGGATTGCCAGCAGCGTAACCACCACTCCCGAGCGCCCCTCTTCCGGGGTAAACAATGCAGCAAAATCTGTAAACTTGTCTGTTGAAATTCCACTCAAGACATTCGACATACGCTCACGTACGGAAAGCGGTTCCATCTGAATGTGATGGTGCGAATACATCTCGGCACGTTTAAGAACCTTCTGGAAGGCAAACAAGACATCCTTCAAATCAACTTCCGGCGGATGTTTGGTCGTGCTGACTTCCGGTGTCGGTATCTCAACACTATAGAGTTCACGATTCATGCGCGGCAAGCCATCAAGGTTCTCGGCGGCCTGCTTGTAACGTTCATATTCCTGCAAACGGCGCACCAGTTCGGCACGCGGGTCTTCTTCCTCACCCTCTTCATTCTCACGACGCGGCAATAACATACGCGACTTGATCTCGGCCAGCATCGCCGCCATCACCAGATATTCAGCGGCGAGTTCGAGATGCATTTCCTTCATCACCTCGACATATTCCATATATTGGCGTGTGATCTCGGCGATCGGCACATCCAGCACATCGAGGTTCTGACGACGAATCAGGTATAACAGCAGGTCCAGCGGCCCTTCGAAGGCATCAAGAAAGACCTCCAGGGCATCGGGCGGGATATACAGGTCCTGCGGTAACTGGGTAAGCCTTTCACCATGCACCATCGCAAAAGGCATCTCCCCCTGTTGAGGATGTTTAGCCGATTCTTGCGCTTTTTGCTCAGCCCGCTGCTCATCGGGCACGGCTGCCTCTTCAAGCTGTGCTTCTTCGGCGACCTGTACTTCGGGTTCAGTCATGGTTTATCCGTTTAACGGTAGGCCAGGCCCATCGCCTGTCGTACTTCATCAATGGTCTGTTTGGCAACATCACGCGCCTTTTCAGACCCTTCGTTAATGATGTTACGCACTATATCAGGGTTGTTCATGTATTCCTGTGCACGTTCGTGTATCGGTGCCTGCTCTTCGAGAATGGCGTCGATGATGTGCTTCTTGCAATCCAGACAACCAATGGCGGCTGAACGGCAACCTTGCTGCACCCCTTCACGCACCGACTCGTCACTGTAGACCTCATGCAACTGCCAGACCGGACACTTTGCCGGGTCACCCGGGTCATTGCGGCGGACGCGGGCCGGGTCCGTCGGCATGGTCCGCAGCTTCTGCTCGACCGCCTCGGGTGGCTCGCGCAGGGAAATGGTGTTGTTATAGGACTTGGACATCTTCTGCCCGTCCAGTCCCGGCATCTTCGAGGTCGGTGTTAACAGGGCATGCGGTTCCGGCAGGATGATCTTGCCGCCCCCCTCGAGATAGCCGAACAGGCGTTCACGGTCGATAAGGGTAATATTCTGTTGTTCCTCGAGGAGTGCACGCGCGGTTTCGATGGCCTCGTGATCGCCCTGCTCCTGGTAACGGCGACGTAGCTCGCGATACAGCTTGGCGTTCTTCTTGCCCATCTTTTTCGCCGCCGCCTCGGCCTTTTCCTCAAAACCCGGTTCACGGCCATAGAGGTGGTTAAAGCGCCGCGCCACCTCGCGGGTCAGCTCGACATGCGCGACCTGGTCTTCACCGACCGGCACCTGACTGGCCTTGTACATGAGGATGTCGGCACTCTGTAGCAGCGGGTAACCGAGAAAGCCGTAAGTGGCGAGGTCTTTTTCCTTGAGCTTGTCCTGCTGGTCCTTGTAGCTCGGCACACGTTCCAGCCAACCGAGCGGGGTCATCATCGATAACAGCAAGTGCAGTTCGGCATGCTCGGGCACACGCGACTGGATAAACAGGGTGGCGTTACTCGGGTTAATACCGCAGGCCAGCCAGTCGATGACCATCTCCCAGACACTCGCGGCGATAATACTCGGGTCTTCGTAGTGCGTGGTCAGGGCGTGCCAGTCGGCAACAAAAAAGTAGCACTCATATTCGTGCTGCAGCCTGATCCAGTTCTTGAGTACGCCGTGGTAATGACCGAGATGGAGTTGACCTGTGGGTCGCATGCCAGACAGCACGCGGCCATTTTGACCGGGGATAGAACTCAACTAAACCTCCCAATTGCGCCCGCGAGGCAGGCCACACTTGATTCTTGTTCTGACCGCCACGCGCGGACGGCATGATTATACCTTGTTTACCGCCCATGATCAGTCCGTGGGCGGGGAATTCTCAAAAGAAAAACCTGATATATTAATAACTATATTTCAATTAGTTATAATGTATTTTTAATGTTAAATAATACCTTCAATCGGCCCCAGTCCCTGTCGGAGGACCTGCAGCTCACCCTCGGATAAATCCAGCACCGTGGTCGGTTCCAGGTGACAGTGGCCGCCATCGATAATCAGGTCGACATGGTGCTCCAGGACCTCGCGGATATCCTCGGCATCGTTCAGCGGCCGGTCATTATCGGGCAGGATCAGGGTCGAACTCATCATGGGCTCACCCAGCTCCGCCAGCAGGGCCTGGACGATAGGGTTATCCGGCACGCGGATGCCGATACTCTTACGCTTCGGGTTCCACAGCCGTTTGGGCACCTCACGAGTGGCCTTGAAAATGAAGGTATAGGGCCCCGGGGTCAGCGATTTCATGAGTCGGTAGGCCTGATTATCGACCTTGGCATAGGTGGAAATTTCCGCCAGATCGCGACATATCAGGGTAAAATTGTGACGCTTTGACATCTGGCGGATACGTGCAATCCGCTCCATGGCGGCCTTGTCATCGATATGGCAGCCCAGTGCATAACTGGAGTCTGTCGGATAGACGATCACCCCGCCCTCGCGGATGATCGCAACGGCCTGGTGGATCAACCGCCCCTGCGGATTATCCGGGTGGATCTCGAAAAACTGGCTCATGGCCGGAGGTCTCCGCCCCCGGCAGCCGGCCAATGTTCACTTTCCCAGATCGGCAGGCAGCCCTCGGGCATGTCACGCAGGCGGCCCAGTTCTATCCACGGATTTTCCGGGCCATGGTAGTCGCTGCCCTGTGAGGCCAGCAGTTGCTGGCGCTTGGCATGGGCGGCCATGCTCAGGCAATCGTCCTTACTGTGACTCCCGGAGACCACTTCCATGGCCAGGCCGCCACACTCGCGGAACTCCCCTAACAGGGCTCGCAGGCGGGTGGCCGAAATTCTATAACGCGCCGGGTGCGCCACCACGGCCAGACCGCCTGCGTCTTTGATCCAACCCACGGCCTCTTCGAGCCCGGCCCACTTGCCGGGTACATAACCGGGCTTACCCTGCACCAGGTAGTGCTTGAAGACCTTGCCCACCGAGTCGGCATAACCCTTTTCCACCAGAAAACGGGCAAAGTGCGTGCGGCTCAGCAGCTCGCCCTTGGCATAGGCCATGGCCCCTTCAAAGGCACCCGGAATACGTTTCTTCTCCAGGCGACGCGCAATTTCCTCGGCGCGCCACTGACGAAACTCACCCAGCCTGACCAGTCCCGTCTGCAAGGCGGCATTATCGGGGTCCAGCCCCAGCCCGACGATGTGGATGGCCTGGCCGTTCCAGCTCACCGAGACCTCGATTCCATTGATAAGGTTCAGGTCTGTGCCCGCCGCCTGTCGCGCCTCGGCCAGCCCGGCCGTGGTGTCGTGATCGGTCAGGGCAAGCACCTGCACGCCCTGTTCAGACGCACGTTTGACCAGTGCGGTCGGGCTGAGAGTGCCATCCGAGGCGGTACTGTGGGAATGTAGGTCAAATAACATAGCGCCGATATTGTATAGGGATTAGCGCAAAACACACCCCTTAAATACGCGATATACCCAATACGGCAGACAAGCCGCGCAAGACTCGGCATAATAACCGGGCAAAACCATCAGGAGCACCGCCTTGCGGTTGATTTGTATTTCATTATGAAAATGTTGTTCGACTTTTTTCCGATTATTTTATTCTTTGCCGCCTTCAAGCTTTCCGGCAATGACATAATTATTGCCACCGAGGTCGGTATCGCTGCGACCTTCCTGCAGGTCGCCATTCACTGGCTGCGGCACCGGCGCTTTGAAAAGATGCATCTGATCACACTCGTCCTGATCAGCGTCTTCGGTGGCATCACCATCTATCTGGATAACCCACTCTATATACAATGGAAGACCACCATCCTCGAGTGGGTCTTTGCCCTGGCATTTCTCGGCAGCCACTACATTGGCAAAGACAACTTCGTCAAACGCATGATGGGCAAGGCCATGACCGCACCGGATGGCGTCTGGGCCAAACTCAATTTTGCCTGGGTCGGCTTCTTTGCCCTGATGGGTTTCGTTAACCTGTATGTCATTTATAATTTCAGCCAGGAGGCATGGGTTAACTTCAAGACCTTTGGCATGCTTGGGCTAACCTTTGTCTTTATCATCGCCCAGGGGGCCGTGTTATCGCGTTATATCAACACCGATAATGCTGAAGCAGAAGACAGCAACAAGGATTCTGAAACTGAGAACAACGAAAAGGCCGAAAAAGATGTACTACGCGATAATTAGCGAAGATATCGAAAACAGCCTCGAGAAACGCCTCGGCGCACGCCCTGCACACCTCGCACGTCTTCAGCAATTACGTGATGAAGCGCGCCTGCTGATCGCCGGGCCACACCCGGCCATTGACAGTGAAGACCCGGGGCCGGCCGGCTTTAGCGGCAGCCTTGTCATTGCCGAGTTTGCCTCGCTCGACGAGGCCCAGTCCTGGGCAGATGCCGACCCCTATGTAGAGGCCGGTGTTTATGCGCAAGTAGTAGTAAAACCCTTCAAGAAGGTCATGCCCTAATGGATAACAATCAGCGTATAAAACAGATCAAGCAGCGTCTTATTGAAGGGCTTGATGCCGAGAGTGTTGATGTTATAGATGAAAGTCACATGCACGCCGGACATGCCGGTGCGAAAACCGGCATGGGACATTTCAATGTCACCATTATTGCCGATGCCTTTACCGGAAAATCACTCATCGAGCGACATCGTCAGATCTATGCCGCGCTCGGCGATATGATGCAAACCGATATTCATGCCCTGAGTATCAAGGCCTATACAACGAACGAATTATAAAAACTCCGCAGATGACAACAGGGATACTTATGAACGGAAAATTGATTACAGTCAGCCTTGTGTTGCTCACACTTACGGCCTGCAGTGATAACGGCAAGACTGATCGCAGTGATAAGGCACAAACAAGCAATGACACGACTGTTGCGCAGACTGGCATGGACAGCAACAGCGTCGCCGTGGTCAATGGCAAGGCCATATCGGAAGAACAGTTCAATGCCTACGCCAAACAACGCGGACCCAGCCTGCCTGCCGGCTCGAGCCGACAGAATATCCTTGATGAACTCATTAGTTTTGAGCTGGTCATTCAGGATGCCCTGAGCAAGGACTTGGACAAACAAGCTGACACCGCCGCAGAACTGGCCTTGCAACGTCGCAACATCCTCGCCAACGCCGCCTTCCGTGAATACGTGGATAAAAACCCTCTCAGTGACGAGCAAATGCGTCAAGACTACGAGGCACGTATGGCAGACCTGACCCTGGTCGAATACAGGCTTCGACACATCCTCACTGAGGATGAGGCCACTGCCAATAAGGCACTGGCCGAACTCAATAAGGGTGGCGATATCATTAAACTGGCAAAAAAATATTCCTCTGACCCTTCCGCTGCCAATGGCGGTGACCTTGGCTGGCAATCCGAGCCCGATATACCATCAACAATCCGTGACAAGGTGAAGCCCCTGAAGAAGGGTGAACATGTCAAAGAAATTATAAAGACCCGCTTTGGCTGGCACGTGGTTTACCTGGAAGACCGGCGCGACACCCCGCCGCCGGCGTTTGAAGAAGTCAAAGACCGGGTACGCGATATCTTACAACGCCGCCAGATTGAAGATTACATCGCCGGCCTGCGCGCCACCGCCAAGATCGATATCACCAAACCCGCCGAGGTCGCGCCCAAGCAGTCCACCAGCTCACCTCAGGCGAATGACAAGCCGGGTATTATGATGAAAAATTATTAATACAATAGATGAGAACTATCTCACAGGTTTAATGATTATTTGCATCATGACAGCCGCAAAGATCAGAACAAGAGGGTCTTGGACTTTTCCAGCCACTTTGTGAGCACACAATCCCGCTCTCTATAGTTCTCCGTGTGCTTTTCAAGGTGTCTTTCGACCTCTTCAAGTAATGACTTGACCTGGTAAACCATTTCATTCTTGAGTAGGGAGACCTCATTAAGGCTTTGTGGATCATTCTGAATCTGGCTAATGATGCCAGGAAAATCTTCCAGTCGCATACCAACATGCATTAAGTTGTGCTCAAGTTCCTGAATGCGGTCATCAATTAGTTCCTGAACTTCTTTATCATTGATATTCTGGCCATCAGCCTTATCGTTGTTATTAAATTGTTTCCAATGTTGTAAAATACTTGAAACACTCTTCATATCTGTAGCTAACGATTCCATCGTGATTTGACGTTCCGCAGTATCCATTTCGGCGGCCTTATACAGACTGAGTAGATGCCGGGTTAAATCGGCCGAATACTTGGTAGAATTAAATTTTAAAATAACCTGCAGCTTTGCCGCAGCGTCGTTCCCTGTATACTTTTCTAAAAATCCGGTGGCGAGCTCAACTATAGCCAGCACCTTGCCGAGTTCACTAATATCTTCGTGAGTCAGACCTCGCGGATAGCCACTGCCATCCAACCGCTCATGGTGATCCAATACGGCCTGACTGATCGATGGATGATATTCAGGGAATTGCTCCAGGATCATGGAGCCGAGCAGCGGATGTGCATATAGGTTATGCCGGTCCTGATCTGTGAACTTTCGCGAAGAATCAAGTAGCTCCTCATTGAGATGTAGAATGCCAACATCATGAAACATGCCTGCGGTCGCCAGACAATTCAGGGTGTCTCTATCAAATCCCGCTTTATCGCCAAGAAAAATACTGACCAGGGCAACCCTTATACTGTGCTGAAATGTCTTCAGGCTGCGTTCGCGCAAAACGGTTAGTTTAAAAGCCAGCGGTGAGGGCAGATTTATCGCACTCATTATCCTTAATGGTAATTCTTGATCGTTCAGGGCATCGACAGCCTTCTTCAAGCAAGGTTCTGTTTCAATCAGCCGTTTCGCTTCCTTGAATAGGCTGTTGGCGCTCACCGCATTATTAATCGTCAATGAAAAATCGATGGGTTTGAGCAGTTTGTGATGTATCAGGTTTTCATATAGGTGACGATTAATTCTGGCATTCTTATTCACCAGCTTTATGCCGTTCTGTGCATAAATATCTTCATGGGTCAGCACATCATGGCTGTCTCCCAGTGCGGTTACATGGCGAAGATAATTATTATGATATTCCTTATCCATTTCTTGATCCCGGGTTTTTGCCGATATGGTCGTGAACAGCCGTCAGGAGAAGTTTGTCTATGAACGTCACCCATCGCCCGTATTGGGACTCATACAGATTCTTATATCGGTCACCATGCCAGGATCTTGATAATTCATGTGCCGTTTCATGCAGGGCCGCAGTTTGGACATCCTCTCCTCTGCAAGCTACCTATATCAATAATTTTATTGTGGTTTAGGATTTATATGCTGGGGGCTCCGGGTAAATAATCGATCGACATAGAGGCATTCACTATAGCGTGATTTATCACGCCATACGTGCGACCTGTTCAGCAAGTAAGGACATATTGGGCGCCGTTTCGGTATCAATCTTCAGGGCATGAACATGCTCATCGTCTCTGAGTGGTTGCCAATGTTTCATCTGCTGTTCAAGCACGGCAAGGTCCGCATCCGAGGCGCCCTTCTCCCGGCTAACAATACGTTGCCGCAGGGTTTCGGCCGAGGCGGTAAATTCAAGAATCACGTAGGGCACCTTTTTTGCCTCTGCCAGCTGCCTGAAGCGTTCGCGTTGTTCATACTTCTGAAAGGTCGCGTCAATAATTACCGGATAGCCGGCATCAATGACGTCGCCGGCGAGTTCCGCTAACTTATTATAGGTACGCTGCGTCGCTTCAGCCGTATAGATCCCTGCTCCGGTCTCGGCATGAGCGGCCTGCTCTGCCTCAATACCAAACAGGCGTTTTCTTTCCACATCGGAACGTATCCGCAACGCCGCCAGGGCCTCCAGCAGGGGCTGTGTCAATGAGGTTTTACCCGAGGCGGACATGCCGCGGGTTATCATCAACCTTGGACTGCGCGGTTGTATAGACGATTGCCCGAGTCGTAAATAATCCGCCAGCCCCTCCTCGGCTTCGGCCTTTTCCTCATCTGTAATACCGGCCTGGCAGGCACGTATGGCATCCACCTTGGCCCGTACCATGGCGCGGTAAAGCAGGTAAAACGGCAGGACACGCACCCCCGCATAGTCACCCGTCTTTTCAAGATAGGCATTCAGAAATCGCTGCGCCAGCCCGGGTTGTTGCCGGGCCTGCAGGTCCATGGTCAGGAAGGCGACTTCGCTGATGACATCAATCCAGCGCAGATCAGGATTAAACTCGATGCAATCAAAGGCCAGCGGGGCATCAGCAATCCAGGCGAGGTTGCGCAAATGCAGGTCACCATGGCATTCGCGTATATAACCGCCGTCTTTGCGTGCGGCGAACAACGGCCGTAGATCACGAAAACTTTTTTCACTCCATTGCTGCAGGGCATCCAGTATCGGTGAGCATGCGTACGTTTCCAGCTGCTGACCGAGTTGCTCACGAATATGGGTGAAGTTCTCAACAACCGGCTTGAGAATCCGCTCCGGTGAGCCGTAAACCATACTCTTATCGGCCACGGCTATATTGTTGTGGAAATCGGCGATCATGGTCGCAATCGCATCGATATGCCTGCCCTGTAACCCACCTGCGTCGAGCAGTCGATCCAGTTGTATCTGCTGTGGAAACTCCAGCATCTTCACGGCGTATTCAATTACCTCGCCCTTGCCCGCCAGACACGGCTGCTCTGCCGAACCGGTGATCGGCACCACCTCCAGATAGATATCCGCTGCCAAACGGCGATTGAGGCGCACTTCCTCATCGCAATAGAGATGGCGTTTTTCTAACGTTGAGAAATCCAGAAAACCCAGGTTAACCGGCTTTTTAATCTTGTAGGCATAAGGCCCGGTCAGGATGACCCAGGAGATATGGGTTTCGATCAACTGACACTTCTCTACGGGGGCCCCGTAAAGCGCAGGCTGCATCATTGAACGAATAAGCGCAGGCTGCTGTGCTTGGATAGTATTCATTGCGTGGTATAAGTGACCAACAAGGCCACGATGGCCACCAACAGGACAATCACCCACTTCAGGTGATGGGCGATACTACGCAGCAATACTTTGGTTTCTTCATCCATCCATTCACCCCGCTTAGACTTTAGTCACTGAAAGTAACCCGTAAAGGAATATTCATAGCCACTTAAAGGTTAGTCTGCTACGTACAGGCCGATGCTTCCATGACCTGTGTCAAAGCCCCCGCACGCTCATGTTTACCTGAGGCAGTGACTCGATATTACTTGTGCTGACGTGGGCTTACCACCCCACATCGACTCAGCCAGGAGGCCAGGGATAATGCCCTTCCAGAGAGGCTGTCGTTATCCGGCCCGGCGGTAATCTCGGCAAGACTGCACATCGGCGTCATATTCTCGTAAACTCTCCTCAACGACTGGAAACAGGCACGGCATCCGCCTGTTCCCTACAATAATGATAAGGTCCAAGGTCAGTCTTTATGCATCGAGCGCTCAAAGCCATCAGCCTCGGCAGCGTCACCGCCCTGTTAGGTACCATGATGTATTTCCTGTTTGCAGGCTTTGAGCTCGAGGAAAACCTCGGTCTGGATGTACTGTTCGGGCTACGCGGCAAGATCGTCGCCCCGGCGGAGAGTGTCATTGTCGCCATAGACAAGGTCTCCTCTGATCATTTCGGCCTGCCGAACCACCCGGCAAAGTGGCCGCGCCAGTTGCATGCACAGCTTATTGACAAACTGCGTGCAGGCGGTGCAAAGGCCATTGTCATAGACATCTTCTTCAAAGAGGATCGCGGGGCCGAACAGGATCGGGCACTGGCCGCCGCCATCCGCCGTGCCGGTAACGTGATTCTGTTTGCCCACCTGCAGCGCGATATCCTTTCCGAACAAGGCACACTGCCCAGTCATGAGGACATGAGCCAGACCATCAATATCGAACGGCTTGTGCCGCCCACCCGCGTGATCGCCGAGGCGCCCCTGGCACTGGCACCGTTTGCCCTGTTGAAATACCCGCACAAGGTCACAAAGTTCTGGACCTTTCGTGTCCCGGCGGGCGAGGTGCCCAACCTGCCTGCGCTCGCCCTGCAGTTGTATACGCTGCAGGATTACCCGGCCTTACGGCAGGCCATCGCCGAACGCCTGCCGGAATCGGCACAGGCACTGCCCGCCACGCCCGAGGACTTGCTCGCAGACGGCGAGCTGCGCCGTGTCGTCAGTGCCTTGCGCTACCTGTTCAATACCCGGCCCGAACTGGGCCCAGCATTGATCAGCCCATCAGACAGCGGCCTGCAGGCACTGTTGAACATGTATAGCGGGCCAAACCAGCACTATCTGAATTTTTATGGCCCGCCGCGCACAGTCACGACTATTCCTTATTATAAGTTCATCGACCCCGACTCGGCCGGGGTACCCGACCTCACGAACAAGGTCGTCTTCGTTGGCTTCTCGGAGTTCCTGCAACCGGAACAGAAAGATAACTTCTATACGGTCTTTTCGCAGTCTAACGGCCTCGACCTGAGTGGTGTCGAGATCGCCGCAACCGCCTTCAGCAATCTGTTGCACCACCAGGGTATCCGGCCACTGACCCCGCTGAACTTTATCGCCCTTATCCTCCTTTATGGCTTTGTTATCGCAAGCCTGAGCCGTGCCCTACCCACCGTGCCGGCCGTTGTCAGTGCCCTCGCCATGGCCGGCGCGTATGCCGCCATTTGCTATGTTGTGTTTCGCGATCACTACCTGTGGCTGCCGTGGGTGGTGCCGCTGCTCATACAGACTCCGTTTGCACTGTTTGTCGCCATCCTCTGGCAATACCTGGAAACGCGACGTGAACGCGAGCAAATTCGTGAGGCCTTTGGTTTTTACCTGCCCAAGAGCGTGGTCAACAAGATCGCCAGGAATGCCGGCCATATCGAGGCGAAGCAACAACAAATGTATGGCATCTGCCTGACAAGCGATGCAGAACAGTACACGCGGATGGCCGAGCAGATCCCCCCCGAGCAACTCAGCGTGCTGATCAATAACTACTACAAGCTGTTATTCGAACCGGTACGCCGCCATAACGGCATTATCTCCGACGTCGTCGGTGACGAGATGTTGGCGATCTGGTCGGCACCGCAGTCTGATGTCGTCCTGCGCAGCGAGGCCTGCGCCGCCGCACTCGAGATCGTCAGTCTCATGAATGGCCCCGTCACGGCTGACCGACCTGCACATGTCCTGCCGACGCGCATCGGCCTGCATGCCGGTGAGATCATGCTCGGCAATGTCGGCGCCATGGACCATTTCGAGTACCGTGCGGTTGGCGATATCGTCAACACCTCGAACCGCATCGAGCACCTGAATAAAAGGCTCGGCACCTACCTGATCGCCTCCGCACCGGTAATTCAAGGGGTAAAAGGCATTGCCATGCGTGAACTCGGGCATTTCCGGCTTGCCGGCAAGACCCGTGCCATCCACCTGTTTGAGTTATTGTGTCGTGAAGAGGACCTCGATGCCGCGAGCAAACAGCACTGTGATCGCTTTGCCCAGGCCCTGCTGGCCTGGAAAAATCGCCAGTGGGACGAGGCCATGGAGCTGTTTGGCGACATGAGTCGACAAATAACTACTGACAAGGCCGCCCAGTTTTATTTACAATACTGTAAGAAATATAAACATAACCCGCCCCCCGCTGAATGGGACGGCGTTATCACACTAGATAAGAAATAGAACAAGCAAGGTAAACCGACTGACAGGGATGGACGTGGAGACTACACGACCAGGGTCATAGCTATGGGGGCTCTATGCGGTACTGGGGAATTGTAGTTTCAATCTGGCTGTTATGGCCAACACTGGCACATGCCGAGAGCTGTCAGCAAGGGGTGGCCAAGGCCGTCTCCGTGCAGGGTACGGTCGAATTGCGCGTCGCCGCAGCAACGGGGGCAACCTGGCAGGCCGTTAACCTCGGTGACAGCTTCTGTCAAAACGATGTCGTCCGCGTCGGCAGCAACAGCCGCGCCGCCCTGGTGCTGAACAACGACACCATCCTGCGCCTCGACCAGCACAGCACCATCACCTTTACCAACCTGTCACTGGAGCAGCCCTCGAGCCTCGACCTGAAGGCAGGCATCGCCCACTTTATCAGCCGCGTCAAACAGGCCTTCAAGATCGTCACGCCGTTCGTCAACGCCTCAATTGAGGGCACCGAGTTTGTCGTCGCCGTACAGGCCGGGCAAGCAGAGGTCACCGTCTTCGAGGGCGTGGTCAGGGCCACGAATGACCAGGGCGAACTCGTGCTCAACCCCGGCCAGACCGCGCTGGCGCTAAAAGGCACCGCACCCGTGTTGAAACTGCATGTGCGACCACGCGATGCCGTGCAGTGGGCCCTCTACTACCCGGCCATCGTTGATGCCGGGCAGCCGCAGGCGGCCATCAATCAGGCCGCACAGCAACTCGCCACGGGCCGTGTTAGCGAGGCCCAACAAGGCCTCAGCACGCTGCTGGACAAACAACCGCAACACACCGAGGCACTGGCGCTGCAGGCAATCATTGCCGTGGTCAATAATGACAAGGCCATGGCCCTGCAACGGGCGCAACAGGCCGTGGCCAGTAATCCGCAAAGTGCCGTCGCCCGGCTGGCCCTGTCCTATGCGCAGCAGGCCAATTTTGATGTACCCGGGGCACTCGAGACCATGCAGGCCGCCGCCGGCCTCGATGCCAACAACGCACTCGCCCAGGCACGCCTCGCCGAACTGTATTTAATGGTGGGCGATCTCAAGCAGGCGCAGGCCGCTGCCGAAACAGCCGTCGCCCTCAATCCGGCTGTCGCCAAATCCCACAGCGTGCTCGGCTTTGCCAACCTGACCCAATTAAAGATAGAGCCGGCCATCGCCTCGTTTAACCAGGCCATTGAACGCGATCAGGCCGAGCCGCTGGCTCGCCTTGGCCTCGGCCTGGCGAAGATCCGCCGCGGCGAATTGGAAGATGGCCGCCGCGAGATCGAATATGCCGCCAGCCTGGATCCGAACAATGCCTTAATCCGCAGTTACCTCGGCAAGGCCTATTACGAAGAAAAACGTGATACGGTCGCCACGAGTCAGTTCGACATGGCCAAAGCGCTGGACCCGAACGACCCGACGGCCTGGTTCTACAGCGCCATCCAGAAACAAAGCGTAAATCGCCCGGTCGAGGCCCTTGAGGATCTGCAAAAATCCGAAGCCTTGAACGACAACCGCGCCGTGTATCGCTCCAAACTGTTACTCGATGAGGACCAGGCCGCGCGCAGCGCCAGCCAGGCCCGCATCTATCAAGACCTCGGCTTTGACCAGCTCGCCCAACAAGAGGCCTTCGGCTCGATCAACGAGGATTTCGCCAACCACTCCGCACACCGCTTCCTCGCCGAGTCGTATGCCAACCGGCCACGGCATGAGATCGGTCGCGTTAGTGAGTTGCTGCAATCGCAACTGCTCGCCCCGCTCAACATCAACCCGGTCGCGCCGCACCTGTCCGAGAGTGAACTCGGTATCCAGCCGAATGCCGGCCCGGGTGGCGCCAGTTTTAATGAATACGACCCGCTGTTTGCGCGCAACCAGTCGCGCTGGCAGGTCTCGGCCCTGCTCGGCAACAACAACACGGCCGGTGATGAAGTTGTTTACTCGGAACTCTACGATAACACCTCGATCAGTGTCGGCCAGTACCACTTCCAGACCGACGGCTTCCGCGATAATAACGACTTCCAGCATGACATCGTCAACTTCTTCATCCAGACCGCCATCACCCCGCAGCAGAGCCTGCAGTTTGAACTCAAAGCCAGTGAACGAGAAAATGGTGACCTGCGCCTGCGCTTCGACCCTGAGAACTTCTCGGAGGTAAGGCGCGAAACGCGTGACGAGACCACCTTCCGCCTTGGTTACCACAACCAGCTGAGCCCGAACTCGCACCTGCTCGGTTCGTTTATCTACCGTGATACGCTGTTTACGCGGGAGGAGAATGTCCAGCTTTCACCATTTGGTCCATTTGGGCCGGTTATTGGTGAGGATGTACGCACAGAGGACTCGAATGCACGTACCGCCGAGCTGCAATATATTCGCAAACAGGATACGTATGAACTCATCATCGGCGCTGGAAATTACCGCGCTGCGCTCGATAATGAGAATATTTTTCAAGTAACTTCGGGCGGCATCGTGCTCGCAGGCGGGCCATCTGATAACAAGTTCGACATAAAGACGGACAATGCCTATGCCTATTCGCAGTGGCGCGCCTTTAATAATGTGAATCTGACTCTCGGCCTGAGTCATGATGACCTTGATGACCCAGTTCTTGCTACTCAGCAAACGAACCCTAAACTCGGCTTGCAATGGGAAGTATCACCAAAGACCCGTCTACGTGCCGCTGGCTTTCGCACCCTGAAACGGCCACTGACTGGTAACCAAACACTTGAACCGACCCAGGTCGCGGGTTTTAACCAGTTCTTCGATGACCCCAATACAACGGATGCAAAAAACTACGGCATTGCTTTGGAACATCGCTTTAATAAACAAGTTTATACCGGATTGGAACTAACCAAGCGAGACCTAGATGTTCCATTAACTACCGGCAGTAATGTTCGAGATGAGGACCAGACTGAATACGCGCACCGCGCCTACCTGTACTGGACGCCGCATAAGTTTGTATCTCTCGCCGCCGAGTATGAGTTCGAGGACTTCGAGCGAGAAATTACCGTGGCATCGGATATAGGTGAACCACGCGAGTTGACCACGCACCGGCTGCCCATGAGTGTGAACCTGCATTACCCGAACGGCTGGTCCGGCGGCCTGACCGCGACCTACTATGACCAGGAGCTCATCCAACCGCTCTCGCCAACCACCTCACGACGTGATGAAGATGACTTCTGGATCTTTGATGCACGCCTCGGTTACCGGTTGCCGAAACGCCAGGGGTTGATCAATCTCGAGATCCGCAACCTGTTCGAAGAGGACTTTAATTACCGCGATGCGAACTTCCGCACTGGGCTGGCCCAGCCGCCGACGATTTACCACGATCGGAGTATTTGGCTAAGGATGGCGTTAACGTTTGATTAACACCATAGACACGATGATGACTAAAAAATGGGAGTACCTAATGAAAAATAACACTCTATCCTTATCCATATTCGTCTTTGCCGTGATGACCCTGCTCACGGGTTGCAGCGGGCTCATTAAGCAGGCCAACGCTGGTGGTGACGGTAGTAGCACCCCTCCATCGAACCCTGTCGTTGCAAAGATACTCGTCTATGCAGACGGCACCTATGAATTGGCCAATACTGAAGGAGTTGCCGCCCCAAGCTGCAACATTAAGCCAGGCTCAAGTGGAAAATGTAAAGGCTTCCAGGGTAATAAGAAGCCCAATGATGTTGGTATTGAACAAATCGTCACGATCCCATTGCTGAGAACCAAGGGTTCTACTTGCTGGACAACGTATGACATTAATGGAACAGCTCAACAACTCTGCTGGTAAAAAATAAAAGGATCATAACACTTGAACGTGTCTAGCTCCTTGAAGCTTTACTGGCAACCTACAATTTAGCTAAGGATGGCGTTAACGTTTGATTAACACCCTAACCATGATAATGACTAAATACACGGGAGCATGAAATGAAGAAAAACACCCTATCCTTATCTATACTCGCCTTTGCCCTGCTGACCCTACTCACCGGTTGCAGTGGTGACGGCAGCGAAGCCACCAAGAAAAAGGCTGGCAAGATCACTCTCTATGAGGACGGTACCTATGAACTTAAAGATAAGAATGGAAACCCTGGCACACCCTGCACGGGTGATTGTGGTATCACCAATCCAACAACTGTTGTGACACTAAAAGAGGGTACAAGAACTACTCAGAAGAAGGCGAAGCAGGGGGTAGAGGATACGCTTACTTGCTGGACAACGTATGACATTAATGGTACTGCCCAACAGCTTTGCTGGTAAAACGATCCAAATCAAGGCAAAATCAAGGAGTCAGAACACTTGATTTGCCCTGAGACTTTGATTTAATCGAGTAACAAGCCATATCAATCTTACCAGGGAGGGTGAGATACCTCGACTACCCGGAATCGTGGTGCCTGGACAAGCCTTACACGTTCACCGCTCCTGTCCGTCCATGCACCCGCGGTATTAGCCCATCCTTGGTCGTCATTCAACGTGGCAATAATCGACAAGCCGTCTTTTATTGCGCAGACGATTATCAGCAATATCTTGATGCGCTTGCCCATGCCGCCGAGGAAAACGGCTGCGCGATTCATGCCTATGTGCTCATGACCCATCACATTCACTTGCTTGTAACGCCATCGTCAGAGCAGAGCGTATCAAAGATGCTGCGATTTCAAGTGTTCTGACCCCTTGAAAATTTATTCCGTGCTATAAGTAATCAACAAGGCCACGATGGCCACCAGCAGGACGATCACCCACTTCAGGTGATGGGCAATACTGCGTAGCAAGGCTTTGGTTTCTTCATCCATCTCTTCGTCCTTTTCATTGCTGTTATTCACTGACTTCACTCAAAACCAGTGGCCATTATGCTGTAACCGGGTTTACTTGCCTGTCGTCGTCAATTTTTCAAGCAGTTCCATGGGCAGCGGAAAAACAATCGTATTGGAGCGCTCGCCTGCGATCTCGGTCAGGGTTTGCAGGTAACGCAACTGCATGGCCTCGGATTTTTGCGAAAGCGTCTGCGCTGCCTCCAATAGTTTTTCCGAGGCCTGCATTTCACCTTCGGCATGAATAATTTTTGCCCGACGGACACGTTCGGCCTCGGCCTGCTTGGCGATCGCCCGTATCATACTTTCGTCCAGGTCAACGTGTTTGATTTCCACATTGCTTACCTTGATACCCCAGGCATCGGTTTGCTGATCCAGGCTACTCTGAATATCGACGTTCAGGCGCTCGCGCTCAGCCAGCATTTCGTCAAGTTCGTGTTTACCTAACACGGAACGCAAGGTCGTTTGTGCCAGCTGACTGGTGGCGACATAAAAGTTTTCCACCTGGATAATCGCCTTTTCCGGATCGATAACACGAAAATAGACCACAGCATTGACATGCACAGAGACATTGTCTCGCGATATAACGTCCTGACTGGGCACGTCCATGACAACCGTGCGCAGATCAACCCTGACCATCTGCTGGATGAGCGGGATAATAATGATAAATCCCGGGCCCTTGACCTTCCAGAAGCGCCCCAACAGAAACACTACGCCACGTTCGTATTCGCGCAGGATCTTGATCGCGCTGAACAGAAACATGACTACAAGTGCCAGCACTATATAAAGTGTATATGCGGTCATTATTCTTTCTCCTCTATTGATGTATTATGTGGCTCAACTTCCAGTGTCAGACCACTGATGCCGGTAACCTTTACTGATTGACCTTTATGCAAAGGCCTGTCACTAACAGCCTGCCATAATTCACTATGTATACTGACCATACCCTTGCGATCGAAATCATCTTTTACAACAGCCTCGCCACCGATCATTTCTTCAAGGCCACTGACTACAGGTCGCCTGCGCGCCCTTATCGCCATACCAATAACAAGAATAAAAATCAGTGCACTGATCACGGTGAAGATGATGATAACCGAAATATCTATATCAAAGCCGGGCACATCTGTGTCTATCAAGATTACTGAACCGATAACGAAGGCAATAACCCCGCCGATCCCCAGTATCCCGAAACTCGGCTCAAAGGCCTCACCGACCATTAACGCCACCCCTAACAGGATGAGCCCCATCCCGGCATAATTAACCGGCAACAACTGGAAGGCATAGAGTGCAATCAGGATAGAAATTGCGCCGACGGTACCCGGCACAATGGCGCCGGGATTAGAGAATTCCAGTATCAATCCATAGATGCCGATTAACATCAGGATGTAGGCGATCGTCGGGTTGGTGATCACGCTGAGGAAACGACTACGCCAGTCTGGTTCCAGCAGTCTGATAGTGAGCCCGTCGGTATGCAGAATGCGTTTCTGGCCTTGCACGCTGACCTCACGACCATCAATCTGCTTCAACAAGTCGCCCATGCCGGTAGCGATAATATCGATGACCTTCATTTTCAAGGCATCCCCTGCAGGCAAACTGGCCCCTTCGCGCACGGCCTTTTCCGCCCACGCCTCGTTACGACCATGCAGCTGTGCCAGTCCGCGGATGTAGGCCACGGCATCATTGACCAGCTTGCGCTTCATGGCATCATCGGCTGCAGCGATGGGTTGTTTGTCTGACTTATCGGCGTCATTGGCCTTGTTTTTATCCTGCGCCTTGTCTGTTTTAGCGGGCGCCGCGCCCCCGCCTATCTGCACGGGTGTGGCCGCCCCCAGGTTCGTACCCGGGGCCATGGCGGCAATGTGACTGGCATAGAGAATATAGGTGCCGGCACTGGCGGCGCGCGCCCCGGTCGGGGTAACAAAGCTTGCAACCGGCACGGCCGAATTTGAGATATTTTTGACAATGCCGCGCATCGCCGTGTCCAGGCCACCCGGCGTATCCATTTTAATCACTACCAGTTCGGCACGTGACTCTGCCGCCGTTTGCAGGGCGCGTTCAATATAATCATCGGTTGCCGGGCCAATAACCCCCTCAATGTTTAACTCGACAACCTCGCCAGTGCCGTTGCCGGCAGACACCATATTCAGCAACAGGCCTGCCGACAACAACAGCGGTATAAGCACATATATCCTGATCATCTTGAACATAAATATACATCCCTGGTAAAACTTTTTTCAGCACAACCGATGCGGGTTAACATTCCTTTCAGTCCTGTTCCTGCGACGCACCTTCATTCTCTCCCTCCTCGACAACGAGCGGCACAAAGGCGACATCAAGAATCGACCGGCTCTGGCTCGCGCCCTGCTCGTCCTTTGTCACCAACATGAGTTCCTGTGGCATATACGGCAGGCCCACGGGGATTAACATACGACCCGCGGGCTTGAGTTGTTCGACGAGCACACTGGGGATATGGGTGGCCGCGGCAGTGACGATAATCGCGTCAAAGGGGGCCTTTTCCTGCCAGCCCCGGTAACCATTGCAACAACGGGTTTCGATATTGTCATAGGCCAGTTGCTGCAGCCTCTTGCTGGCCGACTCGGCTAGCTCAGGAATTTTCTCGATGCTGTATACCTTTTTTGCCAGCAACGACAGCACGGCCGCCTGGTAGCCGGAACCGGTGCCGATCTCGAGCACACTTTTCTCCGGCGTCAGGTCCAGCATATCGGTCATCAGCGCGACGATATAGGGCTGCGAGATGGTCTGCCCATAACCTATCGGCAGTGGCTCATTGTTATAGGCAAACGGCTTCAGGTCATCAGGAACAAATTTTTCCCTGGGCACTGCGGCCATTGCGGCCATTACCCTCTCATCGAATTTTTGCCTGCCCGTATACGAGGCGGTATAACCTGCCTCGGTATCGATCTGCTGCAACATACGCTTGAGTCGCTCATCCCTGACCGTATCAATGACACCCATGTCACGTTCCCTCTTGCCACGAAGACAGGTAGTGGCGCTGATTTGCCGTGAGTTGATCGATACGTCTGCCCATGGCAGTGAGTTTCAGTCGTGCAATTTCCTCATCGATTTCGAGCGGGACGGCGTGCACGGCAGCTTGCAGCGTGTCACGGTTATGAAACATGTAGATGGCGCACAACACCTGGTTGGCGAAACTCATGTCCATCACGGCAGAGGGGTGCCCCTCTGCCGCCGCCAGGTTAACCAGACGGCCCTCGGCGAGCAGGCACAGGTGTCGACCATCCGCCAGCCGGTATTCATCCACCATCGGTCGTGGCCGTGACTTGCTGACACTCAGCCCTTCAAGCACCGGGATATTGATCTCGACATTAAAGTGTCCGGCGTTGGCCAGTACGCAACCGTCCTTCATCACACGCATATGTGTTTCATCGATAACATGTTTGTTACCGGTAACCGTGAGAATAAAGTCGGATTGAATGGCCGCATCGATAAGCGGCATGACACGGTAGCCATCCATACTCGCCTCGAGTGCACGCAGGGCATCCACCTCGGTGACAATGACGTTGGCACCCAGACCCGCAGCGCGCATGGCCACGCCGCGACCACACCAGCCATAGCCCACTACCGTAAAGGTCTTGCCGGCCAGGAGGATGTTGGTGGCGCGGATGATACCGTCGAGTGCACTCTGCCCCGTGCCATAACGGTTATCAAATAAATGTTTGGTCATGGCGTCGTTGACGGCGATGACCGGGAACCTGAGCGCCTTGTCACGCGCCATGGCGCGCAGGCGAATGACACCCGTGGTGGTCTCCTCGGTGCCGCCAATCATCCCGTCGAGTAAATCCGTGCGAGTCTTGTGTAGTTCACTGACGAGGTCGGCGCCATCGTCCATGGTCAGCTGCGGCCGGTGATCCAATGCCGCCTGGATATGCTGGTAATAGACATCGGTACTCTCACCGCGAACGGCATAGACAGGGATCTCGTATTTGGATACGAGTGCCGCAGCCACATCGTCCTGGGTGCTAAGCGGGTTGCTCGCACACAAGACGACCTCTGCACCGGCCGCCTTCAGGGTGCGCGCCAGGTTCGCGGTTTCGGTTGTGATATGCAGACAGCCACTGATGCGTATACCTTCCAGTGGGCGTTCGTCAGCAAGACTCTGCATCAGGCCATGAATAACGGGCATCTCCCTGAGCGCCCATTCGATCCGTGACGCCCCCGTAGTTGCCAGTGACGGGTCTTTGATATCCGACATACATAGCCTCTTGCTCAGAAAGAAGTACGGCGAAGCCGTCGATTACCCACCCGCCACTATTCGCTAAGTTGTTTTTGTTACTTTATAGCGGCGTGATGTTTGCCTTCCACGTGGACCGTGCTGGCCTGCGGCCCCTCCTCGCCCATCTCTTCGCTAAAATGTACGCTATCGCCAACTTTTAACTTGTCGAAATCCGCATTGATCACGCTGTTGCGATGAAAATATATATCCCGGCTATCCTGCGTATCGATAACGCCATAATCCTGTTCCGGGAAGAGTTCCTTGATAGCCCCATGTGGCAGGGTTTCATGGGTCTTTACCTTGTTCCGGCGCAGCCGGAGATAATCTTCAAGCTGGCGGCGCACCGCATTAAAGGCATCCCTGATGGCCACATAAACGTCTTCATGGGCATGATCCTGACCGGGGTTTCGATCGACGACAACTTCATTACCCGGCAGGGTGACATCGATGATAACGGCGTAGATATTGCCTTTATGGTGGTGTTTGTGCGGGGCCTCGACAATGACACGACAACTCATTATATCCTTGGCGTACTGTTCCAGGCCCGCGGCCTTTTCCCTGATTTTTGCCTCAACGGCATCAGAGGGTTCCATATTTCGAAAGGTGATCTGTAAAGGGATCTTCATGCCAACCTCCATTTGTTACAGCCAGGTAATCATTATCATAAACAGTCTGCTACCTGGCAAGGCTGATCGTCCATGACCTATATCAAATAAAGCGCATCAAACCGGGCTTTTACCCGCGTGGGTGCGAGGCAATTTTCCCTTAAATATCCTCGAGGTATGCTGAACGTGGCTGAATAAGCCTTATCCCGGTGTGAAAAGGCGATAGCTTTCAAACCCGGGATGCAGGGTGGTAGGTAGTTTTACGGATAGACAGGCTTGCCGGGCGACGCCTGGGCCTCTAGCCAAGTAAGGATATATCCCCGGCGAGCAGCTTCTTCAGGGCCGCCTCGTCGAGCACCGGAATGCCCAGGTCTTGCGCCCTGGCCAGCTTCGAACCGGCATCGGCACCGGCGATCACACAGGCCGTTTTCTTTGAGACGCTGCTACTCACCTTGGCCCCCAGCGCCTGCAGTTTGTCTTTGATCGCATTGCGCGGTTCTGTGAGCGAACCGGTAAGGACAATGCTCTTGCCCGCCAGCGGTTGTTCACCCAGCAGTCGGGTTTTAATATCCGCCCAATGCACACCGGCCCGGATTAACTTATCAATGACCTCACGGTTATGTGCCTGATGGTCGAAGGCAACGATATTTTTTGCCACCACCGGCCCGACATCCGTAACCTCTTCCAGTTGTGCTTCAGTGGCCTTGATGATTTTCTCCAGACTACCAAAGTGTGTGGCGAGATTCAGCGCCGTGGCCTCACCGACCTCGCGGATACCCAGGGCAAAGATAAACCTCGGCAGGGTCGTAGACTTACTCTTCTCGAGGGCGGCAACCAGATTGGTGGCCGACTTTTCGCCCATGCGTTCCATAGCGGCCAGTTGCTCAACACGCAGGCTGTACAGATCAGCAACGTCATGGATCATGCCGGCATCGACGAGTTGTTCGACCAGCTTATCGCCCAGGCCATCGATATCCATGGCACGACGCGAGGCAAAGTGTTTGATGCTCTCCTTGCGCTGCGCCGGGCAAAACAGGCCACCACTACAGCGTGCCACGGCCTCGCCTTCCACACGCACGACCTCGGAGCCACACTCCGGGCATTTCGTCGGCACTTTAAACTGGCGTGCGCCCTTCTTGCGTTTACTTTTAATACTGCTAACCACTTCCGGGATCACATCACCGGCGCGGCGGACGATAACCGTATCCCCGACACGCACATCCTTGCGGCGGATCTCGTCTTCGTTATGCAGGGTCGCATTGGTGACGATGACGCCGCCGACTGCCACCGGCTCAAGCCGTGCCACCGGCGTTAATGCACCGGTTCGCCCCACCTGAATATCAATGGCGAGCACACGGGTCATTTCTTCCTGCGCCGGGAACTTGCGCGCAATCGCCCAGCGTGGTGCGCGCGAGACAAACCCGAGGGCCTGTTGCTGATCGTGACGGTTTACCTTGTAAACAATGCCGTCTATCTCGTAATCCAGCGCATCGCGACGCGCCAGCAATTGTTCATAATAGGCCTCACAGGCCTTTACGCCCTTTACCACGGCCGGCTCATTCGAGACACGCAAACCCCAACTGCGTAACTGTTCGAGCGTTGCCTGATGAGTTTTCGCCAGACGGGCACCTTCGACGACACCGACGCCATAACAATACATGCTCAGCGGCCGTGTTGCCGTGATGCTTGAATCGAGCTGGCGCAAGGAACCGGCGGCGGCATTACGCGGGTTGGCAAAGACCTTGGCATGGTTGTCGCGCTGACGCTGGTTCAGCTCCTCGAAGCCTTTTTTCGGCATGTAGATCTCGCCACGCACCTCCAGCCGTTTGGGAATACCCTTACCGGTCAGGCGCAGCGGGATCGCGCCGATGGTTTTTACGTTGTGCGTAACATCCTCACCCGTTGCGCCGTCACCGCGCGTAGCACCCCGCACGAGCACACCGTCTTCATATAAGAGACTGATCGCCAGGCCGTCGAGTTTGGGTTCGGCCAGGTATTCAATCTCATCGACGTCCAGGCCCTCGCGGCAACGGCGGTCAAAATCAACCAGTTCCTCTTCGGAAAATACGTTGCCGAGTGACAGCATCGGCACCTCATGCTGTACCTCGGCAAAGGCCGACAGGGCCTCGCCTCCCACCCGCTGTGTTGGCGAATCGGCACTGCGTAGTTCGGGGTAATGTTCTTCCAGCCCCTGTAATTCGCGCAGCATGCGGTCGTACTCGGCATCCGGTATCTCCGGATCATCCAGTACGTAATAGCGGTAGTTATGATAATTCAGCTGCTCGCGAAGTTCGGCGGCGCGTTGCTTATCCTTGGCGGGAAGGGTTTTGTTCGAGGTGCTCATTGATGGCTTTTTCACTGCTATGGGGTTTCTTATTACGCTGACACATCCAGCGCTAACCATACTATAAGCCCGGGCAAGTTTATATCTCTGTCAAAAGGCAATTTATCGGCCGGGCCAGCTTGTGTATAATGATTTTTTTACTAAAAATAATACGTTATAGCAATGGAGTGTGAAGGGAATGCAACTCGTACACGGCCTTCATTTTAATAATCTTCGCGGTGATATCTATGGTGGTTTGACCGCGGCCGTGGTCGCCCTGCCCCTCGCCCTGGCCATGGGTGTCTCCTCCGGTGCCGGCCCGATTGCCGGAATCTACGGCGCCATTTTCGTCGGCCTGTTTGCGGCCCTGTTTGGCGGCACCCCTGCACAGGTTTCTGGCCCAACCGGACCGATGACCGTTGTCATGGCGGCCATCTTCACCCAGTACACCGCGATGTTCCCGGATAGGCCCGAATACGGTGCGACGCTGGCCTTTACCGTGGTGATCATGGGCGGCCTGTTGCAGATTGTCTTCGGTGTTCTCAAGCTTGGGCGTTTTATCAACCTGATCCCGCACCCGGTGGTTTCCGGCTTTATGAGCGGCATCGGCGTCATTATTATCCTCCTGCAACTGGGGCCGCTGTTTGGCCATGCCACGCAACCCGGGCCTATGGCCTCGCTGAATGCCCTGCCCGGGATTTTGGCCGCCCCGGTCGGCGCCGCACTCATGATGGGCGGGCTGGCGCTGTTGATTGTGTATTTGTTACCGCAGAAGATTAACCGTATTGTGCCCTCGCCCTTGATGGCCCTGATTGTCGGCACCCTGGTGTTGTTCTTCTGGCAAGGTGGCGAGATCTCCCGCGTCGTTGTCGATGGCTCTACCCGGTTTATGATGGGCGATGTCTCCGTACTCGGTGACATCCCGACCGGTATCCCTTCACCCATGTGGCCTGTCCTTGAGCTGGATTTGCTGGTTGAGATGCTCAAATCCGCCCTGATCCTCGCCGCCCTCGGCAGTATCGATTCCCTGCTCACCTCTCTGGTGGCCGATAACGTCACACACAGTTACCACGAATCCAATCGCGAACTCATCGGCCAGGGCATCGGCAACACCCTCGCCGGCCTGTTTGGCGGCCTGCCCGGTGCCGGGGCGACCATGCGCACCGTGGTCAATGTGCGCGCCGGTGGCCTGACGCCGATTTCCGGTGCCTTGCATGCCCTCGTCCTGCTGGCCATTGTGCTCGGCGCCGGCGTCGTCGCCAGCTATATCCCGCATGCACTGCTGGCCGGGATCCTGGTCAAGGTCGGTACCGACATTATTGACTGGGACTATCTGAAGCGCCTCAAACATGCCCCCAAGGGGGGCGTCGCGATCATGTTTGTGGTCCTGATCATGACGGTGTTTGTCGATCTGGTCACTGCCGTGGCCATTGGCATGATCATGGCCTCGTTCCTGTTTATGCAGCGTATGGTCGACTTACAAATCAACTCGATCAACACCCTCACCGGCCCGCAGGAGGGCAGCAACCTCTCCGAGCAGGAGTCCGCCATTCTGGCTGAGGCCGGTGGGCGTATCCTGTTATTCCAGGTTTCCGGGCCGATGAGTTTCGGGGCCGCCAAGGGCACGGCCCGTCGCCTGGCCCGATTTGATGCCTACGATGACTTGATTATCGACCTGAGCGAGGTTCCGCAAATCGACTACACCTCCAGCCGGGCCGTGGACGACATGCTGCATAGTGCCTGGGACAGTGGCCGCGAGGCCTTTATTGTTGGCTGCCGCCCACAAGTCGCTAACATGCTGAAAAAACAAGGCATCACAGCAAGATTCAGCGAGGATGAACTTAACATGAGTCGACTGGATATATTGAAGACCGCCCTCGCGCATATCCAGGCACGTCAATCGACATAAACACCCTTAACCCGGTGACGATGCCGCCTCGTTATTCCAGGTCATAAATATTCCCACCAGGAATATTAGAAGTTATATATTCATTTGAATACTAATTAGCTGAGGCGTAGTATCTTCCGCCTTATGAGTATTTTGGCCGTAATTGTGCGAATTTGACCCAAGCGGCCCGCCTAAAGCAAATTTCCAGACCGGAATATTAAACCAGGCTATCTCTTTTGCTCGCTGATAACGTTATCAGCGACTCAGGACGGTTTTTTTCGTGGTTAACTTATTGAAATTAATGAGGTTTTAAGAATGAACGCGCTCGCTGACGAAGAACAGACTACCCGCCAGACCGGTCGACCCTCTCTAAAACAAATCATTGGCGCCGGGCTCTTTACCCTGCTTGCGATCTACGTGGCCATGGTTGTGCCGACGATCGAGATCGCCTGGGTTAGCGCGATCCTGATCCTGACTATTTACTTGTTTGTGTTTGAAGTCGTGCCTGTCGATGTCGCCGCCGCCTCGATCATGGTGCTCCTCGGGCTCACCAGCCTGTTCGCGCCGATAATGGGTTTGCAACAGGGCCTGGTCGATACCAACCACCTGTTCGACGGCTTTGGCTCGAATGCCGTTATGTCGATTATCGCGGTGATGATCATCGGTGTTGGTCTTGATAAGACCGGCATTATGACCAAGGTCGCGGGGTTCATCCTGAAGGTCGGAGGTACCACCGAAGGCCGTATCATCCCGATCATTTCTTCAACCGTGGGTATCATTTCTTCATTCATGCAAAACGTCGGCGCCGCGGCCCTGTTCCTGCCGGTGGTATCACGTATCTCCGCCCGTTCCGGTCTGCCCATGTCACGCCTGCTCATGCCGATGGGTTTTTGTGCGATTCTCGGCGGTACCATTACCATGGTCGGTTCCAGCCCGCTGATCCTGTTGAATGATTTGATCCTGACCTCGAATCAGGCCCTGCCTGCCGACCAGCAGATGGCGACCTGGGGACTGTTCTCAGTAACACCGATCGGCCTGGTCCTGGTCGTCACCGGTATTCTCTATTTCGTGATCGCCGGTCGTTTTGTTCTGCCTGCGACGAAGAGCGAAAGCAGCACCGTCGGCACTGACCCGATGCAGTACTTCCGTGACGTTTACCATGTTGACTATTCTATGTCAGAGCTTGTGGTACAGGAAGACAGCGGTATTATCGGCAAACGCCTCGATGAAATTGAAACATCAAACCGCGTTCGTATCATCGCCAGTAAACGTGCCGGTGAAGAAAGCCGTATGGGTCCGGGTACCCTCGCACGGGATACTGAAATTGCCGCTGGCATGGTGCTGGGTGTGGTCGCCGAACCCGACGCACTCGAAGCCTTTGTCGAAAAATATGGCCTGAAGAAACGCGACAAGCTACGCACCTTTGCCGAGTCACTGGCTGCCGCCAAGGCCGGTATTGCCGAAGTGGTTATCCCGCCGGGCTCTGACCTGATAGGCAAGAGTGCCTGCGACATATGGATGCGCAAGACCTATGGCATAGCCATGATCGGCCTGCACCGCAACGGCAAAACCATGCGTGAAGGCGATGACATCCGTAACATCCCGTTCCAGGCCGGTGACACCCTGGTGGTACATACGCCCTGGCCGGCACTCGAGCGTATTTCCAAAGATCGCAACTTTATTGTTGTCACCACCGAATACCCGCGTGAAGAACAACTGCGCCCGAACAAACTCAGCTGGGCCATCGTTTTCTTCGCCATCGCCCTGATCATGGTCCTGTTTACCGACCTACGCCTGTCCGTTGCGCTGCTAACCGGCGCCATGGGGATGGTCATCTCACGTGTGCTGACCATCGAAGAGGCCTACCAGGCCGTGAGCTGGAAGACCGTGTTCCTGCTTGCCTCCCTTATCCCGCTGGGACTCGCCGTGGAAACCACCGGCACCGCAAAGTGGATCGCCGAACAGGTGCTCTACGTGGTAGGTGATGCGCCAATTTGGGTGATCCAGGCCGCCGTCGCGGTCCTTGCTACCTTCTTTACCCTGGTCATGTCGAATGTCGGCGCCACCGTATTGCTGGTGCCACTGGCTGTTAACATTGCCCTCGGGGTGGGTGCCAGCCCGGCCGTATTTGCCCTGACCGTGGCGCTGGCAACCTCTAACTCGTTCCTGATCCCGACCCACCAGGTCAATGCGCTGATCATGGGACCGGCCGGTTACCGTGTGCCCGACTTCCTGCGCGCGGGTGGGATCATGACCGTCTTATTCCTGGTGGTCATGCTGACCATGATGAATGTCGTCTTCTAAGGAAAGCTCTATGCAACGGTTAACCATAATAACTATGCTTTGGGGTGTTCTCCTGGCATTCATGCCCGCTCTGACCCTTGCATCAACGGCGGCAGCGGTTGGTGTGAACACACCCATAGACCTGACCAGCAGCGGCGTCGGGTTATTTGCCATTGGTGTTTTTGTTCTTGCCTACCTGCTGGTCATGGCCGAAGAATTTACACACATGCGCAAGTCCAAGCCGGTTATCCTTGCCGCCGGTATCATCTGGGCCGCCATTGCCTGGACCTACCAGAGCCAGGGACTGCCGCCAGGCCTGCCGGAAGGCGCCATTCGCCACAACCTGCTCGAATACGCCGAACTCATGTTGTTCCTGCTGGTGGCGATGACCTATATCAACACCATGGAAGAACGCCGGGTCTTTGATGCCCTGCGTGCCTGGCTGATCAGTTCAGGTTTTGGCTTCCGCGCCCTCTTCTGGATCACCGGTATCCTGGCATTCTTTATCTCACCCGTTGCCGATAACCTGACCACCGCGCTGCTCATGTGCGCCGTCGTGCTCGCCGTCGGTGGAGATAATGCAAAGTTTATTACCCTCGCCTGCATCAATATCGTCGTCGCCGCCAATGCCGGTGGTGCCTTCTCACCCTTCGGTGATATCACCACGCTGATGGTTTGGCAAAAGGGCATTATCGAGTTCTGGGGTTTCTTCGCGCTGTTTATTCCGTCCGTGGTGAACTTTGTCATACCGGCAGCGATCATGCACTTCGCCATTCCCAATGAGCGCCCCTCGGTAGCCGATGAAAAGGTGGCTATGCATCGTGGCGCAAAGCGTATTATCGTCTTGTTCCTTGCCACGATTATTACCGCAGTCTCCTTCCACAACTTCCTGCATCTGCCACCCGTCATCGGAATGCTGACGGGGCTGGGTTACCTGCAGTTGTTTGGTTTCTTCCTGAAGAAAACCACTCATAAGGAAGCCATGCTAAGAGTTGAGGCAGAAAGTGACGAGCAGATCGGTAACCCTGTCGCCTTTGATGTCTTTGAACCGGTTGCCCGTGCCGAGTGGGACACCCTGCTGTTCTTCTACGGCGTGGTTGCCTGTGTCGGGGGGCTTGGGTTCCTCGGCTATCTGGGGCTGGCCTCAGATATCATGTACAACCAGTGGGGTGCCACCAATGCGAATATCGCCGTCGGCGTCCTCTCTGCCATCGTCGATAACATCCCGGTCATGTTTGCTGTATTGACCATGAGCCCGGCCATGGACACCGGTCAGTGGTTGCTGGTCACCATGACCGCCGGTGTCGGTGGCTCGCTGTTATCTATCGGCTCGGCCGCCGGTGTTGCCCTCATGGGTCAGGCGCGCGGCAAGTACACCTTCTTCGGCCACTTGAAATGGACCCCGGTCATTGCACTCGGCTATGCCGCCAGTATTGCCACGCATTTCTGGATTAATGCACATATGTTTACATAGACGAGGAATTAGTATTAATAAAAAACGGGGCCAGTGGCCCCGTTTTTTATTACCTCACATCAGCCACAAATACTATGTTAAGCCACGTCGTCTCCTGTAATATAAGTAACAGAATAAAATAACAACGATCAGGACGACATGAGCCACTCCAACAAACGCGTCATATTCGCTGCGCTGATCGGCAATCTGCTCATTGCCATAACCAAGTTCATTGCAGCGGCCTTCACCGGTAGCTCGGCCATGCTCTCGGAGGGCATCCACTCGACCGTGGATTCCGGTAATCAGATGCTCATGCTCTATGGCCTGAAACGCGCCCGCCTGCCCGCAGACAAACACTACCCGTTTGGGCATGGCAAGGAAGTCTACTTTTGGAGCTTTATTGTTGCGATCCTCATCTTTGCCGTCGGTGCCGGTATCTCTATCTATGAGGGCATCCTGCATATACTTCACCCTGCCCAGATGGAACAGGTCTGGATTAACTACGCTGTGCTCGGCCTGGCTATTCTCTTTGAGGGTGTCGCCTGGTTTATCGCCATGCGTGCCTTTAACCAAAGCCGCGGCCAGCGCAGTACACTGGATGCAGTCAGGGACAGTAAGGATCCGACCCTGTTCGTCATTTTGTTCGAAGACTCAGCCGCCATCCTCGGCCTCATCGTCGCCCTGCTGGGTATTATGCTCAGCCAGGTGACTGGCCTGCCCTGGCTGGACGGGCTGGCCTCGGTCATCATCGGCCTTATCCTTGGTGGCACCGCCATCTGGCTGGCTTATGAAACAAAAAGCCTGTTGATTGGTGAAAGTGCCAAACCCGAGGTGATTAAAGGTATTCGCCAGTTGCTTAGCCAACATGAGGAAATTGAACATATCAACGAGGTCCTGACCCTGCACATGGGGCCGGAATATATCCTGGTGACACTTAGCGTTGATTTTAATAATGCTATCAAGATGGGTCAGCTCGAGGCATTAATTAAAACAATAACCAGTCAGATCAAGCAAGACTGGCCACGGGTAAAACGCGTCTTTATCGAGGCCGAAAATAAAAACTGATCGTCATCACCATCAATGTAGGCAAGGAGGCATGAAATGAGTGAAAAGATAGTTCGTGAATACAGCAAAGACTTTAATCAAACCCCGTTGCAGAGAAACCTTATCATCCTCATGGACGGCACCTGGAATGATGAAAATGGCCATCAGGGTAGCGGCCTTATCACCAACATCGTGCGCCTGTTCAAATCCCTTGGCGAGGATTCACCGACACAAATCGCCCGCTACTTCCGCGGCGTGGGTAATGATGATGACTGTACCGCTCTCGAGCGCGCCTCGGGCGGTGCGATTGGTGGTGGCGAAAAACGTATTCGCTGTCATGCTTATGCCACCCTCGTAAAGGAGTGGCAACCCGGTGACCGGATCCTGATTTTTGGATTCAGCCGTGGTGCCGCCTGTGCACGTATGCTGGCCTCACAACTCCACAAGGAAGGTATCCCTGAAAAAATAACAATCACCACTGAATCCTATTCAAACCGTTCCACCAGAAATATCGAACAACGCTTTGTAAAATATAAGAGTAGTGGTGGCATCCGGCCGGTGAGTGTTGATTTTCTGGGTGTCTGGGATACGGTCGGGGCCTTCGGCGTGCCGGTGAAACTGTTAGGCATCCCTTTTCACAAGGTGAACCTGTTCAAGGACATGCATGTTTCACCAAATGTGCAAAAGGCCGTCCACCTTGTTGCCCTCGATGAGACCCGCGACCCCTATACCCCTACACTCATGAACCAGCGTGAGGGGATACATGAGGTATGGTTCCCCGGCGTACATTCCGATGTGGGTGGCAGCTATAGTGAGGATCGTCTTGCCTCGATAACGCTCGACTATATGGTTAACCAGTTAAAGTCTCTCAGCGCCGATGCCAACCCCATTCATATCAATTTCAATCCTGCACAACTCAATGAATACATCGGTAACCTGCCGGACGACGATTATGTATTTCATTTTCATGGCTTAGGCTACAAAAAGAGTCTGCGCACGGTCTTTGTGCAGGTCGATGATCAACCGGCCGAGGCTTTACGACCAAAGATTCATGAAAGCGTGTTACGTATTCAGGACAGCAGAAAGAGTTACAGCCTGATTGAAAACAAGAACTGGTTCAAAGCGGATACCAAACACCGTGTCCGCATTCAGTACCAACCGGCAAACATCAAGACCCTGAAAAACGGCTATGAAATAATCGATTAGGCCGTTTAGCTGGAAAGGGACTTATTCAGCGTATAGGCATTCAGGTCGGCACGCAGGTCATCAATCGCCTGACGTGTAAGGACACTGCGATGGTCATCGCAAAGCCGGCCATTCAACTCATGGGTAAGTTTACGTGCCGTATCGAGCATGTCATCAAATACCTGCAGCGCATCCATTCGGTGCGGCAGGGTCATGATGATGATCAGCGCGGGGGTAGACGTTTCTTCCATGGCGGATAAGTCAAAGCTGCCAGGTTCAACGGCATTGGCAAGACTGAACATCGGCGTATCATTGCCGACTTGCATACGATGGAAGATATTCATGTCACCGTATTGCAGGCCTGCCTGCATAAAGGCATGCAACAAATCAGGACCATTAAAACGTTTGCCTTCCTGCGACATGACATGCAAGGCAATAATCCGCTCAGGCTCAGTGACTTTGTCTACAGGTATGTCTTTTTGTTCCTGGCGCAGGCCTGTACGCACATCGAGATCACCCATCTCTATTTGATCAAGGTCTGAATCTTCGGCAGTGATGATTTCTTCGAGCGCCTCGAGCTCACTGCGGATATCCGGGATGGGGTCATTGTGCTGTTCCGGGTCAGTCTCGAGGTCCGGTTCCTGTATGGAATACATCTCCTCAGCTGGCAGCGATTCCGATGTGTCGTCATGCGCAGAGATTGATTCGATATCGCCGATATCATCATGCAGGTCATTTTTATGTTGCCGTGAAACAACATGGGTTTCAGTACCCTCTTCCCTGACACCACCCCAACGCTGGTAACGATCATCCTGACGGCGGCGCTTGTGGCGCTCCCAGAAATAAAAGGCCAGTATCAGCACCGCGCCAAGCAGTATGAGTGAAATGCGCAACGAGTCCATGAGCGCTCCGTTAGAGCCTTGTGTTAACAGCCTTACATGGCAGCCATCGAGGCTGCCTCATCAACATCCACAGCAACGAGTCGTGATACACCCGGTTCACTCATCGTTACACCCATCAATTGACCCGCCAGCTCCATTGTGACCTTATTATGGGTAATAAAGATAAACTGGATACGGTCTGACATGGCCTTGACCAGTTCACAGAAGCGACTGACGTTGGCGTCATCGAGTGGCGCATCAACCTCATCGAGCATACAGAATGGTGCCGGATTCAGTTCAAAGATGGCGAACACCAATGCCACTGCAGTCAGGGCCTTCTCACCACCGGAGAGCAGGTGAATCGTCCCATTGCGCTTGCCCGGCGGACGCGCCATCACGGTAATGCCGGTACTCAGCAGGTCATCACCGGTCAGCTCCATATAGGCGTGACCACCGCCAAACAGCCTCGGGAACATCGCCTTGAAGCCGTTATTGACGATATCAAAAGTTTCCTTGAAGCGGGTGCGGGTCTCGCGGTCGATCTTGCCGATCGCACTTTCCAGTGTATTCAGTGCATCTTCAAGGTCCGTCATCTGCTTGTCGAGGTATTCCTTGCGCTCGGAGCGTTCCTTGAACTCATCAATCGCGGCAAGGTTGATGGCGCCAAGACGCTGAATACGACTTTCCAGCTTGGTAACATCTTCCTGCCATTGCTGCTCGGTCGCATCTTCAGGCAGGGCGGCATATAAGGCATCCAGTCCAAAGCCGGTTTCATCGATCTGCTCCTGCAGGGTTTGCAGACGAACACTAATACCCTGAAAATCCATACGCAGCTGTTCCAACTGGCCACGTACTTCCTGAACAAGCTGATCGGCCTTACCGTTATCATCGCCGGCCTCGCGCATGGCATGTTCAATATCCTGAACCTGCTTGCGTGCGTTGTTGAGCTTTTCTTCCACTTCCTGACGACCGCGTAATGCCAGACCCAGCTCCTCTTCCATACTTCTCAGCGGTGCCTCACTATCGGTAATCAACTGCTGCAGTTCTGCCTGGCGTTGTTCCAATGTGTTGATCTGGCTTTCGATGCGCTGCATGGCCTGTCGGGTGGAACTCAACTCGGTGCGAATAGATTCCGCACGCAAGGCATGCTGATGCGCAGCATCGTGATCGGCGCGTGCCTGCTCGCGGACCTGGTCAAGTGTTTCGCGTAAATTGTCACGGCGTTGCTGTAACTGGGCACGCTCGGCATCAAGCTTGGCAGCAGCGGCCTCGGCCTCTTGCAAACGTGCCCGGGCCTCTTCTACTGCACTACTATCCTGTTCGATCTGACCACGTAGTTCACTGAGCTGGGTTTCGATCTGCCGGCTGCGTGAACGCATCTGTTCCAGCGCCGTTTCACGGCTACCCAGCGTCGACTTGTATTCAGCATGTAGGCGATTGGCGGCATCCAGTGATTGCTGGGTTTCATCGCGTGCTCTTTCATGTGCATGCAGGGCATCACGACCTGTATCAAGCTGCTGTTGCAGGTCGTCAACGCCTGCCGTCAGTTCACCAATACGCCTTTCGGTGTCACGGATCTCGGCCTCACGTTGCAGCACACCGGCCTGTTCATCGGTGTTGCGCGTCATGCGCATCCAGTTGGGTCCTAGCCAGACCCCTTCCGCGGTAACGATGGATTCATGTGCCTGTAACTGGCCGCGCAGTGACAGCGCCTGTTCTATCGAGTCGGCGGTATAGATACCGGCTAGCAACGCATCCAGTGACCATTCGGAACGTACGTATTGTGACAAAGGTGTCGCAAAATCACGCACCGTGGCGTTATTCACCGCACCGCGTTCAATTATGCCGATCGCACCCTTATCCAGGCCGGCCAGGGCCTGACCGAGGTTACCGGCCTCATTCACGCTGACGGCCTGCAGGTGGAAGCCGAGCACGGTTTCCACTGCTGTCTGCCAGCGCCTTTCAACTTCGAGTGTTTCAGCAAGACGCTGTGCGTCTTTCAAGCCATTCCTGTCCAGCCAGTCGGAAACCACACTCTCGCCCTTACCGAGTGCGTCTTCCTGTAAGGCCTCGAGTGATGACAGCCTACCCTGCTGGCTCTGCAGATCACTACGTGAAGCGTTCAGTGTCTTAACAAGGCTTTCATTATGCTCACGACTCTGACTGATCTGTTGCTGTGTACTTTGCAACTGCTGACCCAGGCCGTTGACCTCAGCATCCACATCACGCAACTGGCTGCGAATAGCATCGATTTCTTCTTCCAGTCCCTGCGTGCCCATGCCCTGCAGTTCCTGCTGGTAACGGCTAACGCGGTCGTTGAGTTGTTGCTGTTGCGCCTCAAGGTGATGGATACGGGTCTGCTCCACGCGCACGGTCTTACCCGGCTCGGCGGCATTGTTATTAAATTCTTCCCAGTCCAGTTGCCAGTCATGCATGGCCTCTTCGGCACGAGACAGGGCCTCACGGGACGTCTGTTCGGCCTCTTGGGCTGCCTGCATCGCCGGTTCAATCTCCGCATAGGCAGTATCGAGCTCACTGATCTTGCGATTATCGGTTTCCAGCGTAGTGCGCGCCTGGTTCAGCGCATTCTCCACTTCGCTACTGTCTTGCTGCAACTGTTGACGTTTTTCCTTGGTGTGCTGAATGGCCTGCTCGATACGTGCGACATCGGCACCGAGTTTGTAGTAATGGCCCTGCACATGGTTGAAGTTGTCATGTGCCTCGGTATGTTGTTCGCGCAGGTGCTCAAGCTTGCTTTCCACACCACGCAGTTCGGCCACCGCCGCTTCGTAAGCGGTTTCCTTTTCGGCGATGGCACGCTTTTGCTTCTCGGCCTGGTCGTCAATGCCGCGACGACGTAACGCCAGCAACTGTGCCCGGGTAACTCGTTCTTCCTCTTTCAGCAGCTTGTACTTCTCGGCGGTATTCGCCTGGCGCTGTAAGTGGCTTAACTGTTTATCGAGTTCTTCGCGCAGGTCGTTAATGCGCTCGAGGTTCTCGCGGGTGTGCTTGATACGGTTCTCGGTCTCGCGACGGCGCTCTTTGTACTTGGAGATCCCCGCAGCCTCTTCGATGAAAACGCGCATGTCATCCGGCTTGGCCTCGATGAAACGCGAGATCATACCCTGCTCGATGATCGAGTAGCTGCGTGGCCCCATGCCGGTACCGAGGAACAGGTCCATAATGTCGCGGCGACGGCAACGTGTACCGTTAAGGAAATAACTCGAGGTGCCATCACGGCTCACCGAGCGCTTCACAGATATCTCGTTGTAATTGGCGTACTGACCGGGGCAGCTACCATCGCTGTTATCAAAAATCAGCTCGATATTGGCCTGGCCAATCGGTTTGCGGGTCGAGGAGCCGTTGAAAATCACGTCGGCCATGGACTCGCCACGCAGGTGTTTGGCGGAGGACTCACCCATCACCCAGCGCACGGCGTCGATGACATTCGACTTACCGCAGCCGTTCGGGCCCACAATACCGGTCAAATTACTGGAAAAAGAGACGGTGGTCGGGTCCACGAAGGACTTGAAACCGGCCAGTTTAATCTTGTCGAGGCGCATGCAATCGTATTCTTATATCTTGAGGTTAGAACTACAAAATTGACCGCATCATAACACATCACTTGTCAGCCGCATCCTGCTTCCGGTATCTTTCGCACCATGAACACACAACCTACTAAAGAACTTGAAACTTTCGATAATCCGCAGGTCGGCCGGGACTACACCATCCGCATCGATGTGCCCGAATTCACTTGCCTGTGTCCGAAGACCGGGCAGCCGGATTTTGCCACCCTGACTATCGAGTACATCCCACAAGATCACTGTATCGAATTGAAATCATTGAAACTCTACACCTGGAGCTTTCGTGAAGAAGGCGCCTTTCACGAGGCCGTGACCAATCGCATCCTCGATGACCTGGTCAGGGCCTGTGCACCGCGCTTCATGCGCCTGACGGCGGAATTCAATGTCCGCGGCGGGATCTACACCACGGTCGTTGCCGAACACCGGGCCGATAACTGGCAGGCACCGGAGCTGGTACAGCTCCCCTAATACCTGTCTTCTTAATAATCAATTGCTTGAGGAGTTTTATTAATGGAATTAATTAACTTCTCAGGCAAAATCAGCCCTTTTCGTTTTGTCCCTCACGCTCGGCATTGATCTCGGCACCACGGCCTGTCGGGCCGCCGTGCTCGACGAACAAGGCCAATGCCAGGCCATGGCGTGCGCCGCCCTGCCTGCGCCCCTGAGCACTGCCCTCGGCTTCGAACAGAACCCACAGCTATGGTGGCAGGCCTGTGAAAAAGCCTTGCGAGAACTCTTTACACAGGCCCCAGCCGGCGAGGTCGCCGCCCTGGCCATTGATGGCACGTCCTCGACCCTGTTACTCAGCAGCCCCCAGGGCCAACCCCTTTGCCCGGCGCTCATGTATCACGACAGCCGGGCCCGCGAAGAGGCGGCTTATCTCGCCACTATCGCCCCACAAGGGGCCGCCGTGCACAGCCCCTCCAGCAGCCTTGCCAAGCTGCTCTGGTTACTGGCCAATGAACCCCCCGAGGACCCGTTTATCGCCCTGCACCAGGCCGACTGGCTGCTGGGTCACTTCTGTGGCCGTTATGGCTTCAGTGATGAAAACAATGCCCTCAAACTCGGCTATGACCCGATAAACCGTCAGTGGCCCGACTGGCTGATGGCCCTGGAGCTGCCTCAACTCGACTCCCTTGGGGACTGCCTCCCCGAGGTGATGCCCGTCGGCAGCCCGGTTGCTACCGTCAGTCCGCCGATCGCCGCGGCATTCGGCCTGCCAGCCGACTGCCAGGTCATCGCCGGTACCACAGACAGTACCGCCTCCTTCCTGGCCTCTGGGGCGCACGAGGTCGGCGAGGCGGTCACCACGCTGGGCTCGACCCTGGTCCTGAAGGTACTCAGCGACCGGCCCGTGTTTGCCCCGCAATATGGGATTTACAGCCATCGTATCGGCGAGCAGTGGCTGGTCGGCGGGGCCTCGAACAGCGGCGGCAGCGTGCTACGGCAATTTTTCAGTGACGCGGAGCTGGTCGAACTCAGCCGGGACATCGACCCACAGGCGGACTGCCCGCTCGACTACTATCCGCTACCCGCGAGGGGCGAACGCTTTCCCATCAACGACCCGGACATGCAGGGCTGTCTCGAGCCCCGTCCTGATGATGATGTCGCATTCCTGCACGGTCTGTTAGACGGCATAGCGGCGATCGAGGCGCGTGGCTATCACCGCCTGCATGAACTGGGGGCACCCTGGCCAGTCTCTCTGCGCAGTGTTGGTGGCGGCGCAAAAAATTCGGTCTGGCAGGCCATCCGCGCACGCCACCTGACCGTACCCATGCTCGATGCCGACTTTGAAGAGGCGGCCTGTGGTGCGGCGCGACTGGCGCGGGCAGGACTCGATAAAATTCGATAGACTATTGAAATAACTATTCCAGATAATCGTTTTACGATAAAGACAGACAAGGTATCAACATGATCACAAATGCAGCACAGGGCATCGGTTATTTTATTCGCGGCCTCGGTCTGATCGGCAAACCCGGCATCCGCCTGTATGTTCTCATTCCCTTAACAATTAATATTCTCTTGTTTGCCAGCCTGATCTTATTTGGTTATGGCGAGTTCATGGACCTCGTCAACTACCTCGCACCGGCAGAAAACGGCTGGCTCAGTTGGTTGCGCTGGATATTGATCCCAATATTTTTTATCACCAGCCTGATCATCGTCTTCTTTACCTTTACTCTGGTCGCCAACCTGATAGGCGCGCCGTTTAATAGTCTACTGGCCGCGGCGGTAGAAAAACATCTGACGGGTGAACTGCCCGAGAGCAATAGTAACTGGAAGGCCGTCTTAAAAAATGTTATCCCCATCCTGCTCGCCGAATTAAAAAAGATGGCCTACTATATTCTCATCACGATCCCGTTTTTGATCCTGTTTATTATCCCGGTGGTGAATTTCATCGCGCCGTTTTTATGGATGCTCATGATCGCCTGGGTGATGGCAGTGGAATATACCGATTATCCGATGAGCAACCGCAACATCTCTTTTGCCGAATTACGCCGCCGCCTCCGGCAACGACGATTTATGAGTTTTGGTTTTGGCGGCAGTGTCATGTTGGCCATGTCGATACCGGTATTGAATTTCTTTGTCATGCCGACGGCCGTCGCCGGCGCGACGGCCATGGCGGTTGAGAAACTTAAGGTTGAATGATTTTTGAGAAGTTGTTATTCAGTTAATTTAACGCAAAGGTCGCAGAGACGCAGAGGTCGCAAAGTAAAAACTTGCAAAATATAACTTTCGACAATTCTAGCTTGGTGTAAAACGAGATAAAATAACACACGGATAAGTTAAATTACCCCCTTTGTTATTATTAGCCTGATCTGCACAATTTATATTTCGTTTTTGAATTTCTCCGCGTACTCTGCGTCTCTGCGACCTTTGCGTTAAATACTCGATCCCACTACTTGCACATTCATTCGCCCAAAAATCTCTTAATCCGCTCGACGCCCTTTTGCAGATATTCCAGCGAGGTCGTGTAGGCAAAGCGCACATGCTGTTCGGGCCGGTGTGAACCGAAATCGATCCCCGGTGTGATGGCGACGCCGGCCTCTTCCAGCAACCGACCGGCAAACCTGTAACTGTCATCCGTGAAGCGGCTGCAATTGGCATACAGGTAAAAGGCCCCCTGCGGGGTCACCGGAATATCAAAACCCAGTTCGCGCAAAGCAGGCAGGAGATAATCTCGCCGTTCGGCAAAGGCTGCCCGACGTTGCTCAAGTATCTCCATGGTTTCCGGCTGAAAGGCCGCCAGTGCCGCATATTGTGCCGGGGTCGAGGCCGCCAGGAAGACGTTCTGTGCCAGGCGATCGATGGCATCGATATAACCCTCCGGCGCGACCAGCCAGCCGACACGCCAGCCGGTCATGCCAAAATATTTAGAAAAGCTGTTAATCACGAAGACATCATCGGCGGAAATCTTTAGTGCCGTACTTATGTCCTGGTCGTAGACGAGGCCGTGATAGATCTCATCAACAATCAAATTTCCACCACGCGCCTGGCTAACTGCATGCATGGCCTGCAAGGAGGCTTCATTAACAATCGTACCGGTCGGGTTTGAGGGCGAGGCCAGCATCGCGGCGACGGTATTTGTCGCCCAGTATTGTTTCAGTAAGTCAGCCGTGAGCTGATAGTCACTATCGGCATTGACCGGCACACCAATCGTCTCACCTTCATTCAAACGTACGAAATGACGATTACAGGGATAACCCGGGTCGGCCATGACAACACTGTCACCCGGATTAATCAGGGCACTGAAGATCAATTGCAGGGCACCCGAGGCACCGGGGGTAATGACAATTCGACGTGCCGGCACATCCTGGTTATAACGCTGTTTGTAAAATGCGCTGATCGCCTCACGCAAGGCGGGCAAACCCAGCGATGGTGTGTAATGTGTCTGCCCGGCCTGCAAGGCCTTGACCCCGGCATCGATGATCGGTTGTGCGGTGATAAAGTCCGGCTCGCCGATCTCCATGTGCACGATATCGCGACCCTGCGCCTCCAGTTCACGTGCCCGCCCCAGCAGGGCCATGACGTGAAACGGCTGGATGTCATGCATGCGTGCCGCGATGTGTAATTTTTTACTCATGCCGATGACTTTAGTCCTGCATCAGTTTACGTATCAGTGCCACATCGACGTACTTTGCCCCATAGGCATCACCGGCGAGCACCTGAAATGGCTGTTCCGGTTCACCGAGCTGGTCGAGTACCAGTAGCGCGCCGTTGAAGTCATGATCGCGGGTATAGTCATTGATCGCAACAATCGTGCGCAGCTTTGCCCCCATTGAGGATTTAATGCCGTTTTCTGAGTCCTCGAAGGCCATGCAGACATTCGCATCCAGGCCCATCTTCTGCAGTGCATAATCATAGATATCCGGGGCCGGCTTTTTCGCCGGCACGATATCACCGGCGGCGATCACCTCGAACCAGTCCAGTGACTCCTTGCCGAGTGTGTGTTCAAGCAGGGCCTGGACGTTGATCGGCGTGGTCGTGGTCGCAATCGCCAGGCGCAGGCCGGTCGCACGCGCCTCGTCTAATAAGCGCTTCACACCTGAACGCAGCGGAATGGCCCCCGCCTCCAGCATTGCCGTGTAGTGTGCGGTCTTGGACTGGTGCAGGCCGGCAATGAACTCGACATCATTTTCCGGCAGCGTGAAATCGGTATTGAAATTCTCCAGGTAGTAGCGGATACGCTCCTTACCACCGGTGACGCTCAATAACTTTTCATACAGCTCGACCGACCAGTGCCAGTCGAGGCCGGCCTCGGCGAAGGCCAGGTTAAAGGCCACGCGGTGGCCGTCTCGTTCAGTGTCGGCGAGGGTGCCGTCCACATCGAAAATCAGGGCTTCCAGTTTTGCCACAATTTATCCTCACTTCTCAGGCGAAAAAACGGCGCCTATCATACCATCCTACCCGGGAATTTCAGGCCCTACAGGGGCCTGGCGGCGTCCCGCCCGGACCGGGTCAATAATGCTGAATCCCGACAAGGCGAAGATAGTTTGCCCCAAGCGCCGGATTTTGGTATATATTCCGGCTTGATTTTTCAAACCCAAGCAGCACCACAGGATGTAAGTACATGCCCACAAAGAAGAAAACGGCAAAGAAGGCAGCCAGCAAGAAGGCTGTCACCAAGAAAACACCTGCAAAAAAGGCCGTCGCGAAGAAAACTGCGACGAAAAAGGCCGCTAGCAAGAAAGCGGTCGTGAAAAAGGCCCCGGCCAAAAAGGCCCAGGCTTCCGGCGGTGTACAGCCGCTCTATGGCGATGCCTACAAGCTGAAAAAGGGTGAAGAGTACATGAACCCGAATCAGGTTGCGCACTTCCGCAATATCCTCAATATGTGGAAGGATGACCTGATGCAGGAAGTCGATCGTACCGTCCACCATATGCAGGATGAGGCCGCCAACTTCCCCGACCCGAACGACCGCGCCTCGCAGGAAACTGAATTCGCCCTTGAGCTGCGTGCCCGTGACCGTGAACGCAAGCTGATCAAAAAGATCGATGAGTCGATCGACATGCTCAGCAATGATGAATACGGTTACTGCGAGATTTGCGGTGTCGAAATAGGGGTACGTCGCCTCGAGGCCCGTCCGACGGCCAACCTTTGCATCGACTGTAAGACCCTGGATGAAATTCGCGAAAAGCAAATGGGTTAGTTCCGACGGCAGCCGTAACATAAAAAATGGCGAGAGGATTTCTCGCCATTTTTGTTTATGTGGGACACCTGTATGAGCCAATATCCTAGAGACTACCGTGGCCGCTTCGCCCCCTCGCCCACCGGCCCCCTGCACTTCGGTTCACTGGTCGCCGCCGTCGGCAGTTACCTGCAGGCCCGTCATCAACAAGGTCAATGGCTGGTACGCATGGAAGACCTGGATCGGCCACGCTGTGTTAAAGGTGCCGATAGCCAGATACTCAAAACACTTGAGCGTTATGGCATGGTTTGGGATGGCGAGGTCATGTACCAGAGCCAACGTGACACGGCATACAACATAGCCCTCGAACAGCTTGAGGCCATGAACGCCTGTTATCCCTGCGCCTGTAGCCGTAGCGAGATCGCCGCCATAGCAAGGCCGGGCAGTGAAGGACCAATTTATCCCGGGACCTGCCGCAAGGGTCTCGCTGAAGGCAAAAAAGTAAACGCCATCCGCACCCGCCTCGATGATGCCGTTATCAGCTTTCATGATCTGTTGCAGGGTGAGATCACACAATACCTGTTCCGTGACCTGGGTGACTTTGTCATCAGGCGTGCCGATAGCCTGTTTGCCTACCAACTTGCCGTGGTTGTCGATGATGCCGAACAAGGCATTACCGAGGTCGTGCGTGGCAGCGATCTGCTCGAGTCGACGCCGCGCCAAATCTGGCTGCAACAAAAACTCGGCTATCACACCCCAACGTACCTGCACCTACCCATTGCCGTTAATGCCGCGGGGGAAAAGCTCAGTAAACAAACCTTTGCCACGGCCATTGATGACCAGGAGCCACGCCCGCAACTCATCAAGGCACTGAACTTTCTTGGTCAACAGGTCCCCGGGGACGCCGCTGACAGCACGCTGGATGACCTCTGGCAATGGGCCATCCAGCACTGGTCACTGGCCAAGCTGCCGGCGACACGACAAATACCTGCGGCAGATGAGCAGGACTCCTCTATACTACCCCCCATTAATAACTAGGCAGGCACGCTTATGAGTGACTCACCCGACTACATGCAGTCCTTCAGGGGCTACTTTCGCGGCATCAAGGGCTGGGATGACCTGACACAATTCTGGGATACCCTGCGCCGACACAACCAGGGCCAGTGGTATGTCTACACGACCGATGAACACCCACCGGCAAGCCCCCTGCCCGCCATTGAACTTGAACAATTTATGCAACACGCCGACAAGCAACTGCGCGATAACCACGAGGAAGACTATTGCGGCATTGTCTATGTTGATAACCCGGATGCGCCTGCGTTCGTCAAGATCTACGACCCCAACAACCTCGGCGGCGTCTGTGGTTTCAGCGACAACCCGCCGTTACCCAAATGGGTGCTCTCGCAGCTAAAACCTATCGACCTCGAGGCGGCAACCACGCCACCGAGTCGCTGGAAGAAACTCCTGCACCGTTTTTGCTAGTATTGCCGAAGTCTCATAGATTAAGAATATTCCCAGCAATTCTGAATTATTTATCGGAGAGGATGTCTGTATGCAGCCTCCCCCTATGCTTTTCTCGTAGTTTCCGCAACGCGGAAAACCATCATAACTATAGCGATTTATCCACTTTAACCAAATGGTTGAATTCGCGTGATCATTGATCTGCGCTATACTACGCGAAATAACGTCGCCGTTTGCAGATACCAACTAGCATAACAATGAAAAAATACTCGACGTTCGTCCTGATAGTATTAACACTGGCTGGCCTGGTCATTGTGTGGCTAGGTTATACGCGTCATCAGGACTTTGTGCACTACCATCAGACGATAGCTGATGATGCCGTAACGGGCCTGTCTCACCAGGTGTCAAGATTCGTCAAAGAGCGTAACCGCCTGGTGAGAGTGTTTTCCGAAGACAACGCCGAAACCATCAGAAAGATCCTGCAGGCAACAACAGAGGAGAAAGACGCACTTATCGATAAACTGCAAAAAGAAATAAGTCGCTACTTCCCGCAGCACTTTGCCTTCACTGTGACCGATGAAAATGGCAGACCTGCGTTCGAAGATTTTGATGGTCTGGTTGGTGAATTGTGTGAACAGGACATACAGTATTTCTCCAGTCAACATAACTACCAACCCCGTATTCATCCTCATTCTGAGGTATATCACTTCGATGTTATGGCACATCTGAAACAAGCCATTCTATTTATCAGCTTTGATGCCAATATGCTGACCAGTATGATTGCCAACGCACAGGTTCCCGGCCACCAGTTAATGCTTGTGTACCCCGAAGGAGATAACCTTATCGAAGTCACAGCCAGTGGGCCACGGATAAACCTGGATCGCCTGGACTATCGCCTTAACGAAGATGAAAAACGACGCATCCTGTCCACGGAAGATGTGGCCGGAACCAGTTGGCAGGCAATGGATGTTTCTATCGAAAACCTGTTTATCAATAACCAGAGAAACCTCGTTAAGCAATCCTTATTGATTTACCTGATGTTTGCCATTATCTGCAGCATCATGCTGATCTATCTGCGCCGCGAGGAACGACGTCGCGCTATTGCCGAAGGCCATAAAGATGAATTTCTGTCCGTGGTCAGTCATGAATTGCGTACCCCACTGACTTCGATTCGCGGTTCACTCGGGTTAATTCTGGGCGGCGTAACCGGCGACATATCGGACAAGACGCGAGAGATAGCCGGCATCGCTATGCAGAACTGTGAGCGCCTGTCGACACTCGTTAACGATATCCTGGATTTGCAAAAAATCGAGGCCGGGAAACTACAGTATCAAATGATAAATACTGAACTGGATGCTCTGGTGGAACGCGCCGTTGCATGTAACCGTGATTATGGAAACCAGCTGGGCACGGTATTCGAGATCCACAATCAGGCCCCTGGGGCCTTAATCCACGCCGATGAAAATCGCCTCATCCAGGTGCTGACAAACCTGCTATCCAACGCTGCCAAGTACGGCGCCGATGAGGATACTGTGGAAATACAGATAACTCGCCGGGCTAATCATGTTCGGGTGAGTATTACGGATCATGGTGATGGCATCCCGGGCAACCTGAAAGAACGTATCTTTGACAGTTTCACCCAGGCAGATAACAGCTCCAGTCGAAAAATAGCAGGTACCGGACTCGGCCTGAATATCGCCAAGCACATCATTGAGGAACACCACGGTACACTTGATTTCGAATCGCTAGACAATGGTACATGTTTTTATTTCGAATTAGCGGTGATTGACTAGATTGAGATGCCTGTAATCACTATCAGCTGCCAGGTCCTTTTCTGAACCCCCTAATTTGCAAGCGTGACGGACTCAACACCTGCCAGATTGATTCTGACACCGCCAATGGCTCATGATTTACCTGGCTGGCAATCACCTCCGCCGCAAGGAAGGCCGAGGTCAGGCCGCGTGCACCGTGTCCGGCATTGACATACAGACCATCAAGGTATTTAGCCGCCGGGTATTGCGCGGCCGCTTTGCCCTTGTGCAGGTCATGGTAGTGCTCGGCAAAGAAGCCTTCATCCGCCACCGGGCCGAGCAGTGGCAACCTGTCTGTCGTGGTGGCCCGCAGTGCCGCACGATGATCGGCAATAGGTATTTGTTTCGCAAACAGGCCTGGCAGGGATTGCTGTAACTGGCGGATATTTTCCTCATCTTCTTCGTGCCGGGGCGCAACACTGTCATCGCCGGCAAGAAAACTGGCACCGATAACATGCTCACCACGGGTCGCCGGCAGGATATAACCTTCATGACAGATGGCACAGCGTAATGCTTTGCTGTGCATGCTTGCCGGGATAACACTGATCTGCCCACGGGCATGCCCTATTGGCAAAAAGGCTGTCTGCGAAAATTGGCTGACGGCACTGGCATTGGCCAGGATCACCGTCTCCGCGTTTAGGATGAGGGACTGCTCGGCATCCAGCAACTGCCATGCACCGTCAACATACTGCATCGAGGTAACATCGCTATGGGTATGCAGGCGAACATTATCCCCGGCATCGCACAACAACAGCTGACAAGACTGCACCGGGTCGAGCCAGCCGGCCTGCGGAAAATACAGGGCCGGCATGGTCACCTCGACGCCGGCGATCTCGCTGGCCTGCTCAGCACTGATCGCCTGCGCCAGTTCCGGCGCACAATCCAGCCTTTCGATTTGCTGTCTGACCCGCTGTGAACTGGCTAACTGCAATACACCACCCTGTTGCCAGCGCAGTTCAGGGTATTGCTGTTTTAGCCGGTTAAGTTCACGCACGGCCTTGAAAAAGGCCGTGTCATAAAATTCACTCTCGGCACTATCACCAAGACTGATGCGCGGCATGACGATACCCTGGGGATTTCCGGAACCCCCCTGCGCCATCGCAGCCTGGCGTTCGATGATGTCCACCCGCCAGCCACGTTTGGCCAGCGACCAGGCCGTGCGGACACCGGCGATACCGGCACCAATGACCACGGCGTGTTTATTGCCTTCAGCCTTCCGGCCCAGCCGCGGCAAGGCGAACCAGGGTGCTGAATCTTTGGCTTCATGCTGTTCAGTTACTACACCACGCAGCATTTCGCGTTTCTTACCGAAGCCTTTCACCTTCTCGACCTCGAAACCGGCCGCCTGTAAACCCCGGCGTACAACACCCGCCGCCGTGAAGGTACTAAAGCTTGTGCCTGGCTTGCTGAGCCGTGCAATCTGTCTGAAGACTGCCGTCGTCCACATGTCCGGGTTCTTGTCCGGTGCAAAACCATCCAGGTACCATGCATCGACAGCGGCGTGAAGGTTGGGCAGTTGTTCCTGCGCGTCACCGAATATCAGGCTTAGCACCACTCGCTGCCCGAATAAGGGAATATGGTGAAAGCCTTTAACGGCTGGCGGGTAGTTTTCAATTAGTTGCGCCGAGACAGCGTCAAGTGCCGGCCAGCAAGCCAATGCCTGCTCAAGGTCCGGCTTGCTTAGGGGGAACTTCTCGATGGAGAGATAGTGCAGGCAGGCACCTGTGGGTGAGCTGACATCTGCCTTTGCCAACCAGTGCTGTACGGTGGTGAGGAAATTCAGGCCGGTGCCAAAACCGGTCTCGGCGATCACAAAGTCCTCAACACCCTGCCAGCGTTCAGGCAGGCCATTTTGTCGCATGAAGACATACTCTGTTTCTTCCAGCCCCCCTTCGCGCGAGAAGTAGATGTCATCAAAATCGGTACTAACGGGCTGGCCTTGCTGCCATTGGATATCGGCGTGCTTCATGCGTGACAATATACCGCATGTCGCCCTTGGCGGGTCTAGAGATTAATTAACGTCGCGCAGACGCCCCTGCCAGTAACTGGCGCGTTGCTGATCCTTTGAACCAAACCAGCCATTTTTATAGGCGCTGACAAGGAAGCCTTGCGCCAGGGCATTACCGTTATGCGCGGAACGACGTAACCAGATACGCGCCTTGGTGGGGTCGTTTTGCCCGCTTTTACCCCGGGCCTGGCCATAACCACCAAGGTAACTCAGGCCGAGCAGGAACTGGGCGTCGTCGCTGCCCTGGTGGGCGGCACGCGACAGCCACTGACGGGCCTGGTGAATATCGCGTGTAATGCCCCTGCCCTCGCTGTACATGATACCGAGCAGGGTCTGGGCATCGCTATTGCCGCGTTTGGCCAGTGCCTCCAAACCCTCCCGCGCCGCCAGATATTGACCGCTATCGAGTGCGGCCACCGCATTATCGATGCTCTCGGCACGGGCCTGGCCGCCAAACAGTAACATTGACAGCATGAGCATCAACAACAGTGTCGGCACGCGGTGGCCGAGGAAATAAATTGTGAGGAATAGGGTCATCTTCACCTGACTGGCAGAATCCGTTACCGTGTAAACTCTATAACGGCCATGCCCCAGGATTTTACAGCCCATGCGTTCGATATTTACCGGACTTTTGCTCAGTCTCTGCACCTGCCTTGTCCCCCTGCACCTGCTTGCCGACGATTTCCGTGATGGCGTAACCGCCTATAATAAAAAGGATTTCTCCCGTGCCCTGGCACTCTGGCTGCCGCTGGCCGAGCAGGATAACCCCCTCGCCCAGACCCTGGTAGGCGCCATGTATGCCTACGGAGAGGGTAACCAACGGGACGATGTGCAGGCTGTGAAGTGGTTCACACGCGCAGCCATGCTCGGCTCGGCCCAGGCGCAGTATAACCTCGGCATCATGTATGAACAGGGCTTCGGCGTCGAAAAAGACCTCGATGAGGCACGTCGCTGGCTGCTGGCCGCCGCGAAACAGGGGCGTGAAGAAGCACGCAAGCGACTCGATACCCTGTCCGCCGGCCTGGCGCCCGCTACGGTTGTGGAACAACCACCAACGCCTGCCTCGGTGCCAGACATTGAAACAGAAAACGATGCGTTAGCTAAGCCATCGGCTACTACTGTAACGCTCAATACTCAGTCCGCCAACCTGGCACCCGCTACGGTGGTGGAACAACCACCAACGCCTGCCCCGGTGTCAGACATTGAAACAGAGGACGATGCGTTAGCTAAGCCATCGGCTACTACTATAACGCTCAATACTCAGTCCGCCAGCCTGGCACCCGCTACGGTGGTGGAACAACCACCAGCGCCTGCCCCGGTGCCAGACGTAGAAACAGAGGACGATGCGTTAACTAACCCACCGCCTATTACTATAACGCTCGACACTCTGTTCGCCAGTGTGGTGGTCGAGCAAAAACCAAGACCTGTCTCTGTATCAGACCTAGAAACCGAGGACGATGCGTTAGCTAACCCACCGTCTATTACTATAAGGTTCGATACGCTGCTCGCCGGCCAGGCGCCCCCCACTGCCGGTGTCGAGCAAGCACAACCACCAGCCCCTGCCCCTGTGCCAGACATAGAAACAAAAGCTGATGAATTACTTGGCCCGCCGGATATCGATACCATAGAGGAAACAGGAAGTTCTCCGGATTGGCTGCAAGGACAACCGGCTAACTACTATACGATTCAGCTTGCCGCCAGTATCGAGAAACGCCTGGTTGATGCTCGCATGCAAGATATCCAGTTAACGGACAAACTGGCGAAAATTACCTCCAGGCATAACGGCCAGATATGGTACGCCATTGTCTATGGTAGTTTTGCCAGCTTCAATGATGCCAAACGCGCATTAGACGCATTGCCGGAGGTCTTACGCTCGTGGCAACCGTGGATTCGATCCTTTGCCTCGATCAAGCAGTTTGAGGAGAGGAAATGATGGGTGAATGTAAAACCGATCATCCATCCCAATAAAAAAGGAGCCTGCTGGCTCCTTTTTTAGTATTACTGAATGAGCCTTAGGCTTCTTCAGTAACGGCCTTCATGCTCAGGCGGATACGGCCCTGTCTGTCGACCTCAAGCACCTTGACCTTGATGATGTCACCCTCGCTGAGCTTGTCGCCAACGTTCTCAACACGCTCATCAGATATCTGCGAAATGTGCACCAGGCCGTCTTTACCCGGCAGGATGGTAACAAAGGCACCGAAGTCCATGATCTTGGCGACCTTGCCTTCGTAGATCGTGCCCACCTCAACATCGGCTGTCAGCTGCTCAATGCGGCGACGGGCTTCCTGTGCGGCGGCGTTATCCGTTGAAGAGACCTTGACGACACCATCGTCAGTAAGATCGATGCTGGTACCGGTTTCTTCAGTAATGGCACGAATGGTTGCGCCACCCTTGCCGATTACATCGCGGATCTTGTCCGGGTTGATCTTGAAGGTCATGATGCGCGGTGCATAGTCAGACAGCTCCTGACGTGGCGCATCGAGCACCTTGTTCATTTCATCGAGGATATGCAGACGCGCTTCGAGTGCCTGCTCAAGGGCCGCATGCATGATATCGCGGTTGATACCCTCGATCTTGATATCCATCTGCAGTGCGGTAATACCGTCTTTCGAACCGGCAACCTTGAAGTCCATATCACCAAGGTGATCTTCATCACCGAGGATATCGGTCAGTACGGCAAACTTGTCGCCTTCAAGGATAAGACCCATGGCGATACCGGCAACCGGTGCCTTCAGTGGTACACCCGCGTCCATCATGGCCAGACTCGACCCACATACAGAGGCCATTGAGCTTGAACCGTTTGATTCAGTAATTTCCGACACCACACGGACAGAGTAAGGATACTCCTCCATGTTCGGCATCACACCCAGCACACCACGTTTGGCGAGACGACCGTGGCCGATTTCGCGACGACCCGGGCTACCGACACGGCCGGTTTCGTTAACACTGTATGGAGGGAAGTTATAGTGCAGCATGAAAGGTTCTTTACGCGTACCTTCCAGGGCATCAATGATCTGCGCATCACGTTGCGTACCCAAGGTGGTCACGACCAGCGCCTGGGTTTCACCACGTGTAAACAGGGCGGAACCATGCGTACGCGGCAGCACACCAACACGAACAGTAATCGGGCGCACCGTGCGGGTATCACGACCATCGATACGTGGGTAACCATCAAGGATACGGCTACGAACGATCTTCTTCTCAAGTGATGAGAAGGCACCGCGCACGTCATCGGCACTCCAGCCATCATCACTGGCAACCGCGGCAATGGCGGCACTACGCGCCTCATCAACCTTGTTGTAACGCGCCAGCTTTTCTGCGATCTGGTAAGCCTCGGTCAGACCGGCGGTAGCCACTTCAGCGACCTTGTCATGCAGGGCCGTGTCTTTCTCCGGGGCCGTCCATTCCCAGGCCGCTTTACCGGCTTCCCTGGCGAATTCCACAATGGTATCGATAACGATCTGCAGCTGTTCGTGACCGAACATCACGGCACCCAGCATCACGTCTTCAGACAGGCCGTTGGCTTCTGATTCCACCATCAGCACGGCACCCTTGGTACCGGCAACGACCAGATTAAGATCAGATTCTTCAAGTGCTGCGTAGCCAGGATTCAGCAGGTATTCACCGTCTTTGTAACCCACGCGCGCGGCACCAATCGGGCCGTTAAATGGCGCACCAGAAAGCGCCAGCGCTGCGGAGGTACCGATCATAGCCGGAATATCCGGGTCAATATCCGGGTCGATCGAGACAACGGTTGGGATCACCTGAACTTCGTTATAGAAACCCTTCGGGAACAGCGGACGAATCGGACGGTCGATCAGGCGACTGGTCAATGTTTCCTTTTCACTCGGACGACCTTCGCGACGGAAGAAGCCACCTGGAATAACACCGGCGGCATAGGTACGTTCCTGATAGTTAACGGTGAGCGGGAAGAAGTCACGTCCTGCGTCGGCCTCTTTTCTTGCCACGGCGGTAACCAGCACGACGGTGTCGCCCATGCTAACCATAACGGCGCCACTTGCCTGTCGTGCGATTTCACCGGTTTCGATGGTGACAGTATGTTCGCCATACTGAAAGGATTTCTTGATAGAAGTCACTGGGATTCCTTACGCTTGGATTCTTGTTATCTGACGTGAAGTTAAGCTTATTTTCTCAAGCCAAGGCTTGAAATGAGTTCACGGTAACGGTTGACGTCCTTGCGCTTGATGTAGTCCAGCAACTTACGACGTTTGTTAACCATTTTCAGCAGACCCTGACGGGAATGGTGATCGTGGATGTGTTCTTTAAAGTGGCCTGACAAATCGTTAATGCGTGCAGACAGAATGGCTATCTGTACTTCAGGCGAACCTGTGTCGGTTTCGTCACGCTTGTAATCCTGGACAATCTGTCCTTTCTGTTCAGTGCTGATGCTCATTTATTACTCCTGACCCGGGTCAAAACTGTATTTCAAAGGCGCGTATTTTAAACCGCAGGCCTTTATATAACAAGGAAAAATTCGACTTTTACCACTTAGGCACCCTCACCCAGCAGGCGTTTGGGTGCAACACGCCCATCATCGAGGATTTGCCCCATGCCGAGGAAGCGCTCACCCCCCACATTCAGCCGTACCCAGCCCTCGGTGGGGGCATGTGGGACGATGACTGGCTGGCCCTGGCGCATGTAAAAGGCCATATCCTCGGTCAGATTGACCTCCGGCCAGTCCTCCAGGGCACTGCTGGTGGGCCTCAGAAACTGCTTGAGTTGGGTCTTGTCCTGCTCATAGACGGCCTTCAGGGTATCGAGGGTCACCATATCGGCCTCATCAAACGGTCCCAGCCCGGTGCGACGCAAGGCGGTGACGTAGGCCCCACAACCCAGCGCCTTGCCAATATCTTCAACCAGTGTGCGGATATACGTGCCACGCGAGCACTCGATGTCGATGGTGAAGCTATCCGCGGTCAGCTCAATCAGTGACAGGGAATAAATCGTCACCTGGCGGGGCTCACGCTCGATCTCGATACCCTGGCGGGCCAGCTTATACAGTGGCTCACCCTTGTGTTTGAGGGCCGAGTACATCGGCGGCACCTGGCTGATTTCACCCTTGAACTGCTCCAGCACGGCCTCGAGCCTGGCCACATCCAGCTCCGGCACCGGCCGGCTCTCGATTACCTCACCCTCGGCATCGCCGGTGGTGGTGATTTCGCCAAGTTTGCCGGTGGCGCGGTAGTGTTTATTGGCATCAAACAGGAAATTCGAGATCTTGGTCGCCTCACCGAAGCAGAGCGCCAGCAGGCCACTGGCCAGCGGGTCGAGGCTGCCGGTGTGGCCGGCCTTACGGGCAAAAAACAGGTTTTTGACTTCCTGCAAGGCCTTGTTGGAGCTCAGGCCAAGCGGCTTGTCGAGCAGAACGATGCCGCTGATATTGCGGCCACGATTCTTCCTACGCATGAATGATTATTCCTCGTCGCGCTCTTGCGAGATCGCGTCGTCGATCAGTTGGGACATGCTGACACCCTTCTCTACGGTGTCGTCATAAATGAATTTGAGCTCCGGCACCACGCGCAGACGCATGGCCTTGCCGAGTTGGTGGCGCAGGAAACCGCCCGCCTTACTCAGGGCCTTGATGATTTCAGCATGATCCTTATCTGAAAAACTGCTGACATAGACTTGCGCATAGGCGAGATCGCGACTGAGTTTGACCGCAGAGATGCTAATCAGGCCCAGGCGTGGGTCATTCAACTCACGTTGCACAATTTGGGCAAGTTCGCGTTGAATCTGATCGGCAACCCTTTGGCTACGCGCATATTCTCTAGGCATGGAGAATGACTCGCAATACGTTATTACGGTTATCTGAAAGAAACAGCACGATTAAAGTTCGCGCTGTACCAGTATCCGTTCAAAGACTTCGATCTGATCACCCGGCTTGACGTCATTGTAGTTCTTCACGCCGATACCACACTCGGTACCAGACTTCACTTCATTGACATCATCCTTATGACGACGTAAAGACTCCAGTTCGCCTTCGTAAACCACTACCTCATCACGCAATACGCGGATCGGGCTGCTACGCTTGATGGTACCCTCCGTCACCATACAACCGGCAATGGCACCGAGTTTGCTGGAGCGGAATACATCACGCACCTCGGCCAGGCCGATGATCTCATCTTTATATATGGGCTTGAGCATACCGAGGATGGCAGCCTTGATCTCATCAATAGCGTCATAAATAACGCTATAGTAATGCAGATCAATATCCTCATCGGCGATCAGTCTCTTTGCCGTGCCATCAGCACGTACATTGAAGCCGATCATGATGGCACCGGAGGCCAGTGCCAACTGCGCATCGGATTCGTTAATGCCACCGACACCGCTGGAAACGATCTTGACCCTGACTTCTTCGTTGGACAGATCAGTCAGTGCGTCACACAGTGCTTCAACAGAACCACGCACATCGGCCTTAAGGACGATATTGAGATCGGTAACCTCACCACCTTCCATGTGTGTGAACATATTTTCAAGTTTGGCCGCCTGCTGGCGCGCCAGCTTGGTGTCACGTACCTTGCCATGGCGGAATGCAGCCACTTCACGCGCCTTACGCTCGTTTTCAACCACGAGTACATCGTCACCGGCATTCGGTGTACCGGAAAGACCCAGGATCTCGACCGGGATAGATGGCCCGGCCTCGTCAATCGACTGGCCGTTCTCATCGAGCATGGCGCGAACGCGGCCATATTCACTACCGGTAAGCAGGAAATCACCTTTCTTAAGGGTACCGTTCTGCACCAGGATGGTCGCAACCGTACCGCGCCCCTTATCCAGGCGTGATTCCACAACCACGCCTGTAGCCGGGCAATCTTTGACGGCAGACAGTTCAAGCACTTCGGCCTGCAATAAAATCGCATCCAGCAATGCATCAATACCCAGACCCGTCTGCGCAGAGACCTCAACAAACATGACGTCGCCACCCCAGGCCTCAGGCACAACTTCTTCAGCGACCAGCTCCTGAGAAACACGTTTTGGATCCGCGCCTTCCTTGTCCATTTTATTGATGGCAATAATCATGCTCACGCCAGAGGCGCGGGCATGCTGAATGGCTTCCCGGGTCTGTGGCATCACACCATCATCGGCGGCGACGACAACCACGACAATATCGGTAACCTTGGCACCACGCGCACGCATGGCGGTAAAGGCGGCATGGCCTGGGGTATCAAGGAAGGTGATCATGCCCTTGTCGGTTTCGACGTGATAGGCACCAATATGCTGGGTAATGCCACCGGCCTCACCAGAGGCCACCTTGGTGCGGCGAATGTAATCAAGCAAGGAGGTTTTACCATGGTCAACGTGACCCATGATCGTCACTACCGGCGCGCGTGAGATCTTCTCACCCTCAACCTGGCCAGTGACAGTCGCAATCATCTCTTCCTCGATGGCGTTCTCACTAAACATCTTCGGAATATGACCCATCTCTTCTACAACGATAGTCGCGGTATCGCGATCGAGCACCTGGTTGATGGTAACCATACTACCCATCTTCATCATGACCTTGATGACTTCACCGGCCTTGACCTTCATGCGTTGGGCAAGATCACCCACTGAAATGGTTTCAGGGATAGAAACTTCATGGACAACCTGTTCGGTTGGTCTTTCAAAGGCGTGTTCACCACCTGCCGAGGTCACACGTGAACGGCCTCTGGACTTCTTCTTGCGGCGCCCGGACTTGTCACCCGCGACATGTAATTCTTTGCGGCCGTACTTGGTCTTGGCAGAAGACTCTTTTTCCTTATCCGCACGTCCCTTGGCGGCCTGCTTGCGCGTTTCATCTGCAGAGGCCTCGGCTGTCGCCTTTCTTTCCGCCTCAAGGCGCGCGCCTTCTTCCTGTTCAGCCTGGACGCGAACATCCTCTTCAGCCTTTAATACGGCGGCGGCCTCATCTTCGGCCTTTTTGCGTTCCGACTCCTCGCGTGCGACCGCGTCTTCCGCTGCCTGACGGGCCTCTTGTTCCAGGCGAAGTGCTTCCTCTTCGGCCTTGGCCTGCTCATCGAGTTTGGCCTGTTCTTCCGCCTGAACCACGCTGCGTTTCACATAGGTACGCTTTTTACGCACTTCGACGTTAACCGTTTTTGACGATTTGCCCGGACCACTGCTCTTCTGGCGCAGTTCGCTAACCGTGCGTCGTTTCAGGGTAATCTTCTTCGGTTCGGCAATATCCGTATCGCCGGCATCTTCGGCCTTACCATGCGCGCGACGCAAATGACTCAGTAGCTTTACTTTCTCATCATCACTTATCGTGTCATCGATGCCTTTCATGGGTAAACCCGCTTCTTCCAATTGGGAAATCAGGCGATCCACGGTAATACCAATTACTTCGGCTAACTGTTTAACTGTAACATCTGACATTAATTGTCACTCTCTGCTGTGAATACTCAGCTTAATTCTTTAATTACTCTTCTGCTTCGGCAAACCATGGTTCGCGTGCCTTCATGATCAAGGCACCCGCACGTTCCTCGTCCATACCTTCGATTTCCATTAATTCATCAATCGACTGTTCGGCGAGGTCTTCCATGGTAATTATCTTCTTGCTTGCCAGGGTGTAAGCCAGGCCTTCATCCATTCCTTCCATGTTCAACAGGTCATCTGCCGGTTTTGCATCACCCAGTAATTCCTCTGAGGCAATGGCACGTGTCAGCATGACATCCTTGGCACGGTTACGCAGCTCCTGAACTATCTCTTCATCGAACTCTTCGATTTCGAGCATTTCTTCCATGGGCACATAGGCAACTTCTTCAATGGTAGTGAAACCTTCCTGCACCAGGATGGCAGCCACTTCTTCATCAACATCAAGTTGTTCGGCAAACGATGCCTGTACCTTGCCTGCTTCGGCTTCGTTCTTTTCTTCAGCCTGTGCCTCGGTCATTACATTCAGTTCCCAGCCAGTTAACTCACTGGCGAGACGCACGTTTTGACCACCACGACCAATGGCCTGGGAGAGCTGATCTTCATCAACGGCAACATCCATACTGTGTGAATCTTCATCGATCACGATCGACTGCACTTCTGCCGGAGACATCGCGTTAATCACATACTGTGCTGCGTTGTCATCCCAAAGGATGATATCTACACGCTCACCGGCAATCTCACCCGACACGGCCTGCACGCGTGAACCACGCATTCCTACACAGGCACCCACCGGGTCAATACGCTGGTCATTACTGCGAACCGCAATCTTGGCGCGCAGACCGGGGTCACGGGCGGCAGAAATGATATCGATCAACTGGTCACCGACTTCCGGCACTTCCAGCTTGAATAATTCGATAAGGAACTCAGGGCACACGCGTGAAATAAACAACTGTGGACCACGCGGCTCTGAACGTACCTCATAAAGATAACCACGCAAACGGTCACCACTGCGTACCGGCTCACGCGGAATCATTTCTTCGCGTGCGATCAGTGCCTCGGCATTATTACCCAGGTCAAGAATCACATTGCCGCGCTCAACACGTTTGACGATACCGTTAACCAGTTCGCCAACACGATTTTTATACGCATCAACAACCTGGGCACGCTCGGCCTCGCGCACCTTCTGCATAATAACCTGCTTGGCAGTTTGTGCAGCGATACGACCAAACTCTACGTTTTCCAATTGCTCTTCGATGATGTCACCGACTACAGCATCCGGCTTATATTCCTTAGCCTCATCGACAGTCAGGATCTGGTTGGCAATTTCAACATCGAAGTCTTCGTCGGCTATCACCGTCCAACGACGAAAGGTTTCATACTCACCTGTCTCACGGTCAATATCCACGCGCACATCGATATCGCCTTCATGGCGCTTCTTGGTGGCTGTTGCCAATGCAGCTTCGATCGCCTGGAAAATAACATCCTTCTCAACGCCCTTTTCATTTGAAACGGCATCAACGACCAATAAAATTTCTTTCGACATATCCTCTGCCTCTAACTCAATATACCCGGCCTACCACGCCGGCTTTAAACGCGCGCGCTCGATATCGTTAATGGGCAGGTCCACCTGCTCGCCATTTTCCAACTCCAGCAACACACAGTCGTTCTCTACACCCGCCAGCCGCCCGGTAAATTTACGCTGGCCCTGACGTGGTGTACGCAATCTTATCTCTGCCAGTTCACCACTAAAACGTGCATAGTGTTCAGCCTTGAACAAAGGCCTGTCCATTCCCGGTGACGAGACCTCAAGCACAAACTGCCCGGCGATAGGGTCCTCGACATCCAGCACACCGCTGATCTGCCGACTCGCCTGCTCACAGTCCTCGACACAAATACCGTCTTCATGGTCGATATACACCCTTAATATCGAGTGCTTGCCCTGTGGCAGGTATTCCACCCCAACCAACTCGTAGCCCAGTGCCATCAGTGACGGCTCGATTAACTCCGCCACGCGTGTTGCTTGCTGGCTCATACTCTCTGCCTTCCTTCCGGAAACAAAAAGTGGGCGCTAGGCCCACTCTTATATATACATCGCCTTCAGGAGACCGCGCAGGCCTCTCAGAAGCGGGCTAGATTATAGCCTCGTGGCCTGTAAAACGCTAGTACCATCACGGGTTTAGCCGCGAGCGGCGTAGATTTCATCACATTTAGCCGGGCACGCCCGTGTTATGCCTGTACCGAGCCAGACCTGTCATTATATTTATATAATATTCAGCAAGTTACACATTTATGGCCGGGCTATAGGGACAAAAAAAAGCCTCTAAGAGAGGCTTTTTTTTGTCCAAACAAGCACCATTGACCCACTGTAAAATTGCGTGGCAGCTCATGCGCTTTAGTGGCAATGTAATAATTGGTAGCGGGGGCAGGATTCGAACCTACGACCTTCGGGTTATGAGCCCGACGAGCTGCCAGACTGCTCCACCCCGCATCAGTGGCGCGTATACTACTGGCTTGCACCGCGCTACGCAAGGGCAGGCATAAAAAAACCGGGCCATAAGGCCCGGTTTTCAGCCGTATAAGACGACTTAAGGCTTGATGTATACGTAGCCCTTGTACTGCAGTTCGGCCACTTCGGCAACGCCTGAAGGGACAATTTCTGCATTCAGGTTGATCTTGTCTTTCGGAATCTTCTTACCGCGAACCGTGTTGGCACACAGGGCAAACTTCACGCCACGGTTGGCCAGTGCCTGGATCTCATCACCAAAGGTGTGACCCTTCTTGTCTTTCTTGCCATCAACCAGGACAAAACCACCGGAGCTATGGAAGACCATAATGGCCTCCAGGTTCTCGTCACCAAGAGCATTCAGATGGTTCTTCATGTTACGCAGACCCGCATAGCCCTTCTGAAGGTCATTCATGTGGTAAACCACTTTCTGCTTTTGATAACCGTTCTTCGCGGCACCGCGCTCTGCAGTACCGGCACAACCGGTCAGGGCGACAGCAACAACACCGGCGGCAGCAAGTGTCAGGGTCTTTTTAATTGTAATCATTATTACTTCTCCTCTCTCGTTTCCCAAATCAACAATATTGTTGTCTTGTAATCATTTTATAGCTCCGATAACGTAGCACCGATAACGGTGCAAATACTATTCCATGAGTTCGCCCCCAGCGCAAGGGCTTATTATTCCTTTTATTTCAAGTTGTTATAATAGTTTTGTGATTATAAGTTTATTCACAACAGAAATAATTTTGGTGCATTTTGCAATGTTTCAGCCACTAATAGTTGTAAAATACACCCCTCAGTGAGGGGCCCCGTTCGCCTTTTTCAGTTTTCGCCACAGGGTAGTTTTGTCAATGCCAAGGATTTGTGCAGCATAGGTCTTTTTACCCTTGGCATGGCTTAAGACGTGGCTGATATAGGCCTCTTCCAACTCGTCGAGGGTCACAAAACTCGAACCATCGAAGAAACCTTCACTAAAGACGGCCGTGTCTTCTACCTCGGCCATGTCCTCTGCCCAGGTCAGTACAGGCCCATCAGAGAGGATCACGCAACGCTCAATGGTATTGCGTAGCTCACGTATATTGCCCGGCCAGGGTGCATCACAAAGACGTTTCATGGAGAGGCTGTCGAAACCACTAACATTACGGTTGTACTTGGTGACAAAATCCTCAACGAAATACTCGACCAGTGACGGGATATCCTCGCGCCGTTCGTCCAGTGACGGTACACGTATGTTGACGACGTTGAGGCGATGGTAGAAATCATGGCGAAAACTACCATCTTCGACCAGAGACTCCAGGTTGCGGTTGGTCGCCGCGACAATGCGCAGGTCGATTGCTGTCGACTTGGTGCCACCAACACGGGTGACACGTTGATCTTCGATCGCTCGCATGAGTTTCATCTGCATGGTGTCAGAGATGTTACACACCTCGTCAAAGAACAAGGTCCCGCCACTGGCTTGCTCCATGAGGCCCTGTTTACGCTGGTTGGCCCCGGTAAAGGCCCCCTTTTCATGGCCAAATAGTTCAGATTCAAGCAGCGTCTCGGTCAACGCCCCGCAATCAATCACCACCAGTGGGCAATCTTTACGTGGGCTATACTCGTGCAAGGCATGGGCAACCAGTTCCTTACCCGTACCGGATTCACCCGTAATGATAACGTTACAACTTACCTCGGCGACTTTCTCGATCTTGGTAAAGAGTGAACGCATTATCGGACTGTCACCAATCATACCAAAGCGGTTACCCGAACGACGCAGGCGTTTCTTGAGTAATTTATTTTCCTTCTTTAGTCGCTGTGCCTCAATGGTACGTTCAAGGGTTAACTTGAACTCGTCAAAATCAAAAGGCTTTTTAATAAAGTCGGCCGCACCGCGCTTCATGGCCTCGACGGCATTTTCAACCGAGGAATGCCCGGTCATGACCATTACCGGTATCTCTGGATCAATATTTCGCAACTCGGTAAGCAGGTCAAAACCATTCATTTCAGGCATGCGCAAATCGGTTACAACAATATCGGCACCCGAACTGGCGAATTTGTCCAGACACTCAAGTGGCGACTGGAAAACACGGCAATCATAACCGACCTTGCCACACTGGCGTTGCATAACCTTGCAGGTAACCGGATCATCATCGACAAATAAAATTTTTATACTATCCGCCTGCACGTTTTAACTCCCTCATTGTTTTTAATTCGTCTTTTTCAATACTCTCGGCTGGCATACCTACCAGGGGTAAGTCAATGCGTACACAGGTACCTTCTTCTATCTCGCTTTCGATACTAATATGGCCGCCGTGCTTATTAATAATGCCGTAACTCACTGCCAACCCCAGCCCGGTGCCCTGGCCTTCCGGCTTAGTGGAATAAAATGGATTGAATACCCGGGGCATCTCCTGTTCCGGGATACCTTTACCCTGATCAGAAATTTCGACACGGGCTTTCTCACCTTTACGGCAAACCATAACCTTGATCATGCCTCCCGTATAAGAGGCATGAATCGCATTAAGGATGACGTTTACAAACACTTGTTGCAGCTGATTGGGGTCGCCCTGCATGTCAATACCCTCTTCGATATCAGTCTCAATCTTCAGTGAGGCCGCATCGGCACGGTGACGTAGCAACCTGATCGTGTCATGCATTAAGACACCAAGCTGGAAACTTTCGTAACTGGGTTCGCTGGCACGGGCAAATTTCAGAATCCCCTGAACAATCCTTGCGCAACGCCCACCTTCTTCCTGCAAGGTTTTCAAATCAGCCTTGATTTCCGCGTCATCGTATTCCGCAACAGCTTCCTCAATCAACTTTGCCAATGACATAATATTCATTAAGGGGTTATTGATCTCATGCCCGATGCCAGCAGCCATCTGCCCGACGGCGGCCAGCCTTTCCGACTGGCAAACTGACTGAACTGCCTTATCACGCTCATCGCGCGTGCGTTCAAGCGTACTACACAGATAATTAAAGGCCTTGCCAACAATACCAATCTCGTCAATGCGCTCCTTATCCCGATAGCGCGCACTACTTTCGCCATCGGCATAACGGGTTATCGTCTGCGCCAGGTCCTGCACCGGCCTTGCCATCCGCGAGGCGACCCAGCGCGCCATCATCAGGCTAAGCAACAACAATACCGCCACTAATAACCAGATCGTTGAACGAATTTTTTTAATGGGTGCAAACACCTCGTCGTAAGAGGTTTCAATTATCAGTACCCATGAAGATCGTTTGTCCTGGTAAGGAGAATAGTGCTGATAGAAGAACATACGCCCATCATCCATGAGCATATAACCCGGCGCCAATGCATTCCTGATCCGCTGCCAGGGTTTCTCACCCAGGTCAGTAGAGAAACGGTAATTCGTTCCCAATTGATTGGCGAAGCGTTGTTTATTATCTTCATGGAACAGGTAAATACCATCGCGATGCGGTTTATCATTTACTTCAACGATATAGGCCTTACCGGTATAACCGCTGATCGCAGCCTTGACAGCCTCATCGATACGGGTGCCCCACATATTAAGGATCACCATGCCTTCAACTTCATTCAGGCCATTACGTATAGGTACAGAGTAACGCATCATTGACGGACAGAAGTCAGCATCTTTTTGTACCTGCCCAAGTTCAAAGTCAGATACGTATACCCGGCCGGAGTCTTTTACTGCCGCTTTGTAAAATGGACGGTTTGACTGGTCAGCCACAAAGTAACGCTCACGTTCATCGTCATACAGTTGCGGTATAACAGGATGGCCTTCCTTGACCTTGACCAGGGTCTTACCCTTGCTGTCCATGAAACGTAAGGCCTGAATATTCCTGACCCGTTGCTGGTAGTTATAGAAAAAATCCTGAACGGCGAGGGCCATGTCATCGTAGTGACTATCATCACCGTCCACGGATATATGGCTGAAATCCTGCAGAACCGGTGCTTCGGCAAGCCCGGCGGCAAGCGCCATCTGGTTCTCAATCAGGGTATCGAGTTCGACCCCCATCTTGCTCAATTTCCCCTGCAATTCTGCGGCAATACGTCGTTCCAGATCGACTTCGATTTGTTCGACGACACCGAATTGCAGGATGAGTAATGGCACCAGGGTCATCACGCCAAGGATGAGAAATAGTTTTTGGCGTAGCGGCATGTCTCTCTTCCTGAAAACGTTGCAGTTTGCAGAATCCTAGCACACTCTCTCTTGCTGTCACAGGTTTTTTTATTTAAAAACATGTAACTAGCGTATATTAGTATCTATAGATATTCGTGAGTAAAAGGGAGAATGCTATTTACAATCAATAGCCTGTGCCATGGCCTGGAGGACCTCACCCCGCCGGCTATCCTGCACAAACACGGCCAGGCCCAGTGCGTCACGATCCCAATCCTTATTCATGGGCAGACTGAACTGCCGGGAAAACACACGTCGACCGTCGGCAAAGGGGTAATTGAACAGGCGACGAACGACGTAATCGTGTTTAAGGCTGCGACCATCGTTCTCACCGGCATCGACGTGGCTGACCAGGTGATTTTCAAATAAGGCGATATGCACCACCGGTTGGGCAATCGCCTGTTCAGCATTAAGTTCTGCCCGCAGTTTGATAGACAATGAAGATTGTGCGCCCTCCCCAGACTCGGACCACTTTAGCTGGATAGTGGCCGCGGCAGGCTGATTGTTGACCGCGGTCACCTGGCGGTGGATATCTCCCCCCCTCCAGCCCCGGTAATCACGGCCATTAAGGACCATTTGCGGGGTGTAGATACTGCGCAGCCGATTGCGTTGACCCACCTCACGTTGACGGGCGGTATATTGCGCGGAGGAATAAGGGTCGCGCCAGCCGATATAGTTCCAGTAGTCGACATGCAGCGACAGGGGGACGAGTTTATCCATAGTAATGCCCTGCCCCTCCAGGCGGCTCAGCCAGGCATCCGCTGGTGGGCAGCTGCTACAACCTTCCGAGGTATAGAGTTCCAGCAAGGCCACACGATTGGGGCCACTCTCGGCCTCACAGGGACGGGTTTCTGCACTGGCCATCAGGGCCGGGAATAATAACAGGCTTGAAAACAGGCGGGTAATCTGACGTCCATGCATAGCGCTCTCCCTCAGTCGTCGGTTTAATCCTTTTATACGACTCCGGATCAGCGCAGAGGTTCCTTTATTTGCAACCGCTAGCGGCGCGCACGATCAAGCAAGTGCTTCAAGTCATGACGGTAGATAAAACCGGGCAAGGCAAAGATCAGGAACAGGCAAATAGTCACCGCATAAAACTCCCAGTCTTGTGCGTGTGTACCACCCGTGGCACGAATTTCCAGGGCAATCGCAATACCCCCCATGATCAGGTAGAGGATGAACCACTCCAGGAAACGCATCCAGGGACGCTTGCCTTCTTCACCGGGGTCCCTGACCAGGAACAGACGTTCGCTAAGCCACGGCAGGTTGGCCGCGAGAATAGCCATAACAATAAGTATAATTATCCACATAGCATGGATTATACCTGATCAGGACAAGGTTGCAGTACAAAGTGCCAGCAGGCCACCCGGGAGTATGCCTAAATAGAGCACGGCTAATGCATTGACACTGAAGGCGATATTTGTGTCGGCACGCATGTGGATAACCTCGGCATTCTCTGCCGGGGCATCAAAGTACATGAGTTTGACCACGCGCAGATAGTAAAAGGCGCCTATTACCGAGAACAGCACGGCCACGATCGCCAGCCAGGCCATCTGGATATCGATCACCGACTTCAGCACGATCAGCTTCGCATAAAAACCGACAGTAGGCGGTACCCCGGCCATGGAGAACATCAGCAACAACATCATCAGGGCCAGCCAGGGACTGCGTTCATTCAGGCCCTTCAGGTCATCCAGGTTCTCGGCCTCGAAACCACGACGACTGAGCAGGATCACCATGGCAAAGCCACCGGCTGCGGTCGCCGCGTAGGTGATGATGTAGAACAGCGAGGCGGAATAACCGGCCTTGGTGCCCGAGAGGATACCGAGCAACAGGAAGCCGACATGCGAAATGGTCGAGTAGGCCAGCATACGCTTCAAATTGGTCTGCGCCAGGGCAATAATATTACCCACCGCGAGTGACAGCACGGCGAGGATGACGAGCATGTCCTGCCAGCCACCATGCAGATCACCCAGGCCTTCGGCCAGCACACGCATGACCAGGGCGAAACCGGCGATCTTCGGCGCACTGCCGATATACATCGTCACCGAGGTCGGCGCGCCCTGGTAAACATCCGGGATCCACATATGGAACGGCACCGCGCCGAGTTTGAAGGCCAGGCCAACGACAATAAAGACCAGGCCAAAGATCAGCACGATGTCGTCAGTGCCGCGCGCCGCTATCCCGGCACTCAGCTTGGAAATATCCAGTGTACCGGTCGCGCCATATATCATCGAGATACCATAGAGCAACATACCCGAGGCCAGGGCACCAAGGATGAAATATTTCATCGCCGCCTCAGAAGCGCTCAAGGAATCACGACGGAAGGCGACCATGGCATACAACGACAGGGAGAGTAACTCCAGGCCAAGGTATACCGTCAGGAAGCTGTGTGCCGAGACCATCACCATCATGCCCAACACGCCGAACAGGCCAAGCACGTAGTACTCGCCCTTGAATATATCGCGGTCGCGCAGGTAATCACGTGAGTAAAGGAAGACAAAACCCGTAACGATATAGATAACCGTCTTCAATACTGTAGACAGGTCATCACTGACATACATGCCGCCAAAGGTGAAGCGGGTCTCGGCCGGTGCACCCATAATGGTAAGCAACACGGCCCCGAGCAGGGTCAGCTGGGTCAGCATGTAAGTCACTACACGATTCTTGTCGCTGATAAACAGGTCAGCGACAAGAACCACGCAGGCCATGCTGAGCATGTATATCTCTGGTGCGGCCAGTGCAAAATCCGGCATGGTGAATGTTGTCGTCATCTTCGCCCTACTCCTGTCACAGCTTGGACTGCGCAATATGCTGCAGCAGGTTGTCTATAGTTACGTGCATTACCTCAACCAGCGGATTGGGCCAGACGCCGAACAACAGTACGGCAATTGCCAGTACGCCCAGGATCAGGAATTCACGGTTATTGATATCCGTTAAGGCGGCGACCTTATCATTGGCGACCTTGCCAAAGATGACGCGCTTGACCATCCACAAGGTATAGGCCGCGCCAAGAATCAGGGTGGTGCCCGCGAGGAAGGCAATCCAGAAGCTGGCCTTGAAGCTGGCGAGGATGACCATGAACTCACCGACAAAACCCGAGGTCCCCGGCAAACCGGCATTGGCCATCGCGAACAGCACCATGAAGGCACCGAACTTTGGCATGGTGTTGATGACACCGCCGTAATCGGCGATCTCGCGGCTGTGCATGCGGTCGTACATGACACCAACACAGAGGAACATCGCGCCGGAGATGAAGCCGTGCGAGATCATCTGGATCATGGCGCCTTCCATACCCAGCGCGGCCCCACTGTAACTACCGGTGGCCTCGAAGATGCTGAAGGACAGGAATAAGCCGAGCGTCACAAAGCCCATGTGGGCAATTGAGGAGTAGGCAATGAGCTTTTTCATGTCACGCTGCACCAGGGCCACAAAGCCAATGTAGACCACGGCAATCAGCGACATGCCGATGATCAACCAGTCCAGGCTATGGCTGGCATCCGGGGCGATCGGCAGACTAAAACGCAGGAAACCGTAACCACCGACCTTGAGCATGATCGCCGCCAGCACCACCGAACCGCCCGTAGGTGCCTCAACATGCGCGTCCGGCAACCAGGTGTGCACCGGCCACATCGGCACCTTCACCGCGAAGGCGGTGAGGAAGGCGAGAAAGATCAGCACCTGTTCCGGCATACCCAGCTTCAGGTCGTGGAAGGCAAGGATATCGAAGCTGTTGGTCTGGTAATACATATAAATGAGTGCGACCAGCATCAACACCGAACCAAGGAAGGTATAGAGGAAGAACTTGATGGTTGCATAAACACGCCGTGCCCCACCCCAGATCCCGATGATCAGGAACATCGGTATAAGCATACCTTCCCAGAATACATAGAAGAGAATGGCGTCGAGCGCGGCAAACACACCGTTCATTAGACCTTCCATGATCAGGAAGGCGGCCATGTACTGTGCCACACGTTTCTGGATCACCTGCCAGCCGGCCAGCACGACCAGGATCATGATGAAGGTGGTCAACAGGATCAACGGCATGGAGATGCCATCGACACCGAGGTAGTACTGAATACCAAAGGTCTCAATCCACGGTGCCTGCTCGACAAACTGCATCGAGGCGGTGGTGGTATCAAAACCCGTGTAAAGCGGGATACTGAGCAGGAAGGTCAGCAACGACACGATCAAGGCGACCGGACGTGCCCCCCATGGGTCTTTGTCGCCGACGGCCAGAACAAACAGGCCACCGAGAATCGGCACCCAGATAACCAGGCTGAGTAATGGTAAATCAGTAAACATGCGTTATTTTCCTAAGGCCCCTATCAATACCCAGCTGATGAGCAGCAGCAGGCCCACAATCATGGCAAAGGCATAGTGATACAGATAACCGGTCTGGACACGACGGGCCACGGAGGCAAACCAGCCGATGGCGGCGGCACTGCCGTTAACCAGCAGGCCATCGATGATCTTCACATCACCAAACTTCCAGAAGGCCTTGCCGGTAGAACGACCACCCGCGGCAAAGATGTTGATATACAGGTCGTCCATGAAGTACTTGCGCTCAAGCAGCTTGTGCAGGAGCGACAACTTCTGCTCCGCCATATCGGCAATCTGCGGGCGCTTCATATAGATGAACCAGGCACTGAATAGCCCCGCCATCGCTAATAAGAACGCCGGGCCCTGCATACCATGCCAGACAAAACCCCAGACGCCGTGATAGTCGTCACCGAGCCTGGCCAAGACATCGTGCTCGGCCGCGACATAGATGGCCTTGCCGAAGTAATCACCGAAGACCACGTCACCGATCACATAACCGGCAATCACTGAAGGGATCGCCAGCAGGATCAACGGCACGGTGACCACGGCCGGGGTTTCATGCAGGTGCTCGCGGGTATGTTCATCCATGCGTTCTTTACCATGGAAGACGAGGAAGAACATGCGGAAGCTGTACAAGGCAGTAATAAAGACACCGGTCAATACGGCGAAGAAAGCAAAATCACTGCCAGGGATCGTCGAGGCATGTACGGCCTCGATAATCGTATCCTTGGAGAAGAAACCGGCGAAGCCCGGGAAACCAATCAGGGCCAGCGAACCGACCAAGGAGGTCCAGTAGGTGATCGGCATGTATTTCTTCAGACCACCCATCTTGCGCATATCCTGCTCGTGGTGCATGGCGATAATCACCGAACCGGCGGCGAGGAACAGCAAGGCCTTGAAGAAGGCATGTGTCATCAGGTGGAAGATCGCCGCCGAGTAGGCCGAGGCACCGAGGGCAACGGTCATGTAACCAAGCTGGGACAGTGTTGAGTAGGCAACGACGCGCTTGATGTCGTGCTGAACCAGGCCAAGGAAACCCATGAACAAGGCCGTGATGGCACCGATCACCAGGATAAAACTCAGCGCCGTGGTGGAAAGCTCGAACAATGGCGACATACGCGAGACCATGAAGATACCGGCGGTGACCATGGTCGCGGCATGGATCAGGGCCGAGATCGGGGTCGGGCCTTCCATCGAGTCCGGCAGCCAGACATGCAGCGGCACTTGCGCCGACTTGCCCATGGCACCAATGAACAAGAGGATGCAAATCACGGTCATTACCGACCACTCATACCCCGGGATAATGCTCATGGTCTGGCCGACCAGCTCGGGGGCCTTGGCAAACACCGTGTTGTAATCCAGTGAGCCCGTGTACATGAGTACGGCAGCGATACCGAGCAGAAAGCCAAAATCACCAACACGATTAACGAGGAAGGCCTTCATGTTGGCGAAGATCGCCGTATCGCGGGTATACCAGAAACCGATCAACAGGTAGGAGACCAGGCCCACGGCCTCCCAGCCGAAGAACAGTTGCAGGAAGTTGTTGGCCATCACCAGCATCAGCATGGAGAAGGTAAACAGCGCGATGTAACTGAAGAAGCGCTGGTAACCCGGGTCTTCGTGCATGTAACCGATGGTGTAGATATGCACCATGAGTGAGACGAAGGTCACCACGACGAGCATGATAGCGGTCAGGCGATCGACGAGGAAACCGATCTCAAAACGAATACCGTCACTCACCAGCCAGGTATAGACACTCTCGTTATAGGTCGGCATGCCATCCATGAGGAAGGCCTTCATGACATAGAGTGACAACAGGCAGGAAATCGCAACACCCAGAATAGTCACCCAGTGTGAGGCCGTGCGACCAATCTGCTTACCGAACAATCCAGCGAGGACAGAACCGACCAGCGGCGCAAGGACGATTGTCAGATAGATATTTTCCATATCAGCCCTTCATTTCACTTACGTCATCGACGTTAATCGTGCGTCGATTACGGAACAGCACCACCAGGATAGCCAGGCCAATCGCAGCCTCGGCGGCCGCCACCGTCAGGATAAAGAACACAAATACCTGCCCGGCGATATCACCAAGATAATGCGAGAAGGCAATAAAGTTCATATTCACGGCGAGCAACATCAGTTCGATGGCCATGAGTAGAATGATGATGTTCTTGCGATTAATGAAAATACCCGCCACCGACAGGCAGAACAGGATCGCACCAACAATTAAATAATTTGAAAGAGGTATCATGCCCTACTCCACCGGCTTCTCGGTATCCATCTTCACAATGCGAAGACGATCGGCAGCACGAACGGCTACTTGTTTATCAATTTGCTGATGGCGTGTACCCGGACGGCGACGCAGGGTCAGCGCAATCGCGGCAACAATCGCCACCAGCAGGATGGCAGCGGCGATCTCAAACGGATACAGGTAAACCGTGTAGAGCACACTGCCCAGTTGCTTGGTATTGCTGTAATCTGCCGCATGCCGGGCCGGCTCGGCAAACTGTTCGAGACCGAAATTCCCCGGGCCGACAACAAAGACCATTTCAACGGCCATGATCACCGCTACCACCGCGGCAACCGGCAGGTATTTGGCAAACCCTTCACGCAGGCGGGCGATGTTAATATCCAGCATCATGATCACGAACAAGAACAGGACCATGACCGCGCCGACGTAGACCAGCACCAGGGTAATGGCAAGGAACTCTGCTTCCAGTAACAACCACAACACTGCGCTGTTAAAGAACGCCACCACTAGAAACAACGAGGCATGCACCGGGTTACGCACCGTGATCACCATAATCGCCGCAAACACCAGGATGGTGGCGAAGACATAAAATGTTAGTTGCTCAATTGACATTCTTTATCAACCTCAACGGTATGCCGCGTCTTGGGCGCGGTCGGCGGCGATTTCAGATTCGTACATATCGCCATTACGCAGCAATTTTTCCTTGGTCATGATGTTCTCGCCACGGTTCTCGAAGTGGTATTCAAGGTGACGGGTCTCGACAATCGCATCCACCGGGCAGGCCTCTTCACAAAAACCGCAATAGATGCATTTGAACAGGTCGATGTCATAACGCGTGGTGCGGCGCGAGCCGTCATCACGTTCGGCTGATTCGATGGTAATGGCCACTGCCGGACAAACGGCTTCGCACAGTTTGCAGGCGATGCAACGCTCTTCACCGTTCTCATAACGACGCTGAGCATGCAGGCCACGGAAACGGGCCGACTGTGGGGTTTTTTCTTCCGGATAATAAAGTGTAAACTTCTTGCGGAAGTAATAACGCCCGGTCAAACCCATACCCTTCAGCAGTTCGGTAAGAAACAGGCTCTTGAAGACTTTTTTCATGGAATTGATCATCGGCATACCCTCTTAATCAAACCATGGCCCGACCTGGCCGAGGATGAGAACACCCACGACCAGTAGCCAGACAATAGTAATAGGAATAAACACCTTCCAGCCGAGGCGCATGATCTGGTCATAGCGATAACGCGGGAAGGTGGCACGGAACCATAAGAAGAAGATCATGAAGAAGGCGGTCTTCAGGATAAACCAGTGAATACCATCATAGGTGAGAAAGGCACCTAAATAAGGAATGTTTGAAAGCCAATCCAGTCCACTGAATGGCGAGTACCAGCCGCCAGCAAACATAATCGTAGTCAGGGCGCCGATCAGGATCATGTTGGCGTATTCAGCGAGGAAGAACACGGCAAAGGCCATGCCCGAATACTCAACGTGGAATCCGGCAACGATCTCTGACTCGCCTTCGGCGACATCAAACGGCGCACGGTTGGTCTCGGCGACACCGGAAATAAAATACACAATGAACAACGGGAACAAAGGTACCCAGAACCAGGTAAATATATTGCCCTGCTGCGCCTCAACGATTTCACGCAGGTTCAGGCTACCCGCCGCCATGAGCACACCGACCAGGGCAAAACCCATGGCAATTTCATAGGAGACGATCTGCGCTGATGAACGCATCGCACCGAGAAAGGCGTACTTCGAATTCGATGACCAACCGGCGATAATGACGCCATAGACACCCAGTGAGGTGATGGCCAACACATACAACAGACCGGCATTAACGTTATCGGCAATACCCAGTGTGGTACTCAAGGGGATCACCGCCCAGGCCGCCAGCGCCGTGGCCAGGGAGATAATCGGTGCAAACAGGAACAGGAATTTATTGGCCCTGGCCGGGATGATGATCTCCTTGAAGATCAACTTACAGGCATCGGCAATCGGTTGCAGCCAGTGCGGGCCAACCTTGTGCGGACCGACACGCACCTGCATATAACCAATAATCTTGCGCTCGGCCAGGGTCAGGTAAGCAACACTGAGCATCAGTGGCACCATCAGGGCCACGATCTCAATCACGATCTGGACCGCCAGCGGCAAAATATTCCAGATTGAAACCACCCACTGCCAACTTGTATTCAGGAATTCAAGCATCGTCTCGCCCGTTAATCTTTTGTTATTGTCACAGCCTGGTATGGCGCACCAAGCTGACTGCTCGCAGCACTCGACGCTGCCAACATGACACAGTTATTCGGAACACACTCGTCGACCATTAACTCGACTGAGACTTCATCATCACCCTGAGTCAGGACAATGCGTGACGCGTCGCCTACACCCAGCTGTTTGGCGGTGGCCGCATTCATGGCAGCCGATTCGCTGGCGGCATGAATGGTGTTTTGCAGTGCCGCCGCACGGCGCACAACATTGTCGATGCCATAGATCGGCATATCACCAATACGCACCAACTCATCAGCACTGGCGAGTCCTGCCGGGCACCGCCATTCTATTTGGTTATCCAGGGTCACCGCATTGGTCTCACGTTCAACCTCGGCACGCACCTCTTCTGAAGACAGGTATTCAAAACCACTCAGCTCACACAGATTGCCGAGCACACGCAGTACCTTCCATGCCGGGCGCGTCTCGCCACGAGGTGCACAAGCCGCAGCAAAACGTTGCCAGCGACCACTGGCATTAACAAAGGTACCGGAGGTTTCTGTTGATGGTGCTGTCGGTAGCAGGACATTTGCATACTCCCGCATCGCATCACTAACAAAAGGTGTCATGCAGACCACAAAGTTGGCATTTGCCAGTGCGCGGCGTGCCTGTGCCGGGTCAATACAATCTAACTCTGGCTCAACATTCAGCAACACATAGGCAGACAGTTTTGCCTTCATCATCTCTACGGCATTAAGGCCACTGTATTGACCCTGACCACCGGCATCGGTGTAGGGCAAGGCCCCGGCCAGGCTGGCACCGCTACTATTGGCGCCGCGCGGCAGGTAACCGAAGCTGGCATCGGCCAGGCGTGCCAGCAAGGCAGCCAGTGCACGCAGCGTTGAAAGGTTTGGCATGGCCATTGCCTGCATACCAATAATGACACTGGCGTTTTCCGCCGTCTTCAGATGATCGGCGATGGCGCGATGGGTATCGGTAACGCTCACCGAATCAATCAGTGCGGCCAGTCCCGGCGGCGCAGACTCCTGCGTGGTCTCCAGCATGGCCTTGACGATAGCGGCCAACTCGGTCGTCATGGTTGAAGGACTGGTAATGATCTTTTCTGCAAGCGGATAGTTCATGTCGTAATCAACATGATTCAACAACATCAATTGCCCACCCTTGGCAACGGCCTTGCGCAGCCGGTGCGAGGCAATCGGTTGGTCATGACGAATATTCGAACCGATCAGCAGCGCGGCATTAACGGATTCGAGGGCATCGACCCCACAGCCCAGGCTTTGTACCAGTGGCAACCTGCCATCGTCACTAAAGTCCTGCTGACCAAGACGATGATCAATATTCTGACTACCCAGGCCACGCAGCAGACGTTGTGCAAGGAAGGCCTCTTCAGTCGTGGCATTGGGCGAAACCAGGCAACCGATAGCCTCACTCTGATCACGCAGGCCGGTGACAACCTCATCGAGGGCGGTATTCCAATCAATCTCCTGCCATTCAGCACCGACCTTAATCATCGGTGTGGTCAGGCGTGTAGTGCTATTCAGGCCTGCATAGGCATAACGGTCACGGTCAGACAACCAGACCTCATTAACGGCCTCGTTTTCATCCGGGACAGTACGCACTGCCTTATTATTATAGGTATGCACACTGATGTTGGAGCCGACACAGTCATGGGCGGCGATACTGTTATGCGCGCGCATTTCCCAGGCACGTGCCGCGAAGCGCGAAGGCTTCGCCGTCAGCGCACCGACCGGGCAAACATCAATGACGTTGCCAGACATTTCCGAATTCACACTGCGCTCGATGTAGGTGCCAATCGTGGTGCGGTTACCACGGTTCATGGCACCCAGTTCACTTTCACCGTTGACCAGCTCGAGCGTGCGGATACAACGGGTGCAATGGATGCAGCGCGTCATTTCGGTCGCAATTAACGGGCCGATGTTTTTGTCCTGTACCACGCGCTTACCTTCAGTAAAACGCGAAGAACTGCCACCATAACCCATGGCGATATCCTGCAGCTCGCACTCACCACCCTGATCACAAATCGGGCAATCCAGCGGGTGATTGATGAGCAGAAACTCCATCACGGCCTTCTGTGCCTTCTTCGCAAACGCAGAACGGGTAAAGACCTTCATGCCTTCGGCAACCGGTGTCGCACAGGCCGGCAAGGGCTTAGGCACATTTGCGACCTCGACCAGACACATACGGCAATTGGCCGCGATAGGCAGTTTCTTGTGGTAACAGAAACGCGGGATATAAATATTCGAATCGTCAGCGGCGTGAATGATCATCGCGCCCTTGCGCGCCTGCATGCTGACGCCATCAATCTCGATGGTAACCATGTCTTCCGCGCTGATTTCAGGTTTTGCACTCATGCCGCAGCCCCTCTACCCATGGCATCGACCATGCAACGCTTGTGCGTGATATGGTATTCAAATTCTTCACGGAAGTGTTTGAGGAAACTCTGCACCGGCCAGGCGGCAGCTTCACCGAAGGCGCAAATCGTATGGCCGGCGATCTGACCGGCGGCAGACTCGAGCAATTCCAGGTCCTCGGGGCGGCCCTGCCCATTTTCGATTCTTTCCAGCACGCGGTACATCCAGCCGGTACCCTCACGGCACGGCGTACACTGGCCACATGACTCCATATAATAGAAACGCGACAGCCGTAACAGTGCCTTGACCATGCAGGTGGTTTCATCCATGACGATCACGGCACCGGAGCCCAGATAGGAACCGGCCTTCTGGATAGAGTCATAATCCATATCCAGACCCATCATGACATCGCCCGGCAGTACCGGCATGGATGAGCCGCCCGGGATCACGGCCTTGATCTGGTGACCGTTGCGCACTCCACCGGCCATTTCCAGCAGCTCACTAAAGGGGGTACCCAGTGGGATCTCGAAGTTGCCCGGCTTGTTGACGTGACCGGATATGCTGAACAGCTTTTCGCCGCCATTATTGGGTTTACCCAGGTTCAGAAACCACTCGGCACCGTTACGGATAATCACCGGTATCGAGGCCAGGGTCTCGGTGTTGTTGATCGTGGTCGGTTTGCCATACAGGCCAAAGTTGGCCGGGAACGGCGGCTTGAAGCGTGGCTGGCCCTTCTTGCCTTCGAGTGACTCGAGCAAGGCGGTCTCTTCACCACAGATATAGGCGCCGGCACCGAGGTGGGCATACAGGTCAAAATCAAAACCCGAACCGAGGATATCCTTACCCAAGTAACCGGCCTCATAGGCTTCTTTGAGCGCTTCTTCGAAGCGCTCAAAGGGTTCGTGATGGAACTCACCACGCAGATAGTTATAACCGGCCTTCGCACCAATGGCATAGGCGCCGATGATCATGCCCTCGATCACGGCATGCGGGTTATAACGCAGGATGTCACGGTCCTTACAGGTACCCGGCTCACTTTCATCCGAGTTACAAACGATATACTTGTCGACCGGTGCCGTGCGCGGCATGAAACTCCACTTCAGGCCGGTAGAGAAACCCGCACCACCACGACCGCGCAGCGCCGAGGCCTTGACCGTTTCGATCACGTCTTCCTGGCTCATCTTGTCGACGAGGACTTTTTTCAATGCCTGGTAACCACCGGTCTTGATATAGTTCTCAAGTGTCCAGGGTTTGTCGAATTGCATTGTCGTGAAGCAAACCTGGTTTGCCATCAGCTTATCTCTCCAACAGTTATCGTCAACATCGCGACCATTTCCGTTTTATTCCAGGCCGTCCAGAATCTCATCCAGCCGGGCCGGTGATAATTTTTCATAATAATGGCCGTTAATCGCCATCATCGGGCCGCCGGCACAGGCCGCCAGGCATTCTTCTTCTATTTTCAGTGTGAACCTGCCGTCTGCCGTCGTTTCGCCCAGCTTTATACCCAGCTTATTTTCCAGGTGGCCAACGACCGTGTCAGAACCCATCAACATGCAGGAAATATTTGTGCAAATATTGATCACGTATTTGCCCACCGGTTCACGGTTATACATCGAGTAAAACGTCGCCACTTCATAGGTGGTCACACGGGAGATACCCAGGTAATCGGCCACTGCATCCATGAGCTCATTACTCAGGTAACCCTTGTTATGTTCCTGTGCGGCGGTCAAGGCCGGGATCACGGCAGACTGGCGATGCTCCGCGGGGTACTTGCTTAACCAATGATCGATTTCCCGGCGCACTTCCGCAGACAGGCGCGCGCTCGCTTGTATGTTCATTCCGGCCATTAGCGGTCAATCTCTCCGAATACAATATCCATGGTACCGATAACAGACACCACGTCTGCAATCATATGCCCCTTAACCATCTCATCCATGGCCGAGAGGTGCGCAAAGCCCGGTGCGCGTACCTTGAGGCGGTATGGCTTGTTGGCACCATCAGAAACGATATAGCAACCAAATTCACCCTTCGGATGCTCGATGGCGGCATAGGCCTCACCGGCAGGCACACAGTAACCCTCAGTAGAAAGTTTGAAGTGATGAATCAGGGATTCCATATCACCCTTCATATCGGCACGTGGCGGCGTAGTGTATTTGTGATCGTCGATCATGACTGGACCGGGGTTCATGCGCAGCCAGTCAATACACTGTTTGATAATACGGTTGGACTGACGCATCTCCTCAACGCGTACCAGGTAACGGTCATAACAGTCACCGTTGCGACCCACTGGAATATCAAAATGCATCCTGTCGTAAACTTCGTAAGGTTGTTTCTTGCGCAGGTCCCACTCAATACCCGAGCCGCGCAGCATCGGCCCGGTAAAGCCCAGTTGCAGTGCGCGCTCAGCAGAGACCTCGGCAATACCGACGGTACGCTGTTTCCAGATACGGTTATCGGTCAACAGAGTTTCGTATTCATCCACCAGACCGGGAAAGCGATCAGTGAAGTCTTCAATAAAGTCGATCAGACCACCACTACGTGCCTCGTTCATGCGAGACACATCAGATTCATTGTGCCACTTGGATTCGCGGTACTTCGGCATCACATCAGGCAGGTCACGGTAAACACCGCCCGGGCGATAGTAGGTCGCATGCATACGCGCACCGGAAACGGCCTCGTAGCAATCCATCAGGTCTTCACGCTCACGAAAACAATACAGGAACAGGGTCATCGCACCGATATCGAGAGCATGTGTACCCAGCCACATCAGATGATTCAGAATGCGGGTGATCTCGTCGAACATAACGCGGATATATTGCGCACGTTCCGGGGCCTGAATGCCAAGCAGTTTTTCAATCGCCAGGACATAGCCATGCTCGTTACACATCATGGATACGTAGTCGAGACGGTCCATGTAACCAATGCTCTGGTTAAAAGGCTTGCTCTCGGCGAGTTTCTCGGTACCACGATGCAACAGGCCCACATGCGGGTCGGCACGCTGCACCACCTCACCATCCAGTTCCAGCACCAGACGCAATACGCCGTGTGCCGCCGGATGCTGCGGACCAAAGTTCAGTGTGTAGTTACGAATTTCTGGCATGTTCAGCCTTCCGCTACATCATTGCCGGCATCATCGACGCCATGCAGGTGTTCACTGCGAATAACACGCGGAACGAGCACGCGTGGTTCGATGCTTACCGGCTGGTAAACAACACGTTTTTTGTCTGGGTCATAACACATTTCCACTTCACCAATCAGTGGGAAATCCTTGCGGAACGGATGGCCGACAAAGCCATAGTCAGTAAGGATGCGACGCAGGTCCGGATGCCCTTCAAACATGATGCCAAACAGGTCAAAGGCCTCACGTTCAAACCAGTTGGCACCGTTCCAGATTGGTACCACCGAATCGACAACCGGCAGGTCATCGTCGACGAAGCAACGTATACGCAGGCGGCGATTATGCTTGTAGGAAATCAGGTGATAAACAGCGGCGAAACGTTCACCCTGCCACCGGGCCTCGCGGGGCTCGTCTGTCACGACACCACGACTGAAACCACTGCCGGTGGCGTAATTGGTTTCCCACTCGACCTGTCCATAATCGCTGTAATCAACACCACAGACATCGATCAACTGGGCAAAGGCAAAATCAGGCTCATCACGCAGCGCCGTGCAGACACTTAACAGGTGCTGACGCGGCACTTCGAGTGTCACTTCACGCAATGCCAGCGTCACCTTTACGGACTCTTCGGCAAAACGTTCCAGCAGACTGTCGGCGAATACCTGTAGCGCAGACGGCGCCACGACATCTTCAGCTGCCGTTTCAATTTCAGTCGTGTCTTCACTCATGAAATAGACTCTTTATAATATTAAGTGCGCGCAATCGTGTTAGTGCGCTTGATCTTGTTTTGTAACTGCATAATGCCGTAAATAAGCGCCTCTGCAGTCGGCGGGCAACCCGGCACATAAATATCAACCGGCACCACACGGTCACAGCCACGTACCACCGAATAGGAATAATGGTAATAACCCCCGCCATTGGCGCAGGAGCCCATCGAGATCACCCAGCGAGGCTCGGCCATCTGGTCGTAGACCTTACGCAGTGCTGGGGCCATCTTGTTGACCAGCGTACCGGCAACGATCATCACGTCTGACTGACGTGGGCTCGGGCGAAAGATAATACCGAAGCGGTCCAGGTCATAACGTGCGGCCGCGGCATGCATCATTTCCACTGCACAACAGGCCAGACCAAAGGTCATCGGCCACAAGGAACCGGTGCGTGCCCAATTAATTAGTTTGTCCGCCGAGGTGGTGGCAAAGCCCTTTTCAAATACGCCGTCTATTCCCATTCGAGGGCCCCCTTCTTCCATTCATAGATAAAGCCAATGACAAGAATACCGAGAAACACGACCATGGCACTGAAACCAAACCAACCGAGTTGATCCAGCACAACCGCCCAGGGGAACAGGAATGCAATCTCGAGATCGAAAATAATAAACAGGATGGCAACGAGATAGTAGCGCACGTCAAACTTCATGCGCGAGTCTTCAAAGGCCTCGAAACCACACTCGTAGGCGGAAAGCTTTTCATCATCGGGACGATTCGGCCCCATGACCCACCCCAGGGCGAGCATGACGACACCAACGGCGCCACCGATGATAATAAAAATCAAAACGGGCAGATAGTTCTCAAGCATGGAACCTTGACCCCTTCAACAGATTCGGACGAAAACCCATACAGCGCATCATTTATTGTTCTTATGTCTAACTATAAAACGATTGGCAGTATGGCGAGCACGGAAATTTGTGTCAAGTTTGCCAGAAACTGTTTTTCTATTTATTTTCAGATGCTTGACGCATTTTTTTATGGTCATAAAAAAACGGTATCACTAAAAGTGATACCGCTTATGAATGGTGCCGATGGCCGGACTCGAACCGGCACGGGTCTCCCCACCACCCCCTCAAGATGGCGTGTCTACCAATTCCACCACATCGGCAAAAAGGCGGTCTATTGTACGCCATGTTGCAGAACATAGCGGACCTGAAATGAAATGTTTTTACTCCGGGATTTGGGTTGGGTCCGGGCTGCCGGCCTTATCAAGCTTGGCCCCCGGTACAGCAGGGATATCCGTATCCAGCGGTATCGCCGGAATCTCGGTAATATCTGGCACAACCGGTGCGGCGGTTTTTTCTGCCGGAATACTGATATTCGCTTCCTGCCCTTCCCTGACGGCCTCGCGGGTGAAATAGGCCAGACTCATGCTGGAAATGAAAAAACCTGTGGCCAGGACCGCCGTCAGGCGGGTCAAAAACGACGCCGAACCCTGGCTACCAAAGACCGTGGCCGACGAGCCGCTGCCAAAGGCGGCACCGGCATCGGCACCCTTGCCGTGCTGGATCAATACCAGGCCAACCAGGCCGATGGCGATAAACACATGAATTACAAGTATAACTGTGAACATAATCCCTCAGCCTTTAGGACGCAGCACAGCAGATCTTGAGGAAATCCTCAGCATCCAGCGATGCACCACCAATCAGCCCACCATCAATGTCGGGCTTGGAGAATAATTCTGCAGCATTCGAGCCCTTGACGCTACCGCCATAGAGGATCTGTACCTTGTCGGCAATGCCGGCGTCCCGTTCGGCGATGCGACCACGTATAAAGGCATGCACGTCCTGGGCCTGTTCCGGGCTGGCGGTCATACCGGTGCCAATCGCCCAGACCGGCTCATAGGCGATCACGCCCTCGGCCAGGGCTGCGACACCCTCCAGTGCAATCACGGCATCCAGCTGGCGGGCGACGACTTCTTCGGTAATGCCCTTTTCGCGTTCTTCCAGGGTCTCACCGACACACAAAATCGGGGTCAGACCGGCGGCACGGGCCACGGCATACTTTTTGGCGACCAGCGCATCGTCTTCGCCGTACAGGCTGCGGCGCTCGGAGTGACCGACAATGACCGACTGGCAGGCAAAGTCCTTGAGCATGGCAGAGGAGATTTCACCGGTGAAGGCACCTGCGGCCTCGGTGGAAAGGTTCTGGGCACCCAGGCCAATCGCCGTGCCCGCAATCATCGGCTGCACATCGGCGAGAAAGACATAGGACGGACAAATCGTGACGGCAGACTTGGAGACCTTGCCGAGACCGGCCTTGATACCTTCTACCAATGCCTTAACACTGTCTCGGGAACCGTTCATTTTCCAGTTTCCGGCTACCAGAATCTGTCTTGCCATGCCTTTTTCCTCAGGGTTTATTCGAAAGCGCGGCAAGGATACCGGTGCAGCCCCTGAAAATCAATCGGTGCAGCCGCTGGAGGCAAAAAATTTACGGGAAATGAAGGATATAGCCTAGGCGTTCGAGGTAAGGCGAGCCGATTCAGTGGCTGCCTCACGTACGACAGTGGCCAGCTCGTCGGCGATGCGCTGCACCAGTCCGGCATCCTGGCCCTCAACCATGACCCGCAACAGCGGTTCGGTACCGGAGGCGCGCAGCAAGATCCGGCCGCGGTCGGCCAGTTCGGCCTCGGCTGCCAGCATGGCGGCCTTTACATTACTGGCCTTACCGAGGTTAAAGTCCGAATTAACGGGGATGTTCAGCAATACCTGCGGGTATTTGTACATACTGCCGACCAGTTGCTCAAGTGTCTTGCCAGACTTTTGCATCGCGGCAAGCACCTGCAAGGCGGCAACGGTGCCGTCACCGGTGGTGGTTCGATCCAGGCAAATGATATGACCGGAACCTTCACCGCCGATGGTCCAGCCACCCTCTCGCAGCATGTCCATGACATAGCGGTCACCGACTGCGGCACGTTTGAATTCAATGCCCCTCTCATTCAGGGCATGTTCAAGACCGAGGTTGCTCATTACGGTACCGACCACGGTAGTGTTCAGGGTCTCATCATGCAGCCTTGAGATCGCGATGATGTAAAGGATCTGATCACCATCAACCAGTTCACCGTTTGCATCAACCATAATCAAGCGATCACCATCACCATCCAGGGCAATACCCAGGTCCGCCTTGTTTTCCAGTACGCTGGCCTGCAGGGCCTGTGGCTGGGTTGAACCCACGCCGGCGTTAATGTTGAGGCCATCCGGTTCAGCACCGAGGGTGATCACCTCAGCCCCCAGCTCTTCGAAGACACGCGGTGCCACATGGTAGGTTGCACCATGTGCACAGTCGACCACCAGACGCATGCCTTTGAAGTTCATATTCATTGGGATGGTGCTTTTACAAAATTCGATATAACGCCCCGCCGCATCCGCCACACGCGAGGCCTTGCCTAATTTTGCCGAGTCCACCGTAGTCATCGGTTTATCCAGCTCGGCTTCGATAGCCAACTCAACTTCATCGGGAAGCTTGGTTCCATCGGCTGAAAAAAACTTGATGCCATTATCATAGAAGGGATTGTGCGAGGCACTGATGACAATACCGGCATTGGCGTGGAAGGTGCGCGTCAGGTAGGCAATGGCCGGCGTCGGCATCGGCCCGAGCAAGCGGATATTGATGCCGGCAGCCGACAGACCCGCCTCGAGTGCCGACTCGAACATGTAACCGGAGATACGCGTATCCTTACCAATGAGGACGGTGCCATTACCGCCGTTACCGAGGACACGACCGGCGGCCCAGCCGAGGCGCATGACAAAGGCCGGGGTTATCGGTTCCATCCCGACCCGCCCACGTATACCGTCTGTACCGAAATAACGTCGCTGCACTCTATATATCCTGATTAGTTATCTTAATAGTATAGCGGCAATTCTAGCCAAAAACATGAGAAATACTCTGCCGAATCCGTCACATACCCGTCTTCACGGCCATGACGGTTTTCACACAGTCCACTGCGGCCTTCACATCGTGGCTACGCAGGATATGCGCCCCTTGCATGAGGGCCAGGGCCTGCAGGGTGATCGTGCCTGCCAGCCGTTGCCCCGGTTCGGCATCAAGGATGGCGCCGAGCATGGATTTGCGTGACACCCCCACCAGTACCGGCAGGTCTTCATCCAAAAAGGCCGACAGCTCGCGCATGAGCTGCATATTGTGCGCCAGGGTCTTGCCAAAACCAAACCCCGGGTCGAGGATGACTTGTTCGCGTGCAATACCGGCGTGTTCGCAGGCTGCCACGCGCCCGCGCAAAAAACCGAGGACATCCTCGGTGACGTCTTCATACACAGGCTCTGTTTGCATCGTCTGTGCTGTACCCTGTCTATGCATCAGGCACACCGGCACACCGAGGCTGGCCGCCGTTACCAGTGCACCTTCTGCCTGCAGGGCATTAACGTCATTGATCAACCCGGCACCGGCGGCAACCGCCTCGCGCATAACCTCCGGCTTGATCGTGTCTATCGACAACGGCACATGCACCGCCTGTTTGAGTTTTTCAATCACGGGGATGACGCGGTCTAACTCTTCATTAAGGGAAACTGGCACTGCACCAGGGCGCGTTGATTCACCGCCGATATCAATGATCGCTGCTCCCTCTGTCTGCATCTGCAAGGCATGTCTGATCGCCGCATCGAGAAAATGGTATTGGCCGCCATCGGAAAAAGAATCCGGCGTAACGTTAAGGATCCCCATCACCTGCGGTGTTCGCAGATTCAATATGCGACCATTGCAATCAAGTTGTTTAATCATGAGATGATTTTATACATTTTTATGTTGCGGATACAAAACGCCCCGCAGTTGCGGGGCGTTTTTTTATTACACCTTAGCAGCGAATTAGTGCTCGCCGGCAGGGCCACCGATAGGCGCATCACCTGACTTGCTCTCCGCACCCTTGTCACCAGAGGAACTGCCCGATGCACGATCACCCTTATCGGTCCAGTCTTCCGGTGGCTGCGGCACCTTGCCCGCCATGATGTCATCGATCTGGTGTATATCGATCGTTTCATATTTAATCAAGGCTTCGGCCATGCGATGCAGCTTTTCTATATTATCCTTGAGCAGGGTCTCTGCACGCCCATAGTTACGATCAATGAACTGGCGAATTTCTTCATCGATCGCGTGCGAGGTCTCGTCTGACACTTCTTTATGCTTGGCAACAGAATGGCCGAGGAACACCTCACCCTCTTCTTCACTGTAGGTCAAAGGCCCGAGCTTTTCTGAGAGGCCCCACTTGGTAACCATGTTACGGGCAATTTCCGTGGCACGCTGAATATCGTTAGAGGCACCGGTAGTCACGGCATCGTGACCAAAGATGAGTTCTTCGGCGATACGACCACCAAACAAGGTCGAGATCTGGCTTTCCAGACGTGTCTTGCTGTAACTGTAACGATCACCCTCCGGCAGGAACAGGGTGACACCCAGTGCCCGGCCACGCGGGATGATCGTGACCTTGTGTACCGGGTCATGTTCCGGCACCAGACGACCGACAATGGCATGCCCGGCCTCATGGTAGGCAGTGAGTTTTTTCTCGTCATCGCTCATGACCATGGAACGACGCTCGGCGCCCATCATGATCTTGTCCTTGGCGCGCTCAAAGTCGTCCATATCGACAACGCGTTTGTTGGCGCGGGCGGCAAACAGGGCGGCCTCATTCACCAGATTGGCCAGATCGGCGCCGGAGAAACCCGGTGTACCACGGGCGATAATGCGGGAATCGACATCATCCGACATGGGCACCTTGCGCATGTGCACCTTGAGGATCTGGTCACGACCACGTACATCCGGCAGTGGCACGACGACCTGGCGGTCGAAACGACCTGGACGTAATAATGCAGGGTCAAGTACGTCGGGACGGTTGGTCGCGGCGATGACGATCACGCCCTCGTTGCCTTCAAAGCCATCCATCTCAACCAGCAACTGATTCAGGGTCTGTTCGCGCTCATCATGACCTCCACCGAGACCGGCACCACGGTGACGACCGACGGCATCGATTTCATCAATGAAGATAATGCACGGGGCATGCTTCTTGGCCTGCTCGAACATATCGCGCACACGCGAGGCACCGACACCGACAAACATTTCAACAAAGTCGGAACCGGAGATAGTAAAGAACGGCACCTTGGCCTCACCGGCAATGGCCTTGGCCAGCAGTGTCTTACCCGTACCCGGGCTACCGACCATGAGTACGCCACTCGGGATCTTGCCGCCCAGTTTCTGGAACTTGGACGGGTCACGCAGGAATTCAACCAGTTCGGCAACTTCTTCCTTGGCCTCTTCCACACCGGCGACATCATTAAAGGTTATCTTGATCTGATCTTCGCCGAGCATACGTGCCTTGCTCTTGCCAAACGACATGGCACCACGGCCGCCGCCGCCGCCCTGCATCTGACGCATAAAGAAGATCCAGACACCAATCAACAACAGGATTGGCAACAGGCTGAAGAACAACTCGGTAAGGAAACCGGGACGCTCAATCTCTTTGCCATTGACGATCACACCATTTTTCATCAGGTCGCCAATCAGCACCTGATTATCCGTTTCCGGGTTATAGGTCGTGAACTCACGGCCATCCTGGTAAGCACCACGGATATTGCGGCCCTGCATGATCACGCTCTGTATACGCTGGCCCTTCACATCGGCATAGAACTGCGAATAGCTGACCTCTTTCGAGATCGTGCTTGGCGCTTTGAAATTACTGAAGACGGCGACGAGAATCGTGCCGATGACTACCCACAGAATGAGCGTTTTACCCATATCACCCAATGTCTTGTACCTATTGTGTCGGTTCGGTAATGAACCCAGTATCGAACATATATAAAACAGTTTACCTGCCCAGCAGACTGACGCAAGTCAAATCAAGCCGCGCCCTTGAATCCGCGCCCCAGCAGGTAGACTTCGCGTGACCGGGGCCGTGAGGCCTTCGGTTTACGAGACTGTACCTTGGTAAAAACCGCGCGCAGGCTACGTAAATAGTCATCAAAACCTTCGCCCTGAAACACCTTGACCAGTATATCGCCCCCCTCGCGGAGAACTTTACTCGCCAAATCCAGGGTTAATTCTGCCAAATACATGGCACGCGGCTGATCGACGCCGGACATACCACTCATATTGGGGGCCATATCCGACATTACAAGGTCTACCTTATCGTTATTGAGGGTATCCATCAGCCGCGCCATGACCTCGTCGTCACGAAAATCGCCTTCGATGATCTCCACCCCGCTGAGCGAGGACATCGGCAGGATATCCAGCGCAATCACCCGCCCTTTTTTGCCGACCAGGTTGGCCGCCAGCTGTGACCAGCCACCGGGGGCCGCGCCGAGGTCGACAATGCTCATACCCTGCTTGATAACATGGTCTTTTTCCTGAATTTCCAATAGCTTGTAGATGGCACGCGAGCGGTAGCCCTCCTTCTGGGCCATTTTCACGTATTCATCATCGAAATGTTCTTTTAACCAGCGGCTGCTGCTTTTACTGCGCGCCATATCTCTGTCCTGTTTAAGGCGCTATACTCTGCGCCCTGTTTTTTCGCTCACTCGGATGCTTATTGTATGTCACTTTCCAGCCAACAGATACGCCACCTGCGTGGCCTCGCCCACTCCCTGAAGGTGATCGTTAGCCTCGGTACCAAGGGCCTGACCGATAGTGTCGTCGAGGAGATCGACCATGCCCTGTCACGCCATGAGTTGCTGAAGGTTCGCGTCAATGTCGGTGACCGTGAGGTGCGTGATGAGATAATCGAGGAAATCATTCAACGCACCGAGGCTACGCTGGTTCAGCGCGTTGGTCATGTTGCTACCCTGTTCCGCCAGAACCCGGAAAGGCCAAAGGTCGATGTGGGGAAGAGATAATAAAGATTGATGATTGATGAATGATGAATGCCCAATTCGCTCAGTCAGGTAACACTCTTTTCGAACACCCCGCCGCACTTCATTCCCCCGGCAAGCCGCTGTAACATTCTCTATATAATTACGTGTTGTTAATCGTGTTGTGATGAATTAATGTGATCATTCAAATACAGGTTTCATCCATCACGTATCAGAACGAAGGTGGTTATGTCGAAATCTCAATTCGTGACAATTGATGGCAATCAGGCCGCGGCCAGCATTGCGCATCTCACCAATGAAGTCATTGCCATCTACCCGATCACCCCGGCCTCACCCATGGGTGAGTGGGCCGATGAGTGGTCATCGCGTCAACAGCCCAATTTATGGGGCACAGTCCCGGATATTATTGAGATGCAGAGTGAGGCCGGGGCAGCCGGTGCCATCCACGGCGCCCTGCAGGCGGGCGCACTGACAACCACCTTTACGGCCTCACAGGGATTGCTGTTGATGATCCCGAACATGTTCAAGATCGCGGGTGAACTCACCCCCACCGTTTTCCATGTCGCGGCACGTTCCGTCGCCGCACAGGCCTTATCGATCTTTGGCGACCATAGTGACGTCATGGCCGCACGCACAACCGGCTTTGCCTTTCTCGCCGCCAATTCACCGCAAGAGGTCATGGACTTCGCCCTGATTGCGCAGGCCTCTACACTGGCGTCGCGTATCCCCATTGTGCATTTCTTTGATGGCTTCAGGACCTCGCACGAGGTCGCAAAAATCGAATCCATTGATACGGAGGTTGTCAGACAACTGCTTGGTCATGAGCACATTGTTGAACATCGCAGACGTGCCCTGTCGCCCGAGCATCCTGTGCTACGGGGCAGTTCACAGAACCCCGATGTCTTTTTCCAGGCGCGCGAATCCGTCAATCCTTACTATCAGGAGATGCCCGCTAAAGTCCAGCAGGTCATGGATCAGTTTGCACAATTAACCGGTCGGCACTACAGGCTGTTTGATTATTTCGGTGCAGAGGATGCAGAGCGGGTGCTGATCATCATGGGCTCTGGCGCAGAGACCGTGCAAGAGACCGTAGACTATTTATGCACGCAGGGTGAAAAGCTTGGCCTGGTCAAGGTACGCCTGTTCAGGCCCTTCGATGCCGACGCACTCATCTCTGCGTTGCCGGCGAGTGTGAAAAAGATCGCCGTGCTGGATCGCACCAAAGAACCCGGCGCCGATGGCGAGCCCCTCTATAAAGATGTGCTGGTCGCGCTGGCACAATCTCACGGTAGCGGTGAGAGTCCATTCAAGAGCATGCCGCAGGTCGTCGGCGGGCGTTATGGCCTGTCCTCCAAGGAATTTACCCCGGCGATGGTCAAGGCCATCTTCGATGAACTGGCCCAGGAAAAACCCAAAAACCTTTTCACCATCGGTATCCATGACGATGTCACGCACAGCAGCCTGGACTGGCAAGCAGACTTTCGCACTGACGCGCACAAGAACACCTATCAGGCCATGTTCTATGGCCTGGGTAGCGATGGCACGGTGAGTGCGAACAAGAACAGTATCAAGATCATCGGCGAGAGTACCGATAAATATGTGCAGGGCTATTTTGTCTATGACTCCAAAAAATCGGGCGCGGTCACCGTTTCACATTTACGCTTTGGTGATGTCCCCATCCACTCAAGTTATTTAATAGACGATGGTGATGCCAATTTTGTTGCCTGTCATCAGCCGGTATTTCTTGAGCGTTATCCAATGCTGGATAAGGCCGCCGACAAGGCGATATTTTTGCTGAATACCCCGGCACCCTCAGAGGCCGTCTGGCAGACCCTGCCTAAGGGTATGCAGCAGCAGATTATCGATAAACATATCCGCCTATATTGTATAGACGCCTACAAGGTGGCCGACCTCACGGGGATGGACAAACGTATCAATACGATTATGCAAACCTGCTTCTTCTCCATCTCCGGGATACTGCCCAAAGACGAGGCCATCCAGTCGATCAAGCAGGCCGTTGAAAAGACCTATGGCAAAAAGGGCAAACGGCTGGTCGATTTTAACTTCCGCGCCATTGATGAAACACTCAAGAATCTGCACGAAGTCACCATTCCCGACGCAGCGGATAGTGAACGGGAAATTATCGATACTATCCCTGAGGCCGCACCGGCATTTGTCCGACAGGTCACGGGCGAGATTATCGCCGGTCGCGGCGATCAGATCCCAGTGAGCCTGTTCCCGGCCGACGGCAGTTACCCAACCGGTACCGCCGCCTATGAAAAACGCAACCTGGCACTGGAGATCCCGGAACTCGATCCGGCACTCTGTACCCAGTGCGGCAAATGCCCGCTGGTCTGCCCGCACGGCGTCATCCGCAGCAAGGTCTTTGATGAGGCATTGGTCTCAACGGCACCGGAAAGTTTTAAGTCCATGCCCATCAAGGGCAAGGACTATCCACAAAACCTGCACATGATTTATCAGGTGGCACCCGAGGATTGCACGGGCTGTGGGCTATGTGCCGACATTTGCCCCATCCATGACAAGAGCAACGTCAGTCACAAGGCCTTGAATATGGTGCCTTATACAAAGACCTTGCGCGAGCAGGAGAGGCATAACTGGGAATTTTTCCTCTCCCTGCCTGAGTATGATCGTGCCGTCGTCAAAACCGGCACCATCAAGGGTGCCATGCTGCTCCAGCCCTTGTTTGAATTTTCCGGTGCCTGCGAGGGCTGTGGCGAAACCCCCTACATCAAACTGGCCAGCCAGTTGTTTGGCGACCGCATGCTGGTGGCCAATGCCACCGGCTGTTCCTCTATCTATGGCGGTAACCTCCCGACAACACCCTGGGCAAAAAATGCACAGGGCCGAGGACCGGCGTGGTCGAACTCCCTGTTTGAAGACAATGCCGAGTTTGGTCTCGGCATGCGCCTGGCCGTCGACAGACAGCAACGTTATGCACGGGAATTATTAGAACGACTAAGTGGGGAGGTTAGTCCTGAACGCGTAACAGAAATATTAAACGCCGATGAATCGAATGAAGCAGGCATACAGCAACAGCGTGATCGCATTGAGAAACTGCGTGAACAATTAAAGACCATTGACAACCCCCTGGCACGGGAACTGGAGAGTGTTGCCGAAAACCTGTGCCGCAAGAGTGTCTGGATCATCGGCGGTGATGGCTGGGCCTATGATATTGGCTATGGTGGACTCGACCATGTGATGGCATCCGGTCGTGATGTGAACATCCTGGTACTGGATACCGAGGTGTATTCGAATACCGGCGGGCAAACCTCCAAGGCGACCCCGCGTGGCGCGGTGGCAAAGTTCTCTGCCGGGGGTAAACCCACACCGAAAAAAGACCTGGCCCTGCTGGCGATGGATTATGAAAATGTTTATGTCGCGCATGTCGCCTATGGCGCCAAGGACATACAAACGATTCATGCCTTTAATGAAGCCGAGGCCTATCCCGGGCCGTCGCTGATCATCGCCTATTCACCCTGTATTGCACACGGCATCGATTTAAAAAATAATCATATGCAGCAACAACTGGCCGTCGACAGTGGTCACTGGCCATTATTTCGCTACAACCCGCTGCAGGCCCAGCAGGGCAAAAACCCCCTGCACCTGGATAGTAAGGCCCCCTCTATCCCCTACCGGGACTTTGTCGAATCCGAGGTGCGTTTTAATATGCTCTGGCGCACCCATCCCGAGGTGGCCGAAAGGCTGCTTGAGCAATCACAACAGGATGTCCTGCATCGCTATCACTTTTACGAACAACTGGCCGGCCTGCCCTGGGATGATGGCGAACCGGTTCAACCCCCTCACCGTAAACTGGCGGCGGTAGTAAAGGCCCAGGCGGATGCAAAAAATGAGGAGCCGTCAGCATGATCGATTTAACGACAGACTATCTGGGGCTCAAGCTGGATAACCCACTGGTGCCCGCCTCCTCGCCGCTGACCGGCAACTTTGATGATGCCCGGCGACTGCAAGACGCCGGTGCCAGCGCCCTGGTACTGCCCTCCCTGTTTGAAGAGGTGGTCCACCATCAGCAAAAGCAACTTGAACAGTATGTCTACTCACAGGCCCTGGGCCATTACGAGGCGGATTCCTACCGGCCGGTGCCGGACGAGTATGCCGGCGACCTGGAGAACTACCTGGAACATATCCAGAGGCTAAAAACCACCCTGGACATACCGGTAATCGCGAGCCTGAACGGCATCTCCACCAGCGGCTGGATTGATTTCGGCAAGGACATGCAACAGGCCGGCGCCGATGCGTTGGAACTGAATGTCTATTATGTGGCCGCCGACCCGCACCAAAGCGGCGAAGAGGTAGAAAACAGATACCTGCAGCTGCTGACTGATTTGCGCGGACAGGTCAGTATCCCGGTGACCATGAAGCTGTCCTCGCAGTTTTCCTCCGTGGCCAACATAGTGAGCAAACTGCAACAGACCGGTGCGGCCGGCGTAGTCTTGTTCAACCGTTTCTATCAGCCGGATATTGACCTGGATACCCTAACCATAAAACCACGTATAAGCCTATCCAACCCGATGGAGTCATTGCTGCGCATTCGCTGGATCGCCCTGCTTCGCGGCCGTGTTGACCTGTCACTGGCCGCAACCGGTGGCTTCCATGATATTGATGCGATCCTCAAGGCCCTGCTGGCCGGTGCCGACGTGGTATACCTGTGCAGTGTCTTGCTGGAAAAAGGCCCGGCCTATTATGCCGAGCTATTGCAGCAACTTCGACTATGGCTGGAGGAACGTGAATACGAATCCGTCACGCAGATGCAAGGCAGCGTCAGCCAGGCCTGCGCCATCGACCCGGCGGCCTTTGAACACAGTAATTATTTTGATGTGATTAAGAGTTATAAAAAATAAAAACGATTAGTGAATGTTTCGATCAATCGAGTCTATCCCTATAATCTTTGACCTTGGATAATTTATGCTAGCCAGAACCGTTATTTGCCTGTTTCCCCTCATGCTCGGCCTGCCAGGCCATGCGCAAGCGATCGACCTGCGTTGTGAAGAACTGGCGGAGAATATGGTCGCCAGACTATCCAGCGAGGGGCTGATTGCCGGCTCGGCCGAGGCCGAATCACGTGCCAGGGCTATCAGCCTGGGGCTGTGTGCAGAAACACAGGCCTCGGCACGCCAACAACACGAGCAGGAAAAGGCCGTGGCGCTGGAGAACTGGTTGTTTGAACACCGGGCAGACAAGCCGGGCAACAGACGCCTGAGAAATCTCAAATAACAAAACTCCAGTCAGAGATATTGCTCTCTGCCTTGGGTTTTTTCAAAAGCCACTAATCGTCCACGATGTCAGGGGTAGGGGGAATGAAATCGCGATATGGCTTGCCGTCATTTTTTTCATATACCTGCATGACTGCATCTTGACAGAATGTTTTCGCGTAGGATCCCGCTATTGTGGTGGTTTTAGTCAAATTATCATTCGCGTCATCGCCAGACTTAAAAGTAAAAATAATTATTTTAGTGTCTTCTTTTGCCCCTTTCCAATAGCCGATGGAATCTAAGACCGTGAACCCATCAAATTTCGTCGACACTTGCTGCGCAACAAAGTTGGACCACAGGGTGTCTGTAACATAAAGCGCACCACATTTTTTATCGAGAGCAATATCCCTACCGAAAAATAGTCGAACATCGTATATTGCTTCTGCATCTGAATGTGCCAAAACGGAATAGAAGAGGCACAAAGCCGGTATGATAGCTAACAAGCGTCTATAATGGTCCCTGTTCATGAGTATTTCTCCATCTTAGATAAAAGGTCGTCATCATGTAAGACGGCTATGTAGGGACGACTGTGAATAAACCGCTGATGAACTGCAAAACATACGTCCAAAAGTTCACATAGAGCACCTGTGGAGTAAGTTAAGTAAATGGGATACCGGGTAAAAGAGGTCGGTGTCTGGTTCCAGCGCGCTAGCATCACGAGCATTACAAGGAAGCGGCTCTGGAAAATTAATTGTTTGAAAGATAAACCAGGCAACAGACTCCTAAGCAATTTATAATAAAAATTTGTGGAGAAAACCTATAGCAGCAGTAAATTGAGTCTAGACCTATCTGATCAGACTCGATTAAAGTTCTCGATCAACAAAGTATCCTTATTATTACAGAACGGAAAAATCTGTAGGCTATTCCTTAGCGGATGAAACAATCAAGACCAGCCCGGCAAGGCTGTTAACTAAAAATAGGATCGATGCGACACCGTGCAGTTTGCCAAACGTGGCCACGGCGACACTGCCCTCTGCGATCCCTGTGGCTTTTAGTTCTGCCATCATCGGTTGCAGGACAAACTGGCCGACACAGACGATGATGAGCATGAGTAGCAACACCGCGTGACGCCAGTGTTTCCAGCCGTGGCTGTAGGCACCGCCGATCAATAACAGGCCACCACAGGCGAGGCCGATGTAACTTATGGCGGTGAAGGTGTGACCGGCGAGCATACCGGCCAGTTGGCGGTCGTCGAGGACGTTGAAGAGGATTGGGGCGACGATGTAGCCGATGGCCCACATGCCACCGACCCAGAGGGTTAAAAGGGCGCGTTCACTGTAGGGGAAAAATTTCATACTTAATTTTAGACAGGATTAACTGGATTCACTTGATTAAACGTTATTCTTATTTATATATCGAAACAGGGGCTAAGTACATGGGTTCCGGGCCTGTGCTGGAATAACTTTACTGATAACGCTCTTAGCTAGTTATGCCCTCCCCTTCCAGGGGGAGGATCAGGGTAGGGGATCAGGCTTTACCCAGAAATAGATCCCCCTCCCCCTCGCCCCCTGATGGAACAATTAACCATTCGCCTAAGCTGTCAAACAACGACAGCCAAGGCGCTGGTTATCCCTCCAGGGGAGGGGGAATTTAGAAGTTAGATGTATTTTACTTCGAGGATTTCGTATTCGACCACGCCACCCGGGGTTTGCACGATGGCGACATCGTCGACTTCTTTGCCAATCAGGGCGCGTGCAATCGGAGAGCCAACCGAGATCAGGCCTTGCTTGATGTCGGCCTCGTCTTCACCGACGATGCGGTAGGTGACTTCATCACCGGTTTCGACATTGCTCAGTACGACGGTGGTGCCGAAGATGATCTTGCCACCGGGGTTGAGCTTGGTGACATCAATGATCTCGGCATTGGAGAGCTTGCCTTCGATATCAGCAATGCGGCCTTCGGCAAAACTCTGTTGCTCGCGCGCGGCATGGTACTCGGCATTTTCTTTCAGGTCGCCATGCTCACGGGCTGTGGCGATCGCCTGGATAATGCGCGGGCGCTCAACGGTTTTCAGTTGGTGTAATTCATCTTGCAGTTTCTTTGCACCGACAATGGTTAACGGAACCTTGTTACTCATGCCTTCAGCTCCTCATGTAATGTCTGCAGACGGTTTACTTCACCTTCGCATTCGTACTTCATTGCCTGGCAGAGCGCATCGGCACCGGCAATCGTGGTGGAATACGTGACCTTGTGCATCAGCGCCTCACGACGAATCGTAGAGGAATCAGCAATCGCCTGACGGCCTTCGGTGGTGTTCACAATGATCGCGATTTGATCATTTTTGATCATATCAACGATATGCGGGCGCCCCTGGCTGACCTTGTTAACACGTTTACATTCCAGGCCGGCGGCCTTAATGACTTCAACGGTACGACCTGTCCCGCTCAATGTAAAGCCGAGATCGGCCAGTTCCCTGGCAACCGCGACCACGGCCTGTTTGTCGGCATCACGGACACTGATAAAGGCCATGCCCTTGCGCGGCAGGGTCACACCGGCACCGAGGGAGGCCTTGGCAAAGGCCTCACCAAAGCTGCGGCCAACGCCCATGACCTCACCGGTGGATTTCATCTCCGGGCCGAGGATAGGGTCGACCCCCGGGAATTTCACAAACGGGAACACGGCCTCTTTTACCGAATAATACGGCGGTATGATTTCGCCGACCACGCCCTGCTCCGCCAGACTCTCACCAACCATGCAACGGGCGGCGATCTTGGCCAGGGAACGGCCGGTGGCCTTGGAGACAAACGGCACGGTACGTGAGGCGCGCGGGTTCACCTCGAGGATGTAGACATCATCACCCTGGATGGCAAACTGGGTGTTCATCAGGCCGACCACGCCGAGTTCCAGCGCCATGTCCTTGATCTGCTTGCGCACCTGTTCAGTGATGACTTCCGAGAGGTTGTATGGTGGCAGCGAACAGGCCGAGTCACCCGAGTGCACACCGGCTTGTTCAATGTGCTGCATGATGCCGCCAATGACGACGTCCTTGCCGTCACAGATGGCATCGACATCCAGCTCGACGGCGTCGTCGAGGAAACGGTCCAGCAGTACCGGCGACTCGTTCGAGACCTGCACGGCCTCTTTCATGTAACGGCGCAGTTCGTCTTCGTTATAGACGATCTCCATCGCCCGCCCACCGAGCACGTAGGAGGGACGCACCACCAAAGGGTAACCGATCTCTTCAGCCAGTTTTACGGCCTGTTCCGGCTCACGCGCGGTACGGTTGGGTGGCTGGCGCAGGCCGAGCTTGTCGATCATCTGCTGGAAACGCTCGCGGTCTTCGGCGCAGTCGATGGCATCCGGGCTGGTACCGACGATCGGTGCACCGGCGGCCTCGAGTGGACGGGCGAGTTTCAGGGGGGTCTGGCCACCGTACTGGACGATGACACCCTTCGGGTTTTCCTTGTGGATGACCTCGAGCACGTCTTCGAGTGTCAGCGGTTCAAAATACAGGCGGTCCGAGGTGTCATAATCGGTGGAGACGGTTTCCGGGTTACAGTTAACCATGATGGTTTCATAACCGGCATCGCGCATGGCGAAGGCGGCATGCACACAACAGTAGTCAAACTCGATACCCTGGCCGATACGGTTCGGACCGCCACCGAGTACCATGATCTTGTCATTGCCGCTCGGTTCCGCTTCGCACTCTTCTTCATAAGTGGAATACAGGTAGGCGGTGCTGGTCGCAAACTCGGCGGCACAGGTATCGACACGCTTATAGACCGGGCGCACATTCAGGCTGTGACGATGCGCACGCAGTTCGTTTTCCGTGGTGGCCATCAGACTGGCCAAGCGGCTGTCGGCAAAGCCCTTGCGCTTGAGTGCCTGCATGGCGCGTTGATCGAGTGATTTATGATCAACACCCTTGAGTGACTGTTCGGTTTTGATGAGGTCTTCGATCTGGGCAAGGAACCACGGGTCGATCTTGCAGATATCAAAAATTTCTTCCCTGGTCATACCGGCACGGAAGGCATCACCGACATACCAGAGACGATCGGCGCGTGGTGTCGCCATCTCCGCCTCGATGCGCTTGATGATACGACCATCATCGTCATCACCATCGAGGTCGACCATTTCGTTCAGACCATCGGTGCCGATCTCGAGACCGCGCAGGGCCTTCTGCAGCGATTCCTGGAAGGTCCGGCCAATGGCCATGACCTCACCCACCGATTTCATCTGTGTGGTCAGGCGGTCATCGGCCTTCGGGAATTTTTCAAAGGTAAATCTGGGGATCTTGGTGACAACATAATCAATACTCGGCTCGAACGAGGCCGGGGTGGCACCACCGGTGATCTCGTTCTGCAACTCATCGAGTGTGTAACCGATGGCCAGCTTGGCGGCGACCTTGGCGATCGGGAAGCCAGTGGCCTTTGAGGCCAGTGCCGAGGAACGCGATACACGCGGGTTCATCTCGATAATGATCATGCGACCATTTTCCGGATTGATCGCAAACTGGACGTTCGAGCCACCGGTATCGACGCCGATCTCGCGCAGTACGGCCAGCGAGGCGTCGCGCATGATCTGGTATTCCTTGTCGGTCAGGGTCAGTGCCGGGGCAACCGTGATCGAGTCACCGGTGTGCACGCCCATCGGGTCGAGGTTTTCAATCGAACAGATGATGATGCAGTTGTCCTTGTGGTCACGCACCACTTCCATCTCGTATTCTTTCCAGCCGAGAATGGATTCTTCGATCAACAGTTCGTTGGTTGGTGAGAGGTCCAGACCACGTTCACAGATCTCGACAAACTCTTCCTTGTTATAGGCGATACCCCCGCCACTGCCACCCATGGTAAAGGACGGACGAATAATGGTCGGGAAGCCTATCTGCACCTGTACCTGCAGGGCCTCTTCCATGCTGTGGGCGATGGCCGAGTTCGGCATGTCGAGGCCGATCTTGCGCATCGCGATACGAAACTTGTCACGGTCTTCGGCCTTGTCGATGGCCTCGCGCGAGGCGCCGACCATTTCCACGCCGTGTTTTTCCAGCACGCCTTCGCGCACCAGGTCCAGCGCACAGTTCAATGCGGTCTGGCCGCCCATGGTCGGCAGCAGGACATCGGGTTTTTCTTTTTCAATAATGCGTTCAACCGTCTGCCAGAGGATCGGTTCGATATAAATCGCATCGGCGGTTTCCGGGTCGGTCATGATGGTCGCCGGGTTCGAGTTCACCAGGATGACGCGATAGCCTTCCTCGCGCAGCGCCTTACAGGCCTGGGCACCGGAATAATCAAACTCACAGGCCTGACCGATAACGATCGGCCCGGCACCGATGATGAGAACGCTTTTTATGTCTGTACGCTTTGGCATAACTACTCTTAAAAATTTATCTGGCTTTTATCAAGTCAATAAAGTGATCAAACAATGGCGCCACATCGCGCGGACCCGGGCTCGCCTCGGGGTGGCCCTGGAAGCTGAAGGCCGGCTTGTCGGTACGATGAATGCCCTGCAACGAACCGTCAAACAGGGAACGGTGCGTGGTGCGCAGGTTAGCCGGCAGCGAGTCTTCGTCGACGGCGAAGCCGTGGTTCTGGCTCGTGATCATGACCACACCGGTGTCGACATCCTGCACCGGGTGGTTGGCGCCGTGATGACCGAACTTCATCTTCATGCTGCGGGCACCGGAGGCCAGCGCCAGTAACTGGTGGCCAAGGCAAATACCAAACACGGGGATGTCGGTCTCGAGCAGCTCACTGATAGCCGTAATCGCGTAATCACACGGCTCGGGGTCACCCGGGCCGTTGGAAAGGAAAATGCCATCCGGCTTCAGGGCCAGGACCTCGGCGGCCGGGGTCTGTGCCGGCACCACCGTCAGGCGGCAGCCGCGCTCGACCAACATGCGCAGGATGTTGTACTTGACGCCAAAGTCGAAGGCGACGACGTGGAAGGCCTGTGACCCGGGATCGACATCGCTGTAACCGTTTTCGAGTGCCCAGACATTTTGCTGCCAGCTGTAGGCCTTGTCGGTGGTGACCTCTTTGGCCAGGTCCATGCCCTTCAAACCGGGGAAGCCCTTGGCGGCGGCGATGGCGGCCTGTTCGTCAGAGGGGTTACCGGCGACAATGCAACCGCCCTGCGCACCCTTCTCGCGCAGGATGCGGGTCAGGCGGCGTGTGTCGATACCCGCAATCGCCACGACCTTATTCGCAACGAGGTAGTCTTGCAGGGATTGCTCGGCGCGCCAGCTGCTGTGCAGCAACGGCAGGTCGCGGATCACCAGGCCGGCGGCATGCACGGTGGCGGATTCAATGTCTTCGTTATTGGTGCCGGTGTTACCGACGTGGGAAGCTGTCAGGGTGACGATCTGACGGGCATAAGACGGGTCGGTGAGGATTTCCTGGTAGCCCGTCATCGAGGTGTTAAATACCACCTCGCCCGTGGTCTGCCCATCTATACCAATCGACTCGCCATAAAACAGGCTGCCGTCTTCAAGTGCCAATAAAGCGGGCTGGCGCACAGAACCTCCGTCCTCAGATATACGAAGCGGGAGGACTCTGTGAGAAGCCTCCCGCCTGAAAAAATGACTGGTCAAACGTGGTCAAACAGACTGTCCGACCGGGTTCGTATTCTAGCGCAAACGCCGCTTTGACGAAAGACGCAGGGGGCATTTTTTCACCGCAAACCGAGCACATCCTGCATATCAAACAGACCGCTGTCCTTGTCCATGAGCCATTTCGCCGCACGCACGGCGCCATTGGCAAAGGTCATGCGGCTGGAGGCCTTGTGCGTGATCTCGACACGCTCGCCGATATCGGCGAACAAGACCGTATGATCGCCGACGATATCGCCGGCGCGGATGGTCTCAAAACCGATGGTCTTGCGCTCACGCTCACCGGTCTGGCCCTCACGGCCGTAGACGGCACATGTTTTCAGGTCGCGGCCCAGTGCCTCGGCGACCACCTCGCCCATGCGCAACGCGGTCCCGGACGGGGCATCGATCTTGTGGCGGTGATGGGCCTCGATGACCTCGATATCGACCTCGTCGCCCATTACCCGTGCGGCCAGGTCAAGTAATTTAAAACACAGGTTGACGCCGACGCTCATATTTGGCGCAAAGACGATAGCGATATCCTCGGCAGCATCACGAATCGCGGCTTTACCGGCCGCATCAAAACCGGTGGTACCGATCACCATGCGCTTGCCTGCAGCGCGGCAGACCTTGATATTTTCGAGGGTCACCTCGGGGCGGGTAAAATCGATAAAGACATCGAAATCGCCGATGGCAGCCGCGAGGTCGTCGCCGACGCGGACCCCCAGGGTACCGATACCCGCCAGCTCACCGGCATCGGCACCGATCACCGAGCTACCGCTGCGCTCGATGGCGGTGGCCAGCTCGACGCCCTCGGCAGTGTGCCCGGCCTCAATCAGGGCACGGCCCATGCGACCGGCAGCACCGGTGATTGCGATTCTTGTCATGATATGAAAACCCACAGCTAGTTGAATTTTCTCAGAATACTATCAGGCTACAGGTCAATCAGCCAGTACCTGATTCTCTGGAAGGGAACGCAGAGGTCGCAGAGACGCAAAGTACGCAGAGAAAATATTAAATAAAATACTTCGGAGAAGTCATTAAATAAACCAACAACCTGGAGCACCTATCTATAACCCAATTTAGCGGGGTTATATTTTCATTTCCTTTGCGTTCTCTGCGTCTCTGCGCGATGTTCAGGATGAACAAGTGTCGCAAAGTGCAAGGACGCACGAGAGCGACCCTTTGCGTTTCTTACTCGATACGAATCAGTGCAACATCAAAATTTCATGTCATCAAAAAATTTCTTCACACCGCCGAGCCAGGAGGCGGTCTTTGGGCTGTGCTTGCCGTTACCCTTCAGGCTATCGCCGAACTCACGCAACAGTTCTTCCTGCTTGCCATTCAGCTTCACGGGAATTTCCACGGCAATAGCACAGAGCAAGTCACCCACGGCACCACCGCGTACCGGCTTCACGCCCTTGCCCTTCAGACGGAATACCTTGCCACTCTGTGAACCGGGCGGGATCTTTAATTTTACACGACCGCTCAAGGTCGGCACATCGAGCTCACCGCCGAGGGTGGCGGTGACCATATCGATCGGCACCTCACAGAGCAGGTTATTGTCATGGCGCTCAAAGATATCGTGTGGCTTAACCACCATCTGCACATACAGGTCACCCGGTGGGCCACCGTTCTCGCCGGCCTCACCTTCGCCTGAGAGACGAATACGATCACCGTTATCCACACCGGCCGGCACCTTCACCGACAGGGTCTTGTTTTCCTGCACCCGGCCCTGGCCATGGCAGCTTGAGCACGGGTGCTTGATCTGCTGGCCGCTACCGCGACAGTCCGGGCAGGTCTGTTGCACGGAGAAAAAGCCCTGCTGCATGCGTACCTGGCCATGCCCGGCACAGGTGCTACAGGTTTCCGGGCTCGTGCCCGGTTTGGCGCCGCTGCCACCACATGGCTCACACTTGACCAGGGTTGGCACACGGATCTTTACCGTCGTGCCCTTTACGGCATCTTCCAGGCTTAAGGTCAGGTTGTAACGCAGGTCGGCACCGCGGTAAGTCTGCGGGCCACTGCCACCGCCTCCACCGCCAAAACCCCCACCGAAGATGTCGCTGAAGATGTCGCTGAAGCTGGCCCCACCACCGTAGCCGCCCCCCCCGCCACCCATGGACGGATCGACCCCGGCATGACCAAACTGGTCATAGGCGGCACGCTTTTGCGGGTCGTTGAGGGTTTCGAAGGCCTCTTTGGCCTCTTTGAACTTTTCCTCTGATTCCTTGTTATCCGGGTTGCGATCCGGGTGATGCTTCATGGCCAGACGACGGTAAGCCTTCTTCAGCTCCGCCTCACTGACATTCTTTGCCACACCAAGAACTTCGTAAAAATCACGCTTTGCCATATAAATCAGCCGTAAAGATTAGGTTTTCAATATACATGCGAAAGCCCCAGAGACCAGGTCATCATTAAATAACCGGCCCCTGGAGCTTTTCACGACACCCGTACCTGCAGGGGTCTTATTTTTTCTTGTCGTCGTCGACTTCTTCGAACTCGGCGTCGACCACATCATCATCACCACTGGCCTGGGCACCGGTATCGGCTTTGCCTTCGGCGTCAGTACCACCTTGTTCGGCATACAGGCGTTCAGCCATCTTTCCCGAGACCTCGGTCAGGGCCGCGGTCTTGGCCTCAATCGCATCCTTGTCGTCACCCTTCATGGCTTCTTCAAGGTCCTTGATGGCGGCTTCGATGGTTTCCTTCTCGCCGTCTTCAAGTTTATCGTCACCCAGGTCGGCCATCGACTTCTTGACCGCGTGAATCATCTGGTCGGCCGTGTTACGCACAGTCACCAGTTCATGGAATTTCTTGTCTTCGTCGGCGTGTGCCTCAGCATCCGTGACCATACGTTCGATCTCTTCCTCAGACAAACCACTCGAGGCCTTGATGACAATCGACTGTTCCTTACCGGTGGCCTTATCTTTTGCCGAGACGTTAAGGATACCGTTGGCATCGATGTCGAAGTTCACTTCAATCTGCGGGGTACCGCGCGGGGCCGGTGGAATGTCGGCCAGGTCGAAGCGACCCAGTGACTTGTTCGCCGCGGCCTGTTCACGTTCACCCTGCAACACGTGTACGGTCACCGCGGTCTGGTTGTCGTCGGCCGTCGAGAAGGTCTGACCAGCCTTGGTCGGGATGGTGGTGTTCTTCTCGATGAGCTTGGTCATCACGCCACCCATGGTTTCGATACCGAGTGACAGCGGTGTGACATCCAGCAACAGCACGTCGGTCACACTACCACCGAGCACACCGCCCTGAATCGCGGCACCCATGGCCACAGCCTCATCCGGATTCACGTCATGACGGGGTTCCTTACCAAAGAAGGCCTGCACGGCTTCCTGGACCTTCGGCATACGGGTCTGGCCACCGACGAGGATGACATCATCCACTTCTGAGGCTGACAGGCCGGCATCCTTCAGGGCCTGCTTGCAGGGTGCGATAGTACGTTGAATCAGTTCATCGACCAGTGACTCCAGCTTGGCACGGGTGATCTTGATGTTCAGGTGCTTCGGACCACTCGCATCTGCGGTAACGTATGGCAGGTTGACGTCGGTCTGGCTGGCTGAAGACAGTTCGATCTTGGCCTTCTCAGCGGCTTCCTTCAGACGCTGCAGGGCCAACGGGTCATTGTGCAGGTCGATACCACTGTCTTTCTTGAACTCGTCAGAGAGGTAATCGATCAGGCGCATGTCAAAGTCTTCACCACCGAGGAAGGTGTCACCGTTGGTAGACAGCACTTCGATCTGCTGCTCACCGTCGATGTCGGCCAGTTCGATAATCGAGACATCGAAGGTACCACCACCGAGGTCATAGACGGCAACCTTGGCATCGCCACGCTTCTTGTCCATGCCATAGGCCAGTGCGGCCGCGGTAGGTTCGTTGATAATGCGCTTCACATCCAGACCGGCGATCTTGCCGGCGTCCTTGGTGGCCTGACGCTGTGAGTCGTTGAAGTAGGCCGGCACCGTGATCACCGCCTCGGTGACTGGCTCGCCGAGGAAATCTTCGGCGGTCTTTTTCATTTTCATGAGCACGCGGGCTGAGACTTCAGGCGGCGCCATCTTGTTGCCATGCGCCTCGACCCAGGCATCACCGTTGTCGGCCTTGATGATCTTGTAAGGCACCATGGAGATATCTTTCTGTACCTCGGCGTCTTCAAACTTACGACCAATAAGGCGCTTGACGGCGAACAGGGTGTTTGCCGGATTGGTCACGGCCTGGCGTTTGGCGGACTGGCCCACCAGGACTTCATTGTCTTCGGTAAAGGCAACAATAGAGGGGGTGGTGCGATCACCTTCGGCATTTTCAATCACGCGTGTTTCTTTACCATCCATCACTGCCACGCAGGAGTTGGTGGTGCCGAGGTCGATTCCGATAATCTTGCCCATGTTGAGTATCTCCGTAAATGTTCTGTAAAACTGTAAAAGTTTGAATAAATCAGTATCTGCTTATGGATATGGGGGTAGTGCAGATAAGTTCAAGTATTCCCCGTAAAATTCTTTACCCGCTCCATGTTTATACCGAAGGGTTATGCCACGGGGGCCTTGGAAACCACGACCATGGCCGGGCGCACCAGACGCTCGTTGAGGACATAGCCCTTTTGCATCACTGCCAGTACGGTATTCGGCTCGGCATCGGCGGTTTCCTGCATGCTCATGGCCTGATGGAATTCCGGGTTAAAGGCCTCGTTCTGCGGGTTGACGGCGGTGACACCCATCTTTTCCAGTACCGACTGGAACATCTTCAGGGTCAGCCCCATGCCCTCGAGCAGTGGCGCCACGGCCTCGTCCTCGGCATTGGCGGCGTCCATACCCAGTTCCATGCTGTCCATGACCGGCAGCAGTTCGTTAACGAATTTTTCCAGGCCAAATTTATGTGCGTTTTGCACATCGCGCTCGGCGCGGCGACGCAGATTTTCCAGCTCGGCCTGGGTACGCAGATAGAGATTCCAGTGCTCATCGGCCTTGGCGCGGGCATCTTCGAGTAACATGAGGTGGTCCTGTTCACCCTGCCCGGTGGTATTTCCGGTTTCGGCAGACTCGGCAGCGGTGGTATTTTCTTCCTGTTCGATTGGGTTGGCGGCGTTTTCGTTATCGCTCATTCGTTTTTCGCTCCAAAACTGCAAAATTCGTCAAAAATGGCTCTCAGCGGGCAATTTTCACCGCTGAAAATGGGCTATTGCACGGGATATGGGGCTTAGTTGCGGGGATTCAAGGCTGCGCCGAGTAATTTTGCCGTGATATCGACAATCGGGATCACACGCTCATAGGCCATGCGGGTCGGGCCGATGACGCCGAGTACACCGGCGACCTGGCCATCGACCTGATAGGGTGAGGTAACCACGCTGCATTCATCCAGTGGCCGGTAACCGGATTCCTCGCCGATAAAGATCTGCACGCCCTCGGCCCGGTGACTCAGGTCGAGGATATGCAGGATATCGCGCTTGGCATTAAAGGCCTCGAACAGCTCGCGCAGCTTGTCCATATCCGAGAGCCCGGCATTGCCGATGAGGTTGCTCTGCCCGGCCAGCACATAGTCCTCACCCGGCTTGTCTTCATCACAGACCTTGCCGGCCATTTCCATCGCCGCCAGCATCATCTGGTCCATGCGGGTCTTGGCATCATGCATTTCCCTGAGCAATTGCTCGCGTACTTGTTGGAAGCTCTTGCCGCTGAAGGTCTGGTTCAGGTAGTTGGCGGCCTGCTGCAACTCGGCGGCACTATAGGCCTTGTCGGTAGTGAAAACCTTGTTCTGTACTTGCTGGTCGTTGAGCACGAGCACCGTCAATACGCGCTGATCGGACAACGGCAGGAACTCAACATGCTGCCAGGCCGTCACCTCACGCCGGGGGGTGGTGACCACGCCCGCCAGGCGGGTAATACCGGAAAGCATATCGGAGACCGAGGTGATCAACCCCTGTTCTGTGTTCCCCACGCTCAGGCGTTGCTGAAGGATATTCACCTCATTGCCGCCGAGGGGTTTGAGGGAGAGCAAGGTATCGACAAAAAAGCGGTAGCCCTTGACCGTAGGTACACGCCCGGCCGAGGTGTGCGGGGAGATGACCAGACCGAGGTCTTCCAGGTCCGCCATAACATTGCGAATGGTGGCCGGGCTCAGGTCGAGGCGCGCCTCCCGTGACAGGGTCCGCGAGCCCACCGGCTTACCGTCTTCAATATAACGGCCAATCAACACCCGTAGCAGGTGTTGTGCGCGTTCGTTCAATGGCTCGGTTTTCGCCATAATTGCTGCTATACCTCAAGGACCCTTGGCACTCATAATAGGAGAGTGCCAGGGGCAAATCAAACACGAGCCAGGCGCTTGAAAAGGCTGGCTATGGCCCGGGACGGGAATTTCGGTTAATGTTCGAGGCATGTTCTCTATATAATAAGAACAATTTACGTAGCTATAGGCATAAGGAGCCCCGCGTGTCGGGCAAATTCAAGAAAATCGGCATTATTGGCAAGTTCCGCGATGACGGTGTTGGCGACACCATCCAGACCCTCTATGACTTTCTCATTGAACGTGGCTGCGAGGTCTTGCTTGACGAGGTCAGCGCCATGGTGCTGCCGGGGCTGGATATCCCTGTCGGTGACCGTGACGAACTGGGCGAAAATTCGGATCTCGTCATCGTGGTGGGCGGCGATGGCACCTTTTTGAATGCCGCACGCACCCTCAATGACTATCGTGTGCCCCTGCTTGGCATTAACCTCGGCCGACTCGGTTTTTTGACCGATATTCACTCAAAGAAGATCCGTGGCCGCCTCGGTGCCATCCTCGACGGTGAATACATCGATGAGAAACGCTTCCTGCTGCATGGGCGTTTTGAATACGATGCCGGTGATGGCGAGATCACCTCCAGTGATGCCTTTAACGATATCGTCGTTCACAAGGGCCACGTCGCCCGTATGATCGAGCTCGACCTGTATATTAATGGCCAGTATGTAAACACTCAGCGCGCCGATGGCCTGATCGTTTCGACCCCGACCGGCTCAACCGCCTATGCCCTGTCCGGTGGTGGGCCGATCCTGCACCCGGAACTCGACGCCCTGGTGCTGGTACCGATTTGCCCGCACACCATGAGCCAGCGCCCCATCGTCATCGATGGCGATAGCGATATCGAGATCCGTATCAGTGATAACAATCACGGAGATGCACTGGTTACCTGCGATGGGCAGCTGAATGTCAACTTGAGTATCGGTGACAGTGTGCGCATCACAAAAAAACAAATCCCGGTACACCTGATTCACCCGGCTGACTATAACTACTACGAAATCCTGCGTGCCAAGCTGCACTGGGGTCATCGCCTGTAAACGGCTTATTCGCGCATGCTCAATCATATACATATTCGTGATTTCGCCATCATTGATAAACTGGACCTCGACCTGCACCAGGGTATGAGTGTGCTCACCGGGGAAACCGGTGCCGGCAAATCAATCCTGATTGATGCACTCGGGCTGGCGCTTGGCAACCGGGCCGATTCCGACGTGGTACGCGCCGGCAGTAAACGCGCCGAGATCACCGCCAACTTCGAACTGGCTGACTTGCCCGAGGCGCAGGCATGGCTGGAAGAAAACGAACTTGATGATGATGGCCAGTGCCTGATCCGTCGCACCATTGCCGCCGAAGGCCGCTCCAAGGGCTTTATTAATGGTAGCCCCGTGCCGATCCAGTCACTGCGTGCCCTCGGCGACTTTCTCGTCGACATCCATGGCCAGCACGAACACCAGTCCCTCATGCGTGCGAATGCACAGCGCGAACTGGTCGATGATTATGCCGGGCACGGCAAACTGCTCGAGCAACTGGCCGTAGCCTGCCAGACCTGGCGCGATGCCAACGAGGAATATGAGCGCCTGCGACAGGCCGCCAGTGATCGCGATACCCGCCTGGATTTTTTGCGTTATCAGGTACAGGAACTCGAGACACTGGCCCCCGCGCAAGACGAATACCTCGAACTGGAACAGGAACACGCCCGCCTGGCCAATGTTGGGCGACTGCAAGACACTGCCCACCAGCAGGTCGAGGCGCTGGACGAAAACGAACAGTCTTCTGTTACCCACCTGCTCGCACGCGCAGTGAACGCGCTCAATGGCCTGCGCGAGGTCGACAGCCGACTTGGCGAGATTGCTGACAACCTGAATGGTGCCCTGGCCAGTGTTGAAGATGCCAGCAAGGAACTGCGTCATTACCTCGACAGCCTTGATGCCGACCCTGCGCGGCAGAATGAGGTTGAGGCACGCCTCGGTTTGTTTATTGACCTGGCGCGCAAACACCACGTAAAACCTGCTGAGCTGATACAACAATTCGAGACGCTGCGCCATGAACTCGATGCGCTGTTACATGCCGAGACACGTCTCGAGGGTTTGCAGGAAGAAATCGCCACACACCTTGCCCACTACCAGGCACTGGCCGACACACTCAGCAAGAGTCGTCGCAAGCAGGCACGCGCACTCGCCAAACAGGTCAGCGCGCACATGCAGGAACTCGGCATGCCCGGTGGCCAGTTTGATATCGTCCTGCATGCCCGCGACCAGGCCACGCCCTCTGCCGTGGGCATGGAAAAAATCGAATTCGTGGTCAGCGCCAACCCGGGGCAAGGTCTGAAGGCACTGAGCAAGGTCGCCTCCGGTGGTGAGCTGTCACGTATCAGCCTGGCGATTCAGGTGGTGCTGGCGAACAACGTACGTATCCCGACCCTTATCTTTGACGAAGTCGATGTCGGTATCGGTGGGGGTGTCGCCGAGATCGTCGGTAACCGTCTGCGCAGCCTCGCTGATAACCGTCAGGTACTGTGTGTGACCCACCTGCCGCAGGTCGCGGCCCAGGCGCATCATCACCTGCACGTCAGCAAGACCCTCGGTAAGGGTCACACTGGCACCTCGATTCAGCATTTGGAAGAAACGGCACGTGGCCAGGAAATTGCGCGCATGCTCGGTGGTGTGGAGATTACCGAACAGACCCTCGCCCATGCGAAAGAAATGCTCAGCAAGGCGGCCAGTTAGAAAAAATAATTGGACAGGATTAACATGATTTCAAAGGGCCAACTGATTCAGAGATTTTTATCCAGTAAATCCTGTTAATCCTGTCTATTTATAGCTTTTATAAAACCAGAATTTATTCACTTGCAGTCTTTACAGATCCCGTAGATATACAGGCAGTGGTCGGTGATCTCGAAACCGGCCTTTTTGGCGATGTCGCGCTGACGTTGTTCGATGGTCTCGTCGACAAACTCCTCGATCTTGCCGCATTTGACGCAGACGATATGGTCGTGGTGCTTGCCCTCCTCCAGCTCAAAAACAGAGTGCCCGCCCTCGAAGTGGTGACGCGTGACCAGGCCAGCACCCTCGAACTGGGTCAGCACACGGTAGACCGTGGCCAAGCCGACTTCCTCTCCGCCCTCAAGCAATTGCTTGTAGACGTCCTCGGCACTGAGGTGTCGCAATTCGCTGTTTTCCAGGATCTCCAGGATCTTGACCCGTGGTAAGGTGACCTTTAGCCCGGCCTTTTTAATGTCTTCGCTTTCCACAATTAGTATCCGTTTGAGTACTGCGTCACCGCAGGATTTGGGGTAGAATCTGTTGAATTCAGACGATAGTGTAATTCAGACTCAAATGCAAAAGCTTCTCATTTCGATTATTGCCAGCTCTGCCCTGCTCGGGGGCTGTTCAAACCTGTCCATGCCCGAATTTTCCATGCCGGATTCGGTACCGGACCTCGTGCACAAGATTGACATTCAGCAGGGCAATATCGTCAACCAGGACATGATCAACAAGCTCGAGCCCGGTATGAGCAAGCGCCAGGTACACTTCATCATGGGTTCACCTATGATCAGTGACACCTTCCACGCTTCACGCTGGGACTACCTGTACCGTTTCCACAAGAGCGGTCATGCCCCCACTGAAACCAAGCGCGTCTCCCTGCACTTTGATAAGGAGCAACTGGTGGGTATTGAGGGTGATATTCGTCCACTACCGGTTGAGGCAGGTGCCGAGGCGAAAAAGACCCAGGTTGTGGAAGTGCCGGTTCAGGATCGTAGCGAAGGCATCTTTGACAAGACCCTCGGCGTGTTACGCCTGAAAAAGAAGGAAGAGTAAGCCACTCGCCCTCTCAGGGAGTTGACACCCCTTTAGCATCCCCGCCGCCCTTACGCATACGCTTGCCTTCCGCAGCACGCTGTTTGCGCACCACCTTCGGGTCGGCGATCAAGGGGCGGTAGATTTCGACCCGTTCCCCCTCGCGCACGGGCACATCGGCCTTTTTCAGCTTTCCAAAGATCCCCACCTTACTGTTCGCCAGGTCGATCTGCGGGAATTGTTCAAGGATGCCTGACTGTTGAATGGCCTGTTCAATCGTGGTGCCTGCCTCCACCTGCAAGGCGATGAGCTGCTGCTTATCGGGCAAGGCATAGGCCACTTCAATGTTGATCCGGGATGGTGTATCAGCGTTTTCCATAAACCTCTACCGCGCGTTTGCTAAAGGCATCGACAATGGTGCTGGTGATCTGACTAAATACCGGCCCCACCGTCATCGCCAGGATCTTGCTGGAGAACTCAAATTCGATATCGAACATGACCTTGCAGGCCGTCTCGTTCAGGCTTTCAAAACGCCAGAAACCCTCGAGGTGCTGAAACGGCCCTTCGACGAGGCGCATCTCGATCATCTTGTCTTTTTGCAGGCGATTCAGGGTGGTAAACGACTTTTTTATCCCGCTACGTACCAACTCGACACGGGCACGGATTTCATCCTCGTTACTGTCCAGTACTGAGCTGGCACCGCACCAGGGCAGAAAATCCGGATAGGCCGGAATATCATTCACCAGGGCATACATCTCCGCCGCTGAGTATGGCACCAAGGCACTTTTACTAATTACAGGCATAATATTCTATTTCAATAATTGCGTGATCCAGTCAAGCAAGCCGCTTACCTTCAACAGTACGATCGCCACCGCAAGCGGTGAAACATAGCGTATAAGAAAAATCCACAGGTTATAGACAATGTGATCGCCCTCAATGTCCATCTCGTGCTTCGAAGATTTCCTCCGCATCTTCCAGCCAACAAACACCGCGATCAGCACCCCGCCAAGTGGCAACATAATATTCGTGGTCAAATCCTCAAGCAAGCCGAAGATATTCCGACCAAACAAGGTATAAGCCGACCAGATATTCAGTGATAATAACGAGGCCACACCAAGAAGCCAGGCTGTAAGGCCAGACCAGGCCGAGGCCATCACACGGGTCATGCCGTGGTTTTCCACCAACCACGCCACTACGGGTTCAAGCAGGGAGATTGCCGAGGTCCATGCTGCAAATACGAGCAACAAAAAGAACGTCGTGCCAAACAATGTACCGCCCGGCATTTCACCAAATGCGATCGGTAATACCTTGAATACAAGACCGGCACTCTGTGCCGGTTCCAGGTTATAGGCAAACACGATTGGGAAGATGGCGAGGCCGGCTAGAAGTGCCACCAGCGTGTCCATGCCCGCGACAATCACGGCAGTTCTGGGTATCGAGACATCACGTGGCAGGTACGAGCCGTAGATCATAATCGCACCCATACCAAGGCTCAGGCTGAAGAAGGCCTGTCCCATCGCGGTCAGGATCGAGGACGTCGTCAACTTACTGAAATCGGGTGTGAACAAGTAATCAAGTGCCAGACTGAACCCGCTCGTGCTCATGGCGTAAAATACCATACCGATGAGCAACACAAACAATGTCGGCATCAGGTAACGCACTGCCTTTTCCAACCCATGGCTGACACCACGCGAGACGACGACGATACTCATGGCCATGAATATCGTGTGCCAGGCAAGCAAACGTTCCGGGTCGGAGACGAATTGGTCAAAGATATAACTCACACCATCAGCCGTTGCATTCACAAAGGTTCCACTGCCTGTACGAAATACGTAGGCCAGCGTCCAGCCTGCGACAACACTGTAAAACGACAGGATCATGAAACCCCCGACAACCCCCATCCAACCAAGACCCTGCCAGGCCTTGTGACATCCTTCTTCCTTTGCCAGGCTACGCATGGAGTTGATTGGGCTTTGTCTGCCACGACGCCCAAGCAGGATCTCCGCAGTCATGATTGGCAGGCCAATCGCGAGTATGCAGATCAGATAGACGATGACAAATGCACCGCCGCCGTTATCGCCCGTTATATAAGGGAAACGCCAGATATTGCCAAGCCCGACCGCAGAACCCGTAGCAGCCAGCACAAAGGCCATACGTGAAGACCATTCGCCGTGGATAGAGGTACGTGGTGATGTCATGGAGCCTCCAGGCTTATTCTTATATATATGAGGCACATTGTGTGCGAATTTCCTCGCCGGCTCAAGCCAGCCTGATATAATGCCTCCATGGCCAAGCCAAAAAAGAAAAAAGTCGTCAGCAATACCATCGCGCTGAACAAGAAATCCCGCCACGATTACAGCCTGGAGGACCGTTTTGAGGCAGGACTGGTGCTCGAGGGCTGGGAGGTCAAGTCTCTGCGCGCCGGCCACGTGCAGCTCAAAGACAGCTATATCATCATCCAGAACGGTGAGGCCTACCTGATCGGCTGCCACATCTCACCGCTGCAGACGGCCTCGACACACATCAGCCCAGACGCGACCCGGCTGCGCAAGCTACTCCTGCACCATAATGAACTGGACAAGCTGATCAGCGCCGTAGACCGCAAGGGCTACTCCATTGTGCCAACGGCCATGTACTGGGTGCGCGGCCGCGCCAAGCTTGAAATCGCCCTCGCCAAGGGTAAACAACTGCACGATAAGCGTGCCGCCGAGAAAGGCCGGGACTGGGAGCGTGAAAAATCACGCATACTGAAGCACTGAGCACCCGCCGAGCATCGAAAATTCCCTCGCCTCACCCTTGAAAGCCGCCTATAATCCCCCATATAGTAAGTAACACTTAGGGGGCGACCTGGCTTCGACGCCGATTGCAAAACCCAAGGTGCATGCCGAGGCGCAGATCACCTCGTAAATCCAGCTGCAAACCATATAGTTGCCAACGACGACAACTACGCTTTAGCTGCTTAAACACCAGCGTAAAGCCCTCGGCCTGATGCGTGCTTATGCGCTCAGTTAACCGGGGTCGACTCACATAAGATCGCGCTGAAACCTGTCCGGAGTGGATGCGTTAAAACCTAACGGAATCGCTATCAGTGCACCCTGCCCATCGGGTTGCTGACAGTTAAATTTAATAGATGCGGATAAGCATGTAGAGCCGAAGGCAGAGGATTGACGGACGCGGGTTCGATTCCCGCCGCCTCCACCAAACAACAAAGGGTCACCTGAATAGGTGGCCCTTTTTTGTTTCTGGCGACGGTATGGATGAGGACCCGCGTTCCGGGTTGCCCTGACCCATCGGGAGATGGGTAGGGTATGCATAATGAAGCCCGAAGGGATTCTTTGCGCGCCCTGACCCATCAGGAGATGGTTGAGGTACCCATGATTGCCCTGAACCACTGTAAGTGGTTAGGGTATCCATAATGAACCCATAGGGTTCTATGGTGTAACCCGAAGGGGTTCTATGGGCAGATGACGCACTGGAAGTGCTAATGCCGCTAAGCGGCGCCCGCCATGCACCTAGAACCTCCCTCGGAGTTTCATTAGGTGTACCTACGCTACGCTCCAGCACCTCCACCAAATAGAAAAGGCACCCCTTGTGGGTGTCTTTTTTATTTGGATGGGTGACAGAGACATGAAACCGCGCAGCGGGTTGCTCTGACACCGAAGGTGTAGGGCATCCATAATGAACCCCGAAGGGATTCTATGGGCAGATGACGCACTGGAAGTGCTAATGCCGCTAAGCGGCGCCCGCCATGCACCTAGAACCTCCCTCGGAGTTTCTCCCTAGAAGCCCTTCGGGCATCATTAGGGATACCCTGATCCAGCTATGCAATCTCTGGTAATTAGGCTGTCTCAAAGAACGCTTGCAGGATTCATCATGAGCACACTACCCGTACCGGGTCAGTGCAACCTACGCGTCGCTCCTCCACCTCCACCAATCAAACAGAACGGGGCACACTCTCTGGGTGCCACCCGTTTTGTTTTGGAGGCCAGTGAGGATAGGAACATGGGGCGGGAGACGATAAAACTACGGATAATATCTTCGCTACAATGCCAATATTTGAGATTTATCCTATGCGGCATTTTTAACGGTCAAGTATCGACAGTGGCATTGTGGACAAGTATATTGACGATAATTTCAGGCTTGCCTCGAACACGGGCGTCACGCCAGAATAACAAACTTAACTGCTTGGCATGCATAGGATTAGGTAACCATGGTATTTAGTAATGACCGTTTATCGGCGTTCAATCTTGGTGATGTGTTATTAGCATTACCGGGTGAACAGGACCTGTTAAATAATATACGTGGGGCACGTTACCGCGACGCTGTGCTGGTTAGTTTGCCTGGCGGTGAGGCATGGGTATTTGACTACGGCGTGGTTGTATTCTGGGCAGTTGATGAGGATGAACGCCAGGCTTTCTTAAATAGTCTTCAGCTTGACAATGCTATCATCGAAGGTGCTCGTCAGGAACATTTTCGATTCACAACATCAGGCCAAGAGGTACGTATCCATCAAGATACCATCACCCTCACAGATGATAACCCGCTGACACGGCTTGCTATCAGTCATGCCCTCGCGCAGTCATTAAAACTGACTGAATACGAGTTGCAGGCGCAAGGCACCATACAAAACCACTCGAATCTTCCAGAAGCATTGGCCACTACAGGAAAAATTGCCCTGAGTCGCAGTGAAATAGCCAAAATTCGCGGTCGGCTATTCAGCACAAAAAGTGACATTATTCTCCATTATGGATTGCTCGATACGCCGGATTTTTTCTGGGAGTACCCGGAGTTTGAATCGACCTATAATATAGCGGCACGCTATATGCAGATTCATCAACGAGTGGAGTTATTGTCTAAAAAGCTGGAAACTATCCATGAACTGTTCGAGATGCTCGCAGATGAACAGAAACATCAGCATTCATCCTTTCTGGAATGGATTATCATTATCCTGATTGCTATTGAGATTATTATATTCGGTGCCAAGGAGATTCAGACCCTGATACAGTAGATCTGCATTAATAAAACACTCAGCAAAGAGCATGACGGGTCACCTGCCCCGTCCAGATACAGCGCTCAATGGCAGACGCCATAGCGTCTCCATGTTGCAATCCAGCGTTGCACTCTTTCCGGGTAGGCTAACAAAGGCAGGTGTCAATCTATTTTGTTACACGTGTAAAGTATGAGCGCGACGAAACCACATACAAACTGCTCAAGAAAAAATGCCCCGGCTCAGTCCGGGGCATTTGATTTTGAAGACTACATATTATGCTTGGAATGGTCCATTTTATGGACCTCGCCAGTGCCCTCCTTGTTCCACGGTGGCATGGCCGGATAATAACCCGCGCCCTTAGCGGCACCTTGTGGCTTACCACCACACTTTTCCCAGGTGGCATTATCCACCATGACCAGGCCACGACTGCCGTGCGCACACTGTGTGGCTGTATCGTTCAATGCCGATGTCGACTCCATGATATAACGATCATCCGAAGTCGCCTCACGCGCACGCCCGCTCGGCGGGACCTTGTCGAGTTTTTGCAGCTTGGCATCATAACTACCTGACTTACTCACACCGAAGTACGGGCCGTCATGCGAAGCTTGTTGAGTCTTCTTGTCATGCCCGGCATGTGCACTATGATCCACCTCGGCAGCGCGTAAAGTGCCGCCACTCAGGGTAGTCAGCGCCGCTATCATTACAATAACCAGTTTACGATTTATCATTTTCTGTCTCCGTTTAGCGTCGGATGTAACTGTGTTCGGTATCGAGGATCGACGTCCGTTCACCAATCGTATCGTTGAATTTCATGTCGAAACTGAATGACAGGCCGGCCATAATACTGTAATCACGGTCATAACCGGTGACTGCGGCAAGGCCATCATCCAGGTTCGTGTAAGCCACCTGACTTACCAGATCGACACCGGAGCCCAGACGATAAACGAAGCTCGGTATGATACTGAACTGGCTCGCATTTGCCTCATCATAATCCTTGTAGGCTGCGGTCACCCCCGCCTGCCAGCGGGTTAGCAACTTCGGTCTGTTGGTCAGGCGTACCGAACCGGCCGCTGACCAGGATTCCGTACGGCGCAGGCCATTCGGACCGGCCAGTGTCGCCCCATCCAGGCCATCGTTGTAGATGGCCTGCACTGCCGTTGACCAGTTACGAGTCGGGTCATTGTTCAGGTTCCACTCGGCACCGGCGATCGCCGAATAGCTACTGTCATCACCTGTGACGTCATCCACATCCTGGTAATCGATAAGAATACCGGCACGCCGTAGTCGCTTCAGGTAGGCCAGTTCCTCCGGCTGCGCATAAACCAGTCCGAAACCGGCGGAATTGACATTGAACTCTCCCAGTTTGTCACCCGTTGCATCGGTTTCCGTACGCGTGCCCACCCAGCCCGACAGGGTCAACGTAGGATTGATATGCCAGCCCAGCGAGACCACATCACCATATATCTGATATTGATCGTTCTCGGCAAATGAGGTCAGGTTCTGAACATGTGTATAACTCAGCAGATCATCATCACGCAGGGTCGGGAATTCAATCAGGGTGTTGGGCAGGCGTGTACGTCCAAGCACAGCCTCAAAGTCCTTATTCCAGAAGAAGGCATTTAACTGGTGAAAATAGATATCATCATCCAGGTCACTATCAGCATCCGGCTTGGTAAAGCCAACAAAGGCTCCAGCCACACCACCATCATAGAGACGTTTGTCGAAGCGCAGTAACAGGCTTGAGTCAGAAATATCGACCGCACTGTGTTCCTCATCGTCAGTGGCGGCAAAGCCTTCGCTCTTACCGGCTGAAGGGGTGGCGATAAGGCGACCGCCAACGGTTACACGCGGCATAACCTCACGATCGACTTCCAATGCTGCGACTGACTGAATACCCAACATAGCCAAAAGTGCCATAGAGAGTGTTTTAAGTTTCATATTCATTGTCATATCCCTCTTCACTTACTGATCCACAGACGTTGATGGAATGTATGATGGCTCAAAGCCCTCATACTCAAGTACCGTCAGCATACCGCCCGGGTAAATCCCGTTATTAGTGGTATGTGTGGTCTTGTGATCGTGGAAGGTCCAGTAACCCGGGTTATCACCATAAATCATGATGTCATAGGTACCTCCCGGTTCAACATGGATCGTATTCAGATGACGTGGGTGTTCAAGATCGTTGCCATCCTGTGCCACCCACCAGAAATCATGGCCATGCAGGTGCATATGGTGGGTCAGACCGCTGGCATTAATCATACGCACCCGGATCCACTCACCCTGTTTGATGCCAACACGTTTGGTTGCCGGATAAGACTTACCATTGATACCAAAGAAGTTATGTTTAATATGCAGACCATTCGAACGGCTGGGCAGGAACGGTGCCTTGTATTCACCACTCTCAACCGCACCCTTGAACTCGGTGTAGTCGCGGAAGAAACCATGCGTCTGGTAATCCAGCTTACCCTGTGCCATCAGGGTATTGACCTCTTTCATGCCTCTCAGCAGCTCATTGATCTCTTCCCGGGAATAATCGATATCCCAGGCCTCGAGCATGAGGGTATAGTCACGGGTATACGGAAAACGCTTATGCAGTGGCTCGTCCTTACGATGCACGATAAAGGCACCGTGCATGGCATGCGTGGCATGCAGGGGGGTACCCCAGTGGCAGTGATACCAGCGCGTGCCGGCCGGCTTCGCCTGAAAACGATAGACAAAGGTCTGTCCCGGGTGCACCGGGTCCTGAGTGATCATCGGCACACCATCCATTGTGTAAGGCAGGACAATGCCGTGCCAGTGAATCGTATGCATCTCTTCGGTATGGTTGGTGAAGTTGACCTTGACCCAGTCGCCCTCCATGACATGAAACTCCGGTCCTGGCACCTGGCCATTAAAGGCGAAGAAATGTGTCTTGATACCCGGCAGGATCTCGTGCTCGACGAGACGGATATCCATGTCGAATTCCTTGTAGTTCACTTCATGGTCAGCGGGTGAGCCTGGCGGCTCAATGATCAGACCCGGCTGCATGGAATGCCCTTCCAGGAACATCATGGAACCGTATCCATTGCCCCCCATATCATGTCCCATACTGCTATGGTCCATACCGGCCATACTGCCCTCTGCGGCCGCGACTGTTGCGCCTGTGGCCGTGGCTAGGGCACCACCGGTTACCGCCGCGGCCGAACGCAGGAAACTGCGCCGAGAGTTTTCGGCCGGTTTGTCCGCACTCACCTCGGGGCTGGAGGATTTCCCCATAACGGGGACTTTTTTATCAATATCATTCATTTGCTGTCATCCTGATTGAATGCTTATACATTGCACACCGTGCCAAACAAATACTGTCCGGCAACACATCATCACGCTAGGGTGATGAGAATTCAGGCTTGGATGCGGGGCGGTCGAATTTCAACGGGCGGAACAATACCGTAATAGGCATTCATCGGCATCGGCACGTTGATATAGGAATAATAGGTGGTGGAATAAAAACTCTGACTCAGGGCGCCGATGCTGTAATGCATGCAGGTACCACAGGCCGACTGACATGGCGTGGAGCCGTGACAATTGCCTTTTCCGCCATGTGCGTCACAACAACTCATCCCCAGGTGCTGACTATCTGTTGTTTGCGGTTGTGAATCATGCGCATTGTGTGATTGCGCCATGGCCGACATGCTCACACCATACAGAGGCGCTACCGCCAGGGCGAGCAACAAGAAATAGTGCACAAATTTAGATAAAGTGCGTTTCATATGAGTTTTTAATAATAATCCGCTTTACCACCTAGTCAAGTAAATACTCAGCGACTCTGCGACTTTTGACCTGATGATTCTCCAGAGGTTCCCTGCTCAGCAAGGGTCCCAAAGTCGCAAATACGTCCTTCGCATGCCTTCAGCAGGCGAAACTCCTCTTTCCAGCGTTTTGCCTCCTTGTCAGTCGCCGCCAACACTACCAGGCGTACATACATGGGATATAGGTGCCGATACTTGCCCGACTCGGCACGAAAAAAGGGCTGTGGCGCGGATGACGGCGGCGGATTTGGCCCGCGTATATAGTCGCGCAAGTACCAACGATTATTGTTATTGATTTTAATGGCACGCTCATAGTAGCGTGCTGCCAAGCCATCGCTGGCCAATCCTCGCCGGTCATAGGCGCGCGCCGCCCAGTACAACACCACATCATTATTCGGGTGCTGCCTGACTAATTCGGAATAAAATTCGATACTTTGTGACAGTGCAGGATGGTCCGGCTGCCGAATCATCAGGTGATCCAGTAAATAACCATAGGCGATATGCAGGCCGTGCAGGGATGGCTTAAAGGGTAATTGCACCTGGACAATGCGTGGTATCGTCTCGAGTGCCTGTTCCGCGGTTTCCGCACCGTAATACTCTGCCAGCACGAAACGTTCGAGCTCGCTGATCCGTAGCTGATTAAGTTCACCCACCTCCAGGTACAAGGGCACGTCAGAAACTGCCCGGGCCGCCCGATCATCGATGACCGCACAGGCACTGCTGAATAGCATTGCCATGAGCATGCCTATGAATAGCAATCCTTTAGTGAGGTCCTTCAATGTAAACTCCCAGTATAAATCCTACCTGGTCTGAGACCTGAACACAGACATAAGTACTGCAGCTTACCGCTTTAACTCTATCGCATAAATACCCTATTTCGTCCTGATCGCAGGTCATCTCATTAGTCAGAATAATTGTTCAACGAGGCCAAGAGTGCCATCCGGGCTAACCAAGGAAAATATTGTACCCCCAGGTAGGGCTGGGACAGGTTCATGGTGCCCTTCACAATAGATTGTATGTCAGCGAGACTTCGAATTCCCACCATTCACGCCGGATATCCGCTGGGATCGGCTTGAATTTACCGACGCTGTGTACGGCGTTCACCGCGGCTTTATCAAGAATACGGACAGATGAACTGCGCACAACATGGATATGTTTAATATCACCCTCGCGGCCGACCCTGAAAGCAACCACGGCGACACCTTCATGCGCCCGGCGCCGAGCGCGTGAGGGGTAATATTTACGCGCCTCGATGGCCTGTTTGAGTGCATCGGTATATTGCTGTTCCAGCATACGAATATAGGTTATGTCCGCGTCAGTAGAGGCTATCAGTATCTCTGCTGCCTCATTTGGCTGTGTGGCTTGATTTTGCCTCGCTGCGGGCCGGGCTTTCGCGACCGGTGCAGACAGTGATTCTGTTTTCTCCACGAATTTTTCTGCCATGCTGTCTTGTCGCCCCGGAATAATCTCTGTTATTTCGGGGACCACTGCGGCAGCTGTATCCTGCGTCACGACTTCAGGTATGGGCTCTGGTCCGGCTTCAGAGGCAAACATAGCCAGTGATACGGACAGCACCTCGTCACTGCTTTGCTCCGGTACATTAAACGTTACAGTAAAAAAAATGGCTAACAACAGCCCAAGATGAACAATGCTCGAGACCAGTAGACCGATTCTTTGCGGGCTCATGGTGTCCGACGGGTCTGGATGGTCAGTTGTTGCAGATTTTCTGCCTTGAGTATGTCGACGACGGCGACAAAGGTTTCGAATGGTACACTCGCGTCCACACGCAATATAATAGGCTTATCTTTTCTTGTAACGGCCAGGCGTTGCTGTAGACCATCCAGGTCGATCGATGCCTGGTTAAAATATATTATTTGCAGCCGGTCGATCCCAATCTCTATGGCACTTGTATCAGATTTTACTGCCGCAGCCTTGGCTACCGGCAGTTCAATGGCTATCTGGCCTTGAGCAATAAAACTGGCCGTGGTCAGGACAATAGCCAGCAGTACGAGCATGATGTCGATGAAGGGGATAACATTAATCGAATCAAAGCGCTTCATGGCCATGTTCCTTACGCCATATGGCCGTCAAAACATCCGCTTTACGCAACAAGCCATTATAAAAAAGTATCGCCGGGATAGCGACGAACAGCCCTGTAGCGGTTGCCTTCAGTGCCAGTGCCAGACCAAGCATAATGGTATTTACATCGGCCGTGCCCCCCTGACCCAGATCATGAAAGGTAATGAGGATCCCCAGTACCGTGCCTAACAGACCGATATAGGGTGCGTTGGCACCGACTGAATAAAGAAGTGTCAGGTTATGCGTAAGGCCTATATTGAGTTCATCCGGGTGACTGAATTTTTTCAAATCTACACGGCGGAAATATAACCAGCGCTCAATCGTCACCCACAGCATGAGAAAGCTCATCAGGCCGAGAATGCCAAATATCAACATATCCAGATTATTCTTTAAAAAATCCATTGGTCCGTCCTGAATAAGCCATTACCGAGAAGTATTTCGACGACGCCTTGAAATAAACAGCACTACCCCGAGGATGATCACGATAACGTTTAGCATTGTGAATAGTGCAATAATTGCATCACGGCCGTTCTTACCCAGACCATCTGCAAAGCGCCACTTGTGGAACATACGAAAAGTAAATTGTTCAAAACGACGACTGTCATCAACCATAGCAGCCAACCTGCCCGTTGCGAGATCGACATAGTAACTTGGCTTGTCTCCTGCCTTGAATTGAACCTCTACCACAGGCAAACGTCGGTCGATAAACCCGTATTCGGCGTTAAATCGTGTGACCGCTTGTACTGAACTGATCTGATGGCTATGACGCCCGGAAATCCGGCTGGCCAGTTGCTGTGCATAAAGGCTGTCCGCGTCTGCTAATAGTGCGCCGCTCTGGCCATGTACATAGCTAACAGCCGATCCCCGGCCTGCATGCCTGACGCCGTCGCGCTGAGCTGTCGCATGTACGAGCCGATAGTAGGGTTCATTGCTGATTCTCACCATGGAAACTGCCTTTACCGGGCCATGCTGACTTGATGCGAACAGCGCCTGCTTCAGACCAATGACCAGGTCTCCTACTGCAAAGCTGTCTTCAATATAGTGTGTATGGCGCTCATCAGGGCTCAGCTTGTGCCAGACGTGCATGCCACCACTAAAGGAAAACATGAGGGTCGAAAGCGAGATAAGCAGGCCTACTGTGCGATGGAAGTACGCCACCCCGGTAGATGTTTGCTCACTGGATATCTTTTTCATGCATTGATAACGCAGGCCGTAGAGCAGCAGACCCGTTAGGCCAATGATGAACATTGCCAGCATCGCGACCATGAACAGACTAATTCGGGTCAAACTACCCTTATCGAGAAAACTCCAATTATGTAGTGTCCCGAACCACCACAACAACTCGGCGCGCAGGTTATCTACAGCCGCGGCCAGGCGGGAACTCTCTGTATCGATATACAGGCGGAGTTCATCATCACGCTGGAAAGAGACCTGCCATACTGGCAGAAAGCGATTAATCGGTGCGTACTCTTCACTAAACTGCTTAACCGCAACAATACTGGAGATGGCTGTATGCTGATCGCCCAGATAGTAACGCGCCAGGTACTCGGCATAGCGTAGTTCACCATCAATAAGCCTGCTGCCCGATTGCATATCAAAGTATGATATATTGCCATCAGCCAGGCTTACGCGATAATAGTGCTTGCCATGCATCGTGATGACCCTGGCATTACTCACCTGCTTTATGCCATATCTCGCCATGATGGCAGCAGGCTCAGACACAATAGCCTCAACTGCGAACGGTTGCTGAATCAACTTGTGCGTTGCCAACACGGGCTTGGTCAGGCGCAGCGTAGGATGCAACAAACCACTCAAGGCCCACAGTATGACCGGCACACAGATAACCAGGCCAATCCACTTATGCCATTTATACAGGCTTTTATATATCATTATGACCCGCTCAGAACTTGTAATTCAAACCGGCATACAAGGTCCGTGGCAACCCCGGCGTTAATTCTTCACCGCGGAACTGGGTAAACGAGGCGCCCGTCGCATATCGTTCATCGGTGATATTATTCAGTCTGCCGTAGAATTCGAGGCTCCGACTGACCGGATAGTTAACCAGCAGGTTAAGCAGGTCGTGGCCTTCATACTTATTGCTGTTCTCATCGTCTTCCCAGTATGAGCCCAGACTTTCCCAGTTCAGTTCAACACTGCCACCATCAAGCACTATGGGCCTGTAACGGATACTCAGGTTAGCGAAGAATCTTGGCGCCTGCTTAATCTCATTGCCGTTATAATCTATGCCTGATTTTGGACTCCAGTCCTCATAGGTATGCTTGGCATAGGAGAGACTGGCATTGACCCGAAGTCGTGGCATAATAGTTGCGCCAAGCCCAACCTCAATACCTCGGTGCAGGGTCTTGCCCGCATTAAGCGTCTCACGTGTGCCATCTATTGTGTTTTGGAAACTGATAATATCGTCACGCTTAGTCATGTGGTAAACAGATAGCTCATAACTAAACTCCGTACCGACCTTCCCACGAAGCCCGACTTCGAAACTATCAGCCTTGACCGGTTTCAGATCGACGGTATTCAGTGCGCGACCCTGGCGAAAAAGCTGGCCCTCTGATGGCGCACGGAAGGCATGCTTATAAGAGATAAAACCATTTATATCATCAGTCCAGGCATAGGTTGCGCCCAACTTCGGGCTTAGATGGTTAAAGTCCACTGTTGTATCATCCGGCCGGCGATGCAAACCTGTGGTTACTACACTCAGCTTGTTATCGTAGTCGTAGGAAAGCACATCGTAACGCAGACCTGCATGCAGACGCAGGCGCTCACTGGGTGAAGTCTCGACGTGCACGTACGGCGAGAATCCCTTGAACGTGACATCATAGTCGTACACCGTTTGATTAATGGTGTAAGTGTTATAAATATTTCCCACTCTCACAGGGATAATACTCTGCTCATCCCGGCTACCCGGGCTGTAATCAATATCCGCACCGACGATCACACGGGTGCGCATCGGTGCATAATCACGGCGATGTTTCAAGGTCAGGCCGAACGAATCGTTTTGCGTGGTGAATAGGGTCGGATCGTATGTCAGCGCCCAAGTCGGCATAAGGTCAAGGACATTGTGGCGATAATACGGAGTGATACTGGTGAGGGAATCGGTCGTCTCATGTTCATAGGCCGATGACAGGCGAATCGCCTCTACCTCGCGAAAACCAATAGGCGTGTAGTTAATAGTCGGGTGATCTTCGAAGTCGGGGCGTGAAACTGCCCCCGTTTGCGCCTGATCAATAAAGGAGGCCGCCAATACCGTTTTTAATGATGCACCACTATCAAGGAAGCGATCCCAACGCAGAGTGGTGCTTTGTCGGTCATATTCTGTGTCATCTCGCCAGCCATCGCTGTGGCTAATATTCAGGTCGGCACGAAAACCGTCATCGCCCCAGCTGTTACCACCTGTCAGCAAGGTACGTTCCCAGCCATGACCGCCTAATTCCAGATTGGCCTCAAACTCGGCCTCGGCGGGGGCTGGTCGGGTCATCACATTAATAATTCCGCCAATGGCATCGCTGCCATACAAAGCTGTACCCGGTCCTTTGAGTACTTCAATGGCAGCCGCCTGAGGCACGTTCACTTCATAGAGTGCATTATGGTTAAAAAACCCTGTTGAACGTGTCGGGATGCCATCTTCGAGAAAAAGGTAAACGGGCGAGGTTGTAATAGGTTGGCGTATCGCCGTCATATGCCCTTCACCGGTCAGTACATTAACATGTACCCCCGGCACACGATTAATGACCTCAGCGGGATGGCTTGGACGCAGGCGGTGAATTTCTTCTTCCTGCACAAGCACTGTCGATGCAGATGACTCAGACTTGGCCGTTGCTTCACGTGTACCGGTTACCGTAATCTCGTCAAGGGAGGTTCGCTTCTCCTCTGCCACAACTAAACTGATATTACTTACCAAGACACCACTGAGCAGAAACCCAAACACACGGGTAAATTTCTTGTTCATAAACAAACCATATTGTTATTTTCTAATGGTTTGAAATGTTACAGACCCCAATTAGCGAGCACCATGCGACATATTGTCGCAGCATGTTAGTCTTCGATTAAAAAGCCAACTTAGACAGTTGGTCTTTTACTGGACTGCGGCGGGCAACTAGGTTGGCAGGTAATGCTGTCGTGCATAGGAGATGGCACCATCGAGGCCGGGCGTGTCGCTCAAGACCAGTTTGACCGGGAGTTTCTGCAAGTTGTCTCGCATTGGGCCTTTATTACTGAAGGCCTCGGTAAAGGCCTTCGATGCCAGCAGGCCCTTTATCTTCGGTGCGATACCACCAGCCAGGTAGACGGCATTTACCGGGTAATAATGCAGGGCGATATCACCGGCCACGGCACCGTAAATTTCAACAAAGCAGGCCAGTGTACGCCTGCATAGGACATCATCACCGGCCAGGGCATGTTCACTGATCACCTGTGCCGGGTCTGTCCTATGCAGGGCGTCCCTGACCGTGTCGGATTCAGGCAGTCCGAGTACGTCCCTGAAGAATGCATAAAGTCTGTCTATACCACGGCCGGAGAGGAGCATCTCCACACTGACGTGCGCGTGCTGTTGGTGCAGCCAGGTAAGTAATTGCTCCTGAATGGCTGTCTCCGGGGCAAAACCGGCATGCCCGGCCTCACTGCTAAAGGCCTGATAGTGATCACGCTGCCAGACGAGGTGCGCGGCACCTAGCCCGGTGCCGGCACCCAGCACGGCCGCGTTCAGCCTGTCTCCCGCCCGCGCGGGTTCCCCCTCCTGCAGACTGACGAGGTTTTTTTCTGTCAGGGCGGGAATGGCATAGGCAATGGCAAGAAAATCATTTATCAGCGTCACTTGTGTTGTTTGCAAGGCGAGCTGCAGGTCGGTGGTACGGATAAACCAGGGCAGGTTTGTTACCGCCACACCGTCATCCTGTATCGGTCCGGCAATAGCAAAACAGGCCGCATCAAACGGTTTTTGAATCGCATGCTCTGACAGAAAGTCTTCGATAACATCTATGAGATCGGGATATTCACCACTGGGATAGGTCTTTGCATGCCTGATGCAAGGGACAGTGTCATCCTGTACATAAACAAGCCGTGTATGGGTTCCGCCTATATCCCCTGCCAGTATCCGCATGACTAATGGCCACTGCCCGGCCGACATTTTTTATAATAATTGATCAGGCCGTTTGTCGAACTGTCATGTGTTGACACGTCTTCATTACTATCCAGTTCATGCAGGATGTTACTCGCCAGTTGCTTGCCCAGTTCCACCCCCCACTGGTCAAAAGAATTAATATCCCAGATCACGCCCTGTACGAAAATCTTGTGTTCATACAGGGCAATCAGGGAGCCCAGGGTCTTGGGGTTAAGGGTCTCGAACAACAAGGTGCTGGTGGGTCGGTTGCCGGGGAATACCTTGTATGGCAGAAGTGCTTGTATCTCTTCTTCACTCAGACCCGTCGTCTTTAACTCGTCATAGGCCTCCTCGCGGGTCTTGCCCTTCATGAGCGCCTCGGTCTGGGCAAATACATTCGACATCAGTGCACGATGATGTTTGACAATACAATCATAGTCGTAAATCGGCGCGAGGATATCCGCAGGCACCAACTTGGTACCCTGGTGCAACAACTGAAAAAAGGCATGCTGGCTGGATATTCCCACATCACCAAAGATCACCGGCCCCGTGCTGTAACCCACGTCCTGCCCACCCCTGTCGACGAATTTTCCATTACTCTCCATATCGGCCTGCTGCAGATAAGACGGGAAACGGTGCAGGTGTTGATCATAGGGCAATACCGTTGATGACTGGGCATTGAAAAAATTGTTATACCAGATACCCAGCATGGCCATAATGACCGGGATATTTTTCTCCAGTGGTGTTTGCCTGAAGTGCACATCCACATCACGGGCGCCTTCAAGAAGTTCTTCAAAGTGTTCGGGGCCAATAGCAATGGCGATAGACAGGCCAATAGCCGACCATAGCGAGTAACGCCCACCGACCCAGTCCCATATCTGGAAGATGTTTTCATCGGCAATACCAAACGCCCTGGCCAGCTGCACATTCGAGGTCACTGCCGAAAAATGACGATGAATGTATTCATCATTACCAACGGCATTAACAAACCACTGCCTGGCGGTCTCCGCGTTGACCATCGTATCCTGAGTCGTAAAAGTCTTCGAGGCGATAATAAAAAACGTAGTTTTCGGGTTCAGGAATTCAAGCGTGTCATTAATATGGTTCTCATCGATATTTGACAGAAAGTGAACTTTCAAATCATGCAGGGCATAAGGTCGCAAGGCCTCGGTGACCATTTGCGGCCCCAGGTGTGAACCACCGATACCGATATTGACTACATCCGTTATCGGCTGGTTACCTACGCCCCGCCATTTTCTGGAACGGATATTTTCTGCCAGTGTCTTGACCCGCTCACGTTCTGCCCTGATCTCGGGCATGATATCCACCCCGTCCAGCATGACGGCGTGATCAGCCCGCTCCCGCAAGGCCGTATGCAATACCGCACGTGACTCAGTATGGTTGATCTTGTCACCGCTGAATAAGCGCTCTATCCAGCCCGGCAGACCACGCTCCCTGGCCAGCTCCAGCAACAGGCTGAGGGTCTGTTGCGTGAAACGATTTTTCGAATAATCGTAGAGGATGTCATTCAGCTGCAGTGAAAAGTGTTCAAACCGGGACGGATCCGCCTCAAACAGCTCACGCATATGAAGAGTATGCATTTCATTGTAATGCTGCTGCAGTGCCAACCACGCCCTGGTCTGCTGTAATCGAGACATCTTCGCGCTATCCTTTGTCTTTAATTAGGTGATACATCCTGTTTAGCAATAAGCATTCCATGATTACCGACTCGGCAAAACCACATTTATCTATTATTATCTATCCTCAGGCGCTGGATTCTTAACATAATACAACGCTGTAATGAGAACAGTTTATGTGCAATTGTCGACTTAATGCGCTTTTTTGCACCATTGTCGGGCATGCGCTGCCCTGACCAGCCGCTAAGTCCTTATTTACACCGTGAAAAGCAAAATGTGAATCCGGCCCAGGTTGTGCATAATAAGAAACAAGTCATTCATCATAGAACCCATTAATAAAATGAATATCCTACATACCGCCACATCACCGTTTACGGACCAGAAACCCGGCACCTCGGGGCTGCGCAAAAAGGTCCGCGTATTCCAGACCAGCCACTATCTGGAAAACTATGTACAGGCCATTTTCAATGTTGCCACCGACCTCAATGGCGGCATGCTGATCCTGGGTGGTGACGGACGTTACTATAACGTACAGGCAATCCAGACCATCATCAAGATGGCCGTTGCCAATGGTGTCAGGCATATCAAACTTGGGCAAGCGGGCCTGTTCTCGACCCCGGCTGTCTCGCACCTGATACGCAAATATCGGGCGGCGGGTGGGCTGATACTCTCGGCCAGTCATAACCCCGGGGGACCGGAGGGTGACTTTGGCATCAAGTTCAATACCGCCAACGGTGGCCCCGCCGATACGCAATTTACCGACCAGGTCTATGCCGAAAGCCTGCGCATCGCGGCATACCGGCTCGCCGAAATGGAGGATGTGCCCCTGGAGGCCCCGGCGCATTTTCAGTATGGAGAGACCCTGATTGAGGTCATCGACCCGGTCAGCGATTACGCCGAGCTGATGGAACATATCTTCGATTTCAAAAAAATAAAGGCCCTGTTCAGCTCCGGCCTGTTCACCCTCTGCTTTGATGCCATGCACGCGGTAACCGGCCCCTATGCTACGGAGATCTTTCAGCGGCGCCTTGGTGCGAGTACCGGTTCGGTCATCAATGCCCTGCCCCAGGAGGATTTTGCCGGTGGCCACCCTGATCCAAATCTCATTTATGCGAAGGAATTGGTGGCACACCTCAACGGCAGCAGCAAGGCACCTAATCTTGGTGCCGCCTCGGATGGCGACGGCGACCGTTACATGCTGCTCGGCCGGAACTTCTTTGTTAACCCAAGCGATTGCCTGGCGGTCATGACCGCCAATGCCCACCTGCTATCCGGCTATAAACAGGGCCTCAACGGGGTGGCGCGTTCCCTGCCCACCAGTCGTGCCGTTGACAAGGTCGCGGAGACGCTCGGCATCGACTGTTATGAGACCCCCACCGGCTGGAAATATTTCGGTAACTTGCTTGATGACCGACGTATTACCCTCTGCGGTGAGGAGAGTTTTGGTACGGGCTCAGATCATATCCGGGAAAAAGATGGCATCTGGGCGGTGCTGTTCTGGCTTAACCTCGTTGCCATCAAACGTCAGTCCGTCGAAGAGATCACCCGCGCCCACTGGGCACGTTTCGGCCGTCACTATTATTCACGGCATGACTACGAAGGCCTGGATAGCGATCTGGCAGAACAACTCATGGAAAATTTACGTGCACGGACCGAGACGTTAAAGGGGCAGGAGTATGCCGGGCATGTCATTACTGACTGTGATGACTTCAGCTATACCGACCCGGTCGATCACAGCATCACAGAACACCAGGGTATCCGTATCCTCTTTGAAGATGAATCACGTATCGTCTTCCGCTTATCAGGTACCGGTACCGAGGGCGCAACCCTGCGGGTATACCTGGAGCGCTATGAGAATGACCCTGCCCTGCATAACATTGAGACCCAGGTCGCGCTCGCCGACATGATTAACATTGCCCGCGAACTGGCCGAACTGCAAACACGCTGTGGCCGCGAGCAACCGGACATCGTTACCTGAGCACACTTAACGTAGCCTATATACTCGTCAACTTCCAGATATCCTCGTTATATTCACCTATGGTCCTGTCTGCGGAGAAGTGACCACTGCTGGCGGTGTTGTTGATACTCATTGCCAACCAGGCCGACTTGTCACGATACGTCGCCGCAACACGTGTTTGTGCATCAACATAACTTCTAAAATCCGCCAGGGTTAGCCAGGGGTCATGGGGGTTTAACAGCGAGTCGATTATCTCATCAAAGATCTTTGACTCCAGGGAGTTGAAGTGTCCGCACTGTAGCAGGTGCATGACGCGTTCAAGGTCATCGTCCTCATCGACCAGTGACTGAGGATGATAATGCTGGCGACGCGCTTCGACCTCTTCGGCCTTGAGACCAAAGAGGAAGAAGTTTTCCTCACCGACGGCATCGAGTATTTCGATATTCGCCCCGTCGTAAGTGCCAATGGTGACGGCACCATTCATCATAAACTTCATATTGCCGGTCCCTGAGGCCTCTTTACCCGCCGTGGATATCTGCTCAGACAGATCCGTGCCAGGGCAGACGATCTCCATTTTGGAAACCCCGTAATTCGGGATAAAGGCCAGTTTCAGGCGGTTGCCAACCTGCGGGTCATTATTGATCACATCGGCCACATTATTGACCAGCTTAATAATCATCTTGGCGATATGATAACCCGGCGCCGCCTTGCCACCGATCAATACGCATCGATTGGTCCAGTTTTTGGTATCACCACGTTTAATCCGATCATAGAGATGGATTACATGGAGGATATTCAATAACTGGCGTTTGTACTCATGGATACGTTTTACCTGCACATCAAACATCGAGTCGGTATCAAAGTCGACATCGCAGTGTTTTTTCACCAATGCGGCGAGACGTTTCTTGTTGGCCGTTTTCACCGTATGCCAGCGTTCGGCAAAGTCCTTGTCGCCAACATGCGCCTTGAGTTTAGCCACGCGCGAAAAATCATGCACCCAGTCATTGCCGATTTGCGCCGTGATCAGTGAACTCAGGTCTGGATTGGCATGTGCCACCCAGCGCCTGGGGGTGACACCATTGGTCTTGTTGTTAAACCGCTCCGGCCAGAGTTCATAAAAATCCCTGAACAGGCCCTTGGTCAACAAATCTGAATGCAGGGCCGCGACACCATTGACCGAGAAGCTGGCGACAATCGCCAGATAGGCCATGCGCACCTGCCTGACCTCACCCTCCTCGATGATCGACATCCGCATCTGGCGCTGCGTGTCCCCCGGCCACTGCCGTGCAACCTGCTTGAGAAAGCGCGCATTGATTTCATAAATAATCTGCAAGGGGCGTGGCAACAAGCGCTCAAACAGGAACACGGGCCACTTTTCCAGTGCCTCAGGCAACAGGGTATGATTGGTATAGGCCATGGTCTTGCTGGTAATGGCCCAGGCCTCATCCCATGACAGGCCCTTTTCATCCATGAGCAGGCGCATCAACTCGGCCACGGCAATGGTCGGGTGGGTATCGTTCATCTGGAAGACGTTCTCATCGGCAAACCGACTATAGTCATTGCCTTCATTGATCTCCCACATGCGGATCACATCCTGCAAACTCGCCGAGGCAAGAAAGTATTGCTGTTTCAGGCGCAGTTCCTTGCCGTTCTCACTGGCATCATTCGGGTACAAGACCATAGTGATGTGTTCGGCGTCATTCTTCGCCTCTACGGCCTCGGGATAACTGCCGGCATTAAAGTCTTCCAGGCTGAAGATATTGGTGGCACTGGCCGACCACAGCCGTAGCGTATTCACCGTGTTATTCTTGTAACCAGAGATCGGCACATCATAGGGGATCGCCAGCACATCGTCCGTGTCCAGCCACAGGTGGCGAGATCCTCCATTGATGTCGGAGATGTACTCCAACCGACCGCCAAACTTGATAACTTGCGTATATTCCGGTCGCTCCAGCTCCCAGGGGTTACCGTCACGCAACCAGTGGTCGGGTTCTTCTATCTGGTAACCATTGTCGAACTCCTGCCTGAACATGCCGTATTCATAGCGAATGCCATAACCGATCACCGGCAGCTTCAGGCTCGCACAGCTATCCATAAAACAGGCCGCCAGTCGTCCCAGGCCACCATTACCGAGCCCGGCATCGTGTTCCGCGCTGGTGACCTCTTCCAGGTCCAGGGCAAAGGTATTCATGGCCATCTCGGATTCGCTATCCAGCCCGAGGTTGAGAATATGATTACCGAGCGAGCGGCCAATGAGGAATTCGAGTGACATGTAATAGGCCTTCCTGACACCTTTATTTTCATAACGCCGCCAGGTGCTACGCCAGTCGGCCATCACCCTGTCGCGAATCGTATACGACATGGCCTCATAGAGGTAAAAGGGCACACAACCGAGGTAACGACCGAGATAACGGGTCAGGTAACGCTGAAAGTCACTGGCCAGTGCTGCACTATCGGTGGGCAGTTTTTCCATTGGCGGAATTTTGATATCACATGCTGGTTTTTTGGTCGACATACACTTACCTCTGGTACAGGCTGATCAAGCCCTTCATTCTTTCAATCATCGCCGGTTTGAGCTGTTGCCAGTCAAATCGCCATTGCCAGTTGCCCCCCACCGTGCCGGGCACATTCATTCTCGCCTCTGAACCCAGCATCAGCATATCCTGCATAGGCAACACGCACAGGAAGGAGACGGAACTCATGGCCATGCGCAGCATGGCCAGCAACTTGTCCTCAGCCAGGTCACTCTCGCAACCCGAGTAGTCTTTAAAAAACTTCTGGTTATAGCTATTCTTATCTTTCGCCCAGCCCAGGGTCGTATCATTATCGTGTGTGCCGGTATAAACCAGGTCTTCACGGCGATGCCGGTGTGGCAGGTGGGGGTTCTTATTATTGCCGTCAAAGGCAAACTGCAGCACCTTCATCCCCGGCAGACCAAAGGCCTCTTTCAGCGCAATGACCTTATCGGTGATCACCCCCAGGTCTTCGGCCACCAGTGGCAAATTCGGGAAGTGCGCAAACAAGGCGGATAACAGGGCCTCACCCGGTACATCTTCCCAGTGACCATGAATTGCCGTTTCCTCCCTGGCCGGGATCATCCAGCAGGCATCAAGGCCACGGAAATGGTCGATGCGCACCAGGTCGAATAATTCTACCTGGGTAGCAAAGCGACTCTTCCACCAGTCAAAGTCATTCGCCTGCATGAATGCCCAGTCATACAGCGGGTTGCCCCAGCGCTGGCCCGTGTCGGAGAAGGCGTCCGGCGGCACCCCGGAGACATAGCTCATCTCGCCGTCATCGTCCATGAGGAAGTTGCTGCGCTTCGCCCAGACATCGGCACTGTCAAGGGCAACAAAGATTGGCATATCGCCAAACAGTTTCACATTGTGACGCGCCGCGTAGGCGCGCACCTCGTGCCACTGGGTAAAGAACACGAACTGTTCAAAAATCACCTGGGCCATTTCGTCGGCCAGTTCCAGGCTGACTTCCCGCATGGCCTCGACATCACGGTGACGAACCACCGCCGGCCAGGTGAACCAGGGCTGCCACTGGTATTTCTGCTTCAGGACCATGAACAAGGCATAGTCTTCCAGCCAGGCGACGTGTTCCTCCCTGAAGGCAGCCAGCCGCGATGCCCACTCCTCACCTGCATGTGTATAAAACTGAGACTCAGCCTGCAACAGGCATTGCGAACGATAATTATCATCCGTTTCTGCCACCTTTATCCGTTTACGATCCAGCCAGCCGCGGTCAACCAGCCAGTCGAGGCTGATCAGTGCCGGGTTACCGGCATGCGCCGACAGGCACTGGTAAGGTGACTTGTCTTCATGCGTGGCCCCCAGCGGCAACATTTGCCATACCTTGACTCCGCATTGATGTAATAACTCAATAAAGCGATAGGCATCGTGGCCTATATCACCATTGGCCAGTGGTCCTGGCAACGAGGTCGGGTGCAGCAATATCCCGGCACTGCGCTCGGCGAAGATACTGGCGGCGTTGCGCGCGGCGGCCATACCTATTGTTGCTTGCCGGGTAACATTGCACCACCCATTGCCGGCGCACCACAACCGAATGAAAATGCCCTGGCCAGGTAGTCCGGCGGGCTGACATCGAGTATCTGATAGAGGTTACTCAAGTGCATGCGGAATTGCTCATCGAATGCCGCCACCGACTCAGCCGAGTTGTATTCCCCCAGCCACCAGAACCAGTCAGAACTTTCACAGGTTGCCAGTTGCATCGTTGCACTATGTAATTGTTGCTCATCTAACTGGCCCTCCTTGGCGACCCTGTCATAAACCTTCTTTGCTTCCACCAGCATATCCCAAGCCCGGTTCTTGTCCGCCTCGCCAATCCAGGTGGAGAAGGTACCATAGACCCAACTGCCGGCGACCACTTCCGGGAGGCGTACGCGCTGTGTATGCGTGGACAGATAGTCAGAATAGGTGGTCAGATGAATACCTTCATGTTGTGCCAGTTTCTCATACAAGGCCGAGAGGAAGTGGTAACCGTTCTCCGGGTAGTACTCCCAGGCATTCTCACCATCGAGGATAATGGAGACCAGGGCATCGGGCTTGGCAACACAACTCTTGGCAATGTTTTCCAGGTGATGAACGAGATTCGCCACAGCATCGTCGGCATGCCAGTCTGAATACTTGAAGCCAATCATGTCCGACAGGCCATCATCGCGAAAGAAACAGGCCACTTCAGTGTCCCGGTATTGGCAAACCTCGTGAATACATTCGTCAACACTGGCCGCCGATTTTTTCAGGGATTTGCGCAACACGGTCTCGCCACTGGCCAGCCACTTCAGGCCCATCTCACCAATGAGTTCGATGGTTTCTGCACTAATGCTACCCTCGGACGGCCAACAACCACTCGGCATAAAACCAAAGGTATCTTTGAACACGGTCAGACCCTTATCGATATGCCAGCGACTCCTTGCCAGCCCGTCCGGGTAGGCCGGTGACAGGGGCAGTTCCATCTCCGGCATGGCCTGTTGCGCACTCTGCAGGTCAATCAACAGCGGCAGGATCGGATGGGCATAGGGTGTCATCGACAACTCTATCCTGCCTGCCTCGGCCAGGGACTTATAGCGACCGATGACCCCGGCGATGAGTTCATGGATCACCTCGATCAGGCTGCGCCGGTCGTGAATGCTAAAGTGCGTGGCCTGTTTCATCAGGGTCTGGATACGCGAGTCGGTCAGGCGCACGGTCTCGGCCATCCAGGCGAGGTGATACCAGACCAGGATATCAATAAAGTACTGCTCCGAATAATAGGCGAGTTTTGCCGGTTCCTTTATCGCCGTCTCCGCCATCTCCGCGAGGGTATCGAAGACCTCGAAACGTGCTATCAGCCGTTCTCGGTTGGCACGCAGGCAATTCTTGATAAGCCTTAGACGCGCGTCAGGGTCAAGATACAGGACCGGGTCAGCCAGCGCCGCTAACAACGGGTCGCGCAGGGCCTTGCCATGGTGCAGGTAATCCTCAAGCTGTTGGGCGTAATCGGCGATCTGTTCGAGCAGGATCGGTGCAAAGTTGACCACTGCCCTCGCCTGCTCGTTATTCTCCAGGTGTGCGACCATATCGACATAGTCTTTAATCGTATGCAGGTAGGTCCACGGCAAATGGTATTCACCATTACGCAGGTCACGGTAGTCCGGCTGGTGCATATGCCAGTAAAGCACCACATTCAAAGGTCGCTTTGGCTTTAGACTAGCGGGCATGATGTAATTCCTGGCCTAACATGTCTGGCGTTACCAGCACCACACCTTTTGGTGAAACATAGTATTTCTTCCTGTCCTCCACCTCGTTTTCACCGATAACAGTACCATCAGGGATTTCACAGCCCTTGTCGATCACGGCATGGGATATCCGGCAATGTCTGCCAATCTCTACATCTGGCAAGATCACGGATGATTCAATACGGGAATAATCATCGACACTGACATTGGAAAATAACAACGAGTGACGCACCAGCGCCCCGGAAATAATACAGCCGCCTGAAACCATCGAATCCACGGCCATACCACGCCGGTCGTCGTCATCGAAAATGAATTTTGCCGGCGGCAGTTGTTCCTGGCTGGTCCAGATAGGCCATTGATCATCATACAGGTTCAGTTCCGGTGTAATGCCGATTAATTCAAGGTTTGCCTCCCAAAAGGCATCGACCGTGCCGACATCACGCCAGTAAGACTGGATCCCCGTGGCCGAATTCGTGAATGGGTAGGCATAAACGCGGTAATTCTTGATCGACTCAGGGATGATATCATTACCAAAATCATGTGATGAGGTTGGGGTATCGGCATCACGGATCAATTGTTCAAACAGAAACTCAGTATTAAAGATATAAATTCCCATCGAGCAGAGTGCGTGATCATCATGCCCCGGCATGGGGGTTGGCCTATCCGGTTTTTCAACAAAACTGCGGATGCGCATGTCTTCCTCGACACCCATGACGCCGAAGGCCGATGCGTTGTCCAGGGTCACCTCAATACAACCCACGGTCAGGTCGGCCTGGTTTTCCACGTGTTTAGCAAGCATGGCGCCATAATCCATTTTGTAAACGTGATCACCGGCGAGTATCAATACATAGTCTGGTGAATGGGCGCGAATAATATCGAGGTTTTGATAAATGGAATCCGCCGTACCCGAATACCAGGACGATTCAATCCGCTGTTGTGCAGGCAGTAGTTCCACGAATTCACCAAAGTCACCACGTAAATGCCCCCAACCCCGTTGGATGTGCAAAATCAGTGAGTGCGCCTTGTACTGGGTCAGCACGCCAATGCGACGAATGCCGGAATTGATGCAATTCGACAAGGGGAAATCGATAATGCGAAACTTGCCACCAAAGGGGACAGCCGGTTTGGCGCGCCAGGTCGTCAGGTGTTTCAGGCGTGCACCACGGCCACCGGCCATGATCAGGGCCAGGGTATTCCTGGTCAGGTTACTAACAAAACGTGGTGACTTGTGTGACTTCATTCTTTCCCTACCCGTGCCTTTATCCAAATGGCTGCGTTCAGCATGAACCTATCCGTGATGCTGAACGTACTAATGTTTTTGCAAAAATTGAGCCACTCAGAAATACTGTGATTTAACTGTTAATACTGCTGTGCTCGCCCATAAAATGCATTTTTAAGGTGCATAAACTGGTTGAGGGTGAAGCACCCGCGTCATGAGGGTGCATGACCAATGTATGCAGCATAGCGCTTGATTACCAAGAGTTATTAGTTATAGTGTCAATAAATACAACTTATCACCTAATTCTTGCATACAACAATTCTTTGCACAAAAATTGCATCGACATACCTAGAACATGCATCGCTACGTTTTATAAGGGCTAATCGGTGTATGCTTAACCTCATAACAAGGAAAATACCCGCAGATGCGAGTAAAATCTTCTAATAAGCAGACGCCGTCGACCCTCCCTGAAGGGCTGCGGGCGGATATGGACAAGATCGCCCGTGCGGCGCATCATGACCCGGCCTGTATCCTTGGCAGACAGGCCGGCTCTACACGGCCGTTTATCCTCTTCTATTCGCCCGATACCCTGGAACTGAGTCTAACTGACCTCGATGTCGCGACGCAGCCTGTGCCCGGCACAGACTTTTTTATCTATCGCGGTGATTTGGCGGCCCTCCCCGAACACTACCGGCTAAGCCGGGTCGATGCCCACCAGGACAGGCATGACTACCATGACCCTTACAGTTTTTCCCCCCAGCTGAGTGATTACGACCTGCACCTGTTTGCCGAGGGACGTCATTTTCATATCTATAACCTCCTGGGGGCACACAAAAAGTGCATCGACGGCATCAATGGGGTGCTCTTTGCCACCTGGGCGCCGAATGCCGAGCGCGTCAGTGTCATCGGTGATTTCAATGACTGGGATGGCCGGCGTCACCCCATGACGTCTCGCGGCGGTAATGGCGTCTGGGAGTTGTTCATCCCGGACCTGGAAGACGGTGCCCTTTATAAGTATGAGGTCCGCAACCGCCATAGCGGCGAGGTGCTCAGCAAGACCGACCCTTATGCGCAACAAATGGAGCTGCGCCCGCGTACGGCCTCGGTGATTAACGAGCCGCCGGAGTTTGCCTGGCAGGACACTACCTGGCTGGCCAGTCGCCAGGAGCAGGACTGGCTGCATAGCCCACTGTCGATTTATGAATGTCACCTCGGCTCATGGCAGCGCGACGAAAACAACCAGTTTCTCAATTACCGTGAAATCGCCCACCGCCTGGTCGCCTATGTGCAAGAGATGGGCTTCACCCATATTGAGCTTATGCCCATCACCGAGCACCCGCTGGATGCCTCGTGGGGTTACCAGACCACTGGCTACTTCGCCCCGACCAGACGTTTTGGTTCGGCCGACGATTTTCGTTATTTTGTCAATTACTGCCACATGCAGGGTATTGGCGTGTTACTTGACTGGGTGCCGGCACACTTCCCCAAGGACGAACACGGTCTTGCCCGCTTTGATGGCAGCGCCCTCTATGAGCACGAAGACCCGCGTCGCGGCGAACACCGTGACTGGGGCACACTTATTTATAACTACGGTCGTAACGAGGTCAAAAACTTTCTCCTCGCCAGCGCCTTGTTCTGGCTTGAAGAGTTTCACATAGACGGCCTGCGCGTCGACGCCGTCGCCTCCATGCTCTATCTTGATTACTCACGCGAGCATGGGGACTGGCTGCCCAATCAACATGGCGGCAATGAAAACCTCGAGGCCATTGCCTTCCTGCGTGAACTGAATACGGTCACACATGCCCGCCATCCCGGCAGTATCATGATGGCGGAGGAGTCGACGGCCTGGCCGCAGGTAACACGCCCGGTCAATCTCGGTGGCCTGGGTTTCAGCATGAAGTGGAACATGGGCTGGATGCACGACACACTCAACTATATGAGCCTGGACCCGGTTCATCGTCACTATCACCATGACCAGCTTACCTTTGGCCTGCTGTATCTGTTCAGTGAAAATTTTATCCTGCCGTTCTCACACGACGAGGTCGTGCATGGCAAAAGTTCGATGCTGTATAAGATGCCCGGCGACGAATGGCAGCGTTTTGCCAATCTGCGCCTGCTCTATACCTACATGTTCACCTACCCCGGCAAAAAACTGCTGTTTATGGGCTGTGAATTCGGCCAGGGTGATGAATGGGACCATGACAGCGTTCTCGACTGGTATGTCCTGCAATATCCGCTTCACGCCGGCATCAAACAACTGGTCACGGACCTGAACCGACTTTACACACAACAGACCGCACTGCATCACTATGACTTTGATCACGATGGCTTTGAATGGATCAGCTGCCACGACACGGACCAGTCCGTGCTCTCTTACATGAGAAAGGCCAATGGCGAAACGATCATCGTAGTCCTGAATTTTACGCCGGTGATCCGACATGCTTACCGGATTGGTGTACCCATGGCAGGGGAATACAAGGTCATTTTTAACTCCGACTCAGGCTATTATGCCGGCAGCAACGCGGGCAGTGATGATCTCATCGTCGCCGACAACAGTACCTGGATGGAACGGCCTGCCTCACTGAGCCTCGACCTGCCACCACTGGCCGGACTGGTCCTTGTCAGGATATGAGCAAGGTCCTGTACGTCAGCAGCGAGGCCTTCCCGCTGATTAAAACCGGTGGCCTCGCCGATGTCGCCGGCAGCCTGCCAACCGCACTGAAGGGCCTGGAAGAGGATGTCCGCATCCTCCTGCCCGCCTACCCGGAGGTCATGCAGCAGGTCAAAAAGGCCAGACCACTGGCCAGCGGCACGTATTATAATCTCGACGTCACCCTCCTCGAGGCGCAGATGCCGGGCAGCGAGGTCACGACGTGGCTGGTGCAATGCCCTGCGGCCTTTGACCGGCCCGGTGGGCCATACATGGATAGCAATGGTCAGCCCTGGCATGATAATGCCCTGCGCTTTGCCATATTTTGTAAAGTGGCGGTCGATATTGCCCTCAACCGGCTGAACCTGGACTGGCAACCCGACATCATGCACGGCAACGACTGGCAATCCGGGCTGGTACCGGCATTACTGCATTCGCACAAGCAACGACCGGCAACCGTATTCACCGTGCATAACCTGGCTTACCAGGGGTTGTTCGATTATCAGACCTTTCTCGACCTTGAGCTACCGGCCGGACTCTGGCAGCTGGATGGGCTGGAGTTTCATGGCCAGATGTCCTTTATCAAGGGTGGACTGGTGTTTGCCGACCGCATTAATACCGTCAGTCCGACCTATGCCCAAGAGATCCTTCAGGCCGAATACGGCTATGGACTGGATGGGTTATTGCAACACCGGCAAGAACGTCTCACCGGCATCCTCAACGGTATTGATGACACTATCTGGAACCCGGCAACTGACCCGCACCTCAAGGCCCGTTATGACCAGGACCATCTCGATAGTAAGCTGCTGAACAAAGCCGCCCTGCAAAAGCAACTCGACCTGCCCGTCGATGCCACGCCCCCCCTCATCGGTATGATCAGCCGCATGGTCGAACAAAAGGGGCTCGACATCATCCTGCAGGCAATGCCCCGGATCCTTGCCCTGCCCGTACAACTGGTCATCCTCGGCACCGGGGAGATTCGCTATGAGATGAAACTCGCCGAGTGGGCCCGCAGGCACCCCGAACGACTCAAGGTCATTATTGGTTATAACGAGCCGCTTTCACACCAGATCGAGGCCGGCAGTGACCTGTTCCTGATGCCCTCGGCCTTTGAACCCTGTGGCCTGAACCAGTTATATAGCCTGCGTTATGGCACACTGCCGATCGTCAGAAATGTGGGGGGACTGGCCGATACCGTGGTCGATGCGAATAAGAAAAATATCAACAAGGCCTTGGCCAATGGTTTTGTTGTGGCAAAACAAAGCCCGGCGTCACTCCTCGCCACGCTGAAACGCGCAGTGAAGCTGTACGCACAGAATGATAGCTGGCGTCAGTTACAACTTACCGCTATGAACGGTGACTTTTCATGGCAGGCCAGTGCCGGTCACTATATCGACCTCTACCAGCAGGCACTGGCCGACCGCGACAAGGCGATGGTTTAACTGTGCAGTTTTTTCGCGGCGGCGAAACAGTCTTCGCGCCACTTGCATTGTGATTGATCACACTCGCCGTCAACGGCCGAGGCAAAACAATTAAAATTGCCCTCGTTTAACTGAATGGTCTGAATCAGCTGTACCTTGCTCATACGCCCGGTCTTGATCCCGAAGTCCTTGGCCACACTACGTATTTCCTGCATATTCATCATGTATCCTCCTTTCAGTAGCAATAAAAAATTATCTATCACCATTAAAAACACAGCAAAAACTGCACCAATACCCTCTCCCCCTTTTTACCCGCATGTAAACCCGGGTACGGCAGGAAAAGTGTATACCATGCACCGTAACAACTCACTAGCCTGCACGCGTGCGTGCATACATTATCCCCTGCCCGCCTGCGTAGCATGTTCCAGGCATGCCGTATCAACAAACCAGTGTATATCGCCCACCTGGTTCACGGGCAGCACCTCAGCCTCGCGGATGCGCTGAATAATCGCCGCCTTCGCCGGGCCGGCGGCGAGTACCACGCGCAGGCGTGCCTGGCGCAAAGTCGCAAGGCCCATGCTCACTCGATCGGTGGGCGGCTTCGGTGCATCATGCACGGCAACTACCGATGATGTCGTTTCCTGCAGGGCGGCATTGCCGGGAAACAGACTCGCCGTGTGGCCGTCCTCACCCATGCCGAGAAAGGCGATATCAAAGGCATCAATACCCTTAATCATTTCGCGGTAGGCCACCGCGGCCTGCTCCGGCCCAAGTTCTGCCGGCATGGGATGAAAGTGTACGGTTGCGAGACGTGACAACAGGTGTTCGGCGATCATTACGTCATTGCGTTCCGGGTGACCTGTCGGGTAGCAGCGTTCATCGCCGGGATACCAGTGGATGTTATCCCATGGCAGGTCCTTTTCTGCCAGCCGCGTAAAACAGCCGGCCGGTGTCGTGCCACCCGGGACGATCACATGACAGGCGCCACGCGCGCCAATACTTGCGACGATAGCCTCCGCGATATAATCAGCCGCGGCCACGGCCGCCGCGTCGAGTGAGGGATAAGTCGCCCAGTGATGCATCTCAGTAAGGCGGCTTATGCCAGCCGAGCACGCAGTCGGATAACAATTCTTCCATACCTTCTACCTCCCAGGTCCCGGCATGATAACGGTTGATCGCAAGTCGGTCTTTCCAGGCCTCAAGAATCGGTTGGATAATCGACCATGATTCCTCGACCTCGTCAGCGCGTGAGAACAGTGTCGCGTCGCCGATAAGCACATCGTGCAACAAGACTTCGTAGGCATCCGCGACATCCCCACCCTCTTCGGAATAGGGGGCGCGCATCACGCTACGCCGCATCTCCGTGGTCAGTCCCGGCAGTTTTGCATTCATGCGCAGGGCGATCCCCTCGTCAGGGTGGAGGCGAAACACCAGCGCATTGGCCAGTGGCGAACTGGCCTGTGCATCAAACAGGTTGAACGGTGGCTTGCGGAAACGGATCACGATCTCCGAGACCCTTCGTGGCAGACGCTTACCGGTCCAGAGCACGAATGGCACGCCCTGCCAGCGCCAGTTATCAATATAAAAGCGTACCGCCGCAAAGGTCTCGGTGGCCGACTCTGGCGACACCCCCTCTTCGGACACGTAAGAGCCTACGGGTTCATCATCTATAGTACCGCTACTGTATTGCGCCGCGACAGTCTGCTTTTTAATATTTTCAGGTTCGATGGCCCGTACCGCACGCAACACTTTTATCTTTTCATCACGTACGGCATCGGCAGTAAATTCTACAGGCGGTTCCATGGCCACCAGTGTCATCACCTGCATCAGGTGACTTTGGATCATGTCGCGCAAGGCGCCGGACTTCTCGTAGTAATTGGCACGGTATTCAATGCCGATCGACTCGGCCGCCGAGATTTGAATATGGTCGATAAAGTTACGGTTCCACAACGGTTCGAGAATGCTGTTGGCAAAGCGGTACACCAGCAGGTTTTGCACACTCTCCTTGCCCAGATAGTGATCAATGCGATAGATCTGTGACTCATCCAGCACGGCCTGCAATTCGCGGTTAAGCTTTTTCGCACTCTCCAGGTCCATGCCAAAGGGTTTTTCGATCACCATGCGGCGAAAGCCGTCTTTTTCTTCACCAAGTCCCACCTTGTTCAGGCCGATGGCGATCGTCGTGTACCACTCCGGCGGCACCGCACAGTAAAACATCGCATGCGTACAACCATCGATGGTTTCCAGTGCCGTCGCCAGCTCGGCATAAGTGCTCTCGTCCTGCAGGTCGCCAGGCACCATCTTGCACAGGGCACTGAATGTCTGCCATTGTTGTGCATCAATGTCGATGTCAGGCGCATACTCGTGCATACCGTGGTAAAGTGAATCCAGCCAATCCGCCTGCGTGCGTCCCTTGAGGACACCAATGATACGGCTCTTTTTATGTAACAGGCCGCAACGCAGCATCTTTACCAGTGCTGGTACCAGTTTTCGTTTGGTCAGATCCCCGCCGGCACCGAAGATGACAATATTACTCGGCTCGGTCGGCTCGCCTATGCACTGTTTGTAGATATCCCCTGTCATGCTTCGTCCCTTTGGCCTACTCGGCCGGCTTGATTGCATGCCCGCCAAATCCGGCGCGCATTGCATTCAACACCTTGCCGGCAAACGATGGCGACTGGCGACTGCGAAAACGCATTTGCAGCGCCAGGGTCAGGACCGGTGTCGGGACACCGAGTTCGATCGAGTCCTGTACCGTCCAGCGGCCCTCACCGGAATCGTCAACGTAGTCGCTCAGCGAAGACAGTGCCCTATCAGAGGCGAAGGCATCCGCCATCAGGTCAAGCAACCATGAACGCACCACACTGCCGTGTTGCCAGATCTCCGAGACCTGGTGCAGGTCCAGACCCATCTCCTCTTTCGCCTCGAGAAGCTCAAAACCCTCGGCAAAGGCCTGCATCATGCCGTACTCGATACCGTTATGGACCATCTTCACGTAATGGCCGGCACCACTCGGCCCGACATGGCCCCAGCCCTTGTCTTTTGCCGGGGCCAGGGACTCGAGTGCCGGGCGGATCATGGCGATAGCTGCATCCGTACCCCCGACCATGATGCTGTAGCCGTTTTCGAGCCCCCAGACACCGCCGGACGTGCCTGAATCGACAAAGTGTATGCCTGACATAGCCAGCCGTTCGGCGCGCTGTTTACTCAGATTAAAATTGGAATTGCCTCCATCGACGAGCAGGTCACCCTTCTCCAGCCCTGCCGCCAGCAAGGCCTCGATGCTGTCGTCGACAAACTGGTGAGGTATCATTAACCAGATCACTCGAGGAGGCGTAAGCGTTTTAATCAATTCCTCAAGGCTGCTTACCGCCGTCACATTTTCCAACTCATTTTCGAGTTCTATCGCCGTATCGGGTGATTTGTTATAGGCAATAACCTCGTGCCCATCGCGAACAAGTCGCCGCACCATATTTGCACCCATCTTGCCCAAACCGACCATCGCTAGTTTCATTACTCACTCTCCCGTCACCATTCAGGCATGGTTTGCCACTATGAAATAACCGCTGCAAGGTTTATACCAGCACGACCGGCGGCCACCATCACCCTGCGGCCTAGACATTAACAGGTATGACAATGAAAACGAGTAAGCAGTGATACCTGCCAGAAAAGGCCTTACACCTAACGATGCACCATTCTGAACCGATATGCCAGCCTGTTGTGCACGGCATGACGCGGCGCGCTACACAATAAAAAAACCCCGGCTACGCTGGCCGGGGTTTTTTATTACCTATTCAAAACCTGACAATTTAGCCTTTAATTATTCACTTTCATTATTTCACTATTATCGTATTCACCGACTCGTTACCGCCGAGCAACCTGACCGTGACGCGATACACACCCTTCTCCGCACCCACCTGCACCGGCACACTGAGAATATTACTGCCTGTAGCCGGGTCGGCCAGCAGGCTACCACGACTGGCCTCGCTCGGGCCATTGATGCTCACGGTGCCTATCTGAGCACTCCCGTCTGACAGGGTGGCCAGGTAAGGCCGTGCCGGGTCGACGCTATAATTGGCGACAATACGGACATTGTTGGGCTCACCGGCCGCAGCGGCCTGAAACAAGATAAAACGCGGGGCATACGGGGCACTTTCCGAGAAGGTAGTGGTTCCTGGCAGGCGTGCGGTATTCTGCAACACGCTATTCGGGGCAACGCGCTGGAAATTGGTATTTTCATTAACCTCCATGGTCGGCTGCGGCGCACCCGCCCCTCCGGTAGACACACCAATATTGGTGATCGCCACTTGCGGGCCGACATCTGCCTTGCTGCGGAACATCACATCCGCTACGCCCGCTTCGCGCAATGTGCCATCGGCATCATAGATACGAACAGCAACCGTGCCGACACTACCGGCTGGGCCGTTGCTGAACGGCGCGATACCGGCGCGTGGCCGCACATGGGCTATTTTCACCCCGATCTTTTTCGCCCGCTCACCTTCCAGGCCATTTTTTCCATTACCACCATCGGGGGTAATCGTTATGATATGGCCACCTGACGACACGTTTGGTGACAGGGTCGCCGTCCAGTTGCCCAGTTGCACACTGTCACCGGCATTACCATGAATCGGGTTTTGCGGACCGGTGGTCAGGATCACGTGGCCATTGGTCAAAAACCCGGATGGGTCCACCTCCAGGACAGGGTTGATAATAAAGGCCCCGGTCAACTGGATCTCCATACGGCCCCCCGCTGGGATCTGGTGGCCAAAACGAGCCGGGTCGAGGGCAAAGGCCGGGTCATCCGCACCCTTCGCATTCAGTATCGCATTGAACTCGGTGGGCGCATCGGCCACCAGACCGTTAGACACCACCGGGGCGTTAATAATATCGACAAGAATATTGTCGGGCTTATCATCGGCCGGGCAAACCACCGTTACCCCCAATAACAACGCCCCCAGCAACCATCCACTTTGTTGAATTATCTTATGCATAGTATCTCCTCCTTGCTTTGGTTAAATGGTATCGTTATCAGTGATACCTGTTTATTGCCTTGAGAACACCACGACCCCTCGCTGACAAACTTTTTATATATAGTCCCAGGTTAATTAAATCGCGATCGTTGCCCAGCCCTGTCTTTGCCGACGTTTGATCAACTCCGGGCCCGAATGCGTAATCAACGCCTCCGGCAAAATACTGATCTCTGTGTTTTCTACCCTGGCCTGGCGTAACATCGAACGCTGACAGGCCACAAACTCAACCGTGTCATAGTGTGTGCTGATAAAATGAATCCTGTCAGAGTACGGCGACACACCCTCTTGCAATAAACGAATGCCTTGTCCGCTGGCAACGACCTGCACACGCAAACGATTCTCACCTGCCTGCGCGTGCGCCAAAAGTTCCTCCAGTTCCGCAAACATAAGCAAGGCGGCATCATGCCCGGCATGGGTAATATGCAGCACCAGCTTCAGCTCTTCTCCGGCTGCTTGTGTCTGCAGTAATGAAGTGACATTGGTATAAGGTTGTGATACATCCCTGGCAATGACCGCCTCACCACGCATATACCAGGCCGTGCTGGCTGTTAACGAAAACAACATCATTAACACCGATGCGGCAGCAAACCAGCGGCTGAAGAGACGACGTTTCTTCGGCAACCTAACCGGCATATCCAGTATTTCACTCTGTGGACGTGCGGCCTTAACCATATCCTTGAGCATCCTGAGCTCAGCAATCATCTCGACGAGATGCGGGTCCTTGAGCTGCGCATTGAGCACAGTCTGACGCTCCTCGGTATCAAGTTCATCATCGACAAAGGCATTTAATAATTCTTTGGATATCGATAAAGGCTGTTTCATTTAAGACTCCGCAACGTAGGCGCCGACTGCCCGCTTGGCTGTTCCTGCTGATTCAATAGCTGTTTGAGTTGGCGCCGTAAACTTTCACGTGCGCGACTGACGCGGCTCATGACCGTACCGATACGAATACCCAGGGCATCGGCGACATCACGGTAACTCAAGCCTTCCATATCAACGAGGGTCAGGACCTTACGGTGTTCATCTGAGAGGTGACTCATGGCAATACGCACCTGGATGACGATACGTTCCTGTTCGAGGCTCGCATCCGGTGTCCGCTCATCGATCAGCGAATCCTCCTCATAACAGGTTTCGCGACGATATTTGCGCAGGTACATACGGTGGCAGTTGTTGAGGATACTGATCAGCCAGGTTTCGAGTAGATCCGGATCGCGCAATTGCTGGTACTTGTCGAGCGCAGCAATGACCGCCTCCTGCACGACCTCATCACAAACATCCGGCGCACAGCCCCAGGCCCGACAAATGACGTACAGGCGCGGGATCACCGCACTAACGCGCGCCTCCGTCTCCTTTCTGCTCAAACCCCCTGTTTTCACAGTGACTTATTGTTCCTGTCGCTGGCGTGAATAAGTTAGATGCAGAAAGTCGGCTTTTATTCCCTCCCACAGAAAGAAATATGGCCCCATCCCAACGCCATTAACCAGGATTGAGAACAAAGCGCGGCAATCTCGCGGAAAAAACACCTGTTTTTCGTGCCAGAACCCGCCTTATCCATTACACTTAATACTATGTTGCGCAAACACCGGAATAAATTAGTTGTACTCATAGTACTCATCGCCGCCGGCATTACCCTGCAGGTCTTTGACCTGTTCAACCCGCAGGAACTTATCAGTATCGGCCGCGACTACGCCGATCAATGGTGGCTGATCGCAGTCATCATCCTGCTGCAGGTGTTGCTGTTTACCTTTGCCCTGGCCGGCTCGCAGTTCCTCTGGGTCGCGGCCACACTCTATCCCCCACTCACGGCCACCTTTATCCTCGCTGCCGGTGCCACACTCGGTGGACTATCCGCTTACCTGTTTTCCGCCAAACTCACCGAGGATTGGTCCGCCAGGGTACAGGGCTCACGTGTCTATCGGCTGCTCGAAAAACAGGATCAATTTTTCACCCTGCTGGCCATGCGTATTATGCCGGCCTTTCCACATTCCCTGATCAACTACAGCTCGGGAATACTGCGTATAAAATGGCACTATTTTATCCCTGCGACCATCATCGGCATCGGCGCCAAGTCCTATGTCTATGCCAAGGTGATCTACAATGCTACCAGTGCCGATGCATTGACTGAATTGCTAAAGTTCTCAACCTACGGCCCACCATTGCTGATCTCGGCATTCATCATTACCGGCCTAATAATAAAATACCGACTGGACAAAAATCGCACATAAACAATTCAGTCTCCACGTCTATTTTTCCAGCATTTGTAGCCGTCATGGTTTAAAATACCGCAGCTATTTGTCTTATTAAAAACTCATGAGCATAAACGATGTTATTAGACGACTATTATGATGAGAACCAGGGCAGTCTCTGCATCTCTCGTCAACAGGCCAGCGACTTTGCCAAAAGGGTGGCCGGTGACTTTAACCCCATTCACGACGAGGACGCCAAGCGTTTTTGCGTGCCCGGCGACCTGCTGTTTGCCCTGGTACTGAATAAATACGGCCTTAGTCAACATATGCGCTTTGTCTTCTCGGGCATGGTCGGTGATGGGGTAAAATTGCATTTTCCTGCAGCCGACGTCGAACCAATCATAATCACTGATAACAACGGTAAGGACTACCTGCGTATCGAACATGAAGGTCTGACCTCGAAGGACCCAGGGCTTGTCCAGAACCTGATCCAGCGCTATGTCGAGTTTTCCGGCCAGACTTTCCCGCACATACTCGTACCACTAATGGCCAAACACAAGGTCATGATCAACCCGGATCGCCCCCTGGTGATCTATGAAAGCATGGCCATCGACATGGAGCGCCTGGATATCAGCGACCCGCAACTGGAGCTGAGCCAGTCGACACTTAATGTTGAAGGCAAGCGTGGCAGTGTGTGCCTGGAGTTCTGTATCAAGTCAGCAGGACAGGTGGTCGGTAAGGGGAAAAAGAATATGGTTCTCAGTGGCCTGCGCGAATTCGAACAGCAAACCATTGAGCAATTGGAAAACGATTACGCTGCGCGCAAACAGGCCTATGTGTGCTGACAGCGCCTACTGCCGCGTTCTGAAAGACACCTCATCGCAGTAGAATGCGCAACAGCCGTTAACGCATATAAACGTGGCCTTCTTCCTGTTGTAAGCGAACGATTTCCGCATCGGCCATGGGCACCATTTCGACGAAACCATGAATATCCTTTGGCTCATAACCGTGTCCCTGTGCGGCGATGCGACACATGCGAAATTTTATGACTTCATCAAAACTCAGGCTTTGTGCACGCTGCATGAGGTCTTTATATTTTTGATAATTTTTTGTGGCAAAAAACGGAATTTCGTCACCATGCAGGACTATAACAATAGAGGCGGCAAAGGGGTCTGCATTGTATACCTTGCTCAGGTAACTGACGCGATCCAGCACATTTCTAAATTGTGCGAGACTACCCGCCGCCACATCGTAGACCACGCGTTGCGGCTTATATTGAATGTTATTGACATTGCCACTGCCCCAGGGGGCGTTGTCCGCAGCATAGGCGGGTACACAGGCAAAGACAGACAAAACGATACTAAATATCCAACGCATAATAACTCCTTCCATGTTCATGATTGACAAGTAGAATAGCATCAAAAACAGGGACTGTGTATGAATCCCTTATGGTCCTATCGACAACATGAAAGTTGCCAATGGTTCACTCCCAACCCTGAACGATAATGGTCCGCCTTAGGGTTATCGGCTTGCCGTGGTCTCATCGAGCACGTTCTGAAAGGCCTCGATATCGGTAATAGGTGGCTGGCAAGTATGTCTGCTGCACACCCAGGCAACACAGTCACCCTGCGACACACGTTGCGCCAGCAGGCCGGGCAATGTGTCTGCCTGTGCCGGGATCGGCAGACACACTCGGTGTGGGGCATAACCGGCATGGCAACGGGTCAGCCATGTCTGCAGGCTCGCCTCACTACCACGCAAGACAATGGTTTGTGGCGGTTGCAGCCATTCCTCAAGGGCCGTCAGCAGGGCCGTGTGTGCACGCGGCATTTCAGTCATGCCCGTCCAGGCGGCTTGCAGGGTGCGCTCGACGGCATCAAGGTAACGCGGCTCACCGAGAAGGTGGCCGAGCCGGTTCAGTACCTGTGCGGCAATACCGTTACCGGAGGGGATGGCCTCATCCGTAAAAGACTTTGGCCGCTGCAGTAACTGTTCGTGATCATCGGCGGTAAAGTAAAAACCACCATCCCGTTTATCTTCAAAGTGTGCCAGGGTTGTCTCGGCCAGGGTAATGGCAAATGCCAGATCGCCGTCACGCCAGCGAGCCTGCAATAAGGCAAGAATGCCATCGATGAGGAAGACATAATCATCGAGATAAGCCATCAGGTGTGATTTACCGTCTTTGTGCGTGGCCAGCAGGCGCCCATCTTGCCATAACTGTGCGCGGATAAAATCCAGGGCACGCTGTGCCGACGCGATCCAGTCTTGACGATCAAGCAGGCGACCGGCCGTGGCCATACCCTTAATCATGAGACCATTCCAGCTGGTGAGGATCTTCTCATCACGACCCGGGTGGATACGTTGCTCACGCACCGCAAACAGGCTTTCGCGCGCCCGACTGATGCATGCCTCGGCGGTATCCACGGTGATGCCGAGTTCCTCTGCGATCTCTGGCAGGCCACGGAAGACGTGTAGATGCCATGCACCTTCAAAGTTGGGTTTGCGATCCAGCCCAAAGTGACGACTGAACACTGCATAGGCCTCTGTATCGAGATGCGACTTCACCTCTGTGGGCGTCCAGACATAAAACTTGCCCTCCTCGCCTTCGCTGTCGGCATCAAGGGTCGAATAATAGCCACCATTCGGCGACTGCATCTCGCGCATGACCCAGTCAGCAGTATCCGTGGCAATATCTGCAAACGCGGCTTCGCCCGTGGCCGCATAGGCCTCGGCATACAGTGTCAACAGGGGACCATTGTCGTAAAGCATTTTTTCAAAATGCGGGATCATCCACTGGTCATCCACCGAATAACGACAAAACCCTCCACCAAGTTGGTCAAACATGCCACCGGATCCCATGGCGTGCAAGGTCAGGCGCACCATCTCCAGTGCGTTCGTATCCGCTTCCTCGTCGTCTGAGGTGGCGGCCCAGTGCCGCAACAGACGGTCAAGATTGGTTGGATGCGGAAATTTCGGTGCCTGGCCAAAACCGGCATAACGCCGGTCAAAGGCCTTTTCTAATTGTTGCCGGGCATCCGCCAGCGGCCTGGCATCCGGGCACTCGGCACTTGGCGCGATGTGCATACGTGCCAATACCTCCCGCAGCGAATCATCCTGTTTTTTTAATTCATCGCCGCGCTGACGATAAAACCCCTCTACCTGACGCAGTAGCGAAGTAAAGGCTGGCAGGCCATGCCGCGGTTCGCGGGGGAAATAGGTACCGGCAAAAAACGGGGTGTGATCCTGCGGGTTTAACACCAGTGTTAACGGCCAGCCGCCATTACGCCGTGTGAGCAAGTAGTGGGCAGTCTGATAGATCTTGTCGAGATCAGGCCGCTCCTCACGATCCACTTTAATATTAATAAACAGCTCATTCATGACCTTGGCCGTAGCCGGGTCTTCAAAGGATTCGTGGGCCATGACATGGCACCAGTGACAGGCCGAATAACCGATCGACAGCAGGATGGGTTTGTTCTCGGCGCGGGCGAGTCCGATCGCCTCTTCACCCCAGGGATACCAGTGCACCGGGTTATCGGCGTGCTGGAGCAAGTAGGGGCTGGTTTCGTGACAGAGTGCGTTCGGTGCTGATGGTGTCTGCGGTTTCATAGGGCCTGGTACTTGATGGTTTTCATCAAGTATACAGGAGCCTGCTGACGCATATCTCAGCCTGCTGTCTATATTGATGCAGACGTTATTAATAAAATTTATTTATCACCTGCCATAAAGCCTCGTCTCTGTTTGCCATCACGTACCCCTGCACACCTGCCTTAAGTAGTGCTGCGGCAAATAATAACTTAAAAAATACGGATATATTTCTATTGACTTTGTTACGCCCTGACACTATTTTTCGCTTAGACTGATTCTAATGCTCAGTTAATCAGTCTGGACTGGTCAATCCACCGTGACCAGAAGACGGGAAAGATTCCCGTCATTTGCTTTCCACAACTGGAGGTGAATATGAAAACTTTCGTTTCTGCCCTTGGCGGAGTATTGCTAACGACTACGACCCTGGCCCCTGTTGCCGCACCACTTGGACTCCCCGAGGTACCCGTGCCGGCAAATAACCCCCTGACCCCTGAAAAAATCCAACTCGGCGACAAGTTATTTCACGACACGCGTTTCAGCGCCACAGGCGAAGTGAGCTGTGCCACCTGTCACGACAAGAAAAAAACCTTTACCGATAGCCCATTAAAGGTATCGGAGGGGATTAATAAACTGATGGGCACGCGTAATGCCCCGACCGTAGTCAATGCGGCCTATATGCACTCCATGTTCTGGGATGGGCGCGAGCCTGACCTGGAGGGCCAGTCGGCGGGTCCGTTTATCAACCCGGTTGAAATGGGGCTGCCCAACCATGAACCCATTTTAAAGATCGTCCGCAGTGATGCAGAATACACAAAACTCTTCAAACAGGCATTTAACAAGCACGGCAAGCAAATCAAGATGCAACATGTGCAACAAGCCATTGCCAGCTTTGAGCGCACTATCATCTCCGGTAATTCGCCCTTTGACCAGTATCAATATGGCGGCGACAAACACGCCATGGACGAGGCCGCAGTACGTGGCTTTAAGGTCTTCCGGGAGCAAGGCCGCTGCATCTCCTGTCATACCGTTTCACAATCCTATGCCCTCTTTACCGACAGCCGTTTCCATAATCTTGGCGTTGGCTTTGAGCGCATAAACAAGGATGTAGGCGAACTGACCAGCGCCTTTGCCAAGGCGAAAAGGAATGCCGCCGAGGTCGATGTGGCCGTGCTAACCAACAAAAACACCTCTGAGCTGGGACGTTATGCTGTCTCGATACAATCACGCGACGTAGGAAGTTTCAAGACACCAACCCTGCGTAATGTGGCCAAAACCGCTCCCTATATGCATGACGGCAGTCTTGAATCACTGCTTGACGTAGTCAAGTTCTATAACAATGGCGGGCGTGTAAAGGAAAGTGATCCCACCTTTGATTTCCAGAGTGGCGGGATCCGTCCTCTGGACCTGAGTGATGAGCAAATGGACGATCTGGTTGCCTTCATGGAAGCGCTCACCAGTCCTGAATACAAGTAAACGGAGGTACACATTATGGAACGTCGTAATTTTCTAAAAAGTGCCGGTGCACTCCTGGCAGGTAGTGTACTTCCCATTAGTCTGGTGGAAGTCGCCTTTGGTAAAAGCAAACACGAAAATTTCACTTTTGCCTATATCTCTGATTCCCATATCCAGCAAATCAAGGGTAACAAATTTGTCCGCAATTTTGACCGTGGCCTGGTCCGTGCCGTGGCCGAGTGCAACCTGATGGACCCAAAACCTGACTTTGTGATCTATGGGGGTGACCTGGCACAGCTTGGCAGCAAGCCGGAAATCGACCATGGGCTGGAGATCATGTCGGCCTGCAAACACAAAGTCCACTACGTTATGGGTGAACATGATTACTACCTGGACCTGGGTCAGTATTGGGAATCACAACTCGGGCCGCAGTGGTACAGCTTTGACCACAAGGGCGTGCACTTCGTAGTACTAAACAGCATCATCGTCGATGAAAAATGGACCAACAAGTGGTCGAGTGGCGAGGAACGCATGGGTGTGATGGCCGGACTCGACAATCCTCTTGGTTCACCCTTCATGGTCGGTGCTGCACAACGTGCCTGGCTTAAAAATGATCTCGCCAAGGTCAGTAAGGATACCCCCCTGGTGGTACTCTCGCATTCACCCTTGCAAAAGATCTACAAGGGCTGGAACTTCTGGACCGATGATGCCGAGCAGATCCAGGCCATTCTGAAGCCTTTCAAGAAGGTGAATGTGTTCTACGGTCACGTGCACCAGATCCAGTACAACCAGATCGGTAACATCAGCTTCCATTCGGTGATGGCTACGGCCTGGCCCTGGCCGTACCCCTCTACTTACAGTCAGGCACCCAGTCAGTTGCCAAAACTAACAGTGGAGATGAACCGCGCCGACCCCTTCTTCGAGCGGGATGCCACCGGCTGGCAATTTATCGATGTCTGGAGCGGCAATACCAGCATGCATTTCCAGTTGCCGGAAAATAGCCCCCGCACCGTGGCATACAACAAAAAGCATAAACAACCCGAGGACACCAAGTATCAGTCCGATCGCATTCCACCGCAGAAGCACTATTAATGATCAGGGAGGATAAACGAATGAAATCAATACATCATGTTGCCATCGCGGCTACTATGTTTCTTGTATATGCAACATCAGCGTTTGCCGATGAATTTACTGATCAGGACCTGAAAAACTGGGAACAGGATTTTCAAACTGCAGTAATACAGGGCCGTAAGTTATTTACCGACCCCAACCTCGGTAGTAACGGCGTAGTTTGTGCGCAGTGCCATCCCAATGGCGCCAATACCCACCCGGAGACCTATCCCAAGCTACAGAAGCAACTGGGCCGGGTCGCCGTAATGTGGGAAATGGTCAACTGGTGCATACGTAACCCGTTGGAAGGCAAGGACCTGTCGCCCGATTCCCCTGATATGATCGCGCTGCAGGCCTATATCACCTTCGAACGACGCAATGTCAAGCTGGCACCAGGAAAACATTAAGGTTTAATGACGAGAATAAACCGGGTACCGTGATGGGTACCCGGTTTTTTATTGCCCACATTTTGGGGAACCCGTACACATGCATGCCAGCTGAAGATGCTATTATTACGCCGACATCTTATGAAATGCTACTAGACGCAGCCGGTTCTCACACGAAGGATCATAAATGAGCTCTACTCACCATCACGGCATAGACGATTCTGTCGGTGACAGGCGGCTAGGCCTGGCCATTGCCGCAAATATGCTACTGACACTGGCACAGGTGGTCGGCGGACTTGTCTCCGGCAGCCTGTCCTTGATCGCCGATGCCCTGCATAACTTCAGTGATGCTGTCTCGCTGCTGATTGCCTGGGTGGCGCGGAAGATTGGCAGGCAACCTGCCGATCACTTCAGAACCTTTGGTTACAAACGCGCCGAAGTGATCGCCACATTGATCAATCTGGTCACGCTGATACTAATAGGTCTATATCTGATCTTTGAGGCGCTATGGCGACTCTATGAACCGCAAATTATCGAGGGCTGGACCGTAATTATCATTGCCGCAATTGCCCTGCTGGTTGACGTTGCCACAGCAGTGTTGACCTATAGTATGTCGAAACACAGCATGAATATCCGTGCGGCCTTTTTGCATAACGTCTCAGATGCCCTGGCCTCGGTCGGTGTCATTATTGCCGGAAGTCTGATCCTGCTTTATGAATGGTATTGGAGTGATACGCTACTGACCCTGCTCATCGCCGGCTACGTACTCTATCAGGCCGCAATATTGTTTCCGGAAACTGTCCATATCCTGATGCAAGGCACACCGCAAGACATCGCCATCGAGGAGGTTATCAATGTTATGGAAAATACCAGCGGCGTATCCAATGTACACCATGTGCATATCTGGCAGCTGGATGAGCATACCAATGCCCTCGAGGCACATGTTGTCATCGATGATTTTAGCCAGATAACAACCATAAAGAGCACTATAAAAGACGAGTTATTACAGCGATTTTCTATTGACCACTCAACACTCGAGTTTGAAGAGGCGCATTGTGAGCAGCATAATTGTCAGGTGAGACCTATTAGATAGCAATGATGTTCACTGCCTCCGTCAGCAGGCGATATCCATACCCTCTTTATTTAAGGCCTGAAACACTGCAAGTCATTCGCAAACTGCAGTGGCCCCGTATAGGCATGACGGATCTGTGCCGCCGAGGCCTGTTCCTGGCCAAGGGTACGATTCATGCGATGTGATAACACCAGTTGTTTAACCCCGGCCTCGGCGGCAATCTGGCCTATCACCGATGGCGGCATATGCAAGCTACGCGCAATGCCACCGGCCCGCTCGGGGATCGCATGATGGGCAACTAATAAGTCAGCCTGTTTCGCCAGGCCCGCCAGCACCTTATTCTGGTTACTCATATCGCCACTGAATACCAGGCTGTGCCCACCGATCTCCACCCGCCAGGCCAGTGCCGGTATCGGCCCATGGTGTACCGGCACCGCGGTGAGACGATAAGATGCATCCCGCATCACTACTTGTTCGGCCTTACCAGACGCCTCGATATCGTGCGGCAACAGGCGATAACTCTCCCTGCCGTCGAGATAATCACTCAAATACCGAAAGGCCCCCTTGGCCCCGAATAAATCCTGCACAAAGGTCGTTACCGATGGCATCAGGCGATTACCGGTGGGACCATACACCGGCAGGTCACGGTTGCGGTCTGTAAAATATGAGGCCTTGATCAGCGCCGGCAAGTCATTACTGTGATCCACATGCATATGACTGAGCAGGATCACATCCAGGTCATTCAGTGACGCCCCGCTTTGCTCAAAGCGAAACAAACTGCCTGCCCCCATATCTATAAGGAGTCGTGTCTTGCCATTGTGCCAGACCACATAGCCACTGGAAGCACGTCCGTCATCCAGCTCAGGCCCTCCCGATCCCAGTACCTGCAGCCACACACCCGCTTCGCCACAAGCGGTTTTAGCCTGCAGGGGCGCGCTGCAGAGCAGCATGAGAAAGGCTATGAATAAATATTTACTTAGCATTGATAGACTCTTGGATGGAGACAGGATCCATCATATAAAAAATAGCGGTCAGATGGGAATTTCTTCTGATAATAGCTGACCTCGTAGCCTACCGGGGCGGTTTTATGCGGTGATATTCACCGCTTTATCAGTTTCTTAGGAATTTTTCGGCATAACCAGCCTGGTTCAGTCCCCGTTCAGCGATACCGGGTTCAAATGAGCCTCACAGCATAAACAAGGGGTCTGACAATGAACACCAAAACTGCCCAATATGAAACCGGAGGTCTACGTGGTTTGCTGCTAGCGGCCGCGCTTAGCCTGAGTTTTATCGTTTTAAGCGGTTGCTCGGCACATGCCGGTCAAAGGCACTACGAGCCCAGTGTAAGCGTAGCGTTTGAGTATTATTATTACCCTGAGCAGCATGTTTATTACGACAGGCATCGCCACATATATCACTATCACCACCAGCGTCATGGTTGGCTGGCGGTTAAGACACTCCCCGCATATATTCACCTGAACCCGCATCGGCGCCATAACCTGTCATCCCGGCACAATCGCCCATGGAAGGAAGGCCATACAAACAAACGTCACTACAGTCATCAGGGTAACGAATATAATCGCAAGAATAATGAAAGACGTCGTGACAATAATCGTCATCAAGAGCCACATACTCGAAACAGTTCGCAACGGGAAAAATCTTATCCCCGTCATGAATCGCGAAATGAGGCAAGCCAGGGTCGTTACCAACAACCACATCATGGATACCGCGATAAAAACCAGCCGAATCGTCAGGGAAAAAGACACTACAGCCGTAACGAGGCTGGTGAATCACGCCGTCATGAACGTGTCGATAATAGGCGTGGCCAGGATAAACAACGGCCACGCCGACCGACCTACAGCAGTCAGTCGGCCCATGCTGAAAAAGAAGAGCGTGCCCGCAGCAAACACAAGCATGAAAAACCTGAACGACGTCCATACCGTGTACGCTAGAAAAAAGGGGGCACTGCCCCCTTGTCTTTAAGACAGCAACAAACTATTTTTGTGGTGACTGTTCCATGCAACTTCCCGGATAATAACCATGCACCTTCGGATCGCTGCATGCGGTACAGGCACTGCTGGAGGTTTTCCATTCGCTGGCGGGGCATGGCGCCTTTACACAACGTATGCCCGTATCACGGCTCGCACATACCGGCGCATACTCCTGCGTACAGATCTCAGGGCGCGGTTCTTCGCAGGCAATAAATGCGGGGGCCGTTAGTGCTGGTTTTTGCTCAGGTTCTATACGGGCAACCGTAGTTTGCGGGCCATCACAGGCCGACAACAACAGCATAACCGTCATCATACTCGTTTTTAACACCTTCATAAAAACAGCTCCCGTTAAGACCTTTTCCAAAAGCCCTGCTCGCTGGCCTGGTTTTTCACAAGCAGCTACAGGCAGGTCCGCATGGCGGGCCTGCCTGTATACGTGCATCAGTACGTTACCATCAGGCCCCGAATTCTATCAAAATCGCCTGCAATGCCATATTGAAGGCCTGAGGGTTTTCCATGTGAACGAAGTGACCCACACCCGGTATCAGTACCACACTGTCATGCAGACGGGTACCGTCACCTGCGGCATTGATGTTGCGCAGTTTCGGTCCAAGGGCATCAAGCACTGCAGGACGCTCACGGGCGTTCCAGATAAAGATATCACGCATGGCCTGTACCGCCATACCCTTGTCGGCACGACTGATGATATTAACCACGCGTTCGACAAGTGCCGGTTCAGTGCCCGGCGGGAACATACTCTGCACCAGCCCACCACTCGCATTAACGAAGTCCTCTTCATAAGGCTTTACAAAGGCGTTGATAGCGGCCTCGTCCTTCGGGTACGGAAACGGGGTATAGAAGGTATCAACACCGACGACACCCATGACACGGTCGCCAAGCTGTTTCGCCGCCTCGACAATGACCGGACCCCCCATCGAATGGCCAACCAGGACGATACGCTGTAATTTCAGGTCGTTGGCAACGGCTACCACGTCATCTGCAAAGCTCGCCATATTGTAGTCCTTGCGCCCCTTGCCGGAATCACCATGGCCGGCAAGATCCAGTCTCACCACCTGATAGTGCTTTGCAAAATGGTCGAACTGTTCATCCCAGAAACTACGATTACAGGTCCAGCAATGCACAAAGACAATAGTCGTATTGCCACTCCCGGCAACTTCATAGTGAATCGGCGTACCATCAGCCGAGCTGACAGTAGCCAGTTTTTCCATTATAGGCTCACAGCTTGCGAGTAAACCCAGTGCAAAGATAATGGGTACAAAATGTGTCAGGCATTTCCGCATATTCATGATTTTTCCCTTTTTTCTTCTGCCGGCCAGGCCGGGCTTCCACTTTAACCGCCGAGGCGGTCCCGATCTGCTGCCTATGTCAAACAGGCCGCAAAATTGACTTCCCCCATAACGACAAAGGCCACAGGACGTATTATGTCCTGTGGCCTTTGAGGTATCGATTAACTGTAAATAAACTAGGTTTACATTCCCTCGGCGCACAGGTCTGACTGCATGAGCCAAATGGCTCGACGCAGAATGACGGCAGGTACGCGCTTGCAGGTATAAGTAAACATGGCCCGAAGTTTACTCCGCTTCAGATACTTGTCAAGCCTCTCTCAATAATATGAATATTCTCACAGCGATTGAGTGTAAGTATCCTGTCCCGGCTCTTTTGTTATTTTATTTATTCAAACTCCATCGCCCGGAATACCTGCGCGGCATTACGCTGGGCCAGGAGTTCGGCAGTAGGTAAATGCATATAGGCGGACTGATCAATTTTATAGGCATCCTGCAAGGTGCCGCCGTTTTCGATCAGTTCAGCCACTTTGCTACGCAGGTGAACGAGGTAATCTTTGGTGTAGCGGGTAACCTCCGTCATATTGGTCGGCTCACCATGCCCCGGGATGACATATTTTGCCTCCAGGGCGGCGAATTTTTCCCAGCTCCCCAGCCAGCCGGCCGTATCCGTGTGTTCGAATAGTGGCAGCATGCGCTGGTGAAAGGCCATATCACCAGAGATCACGAGCTGCTTGTCCGGTAGCCAGACAAGGATATCTCCGGGGCTATGGGCCGGTCCGAGGCGCCGCAACTCAAAACGTACGCCGCCCATTTCGATCAACTTCTCATCCTTGAAGGTCTCGTCGGGCATGCTCACTACGGTGCCTTCGGCCTTGTCCTTAATACTCCGTTTTACCCGATCAAGAATGGAAAAGGCATTTTCCTGAATCTCATGCGCGGCGTCTTCATGTGCAATTACGATAGCGCCCTGTTCCTGCCAGTAGCTTGTCCCCAGCATCGCATGGGCCTGGCCATTTTCCAGCACCACATATCTCACCGGCTGATCCGTGCGCTTTTTGATCTCGTCATGCATAGCCTTGGCCAGCAAATAGCTTGAGCCTGCATTGACGACGAGCACACCCTCGGCAGTCACTACAAATGACAGGTTATTATTATGTCCGGAATTAGCGTAGGTAGTTGGTGCGACGGCACCAATCGCCGACCAGACACCATCAATTACCTGTCGGGGTAAATCATAGAGCATCGAGCCTGGCGCCTTGTCGTCGTCATATAAGCTTTCACTGCTCAAAGCCGGTGTCGCCTGGTCCTGCTGCGATGCCTGCGAGGGCGCGGTAGAATTCTCAGCCGTATTAACCTCGGGCACGGCCGCCGGTTCGCAGGCCAACAACACGCCAAGTGGTAATAAGATTAACAGACCATTTAGTAATTTTTTCATGTAGACATCTCCCTGGTGTGGTTTCCTTTTCATTAAAGATCAAATACCTTCAACCGCATAAGTCACGAGTAATGTATGACGTTCACCCGCCCTGATGGTGACTGTATCTTCAGCGGCATTTGCCGACTCAACACAGAGCATGTTGAGATATCCAGATTTGCCCAAATCGCCCATTTTTTCTGCAGCGTCTTTCCAGGGGTTCCAGACAACCGTAGACTGGCTCCCTTGTTTTTTGATGATTATTTTTCTTTTAGTGTTATCAATGATGACGTCATCCGCTGTTTGCAGATATATACGGTCTATTTCTGTATTAATGCTAACCGGGTCGACTTGTGTTTTACGTTTAAAAGCCTCTGTTTTATCCAGATACTCCCTGCCCTCCAGGCCATATAGTGTGGTCCTGGTAATGTCACCAATATTAAAGTAGGTATGCAGTGCCTGTCCGATAGTAATCGATTGATCGCTATGGTTGAAGGTTGTGAGTTGCAGGCTTAAGGTTTTAGCAACCGTCAAGGTGTATTCGGCAACGGTTGGCTGTGGCCACATACATTTAATATCTTCATTAAGCTGATTGGTGTCGAGTTTGAATGTGATCTGTGTTCCACCTGTTGATAATGGCTGCGCATCAGTGACTTGCCACAACACGGTCCGGGCAAAACCATGTGCAGGATAGGCTGCGTTATTTTTATGTGCGCCGAACCAGGGCCAGCAAATGGGGACCCCGCCACGTACTGACTTCGCCGCTGCAAAGGTGGCATCGTCTGATAGCCAGATCACCTCCTCTTCACCGGCAGGCACCCAGCTAAGCAGATGCGCGCCTTGCAGGCTGATGGTGGCACTCGCCAGTTCATTTTGAATCTCAATAACCGGGATATCACCTTTGCCGGTTTTGAAACAAAGGCTGTTACTCCCATTTTGGAATGCAAAAGTCTGGTTTAACTGCTCTACGCTGGGTGTATACATAATTGTTGTTGATGACATTGAATTAAAAAACTAACTAGCGCCCACGCCTGGCAAACCAGATGACGTGCCGCGCCCCCTTCTCTCCGTGTGCACGGACACGCACCTCATCCACCTCAAAACCCACCTTCCGCAGGCGTTGTATGAAATCCTCAGCCGGTCCGGCCGACCACACCGCCAACACACCCTGGGGACGCAGCGCCGTGTAAGCCGCGTTCAAACCGTTCATGCTATAGAGCCAATCGTTACCCTTGCGTGTGAGTCCTTCCGGACCGTTGTCCACGTCCAGCAATATAGCATCGTAAGTATCCTGCTCGTTATCCAGAATACGGGCGACATCCCCCTCGTGCACGCTCACCCGGGGGTCCTGAAGCGGCTGACCGGCGCACTCACCCAGCGGGCCCTTGTTCCATTCCACCACGGCCGGCACCAATTCAGCCACCTCTACCTGTGCCTGGTCACCAAGGTGTCGAAGCGCCGCCGCCAGGGTAAAGCCCATACCCAGGCCGCCGATGAGCAATCGCGGCTTTAAGCCACACTTTAACCTGGCACAGGTTTGTTCAGCCAACGCATCTTCGGAACCGTGCATGCGACTATTCATGAGTTCGCCACGGCCGACGATCTTGATCGAAAACTCATAGCCCCGCTGATAGAGACGCAACTCCCCACCGTTGCCGGGCACTTGTGCACTATCGAGCAAAACCCAGGGGGTCATAAACGCTTCACTCTGATGATGCCAGGCTTTGTAAATACAAGGCCTCCACCTTCTCCCTGGCCCAGGGGGTCTTGCGCAGGAACTTCAGGCTGGATTTGATGCTCGGCTCATGCGTAAAACATTTAATGCTAATGGTCCGCCCCAGATCCTCCCAACCATAGCGTTCCACCAGCTGCGTAAGGACCGTCTCCAGGGTCACGCCATGTAACGGATTATTAGTTTGGGAGCCGCTCATATTGATACCTGGCATGTAAAATTCATTTATCTTTGTCTTCCAGCATCGACTTGAGATCGGCAAACGGGTTATGCGTGGCAGTAGTAGCCTTAGCGCCACCTGTAGAGGTATTACCCTGTTGCGCCTCCAGTTGCCGTTGGTGTTCGTTGTCATGGCAATACATACACAGCAATTCCCAGTTACTGCCATCGGCCGGATTATTGTCGTGATTATGATCACGGTGATGCACGGTCAACTCATGTAGATTCTGGCGATTAAACTCGCGGGCACAGCGACCACAAATATGCGGATACATCTTCAACGCCTGCCCACGGTAATCTTGTTCACGCAGTTCGCGGGCACGGCGTGCATCAGCCACTACCTGATTCAACCTGTCGTTATCCGGTTTCACCCTACTAACCTCCACACTGCCAATGCCTTTGCATGATAAGCAATATGCTCACCAATAAAGGTAGCAATAAAATGGTAACTATGATCATAACCATCCTGCATACGTATTGTTACCGCCTGCCCTGCCTTTTCACATACTGCTTGAAAGTTTTCCGGAAGCAGTTGCTTTTCATGATAAAACTCATCGGCCGTACCCTGATCAATCAGGATATCCGAAACCCGCGCACCCATTTCCACCAAAACAGTAGCATCATAGGCCTTCCAGGTATTTGTATCATCACCTAAATATGCAGTAAAGCAACCCTTTCCCCAAGCACCGTTAACAGGATTACAAATTGGTGAGAAGGCTGAAACAGATTTATAGCTTGCCGGATTTTTAAGTGCACAGATCAATGCCCCATGCCCTCCCATAGAGTGACCGGAGATCGATTTAACATTAGGGATGAGCGGCAAATTCAGCTCCAGCAAAGCAGGCAACTCTTTTGTTACATAATCGTACATGTGGTAATGCCTTGCCCATGGGGCCTGCGTAGCATTCACATAGAAGCCTGCACCTTTACCGAGATCATAACGCTGTTCATCATCGGCAACCTCGTCACCCCGTGGACTGGTATCAGGGAAAATCAAAGCGATACCCTGTTCAGCAGCATAGCGTTGAGCACCCGCCTTGATACGCGCATTCTCATCGGTACAGGTCAGGCCTGATAGCCAGTATAAGGCAGGTACATTGTCAGTTTCTGCCTGCGGCGGTAAATATACCGAAAAAGTCATTTCACAATGGCATACCTCAGACTCGTGTATATATCGGTTCAGGTAACCACCAAACTCCTTGACACTTTCAATGCGCTGCATTGTCATCGACATCTCACCCTTAAAACATAATGACGGAGCGTATGCTCTCGCCGCTATGCATCAGGTCAAAGGCCCTGTTGATATCTTCGAGAGGCATAGTGTGTGTAACCAGACTGTCGATTTCAATTTCTCCAGCCATATAGCGATCAACATAACCCGGCAACTCGGTTCTGCCCTTGACTCCACCAAAAGCAGTGCCTTTCCAGGTACGACCAACTACCAGGTTAAACGGCCGGGTTTCAATGGTTTGACCTGCGCCCGCCACGCCAATTACAGTAGAAACACCCCAGCCCATGTGCGTGCATTCCAGGGCATCACGCATAACATGTGTGTTGCCAATACACTCAAATGAATAATCCGGCCCCCCGTTGTAGGTGTCTTGCATGTATTCAACAAATGAACCCTCAATATCATTTGGATTAACAAAATCCGTTGCACCCAATTGCCGGGCAAACTCGAACTTATCAGGGTTAATATCAATCCCAATAATACGCTCAGCACCCGCCATGACGGCACCCTGAACACAGGACAAGCCGATACCACCGAGGCCAAATACCGCAATGCTTGAGCCCGGCTCGACCTTAGCTGTATTAAGTACCGCACCAATACCTGTAGTGACCCCGCAGCCTAGTAGGCAGACTTTGTCGAGAGGTGCCGCTTTATTGATTTTTGCCAGGGCAATTTCCGGAACAACAGTATATTCAGAAAAAGTCGAGCAGCCCATATAATGGAAAATATCTTTACCATTTTTAGAAAAACGTCTGGTGCCATCTGGCATATAACCCGTCCAGACAGTCGAGGCGATTGATTGACACAGGTTGGTTTTAGTCGATTTACAGTATTCGCATTCGCCACATTCAGGAATATATAAGGGAATGACATGATCGCCTACCTTCAGGTCCTTGACACCAGCACCAAGCTCGACAACTTTACAGCCACCTTCATGACCGAGGATAGAGGGAAAAACGCCTTCCGGGTCATTACCAGAAAGCGTAAAAGCATCGGTGTGACAAACACCTGAGGCGACAACTTTCAATAAGACCTCACCTCGTTTTGGGCCCATGACGTCAACTTCTTCAATTTCAAGGGGCTTTTTAGACGCCCAGGCAACAGCGGCTCTTGCTTTCATATCATTTCTCTCTTGGTATTTATAGCCGAATCAGTAATGCATAGATTCGTCCTTAATTACCACTCCGGCTCAACCTTTGAGCAATAATTAACGTCGTTCATTACATCAGGATTGTATTTAAAATGAATACTATACGCCACCTGCATGTTTTTCCTATACTGTATTCGCTGCACGGGAAACAGCCAGAATAAGCACAGTACAAAACAGCCCTCATATGACGAACACACCAATATAATGTTTAAATGGCCATTTTTAGCACTACGCCGTCGTGAACCGCTCCGTCTGAAAGCGATCTTTATCACCGCATCGGCCGGCAAGCCCATGCAAGCCGTCAAGACCATACAGGCTATACGCGACACCGGGCTGCAAGGTGATCGCTACTGTGAAGCAAGGGGGTTCTGGAAATCCATCGATGCCTGTCAGGTTAGCCTGATCACAGAATCCGATATAAACAAAGCCAAAAAAGGCCAACAGGCCAGCTTACAGGCCAAGCTGGACAACGGCGGTCATCGTCGCAACCTGGTCATTGACGGGATTAAAACCAAACAACTGCAGGGCAAGACCTTCCGTATCGGCACGGCCATATTCAGTTACCATAAGCCCCGCCCACCCTGTGGCTATATAGAAAAAGTCGAAGGCAAAGGCCTGTGCCGAGCCCTGGCCAGAAATAGCGGCGTATGTATTCGCGTCGTAAGCAGCGGCACATTGACGCTTGGTGATGCGATAGAAATACTCAACACTGACGATAAAATAGAGTCTCCTGGCAGCTGATATTTGTCCCCCTTACGTTTTTTTATATCGGGCAGCATTGCCTTCATCCCGCCCTACTTTAACAAGGGGTGGCCCTTCGGCAATTGCTTCGACGCCCAGATCGCCAGGCGATGACGCATAGATTGCTGCGAAACCTGATCCTGCGGCAGGGGCTGGATCAGTTTGTCATGGACCAGCAAGCGGTAAATATATTCGATCTTGACCGTCGCCGAGTCTGTCGGCTCGAACTCCACTACCCCGCGCCCCTCACCGTACTTTACTCCGGCGCGAATCGCCTCCTTCACCAGTTCAGCTTCGTGCTTGAGTTTTTTCATCAGTGAAAAATTTCCTTGTATCGAACTTACTATTGAGATTGCTTAGTTTAAAATATCCACGGCCAGGGCCTCGGCGACCTTAATACCATCAATAGCCGCCGACAAGATGCCACCCGCATAACCGGCACCCTCACCGGCTGGGTATAAACCACGGGTGTTGATGCTTTGGAAATCTTTGCCGCGTTTAAGGCAAATGGGTGACGATGTCCGGGTCTCAACCCCGGTCAAAATCGCATCCGCCATCGCAAAGCCCTTTATTTTTTTATCAAAGGCGGGGATGGCCTCGCGGATCGCGGCAACGGCAAACGGCGGTAATGCTTTGGATAAATCCCCCAAGGTAACCCCTGGCTGATATGAAGGGATCACACTGGCCAATTTTGTGGAAGGTTTACCCTGCAAGAAATCCCCCACCAACTGCGCCGGGGCCTTGTAATTGCTGCCGCCTAATTCATAGGCCAATGTCTCCAGTTTACGTTGCAGATCAATACCGGCGAACACATGTCCAGGGTAGTCCTTCTGCGGTTCAATGCCAACCACAATCGCCGCGTTGGCATTGCGTTCATGACGCGAATATTGCGACATACCATTGGTAACCACACGCCCCGTTTCCGAGGTCGCGGCGACGACGGTGCCACCCGGGCACATACAAAAACTATAAACACTACGGCCATTGGCACAGTGATGCACCAGTTTATAATCCGCCGCACCTAAAATCGGGTTTCCGGCCTGCTCACCAAAACGAGCCTGGTCGATCACTGATTGCGGGTGTTCTATGCGAAAACCAATCGAAAATGGCTTGGCCTCAATATAAACACCTTGATCGAGCAACATCTGAAAGGTATCGCGGGCGCTGTGACCGATAGCCAGGATTATATGACGACAAGGCAGGCTTTCGCCCGTACTCAAGGTCAGGCCGGTGATTTGCCCCTGGCCATCACCCGTCTCTTCACGCTGAATGCTTTCAACCTTGTGCGCAAAACGGATCTCTCCGCCCAGACGGATGATCTCGGCGCGCATGTTCTCTACCATCTTCACCAGTTTAAACGTGCCGATGTGCGGTTTGCTGACTGTTAATATCTCTTCCGGTGCACCGGCCTTCACAAACTCGGTTAACACCTTACGGCCCAGATGACGTTTGTCCTTCACCTGACTATACAACTTGCCATCTGAGAAGGTACCGGCACCACCTTCACCAAACTGTACGTTCGACTCGGTGTTCAATTTTCCCTCTCGCCAAAGACCCCAGGTATCTTTAGTGCGTTGTCTGACGTCTTTCCCGCGTTCCAGCACAATCGGCATCAGGCCCATCTGTGCCAGCACTAGTGCCGCCAATATGCCAGCCGGGCCAAAACCTATGATGATGGGCCGCTGCTGATCACCTGTTGGGAAATCGGCCGATGCCCTGGCAACAAAGTGATAAGAGGTATCGGGACTAGGCTTAACAAAGGCTTGCAGGGAAAATCTTTCCAAAACATCTTTTTCGGCGGTATCAGTCAGCACCACGTCCAGCTGATAAACCAGCAGGATATTGGATTTTTTGCGGGCATCATAACTGCGTTTAAAGACCGTAAAGCCGAGTAAGTCCCCCGCCTGAATCGCCAGCTTGTTAACAATGGCCGTCGACAGGTCCGCATCGCTGTGCCGCAAGGGTAATTTAATGTCAGTGAGTCGTAACATGTCAAATAGCTTGGTTGGAGAATGGTTAGTTCTCAAAGATAATATTTTAGCATGACTGGCCTGTTATCGCTGGGCGCCGCCCGGCAAGGTGCCGAGTGAATGCTGAGTCTCTATTATATAGAGAGGGCTAAATCGCCCCTAGCAGCGGCGTTTTTCTATGACGGGCTGAAATACCTCAATCACCCGCCAGGCTGGTATACTTGGCCCATTATGTTTACCGAACTCACTACCTACCAGTTACTCGCCATCGCCATTCTGCCGACCCTGTTTGCCATCGTCGTGCATGAAGTCGCACATGGCTGGGTGGCCTACCGCCTCGGCGACAGCACCGCCTACATGGTGGGCCGCCTGACCCTCAACCCACTCAAACATATCGACCCCATCGGTACCATTCTCGTGCCGGCGCTGCTGATCTTTACCGTTGGCTTTGCCTTTGGCTGGGCCAAGCCCGTGCCGATTAACTGGCGCAACCTGCGCCACCCGAAGCGCGACATCGCCCTGGTGGCGGCCGCCGGGCCCGGCGCCAATTTGCTTATGGCCATCGGCTGGGGACTGGTGGCGAAGATCGCCAGCCTGCTACCGACCGACCTCGGCTTCATCAGTCAGCCATTCATCTATATGGGCCTGTTCGGCATCCTCATCAATACCGTGCTCATGGTCTTCAACCTCGTGCCGATCCCGCCCACCGACGGCGGCCGGGTCGCCACCAGCCTGCTGCCGCCGCGCATGGCCAGTGCCCTCAGCCGGGTGGAGCCCTACGGCATGTTTATCCTGCTGGCGTTACTGGTGAGCGGCATTCTCTGGCAGGCCATCGGCCCTGTCATAGACAGCATTATGGTTCTTATTCAGGGCCTAACCGGCCTTCGCTAGTTACACGTGAACCGCTTCAATTGGCCGCTGTGATTAATATGCTTTTTTAGTAAAATTTCTGCTATAATGCACCCTCTTGCTCAGGTGCACTTCGGTCTGCACCTCATTTCAAAGCGGCAATCCTTCCCGATTCGCCCCGAAACACACAAGTAAGTTTCCGCCTAGACCGTCCCAGACCATTTGTATTGGGTAGGCCGATCCCTGGAGAACATCCTAGCATGTCATTTGAATCCCTCGGCCTCATGGCCGAATTACTCCGTGCTGTATCCGATAAAGGTTATAGCGCTCCCTCACCCATCCAGTTGCAGGCAATCCCTCTCGTCCTCGAAGGCCGGGACATTATGGGCGCCGCACAAACAGGCACCGGTAAAACCGCCGGTTTCACCCTGCCGCTGTTACAAAGATTGATGGAATCTGCCAAACCGGAAAAAGGCCGTCGCCCGATCCGCGCCCTGGTGCTGACCCCAACCCGTGAACTGGCCGCACAGGTTCACGAAAGTGTGCAGACTTATGGCAAACACCTGCCGTTGAAATCCACCGTAGTTTTTGGCGGTGTCAGTATCAACCCGCAAAAACAGAAACTCATTAAAGGCGTCGACATTCTTGTCGCTACCCCAGGCAGATTGCTCGACCACGTTGGTCAGCGCTCGGTCGATCTCTCACAGATCGATATTCTGGTCCTGGACGAAGCCGACCGTATGCTCGACATGGGCTTTATTCGCGACATCCGCAAGGTCCTCGCACTGATACCCAAAAATCGTCAGACATTATTATTCTCGGCCACCTTCTCGAATGAGATCAAGGCACTGGCCAATGACTTGTTAAAGTCACCGGCACTGGTTGAAGTTGCACGAGAAAACACCACGGCAGAAAGCGTCACGCAGGTTGTGCATCCGGTAGACAAAAAACGTAAACGCGAACTGCTCTCCGCCCTGATTGGTGGCAACGACTGGAAACAGGTACTGGTCTTCACTCGCACCAAGCATGCCGCGAACCGTTTAGCTGAACAGCTGATTACCGACGGCATTACCGCAGCCGCAATCCATGGCAACAAGAGCCAGGGTGCGCGCACCCGGGCACTGGCCGATTTTAAGGCCAGCAAGGTCCGTGTACTGGTGGCAACCGATATCGCCGCGCGTGGCATCGACATTGACCAGCTACCACATGTCGTGAACTACGAGTTACCAAACGTTGCCGAAGATTATGTGCACCGCATTGGCCGTACCGGACGTGCCGGCAACGAAGGTGAGGCCATGTCATTGGTGTGTGTCGATGAACTGAAATTGCTGAAGGACATCGAACGCCTTATTAAACGCGACATTCCCAGTGTAACATTTGAAGGTTATGAGCCCGATCCTTCCATCAAGGCCGAACCGATTAACAATGGGCGTGGCGGCAATACAAAGCGAAGCCCGCGCAAGCCGGCATCATCGCAACGCCGGGGCGGACAACCGTCAGCGCGTGCTGCCCAAAACAACCGTTCAAAAGGTAATGCAGGACAAAGCCAACAAAGAGGACGTTAAATTATGGCGGAACATGCAATAAACAGACTGAAGTACCGCGTGATCTCGGTTGAGAAGACCACGGCCCCGGAGGGCATGACCGGTGATAACTGGCATCTCTACGTGGTGGGACAAGGCACTGCAAGAATTGAGGGTAAAAAACCTGGCACCATGAAGACGGTTACTGCACATGCCGAGGCCTTTGCCGAAGACCTTAATTCACGCACCGGCAAGGGTGGCTCGACCTACGCCCCGCGCAAGAAGGCCTAAGCCTTTTCATTTAGATTGCACCTAAAAAACAGGGCCAGACTTCATATCCTGGCCCTGTTTTTTATGCCCGCAAACTCGTAGCTAAAACCCTATGACTCACAGTCATAGCTTAATACGTTGATGTTTGCTGATATCCGAGACAATTTTTTTGTTAACACCGGCTTTGTCTGCATATTCCGGCCATTTTTCAACGGCGCTGATGACGTCATTAATAATGACTTCTGGTCTGGCTAAGCTAATAGACTCCCCAACCGCCACCAGGTCTTGTCTGCTGAAATGGTCACGTTTTCCGTTTACCGTCATTTGGTGTTGATGGGTCCATTTGCCGGCAGGATTGTGTGAATAAATAACATCATAGGCCGGTGATAATCTCCACTTGCCGTCGGGGCCCATCAGGAAAGCAATATTCTTTGTATGGTCATCCAGATCACGTGCAATAATATTGAACAACATGCGTCTATATTGCTCAGCCGCTTCCGCCTTACTCATGCGTAATTTTCGCATCACTGTAAAAACCTGCTCATAGCTGTAAACACCGGCCATGTTAAAATCATAGTGTGCAAGACCACATAATGTTTGCATATGCAGCTTTTTACCATTAACGCGATCAAAACGTTTTGTGACAAAATGCGCCCGACCATTCTCTTCCAATAGTCGACATTCTGTCATGTTAATCCCGGCAGCTTTCGCCATCAGGTGGTAGGCGTACTCAATACGGCCATGGCCCCTGGATTCACCCAACTCCAGATCGGTAACCCCATCGAACTTCAATATCCAATAATCGTAGCCAGCAGGGACTTCTGTCTGACCCGATATCACGTTGCCTTTGTCGTCCATGGCAATAACGGCCTTGGCTCTCGCTCCACCTGCTGAGGTACCGACTCTCAATATATCCAAAATTGCATCGGCGTTATCTTTCTCAGATTCGCCCAGTCTGGTGTCAAGCGTCTTACGCTCATGCATAATATTCTGCGCAAGCTCAACCAGCGAAGATATTTCAACGGGTACTGAGGCGTCGTACTCTTCCATCATTGCGGGTGAAAATTCCAGGGCGCCCATACCTCGCTTGCCGGTATAACAAAGCCGTTCTACCGGACTAAAATCAGAAGCATCGCGACCATTACGTGCCAACCAGGCATCAATAATGCTGTTGCCAAATTTATCTGGCAGTGCATCTGCCAGCATCCCGGGCAAGCCCAGAAAGGTATCTTTATTCAGGGAGGGGAATGAGAACGTGCCATTCGTGTTACGGGCATCGTCCAGGCCCATGTGAATGGGTGAAACATCAAGGCCTTTCTTCAGAAAGTCCCGATCGTATTCAAAAATACCGTAGGCACGATCATCCAGCCAGGATACTGCGCCAACGGTATCACCCCATAGTTTCACTAAAGCAGTGTCAACCTTCCTCACCATTCAGTCCCGTCCTGCGGTTTATTCTTGAGTCGCCCACCCGAGGCCCGCTCGCGTACCTTGCCCTGCATTTTGGCCAGCTGAATCGGACTTATCGACGTTTCGGGTATAAAGCTATTCAGGTCATCCAGCGCGCCCAACTCTCTCAACACCGCCGTCAGTGTCGAAAGCTTGCCGCGACCAGACTCAAGCGATTTAATGGCGTTGACAGACAAGGTCGTTGCCGCCGCCAGTTCTGTTTGGGTGATATTCTTCCGTAGACGAAGCGCCTTGATCCGTTTACCCAGCTCTTCCCCTATGGCCTTATCCGACAGAGAATAAAAGTCCATAGTAGCCTCAATACAGTCTATAAGTGTTTATTTTTATATATAACAGCCTAATATATGACTATTATATTATTATATTTCACAAAATCAAGAGCCACTCTTTAACATCCTTATTCTAGGCTATTGTTGGCATATAGTATACTTATTAGCCGTTTTTTGGGCTATTATAAACACGACTCGACACCTCTGCTAACCATAACCTATTGATTATATTGAATGAGAAAACAAAGCCGAGTCATAGCCACCCCGGGCCTGTCTGAAAGCAGCGAACCTCTCTTAGTAAAGTAAAAGGGGCAGACTAAGGCCCCCACTCCACCGCCTTTAATTGATATAGTCAGACGAACCCAATAATGCTGATTGAAATTCATCATGAACAAACCTTCTGCTTCCACAAAGATCCTTATTCTCATTGCAGGCATCCTGGGCATGACATCCTGCTCACAGGCTGAAGTGCATAAACTCATTACCATTGCCGATGCCAGAACGAATGCTGCTAAAATAATCGACCTGGGTGAAGCGGCTGACTCGGTAGGCGACATAGTCGTTTTCGACCAGCCACTATTAAATGAACAGGGTAAAAATATCGGTAACAACAGCGGCACTTGCATACGGACACGCGTAGCTCACAGCTCTCAGTGTCAATGGACACTGGTCATGGAAAATGGCAGCATCCAGGTCGCCGGACGTGAGTTCGACAAAACCACTTCGAAGATCGCTATTGTTGGTGGCACAGGTATCTATGCGGGCATCACCGGGCAAATGGAGTCCACCAATAATGACGATGGTACCTTTACACAAACCTTACACTACTGGATCAGATAGTTATCGGTCGAGTACGTATGCATTTACTGCATAAGAAATATTTCTCTCTAGGCCTTAATCACAAGCCCCCTCTTAAAATAACGATGCCTTCAGAACACACGCATTATTCTCTCAAACGCCTTATTTATATTGGCATATTAATCGTCGTGTTCATCGCTTTTTATCTGGCACTCAAACAAACAGGTACGCTGAACTTTTTAGAAGATAGTACCAACCTGAAATCCTGGATAGAAAGACAAGGCCCCATCGGGCCTCTACTCATTATCGGTTTAATGATGGTAGCTATCATCATGAGTCCTATACCCAGCGCCCCAATAGCACTGGCTGCCGGCGCCATTTACGGACACACCACAGGGACCATTTATATCGTCATCGGCTCAGTACTTGGCGCTACGACTGCATTTTTTATTGCCCGCATTGCAGGCATTGATATAACACGTAGGTGGTTGGGTGATCGATATGGCAAGGGTTTGATCGGCTCTCAGAATATGCTTATGGCTATAATATTTATCTCGCGCTTATTACCCTTTATATCTTTCGATATGATCAGCTATGCAGCGGGAGTTACCTCACTAAGCTTTTGGCGTTTCGCCATTGCCACGATTGCCGGTATTATACCTGCCAGTTTTTTACTGGCCCACTTTGGCAGCGAGCTTGCATCTGCCGAGAGCTATAGAATAGGCTTAACGATATTATTACTCAGCGTTATATCCGTTATCCTTTTTGTGATTAGGCGATTTTCGGCTCAGTAGAACAAGCACCTGCTCCCGTTATTTAAGATTATTCGCTTCCATCTCAAGATAAATACGGTAGGCATTACCGCGGTTGCTGGCGTTAAATGCGGGCATATTCTTATATTGAGACCAGTCTACTGCATCATAGGCCTCGTCGAACGGAATAAGATCCTCAACCGCCTTTTGCATCTCACGCCGCACATAGCCGATATAGTCCTGCGTCACCTTGATGGCCTTCTTGGTATCATTGGAAATATCCCCATGACCGGGGATAATATAACGTGGCTGGGGCTGCAGTTTTGCCAGTGACTCGAGGCCTTCAAGCCAGTGGCTTGTATCAGTTTCCGGACTATCAAGGAAAGGTACACGACCCTTATAGATCACATCACCGCTGAACAGGACACCATAATTCTTCACCAGCATGATAATGTCGCCAGGCGCATGTGCCGGACCCAGATGCTTCAGTTCAAAATCAATGCCGCCGACAGTAAATGTCATCTTGTCATCGAAGGTGTGAGTCGGTGCTACCACATAGGTACTTTTGGACACCCAGGGAAACAGTGCCTCGCGACGCTGCGCAAGACGCCGCGCGGCATCTTCGCCCTGACTGGCCGTGCTGCCACCGAGGTAATCAAGCGCCCGTTGTTGCGCCCACACCGGTGGCGCGCCCGCATGTTCCTTGAATGCCTGCAGGCCATAGATATGGTCGGCGTGATAATGACTGATAACAATACGCTCCACCGGTTTGTCGGTGACTTCCCGGATGCGTTGCAACAGCCTGTAACCCAGTGCCGGCGTACCCAGCGCATCGAATACCACAACACCGTCATTCGTCACCACAAAACCGGCATTTGACGTATGTCCCTCGTTTACCGAATCGGGGACACCCGAGAGACCAATCACATAATAAACCGGTGCGCCCGGGATCTTATGCAGGCTAAAAGGAAGACTGACAGCGGAATAAGGCGTCTCTACCTCATTGGCAGTGAGCACTGTCGCTTGCAGCATCAATGTAACCAGCAACAACATCATTCGAGTCTTGACGTGTGTAAACATAATCCCCTTCCTGTTTGGGTATGCGGATAGAACCCAAGTGTAGTATTAATTATAAAAATAATTCATTAAACAGCGTCATTAAATGATAAATACTCCAACCCTTTAGTTTTCTAATTGACAGAAAGCCGAAGCTGGGCTTCGTTCTGGTCAATGAAAAATTGGAAATGGCTGAGAAAATTCATCCCCAACAGCCCATCAATACCTGAACCGCTACCCAGGTCGAGTATACCAACCTCGAGTTGATTAACCTGCCAGTCACCCACTGACAGCGCATCAAATATATAAATAGGCGCCTGCACCGGACCATTTGCAGTATTGAAGACACCGCTCCTGCCCGTGGCTTTATAGCGGATGCCCTGTTGCTCAAGCACCTCGGGGATAAAGATCGTCAGGGATGCGCCCGTGTCGATTAGCAAGCGTATACGCTGACGCTGCGACGGTTTTGCCTCAACAATAAAATGATTGCCACTGCGTTCTAACGGTATGCCGACGACCTCCGTCACAGAAACCGGTGGCTGTGTGTCTTGCACCTCGTTCAGGGCAATACGCAGTTCTGAGAGCATCGCCTGTGCCTGTGCACCGACATCAGGGTCATGTGATACTAACAATAATGAACGACGGGCAGCCTCTTTGTCATCCATTGCCAGCTGCGTGGCAGCAAGGCCCATAAAATACGCGGCATGGTCGGGTTCCAGCTGGGTGAGTTGCTGGTACATTGCGAGCAAGGCATGGTGATCATTATCATTGCGTAGTGACTGACTCCGTTCAGCAACAATGGCTCGAATATGTCCGGTTATTTCTTTCAACATGGCCGGACGAAAGGCATAGCCCCGGGCCACATACAGATGATCAATGGCTGCACGAAAGTCCCCCTGGCCATGAAGCGCTGCAGCCAACAGGCTGCGCGCCTCCACATCACGGAATGCAGCAACCAGGAACTTTTCTAACAGCTGCTTTGCCAAACTGAAATGACGATCGGCAATGAGTAGGCGGGCGTAAGCCAGGATCTCGGCCCTGGCATCTGCCACCACGGTTTCACTGGCCTGAAGCTGTAGTGTTTCATAACGTGCCAACACTGCTTCAAACGCATTACGCCCCAGCAGGGATGCCAGGCTGTCGACCTGTATCGGTAGCGTCGGGGACAATGCGGAGGCAGGTGATTCAGGGTTGACGGTTCTCAATGGCGTAAACATGACCGGCTGTGCAGTCTGCATCGGCTCATTGCCCCAATGATTATGCATAAACCAGCCTAGTCCCAAGCCTGAGAAGAAAATCAGCAAACCGCCTGTAAATTTATACATTGAATTTCTACTAAGCCTACCCCTGTTGGTATCAGTATTATTTCATCATTCGTACGTTTATAACAATCATACAGCCATAAGCCGGCTAGTCACACTTTAACAATGCCATGCCATGGGGTGGCAGCACGACCTGCACACAGGCGCGCCCATTGCGATCCTGTACCCGGTAGCGGTTTGCCGGGGCCAGTAAATCCGTCATGATCTGACCAGGCGAGCTAAGCTTGTAGTCGACCGTCACATAGTCATGACGCGGTTTGTCGTCCAGGTTCATGACCACAAGCACCTCTTCCGTATCGAGGATGCGCGAATAGGCCAGCGTACAGTGTCCATCCAGAGGATGCGAAAAATCATGGCCATTGACAGATGTCTCACGGAAATATTGCCGCCCATATCGCAATACTGGCTGCCGCTGCCGCACGGCGCTAATCGCCGCGATCCCCGCGTAGATCGCATGCTGCGGATTGAAAAAATGACGGTCACGGCTTGCAAATGCACCCCAGTTGCCGCCAAACATGCACTCTCTAACATAGCTGTCATCGGGCCCACCACCATCAAAGCCTTGTTCAGTGCCGTAATAAATACACGGCACGCCCTGGCTGGTTAACAGATAGCCGATGGCCAGCACGGCCTGCTGGGGATAGGGGTTGTTATGCATGAAGCGTCGATAAGGCCGGGACATCTGGTCATGATTGTCGACAAAGGTCACAAAATAACGCCCGGCCTCACCATGATCGGCATACAGGTCACGAAACGCATCATAACGCTGGCGTAAAAAGGCGGGACTGGCAAACCCCTTGATCACATCCTCGAGGATAAAATACAGGGGAAAGTCGAGGGCCGCATCAAGGGCCGGAAAACGCTCATTACTATGCTCCATGCGGCTATTGCGGCCGATGTATTTCTGGATAGTATGGTCGTCATCCACCACTTCGCCAAACAGAAAAAAGTTATGTTTGCCGATACGCTGTGCGTACTCGCGCATGGCGTTACAGAAGATCGCCGTGGCACTGTGCTCCATGTGCTTGACGGTATCGATACGAAAACCATCCAGATCGGCCTGGCTGATCCAGTACTTATAGACCTTGATCAGGGTATCCAGCACGTCCGACTGTGGCAGGTCGAGCTCCTTCAGGCTCAGAAAATCACCGTCGCGTGCCTCGGTGGGGTTATACCAGTTACGGATCTGGCCGCGACGCTTAAAGGCATCCGGGCTCTGTAACTCCAGTGGCCAGACCGCATCGTTATCCTGCAGGCCCGCAGCCGGATCGGCCTCACGCCACTCGCCAAAGGGAAAGGCCTGATCCTGGTAAAAGTAATACGGCTGATCGCCCTGATAGCTCCAGACATCGCCGGTGTGATTGAGCACCACGTCGAGGATGACATACATGCCACGTGCATGCGCCGCCGCAGTCAGGTTTTGCAGATCGGCGAGCGTGCCGAAACGCGGGTCAACACCAAGGAAATCCTGGATACCGTATCCATGATAGGAATCACTCAGGTCCTGACGGTTTTTCAGGATCGGGCTTAACCAGATCGCCGTACAGCCCAGCCCTTGCAGGTAATCGAGGCGGCGCGTGATCCCCTTCAAGTTACCACCCTGGAAATGGTGGCCGGCCCCAGGTGCTGCACTGGCCGCGCCGGCTGCGTAGGCGGGGGTACCTGCGGCATTGTTATCGAAGCGATCGACGAGCAGGAAATAGATAAACTGATCACGCCAGTCCGCCGGCGACGGATGCAGGGAATGCGCCGGGGTAAACTCAAGATCGGAGACAGAGTGCAGTGTAGTCGTCATGACGGCCCTCCTTGGGTCATAAATGCCAGAAAGACATTCAAGAAGACTAAAGCATAACGCACTGTCGGCAGAAGTACAGGCTTATGGGCCAATTCCCCTAATGGCCATTACTCGGTATAAAAAACTGTCACCCTACTCCAAAATACGCCGATACCGACATCCATATTTCCAAAGTAGAAACATAACCCTTATCAAAAGAATGGTCTAAATACCGATTCCACTCAATGAGATCAAGCACAAACCTCCCTGGTTCATCCCTTCCCCTGAGACAAACTATTTCGATAATGCGTCGCCACCTTGGCTCTATTGCCGCATGTTTCCATACTGCACCAGCGCCGTTTCTGGCTGCGTGACGTATCCAAAAATATCAACACACAGTCAGGATTACCGCAATGTTTGAGCCGCGTGGCTTGCGGCGAGGCGAGTAATTTCGCCCCTTCATAGGCTAAATGCGCCAATAGTACTGGCATGCTCAAGGGGCCTTGAGTCGGTTCGAGCGTATAGCCACTTTCCCGTTTGTTGAATCGCAACACCTCCCGGCTGCAATGTCTCGACAAATGCTGGTTGAGTGCTGTCAACGCCTCAGGCGGGGCGGGCAGCTTATCAATCATTGCGGCGTAGAGCGTTTTTAATACGGCGCGTAGCCCAAGTGCTTTTTTAAAATCGGTGGGACGCAACGGGCTTTGAATCGACAAACTTGCGCCCTGCGCCCAGCGTACAAGGTCGGCACCATCCCGCAACAGGTCGATTAAATCCCCATGGCTGACGATCTCGGTGTTAATAAAATCAACCGCCACATTGTTACCAATAAACACAAACGGCCTATCTTGCATATTCATATAACCACTATATCAGCGCTTGACAGGTTAGTACAGACGCCCTACCATACTAACCTGTTAAAAAGCTTTTTACTGGTTAGTGCAATATCGCCCTATAGCCGGTACTTTCGACCTCCTGCGCCTTAGGCGTTTGGGGCTAATCCTTAATTACTGGAGCAGATAACATGAAACCTTTGACAAGGCATTCCCTTCTTCTATTGATGGCAACCCTACTCACGACGAACAGCAGCATGTCATCCGCCGCCAATACCCTCAGTTCGGTGCGTCAGGGGGTTGAAAAAGTCGACGGGCTGGATATTTTCTTCCGCGAAGCCGGTAACCCCTCGAACCCGGCGATTGTGTTGCTGCATGGTTTCCCCTCATCTTCACACATGTACCGTGAGGTGTTGCGGGGACTTGCCGATCATTATTATCTTATCGCCCCCGATTACCCCGGCTTTGGAAACAGCAGTTATCCATCGCCGGATATTTTCACCTATAGCTTTGATAACCTGGCCAAGGTGATGGATAAATTCATCACACAGCGCGGATTAAAACAATACTCCTTGATGATTCAAGACTATGGAGCCCCAATTGGCTTTCGCATCGCTACGGCCCACCCGGAACGGGTGCAATCCATCATTACCCAAAATGGTAATGCCTATAAAGAAGGCATAAGTCCCGCCGGATGGGGCCCGGTGCTTGAGTACTGGAAAACGAAAACCCCCGCCCTTGAAAAAACGATTATTGAGAATGTCTTTTCTTACGAGGGGATGAAATGGCAATACACGCATGGTACCCGCCAACCCGAATTAATATCACCGGACAACTGGAATCTGGATTACGCAAAAATATCGCGTGAAGGCCAACACCGTGTGCAATTAAACTTGTTCTATGATTACCAAAACAACCTGAAGCTGTACCCACAATGGCAGCAGTATCTACGTGATAATCAACCACCGGTATTAGTGGTATGGGGCAAGAATGACGCATTCTTTCCTGTACCGGGGGCAGAAGGATATAAGCGCGATGTTAAAGATATTGATTACAATATTCTCGATACCGGCCATTTTGCGCTGGAAGAGGAGCATGAATTCATTATTAGTAAAATGCGGAATTTCCTCAGAAGTCGAAATATAAACTAGGGATATTGCTCACATTTACGCGCTTTGCGTAGGTGTGAGCAGTAACAACTCCTATTGCATCACGTGGGTTGGATAATGAGCTGGCTGATTTCACTCGGCGCCAGGAACCGTAACGGTGGACCCCAATAGCCGGTACCGCGGCTGACAAAGATCTGTTGTTCCGGGGTGTGGCTATGTAGTCCCGCCAGATAGGGCTGCGCAGCCATCACCAGCAGGCCAAAGGGAAAGATCTGCCCGCCATGAGTATGTCCACTTAGCATCAGGTCACAGCGGCAACCGTCCATTTCCGTGATCATCCTTGGCTGGTGTGCCAGCACAATACAGCACTTGTCCTGGTCGGCACCGGCAAACGCCTTGTCCTTGTCCGGTGGATAAAAGCCCGTTCGTATGCCGGTGATATCGTTAAGGCCGACCAGGTTGAACTGCTGCTCGCCCTCACCGATCACCACATGCTCATTCAATAACGGTATGATCCCCAACTCCCTGATATACGCCACGGCCTCACCAACACCATGAAAATATTCATGGTTGCCGAGTATGAAGTAGGTCGGCGCCTTCAAGTCTTTTAAAGGGAAAAGGTCATACTCAATGCGACTCACCGGCAAATCCACCAGGTCACCGGTGATCACCACCATGTCGGGGTTTAGCTGGTTGGTCTCTGCCACCAGCCTTTCAATAAAGTCCCGTTTAATGGTTCGGCCAACATGAACATCGGTGAGCTGCACGAGGTTAAAGCGCTCCAGCGGAAAGTCCTTGAGCCTGACCTGGACCCGGTTCAGCCCGGGGAACTTCACCCCCTGGCTAAAGCCCCTTAACAGGTAGGCAATTGCCGCCACCAGCATGGTCACATCAAAAATCAGTTTAAGCGTCCGGCGGCGGGACTGATCAACCGGCACACGTTTTGAGACGGTAATCGACAGGTCATACACGATGGCGACCACAAACAGCATAAAGGTGACACCGACAAAACTACTACTGATAAAATACAAGGCAGGGGAATCAGGGATCACCCCCGTGGCAATATCGAGGATAAAAAACCCATCCCCCGCCATCAGCAGGATGGGGATAATGATGAGGTAATGCACCTTGGCATGCGAGATCAGGCGCAGGAACCGCCGCCAGATATAGATATTCATCAATGCCATTGCCAGCAGAAAAATTGAGGAGAATATTAAAAATTGCATGCCGTCAGTATAGTCTTGGTGACCGTTATCTTTCTATAACATTATGATGTTGGGAGTATTGATAAAACGCAAAAATGTAAAAACCCGCGCATGGGGATTAGTTTTAGGCCACAGCCCCATCGCCGGATATTTACCCGCCCCGTCTCCTATTTCCGGCCGGGTTGGTATATAGTCACCCCAGGCACAATAGGGAGATGTCGCCATGGAAAACGAGATTATGCCGAGCAGCGTACCCGTCGTCGTTGATTCGATTAAACGCCGCGATGATTTCCAGATGGTGCGCTGTAACTACCTGACCGTACAGTGCGACGCGCCGAGTCCCGGCTGGCAACTCAGCCTCGGCGGGGAGGCCTCCTCATTTATCATGCTCGGCCTGGTTGGCATCATTCACCAGCCGTTTGGCGGTGGTCATTTCGATTCACCCGACACCATCGAGACCACCCTGGAACGCTTCGAGGAACGCGCCGAACTGTTCATTGATGTAGACGACCTGTGGATACCTGAATTTGTGCTACGCCATGCCGCGGCGGAGTTTAAGCTCGGCGATGTATTTCGGATCGGCGAGGCGCTGTTCAGTGCGGCATTCCGCTACCGCGAAGGGCTACTGGAGCAGGATACCTACCTCGACGTCAGCAAAGAATACCTCTCACAGGCGCTACCCTCCCCTTCAGAGTCAGAGGCCTTCCGCGCCTGGCATTGGCAACAGGTCGATGCCGCACGCAGTTTCTACCATGACAATGAGGCCAAGGGCCTGATGCTGCAACGCAAACCATCGCCAGACGAGGGGCCAGCCTTATGAGCCTGTTACGGATTAACCTCATTGACGTCGGCTGGGGTGACTCGATCCTCATCGAGTCCTATACAGACAGCGGCGAGGCACACTTTGCCCTCATAGACTCCAATGACACCGCCAACTACCGATCCTCTTACATCTTCCTGAAACGCTTTTTCGAGCGCCGTGACGTCCGTTTCCCGGTTGATGAGAACCTGTTTGACTGGGTGTTATTATCCCATGTGCATGCCGACCACGGGCAGGGATTGAAGAAGGTCCTGCAAGATTTCGGTACTGACTGGTTCTGCTACCCCAAGTCCCAGAACACGGCCTTGTTTTTCTCCGACCTGCTGCGCTACGCCAAGCGCTACGGGCCGAATAAAGGCATGCGCTACCAGCATGTCGACCAGCTGCAAACACTGCCGGCACTCGGCGATGTACACGTGGAGGTGTTATGGCCTGAGGAAAACCTGCTGCCGGAGAATGAAAACAACAACTCCGTCGTGCTCGCCTTATACCTGGGTAACGACGCGGTCGTCTTGACCGGTGATGCAGAGGCAGAAGTCTGGGACAGCATCGCCGCAGACATTCCCGCGAATACGCGTTTCTTCAAGGTGCCCCACCATGGTTCGGAAAATGGCTATTTCTCCCATGGCAGCTGCCCCTGGATCGGACAACTGGATAATCAGGCGGTACTCGGCATCAGCAGCCATATCCGCCCTTTCCGTCATCCGCACCAGAGCGTCATAGACGACCTGGAGCAGCAACCGCGTACCTATCTGCGTACCGACGAGCACTACCACATTATTTTTGAAACAGACGGCACCCAGCATAGCATCAAATATAGCCATATTTGAGCAAGTCGTGATTCAAGGGCAATGATTAATTTGGACTTCCTGTAAGCCTTTTTAATCCTCTTTCTTCTTGCGGTGCCATGTATCATCTTGCTTTTCGTATTGCTGCTTGACAGCAGCCCAGGCGACCTTGTGCGCCACCTCTTCTCGAGAGGCCTTGCCACGTCTGTCTTCGGGGTCACGATATTCTTCCCAGGCATGATTGAAGGCTGCCAGGTAAATCTCCTGGGCGTGTTTGGGGAGATTCTTCCTGACACCCTCGGGGAGTGCCATAAGATTCTTATAGGGCATGGTCTCAACCTACGGCTTTTACTTTAATTCGTATTAGACGCCCCTTTTATTCTAAAATATACCCCTATTAGAAACTGGTCCTCTGGCTGATCAGGCCACGCCCTGTAAGTTTTCGGGCGCCTGCTTCCACGCCTCACGCTTGAAGGATTGCAGTAACAGTGAAGGCGAGGTCATGCTCGCAGGCGGCTGAATACCCATCAACTCCAGCACTGTCGGCGCGATACTGGATAACCCGGATTCACAAGACAGTTTCCAGTTGACCTCATCCATAATCAGGCACGGTACCGGATAGGTTGTATGTTGTGTATGCGGTGCGCCGGTGAGAGGATCGACCATTTCCTCACAGTTGCCATGATCCGCCGTCAGCACGACCGAGTAACCTGTGGCCACCGCGGCATCCAGGACACGCCCCACTTCTCTGTCCAGGGTTTTAATGGCCGTCAAAATGGCATGCCGTTTCGCCGTGTGGCCAACCATATCGCCATTGGCAAAATTCACCACAATAAAACCATAACGTCCGCTACTAATTGCCTGGATCACACCATCGGCCACTTCCGCAGCACTCATTTGCGGCTTCAGGTCATAGGTCGAGACATTCGGTGAGGGGATGAGTAACTGGGTCTCGCCCGAATACGGTTCCGCACGACCACCATTGAGGAAGTACGTGACGTGTGGATATTTTTCCGTTTCCGCACAATGAAACTGCGCCAGGCCCAGGGTGCTGATCACCTGTCCCAGGGTTGCCGCGGGGTGTTCGGATTCAAACAGGTAAGGCAGATTATCCTGCTTACTGTATGGCACCATGCAGGTGACCTCGGCCAATGGCGCATTGCCACGGTCAAAGCCGCTGAAATCCCGCTTGCCCAATGCCGCCACGATCTGCCGCGGACGATCTTTGCGAAAATTGAAACTAATGACCTGCTCGCCTGGCTCGATCGGCTGGAAAGGCGGCAACAAAATCGGCCGGATAAATTCATCGGTATCGCCCGCCGCATAGGCGGCGCGGATGGCCGTCTCGGCAGAGACCGCCGCCTGGCCCTTGCCCAGGACCATGGCGCGCCAGGCCAGCTCGGTCCTGTCCCAGCGATTATCACGATCCATGGCGTAATAGCGACCCATGATACTGGCAATCGCGCCCCCCGATGCGTTCAGTCGCGATTCCAGCGCGGCAAGCCCTACCAGGGCCGACTGTGGCGGCGTATCACGACCGTCGGTGATCATGTGCAACAGAATTTTGACGCCGTGACGACGACATGACTCGATCAAGGCATACACATGATCAATATGGCTGTGTACCCCGCCATCGGAGACCAGGCCAAACAGGTGAATCGGGCGGTTGGCCTGTTTCGCCTTATTGATCGTATATAACAGGGTCGGGTTGTGAAAGAACTCACCGGAGACAATGGCATCATTAATGCGCACCATATCCTGGCGAATAATCTCCCCGGCACCGAGTGTCAAATGACCGACTTCAGAATTGCCCATCTGCCCGTCAGGCAGGCCTACCGCGTGACCCGACGCACTCAGCAAGGTATGCGGATAATGGGAAAAATAATCATCCAGGCGTGGTGTCGGTGCCTCGTACACCGCATTGTTCAGTTTGCTCGGGTTTATACCGTAGCCATCAAGGATGATCAGGACCACCGGACGTCGCGGTACACCAGAAATTGTTGCCATACTAGCCTCCTGCCGGCCTGTCAGCGTACAACGAAGGTGGTACTATTACAGGCGCGCACGTATTCATAGCCGAATACATTCAAGTTGCATGCCAAGTGCCACAACAGGCGTAGCAACCACATGTGATTGTTTTTGAATGCGATCGTCCTTGTAATCCATCACCACCGTTGCGGCAAACGCGGCTCGGTGCGCTAACTTGGTTCTCGCCGCGCCAGGCTGGTGCAGCTTAACCGCATAAATCACCACACATGCGCAGTGTGTAATCCTTTAAGCCATTGGTTAGCAATGTTTTCCTACAACAGTAAAAAATTGTTAAAACCTGGCACAAAACTTGAAACAAAGTAAACGAGCACGCGTAATGTCTAGTCAACCAGCACGGAAGAGGAGAAATGCGATATGAACAATTCAATCAACTACAGCAGTTTCATCGACCTTCTGACCTCAAGCGATGATGACTATGAGCCTTATGGCCTTTCAGCACACCCGGACACACCGGGCCTCTCGTTAAGGCATACTGAGATCCAGCCATCGCAGGCAACACTTTACGAAAGCTCCATGAACCAATGGTGCGGTGAATAATCGCGTTGATTTTTACAGGGGGGAAGCCAGAGGGTTAATTGGGGAATACCTCAATTAACCCTTGTTTTATTTGTTCGCCTGCCATAAATTCATTCGAATAACGCATCTGCTAATTTCACTGCGTGAAATAAGCCAACGTCCTTTTAAGTCAATCACCTTGCCCGTTTAATTCCCGGTTTTTGATGATTTCAGCTGTCCTGTCCTCGAACCTTATGTACTATAATTGATGCCAACTTCATAAAAGGATGCATTTGGCTATGCCAGATAAGGCCCCACACCATATTGTCGTCGGCGGCGCCGGCGGTCTTGAATTAGCCACCCGTCTGGGAAATAAAATAGGCAAGGAAAATTGCCAATGAGTGTAGCAAGACTCCCGTTCATTTTACTCAAACTGATTCTACTGCTCTCATTATATAGTCAGTCTAGCGCTGCTGTTGAACAGGTCAGCATACCTGCCGGAAGCTTTCATATGGGCTGCGCATCCGCAGATAATCATTGTCAGAAAGACGAAGGCCCACGCGGGGGTGTCGAGATTTTTGTTGATACATTCAGCATTGATCGCCACGAGGCATCAGTGGCGGATTATCGACGCTGCGTTACAGCGGGTGCGTGTAGCCACCCGAAGGATTTCAACCGCAACCATTACTGTAACTATGATGCCCCTGGTCGAGACAACCACCCACTCAATTGTGTTGACTGGCAACAGGCGAATAGCTACTGCCAATGGCGTGGGGGCCGACTCGCTTATGAGGCTGAATGGGAAAAGGCCGCACGTGCCGGCACCAATAGCCGCTATCCCTGGGGCAATCACGATGCGACCTGCAAACACGCCATTATGGATGATCAAAAAACCAAAGGCCTCATTAATGATGAATATGATGGCTGCGGCAATGACCAAACCTGGTCAAGGGGCAGCAGACCGGCCAATGCCTATGGTTTATACGATATGCACGGCGGCGTCGCCGAGTGGGTGAATAACTGGTACGAGCCAACTTCTCATAGTGACATCTACCCGCAAGATATCTCGGCACCAAAAACCGGTGTGCGAAAAGTGATTCGTGGTGGCGCATGGGATGAACAAAGCGAGGCACTCACCAGTTCAAGTCGCTGGGCCAAGCCGCCTACCGGACATCCGAGTCTGTATGGGTCGAACGGTATTCGGTGTGTGAATACAAAACGATAACGTTGAGTATTTTCCACCAACCCCATTAACAGCTTATTTAAACCCGACTGGAATACCGCAGCATCGCCGTAAACCGGTCCATGGGTAGTTCAGCCACTTCACGGGGATAGATAAATTCATTCAGATAGCGCATTTCTTCCTCGAGCTGCTCTTCCTGCAAATCCTTGTACCAGGCCTTGCGCTTGCCGTTCTCGCCGGCACTCCAGCGATAACCACGCTTTCTGAGGTCATCTTTCTTTTCGAAGGGTGCGCCTTCCGCCCATAAACGCACATCCGTGCGCCGCGCATGTTCCAGCAGGCGTTTTAACACCCGCTCACCCGAGATCGGTAAGGGCCGCGAAAGGATTTCGATACCGGCCTGACAATCAATCGTGGCACGATGACCTTCAAAGAAAAAACCGTACTTGTAGGCTAGGAACTCCAGCTTTACCCCTTCTATGCCCTCTTCCTGCCAGTTAACATCGGCAATCGAGCACGCCCATGAGATGTCTTTAAACTCCTCTAATAAGGCTTCACAAAACGGCCGGTCAAAACGTGCATTGTGGGCGATCACAATCGCCGCTTCAGACAAGAGCTTTTTTACCGCCTCAACGTCAATCGACTGACCCTTTACCATCTCATCGGTAATGCCGGTGATCTGCCGGGCAATCTCGGGGATAGGCATACCCGGATCGTTAAGCCCATTGTACTCAGGTAATAACCGATAGATGTGCCCCGCCGCATCAAACTCGAACGGCACCATGGCCAGCTCGATGACCTTGTCCGTATCAACATCGAGGCCGGTGGTCTCGGTATCGAGAAAGATACCGATCCGCTTTGGGGCCTCATTGGCCTCACAGTAAGCGGCAACGGGCGTGAAACGCTTAATAATGCGGTAATCACCGCTAGCTTCGAGTCGTTTAATACATTCATCCATCATACTTGGCCTATTGAACCTGCAAACCAGGCTAAATTAATCTCTAACCTTTAATCTATTATTCACATCCCGACTTTGGCGAATAAGCACATTGTCTTCAAAGCCTTGAAAAGATTTCGCGAATCGATCATAAAGCGTCACATTCACCGTAGCGGCCAGATTCATGCAACCTATTGTCGGCACATAAACTACTGCATCCGCGCTATCTATGACTGTCTGGCTAATCGTGCCATCTTCGGGGCCGAAGATATAAAGGGCATTTTCCGGGTGCTCATACTCCGGCAAGGCGATGGCATTCTCAGCAAATTCAACACAGACCAGTTTCATCTTCGCTGACGCAACATCCATCAGACAGGTAACTTCCTCCAGGGGAATAGCCTGGCCGACCTTACGACGCATATCCGGGATATCCGGATTCCGCATCAAGGCCCGTGGATAACGCTTGCCGGTATAAAAAACACTATCGATGCGAAAGTTACCCGCCGCACGCATGACCGAGCTGACATTATCCGGACTTTTCGGATTAATTAAGCCAATACTGACGGTAGACTGTTTCATATGATGGATAAGTGAGTTCTTCCCGTTATTCGTGCATCTAAATAAAGATACTGATGTTTTCCTGAATGCTCAAGATGATTTTCTGCGACTGCTGATCACCTCAAAATTCAGCCCCGTCAATGGATTGAAACGCACAACCCTGAAAATCAAACGCCTGACCGATACGGGTTTAACACGGCGAATTTCCTTTAAACGTGGAATAAGCCCTATGGAAGTCAACAACCTGCATACAAAAGACAGTATAAACACATTATAAAGCTGGCTGACGAGATTGAGCTCATAACCAAACACGATGTAGGTCGCGGGTAAGACCGTGCCTATCATACCCCCTAACAGGGCACCCGCAAACACTCCGATACTGGCGAGCACGTTATGTGCGGCCATGTATGTGGCACGTTTATTCTGTGGGATCAGGTCATAGAGAAAATTGCTGGCACTTAGCGTAAAGCCGGCCCATATCACACCACCAAAGGCCTGTACGATAAGCAGATAATAAAAATTATGCGAGAATAGCCATAAAAAAGGCACAAAGGGTATCAGGCTACCACAGAGGCTAAGAATAACCCGGTTACCAAAAATATCAGAGATGCGCCCCCAGCGATTCAGCGTCAGAAACTGCATGAATACCGTCGCCGCGGCAAGTGTCATAAACTCGACATAACTGTAACCAAGATCGCGTAACAGATAAATTGAGAAGAACGGTGAGCCTATGGCGACGCTGAATTGCATAATTGAAAAAAACACGGAAAAACCGGCAAAGCGAGACTCTTTTAATTGTCGCCAGGTAAGTTTTTCAACGGGAACCTCAATGGCCGCAACATGCCCCGGGGGATCATACATCTGTGCCAAATGATACACAGACACCAGCCGGGCAACAAAAGCCACACTGAACAGGATCAAGTAACCTGTTTTTGTCGCCATATTGCTATCAAAATAATGGAGCAATGTCCCGGCCGCGATTAAGGCCAGAAATGAGGTCATACTCGAGATGCGTGTACGACGTGCGAAGAAACGCCCTCGTTTGTTTTCAGTAATCAATTCCCCCATTAAACTCGACCATTGCGGTGCCGCCAGGTTACCAAAGGCGTGATACAGAATCACGCAGGTAATGAAGACCTCTACCTGATAATCCGCAGGCAACCATAGTAATATCGCCATTGGAACCCACATTAGTGCCTGCAGGCTTGCGCCGATCAAAATAATGGCTTTTCTTTTGCCAAAGACATGACCCAGCCAGGCCGAGACTAACTGCGCAAACGAGGCTAGCAAGGCGGGTACAGACGCGAGAAAACCAATCTGGGCAGTGGAGGCCTTGAGGAACACCGCAAATGCCGAAAAATACGTTTCCGCACTGCCGGACATCACCGCATAGGCGGCACCATCACGAACCGAGTGTTTTAATGATCGGTTAATGACTTGATCATGCGAGTCATATTTTTTCAAAAAGAGAGCCTAAATAAAGATGCGTTTATAGAATTTACTGATCAATCTGTATTTTTGTGTACGTCGCTGGCGTATGTACTGGAGAATGAAGGCTATCATTACGCAATAATATTCTGTATTTTACTTCACAATTCTTCTTAAAGAGGTCAGAGTGAATGAATATAGTTCACTCTGACCGATTTAATTAATTATTAAGAAAAATCAAGGGCAGTCTCTATAACAATTTGGCCCTTCAGGGTGTGGCCGTGGTTCTTCACCGCCAGGACCGTCGTCATTAATAGGTGCGCGTTTAAGCACAACGTTTCCCGATGCGTCAGTATGTATTTTCTTAGCCCTGAAACCAATAAATCGTGGCTCATCAAACATAAGGCTGGCATTTTTTGTTACTTTCCATTCAGGCCCAATTTTCGCTTTTATTTTACCTTCTAAATTCTCCAATGTCTCAACCGCTATTTTTGTGTCATTTTCATTGAAAAACTCATATTCGAGTGAATCAACCTTTAGCAAACTGTAAACATAGTATTTTCCATTTACTGAACTTCCTTCGAGAAGTTTTTTATATTTATCGTCCAATAATTGCTTAAATTTAGCCTGAGATAAAACATACTCTTTAGCCCCTGACGCCCTGACACTGAATTTCTTAATTCCATTCGTCTTTAATGTTGCGCCCAAATAGCCAATAATTTCCACGTCGGCACCAATGTCATAAGTTTTATTTACGGCTTCAGTACTTAGGCTTGAATTTCCTTTTACCGTATTCATGTACTCAATGGCCTTATTTTTATCGAGCACATCTGTAAGCAAAATTAAAGGCGCACCAGATAAGTCGTTCTTTGGATATATCCCCCCCACATAGTGACCATCTGATACGGGTGTAATGGCTTTATAGTTATGATTGCGGAGATAGTCACTTATGGGATCAACGGCACAGCCCCCAATACCTAGCCCAATTAAACCTATTGCTATCATTCTCTTCACTGCATTTCTCCTTATTGTAGTTTTAGGATTAAATAAAAATAATAGTGGCCAGGGTGAAAGCACATCTATAAACCCTGTCGACGTGAAAGTGGCCGGTTACACGCATGACTGAGCCGACATTATCCGGACTTTTCGGATTAATTAAGCCAATACTGACCTTTGATGTTTTCATCGTATTGCTAATTGGGTGCTGCCTGTTTTAATACCTTGGAGGGAGAAATTGTCGTCCAGGATAGTCGGTACCTGAGTAAGCCCTATAATAGGGGCTTGGTTGCGGCCTGGCCTGCAGCGCAAATTGTGTCCGGTAAAAGGCCAGGGCACTTTGTCCATTAGAAGATACATCAAATACCTTCCAGCCATGATTACTCCTGTACATCCGGAAGCTCAAGCGCTTCGGATAAGGGTCTCCTTGTTGATAGGCCATCAGGCGTAGTGTTATTTCACCCGTTTGAGGGTTGCCTATGGGGCGTAAATACTTTACTCGTCCGTGGCGGTATTCTGCCAGCGTATCAACCATTGTAGTAAGAAAGTGCCCTCGCAGCTTCTGCTCCATGGCCGCACCTTGCTGCGGGTTCATATAATTATATTGAGGGCCTGCCGCCCACTTGGTCATATAGGCAAAATCAAAAAGTGGGGAAATTGTTTTTTCCACAAAGACTTCAAGAGGCGGCGAGTCCTGTCCCCCTCTGGCGGCAAGATATGTCGTGAGCTGTTCTATGCCCTGCTTGAGCACTCCAGCGGGTGACTGCTGCATCGGTGGTGGTGAAACCGGGTAATGTTGAAAAGGATTCGCATAAGCAGGTAAAAAAATCAAACATAATGTCAAGCCAGTAAGGATGCGATGCAGATGCATTCTGATTCTCCTTTAATTCGTTAAACAGTCTTGTCTCTCAGCAGACGGTTAGCGTATGGGAAGAATAAAAGACCTTTCCCCTAAAGTCCAAGATTTAAGCCTAAGTGAAGCCAGACGGAGGTATTTTATAACACCGGTAGTCATCAGGAAATCGGCACCTGCCGCCTGGAGCATTGCGGATTTGTAATGCCTTCAGAGAGAGATTATTCTTAGTACCAGAGAATATTGCCCTCTGACACGGTTTTTTCTTATTTCCTGATCCCACATAGCGTTATAATCTCGTCAGCCATGCCGAAAAGCGTTACACGTTTTAGAAAGGAGTTTTTATGCTATTCCGACAGCTATATGAACCTGACTCATCAACCTACAGCTACCTGCTGTCATGCCCTGAGAGCGGCGAAACCGTGATTATCGATCCGGTGCTGGATACCGCCGAACGGGATATGAGCGTCTTGCAGTCACTGGGGCTGAAACTCACCTATACCATCGATACCCACATCCATGCCGACCACCTCAGTGGGGCGCGACGGCTGAAGGCCCTGGCCGGCTCAAGCATCTGCTACCCGGCGGTAGATGAACTGGCCTGTGCCGATATCGGCCTGCAGGAAGGTAAGCCCTTCAAGGTAGGCAATATTGACATCCACCCCTTGTTTACCCCCGGCCATACAGACCACCACCATGGCTACCTGATCCATACCCCGGTGCAGAGCATGCTCTTCAGTGGTGATGCCTTGTTAATCGATGGTGTCGGCCGTACCGACTTTCAGTCGGGGGATAGCGAGGCGCTGTATAACAGCATTCAGCAGAAATACTTCAGCCTACCCGACGATACCCTGGTCTATCCCTGCCATGACTACAACCAGCGGCGTGTCTCGAGCATTGCCCAGGAAAAGGCCCGCAATGCCCACATCGGCGGCGCCAAGAGCCTCGAGGAATTCAAGACCATCATGGCTAACCTCGACCTGCCCTATCCACGTAAAATTGATTTCGCCGTACCCGGTAACGAGCAATGCGGGCAGTGCCCAGACAATGTCCCTTCTGAATTTCGCGGACCGTGTGCCCGTCACGACCAGGGGTAAACACTGTGCAGGAATCCCTTAATGCGCCGAGGGCAGAACGCAGGCAGTGCCCCGTGTTTACAACATCCAGAAATCAAGCGGATTGAAACATACTACCCCTTTTATCATCAGCAACCCCTATTATTGTTTTTCAGACCAGAAAGCGCAGGTAACAAATGAAATATGATGTCATCGATGCAAGGATTTCTCCGGTAGGACGATTGGCGCTCCTTTCCAAATCGGAAGTCGCTAAATTACTGGATACCAGCAAAGGGGGCTTGTATCGCCTCTTACGTAACTGCTCCCTGGCTGCCCTGAATAGTGGCAGCACGCTGGATGATGGTAAAGAGCTGCTGGAGCGTTATCAATCCTTCGAGATTCGTGTCATACAACAGGAAAGAGGCATCAAGCTTGAAGTACTGAATGCACCAGCACATGCATTTGTTGATGGTAAGATGATCAAAGGTATTAATGAGCATCTTTTCGCAGTATTGCGAGATGTGATTTTTGTCTCTGATGAAATTATTGCCAACCCGATCTTTGACCTGGAAATATCAGACGGCATTACCAATGCGATTTTCCATATTCTCAGGAATGCCAATATCATGCAGCCAAAAGGCGACCCAAAACTCGTGGTGTGTTGGGGTGGTCACGCAATCAAACGCAGGGAATATGATTATTCCAAGGAAGTCGGTTACCAGGTTGGGTTACGTGGTCTCGATATTTGCACCGGCTGCGGTCCAGGCGCCATGAAAGGGCCGATGAAGGGTGCAACGATCGGCCATGCCAAACAACGCATCAATAACGGTCAGTACCTGGGTGTTACCGAGCCGGGCATTATCGCTGCCGAATCACCCAATCCCATTGTCAACGATCTGGTTATCATGCCCGATATCGAAAAACGCCTGGAAGCCTTTATACGTATTGGTCATGGCATTATCGTTTTCCCGGGTGGAGTGGGCACGGCGGAGGAAATCCTCTATATACTCGGCGTGTTGTTACACCCCGAGAATAAACATATCCCTTTCCCGTTGATTTTCACGGGCCCAAAAAGCGCCAAAGAGTACTTTGAAGAAATAGACCGCTTCATCCTGGCTACGCTGGGTGAACAGGCGAAAAAGCGTTATACCATTATAATTGAGGACCCGCAGAGGGTCGCCAAAGAAATAGCACGGGGCATCACGCAGGTACGCGAGTTTCGTAAGCAGCATAAAGACGCCTACTATTTTAACTGGTTGCTTAAAATTGATGATGAATTTCAGCGCCCCTTTAACCCCACACATGAAAATATGCGTAATCTGGTATTGCATGCTGATCAGGACAAGCACTTACTGGCCGCCAATCTCAGGCGAGTATTTTCCGGGGTGGTTGCAGGCAATGTAAAGGATGAAGGTATGCGCGCCATAGAAAAATATGGTCATTTTGAAATACAGGGCGATGCAAAAATTATGGCGCACATGGATTCCCTGCTGACATCGTTTGTAGAACAGAACAGAATGAAGCTGGATGGGAAAAAATACAAACCTTGCTACAAGATCGTGAAGTGAATATATAAAGACTAAATAAGGTTTTTAGGCAATCGCCTCAATAAGGCGGGGAAGCTTGTACTTTGCACCAGCAGAGAAAACAGCACCACACCAAAGACTATCGACTGAATCGTCCACCAATATTCCAACTCCAGCGGTAGTGATAATACCAGCACAATGGCGATGGCACCTTTAAGACCACCCCAGGCCAATAAATTTGCCCATGACCATGGAATACGCCGTCGAGTTTTTAGCGTCAACAAGGTGATGCTATATACGGCAAGAATTCTGGCAAAGAGTGAGACAACGATAGCAATGACAATCGCCAGCCACTGATCGGTAAACATATCCCAGGTAATCAGCAGGCCCATCAGGCTGAAAATAACGGCGTTTAAAAAAAGACCAATCCATTCCCATGTCGGCACTACTGATGAGAGTAACGCTGCTTCAGCATCCTTTAATAAAAAACGCGAACTCATCGCCGCCATCATCACCGCCAAAATACCGGATACATGCAGAAGATGTTCGGCAATATAAAAGCTGGCGAAGGCCGTAATAATCAAGATAACAACCGAGGCAGAACGGTCACGGAGTAGTCGCACAAGGCCTGCCGCCACCGCTCCCAACAAGATACCGACAAGCAGCCCCCCGGAAAATACCAGTGAAAACTCGATGGCCGCATGTGTCTCAGGTTGCTGGTTTAAGGCGTAGGTCAGCACCAAAGAAAATATCACAATCGCCGTGGCATCGTTTAACAGACTTTCACCTTCAAACAGCGTCTGTAAACCCTCTGGCGCATGCTCCTGCTTTAACTGCTCCGAAACTGATACCGGATCAGTCGCTGCCAACATCACCCCTACCAGCAGTGCCGCCAACCAGGGGAAGCCCGTCGGATGATCAATGGCGAAATACACCCCGGCCGCCGTCAGCCCGGCGGATATCAACAAACCTACCGTCGCCAGTAGGCAACACACCCAGAACCAGGAGCGAAACTGTTCAATTTTAATATGCCAGGAGGCCACAAAAATCAGTAACGGCAACACCACGAAGAAGATCAGGTCTTTTACATTTGTCGCTCGGATACCCGTATCCAGATGTAAATAACCAATAAGCACCGCCCCCAATATACCCGCCAGCAGACTGCTCAGCGTGAGCTCCAGCCTGAACAACCGCCTAAACAACAAGCCCACAAATGCGATAAAACTGACGATGAGGATATACTGCATAATCAACGGAATAGCCATCAAGCTCTCCTTCGAAGAATGGCCCTCCATGGATGAAACAGGGAGGTCTACTCTGATCCGGTTTTTTGTTGTATTGCTCTCAGTTCGCAATGATTACCCGTTGTCACCGAAACGGTTTATTGCGATTTTATTTGTTTTCGTTGCTGGAACACTCCGGGGCTATTATCTCAATACGGTTCCGTCCCTGCCTCTTTGCTATATATAGCGCATCATCGGTCCGTTTGATGAGTGATTCCTGTGTATCACTATCTTGATAAACCGTCAGTCCGGCGGAGAACGACGGCACCTTAATGGTGAAACCATACGATTTACACTTCGCAAATTCAATACGTCGACGCATCTTATTAAGGGCCTTGAGTGCGCCGACGCAAGTTGTATTCGGAAACAATACAGCAAATTCCTCTCCACCATAACGTGCGACCATATCGCAATGACGAAACGTCGATAGTGCATTTCTGGCATACCAGCTAAGCACTTCGTCACCCGCCGGGTGGCCGTACTCATCGTTAATTTCCTTGAAGTGATCCAGATCGATCAGCGCCATGGTAAGCGGTATATCGTAACGTTCGACTCGACCGATCTCATCTTCCAATCGCCGCATGAAGGCGCGGCGATTGGGCAGACCAGTAAACTCGTCCGTCAGGCTTAACAATCTTACCTTATGCAACTCCTCATGCAGTCGCTCACTGTCTGATTTGACCAATTGCAGATATTGGAAAGAGCTCTCAAGCTTATCGGCCAGTTCACGTTGCCCATCGATCAATTCATCCGTGCCACCGATCAGGATTTCTTTCAGTAAGCCAATTTCGGTTATGCTACTGGCCTGCTGCAATGCTGAGCGTTCGATTTCCAGCAAGTCACCGAACTCCTTATTCTGGGTGATTGCCTCCATGGCCTTTTGTGACAATGTATTTTGTAATTTTTCAATCTCGCCATGCTTACGGTCAAGATGCATACGGTAGGCTGAATTGACCCTCTCCTCTGCCTCGGGTTGCGTCAACATTTCCAGCTCAGGGAATGTATCTTGTAATGCTTCCTCCTCAACCCTCTCCGCAGGCCGGGATGCCGCAGGTGCCTCGTAGGCAGAGGGGCCATTTCTGCCCCCCTCAGAGGAAGAGGCCATTTCAGGCGGGGGCGAAGTGGGCCTTTCAGGCGGCATGTCTGGAATAGCCTCGGGGCTGTCTTCAGCGGAATGGGTTGAAGGACTGGCGATACTGCTATGGCGCAATGACTGGATAATGTCGCCCAGCAGCCCCCTTTCTGCCGCAGTACTGTTCGCGCCCTGGGGCTCACTACTGCCGACGGGATGGGTAAATCTGAGGGTAGGCGCCCGTGCCTGCATCACCTGACTAGTAAGCTGGGCAACATCTGTACTAATGCCTTTTTCCTGGAGCGAGCCCAGGAAAAACGACAGCAGATTGGTATAAGTATTGTCGACTTCAGCGCGGCTGAACTGCCAGTCTTCCAGTATCTGGACCAAGTTATAGTGAAGAACAGACCCTGAAGGGATGGTATTCAGCTCTTCAGCCAAAGCCTTCAGATTGTCCAGCCACTCATCACTGTCAGCGAGTCCTGCCACTGCACCAACTCCCCCGGGGTAAATTATTCTACTTTCATGGGCGATCTCATGGAGATTCAAAATCAGTTTAAGGAAAAATCGGAACGTAGTGCAAACGTTTTATCAGTTTTATTATTATCAGATTATGTACATAAGCATGTGGCTTCTAACTTGTCATAGCAGGGTATTGAAAACTGGTTTATTTATTACCGCACATAGCACCAAACCTGTCGTTCACGCCGCATAGGGAATACTACCTATGAGGGGGAAAATCGGCTCGGCGGGGCATAATCTCTAATATTTTAGAATTTATATATCAAAAAAAGTCGGCCAGAACGTATGGGGCACGTTCTGAAAATACTTTAAAGATACGTGGTGTCGGAGCATCGTTGTTACTAACCTGACGTAGCCCAAGCCTTTGCCATTCAGATAATCAGTAACTTCTTATTGAGATAATGCCTTAATTCCGCGCTTCTCTTCTCCTATGAAGGGGATTCAGAACCCGCAGATGCAGTAATGACAAATACGCTTATGGCTGCCCACAAAATTAAGTTCTTCATTCGACCTCCTTATAATGTTCTGAGCTTCCCCTTATTGTTCTCATTGGGTAATGAGTAGCATTTGACACCGACTCCTTATAATTTTTTTATATATTCATCACTGCTTATATTAGTAATATAAGCGTTTTGACTCAAATTTTTCGGCCTTACCCCCCCCCTGTCATAAATAATATCTCTTCGCTGGAAATCGGTTTATCTGTTAGATTTATCCGGTTCTGAATATTAATGCAAACCCATTTGCGAACAGCGCAAAGGAGGTCATCATGAAAATGACCATCGATATGCCCTTCGTGGAAACCTGTACGATCAGCGAATGTGCTTATAACAAGGATGACAAATGCCATGCCCGTGCTATCACCATCGGTGATGGCACCCATCCTGGCTGCGACACCTCGTTTCTCGGTGCCCCATCCCACACCCATGCAAACGGTCTGGCCGGCGTCGGTGCTTGTAAGGTAACCAGTTGCACATTCAATAATGATCTGGAATGTAGCGCTGACAGTATCTCTGTCAGCATGCAGAATGACAGCATCCAGTGCATGACGTACCAGGCACTTTAGAGTTAAGCGGGCCGGTGACAAATGATAACGATACGCATTTGCCACCGAGCCCTTTTATTACCAGCCTTCTATTTGGAATGCCTGTTAAACTAAAGGAGGTTCAGAGCACCATCGTTCTAAAGTAGTTCGCTCTGCGCATCGAGTTTCTTGATTGATACCGGCATTGAGGTCTTTAACTCCTGCGCGAACAGGGACACCCGCATTTCTTCCATCATCCAGCGATAAAGTTCCCACTCCGGACTGAGCCGTTGTTGCGGATCATCACTGATCTGGTTATAGATCCTGTTCCAGTGCTTCTGGCCCTCTGCCTGTCGCTTCTTGTCGGCATCCAGTGAGCGCTCCAGTTTATCCAGGCGCAGGTTAATGGCCTCTATATAACGTGGCAGGTGTTTTAACCACTGGCGCGGCGTGGCGCTAATAAACCCGGCATAAACCAAACACCCCAGTTGTTGCTTAATGTCTTTCACGGCATCAAACCAGGTCAGAGGAATATTCCCCTGCAGGCGCTTGGCGAGTTTATGGTATTGCGCGAGGATGTCATGAATCATGTCACAGGTTTCATCAGACACCTGCATCAGCTTCTTGCCCGCCTCACTGCTAAGTCTGGTAAAGTCTTCTTCTATACGAATCTCGTCAACCTCGGCGAACAGCGCGTAATCGATAATGGCGTCTTCCAGGTCTTGCAGCAGGTGTTGCTTACTGCCAATGGAGGTATAGAACAACTGGATCTTGTCAAAATGGCGCAGGTGCTTGCGCAGGTACTTCATTTCCTGCCGCGCCGTCAGCCTGAACAGGCGGCGCAGCCCGGGGCGCATCTCGGCCCTGGCCTGTTCCCTGTCATTGAATAACTGTATAGAGACACACTCACCCTCTTCATAATCATCCACGATCGCAGGATAGGTGCGGATGTTTAGGCCGTGTTGTTCCAGCTCCACAACCTCGGGCAGGTCACCGAAGTTCCATTCAGTGACCTCTTCTTTCTCAATATCCGAGGTCGGCAATGCCGATAACAGCTTGTCACTCATGCCTGACAGTTCCTGTTGTAAGGCCGGCAGGTCTCTGCCCACACCCAGCACCTTGTTATCCTGATCCACCACGCGGAAGTTCATGTGATAGAACGCCGGCAGGTTCTCCAGCTGCCAGGCATCACTGGGGATAGGCGTGCGACTGACCTTCTGCATATACGCGGCCAGGCTTTCAATTAACGGTAAGGACCTGTCGCCTGCCTGAAGAAAGGCATCGGCATAATTAGGCACCGGCACAAACAACTTGCGCAGTGCCTTCGGCAAACACTTGATCAGGGCAATGATCTTGTCACGCAACAGCCCGGGCACCAGGTAATCAAAGGATGCTTCATGTAACTGCGCCAATATCGCCAGCGGCACGATAACGGTCACCCCATCTTCGGCATGGCCGGGTTCGAAATGGTAATCCAGTTTCAGGGTGACGCCGTTGAGCTCCATGGTGCCGGGAAACTGCCCCTCGCTGATGTGCTCAGCCTCGTGGCGCATTAACTCTTCTTTCTGCAAATAGAGAAGTTCGGGCTGGCTTTGCTGTATGGACTTGAGCCATTTTTCAAAGGCCTTGCCGTTATAAATATCGGCGGGAATACGCTCATCGTAGAATTGATAAAGCGCCTGTTCATCGACGAGGATATCCCGGCGCCTGCCCTTGGCCTCCAGGGCCTCTATCTCTGCAATCACCGACTGGTTATATTTAAAGAAGGTGGCCCGGGTTTGAAAGTCACCCTGCACCAGTGCCTCGCGAATAAACAGCTCACGCGACAACACTGGGTCGATGGGGCCATAGTTAATACGCCGTTTCGGGCATAAAGTAATCCCATAAAGCGTCGTGCGCTCATAGGCCGAGACCTGTGCCGGGCCCTTTTGCCAATGCGGCTCCGAATAACTGCGTTTGATCAAATGCCCGGCGAGGGCCTCAATCCACTCCGGGGTGATCTGCGCCACCATGCGCCCATAGAGGCGCGTGGTTTCGACCAGCTCGGCACACATGACCCACTTGGGTGGCTTCCTGGCCTGCCAGGAGCCGGGGTGAATATAAAAGCGGATATTGCGCGGCCCCAGGAACTCGTTACCCTCTATCGACTTGTTGCCGATATTGCCCAACAGGCCCGATAACAGCGCCTGATGAATGGCCTCGTAACCCGCCTCACTGGTGTTGAGCCTGACGCCCTGCTCTTTGAACAGCGTAAATATCTGCTGGTAAATATCCCGCCATTCCTGCATGCGGTTATAGGAAAGAAAGTTCTGTTTACAGAACGTGCGCAGCTTGTTTTGCGTCAAATGCTTACGCTTGTCTTCATACAGCTGCCACAGCTTGAGGTAAAACAGGAAGTCAGACTTTGGCTTATCCTTGTTCTCCTTATTATTAGTGTCTCCGGCATCTCCATCCACCAGCCCGGCATTAATGAGCCGGTGACGCTCATCGGCCTTTTGTTGTTTATCTACCGGGCGTTCACGCGGGTCCTGCACACTCAGGGCACTGCCGATGATCAACAACTCCTGCAGGCAAGTAAACTGCTTTGCAGCCAGCAACATACGGCCAATCTTCGGGTCAACCGGCAAACGGGCGATCTCCTTGCCCAACGCCGTGACAGTATTGTGCTCATCGACCGCGCGCAGTTCATGCAATAACTTGTAACCATCGGTGATATAACGTGAATCCGGCGGCTCGATAAAGGGAAAGTCTTCAATATGCCCGAGGCGTAGAGACTCCATCTGCAAGATAACGGAGGCCAGGTTGGTGCGCTTGATCTCCGGATCGGTAAACTCGGGGCGATTGTTAAAATCCTGCTCCGAATACAGGCGAATACACACGCCCTCACTGATGCGGCCACAACGCCCCTTACGCTGGTTGGCGCTGGAGCGGGAAATAGGCTCAATGGGCAGGCGCTGGATCTTGCTGCGGTAACTGTAACGGCTGATCCGGACCATGCCCGTATCGATCACATAATGAATGCCGGGCACCGTCAACGAGGTCTCGGCGACATTGGTGGCGAGGATAATGCGCCGATGCCGGGCCGGGCTAAACACACGGTTTTGTTCTTTCGCACTCAGGCGCGCGTATAGCGGCAGGATCTCGGTCTGGGGCGGATGGTGTTTACGCAATGACTCGGCCGCCTCACGGATCTCGCGTTCACCACTAAAAAATATCAGGATATGCCCCGGGCTCTTGCCCTGTGCACGGTCAATTGCCGAGAGCTCGTCCACCGCATCAAGAATGGCCTGTTGGGCATCTCTCGGCTGCGCGTCCTTGTCATCCTCGGCCTTGTTATCCTCCAGTAAGGGTCGATAACGCACCTCAACGGGATAGGTCCGGCCGGTGACCTCGATCACCGGGGCCTTATCAAAGTGGCGGGAAAAGCGCTCCGTATCAATCGTCGCCGAGGTGATGATCAGCTTCAGGTCCGGCCGCTTCGGTAATAGCTGTTTTAAATACCCCAGCAGAAAATCAATATTCAGGCTGCGCTCGTGGGCCTCATCAATAATCAGGGTGTCATAATCATTCAGATACCGGTCGCCCTGTATCTCGGCCAGCAAGATCCCGTCCGTCATCAGCTTTAAATAAGATTTTGGGCCCACCTTGTCCTTAAAACGGACCTTATACCCCACCGTGGCACCGACTTCGGTCTGCAGCTCTTCCGCCACCCGGTTGGCAATACTCCGCGCCGCCAGGCGTCGCGGCTGGGTATGGCCAATCAGGCCAGCCACCCCACGCCCCAGCGCCATGCAGATCTTCGGTAGCTGGGTCGTCTTGCCCGAACCCGTTTCACCGGCAATGATGACGACCTGGTGGTTTTTAATCGCCTCACTGATCGCCTCACGGCGGTCAGAGACGGGTAAATTGTCGGGAAAGGTGGGTACCGGCAGGCCCGCGAGGCGCCCGGCGCGAAGCAAGGCCGAGGCCTGGATATCCGCCTCCAGCTTAGCCAGCTGCGGTACTTGCTCATTTTTGTTCTTTTGTTGCTGTATTTGCCTAAAACGCCGACGAAAGCGGAATTGATCACGCAGCATGCAATCGGCAATCAAGTTATTAAGGGGTTCTGGAGGCATTTTCATCTATTGCGTATTTTACGACAGTATTGAGCTCAGAGCAGCGTTGTGACAAATATTTGAGAAAATACGACCAGAACCTCAAGTTCAGGAAGTCGCCCTGATGCTGGAAGCATAGAGTTGCCCAGATCCACTCATAATGAATGCTGAGAGCCTTCTTTGAGACAATTAACGAAGCTCGATAGAGATTCTAAGTGAGCCCATACTCCATTTATCTATTCGATCCATTTAATTCTAGTCTTTTACTCGCCCAACCGAGTATTTGTAGATCCGCCTTGATTGCCTCAGTATGGAGTTTTGTCACAAAACCCTTGTATCGAAGATCATCTTTTTCAAACTTGCAGTACAATATACTACCTGCTTTGTTTTTCGTTAACGTTCCTGCATTGCCAAATAGCGGGTTACCGTTCTCAATATTATATTTTCCGAAATAGCGTTGCCCTTCTGGCGCTATCCAGAAGTCATACCAACTAAAGCCATCACACCCAGGTATTTCTGACTCTACCATAGTTAAAGTTTTATAAGCCAGACTTCTCCGAATGGCATCGGCTGTCAGCTCTGTCTGTGTTAATTTGCAGAACGAACCAATATCAGCCTGTATCAGTACAGACAAGGCAATGGTATCTGGCTCAATAAGATCAATCTTGTCCTTAATCAAACCATTTTCCACGTGATCCTTCATATAATCTACCAGGTGCTCAAATTTTCCGTAGAAATCAGGAAGCACCGGGCCATGGTAGACAGGAACAACATGTGCAGGGACACTGGCATCCTCGACAAGATGCAGAATACCCCCAAGGGAAAACTCTCTTTTATCATTTTTTTCGTACTTGTTAAACTCTTCTTTCGCCCTCTTCCATAAACGAGTTTGTGACTTGTCAACCCACCCTTGAATTGATAACCGCTCACGGAAGGGGTTATAAAAGTGCCAGTTAACCGTTCGCTTGATCATAGCCAGAGAACCATTCGCAAAAGAATACTTATGCAACCCTGGCAATGCACGCTTGCCTTCATCCATGGCAATATTACCAAGCACTACATGCTCCCTGCGTTCGAAATCCTTATAGGTAACTTCGTTACTGTTACATTTGTTATAAACACTTAAGGCAAGCAACGTTAACGGCTTGTGTGCCAAACGAGGCGAATATGCAAATGTAAATGTCGATGCCAAGACTACAGCTATCACAACACAGAATGAAATGGTCTGTTTCATAACGTTTACCTCCTTCGACACTGCATACCCTCTGGTTATTCATTCAGAATGAACAGGTTATTATTTAATTACCAGAACAAGCAGGGTGTATTCAGAATATACTTAAACAAAACCCAAAGGGGGTTCTCTAACCACCTTGATCTTTTTCTTATTTTTAAGGCACACAGGCAAATGTCTCGTCTGCTGTTATAGTTGACGAGCCTGCGGTATCAGTGATGACTGCACGCATACTAATATCTCCCTCATGAAAGCAATGGCCGGTAAACGTCGCGGCAAAGGGTGTAGGCCCCCTTGGTAAGCGAACCGGTGGGCCAGGAAAATCTCCAGGTGGGTTTTCTTCTACCGGGCTCACCGTAATAGGACCAGCAGTGTTGATCTGCACTTTATCTATACCACTCACATCGCCACCTGATTGAGCAATAGCAAGGTCCTCAACATTCACCGTAATTGGAAAAACCTGCCCTACCTTCTGGTTAGGATGCGGTCCACCAAATACCCAGCCAGAACCCTGGACAAGGCTGGGAGGATGTGAATCCCGTATAGTAACCTCAGCACTTCTAACGTCTTGTCCATCTGCGTTGACCACCGTACAGACAACAGTGACCCGCCTGGACTTTCCGCTTATATGCCATTGAATCGTGCCCTGTGTTCGATATGGCTCGGTTGTGATCGGTACTGGATTGCCAGGATTGACCGTGCCTTCGCCGGCGGGTTGCAAGCTAATAGTATAGGTTCCTGCCGTATTCGCGGCACATCCGACCACAAGCGGATCCCCTTCACCCACATCTGTTGATGACAAGCTTATCGTCGCAACGGGCTTACAGGCAGTCAGTCCTGCAATAACCGCCAGCATCGAAATCAGTATTAATGGCTTTCTTCTGCGTTGCGAAATCGTCATGAGACAATCTCCCTATCGTGGCGCCGGAATACTTGAATTTTTTTTATTTGGCACTTTTTTGACAGGTAGCCTTGGTTTCTTCCACGGCAGAGGTTGTTTGGCGCTGTCCGGTCTGTCGCCGGCGTCGGGAAGTAATTTTCGCTGCGGCCATTTATCAACAGGCTCAAATTCTCGCATCGGGAAGCGGGTAACACCTTTTGTCAACGGATTTGCCGCGACAGGCAGGTAGGGACCGACAGGGCGGAATGCCAGATCGTATGGTCTGGTCGCAGGAATCGTTGCAACGAATGAGAAATCTGGAAACGTAAAGACATGGATCCCCTGGATTGTACCGACTGCGATATATTCCTTATCAGATGAAATCGCGACCGTATTCGTGACTTCGGGAACAAGCCCGCCCAGCACCGCACTGATGTCAGCCGGCTTGTCGATATCGATCATCCCCCAGACATAGCCGAGTGTCGCGGGGCCGAATGCCTTCGAGGTGATAATACCGGCGGCGTCGCCATTGTCAGTAAAATCCAGGGCATTCATGAAAACGCTGGCCGCGTTCAAATTAGTAATCACCCCGCCTTGCACAGTGTTGATTGTATATTTCGTAGCGAACAGTGCTGAGTCATCACCGAGATGCAACAACTCGTGCACGTATTCCCTAATGGGTCGCTGCTCAAGCATAGACGTTTCGGTACTGAAGGCATCATTGATGACCGACCATTGATAATAATGGATTTTACCGGCATTCGCGTCATTTGCCTGCGGTGATGTGAATATTGCCGATAACTTGCTACCCAGGGGGAACCAGGCAAGTTCGACCCGACTCATGCCGTCGACTGCGGATAGCGACTGGCTATCCAGTTCCACACCGTTTTCGACCAGTCTGATCGTGTATGTGGCAAAGTCCGTTGTCTCGACCACGGCATATTGCCCCGCATGTTCGGGTCGGTAGGCGATATTCACACAGTTTCCGGTACAGGGATAGGGCGGCAGGGTTTGTGCCGCAGAATCGGCATCAAAACTTTTCACCTTATTATTACCGGCGCTGTAAGCATAGCCGAGCACGTCGCCGAGACGATCGTATTCCACCCATACCTCATTCGGCGTAGCCGCATCAAACCAGTCAAAGGTTTTTTCCGTTCCCAACTCCACAGTATAAACCTTCAAGGCATGCGAGTTAGCATTGATACGATCCACATAGGCCAACTCATGTAAGACCGGTTCGACTACGGTGGTCGTGGTCGTACAATCATCGACACCACTGGCGGAGAATGTAACCGTGGTATCACCGATGGGGAATACATCAGGTTGATCGTCTGCAATAGTATCGGGAACACCACAGTTCCCAAGCAATTCGGCCCCGAGGTTATCGGTAATGCGGGGATCATCCTTGGCTATCCCGGTTTCGCCGATGTTCAGTTCCACGGTGAAGTCCGGCGTGCATTGCAATGCCAGTTCCTGTTCTGTTACCGAGAAACTGTATTCCTCCGACGAGACGCAGCTGCCCGTATCTTGCGCGCAAGCAACCAGTGTGTGCGACCCGGAGGCAAGTGAGGTGAGATTCACGGGAAATTGCGGGGCCATGCCGCAATCGGTGCACAGCACCGTTGCCGTGCCGCTGCTGTTGCAGTATTCCTGCAGATCAGTCACTGATGCCGGTGGATCAAGCACATAGGCAAGCTGCTGTACATCGTTACCAGTTGAGCTGGCAGTGATATTCAGTTCCAGGTTGCCGCTATTCACACAGTAGTTCTGATTATCTACCCCACTCGGATTCGTGATGGACACATCCAGTATAGAGGCACCGCCCTCCAAGTCGGTGAGGTTGGCACAGAGATTCTCGACTTTGCCACAACCGATGACACCATCTTGTGGAATTAGCATGTCTCCTAACGATAACCATGATGATGACGAGCCATCTGCAGGAAGATAATTCGTCGTCGGCCTGATTTTGTACTGAAATCCTTCGGGAAGGGTTGCGCTGATGTGTACCTCGGCTGCTGCGTCATTATCCGAGTATTTATCACCCACGGCAAAACCGTCGATACCAGCGACAGGTGAGGTACCACTGACCGTCGGGAAGTACTGGCTTGTGGAAAATGTGCTCATTTGCGGCCGATACAATGTGGCCAGCGATTCATCGACACGAATGGTGAGTGCTGCCTTGCCTAAACAGAATTTCTGTTCGGGCAACATGATCACATCATCACTTGTTGCCGGATCCGCGAGCTCGTTCAGCCATTGAGCCAGATCGATATCAACGAAATTGTAGCCGCCCAATACTGCCGGTGTCTTGTCAAAATACAGGCGGAGAGTATCGACATCCCACAGCGTGGGCTTGGCGTCACTGCCATCCAGATTGCCATCCTCAGGGCTCAGGCCGGTGAGCAATAATTCATAATTCAAAGGGGCCTCATGGCTCGCGGGGTCATAGGCACCGTTCAGGCGTCCCCGCGAAATACCACCAAAACCACTGCCGCCATTGATGGAGGGTAATTCCTCTATACCCAGCGCTTCCATATAGCTTTGTTTGGTTGTGACCAGCGTGGTCGTTAAGAACGCAGGGTTATTGATGGCATCCAAATCGGTTTTGCCGTTGATATCGAAGAGCAGAACATTACCCTGGACCTTTACCGGCTTACTGATAAGGCTGACATTGATATCCGTGATTTGATCTTTGACCACGGTGACCTGGCCATTCAGACCATTCCGATGTGGCAACATCAACCACTTATCACCATTGTCCAGGACAGTGCGGGCAATGACGCTATGTGGGCCCTGGGGGGCACCCTTGAATTCCCATTTCTCCGTCGGCAACGTACCAGCCGCGACCAGTGGCGGACTTTTCGAGAATATTCCGCCCGCGGTATCCAGTGATATTTGGGCGATGGCTTCGTCATAACCATTGATATCAAAATAGCCAATTAGCCTCCCGGCATTTCGCTCTACGGGGATCTCGATGGTCGCCGGTGTTTGTGTCTCACCACAGGCCAGCACACCCAGGCTGACGGATTTATCCAGAGGAGTGAACCCCGTACTGGGAATAATAACGAAACCCTCTTCACCTGATTTAGTCTTGACCTGACAACTCACGGTCAAGGACACCGGTGCTGCCGAGGCTCTGACCAGTAACTGGGCCTGTGCGCCAGCACCGATCATCTCGCTCAAGGGGGTGGTCAGTTCACCAGTGGCGGCCTGCAGGCCGGTCGTATTGCTGCCGGGTGGATCTTCCAGGTACGCCGAGACCGTACAAACAACATCCACATTAGGGTCCAGGGCCATCAAGATATCGGGCTCAGCAGGATCCGGTACGAACTTGTACTGCAGACCCAACAGTGCCGCACACTCATTTACATCACACACTGTACCGGCAGGTTGTACTGTTTCCGGCAAGACACCGGGACACTGCTGGACACTTACAGAGTTCGTACTTGAGGAGGCAAAACGATAAGTGGATGTATCAGCGAATAGCATGGAATTCACGAGGACATGAAAGTCGCTACCCGTCTCCTCTACATCAGGATGCAATACATACGATGCAGCCTGATAGGTATTACTATCCGGAGCGGTGTTGACAACAGCATACGCGCCACTAGCTGCCAGGGTATTGTCTCGATACAGTTTGACTGGTAATGCATTCGCCGGCACTGTCACCGGATTGGCGGAGAGGCGGGCCGCCACATCCGGGGAGGTATTGATGAAACTGATTGTTCCGGATACCTTGCCGGGGTTGACTTCCCCTTCCTCGGCACTGCTGGTACCGAAAGCAAGCAGATAGATTAACAGTGAAAGAAAGGTTCCTCTGCAAAGGCTTCCATAACAAGTGTTCATATGCCCCCCAATGTCACCTGGTCAATATAAATGAAAGCACTTCTATAAACGGCTGAAATCACAGCTATTAAAAGTTACCAGAAAAAGCACGAGCGTAAGAAAACAATAAAGCAATAAAGCAATAAAGCAATAAAGCAATATAAACAATTAGATTTTATTAATATTTAATCTATTTATATAGTCTGTTAATCTGAATATATCATTGATCTATATCAATGATATAAACAATTATTCAGTCCAGTCAACGTTAACATATTATTATTTCGCACCCGTACTTTGAACAAAGGGTACTAATCAATTTTATTTACTTTAGGGAAGTTCATACTGCCCCCCTTTTTATTTATAATTAAACCGTAGCCTGTCCCCTATTTACTCTTCCCCGTCTTTTTGTGTAGCTACACACTATTTACCCCCCCCACTCTATTGTTGATCTGGATCAATGCGCTCGTACAGGTTCAGTGCTATATATTTTCATAGTATTTGAGTATTCAATTCATGTAGTCAATATACAAGTATTGTGAGCGGCAGTCTGACCTCTTTTGCTATTAGGGAAATATGCTGCACTTTAGTTATTATAATCCATGCCTTTCCTGTGCAGGTTTACCGGAAATAAATCCTAGACCGATGATATCGATTGTGAAAACAACCTTAGTTGTGTTTCAAGTTTACTGGATATTCACCATTACTCTGCAACATACAAATAATTACAGAAGGAGAGATACATGAGCATTATAAGTAAGCCGTTATTCACTTTGTTGGCCTTCTTTTTTGTATTAATCTGGACATCGACTTGTTACAGTCGAACCTATCGGAATTGTACCTCTGAAGTATACTTTCTTGTAGAGCAAGTGGAAATTGATGATGTATATACCGATCTCAGTCCACCCATAAGATTAAATGCAGGTAATCTCGTTTTCAGAGGATCTGCTCCAACTGGATCACCCAATAAAGCGCGAATGCGAGCCTCAAAGACTGCCGAGAAATGCATAAACAACTGGTATCATGGCGAGAATTGCAGTAAAGCAAGATCTACATCCTACGGAGACGATTTTGGTAGCATTGATATTCGAACCTTGATGACACGATCAATTTGCACTGATTTAAACAATCAAGGAAGAACAGACTTAATGGGACGTTTACTCAGAGGGAAACTGTATGGCAGGATCGATGGCGATCGATGCTGCAAAGACAGCGCCAAAGGCTGTCCCTATAATTATGGTCAGTCACGTGCTGGGCGTTTCAATGATTCGGGACTGGCAGGCAGAGAACTTTGGGACCTCCACTATGAAAGATGTTTTCAGGTGATGGAAATTGTAATTCCGCCAGATCTTCAAGAAAGGGAGTAATTCCTTAAGTTCAAAAACTCTAAGTAATTGAGGTCAGAGCTGGGTCCCCCCTTTTATTTATAATTTAACTGTGGTCTGTCCCCTATTATCGCTTCAGAAATTGCGACTGGCTTGCTGCCGCGCTCGCCATACTCGGGCACCAATGACAATGATCAACAAAACCAAGATAACGACGATGATGTAGGCCCAGAAGCAGGAAATATAAGGGGCGCGTAACGACACAAACTCGCAAAACCGTGGGAAGATGTTACCCCCAGGAACGATGGTGATGCCGCCGCCTTCGTCATTGTTTTGTTCTATCTTGATCCTCAGACCCCAAGGCCTGGCAAGACCGCTTTCCGCGCCAACGAACGTATCGACGAACGCTCCGGTCGCACCGTCATAGCGCTTGATCTCGTTGGTAGCGGAGCTGGAAACGTAGAGGTAGTCCCCAGCAAACTGTAAGTCCACAGGCCCCTTGAGGCCGCCGCTGCATCTCGAAACGAAGTTGTCGACAAATTCACCGGTCGACATGTCGTAGCGCTTGACCTCATGGGTTTCGCCGCTCACCACGTACATGTAACCGTCCGGCTGGATCACGAAACCCAGGGGCTGCTGCAGCCCACCGGTTGGGGGAGTTAGGAAGTCTCCGACAAACTGACCCGTCTCCTCGTCGAAACGTTTGATGGCATTCGTGATCGAACTTGCGACATAGAGATCACTCAGGACGAAAAGCCAGGTCGGCCTGCCGAGGCCGCCGCTGGAAAGGTTACCCAAATGAGTGCCGGTCTCGCCGTCGTAGCGTCTGACCGTGTTATTCCAGTGGTCGCTGACATAAAGGTTGCCGTCAATCCCGAACCTCAAGCCATAGGGACCGCTAAGACCACCGCTCCCCGGCGTGACGAAGTTACCGAGGTAAGACCCGTTGTCACCGTCAAAACGCTGGACCGAATTATTTCCCGGAACGCTGACATAAAGCTTGCCGTCGGGACCAAAGGTCAGATCGGCGGGCCTCTGCCCTTCCGGGACAACGGCGAAATCGTCGATGAATTCTCCGGACTGCCCGTCGAAGCGCTTGATTGAATCGGGGTAACTGGCAACCCATAGAATGGTAGGGTGGGCGGTCTCCACCGGAGGAAGAGATGCGATCTCGGAGAACCGGAAAACCGCGCCGGTATCCGTGCCGCCAATGTCGTCCCTTGTTGCAGACACAATAATGGAAGACCCTGTTGTCAGGATGCGGGAACCGAAATAGTCGCCGGCGGAGGGGGCTGAAGGTGTCAACGTCGCCACAACCTCACTCGTCTCGAAATCAAAAATGTCGACCTTTCCGGCAGAAAGAAATGTCGGTTCTTCATAGGGTTCATACACGCCGCCAATAACGACGTACTCGCCATATGAGGCGAGCGCAAAGACGGAGCCGACGCTTTGCGCCGGATCGGGATTGGCGAAAGTACGCAGGAAAGAACCCATCTCGGCATCAAAAAGGTGGGCGACGCCCATGAACTGAACATCACCACTATCGGACTCCATGTGACGTGAGGATGAGATGAGGACATCATCGCCGTGGAAAATGACATTCACGCCGAATTGTGCATTCTGATAAGTGGCCGGAGGTAAAAAGGTATGAAGAAGAGTCCCCGTCAGGGCGTCGAAGAGATATGCCGTCCCGGGCCCCGACAGGAAGTCGTCTCCCACCAAGACCTTGTCATTCTTGAGGGCGACGCTAATGCCGAAACGACTGGAACTCAGCGAAGGGTTAGGATTCTGGAACGTCTGGAGGAGTTCGCCGGTATCCGCATTGAACAGGTAGAGCCCGGATTGATAGGGGCCACCGCCCATGGCTCCGGCCGGCGCGCCGATAAGCACCTTGTTCCCCTCTGCTGCCGCGACTCTCCCGAAATGTCTGACCGGGACGCCAGAAGTCGAGGCCGGGGGAAGGAAGGTCCGGAGGAGATTTCCCGTCTCGCTGTCGAAAAGGTAGGCCGCCCCGCTGTTAATACCGGCCGTATCGTCATTGGGCGCGCCAATGAGAACACGATTTCCGACGGTGACGACCGCTTGACCGAACCAATCGTCCTTGGCGGGTGTGGGATTTGTAAAGGTCCGAATGAGATCGCCGCATTTCTCATCGAATAGATAAACCGCCCCGGCTCTGTCTTCGACAACCTGCTTGTTGGGATTGCCGACCAGGATATCTCCATCGAGTTCGGCCAGCGCAGCGCCGAAGCGCTGGTGATAGGCAGAGTCGGGAGTAGGATGGGGATTGACGATGGTGAGTGTGGGCGTAATTGACATCTCATCGGCGGATAGCGTGCCAGATGTTGCAAGCGCCGCGACCAACGCCGAGATTACACATAAAACTGCGTAATATGGCCGTTTCATCGGATGGATATTTTTCCTCCTATTGGCCATCTCAAGGTCCTTTACAAGATTGAGTAATTTATATTAACAAGCTATCGGGTTAATATTTGTTTTTCAAGTACTCTGACCCCTTGATTCTCGAAACAAAGTGTTTTTGAATACCTTGAGGTATTTTACAATCGACTGGGAGGGCCCATGGATATGGATCGTCTGGCACGTTATACCGACATTGCCAAGAACCTGGCGCAAATCCTTGCCCTCATTGTGGCGGCAGTCTGGACCTACTTGTTGTTCATCCGCACCGAGGTCCCCAGCCTCGAGTTCCGCGCAAATACCTCGAGTTCACTTGAATGGCATGACCTGGACAGCAACCGCTGCATTGCCAGTTTCCGCGTAGATCATGAGAACACAGGTCGTAGCAGCTATGACGTGGCAGCCTATCGCTGGCGGGTATGGGAGTACGCGGCACCGGACAGTGGCAAGAAAATTGACTACATTGACCTGCAGGCCATACAAGACCAAGCGCCTCTAATGGAGCGGGTAGTACCTGACGAAGAACGTAAGGCCGGGCCATTTATCACTCACTACCCCCCTGGCACTGCATTTGGTCACAACTTCGAATGGGTAGTGGAAAAGCAACCCCACCGCTTCCTGTTCTTCCGCCTTGACTTGGCAGTTGACGGAATCAAGAACAAAGAATCCTGGCATACAGGTTCCTGGGGCGTGGCCTGCAAGGACCTAACAAACAAGAACCCGGCACAATCAAATACTGTCCCCTTCCCTGGTCAAGCCGTTCAGCCCCCAGGTTATAAACGGGACCGTCGCTAGACAAGGTTTAAGCTTAAAGGGGGCAGTGACAAATGCGAATCATTTATATCAGCATTTGTCACTGAGCCCTTTTATTCCTACATTACATATAATGTCATACCGCTTATTAAAACCCATATGATCGGAATTGCATAAAGCACTTTGGGAGCTTTATAAAAAAGTAGAATGGCGACCGTCGCTAAAACCGTAGGGTCAGGTGCAAGGGCAAACATTTCAAACTGCATCCAACCACGACCGCGTATAACGGCTATAAAAGGATAAACGATCAATGCGATCGATAACAACGCGGCCCCAATGATCATTCCGGGCCGACTGCTCACAACCCTGTCAAAGCGGTTTTTTACGACACCGTACCAGGCGAGGAACCCCGCATGGAGGACAAAGCCGAGCGCATACCAGTCAGCCACGACATGGATTTGATAAAAACGTTGATACAAAAACGCCCACGCCACCCATAACCAGCTCACAACAAGTAATCCCGAAATCACTCGCCCGGCCCAGGCAGAATTTTTCCATAACATATAGAGCATCAGCAACGAAAAGAGTATGGCTACACAATGCAGCGGCCAGATGGCCTGGTTATAGAGTTCAAATTGCCGGTAATAGGCCGTTTCTGAAAACAGAATAAAATCGGACAGCCGATAGTCTGTCAGATCACCCATTACAGTCATCACTATCAGAGTATTTTTTCAACATAGTCGATCATACGCGCCCGCATGGCCCCGTCGGGCATCGGTGAAAAACCTGCCGCCATGTTTTCCTTAACATGTTCAATCTGTGTCGTTGCCGGAATGACACAAGTCACCGCTGGGTGTGAGGCAACGAATTTTAATAAAAATTGTGGCCAATTTTTGCAATCGATAGTCTTTGCCCATTCTGGTAATGGTTTGTGTTTGAGTTCTTCAATTAAATCGCCGCGTTGGAATGGCCGGTTTACGATCACGGCAATGCCACGCTCCGCCGCGAGAGGCAACAGTCTCGCTTCGGCTTCGCGGTCAAGAATATTGTAACTGAACTGCACAAAATCAAGCGGCTCAGTTTTCATGATGTGTTCCATTTCCTCATGGCGGCGACCATGCGAGGTGGTGATCCCCACATAACGGATCTTCCCTTGCTGTTTCATGCGAGCCAGGGTTTTCAGATGTTGTTCCCACGCCACCAGGTTATGTACCTGCATGAGATCAAACGCATCAACCTGCCAGTATCGCCTGGATTGTTCCATTTGCGCAGGGCCCGCGTCATGGTCCCATGTCCAGACCTTGTCTGCCGAAAAAACCGTTTTTGTTTTACCCAGTTTTTTCAGGCCATAACCAATAGCCGGTTGTGATGAGCCATACATGGGTGAGGAATCAATCAGTCTGCCACCCGCATTAAAAAAGTGGCGCATGACCTCGGCCACATTGTCCAGGCCGAGCGGATCATTACCGACATTAAACGTTCGTGAACTGCCCAGGCCGATCACCGGCAGGCGTTCATGAGTGGAAGGAATGGGTTTGGTGATAAATGAACCTGTGCCGGCCTGGGTAACCCGTGGCACTGCCAGCCCACTGATGCCCCCAGCCACGCCAAGGGCCATAAGCTGCAAGAAACGACGACGGGACCGATTGTGTTGATCTTTCATAAGCACACTTCCGAACGTTATCAGATATTACCTATTATTGGATCTGAGGTCAGACACCTTTGAAATATCAATTAAATATCAGATCAATCGAGTCTGACCCCATTGATTTCATCTCATTGCTCTCTGACCCGGTTTTTTCCAGTTCCACAGATATTATTCTGTGTTCGTAGCATATATTCCTTCCTCTTTTGTTCTTCGTGCTGCACTCGAATAATACGCTCTTATTGAGTGTTATAGCAGTCGGTGAAGGCGGCCTCGGTCAACTCGCTCATTCCGCACCAGTATCCCTTGAAGTTGGTGCCATCGATTGCCGGGGTGGCGGTGTGGGAGACGTTGTAGAGGCGTTCCCACCAGGCACGCCGCTCGGCGTCGGTGGGCAGCGAGGCGCGAATGCGATCGAGGTTCGCCACGTTAATCGACGGGACGCCGTAGCGCTGGACGAAGTCGTACTCGAACCGCCAGCCCCCCTCTCCCCGATCGGCAATATTGAGGTAGTAGACCTCGAAATTGGCCGGCGCGAAGGTGTTGACGTCGTAGCTATAGAGACTGTAGGCGGGGTTATTGCCGAACTGCGCACTCACCGCCGGTGAGGTGTGGACGTAGGCGGCCGCAGGAGCCCCTTCGTGTTTAGAGGAGATGAGGCGGAAGTTGTCCATGTGGGTGTGGCCAGCGAAGGCCGCCCGAATGGTGGTCTGATATTGGCGCACCAGATCCAGGAAGCGCGAGAGATGCAGAGGCTGCCACATGGAGGCCACCGACTCGATCCGGCCACCCTTCGCCCGCTTCAGCGTCGCGAAGACGTCCACCCCCGGCGGCACATGGAGTAGCAGCCAGACCGGCTCACCTTTCGACTTCGCAGTTTTCAGTACCATCTCTAACCACTGGAACTGCGCCTTCGCCGGGTCGTAGTCGACCCTCGGCCCACAGGCCTCCTCATAGTGGCGCGAAAAGAGGATAGTATTGACCGCGACCATCCTCCCTTGTCCCTGCGGCAGCGCTACCGAGTAGTAGCCTCCCTTGGCATAGCTGACCGCCACTGCCGGGCCATTGGCGGGGTCATGCAGCAGGGTGCCGGTAATCAGCTTCGCAGTATCGCCCAGGAAGCGCCCCTCCGGTGCCACCTTGTAGTCGCCGCAGTAGGAGTCATTGTTGCCCAGAGTGAAGTAGACCGGCTTGTTCGGGAAGGTCTCGGTGATGCGCCGGAGCACGTAGTTGACGCTCTTCAGCACGAACGCCTCATATTCGGGCGTCGGCGCCGCCATCCCGTACCGCTTCTGGAACCCATGGGCGATGATGTCGCCGGTGAAGAGCACGAAGTCGGCGTCGGGCAACCGCCGGGCGGCATCCGCCAGTACCGAGGCGAAGAGCGCGTCGTTGGTCTCCTCGCTCCCGCCGTAGTCGCCGAAACCCTTTTTTGTCGTCGAGGCGAAGATGGCACTCCACTCCGACGCCGGCTTCGCCTTCAAATCCGCCACCAAGGTGGGGTCGAAAAAGGGGTTGAAGTGAAGGTCGGAAATGGTGACGAAGCGCCCCGATGCGGCATTCAGCTGCATGGAGAAGAGTACCACCGCCAGCAACAACCATATCCTGTTCATAACAGCCTCCTAGTCGGCACTGAAGTAAGAAAAAAGGGCTCTGACCCCTTTAATTCTTCACCGGCGGCGTGGTGCCGACATTGATAACGCCTATCTGATTACCCAGGCGGGTTTGCACGGCCGGTGACACCATACCCGGGCTGAACAACAGGATGTTGAGCGAGCCGCCATAGTAGAAATTACCGAGTTCGGTGTAGCCCCGCGTAACCTTTTCACCGGGCCTGATATTCTTGCGCAACACCACCGAACCGATTGTGTCCAACCCGACCGGAATCGATGCCACGTAACCCGTCTTCACATTACCTTCCTTGACGTCGGCATAATTCACCTCGATGATGATCACACCGCGCTGGAACAGCTGGAACTGGCTGAAGTCGGTTCCCGGTCCGGCCACGTTGCCGCTTTGCGACACCCAGTTCGGCCAGTCGGGGTAACCATAGGTACCGGAGACCACCACGTCCGCATGGCGAATGATGCCAGTGACGGGGGTGTGAAATCGGTGATAGGTATTGGGCATCAGGATACAGGCCAGGCCATTGCCACCAACAAACCGGCTCTGCAGCTCGGGAGCGACGCCCTTCAACAACTCTGCCATGCTGAGCGGAATGCCCTTAACGTCCAGCACAGTGTTGTATTGCAACGGGTTTTGCAGATATTCACGACGAACCACCTTACCGTCCTCGGTCAGTACCTGTACCAGCGGGTTCATGATGCAGTCGGTCGGTGCCGAGATCACGTAATCCCTGTCCGGCATGGTCACCGGGCGGCTGGGAATGGTCCTGGTTTTCGTGTCGATCATCAATTCACGGGCGAAAAAGTCGTTCCAGGACTTATAGTCACTCGCTCGTTTGCGTTGATAATCCACTATCTCGATACGCGGGTCGTCGATCCATTGCTGGATATAGGTGGTCGAATCCGGCCCATCCATGAAGGCGCCGCGCTGCTTACTGAAATCAGACGTGAACTTCAGACCGGTTTCAAGCGCCTTGCTCGGATCGAGCGGATTGCGGCCCTGCACAAAATTCTGTGCCGGGGTATTCTGATAATAAAGCCAGCCGAACCCCTGGATATAAGCCAGCCCGTTGTCCTCGCTGCCGTTGATGCGCGGCAGGAAGGTGCACCATTCGGTGAAGTAATCCACCATCTTGCCCAGCAACGCCTCGCCACCGCCCGTCACTCGCCACGGATTGAGCATATGGTAGCTCTCGGGCGGGTCGACGAGATTACCCGCCATCAGGTCGAAAGACGCGGCCACATCGGGTTCGCTTTGGTACTGTTTGATTAAATAGTTGATCGACACGGCACAGGGCGATTTCGCCACTTCTTTCTTTTGCGCGGTCGTCAACAATGCGGCCTGGGCCGTAAAGACGCTGAAACATAAACAAACCGCCGTCGCAGCCGTCACCATCCGTAATATCGCGTGCCGTTTCATCAACCTATACCTCCTCTATATATGTAGCCGGTTCCATGTTGTGTTAGGGAACAGACTGGACTACACCCTATTCTTCTCGATTCGTAATGACAATCATTTGAACGCACAAAGTGAGATCAGGGAATGCTTGATGCGATCGGAGTAACGCGTAGAAAGTACCTGACGAAATGTCGCAGGCAGTTCCGAGGTGAATCTCAACTGTAATTCTAAGTGCACCGACGCCTTTTATTCTTATTCTATTGTATCAACCCTGTCGAGGGTATCGGGGTTCACGACTTCAAGTTCGAGCGAAGTGCCGTGGACGCGGAACAAGGCCACCGCGTGTTGCGTGCTGAGCAACTTCAAGTACTGCGTATCCTTCGGATAACCCTTATTCCAGGGTGCGGACTCAACATAGTAATAAGGTGCTCCCGCCGAGCCGACGGTGATGTGCCAGAGATCGCGGTCGATGGTCAGGGGTTTGCGGGATTGGTATTTGCGCTTATCGTAGATGGGCATGCCCGGCTTGATCAGCAAACGCGAGTAGTTGTGTTCATCGCCGACAAGGATGGCCTTGACTTTCGAGTGAGCAAGCAGCGTGCGCAGATAATCATCGCGCCGGTCGATGGAGCCCTTGCCCTGCTTGAGAAATTCCGACGGTGGTGTGCCCTTGATGACAGGCGTGTGATTTTCCCCTTTCAGCCACATCGAGTTGTAGCTGTGCACGTGCCCGCCGTTCGGAAAGACCGGGGTATGCTGGGTGACAAGGATGTGGTCGATATTGGCATCCTGTTGCAGCGTCGCCAACGTCGTTTGCAACCAGGCGAGTTGCTTATCCATGATGTAACCCCACACGTTACCGCCAACGGTCGTGTCGTTCGGCAGTGACCCCGTATACAGGTATTGAGAATTGAGGACGACCATTGCCACATTGTCCCAGGTATAGAAGTAGACATTTTCCTTGTAGGTCGGGAAGTCGCCCGGCTTTCCCGGGTTGGGATCGTAGAAGCTGCCGTCTTCGCTCTCAGGACCGTTCTCCGGGTTGACAAAGACATCGGCGAAGACCGCCTCGGCCGAGTCGGTGTCGAAGGGGAAGCGGTCACAGGTGAGGCCGTACTCGGTGTTGTTGTCCCAGAGAAATTCGATGGTTTCGTGATTGCCCATTCCGGTGTAGACGGGAACGCGGCTCGCCCAGGGCAGGATGGCGCGCTGGAAGTTGGCATATTTGACCCACTGCATGGGCACGTTGGCGTCGTAGCCGCTCATGGTGTCACCGGTAAACTGCAGGAACACCGCATCCTCGGCCGCCGCGACCGCCATGACCTTGCGCATGATGTAGGCGTTAACCCCCGCCATCGAACGCTCGCCCGAGGCAATGGCCTCGCGGGAGTCGGTCGAGTAGGCAAACACGAACTTGCTGCGCGTACCGGGTTTTGGCGCCGTGCTGAAGGCATAGCTTTCCGCATGCCCGCCGGCCTGCACCGTGTAGGCAATACTCTTCGCCGTCGGCAGCCCGCTGAGCGCGATCTCATGGCGAGTCGTGGCGGTTTTATCCTTAAAGCTGCGCCCGTTCGCGATCACGCTGGCCACCACGGCGCGATTGGTGTCAAAGGCGATGGTCGCGGTCGTGTCGGTCACCTTGGCGACCCACGGCCCGGCGGTGATGCTCGTCCCGACCTTGAAGGGCTTGGCCGTAAAGAAGAACTTGCCTTCGTAGACGATAGCGCCCTTGGCGTCGGTCACGCGGTAATAAAGAATGCCCTTGCCTGCCGACTCCCAGCCGCTGAGGTCGTACTTGCCGGTGAGCGTCGACATATCCACCCGCGCCTGGCCCTGCGCATCAATGGGCGCGTCGTAGCGGTAGTGCGGCATCGGGTAGCGGCTCTCACGCGGGTCCCACAGGGAGTAAAACAGTGTGCCGCCCGCCACGGTCTCGGACGCTGCTGCGTCAGTGAAGCTAAAGAGAAACCCGCTGTCCGTCCCCACCGGATTACCCTGCAGCATGGCCACGGTGTAATCCGGGGTCGCCTGATTCGGCTCCAGGCGCAAGGTCTTTTTGCCGCTGACCACCACCGGCTGACCGTCTTTGATGTGGATATTGTCATAGATGGCGGGCACGTCGTCCGCCGTCAGCGCCCAGACCGGCTCGATGAGGTGCAACATAACTAAAGCGCTAATCCAGACTACATGTCGCATACTCGTCTCCAATCTCGTCCCTGTGTAGAGTTGATAATGCACCTGGAAAGCGCCGTATTGCAATGAATGCTTCAATCAGAGATGGCTGGAGCCCTTACTGGAAATGGTTTTCATTTGTCATTGATCCTTTTAATTCAGAAATCGAGTCTGACCCTATCTCCCCCTCGTATTCATTAAAGGGCTCTGACCCCTTTAATCTGATCACCGATTTCTTTTAATTCCCAATCGAGATCAACACTTCATTACGTCTCAAAAACCAGAGACTAAAAGGGGCGTTGTAGCGCGCCCAAATTGGTTCACCAACAGCTTTGAGCCCCTTATTCTCAATCCATGACACCAACGCTGCCTTATTACGCAAGTAACCTTCCTCACTCCAGAAACCCGAATAACGGATTGCAGCCATTCTTCTCGCAGGCACCTGACGCAATCTGACGGTTGGATCCAACGGCTTCGGTAGTGTTTCCAACGTGTATGCCGCTGGCATCATAAAACTTACCGCCCAGCGTTCTCCTGCCTGCTGTTGCCCAACGGGTGCCGTCATGTCAATCTTTATGCCTGTTGATTCCTGGGAAACAGGGGCTGTCATCGCCACCTTATTACGTGTCTGGTTATTACCAGAGATGTACTGAAAGAGCCTGTTGAAGGCCTTGTTGCCAGCATCTTCAAGACTACCTTCAACAATGGTTTCAGCGAGGACATGTGGTGCATAGTCACGGATTTCAAAAATATCCTCTTTTTCCACCACGGTGTACTTCGCTTCTTCGATCGCCATGGCATCGCCCCCTCCAACCAGCATCGCTGTGAATGCTAATATCACACGAATAATTTTCATTCGTCACCGCCTCTTTTATCAGTACTATTAAGATGACATCAGATCACAGGACAAGTTCTCAATAAAAGGCTACTACCACCCTTTATGCCTGTGTTTATATTATTACGGTAGCGGAAGAAACAATGAAATAACTGGGGTCAGAGCACAGATTAGGCTTATATTAGGAACAAGTGCGACCAGAACCTGTGGTTCAGGAAGTTGCCCTGACACTGGAAGTGTAGGGTACTCATAATGAACCCGACAGGGTTCTTTGAGCCAATAATGAAACTCTTAAGAGATTCTAAGTGAGCTCTGACACCAGTTAATTAGACTAAAGGGTACTGACCCCTTTTATTTCCGACCCCTTTAATTTTCTTTTTGTCACTGACTTCTTTTGTAGTTAGTTTTTACTCTGACCCAGATTATTCTGGTGACATTTTGCGGTCACCAAGTAATTGGTGTAATTTGAACTAATTGGGGACAGAGAACAATTATTTCTGATATAGAAAACTGTGCTCTACCTTCAATTTGTTAACTGTGAAATACCCTTATCCTTAATTTATCAAAGGTTAAAGAACTTCCTTACCCGGATATAGAGACAGGCCATTTACCACAAACAAAATGGAATCCATATTATTATCAATCCACCCGAGTGACCCAGTCTGGATAGGCATCGCATTTATCTGTGGATTTGCCGTTAAATTAATAGGTTTGCCCCCACTGGTAGGGTTTCTGTTCGCCGGCTTCATGCTTAATGCAGTGGGTGCTGAAGGCGGTGACTTTCTCCGCACCATGGCGGATCTGGGCATCACCCTGCTGCTTTTTACCATCGGGCTAAAACTCAGGGTTGAGTCACTCATCAAGCCCCAAGTCTGGGGCGTGGCCTCGATTCACATGGTCTTGATAACGTCTGTGTTATCTGCATTGGTACTGGCTATTTCGCAGCTGAACATTTCTATATTTACAGGTCTGGATCTCAAAACGGCCATACTCATCGGCTTTGTACTGTCATTTTCAAGCACCGTCTTTGCCATCAAACTCCTCGATGAGCTGGGCGCCACATCGTCACATCATGGTCGCCTAGCTATTGGCATATTGATTGTGCAGGATATCGCGGCAGTGGTTTTTCTCGCAGCATCTACGGGCAAGGTACCTTCAGTGTGGGCGCTGGCACTGTTACTGCTCATCCCCTTAAGACATCTCTTGCGAAAGGTTCTGGACCACACCGGCCATGGTGAGCTGCTGGTGCTATACGGAATCGTTCTGGCCCTCGGTGGTGCGGACATTTTTGAGCTTGTCGGTATGAAAGGCGATGTCGGTGCACTGATTTTAGGCATGCTACTGGCGAATCACGTCAAAGCCAGCGAGATGGCTAAATCCTTGCTTAGTTTCAAAGATCTATTCCTTGTCGGGTTCTTCCTCAGTGTGGGGATGACTGCGCTGCCGGGCTGGAATGAATTCCTGGTTGCGCTGGTTTTCATACTATTTTTACCCATCAAGGTCGCTTTCTATCACCTTCTGCTCAATGCCTTCAAGTTAAGGGCGAGTACCTCATGGCGTACTTCCCTGAACCTGGCCAACTACAGCGAGTTTGGTTTGATTGTTGGTACCCTTGCGACGGCTTACGGCTGGTTATCCAAAGAATGGCTGGCCGTTTTTGCGATAGTGCTTTCAATTTCATTTATCATTTCCGCCCCGTTAACATCAGTTCGCGACAGTCTGTACCAGCGCTGGCGCCACTTCTTCAAACGCTTTGAACGTAGACAGCGAGTAAAAGGTGAAGAGGACCTTGATTTACAGAGTATCGAAGCAGTGGTGTTTGGTATGGGCCGCGTCGGCACTGCTGTCTACAAGGCAATAGAACCTGAGTTTAAGGGCCGAATTGTCGGCGTTGAAATAGACGACCATCAAATCGAAATGCATCAGTCGTCCGGTCTCCATGTCATCGATGGCGATGCAACCAACCCGGACTTCTGGGCCAGGGCACCTTCATTGCTCATCGGTCTCAAATGGGTGCTACTCACCTTACCCACCCATAGTGCAAACAAGGCGGCGGTCGCCATGCTCAAGCAAATGGGTTACACTGGGCAGATAGCGGCTACCTCCAAATACGACGATGAGGCGGAAGAACTCAAAGAAATGGGCGTGGATATGTCGTTTAACATCTATGCCGAAGCGGGGATCGGTTTCGCCAACGATCTCAAGCGTCGCTTTGAACACTCCTGAGATAAACCGATAATATAAAATAGATAAAGGTACTGTCCCCTTTTCTTCTTATTGCACGGCCGATCAGTTTTGCCTGAAATCAATACTGATGCGGTCCCCGGCAATGGGACGGAACAGGCTATCTGCAAAGGCAATGTGATCAGGATGTTCACGATAGCTATCAATGACATTGGCATGGACGAATTCGATTAGCCAGGAAAATTGATATTGCGCCGCTTGCTGGACGGCCTTAGCCGTGACCACACGGCGCACACCGGGGATCTGGCTTAAGATCCTTTCACCTTCTGCCATCATGTTCGCCACCTGTGCCTCGTCAGTCGTATTCACGTTATAGATAATCACGTGATGCACCGGTTGCCAGGCCTCCGCGACGGCCAGCACGGCATCTGCCTGGTTGGCGCTGCCCCAGTTGAGCATGCAGCGCTCAATCTCAACGCGCATGGCCTCCTGGATCTCCCTGACAATACCGGTATAGCCACAGCGATCATCGGCCGCGACGTTCTCACGCATGCGCGTACCGGCCGCATCCGCCAATGCCGTGTAGTAATTGATCTTCGCCACACCGTTGGCGATCAGCTGACGAAACTGCTCATCCGACAGGCCGGTACCGCCATGAATGACCAGCGGGATCCCCAGTGCCGCGTTAATCTGCTGCAGGCGTTCAACATCCAGCTCCGGCTCGCCCTGCATACGGCCGTGCACCGTACCGATGGAAACGGCGAGTACATCAACGCCGGTTTGCTCAACATAACGTTTTGCCTCATCCACCGAGGTATACACGACTTCCCCGGGGTGCTTCTCCGCGTCTTCGCCTTCCACACCGGCAACATAGCCGAGCTCACCCTCCACCGGTACACCACAGGCGTGCGCCATGTTGACAATCTTTTGTGTCATCGCCACGTTGCCCGCGAACGGCTCGTGCGAGGCATCCACCATGACACCATTGCAACCGAGGTTAATCGCCGTCACGGCCGACTCAAGCGAAGCACCATGATCCAGGTGAATGGCCACCGGAACGGTCGCCCGCTTTGCGGCCAGTTCGGCCGCGGCCATGGCCAGCTCGAAGTCGTAATAGTCAAAATGCGATTCGGCGAGAGACAAAATCACCGGCGAGCGCCTGGCCTCTGCCGCCGCCATAATGGCCTCAAGGAAATCCAGGCTCACCAGGTCAAAGCCGCCCACCGCATAACCATTCTGATAAGCATGCACCAGCATGTCTTTCATGTTCACCAAAGGCATGGTCTACCCCCCTGCTTCCACAAATATCCGCTACAAAACAGGCTAAAGCATAGGCAGAATCAGGTATAAGTAAAAGTAGATTATTCTTATAATTTCCATAAGCTGCCACTTATGGAACAGGCCCGGATAGAAACATGGCAACTTCATGGCAGGTAATAGCTTATTGATATGAATACATCGTGGCCTGACCCCTGTTACCTTATTCTTCAAGCAACTCGATCTTAACCGTGCCTTCGTGATCATTCGCATGCACTTCAACCAGCCCGGGTAGCCGGGTGCTTAAGTAGGCACAGGAAACCGATATTGCCGCTTCATTTTCCTGCTGCAATGCCTTGATAAGATTCATGACAACAAACCTGGCCCGCTGCTGGCTGTCTGGATGGGCGATCAACTCGCCCTGGATCGTGAACCCGCGTCCCATATCGCTATCCATTTTCTCAAGAAAGGCCTGCTGCCACTCGTCTAACGCTGTGTCGCGATCATATTCATAGACGGCCAGGTCATTGATAAATATCGTTAAACGTTTCATTCACCCACAACCTGTACATTCACTTTGCGCTGACGCGGCCCGTCCAGCTCATACAACATCACGGACTGGTACTGGCCCAGTACCAACTCCCCCGCGCTGAGCCCGATCACCTCAGAACTGCCGAGTAACATCGCTGCGAGATGCGAATGGGCATTTTCCGGCTCATCCTCCGGGCAATCACGCATGTCAATATCATTATGTAGATATCTGTCACCGGGTGGAATAAGGCGCGTTAAAAACGTTTTGACATCCTCAAGCAGCCGTTCCTCAAACTCGTTAATCGCGATCGCCGTGGTGGTGTGTTGCGAGGTCACGGTCACAAAGCCGTTTGTGATGCCGGACTTTGCGACAGCCTCTCGAATGCCCGGCATGAGGTCATGCAGGGCAATGCCATTGCCGGTTTCCAGTTCGATAAATGATGGGCTGATTTTCAAAACAGGTCTTCCTGTGAGCGCTAGACAATATAATAATCTAACAAATAATTAAATGACTGTAGAGAAGAATATTCCCTGATATAGAAACCAATGCACTCTGACCTGGTTTGTCTGGTTATTTCCAAACTGGTTAAAATTAAACAACCAGAACAGGCAAGGCGAGTTGCCAGGACCCGCAGGCTAAGGTATCCATCATTGTCTTGACCCTCCGGAACGGTGGGTAAGCTATGCATGATAGAACCCATAGAGTTCTATGCTGAAAAACTACAAGGGTTCTTTGGCCAAGAAAATGCCTGATGAAGTCCAAAGGGACCCCAGGTCACTCCACCCCGTTTAATTCGTTTGTGCCCTATTATTATAAACCTTAAGCACATTTGTTAATTGCATAATTTTATCAGAGACTTTTTGTAATTGTTGCAGGTCCTGTATTTCCATAATGATTTGCATATCAGCCATTTGTGTCTCTTTGTTTGAGCTGGTTTGTACACCAAGCACGTTGACCTTAAGATCAGACAGTATGCCTGTTATGTCTCTTAACAGCCCCGGGCGATCAATCGCCTCGATCATCAGGTTGATTTCAAACACCTGGTTATCCTGGTTAGACCATTCGACTGAAATTAAATTATCCTGTTTATCCTGTTCAAGGTTGAGTATATTGATGCAATCCTGCCGATGAACGGAAACACCTTTACCTCGCGTAATGAAACCGATGATTTCATCACCCGGCACAGGCTCACAACAGGGCGCAATACTGGTTAACAGGTTACCCACCCCGCTAACATTAACCGCATTGCTCTCGCCTTTATTGGCCGCCCTTCTTGGCCTGGGCCGATCCGGCAAGGGTTTAACGGTCTCATCTGAATAGGCCTGGTTTAATCCGGAAATTAGCTGAGCCGAACTGATATCGCCGCGACCAACCTTGGCCTGCCACTCTTCTTCCGTTTGCGCGTTAAAATATTTAATCGATTTTTCCGCGTCGTAATTCAAAATATGCATGCGCCTTAGTTCGCGCTCAATGATGGCCTTTCCATCAATGACATTCTGCTCGTAGTCCTGCTGCCGGAACCAGGCTTTTATTCTGGAACGCGTCCTGCTACTGGCGATATAGCCCAGGTTAGGATTTAACCAGTCCCTGCTTGGCCCTGGATTATTTTTCGTTAAAATCTCTACCTGCACGCCGTTTTCGAGTTTGGTGGTTAGCGGCACAATCTTGCCATTCACCTTGGCGCCCCTGCATTTATGCCCAACTTCAGTATGAATGCTGTAGGCAAAATCGACAGGTGTCGCGCCTTGCGGCAAGTCGATAACCTTGCCATCAGGGCTTAACACAAAGACCCGGTCAGAAAACAATTCAGTTTTAAAACTATCGAGTAATTCTTCCTCATCGGCTTCCGGTGTTTCTAATAGCTTCCTGATGGAATGGATGGTTTTTTCCAGCACCTCGTCCTGGGCTGTGCGCTCTTTATAACGCCAGTGTGCGGCAACACCGTATTCCGCAAACTCATGCATGGCCCAGGTTCTGATCTGGATTTCAACGGGTTTGCCTTTAGGCCCGTAAACAGCCGTATGCAGACTTTGATAGCCGTTTTCCTTGGTATTGGCGATGTAATCATCAAACTCTTTGGCAATATGATGCCAGCGACCATGAATCAGACCCAGCGCGGTGTAGCATTCTGTTACCGTGTTGACCGTTACCCGGATGGCCCGAACATCAAACAATTCTGTAAAAGGTACGTCTTTACGGGTCATTTTCGACCAGATGCTGTAAATATGTTTTGGCCGGCCATAGACCCGGCCATCAATGCCGGCACTTTTGAGCAGCGCCTGAACTTCTGTAACAACCTCGTTAATATAGGCTTCCCGCTCGCCCCTTTTCTCCTCCAGCATTTTTGCCACACGCCGGTAGGTTTCAGGCTGTAAATAACGGAAAGACAAGTCTTCCAGCTCCCATTTTAATTGCCCGATCCCCAGCCGGTTGGCAATGGGGGAAAAAATCTCAAGTGATTCTGATGCCACCGCCTTCTGGGTGACCTCATCTTTATCGGCTAATTCCCTGAGACGCTGCACCCGGTAGGCCAGCTTGACCAGCACCACGCGTACATCATCGACCATCGCCAGCAACATTCTTCTCAGGCGCTCGGCCTGCTCATGGCTATCCATCTTATTGGCTTTAAAGCCGTGAAGTTTCTCAATGCCCTTAACCAGGTGCAGAACATCTTCACCAAACTCGGTTTTGATTACCTTGTAAAACTCTTCATTGCGCAGACGGCTGTCGCTGAGCAAACAGACTATGATCGTCGTTTCATCCGCACTTAACTGGCTGAGCAATAGCGCCACATCCAGGCTGCTGGGCATTTCAGACTTAACATCCTGAATATCCCATGCATACTGGCAGGCTTTTTCCAGCAGCTCAGAGCGCTGGTGAAGATGAGATGAATTGCTAACGAGTTGGTCGATATACTCTGAGAGAGAGTATTGAGAGCTGACCTTTTGCTGTTGCTTTGTGGCTTCCATAACTAATTATGATATAGAAATACGCCCTACGTCACCTTTTAAGGTCGCTTATTAGCCAATGGATTGAGATAGCTGAACCTGAATTACGAATTCCCGGACGCCTTTTAGAAAGCGTTTTTTTGGAAAATTGGAGAATTAAAGGGATCGGTGACAAATCGAAATACAAATTATTCGCATTTGTCACCGAGCCCTTTCTTGCTCTATCCAGAGATTGGTGGGGTTACTCACTCTGATCTCTTGATTCTGAAAAACCTGATGGAAATAATATGAACCTTGCTGCAATATTAAAAGCGGATATTACTTGTTGATAATATCGCCCAGGTAGGCAAAAGGCCCTGTATGTTTCAGCACTTTCAATTTGACGAAGTGGACTCCTTTACAGATGACAACATTCGTCCTGCTGCATGGTATGTGTATGTCATCATTAGTCCATTTGATGCCTTGCTCGTACCATCACAACACGAGAATATTAGTAAGATTATTAGATATTTTGGTGAAATCACTGAACAGTCTGCAACCATCGTTAGCCCCGCAAATGAAAAGGCTCAGGAATCAACCTATAATGATGTGATTAACCATGGAGGTTGGTCATGGCATGAGAGGCGGCAGATAAACAAGACGCCGTGTCTTTTATTTAGCAGGAAACAACTCAATGACGTGGATCCAAAACTTGATACAGACAGCTATTTTTTCCTTTCCTTAAGGTGCCACCTCGCCTCGTCCAACATAGACGATTGGGAAGGGCTAAGTCTGCTGTTCAAAGCATTAACCCGTAAACTGAAAAGTAATGGAAATATCCAGCATGCGCTGGCTGAATACCATCGCCACAGGCTCTGGCTAGGTATCAAGAGAATCTTTAAAGTAATTGGGATGCCCAAGCTCCCGACAAGAAAGTAATTTTTCTCCGTGCCCATTTCTCATTCTGATCGTTATGCCCTACTCCCATTACTTAAAGGGTCCGGTGACAAATAGAAATACTAATGACTCTCATTTGTCACCGCCCCTTTTATTCCAAACACACTGACAGCGACAAATAAATCCCGATGTCCACCTGTGAGGCGTAACAAGCTAATGCCATAGTACAGGGCAATAAGCGCGCCCAATAAGTGGCTTAGTGCATTAAAGGAATCACTAAATCCGGGTAAGGAAATTGCATTCATAGAGTAAACCGGGAGTGTTTGTTAATGCCTTAAAAGGGCTCGCTGAGAATTCATCAAACTAAATCAAAAATGGACCGCGATCAATGAGAATGAGATGCATTTGTAACCGATCCCTTTCTTGCCATCGTCACGCAAGACATGCGCGTAGCTCCAGACTTTGTTTACTATTTCTGATGCACTCATTGGTTTTTCGTAATACTCTTCATAATATCCAATATAACTATAACACGTGCTTGACTTGTTTCATCTGTTGGCATGTGCCCGGATACAGACTCAACAAACCTTGAATCTTGCAACAACCCTTGGAAACGCTCTGATAGTTCTTTCGCAAGATTTGATTCTGCTTGTTTTACTTCATCTACAATTGCAGGTCTACCATCCAATACTGCAATGATATCTTCGATATCATGACTCGCCAGATAATCCCCTCCCCCTCTTCCATCGAATGCTTCAAGTTTGGTTATCAGAAAGTATGGTGCTGATACCATGCTAATTTTCTTTCCAGTTGGTAAGCCTATTAATTTCGCATTCGCAGCTGCTGGTGCATACCATTTATTACCAAAGCCCAATATCTGTGTATCTATCGGCATGACATCAAGAATTATATTATCTGCCACCCACCGACATATGGGTGCGTCATCACTAATATCTTCTGTAAAACCTCGTGCACGTAATTTTTCTGATAATTGATAATAATCAGCACGTGAAACTACCTGCACAATAGCATCCACATCTCGTGTAACACGTATAGGCGGGGCAGCTGGATCCGTTATTAATAAGCCTGTTGCACATCCACCTAAAAACACCATCTCATCAGCTAATTCTCCAAGCTGGTCAACGGCAAGCATTAATATCTCCAAGTTAGGATTCTGTATTCTAGCCATATTGTTCAAGTCGCTTTTTCAATTCCTTTTTAGCAATATCTCTTTCCCTGGCACGCCCGCCTCGAATTGCATCCACCAGAGCTAATAACTCATAGAGCTTTGGGTCGTTTTTCGCTGCTTTGGGCGCTGACTTATATAGCGGTGAAAAAGACTCACCTCGTACCTCTCCCTCCGGATCAGGCCATACCGGTGGTAATTCTTTATAATTATCAAAATACGAATCCATGGGTGCAGAAGCGTAGGCAGTCGGCATACCACGGTTTAATTCACCTCGTTCTGGTACAAATACGTACTGAATACCGTGCAACAAGAAGTCTTCCAAGTTATTGATATTCGGCCAAATATTGTCACCCTTTTTGATTGCTAACCTCGCAAAAACCGCTCGTTTGGCAGCAGCATGTACCTCCGATGGGCTCATGCCTAGCTCATTGGCTAACTTATTGAAAGTCCAGTCTTTTGTATGAATAGAGACCAGTTTCAATAAAAAGAGTATATCTTGTGGCTTAAGGTTCATTTCAGCATTCTCTGTTCGCGATTCGCGAATAAAGAATAACAACTCTCTAATCAAAGTCAAGCGGCCAATAAAACGTCACAAGTACCACAGGCGGGATCGGCGACTGTAAATCCGGGTTTGGTCGCACCCGGCGTGCTGCCTCCCGCGACATTCATAAGTCACTGCATAGCAAATTACATTACCTCCCCATCGGCTGGACCCACGGACACGGGGTAATGTGCGTTGACTTCAATTTAATTCATTTGTGATAAGTGAGAATGAGATGCATTTGTCACTACCCACTTTTATTCGCCTTTTAATCGTTTTCCGGCCCCACGAATTTAATTTGTGATATCTATCATTCGTGACAGATCATTGTTGGCCATGTTCGGCTCCGTACCGGTGAGCCTGACCGAGGCAGTAAAATGCTGCCTGCTGTTAATCGATTTGGCCGTCTCGATGTTTAGCACAAAGATACGTTTTTCGCCTGGCAACAGCTCATCGATATCGAAACGTGTAACAATATCAGACCATGAACCCTGCTTGATAACGGCATGATCCAGGGTGGCTGTCAGCACGATGTTTTCCGCCTTGTGACTACTCATGGCAGAATTCTTCACCTCCAGCAGGATGGGCGTCTTCTTGTTTCTCTTCATCGACTCGGGTATCCAGGCCCTTACACGCAGGTCGGCTGGCGTTCCCAGGCCCCGACTATCAAACTTCACCGGTATCCCGCGGACAAACATGCGGCCCTCGTGCACGTTATTGCCTTCGTTCAATTCATTGAGCTGATTATCGGGGTCTACCGTTACCCTGAAGTCCTTCATCCCTCCCAGGGTCCACTTGGGTTTTCTTACAACAGACCATTTCTCTCCTGGATCCAGCCTGGGCACGGTATAGGTCTCGGTACCCTTTCCCTCAATCCAGAAGCGTAATGCTGACTCGGGTGACTTCCGTTCGCCGACGTTTTTGACATAGGCGCGAACTGAACGGCGTTTGAGCACAGCCACTGATGGCACATGGGGGCGCACATAGACCTGCAGGTCGGGCTCGGGGTTGACGGCATAAATCGTTTTCACCTTATTGTTTTCTTCATCACGCTCCCTGGCCTGGGCAGCCGTATCCAGAGTTAATTCATTTCGGTACAACGCCCACTGCGGCACCCGGTACTTACGCTTGAACAGATAGGTCGATGCGTTTTCAAAACGAAGTGTCCTATCGTCGCTAATGATAACGGCACCACCCGGGCCATACACTTTGAACTCAGCTTTCACGCTTTCCGGAATATCCGGGCCCTCTGCATGAACCGTTGCCTGATATTGGAGTAAATCAGAGGAATTACGTGGATCGGGGGTAATGCTGATATTGTCTGCAGACAACTCGGATGGGGCAAGAACAGAGAACGGCTCACTGCAGCCTTTGAATACGACATTATTGGCTGTGCCATGCACGCACAGGCGATGTGGGACCTGGGGCAAGTCATGGTAAACACCCCAATGGTAACAATGGGAAAGATCGGTGGTGCCCAGATTAAGCGAGATAAAACGCTGACCACCGCCAGACGCCTTTTCAATAGAAAGTTTCAGCGGTGGCAACACGTCTGCTGTGCGTGTCCAGCAGATATCATAGTGGTGTGTCTGATACCAGGTAGCATTTGCTGAAGGGCTGGAAAAGACGATTTCTGCCGCCCACGTCGCCGGAGCGAACGCCAGACAAGCCATGATGATTATCTTGCTGTGTAATATGATGCGCATAACCACTCTCCCTGTTCATTATTCCGCACGTCAAGTTCTTAATTATGACAGTGCCAGGACGCTGTTTCCTGGGCCAGGCTTATAGAATCAATACTGTCAGACTCCATTGAAATGTCAATTATGTGCTGGATCGATCGAGTCTGACCCTTAGGTATTCCAAGAAAGGGGTCAGTGACAAATGAGAATGAGATGCATTTGTCACTGACCCCTTTTATTCTATTTTTCTTAGTGCCGCATGCGCGGGCTAAAGACATTGCCGGCGAGGCGTTCATGGCTGGGGATGCCCGGCCCGCCGGCAATGGTGCTGAGCCTGGGCGACACCCTCAGGCTGAGGTCATCACGTATTCATTAAAGGGCTCTGATACCTTTAATGTTCTTATTGTTCTTATTGTTCTTGTTTACTTAATTTGATCCCACTTAATTCTTACTTGATATAGACAATATTACAAACGGCGATCGATCACTAACCGTTGACCCATCAATTAAACTACTTATGCACCATTTATTAACTTTATCTAGATATTCTTCGCGCTTATTCTTCAGAGCCATAATATCCCTTGGAGTAAATACGTTATCTAAAGCAGAAAACACCATCTCACCTTTTCTAAACGGCTCAACTACCCCTAATGATGACCACATAGTAATTAGCCCCCAAATTCTACAAAGTAATTCAATATCTTTATCAACGTCATACCACTCTACTCTTGGACTACTCTCATTATGTGCTATAACTTTATTTCGATATAACATGGCTTTTGAGTTTAAATTCGAAAAATGCCCTTCCGAATAGTGCATTTTAATTTCAATCTGTTCTAGCTCACCCTCTCCACATAAACCACTAGAGTCAATATAGCCAGAAACAGCATTCCATAATCTCCTTAATGAATTATCTCTAGGGTCCTTACTTACCAACTTTCCTATCAAACAAAATATTGCATATATACCACCCGTCAGCCATTGTGCATGGAATACGTATTTCTTAAACGGGTTTCTCTCTGTATCTGTATTTTGAAATGAGTATATAGAAGCTCTCCACTCTATAAGCTCAAGGATCAGCTCATCAATACCTTGAGGATAGTCTCCATTCTTGAATTCATTGCTATTAGACCAGCTTTTAAGCTTATTAATTTCATCTTCCCAGTGGTTTTTATCCTCTTCAGAACAGGCATTTTCCTTATAGAAATTATAGGAGTCTATTTTATTTTTAATCTCCTCATGACTGAGATGCCCTGTAGTAATCCCCATGCAATAATTTTTTGCATCTTCCTCAGAGATAAATTCCACTCATCTTCTCCGGTTCGCACTCATGCATAACTATAATAGTTTTACTCTGCCACTACAATTTCAAGTACTCTGACCACTTGTTTCGATTGGGTATTTTACCGCAAACGGATGGCGAGTTGAGCCTGATGCGTTAAAAGGAGCTTTGGCTTGATTTAGATATAATGCATCAGTGATACCTGGGGGATGCGCTGTCTGATTCTGGCGAATTTTTCTCTTTCAATTGCTTCTTTGTTATCAAAAGCTAGCCCGATATATCGTGGCGTGTAAATTAATTCGTTCAGAAATATCACCATCCAAAATAAATAGTTTTGGATCCTTTCTGAATTCAAAAACTCGATATAAGGAATATTGTTCCTGATGTAACTTTGAAAATTCCACTTCATTATCTGAGATATAAAAAGGCAAGTATTTACCTAATTTTGTGGTTTTGACTTCGATAAATAGTTCAGCCTCATTATCAGGATTAAATGAGCGAATATCATAGCCTGCACCATCGCCTTTTACCTGACTAGTCCATTCAACATCATTGACGAGATCCTCTCGCCCCGCTTTACTTAGTCGCTGACGTTCATACCGCAGTACAAACTCCTCACCCGAGACACCTAGCTTCCTATTCTGTCTTTCCCTATCAGTAAAATTATATTGTCGTGGTATAAAGTCACGCACAGGTGTCTGAAAGTTAACCCGTTCTGTGACAGGTGTATCAGTGAGGACGTTCACCCACTCTAGCTCCTGGATAATGTCAGGCTCTTGGGTAATCAGCTCATCTGCAGTCTGTGTAATAGTGGAATTATCAAGATTGGACTCAACGGTATGTTTAAGTAATTGCTGGTAGTTAAATGCAGGCTTGTAGCCTGAAATGTAGGGATAGCCCAACTCGATCAATATAGCACTGACATTCTGGTGCTTATATTCAATTGACCCATCTGATCGATTATTAAGTTTAGTTTGCAAAAGCCGTCTATGTGCCGACTTCTGATAGGAGTCGCCTTTAAGCTCTTTACCCAGCATATCCAGATAATCTGCAACAATTACCTCACATTCCAATAGAGACCATTCCATATTTAATAACCCTTTAGGGCGAGACAGTTACTCAACGCCTTCTCCAGTACTTCTTGTTGTTTGGTTTCACATTCCCAAATAATACATACCTGCCAGCCTAAGGATTTGAGATCAGCAGTATTCTTCTTGTCTCGTTCAAAATTACCCGTGAGCTTCTTTTTCCAAAACGCTTTGTTCGAGGCGGGCATTGTTGCTCGCTTGCAACCTGAATGCTGATGCCAAAAGCAGCCGTGAACGAAAATACATAGCTTATATTTAGGCAATACTATGTCGGGTTTACCCGGCAGGTCTTTGCGGTGTAGACGGAAGCGGTAACCCATGGCATGAAGAACACGTCTTACACGAAGCTCTGGCGTTGTATTCTTACCTTTGACCGCAGACATCACCTCAGAACGCCGCTGGGGTGAGAGCTTATCCGCCATCCTTACCAGCAGGCCTATTAAATGGGGCAAAGTCCAATCCGACCCTGGACAGATTTGCACCAAGCCGATGCAACAAGTTAAGCGCATATTCGTAACGTAACTGAGCTACTACCTTGGCGCTTGCTGATTTAGGGACTAGCTGGTCATCTTCTGATGCGATCCGAACCAGTCCAAGTTCGTATTTATCGCCACTAAACCTTCCCTGTTCTGCGACAAACATCTCCTCCCACTTCGGATTGGGTTCTCGGTTCAGGATGTCGGCCGCCTCATCAATAGGGGGCGTAAACTGGAAAGCCTGTATAGAACCACCAATATTCAGGAATAGGTGGTTACCAGCGTCGGCACTCTTCAATGCCGTCTGGATATCTTCATCGAAAAGCATCACAGCTCTAAATGGGGTAAAACTCCCCAGTCGTCCAGGCCAGCCAGTAGTTTTTTGCCCCGGTACAAGATCGCAGGCTGGTGATAAACACAACCAATAGTTAGTACTTTCACCGGTTACTATCTCCAACACATGGCCAGTAGATAGATACGCACCTTCTACTTCCTTACTACATGCGTACTTATTCAAGCTCGTGGCGATATTCTCATTGTGAGGGGCTACATCAGGCTTGAATGGAAGATACTTATTAATTGCCTCCTCCCGCCCGATGCTCTCGAAGTGACTTCCCAAACGCGAAGCAAAATCCAAAACGTTATGTTGAAGAGCATCGCCTAAGCTCTCCCAATGCCTACTAACCGTATTCCTGATTTTCAACGCGCGTTCAGCAGAACCTGGTGTCAAGTACTCAGCAAACCAACCAGCCTGTAGGTAAGTGTCGCTCAGCACGCGACCTTCCGCCAGCACACCTCGTTCATCCAACTCCGACCTCATCTTCGACATTAACAACCGATGAGGTGTAGGCGACCATCGAATCAAGGCATCCAACAATTTATCGGGCAATGTTTCAGGGGCATGTTCCTTACTAACAACAGTGACGAAGAGTCGATTCGTTCTGATCCAATTCACGCCATCTTCAAACCACTTGCATTCGACCTTACCAAGGTCGACTGCTGATAACTTATCCTTAAGCTGCTCCTGCAGATCAGAGATAGACCATTTGAGAAGCAATCCAACCCTTCGGGAAATCTCAGCAGGAGCCTGTTCCAAAAGACCAAACAATCCACCAAACTCGTTAAACTGCTTACAACTATCAACGTCACATTCTTCAGAGGAACGTGCCTTCAAATAAGCACCTTCATCCAACTGCTCCTGTAGCTTCGAGAGAATATCCGGCTCGAGGTTCTCCCATTCACCTATAGCACCGAGAGCCGCATCCAAACCACCGCCTTCTAAAGCGAGACCTTCATCGTACTTCGTTAGGCCTACCGCAATTTCTCTAACAACGCGTTCAATGGCACCGCCGATACCTTCGTAACCTTTGGTATGAACCACGACCAGGTTAAAATGATCATTGGCTGCGAGCTGGCGAAGTATATCGATTGCTTGGCTGCCATCAGTCTGATCATGTTCATCGAGATGAAAATCCAGAACCATCAAGTCAGTCTGGTTCAGATGATGTGCCGCACCTTCATCAGTAGTCACTCCTGCAGCAGGTTGACCGTCATGGATTTCCAGCATCCAACGTCGCTCCTCGCTGCGGCAGAACGCAATAATATCTCTTGCCCTCTTGGTGTTTTGTGATTTCCAGGTCTTCTCATTCTTGCCGAGCTCTTTATCAATCAATCCATCAAGAGTCGGATATTCGTCATCGACTACAACAACTGCACGAATCGGCTCAATGAATGCCTCTTTGATTAAGCGACCGTATTCATCCGTGCCCATAGAGCTTGCATTATTCATACTGGGCGCCTTTGAATTGGACTACAAAGTTTGCCCCAGGCAACAACCTGTATTTATCCTCAGTGGCATATCTTATATCGTGCCCACCAGCAGCCAGATTGGCGCGGCATAAATAAAGCCCAACACCTCGCCCACCCCTTACCTTTTTAGTGAAAAAAAGGCTGAACAGATGGCCCAGATCATCTTCGTCTACACCTGGTCCATCGTCGGCGATGATTACACGATCATCGACTATATCCAGCAATATTCGATGGTCACTTTTGCTCGTCTGATTGACCCAATAGGCGGCGTTGTTGATCAAATTGATAAAAACCGGATAGATACGTGAAGGCTGCTCGTATACTGAGAATTTTAGGAACCGCTCTGATGTTTCCAGCTTGACCTGCATCTGGACAAGAGCCTTACTCATAAAGTGATTCACGTAATCGTAAATATGCTGCCCGGTAAGGTTGCTTTTCAGCTTGGTACCCGAAAGTTTTAACGGCGAGAGAAAACGCAAACGGTCCGACAAGGCATCATGTGCAACACGAACATTGTTGAAGGCCGCCGTTTCCTTCACATTGGCCGGGAGCTCATTCAGACCTTCCGCAATGCTTACTTCAAGCCCCTCAATCTCATGACCGATGATTTCAACAGTGATACCCAACTGCGCCAAAGAGTGGAGCCGATCCAATTCTTCCCGCATTTCATCGGCCACAGCCATTCCATAGCTGGCAAGCGTCTCCAGATCAATGCTTTCACTTAAACTCTGCAACGCAGCGATATAGGGTTCAAACGTTTCGGCATTGTCGTAATCTGCTTTCTCGCGCTGTTCTGCGAACATTGTCAGCGCACTGCTTAGTTTTATCCGTTCATTCTCGACATCATCCAATAAGGGCATCATCGCAGCGTGATATGCCTTGCTGCGATCCTCGTAGAGCACAGTGACACGCTGTTGTTCACTTTCAAGGAGATGTTTTGCATCCTTGAGCCATCCACGCAGTCGTTTCTGCAAGAATGTGGCATGAGAACTCAGCTCGGAGTAGGCGATGTCTTTCGGCGAGCGTGGGTTAATCGCTTCAATTGCTTCCGTCAAAGACTGCTCCATGCCTGCCAATAGCTCAGCAACACGTTTCTGATTCATGCGGTATGCTGTGTAGGCATCTTCAAGCGTGCCTAGAGGCCGCGGCGCCTCACCCAGTGAAAATATTTTCAGCTGCTCTTTTATTTCTCCAACGGCCTGTCGGGAATGAATTACTTCCGATTCTTCCGGCTGGCTTGCGCTACCAATTTGTTCGGCAAGTAGCTCAGTCTCAGACAACAGCACTTCCAACTGCGGAGCAAAGCGCTTCAGGTTTACGGAAAAACGCTTTCGCTTACTGGCGCGTTGTTTCTTATATTCAGCTTCCGCCTTTTCCTTCGCTTTATTTTTCTGAATCTCAGGCAGCAGTTTTTTCCGTATATCGGAATCACTACCAAAATACTTGCGTGCCGCTGTCATTAGAATATTTTCAACAAGATCCCTGAAAATCTTGGCCGCTTTGTTGTCGATAATTCCTTCTCGGCCAGCCTTATCCTTAAGGTTCGGGTTTCCTTGTCGTGTAATTGCAACACGACCGAAGGTTCGTCTATTGGACCAAAATTCGCGTCCAGCCTTAAAGCTTCGTCGCTTCTCTATCTCGAAGAAATCGTTATCCTCACGCCCGTAGGGCATAACGCGAAGACCATTGCGGTACACCATGACACCACCATAAAGCGCGGACTTCTCCTTAATATCACTGAGTACGGCAGCCGCGTGGCTGGATGACCCTACATTACTCTCAAAGGTCCCGAGCCGGATATGAAAAGGCCCAACCATAGACTTGGCGTGATGACTCACCTCCCCTTCCGCTTTTATTTTCACCTCGCCTTCCAGCCATTTACCAAATGCTTTCACTCGCCCGACGAATAATCCCTCCTCGTCAACCTCCCCTTCCAGCACATGCTCAAGCTGTTCCAGTGCGTTGTGATCAAATTCTCTCTCGCTCGTAACAATAGGTCGTCTTAAGGAACCTTCCCATGCGGTCACAGAATACTTAAAGGGCCCGGGGCCATAACCTTCCCTAAGCTCATCAGTATCTGAAAATGTGTCGGTAAAACTAGATAGTGTCTGGATAAGCCGATCTCTTGCTTGCTTTACTGCACTTTTTTCAGCTGGGTTCGCACGACTATCTAGTTGCGCCTCAAGATCGAAAGTTAAGTCACCGATCAGAAGGGCCGTTCCGTGCTCTTTCTCACCCTTCCAAAGTGGCCATTGTTCGATATGTATTGGTTCGAATGCCGTATCGATCACAATCGTTTCGATTGCTGCACGTGTTGACGGTTTCTTCTCTTCTTTTTCCAACTCGTCGAAACTCCGCCAAGCGGCGGATACACGTTCATTTCTTGCTGTATCCGCACCCTCTCCACTTTCTCCCCATACGTTGGTCATGAGTCCGTCGAAGAGAGTAGGCAGCTTAGTGAACAGGTCTTCCTTTTCGTTGAAATCGACTATGGGAATCTTGATGTCCTGAAGGAAAAGAAAGGGATTCTCAAATAGGCGCCAGTCGATCAGAGCTGCAGTGAAAGGATCGTGGCGTCTTTTCGAAACAACAAGCAAAAGCGGACCCAAAGCGGCAACGGACAATCTCCCGATACCCTTTTGCCCCTGTTTCTGGCGATATGGGAGTCCATGCCGATCTTCTTCGGGTACTTCACCTGTTGTGGTCTTCGATTCCGTACCGACAACCAACCATTTATCAATGAATTCATCACGATTCATTCCATGACCATCATCAACGATGGCGGCTATTGGCACCTCACTATCATAGATGTGTAATGCCACAGCTTCAGCATAAGCATCGTAGGCATTCTTCCAAAGTTCGGAAATTGCTGTTGGACAGTCAGCAATTTGCTCTCTTCCCAGATGGTCTATGGTCCTCGCCCGCGTACGGAAGGAGATAGATTCAAGCATCTTTACGGCTCCATTTTCTAAGTCCAGCGGCAATAGTCGTAAGCAAAACTTCCCCCAACTTTACCGGCACGGCATTCCCTATCTGCTCACCTGCCGCAATGAGACCGCCCTTAAAAACAAAGTCATCCGGGAATGTCTGAAAACGCGCTGCATGTCGCAGAGTAATTCCGTGGTGTTCCGTGGGATGAACAAAGCGCCCTTTCGACGGATTGATGCACGCGGTTGTCATTGTTGGACCGGGTTTATTTGGATCGATTCTTCCATATACATCCTTGTGGCCATTATGATTTTTATGGCACGGCAGTACTCGACCGGAGTCTTTCCTGCTGCCGCCGTTGATGGGGGTTTTCTTAAAAACCACTATCAGCTCCGGACCGTGTTTCATGTGAATATTATTATTATCCGACTTTAGCACCCTTTTTCTAAAAATGGGTGATGCGGTGACTAATGGTTTAAGGTTTGGATCAACCTCTCGCGCTTTCTCGTCACCGTGTGTCGGTTTTGGGGGCCAAACGATATCGAGTTCAATGTCATTTCGAACGCCTAAGATAAATACACGTTTTCTCCGTTGAGGTACACCGTAGCACTGCGCATCAATGACTTCAGGTGCATATACCTTATATTTAGCCTTCCGCCCTTGTTTATAAAATTCATTTAAGAAATCTTCATGCCTTTTCCACAGCAGTCCGGGCACATTTTCCATCAGGAAAACCTTGGGCTTCAGTTTCTTTACGAATGCGAAGTATCGAAGCAGCAATTCATTTCGAGGGTCATCGACCCCCGCATCATTTAAACGGTGTACTGAAAAACCCTGGCATGGAGGACCGCCTAGAAGGATGTCGCACCCGACACCATTGGAGAAATGATTTCTATAAAGAGACTGTGGCTTAAATTGGAGGATATCTTCCTCGTAGAGTACGTGTTTTTTGTTGTTTATAAGATTATGGCGGTACGTTTCACAAGCTTTGGGATTCCACTCAACCGCCGCTACCACGTTTATGCCGGCATTACTGGCCGCCAATGAAAAACCACCCGCTCCCGCGAATAAATCCACACAATTAAATTTATATTTCGCCATATAAATACATGATTCGTAAAATAATAGAACAAGTGCTCTAGTAATTAAGGTTGAGAGCCCTGGTTTGTTGTTCTTATTTAGCTAACCCCCAGAACAAATTTGCTTTTTAATATATCACATGAGAAGGAGCATTGGTTATATCTGGCAAGCTAATGAAAAATATATATTTTTATACTTACGTAACATAGAAACTAAGCGATGATGACGATAATGACTGCAATGCTTGTTTTTGTTGAATTAATCACATTAAAATGTGAATAAAACCCTTTTAAATTCAATGATATAGCGCTATTTTGTAATGAAAAACAATTATGGATTTCGGCCTGCACTTAGAACATCTTCGATGTTCATTAAGTACTTACTGAACCTTGTTCTGGTCGCGCCGGAATGACGAAGTCCAAAATATATTGTGTGTACATTTACCGTACATGACCTATACTACGATGTAGCATTACTTCAACAGGTGAGCAGCATGGCAACCTCTGTATCAAAAAAAGATGAGCGTATCGATGTTCGGGTCAGCACTGACTCGAAGACCCTGTTTGCCCGTGCGGCGGAGATCTCTGGTCTGAGTATGACGGCCTTTGTTATTGAGGCCGCCCGCGAGCGCGCTGCACGCCTGATTGCCGAGCATGAGCGCCTGCTTCTGAAGAACCAGGCGCGTGATGTTTTCTTAAATGCGCTCGCCAGCCCACCCGCCCCTAGCGATGCCCTGCGTCGTGCCGCTGAAAAATATGCTGTGAAATAAGGCGTTCAATGTGACGGATGACATCGACGGGCTCAGGGGTCGCTAACGGCGTCCATGCCTACCGCGACATTCGTACCTCCATGTACATCATTGAGCCCATTCACAAGCAACACCGGCGCAAGGCCTTCGATTGCGGAAAACCCGGCTTAAATGAGTATTTGAGTCGTTTTGCACGCCAAAACGATAAAAAAAACATCGCCAAGACCTTTGTGGCCGTCGATGATGATGGGCTGGTTAAGGGGTATTACTCCCTGTGCACCTCACAAGTGGAATTTGAAGAGTTGCCAGATTCGTTCTCAGGTTCATTACCGGAATACCCTATACCGGCTGCACTGGTTGCCCGGCTTGCGGTAGACCGTGGCGCCTTGGGGCAAGGGCTTGGGGCAAGATTGCTCATTGATGCCCTGCAACGGGTATTAACGGCCTCGGCTGAAATGGCGGTTAAGGTCGTTATCGTTGATGCCCTGGATGATGAGGCCCGCCGCTTCTATGAGCATTATGGGTTTATGGCCTTACCTGGCCAGGAATATAAGCTATTTTTACCAATCGAAACCATACAGGCAGTGTTTTCCTAGTTATATTCGGCATTCTTCGTACTGTTTGGTCGCGTGGAGCGGCTGCGCGGTCGGTGACAGGCAATTTTCCATCAATTTGGTGCAAAATCGTCGAAATAGCCGAAATCTCATACACATGAGGCGTGCTTTAGCATATAATGCGCGCCGCTGAATCCTTTAGAAATCAGCCCCCTTTTACGCAATGTTGGCCGTGGTTCGACCCGCATTCACAAATTTAAGATTAACCGCAGAGTAGAGTCATGACTGATATTAGCAAATACAGAAACATAGGCATTTTCGCGCACGTGGATGCCGGCAAAACCACGACCACGGAACGTATCCTCAAGCTGACCGGTAAGATCCACAAGACCGGTGAAGTGCACGATGGTGAGGCCACCACCGACTTCATGGAACAGGAAGCGGAGCGCGGTATTACGATTCAGTCTGCGGCAACCTCCTGTCAGTGGAACGGCCACCGCATGAACATTATCGATACCCCGGGACACGTCGACTTCACCATTGAAGTGTACCGCTCCCTGAAGGTGCTCGACGGCGGTGTGGGTGTCTTCTGTGGTTCCGGTGGTGTTGAGCCGCAGTCTGAGACCAACTGGCGTTATGCCAACGAGTCTGAGGTGGCGCGTGTTATTTTTGTTAACAAGCTCGACCGCATGGGTGCCGATTTCTACCGCGTGGTTGGCCAGGTCGAGAGCGTGCTCGCCGCTAACCCGCTGGTGATGGTGCTGCCTATCGGTGTGGAAGAAGGTTTTGTTGGCGTGGTAGACCTGCTCAGCCGCAAGGCCTATGTCTGGGATGACTCCGGCCTGCCGGAAAACTTCAAAATTGAAGAGGTTCCCGCTGACATGACCGACAAGGTTGAAGAATGGCGCGAGAAGCTTATCGAAACCGCCGTTGAACAAGACGATGACCTGATGGAAAAATACCTGGAGGGTGAAGAGCCTTCCATTGATGACCTCAAGCGTTGCATTCGCAAGGGCACCATCGCGCTGGACTTCTTCCCGACCTACTGTGGTTCGGCGTTCAAGAACAAGGGCATTCAGCTGGTGCTGGATGCGGTAGTCGATTACCTGCCTAACCCAACCGAAGTGACGCCACAGCCGCTGACCGATGAAGAAGGTAACGAGACTGGCAAGTTCGCGATTGTGGATGACAAAGAACCCTTCCGCGCCCTGGCCTTCAAGATCATGGATGACCGCTTTGGCGCCCTGACCTTTGTGCGTGTTTACTCCGGTACGCTGAATAAAGGTGACACCATTCTGAACACCTTCACGGGCAAGACCGAGCGTATTGGTCGTATCGTGGAAATGCACGCCAATGACCGTATTGAGCTGGATGGTTGCCGCGCCGGTGACATCGTCGCCTTTATCGGCATGAAGAACGTGCAGACCGGTCACACCCTGTGTGATCCGAAGCACCCTGCCACACTCGAACCGATGGTCTTCCCGGACCCCGTCATCTCGATTGCGGTGGCGCCTAAGGATAAGGCCGCGTCTGAAAAACTCGGTATCGCCATCGGCAAGATGGTGCAGGAAGATCCTTCCTTCCGTGTTGAAACCGACGAAGAGAGTGGCGAAACCATTCTTAAGGGTATGGGCGAGCTGCACCTGGATATTAAGGTCGACATCCTCAAGCGTACCCACGGTGTTGAAGTCGTGGTGGGTAAACCACAGGTGGCCTACCGCGAAACGATTACCCAGCGTATTGAAGATTCTTACACCCATAAGAAGCAGTCGGGTGGTTCGGGTCAGTTCGGTAAGATCGAATACACCATCGAGCCAGGTGAACCGGGTACGGGTTACGAATTTGAATCAAAGGTTACCGGTGGTAACGTGCCACGTGAATTCTGGCCAGCCGTTGAAAAGGGCTTTAGAAGCAGCATGGAAAAAGGCGTACTCGCCGGCTACCCTTGCCTGGACTTCAAGGTGATCCTGAACGACGGTGCCTTCCACGCCGTTGACTCCTCGGCCATTGCCTTTGAAATCGCTGCCAAGGCCGCCTACCGTCAGACCATGCCGAAGGCCGGCCCGCAGTTGATGGAGCCGATCATGAAGGTGGACGTGTTTACACCGGATGATAACGTCGGTGATGTGATTGGTGACCTTAACCGCCGTCGCGGCATGATCAAGTCACAGGAGCCGGGTCCGACTGGTGTTCGCATCAAGGCCGAGTGCCCGCTGTCTGAAATGTTTGGTTACATCGGTGACCTGCGTACCATGACCTCTGGTCGTGGCCAGTTCTCGATGGAGTTCCTGCACTACATGCCTTGTCCGAAGAATGTGGCCGAGGTGGTGATCAAGGAAGCCCACGAGCGCGAAGCCAAGAAGTAAGGTTTACGCGGAATAAGTACCTCCGTGTACAAAACCGCTCCTGCACTTCCCTATAAAAAAAGGGGCCGGCATTTTGTCGGCCCTTTTTTTTATAACCGGCGGCCGGGAAAAAACGCTTGATGCATGCACTGTGCGATTTGACACATACAAGACAAGGCATAGCCCATACACTGAGTCTGTTGTGCAAAATTGTCAGTATGTCTCCCATCTCTCACAGTTCGACATACAGACTATTTTGGTGGGCGCCTCTGGCGCCCATTTTTTATTTTGCGGTCGCGTGGACGACGGGCTGAGCGCTTGCCTGTTCGGTATTGGGAGGGCTGGCATGTGCGGAGATCACGAACAATACCAGCAATGAGGCGATGGCGATGATGTGAATGGTATTAATCATATTTCACCCCTGGCAGGATAAATAAACGCCTTGCTTACATGCCGTACTACCTGGGGAAAATACTAATACTGTAGCGTGGAAAACACCATTCCCCTGATGACAGACTACATTGGCTTATGACGTCAGCAATCTGCCCGGCGGGCTATAGGAAATGGCTTACAAATTAGCCGGAACGCCAGATTTTTTCTATCTTTTGCGTCTGTTGCAGGCTCTCAAGGAGCAAATCGCCGGCGCTGGCAAAATCTTCCTGCTTAACGGCATCCTGCAGGCGGCGAATATCGTCGCCCAGGCTGCCGACCTTGAAGTAACACACCAGCCCCAATATCTTATGCGCCAGTTCGTATGCCTGGGTGGCGTCTTTGCTGGTAATACTGCCTGCCAGTTCGGTATAAACCTCGTAGAGGCTGGTGAACAACCGTTCAACCATGTCTTCAGGCAGCCGGCTCAGGCCATTTTTTATGTCCGCCTCACTGACCGGCGTGTGGTGATCGTCTGCGCGGATATAGTGTTTGAGGATGGCATCGAGTTTGTCTTCATCGACGGGTTTTAACAGGCAGCCGCTAAAGCCCTGCTCGAGGAGCCGCTTGTCTTCGTTGGCGAAGACGTCGGCGGTGACGGCAATAATCGGGGTTTGCGCAGCATCACAGGGTAGCGCCCGGATTTGGCGGGCGGCGTCGAGACCGTCGATCCCGGGCATGTGCAGGTCCATGAAGATCAGGTCAAAGTGAATATTCTTGCACGCCTCTACGGCCTTAATGCCGGTGTCTACACACACGGTATTCGCATGGTAGGCTGATAACAGCCCCAGCATGTATTTCTGGTTCAGCTCGTTGTCTTCAGCCACCAGGATCGTGCACGGCAAGTTATTGTCGGCAGATGGATTGTCTGCCCCCTCGGTTATCGCCGGAATGGCATCGTCCCCGGGCTGTGACAACATCGCCACCAGTGCATCACTGCGTAGCGGTTTGGTGAGCATGCGAATATCCGGGTCTTTCTGCAATAGCGCGTGGATATCATGGTAGTCACCGCTCATTAAGACGATAATGGTGCCGTGGTAAACCGCCCTGACCCGCTGCAGATAGTCGGCCTCAAAGTTTTTCACCGGGTATGCCGCCGGCAGTGACAGCATGACCACGTCATTAGCGCGTTCACCGGTTTCTGCCTGCAGCAAATCCATGAGCTTGTCCATGCCCGCCACGGCATAGGTATGCGCCCCCATATGCACCAGCGCGTTACGAATTGCCCGGCGTGAATAATCATGTTCATCCACTAACAAGACGCGCACGTCATTGGCCAGCACCACACCGTCATGGTGGCTGACAGTTTGCATTGGTATATGGAAAGAGAACTCTGTGCCCTCACCCTCCGTGGAGGTAAAGCCGATTTCACCGCCCATCATCTCGATCAGTCGTTTGCAGATCACCAGCCCCAGGCCGGTACCCGCATAACGCTTACTGGCCGTCTGGTTCGCCTGGTAGAAGGGACTGAAGACCAGCGGCTGCGAGGCCTCGCTGATGCCACAGCCGGTGTCTGCCACCGAGAAGTGTATTGCGTCGTTTTCACTGCCGAGTTCATTGTAGACATGCACAACCACCGATCCGGAATCGGTAAACTTGATGGCATTGTTGAGCAGGTTGACGATCACCTGGGAGAGGCGATCCTGGTCGCCGACTACCACATCCGGGATATCCGCATCGATGAGCAGGACCATCTCGATGCCCTTCTCCGCCGCCGCCTGACTCAGCATCAGCACGCTCTCCTCGAGACAATCACGCAACCTGAATTCCGTAGCGATAATGTGCATGGTCTCGGATTCAAGTTTGGAGAAATTCAGGATGTCATTAATCACGGTCAGTAACTGCCGCGCCGCGCGGTTAATGGTTCGGGTGTATTCCTGTTGCTGATGATTGAGGCCAGTCTTTTCCAGTTGTCGGCTGAAACCAATCACCGCGTTCAGTGGCGTGCGGATCTCGTGACTCATGTTGGCAAGGAAGTCTGACTTGGCATCCTTGGCCTGCATGGCCTCGTGACGTGCTATGTCCAGCTCGATGTTGCCGGCCTCGAGCTCCCTGAGCTTTTGCTGTAAATCAGAGACCGTCTCCCTGACCTGTCCTTCAAGCTTTTGCTGTGAGCTCTGGATGGTCTCTGCCATGGTGTTAATACCGTCACGCAGTTTACCCAGTTCGCCGCCAGACTCTTCAATCATGCGCGCACTGAGTTCACCTCGCGTCAACTGGTCAACCGTTTCGATAACCTCGCGTACCGGGCGGGTGACCCCCCTGGCGATCAACAAGGCCAGAAACAAACTCATTAACAGGCCCGCAAGGGTGATCAACAGGGTGCCCGTGAGTATCTTGCGCTGGCGAACCACATAGGTGTCTGTGGAGATATACACCTCGATGATACCCAGCACCTGTTCATAGCTGCCCGATGTGGCGTCATCCTGATTAAATAACTCGTCATAATCAATGGCCGAGGAGAGGATCACGGCATGATAGGTCTGGGTCATCTTATCCCTGGCACTCACACCCGCCTGGTATATCAGGGTATTGTCGGCATCGGTGATCTTTACCCCGACCAGGTCATTTTTGTTAATACTGGCCTCCACCAGGCCCTGTAACTGGAGAAGGTTTCCGGTGGCCACCGGGAACTCCATCGCCGAGGCCAGGTTATTGGCAATGATCTGCCCCTTTACTGCCAGCTCCTGGCTCAGGTCATTATTGCGGGCCGTATTGATATACGATGCCAGCACGAAGGTCACCAGTAACACCGGCGCCATGGCCAGGAAAATAACGCGGGCGTTAATACCCCAATTATTGATTCCCAGCATGGCTCAAGACCTCCTCTTTGTTACGAATCATGTCTTCAATTTTATCGCCGGGGAGTCTCTCCAGCCGTAAAAGGCGTTGTATGTTCGGGTTGGTGCTGACTGTGAAGTATTTCGGATACTGAATATGCTTAACCGTGCCGTTCGCCAGCATGGTTAATAGCCATTCGCCACTTTGCCTGCCTATCTGTTCCGGGGTGGAGAAAATGGAGGCTATCGCGCCCGCGCGGGTATAACTCGATGAAAAGCCGATGACCGGCTTGTTCATTCTATAGGCCATATACAGCAACCATTTTGCATTATGCCGATTGAGAATATTGGTATCGTAAAGCGCCAGGTAAACATCGGCCCCCTTCAGCGCCTGTTTCATATCATCAATCGTATTTTCTCCATTACCCGCCTGCCTGACGACAAGCTCCAGCTGCATGGCTTTTGCCTCGGCCTGTATGGCTTGAACTTCACCCGTCGCCTCGGCACCCACCACCATGCCCACGCGACTTTTACGGCCCATAATGATTTGCGAAAGCGCCAGCTGACGGGCGGCAGGCTGGCCGAGGTAAATGACGTAGTCATTTTCAGGCGATAGTGCACTCGCCGGGATGCGGTGATGAATGATCTCCTGATAGGTGCTTTCCGGGATCAGGGTATAAAGCACCGGGTAGTCTGGTTTATGCTTCATGGCAAACAGCGATGGCTTGACCCCTACCACAATGGCATAGTCAATATCTTTGGCATGCAGCGCCTCGCTGCTATGCGGGTCTTTTATGTTGATGGTCCTGAAGATGATGTTTGCCTTGCCACTGTCTTCTATGGTCTGTTTGATACCGGCAACGGCCTTGTCATGAATGCGTGATTCTTCATCAATCACCAGGGCAACCGTATGCGCTCCCTCCGCCGACCACACAGGCGCGGCCATACTGCTGATAAGCATCAGCAATAACAGTAATACGAAATGTTTTGCAGTTTCTGCAATCATAAATAGCTTGTCATCATCGATATGTCAGACACGTTCCGGGGGTGTTTATTCGATCAAATATGTTTTTATTTCACGAGAACGGATGAGCTATGAAATCAATGCAGGTATTACTCACTCTCCTGTGGTTTGGGTTTAAACGTCGATGATCCCGGAATTTTGCGCCATCACAACGGCCTCTGTTCTGTTTGCCGCATTGAATAAACGCAACACTGCTGCCACATGAATCTTGATGGTGTGATCAGAAACTTCAAGGGCACGGGCGATTTCTTTATTCGACATGCCACGCCCCATCAGTGCTAGCACCTCTTGCTGGCGAGCCGTCAGTTTGCTTGCTGCCTCACGGATTTCATTCGCCCGTGTCTGGCTGGGGCTATGGATTTGCCGCGGGTTCGCTGCCGACTTCGTTTGCAGCATGTCTGCGGGGATATACACACCGCCGTTACGCACCAGTTGAATGGCGCTCATCATGATGTCGGTACTCGCGGATTTCGGGATATAACCGGATGCCCCCTTATCGATAGCCTTGCGCATGTAACGCGGGTCTTCGGTACCGGAGATCACGATCACCGGTATGCTTGTATAGCGGTTACAGATCTCGCTGAGTAAATCAAAACCCTTCACCCCCGGCATAAACAAGTCGAGCAGGATGACGTCGGTATCCGCATGTATGGCCAGTTGCGACAGGACACTCGCCCTGTCATCGGCGTGCACAAACTCGATGGCTTGATCCAGTTGCGACAAGGTGCGCTCAAAACCTTCCCGTATGAGTGCATGGTCATCGGCCAGCAGTATCTTCATCGTTGCATCCTTTCAATATATTATTTTTATTCAAATACTTGCGATGTATTTAACCCTTTGCCGCGAACAAATACACTAGTACCAAAGGATTAGACCTTCTGGTTACTAGTCAGGGCCGCCACCGCAGGCTAAGCTTACAACACTTACTGTAAGGTTTTATACATGCAGGGGGGCAAGAAGCTAAATCAAAAAAGAATAATGCTTCTTCAATCGGTTATGTATATCCCTCCTCCTTTCAGGATATACATGACCACGGTGGGCGTCTGCAGACGCCCATTTTTTATGCCCGTCTGCCCCCGCGGCTCTGTGTTACCCCGTCCTATCGATTGGTAAAACCTATTAATATATTAGATATAAACGATTTCTACTATACATGCACAGGCCTGATAATGCCCTCGTCCATCGGGTACTGCGAGGCAGGCCCGTAACGTATTCCAGCAACAGGAGATATGCAGATGTTAGAAAATCGCGAAAGCCAGCAGGTACCCCAGGTAACTTTCCGCACCCGTAAGGATCATGAATGGCTCAAGGTCAGTTCTGATGAGGTCTTCCGCGGCAAGACCGTGATTGTCTTCTCGCTGCCAGGGGCCTTTACCCCGACCTGCTCGTCTACCCATGTGCCACGCTACAACCAGCTGGCGCCGGTCTTCAAGCAGCATGGCGTGGATGAGGTAATTTGTGTCTCTGTGAATGATGCCTTTGTCATGAATGAATGGCGCAACGAGCAGAAGGCCTTCAACATCACCTTCCTGCCCGACGGCAACGGTGATTTCAGCCGCGGCATGGGCATGCTGGTGCCGAAGACCGACCTGGGTTTTGGTGAACGCTCATGGCGTTATGCCATGCTGGTGAAAGACGGTGTGATTGTAAAACAGTTTATCGAGGCGGATGTCCCGGGTGACCCGTTTGAGGTTTCCGATGCCGATACAATGCTTGACTACATCGCGCCCAATGCCGCCAAGCCGAGTGATGTCACCGTCTTTACCCGTGAAGGTTGCGAGTATTGTGTGCGTGCCAAGGGCATGCTGCGTGATGCCGGTATGACATTCGAAGAACTGGTGCTGAACCGTGATTTCAGCGAATCGACGATTCGTGCCGTATCCGGTCAGTCGACGGTACCGCAGGTGTTCATCAACGGTGACTACATTGGTGGTTCCGATGCGCTCGAGGAATACCTGAAGAAGAGGCAGGCAGCCTGAGCCAGGGGCTCGTCATGCTGAGGCTCTTATAGTCCGGGAAACAGTGGCTCAAAATCTTTTGTGAGCCATTGTTTTTATAGGGCTTGTGCACAATAGGCATATTCGTAACGACTAAATACTGTGTTAAGCTTTATTCGAGCTTGATAAAAATATTCCATCATTCGGAACCGTCATTAAACCCATGAGTGCAAACCGCATACTTGTAGCAGAAGATAATCCCGTAAACCAGAAGGTGGTTATCGGCATGCTGTCAAAGCTCGGCTACAACGCCGATATTGCCCATAATGGTGCGGAAGTCCTCGAGGCCATGGCGAGGAATGATTATGCAATCATCTTCATGGACTGCCTGATGCCGGTTATGGATGGTTACGAGGCGACGCGGAGTATTCGTGCCTCGGAATCCGAGCATAAATCCGAGCATATTTATATTGTTGCACTGACGGCCAATGCCATGAGCGGTGATCAGGAAAAATGCCTGGCGGCCGGCATGGATGATTACATCCCCAAACCCCTGAGTATCAACACCATCAAGCAGGTCCTCGAAAAGTACCTGCCTGACTAGACAAACATATCCAGGCCCAGTTGCGCCTGTAATTGCTCCCGCTCCGGTCCATCTGCGATCTCTGTGTATTCCCGCAAGGCCTGTGCCGTACGCCCCGGTACGGCTTCGATGCGCGAGTAATCATAGTGCCGACGGGCATTCTCTGATTCCGTCGTAGTGGGTAGGCGAAGTGGCTGTGGCCGCTGATCGTCAGCCTGCCGGCGATGGCTATCGGCGGGTGACGGCCGGCCGACGATTTCCTCAACGGGAGCAACCCGCTGAAGCAATCGATATGCCGGTGTTGATACGAGCCCGAGCTGCATCCCTGTATCCTGTGCCAAGGTCAGACGCGAAAGTATACCACCGGCCCGTCGCCTGGCTAGCCCCTTGCGACACTGCCCGGCATGGCGCCTTTTTTGCCCGTCTACCTGAACCCATGGTTTTTGCCGCGTATTACCCACGCCGCAACCTTCTTTAACCTGCTGTTTTATAAAAATATTCCTGTTTCTCCCCGCGGCAGTACCACAGTGATTTACTAGGGTATTGACATTCCTTCACAAGTCGCTATATTAGAGACCACTAATGCACTTATGTGCAGATTAATTATTTTTATTCACTAAATTTGGAGGTGCCGCATGGCGAGTTTAATTAATGGTTTTCCACATGATGGTGTTGTCACCGTTAACCGCGTGGTGCTGAAGCCGGAATACACGATTGATGACCTGCAGGAACGTGTGGCGGTACTGTGTGAGAACGTCAAGACTTACCACTCTGAGACCGGTTTTGTCGGTGGTTTTGTCTGCATGAACAGCGGTGACATCTCTAACGAGGGCAGCACCGTGGGCCAGACCGTGGAGAGTGACATGAAGGGCAAAGAGGCCCTCGTGATCACCTTCTGGAAGACCTTTGCCGACCACGAGGAATCACACCGCAGTGAGACCTTCCAGCCCCTGTTCGAGAACGTGCTGGAACTGTGTGAAAACGGTAACGAGGAAATTGCCTACGACATGCTCTGGTCAGGTGCCGCCTACTCCCCCGATGATGCCAAGGCCGCCAAACAAGCCAAGGCCAAGTATGCCTGAGTCTGACCGGCCAGTGATAGCGAGCGGCGTGTCGGTTACCGGCACGCCGTTTTTATTTGCCTGGGGCGATCAGCCCGGCGGCCAGGCAAGGTGGCGTCCGGCGAGTACGTGTAAGTGGATATGAAACACGGTCTGGCCAGCATCGGCATTGCAGTTCATCACCGTGCGATAACCCGCCTCGGCCACACCGAGATCGGCGGCCACCCTGGCCGCAGCCAGGTAGAGTTTGCCGACCAGTTCGGCGTCGCCGGCCTGCAGGTCATTGATGGTCGCAATGTGGCGTTTCGGGATCACCAGAAAATGGCTCGGCGCATGCGGGTTGATATCACGGAAGGCCAGCAGCTCAGCGTCTTCGTAAAGTATCTCCGGGCTGATCTCGCCCGTGGCCATCTTGCAAAACAGACAATCACTCATTTTACGCCTCACTCCAGGGTCACGAATGATCCCATTATCCGGTATCTCCCGGCAGACACAAGCCGTGCAAAAGCGGGTGCGGATCGGGCCGTTTTTAGGCGTGACGCCACGGCCCATCTCGGCTATTATGCGCGCCTGCAAACCATCTGGTCAGCCACACTGTCATCATGAATAAAACCTCTGTCATGCGTATAGGTATTGTTTCGGATACCCATGGTCACCTCGACCCACGCATTGCCGCGTTCATCGAGGACTGCGATATCGCCGTGCACGCGGGCGATATCATGGGCCAGAATGTCCTCGAACAACTGCGCCCACGTAGTGGCCAGGTCGTTGCGGTACGCGGTAATAATGACATCGAGCAGGTCTGGCACGCCGATGAACACCCGGCCCTCGACACTATCGGCCATGAGGCCAGTTTCGAGGTCCCCGGCGGACATATCGTCGTCGTACACGGCCACTGCCATGGTGGCGATCACCCGCAACACGACCAGCTGCGTGAAAGTTTTCCCCATGCCCGTGCCATCGTTTATGGCCACAGTCACAAGATGGTCTGCGACCTTGAGGCGAGCCCCTGGGTAATGAACCCCGGTGCCGCCGGCCGCATACGCACCCGTGGCGGCCCCTCCTGCCTGCTCCTCGAGGCCAGTCACGACACGTGGCAGGTCAGCGAACACCGCTTCCCCGAACAAGACATCTGATTAAACCGCCCAGTCGGGCATTGACCTGTTACCTGTTTTTGCGGCAGCATAAGGACACGGCTGACCAACAGCCGTGTTGGATTGGCTATCATGAGGAAGGTTACCTATGGTATCAATGCTCGACAGATGGTTGCTCAAGATCCTCTACCGCCTGATCGGTGAGGCCCCTATACGCATCAGCCTTTGGAATGCTGTCCAGGTCATGCCGAAACATACGATGCCGGTGGCGCATGTGCGCATCCGTTCACGTGCCGCCCTGTTCCGTCTCATGATCAACCCCGAACTCTACTTTGGTGACGCCTACAGCAATGGCGATATCCAGTTGACCGGCGACCTCGTCACCTTCCTCGAATACATTTACCGCGGCATGGCGAGAAGCAAGCGTAACTGGCTGCAAAAACTCATTATTCACTGGCAGGCCCGGCCGCGCCACAATAGCCTGAAGGGCTCGAAGGAAAATATTCACCAGCACTACGATATCGGTAACAAGTTTTACAGCCTGTGGCTGGACAACAAGATGCTCTATACCTGTGCCTATTACCCGAGCCCGGAAGAGCCGCTTGAACAGGCACAAGAGGAAAAGATGCACCACATCGCACGCAAGCTGTTACTCAAGCCCGGCGAAACCGTGGTGGAGGCCGGTTGTGGTTGGGGCTCGCTGGCCCTGCATCTGGCCAAACACTATGGTGTAAAGGTGCATGCCTATAATATTTCCCACCAGCAGATCCTGCACGCCCGACAGCGTGCCAAGGAAGAGGGTCTGGATAACCTGGTGACCTTTATCGAGGATGACTATCGCAATATCCAGGGTAAGTTTGATGCCTTTGTCTCGGTCGGCATGCTGGAGCATGTTGGCGTTAACAATTATGAAGAACTTGGTGCCGTCATTAAACGCTGCCTTAAGGAAGATGGTCGCGGCCTCATACATAGCATTGGCCGCAACCAGCCGGAGCGTATGAATGCCTGGATTCAACGCCGTATTTTCCCCGGCGCCTATCCGCCGACACTGCGCGAGGCCATGGATATTTTTGAACCGGTTAACTTTTCCGTTTTGGATGTAGAAAATCTACGCCTGCACTATGCCCTGACCCTGCGTCACTGGCTGGAGCGCTTTGAGGAAAATACCGATCAGGTCGCGGAGATGTTTGATGAAGAGTTTGTCCGTGCCTGGCGACTCTACCTGGCCGGCTCAGTGGCGGCATTTTCCACCGGCACAATGCAACTTTACCAGATTGTCTTTGCGCCGGGCACCAGCAACCAGGTACCCTGGACACGGGATCACGTCTATCGCAAGGAAGAAGAAGCCGAATGGAAAAAAGTGATGTAATCATTATTGGCGCCGGCCCTGCCGGTTCCAGTTGTGCCCGGCAACTTCATCAACATGGACTGAAGGTGAGTCTCCTCGACAAGAGTCAGTTTCCGCGCAACAAGGTCTGCGCCGGCTGGGTGACCCCTGAGGTTATGCAATCACTTGATATTGACCTGGATGACTACGCCAGCTCACGGGTTTTGCAACCGATTAGATCATTCCGAACCAGCCGCATTGGTAGTAGAGACGTTTATACACAATACGATGATGTGGTCAGTTATGGTATACGCCGCAGCGAATTTGACCATTACCTGCTTGAGCGCAGTGGTGTCGAGTGCCACATGAATGAGCCGGTCAAATCCATTCGCAGAGATAATAATATTTGGATTATTAATGATCATTTTTCTGCACCGTTACTTATTGGTGCCGGTGGTCACTTCTGCCCGGTCGCCCGCCACCTCGGGGCCCATGTTGGTGCGTCAGAGGCGCCGGTTACAGCACAGGAAGTTGAGTTCGAAATGACCGAGCAACAATCGAAGAGCTGTCCGGTTGATGCCGAAACACCCGAGTTATTTTTCACCCCCGACCTGAAGGGTTATGGCTGGGTTTTTCGAAAAGGCAACTTCCTCAATATCGGACTTGGCCGCCAGGATCGAAATAAACTTTCCATGCATGTCGATAATTTCATTAATGAACTGAAACGGGCTGGCCGCGTTCCTGAGAATATTCCCGGAAAATTGAATGGTCACGCCTATTTACTCTATAATGATGCGCCCCGGCGTGTTTATGATGATGGGGTATTACTTATCGGTGACTCTGCAGGGCTTGCCTATCAGCAAAGTGGTGAGGGTATTCGCCCTGCCATAGAATCCGCTTTATTGGCCGCGAAGACGATTATAGACGCGAAGGGTAATTATTCGCCTGCCCACCTGGCCGGTTACGAAACGGCCTTGCGTCAACGTTTCGGCGATAAAATGCTTCCGCAGAAGAACCACTCACCCTCTCGACTAAAATGCCTGCTTGCCGGCATACTGCTAAGAAGCAAATGGTTTGCGCGACATATTGTTATCAACCGCTGGTTCCTGCATCAACAACAGGCTGCGCTCACTGATTTAAAGCATACATAAAAAGATCCCGTAGCCGCGGCTACGGGATCCTTTCACCGCACTATAATTTTTATTATTATTTCCCTCTGCCTTTACCATTCCCTCCTGCATTCGATCTACCGCCACCGTGGCCCGCATTGGGAGAAATACTGCCGCCACTGGCGCTAACAATACCACTGCCAAAGGCATGCCCATTGCCACCATGATTCTGATACGTCTTCACAGCACCCTTACCGTGGGATGTATTGACATGCCCTGCGCCTATACTACTGCCTGTTGCACTGGTAATACCCTGACCGTACTTATAGGCATTCCCGCCACCATGGCCTTTTGACACGGTTGTTGTGTATTTTCCATGACCGTGGTTTTTCGCCGTCATTGTACCGCTTGCGGATGCTGTAGTATCCGTCGCCGATACCGCAATGGGCTGGCCTGTTTTTACCGCTTTAATCACGTGACCAAGCTTAGTGTCATACTGCTGTGCAATCTTACCCCAGCCCATACCCTCGCTGCGCAGGGCCAGCACACCTTGTAATTCGATTACCTCTCCATTGCTCAGTGTGACAGTACCGCCTAACAGCGCCGCCTCCAGTTCCAGGACGGAGGGGTCTGATATGCCCAATTGCCCAAGTTGATACTCGGTGAGTGCCAGGCTGTGGGAAACATTACCAAAACCCATTTTTCCCGTTGGCGGTGTGATCGTGGCCGACTCGGTGATTTCCACGCCATCCACAGTTGTTGTTGAACTGATCGTAAACTCTTGCCCTTCACGCAAACCACTGACAACGGCCTCAGCGTTCTCCCCCAGTAACTGCTGATAATCATTGCTTAACTTTGTGGTCACTACGGTAGAAGACTCTGCGCCTGTCATGCTATCAGTTGAGGCCTCCATGGTCATTTCAGAATCTGAAGTCGAGGTCATCTCCGTTTCGGCCATAACAGGTAAAGAAAATGTTGCTGCCAAGAACGCTGCATGAATAGATAAATTTTTCATAATTATCTCCAGTTATGCACCCACATATACTTTTCGATCACCCACTAACGCCTTTTCCGTCTGGAAAATTATCTCCGTCGCGGTTGCGCGGTCCATCAGGAATGTCCCTTGACGAGCGATACTGCGCAAGCGCGTCGTCTTTTTGCTCACCGCCTCCAGCGTCAACTCAATTTCACGGTCAGAGGACTGAGCAATAATCACCTGACCCTCGCTGGTTTTTTCGATTGACTTGATCTTGATGCCCATCGTCTTCAATGCAGTAACCGCCGCCTTGTTGACGGTGCTGATCGGAGCAGTAAAGGTTTTATAGGCCACGCTGTTAAGACCATAGTTCACCCCGGTTGAGGCACCGATACCCAGCGCTGTCAGGCTGATGGGGTCACAGGCAGAGAGGAAAAAGCTAGAGGCAATAATGCCGGCATAGGCCAGGCGTCGCCGAGGTGAGACTCGCTGTTGATTTATCATGGGCAAATTCCTTACATGGGCACGGGGCTATACAACAATATTTATGTGAAAAAGTACCAGCACCATAGCCAGAAAACTGTGAATAGCCGCACATAACCGGATATATAAACCACTGTTTTTACTTTATTTTATAAAAAACCGTCCCTTATGCCTAAATCACCATCGTTGCCTCCCCGCAACTCGAATGTTATGACGATAGGGTATTAAGGTATGATTGGCTTTGTTGTAGAGGCTGAATGTATGTTTTACCAGGATAAACCCATCCACTTTGAATGCACCGCCTGCGGCAAGTGCTGCACCGGCAACGCCGAGACACACTATATTGCACTGACGCCGACCGAGGCCGCGAAATTACGTAAGCATCTTGAGGTTTCAGAGGCCTGGTTCAGGCGCCGTTATGTTGAGCATCTGACACGTGATAGCTGGGGCATACGTATGCATAATGGCCAGTGCGCGTTTCTCGATAAACACGGCCGCTGTGGCATCTATGCCCTGCGGCCCACCCAGTGCAGGACCTATCCCTTCTGGCCTGAATTAATGGATGACGAGGCACACTGGCAGGCCGAGAAAAAATACTGTGAGGGCATTAATCGTGGTCAGGTTGTCGACATTAAGGTGATTGAACGCAAGTTAAAACAGCAGGCCGCTGCCGAGGAACACGCATGATAAAAACACTCTTCACTTCCCTGCTGTTGTTTGCCTGCATCAGCCTGGTCGCCTGCAGTGACACTGCCGATGAGATGGCCATTCAAACGACTATGCAGACCATGCGCGAGGCCATACAAAAACACGACCCGCAGGCCTTTATGTTTCATGTTAGTAAAGATTATCGAGGCCAGTACCACGGGACCTATGGAGTCTTTGAAGAATTTGTCGGCCGACAGCTGAATAACAACAGGACTATCTATATCTACATGGCCGACACCCGTATTCAAATCAAGGATGATATAGCCAAGGTGATCTTTTATGCCGGCACCGCCGATGGCCCTGATCAGGTACCTGAACGCGGGCAGTTATTTAAGGTACAGACAAACTGGAGACCCATAGATGGGCGTTGGCAATTAATACATGCAAGATGGCACCCTGCCCTGGAATTTCCCGAGGCCGCCCAGTAATACAACGCTATTATTTACTCATCATCGACAAGGCGAAAATCTATTTCACCGAAGTCTCCGGTATCATCCCATTCATTTCCCCAGCCATCCATAAGGATCACACCTTGGTGCACGCCTTCAATACCGGGCATGTCATCGGTCTCTAATGCGATGTCACGAAGCTGCTGGCTGGTATCAGGGTAGTCCTGATGTCCTGTGGGTGGATGTTGTCGGTTCATGCTTGCACCTCCTTGGATGTACATGCTATTTCCCGTCAAAATAATAAGCCGGGCCTGTAAACTATAACGGCACCCGGGTTAAAGAACTAAACCCTATTATTCATGTATTGAACGATATAGATAACTAAAAAACTTTATCAGGAAGATAAAGTGACTGAATGAGATCAGGCGTGCTTGAAGACGTGTCCCTGCTGCAGGCAGTCACGCAACCATTTCTCCGTAAAGGTATTCAGCTGGCGTTTAACCTCGGCATCCAGGCCCCTGTGCCAGTCGTAGGCACGTGCATGCGCCGGGCTATTACCATCGATCTGGGCAATCGCCTCGGCCACACAAACATCATGGTAGACGCGTAACCACAGGTCGGGGACGGCAAGACGAATAGCGCCAGCCCTGTAGTGATGCGTCAGGGACAGGGCCGTGGTGTAGGGGCTGCGTTCGATCACCTGCAAATGCAGATCATCTGCATTTTTTGCTTTCGAGACGGCAGTATCCGCCATATTCAACAGGTCTGGGAGCAGGCGCATGATAAGCTGGTAATTCACCTCGTTGAGGCGATTCAAATCATGCAGACGCTGGCGTTGAATAGTATGGCTCATAAGTATTACAAATTGTCTTGAAAACCTGTGTTCAACTATCGTTTAGTTACGGCGGGGCGTCAATCTTGACTTTTCTGTTTTTGCCATTCCATCATGCGGGCACTGAGACGGACATGGGCCTGATTGAGTAACTGGCTAACACGCGATTCCGTGACACCAATGATCGAACCGATCTCACGCAGGTTCATTTCGGATTCATAATAAAGCGAGACCACGATCCGCTCACGCTCAGGTAATCCGGCAATCGCCGTTTTCAGGGCGTCCCGGAAACGGTCCTGGTAGAGCTGTAACTCCGGATTGGAATGATTATCCACCAGTCCGGTCAGGAATTCTTCCTTATCAAGGCCGTACTGCTCCATACTGACTATACAGGCATTGCCCTCTTGCAGGATACGGTAATACTCATCCAGATCGATTCCCAGCTCGGTGGCGATTTCCTGATCACGCGCGTCGCGCCCGGTGCGCCCCTCGATGACCTTGATGGCATCGGCCAGCTCACGGCCCTTGCGGTGAACAGATTTCGGGGCCCAGTCATTCTTGCGTAATTCATCGAGCATGGAACCACGGATACGAATGCCGGCATAGGTCTCGAAACGCGCCCCTTGTTGCTCATCATATTTCTGGCTGGCCTCGATCAGGCCGATCATCCCGGCCTGGATCAAGTCATCGACCTGCACGCTATCCGGTAGCCGGGCCTTGAGGTGATAGGCGATGCGCTTGACCAAGGGGGCATGCTCAACGACGACGGCATCCAGGTCGGCACTGACTTCCTTGTACACGTCCTCGGGTTTTCTTGGCAATTCAGCCATGCGACGTTGTCTTTCCCTTATTTGTGTCCCGGCCCAGTACCCTTATGTTGGTGGGCACAGTACTCACTTCTCCATAAGGGATCGGCAGCCAAGACCTTTTCTTTAGCCGCCAACGCACGTTAAACTAGACTTCAAGTCATGTCTTAAGATGTTCCGCTGACGTCAAAGAAAAGAACTTTAAAACAATATGTTATGAAATATTTGTTAAGTATTTTATTCTTGCTGCTGAGCCAGGCGGCTTGCCAGACCACGCCAGGCCAGCCCGGCAAGGATCTGGATTACCTGGCCAAGACCGACATCGACACGATCAGCGATATCCACGTACAGCGCATGGAGGCCCTGCTAAGACGCTTGACCGAGAAACTCTACCGACGGAACCCGGGACAGTGCCAGGGCGGTACACCGGCCATCAGGACCTGTGTCCACCGTGTGTTTGATGATGAGGCCCCCAAGCCCGATCTGGCCGGCAAACGTGGTACGGCGAGTATCCAGCTGGCCTTCGATGAGGACTATGAGGGTGACCGCGTACTGGCCCTTATGTTCGGCCTGCGTACCATGCTCAGGGCCGCTTATGGGGAGAAACGCGAGTTTTTTATCACCGATGAGCTGGACCCGCAGAAACTCTACAATTCCGCCCGCAATATCGAGATCACGGTCTGGCGGCTCAGCCATTATCAACAGCCTGATGGACAACTCTATCTGGTCAGTAATGAACTGGAGGGGGAGGTTAAAAACCTCAGTTATGAAAGGTTATTTGGGAAATTGATCTCGTTGCAGGACACCATGGCCGTGATCATCGCCGAAAGCAGCCAGCGTAACATTAAGAACATGATCCAGCGGCTGGCAACGGCCGTGTTCCTGCCGATTTAACGCGGCGAGAAGTCTTCCAGCAGGCTGGCAAGGGTCTCGTCCACCGTTTTGACGACCTCGACCGAGGCCTGGACCTGGACCAGGTTTTGCTTCAGGCCAATGAGCGGCTCGGCCAGCCCGGCCACACTGCCCTGCTGGGCCGTGGCGATGCTATGCGCATTTTCACGCGCCCCCGCCAGGCCACGCTGGATGCCCTGAATGCCTGAGGCCAATGCTGTCGGTTTAATATCCACGGCTATCTATCACCCTTGAAGAGCCTAATTACCCCAAACGGGAACCTTTACCCTCCCGTCCGCTACTTACTGTATCGTCCAATCCCGAAAAGCCTTGAATACTGGCAGCCATTATTTCTCGGCCATACCCTTGACCAGCGGCAGGCCCGGCTGACGGGCATATTCGGCCATGGAACCATCGTAGAGCTGTACTGCGGAGAAACCCAGGTCTCGCAAGGTCAGATAGCTCTGGCTGGCGCGGTGGCCGGAACGGCAATAGACGATCACCGACGCGTCCTTGTCCTTCACACCGAGTGCGTGCAGCTTGTTCATCAGCAGATCCGAACGCTTTGGTACAAAACCGTTGCCAAAGTCCACGTTATCCTCCCATGAGGCCCACTTCGCACCCGGGACATGGCCACTGCGCGGATATTTTGGATGACCGGCGTACTCTTCCTGCGAACGGACATCCAGCAACACAGCTTGCCCCCCTGCGCTCGCCGCCGTCACCGCCGCCAGTGATGCCTCGTTATTGCGTCCTCCCGCCGCGAGCGGGTACTGAACAGCAGTGGGTTTTACCGGCAGGTTATCGACCTTACGTCCCGCCAGCACCCACTGCACGAGCCCACCACGCAGGACCGAGACCTTTTGATGTCCGATACGCTCCAGTTCCCAGAACAGGCGGCCGGCATTCAGGCCGGCCATGTCATCATAAATCACCACATGCTGATCCGGCCGTATGCCGATCGCACCCAGCACCTTGACCAGTTGTGTATCCGGCAGCCTTACCGAGACCTTGTCTTTGCGGCGGGTGACAATATCCTGATAGGAGAGACGCACGGCGCCAGGAATGTGATAGCGCAGATACTGGACATCTTCCGATGTCATATCAACGACAACAATTTCCTTATTCCCCAGATTCTTCGCCAACCAGTCCTGCTCAACATAAACTGATTTCACACCAGCCATGACTGAGCCTGCACCGGTCAGGGCCAAACAACACAACAATATTGAACCCAGTACACGTCGCCACATAGCAAACCTCACCCGTCGCCTTCATTTGCCGATAAAAACAAACGGACTTAATGAAAGATAAATAATCAATAATATAAAAAGAATATAAAAAATAACCTGCAACGGATTATGCAGCAACCTGCTCAGGGCGTTCTCAAGTTTTCCCTGCTCACGCAGTTGCTCATGTTCTGCCTTTATTTGTGTCTGCCGATGCTGCTGAAAGGTTTCAATCAAGGCCCGTGCCGCAGGCTGGTCAGCATTATTTTTAAGCCATAAGGCAGCTACCGAAATCCCCCAACGCCCGGCCGAGGTCTCATAAAACTCAAAACCCTTTTCCGTCAACAAGGCCCGCACCTCATCAGCCTCTTCATCCGGTACGCCATTGAGTTTGAAAATAATGACTGCCATTGCGCTATTTCACTTCGACTTTTTTACCGGCGAATTCCACCACCTGGCCACTGCGTATCTTGCAGCGTTTGCGTGTCTCGACCTGAGCATCCACTTTGACCAGTCCCTGATCAATAAGCAGCTTGGCCTGGCCGCCACTGTTACACAGCCCCGTGATTTTCAGCAGATCGTTTAGCTGAATATAGTCTCTGCCTTCCAGGTCGAAATCCTGCATACGCGTACCACACCTTCATTTAACAAGATGGCAATCTGCCGGAGAACCGGCATAATACCCATCAATCATCATAAAAACCAAAGCGCCCTCGTCAGGGACGGTATCATACGCACAAATGACTCACTCACCCAGCACACGCCGCGAAAAAATTGCCTGGTCAATGTATGACTTTGCCAACTCTGGTTATGCCACCGTGGTACTGACGACGATCTACAATGCCTGGTTTGTCTCTGTCATCGCCATGCAGGGGGGCTTTAGCAGTGGCGAGGCCACCCTGCTCTGGACTGTCACCATTGCCATTGGCAATGCGATTATCCTGCTCAGTGCGCCACTGCTTGGGGCGATCGCCGACCTCTACGGCGTTCGCAAACGCCTGTTGGCAGCCAGCACCTTCGGCTGCATCCTCTTCACCAGCCTGCTCGCCCTGCCCGGCCCCGGTGATGTCGAAATGGCCATGCTGTTGGTCGTGCTCTCTTACGTAATGTTTGCATGCGGTGAAAACCTGATTGCCGCCTTCCTGCCAGAACTCAGTACCAAGGAAGACATTGGTCGCTTGTCCGGCTATGGCTGGGCGCTGGGTTTCTTTGGCGGACTGCTGACACTCGGCCTGTGTCTGGCCTACATCCATTACGCCCAGTCACTGGGACAGACCGAGGCACAGATCATTCCCCACAGCATGTATATCGTCGCGCTGGTCTTCGCCCTGGCCTCTCTGCCGACCTTTTACTACCTGTCTGAGCGACCACCGTCACATCAGGGCAAAGAACGGGTATTGCAAACCACCATAACCCACCTTCGCAACACATTCAGACATTTGCACCATTACCCGGACCTGCGGCTTTTCATGATCGCCCTGGTTCTGTTTCATGCCGGCATCTATATTGTCATTATTCTCGCCGCGGTTTATGCCAAACAGGTAATGCAGTTTACGACCCAGGAAAATATTCTCCTCATTGGCATCGTAAACATCACCGCCGCAGTTGGTGCCTTTGCCTTCGGCCATTTTCAAGATCGGCTGGGTTCAGTGCGAACACTGATTATCACCCTGCTTATCTGGTGTGTGGCGATAATCCAGGCCTGGCTCAGCCATGACCCGCTCTGGTTCTGGCTGGCCGCCAACCTGATCGGCCTGGCACTCGGTGCCTCGCAATCGGCGAGCCGCGCCCTGATAGGTTTGTTCAGCCCGGTCAGTCGCTATGGAGAATTTTTTGGCCTCTGGGGACTTTGTGTAAAATTCTCTGCCATCATTGGACCACTCAGTTATGGCCTGCTGAACTGGCTCAACCATGGCAATCATCGACAAAGCCTTTTGATCACGCTGGTGTTTTTTGTTGCCGGCATCCTCGTCATACGGCTTATCGATGAATCGCGTGGTATCCAGGCCGCTGCCACAGAGCGTTGATTCAGACCGGCGGCGTGCCCGGATACCGCTGCGGTTACCCTGTTCTTTGTGCCTGCTCAGACACGCCTTGAGAAACTTTCAAAACACGCACTAAGAACACCATTAATTAATGATGATTGCGGATTGATGCATTAAATAATATTTACCGCAAGCTCGCGAAGAGCGCGAAGAATATGAATAGACAGGATTTATAAGAAGCCAGTATTCTGCCTATGCAGGTAATAAAAAAGGCAGCCACGTAGGCTGCCTTTTTTACAATACTGCGGTTCGAAGTGCTTATTAGCCCTTCTTGGCCTCCAGCATACGCTGGATCTTCGGCTCAAGGATTAACTCCATGGCAAAACCCATCTTGCCACCCGGCACAACAATCGTATTCGGGCGTGACATGAATGAACCATTGATCATGTTCAGCAGGTGCGGGAAGTCGACGCCGAATTCCTTAGGCTTGCGGAAACGGATCACAATAAAACTTTCATCCGGTGTCGGGATGTCACGGGCGATGAAAGGATTAGACGTATCAACGGTTGATACACGCTGGAAGTTAACATCCGTCAGCGAGAACTGTGGGGTAATGTAGTTAACGTAATCCGGCATACGACGCAGGATGGTATCGACGATCACTTCGGCATCGTAACCACGCTCGGCGTTGTCACGGAAGATCTTCTGGATCCACTCGAGGTTTACAATCGGCACCACACCGACACCCAGGTCAACGTGCTGGGCAACATTGTTATTTTCTGTCTTCGCCAGACCATGCAGACCTTCATAGAACAACAGGTCGGTCTTGCCCTTCATGTCTTCCCAGGGGGTGAACTGACCCGGGTTCAGGTCTGTGCCGAGGCGGGCATTGTGCTCAGCAGCCTCTTCACTACTATGCAGGTAATAACGACGCTGGCATTTACCACTCTTCGAATAGGACTCAAAGGTCTCGGCCAGCTTGTCGAAATGATTGGCATTTTCACCGAAGTGGCTGAAGAACTTGTTACCCCGCGCATCTTCCTTGGCCATCTGTTCTTTCATGGCCGCACGGTCGAAGCGGTGATAGCTATCACCCTCGATCACCAGCGGGTTGATCTCCTCACGGTGGAAAATATGCTCAAAGGCACGCTTTACGGTGGTGGTACCCGCACCGGATGAACCGGTTACGGCAACAATCGGGTGTTTCTTGGACATAGTGATCCCTTTAAATCGGTCAAAACTGCGGCGCACATAATAGCAGAATAATACCTGTAATCACGCCCCATAAATATTGTTATAGTATTTCAGCAACTTAGCCTACTTTTGCGCACCCAGCGACCTTGCCCGCTGCTGCCGTCTCTGGCGTTGTGTCGCATCGGCCGACACGCCCCAACCCTGCAGGTGGCGCTGCAGTAGCCCGGCCAGGGCCTCGATGTGTGCTACCGAGTCATTCAGTGCCGGGATATAGCGGTATTCCCTGCCGCCATGTTGCAGAAACAAGTCACGATTCTGGATGGCCATTTCCTCCAGTGTCTCCAGGCAGTCCGCGGCAAAGCCGGGACAAACCGTATCCACCGAATCGACACCGGTCTGCGCCCAGGTCTGCAGGGTTTCATCGGTATAGGGTTGCAACCACTCGGCCGGTCCAAAACGGGACTGGAAGGTCAGTTTCCACTCTGTCTCCGCCAGGCCCAGTTTTTCCGCTAACAAGCGCGCGGTTTTCTGACACTCGCAATAATACGGGTCGCCGGCTTCGAGCGAGGCCTTGGGCAAGCCATGAAAAGACATCATCAGCCGTTGACTGCTACGACCCTGTTCGGCCCAGTAGTCCTGTACGCTCGCGGCCAGGGCCTCGATATAGGCCGGCTCATCATGATAATGATTGATCATGCGTAACTCGGGTAACCAGCGCCACCGACCCAGTTCACGTACGACGGCATCGAACACTGCGCCCGTGGTGGTGGCAGAATACTGCGGATAGAGCGGCAGAATCAGCAGACGCCTGACCCCGGCCCGGCGTAATTCATTCAGTGCCTCGGCTATGGAGGGTTTGCCATAACACATGCCCAGGGCGACAGTGACTTGCCCTCCCAGGTGTTTTTGCAGTGCCGCCTGCTGGCGACGGCTGATGGCCAGCAAGGGTGAGCCGGCATCGGTCCAGACCTTGGCATAGGCCTTGGCGACATGACGCGGACGGGTCCGGAGGATCACGGTATGCAGGATCAATTTCCACAGCAACCGCGGTATCTCGACAACACGCGGGTCGCTGAGAAATTCCGCCAGATAGCGACGTACTGCCGAGGGTGTCGGCGCCTCCGGGGTACCCAAATTACACAATAAAATACCTGTGCGATCAGGCATTTCGTGTGAGAAGTCTTCGGTTCCGGTATATCGACTCATGCGGGTTCCTGTTTTTTCTGGCCGCCTAGTATACATCACCCTGCACAGGTGCTGGGACGGTCTATACTTAGTTAGGGAAGCGTGTCGGTTTCCTTTGCAGGAGGGAGTGGGAAAACAGAAATGGCCGGTGTAACCGGCCATTTCTTCTATTCGATGCCTGGCGAGTGGATTCAGGCCAGGCCAGCAAAGATCGCTTCGCGAATCTCCTCTACCGAGCCAACGCCGTTGACCTTCACGTACTTTGGCGCACCGGCTTCGCCACTGTTCGCCCAGCCGGAATAGTATGCGATCAGCGGCTCGGTTTGTTCGTGATACACCTCGAGGCGCTTGCGCACGGTCTCTTCTTTGTCATCATCACGCTGCACCAGGGCTTCACCGGTAAGATCATCCTTACCCTCCACCTTCGGCGGGTTATATATAACGTGATAAGTACGGCCCGATGCAAGGTGGGCACGACGACCACTCATGCGTTTGACGATCTCACTATCATCGACATCGATCTCGACCACGGCATCGACAGCCACGCCCTTTTCTTTCAGGGAGTCTGCCTGCGGGATGGTGCGCGGAAAGCCATCAAACAGAAAGCCGTTTTTGCAATCTGCCTCGGCGATACGTTCCTTGACCAGACCAAGGATGATTTCATCTGATACCAGACCACCGGCATCCATAACCTTCTTTGCCTCGATCCCGAGTGGTGTGCCCGCCTTGACGGCGGCACGCAGCATGTCGCCGGTTGAAATCTGCGGGATATTGAACTTGTCTTTAATATAGTTGGCCTGTGTGCCCTTACCGGCGCCGGGGCCACCCAGAAGAATAATGCGCATGCCTTGCCTCCCTAAACTGACATCTGTTTGTTGTGTTTTTATGAGCCCATGATTATGCCCACAGCCCACAACAGGATGCCAGTCAAGAGAATCAATCGGCCAATGCGAGGGATTTATGGCCCGGCGTGGAAGCGCTCCGACCAGCCGGCCTCGGGCAAATATTCGGCCTGGGCCTTAAAGTCTGCGGCCTCTTCACCACGGCCGAGTGCATCGAGGATCTCGCTTTTCAGTAATAACGAACTGCGATTATCGGTTTCCAGGGCGAGACTACGGTTGACCGACTGCAGGGCCGTCATGTACTCCGCTTGCAGGAAATAGGTCATGGCCAGGTTCTGGTGTCCCTTGGCATAGCTGGGGTCAACACTCACAGTGGTGGAAAAATGGCGTGCCGCCTCGGCCAACTCGCCCCGCTGTGCGACAATGACCCCGAGGTCATCATGGGCCTCGGCGTTATTGGCATCCAGCTCAATGGCCCGACGGAGATCCTTTTCTGCGCTCTGCAGATCGCCCTTCCAGATATAGCGCACACCACGTTTGGTAAAGGCGCGTGAATCTTTCGGCCGGTGCTCCAGATAAAGACTCAGGTCCTTGATCGCCGCGTCGAGTTGCCGTTGCCTGCCCAACGCCATGCCACGCCAGAAATAGGCCTCTATCTGTGACGCGTCCAGTTCCAGGGCCTTGCTGGTGTCTGCCACGGCATCGGCAAATTCCAGCATACGCACATTTAACTTGCCGCGTTCGAGATAGAGTTTTGATTGCTTCGGTTGCGCCTCTATCTGCCTGGTCAGGGCCAGTACCTGCGCGGCAACAAACTCGAAAGTATTGTCATCCACCGCCTTGGCTGAGCTTGCCGAATCAGGAAGATTGCTTAAGGGGTCAAGGTAGCTACCCACTGAGGAAGCCAGGGTGCCGAAACAGGCCGTATAGGTCTCACTGGCCAACAGTTGGGCATTGGCGTTCGAGGGTGAAAGCATCTCATAATCCTCGAGCGAAATATCCACTTCACCGGAGAGGTGATCGCCCGAACATTGCTCGTAGATACGCTCACCCGAGGCATCAAATTGCCGGAAGGCATGCAGATTATCGTTATAGGCGTGCAGGTTGATCAGGGTCTGCACCGGCGCGTTACGAAAGGCTGGCAGATAGGCGGCCAGGTAATCGAGCTTGATATTGCCCTCTTCGTCGTAAATATAAACCTCGATATTATGAATGAAATCAGGGTTTTCCTTTTCCCATTGAATCTGGCTAAGCAGGCGCCCGCTGTCGGCATCGAAGTACTTTACCTCACGGTAAAAATCCGGTCCGCCCAGATAGCCTTTACGATAACCGCCGCTGGATTCCTCGGTACGAATATTGTGATTGGAAATCAACCATTTGTGTAACGTATACAGCGAGTCGGAAAAACGGTTCCACTCTTTGATATGCCTGGCGTCTTCCTTTACTGAGCTCAGACGCTCCTTGGCCTGGATGGCCGCGCCCTGCCAGAGCAGCATGCTAACCGCCAGATATACAAGCACTTTTTTCATTTTTATCACCCTCCGGTTTACTTCCCTATATACATTAGACGCAGCAGGTGCGGTTTTATTTCCCTCTACAGGATAATAAAGCAAAAAATATGGAATACTTTGTAATTTAGGCACGTCATATAGACAATAACAAGCCCCAAGACAGGCAGCATACCATGCGTATTTTACAGGGACGATCGACACAGTTTCGTACCAGACTGGCGGGATATTGGGATGACCTCTATCGGGTCGCCTATTCCTGGTGCCATGACCCACAACTGGCCAGTGATCTGGCACAAGAGACCTCGTTAAAGGCCATGCGCAATGCACACAGCCTGAAACAGGACGGTGCCATGAAAAGCTGGCTATTCAGCATCATGCATAATTGCTGGTGTGACATGTGTCGGCGACGCCGCGAGTTCAGCGAGTTGCAAGAACATCACCTGGTTTATGAGGAAGACGGCGAAGACGATGTTTATCGCCGGCAGATTACCCAAAAGGTCCACGCCGCCATTGAAAAACTCAAACCCGAACAGCGTGAAATAGTCAGCCTGGTTGACCTGGCAGCATTCAGTTACCAGGAGGTTGCCAATATTCTGGATATTCCACTTGGCACAGTGATGAGTCGTCTGAGCCGTGCCCGTACACAATTGCGTGAGCACCTTCAGGAATTCCAGCAGAGCAAGACCACACGGTGTAACTATGTGCGGAGGGTAAAATGAGTATTTTTACAAATGAACAGTTAAATGCCTTTATCGATGGGCAATTGGATAACAATACCCTCGCGCGTATTTTAAAACTCATGCAGGAAGATCGCGAACTGACCGAACGCATTAACTGCCTGCAGCAGACCAAAGACATGATGCGACTGGCCTATGCTGAACCACCCAGGCTTATTCAGCAGACGGCACCTCAAACCTCCAGGGTAAACTGGTTTTCGGCCGGCATTGCCGCGTCCGTTCTGTTTGTATTGAGTGTTAGCGCCGGCTGGATCGGTCACACCCAGTTATCCGATTCGGCTAACACGCCAAGCTTTGGCTCGCTGGCGCAATTCAATCCCACCAAGGATAACAATGAAAATATCCTCCTGCACATCAGCAGCAAAGATGAGGAGAGTATTGAAAAGGTACTGAATACAGCAGAGCAATTACTGACGGAGAGGGAAAGTCACCATCGCCCGATTAACCTTGAGATTGTCGCCAATGCTGAAGGCATTGCCATGTTACGCGAGGGTTCTCCTTACCAGGGGCGGATCCGCTCTATTGTCACGGAGCACCAGAACGTCGCCTTTTATGCCTGTGGCCACGCGATGGAAAATGCACACCTGAAAGAAGGCAAAGAGATAGAGCTTATTCCGGAGGCCCAACGGGTCAATGCCGCCCTGGAGCAAATCATCAAGCGCCTGAAACTGGGCTGGGCCTATATCCGCGCCTGATGGCAGACACAGGCCAGGCTAGGCGGCCATTTGTTTGGCCATCGCGGTAACTTCTTCCATTTTATCTTCGACAAGCATTTCGAAGTCATCAATCACTGTGTCCTCATCCAGACCCAGTTCGGTGAGCAGCTTGTCAGGGATATGGCTATTCGTCTCATCACCGATGTCAATGCGTTTGAGCAGGTGGTTGGCCAGTTTAACCAGCCTGACGAACACCGCATGTTCACCCTTATAATCATCGTGATGATGTTCGCGCACTGCAGCAACAACCTCAGCCGGCATATTCCAGGCCTCCATCAGCCACGCACCCATTTGTGCATGACCCATTTCAATCACATCCTTCGCACGCCCCATGCCGAGCACGCGCCGTTCCAGCTCGCTGATCGGAGTTTTGGGATTGGCCGCGGCGAGTTTGTTTAACAGATAAAACTCGGGCTGGAAGAGGTGGCCCAATAAAAGAAAACCAAAGTTATGTAACAAGCCACACAGGTAGGCCATACCCGGCTTCGGACGTTTGTCAGCAGGCATCATCCTGGCCAGACGTTGTGCCAGGGTGGCACAGGCCACGCTATGTCGCCAAAAGGCATTCATACCCAGAGGACCATCCTCCGGCGCACGGAAGGCTCGACCAATGGCTATGCCCAGTGCCATATTGATAACCATGTCATAACCCAAAACGCGGGCAATGGCCTCCTGCAGCGTATCAATCCTGCCCTTATAACCAAAGACAGGGGAATTGGCATAACGCAGGGTCTGTGCTGACAGGCTCGGGTCCATCTGTACAATCTCTGCCAGGTCATTGGCACTGGCATCGGCCTGACTATTGAGCTGCAGGATCCTGTGAGCAATCGCCGGGATCACCGGGAGTTCATAGATCTCTTCAATGCGACGTTTAATATCATTCGGCGAAGCGTAGCGAATGGTGCTGACATCCATCTCAGCCAGTTGCGTTAACGCGTAGGCAAAGGCCCCATACTCCGCCCCTTCTATGAGACCAAGAAAATCCCTGCCACGCATCTTGATGGCCTCGGTATGACTGCCCGGCTCAAAAAATACCTCTTCGAGATCGCGGACACTGATATCAATCAGCATCGGCATACCAAATGCTGTTCCCAAGGGCGGCACAGAACCCCGCGCGCAACAACCAAAACAATCCGAAAAGTTACGATAAGGGGCGACCCTGAAATCCTTACCCAGTTGTCGCTGCAGGGCCTTGAAATCGAGTACGTGGGTAATTGGCAACACGACCATGTAGTGGCCAATACCATTGGTGATGACCACTGCACGCAACATCTTTGCAAAGGATGCACCTACCGCTTCCGCACATTCCTCCAGGGTCCGGGTCTCGGCATGCGGCAGTACCACGTACTTGACGCCCTGTTGGTCTATAAACTGACTGACTGTTGTTGAGATCATCATCCCTTCCTTGCCCGGGGGCACGTTCATTACTCCCCATCCCTTCGTACACCGCCATTGTTATGACTACCCTTGTTATGACTATTGGTGCAGACACCTCCCTGGTATCGGTAAGCCGCTATGGCCCACCCAGTCCGTGTAAATAAATATAGTCCATATTCTGTAGCGGTGGCGTGCGCAGTTCACAGAACACACGACACAAACCTGATTTATTTATATATAAATATCAGCTGCTTATGATTTGAACGGGGAAATATGTAAATAACTGCAGCGAGGACTTGAAAAACCCCCCGGTGGGCCGATACAGAGGCTTGGCTCAGGGAGCTGAACCGCGTAGTGTCGTAAATTGCTGGAAGATGGGCGTCGTCACCGGCTCGAGTTTCTTTCGCATCACGGTACCGATGGCATCGGTACGGGCAAAAACCGGTGTACAGACTTCATCGGTAATCCTTGCCAGGACCTGCATGGCCGCCACCTCGGCCTGTAATGCCGGCAACGCAGAAATGATCGCGGCGGCCTCCCCCTCTGCACAGGCCGATTCAGCCTCTGCAAGCAGCCGCTCGATATCCTGTTCACCCTGCCCATGCAGCTGTTGCCCACTGAAGTAATTACCCAGCGCATTCATCAATGCACACACGACTTCCTGATTAGAAGGCTTGCGCAGGATCGTCTCAGCAGTATCCAGGAAACTTTGTCCTTCTGAAGATAAAACACGCAACAATCTTTCTGCCAGGCTGTTGCCTTCATCCACAAGCGACTGTAAGGCCTCGGCGAGGCCTTCGGCATCGCTGCGCGCCGGGATACTTTCCGGAAGATCATCGGCACAGGCCTCAAGAAAACCGATGCGGAAAACATTTTTCTTCCTGCCGCGTTCCCACAAGGACTTACGGGTCTTGTCATCGATCAGGTCCGCCTGCAAAACCAGTCGCACACTGCGGACAATTGCATAGGGGTCTTCTTCAAACGGCAAAAACTCTACCAGAAAATCTGCCAGTTCCTTACCCATGGAACCTTTCACAATGAGTTCGTTTTCCAGCATACGTCGTGCATGCTCGGCCTCGGGCGAAGCCCACCAGGCCAGTCGTGCCTGTTCATCCGTCAAACCCGGCGCACAGACTACCGCCATAACGGCCTCGGGTTCCCCCAATTTGAGGAGGTCCGCCAGGCTTTCATCCTTCATTTGTCCCATGCGTGTCCAGCGTTTCAGATAAACAGGATAACCACCTGGCGAGCCCAATACATGTGCGGACAACAGTTCACGCACTTGCCTGATGTATTGCTCATCCTTGCAGTTCGGGTTTAGTCTGATCTCTGCCTCGTTGGTTGCAGACAGGCCATAAACGATCATGCGCCCCTCGTCGATGCGTATAGCATCGACCTGGCTGGCCAGCATTACGTTGAGTCGCAAATTATCTTCTGTTGAAAGTGGCACACTTACACCTTTTCTATTATTTCATACAGCATAACGTTATATCATTACGTTACACTGACTCTATCCGTTGCTAATACCCTATGACCATGAATGAGCAAGAAGGCGTTATTCAATATAATTTATCACACCGCTTTAGCCAGGCGGTGGATTACCCTGAGCTGCTCAGCCTCATGTCCTGGCATCAGCGCATGCATGCCCACGGGCTTATCGGCCAGGACGGCGCACGTTATGGCGGTCTTGCCTACGGCAACATGAGTCACCGCCTGGCTGATAACACGTTCCTCATCAGCGGCACACAAACCGGTGGGCTCGCCCGGCTTACGGCCGAAGACTATGCGCATATCGAACACTGTGATATCGCTAACAACCGGGTTTCATCACACGGTCCGATAAAACCTTCATCAGAGTGCATGAGCCACGCAGCCGTGTATAGCGCCAGCCCCGCTACGATGGCCGTTATCCATGTGCATAGCCCTGACATCTGGCAACAACACGAGAGGCTCGGGCTTGCCTGTACCCCCGCCGAGGTCGGTTACGGCACACCGGCAATGGCCCTGGCCATTGCCGCATCAATCCAGGGCCTTCAACATCCTGATCGTGGTTGTATCACTATGCTCGGCCATGAAGATGGCATTATCTGTTTTGCCGACAACATGGATTCCGCCGGGCAGTACCTGTTGGCACGCTACGAACAGGCAAGGTCCTTCGTTAGTTAAGCTGGATACGCTGCCCCCAGGGCACCTTGCCACGTCCCTTCACCAGCCAGATCACCGGGAAGCCCGCCTCCTGTTCAGGGAACTCGCCCTCGGCATCGGTAAAGTATATCAACAGGTCCGGTTGCTTGGACTGCTGGTGGGCAAACTCAAAGGCCGGACGAAAATCCGTCGCGCCACCACCCTGCATATCATCGGGGACCTCAAAGCTTTCCCATGCCTCACAGGTCCATGGGGCGTTGTCGCTTAATTTGTCATCACAGGCCAGCAGGGTAATGCGCGCCTGCATCTGGCCTTTAATGGCATCGATCTCGGAAACAAACTCCGAGATCTCAGTATCACTAATCGAACCACTGGTATCCACGACCACGGTCAGGTCGAGTTGTGCACTGCGCAGGCTCGGCAAGATCGCCGCACCCTCACGCCGTGACGGCCGCTGGAAACTGTAATCATCCCGGGCAACGGCCGTCATATAACGCGCCAGTAACATACGCCAGGGCAGTTGTGGTTGTAACAAGTGGTCAACCAGACGCATCATCGCCTCGCCCATCTTGCCGGACTGCATGGCCTGTTGTGCGGCGCCGGCAAGGCGTTGCTGCCACTGTACACTCAAGGCTTCCTTCTCAGACTCATTCAACGGTGGCGGCTGCGGTGCACCGCCAAGGTTCTCATCAAGCTCGGCCTGGTTGGCATTACCCTGGCTGTTACTTTGTTCATCACGTGGCTTGTCACCTCCACCACTGCTGCTGTCCTGCTGCGGGTCCTGGTCTTTTTTATCACCGCCGGCACCGCCCTGGCCCTTTTGATCCTGCTGGCCTGAATCGTCTTGCTGTTGCTCATCTTCATCGTAGATGTGCTGGTCATGGGTCTCGCGGTCATCAAGGTCGTCAATCGAGGGATAGATCTCCTCGGCGGTCATGTTTTCGTATTGCGGGTCATAGAGTGTATCGGGGCAGGGTTTCAGACCATCGTTAACCAGTAAAGGATTGACGGCCAGGTCACAGGCCAGGTCCCAACGATGCTTGAGGCGATGCTGACGGCGTGCAAAGTGTGACAGTGCGCAATGCAGCGCTTCATGCGCCAATACAAACTGGGTTTGGTCCAGTGAAAGTGCATCGATGTAATCGTGATTGAAGTAAAACGTTTTTGCATCGGTGGCGGTGGTCTTGCACCACTCGGCCGAGGCCTGCTCCATCGGCAGACGCAACACCAGCGCGCCAAGAAACGGTTTATCAAGGATTAACCGAGTGCGTGCAGCGGCAAGTTTTGTTTCGACATCATTAGACATAATGATATTTAACCGCGAAGGTCGCTAAGTAACGCAAAGGAATGCCATATCTTCTCATTAACTTCGCGTAACTTTGCGTACTTGGCGGTAAGACATAATATTCTAGTTGCTATTGTAGAGCATGACATCGGCGATGGCCTTCGCCCAGTCGGCAAACTGTGGCACGCTGAACATCTCTTCACCGACGGCTCGATGCATGTCAGAGACCAGCATGACGCCCATCTCGCGTTGCGGGAAGTTGCGTGCATAATCGAGAATATGTCCCCAGACCTCCTGGCTATTGCCCTCGCCCTTGGCGCGGATGGCACGACCGACGAGCGCGGCGGCCACGGCATATTGCAGGTCGATCTCCTTCGGTACGTTAACGTCTTCACCGCGCATGATCGCATCGATGTCGGGCATGTTGTCGAGGTTATCGACAAAGGCCTTTAATTCGATACCCGCGGCCGGACCGACACAGGCCTGCAAGGCACCGAGTAACAGTTCCGGGTTGTCACCGAACTTTTGCAGACCGCGATGGGCAAACTCCCAGGAACGCGGCGACGGGAAGGCGACCGGGTTATGCGCCGGGTCAAAATCAAACAGCAGCTCGGGGCGGAAACGCAAAAAGGCTATGACGCGTTCATCGATACCATTCGCATAGGCCCAGGCGACCCAGTCATCGAGGTGGGTATCGACTTCGAAGTGCGAAAAGCGGTTCGCCAGCGGTGCCGGCATGGTATAGGTGACGCCACGGTCACCCTGGCGGTTACCGGCGGCAAAGATCGCCCAGCCATCCGGCACCTTGTATTCGCCAAGGCGTCGGTCAAGGATCAGCTGGTAGGCGGCCGCCGAGACCGTCGGTGCCGCCGAGGTGATCTCATCAAGGAAGAGGATGCCACTTTCACCATGTCGCGCGGCATCCGGCAACAAGGCCGGGATCGCCCACTCCACCGTATCACCGCTGCGGAACGGGATGCCGCGCAGGTCGGTCGGCTCCATCTGCGAGAGACGAATATCAATGACCGGCACCTGCCGCTGCGCGGCGATCTGCGCGATCATCTGCGATTTCCCTACCCCGGGCGGACCCCACAGCATGACGGGTGTGTGGTGCCCCTCGCGGGTACTTGTGAATTCTCTGTCCAGTACGGCTAAAAGCTGGGCCGGGCGCATGAAACCTCCGCATGCTTGTATTAGCAAAAGCGGAAGTTTACCAGATTAATCAGGGATCCCGCAGTCAGCTTTGACTAGACCGCATAAAGCATGAGGGATTAACTATTTTTCACGGCGGGTAAAGCGGATGATATGGCGCCGTGAGCGCTTGTCCGGGCGCGTATGCGGGGCCGCGGTCTGCACCGCCTGGGCCTGGCGCTGTGCGGCGAGTTTTTCCCGGGCGGCGAGGCTCTCGGCGGTCTCTTCATAGAGGCTTTGCGCGAGCGTGGCCGGGCCACGTTGTTTACACAGGGCATGTACGATCACCGTATATTGATAGGGGCCACGCTGGATAGACAATTCATCACCGCACTGCACGGCACGCGAGGGCTTGGTGCGTTGGCCATTGAAATGTACCTTGCCACCATTCACCGCCTCGGTGGCATTGGGGCGGGTTTTATAAAAGCGCGCCGCCCATAACCACTTATCAAGGCGCATGCTGTCTGGATTAGTCGACATACAGGCAGTATGCCCGAGGCGGAAGTGACTTAAAACCTGAATAGAGAGGAAATAGATTAATGAATATAAGCCCGGCGCAGAGACGCGCGGGCGCAATGAATGCGGAGAAAATCAATAAATATAACGATCAATTTCCGTAATGACCTCTGCATCCTCTGCGTCTTAAAATGACTCAAAACAACGCTTACGTGCCTTGACCCGGCGCAGGGCCCCAATACGCAGATTCGCCTTACGAATACGCACTTCTTCGGCGTGGCGTTTATAACCGGAGAAACCTAGATAGCCATACCAAAGTGGCACATCCAGTACCTCGACATCGGTCACCGACAGCACACCGAGCGTCCCCATCCAGATGGCAAAGGCATTTTTAGGATCACTGTAAAAACCCGGCACATAGCGATAGGTCAATGGCATGAGCATGCTGACTTCGTCATCCAGCACCATGCAGTCCTTTTCATAGTCATCCGGGCCAGGCTGGGCAGCCTCGGCCTTGCGATAGAGGCTGTCAAAGAATTTCTGCGTAAGCACATACGGCGGGAATTCCTCAAGATTAATCCTCTCGGCCTGTGGCTCATTATCCTCAACCACATCTGACTCCATGGCAGCCACCGGCAGCGACAACAGGCCAAACACTACCAGCCAGACAGCAGAAATGGGATGAATAGACATGCCGCATACCCTCAACATAACCTTATATATGAAAGGTATCGGCAGAGGCCGGCCCGACTTTAGCCGGGCCGGTCGTGAGGTTTATTTCTCGGCCAGGGTCAGTAACATGGCGTTCAGGCGCTGGACGAAAGCGGCCGGGTCTTCGAGCTGGCCACCCTCGGTGAGCAGGGCCTGATCGAAGAGGATCTGCACCCAGTCGTTGAAACGGGCCTCGTCGGTCTGTTCCTTTAACATACTGATCAGGGCATGCCCCGGGTTCACCTCGAGGATGGGTTTCAGGTCCGGCACATCCTGGCCGGCCGACTTAAGGATACGCTCAAGATTACCGCTTATGTCATTCGCATCCGAGACCAGACAGGCCGGCGAATCCGTGAGGCGATGGGTAACGCGTACGTCTTTCACCTCCTCGCCGAGGCTAGCCTTGATGCGCGCGATAAAGTCGGCATTTTCCTTTTCGATGCTTTCCTGCTGGGCCTTCTCTTCCTGGTCTTCGAGCGCACCGAGGTCAAGGTCACCCTTAGCCACAGATTGCAGCATCTTGCCATCGTACTCGGTCAGTGAAGAGACCAGCCATTCATCTACGCGCTCGGCGAGGAGCAGGACTTCAATACCCTTCTTACGGAAGATTTCGAGGTGCGGGCTGTTCTTTGCCGCATTGAAACTGTCGGCGGTAATGTAGTAGATCTTGTCCTGCCCTTCCTGCATACGGGCAATGTAGTCATCCAGTGAGACATCCTGGGTTTCGGTATTGCTGTGAGTCGAGGCAAAGCGCAACAACTTGGCAATCTGTTCGCGGTTGGCAAAGTCTTCGCCCGGGCCTTCCTTCATGACACGGCCAAACTCGCCCCAGAAACCGGCGTATTTTTCTGCATCATTTTTGGCCATGGCTTCCAGCATGCCAAGGACCTTTTTCACCGAACCGGCGCGCATGCTGTCAATGGTCTTGTTGTGCTGCAGGATTTCACGCGAGACGTTCAGCGGCAGGTCCGCGGAGTCGATCACTCCACGCACAAAACGCAGGTACTGTGGCATAAGCTGCTCGGCATCGTCCATGATAAAGACGCGGCGCACATACAGCTTGATGCCGTGACGGCTGTCGCGATCCCATAGGTCAAACGGCGCCTTCGAGGGGACATACAAGAGTGAGGTGTATTCGAGTTTGCCCTCGACACGGTTATGCAAATGGCACAACGGGTCCTGGAAGTCATGGGCAACGTGTTTGTAAAACTCGTTATATTCCTCGTCGCTGATCTCGGATTTACTACGCGCCCAGAGTGCCGAGGCGCTGTTCACTGTCTCCAGTTCACCGGCCTTGTCTTCTCCCTCCGCCGGCATGCTGATCGGCAGACTGATATGATCGGAGTATTTACGAATGATATTGCGCAGGCGGAAGCCATCGAGGAATTCATCTTCATCATCGCGCAGGTGCAGGATGACCGTGGTGCCGTGCTTGTCACGCTCAATCGTCTCCAGCGAGAAATCGCCCTCACCGGCCGACTCCCAGCGTACCCCGTGCTCACTACCGGTACCGGCACGACGGGTTTCGAGTGTGACCTTGTCGGCAACGATAAAGGCCGAATAGAAACCGACACCGAACTGGCCAATGAGATTAGCGTCACTGGCCTGGTCACCGGTCAGGGATTCAAAAAACTGCTTGGTGCCAGACTTGGCGATGGTACCGATATTATCGATAACCTCCTCGCGCGACATACCGATGCCGTTATCGGCGATGGTCAGGGTCTTCGCCTCCTTATCAAAGGAAACGCTCACACCCAGCGCACTATCGCCTTCAAACAGGGCATCATCGGCGAGGGCCTCAAAACGCAGCTTGTCGCAGGCATCCGAGGCATTCGAAATCAGTTCACGCAGGAATATCTCTTTATTCGAGTACAGCGAGTGGATCATAAGGCGCAGCAGTTGCTGCACTTCTGTCTGGAATTCAAGGGTTTCTTTGTGGGTCTCAACGGTCATCTGTTGTCAGGCTCCTGTTTTTCACATAATGGCTGGCAATGACATGGGGACAGCATGAGGCGCTTTCAAGCCCTGAGTAACGAGGCGCTACAGATGGCAGAGGACATCCCGCATGCACTGGCTGAATTGACCAGACTGACAGATGTATTGGCAGTGATCCAGGCCCGCAGCGGGCACACCGCCGCGACGGGCATCATCGGGCAAAAAAACCTCTAATAAAACAAGGTTTTTCAAGTTCTGCACCAAGCTGCCGATAAGCCCTCTGTCTCCTTACTCTTAGAGAAATACAGTGTCATGAAAACCCGGGTCATAACCTGTGCGAGTACCACAGCATAATGGGTAATCAATCATGGGACATTAGCACTAACCTGTCCGATTACCACAATCCACCTTGCCATATTTAAGATTGGCAGTGGAACAGGAGCATTAACATGTCATCCAACCGTACCGCCTGGGAACATCATCTCGACATGAGTTTTATGGATGATTTATTCCCGGTTAACCAGCTTAGCCAGAAAGCACGCGCACGCCTGTTCAAAAAGGCACGTTTCCAGCGTCTCAAGCGGGGGGACCGCCTGGCCGGGGTAAATGAGCAACACTGGCTGATATACACCTTACAAGGCATGATGATCGAGACCAATCTCAAGACTAATATGTCGCCACGCAAGGTGTCTCGCGACTGCCCGTTATTTAAGGAGAATCTTGCTGTTACGGCCAGTGCCATGGACGATAGTCTGATTATACGTTTTGACTGCAGTTTGTATGAACTATTGAAAAAAGAAGATGAAGGAGTTGGCTATGATGTAGATAACATTGATGTTTCCCAGACTGAGCAGGGCTTGTTCAACCAGATTCTTGAGGAATATAAAAATAACAATATTACTCTTCCTGGACTGCCTGAGATCGCTATCAAGGTACGGCAGGCTATTACAGCCGACGAGGTATCGATTACCGAAGTGGCTCGCATCATTGAAACTGATCTGGCCCTTACCGCAAAAATGATCAATATGGCAAACAGCGCATGTTTTTTCGACTCCGCACCTGTACGCTCAGTTTTTGATGCCATAAGTAGACTGGGATTTTCCGCCACACAGCAACTGGCCACTACGCATGCTGTTGCAAATATCTTCTCCAATACGGGCTCAACCATTCACAAAGAACTCAAGAAACTCTACGACCATAGTCTCCATATCGCCATGACAAGTTATTACCTCGCCAAAACCAGAACAGGTCTTGACCCAAACTATGCCTTGCTGGCCGGAATTGTGCATGATATCGGCACCATCCCTATTCTCGCGCACTTAGAAAAACTCGACTACCCCATCAATAAGGAAGAAGTCGATGAGATAGTGAATAAACTTCGTGGCATTATTGGTGGTTTGATCCTGTCGAAATGGGGGTTTGACAATGACCTGATTGAAGTGGCCGAGGAAGCCGAGCAATGGACACGTTTCAGCGACACCCCACTCGATTATTGCGATGTCGTTACAATTGCTCACTGGTGTGACGATTTAACCCGACAGGAGGATGAGCCCTCACCCGCAAGGGAAGAAATACCGGCATTCAGGAAGATAGGCATGGAATACATGGAACTTGAAGAGATCCGTACAATTCTCGACGAGGCCAGTGACGAAATACAGGAACTAAGAAAGTTATTATGCTAACTGTAGAATAATTGGACTCACGCCTGTAAAACCAGACCAGCAGGCTATCCTAACAATCTGATCATCTCACACGCGTCAGCTCGCGCGATCATTATACAAATGGCGTCACTTTAAAAAGGCTGACAGACCAACCGCGTCGGCCGGTTCAGAAGAGCCAGCCGACCACTGCCACAATATACTATAGTGTAAAAATAATTAAGACTTGCTGTAGGCCTGTTGCGCGGCCTTGACGCCGGCACCGCTGTTAATCGCTGCGCCCATATCCGTCAACACCGCGTCGAGTGACTGCAGGCAGAACAACACGTTGGTCTGGTTGGCGGCAAAACCCATCAGGCCAACACGCCAGACCTTACCGGCCAGGGCACCCAGTCCGGCACCGATCTCCAGGTTATATTCATTCAGCAGGCGACTGCGTACGCTGGCCTCATCGATACCCTCCGGGATGGTTACCGAATTCAGCTGTGGCAGGCGGTGTGCCTCATCTACAATAAACTGCAGTCCCATGGCCTCAAAGCCGGCACGCAGTGCAGCATGATGCCGGGCATGACGCGCCCAGGAGTTTTCCAGGCCCTCTTCTTCCAGGATCACGAGTGCTTCATGCAGGCCATAGAGGGCATTGATCGGTGCGGTATGGTGATAGGCACGTTTGGCCCCGCTACCCCAGTAACCCATAACCAGATTCAGGTCGAGGAACCAGCTTTGTACCTTGGTCTTGCGATTCTTGACCTTCTCCAGGGCGGCTTCATTGAAACTGATCGGCGACAGGCCGGGTGTGCAGGACAGGCATTTTTGTGTGCCGGAGTAAATCGCATCAATGCCCCACTCATCGACCTTCAGCGGTGTACCACCGAGTGAGGTCACGGCATCCACAATGGTCAGGCAGGCATGTTTGTGGGCGATCTCGACCAGGGTCTTAGCATCAGACTGGGCGCCGGTCGAGGTCTCAGCGTGTACGAAGGCGACAATCTTCGCATCCGGGTTGGCCTGCAGGGTGGCCTCGAGTTTCACCGGGTCAACCGGCTGGCCCCACTCATCATCAACAAATACGGCTACCCCGCCGCAGCGTTCGACATTTTCGGTCATACGCATGCCAAACACGCCATTACGACAAATCACAACCTTATCACCCGGTTCTACCAGATTAACGAAACAGGTTTCCATGCCGGCAGAACCCGGTGCCGATACCGGCATGGTCAATGCATTCTTGGTCTGAAAGGCATACTGCAACAGACCTTTCATTTCATCCATCATGGCCACAAAGGCCGGGTCCAGATGACCGATGGTGGGGCGAGACATCGCCTCAAGGATGCGCGGATTCACATCAGACGGGCCCGGACCCATCAAGGTACGCACAGGTGGATGAAAAGACTTGCTACCCATATGATTGCCTCTTAGCATGTAGATAAATTGCGGCGTAGTTTGTCGCATACACCAACGAATTTCCAGCATAAGCATAAAAAGGTCTATAGCCATGCAGTACGTGCGGACATTTAATACTCTCGGTATCCATGATATTGAGCTGGTCGGCGGCAAAAATGCCTCCCTTGGCGAGATGATCAGCGAACTCGCCGCATTGGGTTTACGGGTGCCTGATGGTTTTGCCACCACGGCCGAGGCCTACTGGTATTTTCTCGATCACAATCAGTTACGCCAGCCAATCACTAATGCCCTCGCTGAGCTCGATGTGCGTAACGTCACGGCACTGGCAAAAACCGGCAAGCAGATTCGTGACTGGATCCTGGGGGCGGAGTTACCCGCCGACCTCGCCAGTGAAATGCGTCAGGCCTATGCCGACCTTGCCGGTGTCTATGGTGCCAGTCCGGATGTGGCCATGCGTTCATCCGCTACGGCCGAAGACCTGCCTGGCGCCTCCTTTGCCGGGCAACAGAATACCTACCTGAACATCGTCGGCGAGCAGACCGTATTAAAAACCTGCCTGCAGGTCTTTGCCTCGCTGTTTAATGACCGGGCGATTGCCTACCGGGTAGATAAGGGCTTTGAGCATATGAAGGTCGCCCTCTCGATCGGCGTGCAAAAGATGGTCCGTGCCGACCTCGGTGCCTCCGGCGTCATGTTTACTCTGGATACGGAAAGTGGTTTTCGTGATGTGGTCTTAATCAACGCGGCCTACGGGCTGGGTGAAAATGTTGTCCAAGGTACCGTCAACCCCGATGAGTATCATGTTTTCAAACCCAACCTCGATAATGTGCATCGCCCCATCCTCAAGCGCGACCTCGGAGACAAGGCCTTACGCATGGTGTATGACAAAAGCGGCACACGTAACGAGGCGGTCCCTGAGGCAGAACAAAACCGTTTTGTACTCAGTGACGATGAAATACTCAGCCTCGCCCGCCAGGCGGTCATTATCGAACAACACTATTCGAACAAGGCCAGTGAAGCCCGGCCTATGGATATAGAATGGGCGCGTGATGGCAAGGACGGTCTACTCTATATACTGCAGGCACGCCCGGAGACCATTCATGCCATCAGTGAGCCAGGGCATTACGAACAGTTTGTGCTCGATGAACGTGCTGAAATTCTGTGTACGGGCAAGAGTGTCGGCCGCCGTATTGCCAGCGGCAAGGTGCGAGTCATCCAGAATGCCAGTGAGATGCGCAGTCTGCAGCAAGGCGAGATCCTGGTTACCGATATCACCGACCCCGACTGGGAACCCATTATGAAAATCGCCTCGGCGATCGTTACCAATCGCGGCGGACGCACCTGCCATGCGGCAATCATTGCTCGGGAGCTTGGCATACCTGCCGTGGTCGGCTGCGGTAACGCAACGACTACCTTATATAGTGGCCAGGCTGTAACGGTTGCCTGTAGTGAAGGGGATGAAGGTTTCATCTTTGCCAGTAAACTCGCCTGGCACACAACGACGATAGAACCCTTCACCGGCGAACGGCCACGAACCAAACTTATGCTCAATGTCGGTGACCCGCAACAGGCCTATAGCCTGTCGCAATTACCCAGCGACGGTGTCGGCCTGGCCCGGCTGGAATTTATTATTAACCATTATATCGGTGTCCACCCGCGCGCCCTGCTGGAAATGGATATGCTGGATGCCGGGGTGCGCCGCGATGTCGAGCAACGTTGTCGCGCCTTTGCCTCACCACGGGAGTTTTATATCCAGCGCCTCGCCGAAGGCATCGGCAGCATTGCTGCCGCCTTTTCACCCCGCCCGGTGATTGTGCGCCTGAGTGACTTTAAATCGAATGAATATGCCGCCCTGGTTGGCGGCCAGTATTTTGAGCCACTGGAAGAAAACCCCATGCTCGGTTTTCGTGGTGCCTCGCGTTATCCCTCACAGGACTTTACCGAATGTTTTCGAATGGAGTGCGAGGCACTTGTCTATGTCCGCCAGACCATGGGCCTGGACAACGTGGCCGTGATGATACCGTTTGTGCGCACCATCGATGAAGCCCGCGAGGTGCTGACGATCATGGAAGAATTCGGCCTTAAACGCGGTGACCAGGGGCTGCGCGTCTATCTGATGTGTGAACTGCCTGCCAACGCCCTGCTCGCCGATGAATTTCTTGAACTCTTCGATGGCTTTTCCATCGGTTCAAACGACCTGACCCAGCTGACCCTCGGCGTTGACCGTGACTCCTCGCTGGTCAAGGACTTTGACGAGCGAAACCCGGCTGTCCTCAAGCTCATGGAGATGGCGATCACGGCCTGTAAACGCGCCGATAAATATATCGGTATTTGCGGCCAGGCCCCGTCTGACTACCCGGAGATCACACACTGGTTAGTGGGGAAAGGCATCAGTTCCATCTCATTTAACCCCGACAGCCTGGCACCCATGTTTGATATTGTTCGTGATGCAGAGCGGCAGGACGACTAATGGTATTGGTAGACTTGCGCAGTTTGTTTTATTCTTGAGCCCATGCAAATGACCACAAATGACAAGGCCTACCGCGGCGAACGACAGGCGCTGGTCAGTGCGCTCGCCGCCACCCTGCCAGCGGGCTCCATCCTCAGTGCAGAGGAAGACCTGAAACCCTACGAGTGTGACGGGCTTTCCGCCTATCGCGCCACACCTTTTGTCGTGGTCTTGCCGGAGACTGTCGACGAGGTGCAACATGTGCTGCGCATTTGTCAGCGTCTCGACACGCCGGTCGTCGTGCGGGGTGCCGGCACCGGTCTGTCCGGTGGTGCCCTGCCGCATGAACGCGGCGTTCTGCTCAGCCTCGCCAAGTTCAACCGTATCCTCGACATTGACCCGCACAATCGTTGTGCCCGCGTGGAGCCCGGCGTACGCAATCTTGCCATTAGTGAGGCCGTGGATAATTTTGGCCTTTATTATGCCCCCGACCCCTCGTCACAAATCGCCTGCACGATTGGCGGTAACGTTGCGGAAAACTCGGGTGGCGTGCACTGCCTGAAATATGGTCTGACTGTCCACAACGTCCTGCAAATCAAGTTCCTGACCATGGATGGCGAACTGCACACCGTAGGTAGCAAGGCACTGGATGGACCCGGCTTTGACCTGCTGGCGCTAATACATGGTTCCGAAGGTCTGCTCGGTGTCATCATCGAGGTCACCGTCAAGTTGCTACCCCGGCCACAGCGTGTACAGGTCATGCTTGCCGCCTATGATGATATTGAAAAGGCCGGTGCCGCCGTCGCCGACATCATTGCCGCAGGTATCATCCCGGCCGGGCTTGAGATGATGGACAAACTCGCCATCCAGGCCGCCGAGGATTTTGTCCACGCCGGTTACCCGGTAGATGCCGTGGCCATTCTGTTGTGTGAACTGGACGGCACCGACGAAGAGGTCTCCGAGCATGTGCTGATCGTGCGCAAGATCCTCAAACAGAGCGGCGCTACTGAGGTCCGCACCGCAAAAGATGAACAGGAACGCGCCGCGCTCTGGAAGGGCCGCAAGGTCGCCTTCCCTGCCGTCGGCAGGATATCACCCGATTACTACTGTATGGATGGCACCATTCCACGCAAACGTCTGCCCGAGGTTTTGAAAAGCATTGCCGATATGTCGCGTGAATATGACCTGCGTGTAGCGAATGTCTTCCATGCCGGTGACGGCAACCTGCACCCCCTAATCCTCTATGATGCCAACAAACCTGGCGAGCTCGAACGCACCGAGGAATTTGGTGGCAAGATTCTCGAGCTGTGTGTCGCCGTCGGTGGCACGATTACCGGTGAACACGGTGTTGGCATCGAAAAACTCGATCAAATGTGTACACAGTTCTCGGCGGCCGAACTCGAACAATTGCATGCCATAAAACGGGCCTTCGACCCAGCGGGTTTGCTCAACCCCGGCAAGGCCGTGCCGACCTTGCATCGCTGTGCCGAGTTTGGTGCCATGCACGTCCATGATGGCAAACTTGCCTTCCCGGAACTTGAACGCTTCTGATGTCCCTCGCGATCAGTAAACAGGTTCTCCGCCTTGTTATTGTCATTAGCCTTGGTCTGTTGCCAGCCCTGTGCCTGCAGGCCGCCGAGGAAAAGGGTCTGGTCGGCAGTATCGAAGATAACCACTATATCGCCCGTGACCGCAGTTTCAGTTTTACCCTGCCCATTGAGGGTGACAAACAAAATATCAAGGCGGCCATTGATGATGCCCTCTTCCCCGACAAACAGGTCGTTACTATCCACTCCGCCACGGACGCCACCTATTACCGGCTTGAGGTATCCCGGGTGCCACCCGCAGATGACAAACATACCGCCTTTACCCAGGCCACGGACAAGGCCTTTGACTGGTATCGCCGCCTGATCAACCGCGCCTGGCAGGCACCCATCAGCGAGATCCTCCGTCAGGAGTTCAGCCAGGCCGGACAACCGGTGGGCTACGCCATTTACAAACAATTTGCCGATACCGGCAGTGGCCCGCGCTACCATATTTTTTATCTCGCCGATCAGGGTGACAGAGTCAGTTTTTTATGGACCCACATCAGTCTGCCCCGGGAAGACCTGGAGATCGAAGAGGCAATCATAGATGCCAGTTATGCGCCCGCCATGAAGGCCCGGCAACTCTTTAGTTCGCTTCGCCTCGAGACACCATGAATAGTTACCCACAGAATAGGTCATGCATGCCATTTTTCAGTTTATCGTCTCATCTCAGGCAGTGTGGCATAATCAGGCCCCGCGAGTTCAGACGCTGATAACAACCTTATGAATAACGATCAAACCACACCACTGCAGGAACGTATCCGCATCGCCATTGAACGCTCCAGCCCAGTTGCCATCAGCGGCCTGGGCAGCAAGCAGTTCTATGGTCGGCACGCACATGGGGAGAGCCTCAGCACACGCGAGCACTGCGGCATTATCAGTTATGAACCCAGCGAACTGGTCATTACCGCCAGGAGCGGCACACCACTGTCTGAGATTATCGCCTTACTGGATGAACACAAACAGATGCTCGCCTTCGAACCGCCCTTGTTTACGAACAGCGGCACCCTCGGCGGTGCTGTGGCCACCGGCCTGTCCGGTCCACGCCGTCCGTATAGCGGTTCATTGCGCGACTTCGTCCTCGGCATCAAGTGCATCAATGGTAAGGGCGAGGTCCTGAGCTTTGGTGGTCAGGTAATGAAAAACGTTGCCGGCTACGATGTCTCACGCCTGATGTGTGGTGCCCTCGGGACACTCGGCGTATTACTGGATATCTCGCTGAAGGTCTTACCCAAACCCGAACATGAAATCAGCCTGAGTCGCGAATGCAACCAGGAAGAGGCGCTTAAACTCATCGACCACTTCTCGGCCCGTGATATCCCGGTGTCTGCCGCGGCACATTATGACCGCCGGCTTTATCTGCGCCTGTCGGGTGCCGAGTCAGCGGTTCTCAGTGGCAGCGCCGAGATCGCCGGTGATGAACTGGTGCAGGCCGATAGCTTCTGGTCCTCGCTGCGCGATCACACACATGCGTTTTTTGTCGATGCCTCGCCGCTCTGGCGCTTGTCACTGGCGCCCGCTACCCCCTGTCTGAAACTTGATGGCGAGGCCTTTATCGACTGGGGCGGTGCACAGCGTTGGCTAAAGACAGATGCCAGCGCCGATGTCATCCGCAGCTTATGCGAGGCGCATGAAGGCCACGCCACCCTGTTCCGCCATGACGGACATGTCTCTGAGGTATTTCACCCACTCAGCCCGGGACTTGCCGCCATCCACCACCAGCTCAAACAATCCTTTGACCCACATGGCATCTTCAATCCCCAGCGCATGGTAGCGGAGTGGTAATATGCAAACGACGCTACATAAAAGTATTAAAGATACCCCGGATGGCCAGCGCGCCGATCAAATATTGCGTAGCTGTGTGCACTGTGGCTTTTGTAATGCTACCTGCCCCACCTACCAGTTACTCGGTGACGAACTTGAGGGTCCACGCGGCCGCATCTATCTCATTAAACAATTACTCGAGACGGCTCATAGCGGCACACACACACGGCAGCACCTTGATCACTGCCTGACCTGTCGGAATTGTGAAACCACCTGCCCCTCGGGAGTTGAATATCACAGCCTGCTCGAGATTGGCCGGCGCATTAGTGAACAACATGCACCGCGCAACCCCGCCTCGCGCCTGTTACGCAAACTACTGCGCCAGATACTGCCACACCGCCGGCGCATGCGGGCCCTGATCAGACTGGCGATATACCTGCGGCCGCTGATGCCCCGACAATACCGGCGACAAATCCCTGAAGCTGAGATCGCTGCCTATCAGACTGATACGCAGCATACACGACAGGTGATCCTGCCCGCTGGCTGTGCACAGGATGCGCTGGCCGCTGATATCAATCACGATTGTCAGGCCTTGCTCGACAAACTTGGCATCACCGCCATCAGCACGACACCAGACACCTGCTGCGGTGCAGTCAGTGCCCACCTCTCTGCCGAAGATGAGGCCCGCGACTTTATCAGACAGAATATCGATGCCTGGTGGCCACATATTGAAAACGGTGCCGAGGCCATCCTCAGTACCGCCAGTGCCTGCGGCCTGCAAATCAAAGACTATGGAAAGATGCTCGCCGATGACCCGGCCTATGCCGATAAGGCGATACGGGTCGCCGAACTGTGCAGGGATGTCAGTGAATACCTGCAGCAACAAGACCTCTCTGCATTACCACGGTATAACAATCGACGTATCGCCGTGCATAGCCCCTGTACCCTGCAACACGGCCAGGGGATTACGGGTGTCATCGAATCGCTGCTGCAACAACGTGGTTACCTGCTGACCCACACCGTCGACCCACATCTGTGTTGCGGCTCGGCCGGTACCTATTCGATCCTGCAGCGCAAGCTCTCACAACGCCTGTTGCACAATAAACTCGACGCCCTCTCAGGGGATTCGCCTGAATTGATCGCCACGGCCAATATCGGCTGCCTGTTACACATGCGCAGTGCCAGCACGGTTCCCGTGGTACATTGGCTGCAATTACTCAATAACGAAAATATCTGACAATAACATTTTGCCGAAATAATCTATGCACACGAATACCTTACCTTTAATTATTGAATGCGATGAACTGTTGCCACACCTCGACGATAAGGCCATCCTTGTCATTGACCTGAGCAAGCCCGAGGTCTGGCGACAGGCACACATCCCCGGTGCAGCGCACCTGAACTACGGCAACATTGTGCGCATTGAGAAACCCGTGATGGGCCTGTTGCCCGATGCAGAAAGCTTTTCCACAACACTGGCCGCACTTGGCGTAAACAATGATACCCACATCGTCGCCTGTGATGACGAGGGCGGTGGCAAGGCCGCGCGCCTGTTATGGACACTGGAGGCCTTTGGTTTTCAACACTACTCGCTGTTAAACGGTGGCCTCATGGCCTGGGTCAATGAAGGCTATCCTGTCAGCAATACGGATCAACCCAGAGCGGCGGGGAATTTTTCTGTCACGCAACGCAACGAGGCCGTGATCGCTGAACGTGATGGTATCCAGCAGCAACTCGGTAATGATGCTGTGTGCCTGCTCGATGCCCGCAGCACCGTCGAGTATACCGGTACCAAGTCCTTCGCCGCGCGCGGTGGTCACATCCCCGGTGCCCTTCACTATGACTGGTTGCAACTCATGGACAACAGTCGTCATGGCCGTCTGCTTGATAAGGAACAACTGCGTAGCAGCTTTGAAGAAAAAGGCATCACCGCTGATAAGCAGGTGATCTGTTACTGCCAGACGCACCATCGTTCGGCACTGAGTTTTATTGCACTCAAATCACTCGGCTATAAAAATCTGCGTGGCTATCCCGGCTCATGGTCAGACTGGGGAAATCATACTGATACACCTGTTGAGACGTAGGCCAGGTAACGACTGTCCGTTGCCTGCAGACGCTTAAAGTCTGCTGGCCGATCCACATCCCACAACACCGGCATTTCCACACAACGCCAGTCGAGGTTGCGGATCCTTTGTCGTGTCTCGGTCAATACCTGTGCATGACCCCAGGTCATGTCCTCGAACAGGTGCATATCAAAAGCCGACAGGGCCAGCATGACATAACCGCCGTCCTCGGCAGGACCCAGCACGCAATCGGCACCGTCCCGCAAGTGTTGTAACACCGCATTGATATAGGCCGTATCCAACCCCGGGCAATCCGTGCCGATCAGGATCACGTAGGCGTGATCTGTCAGCAGCTGTTTTGCAGCATGTGCCATGCGTTGCCCAAGGTCACTGCCTTGTTGTGACCGCAGGTGCAGTGACAGAGATTTTTTTAGTGGCAAGAAAAAGGCATGTTGCGTATCCGTGGTCCATAACTGTATCGACCAAAGCGGCCCCTGTACGCGCACCAAGCAATCCCTGATCAGTTGCTCGTGCACCCGACAGGCCACATCTGCCTCCATACAGGCAAACAGGCGGGTCTTTACCTTACCCACCACGGGTGCACGGGCAAACACACAGACACAGCATGAGGACTTTTTATCATAACGCTGAAGCAGCCGTTCCGGGCTGGCCCCGCGCCAGTAGGCCAGGCGCAAGCGCCACATTAACCACATTGTGCGCAGGATGCCATGTTCCTCCCAGCGGCGACTGGAGGTGGTGACGGTTTCACGTACACAAGCCGGGCGAGTCTGTTGACGCAGGCGTTTGCTCAGTTCTATGTCTTCCATCAGGGGGATCGTCGAAAAACCCTTTTGTGCCTCGAAGACCTCGCGGCGGACAAACATGGCCTGGTCCCCGGTGGCGATGCCCGTGATACAGGAACGAATATTCATCATCAGGGCAATCAGGCGCAGCAAGGGGTGTCGGCCGGACAGGCGCACATTGAATCGACCCCAGGCCTGTCGTCGATCAGCAAGTGCCTGTGTGATCACCTGCATGGCATCTTCCGGCAAAAAGGTATCGGCATGCAGGAATACGAGTATCTCGTGACGGGCCTGTGCCGCGCCCGCATTCATCTGTCGGCCACGACCGGCTGACGTCGTAATAATTTTATCCACCCACGGTCTGGCCAGCGTAATGCTCGCATCATGACTGCCGCCATCGACGAGGATCAACTCATGACCGGCCTGTCGAAATGTTTGCAGGTGGCTCAGCCAGGCCGGCAGCGTCCCGGCCTCGTTTAATACCGGCACGATGATCGAACAGCGCATCACAACAATGACCGCACCATACCGCTAGTCCAGCAAGGCGCCGCCACAGCTACTGCCCTGTCCGGCGGTACAACCATAGCAATGACCGGCCACCTGGATCGGCAGGCCGTTCAGGTCCGTATCGAGTAATTCCCGCAGATGCCGACGTGGCGCCCCACCCATGCTCAGGGGTATATCGAGCATCTGGTTAAAGTCGCAATCATAAGCATACCCCTGCCAGTCGATGCTAAGCAGGGTCCGGCACATGACGCCGCCAAGATTTGACGCCTGGTGAGCCTCACGCAGCAGGTCCATGTAACCGTCAAATTCCCCCCGTGACAGCAGCAGACTGCCGAAGCGTTGGATCGGCATGTTCGCCAACGTATATAAGGTATTGAAGCGAACTCCGTATTCCTCTCCCAGTTGCTGACGATAATCCTGCTCCAGGGCACATTGGGCAGGAGGCAGGCTTGGCCCCTGCGGGTTATAGACCAGGTTCAGAAACAGGCCGCTGCCCGGGTCGCCGTAACCCAGCGCATTAAGCCGTTGCAGACCTGCCAGACTAGCTTCGAACACCCCCTTGCCGCGTTGAGAGTCAACATTTTCCTTTAAATAACAAGGCATGGAGGCAACCACCTCAACCTGCCTGGCCGCGAGGAAATCTGCCAGGTCTGTCTGACCGGGTTCGGAGAGGATCGTCAGGTTGCAGCGATCGATCACATGCACACCCAGGGCACGGGCGGCGTCGACCAGTTTACGAAAGTGTGGATTCAGCTCCGGGGCACCACCCGTCAGGTCGAGTATTGCCACCTGTTGCTGGCGTAAAAATTCCAGCACTGTCTCAATGGTTGTTGCATCCATTTGCTCGGTTCGATTGGGCCCGGCGTTGACATGGCAGTGTTGGCACTGCTGGTTACAGCGGTATCCCAGGTTAACCTGCAGGGTCGTCAATTTATCGCGATAGATTGACGGGAAATCAATTAATTTTAATGCGGAATATGTCGAAAGCATGACTCTTTCTATCAGATAACCTGAACAATGGCGACCTTATAGTTATTCGTCTGACGGATCAATGTGTGTAAACGAATGTGAATTCACACGGCCCACTCTATTGCACGACTAAATGCCTGCTACATTCTCTTTGGAACAAAAACACCGCGATACAGTTAGTTATATCAGGACGATCATTTGCCATACGGCAAACACGAACTGTCTGAAAGCGGCAAGCAACTATTTGTAGAATGATTTTTTCATTGAAAACAGAGTAATTAGAACGTCAATCTAAGCTGGCACATTACTTGCTTTATTTGAATTCGAAAAAGTTACTCGGCAAGGCTAAAGCTTCACTTGGCTGTGTCGATAGCTTGCTCATATAGAAAAATTTTACGTCATAACACCGGCCATAAGGGCGAAACATGAGCGGACAGGATAAACACCCGATCGAATGCCAGGATTCCCTGGACATATCCATGGTCACAGATTTCAGTATCGAGCTAAACAAGGCCCTTGAGATCGGCCAGCCTGTAGAGATACAGGCTGCAAAGGTTGAACGCGCCGATACCGCTGCCCTGCAATTACTCTGTGCCTTTTTCCTTGATGCCCGCGCCGCCGGCATCACCGTCGAATGGCAAGGCCCTAGTGATGCCCTGAAAAGTGCTGCCCTGCAACTTGGTCTGGCCGAACACATCGGCCTGGATGAGGCGAGCCTGCATTGAGGGCAAGTAGCCGACAGATTATGTACACACTATATATCTATATGAGATTTGAGGAGAACGTGTAATGGCAAGCATTCTTGCAGTGGATGATTCTGCATCCATGCGTCAAATGGTGAGCTTCACCCTGAAGGGCGCTGGCTATGATGTCACTGAGGCAAAGGATGGACAGGAAGCTCTGAATATCGCCAAGTCCAATAAATTCAATCTTGTTATTACTGACGTCAACATGCCTAACATGGATGGCATCACCCTGACAAAAGAACTCAGGACACTGCCAGCCTACAAGTTTATACCGATTCTTACTCTGACCACGGAATCCTCTAGCGAGAAAAAAATGGCAGGCAAACAGGCCGGCGCGACCGGCTGGATCGTCAAACCATTTAATCCTGATCAACTCCTGGCAACTGTAAAAAAAGTTTTAGGATAAGAACCTATGAGCATTGATATGCGGCAATTCCACCAGACTTTCTTCGAAGAAAGCTTCGAGGGTCTGGATATCATGGAAACAGAACTGCTAAACCTTGATGTGGGTGCGACCGATATTGATGTCATAAACACCATCTTTCGCGCCGCCCACTCCATCAAGGGTGGCAGTGGCACATTTGGCTTTAATAATGTTGCCGAATTCACCCATGTAGCAGAGACATTACTGGATGAAATGCGTGATGGCACCCGCGCGGTTACACAAAATGCCGTGTCCATCCTGCTCAAGTCTGTAGATATTATTCGCGGCATGCTCACAGCGCTACGTGACGACGGTGAAATGGATGCTGCCCAGGTTGCCGAGGTCAAGGCCGAACTCGATGCCCTGCTCGGTAGCGATTCCATAGAAACAGACCATAGCAGCAATGAGACAGCTGGCGCAGCGGCGACATCATCCGGCTGGAAAATAAAATTCACTCCACATGCAGAGATGCTGCGAACGGGTAATGACCCGGTACGTATGTTACGTGCACTGGCAGAGCTGGGTGAACTTGATGTCAAGGCTGATATCTCCAAACTGCCCGGCTTTAGTGAACTAAACCCTGAAGACTCTTTCCTCTCCTGGGATCTGACCCTGAGTGGCGAGATCAGTGAGGCGGACGTGCGTGAAGTGTTCGAATGGGTTGATGACGAGTGCGATCTGGACATCACGGCATTGGCCGCCGAGGCCAAGGCCGTGTCGACAGAAAGCCCTGCAAGCAATACAGAACACACAGCCGAACCGGCAGGCACAGATAAGGCGCCCGCCACACGTTCCGCTAAAACGGCAAAGGCCGGCGAAACCACCTCGATTCGCGTCGACATTGACAAGGTTGATGAGATTATTAATCTGGTTGGCGAACTGGTGATCACCCAATCCATGCTCGGTCAAATGGGTAGTGATTTTGAAGAAACCCAGGTCATAGACACCAACAAACTGGAAAAGCTCCGTGAAGGCCTGGGCCAACTTGAACGCAATACGCGTGAACTCCAGGAAAGTGTCATGCGTATTCGTATGCTGCCCATCAGCTTCGTCTTTAGCCGCATGCCACGCCTGATTCATGACTTATCCAGCAAGCTCGACAAGAAGGTCGACCTGGTGATCTCGGGTGAACAAACCGAACTCGACAAGACCGTGATGGAAAAAATCGGTGACCCGATGGTGCATCTGGTACGCAATGCACTCGACCACGGCCTTGAGAGCCCAGAACAGCGTGTAGCCGCCGGCAAACCGGAAACCGGTACAGTCAATCTCAACGCCTATCACCAGGGTGGCAATATCGTTATTGAAATATCTGACGATGGTGCAGGCCTGAACCGTAAGAAGATTCAAACTAAAGCCATTGAACGTGGCGTTATCGGTCCGGATGACCATCTCAGCGATGAAATGATCCAGGATATGATTTTCCACCCCGGCTTTTCTACGGCCGATCAGGTCAGTGATGTCTCCGGCCGAGGTGTTGGCATGGATGTGGTCCGCAAAAACATCAAGGCCCTCGGTGGCAATGTCGAAGTCAAATCGGAAGAAGGCATCGGTAGCCAATTCACGATTCGCCTACCGTTAACCCTGGCGATCCTGGATGGCCAGTTGGTCCGTGTCGGCGATGATACTTATGTCTTCCCGCTGATATCGATTATCGAGTCCATTCAGGTCAAGACAGAGCAAGTCAATGCCGTGGCGGGTAAGGCAGAGTTGTACAAGTTGCGTAATGAATATATCCCCATTATTCGTGCGCACCGGGTCTTCGGCATGCCGGAAGAAAACAAGGACCTGGCAGGACGGCTGATGGTAGTGGTTGAAGGTGATGGGCACCGCGCCGGTGTCATCGTTGATGACCTACTGGCCCAGCAACAAGTCGTCATCAAGAGTCTTGAAACCAATTACCGTCGTATCGAGGGACTTTCCGGTGCCACCATCCTCGGTGATGGCACGGTGGCCCTGATCCTCGATATTGCTGGCCTGATTAGTATGTTTCGTGAGGGAAACTATGATTCACCCCCCCCGAGTCCTAAAAAACCCGATGTCAGCGCTGTCAACAGCGAAGCTGCGTAAGGAGAGTTCTCTGTGAGTACACAACAAGCAATTGAAAATGAAATCCTCATCGGTGCCGACGCCGATCCGGATGCCGAACAATACCTCACCTTTATTCTCGCTGATGAAGAATATGGTGTGGATATCCTGCGCGTTCAGGAGATCAAGGGCTGGGACTCAGTAACCCCTATCCCGAACACACCAGGCTATATAAAAGGTGTCATTAACCTGCGCGGTACGATTGTGCCGATTATTGACCTGCGCCAACGATTTTCGATGGACAAAGTCGAATACGGCCCGATGACTGTTGTCATCGTGCTCAAGATCGAGAGCAATGACCGCGATCGCATAATGGGTATTGTTGTTGATGCCGTATCAGATGTATACGACGTCAGCGGCGAAGAAATGAAGCCTGCGCCAGACTTTGGCAATGTCGTCAACGTCGAATTTGTTAAAGGCCTCGCCACCGTTTCCGAGAAAATGCTTATTATTCTGGATATCGACCACCTTCTGTCCGGTGATGAACTCGCCGCCACTGACGGGCTGGCTGGATAATTTACGGACCTTAATGAGGGTATGCGCATGATTGCAGTGATGAATCAAAAAGGCGGCGTGGGAAAAACCACCACTACGCTGAACCTCGCGCACGCCCTGGCGCTGGCTGGCAAGTCTGTCACCGTCATCGACATGGACCCGCAGGCGCATTTAACCGCCAGTTTTGGTGCTGAGATGAAAATGCAATCCGGTATTGATGAAGTGCTCTTGGGTGAATCTGATATTAATGATGTACGTGTAAAGGTTCGTGACAAACTTCAGCTTATCCCCGCCGGCACCCGCCTGGGTGAACTGGAACAGGTCGCCACGGGTGGCGCACGTCGGGGCTGGTTGCTCAGTGATGCCGTGAAGGGATTGCCCGGGCAGGACTTTGTCCTCATCGACTGCCCGCCCTCATCCGGTATGCTGACCATGAATGCCATGCTTGCCGCCAAAGAGATGCTGATCCCGGTTGCCGGCGATTACCTCTCGCTGCACGGCCTGTCACGACTATTAAATATCCTCAAGCATATTGAAACACGACTGAAACATGCCACCAAAAAATGGATGGTTGTTACACGCTTTCACGGTCGACGCAAGCTAGCCAATGAAGTGCGCGGCAAATTGATGGACTATTTTCCAGGCCAGGTGCTTGCCACCCCGATTCGTGAAACCGTTGCCCTCGCTGAAAGTCCCAGCTTTGGCCAGACGATTTTTGAATACCAGAAATCCAGCAATGGCGCCAAGGATTATCTGGAGTTGGCGGACGACCTGCTCAAGGGGAGGACTTTCATCAAATGAATGACCGGAAATCCACGAGTGCAACACCTCGTCGACACGACAAACATGCAAATCGTGTTATCAGCCGTGCGCGCAGCAATGAACTCCATCTGGCCGATGACAGTACACGTTCTTCCAGCATGAATAGTTTAATTCTGACCCAAATCCTTTCCGGCCTCGCCTGGAACGGATAGCCATTACACAGGAGCTTTAAAATGGCCACCAAGAAACAAAGCAAGATGGGCTACGACCCCCTCGCCTGGATGCAGGAAGAGGAAGAGGGAGAATCGTCCACGCCCATTGCTGCTGAAAAAACAAAGGCGGCAAAGAAGCCGGCAAAAAAAACCCCTGCCAAGGCAGAAAAAGTCAAACCCTATGTCTCACCACTTGGGCTGGATGTCGAAACGCTGGAAAGCTCTTTTGCGGCACTGGCCCCACAGGCGGATGACCTGGTAAAGCGCTTTTACGAAGAATTATTCGAGCGCTACCCGGCCGTCAAGCCGCTGTTCAAAAACACCACGCCGGCCAAGCAGCGCAAGAAGCTGGTTGCCGCACTGGCATTGCTGGTTAACAACCTGCGCAAGCCGGATGAACTGGTGCCCGTTTTACAACAAATGGGCGCGCGCCATGAAGGCTATGGTGCCGAACCCGATCACTACACGGCCGTCGCCGATACCCTGCTGGATGTTATGGCAGAGTTCGCTGGTGAGCTTTGGACCACTGAAGTAAAAAACGCATGGCATACCGCATTAACTACGGTTGCCACCACCATGCTAAATGCATACGGAACCCCGGAGGATACAGAAATGGCTAGCACAAGTGCCGCAGTAACAAATGATCAGCAACAATTAACCCGAATGCAGTCGGCCATTGATGGTGCCATGACCGCGATTATGATGGTAGACCGTGACCTGGTTATTACCTATGCCAACCAGGCGACCATCAATCTGCTGAAGAAAAATGAGGAAGAGCTGCGTCGCGTCTATCCCGGTTTCTCTGCTGACAAGATCATGGGGGCCTGTATTGATGGTTTCCATAAGAATCCGGCTCACCAGCGTCAATTGCTGTCTGATCCGAACAACCTGCCCTTCCAGACAGATATTCAGGTTGGTCCACTGGTTTTCTCCCTGAATGTGACTGCCCAGATCAGTAGCAATGGTGAATACATTGGTAACTCACTGGAGTGGGCCGATGTCACCGACTTGCGCGCACGCGAAACCGAGGTTGCACGCCTGCAGGGCACTGTCGATGGTGCCATGACTGCCATCATGATGATCGACCGTGACCTGGTCGTCACCTACGCCAACGATGCCACCCTGAAACTGCTGCGTAAATATGAAACAGAACTAAAAGGCCTGTACCCCGGCTTCAGCGTGAATGGACTGGTAGGCTCATGCATTGACATGTTCCACAAAAACCCGGCACATCAGCGTGGCCTGCTGTCTGACCCGAGCAACCTGCCGTTCAGCACAGATATTCAGGTCGGCCCGCTGACTTTCAATATCAATGCCACGGCCATCATGGATCAAAATGGTAGCTACGTCGGTAATGCCCTGGAATGGTCAGACGTTACCGAAACACGCAAGAAGGAACTCGAAGTTGCCCGCCTGCAGTCTGCAGTCGATGGTGCCGAGGCCAACCTGATGCTGTGTGATGAGGACCTGAACATTACCTTCGCCAACCCGGCCGTGGTACAAATGCTACGCAATCGTCAAACGGAACTGCGTCAAATCTGGCCGGGCCTGAATGTTGATAATCTTATTGGCACCTGTATTGACGGTTTCCACAAGAACCCGGCGCATCAGCGTGCCCTGCTCTCTGATGCCAGTCGCCTGCCGGCCACCGCCGAGATCAAGGTCGGTGACCTGGAGTTCCGTGTCAACGCCACCATGATCACCGGCCCCAACGGTGAATACATGGGTAACATGGTGCAGTGGAATGACATCACCGAGCAGAAGGATGCCGAACGCCAGATTCAGGACCTGATCGATAGCGCCAGCAATGGGATATTGGACAACCGCATCGAGCACAGTGAATACAGTGGCTTTATGAAGAATCTGGGTGAAGGGATTAACTCTCTTATGGATTCCGTCGTAGAACCGCTGCAAGGTGGTATGGCCGTAATGGAAACCCTCTCCAGGGGTGACCTGACCCAGAAGATGGAAGGTGACTTCCAGGGTGACTTTGCCTCGCTACGTGACTCAGTCAACAGTACTGTAGATAACCTGGTCGATATCGTCGGCAAGATCCGTGAATCCGGTACCAACATCGCCGGTGCCAGTACCGAGATCGCCCAGGGTAACTCAGACTTGAGCCAGCGTACCGAGGAGCAGGCCTCCAGCCTGGAAGAAACCGCCTCCAGCATGGAAGAGCTCACCAGTACCGTAAAACAAAATGCGGATAACGCCCGCCAGGCCAATCAACTGGCCGCCGGTGCCCGCGACCAGGCCGAGAAAGGCGGTTCCGTGGTCGGCGATGCCATCTCCGCCATGAGTGAAATCAACTCGGCGAGTAAGAAGATTGCTGACATCATCGGCGTCATTGATGAAATCGCCTTTCAGACCAACCTGCTCGCCCTCAACGCTGCCGTGGAAGCGGCACGTGCTGGTGAACAGGGTCGTGGCTTCGCCGTAGTCGCCAGTGAGGTGCGTAACCTCGCCCAACGCAGTGCCGGTGCAGCGAAAGAAATCAAGGCCCTGATTAACGACAGTGTTGAGAAGGTCGATGATGGTAGTCGCCTGGTCAATGAATCTGGCCAGACCCTCGGCGAGATCGTCGAGGCCGTGAAGAAGGTCAGTGACATCATTGCCGAGATCGCCGCCGCCAGTCAGGAACAGTCGAGTGGTATCGAACAGGTTAACAAGGCCATTATGCAAATGGACGAGGTGACCCAGCAGAACGCCGCCCTCGTTGAAGAAGCCGCCGCCGCCAGTGAATCCCTTGATGAACAGGCCCGTGGTCTTGACCAGTTGATGACCTTCTTCCGCGTGGATGAGAACGAGTCGGTAGAACGCCGTGCCCCGCGCACAGCCCCTGCCGCACCGGCAGCGCGTCGGCCTGCAGCACGCCCCGCAGCCGCCGCTCGCCGCCCTGCCGCCGCCTCATCGGCACCGGTAGATGACAGTGAATGGGAAGAGTTCTAAGCGGAGCGAAATCAATGCCAAGCAGCGCGAATAAGCGCGAGCGTGAATTTCAGTTCTCCGACAGGGACTTTAATCGCATACGACAACTGGTCAGTCAGCATACTGGTATATCCTTATCCGAGGCTAAACGGGATATGGTGTACAGCCGACTGGCCAGGCGTCTGCGCGAGGTGGACCTGCAGGATTTCGGTAGTTATTGCTCACTCATCGACAGTCCCAAGGGTGAAGATGAACTGCTGAATTTCACCAATGCGATCACCACCAACCTGACGTCATTTTTCCGGGAACCGCATCACTTTGAGTACCTGCAAAAGACCTTACTGCCGGAGTTGATGAAGACCAATGCGCAGACGAGACGACTACGTATCTGGTCGGCAGGTTGTTCCACGGGTGAAGAGCCCTATAGCATAGCCCTGGCCATTCGCGAGGTCATTCCTGAAAACAGTGACTGGGATATCAAGATCCTCGCCACTGATCTGGATTCGAATGTGCTCGCCAAGGGACAGTCTGGAATCTACGATGCAGAACGTATTGCCGGCTTGTCCAAGCAACGCGCCAGAAACTGGTTCCTGCGTGGTAAAGGTGATAAACAGAATCTGGTACGCGTCCATCCCGCTTTACAGGAGATGATTTCCTTTAAACGACTCAACCTGATGAATGAATGGCCTATCAAGGGGCCCTTTGACTTCATGTTCTGTCGTAACGTGGTGATTTATTTTGACAAGCCCACGCAAAGCGTCCTGTTTGATCGTTACGCCGACCTGCTTGTTGATGATGCCCGTCTGTTCCTGGGACATTCTGAAACCATGTTTAAGGTCTGTGACCGTTTCAAACTTATCGGCAACACTATTTACCAGAAGCTCAAGTAACATGACAACGTCTGCCGGCCGTTCACAAACTCCTGATCTGAAGCCGGTATTGCCAGGTTTTGAACACATCAATCGTTACTGGGACAGAATGCATCATGCCCATGCAGCGAAGATCTTACCGGGTGAATATTATGTCACTACGCAAAATGAAGAGATTGTGACTGTACTCGGATCATGCGTATCGGCGTGCATACGTGACCGAATATTTGGCATTGGTGGCATGAACCACTTCATGCTGCCCATGACTACCCCAAACAGCTCCGATGCCTGGAAGAATATCAATATCAGCGCTGCCACGCGTTATGGCAACTATGCCATGGAGCATTTGATTAACGATATTCTCAGTCATGGTGGTGCGCGCAAGAACCTGGAGGTAAAACTGTTTGGCGGCGGCAAGGTCCTTGCGCAGATGACCGATGTTGGCAGTCGTAATATCGCCTTTGTGCGAGAATATGTCGAGGTTGAAAATCTTGATGTGACAGCTGAAGACCTGGGGGACATTTACCCCAGAAAAGTTATGTACAATCCCCTGACCGGGAAAGTAAAAATGAAAAAACTACGCTCACTACATAATAATACGATTATCGAACGTGAAACTAAATACATGCACCAACTGGAAGACGAACCGGTCGAGAGCGAAATCGACTTGTTTTAGGCGGATAACAAGCCAGAGTAGTGAACTTTTATGGCCAAAGATAAAATCAAGGTATTAATCATTGACGACTCCGCGCTGGTGCGCGAAGTCCTCACCGAGATCCTTAATGCCGACCCAAACCTTGAAGTGATCGGCACAGCCTCCGACCCGATTATTGCACGTAACAAGATCAAACAGCTAAACCCGGATGTCCTGACACTTGATGTAGAAATGCCACGCATGGATGGACTGACCTTCCTTAGTAATCTCATGCGTCTACGACCCATGCCCGTAGTAATGGTCTCATCACTGACGGAAAAAGGTGCCGACATTACCTTGCGGGCACTCGAAATGGGTGCCGTTGATTTTGTTTCCAAACCTAAACTCGATGTCGCGCATGGACTCAAGGACTATGCCGAGGAGCTCTGCGGAAAGGTCAAGGCGGCTTCCGGGGCAAAACTGCAAAACTACAGTTGGGACAGTGGCCCGACACTCGAAACCCAGGAACGCCATACAGCCGATGCCGTGCTTAACAAACGCGAGGTTAAAAACTTCAAAACCACTGACAGGATCATTGCCATCGGCGCTTCAACCGGTGGCACGGAGGCCATCAAGGAAGTCCTCATGCATATGCCCGCCGATGCCCCCGGTATTGTCATTACCCAGCACATCCCGGAGGCCTTCAGCGGCCCCTTTGCCAAGCGTATGGACGACAACTGTGCCATGACCGTGTACGAGGCCACTGATGGCCAGCAAATTCTGCCCGGACATGTCTATATCGCCCCCGGCAGTCACCACATGCTGGTTGAGCGCAGTGGTGCACGCTATATCTGCAAACTCAGTGATGGTCCGCCCGTCAACCGTCACCGTCCGGCCGTAGACGTCATGTTCCGTTCCGTGGCACAAAATGTCGGCCCGAATGCCATTGGTGTCATCCTCACCGGTATGGGTGATGATGGCGCCATCGGTATGAAAGAGATGCAAGAGGCCGGCGCGCCCACCATCGCCCAGGATGAAAAGACCAGTGTGGTCTGGGGCATGCCCGGCGAAGCCGTCAAACAGGGTGGCGTAGACGTCATCCTGGCCCTGCAGGAAATACCGAATAAATTGATTGGACTGTATAAATAAAGATCAAACATAGAATAACTTTGCTGTGTTTACTCAAGTTTACTGCCGACTTACCGATAAAATTAGTACGGCTATGGAAATCCGGGAATCACCTACAATATGCTGAAATTACTAAAAATGTTCCCCTTTGCATGGCTCGGCACGGTCATAGGCATCGGTCTGATGTTTGTCATCGAGAGTGGCTGGCCAGCCGCCCTCGTCCTGTTGGTCTGTAGCGGTATCTGGCTGCTCGCCATCAGGGGACTATCCACAGCCGCGAGGCCCACTGCCGACGACAGGACCCATACCTCAACTATCGACATTGCCCCCCTCTACAACGAGATAAGGGTCATCATTGAGGGCGAAACAGCCAAGGTACAGGACGAACTGCTGCAGATTGGCACCCTCGTCAATGATGCCATTGAAAACCTCACCAGCAGTTTCAATGGCCTCAATGACATGTCGCGTTCACAGGAGGAACTGGTTAGTGGTCTGGTCACCAACATGACTAAGACTATCGAAAACGATGATGGTGGCAGTGAACAAAGCCTCATGATCAACGGCTTTGCCGATGAGACCAACAAGGCCCTGCATGCTTTTATTGAGCACATCCTTTCTACCAGTCGCGACAGTATGAACCTCGTGCATAGCATTGAAGATATCGCCAAGGATATGGTCAAGGTTGAGGGCATGCTCGATGACGTAAAAGCTATCGCCGATCAGACCAACCTGCTGGCACTGAATGCGGCGATCGAGGCGGCACGCGCCGGGGAAAGTGGCCGGGGTTTTGCCGTCGTCGCCGATGAGGTGCGAAAACTGTCACAAAACTCAAACGAATTCAGTGATCGCATTCGCGAGGTAATGAAGAGTTCTCTGGCGAACATCAGTATTGCCAAAAAAGATATAGGTGAGATGGCTTCTAAAGATATGAGTGTTGCCCTGGAATCCAAGCAGCGCATATCAATAATGGTCGAAGAGGCCAGGTTGCTGAACGAGTTCCTGCATAACAACCTCGGTGAAGTATCGAATATGTCATCAGGTATCAATAACAGCGTTGCCACCGCCATTCGTTCACTGCAGTTTGAGGATATGGTCAGGCAGTTATCAGAACATTCCAACAACATGCTCGATGCCCTGAATCATTTTCTTAACGATGCCAGTAATGAATTGCTACAGCTACAATCCAGTGACGCCATGAACACAGATGATTCAATTGAACACTATCGCGGCCGCATCCATGCGCTACAGGAAATACATCTTACGCCATTGCATAAGGCGGTGAGCCAGGCCAGCATGGATGAAGGTGAAATAGACCTGTTCTGAATCAATCGACAGTTAAACCTACGAGGAATACGACATGCCCGTAACCAGCTCAAAGTCCAGTGATGGCAATACCGTCACCATCAAGACCAGTGAAAAATTTGATTACAGCTCACATACGGATTTTCGTGAAGCCTATGACGATGAAAGTAACGCCAATGTTTCTTTCGTTATCGATATGCGCAACACAGACTATATGGACAGCTCAGCACTGGGTATGCTGTTGCTATTGCGGGAGCATGTCGGCAATGATCGCGGCCGGATTAAAATTGTTAATTGCAACAATGAAATTAAAAACATCATGGAAATTTCCAGCTTCCAGAAACTCTTTGATTTGGAATAATTGTCAGAACACTCATGTCGCCCCATTGGCGAATGAGCCTGACTAAGATCCAATGACCACCCTGGTATATAGCCAATCCAATGCATTTCTTGCTGCCCATCAGGAGGCGCTTGAGGCAAATGGATTTGATTGCCTCATGGCGAACACTGTTGATCAGGCCATGGAATTCCTGCGGCAAACGCCGGTAACTATTATCTACATCGATACACAAAGTACCGGGGATGGTTGCCGCCGTCTTATGTACTCATTAAAGGCCATCAACAACGGTTCCGCTCGGGTGTTTATCTCGGCAGAGCTAAGCGATACCACAGAGACCGACATTGAAAACCATGATAATGTATTTGATACAATCCATACCCACAAGGCCTCCCCGCTACCCCTTATTTCCAGGTTGATTCACCTGCGTGATACTGCAGAGTATAGCAATAAGCCCCTCACACAAGATATCAGTAATGAAATCAGCCTGCCCTCATACAATATAAAACATAGTATATTTTCCTGGATGTTCTCTTGTCATGCTGACATACGGGCCCTTCGCAATCACGATATCCTTGAACGCATCACCCGCGCCATGCAGAATCTGCACATCCCCGCCGAACACAGCAGAAACCTGAACATCATCGTCACCGAACTCTATAACAACGCCCTCGATCACGGAGTTCTGGCACTTCCTTCTGTAGTAAAACAGGGGCCTGACGGATTTGTGCGCTTTTATGAAATGCGCCTGGTCAAGCTTTGCGAAAAGAATACCGGCAGTATCCAATTATCTGTAACCGAGAAAATCGAGAGCGGCTTTGCCCGTATCACCATCGCTATTAAAGACAGTGGCATGGGCTTTGACTTCAATAGCATCAATCAGGAAACGGCAACGGGCAACCCATTCGGACGAGGTCTGATCATCGTTCGTGGACTTTGCAAATCACTGAACTACAAGGGTTCGGGGAATGAGGTCGAGGCGATATACGAATGGCCGCTGAATTAAGCGTATTCGTCACACACAACAGCAGGCTTCTCATCAGCCTGTGAATACATTATATTACCGCCTCCTGCCCCGGTAGCTCAGCTGGATAGAGCGTCCCCCTCCTAAGGGGAAGGTCAGAGGTTCGAATCCTCTCCGGGGCACCACTCATTGCCGTTAAAAAAACCGACTAGCTACTACCGACTACCCGCAGGGCCTCCGGCTTAATAACACCGGTATACAGCAGGGCTCCAGCCTGTTCAGCCGGAACGGCTTTACTAAACAAGAAGCCCTGGATCATCTCACAGCCCTTTGCCTCCAGGAATTCCAGCTGCTGAGTATCTTCCACACCCTCCGCCACCACTTTCAACTTAAGGCTATGTGCCATAGAGACAATCGCGCTGACAATGCTCGCATCGCCATTATTCTTTGACACGTCTTTGACAAAGGAACGATCAATTTTCAATATATCAATGGAGAACTTCTGCAGATAACTCAGTGAAGAGTAACCTGTACCAAAATCATCAATGGCCAGTCCGACGCCCATATTCTTCAACTCTGAGAAAATACTAACGGTCTTCTCAGGGCTGCGCATAATCGTGCTCTCGGTCAGTTCTACTTCAAGGAATCGTGCATCGAGGCCAGTTTCTGCAAGTGCCTCTGCAACAATGCTACTGATATCACCGTCATTGAATTGTACTGGCGATATATTGACGGCAATCTTTATATCAGTGAAACCCCTATCATGCCAGGCACGACAGGTATGGCAGGCCGTATGCAGCACCCAACGTCCAACCTGATTAATCATGCCGGTCTCTTCGAGGAGTGGAATAAATTCAACCGGAGAGACCATACCCAACTCCGGATGCTGCCAGCGTATCAGCGCCTCAAAACAGATGATTTTTCCGGTTGCCACATCGACCTGTGGTTGGTAATGCAAAATAAATTCTTCGCGCTCAAGGGCCTTGCGCAGGGAGGATTCCATATTGAGACGATAGAGTGATTGTGCATTCATTTCACTCTCATAGAAGCTGTAATTATTATTGCCATTTTCCTTGGCGTGATGGATAGCAACATCAGCATTCTGAATCAGGGTTTGTGCATCATTGCCATCGTTGGGATACAGACTGATGCCTATACTGGTGGTAATAAACAATTCATGCGCATCAAAAACATGGGCCTGTGATAAGGGCTTGATGATCTTGTCTACTACTACAGGAATATCTTCTTTCTGATGAATATCTTCCAGAATCACTGCAAATTCATCATCACCCAGGCGGGCAACGGTATCACCATCACGGACACCCTCATTGAGTCTTTTTGCAACCGTTTGTAATACACGATCACCACAGTCAAGCCCCAGGGTTTCGTTAATATTCTTGAAGCGATCCAGGTCGATAAATAAGACGGCAACGACCCTGCCATTCCAGCGCGCCCGCAATATCGCCTGGCGAAGCCGGTCCATGAACAGCGCCCGGTTCGGCAAACCCGTTAGCGTATCGTGATGCGATAAATGGTGCAGACGCTCACGTGTCTGCATTTGTTCAGTAATATCCTTACCGGTCGAAATAAAATGTCCGACCACCCCGTCTTTATCTTTCAGCGGGGTTATAGACTTTTCTTCATAATAAAGACTGCCGTCTTTACGCCTGTTGATAAAAACGTCCTGAAACGTATTCCCCTGCGTCAGCGTTTGCCAAAGCTGTGCATAAAAGACCTCATCATGGCGACCGGATTTGAGCATATTCGTTGAACGCCCAATAGCCTCTTCTTTACTAAAACCGGTAATCCGGGTGAATGCTGCATTAACATACTCAATAATGCCATTCGGGTCAGTGATCATCACAGCATCAGCCGTTTGCTCAACCGCACTGGAAAGCTTGTGCATTTGCTGCTCGGCATCCCGATGCTGGCTACGCAGCCGGGCCTCCTTGATTTCACGTTCAATAGCCGGCACCAGGCGGGCTAGATTGCCCTTCATGATGTAATCATGGGCCCCGGCCTTCATGGCCATCACCGCAATCTCTTCACCGATATTGGCAGAAGAAATAATAAACGGCAGGTCTATACCGAGGCCCTTAACCAGTTTGAGGGCGGCAATGCCATCAAAATGCGGCATGCTGTAGTCCGAGATAATGATGTCCCAGCTCTCGTTACACAGGGCCGCCTCCATATCCACGGCCGTTTCAACCCGCTTGTACACCGGTTCAAAGCCGCCCTTACGCAGCTCACGCAATAACAACTCGGTATCATTGTCGGAATCTTCAACAATGAGGATTTTTATCGCTTTAGGCACTGAGACGCCTCTTGATCTTGTTCTTATTAAGTTTTCTGGCCACCAGAAGCTGTATCGGACTTCTGGCTAAAAACCTTAGCATTAGTCTAGGGAATTCCATAGCAACATCCATATCATTGCCTATATCTGGATAAATTCAAGGGTATTACCATCCGGATCACGACAAAACAAGGCCTTACGCCCTGACCGACTCAGGGTAAAGACTAAACCGGCCTCTGTCAGGGCATTCCTGATGCTTGACAAGTCACTGATATTAAAAGCAATATGCCGATCCCTGCCGCCGTGCTGTGGTCGCCCCGTCACCGGATCGGGGTTTGCCAATTCAAGCAGGTGTATCTGCTGGCCTTCGTCGAGCTGCAACCAGGCACCGGGATAACCCAACTCCGGGCGATGCGGACACACCTCCAGCCCCAGCACGTCACAGTAAAACCTCAGAGACTGCCCCGTATCGGCGACAATAAAGCTAACATGCTGTATTTTAATATTATATGTCATATTTCACAGGCATAATGAGTCATATTTCACAGCTTTCGGCACGCCGCGCCGCCAGGTAACCCGCCAGTACAATCAGCCCGCCCCCCAGCCATTCATGCAATAAGACCGGTTCATCCGCCAAAAGTTGTGCCGAGACGGCCCCGGCCACGAGTTCAAACAATAGAATCACTGCGGAACGCTGGATCGGCAGGTGCGTGACCCCGTATTGCACCGTCAGGGTCATGACCACAATACCGCCAAGCCCCAGCAGGCCTCCCCACAGGTATACCTCGTTACTCACAGCAGCCAGGTCTGTCTCGCCCAACCACAACCAGACCCCGGCGAGCACGACCACGCCCCACCAGGAGACGTTGGCCTTGCAGCCCGGCGGGATGGCCTGACCATGACGCACCGCGACATTCAGGGCTGCGAAGCTCATACCCGCCGTCAGGGCATACCAGTCTGCCGCCGATTGTGGCCACAGGCTGCCTGTCTCGGGTTGCCAGAGCATGAAAAGGGCTCCGCTCATGGCGACAACAAGCGTCACAGCGCCATTCAGGCCGATGCGTTCACACAGAAACCAGCGCCCCAGCAATACCGCCCACAATGGCGAGAGGAAAAACAACAGCAACACACGCACCACATGGCCATCGAGCACGGCGAGGATAAAGGCGATATTGGTCCAGCCACTAAAGACCATGATCAGCAACAAGGTCAGGCGCTGCTCAGCCCAGGCCCGACCCAGCCCTTTCAGCCACGGCAGCCCTATCAACGATGCGGCCAGGAACATGACCAGGCTCGTTGTCAGCCCATCCAGGCCCTGCCCCTCGAGCAGGCGCAACGGATACCAGATAACTCCCCATAGGGTGGAGGAGATCAACAGGGCGACGACCGCCAGCGAGTGGGTTTGTGAGTTGGATGCCATAGGCCAATGACTTATACTACACGCCGTAAATTCAATAACATAAACTGCCTTACCATACCCTATAATCACGACGACTGTCATATCAGGCTTTCCCTGCATGAACCCGAATCTCGACCGACTCCAGCCCTACCCGTTCGAAAAGCTTGCCACATTGAAGGCAGGGGTCACGCCTGCCACCGATAAGGCGCACATTGCGCTATCGATCGGTGAGCCGAAACACTCGACACCGTCGTTCATTAGCGAGGCCATTATCAGCCACCTGCACACGCTCGCGAACTACCCGCTGACGCGCGGCAGCGATGAACTTCGTGAGGCCATCGTTGGCTGGTTGAATCGTCGCTTCGAACTGGCCGATGGTCTGCTCGATGCCGCCCGCCACGTGCTGCCCGTCAATGGCACCCGCGAGGCCCTGTTTGCCTTTGCCCAGGCCGTGGTGACACCTGGCGAGTCTGTGCGCGTGATGATGCCGAACCCCTTTTATCAGATCTATGAAGGCGCGGCCCTGCTCGCCGGGGCGACCCCGTATTTTTTGAACACCACGGTCGAGACAAACTTCCTGCCCGACTTTGATGCCGTCAGCGAGGCAGACTGGGATGACTGCCAGCTGCTGTATTTATGCAGCCCCGGCAACCCGACCGGCGCCGTCGCCGATGTCGCGACACTCGCCAGGCTGCTTGAGCTCGCCGACAAGCACGACTTCATCATCGCCTCGGACGAGTGTTACGCCGAGATCTATTTTGATGAGGCGCAGCCACCGCTCGGCCTGCTGCAGGTCGCTGCGCAACTTGGCCGCGCAGACTTCTCGCGCTGCATCGTGTTTCATAGCCTGTCGAAGCGCTCCAACGCGCCGGGCCTGCGCAGCGGATTTGTCGCCGGGGATGAACAGATCATCCAGCAGTTTCTCAAGTATCGCACCTACCACGGCTGCGCCATGCCACCAGCCACCCAGGCCGCCAGCATCGCGGCCTGGGATGATGAGGCCCACGTCAAACACAACCGTGCACTGTATCGCGAGAAGTTTGCCGCGGTGCTGGAAATCCTCAGCCCGGTGCTCGATGTAACAATGCCCGATGCGGCCTTTTACCTCTGGGCAAGAACGCCAGATAGCCACAGCGACACCGAATTTACCCGTGGCCTGTTCGAAACCCAGAACGTCACCGTGCTACCGGGCAGTTTCCTCTCGCGCGATACGGAGACAGGCAACCCCGGTGCCGGTTACGTGCGCATGGCGCTGGTCGCGCCGCTCGATGAGTGCCTCGATGCGGCAAAACGCATCCGCAGCTATATTGAATCCTGCTTAGCCGTCATCCCGGCAAGGTTTTAACCGGGATCCAGTAACCACTTTATGGATTCCGGCCAAGAGCACGCCGGAATGACGAAAGAAAGCACTTGATATGAACCCATTTACAGCCCTGCAACGTATGCCGGGCATGTTAGAATACAACGCAAATTTTGACGGAGAAGAACATGAGCGACATCCAGAACATCATCACCGAGGCCTTTGAACGCCGCGCCGACATCACCCCACGCAGCGTCGAGACGCACGTTAAAGAGGCCGTGATGGAGGCCATCCACCTGCTCGACTCGGGTGAAGCCCGCGTCGCGGAAAAGAAAGGCGGCGACTGGGTCGTCAACGACTGGCTGAAAAAGGCCGTGCTGTTATCGTTCCGCATCGAAGACAACGACTTCATGAAGGGCGGCTTCACCAACTATTACGACAAGGTACCGTCCAAGTACGCCGACTACAACTCACGCGACTTCCGCGAGTCCGGCGTGCGTGTCGTGCCACCGGCCACCGCCCGTCGCGGTTCCTACATCGCCCCGAGCACCGTGCTCATGCCCTCTTACGTCAACATCGGCGCCTACGTCGACAGCGGCACCATGGTCGATACCTGGGCCACGGTCGGTTCCTGTGCGCAGATCGGCAAAAACGTGCATCTGTCCGGAGGTGTCGGCATCGGTGGCGTCCTCGAGCCGGTACAGGCCGCGCCCACCATCATTGAAGACAACTGTTTTATCGGCGCCCGCTCCGAGGTCGTAGAAGGTGTCATTGTCGAAGAGGGTTCCGTGATCTCGATGGGCGTCTACATCGGCCAGAGCACCAAGATCTTCAACCGCGCCACCGGTGAGGTCAGCTACGGTCGCATCCCGGCCGGCTCCGTGGTCGTTTCCGGTAACCTGCCTTCTAAAGACGGCAGCTACAGCCTGTACTGCGCCGTGATCGTCAAGCAGGTCGATGAAAAGACCCGCGGCAAGGTCGGCATTAACGAGTTGCTGCGCGACATTTAATGACAACCGTCTACGGCATCCCGAATTGCGATACCGTGCGCAAGGCCCGCAAGTGGCTCGATGCGCAGGGTATCGCCTTCGACTTCCATGACTTTCGTAAAGATGGCCTGGATCAGAAACAACTCAAGGCCTGGGTCAAGGAACTCGGCTGGGAGGTGTTGCTGAACAAACGCGGCACTACCTGGCGTAAACTACCTGATGCCAAAAAAGATAACATTGATGAAAAAAAGGCCATCGCCATCATGCTCGCCGAACCGGCCATCATCAAACGCCCGGTATTAGATACGGGCAAGCAACGCCATGTCGGCTTTAGCGAAGCCATGTATAAGGAACTGTTTAGCTGATGTCACACTCAGACACCCTCGAACTGGCCATTGACCTGGTCTCCCGCGACTCGGTCACTCCGGAAGACAAAGGCTGCCAGCAGGTCATGATCGCCCGCCTTGAGGCCATCGGCTTCAAGGTCGAGCGCCTGCACTTCGAGGATGTCGATAACTTCTGGGCCCGTCGTGGCGACAGCGCCCCGCTGCTCGGTCTGGCAGGCCACACCGACGTCGTACCGACCGGCCCGCTCGACAACTGGCACAGCCACCCCTTCAAACCGGAGATCCGTGACGGCCACCTGTTTGCCCGTGGTGCCGCCGACATGAAGGGCAGCCTCGCCGCCATGGTCACCGCCTGTGAACGCTTTGTCGCCAATCACCCAAATCACAAGGGCTCGATCGCCTTTTTGATCACGAGTGATGAAGAAGGCCCAAGTATCAACGGCACCGTCAAGGTCATAGAAACGCTTGAAGCTAGAAATGAAAAAATGGATTACTGCATCGTCGGTGAACCGACCGCGACGAACCAGATCGGTGATGTGATCAAGAACGGCCGCCGTGGCTCATTGAATGCGACCCTGACCGTGCACGGCAGCCAGGGGCATGTCGCCTACCCGCAACTGGCCGCCAACCCGGTACACCTTGCCGCCGCCGCATTAGCAGAACTGACCAGCGAACACTGGGACGATGGTAACGAGTTCTTCCCGCCAACCAGTTTCCAGGTCTCGAACATCCATGCCGGTACCGGTGTGACCAATGTCATCCCCGGTGACCTCGAGGTCGTGTTCAACTTCCGCTTCTCCACCGAGCAGACCGAGACCTCCTTACGCGAACGCGTCGAGGCGATCCTGAAAAAGCATGAACTGGATTACACAATTGAATGGACACTCTCTGGCAACCCGTTTTTGACCGCCGCCGGCGCGCTGGTCGATGCCACGCGTGAAAGTATCAAGGAAGTCATCGGCATCGACACGGAACTCTCCACCACCGGCGGCACCTCCGATGGCCGCTTCATCGCCCCGACCGGTACACAAGTGCTCGAGTTCGGTCCGCGCAATGCGACGATTCATAAAGTGAATGAGTGTGTGAGTGTTGAGGATCTGGATACGCTGTCAGCGTGTTATGAACGGATTCTGGAAAAGCTGCTTGGTTAATAGAAAATCAGACCGTATTTACGAGATTCAATATTAACAACCAGGCGACCGGAATGAAGGGGATTCATTCCGGAAATATTTGATGAGATGCCTTGCTGGTTCTAAGTTCTCCCTGGCAACTATTTTTAATTTATTATCTAACCGCTTTAAAATACACATCATCCCAATACACGGAAAACCTTCCCGGCCCGGCAATCGACTGGATTAGCTCAATATGCACACTATGGGTGTCTGTGGGGGCAACCAGGCCTTTCACCTTCAAATGCTGCCAGCCATCCACATCTTTATTTATATCCGCCGATTTACCATCCGTTTTTGAACGGCCCGTGCAATTTTCTTTTGCATTCCAGCTTACCCTGATTCGTCCCCCACCCATCTGGGTCGACAATTCATCTTTTTTGACACTCGCGCCAAGCTCAAACGTCATGTTGCGACCAATATTCACACATTGATCGAGCGCACCCGCTCCAAAGCCACTCTCCTTTGTTTCAAAGCTGACTTTTGCCGAACCAGGGGATGTATTACCGACAAGTGACCAACCTGCCTTCCAGCCACGCCAGGAAGACATGTCTTTATCAAACTCGCCATTCCTGACATAGTTTTCATTGAGTGCCAGGGTATATTCAGGGTTCGGCTGCTTGGGTTCGTTATCAGATTGTTCAAGTATTTCACTCGCCGCGAATGAAATATTATCCCAGTAACCTTTATAACCTCGGGAATAACGTCCATTTTGAACCAGGGTTATCTTTGCCGCCCGGGCCTTGAATGCAGGCGTCAAGCTACGTCCAATGAGACTTTGCCAGCCGTATTCATTTTTTGGCGCGATAAACCAGCCATATTGACCTCCCGTGGTGCAATCGGTAGATTCATACCAGATAACATTTGCCCTATTGGCGACGCCTGCTTTTTCAGCGTGCTTACCCGTAAGAACCTGTTCTACTTTAAATTGTGCCTTTAATTGAAATTTATCACCCGGCCCTAATAGCACGCACTGCTCTACGGTTGTTTCGTGGATATATTTATCCTCAGGGGGGATCTCGGCCTGAATAACCAATGCACCGCCAAGCAGAACCCCCTGGTTAGGCTCCCAGCTAGCTCCAACAGGTACCTTCCAATCAACCAGCTTATTAGAAAACATTGAATTTTTAAGCAGGTTTTTGCCCAGCGGGCTTGCATAATCTGTATAGCGTTTGGCAGTGCTGATTTTATCTGCATTACCAGTAATGCGGGGGTTATTTTCTGCACCCCAAATATCCTGGCACATGCCATCTTTAGGAATGGTTTGATCCGGGCACTGGAATGTTTCGGCATGAATTGGCGCAGAGAAAAGAACCAAGCTCATCTGGAAAACGATGTACTTCATGTAATGACACGCCCCTCTGCCCTTTACGCTCAAGAGTGTCGCCGCCGCAACCCAAAATCAAGCACTTTCCTTATGATTACTACGGAAGCTCGAGTCCAGCATTAGCATTTTCTTATGCAGACCTTTTACTTAATATGCCCTGCACCAATTTGATAACACACCGCACTAACATGGTGCCAAACCCCCGCCTCCAGTTTGAAAAAAACATCACAACTAATATAAATCATTATTATAACAATAAGTTAGATACTGCCACCTAATGTGGCATCACTATTGCAATCTCCTCACCAGTATACGAATACGTATAAAAATAGCTCGTAAATGATGCACGCGCATTAATCTTGATATTAGAGAGGAAGTAATATGTCTTACTTAGAACCTACAGAGTTTGTCACCAAGATGGTGGACGCGGGAGAATCCAAAGTTTATATGTCGACAAAGGACACGTTGATTCGTGCTTTTATGGCCGGTGCGACGTTAGGACTTGCCGCTGTATTTGCTATCACCGTTGCGGTTAAAACCGGCTCGCCTCTAACGGGTGCGATCCTTTTCCCGGTTGGGTTCATTATGCTGTATTTAATGAAATTTGACCTGCTTACCGGAGTATTTACCTTGGTACCGCTCGCCCTCTTTGATAAAAGACCGGGCGTCACCGTTAGCCAGGTATTTCGAAACTGGGGACTCGTCTTTCTCGGCAATTTTGCCGGCGCACTGACCGTCGCCTTCATGATGTCGTTTATCCTGACGTATGGATACAACACTGATGGCGGAGCGCTTGCCGCAAAAGTAGGCAGCATTGGTGAATCCAGAACTCTGGGTTATAAATCACATGGCCTCGAAGGGTGGATTACGATTTTCATCCGCGGCATGTTATGTAACTGGATGGTTTCTATGGGTGTTGTCGGTGCCATGATCTCAAGCTCTGCAAGTGGCAAGATAATGGCGATGTGGATGCCGGTGATGCTGTTCTTCTTTATGGGCTTTGAGCACTCAATTGTTAATATGTTTTTATTCCCATTCTCTATGATTATGGGTGGTGGATTTACGATCTCTGACTATTTCATCTGGAATGAAATCCCGACTGTTTTGGGCAACCTGGCGGGTGGTTTACTTTTTGTAGGACTTCCGCTGTATTACACTCACGTAAAAACAAGTCCAAACCGTTCTGTATAAAATTAATCAATATTAAAACAATAAACTTCAGTCACTTAATTGGTGGCTGAGGTTTTTTAACAATTCGTATTAATTTATAAAGGAGCTCACCATGACTCGCAACGAAGTTACCGAACTGGTTATCACGCAAAAATTACGTAAACAACTCACCTGGCCGCAACTGGCGGAATCCATTGGGCTGAGCAAGGAATGGACAACTGCCGCCCTGCTCGGGCAGATGACACTTAACGCCGAACAGGCGGCGACCATCGGGGGCATGCTGGAATTACCCGCCGAAGCGATTGAACAACTACAGGTCGTTCCTTATAAAGGCTCGCTGCCTACCGCCATTCCGACCGACCCGCTGATTTACCGTTTTTACGAACTGGTCAACGTCTATGGCACCACCTTTAAAGAGCTGATCCACGAAGAGTTCGGTGACGGTATTATGAGCGCCATCGATTTCAATATGGATCTTAAGCGTGAAGCTGATCCCAATGGCGACCGCGTTAATATCACGATGAGCGGCAAGTTTCTTCCTTACAAGAGTTACTGAGATATTTTTTTCGCAAATTAAAGTAAAACACTCCGCTTCGCCTTATACTACGGTATGAAACCAACCGGGCCTCAGCCAGTCATGCTGGCTGAGGCGCTTTAGGCATAAAATATATGTCCAGTCGATTAAAAATATCCGTAGGACAACACTCTGACAAGGGTCGCAAGGAAATCAATCAGGATTTTCATGGTGTTTATATACCCAAAGACCCCCTTTTGACCTCAAAAGGCATTGCCATTGCCCTGGCTGACGGGATCAGTAGTAGTGATGTCAGTCAAATTGCCAGCGAAGCCGCTGTAAAAGGTTTTTTAGAAGATTATTTTAGCACCTCAGAAACCTGGTCGGTCAGGAAGTCTGCACAGTGTGTACTGATGGCCACCAACTCCTGGCTGCATTCACAAACCCAGCAGAGCCTGCATCGTTACGATAAAGACAGGGGCTATGTCTGTACCTTGAGCGCCATCGTTATCAAATCGACAACCGCGCATATTCTTCATATCGGTGATTCACGGGTCTACCGACTACGCGGTGATATCTTAGAGCCGTTAACCGAAGACCATCGACACTGGATTTCGTCGGATAAAAGCTACCTCAGCCGGGCCCTGGGCATTAATCAGCAACTTGAGATTGATTATCAGGCACTGCCGATAGACAAGGGCGATATATTCTTGCTGGTCACTGATGGGGTGTATGAATATGCCGATTCGACCTTCATCATCAAGGCCATCAATGAGAATGAAGCTGATCTGGATGCGGCGGCGAAGGTTATCGTGGCCGGGGCCTACGAGAAAGGCAGCACGGACAACCTCACTACACAAATTATTAGAGTCGATGATTTGCCCAAGCAGGATGCCAATGAGATTTTTCAGCAATTAACCGAACTACCCTTTCCACCGATATTAGAAGCAAGATCAAGCTTTGATGGCTACCAGATTATCCGCGAGGTACATGCCAGCAGTCGCAGTCATATTTACCTGGCGGTTGATACGGAAACAGACAGCCAGGTCATCATAAAAACCCCCTCCATTGACCTTCGGGATGACCCGGCCTATCTCGAACGTTTTTTAATGGAAGAATGGATCGCCCGGCGCATAAACAGTGCGCATGTACTAAAACCCTGTGCACAGACCCGACAACGTAACTATTTCTACATCGTCACCGAATTTATTGATGGCCAGACATTAACGCAGTGGATGATAGACCATCCGAAACCCGATGTTGAAACCGCGCGTGGAATCATTGAACAAATTGCCCGAGGCCTGTTCGCCTTTCACCGCATGGAAATGCTGCATCAGGACCTGAGGCCGGAAAACATCATGATCGACAGCACCGGCACGGTGAAGATCATCGACTTTGGTTCAACCCGGGTCGCCGGCCTGATGGAAATCACCAGCCCCATCGAACAAAACAACATTCTCGGCACGGCCCAATATACCGCCCCGGAATATTTTCTCGGCGAGCCCGGCACACCGCGCTCAGATATGTTTTCACTCGCGGTGATTGCCTATCAAATGTTATCCGGCAGGCTGCCCTATGGCGCTCACGCAGCAAGAGCGCGAACAAAGGCCGCACAAAGAAAATTAGCCTATAACTCGGTACTCGATGACGAACGCGAGATCCCCGCTTGGTTCGACGAGACACTGAGAAAGGCCGTGCATCCGGATCCCTACAAACGTTACGAAGAACTATCCGAGTTCCTGTTTGACCTGCGCCATCCGAATAAAGAATTCCTAAACAGGACACGCCCACCATTAATGGAACGTAATCCAGTGCTTTTCTGGAAAGGCGTCTCATTTATCCTGACAGCCATCATTGCAATACTGTTGATTAATAAGTAATACGATGCAGCGTAAGTCGTGATGTTAACCCACCGTCATAATAAATAGAGACAACTCAGACATGGAGAAAATAAGCCTCTAACCCGTTACTATGATTGATATTCTATGATTGCTTATTGCTGCATACAACCTGCAAGAAAAACAAAAGTGCCCTTAGGCAGGATTTCCAGGATGCTAGTTGCCCGGCCTCCAGCTTATTGAAAAATGCGTTGTTGAAACCAGAGTATTGATGGATAGGCGGCGATCCATATCCAGAAAAAACGATTCAGGCCAAACAGGCAGGCGTTTGCAAAATGGAAGCCACTGGCAAGGATTAGTGCGATGCCCAGACTGGTTGTTGAGAGCAGCGAAAGGGGAAAGAGTAATTCAAACAGCATCACGCCCCAGGACATGGAAAAAAGCAAGCGTGGTGATGTTGACCACTGTCGTATGGATTCACTCACAGGGTAGGCCGAGAATTGGAAGACATCGCACAAGGCACGGCCACTGCGCCACTCCGGGTTCACCACCTTTACCCACCCTGAAATAAAATACGACAAGACCAGTTGTAAGGCGAGATAACCAAAGGCCATCTCCTGCCAGAGTGGTGTGGGGGCAACGTACACCAGGCATAGGCAACACAGTATCAGCAAGCTCATGCGATCGGCACCGCCATTATAGGGGCCCTGGAAACGTTGCAGAATCGCTAAACCCAGCAGTAGCAATAAAACTGCCACCCAGGCTGTCTGGAAGCCGATAATGAGCAATACGGCCAGCAGCAGACGCGGGATAAACAGGCGACGTTCGCCAGCCTGTGCCATGAGGTGCTCGATACTCTGCTGGGCAAAGGCAAAGCCCATCAATATTTCCGTCAGGCGGATGGCCATATCGAGACTCACGCTGCCTCCCGTACCGGTAATGGCTGGATACGTGAATGGAAAGCAACCTCTTCTTGCAACTGTGAGCCTTGTCGCCGCACCCGTAACAGGCGAAATTGCAGATGTGTTGCCGCCTTCACCTCGTCATGCGCGCCCCTGGCCATGACCTCTTGTATAATACGGTTTAATATTTCATCTTCACTGTGCCGCATTGGGTATTCCATGAGGCGTTCAGCACAACTGACCATAAACAGTGATTCATTCCATTGCGGATTCCAGAACATGCGCCCCAGCATGTGCAGGAATGATAGCTGTGCCGGGCGCGGGCGAAATTCATGCCATTCACGCGGCGTTTCATCTTCCGCACCCAGCAGCGTGAACTGGACACGTGGTGAGGGCGCGATAACATCAAAGAAGCGCCAGGAAGGCAATAAGGCAGGTAGCAACAGTTTAAGCATGTGCAACATAGCCGAGAATAATGCGCTTAATCGTGGCCAGGCCGCAATGACATGCAAGCCGTTGTATTACTAAAATTTATCATCCCCGTCCACTTGCAGATTGTTGATCTTTGTCCGGCCGAGCAACTTTAATAATACATTTCTAAACAATCTAAGCACGGGATAAAGTGTCTTAGATACGGCCTTGGAACGAAACAGCCAATAATTCAGCCGGTTAAATAACCCGGAAGGGCTGCCTATAAGAGACAACATGTGGATGGCATCTGCACCGTAATAGAGGGCGTCGCCCATTTTCAGAACCATGCCCTGATCAATATCCAATCCATACGCCGTTATTTCATCCATGATTTCACCCGGCTCCCGGGCATCAACCAGTTTTAATTCACCTGCGGCCTCACGTATCCGCAGCCGCTGGCAATAATTATTGCATACAGGGCACTCTTTATCATAAACCAATAATATTTCTTTATCCGGCATGCTGTTTTAGTGTCTTAGAATGACCGTTTTCAATTCCCCCATCAACAACCAGGCCATGTAAATTCCACCCTAATCCCACTTGGTTCATAGCAGATCATATGTTTTGCCGGCCCTTCCCCTATCAATTCGGGAGAAAACTCTATTTTCACATCATTCTTCACCAGCTTGTCATAAACTCTGCTTAGATCAGATTCGCTCTCAACCGCAAACGCAACATGGTGCAAGCCAATATTGCTATTCTTATCAAACGCTGCAGGAGGTTGTTCTTGGTTTTTCCAGAGCGTAACCATGATACTACCGTCACTTACAAATATAGCTGGGTATTCATTATTTCTTTTCACTTCCTTCCAGCCAAGAAGTGAGGTGAAAAATGCTGCGCTTTCTTCAAGCTTCGATACGGTAAGGCCTATGTGGTGAGTGCCTTTAGTCATTGCCTTTGTCATATTTATCCTCGGACATGACGGTGCTTTAGACGGATTTTTGTCTATTGCATTTGGGTTTTTATATTGATTTGCCTTAATCCTGGCAGGCGCAGGATTGGCTTGCGATCGATTCTTTGCAAATCTTTTTTATTTTACCGCATCCAGATGCTTCTCAATATCTATTATGAATGCTGTGTAAACCGCCTCATTCATAAAGTGCGCCAGTTCCTTGCAGGCACTGCTGGCAATATCGACATGTATTCTCGCCTTGCGCTCGTCACCCTGCTTGGCATACCTGATCGCCGCATGAATATTTTCCCAGGTACTGTGCTGCAGCTTTTCTTCAATACCAGATGGAAACCTGGCCACGTTACTTTTTTCCTTGAAATACCTGGATAATTCTCCGACATTCTCTTTATTAATCATATGTACTTCGACGTTCATATGTTCTTCGGCTATGTGCGGCTTAGCCGTCATGTTTTTCAAAATTGAATAATCCAGGATATGGGGCGATTCAGTGTCGCCAGCGGGATTGTCACGGATCCCATTAACACACTCCAGCAATGGCGACTTGATATCGGTTGCATAGGATTTCATGCTATAACTGCTCTGCTTGTGATAGCTATTCATCCGCCGATGTAATCTTCTCAGCGTAAGCCTGCAATAGAGCTTCTCTATTGCCTGAATGAGTGCACTATAGAATATGATGCGTGTCATGGCGGTGCCCGAGCCTATGAATTCAAATGATCAACCCTGCCGCAAAGAAAGACATGAGCCCTTCCCTCCCCAATGCCCGTTAAGGATGTGGCTGCATCAACTTAAGATCAAGCACTTTCTATACTGGCGCCATAAAGAATTACTGCCTTATTAGCATTTTCTTATGCGGCCCTGTGCCGCGCATCCCTCACCCATTACCCGACTATTTCCTTCAGGTTTACTTAAGGTTACAGCCGGTGGCGCCTGCTATGATCCCCCTCCAGAGTGACACCATAGCCGGCCATATCTGCATTTAGTAGCGAATACCCGTTTCAATGAAACAGAAAGAATTAATCCTGTATCTGCTCGTTCCCGTTTTCGTGCTCCTGATCGCGATCGCTGCACAATATTCGGGATTCGACCTGTGGCTGGAGCATTTCTTTTACAACACTGAGACACATAGCTGGCCCTACAAGTCATTATTTTTCACCCGCGTGGTCCTGCATACCTGGGCGAAGTACCTCGTGGTGGGATTTGCACTCCTCAATCTTGCAGCGATAGTGGCCGCCCTATTTGTCGAACGGTTAAGACCATACCTGAAATATCTGGTGTATATATTTATTGCTGCGGTGAGCGGCCCCCTCCTCGTGGGTTTCCTCAAAGACACGACACATATCTATGTGCCATGGGACCTGAGCATATTCGGCGGAGACAAACCGCATGTTCGGCTCTTTGACAGCGTGGTCCGCAACGCCCCGGTAGGACACGGCTTCCCCGGTGGCCACTCCAGTGGCGGGTTCGCCTATTTAAGCCTGTATTTCATCCTGTTAATGCAAAACAAAAGCTATAAATATTACGGGCTGCTAGTGCCGATAGCACTGGGGGGCATTTTTGCCCTCGACCAGGAGATCCGCGGCGCACACTTCCTCAGTCATGACCTCCTATCGTTCGTGATTTGCTGGAGCCTCGCACTGCTCTGGGCAATCCTATTCTTTCCCGGATATTTTTCAGGAAAACTCAAGAAAGTGTAGATAAACGGGATAAATGATGCAGATTGATGCGCCCTCATCAATTCACTTCAACCCTTCGTTAATCGCCTCAATAACCCCCCGCGTCAGTTCCCCTGCGATCTTCTCCGCCTTCGTTCCCCGTGCCACCCTGTCCGGCCTTATGAACAAGACCCTGGTCACCCCGTCCTTATGCGTCATGGTGAGGCTTAGCGGGCAGAGGGCGAGCATGTCCGGGTCGGCATTTGAGACCTGGTTCGCATACCAGCCGTTACAGAACACCATGCTCTTGATGCGTTCGAGTTTGTTCTGGTTGTAGTCCTTGCCCCAGCGTTCGGCAAAACCAGAGAGATTTGCACCAATATCGGGCTCAAAGACGACGAAAAACCTGTTTTGCTCTAGCGCCTTATAGACTTTTGTATAGGTCGTTTCGAAATCGGCCTTTACCTCGGCGGTAAAGACACTGCCTGACCCGGCCAGACAGACCTGGCTTGCACCCATCAGGCCCCATAACGAAAAAATTACTATGAGAAAAAGTTTCTTCATTGTCTTCACCATCCCTTTTGACATTTCCTGGATTAAATTTTTTTATAAAAAAACTTGCACTGTATAAAGATTCGTCTATTCTTGGTCTTGTTCGTGGAGGACATCCCGCATCAGCATCGGAGTGTTTCACACTCCACCGCTGATGCGGTACTTCACAACTCTCACTACTACCCTATCTCTGATCTTTTTTCTTCTTCGCGACGTTATCACGTATATACACCGGCAGGGCCTGTTCGGCACTTACGGCCTCACCACGGCTAAAGGCGCTTGCCGCCAGTCGCGCAATATCCTGCGCCTGCGGGAAGACATCACCCCGATAGTCGATGCAATGCGCGCCGCTATGCCGACTGAGTTCGGCCTCGTAAGCGGCCCAGCCGCTGCCGATACCTACCCAGCCTTGCCCTGCAGGCAATAGGGTATTCGCTGCGGCACAAACCTGCTCCTCACCCACTAGCATCACTCCGGACTCATTGCATTCATAACAGCCCCAGTACACCTCGTGGATGCGTGCATCGATCGCGGCCATGAGCTTTTCATGGCCATGCTCTCGCCATGCACCGTAAGAAAGCGCGGCGAGCGAGGAAACGGGGACCACGGGCAGTGCATTGGCCCAGGCCATGCCCTGGATGACACCGGCGGCAATGCGCAGGCCGGTAAAGGCCCCCGGGCCACGGCCAAAGGCGAGGCTATCGAGTGCCTTAAGCCCCACGCCCGCCTCGGCCAATAGCTCTGCACACATGCCCAGGATCAACTCGGCATGTTGTCGCGGGGCGAGCGCATAGCGCTGTGTACAGACACCATCAAGATACAAGGCGGCAGAACAGGCCTCGGTGGCGGTATCTATGGCGAGGATCTTCATAGGCGGTGCTTAGCTCTCGGTCTCGGCCTGCTTTGAGGCATAGTGTGCATAAAAGGCCTCGACCTCGGCAAGTTTTCGTGTGCGTTTCATCGCTGGCAGGCTCCTGATAAACAACTTGCCATAGGGTTTGCTGATAAGCCTCGGGTCACAGAGCATGAGCACACCATAGTCATCAACATCGCGGATCAAACGCCCGGCGCCCTGCTTCAGGGCGATCACCGCGGTGGGTAACTGGTAATCCATAAAGGGGTTACCCCCGGCGGCACGCATGGCCGTGATACGTGCCTGCAAGACCGGGTCATCCGGACTGGCAAACGGTAGCTTGTCGATGATCACGCAGGTCAGGGCCTCGCCACGCACGTCGATGCCCTCCCAGAAGCTGCCGGTGCCGAGCAGGATGGCATGACCGTGTTCGCGAAACTGGCGCAACAGGTCACTGCGCGAAACCGTGCCCTGTACGAGTAAGGGGTAATCCAGCCCGGCTTGTTGAAGCCGGGCCTGCAGCAGGTCGACCGCCTCGCGCAGGGCGCGGTGACTGGTAAACAGCATAAAGGCCCGCCCCTGGCTCGCCCTGAGCACGGGTAAGGCGGCCTCGACCACCGCGGCGGTATAACCACGGCTATTCGGCTCAGGCAGGCCCTCCGGCACATAGACCTCGGCCTGGTTGGGAAAGTCAAACGGGCTGTCCCAGCATTTGGTCTCGGCCCCTTCCAGTCCCATGCGCCGGGCAAAGTGATCAAAGCTGTTAGCCACGGCCAGGGTCGCGGAACTGAACACCCAGGCGGCGTGGCTCTCTTGCATGTGACCGCGGAAGGTATCGGCCACGTCCATCGGTGTCAGGTGCAGGCTGAAGCCACGGCGGAAGGTCTCAAACCACTGGATGAAGGTGTCGTCGGCCTCGCCGGTGACTTGTGGCAACAATTCAATAAAGGCCTGGGTGCGACGCAGGCACTTCTCGATACCACGGCCCCGCTCGGCATGCGGCTCGAGCACGTCTTCCAGTGTGCCGAGCGTCGTCGCCAGTTCAGCGACGGCCTGACTGATTGCCTCGCGGCCTTGCATGGCCTGCCAGGGACTACGTTGTGGGGCCTCGCCAAAGGCCAGCCGCAGGTCGGCAACGGCCTTTTGCATGGCCTCGGCCGCGGCGGCAATCGCCTTGGCCTCACCGGCCTCTTTCAGTTGTTCGCTGATGGTGTCGCTGGCCAGTTCGTTGAGTTGTCGGCTGCTCAGACGCAGACCAAAGAACTGTGTCGCCGCCTCGGGGAGCTGATGCGCCTCATCAATGATAAAGGCGTGCGCACCGGGCAGGATCTCGCCAAAGCCGTCACCACGCAGGGCCATGTCGGCGAGTAACAGATGGTGGTTGACCACCAGCACGTCGGCCTGTTGGGCGCGTCGGCGTGCCTTGATCATATAACAGTCATTAAACGCAGGACATTCCTGGCCCAGGCAGTTCTCGGCATTGGCGGTAACGTGCGACCAGATGCCGGCATCCTCGGGCAGCACGCTGCACTCGGCGATATCACCGCTATGAGTTTGTACCTGCCAGTCACGGACCTGTTGCCATTGTCGTGCCAGGTCACGTCTGCGACGTGTCTTGTCCGCGGCGATCTCCAACCGGTACAGACACAGGTAGTTGGCGCGGCCCTTTAACAAGGCGACATCGACCGGCATCTGCAAGGCAGCGCGCACGGTGGGGATATCACGATGAAAGAGCTGGTCCTGCAGGGTCTTGGTGCCGGTGGAAATAATGACCTTCTTGCCCGACATGAGTGCCGGCACCAGGTAGGCAAAGGTCTTGCCGGTGCCGGTGCCGGCCTCGGTGATCAGACGGCCGCCCTGCATAATGGCCGCATCAACGGCAGCGGCCATCTGCTGCTGTTCTTCACGCGGGGCAAAGTTTTCGATGTGGCGGGCGAGTGCGCCATCGGCGCCGAGTTGTTCGGCTGGGCTTAACATGCGATGTAATAATTTAGGCGTTTAGCCTTCGGCCTTGCCTTTGGATGGGCTTGGGGATTGATCGGCGGACTGGTTGTCCCAGGGTGCATCAGTTTCATTACCATTCTCGCGCGTCCAGGCCAGGCGGCCGATGGCGATAAACTTGGCCACTGACATGGCACCACGCTTGCCCGGCTTGCTGTCCTGCATGGCCTCGTTGATGGCCTCGCGATCGACTTCGTGTATCTCGGTGGCTTCGTAGTTCTCGTCCATGATAACCAGCACCACAATATCCCAGTCCTGGTCCATTTTGAGCTGGCCGACGCGGTGACCGGAACGCTTGTCATCGGCGATCACGCGCGCCTTGATCTGCACACGCTTGCCCTCACGTTCACCCGTGCCCATGGCATCATAGCCGCTGACGCGTGGCTTGCAGAGCTCGAGACCCAACAGGTTCACGGCATCAAACTCGGCGATCTCATTACTGATCCCGGCAAGCGGCTTGCCCATGGTGCGGCGATAATCGGCCGCCAGGATGCGCGCCTGGCTAATCAGTTTGTCGACCGCGAAAATGGACAAGGTGGTTATCCCTTTCCTTATATATGGAACCAATACGGCAATTTTACCGCGTTTCTACCTGCTGCGTGAGATTATTACACTAACAACTTGAAAAGTCTGCCTTTAGCGGCTCAGTTCCGTGACCCGTAGCCAGGCGCGTTGCGCCGCCGCCTGGTTGCCCTGCGCCTGGTGACTCTGGGCAATGATGCGCCAGTTCTGGGCCTGCAGACGTTTGTCGCCGGTAGCCAGGCTATTCGATTTGGCGGCCAGGTTCCTCGCCATCTCAAAACGGCGTTGCTGCAGGCGGACTTCGGCCAGGCTTTGCCATAATCCCGCATCACGTGGTGCGATACGCAGGGCCCGCTCCAGGGTCGAGACGGCCGTCGGGTACTGCCCACTGTGCAACTGTTGGCGGGCGTCGTCATGCAGACGCGCCAGTGCCGAATGCGGGGCCTTGTCCGGCCGGGCCGATTCACCCGGTTCGGCGGGCGGCGGCACAATGCGATAACTGCTCACGGCACCATGGTCACGTTCTTCCACCGGCACATCGACAGGGGCCTCAAGCGGCGTGTCGAGGCTGCCACAGGCCGACAACCACAGTGGCACAAACAGGGTCACGATGAACTTCAATAATTTATTCTCGTACATAGTCACTATTTTCCAAAAATTCCAAACACCCCACGCAGGGTATCGGCGAATCCGCCACCGGCACAATCCGCATAACTCGTCGGCGCGGTACCCTTAATAAAAGGAATACGCACGGTCTGCTCACAGCCTTCGTTACCCAGCAGGCCGCTGGCCCGGTCTATCCACAGGGTCTCGATACTTTCCGGTGCCACCTGCCACAACGCCTGGGTCCTGATGCCCTTCATCATATCCGCCCAGGCCAGCATCGCCCCACTGGCCCCGGTCAGTCCGGCACTCTTGTTATCATCCATGCCCATCCAGACCACGGCCATGTGCGCGCCGCTAAACCCGGCAAACCAGCTATCGCGTAAATCATCCGTGGTACCGGTCTTGCCGGCCACGACCAGCCCGGCCGGCAGGCGTGACATCAACCCGGCCGCCGTGCCCTCTTCGACCACGGCACGCAGACCATGGTTCAGCAGGTAGACATCGGCAGGCTTGAAGGCCTGCTTGACGGTCAGTGGGTAACGCTGCAAAGGCTTACCCTTTGCATCGAGGACTTCACGAATACTCCGCAGCGGCGAATAAAAACCACCCGCGGCAAACACCTGATACATCTGTGCAACCTCTACCGGGCTCAGGGCCACCGTACCCAGAGGCAGTGACGGATAGCGGTGCACCTCACGAAATATCCCCAGGCGCTTGAGATTGGCGGCAATGGTGTCCAGACCCACCACCTGGCCTAATCGCACCGTAGACACATTATAAGAATGCACCAGCGCATCCTGTAACAATACCTTGCCGTGATAGAGCTTATCGTAGTTGGCCGGTTGCCACTGCTCGCCGTTTTGCTCCGTCATCAGCAGATACGAGTCATCCAGCAGGCTGGCGAGGGTAAACTTGTCATGTTGTTCAAGCGCACTCAGGTACACCGCCGGCTTCATTAATGAGCCTATCGGCCGTACCGCATCAAGTGCGCGGTTAAAACCGCTGGCCCGTGGCGCACGGTCGCCGACGACGGCCAGCACCTCACCGTTATCGATCGCGGTTATGATGGCGGCCCCTTGCAGGGCACTTTTCGGCAAGCGACGTTGCTCTTCCAGTGCCTGGATGCGGCGCGTCAGGGCGCGCTCCGCCTGCCACTGAACGTTCGGGTCAAAACTGGTAAAGATTTGCAGCCCCTCTGAACGCAGGTCTTCATCACGGTAGTCTCTACGTAACTGTCGCTTGACCAGCTCCAGGTAGGCCGGGTAATCATTGGTCGTGGTACGTGGTTTGGGGATCACCACCAGCTTGCTGCGTACGGCCTTGTTATAGGCCGTGTTATCGATAAAACCCTGCTCCTGCATCAGCGACAATACCAGGTTACGCCGTTCGCGGGCTCGCTGCGGGTGGCGGCGCGGGTCGTAATAGGAAGGCCCCTTGACGATGGCGACTAACAAGGCCATTTGCGGCAGATCGAGTTCGCTGATATGGCGACCAAAATAATAACGACTCGCCAGTCCAAAACCATGAATGCCGCGCTGACCACTCTGGCCGAGATAGACCTCGTTCAGGTAGGCCTCGAGTATTTCATCCTTGTCGTAGTGCCACTCCACTAACAGGGACATGAGGGCCTCATTAAGCTTTCGACTGAGACTACGCTCCTGACTGAGGAAAAAGTTTTTCACCAGTTGCTGGGTAAGGGTACTGCCGCCCTGCACGGTATGCCCGGCACGCAGGTTGGCCCACATGGCGCGGGCGATCGCGCGTGGGGCGATACCGTGGTGCTGGTAAAAATCACGGTCCTCGACAGACAACAATGACTTTATCAATAACGATGGCACCTCATCCAGCTGCACCAACAGGCGGTCTTCGTTGTGGCGGGGGTAAATACCGCCCATTAACACTGGCTCCAGGCGCACGATATCCAGTACCGCGCCACTGTCTTGTTCGTGCAGACTAACCAGTTGCTGTCCCTCAAAACGCAGGCTCAACCGGCGGGAGGGTTCGCTACCGTCCCAGAAATCAAAACTGCGCGTGATCAGGCTGAGTGTATTGTCTGTCTGCCGGTAACTACCCGGGTGCTCAGGGCGGCTGCGGGGTTGATAACCCACCGCCTTTAATTCACGTACCAGCTCCTTACTGCTCAGCGACTGACCACTATACAATTCCAGCGGCCGGGCATAGACACGCGCCGGTAATTCCCAGCGCTTACCCTCGAATTGCTGACGGATGGTGAAATCGAGATACAGGGTGTAACCCAGTCCCCCCAGCAGCAACAGGCCGAATGCCCGCCATAGCAGCCCCCTCATTCGTAAGAAACCCTTATGTTTTGCTGGTTTACGTTTTTGACGGGATTTGGATTTTTGCCGGGGCACGGACAGTTCGTACTCTTTATATATAGGAGGCCCGCATTATAGCATCCCTGCCCCGGTAATTTTTGTGTGCCACGACGCAGCCCCAGGCTTGCCACCACAGGTTCAGCACCTATACTCGAACAGAGGCCCGCTATGACCCCATGGATACCCAAAAATCTCCTCTGCCTGTGTCTTTGCCTGCTGCTGACAGCCTGCGCCGGCCAGGCCCCGCTACCAGAGCGTGAACCGGCTGACCGCCACTATCCGGGGTCTGCCGCACAGGATTTGATACGCCTGAGTCGTGAACAGCTCGGCGCCCCCTACCGATATGGCGGAAACTCCCCCACGAGGGGCTTTGATTGCAGTGGCCTGGTGCAATACGTCCATGCCCGCAGTGGCCTGTCCGTGCCCCGCACCACCACGGCGCAATTCCGGCGCAGCCGTGCCGTGCCCCTGCACGCCATTCGCCCCGGCGACCTGCTGTTCTTCCGCATTGACGATGAAAAACCCAGCCATGTCGGCATCTATACCGGCAAGGGCCGTTTTATCCATGCCCCTTCCTCGGGCAAGGCGGTCAGGCGAACGCGCCTGAATAATCCTTACTGGCGATCACGCCTGTTGGGAGCTGGGCGCTTTATTTAAGTTCTTGGCCGCCGAGCATGCGCAAAGTGACTGCCAATATTTATTGGCCCTTTGTGTCATTACCCTTAAACTTTTCCGGAGAAGTGGCCGTGATGGACTACGCTGATGAAACCATGCTTACTAAATACCTGGAACGCCAGTGAACCCGAATTTCAGTCCACGGCTCCAGTATTCATACGGCCCGTTTTTATCTTTTAGTGCTCACAACCCTCAATAGACCCCAGGCCGTCCAGCATAGTTTGTAACTCCATTGCCAAGCGGTTCAGGCGTTCACTGGTCTCCGTTGTACGCATGGCCCCGTTGGCCGTTTCATCTGCTACCTGCGAGATATTATTAATATTCTGGTTAATCTCTTCGGCCACCGCGGTTTGCTGTTTGGAGGCATCGGCAATCTGTGCATTCATATTATTGATAACACCGATGGCCCCGGCGATCTCAGCCAACGATTCAGCGGCAGCCTCTGACTGTGAAGAACCTTCTTCGCCCAGTTTACGCGCCGCACTCATCACCTTCACCGCATCACGGGCACCTGACTGCAAACGCTCGATCATGCTTTGAATTTCTTCAGTAGATTGCTGTGTCTTACCCGCCAATGCCCGCACTTCATCGGCCACCACTGCAAAACCCCGACCCTGCTCACCCGCACGGGCGGCCTCGATTGCCGCATTCAGCGCCAATAAATTGGTTTGTTCGGCAATACCCTTGATCACATCGAGAACCATACCAATCTTATCGCTCTCGGTTTCCAGTTGGCCAATCACGCCCGCAGCACGTTCAACCTCGCTGACCAGATTGTCCATACCACACATTGCATTAACGGTGATTTCGGCACTATGTTTGGCGGCAACATTTGCCTCCGCAGCAGTGCTGGCAGCCTCATCGGCATTTCGTGCCACCTCCTGTACCGTAGCGGCCATTTCATTCATGGCCGTGGCCACTTGCTCACTCTCCGATTGCTGTGAAGTCATTGCCTGACTGGTCTCCCCCGTTACGCTGGAAAGTTCCTGTACTGCGCTGGCCAGCTGTTCAGAGGAAGAACGCACTTGTTGCAAAATATCATGGAACTCACCCGTCATGCGGTTAAAGACCGCCGCCATCGTTGCCACTTCATCATCACCTTTGACTTCGGCGCGTAAGGAAAGATCACGTTGTTCACAGACCTGCTTCATTACCGCCGCAAGTTCACCAATCGGTTTGAGGCCACGATAGATAAGAAAAACCAGACCGCAAAGAAGGATGGTTAACACCACGCTAATCACCAGCATAAACAAGCGGGTATCCCCCGCCGCCGTCTGGAGTTCAGCAAGTGTGGCCGAACCCGAGCCAGCAGCCACTGCCAACAGATGTGATACCGCGTAGCGGTGCATAGCATACATAATGACCATTGATAACAACGTCACCACTGCCAGCAGCAATAATTTTCCTGTTAGATGAAGTTTTGTTAATTTCATAGACTATCGGCTCTTCGCATAATTCGATAATTTCCCATTCGTATTAGTTTTATCGGCATTTACCTGACGAACTTTACTGCTTTTCAATTATATATCCCCAAATAATACGTATTGGTATGTCACATAAGTCTTTGTAAACATAAAAAATATTAATGGTATTTTGGAAGAGCGGCAGCCCGATAAGCATATTATGGAAGTAAACACTGAATAATACAGGCTTTTTTCGTAATCATGGTTCTCAATGCCCAATAATAAAAAAGCCCGCTAAGAAGCGGGCTTTAATATACGCCATCCCCTAGGGGGTTATTCGCGGCTTACTGCCGCTCACCCTTCGGGCCGGCGTCGCAATGCTCCGCTATGATGCACAGGATGTACAAATGCCGTGCGTTTATGGATGAACAGGAGCGGCACAATTCGCTCTGCGAATTAGTCGGACCGCTAATATATATAGGGTTCGAAACCCCCAGGGCCGAAATAAAAAAGCCCGCTAGAAGCGGGCTTTAATATATGGCGTCCCCTAGGGGTTTCGAACCCCTGTTGCCGGGATGAAAACCCGGTGTCCTAGGCCTCTAGACGAAGGGGACAGGTAAAACCGTCGTCTTGCAGTATCTGTCTGGTGGAGCTAGGCGGGATCGAACCGCCGACCTCTTGCATGCCATGCAAGCGCTCTCCCAGCTGAGCTATAGCCCCGAAAACAGAGCGCGCACTTTAATAGAGTATCGTAGCCGTGTCAACGGCCGACCGGCAATATCCGTTAAATTAACTAAAACAGGGGCTTAAACCACTTTGCTGCGCTTTTTTTAAGCTCCAAACAGTTATGCTTCCTGGCCAATTTTTCCCCAGGTATCACGCAGCGTCACGGTACGGTTGAAAACCGGCCTGGCATCGGCCGTTTGCGTCCCGTCCTTGCAGAAATAGCCTTCACGCTCAAACTGGAAGCGCTCACCAACCCCGGCCTCGCCGAGTGCCCTTTCCAGCCGGCAACCCGTCAGGGTGCGTAACGAGTCCGGATTGAGGTGTTCACGAAAATCGCCCGCCTTGTCGGCATCCGGGCTGGGGTGGGTAAACAGGCGGTCATAGAGACGCACCTCGGCCTCTACGGCATGTGCAGCAGAGACCCAGTGGATGACACCCTTGACCTTGCGTCCCTCCGGATTGGCACCGAGGGTGGCGGCGTCATGGCTGCAGCGCAGCTCAATAACTTCACCATTGGCATCCTTGATGACCTCGTCGCAGCGGATCACATAACTGTTCCGCAGACGGACCTCACCACCGGCGACCAGGCGCTTGAACTTCTTGTTCGGTGCGACTTCCATAAAGTCATCACGGTCGATATAGACCTCACGGCTGAACGGGATCATTCTTGTGCCGAAGGAATCATCCTGCGGATGGTTGGCAGCCTCAATTTCTTCAACCTGCCCCTCCGGGTAATTCTCGATGACAAGCTTCAGCGGGTGCAGGACGGCCATGCGCCGGGCGGCCGTGCTGTTCAGGTCATCACGGATACAACTTTCCAATACACCCATCTCGACGGTATTGTCCGACTTGGTAATGCCGATTCGGTCACAGAAGGTACGGATCGACAGCGGCGTAAAGCCACGACGACGCAGGCCGGCAATGGTCGGCATACGTGGGTCATCCCAACCCTCAACCAGGCCTTCTTCAACCAGTGTGGTCAGCTTGCGCTTGCTCATCACCGTGTATTGCAGATTGAGACGTGAAAATTCTATCTGCTGTGGGTGACAGGCAATGGAGATATTATCCAACAGCCAGTCATACAGGGGCCGGTGGTCTTCAAACTCGAGTGTGCACAAAGAATGGGTAATGCCTTCAATCGCATCAGAGATCGGGTGTGTGAAGTCATACATCGGATAGATACACCAGGCCTCACCAGTTTGATGGTGCACCACACCGTGACGAATACGGTATAAGGTCGGGTCGCGCATATTCATATTCGGCGAGGCCATATCGATCCTGGCACGTAATACATAGGCACCGTCCGCAAACTCCCCGGCACGCATGCGCGTAAACAGGTCGAGGTTTTCTTCAACACTGCGCGAACGCCCAGGGCTGTCTTTGCCCGGTTCGGTGAGGCTGCCACGGTACTCACGTACCTGTTCGGCATCGAGATCACAGATATAGGCCTTGCCGGCCTTAATCAGTTCCACGGCGTAGTCATGCAGTTGTTCAAAATAATCCGAAGCGAAGTAACGGCGATCGCCCCATTCGTAACCGAGCCAGCGCACGTCGTGCTGGATAGACTCAACAAACTCGACATTCTCTTTATGCGGGTTGGTATCATCAAAACGCAGGTTGCAGGTGCCGTGATAATCTTCAGCGATACCAAAATTCAGGCAGATCGACTTGGCATGGCCAATGTGCAGATAACCGTTTGGCTCTGGTGGAAAGCGTGTTGCCACGCGACCGTCGTTTTTGTTCGCTGCCCTGTCGGCGTCGATGATGTGACGAATAAAGTTACTCGGCTTTTTTTCTTCTGTGCTCATATTCGTCTCTTTATTCTGCTGCTGCCACGCGCGCGTCAATATAAGCGATGGCCTTGTCGATACGTCGCAAGGTGGCCTCTTTACCGACCAACTGCAGGGTAATATCAATACTCGGCGACGACGCTCGACCAACCACTGCCACACGCAACGGCATGGCTACCTTACCCATATTCAATTCCAGTTCAGCCGATACCTCTTGCACAATATGATGTATGTGCTCGGCTTGCCAGTCACTCAGGGCTTCAAACTGTTCGCGAAGCTTGAGCAACGGCTCACGGGCACCGGCCTTGAGATTCTTGTTCGCTGACTTTTCATCATAGTCGTCAAAGTCTTTATAGAAAAAGGCACTTGTCTCAGCCATTTCTATCAGCGTGGTGGCACGCTCCTGTTGCGCCTGCACCACTTCACTCAGGCTCGGTCCCTCGGTCGGGTCTATGCCTAACTTGCCCATAAACGGACTTAACAGGTGGGCGATACGGGCCGGGTCATCACTCTTTATATAGTGCTGATTCAGCCACTCTAGTTTGTCGGTATTAAAGGCCGAGGCCGACTTGTTGACGTCTTCAATATCAAACAATTCGATCATTTTATCGATACTAAAGATTTCTTCATCACCGTGTGACCAGCCGAGTCGAACCAGGTGATTCAAGAGCGCCTCGGGCAGGATGCCTTCATCATGGTATTGCATGACACTGACCGCGCCATGACGTTTGGACAGGCGTGCGCCATCGTCACCGAGGATCATCGGCACGTGGGCATAAATCGGCGTTTCCGCACCCAGTGCCTTGAGGATATTGATTTGCCGCGGGGTGTTATTCAGGTGGTCATCACCACGAATGACGTGTGTGATCTGCATGTCCATGTCATCGACCACCACAGTCAGGTTATACGTCGGGCTGCCATCGGTGCGAGCGATAATGAGGTCATCCAATTCGCTATTACTGATCTCGACATTGCCGCGGACCAGGTCCTTGATGAAGACACTGCCCTCCTTCGGGTTCCTGAAGCGGATCACATGTGGTGCCGCCGGGTCTTGCGGTGCATGCTCGAGGCAGTGGCCGTCATAACGCGGTTTGACCTTGGCGGCCATCTGCCCCTCGCGCAAGGTATCAAGGCGTTCCTTGCTGCAATAACAACGGTAGGCGTGACCGGAGTCAAGCAGCTGTTGAATGACCTCCTTGTAGCGCTCAAAACGGTGGGTCTGGTAGAACGGCCCCTCGTCGTACTCCAGCCCCAGCCAGGTCATGCCCTCAAGGATGGCGTTAACCGACTCGGCGGTCGAGCGTTCCAGGTCGGTATCCTCAATACGCAGCACGAACTGGCCGCCGTGCTTACGCGCATACAACCAGGAGAACAGCGCGGTGCGGGCACCACCTACGTGCAGATAGCCGGTGGGGCTGGGGGCAAAACGGGTACGAACGGTCATATTTTCGGGGTCCGAAAAAGCAAAATCGGTGCTCATTCTACCAGCGACAATGGGTTGGCTGCAAAGCAGCCCAACTTATTCAAACTATGTCATTAGCTAATGATGTTTTGCAGCAAGCTTATTTCTTCTGATCACCCACATAGCCTTGCAGACCCGTATCTGTGTTTCCTATTGTAACCGCCGCATCCGCTGAGGTCTTGGCGGCGCTCGAACCGGTATTGATGGTTCCCACCAGTTCCTGCGCCACACCACCACCCTGGTTACGCGCATTCTTGCCGGACAACGAGTACACCGTGATCGCGGCGAGTGCGATGAGGCTAACAACGATGATGTATTCGGTCATACCCTGGCCGGTGATTTTTTTGCGTGGTGATTTGATCATGGTTCCCTCCATTCTATTGTTGTTTAATACGGTGGTCATGGTGATATAGAGAGGTACAAGAGCGGATAACAAGCCCCCAGCCCATTTGTTACCATTCTACCTTCGCTCTTATATAAGTAACATCAAACTTTCGGGTGATTTTTGTAGGTAATTTGCTGTATTTCGGAATCCCCATCATGCATTAGAAAATGCCTTGTCATGCGGTAATCTGACCCTTTCAGTACCCCTACTGCGAAAATATGAACAGCGAACATCATCCTGCCTATTCCCACACTTTATATAATTAACTCAGGATGACAGTCTCTTAGCCGGGCTTTTTAATTTTTATACCCACATTAACCCTGCTTATTATTGGGTCGTGTACGATACAGGCACCGAGCACGGCAAGATCCGTAGGGGCAAGGGTGGTAGTTGAACCTCGCGGCACTATGCTATCTTTACCGGCGAAGACTGTAGCAATAACCCCGCCGACCTCGGCTTTCGTATACTCGTCGAGATCGACCGTCACTAAACATAATAATAAACAGGTAACCCCATGAGTACTCAAAGCGAATTCCTGAGCCTGCGCCAACACCTTGAGCAGGTGATCGTTGGCCAGTCTGCCCTGCTCGATCGTCTCATGGTTGGCCTGTTAACCGGTGGCCACATCCTGCTGGAAGGTCCGCCTGGCCTGGCCAAGACCACGGCGGTAAATACACTCGCCAGTGGTGTCCACGCCAGCTTTCAGCGTATCCAGTTCACCCCCGACCTGATGCCCGGCGACCTGACCGGCACCGATATCTTTGACCCGAATGAGAGTGCCTTCCGCTTCGTCGCCGGCCCCGTATTTCATGAGATCGTGCTCGCCGATGAGATCAACCGCGCCCCACCCAAGGTGCAGTCGGCACTGCTCGAGGCCATGCAGGAACACCAGGTCACGGTCGGTGGCGTCACCCGCCCCTTGCCGGACCTGTTTATTGTCATGGCCACACAAAACCCGCTCGAGCAAAGTGGCACCTACCCTCTGCCCGAGGCACAACTGGATCGCTTCCTGTTACAGGTCAATCTCGATTACCCTACGGCCGATGAAGAACTCCTGATCCTGCAACGTGACCGCGCCCGACATTACGGTGTAGACAAGTCGGCACTGAACTCGCCACTGCACCCGGATACGGTACTCAAGGCGAGACGCGAGGTCGCCGAGATTCACGTCGATACCATGCTGGAACGTTACATCGTTAGTTTGGTCGCGGCGACGCGCAAACTCGAAGACTGGCAATCCGACTGGCAGGACTATCTCGTCGCCGGTGCCTCACCACGCGCCTCGATTGCACTATTGCGTGCCTCCAGTGCCATGGCCTACCTGCGGGGACGTGACCATGTCATCCCCGATGACATTATTGATATAGCCCCCGATGTGTTGCGTCACCGACTTATCCCCGGTTATGCAGCACGCGCTGCAGACGTAGACCGTGACACCATCATCAAGACCCTGCTCGAAAAAGTCCCCGTGCCCTGACATGTCGGCTGCACTGAATCTCCTGCAGGTTATCCATCGCATACTTCGTCATCTTGTTTTTCACGCGGCAGAACAGACGACCCATGCGCCCTTGCTTTCACAGGCGGACATCACCGCGCTAAGTTACCTGGCGGAAAGCCCGACGCCCGCCGAAGAACACCAACACGAGGTGGCGCACCGCCAATACGGCGATGCCCGTTCGGTCTACCGCGGCTTTGGCCTCGACTACGAAGAAAGCCGCCCTTACCAGGCGGGTGATGACCTGCGTTTTATGAACTGGCGTCTCTCGGCCCGCAGTGGCGAGCTGTTTATGAAGGTCTTTCGTGAAGAGAGAAAACCGTCTGTTTTCATTCTCCTCGATCGCAGCAGTTCCATGCGTTTTGGCAGCCAATGGCGTTTAAAGGTGACCCAGGCCGCCCGCGTTGCAACCTTGATCGCACTGCGCGCACAACACCAGAATACCCCCGTCTCCGGCGTGATTCTCAACCCGGACCCGCATTGGATACAGGAAAGCCGTAGCGGTGCCGATGCCTGGGCCTTTATTCATGCCGCAATAACCCCGTGCCCGCCTATAGATGAGGCGGGCACGGCTCCTGGGCCTGCGCATATTATTCGTCTCCTGCATGGCATGCTTGTGCAGGGCTCGGTCGTCTACCTGATTAGTGATTTTCATGACTACAGCGCGGCAGAACAACCGGCCCTGTTACAACTGGCGACCCAACACCGCGTCTGTGCCATTCGGATTACCGATGCCGCAGAACAACAATTGCCCGCGGCCGGCCAGTTGAATTTCAGTACAGGTGAAGACCAGCCGGTGCAGAGCATTGATACCAGCCAGGCGCGTACGCAAATGGAATACCGGCAGGCCTACGCCGAACATCGTCGTCGTCAGGAAGGGCTGTTTAACGGTGCCAATATCCCCTGCCTTGACCTGGGCAGCGATGATGATGACATCGCCCAACATCTGCCTATGTACTGAAACCATGAATAACACACGCGGAAAACTTGACGGTATTATCGATATCATCGCACCGACGCCACCCGTCGAGGCCGCCGTCGATGTCCTTTCCTGGCTGCTGCTTGGGCTGGTCATGCTCGCCGCCGTCGTCGCCTATCTCTGGTTCAGGCGGCCACGCCAACGCCTCCGTCGCGAACTCACTGCCCTGCATAATGCGGTTCGCCATAATGTCTTTGATGGCCGTGCCGCTGTCTACCGCTTGTCGGCGCTACTGCGACAGGCTTGTCATCGACAACAACTGCACGCACAGCAGCCCTTGCCTGACAAACTCCGGCACCAGCAGCTACGCTGGCAGGCATTTATGGAACAACTGGACCACTATCGCTATTCGCCCGACACCCTGTCGGCCAGTGACTTCCCGGCACTGGCCACAGAGGCCCAGTACTGGCTGAAGGTATGGCCATGAACATCGACAATCTTGTGCTGCAACAACCACAGTGGTTATGGCTGTTGCCGCTACTGCTGGCACTGCATGTCGCCTCCCGTGCCTATCGCCATGACCAAGGCAATGACCGACTCGAACAGGGCCTGACCACAGACCAGACCCGGGTCCGACACCCCTTGCAGAAACTTTTCAAGACACTGCCCTCAGCAGGCAGGGCACGTCCTTACCTTCATCAACTGCTGCTTTGGCCCGTGCTGGCCTGCCTGGTACTGGCGCTTGCTGAACCGCAACGTATTGGCGAGAAACGTCCTGACCCGCCACGGCAACGCGATATTGTCTTTATCGTCGATACCTCGGTGAGTATGACGCTGCGCGATTACCAGATAGATGGTGAACGTATCGACCGCATGAGCGTGATTCGTGCCATGCTCGATAACTTCATTGAACAACTCAAGGGCGACCGCGTATCCCTCATCGCCTTTGCCGATAGCGCCCATGTACTCGTGCCCCTCACCAGTGACCAGGCCCTGTTGCGACACATGCTGCCCAAGCTTCGACCCGGGATCGCCGGCCGCACCAATGCCATCGGCGAGGCCGTTGCCCTGGCCGTAAAGCAGGCTGCCCATAACAGACAAGGTAAACGCGTGCTGGTCCTGGTCAGCGATGCCGCCTTACCAACAGGCAGTATTACCCCGCAACAGGCTGCCGCGCTGGCCCACCGGGAAAAACTGCCGCTATATACCCTGGCGGTTGGGGCCGGCAGTTACGATGCCGAGGAACAACGCGTTACCGGGCTTATCTATCACCCGGCCAACCTGGCATTGCTGAAAGAGCTCGCGGCGATCACCGGGGCAAAAAGCTACCAGGCCGGAGACCAGGCAGCCCTGCAGGCGGCGATCAATGAGATCGAACAAATTGAAAAAAATACCCGGCCACAGCCGGCACGTTATTTTCATGAAGACCTCTATCACTGGCCCTTGCTGCTGGCCTTGCTGCTGCTCAGTGTTTATCAACTTGGCATATTGTTGCGGCAAAGGTTACTGGCATGAGTATCGACGCCCTCTACTGGCGTGAGCCACTCTGGCTGTTGCTGGCCGGGCAACCCCTGCTCATCTATTTACTGCGCCGTGCCATTGAAAAACACAGCCTGGGTCGTTATGCGAAGGCTTCGTTACATGCCTGGGTGGTGTCCAGCTCCGCACGTCGCGGGTCGTCACGTCTACTGAACCTGAATACACTCTACCTGCTGGCCTGGTTGTGCCTGGCAATTGCCGCGGCCGGTCCCCGGAGTATTGAGGCCCTCCCCGAGCAGGCGCTTGTCAGCGGTGTCGATATCATGGTCGTGGTCGATATCTCCCAGTCCATGCAGGCCGCGGATATCACCCCAAGTCGACTGGTGCGTGCACGACAAAAACTGCAGGCGCTTATCGACCGCCTGCAGCACGACCGCCTCGGCCTGATCGCCTACGCCGCCCAGCCTCACCTGCTGATGCCACTCACCCGCGACAAGGCCATCATGCAACACTTCGCCCAACTCGTGGATGGCTTGCGTCCCCCCAGTCAGGGCAGTCGCCCGGCGCTGGCGCTGCAACTGGCCGAACAACAACTAGCCCAACAAGCCATTGCCGGAGGGCGTGCCCAGGCGATCCTGTTGCTCAGTGATGGCGACAATAGTGAGACGCTCAACACTAACACCCCCGTCTTCGTCCTCGGTATGGGCAGTATCGAGGGCGAGGCCATACCCGACTATGCAGATGGCTGGATCGAAGTGGCCGAGCGTGCCGTGATCAGCCGGCTCGAGGAACGGGCCCTGCGAACGATTGCCGACAAGAGTGGTGGTGATTACCTTGCGGTGCAGAACAGTCATACCGATCTGGATAGTCTCTATAACAATGGCATCCTGCTATTAAACAAAGAACATGCCCTACTGGCCAACGACAAGGTGATCTGGCACGAGTGGTACCGGTATTTTCTCGTCCCGGGTATATTGTTATTATTTCTGTCCACGGCGAACCTGCGCCTGCGGCCCGCTGGTAAACTCGCTATCATCTTCCTGCTCGGCAACCTCCTGCCGGTAGCCCTGCAGACACCGTCGGCACAGGCCAACGATACGACACGCTCTGCCTACCAGGCATTTCAGGATGCCGACTACGACAAGGCCCAGTCCGCTTATCAGGCTGTAGAGGGTTTTCATGGCCGCTTTGGTGAAGGTGCCAGCGCCTACCGCCTGCAGGATAGCCTGCGCGCCATCCAGTCCTTCAAACAGGCCTTCCTCGCGGCAAAGAACGACGCACAACGCGCACAGGCACTGTATAACCTCGGTAACAGTTATTTCCAGCAAGGCGATTACGCCACGGCCATCGACAGTTACCGTGATGCCCTGTTATACAAGCCGGATTCGCCGGCAACACAAACCAACCTGCAGTTCAGCACGCAGGTACATCAAGGCGTGCAGCAACGGCTGGCCCGTCTGGAAAAATTGTTACGCCCGGGGCGCGGACCGAAACAGGCGCAGCCACAGCCCGATACGGCCACGGGTGATAACGCGGCCCTCTCTGTAGACGAGAGCAATGATGCCCTCGAGGCCGATGGCGAACAGATGCTCAACCTCACTGAAGTGGCAATACCGGAGACCCTGCTCCGTCGGGGACTGGCTTATGCGCAACTGGTCGATAAACGTCAGCGTGAAGACAGTGAAGGCGCAACTAACTATGACGACATCGACATTCAGTCAGTACAGCTGGATACAATTCAGGACAAACAGGGCGAACTATGGAATCGCCTGCTTGAGGTCGAGGAGGGTTTTCCTGCCCCCCTGCAACAACCGGTCAGCATACGGGGGATTCAGGCATGGTGAGGCGCTGGCTGTTTATTCTCATTTGCCAACTGCCCACTGTTTGCATGGCTGCACCGGGGCTGGAACTCCTTATTGACAAGACACAGGTGCAACTCGGTCATGCCCTGGAAGCCAGGCTGCACGGCAAGGGTATTGCGCAAAACCTCTCTACGCTGGACCTGTCGCCGCTGTCTGAGCAATTCGGTGTGATCGTCAGGGAATACTCCCACGACAAAGAAAACCGCGACAGTCAGCAGCAACTATTATTAGAACTTTATCCGCGTGCCGTGGGCCAGTTCACCTTACCTGTCTTGTCTCTCGCCACCTTCACCACGACACCGGCAAGCATTGAGGTCACGCCCGCGATGATTCAGGGCAAGCCCCTTGAACTTCAGTATCACGTTTCGAATCCCAGTCCCTGGCAACGCCAGCAGGTGCAGATAACGGCGAGCCTGCGCAGCCCGGATAAATTCTCCCGGCTTGAACTCGATGACATACGGATACCCGGTCTGGATGTCTTTCCCCTTACCCAGACCAAGACACAACAAGCCGGCCACAGTCTGTTAAAGACCGGTTGGCTGCTCTACCCACTGAACAGCGGTGAGCGGCGTCTGCACCTGCCCGCCATCCTTTATCGTTCGCAGGGGGTCGTTAAACGGCGCTTTTATCTACCCGAAATCCCCTTGCGCGTGAAGCCACTTCCCGAATACATCCCGCCGCTGATGCCCGTCGGCAAGGTCGATATCGAATCGAGTCTCGATGCTGACCTGCTGCTGACTACGGACAGTATGTATTTCTGGAATATCCATCTGGGTAGCCAGGTCCTCCGGGCTTCTTCCTTACCGGCCGTGTTGCGTCAAATCACGACAAACGGGCATGTCTCTTTCCATCGTGTCGAGACACAGCGACGCGATCACGCGACCGCCGACCAAATATATGCCGAGGCCTTGCACAAGGTCCCATTCAGCGTGAAACGATCCGGGCGGCTGCCATTACCGGTCATCCGCATTCAATACTTTGACCCGGAAAGTGGCAAGATTCATACGCTTGAACATCAGCCCCCTGCACGATGGGTACTGGCCTGGTACTGGCAAGTGTTGTTATTCACTATTGCCCTGTATGCCCTGTATCGGCTTGGCAGTTTTAGTTTCAGCAGGCTCGCCGCATTCAGACGACGCAGGCAACAATTTCAGCAAGCAATCACGCAACTCGAGTTATCTGAAAATTGCCAACAGATCCGTCAGACATTGAAACGCATTGCAGAGGTGGAAGGTTGGCCTGGTAATAGCAGTCTGCTTGCCTGGGCAGGCTACTGGAATCGACGTTACCAGCCCTCTTGCATGGCTAGTATCAATAAGCTCTCAGAGGCCTGCTATGCCAGGCGTCCATTAGCGGACTGTATGGAAGCCAGGGACGCACTTGTCGAGGTATTGCGACGCAAGAAACCTATTTCCTGATCAAGTCTCGATTAAAACGTAGCAGACTCGGGATGGTCCGTGTCGTCCCACAGGCAGTACAATTATACAAAGGCAATATCCCCTCCGGCCCCCCGTGCGCTTGTATGCCCTTGTAAATAAAAATCGCGTTTTCGCAACAGGCAGGGCAGATCATTTTTGCCTCCATGGGCACTGCCGGTTCACGTGTAACAGAAGAGAAATTTTCTGTAGCTGAGAGTTTCTCAACGCCGTGTGCCTGGTCGAGACTGAGACCAATACGGTAATGCCCCTTGTCTATCTGCCTGCACCAACACACCGTCGCCTGAAGTTTTTCATCACCCTGTTCATCGTCAGGGATAATAATATACAGGCGCTGTTCTGGTTTAATAGACTCAGTCACATCAAATGACATACCGGACAGGCTGATATCATTACATACTGCCTCCAGATAATGTTCTCCAATCATGTCCATCTTGCCACCAAGACAGGGAGAAAACAGTTTACTATGTAAGATACTGGGGTAGCGTATTTCCTTACGTCGTTCGTCTACCATCTAGCACTCTTTATATAAACTGCTGAAACGGCAAGCTATCAGGTCAGCGCGCTCGCTTACCCTTGTTGCCGCAGATCGGGGCACATATCCACACCGGGGCTTCGTCATACAATAATAACCTTTCAACTCGCATGTTAATTAAAGTCATGGCCTCGAGTGGCCTAGATGAAGTCTGGCACAATCTGTAAGAATTTATGCTGCTAATTCGATAATTCACAGTATTTAACCTCAAGCCAAGTTAATATTAACAACTATCAGTAACTAGGAAACCTAGATCCTGTGCGGTGAGAATGGTTATTAGCAAGAACTGGGGACATCGTCACGTAGCTATGAACACAGTTGATAAAAACAAAACCAATAAAAAACTGCGTTATATACGGGACAAGTTCTATGCTGGTCTGCCACAACGACTCGAAGAACTCTATTTCTTGGCATGCAACTCATCGAGGCTAATAAACCTGATCTGGTATTACTGGATATCAACCTTCCGGGAATTAACGGCTTTGAGGTCCTTCAGAGGCTACAGGCCAACCCTGACACCAACAATATTCCGGTGATTGCAATCAGCGCAAATGCCAGAGAGTCGGATATTGAAAAGGGCATCAACGCCGGTTTTAGCTACTATTTAACAAAACCCATCAATGTTAATCTACTCATGACCAGCATTAATGAAGTGCTTGGGATTGGAAAATATAGAGCATAAAGCCAGGATTGAATACATCTTCCCATCACCCTGGCCACCCGGCTGTTTACAGGCACCTGGTAATTTCCTGACCAGCCTGCATATTCCAGTAAAAAACCTCTATTGAGGATTGGTTTGATTTAACTCGGCAAGAAAACAACTCCGCAGAAGCATTTTATCAATCTGGATATAGACATGAACTCTATGCCCATTAGCCATGTTTGTAACAAATATTTTTACCCATATTTTTATTATTTAATATGACCACTCATAAACAGCAGTGGCCATATTTCCCTTATCATTATAAAATAGGTTTGAGCACATATTTTTCAGTAGTGGCACACCCCGGCCTGATGGTGACATATTGCTTGCCATATCTTCAGATACAGATGAAATATCAAAGCCATCGCCAGAATCTTCAATTTTTACTTCAAATCTGCCGCCATCAGCAGTCTTGCAATGCTTTATGTCAATATAAATACTCCCCTCTTCGAGAGACTTCAGACGAAGTTCGCGCTGCAAATAATACTCACCAAAGCCTGCCGGAGTCAGCTTCAAGGACGAATCTATCTTTAACAGTCCATGATCGAGAGCATTATTAAAAAGTTCACTGATTACGGTAAAGATTCTTTCCTTGTGGCCCAATGGCGCCTGCATACCCATAATCAGGTTCAGTAAGACCGGTACGGGATTAACTGAACGCAGGGAATGGGCACCCAATGTTACAGAAGACTGCCAGTCGGCCGGCTCAATACCTGGCTTTAAAACCTGGCCACTATCCATAGACCACGTATCTTTGGCCTTATCCAGGTCTACTTCAACCATCAAGAAACAACTCTTGTCGACGGGGAGTCGGCCATCCTCATCAAGCTTCTGTTTTATCTTATTTATATCAAGTTCTGAAAATTCAATACCTGCAATTACCTCATGAAACACTCGCTCGTTAATTTTATTATCTTCATTACGACCAATAAAGGGAGGATTATAAATATATATTTTTTCTTTGCCACTGATCTGATGGATATCCAGCCGCCGATGCATTTCCTCTTTCCCCAGAAACGGTGCAGAATAACCAATAGGCACAACCCCTTCCGAATCAGGCGATCGCATTACGACACTTGGCATACCTGAATTCCATACGCCCAGCGATGATCTTTGTTTATCTATTTCGATAAAGCAGAAATTATAATTAATCTCGTCCGGAATAACCGTCTTAAGCTTGTTATTGAGTTCATCAGCAATATCAGCAACAGAAAAACCTTTACTTGTCATACTCCAAAAGAGCTCGGATGTTGGGATCGCGCCGATTGCAGCAGACAATCCTTCGCCATTAAAACTTGCCATGACTATATGCACACCACCTGACGGCGTGTGAGCCGCCATAAATACCTCACCGTTAAATGACGCATCATTACTACTATAACTGTTAACAAACCCATGTTGTTCACCCCCAAGACTGAGGACACTGTTATAGATATGCCTTGCTATAGAAAGATCTGTTTCAATGCGCTGCTTATTTAAAGATAATTCCCGGTTATTATTATTAATGGTGTCATGCAGTATGCGTATCCTATCCAGCGCCAATATTTTTGCATTGATTTCTGCCTCATTGTAAGGTTTGGTAAGGTAATCATCTGCCCCCGCTTCAATTGCCTTCACCAGCGACTCGGTATCGGTCATTGCGGTCAGCATGATAATGGGAGTGAATGCATCACCGCACAGCTGCTTTATAGTCTTCGTGGCGGTATAACCATCCATGACTGGCATCATAATATCCATTAGTATCAGGTCTGGAGAGCTATCCGTGTAGGCCAATATAGCGGCCTTGCCATTCTCGGCCTCTATAACCTCATACCCAAATCTAACCAAAAGCTTTTTCAGCAAATGCCTGGATGAATCAGAGTCCTCTACAATCAGGATTCTTTTCATTGATACATCTTTATTCAAGATCAAACAGGGTGTGAAAATTTGCCATTTTCATAACATCAAATATTTCAGGAGTAGTCTTAATTATTTTTATTGGTGCTCCGCCGGCCCCGCATTTCTCCCTGAGTAACAGGAGCATACCTAATGCCGAACTGTCTATATTTGTCACCATTGCCATATCAATAATAATTTCAGCGGATTTGTTTGACAGCTCATGCAATATCGTTCTGAATTCAGCACTTTGATCGAAATTAAAATCGCCGCCAATAATTATGGAAGCCTTATCATCGGATTGATTGTAATTAACTGAAATTGTCATATTAATAGCTTTCTATGTGTTTAAAATAAGTCAACATCACCAGACGTCATTTTTTTCTGAGGTACGTCTGGACCTTTTGCCTGCTTAATTTGCTGTATGCCTTCCGAGCTGGCGCTGTTTATCCTTTCTGCTATTTGCTCTAGATCAGTGAAATCGCCGGAACAGGCACCCTCAAAACCTTCGCAAACCGACTTGATAAGCCTAATCCTATCGGTGATAAATTGTGATAACTGCACAACGATATCCTCAAACTGCAATGATCTAATTGCATTAGACACAGAAACATCGATGTCCCCAGCTATCTTCGACACATCCTGTATATGCGCACTTGATGCCGCTTGCAGTGTAAGCACCTTTTCAGTGAGACCTTCAACACGGCGCTTGGAATCAAGCACCTTTTTCATGTCTCTGGATGAAATTTCACTAATGGCATCCCTGGCAGACTTTATACCTATTGATGTTTCTTTTACCACATCGTTAATCTGGCTGCTAAATTTTTCTGAAGTTCTAGATAAATTCCGCACTTCATCCGCAACAACCGCAAAGCCCCGGCCTCCCTCTCCGGCACGTGCGGCCTCAATACTTGCATTTAAAGCGAGTAAATTTGTCTGATCAGAAATATTTTTCAGGTCCCCAAGCAAGCCTTCAATTGAACTGACGCTTTCACATATATCGTCAAGATTGTAAACAAGACGCATACTCTCCTTACCTGTTTCAACCACAATATCAATAAAATATCTCATCACAGTCTGTGTCTCTTCTATGAATGCATGCATAGATAGAGATTGACTGCTATCGTCATTGCCCATAAGGCTGTTCATGATTGTTTGCTGCTGTGCAGTGTGGCTACTTAGCTCAGTGAAACTTTCTGAAAGGAGATTTGATGCATCCTGAATTAAGATAATCATCCTGGCGATATCAGCATCAATATTATTGCTATCAGATGCTATTGTTGCAGACAGCAGTGCCATATCTTCTTTAACCTGTATGACCATACCTTCAATATTCGCCCTCTCCCCGGTCAGATGCTCATTTTCCACCTTTGCCTTAGTCAGACCTCTCTCATAGATAAAGACGAGAACGCTTATAATCAGAATTGATGACAGCAAATACCCCGATTTTTCCAGGAAATACACCGACAGCAACGTTAATACCAATAGCAAAAACACCAGCATTAGCCTTCGCAGCCGCCAGCGTTTCTCAAATAATGTATTTCCGTTACGTGTCTTCATAAAAAATAGGGTCTTTAGCTGATTTTTCCTTCTATCCTGCGATATATCGACACACTGCCCGGCAACATTACCCTCATGTTTACCTGCATATTAGTCTTATTGGATATGTTCCACAGGCAAGTGTACATTTATGATGAAACCGCCATCTTCAAGATTCCTTGCCGAGATCGCTCCATCATGCAATTCAACAATTCTTTTACATAATGCCAGACTTATTCCCAGTCCCTCCGTATGACTCAACAGGTCTTCCTTGTGGAAGGCACTAAATAAATTAATAAGTTCGTGTTCTGGCAGGCCTTTGCCTTGGTCTTTAACCTGTATTAGGCAATAGTCTGAATTCTGCTCATCCGGTAGTACACAAACACTTACTTCAGCATCTGTATAACGCAATGCATTATCGATTAGATATTCAAGCAATTTTTGCAACATCACAGGGTCGGCTTTAATCACATCATCACAATCATCTGAAAGTGTTACTCTCTTTAGTTGGCTTTCATTAAGGCCGAGGCTGGCCAGAGCAGTTTCATATGCCTCAAAAATACTGCAGGGTCTCTTGTCGATATCCTCCTGTGTTACCAGCCCTGAAAAAAACAGGATTTTCTCAATTTTTTTATGCAGCATATCTGCTGCGATATAGATATCCTGCAAGCCTGACCGCTTATCTTCATCTTCTTCCATTTTCACCAGCATCGACGCATTACCCATGATGATATTAAACGGAGTCCTTGTTTCGTGTGTAATCAAGGAGATAAAGGCTGTTTTTAATTCATCAACTTCTTCAGCAAACTTTAGCCTTGCATAAACACGAACTTTTGCCAGCAACTCCCCATCATCAAACGGCTTGACAACATAGTCATCAGCACCAGACTCATAACCAATGATACGGTCCTCAATCATTGACATACCGGAAACCAGAATCACTTTAATATTTTTGTTAGCTAAACTTGATTTAATTTTTTTACAAACTTCTATACCACTAATCCCCGGCATCATAATGTCAAGCAGGATAATATCCGGTCTGAACACCTCGACCACTGACAAGGCATGCTCGCCATCGATGGCATAGGACAAATCAAATTCGTCCCCAAGTATCTCCCTAAGGATCCTGACATTCCTTTCATCATCATCGACTATCAATACTTTTGTCATATAATTAAGCGCCTCAAATACCATCCATAAAACGATTTCTATTCCACATGCGCATGTTTATTTAATCTCTCCGTGGGTATAAATACACATACACAGGCGCCTCCACCTTCACGGTTATTCATTTCAAGTCTTCCGCCATGCCCGACCTCTATTATTTCCTTGCAGATAGGCAGGCCCAGCCCGGTCCCACCCGGTGTTTTGCTATTCGCATCACTCTGAATAAACGGATCAAATATCCTCACCAGATCGTCTTCTGGAACACCTTCACCCTCATCACAAATCTCAATTCCAACTCCTGCTCTCCCGGAATAATCAATATAAAAATCCACGTTTCCATTTTCGCCAGAAAACTTTATCGCATTTGAATAAATATTCCTGAAAACCTGTAGAATCCTGTTCGCATCTATTGATATCTTCTTTTCATTTCCCGTAATATGTATATTTGTACAAATATTTTTGTATCCGCAAATTATCTCCATCTCTCTTATAACCCGTCCCAAAATATCCACAATGTTCTTTTCGCCATAGGAATATGCCATCTTCCCCGATTTCAACTTTGATAAATCGAGTAGGTCATTTAATATCTTTAGCAGCGTTTCTGCGCTCTCATGGATCTCCGAAAGGAAGCTTTTTATCTTTTCTTGTGGCAAGACATCTATCTTCTTTAGCGCAATAGACGAAAAACTCAGCACCCCATGCAGGGGTGTCCTTAACTCATGAGACATGTTGGCCAGAAAGCTGGACATGGCCTTTTCGGCAGACAGTGCCGTATCTCGCGCAGTCACCAGGTCTTCTGTCTGAACCCTTATCATCATTTCGAGATGATCTTTGTAAGACTCCAACTCGATTTCAATTTTCTTTCTTTCTTCAATATTATGTATAACAGCCGTTGCATACTCATCATTAGCAACACGTATCGATATCTCGGCAAGAAACACCTCCCCGTCCTTCTTTTTTATTAACACCTCAATTACCTTGTCAAGCTTGTTATCCTCAGCATTGCATGACAGGTAGTTTTTAACATCCTCCTTTGATAATTTTTTTTGTATATCACATAAGCCTAACTCACAGAGTTCAGCCTCACTATAACCCAGCGTCTCATACGCAGATTTACTCGCACTAACAATTCTCATACTGTTTCTGGATAGCAGTAAAACGCCATCTGTTGCATAATCAAGTGCGATCTTCATCAGGGCGATATCATCCATAGGAAACCTTATCCATATACTCTCAATCTAATAAACCCCTTACACATGCATGCCGTCTGATGAATGTTCACCACATTATATTTTTTTGCTCTTTAGTCTCAATTTTACACTAGACCAGTTGTTTGCCCCGATAAAGGCAATACATACATATTTATTGAATGTTTACATTCAGTAATTTTGCGGAATGGAGTAAAAAAACCCCGGCTGAGGGCGGGTTATATTTTCGGTGTCTCTCACAGAATAATGGGGAAATGAAATACCCTGAACACTCACTGTTCACCGATGATATCGTCCTTACACTGTGATACCTTAAATTGTTATTATTTGCATTCCCGGCTTATCCCAACTTATTGTTATTTATGCAATAATTGTCTGTATTTTTGCCGTCTGTCTGAACAGCGTTTTGCCATGCTATTATTATGTTTATCAAGGTGGCATGCTCTATTCCTTACTCGTGATAGATACATTTAGGCCACCTATCCGGGAAAAGCCTTAAGGCTTGCCTTTTGGCTGCCGATACAATAACAATGATAACGTCCGAATGATGATAATGATTATGTACAGAAACCTTCTCGCCCTGTTCCTATTATTTCTATTCACAACACCGCTCTATGCCTCAAGCGGCGGCTCTTCAAGCTCGGCGTCACCGTACCTGTCATTCCAGGCACCGTTTGTTGTAAATATCACAGATAAAGGTCGTATGCGGTTTTTACAGGTGGCTGTTCAGCTCAAACTGGCCGACCCGAATCAGGGTGCAGAATTACTTGCCCATGAACATGCACTGCGGCACTATCTGATTATGTTACTCAGCGACCAGGAAGCCAGTAAGCTCTACTCGGTAGCCGGAAAAGAAGCGCTGCGTAAATCGGCTTTGCAGGAAATAAAAAAAGCCATAAAGGAACATGCTAATCACGTACAGATTGAAGATATCTTTTTTACCAGTTTCATTATCCAATAAGCCATGCACTACGCCATTGTCATTAACCTGGATTACGCCAGTTACCCTGAGGAGAGCTGCAAGGCACTCTGGCAGGAAATTCGACTACGTATGATGGAGGCTGGATTCCGCTGTGATGGCAGAATTTTTACCATCCGCCGAGATGAGGTTGAGGCCTGCCAACTGGCCCGTGATGTTATTGAAAACATCGAGCAGCATATGGACTATCACAATAAGCGTATATTTCGCTATATAAAGGAATTCTACGGCTTTGACATGAGCTGCACGACCAACCTGCTACTGCCTGCCGATGACAGTATTCTCCTTGAAGATAACCTCGAACAGGATGCCTGAGTCAAACCTTCAGGAAGTGCTCCCGGTAATACTGTAACTCCGCGATCGAATCCCGAACATCGTCCATCGCCAGGTGGGAAGACGTCTTTGAGTGTCCCTTGTAAACCTCGGGTGCCCAGCGTCGAGCCAGTTCCTTGAGGGAGCTTACATCGAGATTGCGGTAGTGAAAATAGGCCTCCAGCTCCGGCATCAGGCGTGCCATAAAACGGCGGTCCTGGCAGATGCTATTACCACACATCGGTGACGCCCCTTTCGGCACATACTGGCCGATAAATTCCAGCGTCTCACGTTCGGCGTCAGCCGCGCTCAGCTGGCTGTTTTTAACCCGCTCAGTCAGGCCGGACTGGCCATGTTGCCGTGTATTCCAGTCATCCATGCCTGCCAGCACTGTGTCATCGACGTGGATGGCGCAAATCGGACCTTCCGCGAGTGTATTCAGATCTTTATCGGTGACGATAGTGGCGATCTCGATAATGAGGTCATTGAAGGTATCCAGCCCGGTCATTTCCAGGTCGATCCAGATAAGGTTATTCACGTCTTGCGGCATGCAATACTCCGGGCAGTTAACGGCTTGTTTTAATTAAGCGTTAAGGCTACCCTGCCTGCACAGTTTGCGCAAATTCCGGAACCAGAATCCATGAATGAAACCAGCTTTCTTAGCCTCTTCCTCATCGTCCTCGGCCTGTCGACCCTCGTCCAGTGGTGGCTGAGTCTGCGTCACAGCCGCTTCGTGGCTACACACCGCGGCAAGGTCCCCGAGGCCTTTGCTGCGCGTATCCCACTGTCGGCGCATGAAAAGGCCGCTGATTACACCCTCGCCAAGACTGTCCTTGAACGTATCGAAATCGTCATTGGAGTAGTCCTGTTACTGGCCTGGACACTCGGTGGCGGACTTAATGCACTGGATGGGTTGTGGGCCTCCTTCGGCCTGTCGCACTTATGGACAGGGACCGGCTTCCTTATCAGCCTGTTTGTGCTGATGGCCATACTCGATATCCCCATGGGCCTGTATCGTACTTTCATCCTTGAGGCGAAGTTCGGCTTTAACCGCACCACGCCTGCAACCTTCGTTTCTGATCAAGCCAAGCAATTTTTACTGTTATTGCTTATCGGTCTGCCACTGGCCATGCTGGTCCTCTGGCTGATGGAAAACATGGGCCAGTACTGGTGGCTGTGGGTCTGGGCGGTCTGGACCGGTTTTGGCCTGCTCATGATGTGGGCCTACCCGGCCTTTATCGCGCCACTGTTTAACAAATTCAAACCGCTCGACAACGAGGCATTGCGCGAACGTATCCAGAGCCTGCTCCGTCGTTGTGGCTTTACCAGTAATGGTATCTTTGTCGTCGATGGTTCACGCCGTTCCGGACACGGCAACGCCTACTTCACCGGCCTGGGCCGGAACAAGCGCATTGTCTTCTTTGATACCCTGCTCGACAGCCTCAGTCCCACGGAAATCGAGGCCGTGCTCGCTCATGAACTCGGCCATTTCCATCACAGGCATATCCTCAAGCGCATTGTCACCATGACCCTGTTCAGCCTCGCCGGGCTGGCCCTGCTCGGCTGGCTCATCGAGCAACCCTGGTTCTTCACCGCACTCGGCATGCAGCAGTCCAGCCTGCACGGTGCGCTGGCCCTGTTCCTCATGGTGATCCCGGTATTCACCTTCTTCCTGCATCCGCTCATGGCCTGGTCATCGCGCAAACACGAGTTCGAGGCGGATGCCTTCGCCGCCACGGTCAGTAGCGCCGAGGAACTGGTCAAGGCACTGGTCAAACTTTATGAAGAAAATGCCAACACCCTGACCCCTGACCCGCTGTATTCCGCCTTCCATGACAGTCACCCACCGGCACCGATCCGTGTCGCCCACCTTAATAGCAAGGTGACCGTCTAATGCCCAGACTTGAGCAACGGCATTGCAGCCATGCCACCACACTCCTGGCTACAGAGCAGGTGCAAGATTACCTGCTGCAAGTTCACGACTGGCAAGTGGCCGACGCTGGCAAATCCATTCATCGCCGCTACCGATTCAAAAATTACGAACAAACCCTGGCCTTTGTGAAGGCCGTGGCAAAAATCGCCGACACACAGGACCATCACCCGGATATCTGCTTCGGTTATAATTACTGCGAGGTCCATTACAGCACGCATTCGGTTGGTGGCTTGTCTGAAAACGATTTTATTTGCGCGGCGAGAATTGATGCGCTGTCCGCTAACACATAGTCTTTATTGCTTTACGTATGGCAAAAAAAACCCTCAGCCAACAACAGGCACGTCGTATCCAGAAAAAGCAACAGGATGTACTGGATGAGAAAAACCAGGAACAGTCCGGCATAGTCATCAGCCAGTATGGGCAAACACTCGAAATAGAGACCCACGCCGCTGAGCACAGGCGCTGCAAGCAACGTAAAAACCTTGGCCCGATCGTGCCCGGTGATCGCATTCGCTTTACCGGCGAGCATAATGACAACAGTGTCATCGTTGCCGTCGAACCCCGGCAAAGTCTGCTGGCCCGCCCCGACAACCGTGGCCGACAGAAGGCCATTGCCGCCAACCTCGATCGCATTTTCATCATTACCGCCATTAAGCCGGAACTGAATGAAGGCCTGATAGACCGCTACCTGGTCGCCGCCGAGTCGCTCGACATTACGCCAATTATTGTCCTCAACAAGATCGACCTGGCCAATGCCAAGACGCAGCCGATACTCCGGGCACGCATGCGCATCTATGAACAACTCGGCTATACCGTTATCTATACCAGCGCCAGACAGGAACATGGGCTTGACGAGTTACTCGATACTTTAAAAGACCACGCCAGTATTCTCGTCGGGCAGTCCGGTGTCGGCAAATCATCATTGATTAATGCCCTGCTACCTGAAGTCAATGCCGAAGTTAAAGAAATATCAGAGTCCACTGGTAAGGGCATGCATACCACCAGCGCCTCGCGCCTTTATCACTTACCCAATGGTGGTGATCTCATCGATTCTCCCGGGGTGAGGGAGTTTGGTCTATGGGAAGTCAGCCCCGAGGAACTGGCCGAGGGTTTTATCGAGTTTCGACCCTACCTAGGTCGGTGCAAGTTCAATGACTGCCAGCACGAAGGCCAACCGGGATGTGCCATACAACAGGCAATCGACGAGGGGAAAATCAGCAGACAGCGTTTTGAAAGCTACCGGCGTATACTGGCGTCGCTGGCTGGTTAGTACATTCGTAACTTTTGCGTCTAACAAGTTTTTAAAAAATATTCTTACCGCAAAGGACGCGAAGTAACGCTAAGGAAAACAAAAGCCTTTATATACGTAAAAACCCCTTGTCATACTGGCGCGACCAGAACATCGTTCAGTAAGTACTTGATGATCATCGAAGATGATCTAAGTGAAGGCCAGTATCCAGAGATGTTAGCAAGCCGGGTAGTCTGGATTCCGACCTGCGCCGGAATGACGGAGTAGGTCTTAAGCTTAGCGTTACTTCGTGAACTTTGCGGTTAACAGTCTTTTCTGAACCTGGCCTAGATGCGTTGACGGCCTGAGAAGGCATGAAACAGGGTCTGGCCATCGACATATTCAAGCTCGCCACCTAGTGGCACACCATGGGCAATACGGCTGGCGGCGATATGCCTGGCCTGTGCCATATCGGCAATATAGTGGGCAGTCGCTTCACCCTCGACAGTGGAGTTAGTGGCAATAATCAGTTCACTGATCTCACCCTTATCAAGACGCAGGGCCAGTTCATCCAGACCAATGTCCTCCGGGCCTATTCCGTCCAGTGGTGACAAGTGCCCCATTAAGACAAAATACAGCCCCTTGTAACTCGCTACCTGTTCAATGGCGTGGGCATCGGCCGGACTTTCCACAATACAGACAACGGCATGATCGCGACGTTCATCGGCACACAAGCGGCACAATGTTGTTTCACTAAAAGTATGACAGGACTGGCAATGGCCTACTTCCTCTGCGGCCCTTTGCAGTGACACGGCCAAGTGCCTAGCCCCCTCACGGTCGCGCTCCAGCAAATGATAAGCCATGCGCTGGGCACTCTTTGGCCCAACGCTCGGCAGACAACGCAGTGCCTCAATTAGTTGCTGGATAAGGGGGCTATGTGACACGATGGCAGGTATTTAGAAAGGTAACTTCATACCCGGTGGCAACTGCATACCGCCCATCATACCGGCCATTTTTTCCTGTGAGGTCTTTTCCACTTGTTGTACGGCATCATTCACTGCCGCCGCAACCAGGTCTTCAAGCATATCCTTGTCTTCAGTCAGCAGGCTGTCATCAATACTGACGCGCTTAACGTCGTGACGACCGTTCATGATCACACTAACCATGCCGCCACCGGCTTTACCGGTGACTTCCATCTCCGCCAGTTCTGCCTGCGCCTTTTGCATGTTTTCCTGCATCTTCTGCGCCTGCTTCATCATATTGCCGATTCCGCCTTTCATCTCACTACCTCTTCGAAATTTATTTAGCTTAATTTAATCAATCGGTTTTACCGAGCCTGTCTGCACGCTGGCACCGAAACGTTCCTGCAGGGACTGCACGATACTGTCACCGGCGATAGTCGTTTCAGCCTGTTGCTGACGTTCATCCCTGGCCCGTGCTTGTTGTTGTGCCGGGGTATCCTGTACTTGCACACCCACCTCGATAGTCAGACGTGTTTGCTTGCCAAACACTGCCTGCAGCGCCTCTTGTATGCGTGATTCAAACTTGTCGTTGTGCAATTGCGCGTGTTCACTACTCAAACTGAGATTAAAACAGTTCGCCTTACGACTGCGCAAACAACAATTCACCGCCAACTGATGTTCAAAGCCACCCAGGTTCAGGGATTCAACGATACTTGCCCAATCCCCGGTGTCGGCAGGCACTGAGTATGCCGGCCTCGCCGCAGCTTCACTCACCTGGGAAACCGGTGGGCTAACATCGACAACCGCCTCACTCGTTGCTATTGTTTCAACGGCGGCAGCCGCAGCTGCAGGACGCTTCAAGACGGGTTTAATAATTTTTTTTTCAGCCTGTCTCGCCGGTGCTGACTCACCTTCCTCAACCGGCCGGAAGGCCAGCATACGCAACATGAGCATCTCAAAACCACCACGCAGATCCGGTGACAAGTTCAAGTCTCGTCGGCCCAGTAAAGCAACCTGGTAATAAAGCTGTATATCTTCAGCACTAAACTGCCCGGCAAGGCGTAATACCGTGTCCTTATCACCCATCGTGTCATCGACCGCCTCCGGCACAACCTGGGCAATGGCCATGCGTTGTAACATGCTCAGCACATCGGCCAGCGCGGCCTCATAGTTCACGGTCTGCTCTGACATCCGCTGCACACACTCCAGCAGTGCGGTGGCATCGTCCACCGCCAGGGCATCGAGCAGATCGACGACATAGTGCTGGCCGATCACGCCGAGCATGGTACACACATCATCATCTTTGAGATCACCACCGCCATAGGCAATCGCCTGGTCGAGCAGGCTCAGGGCATCACGCATACTACCCTGTGCGGCACGGGCCAGTTGCTGCAAGGCTGCCGGCTCAAACGGCACCCCTTCCTCACCTATAATATGGGCCAGGTGGTCACGGATGGGTTCCTGGGCCAGGCTCTTCAGGTTGAATTGCAGACAACGCGAGAGGATGGTCACCGGCAGCTTTTGCGGGTCGGTGGTGGCGAGCAGAAACTTTACGTGCGGCGGGGGTTCCTCCAGCGTCTTCAGCAGGGCGTTGAAGCTGTGGTTGGAGAACATGTGTACCTCATCGATGAGGTAGACCTTGTAACGGCCACGTGTCGGCGCGTATTGCACATTATCGAGCAGCTCGCGAGTCTCATCGACCTTGGTCCGCGAGGCGGCATCGACCTCGATCAGGTCCACAAAGCGTCCTTCATCGACCTCACGGCAGGTCGCGCACTCACCACAGGGACTGGAACTCACCCCCTGTTCGCAGTTCAGGGACTTGGCGAGGATGCGGGCGATGGTGGTCTTGCCCACCCCGCGGGTACCGGTAAACAAGTAGGCATGGTGCAGACGATCATTGTCGAGGGCATTAATGAGTGCCCGCAGCACATGCTGCTGACCAACCATTTCCTCGAATTTGCGGGGGCGCCACTTGCGCGCCAACACCTGATAACTCATTCAAACCATCCGACAATTTTTGACTCATTTGCCCGATATCCGGACTGTGAGCCGCTAGCATACCGCAGTTAGTGTCCCTCGGCATCCCCGGCACGGTCGCCGGGCGGGCACTAGCTAACTGATTTATATATAAAGGAATTTAGGGTGGCGACCCGCACCAGCCACACCCCGGCACACACGTCTGCTGCTGCGGTTGCTCCCTTCCAGGCCTGGCCGGGTTCACAGCATAGTGTTGCGGGGGGACCGATGCGGGCCACCATTGGGCGAGAGATAGTACCAGAAATTGCCCCGTTTGGGTGCTTTAGCGGACATACCTTATATATCAACGCTTTCAGGGCCACTGTCAGTCGTGCTGCGGCATCCCCCGCACGAAACAGTAAAACCGTGAAAAATTTCTTATGTTAGTCAATTGCCCAGCATAGTCTGACCGTCCCATGCCGCTACTGATAAACCCTTTGTCTTCTGTGGCTTCATAGACTTGGCAAACAAAGCTTACTAGAATCGAAATGGTATAGTCTTTCCTGTTACCCGTTAAATCCCTATATCCAAATATGAAATATTATATTAGGTAATAGTATAAATATAATGATTCCACGACCAAGACTCTATGTACTCGATGATGATGCGCAATATGCAAACCTGCTTGTAGAAATTGCGACAAGTGCAGGCTGGTTAGCTGTATCAGAACAAAGCCCCGCCAAATTTCTTACCTATGACTTACAACAACACTGCGTACTCATATTGGATCTGAATATGCCGGAAATGGATGGTATTGAGGTCATCCGCGCCCTGGCAGAAAAACACTCCGACCTGTTACTGATCTTGATCAGCGGCTTCGATGCCCGAGTATTACACTCGGCACAACAATTGGCAGAGGCACACAATATAAAGGTACTGGCGACCCTGACCAAGCCGGTACGTATAGATGATTTTACCCAGGTCCTGGATCTTATCAAACCCAACATTGCCGTGGATAAAACAATAATAAACCCGAAAGACCCGGTATCCGTAGCCGAACTCGAACAGGCCATACAGCAACATCAACTGGTTTTACACTATCAGCCACAAGTCGATATTGAAACAGGGGCCTTGCGGGGTGTCGAAGCCCTGGTACGCTGGCAACACCCGGAACGGGGCATGATTTTCCCGGATCAGTTTATCGACCTCGCGGAAAAAAATGGGGTGATCGGTTTATTGACCGAAGAGGTGATTGAATTAGCGATTAAGCAGAGCCGGCACTGGAAGACAGCGGGGCTGGATGTTGTTATTTCAGTCAATGTCTCGGCAGAAAATATTACCAGCCTGAGTTTACCGGAACAGTTAATAACAAAAACTGATAAACATGCCATTAACCCGGAAAAGATCATGCTGGAAATTACTGAGAGTGCTGTCATGGGAGAACTTACCTCATCGCTGGATGTGCTTAATCGTTTAAGGATGAAGGGTTTCTCACTATCAATTGATGATTTTGGCACAGGCTATTCATCGCTGTCGCAATTATATCAGGCACCTTTTACTGAACTAAAAATAGACCAGAGTTTTGTTATGCGTATGGTTGACGATACAGCCGCCCTGGTGATCGTAAAAATATGCATTATGCTTGGTAAAATGCTGGGCATGAGGCTGGTGGCAGAAGGCGTTGAAACCCGTGAGGTATGGGATAAATTACGGGAACTGGGTTGCGATATTGCCCAGGGTTATTTCATAGCAAGACCCATGCCGGCAGAAGCGATTATTGAGTGGGAGAGAAGTCGAGAAAAAACGGCCTCTTAATGTAAGCCAATATATCTTATCTAATAATTATGTATTCACTTCCAAAAACTATCCGCCATATCCCCCTCGCACTGCTACTACTCTCTCTCGCATTAATATCCTGCGATACATCTGATAATCTCCCGGTCATACACGTTGACAGTCAGGAACGACTGCCTGATACGGCATTACAGAAAGAACAAGCACAACAAGACAAAGACATACGACAGGCCCAGGACAAGATTTTCTACTTTGGTTTTGATTTACGCCGGTCACCACAAGAAGACGCCGCACAATACCTACCCTTCTTAAAATACCTTGAGGCCGCTACCGGCTACCAATTCAAACTGCACTTTACACCGAAGAGCAGCACGACTGTTGAAGAACTCGGCCAGAACAAAACCCAATTTGCGGCCATGGGCGCCAGCAGTTTCCTTGACGCCCAGTCCATGTATGGCGCGATTTCATTAGTGCGCGGTCTCAATCATCAGGGCAAGGCAGTATACCAGTCTGTTTTTGTTGTTAAGCCGAATAGTCGTATTCGCGACATATCCGATTTCAAAGGCCGGGGACTGGCCTTTGGTAGCCGGGATTCTACCCAGGGTCACCTCATTCCACGCATCATGCTCACCGAAAACGGGATTTCGCTCAAGGATTTATCCTCTTATGCCTATATGGGCTCGCATCAAAACTGTGCGGAGGCCGTAGTGGCTGGAAGATTTGATATTTGTGGCATGCAAGACAAACTGGCGGAAGAACTGGCTGCAGGAGGATATGTGAAAATTATTCATCGCTCCCGTGACTACCCTTCCAGCGGCATCGTCGCCAGCGGCTTACTTCCTGCAGAGGTCATAGCACGGGTCAGGCAGGCACTGCTGGATTTCGATCCACAGGGCAAACATCGACAGAACCTCTATCACTGGGATAAAACAGAGATGCCCAAAGGCTTCGTCGAGGCCATGGAGGGTGATTATGTCGATTTGCGCCAATGGTCGATCAGGCTAGGTTTTATGCAGGATAATCACGGTCCGGGCCCTGCGCAATGAAACTAAGCTGGCGTATATTTTTATTAATACTGGTTGCTATCTCGATCAGCAGCACAGCCAATTTTCTGCTGGCTCAATACCAGCAACGAGCCCTGCACACCGATTCGGAAAAAATTCTCGCCCGTACTGTTGTTCGCTCTTTGCGCGACGCCCTGGTACAGGACGTCATCGATGGCAACAGGCTGCGAGTAGGCAACCTGCTAAAAAGCCTGGAATCGCACGACAATCCTATTGAATTCCTTTATGTGACCGATAATCGACATAAAGTCTTTGCGCATTCTTTTCAGCAAGGATTCCCGCGTTATCTTTTACATGGAAATGACCATCATTCAGACAAGGCCGGCATTCACCTGGAGAATAAATTCCAGACTCAACGCGGTCTTATATATGAATACAGTGAACAGTTGATTCCAGGGCTGGATGCCGCCTTGCACATAGGCATCAACCAATCCGAAATTGCAGCAACGCTGCGCACCAACACCCTAAATTCCCTGCAAATAACGATTGCAACAACATTTTTGGCACTGCTGATCGCCATCATCTGGGGGCATAAATTAACCGCGCCTTTGGCAATATTCGCCGAACAGGTCAGGCGTTTTGGCTCGGGGGACACGGTCAATTTCACTGCGCTGAATAGCCCCGATCCTGACATTCGTCATCTCGCCCTTTCTTTTCAAACTGCAGCAGAGGAACGTCATCAGGCACTCACAATATTAGAAGAACGTGAACAGGACCTTGCCATTACGCTTAATAGCATCGGTGATGCCGTCATCGCCACTGACGCAGAAGGTTATGTCACACGCATGAACTTCGTGGCCGAGCAACTCACCGGCTGGTCTTTAGAGGAGGCGCAAGGACAGTCATTAAAAACCATTTTTCCAATCATAAATGCCACCAGTCGCCAGTCTATTGAAAATCCGGTTTCAAAAGTCATTGCCACGGGTGAAATTATCTATCTCAGCAATCATACTACACTGGTTGCCAGGGATGGTACGGAACACCAGATCGCCGACTCCGCCGCACCTATTCGTGGTAACGATGGCTATATCCAGGGGGTGGTGCTGGTCTTTAATGATATTACCGAACAATATCGATTACGCGAGCTCGCGGCCAAGAATCAACGTGACCTGCAAGCCATTATGGATAACTCACCAGCAGTGGTCTACGTTAAAGACACCAATGGAGTCTTTACTTTTGTTAATCGGCGCTTTGAGGAAATGTTCCATTGTGAACGTGGCGATGTCATCGGCAAGAAACCACATGACGTCTTGCCCAAAGACCTCGCTGACAAGCTGCAATTCAATGATAAGCTTGTGCTGGAAACCGGCCACACACTGGAATCAGAAGTGTCCATCCCGGCTGATACAGGACGGCACACCTATATAGCTATTAAATTCCCCCTGGTGGATGCTGGCGGCAACACTTATTCTGTTTGTGGCATCTTTACCAATATTACCGACCGTAAACAACAGGAAGTACAACTCCGTCACAGCCAGAAAATGGATGCCCTTGGCAAACTCACCGGCGGTATTGCACATGACTACAACAACATGCTTGGGGTCATTCTGGGTTATGCCGAATTACTTGAAGGCATGCTGGGTAACCAGCCCAAACTGCAAAATTATGCTCATGAGATACGTCATGCCGGTGAGCGCGGTGCCGAACTGACCCTGAAGTTATTGGCCTTCTCACGGAAAAAGCCTGCTGACACATCGAGCCTGGATATCAATACACTGATACGGGATGTGCAGAATCTGCTTGAAAAAACCCTGACTGCACGCATTAAATTGGTGCTCGACCTGGCGGATGATTTGTGGCCCGTCTGGCTGGACAGCGGCGAACTGGAAGATGCCATTATCAATATCAGCATTAACGCCATGCACGCAATAGAAGGCAATGGCCAGTTAACTATCCAGACAGGCAACGAATCAATCGATTCCATGAATGCCCAACTACTCAATATAGAGCCAGGTGATTATGTTGCACTTAACATCACCGATACCGGCTGTGGCATGGATAAAGCCACAGTAGAAAGAATCTTTGACCCTTTCTTTACCACCAAAAAGGACAAAGGCACCGGGCTCGGCCTGAGTCAGGTATATGGCTTCGTGGAACGCAGTGGTGGCACGATTAAGGTTTATTCCGAGCCAGGCCACGGCACGAGATTATCGCTGTATTTTCCCCGTCATCATCATGCTAACGAGGCAGAACGACCTGCTGTCGTTCAACTAAACCTGGATGTAGGCGGCCATGAAACAATTCTGCTGGTGGACGACGAACCCGCCCTGCTCAACCTAATGACTGAAATACTCCGCCAGCAAGGTTACCGAACCCTTTCTGCCGAAAGTGCCCGGCAGGCACTTGAAATCCTTAAGACTGAAGCCGTCGACCTGTTGCTTTCCGATGTCATTATGCCGGAGATGAATGGTTATGAACTAACCGCGATCGTACAAAAAAAATACCCCAAAATAAAAATTCAACTGGCGAGCGGTTTTAGTGATGATCGCAATATAGAAATGGTTAATGATGACTTGCATCAAAACATCCTCCGTAAACCGTTCCAGTCACAAACTTTGCTAAACAGGATACGTGAGTTACTGGATACGTGACGGCTAGATTTTCATCAGCCCCTTTCCAGAGGCTGTAAGTCAGGCGCTACCGCTTGTTATCGGAGCAAGAGCAAGGAATCCCTAATGAAGCTCGAAGAGATTCCAGGGAGAAACCTGAAAGGGTTCTGAGGTGTGAACTAACTTTATATATCGAGGGTTCGAAGCCTGACTAGACCAAATAAAAAAGCCGCCCACAAGGGGCGGCCTTTATTGTTTGGCGGAGAAGGAGGGATTACTCGGGCTAACGCCCTCGCCCTTCGGGCCGCCTCCGCTATCGCTGCGGCGTTCTGCGCGGCGCTGCTGCTTGTCGAACCAACTTTATATATCGAGGGTTCGAAGCCCCACTGGGCCAAACAATAAAGGCCCCCATTCGGGGGCCTTTATTGTTTGGCGGAGAAGGAGGGATTCGAACCCTCGATACGCTATGAACGTATACACACTTTCCAGGCGTGCTCCTTCAGCCACTCGGACACTTCTCCAGGTTTTGCTGATTTACCGGTAATAATAGCCAGAAATCAGGCGCGAAGAGTAAACCATATGGGACACGGGTTCAATAAAATTTCAGCTGCCGCGCGCCTGTATGTGCATTTTATCCCTTTTTAGCCCGCTGTTTCTGCATGGTCCCGGCCGCCAGATGAATCAGTGACTTAAAACGTTTATAACTGTCCTCATCCAGATAGCAGTCTTCAATATGTCGGTCGGAGTAAAATAAGCCAATGGGCTTTTCATCAATAAAAACCGAACTGGCGTAAAAACTGTCTGTGCGGATCAGGTTGCGGAAACTCTCCGGCAACAGCTTCCAGAATTTTTCCCGGTTGTCATCATTAATCCAGACACTCTGTGGCTTTTTCATCAAATGGGTAAACAGGTTGGCCGGTTCCAGGGAGAGCGTGAACTTACTGAACTCCGGGTCATTATCTGTCCCTGACAGGTATCGCGCCTTGAGACTGGTTCGATCCAGCCCCAGCATCGCGAATACACTCCGGTTCAGGCCAAGACCATCATGCAAGCCCCTCATCACCAGTGTCATCAGCGCGTTCAGATCAATATTCTCACCATTTTGCTGGATCTCTGCGACGACTTCACTGAAGACCGCCTCTTGTCGTGTCAGACAAAAATGTACCGGCGCCTCATCATCGTCTTCGGTTTCAGGCACCGGGATCAGCGGTAATAAACTGGCCGCCGGGATAGCCTCATAAAATGCCGTTTCACGCGCCGCTTCAACGGCGTTCTGGTGTATCAGATGTACGGCCGCTGAAAACTCCATGTTCAGGAAACCCCCGACATGCTGAATGCATTCTTCCATTTCGGTGGAATACCAGTTTTCCTCGGCCAGTCGCGACAGCTGGCAAGCCAGCATGACCCCATAGATACGTGTATTCGCGGCCATATCCGGACTCAGTGCATCAATAATCATTTCTGAGAGCTTCCAGCGCCTGGCCAGTTCCAGGCTCAGCTGTTCCAGACTAAAGCCCAGGACCACATACTGTGCCTCGTCAAATGGCATCCTTTCTTCAATGTGCAGTTCCTTGATCTGCTGCATCTCATCGCCACCATGCAACCACATGGCCATTTTGCCGATTTCATGCATAAAGGCGGCTACAAAGGCCTCTTTCGGTAGCATGTCGGCACGGCGTACCGCCCAGTCATAGGCCTGGTAGGCGGCATGGAAGGCGCGGCTGGTCACCTGCATATAACCGCGAATACGTAGCGAGGCATCTGCCGGGTCAATCACCGCCATTGATGATGGCATCTTTTTCACGGCGTCAAAGCCGATCAGCATCGCGGCACTTTCCAATGAGGTCACGTCAGAGGATAGTCGGCCACGTGCCATACCCCCCACCTTACGCAGGATATTCAGAATGGCCCCGGGGTCATGCAACATGCTGTCACAGAGGCGGTCGATCGAGCCTCCCTCTGACTCTTTGATTTCCTGCATCCCAGAGGCGGTCGGCAACATCAGCGGGAAGCCTTTCAGCATCAGCAGGTCCGCCCACGCCTCTAAACCACGTGGTTTGTCATGTTTCTGCTGATGTGTGTTTGTGGTCATAAATTGTAAAACATTCTATACAAATAGGCATTCTTAATGGTTTTCGGACAGGTTTATATAAAACTTTAGCTTTACTGTGACAAATCACGCACCGACCACGCATGAGCCCCTTGAATAAAACCCTAAACTAAAGAAACCCGCCGCCTCGCCGATACGATCTGCGAGGCCAACATACATCCTCAGGAGTGCACATGCTATTTATCATCGGGGCCATTATCGTGATCGCCTGTGTTGCAGGTGGATTCGTGCTGTCGCACGGTAATCTTGCCACCATTTGGCAACCTTATGAGGTCCTAATCATCTGTGGTGCCGCCTTTGGCGCCTTTGTGATTTCGAACCCCGGCAAGGTCATCAAGGCCGCCTTCGGCAGCCTGCTGGGCCTGCTAAAAGGTGCCAAATACGCCAAAAAAGACTATCTGGAGCTACTTGGCCTGATGTTCGACATCTTCGCCAAGGCCCGCAAGGAAGGCATGATGTCGATTGAAGAACATATCGAGGACACGCACGCCAGTACCCTGTTTAGCAAATACCCGAAAATCGTCAAAGACCACCACGCGATAGACTTCATCTGTGATTACTTGCGCATTATCGTCGGCGGCAACATGAACCCGTTTGAGCTGGAAAACCTCATGGATGTGGAGTTGGAAACCCACCATCACGAGGCCGAACAACCTGCCCAGGCCATTACCCGCGTCTCCGATGCCTTGCCCGGTTTCGGTATCGTCGCTGCGGTGCTGGGTATTGTGATCACCATGGGTTCACTCGACCAGCCACCCGATGTCATCGGTTCCCATGTTGCCGCCGCGCTGGTGGGGACCTTCCTCGGTATCCTGTTCGCCTATGGGTTTGTTGGGCCCGCAGCGACGGCTATTGAGCACAAGGTGGCCGATGAGGCCAAATACCTGCAATGTATCAAGGTCTGCATGCTCGCCACCCTCAATGGTTACAGCCCGCAGATCGCCGTTGAATTTGGCCGTAAGAGCCTGTTTAGCTCAGAACGCCCCAGCTTTTCGGAACTTGAAGAATTCCTCAAGGAAAACAAGGCCGCATAATCTGGCTGCCAGACGATGGAAGAGAAAAAACAACCGATTATCGTCAAGCGCATCAATAAGGGCGGCCACGGCCATCATGGTGGCTCATGGAAGGTAGCCTTTGCCGATTTTGCCACGGCGATGATGGCCTTCTTCATGCTGCTCTGGTTACTCGGTTCCGTGCCTCAGGATAAACTCGCCGGGGTCTCTGAGTTCTTTGAGAACGTCAGTCTCACCGAAGGCGTCGCCACCGTTGCGGCCCCAGGTATGAATGGTCCCGGTGGCGCCAGCACCAGCATGATCGACCTCGGTGGCTCGCAAAACATCACCAAGGGTGAAGGCGAGAAGATCAATCAACAACAGCAGGAAGTCCCCGGTGAGGCAGAGCAGACCAAGATCGATGAAAAACAGGTACAGGATGAGGCTGCCGAGCGTGTCGAGAAGGAAAAACTCGACAGTCTGATGCAGGATCTGAAAAAAGCCATTAACGACAGCCAAGCCCTGAAACCCTTTAAGGATCAGCTCAAACTCGACATTACCCCGGAAGGCCTGCGCATCCAGATCCTCGACAAGGAAAACCGCTCCATGTTTGACAGCGGAAAGGCAACGCTAAAAGGTCACATGATCGATATCCTGCACGAGATCGCCGGCTTTATTAACAGCGTACCGAATCACATCAGTATCAGTGGTCATACTGATGCCCTGCCGTTTGCCGGTCGTGAGGACTACAGCAACTGGGAGCTCTCTTCCGACCGCGCCAATGCCGCACGCCGCGCCCTGGTTGAAGGCGGGCTCGATGAGGATAAACTCGGTCGTGTCGTCGGTCTTGCCTCCTCGACCCTGTTCGACAAGGCGCACCCGGAAGGTCCCGTGAACCGCCGTATCAGTATTATTGTCATGAACAAGAAGACCGAGCAGGCCATGTTCGAGGGCGAGGGTGGTGATAGCCTTAACGCCGTCCCGGTGGTGGAGACAGAGACCCCACTGCCAGAGGAAGACGGCGAACCAAAGACCATTAATCCACAACCCATGCTGGAACCCATCCCGTTCTCTGAGCAACCGATGCCGGCAAGCCCCACACCTGAAGTCGGTAATGATCTAAATGATGCCTTACGCGATCTGCAAAACCTGAATGCCCCGGCTGGGACCCCGTCGCCGTCGCCGCATAATGAACAGGCCCCACCACCTGCCATGACACCCGTGGTAGCGCCCTCCCCATCCCGGATCCAGTTACCCTCGATTATCGACCCCAGCCAGCTGCCACGTGGTCGTTAGAACAGGCCCTTGTCGACAGCCTCCGTCACGGCCTGTTGGCATCGCCGCTGGCCCCTACTGCTTTATCTAGCCCGTGCCGAACAGCGGAATTGATTAACAATATCTTTTATTGATACTTTATCCATTGGTTGTCTCTATTAGTAAAAAGGTGTGGCATGAACCTGCGGGACTTGAAATACATCATCGCTGTCGCCGAGACCCGGCACTTCGGCAAGGCCGCCGAGCGATGTTTTGTCAGTCAGCCGACCCTGAGCGGTCAAATCAAGAAACTCGAGGAAGGGCTCGGCGTCGCCATTTTTGAACGCACCAATCGTTCCGTGGCCGTCACACCTATTGGCAATGCCATTCTCGAACATGCCCGCCTGATCATGGAACAGGCCGATGTTATCGAACAGCTGGCCCTCGCCCACCAGGATCCCCTGGCCGGGCCACTGCGTATCGGTGCGATCCCGACCTTAAGCCCCTACCTGATGCCATTAATCCTGCTGCCATTAAAACAACAGCACCCGCAGCTCAAGCTCGTGTTATCAGAAGAAATGACCGACAGGCTGCTAGACAGACTCCACAACCATGAGATAGATGCCGCCCTGCTCGCAACAGCGGTGGACGAGCCTGACCTCGAGACGATCCCCTTGTTTGATGAACCCTTCTGGCTGGCGCACCCGCGTGACCATGCGTTCTACAACAAAGAGACGATCACCCGCGCGGACCTCGAAAACACCGAGTTACTCCTGTTATCGGAAGGCCACTGCCTGGCCAAACAGGCCATGGATATCTGCCATCTCAAGGGGCGCCAGGAACAAGGCGTCATGGCCGACTTGCGCGCGGCCAGCCTGGAAACCCTGCTGCAACTGGTCGGTGCCGGCTTTGGTTCAACCCTCGTCCCGGCCTTGGCGATGCGTGGTTCCTGGACCAGTGGCAGCGGTATCGTCGCCCGCAAGCTCGAATTCAAGGATGCCTACCGACGGGTCTCGCTTGTCTTTCGTCACAGTTACCCGCGTCGAAAGGCACTGGAGGCCTTTATCGAGGTGCTGTTGGCGCAGCTGCCGAATACGGTCACCGCTCTAAAGGCCACCGCACGAAAGGGCAAGAAATAACCCGGTTAGTCCCTCGCGGTGGCCGGGTCAATTATCCGGTATAAGGCCTAATTCGTTTCATCGTCTTTGCCTTGTGACCAAGGCCAATGGCCCTCCACCTCAAGATAAAGTGTGAAACTTAGAAATGTTCGAATAAGGATTATAAATCCTAAAATTGTGATGTTGGTTAGGGTGTCTGCGACAACCACTGTCCGAATGATGTCTCCGGCAATGAGAAACTCCAAACCGAGAATGATTGAACGCCCTAACTGGCGCCGGTATATACGGTATACAAACTCTTCTGGTTCTTTCCTGACATGCGATAAGAATCGAAATGAAGACACTGCAGAACCGACAATGATGACAAGCACGCCGACCGTCTCAATTCCGTAACCCGCCACTGAGATGAGTTCTTTAAAGTCCATGATTCCTGGCCCCCAATATCACTATAGAGTTTATGTTATTTGCCTGACACCAGGCCTAAGAAACGCTTTGTTTTTTCGGCGTACGGGTTGAATTAGTTTCTTATGTGTCTTCCTGAAACCAAAATTCCACCTCGTCCGTATCAACGTCGAATTCGGCGGCATGCTCAGTATTCGCAGGAACGTGATACCACTCACCCACATGAATGATTGTAACCTCTCCATTCATAGTAAGTTTTAATTCGCCCCGGGTGATGACACCATGATTATCCGTGTCATGTGTATGAGGAGGAATGCATGTTCCTGCCGGATAGGAGGCAAACAATACATCACAGCCTTGCGCTGTTAATTTGTATGCATCAAAGCGACCATCATAGATAGGTAGCGTCTTGATTTTATCTGGATACTTTCCCGCCATGTAAACCACCTTGATAAACAACACCTTATTAAAGGCTATCGCATGCCGCCCCCTTTTCAGGGCTTTTTATTAGACGGCGACGGACACAGGGACGTGCGCGGCGGAGAATCTCGGCAACCCATTCTTCAGGGCAAGATGCTTCTATGCAACGTACCGTCTTGCGCGACTACAGCTAAGTTATGCTCAACTGGCTGACGGGAAGCCCTTAGCATGCGTAGCATTCCTCACCCCGACCGAGCCGTCTAAAAACCTGTTTCAGGCCGATATATTTGGCGGAGAGGGGTGAGGTAAGCGTTTTATGCAAAGCACCGCTTTGCGCGAACCGAACGCCGGTTGAGCTATGCTCAACTGGCTGACGGGAAGCCCTTAGCATGCGTAGCTTCCTCACCCCGACCGAGCCGTCTAAAAACCTGTTTCAGGCCGATATATTTGGCGGAGAGGGAGGGATTCGAACCCTCGGAGCCCGCAAGGGCTCACTTGATTTCGAGTCAAGCCCATTCGGCCAGCTCTGGCACCTCTCCGAATCAATGACTTAGGGAACTATCCCCCTTGCCTGACAATATTCTATGTCATCATGAATACGCTAAGATTAATCCCTTAAACTTTAAATTTCAATCAGTTATAAGCATTAAAAAACATGCCTCGACAATAGCCATGCATGCTTTAAGCACTTTTTTTTACAGACTTGGTAAAATAAACCACATTTTGTTGTCAGATAAACCATGTCATCACGAGCTATACAGCACATGTTACGAAGCCTCTACATCAGCCTCCTCGGCCCGCTACTAGCCGGCTGTGGCGAACCCCTCAACCTGCTTGAGCAGATCAAGCAGGACGGTGTGTTGTATGTCGCCACCCGTAACAGTGCAACGACCTATTACGAGGGACCGGAGGGCAAGACCGGTTTCGAATATGACCTGGTCAGTAGTTTTGCCGATGAACTGGATGTCGAGGTTAAATTTATTACCCCCTCCAATCTCGCCGATATCATATCAATGGTCAGTCGTAATGAGGTGCACCTGGCCGCCGCGGGCCTCACCATCACCGAGCCGCGACAGCACTGGGTCCGCTTCACCCCGCCTTACCAGGAGATCACCCAGCAACTGGTCTATCGCATGGGCAGCAAACGGCCTCGTACTATCAAAGACCTGCAGGGCAGACACCTTGAGGTGGTGGCCAACAGCAGTCATGTCGACCAACTGGAAGACCTGCAGGCGGCCCACCCCGATCTGAAATGGATGGAAAATGCTGAGCTCGACAGTGATGAGTTATTAAACCTGGTGTGGGAACAAATTATCGATTTCAGTATCGCCGATTCAAATGAGGTCACCTTGAACCAGCGTTTCTATCCCGAGTTACGTGTCGCCTTTGACATCAGTGAGCCCCAGCCATTGGCCTGGGCCTTACCCAAATCAGAAGATAACAGCCTTTACCAGGCCGCCAGTGACTTTGTTCGACGCATGAAAGACAGTGGTGAACTAAATACCTTGATTGAGCGCTACTATGGCCATCTTGAAAAATTCAATTATGTTGGTACCCGTACCTATCTAAAGCATATACAGCTGCGTTTGCCCAGGTATCAGCCAACGTTTGAACTGGCGGCAGACAAACATGAACTCGACTGGCGCCTGCTGGCGGCAATCGGTTATCAGGAATCACATTGGGACCCAAACGCGCGTTCACCAACCGGGGTGCGCGGCATTATGATGTTAACACTGCCTACCGCCGAATATCTGGGCGTAAAAAATCGTATTGATCCGGCACAAAGTATTCAGGGGGGCTCGACTTACATCGCCAACCTGATTGATCGGCTGCCTGAACAGATTCAGGAACCGGATCGCACCTGGTTTGCGCTTGCCGCTTACAACGTCGGTCTGGGGCATCTTGAAGATGCGCGCATCATTACCGAAATCCGTGGTGGCAACCCTGATTTATGGTCCGATGTTAAGGAAAGTCTGCCGTTGTTAAGTCGCCGTAAGTGGTACCAGAAAACCAAGCATGGCTATGCGCGTGGCCGAGAGCCGGTACACTATGTCGAGAACATACGCAGTTATTATGACATTCTTGTCTGGTTCAGCGAACAGAATGACAGCGTTATTGCCTATCCTGACCTGAAAGAAACCAGCAAGGTATTAAACCTGTCCTTTTCACCGGCACTTTAATTGTTCGCCAGGGCTTCCCTTTCTATAGATAAGAAGACCTGGTAGGCATTGCGTCGGTTTGCCTCTTTGAAGGCCGGGAGGTTTTCAAACTCGGACCAGTCTGTGGCGGCATAGACCTCATCAAAGCTCTGCAGCTCATCCACGGCGACCTTCATGGTATCGCGCAGGAAGGAGAGATAACGACGGGTTTGGGTAATCGACTGGTTTGGCTGATCGGCCACCGGCCCATGTCCTGGCACCAATACGGCGAGACCGTCGGTTTCCATTCGTTGCAAGGTATTCAGCCAGTGTTTTGTATCGGCATCACCGAGAAAGGCGACACGCCCTTCAAAGATAATGTCGCCTGAGAACAGCACGCGATCACCTTCCACATACAGGGTTAGGTCGCCGTCGGAGTGTGCGGCACCCACAACAGACACCGTCATCTTCACGCCACCCATGGTAAAGGAAAAGCCCTTATCCAGATAATGATCCGGTGGCACAATACGCGTCTTCTCATTTACCCACGGTGACAGGGAAAACCGACGTTCCTCAATGCGTTCCTCGGCTGCCGGCGAGGCCAGATAATCACTCGCGCCGCTTGGTGCATAGATTTCAGCTCCCTCCTCCTTGAACACCTGCAGTCCATAAATATGATCGGCATGGTAATGGCTGACAATCACCCGCTTGATCGGCTTGTCGGTCAGTTTGCGGATTTCCTGCAACAACTTGTATGCCAGTGAGGGTGTGCCAAGTGCATCAAAGACCACCACGCCGTCATCGGTGATCACTACGCCCGCATTGGAAATAAAACCCTCATTATCCGTGGCCACCCCTGCCTCGCCCTGCACATACCAGGCATGCCTGGAGACCTGCTTAAGTTCCATCTTTACCGATGAAGGTGCGTAGCTGGCGGCAAAAGCATTGCCTGTAAACAGCATTATCATCGACAACAAAAATCCTTTTAGAAAAACTCGCATTACAGTTCCTTTATGATCGTCGTGCGCGAAAAAAATTTGTTAACAAACTTGAGCATTCATCCGCCAACACCCCACTCTCTACCTCTATAGCGTGATTCAACTTAGCATCATCGGGAATGGTATAGGCACTATGTATGGCGCCAGCACGTGGATCACTGCTCGCATAGACAAGACGCCGGACCCTTGCATGCATAATCGCCCCAATACACATAATGCACGGCTCCAGTGTCACATAGAGCGTGGTATCAACTAGACGGTAATTCCCCAATGTCTGCCCGGCAGCGCGCAAGGCCTGTATTTCAGCATGCGCCGTAGGGTCACAGCCTGAAATCGGTCGGTTCCAGCCCTCAGCAACGATCGCGTTATCCTTAACCAGCACGGCACCAACTGGTACCTCACCCTCTTGCTCTGCACGCCGCGCCAGCTCCAGCGCATGCTGCATAAATTGCTCGTCTTGATTTTTCAATCCGCAATCAGCATTCATCGATCATCAATCTGATTATTCCCACTCAATAGTGCCTGGTGGCTTGCCTGTGATGTCATACACCACGCGTGAAATACCATCAATTTCGTTGACAATACGACGCGAGACCAAATCGAGGAAATCATACGGCAGGTGTGCCCAGCGCGCAGTCATGAAATCAATCGTCTCAACTGCACGTAAGGCAACCACGTATTGATAACGACGCCCATCACCGGTCACGCCAACAGACTTGACCGGCAGAAACACGGTGAAGGCCTGTGATACACCGTGATATAAATCATGCCTGAATAATTCTTCGATAAAAATATGGTCTGCCAGGCGCAACAGATCCGCATATTCTTTTTTAACCTCGCCCAGAATACGTACGCCGAGCCCCGGGCCGGGGAACGGGTGACGATAGACCATGTCATGCGGCAGGCCGAGTTCGACACCCAGCTTGCGCACCTCGTCTTTAAACAATTCACGCAAAGGTTCGCAGAGTTCCAGCTTCATGTAATCTGGCAGACCACCAACATTATGATGTGACTTGATCAGGTGCGCCTTGCCGGTTTTGGCACCGGCTGATTCAATCACATCCGGATATATCGTGCCCTGCGCCAGCCACTTGGCATTCTTCAGTTTATTTGACTCTTCTTCGAAGATATCCACAAACAGGTTACCGATGCTCTTGCGCTTCTTCTCCGGATCGTTTTCACCCTTAAGCGCATCCAGAAAACGCTCCTCGGCATCAATGCGGATGACTTTAACACCCATGTTCTTGGCAAAGGTGGCCATGACCTGGTCACCTTCCTTGTAACGCAGCAGGCCATTATCAACAAACACACAGGTCAGCTGATCACCAATCGCCTTATGCAACAAGGCCGCAACCACAGATGAATCGACACCACCTGACAGGCCCAGCACCACTTCGTCACTGCCAACGTTATTACGTACGGTGGTAATCGCATCGTTAACAATATTACCCGGGTTCCAGAGGGCCTCACAACCACAGATGCTGTGCACAAATCTTTCAATTATGCGCTGGCCCTGCTGCGTATGGGTGACCTCCGGATGGAACTGCAGGCCGTAGAAATTTTTCTCTTCATTGGCAATACCCGCAATCGGTGCTGAATCCGTTGATGCCATTAATGTAAAACCTTCTGGCATTTCAACAACCCGGTCACCATGACTCATCCAGACGTCCAGCAGGCCGTAACCTTCTTCGCTGACGTCATCTTCAATGTCTTTTAATAAGGCCGTATGTCCACGAGCACGGACCTTGGCAAAACCATATTCATGATGGTCTGCATTCTCGACCTTGCCACCCAGCTGCGCGGCCATGGTCTGCATGCCATAACAAATCCCCAGCACCGGGATGCCAAGTTCAAACACGGCCTGTGGCGCGACCGGTGCCCCTGCGCCGATGGTGCTTTCCGGGCCACCCGACAAAATAATGCCTGACGGCTTAAAGTTTCTGACATCCTCATCGCTTATGTCCCAGGCATAAAGTTCACAATAGACACCGGCCTCGCGTACGCGCCGTGCAATCAATTGTGTGTACTGCGAACCAAAATCGAGAATAAGAATACGGTCGGCGTGAATGTTATTGGACATCGATAAGCCTGCAAACTGGGGGTTAAACAAAATGGCGGGCTTACGCCCGCCATCCATGATTAGTTACTGCGATAGTTCGGCGCTTCTTTGGTTATCTGCACGTCATGTACATGACTTTCCTGTACACCGGCATTGGTCACACGCACAAATTCCGGCTTGGTACGCATTTCCTCAAGATTGGCACAACCGGTATAACCCATACTGGCACGGACACCACCGAGGATCTGGTGAATGATATTCAGCAGGGTACCCTTGTATGGGACGCGTCCCTCGATACCTTCCGGCACCAGCTTGTCCTGGTCCGAGCTTTCCTGGAAGTAACGGTCACTGGAACCTTCCTTCTGACCCATGGCACCGATGGAACCCATGCCACGGTAAGATTTGTAGGAACGTCCCTGGTACAACTCAATTTCACCCGGTGACTCATCGGTACCTGCGAACATGCTACCCATCATGACGCTATGTGCACCCGCGGCCAGCGCCTTGGCGACATCACCGGAGAAGCGAATACCGCCATCGGCGATCAGCGGGATGCCATCTTTCGCCAGGGCTTTAGCCACATTCGAAACGGCAGATATTTGCGGCACCCCGATACCTGCGACGATACGCGTGGTACAGATTGAACCCGGACCAATACCTACCTTGACGGCATCCGCACCGGCATCACGCAGTGCCAGGGCGGCGGCGGCGGTGGCAATATTACCACCGATGACCTGGATGTCCGGGAAGTTTTGTTTTACCCAACGTACCTTGTCGAGCACACCTTGCGAATGACCGTGTGCGGTATCGACAATGATCACATCAACGCCGGCCTCGGCCAGTGCGACGACGCGGTCATCGTTCTGCGCTGCACCGACCGCCGCCCCGACACGCAGGTGACCGAGGTCATCCTTACAGGCCAGTGGTTTGTCGGTGGCCTTCTGAATATCCTTTGCGGTGATCAGGCCACGCAGTTCAAAGTTCTTGTTTACCACCAGCACTTTTTCAATGCGGTGCTTATGCAGCAGGGCCACGACTTCTTCACGGCCGGCGCCTTCCATCACGGTCACCAGGCGATCCTTGGGTGTCATGATTTCAGAAATCGGCGCACCAAAGCGGGTTTCAAAACGCATGTCACGGCCGGTAACGATACCGACCAGCTCGTTATTGTCGACCACCGGCACACCCGAGATGTTGTACTTACGCGTCAGCGCGAGCAGGTCACCAATCGTCGTTGAAGGCGGCACCGTGATCGGGTCTTTCACCACCCCGCTCTCAAACTTTTTCACCCGGAGGACTTCTTCGGCCTGCCGTTCAATGGTCAGGTTCTTGTGAATAATACCGATGCCCCCCTCCTGCGCCATGGCGATGGCGAGACGGGACTCCGTCACCGTATCCATGGCCGCGGAGAGCAATGGCATGTTCAGAGTGATGTCTCGAGTCAGACGTGTCGCCAGGCTCACTTCCTTGGGCAGCACGGTAGAGTGCGCCGGGATGAGCATAACATCATCAAAAGTAAGAGCTTCTTCGATTATCCGCATGCGGGTTTCCCATTTGGGTCGGTGGCCACGGTGGCCGATTAATTAGCGGATAATTATAGAGTTTGACGGGGGCTGGGTAAACTCGGTAGCCTAGGGTTATTGACCGAATAGACGCGTGCTGGCGTTGGCCATAATGATAAAAAACCAGCAATAAACACCAAAAAAAGACCCTAAATAACACTCTCCGGAGGAGGAACGAAAAAATGAAAAAAATCGCTATTCTTGCAGCCGCTACCTGTATGCTCGCTGGGACCAGCGCCTTTGCTGAAGGCCCGTCCAAAAAAGATGCCGCAACCGCTATCGGCAATGCCGTGAACTCTATCGAATCTGCCAAGAGTGTAAGGGGTGAATGGCGAGACAGCTACAAGATCCTCGGCAAGGCCAAACAAGCCTATAAAAAGGGTGATTTCGCCACGGCCATGAAACTGGCCGGCCAAGCTGATCGCCAGGGCCAGCTGGGTATGTCGCAGGCCATGGCCGAGGCCCACGCCACCATGGGTAAGGATATCCGCTAAAACCCTGCCCCAGGGGTATCCCGAAAGGCCGGCGTCCTCGCCGGCCTTTTTTTGCCCTGACTCCGGAGCACAATGAAGCCCGAAGGGATTCTGTGAGTGGTGAATTTGGCAACCTAGAAAGCTGGTTTAAGCGGAAGAACCATAAGAACCACCGATATCGGAGATTGCCCTGAACCTCGAAGAGGTTCTTTGCGCCCGGACTCGGGAGGTGGTTAGTGGCTCATAGATGCCTTTCAGGCATCATCATGAGTACCCTACACCGCTTCCAGTGTCGTCAGGGTATCTATGAGACAGGCCGGGAACGGCTTGTGGTTTTGGCAATTTATTAGGCATCGGCCAGCCACCCCGTTATCATTCCCCTATGGAGGATTTTGCCGATACAGCCCAACGCGAGATATTCAGTGTCTCTGAACTTAGCCACGCCGCCCGCGAGTTGCTGGAGGACAATTTTTCCCTGATCTGGGTCGAGGGTGAGATCTCCAACCTCGCCCAACCTGCCTCCGGGCATATCTATTTCTCCCTGAAAGACGCCTCGTCCCAGCTCCGCTGCGCCATGTTCCGCATGCGCTGTCGCCTGCTCGACTTCACGCCGGAAAACGGCCAGCAGGTGCGGGTGCGGGCCAAGGTCAGCCTCTACGAGGCCCGTGGTGACTTTCAGCTCATCATTGAACACATGGAAGAGGCAGGCGATGGCGCCCTGCGGCGTGAATACGAGGCCATGAAGCGCCGCCTGCGCAACGAGGGCCTGTTTGAGGCCGCCCACAAACAACCCCTACCTTCCATCCCCCGTCAGATTGGCGTGCTCACCTCGCCCAGTGGCGCGGCGATCCGCGACATTCTTACTGTGCTGAAGCGACGTTTCCCGGCCATCCCGGTCCTCATCTACCCGATCCCGGTTCAGGGCCAGGGGGCGGCTGAAAAAATCGCCCAAGCCATTGAATTAGCGAATATTCGTCGTGAATGTGACGTCCTGCTGCTGAGTCGTGGTGGTGGCTCACTGGAGGACCTGTGGGCCTTCAACGAGGAGGTGCTGGCCCGCACCATCTTCCAGAGCCGGATCCCGTTGGTCAGCGCGGTCGGCCACGAGGTGGACTTCACGATTGCCGATTTTGTCGCCGATGTGCGTGCCCCCACCCCCTCGGCGGCCGCCGAATTGCTCAGCCCGGACCGTCAGGAGTGGTCGGCCCGGCTCGTCAGCCTGCAACGCCGCCTGTCTGCCAGTATGCAAAACCGCCTGCGCCAGACCAGCCAGCGCCTCGATTGGCTGAGCCGCCGCCTGCAATCACCCGCACAACGCCTGGCCAGGGCTCAGACCCGTATCCGCGAGTTGCAGCAACGCCAGGGCATGGCCCTGCAACACTACCAGCATCGGCGTCAGGACAAGCTCGCCGCCCTGCATGCCCGCCTGCTGCAACACAGCCCGGCGCAGCGCGTGGCGATCTTGCAGGGGCGGCAGACTAACCTGCAGGCACGTTTGCACAAGGCGATGCAGGAACGCCTGCGACACACTGCGCAAAAACTCACCTCGCTGGGCCGGGCCCTTGATGCGGTCAGTCCACTCGCCACCCTCGGGCGTGGTTATGCCCTGGCCCAGCGTGTCAGCGATGGCGAATTACTGCGTGATGCGAGTAAAGTAGCCATCGGTGAACAAATCGAAACCCGTCTGGCCAGGGGAAGCCTTTTATGTCGCGTCGAATCTTCACACAACAAATAAGCCTGTTGCTGGCGCTGTGCATGCTGCCACTCCTGGCGCAGGCCCTGCCACAACACAATGCCGTGCCCGGTGGGGTGGCTGTGCTCCAACTCGAGACCCGCGTCGAGCAGGCGCCAACGGTGCACTATGGCAATAATCGCGTCATGGTCATCAGGGAAGGTGGTCGCTGGTATGCCGTGATCGGTATCCCGCTGACGGCCAAGCCAGGCAAACACCATATACGTATCGAGGAACCTACCACAGCCGCGTACAAGGTCGGCTTTGCGGTAAAAAACAAAACCTATGCCAGCCAGCATCTGACAATAAAGAACAAGCGCAAGGTCAACCCGAATGCGGCTGACCTGAAACGTATCCGTGCGGAGAAGAAGATCATCCTCGCCGCCCTGAAAAAATGGAGTCGGCAGGAGCACGTTGAGACGAATTTCCTCAAGCCGGTCGAGGGTCCGTTCAGCAGTCCGTTCGGTCTGCGGCGTTTTTTCAACAAACAGGCACGCAACCCGCACAGCGGCCTGGATATCGCCGCGGCCGAGGGCGTGGCAATCTACAATCCATCATCGGGCGTCGTCATTGATACCGGCGATTATTTTTTTAATGGCAACACGGTTCTCATTGATCACGGTCAAGGCCTGGTGACCATGTATTGTCACATGAGTCGCATTGATGTAATGCCCGGGCAAACGGTCGCGCGTGGTGAGACCATTGGTGCAGTCGGCAAGACCGGCCGTGTGACCGGTGCTCACCTGCACTGGGGCGTGAGTCTCAACAATACTCGCGTCGACCCGATGTTGTTTCTCGAGCCCGAACAGGCCAGTCGGCCCTAGTCGTTACTTGGTAAACTCGGCAAAGACCTTCTTCAGCAAATCACTGGAACGTGCCAGCGGGTCCTTGCGGATACGCGCCTCTTCATCGGCCAGTTTGAGGAACAGGCCATCGAGGGTCTTCGCCGTGACGTAGCGATCAATATCCAGTGAGTCTTTATCCACGAATGAAGACAGGAAGTCGGCCTTGCGCACCATCTTTTTATACGCTGCCGTTACACCGACTTCGTCCATCGTCGCGGTGACGATAGGTTGAATCGCCTCTTGCAGGGCCGTCGAGGTGTGCTCACGAAGATATTGCGTAGCCGCATCATCATTTCCCCGCAAGATGGCCTGGGCATCACTCAGGCTCATTTTCTTAATCGCATCAATGACAATTGTGGTGGTCTTTGGCACTGCCCGTTCGGCTGCGCTGTTCATACTGGCGATAAACCGGTCGGCATATTTTTCCTGCCCGACCTTGCGCAATACATCATCAAGCTTTTGCAGGCTCTCGGGCATCAGTATCTTCACGGCCTTGTCGTTCAGATAACCACCATCCTTTGCCAATAACGCAATGGCACGTTTTGCCCCTACTTCGAGGGCCTCAAGTACGGCCTGGATCATTTCCTGTTTCCCCAACGCACTACTACCGGCCTTCACCGCATCTTCGCTGGTGGCCGGTTTCACCAGATCACCGAGTACATCACCCAAAAAGTCAGACCAGCCAGCCTGCGCCGTGCCTGTCGCTACCGTCAGTGATAAGGCCATAATGACCACTTGTCCAAACTTCGTACGTACCATTAACTCTCCAATAAAGCCCTGAATTCAGGCTCGCGAATCGGGTACTGTAGGATACCATGCAGGGGAAATAGCTCGGCCAGCCTGGCAGTAAACTTCTTTTCTTCCTTATCGACAAAGATGATCACCTTTGCCTGCGGCGCATACTTTTGCAGACTGTATAAAAACACATCCAGGTTACAAATATTCACCCCTGCGTAATTATTACCGTAGCCATAAATAAACTCTGCCACTACAAAATCCGGCTTGTTCGCCTTCAGGGCACTAATCGCCTTACGCGTAGACGTCAGGCGTAATTCCTTAATACCCCGCTCCCGATAATACTCCGACAGGGGCGGGTGAGTAGGCGATTCAATAATGGAAAATAATAGCGGTGTCGGCATCGGGGTATATCGTTCATTAATACCATTACAGCTTACTATGTTCCTGGCAGACTGCAACAAGCCAGCTTGCCCGGCTATTGCCCCATCTGCTCACGACGCTTTTTCTCTGCATCCCGCATTACCCCTTCAAGGGCCTTGGCCTTTTGCATGGCTTGCGCCTGACTATCGACCATAGCGGAGAAGCTCGCATCGTCGCCGACTTTCGCTGGCTCCTCTTCAGAACAGCCAACAATCAACACTGACACAACTATGATTACCAAGGTCTTCATTCCCTGCTCCCCCATTACACTTGTATACTTTCACACTTTTATATCTGTATATCCAGTAACCGCGGTGATTGCACGGCCAAAGTGGTCGACACCGCCTCATAGGCCTGCACGGCCGAACCGCTTGACGAAGCCGTTGCCGTAGCAGATTCCTCGGCGACCTCGACAGCCGCTAACCTGTCTGCCCCCGGTGCACCGGCCTCGCCCGCCGAGGCGATCTCGCGGCGTGCCTCGGCCGCCAACTGGCTGGCACGGGCGGCAATCGCCCGGTCTTGCGAGGACGGGCTGGCGGGGGCCAGTGCCGCGGCACGTACCTGCTCCGCCTTTTCAAGGCTGGCCTGTGGGTCACCCGCCACCTTGGCTATATCCACCCCGACCTCGCCACCGATAGCATAAAATTGACCGTCCGGGCCTCGCTGGTAGGTGAAACTGGCACCGCTGGTGGCGTAACTGCCGGCCGCGGCCAGATGCGCCGCCTCGTGGCTACGTACCTCGCGATCGCGTGCCTTGAGTTGCTCCAGGACACGTCGGGCATCCTCGTTGAGACCCTGATTTTGCGGCTGAAGGACACGGGTTGTGCGCGGGCTCTCCACCACTCCCTGGGGCGGCATGGTACGTTCGAGTTGTGCAGGGGGCTGCGGGGTGGCAGCTTGCCCAATATTGGCCTCGGCAGGCGAGTATCCACGCGCAGCCGGGGTATAACGGGCAATAGCAGGACTGGTTGTTAATATCACGCTGGCAAAGTAACCCGGGGACTAGAACTGTCTTTATTATGGTATCGAATCTGCTGAAAATATACCCGACAACAATAAAGGAATATCGAGAACCCAGGGGTCTGAACAAGGCCCGCTGACGCTAGCAACATTGCTGCAACGTCTCTCGTGGAAAATTTACTTGCTCTTGCGCACGTGCTTCATCAGGCGCTTTTTCTTGTATTGCTGCCTGGGTGTCAGTTTGTTACGCCGGCCCTCAAAGGGGTTAGTGCCGGTCTTGAACTCGATACGCACCGGGGTACCATGCAGGTCCAGCACCTTGCGATAGGTATTGGTCAGGTAACGCTGATAACTTTCAGGCACGTTCTGTGTCTGATTACCATGAATAACGATAATCGGCGGATTCTGTCCACCCTGGTGGGCATAACGCAGCTTGATGCGACGACCGCGAACCAGTGGTGGCGCATGGGCTGCCACGGCATCTTCCAGTATTTCGGTCAATCTCGAGGTACTAACCTTGATCATGGCCGAGGCATAGGCCTTGTCGACGGCGGCAAACAAGTCGCCGACACCGGTACCGTGCAGGGCCGAAATGAAAAACTCATCGGCATAATCGATAAAGTTCAGCCGACGGTCGAGTTCATCTTTGATGCGCGCACGCTCATCCTTTGTCAGACCATCCCATTTATTAATGGCGATAACCAACGCACGTCCCTGCTCAAGGGCAAAACCAAGCAAGGTTACATCCTGATCAGTGACGCCACGGTGGGCGTCAAATACGACGATGACAACATTTGCCTCACCAATCGCCTGCAGGGTCTTAATAACACTGAACTTCTCGACGGTCTCATGCACCTTGCCACGACGCCGGACACCGGCAGTATCGATCAGGGTGTAGTGCGTGCCACGTCGTTCAAAGGGGATACTAATACTGTCACGCGTGGTACCCGGCATGTCGTAAACCAGCACACGTTCTTCACCGAGGATACGATTCACCAGTGTTGATTTGCCGGCATTCGGACGACCGATCACGGCAATACGTATGCCTTCGTCGACGTCTTCGTCTTCACCTTCCGCTATTGGCAAGGCATCGAGCACTACCTCTTCGAGGCCACCAGGGCCACGGCCATGCACGGCAGAGATCGGGATCGGCTCACCCAGGCCAAGCACATAAAAATCGGCAGCGAGAAAGTCAGTATTGACACCGTCGCTCTTGTTCATAATCAAGAGGATCTTTTTGCCAAGCTGGCGCAGGCGGGCGGCGATGATCTCGTCACCACCGTTAAGGCCGTCACGGGCATCAACGAGAAACAGCACCAGGTCGGCCTCTTTAATAGCCAGCAGGGTCTGGCCTTCCATGAGTTCATCAATACCGTCTTCGCCACTGAGACCACCCGTATCAATGACAATCGTATCCCTTTCGCCAAATTTTGCCGTGCCATACTGGCGGTCACGCGTCATGCCGGGCTGGTCCACCACAATGGCATCCCGCGTGCGGGTCAGGCGATTAAACAATGTCGACTTGCCGACATTGGGGCGGCCGACCAGGGCGATAACGGGTTTCATAATCTTAACTCAATGCCAGTTTTTAACTGCTGCGGTGTGGTTTAACCACCAATGCGCAGTGCGGTCAGTTCGCCTGCACTACTACTGATGAAGACGGTGTCACCGGCAACGATCGGCGCGGCAACGATCGGGCTACTGCCAACACGCACACGTGCGGCAAAGGCACCGTTATTGCGGTTAATGAAGTGTACATAACCTTCAAAGTCTGCGACGACCACATAATCCCCATAGGCAACCGGTGCCGACAGCTTGCGAGCTCGCAGCTGATCGAGCTTCCAGTAGGATGAGCCACTACGGCGGTCGAGTGCCCAAACCTCGCTGTTTGCATCCGTTACGTAAAGAATGTTGCTGTCTGCACCGATACCGGCATGCGATGACATCTTGCGATTCCACAGACCCCGCCCATTTTCCAGCGCAACCGTGGCTATATTCCCCTGATAGGTGGCAACATGCACCACCCCATTGGCAACGATAGGATCGGCATCGATATCGACAATACGTTCAAGTTCAGAACGACCGCTCGGGATGGCGATACGACTCTCCCATAGCGGGGCACCATTCTTTAATAACAAGGCCACCAACTTACCGTTAGATAAACCGGCGATGACCCCGCCATTAATGATCACCGGGGCACTGGTACCGCGCAGGGTCAATACCGGCACACTGCTATCATAGGTCCAGATACGTTTACCATCCTCTGACGACAGCCCATAGATGCGACCATCGATACTGCGCACAACCGTCACGCCCTCTGCGGCAGCGGGTGAGGCCAGTACCTCACTGGAGACCTTGGCACGCCAGCGCTCTGCACCACTGTTACGATCCAGGGCGATGACCTCAGCATCGGCAGTACCGAGCAGCACCAGTCCATCACCACTACCGGGGCCCCCGCGTATTGGCAGCTCGGTATCCACTCGCCATAATAACTGGCCGCTAGTCACTTCAAAGGCACTGACACGACCCTTGGCACCGGCGGCATAAATGCGATCACCGTCGACCTTGGGTTGCAGGCGCACATAGAGTTTCCTGCTGTTACTGCCAACACTCGCTGACCAGCGCTGGGAAACAGAAATGCTTGCCTTGAAATCCACCAGCTTGGCAGGCGGCTCGGCGTTGTCCTTATCAGAGAACCACCCCGTGACAGAATCGGTCATGGACTCGCGAACAGAACTACAGCCGCTCAGGGCGATAAATAAAGAAACCATAATCAAACGATAAATCATTTGGTCACCCCAGAATCTGAACCTGACATAACAGGCGTTGTATTATCGAACTTCGCCTGTACGATTTTACGTTGTTGCGCAGCCAGCCCCTCTGCTTGCAGTGCTTTGTCATAGGCCTGGTGCGCAGCCTCACTATCGCCCTTGGCCAGTAATGCATCACCCTTGGTTTCTTCATAGGCAGCAACAAAACCACCCGCCTTGGCGGCAGCCAATAGACTCAGGACGGCATCATATTCTTTTACATTGAGCATGATCGCTGCTAATTGCAGACGCGCCATGTGTTGAAATTGTGTCTGACTACCGTTATCCAGTACCCACTGTAAGGACACGCGGGCCTCATCCATATTATTCGACTTGGCTGCCTGTTTTGCTGTAGCCAATGCGGCCATCGCGGCATAGGCAGTGCCTTTGTATTCCGTCATCAACTTGTCGGCCCCAGCCTTTGCCGCATCGGCCTTGTTCAGGGCCAGTTGTTGCTGCATCGTCTCATACAGACTGGAGGCCTCGGCGGCCTGCTGGTCCTTGTAATCGTTGTAATAGCGCCAGCCAAACAGGGCGCCAAAACCGATCAGCAGGCCGGCAATCACGGCCACGCCGTTTTCCTTCCACCAAGTCTTGATTGCCTCGACTTGCTGTTCTTCTGTTATATGTTCCGCCACGTCTTACTCCCCAAAATTCTCAAGTTGTTTGTCGACAACCGTGTGTAACCAATTTTCCAGTTCAGCCTGGTCAATATTCTGCTGCTCACTGTCGCCTCGCAGGTCTTTGACCGCGATCGTATTCGTCATCATTTCATCCTCGCCGAGGATCAGGGCCCATGCCGCACCGCTCTTGTCGGCGCGCTTGAACTGGCTCTTGAAGCTGCCCGCGCCACAATTTACCACAAGTTGCAGGCCTGGCACCGCGTTTCGGCACTGTTCGGCCAGCTGCATACCCCGTAATTCAGCCTGATCACCAAACATGACCAGGTAGGCATGCGGCCGGGGGATCGGGGTTTCGGCCCCGGCTTCCTCAAGCAGGGCGATCAGGCGCTCGATGCCCATGGCAAAACCTGAGGCCGGCGTGGCACGTCCACCAAGTTGTTCGACCAGGCCATCGAAACGACCACCGGCACAAACCGTACCCTGGGCACCGAGGCGATCGGTGATCCACTCAAACACGGTCTTGCAGTAATAGTCCAGGCCTCGCACGAGACGGGTATTAATGCGGTATTCAATGCCGGCGGCATCGAGCAGGGCCTTGAGGCGTTCAAAGTGCTGGCGTGAATCCTCGTCGAGGTGCTCAAGCAGGCGCGGTGCCTTTTCGATCATGGCCTGCATGTCAGGGTTCTTGCTATCCAGGATACGCAGGGGGTTGCTGTGCAGACGACGTTTACTGTCTTCATCAAGCAGTTCTTCATGTGCGGACAGATACTCAACCAGTTGCTCACGATAGGCCGCACGCGCCTCACTACTTCCCAGGGAATTAATCTCGAGACGAATGCCCTCCAGACCCAGAGCCTTCCACAGACGTGCGGTTATAAAGATCAACTCAGCATCAATATCCGGCCCGGCGAGGCCGAAGGTCTCAACACCAATCTGGTGAAATTGACGGTAACGGCCCTTTTGCGGGCGTTCGTGACGGAACATCGGCCCGGCATACCAGAGCTTCTGTGTCTGATTGTGTAATAAGCCGTTCTCCAGACAGGCACGCACACAACTGGCCGTCCCTTCCGGACGCAGGGTCAGGCTGTCACCATTACGATCTGCAAAGCTGTACATCTCTTTTTCTACGATGTCAGTCACTTCGCCGATAGAACGACAAAACAGGTCGGTCTTCTCCAGTATCGGCATGCGAATTTCGCTGTAACCGTAACCGGCAAGGAGCGATTTCACGGTCTGTTCCAGCTGCTGCCAACGCGGCGATTGCTCCGGCAATATGTCATGCATACCGCGAATCGCCTGAATGTTCTTAGCCAAGTGACGTACCCCTAAAAAACTACAACCGTCCGCTTCAGACCGGTATGGAAACTTTTAATGTATGCTTGTCAGCCGCGCGGTTGGCGATAAATTCACGTACTACGCGTTCCAATTCGTCTACTAATTGCTCGTCATCAACCTTGTGGTCCGGCTTGCCATTAATATAGAGCAGGTTCGGTGAACCACCGGCCAGGCCGATGTCGGCCTCGCGTGCCTCACCCGGGCCATTCACCACGCAACCGATCACGGCAACATCAATCGGCTCAAGGATGTCCTCAAGTCGTTCTTCGAGTGCATTCACGGTCTTGATGACATCAAACTGCTGACGCGAACAGGACGGACAGGCGATCAGATTCACGCCCTTGCTGCGAATGTGCAGACTCTTGAGGATATCAAAACCGACCTTGATCTCCTGAACCGGGTCGGCGGCCAGAGACACACGTATCGTGTCGCCGATCCCGTCATTCAATAACATGCCCAGGCCGATCGCCGATTTTACCGCACCGGCACGTGCCCCGCCCGCCTCAGTGATCCCGAGATGCAGGGGCTGTTCAATCTGGTCGGCCAGTTGGCGATAGGCGGCCACCGTAGTATGCACATCCGAGGCCTTGAGGCTGACCTTGAAATCCTGAAAGTCGAGTCGATCGAGGATGTCGATATGGCGCAAGGCAGACTCTACCAAGGCCGCAGGGGTGGGTTCGCCATATTTCTTTTGCAGGTCTTTTTCCAGTGAGCCCGCATTTACTCCGATACGAATCGGGATACCGTTATCACGGGCGCTATCGACGACGGCACGCACACGGTCTTCACGACCGATATTACCCGGGTTGATACGCAGACAATCGGCCCCGAGTTCGGCAACACGCAGGGCGATCTTGTAATCAAAGTGAATATCGGTGATCAAGGGCAGGTCGGTACGTTTACGAATTCTGGCAAAGGCCTCGGCGGCCTCCATGCTCGGCACAGAGATGCGCACGATATCGGCGCCGGCACGTTGCAGGGCCTCAAGCTGTGCAACCGTGGCATCCACATCACAGGTTTCCGTATTGGTCATGCTTTGTACCGATATCGGGGCATTTCCCCCTACGGCAACACGGCCAACATGGATTTGCCGGGATGCCCGGCGTTTGATCTCCTGCCTGAAACTCATTCTATAGTGCCTTCATTATCGTCAACGCTGCCCAGTTGGAAGCGCGCCAGATTACCCTGTATAAATGCACTGGCATCATAGGCCTCACCGTTATATTCAATCTCGACCGCGCGGGCATTACCCAGGAAGACATTGAAAGGCGCGATACCGCGTATCTGCTTGACCTGTCCTTCGCGATACAGGTCATAGGCCAGCGTCTTACCTTTTGCGTCCTTGATTTCTATCCAGCAATCTTCATTGAATTTCAGTATCAGACTGACCCCGGTACCCGCTACACCTTCTGCTAACACCACCGGTGCAGGAATGTTTTGAGGGCGTGGCTCGATATTCGGGCTCTGGGTGAGATCAGTTATCGCCTCGACCTGTGGCACCGCTGCCTCAAGCGCGTCACTGGACAGGGCTTGCACCTTCTCCACCTCTGCAGTCTCTGTCAGCGGCTCGACGGGGTGTTTGATGGGTTGTTCGATAGTTTCTTCTATAATCGGGGGCAGCTCGGCCTCGCTGCGTGCGTTGCCGTCATCCGGCTGAGACAGTACCTGCCAGTTAAAGTCCTGAGACTGAAACCAGTTAAAGAGACCCGCCGCAAGGACCAGCAGCAGGATCAGGGCAAACAGTTTCACCCATAGACCACTCCGTGATACCCGACGGCGGTGATGGGCCTTGGCAATTAATGGTGGCGAATCCAGCCGTTCCATATCCAGGGCCGCCAGTAAGGGCTCTACCGGGATCTTTAACAGTCGGGCATAATTGCGCAGGTAACCGGCGATATACATCGGCGCAGGCAGGTTGGCGTAGTTTTCTTCCTCAATGGCCTTGATCAGGCTGACATTCAGGCGCAGGCTGGCGGCCACTTGCTCCTGTGACAGGTTTAAGGCACGCCGCGCGGAGGACAAGCGCTGGCCGAAGGAAAAACTCGCTTCACTCCCGGCTTTCAATTCTGGACTATAGGTATCGCTCATCGCCCACCTGACTCACGTAGCAAACGTGTCTCGTCTGAATCCGGAAACTGCTTACGCAATGTCAGGGCGTAACTGGCCGCCGCCCCTTTATCGCCTAAACTGCGTTCAATGCGCACGCCCAACCACAGGCTTTGCGGTGTCGGACGACTAACGGATGAAAAGCGCTGGATATAGGCACGAGCCTGCAGGTAACGGCCGCTCTCATAATTGAGTTTGGCCATTTGATACAGGGCCACCGGCTGCCGTGAGTCGGCCTGCAGAACCTTGCGAAAATAACCGTCTGCGCGATCATAATTTTTAGCATTCACCGAACAGATGCCGGCGTTGATCAAGACCAGTTGTGGTGTGCGGTAGAGGGGGTTTGTCAGGGCCTTTTGAAAGTTTGCATCGGCGGCCTCGTAATCCTCTTTGCGACACAGGAATGCCGCATAGGCATTATAGGCATCGGAATAACTCGGGTTCAGGCTAATGGCCTTCTCGAAGTGTTCCTTTGCCGCCTCGGGACGACCGAGCCTGTCATAAAGCAGGGCTATTGCATAATGAGCATCCGGATAACTGCTATCAATCTCGATCGCACGACGAAACTTGGCCAGGGCATACTCGTAGCTGCCCTTTTGCATGTAACCGACACCGAGTTTGACATTGGTCGCCGCCAGCTTGTCACCTTCCGGCGCGACCCGCAGCTCACCCTCTGCATCACCACCACCCGTGGTGGTACTACAGGCAACCAGGCCCGCCCCGCTCAACACAATCAGTATATAAAAGAATAGAGATGTTATTATTTTCATGCTGCTCCCGCCCTTTTACGTAACTGCACACCTTGTACGGTACGTTTGGTTTTATCTTTTACCTTTCCGGCCAGCTGACCGCAGGCTGCATCAATATCGTCACCACGGGTCTTGCGCGTCATCGTCACCAGTCCCGCCTGAATCAGTATGTCGGCAAAACGGGCAACCCGTTTTGCCGGTGAGCGCTTATAGCCTGACTGTGGAAACGGGTTAAATGGGATCAAATTCACCTTCGAGGGCACCCCTTTTAACAATCGCGCGAGTTCGCGCGCATGGGCATTACTGTCGTTAATACCATCAAGCATGACATATTCGATAGTAATACGACGACGCTTGTGACCTTCAATATAACGCTTACAGGCTGCAAGGACGTCCTTAATTGGATATTTTTTATTCAGCGGCACCAACTCATCGCGCAAGGAATTATTCGGTGCGTGCAATGACAGGGCCAGGCTGACGTCACTGACTTCGCGTAGACGATCCAGTGCCGGCACCACACCAGCGGTACTCAGTGTGATCCGTCGCTTGGATATACTGTAGGCAAAGTCATCCTGCATAATGTCCATAGCGCGTACAACATTATTGAAATTCAGCAGCGGCTCGCCCATGCCCATCATGACAACATTGGTGACGACACGTTCACCGTCTTTATCGACACCCATGGCCTTGTTTGCCACCAGTACCTGGCTAATGATCTCACCAGTACTCAGGTTACGGTTAAAACCCTGCTTGCCGGTTGAGCAAAAGCTGCAATCCAGCGCACAACCAATCTGCGAAGACACACATAGGGTACCGCGTGAACCTTCAGGGATAAAAACGGTTTCAATGCTGTTACCGGAGTCCAGGCGCAACAACCACTTGTGTGTGCCATCTGCAGAGGCCTGATCGACGATGACCTCGGGCAAGCGGATCTCGGCAATCTCGGTAAGTCGCGCTCGCAATGCCTTGCTGATGTTGGACATCTGCTCGAAATCGGTGACCCCGTGCTGATGAATCCATTGCATAACCTGGGAAGCACGAAAGGCCTTCTCGCCATGTTCGACGAAGAAGGCCTCCATGTCAGCCCGATTAAAATCGAGCAGGTTTATTTTGCTTGCCTGTTCAGACATGCCGCATGCTTCCAGTTACGCATCGCGTACCGTTAGCGGGTACGCTCACAGACACCGTCTTCAAAGAAGAAGGCGATTTCCTGGGCGGCCGTTTCCGGGCTATCGGAACCGTGCACGGCATTTTCATCCACGGTTTCAGCGAAGTCCGCACGGATGGTACCGGCAGCGGCCTCGGCCGGGTTGGTGGCACCCATAAGTTCACGATTCTTGTTAATGGCAGCTTCACCTTCCAGGCACTGCACCATGACCGGGCCAGAGAGCATGAAATCTACCAGGTCCTTGAAGAACGGGCGCTCCTTGTGCACGGCATAGAAGCCTTCTGCCTGTTCACGGTTCAGCTGCATCATGCGCGCCGCGACGATGCGCAGACCGGCCTTTTCAAAGCGGCTGTAAATCTCACCGATCACATTCTTAGCTACGGCATCGGGCTTGATAATTGAGAGGGTGCGTTCAATTGCCATTATTCGGGAAACTCCAAATTTAAGATATAACAATAACATAAAAACCCACGCAGATACGTGGGTTTACGGGGAAAAACGGGGTGTTATTCTAGCCGCAGAAGGCGGCAGTAACAATGCCCGCCAGGGATATTTTTGTCTATTTTTTGAGCACGACACTATTCACGCTCATCTATCCAGGCCATCTGGATGGCCTCAAGGATCTTCTCGCCGGAACGATCCGGATCGTCGTCAAAATCCTCCAGTTCACAGACCCAGGCGTGCAAGTCCGTAAAACGAATCACCTTTGGGTCTACCTCGGGGTGTGTATCATCCAGTTCGATTGCGATATCCAGAGTATCGGTCCATTTCAGGCCCATATCCACCTCCATATTTGTCATTTATAACAATGACTTAGTGATTTTCACTGACCATATTGATGGTATACTTGGGGATCTCAATGACCAGGTCTTTATCACCGACGATAGCCTGACAGCTCAGGCGCGAATCCGGTTCGAGGCCCCAGGCCTTGTCGAGCATATCTTCCTCGGTCTCCTCGGCCTCGTTCAGTGACTCCCCACCCTCACGCACAATGACATGGCAGGTGGTACAGGCACAGGACTTCTCACAGGCGTGTTCAATCTCTATCCCACCGGCCTGCACGGCATCGATAATAGTCAGACCTGACTCGGCCTCAACCACGGCACCTTCCGGGCAAATTTCTTCATGGGGCAGGACAATAATCTGTGGCATGGTCTCTTCCGTTCCGTTACTTACTCAAATTCTTCAAGGGTGTGACCACTGAGGGCCTTGTTGATGGAGGCATCCATGCGGCGGGCGGCAAAATCAGCGGTGGCCTTATCAGCGGCATCGATCGCCTGTTTGATATCTTCGGCCGCGCCGTTTTCACGGGCCTGGCGCAGGGCACCCATGGCGGCATCGATCACGGCGCGTTCATCCGCATTCAGCAAGGCCTCGCCGTCTTCGGCCAGCGCGGCGCCAATGGCCTCCAATACACGATCGGCCTCGACCTGCTGCTCGCGCAGCTTACGTGCCTCGACATCGTCATTGGCGTGCTCAAAGTTCTCGCGCAGCATACGTTCAATTTCATTATCCGACAAACCATATGAGGGCTTCACCTGCACGCTGCTCTCGACACCACTGTTCTGCTCGCGGGCCGTCACCTCCAGTAGACCATCGGCATCGACCTGGAAGGTCACCAGTATGCGCCCGGCACCCGCCACCATCGGTGGAATACCTCGTAATTCAAAACGTGCCAGGGAGCGACAGTCATCGACCAGTTCACGTTCACCTTGCAGCACATGTACGGCCATCGCGGTCTGACCATCCTTGAAGGTCGTAAATTCCTGTGCACGGGCAACCGGTATGGTCGTATTACGCGGAATGATCTTTTCCACCAGGCCACCCATGGTCTCGATACCGAGTGATAGTGGGATCACATCGAGTAACAACATTTCATCGTCAGGCTTGTTACCGGCAAGGATATCTGCCTGGATCGCAGCGCCGACTGCCACTACCTTGTCAGGGTCAATATTTACCAGTGGTTCACATTTGAAAAACTCACCAACCAGTTCTCGCACACGCGGCACACGGGTCGAACCACCCACCATGACGACGTCTTCAATCTCGTCCAGTTCTATGCCGGCATCGCGTAAGGCGCGGCGGCACGGGATCAGGGTCTTGCGGATCAGACTTTCAACCAGGGTATTAAACTGTTCGCGACTCAGTTCAGCCTGCCAGGCATTACCCGCCACATTAATATTAATAGTGACGACATCATTATCCGTCAGGGCCTCTTTAGCCGCACGCGCCTCGTACATGAGTTGGCGAAACGTTGCCGGGTCATGACTATTAACACCCGACTCTCTGGCGATCCATTCGACAATCGCACGGTCCATGTCATCGCCACCAAGCGACGAATCCCCGGCCGTGGCCATGACTTCAAATACCCCTTTGTTCAGCCGCAGGATGGAGATATCAAAGGTACCACCGCCCAGGTCATAGATGGCGTGCACACCCTCCGAACCACGGTCCAGGCCATAGGCGACGGCAGCTGCCGTGGGTTCATTTAACAGGCGCAATACATTCAGACCGGCAAAACGCGCCGCATCCTTGGTGGCCTGGCGCTGCGCATCATCAAAATATGCCGGCACCGTGATCACGACACCGCTCAGTTCACCGCCGAGGCTTTGTTCGGCACGTTGCTTGAGTGACTTGAGTATCTCGGCCGAGACCTCAATGGCACTGACATCACCGGCAACCGTTTTCAGACGTGGCACAGAGTCGGTTTCTATAAACTGATAACCACTGTTATCGGCCTGCACGTCTGCGAAGCCACGCCCCATGAAACGCTTTACGGAAACAATGGTATTCTGCGGGTCCTGACTGGCTGCCATACGCGCAGCTTCACCGATTACCGGTTGGGCATCGGCCAAATAACGCACCACCGACGGCAGCAGGTGATCGCCCCCGGCATCGGCCAGGGTAACGGCTTCACCACTGAGGACACTGGCAACCAGTGAATTCGTGGTACCCAGGTCTATACCTGCGGCCAGGCGGTGCTGGTGTGGCGCGGTAGACTGACCCGGTTCTGAAATTTGCAGCAATGCCATACTAAATAATTTCCCTAGAGCAGGCTCTCTTCTCGAGACTCTGCCTCTTCGCGTAAGCGGTATAAAAATTGTAACTGTAAACTCAGGCCATGTGCCTGTTGCAGGTTTTCGTCGTTCACATTAGCAAACAGGCCGGTCAGTTTCTGTACCCGCTCAGCAATGCGTGACTCAATACCGGCAATAAATTCGGCCAGCGCAGCAAGTGGATCATCCTTGCCGGTAATGGCATCGAGTTCTTCGCGCAACTCCATTTGCTCCATCAGAAACATACCGTCCATGACAGTATTTGATTCATCATGGATATCGATACCCTGCAGGCTCAACATATAACGTGCACGCTGCAGGGGGTCTTTAAGTGCACGATGAGCTTCGTTGACCAATGAGGCCTGCTGCATGGATAGTCGTCTCTCCCGATCCGATGCATTGGCAAAGCGGTCCGGATGTACACTGCGCTGCAGGTCACGGTAACGCTCAGTCAGGCTGGAGGTATCAAGCTCGAAAGAAACCGGGAGGCCGAATAATTCGAAGTAATTTTTACCAAGGTCTACCTGCATATCACTGCTCCAGTGCTCAATAACTGAACACTGCCGTTATACGGTAAAGCTCTCGCCGCAGCCGCAGGTATCCTTGACGTTAGGATTATTGAACTGGAAGCCCTCGTTCAGACCTTCCTTGGCATAATCAAGCTCAGTGCCATCCAGGTAGATAAGACTTTTTGGATCAACGAAGATCTTGATGCCATGGGCCTCAAAGCTTGTGTCTTCAGGGTTTGCTTCATCCACAAACTCAACCACATAGGCCATACCCGAACAGCCCGTCGTCTTTACAGCAAGACGCAGCCCCAGCCCTGAACCACGAGAGTCAAGAAAGTGGCGAATGCGTTCAGCTGCCTTGTCGGTTAGCGTAACCGCCATGATAAAAAACCCCGGTCGTTTATTTGCCTTGCTTGCTCTTGTAATCCGTGATCGCGGCCTTGATGGCATCTTCGGCGAGCACTGAACAATGTACCTTTACAGGTGGCAGTGCCAGTTCTTCGGCGATCTGGGAATTTTTGATCTCACCCGCTTCGTCCAGGGTCTTGCCTTTTACCCACTCGGTAAGCAACGAGCTTGATGCAATCGCTGAACCGCAACCATAGGTCTTGAAACGCGCATCTTCAATCACGCCACTATCATTTACCTTGATCTGCAGGCGCATAACGTCACCACAGGCCGGCGCACCGACCATGCCGGTACCAACATCGGTATCATCGTTGCCAAAAGTACCAACGTTACGCGGGTTCTCGTAGTGGTCCATTACCTTGTCACTGTATGCCATCTTGCTATACCTCCAAAGATAAACGCTATCTTTAAATTATTTACTCACTAAGGCGCAGATTAATGCGCTGCCCACTTCACTGAATCCAGGTCGATACCTTCCTTGAACATATCCCATAGTGGAGACAGTGCCCGAAGCTTATCGATACTCTTGTGAATCAGTGCAATCGCGTAATCAATTTCTTCTTCCGTTGTGAAACGGCCAATAGTGAAACGAATCGAGCTATGTGCCAGCTCATCATTACGACCAATGGCGCGCAATACGTACGACGGTTCCAGGCTGGACGATGTACAGGCCGAGCCGGATGAAACAGCCAGGTCTTTCAACGCCATGATCAATGACTCGCCTTCAACATAGTTATAACTGATGTTGATATTACCGGCGACACGATGTTCCATATCACCATTGATATATACTTCTTCAATACCTTTCATGCCATCAAGCAGGCGCTGGCGCAGCTTCAGAATACGCGCATTCTCTTCAGCCATTTCTTCCTTGGCAATGCGGAAGGCCTCACCCATACCAACAATCTGGTGAGTTGGCAGCGTACCGGAACGCAGACCACGTTCATGACCACCACCATGCATCTGTGCCTCAAGACGAACGCGTGGTTTACGACGCACAAAAAGCGCACCCACACCCTTCGGACCATAAATCTTGTGTGCCGAGAATGACATCAGGTCAACCTTGGCCTTTTGCAAGTCGATATCAACCTTGCCGGGACTCTGTGCGGCATCGACATGGAAGATAATGCCACGAGGACGCGTCAGTTCACCGATAGCTTCGATATCCTGAATCACGCCGATTTCATTATTTACGTGCATAATCGAAACCAGTATGGTGTCCTCACGCATGGCCGCCTCAAGCTTGCCAAGGTCGATTAGGCCATTTGTCTCCGGATCGAGATACGTCACCTCAAAACCTTCGCGTTCCAGCTGGCGACAACTATCCAGCACGGCCTTATGTTCGGTCTTGCTGGTGATGATGTGCTTGCCCTTCTTCTTATAGAAGTGTGCCACACCCTTGATCGCCAGATTATCCGACTCGGTCGCACCTGAGGTCCAGATGATTTCCTTCGGGTCACAGTTGACGAGATCGGCAACCTGCTTACGCGCCGTTTCAATAGCGGCTTCAGCCTCCCAGCCAAAGGCGTGAGAGCGCGAGGCCGGATTACCAAAATTACCGTCTGGCGTCAGACACGCCATCATCTTCTCGGCAACACGCGGGTCTACCGGGGTTGTCGCAGAGTAATCAAAATAAATCGGTAGCTTCATTTACATCAGGCTCCGTGGTCATTGCCCGTTTGTCACGAGCAATCAAATAACATTAAACAGCAACACTCTTGCCGTCGATTTCATTCACAGTGATACCCTTCTGGCGCTGGGCCACTTCCTGCACTTCCCTGCGGTTCACCAGGTCAGCCAGGGTAATACCACTCAAAAAGTCGTATATACGCTCACTCAGGTCTGTCCACAGTTCGTGGGTAAGACAGGGCTCGTCATCCTGGCAATTGGCCAGTCCGCCACAACGGGTGGCATCGACTTTTTCATCAATCGCAGTGACCACGTCGGCCACAGCAATTTCGCTGGAATCACGGCTCAGGCGGTAGCCGCCCCCCGGGCCACGGGCACTAATCACAAGTTCTTTTTTGCGCAGACGCGAGAACAATTGCTCGAGGTATGACAGCGATATGCCCTGACGGCGTGAGATGTCGGCCAGGGTAATAGGACCCTCTTCATAGTGCAGGGCGAGGTCGAGCATTGCGGTTACAGCGTAACGGCCTTTCGTCGTTAGTCTCATTGCAAATACCTTCCTGGGATCATAATATAAGCCTGTGCTTATTTTACATACCTGACTAATTTAGTCAAGTACTTTGTCCTCATCCGGCACAGCCCACCGCCACACTGAAGAGGCGGCACATTCTACGATAATCTACAGGGACATTACAGGGGGTTCAGGGCTTTGTCTGGGCATCATCGTTGGCCGCTTTTTGCTCGTCCAGGCCACCATCACTGATAGGCTCCGGCTCATCGGCTGACTGGATCTTGCAGGGCCCCAGGTCAGGCAGAGATAAGTCATTGATTTCACCACCTAAACTCTTCAGGGCCTGGCACATGGTCTCCATCTTATTATCCATGGCATGGATATGGTCGAGCATGCTATTGACGGCGTTGGCGACCGGGTCAGGCATATCGCCATGCGAGGTGCCGTAGGCGTCGAAACCGATCTTCTCGGCAAATGCCTTGCGTTTTTCATGGTCTTTACTGCGGGGTACCCTTTTGACGATGTGTCCGGGGATCCCGACCACGGTGGCATTCGCCGGTACGTCCTTCACTACCACGGCATTAGAGCCCACACGACCATTGGTGCCAATGGTTATGGGCCCTAACACCTTGGCCCCGGCCCCGACGACGACGTTATTGCCCAGGGTCGGGTGGCGTTTGCCCTTTTTCCAGCTGGTACCACCGAGGGTGACACCATGATAAAGCGTGCAGTCATCGCCGATTTCAGCGGTCTCACCGATCACCACGCCCATACCGTGGTCGATGAAAAAACGCCGACCGATACAGGCACCTGGATGGATCTCCACCCCGGTAAACCAGCGCGCAATCGTTGATAACCAGCGTGCCAGCCAGCGCAGCTTCCACAACCACAGGCGGTGACTGATACGGTGGGCCAGTAAGGCATGAAAGCCCGGGTAGTTCGTCAGAATATCGAACACGCTCCGCGCCGCGGGATCGCGGTCGAATACACAAATGAGGTCTTCGCGGATACGGCCAAACATAAGCGTCCTGATTCTTCTAAAAGTGGTTAACGTAACTATTGTAAACGATTCCGTGCCTGTTTTTGTGCCGCTGTGAGAATACCGCGCAGGATATTCACCTCGGTCTCTTCAAGCCGGGCCCTATTATAGAGTCTGCGCAGGCGGCGCATGAGTTGGCGTGGTTTGTCCGGATCGAGAAATTCAATCTCTACCAGGGTTTCCTCCAGATGCTGGAAGAAACGTTCGATCTCGTCCGCTGTGGCGAGCGGGCTATCAGTCGCCACCTCGGTTATCCCTTGCCGACCGGCCATATGTATTTCGTAACTGAGCACCTGCACCGCCGCCGCCACGTTCAGCGAACTGAATGTTTCATTGCAGGGAATATGCACAAGGGCATTGCAGCACAGTAGTTCATCATTGGTCAGACCCGAGTGTTCACGGCCAAACACCACGGCCACCGGGGCCTGTTGGTGTGCATTGATAATCTGCACAGCCGCCTCGCGCGGCTCAGCCAGCGGCCAGGGCAAACTCCGTAGCCGGGCACTGGCCCCAAAAACCAGACTACAACCAGCCACGGCCTCTTCGAGGCTTGCGCAAACTGTAGCTTTGGCCAGCAGGTCATCTGCCCCAGAGGCACGCGCGCTGGCATCGGCATGCGGAAATACGTGTGGATTAACCAGGTAAAGCTCACTCAAGCCCATGTTTTTCATGGCCCTGGCTGTCGCACCGATGTTGCCGGGATGACTCGTGCTAACCAGCACAATGCGTATATTCTCGTACATGGCGTGCACGCTACCGATAACCACCGCGCAAGTCCAGCCGCGACTTGTGATTTTCCCTTCCCGACTATACACTTGCGTCCATTCGCAGGCCCCTGCCTGCACGCTCTTATTTAACCACTGGATAGCAGGAACCTACGCATGCAACCGATGCTGAATATCGCCGTGCGCGCCGCGCGCGAGGCTGGCAAGATCATTATGTATCATTTCCAACGACTTGATACCCTGACGGTCAGTAGCAAGGCCAAAAATGACTTTGTCAGCGAGGTCGACTTCAAGGCCGAGCAGGCGATCATCCAGACTATCCACAAGGCCTATCCGGACCACGCCATTTTGGCCGAGGAGAGCGGGGCCCAGGGCGACAATGAATTCGAGTGGGTCATCGACCCCTTGGATGGCACCACCAACTTCCTACATGGTTTCCCCCAGTTTGCGGTCTCGATCGCCCTGCGTCACAAGGGGCGCCTGACCCAGGGCGTCGTCTACGACCCCGTTAGCCAGGACCTGTTTACCGCCTCACGTGGCGGGGGTGCGAACCTGAATGATCGTCGCATCCGCGTCAGTAATGCCCGCGGCCTGGATGGCGCCCTGCTTGGCACCGGTTTCCCTTTCCGCCAGCAGGAACACCTCGATATGTATCTGGAGACCTTCAAGGCCCTGTTCCCGAACACCAGTGGCATCCGTCGCCCGGGGTCCGCCGCGCTGGACCTCGCCTATGTCGCTGCCGGTCGCCTGGATGGTTTCTGGGAACTCGGTCTGAGCCAGTGGGATATGGCTGCTGGTGCACTGCTCATCCTCGAGGCCGGTGGCATCGTTGGTGATTTTTCCGGGGGACACCAGTATCTCGAAAAGGGACATATAGTCGCCGGTAACCCGAAGATGTTTAAAGCGATCCTCTCGACGATTCATCCGCATCTGAAACCGGAATTCATTGCGCCTTAAAACCGGTATTGCCCGTAGCCACTATATAGTGTGCCTGAGGGCCTGCCTGGCACTGCATAGTGTGACGCAGGTCCTCAAGTTTTTACTCTGCCGTCCGACATAGAGTACACACACAACAAAACTGGGGTATCGGAATGCCGAAACGGTATAACCTCGAAAAATTCAGTAACTCGAAACACCTTCAGAACAGCAAGGCCCTTGAGTTGATCATGCGCGATGTCATTGATGGCATGGAGGAACTGGCCAATATGAGTGGCTTCGCGCCCAAGGTCAGTCAATGTTTTGAGATCCTCGGTATCGATTCACCGGAAAACTTTGTCGACGCGCCAGTACCTGTGGCCAGTCGCACTCAGAGCAAACAAGACAGTGCTGTCGTCATCCCGCTCAAGGGTAAAAAGCGGGCTGCTGCCTGATAACAGGAATAGTTTTATAGCCCGTTTGTATTACGGCAGCTGGGCTGAAGCAATGTGCATAAATCAGGATGGATAGAAACAAAAACGGCGACTGAAACCAGTCGCCGTTTTTGTTTTGTCCGCTTAAACCGGGTTCCAGTGGTTCAATCAGACTTGAGAGCCGTCGGGATTCACATTCTCCGGTTTCACCTGCACCAGGTCCGCCTTGCTCACGCCCAGAGCCAACGATGCGGTACTAGCCACATAAATGGATGAGTAGGTACCAACGAAGATACCGACAAGCAGAGCGGCAGCAAAGCTGTGGATCAACTCGCCACCGAGGAAGAACAGGGCCAGCAATACCAGCATGGTGGTCAGTGAGGTGATCAGGGTACGTGACAGGGTTTCATTAATCGAAACATTGAACACATCAAGCGGCGCTTCGGTGCGCATGCGACGGAAATTTTCACGAATACGGTCAAACACCACGATGGTATCGTTGAGTGAGTAACCGATCACCGCCAGCACCGCCGCCAGCACGGTCAGGTCGAACTCGAGTTGCAACAACGAGAAAAAGCCTAGCGTCACTAACACATCATGGAATAATGCCGCGACCGCACCCACCGAGAACTGCCACTGGAAACGCAGAAATACATACACAAAGATACCAAACAGGGCATAGAGAATGGCAAGGGCACCCTGCTCGGTCAGTTCCTCACCCACCTGCGGACCGACATATTCGACACGGCGTATTTCCACCGTGTCTTTTGTCGCCGCTCGCAAGGTATCGAGGACTTTCTTGCTCAGGTCGACGCTGCTGATGCCTTCACGCGGTGCCATGCGGATCAGCACATCGGTCGAGGCCCCGAAGTGTTGCACCTGGGCATCACCATAGTCTTTTGACAAGGCTGCACGCACACCTGCCAGTTCGGTGGGCTGGCTATAACCCACCTCGATCACGGCACCGCCGGTAAAATCGACACCAAGGTTCAGTCCCCTGGTGGCCAATGATGCGACTGAGGCGGCCATCAGGAGTAACGACAATATCATCGCCAGACGGCGTTTGCCCATGAAATTAAATTTGCTGACTTGCTTGAAAATTTGCATGGTCTTATTCCTATATCGACAGCTTGCTCAGGCGACGCTTGCCCCAAGCCAGGTTGACTACTGCACGGGTACCCATGATGGCGGTAAACATGGAGGTAACGATGCCGATAGACAGGGTGATCGCAAAACCTTTAATCGGCCCGGTACCAAACACGAACAGGACAACCGCGGCGATCAAGGTGGTGACATTGGCATCGGCAATCGTCGAGATGGCCTTGTCATAACCGGCCGAGATACTCGCCTGTGGCGAGTTTCCAATGCGTAACTCTTCCCGGATACGTTCAAAAATCAGCACGTTGGCATCTACGGCCATACCCACGGTCAGGACGATACCGGCAATACCCGGCAGGGTCAGGGTCGCCTGCAGCATGGACAATACGGCGATGATCAGGACCAGGTTCGCGGTCAGCGCGAGGTTGGCGACCAGACCAAAACCACGGTACCACACCGCCATGAACACCAACACCAGCATGAAACCGATGATCACTGAGCGTGTACCCTTGTCGATATTGTCCTGTCCCAGTGATGGGCCAATGGTACGTTCTTCGACGATATCGACCGGTGTCGCCAGAGAACCCGCACGCAGTAACAGCGCCAGCTGGCGTGCCTCGTCCGCGCTATCCAGACCGGTGGTCTGGAAGCGCTTACTGAAGGGTTCAAGGATATTGGCAACGCTGATAACCTCTTCAATCTTCTTGCGCTGACGCACTTCCTTGCCATCAATATTACGGACGATGGTCTTGGTTTCTATATACACCACGGCCATCGGTTTGCCTACGTTTTCCTTGGTGAACTTGAGCATGCGCTTGGCGCCGGCATCGTCGAGTGTCACGCTCACCATCGGGCTACCACCACGCTGATCCAGACCGGAGGCGGCATTCACGACCATATCACCCGTAACGATCAGGCGTTTCTTCAACAGCACCGGGTTGCCGTTACGTTCCTTGTATAAACGGGAACCTGGCGGCACGCGTCCACGCAGGGCCTCCTGCACATCGTTCTCGGTATCGACCGCGTGATATTCCAGTGTGGCGGTAGCGCCGAGAATATCGCGGGCGTAAACCGGGTCCTGCACACCGGGCAGTTGTACAACGATACGGGACTCACCCTGCTGCTGGATAATCGGTTCAGCAACACCCAGTTCGTTGACACGGTTTCGCAGGGTGGAAAGATTCTGCTGCAGGGCCACACGCTTGGTCTCAATGACCTCATCGCGGTTCAGGCTGGCACGCAGATAGAAGGCCCCGTCACGTTCATCTTCGTTCAGGTCCAGCGTGCGGAATTCCTTGGCGATGACGACACGGGCCTGCTCACGCCTCTCAGCATCACGGAACTTGACCTCGACACCTCCATTACGCGTATCAGTGCCGGCAACACGATTTATGCTCAGGTAACGGACCTTCTCTTCACGCAGGGATGAGCGGATGTCACTGACATAACGCTCCTCACCGAGGCGCTCGGCGGCGTCCATATCCACTTCCATGAGAAAATACACCCCACCGCGCAGGTCCAGACCGAGATACATCGGCAGGGCATTCAGTGAGCGCAACCATTCCGGTGTGGTGGGGACCAGATTCAGGGCAACAGCGAAATCACGACCCAGTTCCTCTTTGACGATGTCCTTTGCCTTGAGTTGCAGCTCGGTGTCATCAAAGCGCACCACCAGTTTATCGGCCTCGCTTTCAATCCGACGATAGACTATGGCCTTGTCATCAAGGATGCTCTTGACCCTGTCAGCGAGGCCCGGATCAAGCTTGGCGCCACGTAACGACGGCGACACCTGTACGGCCGGCTCGCCGGGATACAGGTTTGGCACGGCATAGAGTGCACCGATGGCAATGACAAAGAGGATTAACAGGTATTTCCAGAGCGGGTACTGGTTCATATTATCTATCGCGTATGTTGTGCGCGCCCGGCCTTGCGCCGGGCGTGGCGTGTCCTTACCAATGTCTGTTTACAGACTCTTACGTTTACAGACTCTTAATGGTGCCCTTCGGTAATACCGAGGCCACGGCCTGACGTTGCATTTTAACGGTGATGCCCTCAGCAATGTCGACTTCAACATAGTCATCCGAGACACCGCTCAACTTACCGTAAATGCCACCGGAGGTGACCACCTCATCGCCCTTGCTCAGGGCCGCGACCAATTGTTTGTGTTCCTTGGCACGCTTGGACTGCGGACGGATCAAGAGGAAATAGAACACCGCAAAGATCACCACCATAAAAATCAGGCTGGTCATCGGGTCGCCTTGTCCGGAGGTCGTAGCACTACCCTCGGCGAGGGCTTCAGAAATGAAAAAACTCATGGAATAACACCTTCTCTCGTTAATTCTTGGTAAAAACTGGCGCTATTATGACACAGCCGATGCAGTTTGGGCGCGTTTTGCATAGAAATCGCTGACAAATGTCTGCAGGGACCCTGCCGCGATGGCCTCGCGTAAATCACGCATTAGTGCCTGATAATAATGTAAATTATGCATGGTGTTGAGGCGTGCGCCAAGGATCTCATTGGCCTTGTCGAGATGGTGCAGATAGGCACGGCTGTAGTTTTTGCAGGTGTAACAATCGCACGCCGGGTCCAGCGGGCGTGTGTCATCCCGGTTGGGGGCATTGCGGATCCGCACCACCCCCTCGCTGGTGAATAAATGACCATTTCGCGCATTGCGGGTCGGCATGACACAGTCAAACATATCTATGCCACGGCAGACGCCATCGACCAGGTCTTCGGGGGTACCCACGCCCATCAGGTAACGCGGACGGTCCTCTGGCATCTGCGGGGTCAGGTGATCAAGCACCTTCAACATCTCTTCCTTTGGCTCCCCCACCGACAGCCCGCCGATGGCATAGCCATCAAAACCGATCTCGACCAGCCCCGCGAGTGACTCGTCACGTAGCTGCGGATACATACCACCCTGCACGATACCGAACAGCGCCGCGGGGTTATCACCGTGGGCCTGCTTACTGCGCGCCGCCCAGCGCAGCGAGAGCTGCATGGAATCTCGTGCCTGCTCCTCGGTGGCCGGGAATGGCGTGCACTCATCAAAGATCATAACAATGTCGGCACCGAGTGCACGCTGCACGGCCATGGACTCTTCCGGCCCCATAAAGACCTTGTCGCCGTTCACCGGGGAACTGAAGTGCACACCCTCCTCGGTGATCTTGCGCAGGTCACCGAGGCTCCAGACCTGAAAACCGCCCGAATCGGTGAGTATCGGCCCTTCCCAGTGCATGAAGTCATGCAGGTCACCGTGCTTGCTGATGATCTCAGTGCCCGGTCGCAACATCAGGTGAAAGGTATTACCAAGCAAGATTTCAGCACCGCTCTCGCGCACCTCTTCCGGGGTCATGCCCTTGACCGTGCCATAGGTGCCCACAGGCATGAAGGCCGGGGTCTCGACGGTGCCGCGCTGAAACTGCAACTGGCCGCGTCGTGCCTGACCCTCGGTAGTTATCAAATCAAACTTCATATCGATCTCAATGTTTTATTCCGAGTCAGAAACGCAAAGTGCGCAAAGACGCAGAGGCCGCAAAGTAAATAAAAATAAAACCTGTTATTACTCTGAGTAATGTCTCCACCCCTTACTAACAGCAAAAATACACCACCGCTTTATACTTATCGAACGTCGTGTCGCGCTCAATCATTCGCTTCGCCATTATTCATACCATATAAATAGTATTAATAACCCTTTGCGCCCTCTGCGCCTTCGCGACCTCTGCGTTCACAACTCCCAACTCAAACCCGGCTAATAAACATCGCATCGCCATAACTGAAAAAACGATAGCGTTCAGCAACGGCGTGCTCATAAGCCTGCATTATAAGCTTATGCCCGGCAAAGGCACTGACCAGCATGATCAAGGTCGACTCGGGCAGGTGGAAGTTGGTCAATATCGCATCGATAGTCAGAAACTCATAGCCGGGGTACATGAATATCTCGGTCTCGCCACTGAACGGCGCCAATACCCCATTATTCGCCTGCGCGGCACTCTCCAGGGCACGGACACTGGTGGTGCCGACCGCGATGACACGCCCGCCAGCGGCACGGGTCTTTTCAATCGCGGCCACGGTTTCGGCACTGACCTCGATGGTCTCACTGTGCATGTGATGTTCACGAATATCATCGACGCGCACCGGCTGGAAGGTGCCTGCCCCCACATGCAGGGTCACCTGGGTGGTGTTCACACCTTTTGCCTTCAACGTTTCCAGCATCGCCTCATCAAAATGCAGACCCGCGGTCGGTGCGGCCACGGCACCCGGGTGTTGTGCATACACCGTCTGATAACGCTCGCGGTCCTGCTCGGCATCCTCGCGTTCGATATAGGGTGGCAGGGGCATATGCCCGTGGGCATCCAGTATCTCAAGCACGTCACGTGGGTCATTGAAACGGAGCTTGAACAGTTCCCCTTCCCGCCCCAGCACCTCGGCATCGATACAGCCTTCGAGGCGCAATGGATTACCCGGCCTTGGCGTCTTGCTGGCCCGCACGTGAGCCAGCACATGTTTAGTATCGAGGACCCGCTCAATCAGCACCTCGACCTTGCCACCACTGGCCTTGTGACCGTGCAGGCGCGCCGGGATCACACGCGTATCATTAAACACCAGCAGGTCACCGGCGCGTAACAAACTGGGTAGGTCACTAAACTGGCGATCTGTCAGCGCGGCGTTGGCGACATCCACGCACAACAGGCGACTCGCGCCACGTTCGGGGGCGGGTTGCTGGGCGATCAGTTCCGGGGGGAGTTCAAAGTAAAAATCACTACGCTGCATGCGCGGGATTCTAACAGACCCTTGGCCGAAACGGGGCTTGAGCCCGGCGAGAAATGCTATACACTACCCGACCTGACCCATGCCGGGGTGGCGAAATTGGTAGACGCAGGGGATTCAAAATCCCCCGGTGGCAACACCTTGTCGGTTCGAGTCCGACCCTCGGTACCACTTCTCTGTTTCATGAAATTTGCAACGATCTTGTGCCCATTTGCGGCCAAATAACGGCCCTGGATGGGCTGGCGTTGAAGACTCTCCCCTCATCACCGGGGCAGGTGGCCGGTATAGGTTTCTGCCATACATCACACCGTTGCCGTGGCCCCAGGCCTTAGGGGCAGTTTCGCCTTTAATTAACGATAAAATAGCCACATTAATTGTCATTTATCTGTGTGTCGGCAAGGAAATCGGGTATGATTGCGCCTCAGATTATCTATACGGCTAATCCGCCAGCCCGGCGATTACCCCTAACCAAGGCGCACCCCATGTCTACCGAGATTGCCAACTTCGAGCAGTTGGCCCTGTCCGCTCCCATTCTTCAGGTCCTGCAAGAGGTCGGCTACGAAACCCCGTCCCCGATCCAGGCCGAGTGTATCCCACACTTACTGGCAGGCCATGACGTGCTTGGCCAGGCCCAGACCGGCACCGGCAAGACCGCGGCCTTTGCCCTGCCATTGTTAAATAACCTCGATCTGAAGCTTAAGCAGACACAGGTTCTGGTGCTGGCACCGACACGTGAACTGGCTATCCAGGTTGCTGAAGCCTTCCAGACTTATGCCCGGCACCTGAAGGGTTTTCATGTTTTACCCATCTATGGTGGGCAAAGCATGAGCATACAGTTGCAACACCTGAAACGAGGCCCGCATGTCATCGTCGGCACACCCGGCCGAGTCATGGATCACCTGCGCCGTAAAACCCTCAAGCTCGATGCACTGCGCGCCCTGGTGCTCGACGAGGCCGATGAGATGCTACGCATGGGTTTTATCGATGACGTCGAGTGGATCCTCGAACAAACACCCAAGCAACGCCAGATCGCGTTGTTTTCGGCGACCATGCCAGATGTCATCCGCAAGGTGGCACGTAAACATCTAAACGATCCCACCGAGATCAAGATCAAAACCAAAACCAGTACGGTCGAGACCATCGAACAACACTACTGGCAGGTCAGTGGCACCAACAAGCTTGATGCCCTGACCCGGATTCTCGAGGTTCAAGACTTTGATGCCAGTATCATCTTTGTTCGCACCCGTACCGCGACAGTAGAGCTGGCCGAGAAACTCGAGGCACGTGGTCACCGTTGTGCCGCACTGAATGGTGATATCAGCCAGGATGTGCGTGAACGTACTGTTCAGCAGTTAAAGAATAAAAAACTCGACATCATCATTGCCACCGATGTCGCCGCACGTGGTCTCGACGTACAGCGCATTTCGCATGTCATTAATTATGACATCCCCAATGATGTTGAGTCCTATGTACACCGCATCGGCCGTACCGGTCGTGCCGGTCGTAAGGGTTGTGCCATCCTGTTTGTTGCGCCACGTGAGATGCGCATGTTGCAGGCTATTGAACGTGCCACCAAACAGAAGATCGAGCGCGTACAACTACCTTCTTCGGAAATCATTACCAACAAACGTATCAGCCAGTTCAAAGAAACGGTACTGGAAGCTATTAATTCAGGCGATCTGGATTTCTTCCATGATATCATTGAGCAGATTCAGCAGGAAAATGAAATCAGCGTCGAACAAATCGCCGCCGCACTTGCGAAACAGGCGCAAATTGATCGCCCGCTACGCATGAAAGAATTACCGAAGGCAAAACAGGAATTGCCACGCCATCGAGATGAGCGACCACGCAAAGACTCACCACGTGGTCACGCCGAGTCACCACATAAGGCCAAACGTCATAACACTGATAGCGATGCCGATATGGTTACCTATCGCATCGAGGTAGGTCGAGATGATGGCGTGATGCCGAAAAACATCGTTGGTGCAATAGCCAATGAAGTCGGTCTCGATTTCGCGAGCATTGGCCATATTAAACTCTATGATGACCATAGCATGGTCGATCTTCCAAAAGGCCTGTCCAAGGCAAACTTCCAGCATCTGATAAAGGTTCGTGTCTGCCACAAACCCCTGAACATCAGTCTTGCCGACGGTTCCAGTTTTACCGAAGAACCGGAGCAGAAAAAGGCACGCCCTAAAATCTCAGTACGAGAAGATAGTCCGGTACCCAAAAAGAAAACTGAACGTGTAAAAGAGAAATGGTCATCTGCGCGTAAGAAAGAGGCTTCCAAAAAACGCGCTAAAAAGGCCAAGGAAAAGTCCAAAGAAAAGAAAAAGACCAAGAAATAAAAATTAATGCGATATTAACCGCAAAGCACACGAAGGAACGCGAAGTTAGTGCGTAGGTCGGATTAGGAGTGAAACGACGTAATCCGACGCCCATGTCAATATAGGCGCGTCGGCTTACGCCATCGCCGATGGCTAAGCCGACCTACAAGAATGATTTTTTGTTTTTCTTCGCGGTCCTTCGCATACTCTACGGTTAATTGATTTTCCAAAAAAACTCTACATCCTATTTAAATATCTTGTTGAAGAACACCTGCATGCCCTGCCAGGACTGTTCGTCGGCGTTTTTATTATAGGCCAGCGGCATATTGAATTTCTTTGCAAAACTATCTGCATCCGGGTTGGTAAAACTGTGCTTGGCCCCGGCCAGGCTCACAAATTCATAATCCACACCGGCATTGGCCATTTCCTGTTTAAAGGCCGTGATCTGTTCTGCCGTCACAAATGGGTCATCAGCACCGTTATAGACCAGCACCCGGGCCTTAACCTTACCCTTTTCGGCTGGGATTGATGTGGCCACGCTGCCATGAAAACTGACCACACCATCCAGGTCAATGCCCTGTCGTGCCATCTGCAATACCATGCCACCGCCGAAGCAGTAACCGATGGCCGCGGTCTTGTCCTTGGCTACCGTCTCATGGGCCGTCAGCAGGTTTAATGCGGCAAGGAACCGCGCCTTGGCGAGGGGCAGGTTGCCACCTACGGCCTTGGCAAATTTACCGGCATCCTCGGGGTGATCAGCGGTTTTGCCATCGCCATACATATCTACGGCCAGCGCGGTATAACCGAGTTTAGCCAGCATACGGGCGCGCTTGCGTGCATAGGCATTATGTCCCCACCATTCATGCACAACGAGAATGCCCGGGCGTTTGCCCTGCACGGCATCATCATAGGCCAGATAACCCTTCAACTCAGTGCCATTATCCTTGTATGTAACCTCTTGCGTTTTCACCTCGGCCTGCACGAATGCAGATAGCAGACAGAGAACGGCGGCAAGCCATATTATGTTTTTCATAAATATATCTCCCACATTATTTCTTATCCAATAATAATGAAACCGAGTTAATACAATAACGCAATCCGGTTGGTTGCGGACCATCCGGGAAAACATGCCCCAGGTGAGAACCGCATTTTCTGCAATGTACTTCTTCACGGTGCATGCCGTGACTGGCATCTATATCTGACTCTACTGCCTGGTTATCCAGTGGCTGCCAGAAACTCGGCCAGCCTGTGCCGGAGTTAAATTTTGCCTCCGAATCAAAAAGCGGTTCCCCGCAACAGACACAGCGGTAAATGCCTTTTTCCTTGCAGTCATGGTATTCCCCCGTAAAGGCACGTTCGGTGCCCTTCTCGCGACAGACATAGAACTGCTCATCGCTCAGTCGCTGACGCCATTCCTGTTTCGATAACTTGCTTGTATCATCATTCATGATTTCAGACCCTGATATCTTTTTGTTACCAATAAATACATTTAGCGCTTTTCTTATCAAACCTCATGCTCCGCAACGAGGATATTTTCAATATCATTCAATATTGTCTGCACATCATTCTCTGATTCCGGTCGTGTGCGTGCGTGTTCGGTGCGCGATTTTCTCTCATGCGCCACCAGGTCTATACTCTCGCGAATATCCGGAAACTTGCGAATAAATTCCAGAAATTCCTCACAGCCCAGACGAACCAGTTCCATTTGCGTCACTGCAGCAATTGATGCGGCCCGAGGTGCCCCGGTTAACAGCGACCATTCACCAAAATAATCACCCGGACGCAACAAGGCAAGATTTAATTCAGTATCATCATCGGTAGTAAAGACCCGGGCCACACCATAATTGATAATAAACAGGGCATCGCCGAGCTCGCCTTCCCGAATCAAACACTCACCTTTAGGCGCCGTCACCAGTGAAGCCACCTTGCACATGTCATCAAAGGCTTCATCCGTGAGTGAATTAAAAATACTCACTGACTTCAGGGCCGTCTGGATACTACGTTTATGATAACGCTCAAACACGGCATCACGAAGCACTGGCACCTGTTCGATTAATTCCTCCAGCACCTCCCCCGGTATCTCGAGTACGACGGAATCCCTGATCACCGTGACCGTGGCGATACGCGGCATCATAAACAATGCGGCGATTTCCCCAAATACCTCTCCTGAACAGAGCTTGCCCAGAGAAACCTGCTTGTTGTGGATCTCCTCGGTCACTTCGACCACGCCATTGATCAACATAAACACATTCCTGTCACGCTGATATTGGCGACAAAGCACCTCACCGGCCCCGACAACACGTATCGTGCCACGTTTTAGCAGGTATTCTCGATCTTGCAGGGACAATAGATCGCCGAAAATCGGGTTTTTTCGCATTGCCCGATGCATAGAATCAAGAATGATATTCACGTTTGGCATCACAGGTTCCTTTTGTGCGATTAGAGTCCGTCTATTTTCCACTGGCCCATGCCGATAGTCCTTGAACCGGTTCACGTCTTACCCGGCCATGCCCACCAGCATAGGCAGTTCCCGGCTCTGTGCCAAATGGCCTCTGTCCAGAACCACAAGGCCAGCAGCCCTTCGCATGGGAGCATTTATATAAGGTATCTTGCCGGGACCTGCGCGAAGGACGGCAAACGGGTATAATGCGCCACCTTGTCTGGCAAAAGTATCGGGTACTCTTGTCAAAATATTATAAGCAATTGATTTACAGGCGATTTTAATCCAATGGCAACCCAGATTAGTGATAAACAGCTCCGTAGTCGAGTCAAATTACTCGGTCGATTGCTCGGCAATGTACTCCACGAACAGGCCGGCGAAGGCGTCTTCAGGGCCGTTGAAACCCTGCGCAAGGGCTATGTCAGCCTGCGCAAAAAGGATGATGCCGCCAGGGCCCGCCGTCTGAAAAGGATCATCGAGGGGCTCGACCCGGAACTGGCCACCCACGTCGTGCGTGCCTTTAGTACCTATTTCAGCCTGGTGAATATTGCCGAAGAGGCCTACCAGCACCGCCAGCGCCGCCAGCAGGTCCGCACCGGCGAAACCCTCTGGGAAGGGTCTTATGACCACACTCTGCAGGAATTCCATGACCAGGGCATCAGTGCCGAGCAACTGCAGGCCCTGCTCGGCAAACTCAACTATATGCCGGTATTTACGGCCCACCCGACTGAGGCCAAACGTCGCACCATACTCGAGACCTTGCGGCGTATCTTCGTCACCAGCGAACAGTTGAATGACCCGCGTCTCGGCAAAAACGAACGCGAGGAGATTACCATCGATATTGCGGCACAGATCCAGGTATTGTGGAAAACCGATGAGGTTCGTGTCCACAAACCCAAGGTCCGTGATGAAATCCGCAACGGCCAGTACTATTTCCGTGAATCCCTGTTCGAAGCCGTGCCGCTCAGCTACCGTTATCTGGAAAAGGCCATCCACAAGGTCTATGGTGATGAAGCCAAGAACATTACTATCCCGACCATTATCCGTTTCGGTTCATGGATTGGCGGCGACCGTGACGGTAACCCCTTTGTAAAACCAAAGACGACGGTGGAAGCCCTGCGCATGCAAAAGCGCGAGATGCTGCTGGAATACCTGAACCGTATTGCCAGATTGGGTCATAAACTCACCCATTCAGACCAACTCTGTGAACCCAGCACCGCGATCCGCAAAAGCCTGGAATGCGATGATGATATTTGCCGCAGCGCCTTTGCCGATAACCCCAATCGTTTCAGCCATGAACCCTATCGTCATAAACTTCACCTCATGCACTACCGCCTTGAGTTGTCACTGCGCACAGTCAAGAATCAACTTGCTGGCAATGACCGTGAACGTTATGAAGGCCGCTACCTCACTGAGGATGAGTTTCTTACCGATCTGCGCATTATCCATGAATCATTATGCAGCCATGGTGATGCAAATATAGCCAACAAGGACCTGCTCGACCTGATACGCCTGGTGGAAACTTTCGGCTTTTTCCTTGCCCACCTTGATATTCGACAGGAATCCACCCGTCATACCGAGGCCGTTACCGAAATCCTGCAGGCCAGCGGTATTGACTATGCTGCGCTGGATGAAACGGCTCGAATGGAAAAACTTACCGAATTGCTCGGTAACGCTAATCAAATAGAACTCAACAAGTCTGGTTACACTGAACCAACTTCTGAGACGGTTGAAGTATTTGAAGTCATGGCACAGATGCATCAGGAAGTCAGCAAACATGCCTTTGGCAGTTATGTGATCTCCATGACGCATGCCGCCAGTCACATCATGGAAGTGATGTTCCTTGGCTCACTCTGCGGCCTGGCAGGTAAGAAAAATAATGAATGGTTCTGTGATATCTCTATAAGCCCGTTGTTTGAAACTGTTGAAGACCTGAAGCACATCGACCCGGTCATGCGCGCCCTCTTCAGTAATGCCAGCTACGCCGCCCTGCTCAAGGTAGCCGGTAACCGTCAAGAAATCATGCTCGGCTACTCTGACTCCTGTAAGGATGGGGGTATCCTCGCCTCTGGTTGGAACCTGTACCAGGCCCAGCGTCAAATTACCGAATTGGCCCGCGAATACCACATCGACCTGCGCCTGTTTCATGGCCGCGGTGGTACCATCGGCCGCGGTGGCGGTCCAACCCACCATGCGATCCTCTCGCAGCCGGTGGATACTGTGCATGGTGAAATCAAGTTCACTGAGCAAGGTGAAGTGCTGTCCTACAAATACAGTAATGTTGAAACCGCCAGTTATGAACTCGGCATGGGTGTTACCGGCCTGATGAAGGCCAGCCGTAGCCTGATCGTGCCACCGCAAGACTACGAGACCGAATACCTCGAGATCATGAACGAACTGACCCAGGTCGGTGAAGATTATTACCGTGAACTGATTAACCGCACCGAGGGTTTTCTCGATTACTTCTACGAGGCGACACCGGTTTCAGAAATCGGCCTGCTTAATATCGGTTCACGCCCTTCGCATAGAAAGAAGGCCGACCGTTCCATGTCTTCGATCCGTGCGATCCCATGGGTGTTTGGTTGGGCGCAGTCCCGTCACACACTGCCGGCCTGGTATGGAATCGGTACCGCCTTGAGCAAATGGCATAACAATGACCCACAGCGCATTGAGAAGTTACAAAGCATGTACAAGGAATGGCCCTTCTTCCGCGCCCTGCTAAGTAACTCGCAAATGGCTCTTTATAAGGGCGATATGGCCATTGCACGCGAATATGCAGATCTCTGTAAAGACAGCACAGTTGCCGAACGCCTGCATAGCAAGATCAGCGACGAATATATGCGTACACGTGAACAGGTGCTGAAGGTTTCCGGTTGTGACTACCTCATGGAAGAAACCCCGGCACTGGCCTTCTCGCTTGAACGTCGTAACCCTTACCTGGACCCGCTTAATCACATCCAGACTACACTACTACATCGTCTGCGTGATGAGCATGTCAGTGATGATGAACGTGACATCTGGCGTAACCCACTGCTGCGTACGATCAATGCCATTGCACAGGGTATGCGCAATACTGGCTAAAGGTTCAGTGGCCAGGCCAGGATATCTACAATCTCGATAATAAAAAGGGCAGCCCTTTTATTATTTTACTCTTCATGTATCAAACACTATCGAAGAAGTGTTGCATGTGAGTATAGTGGGAGCCCCGCCAGTAGACCTGTCCGCAATCATGGCATTGAACAAAGTCTTCCAATAATGGATCACTTGCTACCTTGCCAGGAAGGCTGTCGCTGACCCTTGCCTTATCTACTGCCCCGACCTCACCATTGCACTGCGGGCAACGTGAGAATGGCCTGAATAAGGGTTTCAGTTTGTAGTGTGAGACAAGTTCACGAAATTGCGCGCGCGCTTCAGTTTGCCTGGGCCAGTAACCATAACGAATCCTGGAACGCTTAAGCAGCCCAATATCACGGCTGACGACGATCCGCCCCTGCCCTTCCGCAATATCCGCAATGCTTGCATCCCCCATATCATCGCTACTGTAGAGCGTATCAAAGCCAGCTGTTCGCAGGTAACGTGCCAGCTTGCCCAGGTGAACATCCAGTACAAACGCTGGCTGCCCCGTCGGCAACAAAGCATGCAAATATTGTCTGGCAACTTCGGGGTGTTCAGCATGTGGATAGACGTGCACATCATCGCCATCATACAGTCCATATGAAAAATTGACCGCATCCCCATTAACCAGTATTACGGCCACCTCGGTATGCGGCACGCCAATCGCCTCGATGGCGTCCTTGATCGCCGGTCGGCCAGAAAATTGATAGGGGATGGCCTTGTCGACCTGCTCCGCAGACAGAAAGTCATTGAGGTTTGCGTGGAAATGAAATATTGCATGCTTCATATTTACAAAATCCTGCTTCCCGTGTGCCCCCGGGAAAGCCGAAACAACCTATCTTAAGAATCGATTATCGTTCTACACTATAATCAGCCTTGTTCCAGGCCGTCATGCCGTTACGCACGACATGTACATCGGCATACCCCTTACGGGCAAGTAACTGTGCAGCCTTGGCTGAACGACGATCAGTGCGACAAACAATCGCCACCGTATGCTCCAGATATTCTGCCAACTCATCCATCCGGCCGGCTAATGCCTCCAGTGGAATATTTTTCGCGCTGGCGATATGCCCCTGCTCGCCGATAAATTCAGCCGGTGTTCGCACATCCAGAATCAGTAAATCTTCACCTTGATCAATTTTCTGCTTAAGGTCGACCACTTGCAAAGTCGGGCCACGACGTAAATGGGCAATGATACGCGGCAGGTATGCAACTATCGCAAGCAAGGCACTGGCAAAAATACCTATCTGAATCATTTCCTGTATATCCGCTTCCCCACCGACGGCCTCCTTAAGCGCGTAACCCAGATAGGTATAGGCAATCGCCCCCGGCAACATGCACAGGTACGAGGCAATAACATAATGCGAAAGTTTGATACGCGTCAGCCCCAACGCATAGTTGAGCAGATTAAATGGAAATAAAGGCACTAATCGAACAAAGGCGACAAAACGCCAGCCCTCTCCCTCAACCCCATCTTTAAGTTGTTTCAGACGACCAGCAGTCTTTTTCTCAACCCAGCCCGAGGTCAGGTAGCGGGCGACAATAAATGCCAACGTCGCGCCCAGGGTTGCACCGGTCAGGTTATACAGCGTTCCCCATACCGGCCCGAACAAGGCGCCACCGGCGAGGGTCAGGACAGAACCGGGCAAAAAGAATACCGTACCAATGGCATAGATCAGCATAAAGACAAGCGGGCCGGCTGTCCCTGCACGCTGTACCCACTGTTCGAGTACCGAGGCATCCAGTTGATCTCGGTAAATCACCGCCAGACTGATGCCGGCAATCACTACCAGCAATAACGACCAGCGGGTTATATTATTTTTCATCGCTATCATCCCACTGACGACGGTTGATCGCATAGTCGCTGATCTTGCCCTTGAAAGGCAGTAACAACATACCCGGCAACCATGAGGCCTCTTTGGTGGTACGGAACTTGTGAATGCCAATCGTCATACCTTCATGACCGGCACGTGGTTGTTCACGATAGGTACCGAACAGGCGATCCCATAGCGAAAGGTTAAAACCGAAATTACTGTTTGCCTCATCATCCTCGACAGAGTGGTGCACCCTGTGCATATCCGGGGTCACCACAAACCAGCGTAAGACCCTGTCGACGGTTTTTGGCAAACCCACATTACCGTGATTAAACATGGCCATGACATTCAGTATCACCTCAAAGATCACCACGGCGATGAGTGGTGGCCCAAGCACAATAATTGTCGCGAACTTAATCAACATCGACAGGATGATTTCCAGTGTATGGAAGCGTGAGCCGGTGGTGACATCGTAATCCAGGTCAGCATGATGTACCCGATGTAGACGCCACAGGGCAGGTACCGCGTGCACCAGTACGTGCTGCAAATAAATAATGAAATCCAGTGCAACCACGGCAATGATCGCGGCAATGGCAAAGGGCACATCGTAATAATTTAATAGACCCCAGCCATTTTCCTGGGCAAAGGCGGCCAGACCGACGGCGGCTACCGGAAACACCAGGTAGAGGATGAAACTGTTGAAAAACACCAGTCCCAGGTTATTCACCCACCGAACCAGCTTCGATACGGTGAGGGCGCGTCGGGGGGCGATGATCTCCCAAATAGCCATTAGCGTTAATACACCGATAAAGGCGCTAAGACGAATCACCTTTTCATTCGTCATCACAAATTCATTAATATCCACTGCCTGCTCCTGATTTCGTCACCACGGCGCCGCCAGCCAATCCAATGCCGTGGCGCTGTTTACACTGCATGCTATACTAATTCTACATTCACAACTATTCAATAGATTAATTGAATAGTTATTATCGGACAATGGAATATCATGGTATCAGGCCATTTCAAACAAGACCTTTTTGCCCAATTTGCCCGCGTCGGCAAGGCCCTATCTAATGGTAACAGACTGGAATTATTAGAGTTTTTGGCACAGGGCGAACGCAGTGTTGAGTCCCTGGCCAAGGTCGCCGGCCTGAGCGTGGCAAACACCTCGCAACACCTGCAGCAACTTCGCCAGTCTGGTCTGGTGAATAGCCGCAAACAGGGCCTGAAGGTCTATTACCGGCTCAGCGGCGATGATGTCATCGGCCTGCTCGATGCCCTGCGTGCCGTGGCCGGGCGCCACCTGGCTGAGGTCGAGCACATGGTGACGAGTTACCTCACAGTCAAGGACAGCCTCGAACCCATCCCGCGGGAGGAACTCCTGCGTCGCGCACGTGAGGGTCTGGTGACGGTGATTGATGTCCGCCCTCCCGAGGAATATGCCTCGGGACACGTGACGGGGGCCGTGAATGTGCCGCTCGCGGAACTGGAGTCACACCTCGGAGAATTTGCAGCGGGACAGGAGATCGTTGCCTATTGTCGTGGTCCGCATTGTGTCCTGGCCTTTGATGCCGTGGCCCGGCTGCGCGAGAAGGGCCTGCAGGCACGACGCCTGGAGGATGGATACCCGGAATGGAAAATGGCCGGCCTGCCCGTAGAAAAACCGGAAACAACAAAATAAAACTGTTGTGGCCTAGTCGACCATCTCGGTGATCACACAACCGATAGCAAACCCACTGCTTGCCTCGTCTCCCTCCACACGCACTACTCGCGCCATGGCATGCAGCGGTGGGGTAAGACCTTCCTGACCCGGATTAATCCTGATCTCCAGCTCTTCGTCGAGATTCAGTGCGGTCGCACAGCTAAACATCAGACCCGTGGCACTGAGATTGGTGGCACGGGCATGGATAATGACGTCCTCGGTAATACGGCGAACCACTACCTCACAATCGATGTCCATCCGTCGAAAATCACGACCATCATTAGAGTCGACCATTTTTCACACTTCCCTTGTTATATCGTTCGTATACCATGAGCATAGCGAGCCATGGAAACCTCGATATTGTATCGGCCGAACTCAGGCAACCTGAACAGGAATTGTATTTCGGGTATGGGTGATCGCGTTGTTTTCGTCGAGATACACCAGGGTTGGTTGAAAATTCACCAATTCCTGCTGGTTTAGTGTGACATAGCTACAGATAATCACTCGATCACCCGGATCGGCCTTGTGTGCAGCCGCACCATTGACGGAAATAATGCCCGAACCCTCTTCGGCACGAATGGCATAGGTCGTGAAGCGCTCACCGTTGTTCACGTTATAGATCTGGATCTGCTCGTATTCACGGATCCCTGCTGTCTCCAGCAGATGCCCGTCAATCGCACACGAGCCTTCGTACTCCAGCTCAGAGTGTGTGACGCAGGCCCGGTGGAGCTTACATTTAAGCATCGTTAAGTGCATGCCTTGCCCTTGTATTGCGGTAGGAAAACAAGGCCCGCCATTAGCGAGCCGGCGCGTATTATCCCGCGTTCGCCTCATATATTCAAATACAGCCTACAAGTATTTGATTATTTTGGTATTTTTTTCGAGTGATGGGTTGTTTAACGACGACAGCGCAGATTATCGATCAAACGGGCCTGGCCCATGCCGGCCGCGGCCAGGATGACCAGGTCCCTATCGGCGCTGCCGGGCAACCCCAGATCAGCCGCCCGGCGGACACTGACATAATCCGGTTCGAAACCGGCTTCCTGCAGTGCGACCACGGCCTGCTCTTCGAGCCTGGCTATATCACGATCACCCGCCTGCAGACGTGCACAACAAGCCTCGAGACTGGCATACAATTGTCCGGCCTGTTGTCGTTGCCCGGCGTCGAGGTAACGGTTGCGCGAACTCATCGCCAGGCCACCCGCCTCGCGGACAGTAGGCAGACCGATGATCGTCACCGGCATATTCAGATCTGCCACCAGACGACGAATGACCAGCAACTGCTGGTAATCCTTTTCGCCAAACACGGCCACCTCAGGCTGCACGAGATTAAACAGTTTCGCCACCACGGTGGCGACACCATTAAAGTGCCCCGGCCGCGAGGCGCCACAGAGGATATTCGCGAGTTCCTCCGGGACGGCGATACCGGTGCTGATGGCCTCGCCTTGCGGGTACATCACCTCCACTGTCGGCAGGAATACTGCATCGGCGCCGCGGCTTTCGAGCAAGGCGCAATCTTCCTCCGGTGTGCGCGGGTAGGCGGCAAGGTCCTCACCCGGGCCAAACTGGGTCGGGTTGACAAAGATACTCACCAGACAACGCTGCGCATGGCGCCTGGCTTCATCAACCAGGCACAAATGGCCCTCATGCAGGTTGCCCATCGTCGGCACCAGCGCGATGCGTTCACCCCTGGCGCGCCAGGCCTGCAATTGTTCGTGCAAGGCATTTATATCCTGGAATTGTTTCATCGGTCTTTACTGGTAAGTATGTTCAGCGGCGGGGTAACGGCCATCCTTGACCGCCTGCACATAGGCCTGCACGGCCATTTCGATACTGTCATTGCCTCGCAGGAAGTTATGCACGAACCTGGCCTTGTGCCCGCCACTGATGCCAAGCATGTCGTAACTGACCAGCACCTGGGCATCACAGTCGACGCCGGCACCGATACCGATCACAGGAACCGCTACGCGTTGGCTAATCCGTTTGGCCAGTTCCGCCGGAACACACTCCAGCAGCAACATACTGACACCGGCCTGCTCGAGTAATATAGCATCTGCAAGGATGCGCTCGGCGCTCTCGGCATCCCGCCCCTGCACCTTGTAACCGTCAGGTGTCGTTACCGATTGCGGCAACAGGCCAAGATGGCCGCACACCGGGATCGCCGCTGCGACCAGCGCCTCGATCACCTCGAGCTGTTCGCGCCCGCCTTCGAGTTTGACCATTTGTGCCCCACCCTGCTCGACAAGGCGCCGTGCATTCTCCACGGTCTGTGTCGGCTGCAGGTAGGTGTGATACGGCATATCCGCCATGATATAACAGCATTGACTAGTGAGTGCGACGGCCCTGCAATGATAAACCATGTCATCCAGGCTCACCGGGCGGGTTGAGTCATGGCCCTGTATGACCATGCCCAATGAATCACCCACCAGCAGAATTTCCACGCCGGCCTGTTCGAACAGTTGTGCAAAGCTCGCATCATAGGCTGTCAACACGGTGATCTTCTCACCCCGTTGTTTCATCTGCATGAAGGCTTTCAGATCAAGGCGTGACATCGTTAGAGGCTGAATGGTTGTGGATTGAAAAAATGACGGCCACTGCGGACTGTCCTTACCCGTTCCAGTAGCGTCTCGTAGTCCTGATTGTTATTCACAAAATCCAGCTCGGAGGCATTCACAATCAACAATGGTGCAGCACTATACTGGTGAAAGAAGCGCGTATAGGAATCATTCAGGCGTTGCAGGTAGGCGGCCGAGATATTGCGTTCGTAATCGTGGCCGCGCTTGCTGATGCGGTTGAGCAGGACCTCAACCGGTGCCTGCAGGTAAATCACAAGGTCCGGCTGCGGGGCATTCATGGTCATGTTGTCATAGACCTGTTCATAGAGATCGAATTCATCGTCCTCCAGGGTAAGTTCGGCAAACAGACGGTCCTTCTCGATCAAAAAATCCGATACACGAACCGGCCGGAACATATCGGCCTGCCTTAGTTCCTGCATCTGTCGGGCACGCTGAAAGAGGAAGAACAACTGCGTCGGCAGCGCCGCCTCACGTGGTTTTTTGTAAAAACGTTCAAGGAAGGGATTCTCATCGGCACCCTCTAGCAGCAACTCGCTGCCGAAGGAACGGGCCAGGCGGCGGGCGAGACTGGTCTTGCCTACCCCGATTGGCCCTTCTACGACAATAAAATCCGGTCTTGTTTCACTCATAGCTGCGTAATACGGTCCCGTAAGTTCCTATTGTAGCCTGTTTCAGCTCAGCCCGGCAGGCGTTCCAGCCCATGGTCCGGGCAATCCTCAAGCAGTTGCCGGAGTGCAGACTGACCCGGGATCACAACATCGGGGGCGATCTCGGCCAGTGGGATCAGGACGAAGTCCCGCCCGGCCAGCCCCGGGTGTGGTACTTGCAGGCTATCGGTAGCGATCACCTCTTCCGCATAGAGCAGGATATCCAGGTCCAGTGTACGTGGCCCCCAACGTTCCCCGCTACGGTCTCTGCCCTGCAACTGCTCGATGGCCTGCATGGCGAGCAATAAATCCTGCGGGGCTAATGCGGTCTCTATCTCTGCCACGGCATTGATGTAATCAGGCTGGTCTGCCGGACCCATCGGCTTGCTGGCATAGAAAGAGGAACGTTTGCTGACACGGGTGTTGGTAAGTTTATCCAGCGCAGCGAAAGCCGTCTGCAACTGTTTTAACGGTTCACCCAGGTTACTCCCCAGGCCAATATAGGCACTCACGCGCTCCACCATTAATGGCTTTCCGGTTTCTTACGAGGGTTTTTACGACGACGACGCTTCTTTTTTGGTTCAGCAGGCAACAACATTGCCTCACGTTCATCGCCTTCGACTTCCTGAATACGCGTCCACCACTCAGCTGTTTCGCGCAGGCTTTCGTCGGCGATGGCGCGCAAGACCAGAAAGTCATATGCCGCCCGAAAACGCGGCAGTTCCAGCAGACGCAGGGCCCGCCGCCCGGCACGGTGCATCAGACGCGCCTGTAAGACGTAAATCTCTTTCACCATCAGGGCAAAGCGCCGCGGGATCGAGGTAGACTCACGCATACGGGTAAAGGCCTTGTCCGTCGCCACCTGGATGGCCTGCACCTCGGGCATACCGCTCTCGTGTAACTTCGGCAGGTACTCCTGCATGGGCTGCCACAGCAGCGCGGCGAAGACGAAGGCCGGGTTGACCGGCTTGCCTTCGGCGATACGCTTGTCCGTGCTACGTAATGACTCGGCCAGGAGAATATTCGGAAAGCCGTTTTCCTCCCTGGCGAGGGAACGCTCAGTCATCGGGAATAACTGCCCGAACAGATTATAGTGACGTAACCGCTCATAGGTCTGCAGGGCATAACCGGCATGAAACAGTTTGAGCACTTCTTCAAACAGACGCGCAGGGGATATCTCCCCGAGTAAGGGGGCGAGTTGCCTTATGGGTGCCTCGGTCTCTGCCTCAATGCGCATACCCAGTTTGCAGGCAAAGCGTATGGCACGCAGCATGCGCACCGGGTCTTCATGGTAACGCTGTTCGGGATCGCCAATCAGGCGCAACAGACCCTGCTGCACATCTTCATAACCACCGACATAATCGATCACCGAGAAATCGTGAATATTGTAATACAGTGAGTTGACCGTGAAGTCACGACGCCAGACATCTTCTTCGATACTGCCATAGACATTATCGCGGATGATGCGACCATTCTCCATGTGCACATCCCCCTCGGCCTCACTATCGAGTTGCGCACGAAAGGTGGCGACCTCGATGATCTCGCGGCCAAAATGGATATGCGCCAGGCGAAAACGCCGCCCGATCAGGCGACAGTTGCGGAACGCGGCCCGTATCTGCTCCGGCGAGGCATCCGTGGCGACATCAAAGTCCTTGGGTTCACGACCCAACAACAGGTCACGGACCGCACCACCGACCAGATAGGCGGAATGCCCGGCCTTCTTCAACCCGTAAAGGACCTTGAGGGCCTCTTCACTGATATTCGAGCGGGAAATGGCGTGTTCGGCACGCGGGATGATTCTCGGCGCCGGCCGATTTGTCGGTGAGTTGTCCAAATTCAGATAAAACCTGTTCAGGCAAATGCTTGAGTGGATAATAAGTGCCCGTATAATAGCATCGCCTCGAGCATTCTGGCAGTTTTCCTGCCCATTCAGGTCCAAAACCTTCATAATTGCGCCACCGACTGCAGTACAAGCGACATAACCATGACCACAGACACCCATAACCAGACATTACCGCCGGCCGGGCTGCTCCGCCGCCTCGCTGCCTTTGTCTACGATATCTTGCTGCTTGCCGCCATCCTCTTCATCGCCGCCTTCGTCGCCCTGCCTTTTAACGCTGGCGAGGCCATTGACCCCGGCAACCCCTGGTACCAGACCTACCTGTTCATCCTGAGTTTCCTGTTCTATGCCTGGTTCTGGACCCGTGGCGGACAAACCCTCGGCATGCGTGCCTGGCGCCTGCGCGTCGAGAGCATGGACGGCGGTCCCATCAATCTGGGCCAGTCGCTGCTGCGTTTCATGGCGGGCATGGCGACGATGATGACCGGTGGTCTGGCGATGTTGTGGATGGTGTTCGATAAGGAGAAGCGGACTTTGCATGACAGGTTTTCGGATTCTAGGGTGGTGATGTTGCCGAAGGTTAAGAAATAAAGCCTTCGCTTTATTTTTGTAAAGAGCTTTTAAGTTTTTAAAGGCAGTTGTTCTTTTACCTTAGAACCCCTTCGGGTTTCATTAGGTATTTCCTACGCTTCGCTACGGTCATCCCCTTCGATGCAGCCGAGCCGCACAGGAAATTTTCGGAAGGTCACGCGCAGCTGTCTGAGCATATTTGTAGGCGCGACCGAAGAGAGCATTAGCCGTTAAGCAAATACGTGAGTTCTGCGCGTGCCGGGAATTTCTGAGCAGTGAGGGGACTTGTTTATTCAATGGTAATTGAATAAACAAGCAAATCGCGGGGCGTGCTTTCTTTGGTTACTTTCTTTGCACGAGCAAAGAAAGTAACTCGCCCGCCGGAAGGGCGAAAAAAACAATGGTTCTTAAATAATCAAAAGCTCTTAAAAAAACCAAATCAAACCCGTCTCAACATCAACAACGCCAACAACAAAAACACCCCTGCCGGTAACGATGCACTCAACAACGGTGGGATGTGATACACCACCCCAAGGTGATTAAAGGCTTGATTAACCAGGAAAAAGGCCAGGCCCACCAGAAAGCCGACCAGGATACGCTGGCCGATACTCACCGAACGCAAGGGCCCAAACACAAACGGTACCGCGAGTAATAACATGACAGCGATCGCCACCGGCATAAACAAACGCGCCCATAGCGCCAGTTCATAACGCTCGGCATTCTGGCCGTTCTCACGCAGGTAGCTTGAGTAACTGTATAGATCACGAATGGAAATCTGTAGCGGGTCAATCACGACAATATTCAACAATGCCGGGCTCAGGATAGAGTCCCACTGGGCGCGCTCGAAAGTCTGGGTCTTGACACCGCTTACATCAATATCACTTTGTGTAATACCGTACAGAACCCACTGCCCGTTTTCATAAAGCGCCTTGTTGGCATGGGTGCTGGAGCGTAGTCGATGCTGTTCATCAAACTCATAAATAGTAATATTACCAATATCACCTGTCGGTCTAATGTCACGAATGTTAAGGAAACTGCGCTTATCACGTGACCAGAAACCGTTATCCGTCTTTAGTGCTGTTTGCTTGGCAAGCATCTGTGTGCGCCGTGATTCGGCAAACTGCTCGGCCGTGGGAACGACATATTCAGCCAGCAACATCACCGCAATAATCAGCAACAGGCCAGCCTTCATCACTGAAAGCGTAATGCGTAATATTGAAACGCCAGCGGCACGCATGACCACCAGCTCACTGTGACTGGCAAGCATACCCAAACCGGTGATCGCTCCCAGCAAGGTGGCAATAGGGAAAAACTCGACAATCCGGTAGGGTGTGGTCAAGACGAGGTAGAGGAGCATTTCAATATAGCTATAGTTACCCTCACCGACCTGGTTCAGCTCTCGTACCAGGCGAAAAAAACTGTCCAGGGAAATCAGTACCAACAGCACCAGGCCGATACTACCGACCACGTTGATACCGATGTACCTGTCGAGCAACTTCACGCTTTTGTTCCCGTTAATGGTTTACGTAACAGGCCATGCCAGAGGCTTTGACCACGCACCTGCCACGCCACCACCACCGCTGCCGTCAGCAGTAATAATAATGGCAACCACCACATTCCGATCCACGGTGATATTTCACCCTTGCCTACCCACTTATACGACGTGCCAATAAGGTTATTGTAAATAACATAGATCACCACAGCACTGAACAATCTGCCATAACGCCCTTCGCGCGGCTTTACCCGACTCATGGGCACGGCGAGGATCATAAAGGCCACGGCTGACAAGGGCAGGATAATGCGACTTTGTAACTCGGCCTGCTCACGTAGGTTTGCCGACTGCCATAAGTCTGCAGAGGCTGTGGCATTACGACCCGCAATAGCCAGCGGAGCCTTTTTCTCGTTAATGCGCACGGCATGCTTGTCAAACTTCGTGATCCGGTAATCGGCCTTCCCCGGTTCCCCTTCATAACGGTAGCCATCGACCATGACCATAAATTCATCACCACTGTTTTTATCGACATAGCGATAACCCGTATCGGAGGCGAGAACGCTCTTGCTGCCTGTGCCAAGGCGCTGGACAAAAACATTTTTCAGCTGTTGCTTATCATCCGTCAGCGACTCCACGTACATGATCAGGCGACCGTCCTTTGATTCGGTAAACCGCCCAGCACTGAGCAGGCTCAGCTCAGAACGGTACTCGGCAGCATGGCGAATCTGCTCAACCCTTTCTGCGGCCCATGGCGCCGCATACAGTGCCAGATAACCGTTCAGGACCAGGATAAACGGCGTCAGCAGCAGCAACATACGCATGATCTGCGCCTGCCCGATACCACTGGCATTCAGGGCGACCATTTCCTGGTCACGGTAGAGGCGGCCAAAGGCCAGTAACACGGCAAAGAACACGGCCAGCGGCAGGATTGAGGCCAGATTTTTCAGCAGTTCCAGCCCCAGCACACTAAAAACCAATTCGGCAGGCAGACGCCCTTCCGCCACATCACCCAACAGTCGCACAAAACGGGTGCTGAAAAAGATCAGCAACAATACCGAGGTCACGGCAAGTAAGGTCGTGCCGATCTCACGCAGGATGTAACGCCTGATAATCATGCGGGAATAGCGCCGTCGCGCCCTGACGCTGCAAAATTACATTTTTTCCAGTAAACTATCACAAGATTTTTGTTACTTTCTGGGCGCTTTTGACTAAATAACAAAACCTTAGCAAAATGGCCCAGCTTGTAGTTATAGTAAGATGTGTGCCATCTTACACACATTACGCCCCAGATTCAGTAGGAGAAAACATGGATTTCAGTATAAAAAGTGGCCATCCTGAAAAACAACGCAGTGCATGTATTATTGTCGGTGTTTTCGAGCCGCGCCGCCTGTCCGCCGCTGCCGAGCAACTCGATGCGGTCAGTGAAGCCTACCTGTCCAATATCATCCGCCGCGGCGATATTGAGGGCAAGCCCGATCAAACCCTGCTGCTGCACAACGTCCCGAATACCCTCTGTGATCGTGTACTGCTGATCGGCTGTGGCAAGGAACGCGATTTCAACGAGGTTGCCTACCGTAAGGCCCTGGCCACAGCCGCCATGACCGTGAATGAAAACGGTGCCATGGATACCGTGAACTTCCTGCCGGAACTCCCAGTGAAGGGTCACGATGTCTACTGGAAAGTACGCCAGGCCGTGGAAACCACTGAGGCGGCACTCTATGTCTTTGATGAACTCAAGACCGAAAAAGACAAGGCACGCCGTCCGCTACGCAAGATGGTCTTCTCGGTGCCCAGCCGGCGCGACCTGTCCGCAGCCGAACAGGCACTGAAGGATGGCGCCGCCATCGCCACGGGGGTTGCCGTTGCCCGCCGCCTCGGTAATCTGCCGGCTAACATCTGTACCCCGACCTACCTCGCCGAACAGGCTACTGAACTCGGCAAATCCGCAAACAAACTTAAGGTTAAGGTGCTTGAGCAAAGCGACATGGAAACGCTCGGCATGGGTTCCCTGCTCTCCGTCGCCAAGGGCAGCCGCCAGCCGCCGAAACTGATCTGCATGGAATACCGTGGTGCTGATAACGATAGCAAACCTTATGTCTTCATCGGTAAGGGCATCACCTTTGATTCAGGAGGTATCTCCATCAAGCCCTCCGCCGCCATGGACGAGATGAAATTCGATATGTGTGGGGCAGCCAGCGTTATTGGCCTGATGCATACAGTAACCGAACTGCAACTGCCCCTGAACGTCATCGGCATCGTGCCATCATGTGAAAACATGCCGGATGGTCTGGCCAACAAACCCGGTGATATCGTCACCAGTATGTCCGGACAAACCATCGAGGTACTGAACACCGACGCCGAGGGCCGTCTCATCCTCTGCGATGCCCTGACCTATAGCGAACGCTTCAGCCCGGAAACCGTGGTCGACATCGCCACGCTGACCGGTGCCTGTGTCGTCGCCCTGGGTAGTCAAGCCACCGGCCTACTCGGTAACCACCGTGGCCTGAACAATGACTTGCTCAGTGCTGGTAAGAGCAGTGGTGACCGTGCCTGGGAATTACCGTTATGGGAAGAGTACCAGGAACAACTGAAAAGTAACTTTGCCGACATGGCCAATATTGGCGGTCGCGAAGCCGGAGCCATTACCGCTGCTTGTTTCCTCTCGCGCTTTGCGAAAAAAATGCACTGGGCGCACCTCGACATCGCCGGCACCGCATGGAAGCACGGTGACGAAAAAGGCGCTACCGGTCGCCCGGTACCGCTGCTGACGCAGTACCTGCTCGACAAGGTGAAGTAAGCGGCACTCATGACACGTGTGGATTTTTATCTGACTCAGGCCAGTAATGAGCAACAACGATTGCTAACGGCCTGTCGTCTGACGGAAAAGGCCTGTCAACTCGGTCATCATGTGTTTATCTATTCCGATCAACCGGAACAGACCCAACAACTTGATGACCTGTTGTGGACCTTTCGCGCAGGCAGCTTCCTGCCACACGCCCGCAGTGATGCCGATGACGCGGACACCTACCCGGTGTTAATTGGCACACAACACCGGGAAGAGGCCGCGCACGATGTCATGATCAATCTCGCCAATGTCATCCCCGAGACCTTCAGCCGCTTTGAACGTGTCGCCGAGATTGTCAGCGGTATGGATAGCGAACGGCAGGCGGCGCGTCAGCGTTTCAAGTTTTACCGTGACCGTGGTTATGCCCTCGAAACCCACGAACTGGGAAGTTAATCAGCATGTCCCGGCAAGATGAACCCATACCCGTCGGCCACACCGCCACCGAAGAGTCATTGGAGCAGGTTCTCAACTCCTTGCAACACCTGCTCGAGCAAAACCACTTCGCCGCCCCCGCGGAAAAACCGGATGACGATACTTCCCTGACGCAGGCAGTAGAGCCCTTTGCCGACCTGCCCGCCGAGCAATACGACGACCCCCTATACCCCGATAATGGCGAGGCCCCCTCCCCGCTCCAGGCAGAGGTCGATAACAGCGATGACATCGATATCCCCATACTGGATGACATTATCTTCAACGGCCTGGCGGATGACCCCCGCCTCAGGGGTGAAGCCGAGCCCCTGCTCAAACAGCTTCGCGACGAACTGAATGGGATTGTCGATGGCATCATGGCCGAGGCCCGTCAACAACTCGAGTCCGGACAGCCCCTACCGGAAGAAAACAGCCTGCAACGCTTTCTGCGTGAACTGCGCCAGAAAAATCCTGATTAAACCTGTGATGCCGTTCCATATGGGGCCGTATTGAGCGGAATTTTAGGTATAATGCCCCGCTTGTGGCGCGCCGCGCCTTAAACCTAGACAACGAAACGATCACGAAATGGACAAGACCTACCAACCCAACGCCATTGAACAACGCTGGTACGACACCTGGGAATCCAGAGGCTATTTCGCCGCCGGAAGCGGTGCCGCCGCCGGGGCCAAGACTTACTGCATTATGATCCCACCGCCGAATGTCACCGGCAGCCTGCACATGGGCCATGGCTTTAATAACACCGTCATGGATACCCTCGTTCGCTTTCACCGCATGCGTGGCGATAACAGCCTTTGGCAGGCAGGTACCGACCATGCCGGCATCGCCACGCAGATGGTCGTCGAGCGCCAACTGGCCGCTGAAGGTAAAACCCGCCACGACCTTGGCCGCGAGGAATTCATCAAGCAGGTCTGGGAATGGAAGGCAGAGTCCGGTGGCAACATCACCCGCCAGTTGCGTCGCATGGGGGCCTCGATTGACTGGTCGCGTGAACGCTTCACCATGGATCCGGAACTTTCCACCGCTGTGTCCGAGGTCTTTGTGCGCCTGCATGAAGAGGGCCTCATCTACCGTGGCAAGCGCCTCGTTAACTGGGACCCGGTTCTGCATACCGCGGTTTCCGATCTCGAGGTGATCTCGCAGGAGGAAAACGGTTACCTCTGGCACATGCGTTATCCGCTGGCCGATGGTAACGGTCACGTCATCGTCGCCACCACACGACCCGAGACCATGCTCGGCGATGCTGCCATCGCAGTACACCCGGGTGACGAACGCTATCAGCATCTCGTCGGACAGATGGTGGAACTACCTCTGACCGGCCGCAAGATCCCGATCATCGCCGATGACTACGTGGACCCGGCGTTCGGTACCGGTTGTGTGAAGATCACCCCGGCCCACGATTTTAACGACTATGGCGTATGGCAAGGCCACCGCGACGAGTCGGCCATTGCCGCCCTGCCGAACGGCGGACTCATCAACATCTTCACCATCGATGCCCGCATTATCGGTGCCGATGACGATAACGGTGAACTGGTGCCGGCTGATTTTCACGACCTCGACCGCTACGAAGCACGTAAACTGATCATCGAAGAACTCGGCGCCCAGGACCTGCTGGAGAAGACCGACGACCACAAACTCATGGTGCCGCGCGGTGACCGCTCCGGTGCGGTCATCGAGCCATTTCTCACCGACCAGTGGTATGTGAAAGTCGCACCGCTCGCCGCACCGGCCATCAAGGCCGTCGAGGATGGTGATATCAAGTTCGTCCCGGATAACTGGAAGAACACCTATTTCGAATGGATGCGCAACATCGATGACTGGTGTATCAGTCGCCAGATATGGTGGGGCCATCGCATCCCGGCCTGGTATGACGATAAGGGCGATATCTATGTCGGCCGCTCCGAACAGGAAGTGCGCGAGAAACATGGCCTCGGTGACAAGGTTGCCCTGCGCCAGGATGAAGACGTCCTCGATACCTGGTTCTCCTCTGCGCTGTGGCCGTTTGCGACGCTCGGTTGGCCGCAGCAGACCGAGGCATTAAAGGCCTATTACCCGACTAACGTGCTGGTCACCGGTTTTGACATCATCTTTTTCTGGGTCGCCCGCATGATCATGATGGGCCTCAAGTTCATGGGCGATGTGCCCTTCAAGGAAGTCTACATCCACGGTCTGGTGCGTGACTCACAGGGCCAGAAGATGTCGAAGTCCAAGGGCAACGTACTCGACCCGCTCGATCTGATTGATGGCATCGAGCTCGAAGACCTCGTCGCCAAACGCACCACCGGCCTGATGCAACCGAAGATGGCGAAAAAAATCGAAAAGGCCACGCGCAAGGAATTCGCTGAGGGTATCCAGGCCTTCGGTACCGATGCACTGCGCTTTACCTTTGCCGCGCAGGCCTCGACCGGACGCGATATCAAGTTCGATATGAACCGTGTCGCCGGCTACCGTAACTTCTGTAACAAGCTATGGAATGCCGCCCGCTACGTGCTTATGAATACCGAGGGTCAGGATACCGGTATCGATAACGATGAGGTGGAACTGAATCGTTTTGACCGCTGGATCATCTCGCGCCTGCAACAGGTCGAGACCGAGGTCATCGATGCCATCGAGCACTACCGCCTCGACCATGCCGCTCAGGCGATTTACGACTTTACCTGGAACGAGTACTGCGACTGGTACCTGGAACTCTCCAAGCCGGTACTACAAAGTGAGGACAGCAGCGAGGCTGCCCAGCGCGGCACCCGCCGCACCCTGGTACGTGTACTGGAGACCCTGTTGCGCCTGGCCCACCCGCTCATACCTTATATAACGGAAGAGATCTGGCAGCGCCTTGCCCCGTTGGCTGGACAAACGGGTGAGACCATCATGCTGCAACCCTACCCGGTTAGTGACAACAGTAAGATAGATGAGCAGGCGATTGCCGAGACCGAACTGGTCATGCAGCTAAATCGTGGTGTGCGTCGCATCCGCAGCGAAATGAACATCGCCCCGGGCAAGCCGCTGCCGGTCACAGTGCAGAATCTCAGTGTGGCCGAACGTACCGTACTCGAAGAAACCGCGCATTGCAGCTTGGCGATCAGTCGCATGGCGTCGCTCGACTTTGTCGGTGCGGAGGCAACATTACCGGAGTCTGCCAGTGCACTCGTCGGTAGTAACGGCATGTTGCATATCCCGTTGGCCGGGCTTATCGATAAAGAGGCAGAGCTGCAACGTCTCGACAAGGAACTGCTTAAAACTGAAAAAGAACTGGCGATGCGGCAGAAAAAACTCTCTAACCAGGGTTATGTCGACAAGGCCCCCGAGGCCGTGGTCAACAAGGAACGTGAACGTGTGGCGGAACTGGAGTCTGCGCTGCAGCGCCTGCAGGAAGAAAAGAAACGTATTGCCGCGATGTAGTCAGTAAAACGCGGTTGCCTAGCCCGCTGCCTGACTAATTACGAAGCGAACCACGAGGATCAGCGTAGTAATAAAGGCGGCGGTGCCGATCAAGCCGGCAATGATGGCCTGGCGTGGTGTGAGCTTTTTCACATCCTCGTCATAGCCCTTGTTGGCGCGCACCCCGAGCATGGCCCAGAATACGCTCTTCAGGCTATAAAAAAATGAGCCTTTTTCTTCGTTCATGACTACCTCTTCCATTTATCGTGCTATCGGCCCAATATACCCAAATTCTACAGGGAAACACCATAATGTTTCACTACGCCGAATGTGGGAAATATAGCATACAATTTAGAATTGGCGGGACAAATCAAGATTGTCTGTCTACAATCAATAAACCATAGCGTCCAGACACTTAGAGGTTAGGGAATGACCCAGGGCAATACCGACAATCCAACACCGAAGAGACGAAGAGCTTTTTCCTTGCGACGGTGGCTACAACAACACCCCTCCACAGAGTTGGAACAGGCCTTGATAAGAATAGGGCTCGGCCTGCTAGTCTTTGCCTACCTCGCCTACAATAGCCTGCTTGCCGATAACCTGACCGCCTACCATCAGACAACGCTGATTAAGATGGGGATGTTCAATGTTTATTCCATCGTTATCATTGGCTCGATCCTGCTGCACCCGGCATATTCGGTAACACGTATCGGCCTGTGCATGCTCATTGACATAGGCTCAATCGCCTTTCTTATGACGCTAATCGGTGACAGTGGCCCGGTCTTGTATATTCTCCTGCTCTGGTCAGTCTTTGGTTACGGTATTCGTTATGGCCAACGTTACCTGCTCGCCGCCACCGCTATCACCGGACTAAGTTTTATAATAGTGATTGAAACTACGGCCTTCTGGTATGAGCAGCCGATTCTTGGTTATGGCTTATTGATATGTATCCTGATCTTGCCTGCCTTTGTCTACAGTCTGCTAAGCAAATTGACCCGCGCCATTGAACAGGCCAACGAGGCCAACCGTGCCAAGAGCCGCTTCCTCGCCAATATGTCCCACGAATTACGCACGCCACTGAATGGCGTGGTCGGCATGAGTGATCTGCTAATCACTACAGACCTGAACGCAGAACAAAAAGACTATACCCAGACCATCCATGCCTCGGCACGTACCCTGCTCTCGCTGATTGAAGGTATTCTGGATATCTCCAAGATCGAGGCCGGCAAATTCACCGTGGAAAATATCGAATTTGACCTGTACTCCGTAACGAAAAACATTATCACTATGCTGGCACCACAGGCCTATGGCAAACATCTTGAGATTCATTACCAGATAACGCCAGAGACACCCTTTTTGCTCTATGGTGATCCCCTTCATCTGCGGCAGGTACTCATCAACCTGCTTGGCAACGCTATCAAGTTCACACATAGGGGCGAAGTTGGAATCCGTATCAGTCATGTTCATGATGAAGACCAGCATAGCCTGCTACGTTTTGAGGTTTATGATACCGGTATTGGCATTAGCGAAAAGGCCCAGCAAGCCATCTTTGACTCCTTCACCCAGGCCGATGAATCCACCACCCGCCGCTTTGGTGGTACCGGGCTGGGCACAAGCATATCAAAACAAATTGTTGAGCTCATGGGCGGACAAATCGGCCTAATCAGCGAGGAAGGCAAAGGCAGCACCTTCTGGTTCGAGTTGCCGTTTGAGAGAAAACTCATCGGCAACATGGATGCCGGACGTCTCGGTATCAACCAGAACAAGGTACTACTCGTCTCGGCAAATAAGCCCCTGCAACATATAACGGGTAAATATCTGGATACGTGGGGCGTGGTGCATCATAGCGTAGCCAGCGCCGCGCAGGCTTTTGCCAGTCTTATTGGTAACCAGCACAGCGATAAGCCCTACAATGTCGTCATGGTCGACCGCGACAGCTTCGACCTGGACATTACACAGTTTGCCCAGGCCATCCGGGCCGAAACCTCCGTCGGCCATATCGAGTTGATTTTGTTACAAGGCAAGCGGCAGGAAGATGTATTACAGCATCTGACAAACAGTTACAGTTCCGTGCTGGATCTACCACTGGACAAGACCCTGTTGTTCAATGCCCTGCATGCCACCCAGGCAGATGAACAACAGGAACAATCAGCGACACGGCTGGCCGAGCAATATGCCAAGCACCTTAATAAAGGTATGCGGCTGAATATACTTGTAGCCGAAGATAACCGTATTAACCAGAAGGTGCTTGACAAGATCCTGCAAAGTGCCGGTCACCGTACCGAGATCGTCACCAATGGAGAACAGGCACTTGATGCCCTGGAAGATAAAACCTATGACCTGATGATACTGGATATGCAAATGCCTGTATTAGGCGGCATTGATACCGTAAAAACCTATCGCTATCTGCATCGCGGTGAGCCCGGCATCCCCGTCATTATTCTCACTGCGAATGCCACCACCGAGGCCAAGCAGGAATGTGCCGAGGCCAGGGTCGACGCCTATCTCACCAAACCTATCGACAGTGAAAAGTTACTCCATACGATTGAGGGCATTTTTGCGCCTGCTGAGGGTTATGACACTCTACAACCACAACATAATGAAGAAACCGCCTCCACCAGACCACAACAAAAACCAGAATTCCAGGCGCTGATCGAACTCGAGCAGATCGGTGCCGATACACAGTTGCTGGCCGAACTGACCGACAGCTTCATGACTGATACCAGCGATATACTCGATAAAATGCAGACCTGTGTCGATGACGGTAATAATGATGAATTAAGGCGTCACCTGCACTCGCTCAAGGGTTGCTCCGGTAACCTCGGTGCCATGATGATTCATGATACCTGCGATAGATTTCTGCAACTGGATGAACAGCAACTACACACCCTGAAACCCGGGTTAATACCCGAGTTCAGGGACTGCTATAGAAAAACCCTTACTGCCCTGGCCCATTACCACGATCGGCGTAGCCGCAGACCTTCTTAACAGGCAGACTAGCCAACGCCGACCACCGCTTGTCCATCAGTCATTTCACTGTCTGACGCGATTTTCTTTTCCTGCGCGCGAATCAGACGCTGCATGGTACGCAGGTTGATGGCCTCGAGTTGCATAGCCGCATCAACCCATATCTCGACAATATCGGCTAACTCCTGAAAGGTCACCGGATTGACACGATGCCTGACCCGGTAAACGGCCTCACGTGCATTGCGTGAGCGTTTCGCCTTCCTGATATATTGACGCACGGCTGCCTCCCCCTCGCCTTCATCAACAAGAATATCGACCAGTCCCATTTCATACATCTCTTCTGCACTATAGATGGTGCCAGTCAGGATCATTTTCTCAATTTTCGCCGGGTCGAGTCGTCTGGCAAGAAAACTGTATGCCCCCATGCCCGGGAACAGGTTAAACAGCACCTCGGGGAAGCCCATTTTTACATGGCGTTCCGCGACGATCACATCACAGGCCAGCGCAGTTTCAAAACCGGCACCAATGGCATCCCCTTCCAAAAGAGCAATGGTGGTCATGGGACGATTATAATTTACCGAGTGATGATAAAGGACCTCGATACTCTTGATGGCATAGGTACGTAGGGCCTCCCTGTCACCGGCCTCAATCAGCCTGGCAAACAACTCCAGGTCACCGCCCAGGCTGAATACCCCCGGTGTTTTTGAACCCAGCACCACATAATGCAAGTGTTCGTTGGCCGGGGTGAAAGCCGGGTCGCATTTATTTTCGATCATCTTCTGCACACTTACCATGTCATCAAGTAAAGCGTCTGAGAAACACGGCCGGGGCTTTGGGGTCATATAGCACCAGAGGGCTTGCGTATCCTCTTCAAGATGATATTCCATATGCTGATACGATGTGTTGGTGGTTGGATAAATATGATCAACGGTAGTGAGCTTGGCAGTCATGATGAAAGCCCTCCTTAGCTTCGATTGAACTGAAATATACATTGTGTAAGTACCCTAGGGTAATGCTTAGCCCATTTGGATACCTGACTTCATTATGGTCTTATAAAAATAAATCACAAGTAAAAAACTTACACAAAACCTTTGCCATGCGATGGAATTTTTTTATATGTATCTCGCCTATTCTAATAATATTAACTACTTGTCGTTTTTGGGTTTGTCATCGTCCATGATGATTCGGTGTGCGGGTCCTTCAAGATCATCAAACTGACCTGAGCGCACCGCCCAAAAAAACACTGCAACGATCGCTGCCACGAGCAACATTGCGACGGGGATCAATAAATATAAAACTTCCATTCTAGTTCCTTTGGTTTCGCAGCAGGCGCAAGGCATTACCCACAACAATGAGTGAGCTGGCCGACATCCCCAGTGCCGCCATCCACGGTGCAATGTAGCCGGCCGCGGCAGCAGGTAAAGCCAGTAGATTATATGCGATCGCCCAAAATAAATTCTGTCGAATCACCCATAACATGCGCTGCGCCATGCGCAGCCCTTCAGGCAGGCCTGTGAGACGATCCGACAATAACAACATGTCCGCACTGGCTGCAGCCAGCTGGGTACCCCCCCCCATGGCAATCGAGACCTGTGCGGCCGCCAGCACGGGGGCATCATTAATGCCGTCCCCGACCATCGCGACGACGGCCCCTTGTTTCTGCAAACGACTTACCTGCTCCAGTTTGTCTTCCGGCAACAGGTCACCATAGACCTCGTCAATACCAATTTTTCCGGCGACATGTTGTGCCACGGCGAGGTGATCACCACTTAATAACACCACCTGTTTTCCTGCCGCCTTCAGGTCGGCCACGGCCTCAGCGGCATCATTACGCAATTCATCACCGAAGGCGAACAGGGCCAAAACCGATTTTCGGCTCCCCAGCGCAATCACTGTATTACCACTGACCCTTAACCGCTGTAATGCCTCGGCATTACACTTCTGAGCGGTTTCTGTCTCTATAAACAGAGGCGTTCCCAACCAATATGTCTGGCCATCGATATCGCCCGTCAAACCGGCGCCCGGGGTATTCTGTATATCGCTTGCCTGTCGTTTGCCATCACCGGCCGCTCGACGTATGGCACGGGCAATCGGGTGTTCCGAACCGGTTTCCAGGGCGGCGGCAATCGCCAAATACCCCTGCTCATCATGCCCATCAGCCACAACACTATCGATGAGGTTTAGCCGGCCATACGTCAGGGTGCCGGTTTTATCAAAAACGATGTGCGTGGCACGCGCCAGGGTTTCCAGGGCATGACCACGTGTGGCCAATAAGCCGCTACGGATCAACTTGCCGGTGGCCGCCGTCACCGCCGTCGGTGTAGCCAGGGATAAGGCGCAGGGACAGGTTACCACCAGCACTGACAGGGTGATCGGTAACCAATGCGCCGGGTCGGCCTGCCACCAGTAGACGGCCACGCTGCCCGCAAGCATCAATACCACGAGTACAAACCAGGCCGCGGTGCGATCAGCCAGTTGGGTAATACGTGGCTTTTCGGTCTGCGCCCGATCCAGCAGGCGTAGAATACCGGACAAGACCGTATCCTGGCCGACCTGCTCGATGCGGATCAGCAAGGGGCTTTCAATATTAATCGCCCCACCAATAACATGTTCTTCTCTGCCACGTTTCACCGGCAGGCTCTCACCGGTCAGCAGGGACTCATCGATGCTCGACTGCCCATCAATAATCAGCCCGTCGGCAGGCACGGTTTCACCGGGTCGCACCCGCACCCGATCACCAACTTCAAGTTCAGCCACGGCCACCAGGCACTCCTCATTATCGTCCCCGAGCCGGGTCGCCATCGCCGGTACGCTGTGTACCAATGACTCCGAGGCCTCGGCGGCGCGCTTACGCGCGACCAGTTCGAAGTAACGCCCGGTGAGCAGGAAGAAGACGAACATGCATACCGAATCGTAATAGACCTCGCCATGACCGGTGAAGGTCGCATAGACGCTACCGGCAAAGGCCAGCGACATGCCTAGCGAAACCGGCACATCCATACCGGCCTGTAGACGTTGCAGGTCGCGCCAGGCGGTGCGGAAAAACGGCTGCGCGGAGTACAGGATCACCGGCAGGGTCAGGCCCAGACTGAGCCAGTGGAAAAACTGCCGGAAATGTTCCTCGATACCGGAAAAGGCCCCCAGGTACAGGGCCACGGCGATCATCATAACCTGCATGCCGAGCACACCAGCCAGGCCGAGTCGGCGAATATGCAGGCGTCGTTCCTGTTCCAGGAGTAGTTGCTGGCGGTTCGGGTCGTAGGGGTGAGCCAGGTAGCCGATCCGGCTAACCGCCTCGAGTATCTCGCTAAGCCGGATCCGGCCGTTGTCCCATTTCACGCGTGCCCGATGGGTAGTGTAGTTGATGGCCACTTCCAGGACCCCGGGCAAGGCAGCCAGGTGCCGCTCGTTGAGCCAGATGCAGGCGGCACAGGTAATGCCTTCAAGGATCAGGTCCGCCTCGCGTTCGTCTGTCCCCGTGGCTGTGTCGCGACGGACAAAGCTACCCTGCACCGTCTCGTTATCGTAGATCGCGACCTGTTGCAGGAAGTCCGGCACCAGTTCGCGACCCGTTGGCGCATTTTCGGTGCGAAACTTGTAATAATCACCCATGCCACCCTCGATAATCGCCTTGGCCACGGCCTCGCAACCCTTACAGCACATAGGCCGGACCTTGCCATCGATCAGCAGCGTGAACTCAGCCCCTTTGGGAACCGGTAAACCACAGTGAAAACATTGTGTTGCGTTGAATTCTGACACGGTTTGAGGACCCATTTCCTTACTATATTCGCTATTTAATTCCAGGCACTAAGACCTATACAATGGCACCGATACTGTGCAGAGTAGCAAAATCTGTTGTGGTGTCGGCCGTTTATCACTTTGATCCAGATCAAGGCGGGTCGATGGATGCATCATTAGACTCGCATCATACCAAGCAATGGATTATAATTTAATATATTATAATTTACTTAATTACTAGGTTAATCCAAGGGTTACAGGGTTAATCCATGGTTTACAAATAGTATTTTGTCCGGCAACCAGACTGCAGACTGGTTGTTTTTTAAATCAAAAATAAGGTGAGGGCCGCAAATGTTTTTATCACACGTGTGGGGGTTATTCGCACACCCTGCCCAGGAATGGGAAGATATTCGTAAAGAGCGTTGTTCCGTGGGTAAGTGCTACTGTTCACATGTTCTTTTCCTTGCCGCGATCCCGGCCATTTCCGGCTTTATCGGCACCACCCAGATCGGTTGGCAGATTGGTACCAGCGAAGTCAAAATGCTGACCGTCGAAAGCGCCCTGATGATCGCAATTGCCACCTACGTCACCATGCTCGTGGCGGTCTTTTCTATCGGCTGGATGATCCACTGGATGGGCAAGACCTACGGCACCGAACAGGAATTGCCACAGGGCATAGCCCTCGCCGCCTTCTCTGCCACACCGATGTTTCTCATAGGCCTGATGGCACTCTATCCGGTTCTGTGGCTGAACATGATTGTCGGCATGCCGGCACTCGCCTACAGCATTTACCTGCTGTATACCGGTCTGCCAACCATGATGAAGGTCACCAAGGAACAGGGCTTCCTGTTCGCCAGTGCTGTCCTCGGTGTTGGCCTCGTGGTGCTGGTCGCCGTGATGGCCACAACCGTGATTTTATGGGGTTACGGGATCGGTCCAGTGTTCACCAGTAGCCTTGGCGCATTTCCAAGCCCCTTTGGCTAAACCCTTTTTCTTTTCGTTAACTTTAGACAGGTAGGCATATGACTGCTACACAAGATATGTACAACTATAAGGTTGTACGACAGTTCGCTATTATGACTGTCATCTGGGGCATTGTTGGCATGAGCGTAGGGGTGCTGATTGCGGCACAACTGGCCTGGCCGGCGCTGAACTTTGATCTCCCTTATCTCACCTTCAGCCGCTTAAGACCGCTGCATACCAATGCCGTGATCTTCGCCTTTGGTGGTTCGGCCCTGTTCGCCACATCATACTATGCAGTGCAGCGCACATGTCACACTCGTTTGTTCAGTGACAAGCTCGCGGCGTTCACCTTCTGGGGCTGGCAAGCAGTGATTTTGTCAGCCGCCATTTCCCTGCCACTGGGTTTCACCCAGTCGAAGGAATACGCTGAACTCGAATGGCCTATTGATATCCTCATCGCCGTGGTCTGGGTCTCCTACGCCATCGTCTTCTTCGGTACGGTTCTGAAACGTAAGGTTAAACACATTTACGTTGCCAACTGGTTCTTTGGTGGCTTTATTCTGACCGTCGCCGTCCTGCACATCTTCAACAGTGCCGCACTGCCTGTTAGCGGGCTGAAGTCCTACTCTGCCTATGCCGGTGTACAGGATGCGATGATTCAGTGGTGGTACGGTCATAATGCCGTGGGCTTCTTCCTCACCGCAGGTTTCCTTGGCATCATGTACTACTTCGTGCCAATGCAGGCTGGCCGCCCGGTATACTCCTACCGTCTGTCCGTTATCCATTTCTGGGCACTTATCTTCACCTACATCTGGGCCGGACCGCATCACCTGCACTACACGGCCCTGCCAGACTGGACACAGTCACTGGGTATGGTCTTCTCGCTAGTTCTGCTGGCTCCGAGTTGGGGTGGTATGATCAACGGCATCATGACCCTCTCCGGTGCCTGGGAAAAGTTACGTACTGACCCTATCCTGCGCTTCCTGATCGTATCCATCTCCTTCTACGGTATGTCCACCTTCGAAGGTCCGATGATGGCGATCAAGACCGTTAACGCACTGTCCCACTACACCGACTGGACGATTGGTCACGTGCACTCCGGTGCCCTTGGTTGGGTAGCCATGATCTCCATCGGTGCTATGTACTACCTGATCCCACGTATGTTTGGTCGTGACATCCACAGCATCAAACTGATTGAATGGCACTTCTGGCTGGCAACCGTTGGTATTGCCTTCTACATTGTTGCCATGTGGGTATCGGGTGTGATGCAGGGTCTGATGTGGCGTGCGGTAAATGCCGACGGCACCCTGACCTACAGCTTCATCGAAAGTGTTGAAGCCATGCACCCGTTCTATATTGTTCGCCTCGTCGGTGGTGCCCTGTTCCTGAGTGGCATGCTGATCATGGCATACAACGTCTACAAAACCGTGATGAGTGGCAAGGCCGTCAATGACGCCCCTGTTCTCGCTCCGGCTGCGGCCCACTGAGGAAATAATCATGTCAACAACTGGACACGAAAAAGTCGAATCGAACATCGGCCTGATGATCATCCTCGTTATCCTCGTCATTAGCGTGGGTGGCCTGGTACAGATCGTTCCGCTGTTCTTTATGAAACACACAACCGAAGCTGTTGAAGGTCTCAAGCCTTATAGCGCACTCGAGCTTAGCGGCCGCGATATTTATATTCGCGAGTCCTGTAACTCCTGCCACTCACAGATGATCCGTCCGTTCCGTGCAGAGACAGAACGTTATGGTCACTACTCTGTGGCAGGCGAGTTCGTCTATGACCGTCCGTTCCTGTGGGGATCAAAACGTACCGGTCCTGACCTGCACCGTGTAGGTGGTCGTTACAGTGATGAATGGCACCGAGTGCACCTGATTAACCCGCGCGATGTGGTGCCTGCCTCCATCATGCCAGGCTACCCATGGCTTACAGAAGCACCGGCAGATGCCGAAAGCATCAGCAAGAAAATGGAAACGCTGAACATCATGGGGCACGGCTATACGCCAGAAGAAATTGAGAATGCGCCAAAGCAGCTTGAAGGCAAGACCGAAATGGACGCCCTCATCGCTTACCTGCAGATCCTTGGAACTTCTATCAAGGCAGGGAGATAAGCCATGGAATATATGAATAGCATACAAGCTGTATGGACCCTGGTCGCCTTTGTCGTGTTTGTTGGGATTGTGATCTGGGCATTCAGTAGCAAGCGTAGCCAAGATTTCCATGAAGCCTCGATGTTGGCCTTTGAAGAAGACGACATGCACAAGCTTGAACAAGATTCTGGAGATAAACATCATGTTTGATTTCACGAGTGATTTCTGGCCATGGTTCATCACTGTGCCAGTCGTGGTCGGTCTTTTCAGCATGGTTGTGCTGATCATGTGGATGAGCAAAAAACCCAAAGATGGTTCTTCAATGGATGGAAAACCTTTGGACCACAAGTGGGACGAAACCCTGGTTGAACTGAACAATCCGATGCCTAGCTGGTGGGTAAATATGTTCATCATCACCCTGGTGTTTGCGGCTATTTACCTGGCTTTATACCCGGGCCTGGGTAGCTGGAAGGGTTTGCTGGGCTGGACACAGGCAGGTCAGTACGAGTCTGAACTGAAAAAGGCCGATGATACCTATGGCCCCATATACGCCGAATACCTGAAACAGGATGCTGATACACTGGGTAATAACGACGAGGCCCGCAAGACCGGCCACCGTCTGTTCAGTACCTACTGTGCCATCTGTCACGGTTCAGATGCCCGTGGTTCACGTGGCTTCCCGAACCTAGCCGACACAGACTGGCTGTATGGCGGTAGCCCTGAAGCGATAAAGGCCAGTATTACCCACGGTCGTAACGGCGCCATGCCGGCCTGGGAACAGATTCTTGGTAAGGAAGGTGTGTTCAACGTGACTGAATATGTCCTCAGCCTGAGTGGCCGCAAGGTCAATCAAACGGCCGCCCGTCTGGGACAGGACAAATTCAAGCAGCTTTGCGTCAGTTGTCACGCGGTTGATGGGACAGGTAACCAGGCACTGGGGGCACCAAACCTGGCTGATAAGGTCTGGTTATATGGCGGTTCACAGCGTGCGGTGATCGAGTCTATCAGCGCTGGCCGTGGTGGTCGCATGCCGAAACATGAGGGCTTCCTCGATGAGGCGAAAATCCACCTGCTGACCGCTTATGTTTACAACCTGTCGACTGGCGACAAAGAGTAAACGGCAGTATGATATAGGCAGATAATAGACAGTATCGAGGCGAGTAGGATGGAACAAGAAATCCCCAAATGTCAGAAAACCATCTCTGTTCTTTGGCCGGCCTTTCTCATGGCCGGACTCGCCACGGTACTGTTCTTCGCTGCCTTTGACCCTGTCACACTGTTGCAGGAAACACGCTTCGCCGATATGCCTCGACTGGGTGTCTACACCATCGGGTTCTTTCTTTTCTGGTTACTGACTACCTCGTCTTGCGCGCTAACCTGCTTCTTCCGCAAGCCCTGTAACCCGAACCCCAAGTAACGTACACCCGTTTTTCTTCACGTGTTGGCCTGCTTTGCAAATGCCTTGTGCATTGGCAAAACGGATATTTATTTACTGAGTCAGAGATATGAGCACTGAAAAGAACACCGATACTTCAAGCTCTCTTTATGCCAAGCAAGAGAAGATCTACCCGCGTGAAGTCCATGGCATCTTTGCCTTCTGGCGTAGTATGGGGGTATTTATCCTGCTCGGTATCTATTACCTGACCCCATGGCTGCAATGGCAGGGTCACCAGGCCGTGCTACTGGATCTGCCGAATCGAAAATTTCACATCTTCAGCCTGACCTTCTGGCCGCAGGACTTTTTCTACTTCGCGTTGTTATTGATTGTTGCCGCCCTCGCCCTGTTTTTCTTTACCGCCGTCGCCGGTCGACTCTGGTGCGGCTACGCCTGCCCGCAGACCGTCTGGACCGAGATTTTCCTGTGGTTTGAGCGCAAGATAGAAGGCGACCGCACCAAGCAGATGAAACTCGACAAGGCCCCCTGGACCGCTCGCAAGTTCATAATTAAGGGCAGTAAACATACCGTCTGGATCATCTTTGCCGCCTTTACCGGCTTTACCTTTGTCGGTTACTTCACTCCGATCATGGAACTGGCCGGACGTATTGCCGATTTATCACTCGGTGGCTGGGAATGGTTCTGGGTGATCTTCTACAGCGTTGCCACCTGGGGCAATGCCGGTTTCCTGCGCGAGCAGGTTTGTATCTATATGTGTCCTTATGCGCGCTTCCAAAGCGCCATGTTCGACAAGGACACCCTGATCATCTCCTATGACGAGAAACGTGGTGAACCTCGCGGTTCGCGCAAGCGTGGCGAGAATCTGGCCGAAAAGGGTCTTGGATCCTGTATCGATTGCGGCCTGTGTGTGCAGGTCTGCCCAACGGGCATTGATATCCGTGATGGACTGCAATACCAGTGTATCGCCTGCTCGGCCTGTATTGATGTCTGTGACAGCATTATGGACAAGATGGACTACCCGCGTAAGCTGATTCGTTATACCACGCAACATGCCGATGAAGGTAAACCTTCACATCTCCTGCGACCGCGCGTCATTATCTATGCTCTCATCCTGCTTGGGTTTACGGCCGCGATATTTTATGCCATCGCTACACGTGTACCGCTGGGTCTGGATATCCTGCGTGACCGTAACCGCCTCTATGATGAGACCCAGGAAGGCTTGATTGAAAATGTCTATACACTAAAGATTATCAACATGGACGAAAACACCCATGATTACACGCTGTCTGTCTCTGGCATTGAAGGCATAAAGGTCATCATGAATCGTCCGCAAATAAGGGTTGCCTCCGGTGAGGTTGCCGATATCTCACTGCGCCTGCAGGCAGACCCTTATGACCTGAAGTCGCGCAGTACCGGCATTAACTTCAAATTACAGGCCAAGGATAATGCCGACATTCAGATAGAATCTGAAAGTCGCTTCCTCGCGCCAACCGGAATCAAATAAATATGGATAGCATAAAACGCCCCTGGTACCGTACGCCCTATGTATGGATGCTGATTGGTATCCCCTTTTCCGCTGTGGTCATGGGAGGCTTCCTGCTCTACTTTGCCATCGTATCCTATGATGGTCTGGTCATAGATGATTACTATAAACAAGGCAAAGAGATAAACCTGGTTATAGAGCGCGACCTGGCGGCGACAAAACTGGGACTTTATGGCAGCCTGCACCTTGAGCAGACTAAGGCTACCGTTCTGCTAACATTAAAGTCACACAAACAGGCCAGCCTGCCGGATAAACTGGATCTGGCCATGCTGCACGCCACCCGTGCCGGTTTTGACCGTAGGATGACCCTGCAACGCACACCGCAGGGTGACTACTTTGCCATCCTGCCCGAACTAGAACCCGGGCGCTGGCATACGCAGGTAAGTACGCCAGAATGGCGTTTAACCGGTAGCCTGAAACTACCGGACAATAACCAGGTTGTCTTCGGTCAATAAGCCTCGCAATTCCCCATGACTAATGAGATTAGCCTGATAGCGGCCTTCATAACCGGCCTACTCGGATCACTGCACTGTGTCGGTATGTGCGGCGGTATCGTCGGTGCCCTAAGTATGGGACTGCCAGAAAAGACCCGCCGCACACTTTGGCGACTGCTCCCCTATCAGCTACTCTATAATAGTGGTCGTATTCTGAGCTATGTCATTGCAGGAGCATTGCTGGCTTGGCTCGGCGCAGAAACCACCAGCCTGCTTGGCCAACCCGTCAACGCCATTGGCAAATGGCTCAGTGGCTTGTTTATGGTCGCACTCGGTTTCTATATTGCTGGCTGGTGGCAAGTGCTTACCATACTGGAACGCGCCGGCAATCATGTCTGGAAGTACCTGCAACCACTAGGCCGGCGTTTCCTGCCGGTGACAAATCCCTTTCAGGCCTTTGGCCTGGGCCTCGTCTGGGGCTGGCTGCCCTGCGGTATGGTTTATGCGATGCTCGCCTTTGCCCTCAGTTCACAGGACAGCGTTCAGGGGGCATCCATTATGCTGGCATTTGGCCTTGGCACCTTGCCCATGTTATTTCTAATGGGTAGCGCCGCTTCACATCTGAGTAATTTTGTCCGTAAACCACTGGTTCGACAACTTGCAGGGACACTGATCTTATTATTCGGTTTATATAGCCTGTTCGCACCCGGGGCACATGAGCATCACGATCATGGCAGCATGGATATGGATATGACAGGAAAAAATTCGCATGCGGAACATAAGTGCGGGTAATTAGTCCGTGTCCTGAGAATCAGTTTTTTTCTTCATTTCATCAAATTCCCCTGAAAGACGCTCCATGGTTTCATTTTTCTCATCACGCCCCGCATAGAGTAATGAATACTCTTTAAGCATTTCCTCCATGCTTTGCATCGCTTCGGCAAGTTCTTTTCGCATGGATTCGTTTTCCTGCTTCAGCTCACTGTATTCTTTTTGCATCTGCGTAATCACCTCGGTTTTTCCTAATGATTCAGATGCATTAGCCAGGCTATCATTCATAATCGACATCCAGTTCTCATTCAGAGATGCGACATCCTTACGTATATCCTTGAGGCAGTCTCGATCATTTCCGAGGTACATATTCAACACCCGTTTATGCAGACGAGACTCTGAATTTGATATCTTGTTAAGTGCTTCATCAGCATCCTCGCCAACGAGGTAAAAATTTCCCTCAAGTCGCTCCTTGAAATTATCAATACGCTCAGAGCGATCTTTTTTGTAACTACTGATAAATTCAGCAACATGCTGCTTATTTGCCCTGCGTCGACGCAAGACAAAGAAGCCAAGTACAAGAAGGATCAGTATAGCCATGGCGCCAAACTCGGCCCCGACTATCAACATAGACAAAACAGACTCACTCATTTTTTCTCATCCCCGGAGTCACCACCTGATTCATTATTTACATTATTGTCATCCTTAATCGTAGCAGTATCCTCTGATTCAGCCAGGGCCTCCGCCCAGGCGTCGGCAACGGCCTCATCGCCACTGGCCACCTCAGCTGGCTCAGCAACGTCCTCGGCAGGCGTGGTATCACCCGCTTCGTCCAGGGCCTCGGCCCAGGCGTCGGCAACGGCCTCATCGCTACTGGCCACCTCAGCCGGCCCGGCAACGTCCTCATCGCTACTGACCACCTCAGCCGGCCCGGCAACGTCCTCGGCAGGTGTCGTGTCACCCGCTTCGTCCAGGGCCTCGGCCCAGGCATCGGCAACGGCCTCATCGCTATTGGCCACCTCAGCCGGCTCAGCAACGTCCTCGGCAGGCGTGCTATCACCTGCTTCGTCCAGGGCCTCGGCCCAGGCATCGGCAACGGCCTCATCGCTGCTGTCAATACCATTCTCCGTAACCTCATCTTCTGCAGTCTCCGTCAAGGTCGGGATCACCTCGTCAGTGTCCTGTGCCATTTCAGCATCTACAGTGGTTTCTTCATCACCGAGTTCCACGTCAACACTTGATGACTCGGTGCGTCGCTGTTCGGAAAAGTCCTGTTCTTCATCGACAGCAGTTGTATTTTCCACTGCTGCATCCTGACCGGCAGCACTATCTATGATCTCTTCAACATCTTCATCAAAACTGATATCTTCGACCGCCTCTGCTTTTGCCGGCTGCGAAGTTTCAATTTCTTCTTCGTTAAGTGCATCATCGACCTGGCTATCTCGACGTATCCAACGTCGATATGCAAAATAGGCCCCAACACCAATCAAGGCATTGATCATTACCAGTATTGAAATAATCAATATCCAGTTTGTTTTTTTATCTTTTTTGTCTTCGTGTTTTTCTTCAGCCGTTACGGCAATATCTTCGACGGCAGCTTCGGCCTCCGCCGTTTTTTCATCATGGCCACTTTCCTGTTCTGATAGAGGCGCTGACATATTATCCATATGTTCTGTTTTAGTTATTCCAGGCAAGGTCAGGCTATGTACCTTTTTATAGGGTTTGCCTGTGAGGATATGCGCACTGGCTTTTATCACGACGGATTTTTCTGCATATAGCGGATTGACTTCAATACGCCAAAGATTGGCGTTAACATGCCGAAAGCTATTGGTTTCACCAACATCCCCACTATCAAGCACGGGCAGTGCCAGGCTCAGGTCCAGGGTGCCTACCTGGAAAACACCCGGGGTTTCCAATACCTGGATCACAAAACTACCTTCATACTCTTCCGCCCAAACCATGATTGGGTCCACAAAAGGGGCTTCGGCTTTTGGCAACTCAGCATGCATTTCAGTCGTAAATTCACGACCACCGACAAGACTGGCATTAGCCTGGATATTTATCTTGCGCCCGGCAAATTCGTGACCTACTTTTGCTTGCCATGAATGTGCGCCAGCCTTGGGCACAGGGTAAACCTGTTCATCGTCACTAAACTTTAATGCCAAGCGCAATGTACCTGCCTGTATAATCTCCGGGTTCTCTGTTAACGTAATCAGGAACTTGTCATCTTTCTCGGTAATATCAAGTTTCAAGGGACTTTCATGTATACGCACTGTATGCCGGCTTTCACGCTTGAATGTCGGGCCATTTGCCCTGACAATCAGCTCCATAGCACCCTTTGTATCCAAGCCAATTATCTCGGTTGAATACGTACCCGGCTTGTCCGATGGTTCTATTTTTTTGCTGACTGATTGCTCACCCTGCCGTGTTTCCGCACTCATCTCAACGAGGTTCAGGATCTCCTTGTTGGATAGCGGGCCATCATTTTCGATTAGCTCAGCTGAAATATTCAGGGCTTCTTCGCGCAAAATATTATTCGGCATATCACTGACACGCAGCTTGAGATTTGTCACTACCTGTACGCGATTATCCGGGTCTGCGGTGGAATCAATCGCCCAGCTACCGGTCTCGGGTTTATATACTGTTATCAGGTCAAAACCCTTGTCATGATGCCATGAGACATTTTTGGGTATCTGTCCATACTGAAAACTGGAGTTGTCCGGTCGAATAACCCGAGTTGGTTTATCCCCTTGCTTACTGAATACCAACAGGGTCATGTCATTGATACTGTCATCGACCTCAAAATGGTTACCAATAAGAGGTACATTATCTGTCGATGTGGACTTCTCAAATAATCGCAGGAAGACCTTCTGCAACTTTTCTGCTGACTCCACCGGCTCATACCAGGCATCGGTTTCAGTAGCGAGTTTCTTTAACAATTCATGATCGGCATTCTTTGACAAAGCGATGGTGTGTAACTTTACACCCGCCGCCTTTAACTTCGGTAACAGGTCTTTGAGGATTGTATTACGGGAGGCCTGGTTCTTACCCTTGTCTTTCGAGATATCCACTTGTCCATCGGTCAAGAGAATCAGATGTCGATTCCAGCTTGGGTCAGGTTTGCGCCAATCCCAGGTACTCTTATCAATGGTTGACTCGATATTGGTATAAAGGCCCCGCGAATGTACCTTGTCGGCCTCCTCTCGCGCGGTCTTCTTCCAGGCCTCGTCGGCAAATCCTGGTTTGACCTGCATGTTCACGTATTGACCAAAGGTCCAGATGCCGACGCGGGCCTGTTCTGGTACCAGACCGATTAACAGACGCAAGGCCGTGCGTCGCAGATTTTCAGGGTCATTTTGTTTCATACTGCCGGAAACATCGACCAGTACGCGCAGATCCGTCTTCGCCTGTTTTTGCCCTGCCGCCAACGCGGCAGGTATCACCAACAGGCCCAGTAAAACCAGGCCCAGAAAACATCGAGTAATCTTATTATTATTGAAAATGTGCATGCATATACCTATACACCTATCTACATACATAGGCTATCGGTAAGCTACTGAATAACTTTAGGAAAGTCGAGCGCACGGATAGCGCACTGACGTCGCCGCCCTCAAGGCAATTGTTTTATATTACAACAACTTATTGATATGTTATCAATGTTCCCGGGTGGCGTGGAATTTTATTTCTGGCCAACGCTCCATGGTCAGCTCAAGATTGACCCGGCTCGGTGCCAGGTAGGTCAGCTCCTCGGCCCCGTCGAGTGACAGGTTGTCAAAGGCCTTTTTGCGGAAGTCTTCGAGCATCTTCGGGTCATCACACTCTACCCAACGTGCTGTGGCGACCTGAATCGGCTCGTAACTGCATTCGACATTGTATTCATCCTTCAGTCGATAGGCGACCACATCAAACTGCAGCACACCGACTGCACCAAGTATCTGGTCATTGCTGTTCATGGGCCGAAAGACCTGGGTTGCACCTTCTTCTGAGAGCTGAATCAAACCCTTTTGTAGGGCCTTCATTTTCAATGGGTCACGCAGGACCACACGTCTGAACATTTCAGGAGCAAAATGCGGGATACCCGTAAACTTCAGATCTTCACCCTGGGTAAAGGTATCCCCAATCTTGATCGTGCCATGGTTATGCAGACCAATAATGTCTCCGGGAAAGGCCTCAACAACGTTTTCACGCTCACGGGCCATAAATGTAATCGCATTGGCGATCTGAACGTCTCGACCGATACGCACCTGACGCATCTTCATGCCGCTGCTGAACTTTCCCGAGGTCACGCGCATAAAGGCAATACGGTCGCGGTGAGCAGGATCCATATTTGCCTGAATCTTGAATACAAAGCCACTGAACTTTTCTTCTTCCGGTTTCACTATACGGGTATCTGCCTTGCGTGGCAGGGGTGGTGGCGCGTATTCGACAAAGGTATCCAGCAATTCCTTAATGCCAAAATTATTAATCGCCGAGCCAAATGAAACCGGACTCAGTTCACCCTTAAGATAGGCCTCAACATCAAACTCGTTACTCGCACCACGCACGAGCTCAATCTCTTCACGCAATTCATCCACCTTGTCACCGAGCACTTCATCAAGACGCGGATTATCCAGGCCCAGGATGATCTCGCCTTCCTGCAACTTTCCCTTATGGGTCGGACTGAAGAGGTGGACGCAATCATTATACAAATGGAAGACACCTTTGAAATTCTTACCCATGCCAATCGGCCAGGTGATCGGGGCACAACGGATCTTGAGAATATTCTCAACCTCATCGAGCAACTCGAGTGGATCACGACCTTCACGGTCCAGCTTGTTGATAAAGGTGATGATCGGCGTATCACGCAGACGACAGACATCCATCAGCTTGATGGTACGGGCCTCTACACCCTTGGCACAGTCGATCACCATGAGTGCCGAATCCACCGCAGTCAGCGTGCGGTAGGTATCTTCCGAGAAGTCCTCGTGGCCCGGCGTATCCAGCAGGTTGATGATCTTACCGGCATACGGGAACTGCATGACCGAGGAGGTCACCGAGATACCTCGCTGTTTTTCCAGTTCCATCCAGTCGGAAGTGGCATGGCGGTCGGCCTTGCGCCCTTTCACCGTACCGGCGAGCTGGATCGCACCCCCATAAAGCAGGAGCTTTTCGGTGAGTGTGGTCTTGCCGGCATCGGGGTGGGAGATGATGGCGAAGGTGCGGCGCAGGGCCGCTTGGTCTGCAATCTCGGACATGATTTTCGTTACTGTGAAACTGGGCGCAATTCTACCTGAAACGGCGGCGCGACTAAACGGCTATTCCTCATAATCTGATAAGGGGTAGGCCAGGATCAAGGCATCCTCATGGCCATTTTCCGCAGGGTAATAGGCCTTGCGCAGGCCGACCTGGGAAAAGCCCAGTTTTTCGTACAGCTCGATGGCGACGATGTTGGATGGACGCACCTCGAGCAGACAGGTCTCGGCACCATGACGTCTGGCGATATTGAGCATGTTTTTCATCAACTGGCTGGCGACACCCTGTCGTTGCCAGTCACGGTGAATGCAGATATTCAACAGGTGTGACTCACCGGCTCCGATTGACATGATGCAGTAACCGACCACCTGCTCTTCCTGTACCGCCAGCCAGCAGCAATAGCCCACTCGCAGGCAGTCACGCATGATGCCCTCTGTCCAGGGAAAGGGGTAGATAGCATTTTCTATCGCTATCACCGCATCGATATCGGTCTCTCGCATGGGGCGTAGACGTATCGGCACAGCTTGCAGGATGGCACTCAAGATCTCCCCCCCTGCTCTGCAAACCGTCGCAGGGCAAACTGCAGGTCCTGCCATGACTTGCGCTTCTCGGTCGGCGAACGCAGCAGGTAGGCCGGGTGATAGGTCACCACCACCGGGATACCGGTATCGGCATATTCAAAACGCTGACCGCGCATGGCCTTCATGGTCTCGTCACGTTCAAGCAGGCTTTGTGCCGCGATACGACCGACGGCCAGGATCACCTTCGGCCGGAGCAATTCAATCTGGCGATGCAGATAGGGCTGGCAACACCGTATCTCATCCTGGCTTGGGTCACGGTTTTGTGGTGGGCGACACTTGAGGATATTGGTGATATAGACCTGTTCACGTCTCAGCTTCATGGCTTGCAACATGGCAGTGAGTAACTCACCGGCGCGACCAACAAAGGGTTCGCCCTGCTTATCCTCATCGGCACCGGGTGCCTCGCCAATAATCATCCAGTCGGCGTTGCGATCCCCCATACCAAATACGGTATGGGTTCGCGTTGCATGCAGGTCACAAATCCTGCATTCGCTAACGCGGCTTTCAAGACCGGACCAGTCGAGTCCGTCGACATTATGTGACTGACGACTTTGTGTTGGGCTGAGTTCCATAACCGGGATGGGCGTGACTGCCTCGGCGCTCGATTCAGCAACCGCTGGCAGGACTTTAACCGGAACATCATGCTTCTCTTCGGCAACATCAGACTGATGCAGGTGCGGCTCACGCCGCACCCACTGTTCAATCCCCATCGCCTGAAGATACGGGTCACGCATTACACATCGGCACCTTGTGGATGGGCACGTTCAACCGGATGAACAATCTTGTTCAGTGCATTGATATAGGCCTTGGCCGAGGCAATCACGATATCGGTATCGGCACCCTGGCCATTCACAATACTGCCACCTTTTTCCAGACGCACTGTCACCTCACCCTGCGCATCAGTACCCGAGGTGATATTGTTCACCGAGTACAATTGCAGTTCGGTTTCACTATGTACGATCTCTTCTATAGCCTTGAAAGTGGCATCCACCGGTCCGCCACCCTGGGCGTGGGCAGACTTTTCCTCGCCGTCCACCCACAGGGTGATACTTGCATCCGGCGTCTCGCCGGTTTCGCTACACACTTTCAATGACAACAGCTTAAAACGTTCATTCTCGGCCTCAATACCCACCTCTGTCACCAGTGACTGCAAGTCTTCATCAAAGATATCATGCTTTTTATCTGCCAAATCTTTGAAACGTGAAAAGACAGCATTCACTTCATCCTCACTGGCAAAGCTAATCCCCAACTCCTGCATACGGGTACGGAAGGCATTTCGCCCGGAGTGTTTGCCCAGCACCATGCGGTTGGTCGCCCAACCCACATCCTCGGCGCGCATGATCTCGTAGGTCTCACGATTTTTCAGTACGCCATCCTGATGAATACCGGATTCATGGGCAAAGGCGTTCGCACCGACAATCGCCTTGTTCGGCTGCACGGCAAAACCGGTGATACTGGAGACCAGACGTGAACAGGTCATGATCTGCGTCGTGTCCAGCGTAGTATCGCAGTCAAAGATATCCTGACGCGTACGCACCGCCATGACCACCTCTTCCAACGAGGCATTACCGGCACGCTCGCCGAGACCGTTAATCGTACACTCGATCTGGCGTGCACCATTCAATACCGCGGACAAGGAGTTCGAGACGGCCAGACCCAGGTCGTTATGACAGTGCACCGAAAACACCGCCTTGTCGGAATTCGGGATCTTTTCCCGCAGGTTGTAGATCAACTCACCGAACTGGTGCGGCAGATTGTAGCCAACCGTATCCGGGATGTTCAGCGTCGTCGCACCGGCGTCGATCACCGCCTCCAGTACACGGCACAGGAAGTCCAGTTCAGAACGCCCGGCATCTTCCGGTGAAAATTCGACATTATCGGTATGCTGGCGGGCGCGTTTGACGGCGCGCACGGCCTGTTCCAATACCTGCTCCGGTGCCATACGCAGTTTTTCCTGCATATGGATCGGCGAGGTGGCGATAAAGGTATGGATACGTGCCGAATTGGCGCCCTTCAGGGCCTCGCCGGCCCGGTCAATATCCTTATCCAGCGCACGCGCCAGGCCGCAAATCATACTGTCCTGCACTGTGTCGGCGACGGCTTTGACCGCCTCGAAATCACCCTGTGAGGCAATCGGAAAACCGGCCTCGATCACGTCCACGCGCATGCGCTCCAGCGCCCTGGCAATACGCACCTTCTCGTCTTTGGTCATCGAGGCACCGGGGCTCTGCTCCCCGTCGCGCAAGGTCGTATCGAAAATAATTAACTTGTCACTCATGTCTGACTCCAGGCAATACTGCCGGCATTTTACCACTCACAGGCCCCAATGGGCACGCTCAGGCGGCAGGTATTCTATTGATTCTTGGATAATTTTTGCGTTTTACTGACCCTCGCCAGGGTATGGGGTTTGTATAGTCTGCCTTACGGCAGGAGCAGGGAGAGTGCCAGACACAGAGCAGCCTGACCCGGACGGGCCTTCTGGACAGCTGACTTGTGTATTAAGGTATTCATGAAACTAACTATAGCCCCGACAGTGGCATTTGCCAAGTGCTTCAGGCCTCGGGATTGCTCCTGGAAGTCTGCTGCTCCTGCTTTCGTTCGGCACGGCGACGTTGCAGCTGCCATAAGGTCAGAATCAGACCTGAAACGGCATAGAGCAGGAACCCGGCAAACAGGACGATAGGCGGGTGCAGGTAAATCACCGCAAACGCAAGCACCAGTGCAACCATGACGATAAACGGCACCTTGCCATGCAGGTCGAACTGTTTGAAGCTGTGGTAACGGATATTACTGACCATGAGCACACCGGCAAAGAAGGTCAACAGGAAGGCAATAACGCGCTTGTCTGCGCCCTCCCAACCCAGGTCGGCCCCCAGCCAGACCAGGCCGGCTATCAGGGCCGCCGCCGCCGGACTGGCCAGGCCCTGGAAGTAACGCTTGTCGGCGATACCCAACTGGGTGTTAAAACGGGCCAGCCGCAGGGCTGCACCGGCAGTATAGACAAATGACGCAAACCAGCCGATGTTGCCCATACTGGTCAGGGCCCACTGGTGAACCACCAGCGCCGGGGCCACACCAAAGGAGACCATATCGGCCATGCTGTCGTACTCAGCACCAAAGTCACTCTCCGTGTGGGTCATGCGCGCGACCCGGCCATCAAAGCCATCCATCAGCATGGCGACGAAGATCGCCATGGCGGCATTCTCAAAATGCCCGCCAATGGCGGCAATAATTGCGTAAAAACCTGCAAACAGGCCTGCCGTAGTAAACAGGTTTGGCAACAAGTAGATACCACGACGACGCCTTTTCGGACTGGTTTCGTTTTGCTGGGTTTCGCTCATGGTTGTTATATTGGCTGCTTCACGTGGCTTTCGCAACTAGCTTCGATGGATAAAATGCGCGATCACGCTCTCACCGGCGCGCACGGGCTGCCCGGGTTTTACCTCAATACGACTCTCAGCGGGCACATAGATTTCGAGACGGGCACCAAAACTCATAAAGCCGCAACGCTGCCCCTGCCCGACACGTTCGCCTGATTGTACATAACAGCGCGGGTGACGGGGTAAAACGCTTGTGTAGATGGCCATTAACAGGTCATCATTTTCATCGGTCTGGATCCATTGCGCAAAACGCGGTGCATCCGATACGGCAAAGCGTCTGCCTACCAGCCACTGGTTCATAACCTTGCCCTCAATCGGGCTGCGAATGGAATACATATCCATCAATCCCATCGACAAGACGATCTTGATGGCATCACGATCCAGGAAACCGTCACGTACCGCTTCCACCTCGATGACCTCGCCATCCACCGGGCTAACAATGGCTAAGGGTTCTGCAGGGATAGTTCGAACCGGATCTCGGAACAGAAAAATCAGGATAAAAGGCACGGGCCAGATAGGCAGGCTTGCGGTAAGACCCAGGTAAAACCAGACCAGACCTGCAAGGACCAGGCTAAGCAGAATATACGGGCGTCCTTCCTGGGCGATAAAGGTATGTTTTTTTTGCACAGTGGTTTATGACATCCGACTAGAAAAAACGATGCGGTCATATGACCGCATCGCTTGATTATTTTGAACTTAGTTTTTGCTCTTGTCGACCAGGGCGTTTTCTGTAATCCAGGGCATCATGCTACGCAACTTGGCACCGGTCTGCTCGATCGGGTGGGCCGCATTGTTACGACGACGCGCAGTCATTTCAGGGTAATTGGACTGACCTTCAAGGATGAAGCGCTTGGCGTACTCACCGTTCTGGATATTTTCCAGGGCTTCACGCATGGCCCAACGACTCTCTTCGTTAATGACCTTGTGACCTGTCACATATTCACCATACTCGGCATTGTTCGAGATCGAGTAGTTCATGTTGGCAATACCACCTTCGTACATGAGATCGACGATCAACTTCAGCTCATGCAGGCACTCGAAGTAAGCCATCTCCGGGGCATAACCGGCTTCGGTCAGGGTCTCAAAACCGGCCTTGACCAGTTCCACGGCACCGCCACACAGCACGGCCTGCTCACCAAACAGGTCTGTTTCAGTTTCATCTTTGAAGGTCGTTTCGATAATACCGGTACGACCACCACCAATGGCAGAGGCATAAGACAGTGCAGTGTCCTTGGCCTTGCCAGAGGCGTCCTGGTATATCGCGATCAAATCAGGGATACCGCCGCCACGAGTGAATTCGTTGCGTACGGTATGACCAGGGGCCTTCGGTGCGATCATGATAACGTCAAGATCGGCACGTGGAACCACCTGGTTGTAGTGAATACTGAAACCGTGGGCGAAGGCCAGTGTCGCACCCTGCTTGATGTTTGGCTGGATCTCGTCACGGTATAGCGTTGACTGGAACTCATCCGGTGTCAGGATCATGACCAGGTCGGCAGCCGCCACGGCAGCAGCCACTTCCTTCACGGCAAGACCAGCGGCCTCGGCCTTGGCAGCAGAGGAAGAGCCCTTGCGCAGACCCACGACCACGTTAACACCGGAGTCTTTCAGATTGTTGGCGTGAGCATGGCCCTGTGAACCATAACCAATAATGGCAACATTCATGCCCTTGATGATGCTCAGGTCAGCATCTTTGTCGTAATAAATATTCATGGCATCCTCAATCAATAATATTCAAAATAAATCTGTTAAATATGCAGGCTCTTGGCACCACGGGCGATACCGGATACTCCAGAGCGTACTGTTTCAAGAATCGTAGTCGTCGCGGAAACTGCCTGGATAAAGGCATCCAGCTTTTCGCCCGGCCCGGTCAGTTCCAATGTGTAACTACTGTCTGTGACATCAATAATGTGGCCACGAAAGATATCAATCAGACGCTTGATCTCTTCACGGGAATCATTGCCTTCGGCGCGCACCTTGATGAGCATCATTTCACGCTCGATGTGCGGACCATCCGCCAAATCAATCAATTTCACCACATCAATCAACTTGTTCAGTTGTTTAACGATTTGTTCAATAATCTGATCCGAACCACGGGTAACCAGTGTCATCCGTGATAATGATGGATCTTCTGTCGGTGCAACGGTCAATGACTCGATATTATAACCGCGCGCAGAAAACAGGCCCGCCACACGAGACAGGGCACCGGCTTCATTCTCAAGCAAAATAGAAACAATATGTCGCATCAGGCTAAATCTCTCTCAGGTGAAAGGTGCATCTCGTGGTGCCCCTTACCGGCGGCAATCATCGGATAAACATTCTCAGCCTGATCGGTAACAATATCCATAAAGACCAGGCGGTCCTTCATAGCGAAGGCTTCCTGCATGGCCCCTTCCAGGTCAGCCGGCTTCTCAATGCGCATGCCGACATGGCCATAGGCCTCGGTCAACTTGACGAAGTCCGGGATCGTTTCCATGTAAGAGTGCGAATAACGTGACTCGTAGAAGAACTCCTGCCACTGGCGCACCATGCCCATATAGCGATTATTGAGGCTGATGATCTTGATCGGCGTGTTGTATTGCAATGCCGTACTCAGTTCCTGAATACACATCTGGATACTTGCATCACCGGTCACACAAGCAACGGTCGCATCCGGATGCGCCAACTGCACACCAATGGCGGCAGGCATGCCGAAGCCCATCGTGCCCAGACCACCGGAGTTGATCCAGCGACGCGGCTTATCGAACTTGTAAAACTGTGCCGCCCACATCTGGTGCTGGCCGACATCCGAGGTGATATAAGCATCACCATTGGTGATCTCATAGAGTTTTTCGATCGCAAACTGTGGCTTGATCAATGCACTGTGACGATCATAGCTCAGGCAATTCACAGCCCGCCATGCATCGATCTTCTTCCACCAGGCCTTAAGTGCCTTCTCGTCCTGCTTGATGCTACTGTCACGAATGATAGTGCTCATGTCTTTCAGCACGGTCGCCACATCACCGACGATCGGCACATCCACGACCACACTCTTTGAGATAGAGGCCGGGTCGATATCAATATGAATAATCGTCGCATCCGGGCAAAACTGTTCAATCTTGCCCACCACCCGGTCATCGAAGCGCGCGCCGACGGCGACGAGTACATCGCACTCGTGCATCGCCATGTTGGCCTCGTAGGTGCCGTGCATACCCAGCATGCCGACAAACTGTTTTTCGGTTGCCGGGTAGGCCCCCAGGCCCATCAGGGTATTCGTGATCGGTGCACCCAGTTGCTGGGTGAAATCGATCAGTTCCTTGGCGCCGTCACCGAGCACTACGCCACCGCCGGAATAAATCATCGGGCGCTTGGCCTTTAACAGCAGCTCAACCGCCTTTTTGACCTGTCCGGGGTGACCCTTCACGACCGGGTTATAGGAACGCATCTCGATCTGTTCCGGGAACATATAGTCGGTCTTCGCCATGGTGACATCTTTTGGAATATCCACCACCACCGGGCCGGGACGACCCGTGCTCGCCACGTAAAAGGCCTTTTTCAGGGTCTCGGCCAAGTCCTTAACATCCTTGACGAGGAAGTTGTGTTTTACGCACGGGCGAGTAATGCCTACCGCATCCACTTCCTGGAAGGCATCAGAGCCAATGGCATAAGTGGGCACCTGGCCGGTGATCACGACCATGGGGATTGAATCCATATAGGCCGTGGCAATACCGGTGACGGCATTGGTCGCGCCCGGGCCTGAGGTCACCAGCACCACGCCGGGCTTGCCTGTGGAACGTGCGTAACCGTCGGCCGCGTGCGTGGCACCCTGCTCATGGCGTACGAGGATGTGTTTCACATCGTGCTGCTTGAACAGCTCATCGTATATATAGAGTACCGCGCCACCTGGATAGCCAAAGACGTACTCTACGCCCTCGTCCTTCAGGAAATGGGTCAGGATTTCGGCACCGTTCAGTTGCACGTCTTGAATCTCCGATTAAATTCTTATATAACAGGCACATAGAGAAGTACTAACAGCCCGTCACCGACCAGATAGAGCCCTCCGGTCAGCAAAAATCATACAAAAGGCTGAAAAGTTGCCCGAAATGAGGGCATTTCACATATACCAAGCCAATATGAGAAAGTACTTATAATGGGCCGCCGGGTCAAGCATATCATTGAAAAAACGGGGCTTTCGATACAAATTGGAAAAAATCATGACACATGATCTGCGTCACTAACGACTTTTCCACATTCGCGCTATAGTTGGGCAAAACCAGCACAAGGGGCTTATGCATGTCTAACAAGCTGTTCTCTACCGTAATCGCCAGCATATTTGCCGGCCTGCTCTGCCTGGCCAGTCCGGCCATGGCCACGCTCTACAAGTGGGTGGACGAAAACGGTATCACCCAGTACACCCAGACCCCGCCGCCGAAAGGCGACTTCAGCCAGGTAACGCCCCCGCCCAAACCCGCCGTTGATCCACAGCAGGTGCAGAGCGAGTTGGAAAAACGTCTCGAGGGCTTTCAGGAGCGCCGTGAGAATGAGGCCAAGGCCAAGGCCGAGGCCGACAAGAAGGCTGCCGAACAGGCCGAACAGGCCGCCAAGTGTGAACAGGCCCGCAAGAACCTGACATTCCTGCAAACCCATCCTCGGATACGCGCCATTGATAAAGACGGCAAGGCCACCCAGCTCGCGGAAGAAGAGCGTCAGGCCCGCATCACACAGGCCAACGAGGCGATCAAACAATACTGCAAGTAAGGTAGCCTCTATGCCCCTCGTGAAGATCCAGAGTAATGTCGAACTCGATGCAACCCACTGTGAAAGCCTGCTCAAGGCCATTTCCAGCCTCACTGCCGAGGAACTGGGCAAACCTGAACGCTATGTCATGGTCGCCATCGAACCCACCACGCCGATGCTGTTTGCCGGCAGCCCTGACCCCACCTGTTACATAGAACTGAAAAGTATTGGCCTGCCGGAGGCCAAAACCGCTGACCTGTCGCGTATCTTGAGTCTGGAAATCGAAAAACAACTCGGTGTGGCCAAAGAGCGGGTTTATATCGAGTTTGCCGATGCCCCGCGCAAGATGTGGGGTTGGAACGGCGGCACCTTCTAAGCCGGAACCCGACTCTTGCTGCTGGCTAAACGACGCGGCAAGTGGTCGGCGGCTGATAGGCATTTTGAATAATATCTATTGCCCCGATCACCGGGGATGCATAGCAGCGATAATTTTCTGATACCCCATCAGATGTCACTATGCCTGCATGAACGGGTAATCGGTATAGCCGTGCTCATCGCCACCATAAAAGGTATTTTGATCCGGTGCGTTGAGGGGGGCATTAACCTTGAAGCGTTCAACCAGATCCGGGTTGGCGATATACAAGGCACCAAACGCGACCATATCGACATCACCTTGTTTAATGGCCGCTTGCGCCCGCTCCCGGTCATAAGCATAATTCGCCATATAGAGGCCACCGAAATGGTCTTTTATTTCACGATAATTCACCTTGCGTTCACCCGTAGTTATGTCACCTTCAACAGCATGCAGGTAGGCCAGGCCAACAGTACTCAGGCGTTTGGCAACCTCGTTGAAGGTTGTCTGTGGATCTGAGTCACGAATATCATTAAAGCTGTTTTCAGGTGAGATGCGTACACCCACCTGATTAGCAGGCCAGACGCTAGTGACCGCATCAATGACCTCCATTAACAAGCGACAGCGATTTTCCACGGAACCACCATACTCATCCGTGCGCTGGTTGGTACCATCACGCAGGAACTCATCCAGCAGATAGCCATTGGCCGCGTGGACCTCAATGCCATCAAAACCCGCCTGTTTGGCGTATTCAGCGGCCTTACGATATTGCTCAACAATGCCGGCAAGTTCTTCGGTTGCCAGTGCGCGCGGTGTGACAAATGGCTGCAGGCCTGTATAGGTAAAGGCATCACCTGCAGGGCGAATCGCGGAAGGTGCAACGGGCAAGGCATCATTTTCATGGAAAGAGGGATGCGAGATACGGCCGACATGCCATAGCTGTATAAAAATGTGGCCGCCCTTCTCATGCACGGCATCCACCACTTTTTTCCAGCCATCGGTTTGCGCCTGTGTGAAAATCCCCGGCGTCAGCGGATAACCAACGCCCTGTGTTGAGATCGGACTCGCCTCGGTGATGATCAACCCGGCACTGGCGCGTTGTTTATAGTATTCAACATTGATGGCCTGTGGCACCAGTTCGGTCGTTGCACGATTGCGTGTCAGTGGGGCCATAACCATCCGGTTTTTTAACAGGCTTGGGCCGAGTTGCAAAGGGGTAAAAAGATCTGTCGTCGTCATGTAATACTCCGCTTTATTCATTGTGTATGAATATGTTTTTTTATATCGTGTTGTTAAAGATTGCGCAAGGCATCAAGAATATCTACCGGCTCCATGCGCATCGTATAGTTTTTATCGACGTGCGCCGCGACAATCGTGCCATCGGTGGCGATAACGTAGGTTGCCGGGATGGGGATCTCATAACTGGCATCCCCATTGGCGGCCGGTATATCCATTCCCCACTCCAGGTACAAAGGTCGCATTTCCTCGAAAACCTCCATGAGCAGGCCGTAACCACGCGCGGTCTTGTTGCCTATATCGCTGAGCACATCAAAGCCAAGCTCATGGACGCGAACCGTCTCTTTTGCATTCTGCGGGGTTTCTGGTGAAATACCGATCAGGTTTGCCCCCAGGGATTGTATCTCCGGCAGGATATCCGTCAGGGCCCGAAATTCGAGGTTACAAAACGGACACCAGCCGCCACGGTAAAAGCTGATCACCAGCGGGCCTTGCTCCAGCAAGTCGGGGAGTTCTGTCATACCGCCGCGGCTGTTGGTGAGTGCAAAGGTGGGTGCCGTGTCGCCAGGTCTTTTCGCCTTTATACCTAGCTCAGACTGCATGATCTTCTCGAAACTCTGCGTCACGGTCTGGCGTTGCGGTTCATCCAGGTTCTGCATGAAATTGGCGACGGTGGCCTGACATTGCTCATTGAGAGAGCTGGACTGGGACATTCGGGTCTCCTTTGTTGACTGTTATTATCAAAACGAACGGTTAGATATTAGATCGAAGCTAACCATCCGGTCAAGAAAAACTCCTCGTGGTTTCCCCTAACAAGATTTCTTTTGTTTTACAGAGGATTAGATAGATCTATGATTATAGTAACTTGACTAGTATCAGTTATGGTGCAATATTTATAACTATACGGTTAGATTAAACGAAATGGTGCCAAGATGGGGCGTAGCAAGGAATTTGATCCTGATGAGGTCCTCGACAAGGCCATGCACCTGTTCTGGGAGAAGGGCTATGAGGCCACTTCCATGAAGGAACTGGAGCAGGGGCTGGGGATCAACAAATTCAGTATTTACAATACCTTTGGCAATAAACATGCACTGTTTCTGGCCACGTTAAAGCGTTATGCCGCCGGTGCCGGGCAGGTGCTGCTTGATTCGCTGGTGGCGGAAGATGGGATTAAATCACTGCACCGCTTTTTCGATGTCTTGCAGGGGGTGCTGGAGAATCAGTCTGTGGTGAACGGCTGTTTTCTGCTCAATACCTCCATGGAATTATGCTCTGCAGACCTGGAGGCACGCTCCGTTATACAAGGCTTTGCCCACCATCATGAAGACGCCTTCTATGCCGTGCTGAAAAATGCACAACAAAGGGCTGAGCTACCCGGCGATATGGATCTGAAAGAATTTTCGCATTTTCTACTGACGGTCAGCCGGGGCATGGTCGCAACGGCCAAGATAGAACAGGGTACCCGCATGGTAAAAAGTAATGTGCAATGCATTAAGGCCCTTCTTAACAGTCTTAAGCCCTAATAATCTGAAAATGCAATACAAAACCAAGCATGCCGGGGCACAGCTGGAATCCCTTCCGTCTACACCCCGGCAACAAGCGCTCAATTTACATCCATGATACTTATACTTTAAACACACTAATCATTTGTTGCAGGTCATACGCCGTGCGTTCCATCTCCTGACTGGCAGCAGCGGCCTTTTCGGCATCGTGTGCCGCCTGTACGGCCAGCGTGTTAATACCGACAACGTTCTGGTTTATGTCCTCAGCCACATACGACTGTTCTTCTGCCGCCACCGCAATTTGACCATTTTGCTCTGCAATATTTGAAACCGCACGGGTAATGGCCGTCAGTGCCTGCCCCGCCAGCTGGGCCTTATCCACTGTAGTCAGGGTTTTCTGTTGCCCGTGTTCCATGGCCTGAACGGCACCCTTGGCGCCTATCTGCAGGCGCTCAATCATTTCCTGAATCTCCTGGGTAGATTCCTGGGTACGGCTGGCCAATGTACGCACTTCGTCGGCAACGACCGCAAAACCACGACCCTGTTCCCCGGCGCGGGCGGCCTCAATCGCGGCATTCAGTGCCAGCAGGTTAGTCTGTTCGGCAATACCCTTAATAACATCCAGGACAGAACCAATTTGTTCGGTATCTTTTTCCAGGGTGTTAATGGCTGTTGAGGTCGTCTGCACATCTGCCGCCAGGTCATTTATCGACTTGGTCACTTCTGCAACAACCTGCTGGCCATTTTCAGACTCCTTATCTGCAGCCTGTGCCGATGCAGAGGCATCACTGGCATTTCGCGCAACTTCCTGAACCGTTGCAGTCATTTCATTCATGGCCGTGGCAACTTGCTCAATCTTGTCTTCCTGTTGATTGATATTAAGTTTTGTCTCCACACTGAGTTCCGTTAACTGTTTAACGGAAATGATAAACTGCTCACTGGTTGACGCTATTTCCCTGATCAAGTTCTGGATTTTGGCGATAAAGACGTTGAAACTGGCAGACAGCTCAACGACTTCTTTTGCACCGGTTTCTTCCATACGCTGGGTCAGATCACCTTCACCGCTGGCAATATCATTAAGCGACGTCACCACATTGGTAAACGCCTTTTTGATACTGCGTATAATAAAGAAGCCTATCAATACACTTGTGAATATCGCAATAACAGTAATAATCAGCGTTCTATTCAGGGTTTCTTTATTGCGTGAAACCATGTTTAGTTGAACCTCACTATTATGTGCCTGTTCGGCATTAGTCAGTTTCTGAACCTCAACACGGACTTTCTGCCAGTTAGGGTGCTCTTCTGTTGTAAGCTTATTTGTGGCGGCTTCGATATCACCGGACTTGACGAGATCAAGCACCTCCATTTTTGCTTTACGACATAACTCCCAGTGTTTCTTGATTACCGCATAACTCTCTTGTCTTGAGGCATCCTGTGACGAAACAGACTGGGCAAGACTAAACGCCTCGTCAAAACGCTTGATTGCTGCAGGTACAACCTTATAGGGTTTTTTCAAGTGTGGTTTGAGCACCAGGTTACGCAGCGCCACACCTGACAGCAGGCCATCGGAAAACATATTCTGGTACGCCGTTTGGCGAACCAGATTGTCCTTAAAGAACCGGTCTGACTCTTCTGCTGCCGAGAACATTCCGCCCAACGCACTCCACAGTGCCAAAACAAACAAGACTATAACAATCCCGTTTGCAGCGGTTAATTTTAGCTGGATACTTAGATTTCGAAACATAAAGGTTACTCCCGACAACTGGTCTGGTGTTGCGATGCTGTGACGATGAAACTGGTACCTTATTATCGGCATGAATATTCAATTCATTACCATTAATTCAGTATTGTTATATGTCCCGACAATAATGATTTACCCCTGTGATCACAGGGTTTATTGAATGCTGTTTGTATTCGCTGAACAGATGAAACCAGAAACACCTCGAGAGTACGATTAACGCCCGGTCTCACTATGCAACTGCAATATCTTCAGCAGGTACTCGCGATCTATCCAGCCGACGATATCGCCAGCCTCAACCACCGGCACCTGATTGAGGGCATGGTCGCGCATCAGAATGAGCACCTCCTTTACACCACTTGAGGGTTTAACGGTATAAAGACGTTCGCGTGCCGTCATGATCTCCCGCACCGAAGTATCCGCCCACTGCTGGCGCGGCAGCGCGGTGGCATCGCTCAGGGTTACGAGGCCGATAATGCTATCGCCCTGCTTGACCAGGTAGGCGCGCTGACTGCTCAGCAACACGTGTTCATCAACCCAGTCGAGTACGCTCATCTGTGCGGACACCACGGGCACATCCTTGCGCATAATATCGCCAACGCTAAGCCCGCCGACGAGTTGGTCGGTAACATAGGCGCGGCCACTGGCCTCTGCGGCACTGAGCAGGAACCAGCCAATACCCATGAGCCAGATACCGTTTATCAACAGACCCGTCTGCAACACGGTCAACAGGCCCATGAACATGAGGCCGTAGGCAACCAGCCTGCCACCGAGCACGGCCCATTGCATGCCCTTCATGGCGTTGCCCGTGGCCATCCACACCAGGGCACGAAACACGCGCCCGCCATCAAGCGGGAACCCGGGTATAAGGTTAAAGAGCGCCACGACCAGGTTAATGGTCATCAGCCAGTCGAGTGATTCGAACGCGATAGCGCTGTACCCGCCCCACCACCACTTGAGGAGATAAAACAGGCCGGCAAGGGCCAGGCTCACCGCCGGGCCGGCAATCGCAATCCAGAACTCGGTAGCGGCGGTAGCGGATTCCTTTTCCGTCTGTGCCACACCACCGAAAATAAACAATGTGATCGATTGCACACGGATACCGCGGGCAATGGCAACCAGGCTGTGGCCGAGTTCGTGGAGGATGATACTGGCAAAAAACAACAGCGTGGTGATCGCCGCCGTCAGCAACGAGGTGAGGGTATCCCACTCCGGGTGTCTGTCCATAAACAGGGCCAGGAGCGAACTGCTCAACAGGAAGAAAATGATGAACCAGGTGTAATGCACACCAATGCGGATGCCCGCGATGGTACCTATACGAAAGGACGATTCCAGCATTTAGACAACCACTTTTTTCAGGGATATTGATCTGACAATAAATACTAACCTAATTTTAGCGAAAAATCGGGGGCTTAAGGAAAGGTATTGGCCGAGCCATGCCGGCTATATCAGCAGTAGCTTATTTAGCTCTGGCATCCCTACCCGCCAGGGGCACAATATAAACACTATGAAAAGCCCTAAGATTGGACTAGAATTTTAATTAGTCAATCTAACTGAATAGACGTTCAGGACGAACCAGACATGCGTCGTATTCTCATCACCAATGCAAAAGGCGGGTGTGGCAAGAGTACACTTGCTACCAATCTCGCCAGTGCCTATGCCTCAAAGGGCTATCGCACCGCGCTGTTCGACTACGATGAACAGCTCTCCAGTCTACGCTGGTTACGCCAACGTGAAAAAACCAACCATCCCCCTATCCACGGCATTAATGCCTCGCACAACCCTGCGCAGAACGTTACCCGCTCGTGGTTGCTGCGTGTACCGGACAATACCGAACGGGCGATCATTGATACCCCGGCGGGGCTGAAGGTGGCTGACCTACTGCAACAACTGCAGGCAGTCGACGACATCCTCGTGCCGGTACTGCCCTCGCCTATCGATATTCAAACCACGGCAGATTTTATTCGCGACTTGTTACTGATTGGAAAAGTCCGCGAACGAGGCATCCGCCTCGGGATTGTTGCCAACCGTGTGCGCATTAACACCCTTTCCTTCCGCGCGCTGGAACGCTTCCTGAAAAGCCTCGATATCCCCGTTATCGCTCGACTGCGCGACACACAAAACTACACCCGCGCTGCCGAACAGGGTTGCGGCATTCAGGAGATCAAATCTTCGAGTAACAAGGCCGATATTCTACAGTGGGATGCCCTGACCGACTGGATTGAGGCCGAAGCCACGTTTCAGGAACAACAAAAACACGCCTGAACGATCCCTGGCCTCACGGCAAGACCCCGCGCGCCATCAAGTTGATTTTTTCAATGGCTACTAACCCTGAACAGTGCATTGTACCGTGGCCGAAGCGGTGGCGGTGGATGCGCAGCGCACCACAATCCACAAGGCCCACCACTTGCGCTCGCATGTCGCGGTCGGCACCGGGGCATTCGTTCCGCCCGGCACCTTCAGGCAACCCGGCGCGCACTGCGCCGCATTGATCTGATTGGTTAAGTCGTTCAATACCGCTGCCTGCGCACGTGCAATCGCCGTCCTGCGGTTTGAAGACGTGGAGACACCCCAACTTGTACGGGTCTTGCTACTGGTAAAGGTGTGTTGTCCTGGACAATCGATGATCACTGGCATGGTCATTTCTCCCTGAATGATGACTGAGTGAGAATATATGCAGGCAATTTCAAGTGTACTGACCTATTGCTCCACTCTGGCCTGCCTGTGGGCCATTGTATTTATAAATGGTGGAGCCGAGGAGGATCGAACTCCCGACCTTCGCATTGCGAACGCGACGCTCTCCCAGCTGAGCTACGGCCCCGTATCTGAAATTAAAATACCTATCTCCCCGATTTATAAGCTATCACTCGCCAGTAGCGGTTGAGACGCTAAATGTTGCTTAACCGAGTGTCCGGAAAAGTGGGGGCACTTCAATACCCTGCCTCGGTCTACCCCGTTTCACCTTCCCAACCTTCACACTCTAAGGATCAATTTTTATTAAATTTTTCTGCCAGGAGGCCATCATGTAAAAGAAAAGCCCTGCTAGATGGATAAGATGTATGAGAAATAGTTATTCATCCCTGAGCCCCCGACCATTCCCTTATAAGTGATATCTTCCCTTCAGCCGATTAAACCCCTCGCCCACAGCCCTGTCAAACATCTTCCTTAACTTTCAGAATAACTCCCATATAGGGGTAGGCTTCGGCTTACAAAGGCCTATAATTAATCACTATGAAAAAACTCCTTCTCATCCTGCTCTTACTCGGTCTTGCCGCCGCGGTGTTTTTTTACCTGAATCCAGCGTTGCGCCGCGAGGCCACCGACTTGCTGAAATCCTCGGGCCTGCAGCCGGCCTCGATGGCGGTGTATAAATGGCGTGATACCGCTGGCCAGTGGCAGTACACCCAGGCCCCGCCCCCCGAGGGCACGCCGTTTGAGCGCGTGGAGGCGCGCAGTGATGTGAATGTATTGCCTGTGCCGGATGAGTTGAAGAATAAGTAGTTTTTTCAGGTCTGCTTTATATATTACCCCCCCCCACCCTAGCCCTCCCCCGTCAAGGGGGAGGGGAAGTATTGTAGGTATCCCTCCCCGTCAAGGGGGAAGGGAAGTATTATAGGTAGCCCTCCCCTTCGAGGAGGAGGGGAAGTATTGTAGATAGCCCTCCCCCGTCAAGGGGGAGAATCGAAAGCCGCATTTGAGTAACTGCGTGTACCTGAGAGACCCAAAACCAAGTAGAATAGCCCCTCTTTCATCACCTTATATAAAGACTACTGCTATGCGCACTTCCCGATTCCTGCTCGCCACCGTCAAGGAAACCCCGGCCGATGCCGAGGTGATCAGCCACCAGCTCATGCTCCGCGCCGGGCTTATCCGCAAGATGGCCGCCGGCCTGTATAACTGGCTGCCGATGGGGCTGCGCGTGCTGCGCAAGGTCGAGGCCATTATCCGCGAGGAGATGGACCGCGCCGGGGCGCAGGAACTGCTCATGCCGGTGGTCCAGCCCGCCGAGCTGTGGCAGGAGTCCGGCCGCTGGGAGCAGTATGGCCCGGAGCTGCTGCGCATCCATGACCGCCATAGCCGCGAGTTCTGCCTTGGCCCAACCCACGAGGAGGTTATCACGGATCTTATCCGCCGCGAGCTGCGCAGCTACAAGCAACTGCCGGCCAGCTTCTACCAGATCCAGACCAAGTTCCGCGACGAGATCCGGCCGCGCTTCGGTGTCATGCGCGCCCGCGAGTTCATGATGAAGGATGCCTATTCCTTTCACCTCGATCAGGACTCGCTCGACGAGACCTACGCCATCATGCACGCGGCCTACACGCGCATCTTCAGCCGCCTCGGCCTCGAGTTCCGTCCCGTGCATGCCGATACCGGCAGCATCGGCGGCGCCGTCTCGCACGAGTTCCACGTGCTCGCCGCCTCCGGTGAAGATGCCATCGCCTTCAGTGACGGCAGCGACTACGCCGCCAATGTCGAGCTGGCCGAGGCCGTGTGCATGACCGAACGCCCTGCCGCTATGGCCGAGATGGCCACGGTGGAGACACCCAACCAGCACAGCATTGAGGAGGTCAGCCAGTTCCTCAAGGTGGAGAGTTCGCAATGCCTGAAGACCCTGATTGTTAAGGGTAAGGACGATGGCCTGGTGGCCCTGGTGCTACGTGGTGACCACGAACTGAACAGCATCAAGGCCGAAAAGCTGGAAGGCGTGGCCAGCCCGCTGACCATGGCGGATGAAGAAATCATCCACAAGGCTATTGGCTGCAAGGTCGGTTCGCTCGGCCCGATAGGACTTAATATTCCTGTCATGGTGGATCGCGCCGCCGCGGCCCTGGCCGACTTTGTCTGTGGTGCCAACACAGAGGGCAAACACCTCACCGGTGTGAACTGGGTCCGCGACCTGCCGGAACCGGCTGCTATAGTGGACATACGTAACGTGCTTGAAGGCGACCCCAGCCCGGATGGCCAGGGCACACTGTCGATCGCCCGTGGCATCGAGGTCGGTCACATATTCCAGCTCGGCCAGAAATACAGTGCCGCCATGGATGCCAATGTGCTGGATGAAAACGGCAAGCAGCAGACCATGACCATGGGCTGTTACGGCATCGGCGTGACCCGCGTGGTGGCTGCCGCCATAGAGCAAAACCATGATGACAACGGCATTATCTGGCCGGATGCCATCGCGCCGTTTAACGTCGCCCTGCTGCCGATGAATATGCATAAGTCGCAGCGCGTTCGCGAAGCCACGGAAAGCCTCTATACTCAGTTACAGGCGGCCGGTTTTGATGTGCTGTTTGATGACCGCAAGGAACGCCCCGGCGTCATGTTCGCGGATATGGAGTTGGTGGGTATTCCACACCGTATCGTCGTCGGCGAGAAAGGCCTGGATGCCGGCACGCTCGAGTACAAGGGCCGCCGCGATACCGACAAGACCGAGATTGCATTGGACAGCGTGATTGAGTTCCTGAAAGAGAAAATTTGTCTCTGACGAGAGTTCTGGTTAAGGGTGCAAAGATGATAGCCGTACATCGATTTTTTGCCTTCTATTCTCCAACCGCCCTTTTGCGGTTACGGCGCGGCGTGGCGGCGCTGCTGCTGGTGTGCACCGGTTTGGTAGTTTCCTCGCATGCACTTGCCGCCACACAGGAACACCCCGATAACGAACTGCGTGACCTGCTAAGCAAGGCCATTAACAGTGCCGACAGTTTTGAAGACCGCTTTGATGCCGAGGTCTGGCTGCTGGACATGTCGAACCGACTTGAGAAACGTGTCCCCGATACCCGGGAACGCCTGAACCTTCTTAAGCACGTCCATTACGAAGCCAGCCGTGCCGAGTTGCCCCCCGAGCTGGTCCTGTCCGTGATTCATGTCGAGAGCAATTTTGATCGTTTTGCCATCTCGCGTGTCGGTGCCCGCGGCATGATGCAGATCATGCCCTTCTGGCTCAAGGAGATCGGCAAGCCGGATGACAACCTGTTTCACCTGCGCACCAACCTGCGTATGGGCTGCACGATCCTGCGACACTATATCAACAAGGAACGGGGTAACCTGGTGCGCGGATTGGCGCGTTATAACGGCAGCCTCGGCAGCACCCGTTATTCAGACAAGGTCCTGGATGCGCTGGCCAAGCGTTGGTATCGCAGATAATTTATGAATTAGAAGTAGGGTGCGCTTTGCGCACCCTACTGATGATGCACATGGGTGTACTTAAACTCGCACTTCGAATGTCGTGCTGACTTCAAGCGCCTCTACTTCTTCGCACACCACGTCGTTAACCTGCGCATGCGGCGGACCTTGCCAGAGCCAGTCCTGAAGTTGTTGCAGTTGTTGTGCCGGACCACAGGCCTTGAGTTCGACCCGGCCATCGGCCAAGTTTCTTACCCAGCCCTTAAGGCCCAGGCTCAGTGCCTGTTCCTGGGTGGCGGCACGGTAAAACACCCCTTGCACATGCCCACTCACGATACAGTGGACACACGGCTTCATGGCAAATGGATCACCGCGTGTTGCCCGAAACGTACCACATCGGTGGCGGCAGGGAAGCGGACGGCGACGGCATACAGCCCTTGCTGGGCATCGACCGGTTCCATACCCAGTTCAACGATCTCACCCCGGTAACGCTGGCCACCGGTACTGACATCAACGGCCTCGCCAATACGCAGGGCACTCAGATCGGAAACCGTTAACCGGCCCCGGGCGATGTAGGCATCACTGGCGGCGAGGGTCAACATGGGCACGGCCTGTAACTGGCTAACAACGGTCTGTCCGACCTCGACCTGACGAGCGATCACTACAGCGGCAAAGGGTGCACGGATCATGCTGTCAGCCAGGTCCTTGTCGGCATTGGCCAGCGCGGCATCGGCCTTTGCCTGACTGGCCTGTGCGGCAACGTAGGCATTTTCAGCCAGTTGCAGGTCACGATCGGACAATACCGTACGGTCATAAAGTTCCTGGGCACGTTCCCATTCGCGCTTGGCCTCCGCCAGGGCGTATCGGGCGGTGCGTTGTGCGGCCCGGGCCTGTAACACTGCCGCCTGGTAACGTGTGGCATCCAGCGCCAACAACAGCTGCCCCTTCTCGACACGTTCACCGGTCTTCGCATTGACCTCGGCGACCATGCCCGACACCCCTGTGCTCATTTCCACGCGTTGCGACCAGTTCACGGTGGCGTCGATATTCGCCGCCAGCACCGTATTAAGGCTCAGCAGCAGCGATACGCCGACGATTAGACTTTGCAAAAAAATATTACGTGAACACACCATTATTGTTTGCCCTCCCCGGTCGCAACCGGTGCCTGTGCATAGACGGGTTTACCCAGCAAGGCATCAAGACGCGCCCATGCCATCGCGGTTTTAAATCGGGTTTCGGCCATGTAACGCTGTGCCTCTGAAATCTGCACCATGGCATCACCGAGATTGGCCTCGGTCTCCAGTTCATAGAGCGCCCGGCGTTGGTCCAGGTATAACTCGCGGTAATTCAACTGTGCGGTGGCCTGATCCATTTGCGCCTTTAATGAACCCAGTTCCAGCCAGGTATCCAGCACAGCCTGCTCCAGTATCCATTGTTGCTCAGTGAGGCTTGCCCGTGCCAGACGTAACTTTGCCCGCTGTTGGGCAACCAGTGCCTTGTCGCTGCCACCGGATAAAAGCGGGATATTCAGGCGCAGACCCACGCGCACATCGTCGCGCGAACCAAAGGTACGATTGTATTCACTGGCCTCGAACTCTCCACTCAGAACCGGGTTATACGTAGCATGCGCCTCATCAACACGGGCCTGTGCGGCCTGTATGCGCGCCTTGGCGGCATGCAGGAGGGGATTATTCTTTCTGGCCTGCTCCTGCAATAGCTCAATATCCGGGAGCTCACGTTGCAAGGATGCCAGCTCGGGGGCTTGCAGGGTGGCGGGTAACTGGTTGGGGAGGTTCATGGCAAATGCCAGGCGTGCCCGGGTACTGCGCTGGCTGGCCTCACTACGATAGCGCCGCAGACGTACCTGTTCGTAACCGTTTTGTGCATCGAGTACTTCTATGTCGGAGAGCTGCCCTACTTCGCGGCGATCACGCGCCTTGTCGAAACGGATAAAGGCCGTGGCCATATCCTCGTTATCACGCAGGTACTCGAGGTCCGCCAGCAAGGTATCGAAATAGCGCTGCATGATTTCCAGACGCCGCTGGTTGCGCGCATCAATGAGGTTTTTTTGTTCTCCCTGTATGACGGCGGCGGCGGCCTGTTCGGCAGCGGCGCTACGGCCAAAGTCGTAGAGGTTTTTACTCGCCAGCAGGCTGATGCTGCTGTCATCGTGACTCTGGTCCGCAGCACTGGTGCTCGGCTCGACGTAACGGACGCGCGCGTCGATAGAGACATTCGTGCCGGTCAGGGCCTCGGCATTCAGACGTTCTGATTCGGCCAGGTCGATCGCCGCACGCGCCTGTTCGAGTTCCGGGTGGCTGCTGTCTGCCTGTTGCAGGGCAAACTCCAGCGTAATCGTTTCCGGCATGGTGAGGGTTTCATCTTCGGCGCTGGCCAGTGTAGCGATGCCAGCTAGCGCTACCAACACACACCGGCTATACAGTGAAGTACGTGACATCAACAGAACCTACCCGAACGCATTCTATAATTTTTATTTTTTTCGTTGTTCGCGCTTGTACTTGGTAAAGCGCATTTCTTTGTATGTCTCTTCCGCGACAAAGCGTCCCAGCAACATGAATTCATCCTTACCCGAGGTCTTACCAATATGGCGGACGACACGCTTGCCTTCCATATCGTAAAAGGCAATAACCGGTGTCGCACGCACACGGTTCAGCTTGAAGGCGAAATCCTTCATTTTCATGGTCTGACCTTCAAAGTCGGTCATTTCCACGTCACCCTCGATATCGATGGCGAACAGGGCAAAATTCTTACGGAAGTAGTCCTGTACCTCGGGCTGATTCAGCACGGTATTTTTCATGTAATGACAGAACGGGCATTCATCCTGTTCGAAAAACAGCATGACCGCCTTCTTGCCCTCTTCCCTGGCAACCTGCAGCTCCTCGGAGAAATCCCCCAGTGACTGGTTGAAGAAATGCACATAGGGGTCACGCGGCGCTTCTTCGGCCTGAACGGCAACACTAAACAGCATGGCAAGCACACCGGCAAACACATTTCGCAGCAACATAGGCTAAATCCTTATAAGGAACCTGTCATCAACATAGTCGACTGCCCGGCAGGACACCAGCCCCGGATGCACAGCCAGGACTGTGCAGACTAACAGTCAACATACCTGGCTGGATTTATCGCGGCAAACCTCGGCCATATAATTTTCTATCATCTTACCCGTCAGGGGTCCAACGTTGCGCGCCATCACCTCACCCTTTGGCGAAACAATATACGTGGTCGGCAGGCCCGGTATCGGCCCCAGCATATACTCGGCCTCGGCATCCGGGACCCCCGTCAATACCGGGTAGCTGATGAAATAGGTATCAGAAAAATCGAGCAATCGTTCAGGCGTCAGGGCCTCGGTGTTGATACCCAGCACCACGGCATCCTTGTCTTTATGCTTGTCATGAAACTCCACCAAGTCCGGGATCTCATCCAGGCACGGTGGGCACCAGGTCGCCCAGTAATTCACCACCACCCACTTACCGCGATAGTCGGAAAGTTTGTGCGTGTTGCCATGGATATCCTTGATAGAAAAATCCACGGCCTGTACATTGCCCATCAACAGGCCGCTGATGCCCAGTATAAAAATCAGTTTGTGTACTGCAAAACGCATTGTATTCTCCTGGCCTGCCGGTTTTCTACCCAAGTTAAGACCGGTAAAGCCAATATCTGTTCCCTACGAGGCTGAGTTCGCCGCCGCATTGTGGGATAATTGCCCCTATTATATATCAATCAAGCGCTTACGAGACCCCTAAAGATGGACGATCATAACAAGACCCGCATCGAAAAAGACAGCCTGGGCGAGCTCCAGGTGCCCGCCGATGCCTGGTACGGCATCCAGACCGCCCGCGCCATCACCAATTTCCCCATCAGTGGCCGCCGCCCGGATGTCGATTTTGTCCATGCCCATATCCGCATCAAACGCGCCGCCGCCGTTGCCAATTGCCAGCCGGACTGGTTAACGGCACAACAACGCGACGCCATCGTCGAGGCCTGCGACAAGGTCCTCGCCGGCGAATACCTGGAGCAGTTCGTCGTCGACCGCTTCCAGGCCGGTGCCGGCACCAGCCACAACATGAACAGCAACGAGGTCATTGCCAACCTGGCGAATGTCGCCCTCGGCGGTAAACGCGGGGCATATCAGCCGGTTAACCCGAATGATCACGTCAATATGGGGCAGAGCACCAATGACACCATCCCCACAGCCATTCGCCTTGCCGCACTGGCCAAGCTGCCCCGCCTGCTTGAGTCCGTGGAGCGCATGGCGGCGGAATATGCCCGTATCGCCGAGCAAGAGGTCGATACGGTCAAAAGCGCCCGTACCCACCTGCAGGATGCCGTACCGACCACGCTGGGTCGCGAGTTTGCTGCCTATGCCTTTACCCTGCGCCGGATGGCCAGGCAAATCGAGGCCTGCCATGACCCCCTGTGTGAAATCGGCCTTGGCGGCTCGGCCGCCGGTACCGGCCTGAACACCTCACCCGGCTATATCGAAAACGTCGCCAAAGAACTGGCCCGCCTCACCGGCGAGGCGATTCGCCCGGCCGCTGACCTGGCCGCGCAGATGCAGTCGATGGGCGACGTGCAAAACCTCTCCGCGGCGATCCGCGGCCTGACCCTGGAGCTGACGCGTATCAGTAACGACATGCGCCTGCTCGCCTCGGGTCCGCGCACCGGCCTCGGCGAGGTCATGTTGCCGGCGGTGCAGCCCGGTTCCAGTATCATGCCCGGCAAGGTTAACCCGGTTATGTTCGAGATGCTCAACCAGGTCTGTTATCAGGTCCTCGGCCAGGACCACGCCATTGCCCTCATGACCCAGGCCGGCCAGCTCGAACTCAACGTCATGATGCCGGCCCTGGGCTCGGCCCTGTTTGACGCCATGGACTGGCTCAGTAATGCCATGAATGCCGCCACCGAGAAGAATCTCAAAGGCATCCGTGTGGATCGTGAACGCTGCGCCAGTTTCCTGCATAACAGCGTCGGGCTCGCCACCCTGCTGAATACACATATTGGTTATGCCAAGGCCGCCGAGATCGCCAAGGAGTCTGAAAAAAGTGGTAAGCCGGTGCGTGACATCGTTGCTGAAAAGGGGCTTATGGACATTGATAACTTTGATGCCATTGTGCTCAAGGCCGCGCGGGATGGGATCGTAGAGTAAGGTGATTGATGATTTATATGAGTGCTGATCGATGATTGTGAAGGCCAATTCAGCGCATAACGCGCAATCCACGGCCTGTATCAACATGGGCAGATAGGCTTGTACCACCATTGATGAATTTAAGAATTCATCAACCATCGATCTGCGAGCCGTTCCCGGCCATCCATGGCCTTCACGGCATAAGTACATCCATGTACAAATCATCGATCCAAAAAAACGCCCGGCAATGCCGGGCGTTTTTATCATAAAGCCTTAGCTTTATTAGCGTGCTAAGTAAGCCTTGTCAGATTCCTCGACAACACCAATGGCCCAGGCACCGCGGGTCTTGGCATGACGAATTGCGGCATCGACATCAGCAGATGAGGCGGCACGGTCAATGGAGAGGTCCTGTCCCGGGAAAATCAGGTCGGCATCATTGATCTGGCTGCGGTTAGCCTTGTAGATCAGTGGCCACTGGTATGGGTCGCCATAGATGCTGTCCTTACCAGAGATGTTCCACAGGTTATCGCCCCGTTGAACCGTGTAGCTGTTTGCTGACTTGGTTTGTTCGGCCAGGGCCTGTGCATAACCCAGTTCTGCCTGACGGCGCGCCTGGTTAGCCAGTTTCACACACTTGCTGGCATCACCTGCTTTCAGGGCAGCCTTGGCCTTTTTGATAATCTTGCCAGTATCACGCCATTCACCACCAATACTGGCAGCCTTTTTACGGGCAGCCTCGGCAGCGGCCAGTTCGGCCTGACAAGTGGTGTCTTTGGCAGCCGGTGCAGCGGCAGGCTCTTCCTGTTGAGTGCTGGCACAACCGACAGCGACGGAAAGGACCAGTGCGCTGAGGGCACCGTGCTTGAGAATGTTGGTTGTTTTCATTGTGTTATAACTCCAAAGGCCGCTCATCGCAGCAATGTACATAGGTCATTAAACTATGTGTCTAAGATGCTGGTTTTCCAGCTTATATCTAATTCAAAAACTAGCATCCGTTCCCGCGGGCTGTCAAGTAACTACCCGCTTATTTGGTGTTATAACGCGGTTTTTTTTATTGCCAAAGCCCTGCCTTCCGGCCTCGTGCAGCAAACGACCGCCGTCATCTGGACCTGGTGGCTTGCCCTTAGCCTGCCTGCGACCTCAGCGAGCAGACATTATCCTCTGTACACCAGGCCCGCGCCGATAATCTGCAGCCGCAATTTGCCGCTAATATCGGGTAATGTCGGCTAAAACCAGCTGCCGGCCTCTAGGCTGCCAGGCACGCACAAGGTAAAATATGCTGATCTTTGCACTGACAGGAGCACCCGATGAGCACCCGCATCTATCACAATCCACATTGCAGCAAGTGTCGCGAGACCCTGGCCTTGCTAAATGATGCCCATGTCGAGGCCGAGATCGTCGAATACCTGAACACACCACCGAGCCGCGAGGAACTCGTCGAGATCCTGGCGATGCTTGATATGCGGCCACGTCAGCTCATGCGCCGCCACGAAGAGGAATACAAGGCGAATCATCTCGACGATGAGACGCTCAGCGACGATGCGCTGATTGATGCCATGCTACGCATGCCGAAACTCATAGAACGACCGATTGTGGTCAGTAACGGCAAGGCCGTCATTGGTCGTCCGCCGGTTAATGTAAAATCCATCCTCTGAATTCCCCAAGGCCAGCCCTTATGCAGACCATTCTCGTCCTTTATTACAGCCGCTATGGTGCCACCGCTGAAATGGCACGACGTATCGCCCGCGGTGTCGGTGAAATTGACGGCATGCAGGCAAAACTGCGCACGGTGCCCGAGGTGTCTGCTGTTTGCGAGGCCACGGCAGACACTATCCCCGAGAGTGGTGACCCTTATGTCACGCTTGATGACTTGCGTGATTGCGCGGGCCTGGCGCTCGGCAGCCCCACCCGCTTTGGCAACATGGCCGCGCCCCTGAAGTACTTCATCGACTCGACCAGCAGTCTCTGGTTGAGTGGCGCCCTGATTGATAAACCGGCGGCGGTATTTACCTCCAGCTCCAGTCTGCACGGTGGCCAGGAAACCACCCTAATGTCGATGATGCTACCGCTGTTGCATCACGGCATGCTCATTACCGGTCTGCCCTATTCGGAAACCGAATTACTCAGCACCCAGACCGGCGGTACACCCTATGGTGCCAGTCACCTCGCCGGTACCGAAAGCAAACTGCCCCTGTCTGAAGAAGAGGCGCACCTCTGCCTGGCACTCGGTAAGCGCCTGGCAACGATTGCCCACCGACAACAAGCCTGACGATGAGTAACAGCCGGTTTTATTATGTCCTCGCCCTGTGCGGGCACCTGGGCCTGCTCGGTCTGCTAATCGTCTGGAACGTGTGGCTGTACCCGCCGACCATCTTCCCGGTGGCCATTGTCCTGCTGTTTTATATCGGACCTTTATTGCTGCCCCTGCAAGGCCTGCTACACGGGCGTTTGTATACCCATGCCTGGGTGCATTTCCTGGCCCTGTTTTATTTTACCGTCGGGGTCATGATCGCCGCGGCCAACCGTGAAGAACGCTGGTATGCCATCGCCCAGGTGGTGCTGAGTATCATGTTGTTTATGGGGAGTATGTTGTATGTGCGTTACCGGGCAAGAGAGCAAAGAATGAACGCACAGAACTTATAGGATTAACCGGATTATTCTTGGGTCAGCATGTAGGGTGCGCTTCGCGCACCATTAAATAAAAGTATGTCCGTTTGTTAGTGGTGCGCAAAGCGCACCCTACTGATAAGTGAATATATTTAAAGCATGCGAACGTGACATTATAAAGATTTACTTTGTGTCCCTTCGTGAACTTTGCGGTTAGTTATTTTTATAGCTTATCGTTTAATCAACAAACTGCCGCACGAAGGGAATGGTCAGCTTGCGTTGTGCAACCAGTGATTCGCGATCGAGTTTTTCCAGCAGGTCAAACAGGCTGTTCATATCCCGCGCGCAACGCTTGAGCAGGTAGGCCACCACTTCTCCCGGCAGGTCCAGGCCACGGCCCCTGGCCCTTAACTGCAAGGCCGCGGTGAGTTGTTCGTCATCGAGAGACTGCAACAAAAATACCAGCCCCCAGACCAGGCGTGATTGCAGGTCAGGCAGTTTCACGGCCAGTGCTGTCGGGTGCGTATTGGCGGCAACGATCAGCCGTGCCCCGGCATCGCGCACACGATTATAGAGATGAAAGATCGCCTCTTCCCAGTCGGCATCACCGACAATGGCATCCAGGTCATCGATACAGAGCAGGTGCATGTCTTCAAGACCTTCCAGCATCTCAACACTGAACTGTTCGCGCTGGCGCAATGGCAGATAGACCACCGACTGGCCCGACTCGCTGGCGGCATGACAGGCCGCCTGTAACAGATGGCTCTTACCACTGCCGACAGCACCGTGCACAAAGATAAAACCTTCGCCCTCCAGTCGCGCGCACTGTTGCAACTGCGCCAGTACCTGTTCGTTATCGGCGGGATAAAAATTGTCAAAGGTTGCGCTGTCACGCAGGCCGATGTGCAGGGGTAATTGAGCAGGCATAGAAAAAGTATTGAGGCTACGTTAGCAACCATCACCACATTGGCCATTGTCCGTTTCGCCCTGGTTTGTCGCGCCGTAGAGCTCACTGCGACGATAACTGTCATGGGCATGACGGATAATCACCACGATCACGGCCGCCACCGGCAAGGCGAGCAGGATGCCAAAGAAACCGAATAACTGACCAAAGGCAGCGATGGCAAAGATCACGGCCACCGGGTGCAGGCCAATCTTGTCACCGACCAGCAACGGCGTCAGCACAAAACTTTCCAGCAACTGGCCGACACCGAATACGACGAGCAGTGGCCAGAGGGCAACAATATCCTGAAACTGGAACAGGCCCGCGGCCACCGCCAGCAAGACACCGATGATCATGCCCAGATAGGGCACGAAACTCACCAGACCCGCGATGAGGCCGATAAGCACCGCATAGTCGAGCCCCATCAGCAATAAACCTACCGAGTAAACTACGCTGAGACTCAACATGACGAGTAACTGGCCACGCATAAAGGCACCGAGGACGTCATCCGACTCCGTCGCAAGTTTTACCAACAGGGGTTCGATGGAGCGTGGTAACAACTCGCGTATCCGCGCCATCATCACGTCCCAGTCGCGCAGCATATAAAAGGTCACCAGTGGCACCAGGACGATATTCGCCAGTAGTGCAAACAGGGTGGCACCGGACTGGCTGATGGAGGTCAGGACACTCACCGCCAGACCCCCGGCCTGTTGCCAGTGCGCCTGCAAGGCCTGCTTGAGTGCACTGATATCCGGTACGGTCTCCAGGCCAAGGCGCGCCTGCACCCAAGGCAGGACCGTAGCCTGTAACCAATCGATATATGCGGGCAGGCGTGAGATAAAGGTGCCCATTTGTTTTTCGATCAAGGGCACCAGTATCAGCAGCAATAACAGGAGCAACAGGCTCAGGCTGATAAACACCACACTCACCGCCAGGGTTCGCGAGAATTTTCTGGCCTCCATCCGGTCGACCAGGGGGTCACAGATATAAGACAGCAGCGCCGCCAGCAGGAAGGGGGTCAATACCGGTGCCAACAGGTAAAGCAGGACCCCGCCCCCGCTGAGCAGGGCCAGCACCAGCCAGGTACGATTATCAGTCACGTCTAGTCTCCCCATAATGCTTCATTTTTATCCGTAACGACTGTGTTCAGGGTAAAAGCCGAAAGACGATGTCGGCGGCATCGGTGACCGCTGCGGGCGGTGCGGGTCTCTGCTCCCCAGCCGTCTCAGCCAGCTGTAAAACCGGCTGACTGCTGAGGCGCACCGCATCCAGCAGGCCCTGGCGGTCACCACGTGTCTTGATGGTAAAAAGCACCTGCTCGGCATCAATCTGCCCGGCCTGGACATCGGTCACGCCACTAAGGCCGCGCAGGTAGCGCTCACTGCGGGCAAAATCGGCCAGGTTACGAATATCCCGCAAGCGGATGCGCAACACGCCGGACTGGTTATTCGCCAGTGGCTGGCGGACAAAACGCGCCGCCAGTGTTGAGGCGGTCCCTTCGACGCCCATATTCAGGGCCGTTTCCAGCAAACCCGTGTGTGACCAGTCATAAACCTGCCCGGCCAGGTTCAGGCTCCAGCGCGCCTGCCAGCGTCCCCCGTCCAGTTCCAACAAACGGCCGACAAGGATGGCCTCCGGGGCATAACGTTGCGAGGCGGCGCGGATGGTCTCCTGAAAGTTAATCCATACATCGGTGGCCTTCAATCGCTGCTGGTCTTCAAGGTCCAACAGCGGCAACACCAGCGGGATCCCACGTCGACGGGCACTGTCTCGTAATCCTGCCAACAACTCGGATTCATCACTGCCCCCCAGCAGGCGACGTTGCCCACCCTCGTCAACGACCAGCCATAACACGGTACTCGGCCGTGTCCGTCCCCAGACGGGGATATTGATCGCTCTCAGGGCCTTATCCAGTCCCTGTTGGTTAAAGCGCATCCATAACCATTGCTGGGGCGCCCCGTCCGGACTGCTGGCCGCCGGTGCCTCGTTGCGGTAGCGGTACTGTTGAAGGAGTTGCAGACTCTGATCCAGCAAACCCGGAACCCCGGGTAGCAGGGCCGCTTGTTCATTGCCCGATACTTTTATAATGACCTCGGCGAGGGCCTGACGCACCGCATTATGGCGCTCGGTACGGCCCTGTCCGCTCACCAGCAATTCGGTTTCATAGAGGTCGGTGACCTCGACCGCCCACAGCGGACATGCACCGATCCCCAATAACACCAGTAAAATCAACGCTCGCACGTTTCAACATCCTCGATTTCGGCACCACCACCCGGTGATGGCCATTTTCCTGTCCTGATTATACCCATCTGCCCCCCCTGCAAGGCAAAATCGTCTGCTTTGTTTGCACAAGGCGGGGTGCCCCGATACCATTAGCGCCCTGATTTCTTCCAGCCGGAGCCATACACGTGAGCCAAAACGACCAACCGCCTTCTTCATCGCTGAGTTACCGCGATGCAGGTGTTGACATCGATGCGGGCAATGCCCTGATCGAGCGTATCAAGCCGATTGCCGCCGCCACCCGGCGCAGTGGCATGCTTGACGGCCTGGGGGGTTTTGGCGCCCTGTTCGAGATCCCGAAAAATTACACTGACCCGGTACTGGTCTCCGGCACCGACGGGGTCGGCACCAAGCTGAGACTGGCCATCGACCTCGGCCTGCATGACACTATCGGCATCGACCTCGTCGCCATGTGCGCCAATGACCTGATCGTGCAGGGTGCCGAACCGTTGTTCTTCCTCGACTACTTTGCCACCGGTAAGCTCGACCTCGACACGGCCACGGACGTTATTAAAGGTATTGGTCGTGGCTGTGAACTGGCCGGCTGTGCCCTGATCGGTGGCGAGACCGCCGAAATGCCCGGCATGTACCATGAGGGTGACTACGACCTGGCCGGCTTCTGCGTTGGTGCGGTGGAGCGCGCGGCCATTATTGATGGCAGCAAGGTCACCACCGGCGATGTCCTGATTGGCCTGGAATCGAGTGGCCCGCATTCAAACGGTTATTCGCTGATCCGCAAGATCATCGAGGTCAGCGGCGCCAAACTCAGTGATGATTTCGGTGACAGCACACTTGGCCAGACCCTGCTGGCCCCGACCCGCCTGTATGTGAAACCCTTGCTGGAGTTGTGTCGCCTGGTGGATGTACACGCCATGGCCCACATTACCGGTGGCGGTTTGACCGAAAACCTGCCGCGCGTGCTGCCGGACAATGCCGTCGCCCGTATCGATACCTCGAGCTGGCAACGCCCGGCCGTGTTCGACTGGCTGCAGCAACACGGCAATGTCGAAGACAGCGAGATGTATCGCACCTTTAACTGCGGCATTGGCATGGTCGTGTGTGTCACCGCTGCCGATGCCGACAAGGCCCTGGAAATTCTGAATGACAGCGGTGAACAGGCCGGCCGCATTGGCGAGATCGTTGCCGCCGAAGGTAACAGCCCACAGGTCGTGCTCTACTAAACGTGAGTACTCCCCCTGCGCCTAACGCCATGCCGGTGGTTATCCTGATCTCGGGCAGTGGCAGTAACCTGCAATCCATCATTGATGGCGTGCAGGCCGGCGACCTGCCTATCGACATCCGCGCCGTCATCAGCAACCAGGCCGAGGCCCACGGGCTACAACGTGCGAAGGCCGCGGGCATCCATACCGAGGTGGTCAACCACCGTGACTACCCGAGCCGGGAAGACTTTGACCGTGCCCTGCAGGCGGCCATAGATGCCCACGAGCCGGCGCTGGTCATACTCGCCGGTTTCATGCGTATCCTCAGCCACGCGTTTGTCGAACACTACCTTGGCCGCATGCTCAACATCCACCCGGCCCTGCTGCCACATTTCCCCGGCCTGAATACACATGAACGCGCCCTGCAAGATGGTGTCCAAGAACACGGTGCCACGGTGCACTTTGTCACCACCGAGGTGGATGGCGGCCCACGGGTACTCCAGGCACGTGTGCCGGTACGGGCAGGTGACAGCCCGGACGACCTCGCTGCACGGGTACTGGAACAGGAGCACCGGATATTTCCACAAGCGATTCGCTGGTTTGCCGAGGGTCGCCTGAAGATGCAATATGATAAAGTCTTACTTGATGATAAACCTCTACCGACAAGCGGCATCGACTTTGCGGACATCCCTGCTGATTCGGCCGATTAGCCTGCTGCTTGCGGGGTTTAGCCTGTGCCTCCCCGGCCTCCTTCACGCCGAGACGATTACCCGCCCGTTCACCGCGCAGTATGAGGTCAGTCGCAATGACAGCAAGATCGGCGAACGTATACACCAACTCAGTAAAACCGGCGATGGCTACCTGTTCGAGGCACGCATGCATACCACCGGGCTGGCCGCCTTGTTAAAACCGGGCGAAGTCACCGAACGCAGTCATTGGCTGCTCAACAATAACCGCGTCCAGCCACAACATTACGAATACCTCGATAGTAGTGATAACTCGCGCACCACAAGGCTCCAGTTTGACTGGCAGCATCAGCGCGTCACCAATCGCATTGGCGACAAACCCTGGGGCATGGATATCCCGACCGGCACGCAGGATAAATTCGGTTACATGCTGGCCCTCATGCACGACCTGCAACAGGGCAATACCGCACCTGAATACCAGATTGCCGATGGTGGCCGACTTAAAACCTATCGCTTCGTATCAGAAGGCAAGGTCTTGCTCGATACCGTGCTGGGTAAACTTGAGACCATCAAGCTGCAGCGTATTCGTGTCGGCAAGAAAAATCGCAAGATATTTATCTGGTGCGCCCCGTCACTGGGTTACTTGCCGGTAAAAATCGAACGCCATAAAAAAGACACGGTTTACACCATGCTCATCCAGAAAATTGAAGGACCTTAGGCGTGCATAAGACTCTTGGCACTATTATTGGTATTGCGCTGCTCATTCTCATCAGCTGGTTTAGCCTGCGACTTTACCAGGTGACGTCGCAACCCGGACTCAAGCTGAAAAACAATATCTTTAGCGTGGTGAATTGTGAACAGCCACGAGATGAACATGCCGCTATGGCCTGTCCCTACCTGTACTGTAATAAGGCCCTGCTGGAGTCGGGTGAAATTCCCGAGAATGCCAGCATCAGTCGTTCACCAGAGGCTCAACCCCCTGTCGGCAACAACAGCATTGATGGCCTGATTCGCTATACGACGAAGGAAAACGTCCCGGTCCGCCAGCGATTTCAATGCCAGATGCAAGGTGATACGGTTATCCGCTATAAAATACTTGCAATTGAGTGAAATCAGGCTGTAATTAAACTCTGAACAACAAGCACAGATAAAATAATAACCCGTATGGATGATAACAAAGCTGCTAGTTCAGCCAATAAGCTGGCCCTGATCACCGAACAGCGTTCTGCGCTGGAGAAGGTCGTCAAGATCAGCCTGGCCATTACTCGCCTGCAAAGCGGCCTGGAAAGCATGCTGATACTGGGCCAGGAAACAAGCCAGCTCTCGCAAGGGCACATAAAAACCTTTGAGATCATCAGCAAGAGCATCAAGCACCTGCCGACAGACAAGCTAAAAAGCGCCCTCACACACCTGGACTCCTATATCAACACAGCCCTGCATAGTGTCATGGACCTAGTTGCCCAGGGTGAAACATTGCTTATCGAAGACGATGTTGATGCCGGAAAACTCGGCAATATACACAAAGACATTCACAGTCGCCTGAATACCTTTCGCCGCAAGTCACAGACTGCGGTCGTTGTCAGGCTACTGTTGCGTAAACGCGGTATCAACACGGCCCCCTTCAGCCTGCCGATACCCGAATCGAGCATTACTGACAAAATCACTGAACTGGAAGGCAAGGAGAAACACTGTCGGCAACGTATCAAGAATGAAATCGACATTATGGAGACGTATGTTGACAGCCTGCTGAAAACGGAAGGCCTGCCTGCGTCCACCTGCGAAGAGATGCGAGAAGTTAAGGCCTCCCTGCAAAAGAATCGCCAGCACCTCCTGGCAGGCAGGCCGATTGAAGAGATGCCCATTGTCTTTGAGATCATCGAGATGGGTGATGAAAGTAAGATCTATGACCTGGGCAGTGATGCGCTCAATGAAGAGCAAGTCATCCCGGATGAGACGCAAGCAGAAACCGAACAGAACCGGATGCACCGTGGTTTTTACAGTCGTCTCAAAGACTGGCTGGCCAGCCCGGTGAATGTTCGCTGGAAGGATATCGATAAGTACAAGTAGTGTCGCCCATCCCGGGAATGGCATATGAAACGAATCGATACCGAAATGATTAATAAAATTCTTGCCGATGCCAAATCTGGCCATCTGAATTTACCCAGCCCGCCTGAGTTTGCCCAGGAACTCCATGCCACCAAAGAAGCCGTTTGAAAAGTGCCTTTGTACGACCTCGGTCCGAAAGAATGTATCCAACCACGCAAGGATGCCGAAATGGAAATGGATGTCGTCAACGACTAGGCAGGCCTGGCGATGCAGTGATCCACCTGACCGAGCAGGCCCTTCATATTAAAGGGCTTGGTGATATAACCACAGGCCCCACTGCGTAAACACTCCAGCGTTGTATCACTGTCGCTCAATGCGGTCAGCATAATAACCGGGATACGTTCTGTCTCTGCTCGTTGACGCATCTGCCTGAGCAGGTGAATGCCATTGATCAGCGGCATATTAATATCCACTACAGCCAGGTCTATGAGCTGCTGTTCCATAAACCCCAGTGCCGTTTTCGCATCATTGGCGATCAGCGTCTGGTAACCTGCCGTTTTCAGTACCCGGGCAACCAGCTCGGCAATTTCTTCCACATCGTCAACGACCAGTATGGTGTAATGATTATTCGCCATGGACATGATCAGCCATCTGTTCCATAAAAATCCAGTTGCCGTTTCAATCGTCGCTGTTCGCGAATATCTTCAATCTTGCGACGTGCCTTAAGGCGCTTTTTTCCAGACGTCTCTTTCCTGTCAAGATTTTTCGCCAGCTGCTCCATGTCTTCCGGAAAGGCTTCATCGTAATAATCATTTATGCGTGACATGTCTCGTCTCTCCTCTCCCTGTGAACACCTGCACCCCTGACATCGCTGTTATCCAGACGCTCTTTGAAGCTATCCCGCAGGATGGCAAAGGCCTCCATCTGCGCACGGGAATAACGGCGGTTTGCCTGTTCCGAGCGTGCCAATAGCCACTCCAGCTTGCCGAGGGTCTTTTTAATATTTTCCTGGTTGACTTCTGTCTGTGTATTCATCCTGTACACTCCTTCTCATCAGTAGATGAAGTACATTTTCGGTAAGGATTATGACAAGATGATGAACCCGGCACGGCAGTTTAGTGACATCTCATTCTGACGGGAACCTTGGCTCTATAATATCGGGGTGTTATGCTTTTCGTCACAACAGGGAGATAAAAAACAAATGTCGCCAGCCCCTTCTACCCCACTGTGATAGCGGTTACCTCAACCTCTCCCCTTGCCATGATCATCCTTGCTATATGGATAGAAAACCTGAAAGACGCCACGCCATAACCCGCTTGGAAACATTTCTTTCGTCTTTGCTGAACGAACGTCCCTAGACTCTGTCTATATATTTTCTCTGTGTTAATACACGCCCGCTATAAGCGTGCCCACAGGCTGTTCTTTAATCTGGATATAACAACGTATAAGGAGATATACCATGAAAAAGTCCCTTTCATTTGTCAGCCCATTACTACTCGCCTCAACGCTGATTGTCACTGCACCACTCGTACAGGCCGCTGATGAGGACACGTTATACAGTGTCACGATTACCAATATTACCCGGGGCCAGAACTTTACCCCGATCCTGACGGCCACACATAGAGGGGGGATCAACCTGTTCACCCTCGGCACACCCGCCAGCGATAATCTGGCAATGATCGCAGAAGGTGGAAATATCGCACCGTTAGCGGCCGAACTCTCGACGCGCAGCAATGTAACCGCCATCACCCATTCGGAGGGTCTGCTCGGCCCGGGTCAGTCCGTCACCCTGACCCTCGATGGTGAACGCGCCAGGCGTCTTAGCCTTGTCGCCATGCTCCTGCCCACCAACGACGGCTTCTTTGCCCTCAATGGTGTCAAACTACCCAAGGGCAAGCGCAGCGTGACCTACACCTCGCCTGCCTACGATGCCGGCAGCGAACCGAATGACGAACTCTGTGTTTCCATCCCCGGCCCCGACACCATTTGTAGTGGCGAGGGCTACTCACCCGAGGTAGATGGTGAAGGCTACGTGCACATCCATGCGGGCATTCACGGTATTGGCGATCTCAACGCCGCTGACAATGACTGGCGTAACCCGGTTGCGCAAATTGTTGTAAAACGCCTCGACGACTAACAGTAACCGGCGGCAGTAAGCCAAACGGGCGGAGTGGATGGACGTTCATCCCTCCGTCCCCTTGCCGCGTATATCAGCAATGACTAACCTTCCCGACGTGTTCCCAAGGCTTTAAACGGCCTGCTCAACCGAGAATTTGCAAGCATAACAATAGCTTTTGATTTTTATTTGCCCGGCAAAAATATTGACAGAGATCAAATTAATCGCACCGTTCAATCATTAATCTGTGTACGTCTAGTGGAATAACTCAATTCGCAAGGGGGACTACAATGAACACATCTAATGTATTGAATAAAACCCTGATCACCGCCGTATCTGCTATCTTACTAAGCATGCCTGCCTTGAGCCTGGCCGGTCATGCCGACAAAGATGACAAGGCCCGTAGCGGTACCGTAGTGTGTGGTGGTAACCAACTCAACCGCCTGCCGGGGAGCGATGCAAACGCCGCCAACGGCACTGAGGCACACCGCGCCAACTATGTGTTTAGAAACTATGCGAACGGTAATATCAGCATTGACCGCATGCAATTCTTCGATGCCCAGGGGGCAACGCTTTACGATACCGCCATCAGTGGACTACCGACTTTTAATAATGACGTACTCGGCCCCGATAACATCATAGAGCCCAATCAGACCGCCCACCTGTCACTTGACGATGTTATAGGCGATATAAGTTTGCCCAGAAATAATCGCCCAATCCAATTGCGGATAGATTGGTCTGCCGCATCAAGAGTGCTTAAACCGGATATGGTGCTGGTGCGAATAATACGCAGACGCGAGAACGTGGGTACCCCGGAGCTGCCTGATTTCAGAATACGCGAAGAAAGAAGCCGGCACCTGTACGAATGCCGACATATCACCCGATAGCTACAGCTGTCTTCCCCGCTTCTTAACGGCATTATAGGAATAAGGGCCGGTGACCAATCAGGATCATGCCCATTGGTCACCGACCGCTTTTATTTCTGTTAGGGCGTGCCGGGCATACCGCCACTCCAGTTCCAGCTGCGCTGTATCTCCTCGCCGGATAAGGCTAACCATTCCACGCTGCAGTCGGGCAAGCTTAGGATGGCACAGCTATGGTTGAAGACGGTGCTGCCGGGGTTAATCACCAGCGTGTTGGCCATGGGCTCGGCAAAGACCTGGTGCGTGTGGCCGACGATCAACACATCATGTTGAAAACCCTCCAACTCCCCTGCCCAGGCGAGTTGTTGCACGAGGATCTTCTCGCCCTGCTGGTCGAGTAAACGAATGCCGTCGATACAGGAATCCGGTGGGCTGGCGTGCACCATATAAACCGACACGCCTTCAATCGTCAGTTGCCTTGAGGTCGGCAAGGCCTGGAAGAAATCGGCCAGGGGACTGTCGGCATGGTCTTCAAGAAACCACTGGTCATGGTTGCCGAGGATAGACAGGCAGCCGCTCTCCTCTAACAAGGCGACGGTCGGTTCGAGTGCCTCACCGTAACCGGCGATATCCCCCAAGCAGAAGACCTGCTCGATCCCCTGCAGGCCAAACAGAGACAGGGCCTCCGCCACCGGAGCAGGCGTGGCATGGACATCACTGATCAGGCCGATTCGGGTTGTCATGGTGACTTATATTAACCTCACCCCTATATTAAAGAAAACTGTGACCAGAACGAATATCATGAGTTGCCTGGACCCGAAGGGTTCTGCAAGACAGCATAATTGCCTTGACCCTTCATAGATGGGTAAGGTATCCATAATTGCCCTGACTCCGGAGGAATAGGGTATCCATAATGAACCTGCAAGGCTCTATGGTGTAACCTGCGAAGGTTCTATGGTGAAACCTGCAAGGGTTCTTTGGTCAAGAAAGTACTTAATGAAGCTCGTTAGAGATTCTAAGTGTGCTCTGGCCCCAGTTATTGATCCTGCCTTCATCTATTGCGTGTGTCAGTACAGATAGGAGATCAGCAATGATTATTTATTATTGATCACTTGACTCGGGAGGGAGTCCATATAATTTGTTAGGTGACATCTTATTCAACTCTTGATATTGGTACCATTAAATCGCTAATTCTACTCAAGTTTATTATTTTCTCATTTATTTCTATTTCTATTTCTCGCGAGAAGCGATCTACATTGACGATTTCACCAGTATTACTTTTGTATAGGCATGTATCACCTTTAACTACTTGACTCCACTTATATGGTTTCCAAAATGGCTTAAGAGGTGTCAACAAATGTTGATCACGCTGCCATATCTCTCTCCTAATATCCCCGATCCGGCCACTTTTTAAAACATTTATTGCTTTAATGATCCAAAATGGCCCCTTAGTATAATCATATACTGCATATACTGATTCAACAGACCATATTCCGTTTTGGCGAGTACGTATTTTAAATCTATCACTTTTTTTAAAAGGGCATGTTGATGCAATATGCGCCTTTAAATAATCATCTATTTTTCGTCTCGAATCCTTCTCATTTCTCTCATTTATATAGTGCTCATGTAGAAGTCTATATAAGTCTGCATGTGACTCTGTAATTCCTTTCTTCTCGTTCTCTGATATTACATATCTATTCCAGTCAGAAACTGCATACCTATCTTCTTCTCCACGAAATAGTACATTACATGTAGTACATCCAACTTCTGTATATTCATGAACATGATAATCAAGATCTGGGTACCAGCGAATTACCAACCCATCCTTAGAATTGCAGATTGGGCATGTTTTAAAACCATCATCTGACGCACTCCTTTCAAACATCGTGTCACCTAACGATTAGCATAATTGGCAGCCAAAAACGTGCAGAGCACGGCTTTTGGTTGTCCAAGAGAGCAAAGCAAACGAATTAATGCACTTGTTATGTTTGATTGTATTGGTATATCCCATAACCCCAATGCTTACTATTTGCTTTAGTTGGCCCATGCCACCCCATGGATATCAACTGTTTATGAATAAACCAATTTAGTGTCCCGTGACCGACGAACAGAACTGAACCATGTTGCTCTGCATATGTAATGAGCTGATTAGCGCAAGTCAGTGCACGATTTTTTATCTCTGAAAGTGATTCCGCATTTGCACTGTAACCGAATAGTTGAAGAACCCTAAAAATAATCGCCCATGTTTTTGGTTTAAATTTTGGATATGTCCATCTTCCGCTTGGAATCTCGGCTTCCCTGAATAGAAACTCCGTTGTATCAGGGGTCTTTTTTAATGCCTTGGCAGATTCAATGGAGCGAGGTAAATGGCTACAGACTATTTTTGTACAGCGGGAGGCTATATTTATGGTTTCACTTGATGGTTGATACTCTTGATCTATAGTCGCCTGATCATATGCCTGTACCCACTTGTTAAAATCGCTAGCTGAAATTGCCCGTGATGTTTCAATTACTGGCCTTCCATGTCTTATGATAATTATTTCCACCATTTTTTCCTTTTAAACATAACAGTATGTTAGGTTGCGGCGTTATTATTGAGTAATAGGCCGCCGCGGCCTATTGTACGAATGACTTACCTCTCCCCAGAGGCTATCTAAAGCATTGCGCTAAATGACTATATAATCAAGCTCCATTAGATTTAGCTAATAAAAAAAGCCGGGCAATGCCCGGCTTTTAAATAAAATATCACCCTCACCCTGGCCCTCTCCCGTCAAGGGAGAGGGTCGATGAGATCAGGTCTTCGGCAGAGTAACGCCTTCCTGACCCTGGTACTTGCCAGCACGGTCCTTATATCAAGAAAGGGGTCGGTGACAAATACGAATCATTATCATAATCATTTGTCACCGACCCCTTTTATTCTTAGGCAACGATTACTTGCCTAACAATTTTCCAAGCGCAAATCATCGAACCCGGATGGTGCTTATAATATAGGCTGGGTATTACTAATTTTACAGATTGCTTGTCTTCTCTCCTTTACTAAAGGCAATTTCAAGCCTTCTGAACACCACATAAAACACAGGGGTGAATATCAAACCAAAAAAGGTTACGCCAAGCATACCGGAAAAAACTGCCACACCAATGGCTTGACGCATTTCTGACCCAGCACCCTGAGTGATTACCAAGGGCAACACGCCCATGATAAATGCAAAAGACGTCATCAGAATGGGGCGTAAGCGCAGACGTGAAGCCTCAACAGCGGCGTCTATTGTTGTACGTCCCAAACGCTCCAGGTCACGAGCAAACTCAACGATAAGGATTGCATTTTTAGAGGCCAAACCTGCCAATAGGAATAAACTTATTTGTGTAAAAATATTATTATCCCCACCTGAAATGTAGACGCCTACAATAGCCGATAAGATACTCATCGGGACAATCAGGATAACGGCCAGTGGCAAGGCAAGGCTTTCATACTGCGCAGCAAGCACGAGGAAAACCAGAAACAGACATAATGGGAATATGTATATTGCTGTATTACCAGCCAAAATTTGTTGATAAGTCAATTCAGTCCATTCGTAGCTCATTCCCGCTGGCAAGGTATCATTAAGTATTTTCACAATCGCTTGTTGCGCCTCGCCGGAAGAAAAGCCGGGGGCAGCATTGCCGTTCAAATCAGCTGAACGGTAGGTGTTATAATGCATCGCGACCTCAGGCCCAAATGCTTCTTCTACCTTTATAACTGAGCCCAATGGAACCATTTGACCTTCGTTATTACGTGTTTGCAGGCGTAGAATATCTTGCGGTGTAGAACGAAACTCTTTATCGGCCTGCGCAATGACTTGATAGGTGCGGCCAAATTGATTGAAGTCATTAACATATAAAGACCCAAGATAAATCTGCATTGTACGAAACACTTCTTCAACAGGAATACCGAGTTGTACAGCCTTGGTGCGATCAAGGTTAGCGAATAACTGTGGCACATTGACATTGTAATTAGAATAAACACGCGTCAATGCAGGATCAGTAGACGCCTTTTTCTTAACCTGATTAACCACATCATCCAGGGCCTTATAACCCTGGTCAGCCTGATCCAGTATCTGTAATTTAAAACCTCCTGTTGTACCCAGGCCTCGCACCGGCGGCGGCGGAAATATAGCAATGAATGCCTCTTCAATAGCGCCGTATTTTTGTTGCAATCGCCCTGCTATGGCACCTGCACTTAGTCTTGGTTCTTTTCGTTTGTCGAAGTCCTCTAAGGTAACAAATACGATACCGGCGCTTGCCGAATTAACAAATCCATTAACGGATAAGCCCGGAAATTGTACCGCGCTCACAACACCTTCTTCCGCGAGGGCAGCATCCGCTATTTGCCGCATCACTTTTTCAGTACGCTCCAGCGTTGCACCTGTTGGTAATTGGGCAAAACTGATCAGGTACTGTTTGTCCTGTGCAGGTATAAATCCGGGTGGTACTAATTTAAAGCTATACGCGGTAAAGCCAACAAGGACAGTAAAGATTACCATCATTATGAATTTACGGGTGGCAAATACATGAACGCGTTTCGTATAACTGTGCTGGCTTTTATCAAATGCCTTATTGAATAGATTAAATAACCAACCAAACAGATATTGCATAACTTTGGATACTTTATCTTTCGGGGCATCTGACGAGCGTAACAACAATGCACACAGAGCTGGGCTTAGTGTCAGTGAATTCAAGGTTGATATAAAGGTGGCAATAACAATTGTTAATGCAAACTGCTTATAAAACATCCCAGACAGGCCACTGATAAAGGCGATAGGAATAAATACACTCGCCACTACTAATGACGTTGCAATAATCGGGCTCGTCACTTCTTTCATCGCTTGCACAGTCGCATCGCGCGGCGTTTTTCCGTGCCGGATATTTCGTTCTACATTTTCTACCACCACGATTGCGTCATCAACAACAATACCTACCGCCAATATCAAACCAAATAATGACAAGACATTAATTGAAAACCCGAGAAAATACATAAATGCAAATGTGCCTATAATTGAGACCGGCACAGCAAGCAGGGGAATAATTGACGCTCGCCATGTTTGCAGGAAGATTATGACGACCAACACGACCAGGGCAATCGCTTCCAGTAAAGTCACGACGACAGACTTGATAGAACTGCGGACAAAAACAGTAGGGTCGTAGACAATGCTGTAGTCCATGTCTTCCGGGAAATTCTTTTTTAGCCTCTTCATGGTTTTGCGCACATTATCCGAAATATCAAGTGCATTAGCGCCAGGGGCTGCGAAAACAGGAATGGCAACAGCGGGTTTGTTGTCCAGTAAAGAACGCAGTCCGTAACTCTGCGCATCCAGTTCAATACGGGCAACATCAACGAGTCGCGTCACAGTTCCATTATTATCCCGCTTGACAAGAATTTGCTCGAACTCTTCCACACTGCGTAAGCGTCCCTGAATATTGATGGGCAGCTGCAACTCTATATTGTCTTTATAAGGTGGACCGCCAATCACTCCTGCAGCCACCTGGATATTTTGCCCACGAATCGCGTTAACGACTTCGCCTGGCGTCATCCCCCGTTCGGCAACCTTGTCGGGATTGAGCCAGATACGCATTGCATAATCACCCGAACCAAATAACCTGACCTGTCCAATCCCGGGGATTTGTGCCAGTTGATCGCGTACATGTAAGGTCCCGTAGTTACGCAGGTAAAGCATGTCATAACGTTCATTGGGAGAGCGTAAATGCACTACCATCGTTAAGTCAGGCGAGCTCTTTGCAACGGTAACGCCAAGTTGGCGAGTGATCTCGGGTAATCTTGGTAGTGCTTGCGAAACACGGTTTTGTACTAATTGTTGTGATAAGTCCGGATCGGTGCCGATAGCAAAGGTGACTGTCAGTGTCAGTTTTCCATCCGCCGATGCCAAGGAATTCATATAGAGTATATTCTCTACACCGTTAATCTGTTCTTCTAAAGGCGTCGCTACAGTTTCTGAAATAACAGACGGACTTGCGCCAGGGAATGAGGCATTGACGATCACTGAAGGTGGTGCCACTTCCGGATATTCCGCAATCGGCAACTGAAACATTGCGACAAAACCAAATACAAATATCAATAACGAGATCACACTCGCTGAAATTGGCCTGTCAATAAAATGACTTGAAAAACTCACAATTCACCCTAGGAAATGAACCTGCTACAGATAGGCACCAAACCATATCCTCTGCTGGTTTTTGTAATTAGTAAATCAGGACTTGGCTGCAGCCTTCTTTGCCGTTATAGACACTTTTGGTTCAACAAGCATATTAGGTCTTATTCTCATCAGCCCACGTATAATTACCTTGTCCCCAACTGTCAGGCCAGAGCGTACTATTCGATCTCCATCGATACTGTCGCCAAGCTGCACTTCACGATAAGTCGTTTTATTCTCAGCATTAACGACATAAACGAATTTACGATTCTGATCCGTACCAATAGCACGTTCACTTACTAAAATCCTGTTTTCTTCAGTAGCACTCCCCAGCCTCAGGCGCACGTACATGCCGGGTAATAATTTATTTTCTGGATTATCGAAAATAGCACGGGCACGAATTGTGCCTGATGAGCGGTCTATTCTGTTATCAAATGCATGAATTTTACCTCGATACATCAATTCATCACTCTGCAAACGAAGCTCTACAGGAATTTTATTCGCCGTCTTTTGCCTGGACGGAGAAATAGCATGTACATAACGCAGGTAAGTCTGCTCATCAACCTCAAAGTCTGCGTAGATATTTTTACTTGATACAATCGCAGTAAGTAAAGGCGCATTGGGGCCTGCAGAAACCAGGTTACCTTCAGTTATTTCAGCGCGACTGACGCGACCAGATACAGGCGCCCTTACGTAAGCATGACCCAGGTTAATTTCTGCTTCTGATAATTGTGCCGCAGCACTCTTCACTGTCGCTTCGGACACCAATTTAGTGTTCATGCGCTCGTCATAGATTCGTTGCGAAATCACATTTGTCTTGATCAGGTCTTTTGCCCTTTTGTATTCTTTATCCGCTAAAGTATACCGGTTACGAGCAACCATCAATTCTGCCTCTGCCTTATCAACAGCTGCCTTAAGTGGACGAGGGTCGATAATATATAAAATGTCACCCTTGCTGACGAGCTGCCCATCTTCAAATTTCACATCCGTAATGAGGCCTGTTACCTGAGGTCGTATTTCGACATAATCCACGGCTGTCAGATGTCCTGAAAAATCCTTCCATAGTCGTATGGCTTGTTCTTCGATAATCGCGACTTCAACAGGCATAGCCTGCTGTTCTGCATTTGCATTAGATTTGGTTTCTGATGCAGATACACCCTGTAAAATTAGAACGACACCAACCACTCCCAGTACAACAATAGTTATTGCTGCACCTATGAAAGAGGCTCCCTTTAATGTCTTTGTCATCAGAATAGCTCCAATCGCTTATCCGTACTTTTAGTTGGCAACTTAGTGATTAACTTACTACTACCTTGGGAAACTCGTATCATTCTGGAGGCTCTATAGTTACTTGCTCTTCTATATTGAGGATGCGAAATAAACCGGTTCTTACATCATCCTTCAGGCTCGTTAAATCATTTTGAATGCGTGCCATCATAACTTGCCCCATAATAAACGTATGGATCTCTGAAGCTTTGGCAGCGAAGTCTGTTTCCAGCGGTAACTGACCGGCATCCGCCATCTCTTGTATGGTTCTTGTGAGAAGTTGCTCCTGTCGACGAAAAATTTCGTCAACTTTTTCTCGTATAGCCTCCTCTTTTCCTGCCATCTCAGAACCCAACGAGGCAAAAGGGCAACCACAAACACGTCCATATTTGTTATATGTTTCTAGTTGCTTCTCATAGACAAAAGCCGCCAGACGCTCAAAACGTTCAGCTGCTGAAACACTTGCAGAAAATACCTTTTCCATTTCTGGCTCAAAACTTTGATAAGCCTCTTCCATGGTAGCAATAGCCAGATCCACTTTAGATGGAAAGTAGTAGTAAAAGCTTCCCTTATTTACTCCAGAGGAGGTACATATGTCATCGACGCTCACAGAGCCATAGCTGTTTTTCCAGATCAGGTCATTCGCGGTCTGAATAAGCTTGGCTTTTGTGTTGGTGGGTGAACGCCCCATATATATTCCCATAGTGTATTCAATGTTTTTCAATCATAATATATTTGACTAATTAGTCAAATATATTATCAGAACACAATAACCATATTAATTATTGGTTATTAATAATACACGGTATAGCTTTGGCACTTGCGAGATTCCGGTCAAGACGAACGGCCCTGATTTTCCGCGTAGCGGTCGATTCTTGATTGCGAATATCTAATAGTATTTATGCCCCCCAAACATCACTGCCACATGGAAGGAGAAGAATAATAGGTACGGATTTTGACTTCGGAGAGCTCTCACTCAAAACAATGGATAATAATCAGGGCCCGGGAAGCTTTGAGTCTAAAAATATCTATAGCGGCCCGGAACGACGCACTTTGACTTTGCGTCGACGCGAATTTACAACCGAAAGGGATCAGTACCCTTTTTCAAATGACCGCTTTTGGCTGCGGATTCAATTGGTCAACGCAATACCAGCACTTTTATGCACAAACTTTCGTTTACGAGACATTCTTGCTTATAAAGAACTCACTCTCACATTCTGTCTACACTTCACAGAACCCTGTAAGTGCATTGTGAGTACCTCACCCATCGCCGATGGGTCGGGAATAAAAGGAGTCAGTGACAAATGAGAATCATTATTTAATACCTTGGTTTTGATTAAATATTGGCAGCCCCTTTAATTTCACTTCCACTCCCTAAATACGCCTGTGTCATCCAATCCGAACAGGTCATAAGGAATTTCGCTAAAGCTTTCATGAAATATATTTACTATTATAATAATAAACACAATAAAGCCAAGCATGATGAGTATCTGTGACCAAGATGTTTTTTGTATGTCCTGTTTGTCATTTACATCACAAACTTCACCCGGGCAGTATTGCACCTTATCTTTGAAAAACATGGGGTAGAACAAGCAGCCCAGGCAAATACCAAAGGCAGCTTCAAAAAACAGGAAGATCAGGCAAGTAAAACAAATAATTCCGGAGATCGGGCTAACTGAATTCATCACAACGGTAAAGGTAAAAAAAAGCACACCCAATACGATACCGATATACCAAGCAAATTTTTTCTGTGCAGCACCAACATATTCAGGATTCTGATTTCTTACAATTAAACGTCCAAGAATTAACGTGGGTGCATAGCGTGGGCTGATAAACACGCGGATGATAATATCGGTCAGGAATATAATGACCGCAAACTTCAGCATGACAAAGTTCGCAATCAACGCTGCGCTCATCACCGAGATAAACATCATTAGAAACAATAGCCCTGCAGCGGCACGTATTTCGCGCTCGTTTAAAACCGGTATGTCATAACCATCAACAACTTCACCAAACTGTATGATCTTGTTCATTTCCTTTCTCCATTTAAGTGCTGTAGTAAGTTTGATCTTACGATCATCTACATTACTCCATTATTTTTCTTTGTGTGTATATTACGTTGCAATAAGGGGCCGGCGCAGTTTGGCGGTCCCAGCACGCGCCTTTTGCGTGCGATCTTGATTGGCTTGTTATATTTTATTCCTTACTAGACCATCACAGCTCATTTCTTGAGCCTCTCCAATAACACACCTTTAACTATTTCGTTATTTACTCTATCTATCGCACGCTTAAGCAGGTCTCTGGCTTTATCACGTTGACCCAACTGTTCATGTAGTTCGCTTTTCACAAGGAGGTACAAGTAATTTTCCTCAATACCTATCGTGTAATATTCCTCAAGTTCTGTTAATGCCTTGGAAGGTCCCACGACCTTACTAAGTGCATAAATACGATTTAGTTGGACATAGCAATCGGATGTAATAAGTAATAGTCGGTTATATAAGCTTAGTATCGCATTCCAATCGGTTTCTTCAATGCTGTCAGCATCACAATGATGCCCTTGAATGGCTGCTTCTAGCATATATTTACCTGGATCGGATAGTTTGCTTGCTATGGTGAGATGCTTATTGGCTCGAGAAATCAGGCCTTTTGACCACAAACTTCTATCTTGATCTGGCAGAGGGATCAGCGTTTTCCTATCAACCGATCTTGCCGCGACTCTCGCCTCAACAAATAATATCAAAGACAAAAGCCCATGCACTTCAGATTCTAAAGGTAGTAAAACTGACAATCTGTCGGCCAAACGTAACGAAATTGTGGCCATATCATGACGATGATTGGTCGATTCAACGCTGGAAAATGTAGCCTCATTGTACATGATATAGATAGCGGCAAGTATCTGAGGAATGCGTTCACGCACCGCTTTCTCACTAAGCGGAGGAAAACCCTTTTCCCTGAGTTTTCGTTTCGCTCTCAGTAAACGAGATCGGATCGCTTCTTTTTCCAATGAGAAAGTAAAGGCTATTTCTCGCGGTGTTAAACCTCCAAATACACGGAGCATCAACATAACCTGTGAGGACTTGTCTAGAGAATCGTTAGCGCAGTAAAATAATAACGATAACTCTTCCTGATCAATATCAACTTCATCTATATCCCAATGCTGATCTTCTTCAAGTAATTTTAGACGCTTCAAGACATCGGATCTGGAACTTGCCGATCTGGCCTGATCGATATACTGACGAAAGGCAACGGTTCGAAGCCATGCGCCAGGACTATCAGGAAAACCCTCTTTTCGCCAGTGCTGGACGGCACGCTCGAATGCATCTTGTGCACAATCTTCCGCTTTGGATATATCCCCCGTTCTTTTTACAAGAAAGGCAAGTGTACGACTCCATTCCTTTTGGTAGACGTCATTCAGCGCATTTTCAAAAAACGCCTTATCCAAGGTGACTACGTATCATGATTAATATCGGGTCGAACTTCAACTGCACCATAGCCGCATTTTGCATTGGGCACTTTGGCGGCCCATTCGATCGCGGTTTCTATATCTTCACATTCAATCTGATACCACCCAATGATATTTTCCTTAATTTCAGCGAACGGACCATCGTGAACTTCTATCGCTCCGTCATTAACTCTGACGGTTCTCGCTGTGTGCGGATCTTGAATTGCCTGACCGGCTTTAAGAATACCCGCCTTTCCTGCCTCTTCATTAAACTCCCCCATTTTGCTGCATAGGCTTTCCACTCTTCGCTACCAAATTCGGGGCCAGCGCCTGTGTAGGCAGTTAAAATTAATGTATAGCTTTTCATATTGCCTCCATCCGGAATATCAATTAGTAATATAAAGACGGATTACCTTATGCAAGTGCGTCAATATTCAAAATATTTGTACAGTGAAATTTTACGAGACTGATTCTGATAAACTGTGAAGGCACATAACGCTTAGTTAAGGGGTTTCGAGAACAGGCGGTTTTTCGCGCTCTTTGCAAAAAAATGCGTGTTCTCGAAATCCCTCTTGAACTTTTTGTTATGCCTTTTTCCCCTTATTGATGCCAAGGTCAGGCTTCTCTTTGCGGATTAGCTTATCCATGAAATTTTTAAACCTCCTCTGTCTGGTTTCAGGTTTCTTTGCAGATTCCAATCCATAAGAAATTGCGTAGCGATTGGATTTGGTTAGCGTCTCATAGAACTGTTTCGCCTTCGGCATGCTCTCAAGAGCGGCTAGAAAGTCCGCTGGAACCTTCATCTCACTAGTGGTATAGGCGTTTTTCCAACGACCGTCCTCTTTCGCCGCACGAACATGCGCAAGCCCCGGCTCCTTCATCCGTCCCTCAGTTATCAGGCGATCGACATGTTCGGTATTCCTCTTTGACCAATTGCTTCGAGCTTTTCTCGGAGTAATCCGTTGAAGGTAGGCTTGGTCATCGAGCGACTTCTTGACACCGTCAATCCACCCCCAGCACAGCGACTCAATCACGACTTCGTTCCAGTTCACGCTCGGAATCCCAGATCCCTTTTTGAACATCTTGATCAAAAGTTCGCTTTCGGTGGCATGGTTCGCTTGCAGCCACTTACTCAGCTCTTTTGGTGACTTAAAGGTCATCGCTTTAGGTGCATTGGGTTTAGGCATGAAATCAGATTCTCTTGGCATAACAGTTGTTAGGCCGCGTCGTTACTATTGAGTAATAGGCCGCCGCGGCCTATTGTACGAATGACTTACCTTTCCCCAGAGGCTATCTAAAGCATTGCGCTAAATGACTATATAATCAAGCTCCATTAGATTTAGCTAATAAAAAAGCCGGGCATTGCCCGGCTTTTAAATAAAATATCACCCTCACCCTTTTCTCACAGAATCCTACGGCTTCATTGTGAGTACCCTACGACTTCGGCGTCAGGGCACCTCTCAAGCAAGCGAGAGGGTTTGATGTCTCACGTCTTCGGCAAAGTAACCCCTTCCTGCCCCTGGTACTTACCAGCGCGATCCTTGTACGAGGTCTCACATTCCTCATCCGACTCGAAGAACAGTACCTGTGCCACGCCCTCGTTGGCATAGATCTTTGCCGGCAGTGGTGTCGTGTTAGAGAACTCGAGCGTGACGTGCCCTTCCCACTCCGGTTCAAATGGCGTGACGTTGACGATGATGCCGCAACGCGCATAGGTGGACTTGCCGAGGCAGATGGTGAGCACATTACGCGGGATGCGAAAGTATTCAATGGTGCGCGCCAGGGCAAACGAGTTCGGCGGGATCACGCAGACATCGGACTTCACGTCGACAAAGCTGTTTTCATCGAAGTTTTTCGGGTCGACAATGGTCGAGTTGATATTGGTGAAGATCTTGAACTCGTCGGCACAGCGGATATCGTAGCCGTAGCTCGAGGTGCCGTAAGAAACGATGCGACCTGTCTCGTTTTCCTTGACCTGACCCGGCTCGAAGGGCTCGATCATGCCGTGCTGCTCCGCCATGCGGCGAATCCACTTATCTGCTTTGATGCTCATAGCTGCTCTTTAATTAGGAATAAGCTGTCATTTTGTTGGCAGTATTAGACAGGATTGGGGATGTTTTGGCAAAGCATTCACTGTTCCCCCCTCCCTCACCCTCCCCCCGAAGGGGGGAGGGGAACATAAAAAAAGGGACGTCGCCAAAACCCGGCGACGTCCCTTTTTTTAAGCTGTTTCTAAGCTACTGAATAACGATATTCGGGAACTTGCTGGCGTATTCCTTGGCCTGCATGGACATCTTACCGGACACGCGACGGGCGATCTCACGGTAGATCTGGGTAATACGACCATCCGGGTCGGCCACTACGGTGGGCTTGCCGCCATCGGTATCCACGCGAATGGCCATATCCAGCGGCAGGGCGCCGAGGAAGTCGACGTCGTACTGCTCGGACATGTTCATGCCACCACCTTCACCGAAGATGTGCTCTTCATGACCACACTTGCTGCAGATATGGATGCTCATGTTTTCGATAATACCCAGTATCGGCACTTCAACCTTTTCAAACATTTTCAATGCCTTGCGTGCATCCAGCAGGGCGATGTCCTGCGGGGTGGTGACGATCACGGCACCACTGACCGGCACACGCTGGGCCAGGGTCAGCTGAATATCACCCGTGCCCGGCGGCAGGTCGATGATCAGGTAATCCAGATCCGTCCACTTGGTGTCATTGAGCAACTGGTTCAGGGCCTGGGTCACCATCGGGCCACGCCAGATCATCGGGGTCTCTTCATCGACGAGGAAACCGATCGACATGGCCTGCAGGTTGTAGCTGTTAATTGGCTCAAGGGTCTTGCCGTCTTCTGATTCCGGGCGACCACTCACACCGAGCATGCGTGGCTGACTGGGGCCGTAGATGTCGGCATCGAGGATACCGACCTTGGCACCCTCGGCAGACAGGGCCAGCGCCAGGTTGACGGAGGTGGTGGATTTACCCACACCGCCCTTACCGGAGGCGATGGCGATGACATTCTTGATGCCTTCAATCGGCGCAACGCCCTTCTGTGCCTTGTGGGCGGCGATCTTGGTCTCGATATTCACAACCACTTCACTGACGCCGTCCAGGCTGCTGAGTAGTTCTGTGAGCTTGCTACGCAGGGTGTCAAAATAGCCCTTGGCCGGGAATCCAAGCGTGATGCCGAGTGTTACCTTGCCGCCATCAATGGCGATATCCTTGACCAGCTTGGCGCTGACCAGGTCTTTTTCCACGTAGGGATCGATATACTCTTTGAGCTTGGCCTCGATCTGCTCTTTGCTTACATCTGCCATGTCATTTACTCCTGCAAAATCATTGCTAAACCGGCAGTGTCGGGTAACACTGCGGGACTGAATTCGGTTAATATATTAGATTACCATGATATGCCTATTCCAGACAATTCCAGTCGGATATTCCCGACTGTTTTGTTAGGTAATTAGCCAGGAAAATAACAAGAAACCGGTCGAACAGATGCCAGATACCCGAAAAATCCTCGTTACCAGCGCCCTTCCCTATGCCAATGGCAGTATCCACCTCGGCCACCTCGTCGAGTACCTGCAGACCGATATCTGGGCCCGCTTCCAGAAGCTGCGCGGTCACGAGTGCTACTACGTCTGTGCCGACGATACCCACGGCAGCCCGGTCATGCTGCGCGCCGAGAGCGAGGGCATTACCCCGGAACAGCTGATCGCCCGCGTGCGCGAGGAGCACCTGGCCGATTTCACCGGTTTCCACATCGCCTTTGATAACTACCACTCGACCCATTCGCCGGAAAACCAGGCACTGGCCACGGGGATGTATAAGGCACTGGTCGCGGACGACAAGATCACGACCCGCACCATCGAGCAGTTCTACGACCCCGAGAAGGAAATGTTCCTCTCGGACCGCTTTATTAAAGGTGAGTGCCCGAAGTGCCACGCCCAGGACCAGTACGGCGATGCCTGCGAGGTCTGTGGTGCGACCTACGCGCCGACCGAACTGATCAAGCCGTTCTCGGCCCTGTCGGGGGCCAAACCGGTTATGAAGCAGTCCGAGCACTTCTTTTTCAAACTCGGTGATTGCGAGGCCTTCCTGCGCGAGTGGATGGCGGGTGACCGCCTGCCCGTCGAGTCGCGTAACAAGCTCGAGGAATGGTTCGAGGCCGGTCTGAAAGACTGGGACATCTCCCGCGATGCGCCCTACTTCGGTTTCGAGATCCCGGATGCGCCGGGCAAGTACTTCTATGTCTGGCTCGACGCGCCGGTCGGTTACATGGCGAGTTTCAAAAATCTCTGCGACCGCACAGAAGGCCTCGACTTCGACAGCTTCTGGTCGCCGGACAGCGAGGCCGAGTTGTACCATTTCATCGGCAAGGACATCCTCAACTTCCATGCCCTGTTCTGGCCGGCGACCCTGCACTACGCGGGTTACCGCACGCCGACCCGCCTGTGCGTGCACGGCTTTTTGACCGTCAACGGGCAGAAGATGTCGAAGTCACGCGGCACCTTCATTACCGCCAGCAGTTACCTGAAGCATTTAGAGCCTGAGTACCTGCGTTACTACTACGCCGCCAAGCTCAATGACAAGATCGAAGACATCGACCTCAACCTCGAGGACTTCGTTGCCCGCGTCAACAGCAACCTGGTGGGTAAATACATCAACATCGCCAGCCGTGCCGCCGGTTTTATCAGCAAACGCTTTGATGGCAAGCTGGCCGCGGAAATGGATACCGCCGGCGCCACCTTGATCCGCACCCTGCAGGCCGAGGCCGAGGCCATCGCCGAGCGCTATGACAACCGCCAGTTCAGCGAGGCGATCCGCATCATTATGGCGCTCGCCGACGAGGTGAATGAATACATCGCCGAACTCGAACCCTGGAAGATGGTGAAAGACGAGGCCCTGTTGCCCGAGGCACACCGGGTCTGTACCACGGCGATCAACGCCTTCCGCCTGCTGACCCTGTATCTAAAGCCGGTGTTGCCGGTCATGAGCGAACGCGTTGAGGCCTTCCTGAATATTGCGCCCATGGTCTGGTCAGATGCCGGCACGCTACTGGCCGATCACGCCATAAACAAATACCAACACCTTGCCCAGCGCATTGAAAGCACACAGGTAGACGCCATGGTCGAAGACAACAAACAAACCCTCGGCGACAAGCCTACCGAATCCTCACCGACGCGCCATGCCGGTCACCAGCAGCAGGAGCACCCGCCGATCGGCGAGACCATGAGCATTGATGACTTTGCCAAGATCGACCTGCGCGTGGCGCGGATCGTCAAGGCCGAGCACGTTGAGGGCGCCGACAAGCTGTTACAACTGACCCTGGATATCGGCATGGAGACCCGCAACGTCTTTGCCGGGATTAAGTCCGCCTACGCCCCCGAAGACCTCGAAGGCAAGCTGACCGTGATGGTCGCCAACCTCGCCCCGCGCAAGATGCGTTTTGGTCTCTCCGAGGGCATGGTGCTGGCCGCCGGCCCGGGGGGCAAGGACCTGTTCATTCTTGAGCCAAACGAGGGTGCGCAGCCGGGGATGAAGATAAAATAAGGCGTACAACCTGATATCCAGTATTAAACGCAAAGGCCGCAAAGACGCAGAGAACGCAAAGGATACATGAATGCGGGTTCCCTTATCTTTATCCAATATGAGGTGGGGTTATTATCAGTTTTTTCTTTGCGACCTTTGCGTCTTTGCGCCCTCTGCGTTAATTTCAGGACACTGGATAGACACCACTCTACTGGATTTGCGATGGAATCGATAACAGGCTACCTACTCATCCTCGTCAGCACTGTGCTCGTGAACAACTTTGTTCTCGTGCAGTTCCTCGGCCTGTGCCCGTTCATGAGTGTCTCGCGCAAGCTGGAGACCGCCATCGGCATGTCGATGGCAACAACCTTCGTGCTGACGCTGTCCTCGATCAGCAGTTACCTGGTGAATGAATACATCCTCCTGCCGCTCGGGCTTGAGTACCTGCGCATTATTGCCTTTATTCTCGTCATTGCCGCGGTGGTGCAATTTACCGAGATGGTTGTGCACAAGAGCAGTCCGCTGCTCTATCAGGTGCTGGGGATCTTCCTGCCACTGATCACCACCAATTGTGCCGTGCTTGGTGTGGCCCTGCTCAATGTACAAAAGCAACATGCCTTTCTCGAATCCGCCATCTACGGTTTTGGTGCCGCGATCGGTTTCTCGCTGGTGCTGATACTGTTCGCTGCCATGCGCGAACGTATCGCCGCCGCCGATGTACCAAAGCCATTTCGCGGTGCGGCGATTGCACTCATCACTGCCGGTCTCATGTCGATGGCCTTTATGGGCTTCAGCGGCCTGGTGAGGGGTTAACAACAGCAACATGCTCGCCGCCATCCTGACATTACTCGCCATCGCCGCCGTCTTCGGCCTGGTGCTGGGTTATGCCGCCATCCGCTTCAAGGTCGAGTCTGATCCGGTGGTCGACAAGATCGATGCGCTGTTGCCTCAGACCCAGTGTGGCCAGTGTACCTACCCGGGTTGCCGTCCCTATGCCGAGGCCATTGCCAATGGTGAGGCCGAGATCAACCAGTGTCCGCCTGGTGGTGAAGCGACCATCATCGCCCTCGCCGACCTGCTCGGTCGTGACCCCCTACCACTCAATCCGGAACACGGTGAGGTCAAAAAACAAAAAACCGTGGTCATTATCGATGAAAAACTTTGCATCGGTTGCACCCTGTGTATCCAGGCCTGTCCGGTCGATGCCATCCTCGGCGCCGCCAAGCAGATGCACACCGTTATCACCGATGAGTGCACCGGCTGTGACCTGTGTATCCCACCCTGCCCGGTCGATTGTATTTATATCGTGCCGGTAGAGGAAACCGTCGCCGACTGGAAATGGCCCATACCGGAACAGCCTTCCCGGGAGCCCACATGAGTCATGAGACGACAAAGACCTGGGCATTTCCCGGTGGCCTGCATCTGGACGATCACAAATCGATTTCCAATACACACCATGTCACCCGCGCAGAACTTCCCAGGCAACTGGTGTTGCCGCTCTCGCAACACATCGGCAACGCCGCCATTGCCTGTGTCGCGGTCGGTGATCCTGTCCTCAAGGGACAACGTATCGCCAAGGGTGATGGTTATGTCAGCGCGCCCGTGCATGCCCCAACATCCGGAACGGTAACCGCTATAGATGAGCAGCCTGTTCCGCACCCTTCCGGTCTGCATGCACCATGCATCACCATCCGTGTTGATGGCAAAGAGGAATGGATTGAACACTCGGGTTGTGAAGACTACCGGACACTGGATGCCAGCGAGTTGCGTAACAAGATCCGTGAGGCCGGTATCGTTGGTCTGGGTGGTGCCGGTTTTCCGAGTTACATCAAGCTCAACCCCGGCACCAGCGCGGTCGAGACCCTGGTCCTCAATGGTGCCGAGTGCGAACCCTATATCACCTGTGATGACATGCTCATGCGTGAACGTGCCGGTGAGATCATCCAGGGCATGCGTATCATGCAACATGCCCTGCAGGCCAGACACTGTCTGATCGGCATTGAAGACAACAAGATCGAGGCCTTTGCCGCCCTGCGTGAGGCCCTTGCCGAGAACGACGATATTCAACTGGTCCGCATTCCCACCCGTTACCCGGCCGGTGGGGAAAAACAACTCATCTATACGCTGACCGGTAAACAGGTACCCAGTCATGGCCTGCCGCTCGATATCGGCGTGGTCTGTCACAATGTCGGCACGGCCGCGGCCATCTATCGCGCCATCGTCCATGGTGAACCACTGCTGTCGCGCATTATCACCCTCACCGGCTCCGGTATCCCGCAGCCACGTAATCTCGACGTCCTGTTCGGCACAGCCATGTGTGAACTGCTCGAGCAGGTGCATGCCAAAGCCGGTGACATCGGCAAGCTCATTATGGGTGGCCCCATGATGGGTTTCGAGATCACCGATAGCCACGCCCCGGTCATCAAGACCAGCAACTGCCTGCTCGCCGAACACCGACGTGACCTTGTTCAGCCACCGGCGGCAATGCCTTGCATCCGTTGTGGTGACTGCGCCACGGTTTGCCCGGCCCTGCTCCTGCCCCAGCAACTCTTCTGGTATGCGCAGGCCCGCGAATTTGATCGTGTGCAGGATTATCACCTGTTTGACTGTATCGAGTGCGGCTGTTGCAGTTATGTCTGCCCCAGCCATATCCCGCTGGTACAGTATTATCGGTTCGCCAAGACCGAGATATGGCAACAGGAACGCGACAAGCAAAAATCGGATGCCGCACGCCAACGCCACGAATTCCGCCTGGAACGCCTGGAACGGGAAAAGCAGGAGAAGAAGCAACGCCATGCCCGCAAGGCCGAGGCGTTAAAGCCAGCAGGGGCCGACAAAGGTGACATCAAGAACGACCCGAAAAAGGCCGCGATCATGGCGGCACTCGAACGCGCGCAGCAAAAGAAACAACAAAGTCATATACAGCCGAAGAATGTTGACCACCTGACCGAGGCGCAGCAACGCGAGATCGATGAAGTCAATGCGCGCCGTGCCGCGGCACACAAACAGGATCAAGAGCCCTCATCATGACGACCAGCTCACCCCATCTCAGTACCCCCAACAGCGTCAGTCGCCTCATGTTGCACGTTGGCTATGCGCTCATTCCCGGCATCGCCACCTATGCCTGGTTATTCGGTGCCGGGGTCCTCGTGCATATCCTGCTCGCCAGTGTCACGGCCATGACGGCTGAGGCCCTTGTGCTGATGTTGCGCCGACGACCGATGGCCAGCACACTCGCCGATGGCAGCGCGATACTGAGCGCCGTATTACTTGCCCTGGCCATTCCGCCACTGGCGCCCTGGTGGATTACCGTACTCGGTGCCGGCTTCGCCATTCTCTTTGGTAAACAGCTCTATGGCGGAATCGGCTACAATCCCTTTAACCCGGCCATGCTCGGTTACGCCATGTTGTTGATCAGCTTCCCGCTGGAGATGACGCGCTGGCCCGCCGCCCATAGCCTATTGACGCAGGCACCCAGCCTCAGCGACAGCGTCTCGCTGATCTTCGCCAGTGGTGTCTCGATGGATGCCATCAGTGCCGCGACCCCGCTCGATACCCTGAAGACCCAACTTGCCCTGGGCGTCGGCATCGACGCCACCCGCACCGGCGCCGAGACCGGTAAACTGTTCGGGCAGATTGCCGGTGTCGGCTGGGAGGCTATCAATATCGCCTTCCTGCTCGGTGGCCTGTACCTGCTGTTGACACGGCGCATCGCCTGGCAGATCCCGCTGGCCATGCTCGGCAGCCTGGCCTTGCTCGCGACCCTGTTCCACCTTCTCGACCCGCAGCAATATGCCTCACCACTGTTGCACCTGTTTGGTGGCGCGGCCATGCTCGGGGCCTTTTTCATTGCCACCGATCCGGTCAGTGCCTGCACCACACCACGCGGGCGTATCCTGTTTGGCATCGGTATCGGCGTCATCACCTACGCCATTCGAAACTGGGGTGGTTATCCTGATGGCATTGCCTTTGCCGTATTACTCATGAACATGACGGCACCGACCATCGATTACTTTACGCAACCACGTGTCTTTGGCGGAGGCAAGCCGTAAGATGTCGGCCAGGACCGCACTCATGCAACACATGTTGCGTACGGCGCTGCTGTTGGGCCTGTTTGCCATTATCGGTACCGGCCTGGTCGCCTACACCTTTAAGGCGACCGAGCAACCGATCGCCGAGAGCCAGCGCGCTGCCCTGTTACGCAGCCTGCATGCACTGGTTCCCCCGGCCCTGCATGACAATGACCTGTTCACGGACATTATCGAGGTCAGTGATGGCCGCCTTGGCAGCGCTAAACCCATGCGCGTGTTTCGCGCCAGGCAAAAGCAGCAGCCGGTGGCTATTGTCATTGAGACGATCGCCCCGGACGGTTATAACGGTAATATCCACTTACTGGTGGCCATCAAACACAATGGCGAGTTGCTTGGCGTTCGTGTCAGCCAGCACCGCGAGACCCCGGGGCTCGGGGATGCCATCGATGTGGATCGTTCTGACTGGATACAGGGCTTTGTCGGCCGCTCCCTCGACAATCCATCAGCCAATGGCTGGCGGGTAAAAAAGGATGGCGGTGACTTTGACCAGTTCACCGGCGCGACGATCAGCCCACGTGCCGTGGTCAAGGCTGTATTCAGGGTTCTGCAATATTATCGTGAACAGGGCGAGGCCTTGTTTGTAAAGGAGGTAGAGGATGACTGACAGCTACGGAAAACTAAGCCGTAATGGCCTCTGGGATAATAACATCGGTTTCGTGCAACTACTCGGCCTCTGCCCACTCCTCGCGGTCTCATCGACCGTGGTCAATGCCCTGGGTCTCGGCCTGGCGACAACACTGGTGTTACTGGCCTCGAATACCTCGGTATCATTGATCCGAAACCTGGTGCGTCCGGAAATCCGCATCCCGGCCTTTATGATGATCATCGCCTCATTTGTTACCGCGATCGACCTCGCCATGCAGGGCTGGTTGTTTGAACTGCACAAGGTGCTTGGCATCTTCATCCCGCTGATTGTGACCAACTGCGCCATACTCGGCCGCGCCGAGGCCTATGCCTCACGGACCACAGTAGACCGTGCCGCCATGGATGGTTTTATGATGGGCCTGGGCTTTACCCTGGTATTGTTATTACTCGGTGCGCTGCGTGAGGTCCTGGGCCAGGGCACCCTGTTTGCCAATGCCCACCTCATGTTCGGCGAGGTCGCCCGTGACTGGACCATTACCCTCATCGGTGATTACCGCGGCTTCCTGCTTGCCATCCTGCCACCGGGGGCGTTTTTAGGTCTTGGGCTGTTGATCGCGGTGAAGAATATTATTGATGATAGGCTCAAAAAGACCTCAGTTATCATTACCCGTGACAGCATCGCCGAAAGTAAACCGGCCTGAATCCGAATTTTGACGCAGAGAACGCAAAGGCGCAAACCACGCCAGGAATACTTTAAAATAACTTTGCGAACTCTGCGCCTTTGCGACCTTTGCGTTACATACTCGATCTATGAATAAAACAAAACGTACTGAAATCTTCACCCGCCTGCGGGCACAGAATCCAAAGCCCACTACGGAGCTGAATTATCAGAGCCCGTTCGAGTTGCTAATCGCCGTGATCCTCTCCGCCCAGGCCACGGATGTCGGTGTTAACAAGGCCACTGATAAACTCTACCCGGTGGCGAATACGCCCGAGGCCATCCTCGCCCTCGGCGAAAAGGGCCTGAAACAATACATCAAGACCATTGGCCTGTTTAACAGCAAGGCCGCGAATATCATCAAGACCTGTCGGATGCTTATCGAGCAACATGGCAGCGAGGTACCACAGGATCGCGAATCGCTCGAGGCCCTGCCCGGGGTCGGGCGCAAAACCGCCAATGTGATATTGAACACGGCCTTTGGTCAACCAACCATCGCCGTCGACACACATATCTTCCGGGTCAGTAATCGCACCGGTATCGCCCCGGGTAAGAATGTGGTCGAGGTCGAGAAGAAATTAACCAAATTCATCCCGGATGAATTCAAGCTCGACGCCCATCATTGGCTGATCCTGCTCGGACGTTATGTCTGTAAAGCGAGACGGCCTGATTGCCCAACGTGTATCATCGCCGATCTCTGTGAATATCGCCCAAAGACAAAAAGCGATTGATGATCCAGGTAAAATCATCGATCATCCATCCTAAATCATCAATTTGAATAACTATGTTTAGTAACGACCGTAACCAGATGCGTCAGGTGTTTCTCCAGGCTTGGGAAAAATACAATAAAAATCAGGCCTTAGAGCCGATTGAGGAACTGATCGCCGGCATTCTCAGCCAGCATCCGGAATACCAGCCCTTACTGGAGAATGAAGACAAGGCCCTGGCACGCGACTACCTGCCCGAGGCCGGCGAGACCAACCCCTTCCTGCACATGGGCATGCACATCGCCATCCATGAACAACTCAGCACCGACCGGCCGCAGGGGATCGCCGGGCTGTTCCAGCAACTGGTCATGCAGGCCGGTGATCCGCATGTGGCCGAGCACCAGGTCATGGAATGCCTCGGTGAAATGCTCTGGCGTGCCCAGCGCGATGGCCGCATGCCCGATGAACAGGGTTATCTGGACTGCCTGCGCAAACTGCTCAAAAAATAAACAATCCGGGTCACAGGTCCCTTGCGACCCCACTGAACTTTTCCCCCATCGCTGTGTCCTATTTATGACAATACGGTCATGTCTGCACAGACGCAGTAACCGACTGTTAGTATTATTCATTTGCCATAGAAGGCAATTACAATTAATTAATCAGTTTTGGGAGAAATACCATGAAGAAGACCCTTACCCCTATTGCCGCCGCCTTTGTTGTCTCGATTGCCGCTACACCTCTGGCCGCCGCTGAAAACCCGTTTGCCGTCTCTGACCTGGCCAACGGCTACAGTGTTGCCTGGGGCGACAAGCCCTCCGATGACAAGCCAGCTGAAGGCAAGTGTGGCGAAGGCAAGTGCGGCGGTGATAAAGCCAAGAAGGAAATGGAAGGCAAGTGCGGCGGTGATAAAGCCAAGAAGGAAATGGAAGGCAAGTGCGGCGCTAAGTAAATCATAATACCTTGTAGAATCAATGCCCTGCCTGTTTATTCCGAAGGCAGGGCATTATTTTTGAGCGCACTTCACAGCAACGGAAACTTGTTCTTGTCAGCATTGCCGCATTGGGATAATAATGAGCCGGCCAGTCCACTGCTACCCAGGAACTAACCTAGACAGGGACTGTCATATTTATCACGTGATTACCGAATAACGGGCAGTGGTAATTGTTACCACAATAATCACAACAAAAACTTAATTAGGACATTAACTCAGGAGACAACACCCCATGTCTAAGAAAACTGTAACTCCACTGGCTGCGGCTATCGGTACTGCCTTTGCCCTGTCAATCGCCGCCGCCCCCGTTTCTGCTGACGTCAACCCTTTTGGCATGACTGACCTGTCTGCCGGTTACCAGCAGATAGCTGAAGGCAAGTGTGGCGAAGGCAAGTGCGGCAGTAAGAAAGAAAAGAAGGCAATGGAAGGCAAGTGTGGCGAAGGCAAGTGCGGCGGCAAAAAGGAAATGGAGAAAAACATGGAAGGTAAGTGCGGCGCACAGGGTAAAGCCCAGAAGAAAGGCACAGAAGGTAAGTGTGGCGAAGGCAAGTGCGGCAGTAAGTAAGCCGTCTCCTTACGGGTAATACTTAAGGACTATGGACATGAATCGCTTTCCTGTTCATGGTGCCGGTCTCGGTTACCGGCGGGCCCTTATGGGTCCGCTGGCCGAGCAAAACCCCTCTCAAGTAAATTTCTATGAAGTCGCTCCCGAGAACTGGATTGGTCTCGGAGGCAAGATGGGCCGCGAGTTCCGCGCCTTTACCGAACAACACGATTTCGTCTGTCATGGCCTGTCACTGTCGATTGGCAGCCCGGCCCCCCTTGATGAAGAATTTGTCAGACGTGTCAAAAAATTCATGCGCGCGCATGATATCAAGCTGTATAGCGAACACCTGAGCTACTGCAGTGATGAAGGGCATCTCTATGACCTCATGCCGATCCCCTTTACCGAACAAGCCGTCAAACATGTCGTTGAGCGTATCCTTCGTGTGCAGGACATCCTCGGTGAGCGCATTGCCATGGAGAATGTATCCTACTATGCCGCCCCCGGTCAGGAGATGGCGGAAATCGACTTTTTGAAGGCCGTGCTGGAACAGGCCGATTGCCTGTTGCACCTCGATGTCAACAATATCTACGTCAACAGCATCAATCACGGCTATAACGCCGAGGAGTTCCTCTATGCCATGCCGGTGGAACGCTGCGCCTATATCCACATCGCCGGCCACTATAACGAGGCCGAAGACCTGGTCGTCGATACCCACGGTGCCGATGTCATCAACCCGGTCTGGGACCTGCTCGATAAGACCTACCAACGCTTCGGGGTGATCCCGACCCTGCTAGAAAGGGACTTTAATATTCCGCCTCTCGAGGAACTCCTCAAGGAAGTCGATACCATCAGCGAATACCAGAAAAAGTGGACCCAACAAAACGATGCGCCCGCCCTTGCCAGCCACGCCTGATAACGACGACTTCAAGTCCGTACAACATGCGTTTACGGCGCATATCCGTGACCCCGAGAACTGTCCCGCCCCAGAAGGGATCGAAGATCGTCGTATCAATATCTATCGCAGCCTGTTCTACAATAATATAGAGGGCTTTATCAGCAGTGGCTTCCCGGTTCTGCGCACACTCTATAATGATACTGACTGGCACAGCATGGTGCGCAGCTTCTTTATCAAGCACAAGTGCCATACACCCTACTTCCTCGAAATCTCCCAGGAATTTATCAACTACCTGCAAAACGAGCATGAGATGCGGGATTGCGACTACCCCTTCATGCTCGAACTCGCTCATTATGAATGGGTGGAACTCGCCATTGAGATCGATGAGACTGAAAATGATCTGGCTAGCGTCGACCCTGATGGTGATCTGCTCAGCGCTCACCCACAACTCTCGGCATTGGCCTGGCCACTGAGTTACCAGTTCGAGGTGCACAAAATAGCACCTGAGTATTTGCCCGATACACCTGCTGCACAGGGCTGCCATTTGATTGTCTACCGCGACATGGATGACGAAGTGCGCTTTATGGAGGTTAATGCTGTCACCGCACGTCTGCTGTTTCTGCTCAACGAAGATGAAACACTGACGGGCCAGGCTGCGCTCGAACAAATCGCCGCTGAGCTACAGCACCCCTCTGCCGAGGCCGTCGTCAATGCCGGCTTACAGACATTAAGGGAACTAAAGGACAGGAATATTATCTTAGGTACCAGCCGTACATAAGGAACCTATATTTACAATAATCAAAAAGGAGGTAATCTCATGGGTTTTCTGTGCCAATTACAACAACTACTCGACCGCACCCGTACATTTGATTTTCTAGGCCCGTTGGCCATGAGACTCTACCTGGCCCCGATATTCTGGATGGCCGGCATGAGCAAATTCAATGCCTTTGAAGATACCGCGGCCTGGTTTGGCAACCCAGACTGGGGCCTGGGTCTGCCTGCGCCGGAGCTAATGACCTTCCTTGCCATGTCTACGGAGATGCTGGGGGCCATTGCCCTGCTGATTGGCCTCGGTGTGCGCTGGTTCTCCATCCCTCTCATGTTCACCATGCTGGTTGCCATGTTTAGCGTCCACTGGGGCAACGGCTGGCAGGCGATCGCCGACGCAAAATTTTGCCTGTTCAATTGCGCCGATGCCAATGCTGCCGCTGAACGCCTGGCCGCTGCCAAGGAACTTCTCCAACAGCACGGTAATTATGACTGGCTGACCGAACAGGGGGGTATTGCCATCCTTAATAACGGTATCGAGTTTGGTGCCACATACTTCATCATGCTGTTGGTATTGTTCTTTATCGGCAGTGGTAAATACGTCAGTGTTGACTACTGGCTCGGACAGAAGTGTAAATAAAGGATTGATAGTTTCGGATTGATGCTTGATAAATATATCAAGCATCAATCATTTTCGAATATTTCCATCAGCGGTATGGGGCGTTGAATACCGTAACCCTGTGCATAATCAACACCGATGCCGCGCAGGTAATTGCGAACTATGCGGTCCTCAACAAATTCAGCAATGGTTTTTATCTCCATGACATGGCCAATCTTGTTTATGGCCTCAACCATGGCGCTGTTTACCGGCTCTTCAATAATATTGCGCACAAAACCACCGTCTATCTTCAGATAATCCACCTTAAGATTTTTTAGATAGGCAAACGAACTCAGGCCACTGCCAAAATCATCCAGCGAGAAACGAAAACCAATGCCATGCAAGGTATCAATAATATGCATAGCCTGATTGAGATTAGCGATAGCGGCAGTCTCCGTGATCTCAAAACAAATCGAGGTCGATTCAACACGGGAAAGATTAATCTGCTGCATGACAAAATCGAGAAAGTCATCGTCACCAAGCGACTGCCCGGATATGTTCAGCGCACAGACAAAATCCAGTTCAGGATTATCGGCAAGCACCGTATCTATATTCTGTAGTGCATTTCTGATCACCCAGCGATCAATATTTGACATCAGATTATAGCGTTCCGCCGCAGGGATAAATGCCCCTGGAGGAATGATATTACCTTCTTCGTCTAACATCCTCACCAGCACCTCGAAGTGCAGTTCGTTATTAGCGGCATCCAGTGATTCAATCTTTTGTGCATAGAGCACCAGCCGGTCATCAGCAATGGCCTCACTAATTCGCTGCACCCAGCGCATCTCACCATGCCGGGCAGCGAGGATGTCATCACTCTCCAGATAAATATGGCTACGATTACGCCCCAGGTCCTTGGCCACATAACAGGCCGAATCAGCTGCGCTCATGATGTCTGTCAGGGAACCCCCCTCTGCGGTGATCGCGACAAGTCCAATGCTGACACCAATTTCAAATGTTTTGTCTTGCCAGACAAAACGGTAATCACGAATTGTCTCTCGCAGCACCTCGGCAATATTCTCCCCCTTCTCTATCGGACAACCTTCAAGAAGCACTCCAAATTCATCACCACCCAGGCGGGCCAGGGTATCCGTATCACGCAAATGGCGATGTAATTGCGTACTGATTTGTTTAAGCAATTCATCCCCGGCAATATGCCCGCAAGTATCATTCACAACTTTAAACTGATCGAGGTCAAGGTACATCAATACATGGCGCATATTCTCGGCCGATGCCAAGGCGATACTTCGTTCAACACGAAGCTCAAATTCATGCCGGTTCACCAAGCCTGTCAGTGGGTCATGTGAAGCCTGGTAGACCAGCTGATTTTCCAGCAATTTCAACTCGGAGATATCCCTGATCACCAATACGGAACCGATAACGACTCCATTGGTATCAAAAATGGGAGAAATAGTATGCACTATAGGGAAACGCCTGCCATCACGATTCTGCAGTGACAGATTCTGATTCGTTTCAATGCGTTCGGCATTCTCCATGCAACGCTGAACCGGGTCTACACTCAGACGATGACCAAATTCATCCGTCACCTGATATATTTTGTAAAGTGTATTGCCCTCTGCCTCGTCCAGACTCCAGCCTGTCAGGGCCTCAGCAACCGGGTTAAGATAAGTAAGATTACCTTTTTCATCCGTAGTAATAACGCCGTCACCAATTGAGGCCAGTGTGGTCTCGGCAAACTCTTTTTCATTAAACAGCGCTTCCTGCGCCTGGACACGTTCAGTAATATCACTGGCTAATGACACCACACCATCAAGGTCACCATTACTATCAATAAGCGGGGTGTTGTACCATTCACAAATGATAATCTCGCCTGACTTGGTCTTGTTGTCATTGGTACTTCTCTCACCGCCCTCACCACGCGTAATCTGTCTCCAGATTGAGTCAACCAGTTCGACTACATGATTTGGTATGATAAGCTCAATAGCATGTCGGCCCAGCACTTCATTCCGCGTATAACCGAAAATATGCTCTGCAGAAGGATTCCATTCCCTGACCCTGAAATCAGCATCCCACTCGATAACCGCCAGTGGCGTCTTTTCTACCAACAGCCGCATATGTTGTTCATACTTGTAGAGGGAATGCTCAGCCTGACGTTCGTGACTGATATCACGAATGGCACTGACACGTACTCGCTTGCCACGATAGGGATAGTCGCGCCCACAGACCTCGGCGGGAAATCGTTCACCATTGGCACGCAGACCTATTACTTCAAATGCCTTCTCATCAGGATGCGATAATTTTTCAATCACCAGTGCCCGCGACTCTGGCGCAACCAGTTCGAGCACACTGTGACCTATCAATTCACTCTGATCAAAACCGACCATATCAGCCATGGCAAAGTTAATATCCAGCACCTGGCCTTCATTGTGAATAATAATGCCTTCGAAGGCTGCGTCGGAGAGGTTCCTGAAACGCGCCTCGGCCTCCAGTGCCGTTGCTTCGATTTTTTTTCGCGCTTTATTCTCTTCAAGTAATCTCTGGCTGAATCTTTCCGCATCTTCCTTCGAGCGGGTAAGCTGTTCAGCCAGCTTTAGATTTTTACGGGAAAGTAGTAACGTACTTAGAAGCGAGTGATGCACCCGCCCTGATATGTATATTGACGCAATAACAGTAAATGCCACCAGCAAACCCAATGAGGTGGCCGGCGCACTACCTTCAAGTAAGAAACGCACTGCCACGGGCCCCAGTGACAACAGTATGAATGCCTGTCCGGCGTAGCGGCTCATGGCGTAGACCATGACACTGGCAGCCCCAAGTCCGCCAATCACCACGGCAATAAAGCCCTGGTAGAGAATCAGTCCGGACGGGAAGGCAAACAGGGCCAGCGCCCCCCATGTCAGGCCGGACAGGGCAGCACCGACCTCAAACAACGTCAGCCAGTGTTTCCGAACAGGTTGGGGGGATACGGCACGAAAAACAGCGGTCTGGGTATATCTGATGAGTGTTAGCAGCAGCAAGACACCGCACCACACCAGCAATGTCTGCGTATCGGCCTTACCCAGTAGAAAGTAAGTCACCACAAAGGCACAGAGCATGCTGCCCAACAGGGCCAACGGTGCCTGGGCAAACAATATCCGCACGCGCTCATCCAACAAGGCCTCTTCATCGACAGTATCCTGTCTCTGAATCTCTTCGCTAGCAGGCTTTATTGTATGATTCCCTGTCACTTGGCAGTTTCCACCCGCATTACCCCACCAGTGCGACCAGTGGGGCTATTTCAGACGTTTACGCGCTGCGATACGCATACGCAGGGCATTCAGTTTGATAAAGCCTTCTGCATCCTGCTGGTTATAGCTGCCGGCATCGTCTTCAAAGGTGGCAATACTTTCATCAAACAGGCTATCGGTCTCTGACTTACGGCCAACAACAACGACATTTCCCTTATAGAGTTTGAGACGCACCATACCGTTTACGTATTGCTGAGACTTGTCAATCATCTCCTGTAACATTTCACGTTCCGGGCTCCACCAGAAACCGTTGTAGATAATACTGGCATAACGCGGCATCAGTTCGTCCTTCAGGTGCGCGGCTTCCCGATCGAGGGTGATCGATTCAATGGCGCGGTGCCCCTTAAGCATGATGGTGCCCGCAGGTGTTTCGTAACAACCACGTGACTTCATACCGACAAAACGATTCTCGACAATATCGTCACGACCGATACCATTCTCACCACCTATTTTGTTCAGGGTTTCCATGACCTCTGCCGCCGACAGGGCCACGCCATCAATACTGACGATGTCACCCTTCTCGTAACCCAGCTCGATATAGGTCGGTTGGTCCGGGGCCTGCTCGGGAGAAACCGTCCAGCGCCACATACTGTCTTCCGGCTCGGCCCATGGGTCTTCGAGAATCCCGCCCTCGTAGGAGATATGTAACAGGTTGGCATCCATGGAGTACGGTGACTTCTTGCCCTGCTTCATCTCAACGGGAATACCGTGTTGCTCGGCATAGGCCATCAGCTTTTCACGTGAGTTCAGATCCCATTCACGCCATGGTGCAATCACTTCGACACCAGGCTTGAGGGCATAGGCACCCAGTTCAAAACGCACCTGGTCATTTCCCTTGCCGGTGGCGCCATGTGAAATGGCATCGGCGCCGGTTTCGTTGGCAATTTCAATCAGGCGTTTGGCAATCAGGGGACGGGCAATCGAGGTGCCAAGCAGGTATTCACCTTCATAAATCGCATTGGCTCGAAACATCGGAAAGACGTAATCACGGGCAAACTCTTCACGCAGATCTTCAATATAGATTTCCTTGATGCCCATGGCCTCTGCCTTGGCACGTGCCGGGGCGACTTCCTCACCCTGACCAATATCGGCGGTAAAGGTGACGACCTCGCAGCCATACACATCTTCCAACCACTTCAAGATCACGGAGGTATCCAGACCGCCAGAATAGGCGAGAACGACTTTGTTGATGTTACGCGTAGCCATGTTGTTTTCCTGAGCATTTTGATCACGCTCGGCACTGCTGCCAAACATGAAAGTGACTGTAAATTAACAAGATAGCCCGTAATTATACCCAGACAGGAGGGGCTTGTCGCTTACTTGTGCAACTGCACTTCCACGCGGCGGTTGGCAGCACGCCCCTTGGCGCTACGGTTAGGCTGGGCGGGCTTGTGCTCACCATAGTAGTCGAATCGCAGCATGCCCTCCGGCACCTTACGCTCCAGCAGGTACTCACGTACGGCCACGGCACGCTCACGCGAGAGGGCATAATTTTCCCCGCGTGTACCAATGTTATCGCTATAACCTTCAATACTGACTTGTTTGATCTCTGGGTCATTGGCGACAAAGGCGGCGATCGCATCCAGACGGGCACGGGCCTTGCTGTCCAGCTTGTTGTCGGCCGTGCTAAAGAGGATATGGCTATCGCTGGCAGACTTATAATCAACCGGGATCAAACCGGCCATACAGGTGCGAAAATCGGCCAGGCCATCACGAAATTTTACTGCCGACAGGACAACCTCAACCTCTTTTACCCCACTCAGGACACTATGATAATGCAAGGCCGGCAGCATGCCCTGTTCCAGTGAGGCCAGGATACGGCGCACCTGGGTGCGGCTGAAGCGGAAAGGGTCTCGGCCGCCCAGATAGCGTACGCTGCCAAAATTTCTTTCCTGCGCACCGTGTTGCCAGGCGGCTGGCCGGGCCCGTAATTGCGCCTTACCGGAGCGTGGCCCACCCTGATCGACATGCACACTCAGGTAAATCTCGCGACCGGCATAGCGGACAAATTCGGCATTGCCATAAAAGCCGATCTCGTGGCGCAGACGGCAAACCAGTGGTGAGGCGCTTACTTGCCAGCTCGATTCATGCAGGGGTGCCTCGTAACGCAGGGCATTGGCTGAGGCGGGACCGCCTGCCAACCACGCAACCAGAATAATTATAATATTAATCAAGTACTTAGACACGAAGCCGTTCCCTTTCCCGCTAACAACAACCGAGCTATATACTTTATATAGCGGTAGCAGGCGGCAAATCTTTAGCCTTACAACAGGGGCTCAGCCTAAATGACTGGCCAGGCGCTCGACCTCATTCCGGCAGAAATCACTGGGCAGCGGGATGCTCTCCAGCATGCGGCACAACTGGACACGCGAACCTTCATCCACGCCCAATTGTTCAAGATTTTCCAGACCGTCAGACACCCTTACATCCCACGGTTATATACCTGTCCGCGCAGGCACGGGAAAATGTCTATTTTTTCTTGCTCCGACGCAGACGTGATAACAGGCGTCGGGCCATTTCACCAAACATTTCAGTCTGGGTCGGGTGTGGGTGGATGGCATTCGCCACCTGCTCCAGGCTCATGCGCCCGGAGACCATCATCACACCCTCACCAATAAGGGTATCGGCGTGATCGGCCAGATAATGAACCCCGATCACACGCTGACTGCTCTTGTCGGCGACGATCTTGATCATGCCGTGGGTCTCGTTGGTGATCATGGCCTTGGCGTCGATGCTCATCGGCATCTTCACCTCAACCGCATCGATGCCCTTGGCCTTGGCCTGTTCGACCGACAGGCCAACAAAGGCGGCCTCTGGGCGCGAGAAGATCACACCGGAGTCCATATCCTGATCGTACTGCATATCCTCGCCGAGGATGGTCATGGCAGCAACACGGCCCTGCTGACCGGCAGTATGCGCCAGCATCAGACCACCGATGACATCACCGACGGCGAAGATATGCGGCACGCTGGTGCGGCAACGGGCATCGGCCTTGATAATACCGTTCTCAACGGCGACACCGGCCTTATCGAGTTGCAGCGGTTCGAGTAACGGGCGCTTACCGGTGGCCATGATGACGTAGTCAACCGTCTGGCTGTGTGACTTACCGTCGCTATCTTTATAAGACAACTTCACCGCCCCCGGCTTGCCCTTGATACTGGCAAGACCGGTCGAGGTCAGGATGGTCAGGTTCGGGTCGTCATTGAGGATCGCCGTAAGGTTCTTGGCAATCTCTGGTTCGACCTCGGCGAGGATACGGTCCTGCGCCTCGAACAGGGTCACCTTGCTACCAAAGTCCTGGAAGATCTGCGCCATCTCGACACCGATGGCACCACCACCAACGACAGCAAGTTTCTTTGGCACGCCATCCAGGCCCCAGACGGTGTCGGAGGTCAGCACACTGCCGTTCTCGACGCCTTCGGCGGCATCCGGGATCGGCGGAATAAAGGGTGGTGCACCCGTGGCGATCACGGCACAACCAAAGCTGATGTGGCGACCCTGCGAGGCATCACCGAGAGGTGCACGTGCATGCGGGTTATCGTTGTTGGCACTCGTATCAACAAACACGCGGTGCTCACTTTCAAACAACGCATAACCCTGGATGACATCGACCTTGACACCCTTGTCGGTCTTCAGGGCCATCTCACCACGGGTTTCAAGCACGTGACGACGGGTCTTTTCCAAAGCCGCCCAGTCGAGCTTGGCCTTGTTGGTGCCGGTGACGCCGAGGTGTTCATCGTGGGCACGGTCGCGAATGCGATCCGCTGCAGCACGCCAGGCCTTGGACGGGATACAACCACGCCACAGGCACTCACCGCCCGGGAATGGCGAATCGTTGATCATAGCGACCTTGATGCCATGACCGGCCAGGTCACGGGCACAGTCTTCACCGCCCGGGCCACCGCCGATGACGACGACGTCATAGTCCCAGTCACCTTCCGGGATCGCCGGGCCACTTGGGCCCATCCACTCTTCCGGCTGTTCGATGGCGGCTTTTAATGTGTTCAGATACATGCCAACCTCGGCACCATTCACCACACGGTGATCGGCGGTAATGGTCAGCGGCATACCCTCCGGACCGGCCGAGGAGATCGCGAGGATCGCCGCCGTGCCCGGGGTCGGGATGGCATCAAAGTAACTGACGCCCATCATGCCCATGTTCGAGACCATGAAGGTCGGGTTGGCATATTCTTCCGGTGCCAGACGACGCTTGCGCGCACGGCCGACGAGGTCGCCCCAGCTATCGTTGAGTTCTTCGAGACTGCGTGACTCGCAATGACGCAGCACCGGTACGACCAGACCACCGCCATCGGCAGACACGGCCATACCGATATCGATATTGTCGCGCTCAACGATCTTGTCGACCGGCTGGTAGGCCCAGTTCATGTTCGGGTGTTTTGCCATCGCCACGGCACAGGCCTTGGCAATTGCAACCGTTACGGAAACACCGTTGGCCTTGGCAGCCTTGATCAGCGCACCGGGTTTGGCATTAATGGTGACGCGGAAGGTTGGCATCGTTAAGGACGCGGTCATCGAATGGCTGACGGCCTTTTCCATCGCGGTCATATCGCGGCCATGACCCGGCACCTGGATCTCCGGCATGACATGCGCCGGGACCTGGGCACCGATCTCGGTTGGGCGCTCGATCGGTTGCGCGGAGCGTACATCATCGGCGGTGATCACACCGTCCGGGCCACTACCGTGCAGAGTATTCAGGTTCACGTGTAGAGAAGTTGCCAGCTTGCGCGCAAACGGCGTGGCCTGTTTGTTATCCGGACGTGCCGCCGGGGCCACATCAGCGCTGACGGCCGGCATCGGTGCTGAAGCCTTTTTCATCACTGCTGCTGGTGTATGACTCTCGGCAGCAGCGGCCGTAGCACCGCCACCCGTGTGTTCACCCGCTACAACCTGCTCCGCATTGTCCACCAGATAGGCCATGGCTTCACCGACGGCGATTGTGCTATCCGTAGCGGCAATCGGGCCGGAGAGGAAACCATCACGGAAGACTTCGACATCCATCACGGCCTTGTCGGTCTCTACCGTGGCAACGATATCACCACGTTCGATCTTGTCACCAATGGCCTTTTCCCAGCTCACCACCAGACCCTCGGTCATGGTATCGGATAACTGTGGCATCTTGATGGTGTACGTAACACCAGCCGGCACACCGACATCGGCATTGGCATCGACTTCAATCTCTGGCTTGCCTTCGGACTCGGCGCTTGCAGAATCTTCAGGTGCCGCTGAATCGGCAGCCTGGATTTCGGCCTCGGTGGCAACAAGAAAGGCAATCGAATCACCCACAGCAACCGTGTCACCGACAGCGGCCTGCGGCCCGGAGAGGAATCCCTCACGGAAGACTTCCACATCCATAATCGCCTTGTCGGTCTCGACCGTCGCGACGATATCACCACGTGACACCTTGTCACCGATGTTCTTTTCCCAGGTCACCACCACGCCTTCGGTCATTGTGTCCGAGAGCTGTGGCATTTTAATCATGTATGATTCGGCCATAGTCTTGTCGTTATGTTGGTTGTGCCGTGCCAGGGTATTTTACTACCCTGGCACAACAGAAGTTCAGAAATGATTTGCCTTAAGGCGCCAAATATTTATTTGGAACAAACTACCCTGTGAGACCAAACATCTTCAGCACGCTGTTAACCACGTCCTGTGCATTCGGGATCGCCATCTTTTCCAGTGTGTGGTTATACGGTATCGGCACATTCTGTGCCGATACCCGCACAGGTGCTGCATCCAGTTCAAAGAAGCATTCTTCGTTGATGATCGCCATGACCTCGGAACCCACACCGACAGCCGGTTCGGCTTCCTCGACAATAATGGCACGGTGTGTCTTGCTGACCGATGCCTTGATACCGTCACGGTCCAGTGGCGCCAGTGAATACAGGTCGATCACCTCACAGTTAATACCGTGCTTGCTGGCCAGAATTTCGGCGGCCTGCGTACACCAGTGCACCGAGATGTTGTAACCAAACAAGGTAATATCCGTTCCTTGTCGGGCAATTTCACTGCCCTCCAAGGGCATGAAGTATTCTTCGTCCGGTACCTCACCCTTCATGTTGTACATGAGTTCGTGTTCATTAATGAACACCGGGTCGTTACAACGAATCGCAGACTTCAGCAGGCCATAGGCCTGACGTGGATTCGACGGCGTCACAGAACGCAGACCGGCCACACCCATAAAGACCTTTTCCATACGCGCCGAGTGCTGGGCACCCAACTGATGCGCGGTACCACCCGGTGAACGAATCACAACGGGGGCCTCCAGCTGACCGCCGGACATATAACGCACCTTGGCGGCTGTGTTGAAGATCTGATCCATCGCCAGCCAGGCAAAGTTCACCGACATGATTTCAATGATCGGCCGCACACCGAGAAACGATGCACCGATACCCAGACCGGTATAACCGCCTTCTGAAATGGGTGTATCGATCACGCGTTCCGGACCGTACTTGTCGAACAGGCCATTCGTTGCCTTATAGGTACCACCGGCAACTCCGATGTCTTCGCCCATACAAATAACGAGTGGGTCACGGGTCATCTCTTCATCGTGTGCACGACGCAAGGCTTCCCAGTACATAATCTCAGCCATTACTTGGCACCTCCGTGAACCCATGGGTCGTTCTCTGCAAGCACATACTTATGCAGCAGTTCGGCAGACGGTTCCGGGGATTCTTCAGCAAACTTGATCACCTCGTTCTCGATCTCTTCCAGTATCTCGGTATCCATGGCACTGTAATCATCGAGCGTTATTTCACCGGCCTCGATCAGGCGGTCACGCAGAATGATGATCGGGTCACGCGTACCCCACATGCGTTCCTCTTCCTTGGTACGGTAGGCATTCGAGTCAGACATGGAGTGACCGCGATAGCGGTAGGTCATCAGCTCGAGGAAGTACGGACCCTTGCCGCTGCGCACATGGTCAACGGCAATCTGGGCGGCCTCGTAGACCTTATCGATATCCTGACCATCGACCTGCGCAGAGGGGATATCATAACCACTGACACGTTTGTACTGGTCAATCACGGCCGTCGATCGATCGATACGCGTGCCGATACCATACAGGTTGTTCTCACACACATAGAGCACCGGCAGGTCCCAGAGCTTGGCCATGTTGAGGCTCTCGTGGAAGACACCCTGATTATTCGCGGCATCACCGAGGAAGCAGATGCTGATCTCATCGCCCCCCTTCATCTTGATACCCTTGGCGATACCAGCGGCCAGCGGGAACGGCCCGCCAACGAGGGCGTAGCCCCCCATGAAGCGCTGCTCGGTACCGAAGATGTGCATGGAACCACCGAGGCCCTTGCAAACACCGGTTTCCTTGGCAAACAATTCGGCCATGACGGCCTTCGGTGGCACCCCACACTTGATGGCATGCACATGGTCACGGTAACTGGTGATGACATAGTCATGACCAGGCCTGGCGGCCTCGAGTACGCCGAAGGCACAGGCCTCTTCACCGGGGTACAAATGGAGGAATCCACCAATTTTGCGTTCAACATAGGCTTCGTAACAACGTTCTTCGAAGCGGCGCGCGAAAAGCATTTCGCGTAAAACTCGTTTCTTGTCAGCGGCTTTCATTCGGATCCTTTGCTACCCGTTAACAAATAGGCGCGCTATGATCGGCGTTTTAGACCTCAAGGTCAAGAAAATCACCAGCACTCAAGGCGGCTAATGGTATGAAAATCAAGATAAAACAACATGTAAGCACACTTACAAAGTCAGATCTGGAGACCTGTCAGAACCTCGTCATGGTGCTGCCGGAGGGGATTCGGAACGAAAAATGGCCTACCGTGGCCTGGCGCGAGGTCCTCAAGGAGCGTTTAAGCCGGGATCCGGCCGAATCGGCGGTGCTCGAATGTGACCTGCCCAACGCCACACGCACCCATATCAGCTTCGGCTGCGTGAAAGAGGATATCAGCCCGTTTGCCCTGCTCGGCCTGGCCCGCCAGCTGATCGCCCCACAACTGGCACAAAACCCGGCCAGCCTCAGCCTGTGTATGCCCGGCCTGCCGGCGAAGCTGGCCAGCCGCGTCTCCGAGGCCCTGCTCGCCGCCCTGCTCGCCGCCAGTGAACGCATGCCGAGCCTGAAGTCCAAGCCCGCCCCGGCCAGTAAGCTTAAATCTATTCTTATATATAACCAGAAAAAACCCCTGGATACGCGCCGCGTCGAGGCCTCGGCCGCCGGCAATAACCTGGCCCGATACCTCACCACCCTGCCGCCCAACGAGCTCACGCCCGGCTTATACCGAAAACGCGTCGCCAAACTGGCCAAACAGCATGGCTGGAAGATGCAGTTCCATACCATGGCCGCGCTGCGCAAGAAAAAGGCCGGTGCCTTCGTCGCTGTCGCCCAGGGCAGCCCGGAAGAAGATGCCGGTATCCTGCACCTACGCTACGAGCCGCAGAAAAAATCTGCCCAGCCGGCCTACGCTCTGGTCGGCAAAGGGATCTGTTTTGATACCGGCGGCATGAACCTGAAACCGGCGCGTTACATGCACGGCATGCATGAGGATATGGAAGGCAGTGCCGTGGCACTCGGCAGCTTCCTCGCCCTCAGTGAGCTCAGGGTCAACTTCCCGGTTGATTGCTGGCTGGCCCTGGCGCAGAACCATATCGGTCCGAAGGCCTATAAACAGAATGACGTCGTCACCGCCAGTAACGGTACCAGCATCGAGATCATCCACACCGATGCCGAGGGACGCATGGTACTGGCCGATACACTGGCCTTCGCGGCAAAGAAAAAACCGGCCATGATCATCGACTACGCCACGCTGACGGGTTCCTGTGTCGCCGCACTCGGTACGAATTACAGTGGCGCCTTTACCAATCGTGATAGTTTGATCGATGACATCATCCAGGCCGGTCGTGACAGTGGCGAACGTGTCTGGCCCTTCCCGATTGACGACGATTACGACAAGGCACTCGACAGCCACATTGCTGATGTTAAACAGTGCTCACTGGATGGCGGTGCTGATCACATTCTTGCCAGCCGTTTCCTCAAGCGCTTTGTCGATGATGTGCCGTGGTTACATGTTGACCTCTCGGCAGGCAACAATAAGGGGGGACTGGCACACATCCCGACTGACATCACCGGTTTTGGCGTACGTTTCACACTCGAACTGTTATTATCACGACAGGTACAGGACAAACTTTAAAGGGCTATGGTAAAGTAGTTAACATTATGGCTAAGCAATCACGAAAACAACGCAAGCAATCCAGCGCACAGCAACAAAGTGGCCCAACCATGGCCGAACAGGCCGACCGCCATGTCTTCTACCAGGAGGCTGTGCAAAACGCCGAAACCGAGATCGATTTTGTCGACGAGACCTTCGAGGCCATTCGCGGCCGCAAGATGCGCCTGTTGCGCGAGGACTTCTCCGGCACCTCGCAGGTCTGTTGTGAATGGGTACAACGCCGTCCCGATAACAAGGCCATTGGTGTCGACCTGGACCCGGAGGTGCTGCAATGGGGGCGTGAACACAACCTTTCAAAGCTCAACGACGAGCAACTTTCCCGCGTCACGCTGTTGGAAGATAACGTCCTGACCGTGAAGACCGAGCCGATGGACGCGGTACTGGCCATGAACTTCAGCTACTGGTGTTTCAAGGACCGTGACACCCTGCGAGGTTACTTCAAGCGCATTCATGAAGTTTTGAAGGATGATGGTATATTCTTTCTCGATTGTTTCGGTGGTTACGAAGCCTTCCGTCTGCTGGAAGAAAGCACCGAGCACGATGACTTCACCTATACCTGGGACCAGTCAGAATACAATCCGATTAACGGTGATTATGTCTGCCATATTCACTTCGAATTTCCTGATGGTTCAAAAATGAAAGAGGCCTTCACCTATGAGTGGCGTCTGTGGACCATGCCGGAGCTGCTTGAACTGCTCAAAGAGGCCGGTTTTGCCAAAGTACAGGCCTACTGGGAAGGCGAAGATGAAGACGGTGAAGGCGATGGCAACTATGAAGCCACCGAGGTCGGTGAGGCCGATGCCGGCTGGGTCTGTTATATTGTCGCCGAGAAGTAAGCGGCTGGAGACCCACGCAGTACAACTTATCTAGGGCTGGCTACACACTGTCACCGAGCCTTCCGCACAGTTGCTACCATCCGTCCAGATGGCCTTATGCAGGATGGTGCCTTGCAGGTTGGCGCCTTCAAGGTTGGCCCCGCTCAGATTGGCAAAAGACAGGTTGGCATTTTCAAGATTGGCATTACGCAGATCAGCATTGCGCAGATTCGCCCCCAGCAGGCTGGCATGACTCAAATCGGCATTCGCCAGTTTACCCAGACTCATATTGGTAAAGTCGGCATTCACCGTCGTCAACATAGCCGATTGCAAATGCACACCGGTAAGGTTGGTATTACGCAGGTTTGCCGCCGTCAGGTCGACGGCATTAAGCTCGCTACCCTGCAAGCTGCAGTTTTGCCAGTTCACACCCGGTAGCGGTTTAGCCAGGCAGTCAATCACCACCTCTTCCGGCCGGTTATGGTAGGCATAATACCCACCCCACCCTATACTGATCAGGACCAGTAACAGAAATACCCAACCAAGACGGGTATTTTCGGCATTGATATCCAGCTCACGGTCGCGGAGCACACCACGATGCCCGAGCACCTCATCAAACTCACCCTCACGTCGATCACCCTCACGACGCTGCCCGGCAAATTCGCTATTTTCCTGTTGCAGGCGTCGGTCTGCCTGCAGGCGCTCATCTGCCCACCGTTGTGCCGCGAGTAAACGCTCATGAATGAAGGGGTCATCCTGATCCCCTTTCATGACCTCGGGGATCAATTCAGGGACTTTGATGATCGGCCGCCAGTTTTCCTTGTCGTTGCTAACTTCATCCTTGGGGTCGAGACGACCGACGAGAATATGGCGACTGACCAGGCCCGCGGCAAAAGGCCCGCTGACCTTACCCCCGCGCCTTGTATACCAACGACCGCCTATCTGCTCATTCATACGCTTTACATCACTTTAATCAGAGTAATCGGGCAAGTCCCTATACTTTATATATACTAGTCATAATAACGGTTCAAACAACACCGGTATAGCCCGTCATGAGTACAATTGGTCCCAACATCCTGTCAGCTCACCCCCTGCTGACCCCCTCTCGCCCCAGCGAGCTGCTACAGCAATTACCTCCGGGGCAAACCCTGCAGGCCAGTGTGGAACGGCTCTTGCCCGGTGGCGAGGCAGAACTGCGGATTGGCACGGCAACCCTGCGGGTCAAGTCACCGCTAAACCTCGCCCCCGGCCAGCCCCTGTCGCTGCAAGTGGAAAACTCCAGCGAGGGCCCCCTGTTACGCGCCCGTCAGGCGGCACAACAACTGGAAACCCTTGCCAGTGCCTGGCGTAGTGCCCTGCCCAGGCAAAAACCCCTGGCCGAGGTCTTTACGCAATTACAGCGGGCCTTGGCACAACCCGGGGCAGAACAGTTGCCTCGACCCATTCGTGAGGCCATTGGCCAACTGATTCAGCACAGCCCCAACCTGACCACGCTGTCCAGGCCTGAGGGCCTACGCCTGGCCCTGAATCAGTCTGGCCCGCAACTGGAGGCCCGTCTGCTACAAACTGCGCCAGGCCAGCCGCCTCCCAACACCCTGCAGGACCTCAAGGCCGGCCTGTTGCGTCTGGCCCGGCAGGTCCTGCAATGGCAATCCCAACAGACCAGTGCCCCGCAGTCCACCTCGAACGGGCTACCGGGCAATGCCACTAAGCAGCCTGCCGGGCTTGAACTGTATAATGCCTTAGTCAATGCCGCGAACAGCAAACTCGCCGGACAAGCACCGCTGACCCCGTCATCACGCCCCCTGTTGCCGCCACTGCTGTCGCCGGCCCCAGCAGACCCTGGCCAGGGCAAGGGCTTACTCGGGGGCTTGCAACACTTACTCGAGCGCCTGTTACCGGCCGGACTGGCGACCACACCGAAGGTGTCCCCCGTGGTCACCGCTAATACCGGTAACACCGCCGCGACCCCGGCCCAGGCATTGTTACGGATCGCCGCCGATATCCTCAACCAGCTCGAGGCCGGGCTGGCGCGGATTCAGCACCACCAACTCAGCGCCATGCCCGGTGACGAACCCGTACGCACCCTTATCAATACAGAGTTACCGGTCTTCTATCAGCAACAATTCACCAATATCGGTATCCGCATCGAACAGGAAACCAGCCAGCAACAACAAAAAGAGCATCAGCATCAGTGGCGTGCCGTTATCAATTTCGACCTGCCGCAAATAGGCAAGGTACAGGCCCTTATCGGTGTCCGCGGCGGTCTGCTCAGCACGGAGTTCAAGAGTGAAGACCCGGCTACGACCGAACTGTTTCGTCATCATATCGGCCTGCTCAAAAAACGATTACAGCTGGCGGGACTCGAAAGTGTCGCGTTTAGTTTTACTACCGGCAGCGCACACAACACCATGGACCAGCCCGCCTCCAGCGGACTGGTGCGCACCGAGGCATAGGGTATGAAGAAGCCTAATCACCAGCACCGCAGCCTGCACGGCGAGGTCGTCGGTGGTCCTGTCCCGGAGGAGGTCACGCGCGCCATCGCACTCAAATACGACGGCAAGAATGCCCCCAAGATCACGGCCAAGGGCTCTGATGAGATTGCCAAACGCATATTTGAGCTGGCACGTGAACATGATGTCCCCATGCATGAAGATGCCGACCTCGCCGCCCTGCTCTCAAGGCTGGATATCGGTGATGAAATCCCCCGTGAACTCTATATTACAGTTGCCGAAGTGATTGCCTTCGCTTATCTTATCAGTGGTAAGGCCGCCGATTACAGTCGGTCTGGTTGAGCCTTTAGAAACCAAATTATATGGATTTTCAATGCTGAAAAAGCACACCTTATCCCCGACCAGCCCGCCCTCAGAACAAGGGCGACGAGCGGGCGCTGGCAAGGCCCGCATGGACGATTTACGCGACATGCGCATCCTCGTTGTCGATGACATGCCCACCAATATTATCCTCATCCGCGCCATCCTTGAGCACGGCGGGTTTTCCAACATCCTCACAGCAGAAGACGGCAGCAAGGCCCTCAGGCACCTTGAAGAAAACAGTAAGGCCGGCGATTGTGCAATTGATCTGGTGTTGCTGGATATCATTATGCCCAGCAAAGATGGTTTCAGTGTCTGCCGTGCCATGCAAACCCGTGAAGAGTGGCAACGCATCCCCACCATCATGATCACCTCTGAAAACAAGTGGCGTGAAGAGGCAGCCCATGCCAGTTTTGAGAACGGAGCCACGGATATCATGTTCAAACCCGTGCGCAGTGTGGAGCTGATACCCCGGGTCACTTCCGCCCTGACCCAGAAACGTGAACGCGATATGCGCCTGCATCATGAACAACTCCTGCAACATCAGCTGCATGAATATCAGATAGCCGAGGCACGGCTGAAATACCTGGTCAATCACGATGATCTGACCGGCATGTTTAACCGACGTCGCCTGGAACAAGTCCTGGAGCAGGCGATCATGAGCGCCCGTTATCAGGGTAAGGATAGCGCCCTACTGTATATCGATATAGACCACTTCAAGATCATCAACAATTGTGAGGGGCATAGCACCGGTGATCAGTTGTTGATAGATTTTTCACTCTTGTTACGTGAGCACTTCGGCGCCCGCGCAGTCATTGCGCGCATTGGTGCCGACAACTTCGCCATATTACTTGAAAACACCTCACAACAGCAGGCCATGCAGGTGGGGCAGGCATACTTGGAGCGTTGCTCCAGATATGACTTTATCTATAACGACAGGTTCTATCCGTTAACAGCCAGTATCGGCCTGTCTGTAATTGCCAACGATATTGCATGCCCGGCCAGTCACATCCTCGCCCAGGCCGACCAGGCCTGTTATGCCGCCAAACTCAATGGCCGCAATACCCTGCACCTCTACACCCCCTCTGACCACGAAGTATTACTCCACCAGCAGGATAGCCAGTGCTTGCAACACATTCGTGCCGCCCTGTTAAAGAATAATTTTACCGTGCTCTTCCAGCCTATTCTAAATACGCAGACACAACAGGTTGAACATCACGAGGCCCTGCTGCGTTTACAGGACGGCGAGAATTTGATCGGACCAGCCGCCTTTATCCCGGTCGCCGAACGACGTGGCCTGATCCATGAAATCGACCGCTGGGTGATCCGACATATCATCGAAAAGCTGGCGACCTGCCCCAGACGCGAACGACCGTGCATCAGCATCAACCTCTCGGTCCATGCCTTCCATGACCACTCATTGCTTGGTCTGATTGAGTCACTCCTGGAGGAAACGGGTGTGGCGGGTGAAAAACTCATCTTTGAGATTACCGAAACCGCTGTCATCGAAGAATACGAGCAGAGCCGGAGTATGGTATTGCGTCTGCACGAACTGGGGTGTCGCTTTTCAATTGATAACTTCGGCACGGGATTCAATTCGTACCACTACCTGAAACACTTCCCGGTGGATTATCTGAAGATTAATGGCACATTTATTCACAACCTTCAGCAGGACACTACCAATCAGGCCCTGGTACGCTCGATGATTGATATCGGTCATACCCTGGGGATGCAAGTGGTTGCCGAGCACGTCGAAAACCGGGATCTGGCAACAATGTTAGGCGACTATGGAATTGATTATTTGCAGGGCCACTACGTTGGCCAGCCGACCGGGGAACTGCCATCCCTGACGGTAGTTTGACGTTCAGTGTGTAGCTTGCGTGACGTTATGCTCGCCATTCAGAAACAGGATCAATTCTGCTTCGCCGCGTGACAGACCGCAGGTATTGACCACCTCATCCAGATCGGCACCCTTGCGCACCAATCTTGCCGCCTGACCATATACCTGAAGGTTGGGCTCATGTAGTTCCAGTTTATCCTGGCGTTCAGCCTGCATCCGGGCCTTTTTTTCGATGCGTGCCACACGTTTATCCAGGCCAACAGAGGCGCTGAACATGGCGCGTAAATCATTGCTGAGGCCCTGAATGTTTGCCTGCATAGCGGCAAGTTGATGTTTATTTCGGCGCAGGCGACCGACTTGCAGCAGGTGCAAGATCAGGCTGGCAATAAAAAATGCTGCTATCAATAGCTGAAAGCTTGTCAGTGTTTCAATATTCATCAGCCTCTACCCTTGTAACGCTACCTGCAGACCTAGGCATACTCGTCCACGTGTGGACGCCCGTCATCCTCATCATCGTCCTTTTCCTGCTGCTTACCCGGGTCTTGTTCTGAGGAGGGTTTATCCTCACTCTTCTGCACCGACTCATTCGGCCGTTTATGCCAAATCGGGCCTAATGGTCTGACATCACGTATCTCGACCATTTACGCAACTAGCCGCTTACAACTCGGCCATCTCCTGCCATTCATCACCGCTGAGCAACTTGTTCACATCCACCAGGATCAACAGGCTCTTCTCGCGGGTGACCACACCCTGGATATACTTGGAACTTTCGTCGTTACCGACTTCCGGGGCCTTTTCGATCTCTGATTCGCGCAGGTAGACCACCTCCGCAACACTATCGACCAGCAGGCCAACAACCTGTCCATCCACCTCAATGATCACGATCCGCGTATTGTCATCAATCTCACGGTCCATGAGTGCAAAGCGGCGGCGTGTATCGATCACGGTGACCACATTGCCTCGCAGGTTGATAATGCCAAGCACATAATCCGGCGCGCCGGGCACAGGGGCTATCTCGGTATATCTGAGCACCTCCTGCACCTGCATGACATTAATGCCATACAATTCATCCTCGAGCCGGAAAGTGACCCATTGCAACATAATATCGTCTGTCAGTTCTGCAGCCTCTGTCATGACTACGACCTCTTCATTTATCAATCTTTGCTTATTCAGGCCCTTGGTGAGAATTGAAAAAAACCCGCCAAAAAGCCGTCACTTTGCCTGTTTAAGTAAAATAAAGCAGTTTTCGTGCCAAATCCTAGCTGGCAGGCTCCAGTTTTTCCGAACTCAATAGCTCAACAAATTGCTCTATATCCAGGAGGGCGCACATCTGCTCGACAACCGTGCCCGCCAACCAGGGACGTGTACCACCCTCACCCCGCCATCGGACCTGATCATGGCTGAGGGTGACCACCTCGGAGACCCCATCACAGGCCAGCCCCCATTGCCCATCGCCGATGAGGATGATCTTTTGCATATCTTCACGACGGTGATTAACCCGAAATTTTTCCGGCACCACCAGCATCGCCGTGTCGATGATCTTGATCTGGTTACCACGTTCAGGCAGCAAGCCAAGAAACCATGGCGATCGGTTGGGCATCGGCGTGACCTCTTCATTCCACTCCAGAATACCATCCAGTTTATCCAGTGGTACCGCCAGGGTAATCCCGGCCACATGAAAGAGCAGTATCTGGAAATCAGCCTTAGCCGATGGTGCCTCGACGCGGGTCGCTAACTGCCCATCTGTCCCGCTATTCACCTCAAGCTGTTCAGGGATGTGGTGTTCTGCCTCGGCTATCTCAGGTTCGGGCAGCAGCGGCTCGGCGATCGTTTCAGTGACGACCTCTGTCGCCGGTTCGAGGGCCTCCCGGGTCTCTACTTCACCCAGCAAGGCATTCAGGTAATCCGTCAATACCTCGTTGGGCTCTACCAGCCCGATAAGCTTTTTATCGGCCTCTGTGCGTGTATTCATGAGTTCACCACCGACTGTGAAACGGCGCGGTTGTCTGCAAGCAGGTATTCCAGCAGCTTGCTGTAGGCCAGCGCACCACGTGATTCCGGTAGCATCATCGACAACGGCGCGCCGACGCGACTGGCCTCACGGAACTGGGTATCCACCGGGATCACACCCGGCCACAGTGTTTCCGGGTATTGTTCCTGCAAGGCCTCCAGCGCCCCACGCGAGGCATTGGTCCGTCGGTCATACAGTGTCGGCACCACAGTGTAATGCAAAATCTCATTACGTGACTGCATGATCATATGCAGGGTATGCACAATACGCTCAAGCCCCTTAAGGGCAAGGAATTCAGTTTGTACCGGCACCAGCAGTTCATCACAAACGGCCAGCGCATTCACCATCAGGATACCCAGCAAGGGCGGACAATCGATCAAGACAAAATCATAATCTTCATCGATCAGGCCCAGGGCCTTGCTGAATACCAGTCCCATGCCACTACGCGTACCCATTTGTCGATCCAGTGCGGCCATCGAACTGGAGGCGGGCATAATATCGATATTGTCATAATTACTGCGCAAAATAATATTGCGCACAGACTGTGTACTTAAGGTGTCAAAGTCATGAAACAGCTGATACAGGCCGCCCGGGGTGGTATCCGGGTCATTGCCGAAATACACACTCATCGAACCGTGCGGGTCGGCATCCATGAGCAGGGTACGGTGGCCAGCCTGCGACAGGAGCCCGGCCAGGCTCACCGCGGTGGTGGTCTTGCCTACCCCACCCTTCTGATTGGCGATGGCCCAGACCTTCATTGCCCGTTCCCGCCTATCGCCGGACGTACGGGGAAGGGTAACTGAATCGGCGCGATCACCGGCTCGACCGGTGTACCTTGCAGGGGTGTTGTCTCGCTTGACGGCTCAGTGGCCTTTTCCAGCATCGGCTGGGACTCTGTATTCAACTCCTCGACCTCGGTCTCCGTCCCGGCGGCCTTTTCCAGCATCGGTTGGCTTAGTCGGTTCAATTCCCCCGCCTTGGTCTCCGCCCCGGGGTCCGCTGTGGTTGAGGCATTATTCAATACACTCGCATCGGTCTGCGCCGTATCGGCCTTTTTAAGGCCCGACAAGTTCGGGCGGATCATGAGTACGACACGACGGTTCTGACCGCGCATTTCATCATTAAGGTTCTCTACCTTCGGACGATACTCACCATAACCTACGGCCCACATCAGCTCCGGGTCCATGCCGTGTTCGGTAAACAAGTGGGCAACAGCGGCAGCACGTGCTGAAGACAATTCCCAGTTACTCGGGTACAGACCCGAACTGTAAAACTTGTCATCGGTGTGCCCTTCGATCTGTACCGCGTTGGGAAATTTTGCCAGGGTCGAGGCAAGACGGATCAAAATCTTTTCGGCAGGGATAGACAGGCGGGCCCGACCCCGCGAGAACAGGATATTCGACTTGAGTTCGATCTCCAGCGCATCCTTGTGACGCCGCAGGGTCATCATGCTCTGATCAATCACTGAGGCCATATTGTTCTGCACTTCTTCACTCAGGGCATCCAGTGATTCTTGTGGCCCACCCCTGCCTGGCGTGGTCTGCAGATGGGTTGAACCGGCAGTGGCCCCGGTAACGTCCGGCCGACCACTGCCGGTTTCCGATTGGCCGGCGGCATTCTGCACCTGTTGAATGGCCGCCTGAGGTCTTTCACTGACTCGCGGGCTGATCACACCATGGCTCAATGGGTTAAGCATCTTCGAAGGCGTACCGATCTGAATCGGGTCCATACGACGACCGGTGTCTTTGAAGGCCGCTACCAGGGTATCAGAAAGCACCCGATACTTGCCGTCGTTCACCGAAGAAATGGAATACATCACTACAAAAAACGCAAACAACAGCGTTATAAAATCGGCATAAGACACCAGCCAACGCTCGTGGTTCTCGTGCTCCTCATGTTTTTGTTTTCTGGCCATGGTGGTTCATCCTGTCACTTAGTGCAGGTAACCTTGCAGCTTGGTCTCAATATTACGCGGGTTCTCACCTTCGGCAATCGAGATCACCCCTTCCAGGATCATTTCACGATACTGAGTCTGCTGATGAATGATGGCCTTGAGCTTTGCGGCCATGGGCAGAAAAAACAGGTTCGCCATGCCAACGCCATAAATTGTCGCGACGAAGGCCACCGCGATCCCCGGACCCAATGCGCTCGGGTCGGCCAGGTTGTTCATGACATGGATCAGGCCCATGACCGCACCGATGATGCCGATAGTCGGCGAATAACCGCCCATGCCTTCGTATACCTTCGCGGCCTGGGTGTCATGGTGCTCTTTGACATCAATCTCCACTTCCATGATCTTACGGATCACCTCCGGCTCACTACCGTCCACCAGCAATTGCAGACCCTTGCTGGAGAAGGTATCGCTTTCCGACTCGGCGATGGATTCAAGACCCAGCAGGCCTTCCTTACGTGCCGTATTACTCCAGTCGACAATGCGCTCAATCGCCTCGGCACTACCGACCTTGGGTGGTAAAAACACCCATATGGTCATACGCATGGCGCGCGTAAACACCGGCATTTGTATTTGTAAGAGAATCGCGCCCAGCGTACCGCCCATGACGATCACAAAGGCCGTGAGTTGCACCAGAGATCGGGTATGTCCGCCCTCAAGGATATTTCCGCCAATAATGGCACCGAGAGCAACTATCACGCCGATGAGACTGAGAATATCCATTTAGGCCCTACACCGCCTGAGCCAGGCTTGTACCAATCTCGTTCAGGGGCAATACGTAATCAGATAAACCGGCCTCAGCCACGGCGGCAGGCATGCCATAGACTACACAACTGGCCTCATCCTGCGACCATAACTTCGAGCCGCCCTGTTTCAATTCCCGCGCACCCTCACGGCCATCGGCGCCCATGCCGGTGAGAATGATAGACAGTACCTTGCCTGGAAAGACCTTGGCCGCCGAACTGAAACTCAGGTCAACGCTCGGTTTGTAAGTCTGGCTGGCCTCGGCCTCCTTGATCCGCACCACAACCGCCCCGCCGCGGGACTCCAGTAGCATTTGCATGCCGCCCGGCGCCAGCAGGGCCAGGCCCGGTTTGAGCTGATCGCCGTCAGCGGCCTCTTTGACCTGGATCTGGCAGAGGCCATCAAGACGTTGTGCAAAGGCCGGCGTAAAGCTGCCCGGCATGTGTTGGATCAGGATGATCGGTTTAGGGAAATTCCCCGGCAATTTTGTCAGCACGTCCTGCAGGGCTACAGGCCCACCTGTCGAGGTCCCTATCGCCACCAGGTCATAATTGCCGCGCTGCGGACGACGCGCCGGGGCCGCTGCCGCTTTGATCGGTGTTGCTGCTGCAGCCGTCGCCGCTGGTTTGGCCAGTCCCTTGGCGCCGATAAGACGCACTCGCGCGCAAAGTATACGTCGGGCCTCATCGCGGTCATTGGATATGTCTTCAAACTTTTTCGGCAGAAAATCCGCGGCTCCGGCATCCAGGGCATCAAGTGTCGCCTTGGCCCCATCGGTAGTCAGCGAGGAAAACATCAGGATCGGGATGGGCATTTTTTGCATAATGCGTCGCACCGCCGTGATGCCATCCATGACCGGCATCTCGATATCCATGGTAATCACGTCCGGCTTTAAGGCTTCGGCTTGCTTGACTGCCTCGGCACCATCGGCAGCCGTTCCAATCACCTCAATACGGGGATCAGATGACAACATTTCCGTGACTCGACGCCGGAAAAAACTCGAGTCATCCACAACCAGAACGCGTACAGCCATAAAATTCAGCCCTTAATATTTTCGTGCATAGGCTTTTAACAGGCCCGGCACATCGAGGATCAGTGCGATATTGCCATCACCGGTAATGGTTGCACCGGCCAGCCCATCCGTACCCTGGATCATCTTGCCCAGCGGTTTAATCACTACTTCTTCCTGACCCAGTAGTTCATCGACAACAAAACCAACACGCTGGGTACCGACACCGACGATCACAACATGGCCATTAGTCTTGCGATCGGCCCGACTACGTCCTTCAACCAGCCACTCACTCAGATAATAAAGTGGTAACGGCTTGTCGCGGACGACCACAACCTGCTGGCCATCGACGATATTGGTCTTGCTCAGGTCCAGGTCAAAGATCTCGCAGACATTCACCAGCGGCAAGGCAAAGGCCTGTTCGCCCAGTACTACCATCAGTGTTGGCATGATCGCCAGGGTCAACGGTACCTTGATAACCAGGCTGCTACCCTCACCCAGCTTGGAGTCGATCTCCACCGAGCCGTTTAGCTGCACAATACGCGTCTTCACCACGTCCATGCCCACACCACGGCCAGAGATATCCGAGATTTGTTCCTTGGTCGAAAAGCCGGGGGCGAAGATCAGGTTGTAACATTCATGATCTGACAGACGCCCGGCGGCATCGGTATCCATGAGCCCCTTGGACACGGCAATGCCGCGCAGCTTATCCGGGTCCATACCGCCGCCGTCATCGGCAATGGTCAATTCAATATGATCACCTTCCTGAGAGGCCTTTAATAACACGGTGCCGGCACGTGACTTGCCCGCAGTCTCACGCGCATCCGGCATTTCAATACCGTGGTCAACCGCGTTACGTACCAGATGCACGAGGGGATCGGCCAGGGCCTCAACCAGGTTCTTGTCGAGGTCTGTGTCTTCGCCTTCCATTTCAAGGACGATCTCTTTATTAAGCGCGCGTGCCAGGTCACGTACCACACGCGGGAAGCGACCAAATACCTTTTTGATAGGCTGCATACGGGTCTTCATTACCGCATTTTGCAGGTCTGCCGTCACCACATCGAGGTTTGCGACGGCAGAAGAGACATGTTCATTCTCTACTGTACTCTGTAGTGTCGACAAACGATTACGCACCAGCACGAGTTCTCCCACCAGATTCATGATGTCATCGAGGCGCTTGGTGTCGACACGTACCGTGGTTTCGCCTTGCGGTGCTGCGGCCTCGCGCGCGGCAGCCGGCTTGGCGGCCGGTTTTTCTGCCACCGCCTCAGGTGGCGGGGCCTTCTCTGCAGGTTTGGCCGCTGCTGGCTCGGCGGCAGCCACTTCCGGGGCATCCGGCTTGGCACCGGGGGCAGCCTTTTGTCCATGCAATTCGTCGAGCAAGGCCTCAAACTCATCGTCGCTAATCATGTCACCCGTGGGCTTCGGTGCCTCGACCTTGGCCTCTGGTGCATCTGGTACAGCACTAAACTGGCCCTTGCCATGCAGTTCGTCGAGCAAGGCCTCAAATTCATCATCGCTGATCTCGTCTGAGCTAGTGGCCGCTGGGGTATCGGCAACGGCAGCCGGTTTATCCTGGGCCGCTTCCAGTATGGCCTCAAATTCATCATCGGCGGCATCGGCTGACACGGCAACCGGTTCCGCTGCTGCCGGGGCGCTATCGCCCTGCAGCAGGGCATCAAGGGCCTGTAGTTGCGCCGGGTCGGCATCCGGGGGATATTCGCCCGCCTTGAGCCGATCAAACATATCATTAAGGCTGTCCAGAACCGGCAGGATGATGTCCATGAGTTGTGCATCGACACTGCGCTCACCATTACGCAAGGCATTGAAGACATCCTCGGCACGGTGACAGAGTTGCACCAGCGGCTCCAGACTCAGGAAACTGGCGCCGCCCTTAATTGTATGGAAACCACGAAATACAGCATTCAGCAGATCGGAATCACCGCTGCTCTGCTCAAGATCGACTAGCTGACCACCGAGCTGCTCCAGGATCTCACCTGCCTCAACAAGAAAATCCTGTAAAATTTCGTCATCGGCATCAAAAGACATTCTGACACTCCCTAATAAATCTTAAAAACCAAGACTGGAAAGCAGGTCATCGACTTCATCCTGCCCGGATACCGCCCCTTCGCTGACAAGTCCCGGCACCTGAGGACCATCGAGACTGTCGCGACCACTCTTGGATTGTTCTATAGCCTCACCGTCAGCAAGCAGAGCGCCACTTTCTTTAATCAGTTTGACGAGACTGTTTTCCAGATCAGATACCAGCGTGATGACCCGGCTGATGATCTGCCCGGTAATATCCTGAAAGTCCTGCGCCATCAGTATTTCAGTCAATGCTGACTTTAGCTGTGCTGAACCTTCGTGCTGTTTCTCGAGTACATCATCAATTTCCTTGCACATCTCACGAAACTCATCAGGTTCCATCTCCCGACGCATAAAACGTTGCCAGCGATCATGGACATCCTTGCTGCGCGCCTCCAGCTGGTCACAAAGCGGAATCGATTCTTCTACCGCATTCAATGTCTTATTGGCCGATTGCTCAGTCATCGTAATAACATATTGCAAGCGCTCGCGAGCATCGGGAATGTCCTTACCGGCCAGTTCAGTTAGCTCTGCATCAAGGCGAAAACCGTTCAGGGCCTCGTGTAACTCGCGGGTGAGTTTACCGATTTCCTGAAACATGTTCTTATCACGCTCACGTGCCAATTCCTCAATAATCCGGTCCGCCGCCTGGGTATTTCCCGCTTCGACTTCACTAAGTAGAGACTGCACCTTGCTCAGATAAAATTCGCTCAGTTCTTTTTGTTCGTTCTGTTCTTCCATCACTAATCTCCGCTCACTAGCCGTCGACACGCTCAAAGATCTTGTTCAACTTTTCGCGTAGTACCTCTGCTGTGAACGGTTTGACGATATAACCATTAACACCAGCCTGTGCCGCCTCAACAATCTGCTCACGCTTTTGCTCGGCGGTAACCATTAATACCGGCAAGGAAGACAGCTTGGCATCAGCACGCACGGCCTTGAGTAACTCAATACCGGTCATGCCCGGCATATTCCAATCGGTCACCAGAAAATCGAAGTTTCCGGACTGCAGCATGGGCAACGCAGTCTGACCATCATCGGCCTCGCTGGTGTTATTAAAACCGAGATCCCGCAACAGGTTCTTGATGATGCGACGCATGGTCGAAAAATCATCCACAACCAGGATCTTCATATTCTTATCCAAAGCAACCTCCCGTCTTAGTCGCCCAATTATACAAAATACACATAATTAGTATGGGCAAAAAGGCCCGATATATCTATACTGTCGGCAGCTGACCGAAATGGTTTAGCCGTCTGTGACCCAATCGGTCATTCTGGCCCGCAGGCGCAGAATGGCCTGGCTGTGGATCTGGCTGATACGCGACTCAGTGACGCCCAGAACCTCGCCAATTTCACGTAAATTCAGCTCTTCATCGTAGTATAGGGCCATCACCAGACGCTCACGCTCCGGCAAGCCGGCAATGGATTCTGCCAGTGCCTGACGAAAGTCACCCTTTTGTACGCCCTCAAACGGCTCGGCATGTTCGCCAACCAGGCTATTGATGATGGCCTCGCCCTGGCCGGACACCTCATCGAAGCTGGTCAGGCGCTGGGCGCTGGCATCCTGCAACATCTGGTTGTATTCCCCGATGCTGAGCCCCAGTTCCTCGGCGACCTCAATGTCACGGGCATCACGACCCTCACGATTCTCAACCTTGCGAACCGCCTCGGAGATCGTACGGGCCTTCTTGTAGACCGAGCGTGGTGCCCAGTCATTTTTGCGCACCTCATCAAGAATGGAACCACGGATACGAATGCCGGCATAGGTTTCAAAACTGGCACCTTGGCTGGCATCGTAATTACGCGAGGCCTCCAGCAGACCCATCATCCCGGCCTGGGTCAGATCATCCGCTGAGACGCTGGCAGGCAATCGTCCCATCATGTGGTAAACGATGCGCTTGACCAGCGGCGCATGCTCGATAATCAATTGCTCAGATGAAAGTCCCTGGTTATCTGTATACATTGCAAGTCCGTTCATGACACATTCTCCACAAGCCATTGATCAGATTTATTCTGAATCAGCCGTTCGACAAAAAACTCCAGATGCCCACGTGCCGATCCCGGCATGGGCCATTTATCGATTACCTGCGCCAGTTTCTTGAAGGCCAGTGCCGAACGGCTACGCGGATAAGCATCACACACCGCGCGCTGACGCTGAATCGCCTTACGCAAGTAATCGTCATAAGGGACCGTGCCTATGAAATCGAGGGTGACATCAAGAAATTTGTCGGTCACCTTGAGCATCTTGGCAAACAAATCATGTCCCTGTTGTACGCTATGCACCATGTTAACCAGCACATGGAACTTATCGATGCCATGTTCCTGGTTTAATACCTTTATTAATGCATAGGCGTCGGTAATGGAGGCGGGTTCATCACAAACCACAACCAGTACTTCCTGGGCGGCACGGGTCAGACTGATGACACTGTCTGAGATCCCGGCTGCGGTATCGATAATCAACACCTCAACATCGTTATTCAGTTCACTGAAGGCACGCACCAGGCCAACATGTTCTCCTGGCTTAAGCTCGGCCATGCGTTTGATACCGGAGGCGGCAGGGACAATCTGTAAACCAGCCGGGCCTTCGACAATGACTTCTTCGAGTGTCCGTTCACCGCTGATCACATGCGACAAATTGTATACAGGGTGTACACCAAGCATGACATCCACATTACCCAGGCCCAAGTCAGCATCCAGCAACATGACCTGCTTGCCCATCGCCGCCATCGACATGCCCAGATTGGCAGAGACATTGGTTTTACCCACCCCACCCTTGCCACTGGCAACAGCGATCACCCGCACAGGCTTCGCTTGCGTCATGCGGCGCATACCCGCAGCCTGATCAATACGTGCCTCAGCCATGTACATGGGTGCCCTGTCCTTCCGCGGCCATGGCCAGCAGGTCCTGTTCGAGCATACGTTCTTCGTCCTGTTTGAGTTCCATCGCCTGTTTTACCAGATTATGCGCACGGGCCAGTCGCAGGTCTTCCGGCACACGCTGGCCATCGGCGACGTAGGCCACCGGCAAATTATGTTTATAAATCACGGACAATACCGGACCCAGGCTACTGGCCTCATCGGTCTTGGTGATGATGCAACCCTCCGGCTCTGCCGCGGCAAACACCTTCACCGCCTCGTCCAGGGCCGTGAACTGTGTTGTCGCCGACAGCACCAGGAAACTGCGCACCATCGGCGAACCCTCATGGATAACGGCAATCTGTTCTGAGAGCCGAATATCGCGCTGACTCATACCGGCGGTATCGATCAGCACCAGGCGTTTGTCTTGCAGGCTGGCCAGGGTTTCATGCAGTTCATGGCCATCGTTGGCAATGCGTACCGGCACATTGAGGATACGACCATAGATACGCAGTTGTTCATGTGCACCAATACGGTAACTGTCGGTCGTTACCAGGGCCACGTTGTGACTGCCATGGCGTAAGGCATAACGGGCGGCGAGTTTGGCAATGCTGGTGGTCTTGCCGACACCGGTCGGTCCGAGCAGGGCAATCACCCCGCCCTCATCAAGAATATCGCTATCACTGATCGGCAGGCGCTGGGCCAGACGACCCAGGCTTTCACGCCACATATAATCGTAATCGTCACCCTCATCCTGCTCGGCGGCCAGTTCATGACAAAGTGCCGGGTCCAGGCCAATATTGAGAAGTTCGCGCAACAGGCGGGTATGTTGTGGTCGACTGCGGGCCTGCTCGCCCCAGGCCAGGCCGGTCAAACGGTTCTCCATCATGCCACGCAGGCTCTGCATTTCACGACGCATCTCTACCAGGGTTGGCTCCTGGGACCATTCGATCTTCACGGCCGGCCTCTGCGCCGATTCGGCGGCGGGGCTTGCCACCACCTCAAGGGTGGGTTTGCCATCTGGCTGACGGGTTGATTGGCTGGCCGTGGCCTTCGCAAGTACCGGCTCAGGCTCTGGATGGGAAGAACGAGATGAATGACCCTGACTGCCCTGCATACCCAGGCCATCGAAGAGGGCCTCGTCATAGTCAATCGCGGCAACGATCTCAATACCACCACTAACCTCGGTATTGGAGAGGATCACGGCATCCGCTCCCAGTTCTTCACGCACCTTGCGGATCGCCCCGCTAATGTCTTTGGCAAAGAATCGTTTTATTTTCATTCTGTCTTGCTCCTGACCCCTGCCGCCTGAGGCCTGAGTCAAATGTTATCGCTCTGGGATCTATTCACGCCCGACGCTGGCCACAATACGTATCTGCTTGGTATCCGGGATCTCACTGAATGCCAGTACGTGTAACTCCGGAATCGCATAGCGCACAAAACGCGCCATCAGTAACCGCAATGCCGGAGAGACCACCAGTACAGGGTTTTTCCCTGCTGTCTCCTGCTGCCGCGCCGAATCCTGCAAGGATTTGAGCAAGCGGTCGGCGAGCCCGGGTTCAAGCCCGGCACCGCTATCGTTGACTGACAGTAGTGACTCTTGCAACATCTGTTCCAAAGTTGGATCCAGTGTGATAACAGCCAACTCATCTGCCATGCCATTGATATATTGGACAATTGATCGACCGAGGGCGACGCGCACCTGGGCGGTCAGGGTGGCAGCATCTTGACTCTGGGCCCCTGCTACCGCCAAAGTCTCGACGATCGTCCGCATGTCGCGGATCGGCACCCGCTCCTCGAGCAGGTTCTGCAGGACCTTCTGTACCACCCCGATAGGCAGGGTCTCCGGGGCAAAACCCTCAACCAGTTTCGGTGCCACCTTGCCAAGATTATCGAGTAATTGCTGCACATCCTCACGGCCCAGCAATTCATGCGCATGGCTGTGCAGGATCTGGCTCAGGTGGGTGGCTATCACGGTACTGGCATCGACCACGGTATAGCCCATTGTCTGGGCCTCATCGCGTAGTGCCGGGTTGATCCACAGGGCATCGAGGCCGAAGGCCGGGTCCTTGGTGATGATACCGTCGATGACACCGAAGACCTGACCCGGGTTAATGGCCATTTCCCGTTCCGGATAGATCTCGGCCTCACCGACGGGCACGCCCATAAGCGAGATCGAATAATGACCGGGTTCAAGGTCGAGCTTGTCGCGAATATGCACCGAGGGGATCAGGAAGCCCAGCTCCTGGGTCAGCTTCTTGCGCACGCCCTTGATGCGGGTGAGTAACTGTCCACCCTGCTTTTTATCAACCAGCGGGATCAGTTTGTAACCTACGTCCAGACCAATAATGTCAACCGGCACCACATCTTCCCAGCTCAGTTCCTTGTTCTCACTCAGCTGCTCAGGACTCGGTTGCGTCTGTGCCTCAACGGCGGCCTCAGCGGCCTCACGGTGCGAGGCATTTTGTTTGCGTTGCAGGATCATCCAGCCAGCGCCACCACTTAGTCCGGCCAAGGTCAGGAAGGCCAGGTTTGGCATGCCCGGAATCAGGCCGATGATACCGATGATACCCGCGGTCACAAACAGGGCACGTGGGTTACCGAACAGCTCAGTGAGGATATTCTGCCCCATGTTCTGTTCGGAGGTGGTTCGCGTAACAGTGATCGCCGCTGCCGTCGACAGGACCAGCGAAGGGATCTGGGCAACCAGGCCATCACCAATGGTCAGTAAGGTGTAATACTCGATGGCGGTAGAGAACGGCAGGTTATGTTGCACCATACCGATGGACAGACCACCGATAATGTTAATAAACAGGATCAGGATCCCGGCGATCGCATCACCGCGCACAAACTTACTGGCACCATCCATGGAACCATAGAAGTCTGCCTCATGGGCAATATCACTACGGCGTTTACGCGCCTCATCCTGGTCGATAAGCCCGGCGTTCAGGTCCGCGTCAATCGCCATTTGCTTGCCCGGCATGGCATCGAGGGTGAAACGCGCACTCACTTCCGAAATACGACCCGCGCCCTTAGTGACGACGACAAAATTAATAATAACGAGGATCGCAAACACCACCAGACCGACGGTATAGTTGCCACCCACGACAAAATCACCGAAGGCATAGATCACCTCACCGGCGGCATCCGATCCGGTGTGTCCCTCCAGCAACACTACACGCGTCGAGGCCACGTTCAGACCCAGGCGTAACAAGGTGGCAATCAACAATATCGTCGGGAAGGCCGTGAAGTCGACCGGCCGCTTGGTATAGATACCGGCCAGCAATACCACCAGTGCCAGGGCAATATTGAAGGTGAATAAGATGTCGAGCAGAAACGGCGGCAGCGGCACGACCATCATCGCCAGCATGACCAGTACCATGAACAGTGCGCCCAAACCGCTTTGGCTGGCACTGCGTAGCCCATTAAGAATTGTTACCTGTTCCATTATCGCGTATCTCTCTTAAATACCAGGCATGACATCAGTCATGTTGCAGGTCATCCGGGATCGGTACATCCGGCAGCTCGATCGTCTCACTCGGTTTATAACCACTGCGTTCACGCAGTTGGTAGATATAGGCCAGCACCTGTGCCACGGCCAGATACAGACCCGCCGGGATCTCTTCATTCAGCTCGGTGCTATAGAACAAGGCGCGGGTCAGTGGCGGTGCCGTGGCCACTGCCACATTGTTATCGCGTGCGACATTACGAATTTCGGCTGCAACCAGGTCTACGCCCTTGGCGACCACACGTGGCGCGACCATTGAATTCTGATCATATTTAAGCGCTACCGCATAGTGACTCGGGTTGGTCACGACCACATCGGCCTTCGGCACTTCCTGCATCATGCGGCGTTCGGCCATACGTTGCTGCAGGTTACGAACTTGTTGTTTGACCTCCGGATGCCCCTCGGTTTCCTTATGTTCATCCTTTACTTCCTGCAGGGTCATCATGAGCTGACGCTTGTGGTCCCATAACTGGAACGGCACATCAACCAGGGTCACCAGGATCAGGGCACTGCTGATCGCCAGAAAGGACCAGAACAACAAGTCACCGACCCGTGACAGGGCATCCTCGATACCCATGTTGCCGAGTTGCAGGAAATCACCAATATGCGTCCACAGGTAGGTCACCGTGACGGCACCAATAATCAGAAACTTGGCCAGGGCCTTGAGCAGTTCGACCAGCCCGCGCCAGGCAAACACACGGCCAAGACCCTTGATCGGGTCAAGTTTGTCCCACTTGAAGGCCAGGGCCTGAACGCTGAAGGAAAAGCCACCCAGGGCCATCGGCGCCAGAAAGGCCGAGGCCACCAGCAATACAAACAAGGGGCTAAGGGTCAGCAAGGCGTCGATACCGCGGGCCTCCAACAGCCTTAACATTGCCGTGGTATCAAATACCTGACTGCGCTCCAGCATCAGACCCCGGGTCATGACGTCGCTAATGCCCTGCATGAGACTGTCGCCGAGCAACAACATCGCCGCGGCCCCCGTCAGCAAAACCGCGGTGGTGTTGAGTTCACGGGAACGGGCGATCTGCCCTTTTTGCCGTGAGTCATTGAGGCGTTTTGGTGTTGGTTGTTCTGTCCGTTCCTGACCACCCTGCTCAGCCATGCTAGCGCCCCCCTACCAGGCTGCGCATGAGCACAAAGGCACCATCGAGCAGGGTCTCAAACTGCGGAATAATACTCGGCAAGGATATAAGGATCACGACAAAACCGAGTGTCATGATGACCGGGAAACCGATGGCGAAAATATTTAACTGCGGCGAGGCACGGGTCATTACACCAAAACCGACATTCACCACCAGCATCGAAGCCACTGCCGGCAAGGCGATGAGTACCGCACCCGAAAACATATAGGCAGTCCATTTCAGTAACAGCCACAAGCTGTCCAGGCTAATGCCCGTCATCCCGACAGGTAAGGAATAAAAGCTGTCAGCGATCACCTCTATCATGACCAGGTGACCATTGATGGCAAAGAACACCAGGCTGACAAAAATGGAATACAGTTGACTGACTGTCGGTACAATCACACCGGTTGCGGGGTCATTCAGGGAGGCAAAACCCAGGCCCATGGTCAGGGCAACCACCTGACCACCGAGAACAAATGCCGCAAACACCAGTTGCAGGGCGAAACCCATTGCCATACCTATCAACACCTGCTGTAGCACAACGATAAAACCTGCCATGCTGAACATTTCAATAGCAGGGGGGGGAGGTATCACCGGGGTAATGACGATGGTCAGGGCCAGCGCAAACAATAATTTCGCGCGCATTGGCAACATCCGTGTACCGAGCAAAGGAGCGGCTGTAACCATCGCAGCAATACGAAACAGCGGCCATAAATAGCCAGATACCAGTGCCAGTATTTCAGTGCTCGTGAAGTTCATACGCGTTCAACGATGCCCCGGATGAGTTGATTAACCTATGACGTAGGGAATGTTTTCAATCAAGCGCTTGGTGAAGTCCATCAACAAGCGCAACATCCATGGTCCGGCCAGGGCCAGGGTTAACAAGGTGACCAACAGCTTCGGAATAAAACTCAAGGTCATTTCATTAATTTGTGTCGCCGCCTGGAACATACTCACCAGCAAACCAATACCCAGCGCCGGTAACAACACCACCGAAACCATAATAACGATGACTTGCAGGGTGTTTTGCATGATCTGTAATACGTCTTGCGGTGACATGGCGATAACCTATATGTAAAAACTCGAGGCCAGTGTTCCCAACACCAGCGACCAGCCATCTACCAGCACGAACAACATAATCTTGAACGGCAAGGAAATAATCAAAGGTGATAGCATCATCATCCCCATCGCCATGAGGACACTGGCAACAACCAGGTCTATGACCAGAAAGGGAATGAATAGCAAAAACCCGATCTGGAAGGCCGTTTTAAGTTCACTGGTAACAAAGGCCGGGATCAGAACGGAGAACGGCACATCATCCGGAGACTCCAGGTTTTCGATACCGGCAATACCTGCAAACAAATCGATGTCGGCCTCGCGGGTCTGTCTCATCATGAAGTCGGCAATCGGTTTCCGCGCCAGCTCCAGCGCCGCGACGGCGCCGATTTTTTCGTTGAGGTAAGGCTGCACGGCATCACTGTTTACCGTGTTGATAACCGGCGACATAATAAAAATAGTCATAAACAGGCTCAGGCCAATAATAATCTGGTTGGTTGGGGTTTGTGCCGTACCCAGTGCGGTACGCAAAATCGACAAGACGATGACGACACGGGTAAAGGCCGTCATCATCATTAACGCTGCCGGCAATAAGGTCAGCACCGTCATCAACATGAGCACCTGAATGCTCAGCGTATACTTTTGCCCGCCATCGGCATTTGTTGTCACGCTTAGTGCCGTCAGGCCCTGCTCGGCGAGTGCCGGCATGCTGCCTGCCATACCCAACAGGAACAACAACGGCAGACAAGTTTTTATCATTAAGGCCTTCATGCTTCGCGCTTCCGCCCCAGTGCCTCCGCCAGGCGATCGGCAAAACCAATCTCGGTATTGGCCTTGGCCGTGTCGACAACAGGCTTATTCAGCACATGCAGGGTCTGCACACGTCCCGGGCTGACACCTATCAGGATTTGCTCTTCACCGACCTGCATCAATACCACGCGCTCCCTGGCACCCATCGAAAGCCCACCGAGTATCTTCAAGGCACCGTTGCCCGAAACGGAAAAGCCACCCACGCGTTTTAATAACCAGGCAACCGCAAGGATCAGGCATAACACCAGCAACAGACCCAGGGCGACCTGCGCCAGGGTGCCGCCGGATACCGGCTCGACATTGACACGCCCTACGGTCTTATCTGCCTGCGCCAGGGTCTCCGCGGCCTGTGCACTGACTGAGGCCATGGGTAACAGGTACAGACAACTAATGATTGATTGACGCACAGACATGGGCGGGTTACTTGAGCTTTTTCAGACGTTCAGCGGCACTGACTACATCGGTTAGACGAATACCGAACTTGTCGTTCACCACCACTACTTCGCCATGCGCAATCAGGGTGCCATTGACCATGACATCCATGGGTTCACCCGCGAGACGATCCAGCTCTACCACTGAACCCTGATTCAATTGCAACAGGTTCCTGATATTGATCGTAGTACGACCGATTTCCATAGCAATTGTCACGGGTATATCGAGGATGACATCGATATTGGCATCTTCGTTTGTCACTGCCTCGGCGTCATCTTCCAGCTGCGGCATGGGCGCTGCCTGCGCATCACTATCAGTCACTGCCGCTGCATCGCCTGACTCTTCCATCGCGGCCGCCCAGTCATCAGCGACATCAGCAGATTGTTCATTTTCATCAGTTGTGTCATTCATTTGCCATATCCTTCTTAGGAATCAATTCGACAAGTTGTTTGTTATCAGGCCTTTCAATCGGCGAGAAGACCTTAATCGCTTTATTGCCATGCGACTCACCGTAAATACCACGTAGTATCGGGATGCCACCTGAACGCAGAATGACCGTTTCCGGCATCTCAATAGGAATAATGTCGCCTGCCTTCATATCCAGGATTTCCTGGACACTGAGTTCAGTTTCAGTCAGCCGACAATCGACTTCGACTTTGGCGCTTTTAATTTCATCACGCAGGGCGGAAATCCAGCGCATATCGGTATCGGACCGATCACTTTGCACACCGGCATCGAGCAATTCACGAATGGGCTCAAGCATGGAGTAAGGCATAGTAATGTGCAGATCGCCGCCGCCGCCATCCAGTTCGATCGTGAACTTGGTCAATACCACGACTTCTGTCGGGCTGACGATGTTTGCAAACTGCGGGTTAACTTCCGAGCTCTGGTATTCAAACGCGATATCAAATATCGGACGCCAGGCCGCTTCGAGATTCTTGAAAATATCAGCAAGCACAATTTGCACAATGCGCAGCTCGGTCGGGGTGAATTCACGCCCCTCAATCTTGGCATGACGCCCCGCCCCACCAAAAAAGTTATCTACCAGGATAAACACCAGCTTCGGGTCGAGGACAAACAAGGAAGTACCGCGTAATGGCGACATCTTCACCAGATTCAGGCTGGTCGGCACAAACAGGCTATGTATGTATTCAGCAAATTTCATCATCTGCACGCCACCAACTGAAATCTCGGCAGAACGGCGTAACAGATTGAACAGGCTGGCACGGAATAATCTTGCAAAACGTTCGTTAATCATTTCCAGGGTCGGTAAACGACCACGGACAATCCGGTCTTCTACTGCGAAGTTATAGGAGCGCATTGAGCCGTCATCGGCCGACACATCACCACCGGTTTCAACATCACCACCCGATACGCCATGCAACAGCGCATCGATCTCTTCCTGTGAAAGTAAGTCGTTGACGGACATGATTATTGAATCACGAAGCTGGTGAAAAAGACCTCTTCGACAGCCGACTTGGCACCCTGTTTTTCCAGTGCGCCCTGGATCTCCTTGAGAGTTTGCGCACGCAGGGCCTCTTTGCCTTCACGCGTAGTCAGGGTCTTGAAAGACTGACTGCTAAATAACAACACCAGATTGTTACGCAGTACCGGGTCGTGCTGCTGGATGCTGGTAATAACGCCTTCATCCTTGGTCATTACACTCAGGCCAATCTGCAAAAATCGGACAACACCCTTGTCTTCAAAATTCACGACGAAGGGGGGCTCGAAGGCGTGGTAGATTAGTTTGCCAGCCTGCTCAGGTTGCTTGACCTCAGCTTCGGCCTTTTCCTCACCCTGCTCCTCTGCGGAGCCGAAGGCACCGGTAAAATACAAGGTCACCCCGATCGAAGTACCCATCAGGATGAGTACGACCAGTGCAATAATAATAATTTTGACCTTGCTTGATTTGCCCTTAACGGCAGCCTCGGCATCAAGCTCCAAATCTTCTTCTTCGATCGCCATAAAAGTGACTCCTGGTTCTTCTCGTCACTGATGTAGCAAGAGCCATGCCACTGGCAGGATTATAGGCAATACGCCCTGTCCCTGGCCGAAAAAGACTGCGGAAATTACATTAATATTTTGATAAACAGCAGGTTAGAGAGATGTCGGCGTACTCACAAAGTGCAGGCAACGCATACGCCAATCCCGATCATCATGACAAAATCCTGACGCGGTTATATAAAAAACCGCCAAGTCACTGATCACTAGCGGTTATTCGTCATCGTTCAGATATAATAATCCACCGCCCTGTCACTGACCATGACCGGACGTAACATGACCTCAGCCTGTTCGCTGGCAGCAGTCAATTGAGCCGAATCGACCTGTGCGGTGCCTCTGCCCTGTCCATCGTGCCCAGTCGTCTGCCCCTGTGCAGAACTGTCCTGGTGGCGTACATCAACATCACCGAGGCTCAGTCCCTCATTGGCCAGCATGTCACGCAACCTCGGCAGGGCCGATTCGATAGAATCTCGTGTACTGGCATGGGCAGTATTAAAGGTTATATGGGCCTGTTCCTTGGTGACATTCACCTGAATATCAATAGGGCCCAGCTCGGCAGGATTGACCCGCACCTGTATGGATTGGTTATTACCGACCGACCAAACGACGCGCTCGGCAAAGGCCTTTTGCCACTGCTGATGCTGCACGGGGACATCAATACTCACCTGCTGCAGCCCCGTGGCACTGCTGGTGGCACTGCCCGTGGTCGTCACCGGGCTGAGTGGCGTCAGCGTGGATGCAGTACTGGGCTGGGCATTGCCTGCCTGACGGGCACTGACATCGGTAAACTGTTCAATGATGCGATTAGCCTGAAAGGGGGTCTTTTCTGACTCAGCACGCGCGGCAAGTGAAATCACATTGCCGGGCAGAAAGGCATCACGACGTTGCTGTTCGACCACCTGGGTCTGGGCACCATCATCGATGGCATTTGTGGCGACCTGTCCACTGATCACCCGCTTGGCCGCCTCCTGAACCAGAACCGGCGTCACCGGCTTGTCTGTACCAACGTTGCCGGTTACAGCTATTTTTTCATCGACGACGACCGCCGTCGCTGTGGCCGTCCCGGCGACCACCGTTGTAAGCGTTTCATCACTCAACGCGACCTCATCAACGCTAATCGCGTCGGTCAAAGTCGTCTCGGCCACTTCCACCGTTTCCGGGGCAGTTTCTACCTGTCCGCTGCCCAATTCGAGCCATTCCACGTCTCGTTCGGCCAATGCCGCTTCGATCGGCAAGTCCTTGCCGCCCTGCGGCAAGCCTTCTTCAGTCTTTTCCGTGTTAATGGCGGCTTGATCCGTTTCCGTCTCCGGGCCCGAGGCGCTCACCCCGGCCTTCTTTGCAGTGCCTTTCTGTTCCACCTGGTTTGCCAGGACGCCACCAAATTCACTTTGTTTTTCATCACTTACCTCATTCGAGGCACGTGTCGACGATACCTTATTGAGGTTATTTTTCGGCGCCGGGGCGGGCGTAATCGGCAATTGTTCTGACATGGTCGTTCTCCAATTTCTAACCTGATAACGTTCTCTACACAGGAAAGAGCAAGGACTGTGCCAACCATTTAGACGGTGTGGGTAATGCGGGGGGCTTATTACTTGTCGTGGAAGTCGCGGCGACGGTACTGCGCACGTTCATCGTTCTCATTCTGTTCGCGCCGGTCGCTGAGATGGCGCTCGTTGTTTTGGAAGCGGTCGACGACCTTATTCAGGGCTTCAGTCTTGGTATGCAGCGCACGCCATTCACGTGTGCGGATGTCCAGCAGGCGCCTGGCCTCTTCGATCTTTTGCAGCTGGAATTGTGCGCCCTCATCAAGGCGACGAATGAAATTGCCGTATTCCACCATCTGCCCGGCATCGATACCCTGGCAACCGGCATCCTGCATACGCTGGGCATATTCGCTGCGGTAGTTACGTAATTCCTCCAGGCGTTGAATTTGCTGTTCCAGGTGTTGTTGCTGTTCTGCCATGATGCGCGCGGCCTCACGCTCACGTGATTCGGCAATCTGGGCAACCGGTTTCAGGCGCTCTGACTTGGTCATAAGCGTGTTTCCTGGATATCCTGTACAGTCTGTTCAGCCTGAAGCTGGCGCTGATCGGCATTAACGATACCATCCAGTGTGGCACAACTACGCCCAAGGTCGACCGGCTCGTTCATGCCTTGCTGCAAAAACTCGACTAACTGCGGGTGTATCTGCACCGCCGCATCCAGACGGACATCATGACCCGGGATATAGGCGCCCACCGAGATCAGGTCACGACTCTTTTCATAAGTAGAATAAAATTTCTTGAACCTGCGCGCATCGGTCTGCTGATTCTCTGCCACGATCTCGGTCATGGCACGACTAATGGATTTTTCAATATCAATCGCCGGGTAATGCCCTGAATCGGCCAGGTCACGAGTCAGCACGATATGTCCATCGAGGATTGCGCGTGCGGCGTCGGCGATCGGGTCATTCTGGTCATCGCCCTCGGCGAGCACGGTATAAAAGGCCGTGATCGAGCCCCCCCCATGATCACCATTGCCGGCCCTTTCGACCAGTTGCGGCAGGCGGGCAAAGACCGATGGCGGATAACCCTTGGTGGCAGGCGGCTCGCCGATGGCCAGGGCAATTTCACGTTGTGCCTGCGCATAACGGGTCAGGGAGTCCATGAGCAATAACACGTTATGACCCTTGTCTCGGAAGTACTCGGCAATACTGGTTGCGAGCATGGCACCATGAATACGCATCAGCGGAGTGGTATCGGCAGGAGCCGCCACCACTACGGCACGGCGCATACCTTCCTCACCGAGTGTCCTCTCGATAAATTCTTTTACCTCTCGGCCACGCTCGCCGATCATGCCGACGACAATCACGTCGGCGGTAGTGAAACGCGTCATCATACCGAGCAGAACACTCTTGCCGACACCACTGCCCGCAAACAAACCCATACGTTGGCCGCGGCCTACGGTTAACAAGGCATTGATCGCACGTACCCCCACATCCAGTGGTTCGTGGATGGGTTTACGTTGCATGGGATTGATCAGTTTGCCATTCAGGGAGACGCTTTCCTCACTGGAAATCGGCCCCTTGCCATCCAAGGGCCTGCCGGCGCCATCGATCACCCGGCCAAGAATGTCATCGCTGACAGGGACATTATAAATCTCACCGGTAGGGATGACCCGTGAATCGGGTACCAGGCCGTGGATCTCTTCAGTTGGCATAAGAAACAACCGCTCGCCTGCAAAGCCGACGACCTCGGCCTTGGCAATGTCGCCATTCGGCGCGACGATATCGCACACGGCACCCACCGGGGCCAGGCAACCGATGGCCTCCAGGGTCATACCAACCATACGGGTGAGTTTGCCCTCAACCATCATTTGTGGTGTCTGCTCGGCGCGTTGTTGGTAACGCGCCAGTTCATCACACCAGCTCTGGCTGCGGTCAATCTGTGCCGGATTCATCGTCTTCTTTACGCTCGCCACCCAGCAGACTGGCAGCTATCGATGTCAGGCGTGTCTCCATGCTTGCGTCAATACGCGATGAATCGGTAATCACCTTGCAACCACCCCGACTCATCACCGGTTCTTCAACGATTTCCCAGCGTTGTTCGGCTGAACCCACAGCCAGGACACCACGAACCACTTCGGCATCTTCAGGATTAAGAAAGACCCGGATATTGCGTGCCCCCACCGGCAGATTAGAGATGGTTTCACGCACCACGGCGACGACCTGGCCGGGGTCGATCCGCAATTCGCGCCGTACCAGCTGCCGGGCAATTGTCACCGACAGGTTCACCATCTGCTCAACCAGGCGTTCGTCGAGGTCCTGCAAAGGTTGTTCGAGTTTATTCAGAATGGCCTCGAGATGACCGACACGTTGGCGTGTCTCTTCTACCGCCTCATCGAGGCCTTTTTGCAGCCCCTCAGCTCGACCTTCCTCGTAGGCTTGTTGTTGCAGCTTTTCAATCGCCTCGGCCGTAAGCATGCGCTGATGCTCAACCACCTTTTTCTGAGCCTGCTGTTCGGCGAGCTCCTTTGCCGTCGGCTTTTGTATTGAAGGGGCCTCCCAGCGGTCACAGGCAATGCCTTCACCATCTATCAGTCGAGGTTTGTTAGGAGACGAACTCATCACCCTTGCCTCCCAGTGATATCTCGCCGGACTCGGTCATGCGACGCGCAATGGCAATAATTTCCTTTTGTGCCTCTTCCACCTCACTGAGACGCACAGGGCCTTTTGACTCCAGGTCATCACGCAGCATTTCGCCGGCACGTTTGGACATATTCTTGAAGACCTTTTCTTTCAGGGTTGTATCGGCACCCTTCAGGGCCGTCACCAGGTTGTCGGTAGAGGTCTCACGCAACAATGACTGAATACCACGGTCGTCTATTTCCGAGAGGTTGGCAAAGACAAACATATTATCGAGAATGGCCTGACTCAGGTCTGCATCGACTTCCTTCATCTTATCCATAATGTCATTTTCGATCGACGTCTCCATGACATTGAGTATATCTGCCGCGGCCTTGACGCCACCAACACTGGAAGACTTGATACTGCTGGTATTCTCACCAAGAAATTGTTTTTCCATGATATCGTTGAGTTCGCTCAGGGCATTCGGTTGTATACCATCCAGCGAGGCGACGCGCATCATGATATCCAGACGCATATTCTCGGGCAACATGGACAGAACCTCGGCGGACTGATCGTTATCGAGGTAGGCAAGAATAATAGCAATGATTTGTGGATGCTCGACACGAATTAACTCTGCCGTCTGGCGCGCATCCATCCACTTCAACTGCTCAAGACCTTTGCTGTTCTTGCCAAACAGGATGCGGTCAATAATGCCATTGGCCTTGTCGGTACCGAGGGCATTGGTGAGCATGTTACGGATGTACTCATCATTACCGATACCCAATGCGGTCTGGTCTTCGGCAATCGTTATAAATTCAGAAAGGACAGTAGTGACCTCACGCTTGGAGACATTCGCCAGGTCGGCCATGGCCGCACCCAGTGCCTGCACCTCCTTCGGCCCCATATGCTTGAGCACCTCGGAGGCGCGGTCCTCACCCAGGGACAACAGGAAAACGGCGGCTCGTTCTACGCCGTTAAGATTACTCTCAACCGCAACTAAGGCTTCATCCGGCATCGTTACCTACCCAATTTTTTAATACCTGTGCGACCGTGCGCGGGTCCTGATCGACCATGCTCATGGCTGTCGACAATTGTGCCTCATGTGTCTGCTGTTGCAACTGCCTTGCCGTCTCCTTGCCCGACAGGGTGACGGTGTCATCATCCTCATCATCGAAGGCTTCGCCATGGCCGATCTTTTTTGCCAACTCCCTCATATCAACGCCTTTCTTGGCCAGCTCGTGCATGACCGGACGTAACACGGTAAACACCAGTACCAGTATGGCTATCGCACCCAGCAGCTGTTTGCCCATTTCCAGCACCCAGGCCTGCTTCCAGATCGGTTCTTCAGGCAGTGGCTCGGGCTCGGGTACCACGGTGAAGGCGGCATTCAATACGTTAATCCGATCCCCTCGCTGCACACTAAAACCCACGGCATCCTGAACCAGCTGGACAAAACGCTGGATCTCTTCATCTGTATAGGGGGTGCCCTCGCCTGTAGCACTAGCTTTGTTATCAACCAGCACGGCCACGGACAGGCGACGGATAGTTCCCGTGGCCAGGCGCGTGTGGCTAATGGTCTTGTCGACTTCAAAATTACGCGTGGCACGGCGGGTACTATTTGTCACCGCTGGCTGGCTCATGCTTGGGGGTGCCTCACCGTTCCCGAGCGTGCCACCTTCCGGTGGTTGATTGCTCAGGGCACCCGGCACCCCGGCGGCCATACCCTCACTACCGCCGCGCATCTCCTCCATGGTCTGCTCGCTGCGCATGGCCACCTGGTCCGGGTTAAAGACCTCCTGGGTCTGCTCGGTGACGGTGAAGTCCAGTTCTGTATTCACCTGGGCCTTGACCTTGCCCGGGCCTACGATTGGGGTGAGGATATCCTCAATGCGTTTCATATAACCATTTTCGATCTGCCGTTTATAGTCCAATTGCTTGGCACTAAAGACCATACCGGAGTCCGGTTCATCGGTGAGCAGGCGACCTTGCTGGTCAACCACTGTAATCATACCCGACTCGAGTTCCGGCACACTCGAACTCACCAGATTCACAATTGCCTGTATCTGGCCCGGCTCAAGATTACGTCCGGGGTACAGACTGACTGTCACCGAGGCACTCGATTTTTTGCGATTACGCACGAAGACAGACTGTTTCGGGATCGCCAAATGGACCCGCGCACTTTGCACCGACTTCAGAGTCGAGATAGTCCGCGACAATTCCCCTTCGAGTGCACGTTGGTAACGCACCGATTCCATAAACTGACTGCTACCAAAACCGTCCTTGCCATCCATGAGCTCAAAACCGACACCGGTGCCTTCCGGCAAACCCTGTGATGCCAGTTTCATACGCGCTTCATGCAGCGCATCACCCGCTACCCAGACACTGCCATCGGCCTCGTCGAGTTTGTACTCCATCCCGGACTTTTGCAGGGCATCGACAACCTGCGCTGAATCCTGTGCCGAGAGGTTGTTAAACAATAAGCGATAGCTGGGCGTTTGTGACCACATGACGATGGCCACACCCAGGGCCACGCTCGCCGCCAGGCCGATCATCAGGCCGAGTTGACGAAATACCGGCAGGCCACTGAAGCCATTAAACTGGTTGCTTACATTTTCTGCTTTCACTAGTGCCATGTTATTACTATCCGTTTCTGCTCAGAGGCCTTATACAGGCATGTTCATAATGTCACTGTAGGCGTTAACCAGTTTGTTTCGTACCTGCACCATGGCCTGGAATGAAACACTGGCCTTTTGCATTGAAATCATTACATCAGACAGGGCCACATTCGGGTCACCCTTCTGGAAGGCCTCGGATAATTGACCCGCTGTCATTTGCACATCATTCACTTTATCTATCGAGGTTTTCAGCATATCGGCAAAATTGGCGGCCCCGGGCTCCGCCGCCTGGTCGACCTGGACACCCTTGGCGACTTCCGCCATTGAACGCATTTGTGCGAGTAATTGATTCACATTCATTTCAGTCATCATCACATCCTCAATCAGAGCACGGCCTTAACCGGGCAGAACAATACCGTCATCGCGCATACGCGCCAGTTTGTAACGCAGGGTACGCGGGCTGATACCCAGTTTTTCTGCCGCCAGTTTGCGATTGCCCATACAGTTTTTCAGCATATCGATAATCCTGGTGTGTTCATGTCGTTTCAGGTCACCGCCCAGCGAAGCCTCTGTTGTCTCCGGCATATCTACCAAGCTGGCCTGCACGACTGGCGCAGCGGCAACCGCTTCGTCTACCACGGCAGGGGCCGGCGCGGCTTCAAAAATCAAATCGCTGGCATCAATCTCATTACCCGAACACAGGATCAGTGCCCGTTGCATGACGTTATCCAGTTCACGCACATTGCCCGGCCAGCTATGCAAGGTCAGTTGTTGTATGGCCTGAGCCGAAAGCGATGACACCGGTTTGCCGGCGCGCACGGCCTGCTTCCGCAGGAGTTGTACGGCGATCGGCTGAATATCTTCTGTCCGTTCACGTAACGGCGAAAGATGCACCGGGAATACATTCAGGCGATAAAACAAGTCTTCACGGAAGCGACCGGCTGTCACCTCGGCACGCATGTCGCGGTTGGAGGTGGCGAGCACACGCACGTCCAGAGGTAGTAGCGTATTGCCGCCAAGACGCTCGACTTCACGCTCTTGCAGGACGCGCAGGATCTTGGCCTGCAGGCCGAGGTCCATTTCCGAAATCTCATCCAGCAGCAGGGTACCGCCCTGGGCCTGTTCAAATTTGCCGGCATTGGCCTTGTAGGCGCCGGTAAAGGCACCCTTTTCATAACCGAAGAGGGTCGCCTCGAGCATATTTTCCGGGATCGCCGCGCAATTAATGGCAACAAATGGCGCCTTAGCACGTGGTGACTGGCGGTGAATATACCGGGCCAGCACCTCCTTGCCCGTCCCGCTCTCGCCGGTGATCATGACCGTGGCATCGCTGTCGGCAACGCGCGTGGCTACCTGCTGTACCTCACGACTGCTTGGGGCGACGGCGATAAAATCACTGTCGGTATTATCAACAGAGACATACTGGCTAACCATAGCCACCAGCACCTCGGCATCGAAAGGCTTAACCAGGTAATCGGCCGCACCTTCGCGCATCGCCTCGACGGCACGTTCGATCGAGCCGTGTGCGGTCATCAGTAACACAGGCAATGCTGCATCACGGGTTTTAATTTCACGTAACAGGGCATGGCCATCCATACGCTGCATCTGTACATCACTCACCACCATATCGACAGACTCATTGGCGAGTATATCCATGGCCATGCGACCATCATTCGCTGTCAGGGTATGAAAACCGGCCAGTTCAAGGGTATCGCTCAACGCCTCTTGCAGGGCGGCATCATCTTCAACAATGAGTACATTTGCCTGATTCATGTTCTTTCCTCATTCTTTACGGTTCGTAGTGCAGTTATTGCAGACTGACCTGAACTCAATGCAGAGTTCTTTACATTCAATGGCAGGAATAAACTAAAGCGCGTGCCGCGGCCTTCTTCGGAGTCCACCCACATCGTACCGTTATGCGCATGGGCCACAGCCTTAACCACAGCCAGACCCAGACCGGTACCGCGACTGCGCGTGGTGTAAAACGGTTCAAAGATTTGTTCCTGTAATGTCTTGGGAATACCGGGACCATTGTCGGCCAGGGAAATCACCACGGCCTGCACACCATTTTGCTCACACAGGCTTGCCGATAACAGCAACTCTGCCTTCTCACCGCAGGCCTGCAAGGCATTGTTAATAAGATTCTGCATGGCCCCGCGCAGGGCTTCGCGGTTACCCATCAGCACGGCATCACCATTGGTCGTGTTTAATTCAAACTTCGCCTGGTATTGCTGTAACTGGGCCTCCATGGACTCACGGACCTCGTTGACAAATTCATCAATCTGGATCTGCTCGCCACCACCACTGCCGCCCTTGGCGAACATCAACATATCGTTCACCTGTGTCTCAAGCTGATGCAGACTGTTACGGATCTTGCCGGCCACGCGCAAACGCTGTTCGATTTCAATCCGGGGACGCTCGATGTGCGAGCAATACAACAGCGCCGATGAAAGCGGGGTACGTATCTGGTGGGCCAACGAAGCGGCCATCTCGCCCAGGTCGGACAGGCGCTTGTGGCGGCTCAGACCCTCCTGCAACTTGCGGGTTTCGGTGACATCCTGCAGTAACAGGATCTGGCCCGGCTCGTTGCCGAGGGCCTGGGTCGAAATACTGACACGACGACCATCACGTAAAGAGGTGTCATGACCATCGTCGACGCGCGGCTCAAAGGCACGCTTGATAACATCCAGCCATGGTATACCCGAGAGGGGTTCACCCAGCAGGTCTTCGGCAGCGGGGTTACATTCGACCACCATGCCCTCACCATCGAGCACGACCACCCCGGCCGGCAAGGCCTTGAGCAGGCTCTGCAGACGGTCGGCAACGCGGACTTTCTCGGTGAGTTCCTGCAGGCGTTCGTTCTGTGCCGTCACCAGTTCCTGATTCAGGCTGGCGACACGGCTTTCCAGTTCCTGGTAGGAGTCGGCCAACTGCCTGGAGACGTCATTAAATACCTCGAAGGCATTCTGCAGGTCTGCACTGGTCGATAGGGCCGCTTGACTCATACTGGTCTTACTCCACTTTCGTGACGGTTATTGTTGTCCGTCAATCATGGAGCAAGAAGCGTGCCTAACCAGGTATCTTTATTTTATAACAAGGGGTTACAATTAGAGTGACCTAAACAGGCCACGGGGAAGTCAAAAGTTTGTCGCTTCATCACCGCGCTGCAGGTCGTATTTTCGCAGTTTCTCGACCAGGGTGGTTCGACGCATATTCAGGCGCTTGGCGGCATGGGCTACAACCCCATTGGCCTCTTCCAGCGCCTGCTTGATGAAGTTGTACTCCATATTCGAGAGGTGTTCCTTCAGATCGAAGTTTTCATTCGGCAGCTGGGGACTCAAGGTCGCGGCTGTACGGTAACTGTCACCCGGCACCTCGTCGTCATCATTTTCCTCGTCTCGTCCTCCCAACTCGGCCATATTGATACCCTGGATACGGAACTTCTCCGGTAACTCGGCCAGATCGACCACCCCATAGGGATACAGGATCACGAGTCTCTCGATAAGATTGGCCAGTTCCCGGACATTACCCGGCCAGTGATACTGGCACAGTGAGATAATCGCCGCCGGGGTCAGACGCACCGAACCGCGCTTGTCCTTTTCAAAACGGCTGATCAGTTCGTTGACCAACAGGGGGATATCACTGCTGCGTTCACGCAGTGGCGGCATCTCGATGGGAAAGACATTCAGGCGGTAGAATAAATCCTCGCGGAACTCGCCTTCCGCGATGCGTTCTTCGAGGTTGCGATGGGTGGCAGCGATGATGCGCACATTGGTCTTGATGCTCTTGTTACTGCCAACCCGTTCAAAGGTGCGTTCCTGCAAAACACGCAGTAATTTCACCTGCATATTCAGACTCATATCACCGATTTCATCGAGGAACAGGGTGCCGCCCTCGGCCATCTCAAAACGTCCCTGGCGGGCGGTGATGGCCCCGGTAAAGGCGCCCTTTTCATGGCCAAACAGTTCGCTTTCCAGTAAGTCGGCAGGAATCGCACCACAGTTAATGGGCACAAAGGGCTGCTCACGACGATTGGAGTTATAGTGCAGATTACGGGCAACCACTTCCTTGCCGGTGCCCGACTCGCCGAGGATCAGGACGTTGGCATTGGACGCCGCCACCTGCTCGATAAGTCGGCGAACCTGACGGATTGCCCGGCTGCTTCCCACCAGGCTCCTGAACAGGGTTACCGGACGTTCATTGGCCTCGGTGCGACGACTCTCACGGTAAATACGCGCCTTATCCAGCATACGGGTTAATTGGCTATGACTGGCGGGTAACTGGACGCTGCCGAGGACACTATCGGTAGATGTCAGGGCATCAAGCTGTGCCGCCGAGCTCTCGGTGCTGAGTAGCAAGACCGGGATATCTTCATCGAGTGCCTGGATTTCGGCAAGGAGCTTATTACGCTGTTTGTCGCCCCCACACTTGCCGAGCAAGATGGTTTGTACGGCCGCAAAATCAACGGCCCCGGCCTGCCATTCCGCGGTTGTGCTAATGGAAACATCGTCACATTCCAGGAAATCAAATATCACCCGTAGATCGCGCTGCTGTTCGCTATCATCTTCTATAAGCAGCAACTTAGACGTCAACATGGTGCTATATCCTCATCCAGGCCATTCAGTATCGGCCTCTTGGCGTTTAATTACTTATTATTCATAACGATTCGTAAGTTAAGCACTGCACCATGCTCATGTCAAAATATTGTCGTCTGAAATGCGTTAAAGATTGTGTCAGCATCATAAAAATTATGTTTTTTTGTTAATTAACAAAGCATTGAGATCACAGACGAACGCCATAATCATGACGCTTTACATAGGGGTACAGGCTTATGACTGGCTATGGCGTGCGTGGGCAACTTCACGGCGGTGATGGGCAAAGATAAATTTTTCAAACATGTCCTGCATGGCATCTGGCAATGTATCCAGATGTACATGGCAGGTGTCGGCTTCAACAGCATTGACCCGACCGCGCAGCAGCACGGGCCGGGGGAAGGTACGGTGCAGGTAAATCGATAACTCGATATGATCACCGACGGCCGGCAGCCCACCGTCCCCGGACCACATCAATGCCGTGGCCCCCAGGCGCAGGTTGACTGCGGCAGGCAGGTCCAGCTGCTGCAACAGTAAATCCCCGAGCAGCTCGAGGACAATATTGACCTTGAAATCGAGCGCGCCCAGCTCATCACTATGTTCAGGCGGGTGTTCATCCAGGGCCAGGATGACCCGTAACAGCTTTTCATTCTCTTCACACTGCTGGGATGTGAGCTCGCCACTGGCCATATGCCACGCCAGGGGCGCAGACATCGAAAAACTGATGCCCATGGCAAAATGGTTGTCTGAGGTGTCCATAGTCATGATGGTCTAACTATAGCAAAAGAAATTGATGATTGATGATTTAAGACTACAGATTGATGATCTACGGCATGTTCATCAACGACCGCTATAGACAGGCCTGGCTGTGAAACGACGTCCAGGTAAGCCTGACGGTGTCCTGGCCATGGAAAAAGACATTAATGATTTATGATTGCCGAGGGATGCTCGACCTATAACCAGACAATCATTTCGCCAACATCAATCCCTATATGCTGTTACTCAGATAGGCCTTATCGGCCGTTTTACCACGCTGTATATCATGCAGGTTGTTGGCGGTACTATCACGCCCGGCAGTACACAGGCTTAGCAGTTCTTTTTCAATATATTGTAAATGCTGGATGCGTTCTGTTTGCAGGATGTCTGAGACATTGTTGCCATTTTCGGCAAAGTATTTCTTTAGCAAGGCCTGGCGCTGCAGATCTTCTTCAGCAAGACTTAACCAGTCTTCACTGTGTGCAAACTCAAGCATTCGCTCACTGGCACTCAACAAGGCCTGCCAATCACTATGCAAAGAAACAATATCAGCCACCTTGATGCGCAGCCTTCAGTTTCGCTTCTTCGATGTGCGCAGCTTCCTCTGCAATACCATCCCAGCCGGCCTTGATCTCCCGCATCAGACCCATAACCTCATCGAGGACATCCTGGTCATTGTTCATATTCGCTTCCAGCAGGCGGCGCGACATGTATTCATACAGTGCATCAAGATTATGAACCAGTTCTGCATCGATGGACTTATCAAGACTGACACGCAGGCCATCAAGAATACTGATTGCCCAACCCAGGTATTCGCCCTTCTTACCGATCTCGCCCCGACTCATATAGCCTTTCGCTGAAGAGACCTTTTCCAGCACGCCTTCCATCAACATCTGAATAAGACGATGAGGACTGGCACTCTCAATACCACTTTGCACGCCGACTTGCTTGTATTGATTAAGTGCACTTTGCATAGCTGCCATATTCATAATTTACACCTTTTTTACCGACATCAGATCAATGCATAATTGCCCAATACTTCTACTTTCTTTATCGACCGCTGCTGCGCAAACTCAAGTCTATTTTATAAAATACATTTGCAATATTTCTTACCCATTAGCGACTATTTGAGCCGCCAATCTGCGGCAATGCTGACAATTGCTGTTGCAGGAAACTACTGGTGTTTTGTAGCTGCGCTATCAAGGCATCAAGGGCACCGAACTGGCTGCGCAGGCGTGTTTCAATCAAATTCAGCCTGTCGGCCAGGGCAGTACGTTCATCGGCGATATCTTCGAGACGCCCCTTTAAGGAAGACGTTGATGACTCAAAAAAACCATCTGATGCCAGCAGCGAATCAACATAGTTACCCAACTGCTCAGCATAACCACGCTTGAAATCAATGCTGCCGCGATCACCCAGTGTCGCACCTGTAATTTCTACTATCAGACCCGAAGTGACACCCGTCCCCGTCAACAACTGACCTTTACCCGTTGCCGCTATACCGCCGATAGTACCAGCCACATCGACACCTGCCGTACTGGTTGCGGCAGCGCCCACCAGGTCCGTTTTACCATTGCCGCCGGTAATGTCGACCAGGGAGGAAGAGCCGTAGGACCGCGAAACCAGACTCAATACACCCGCAGACTCGGTAACATCGACACTAATGCCGGCATTGCTAAAATCAGTATTATCATTAATCTTGGTTTTTAACTCGGTGACCAGTTCCGCTGCGGTATACGTCCCTGCAGACAGAGTCACTGATGCACTCACCCCGTCGATGTCCAGGGTGATGACATCATTACTGCCGCCTGTAATGGTCAGGTTCGCCGCGGCAGAACCTACCAGATCACCACGCGAGGCCAGGGTCGTGATATTGACTGCATAGTTACCCACCGTCGTATCATCTGTCGATGAAACGAAGTTCGTGTAAATATCAGTGGTTTCACCATAGGCCGAAAACAGGGTAATAAACTTGTCAAAGTTATCATTCAGCTGTTTATCCAGCGTCGTGTCATTAATAACCAGGCGGCCATCCGCCGGGTTGGTAGTAATGCCGGCCTCAGCGAGAATGGTGAAATCACTACCGAGAACTCCTACCGGGTTACTCAGCAGGCGTTGAATATTCGAGGTAATACTGCGCGTCACGCCATCACCGTTTAACTCACCGGCGGTGTTGGTATCCGGGTTATAGGCAGTTAACTGGTTGACTGCACCGATAAAGGCATTATAGGAGGCGACAAATGCGGTAATGGCCGTCTTTACCTTTGTCTTGTCGGTATCAACATTCAGGCTGGCGCTGCCAAGCGTCTTAAGATTAAGGCTCACACCATCAATCGCACTGGCCACGGTATTACTGCTACTAGTGATAGCAATTCCATTCAGCGTCAGCCCGGCATTAACCCCGGCTTCATTTTGCAGCAGGTCGTTATCGGTGCCATTAAAGCTCAGCAATGACAGGCCCGAGCCGTCATTCGTAAAACCATCATCATCGGCGACGGTAATCTCTAAACTGTTATCGGCACCGGTATCATCCGAGCTCACACTCAATCTGTAATTAGTACCATCAAAAATCAGTGAGGCTGTCACACCAATATCGGCCTCGTTAATGGCATTGCGCACGCCTTCCAGACTGCTGTCGGTAATGGTGACGGTGGCGGCGGCCCTCTCGGGGTTTTGCACAAAGCCAGTATAAACGTCTGTACCCGAATCGTACGTCGTCGTACCAAACTTGAAGGTCAGGGTGCCGGTACTCAGCGTGTCGGTGACATCGGTAAACTGCGCCCCGGCGAGCGTGGGGTCAGTGGATAATTGGTGATTTTTGGCCAGGGCCGTGACGTTTACATCATAACTTGCCTTGCTGACCTTGCCGCTGCTGCTGGCGGTAAAGACATCGCTGTCACTACTGGTGGCCGTGTAGGAGCGAAAGGTGGAGAAATTCTTTAGGTTGCCCAGAGACGAGGATAAAGAAGACAGTGAGCTTTTCAGCTGTCCATAGGCAGACAGGCGTAATTGCAAGTCGGACTGACGCCGATCCAGGCGTGCCGTTGGGGCCTGGGCCTCAGCCGCAACCAGCTGCGTGACCAGACTATTAATATCTAATCCTGAACCAATTCCTGCAGATGTTATTGCCATGCTACCCTCGATCGAGTCGTGATACTCGGGATGTATGCAGAATTAATGCCAGACTCAGGCACGGGCAGAAATAATCAGCCCTTCGATCTGTGAACGCGTCGCATCGCCCGCTTCCGCCTTAAGACGGTGTGCCAGGGCCAGGGCCTCTTTGGAAGGAAATTCACGAATCGTCTCTTCCGTATCGGCATCAATCACTGTTACCACCGTACGACCCAGCGGTAGCGCCTCGTCCACACGGAACTGGAGCTCACGGTTAATCGTCTGTACATAGGCATTGATATCACTCACGGCCTGTTCCAGCTGTGCCTTGGTCGCAAACTGTTCACTATCGTTGCCCTGAACTTCGGCACTTTCTGGTTGATTAGCACTCTTGGCGGCAATATCTTGCCGGTTGCTGACATCATCCACGGCATTGATTGCCCGTTCGCGGGCCTGCTCAGCCGGCCGGTTGCCGGCCTGTTCAGCGGGTCTGCTTAGATTCAGGACTGTCGATGTGATTTGACTGCTTATTTCGTTAGCCATAACCACTCACCTCTCAGTTATCGGAGAATTGCACCCGGACCGAGGTCCGGGTGCGGTTCTTCAATGACCCCGTTACTGCAGGAGACTCAATGCCAACTGTGGCAGTGAATTGGCCTGGGACAGGATAGACACACCAGCCTGCTGCAGGATCTGGTTACGTGTCAGCGATGCAGTTTCTTCAGCGAAGTCGGCATCACGGATACGTGAACGTGCAGCACTCAGGTTCTCAACCGAAGTTGAAAGACTTGAGACAACAGACTCGAAGCGGTTCTGGATAGCACCCAGGTTCGCGCGGCTGCTGTTGATGGTGGTCAAGGCCGCATCAATCGAGGCCAGGGCATCGTTAGCACCGGATACGCTAGAGATGTCGGTAGCGGTAATTGTGACACCTGTTAAGGCAGCCGCCTCAGTACCTGCGCCCAGACCGGCATTAGCAGGCGCTGCACCCGCAATGACGATGTCGGCTGATGAGGTCAGGGTCAGGGCACCGTAGGCCTCGGCTGAACCGGTCGCTGTACCCGTACCCAGGTTGGCAAAACCGTTACCAGTCAGTGCCGGTGTACCACCGGTACCAATAGTACGGGTCTCGGTCAGGTTCAGGTTGCTGCCATCGGTCTTGCTGAAGGTCAGGTCACCACCGGCGGCGGTACCCGTGAAGCTGACACCGGCGGCGGTCAGGGCATCCGTAACCGCGGTGAGGGCCAGGGCATTATCCACATCGGCAGCCGCTACGGTGCTACCCGTCGCACCAACATCTGTGACATTAATAACCGACACGCCTTCAACCGTCAGGTCATAAACGCCGTCATCATTTGTTGCCGCATCAGAAACAGCGGCAAAGGCACCTACCGCAAATGAAGAAGCCCCCACTGCAACCGTCACCGCTGAATCAGCGGCGGTAATAGCGGCGGCAATATCAGCGGACAAGGAACCGGCAACACCCGGGTTGGCTACGGTGCCGACGTCGGTACCGTTAACCAGCAGGTCACCTGCAGTCAGGCCACCTGCTGCTAATGTGGCGGCACCTACGTCCGTGGCAACGTTTGCCTGGCCGAGTGCGTCTGTACGGGCACTGGCAATAGATGAAATGCTTACCGTTTCACCCTGGTTAGCGCCAACCTGGAACTGCTGGCTGGAAAAGTTACCATCAAGCAGCTTGACGCCGTTAAAGGCACTGGTTGAGGCAACACGGTCGATTTCAGAAATCAGCTGTGAGGCTTCGAGCTGCAGGGCAGCACGGTCAGACGAGGAGTTGGTGGCGTTGGCAGACTGTACAGCCAGCTCACGCACACGCTGCAGGTTGTTGGTGATCTGCGCCAGGTCACCTTCAGCGGTCTGGGCCAGGGAGATACCGTCGTTAGAGTTACGCACGGCCTGGTTGATACCGCGGATCTGCGTGGTAAAACGCTCCGAAATAGCGAGGCCAGCCGCGTCATCCTTGGCGCTGTTAATACGCAGACCGGATGACAGACGTTGCAGGGAAACACCCAGGTCTGACTGGGATTTGTTCAGGTTACGTTGCGAGTTCAGCGACGCAATATTAGTGTTAATAATCTGTGGCATGATAATGCTCCTATACCCCTCTGTACCATGCCTCTATAGGTCGGTACCCGCGGGGTGCAAGGTTTGTATTTGACGGATATACCTGCCCTCAGTGGGTGGGTATTTACCGCCTCCACACTCTTTATCGGTGCCTGGCGGAAAAACTTTAATTCCTGGGGTAAAAAATACGGACGATGACGGAAATATTTTTATTTATTATATATCAATAAGATAGGCGTTTTAGGGGCTTTATTAACGACTCGATTGAGGGGTAGAGGCCTGCTACTGGAGCAAACTCAAGGCCAGCTGTGGCAATGAGTTTGCCTGCTGCAAGATAGCCACACCGGCCTGCTGCAGGATCTGGCTACGGGTCAGGGCAGCGGTTTCTTCGGCGAAGTCGGCATCACGAATACGTGAGCGCGCGGCACTGTTGTTCTCGATACTCGTTTCCAGCGAGGCGGCCGCGGTCTCGAGCCGGTTCTGGGTGGCCCCGAGCCGCGCACGTTCGGTGTTAATGGCATCCAGTGCCACATCAAATTTGCCCAGGGCCTGGGTTGCATTCGTCGTCAGGTCAACATCAGAAACCCCCAGGTTGCCGGCATTAATACCCACCAGGCTGACGTCAATGGTCTCACCGACATTGGCCCCGACCTGAAACTGCAGGGTTTGCGTGGAGCTGAGCAGGATCGCGCGCGACCCCGTTGGGAAGCTTTCGTTGAAGCCGGCCAGTGGGTCGTTGCTGAGGTTGGCAATATCGGGGACGCTCCCGGTATAAGAGGTATCACGACCGCCACCATCCGCCTCACCACCACCGATGCCGCCGGTGTCATCGAGATTGTTCAGGGTCAGGCCGCCGATGTAGGCAGCGCCGCCCGCTTGCACGACATTGTCGATAAAGGCATTGGCATCGGCATAGTTCACATCCCCGCCCTTCGCCGGTTGCAGGACAGTGGAGAAATAATCGTTGAGGGTGCGCGTATTGTCAGCTGCCAGCCACTGGGTCAGGTGCTTCACCCCATCGGCCTGACCACCGGCAATAATCTCATCATGCAGGATACGCGTAGCGGTGTAGGCCGCCGCGTACTGGATATCCGTCGTATTCCAGTTTGATCCCTGGATATTGTCAAGTTCGGCGATCACATCGGCGGCGCTGGCACCGCTGTTAAGTACATTGTCCAGGCGCAGATCACCGCCGGGCAGGAACTCGGCCACGCCCTCGGAAAACCACTTTGGCATCGCGCCGGGATTGGTACCCAGACTGGTAGTCGCCACCATGACTGCATGCACGACCTCGTGGGCAATCAGATTGTCTAACGGCTGGTTGGGCCAGTCGCCTTGTGCATTCATGACTGCCAGGAAGGTATCTGTGTTGAGGTGCAACTCAACCGTTGAACCACTGGTCGTGACATAGGCATCAGCGGCACCCGTATCGGTATCGAAGATGATATCGAGGTCGACGTTACTCGCAGTGATCCCCAGATATTGGCTGACGAGACTTTCACTCTGTTCCAGCCACGAGATCTTGAGGCTTTCGAGTACACGCTCCTGATCGGGTGTCAGGCCGGTGCTGGCAGGATCATAGGTCACGGCGGTATCACCACCGCCGAATAATTTTACCGAGTTAAAATCTGCGGTGCTGGTAATGCGATCGACTTCGCTGAGCAGTTGATCGATTTCAAGCTGGATGGCCGCGCGGTCAGTTTGGGAATTCGTGGCATTGGCTGCCTGCACCGCCAGTTCACGGCCACGCTGGAAAAGATTGCTGACTTCGGTGAGTGCCCCCTCACTGGTTTGCATCATGGAGATGGCGTCATTGATATTGGTCCGCGCCTGTTTCATACCGCGGATCTGGGTCGTCATGCGTTCGGAAATAGCCAGGCCCGCCGCATCATCTTTGGCACTGTTGATACGCAGGCCGGATGACAGGCGTTGCAGAGAAACGCCCAGTTGCGACTGGGAACGGTTCAGATTGCGCTGCGAGTTCAGCGACGCAATGTTGGTACTGACGATCTGCATGACTGTTTCCAGTACCCCTCTGTACCACTCCTCACCATTCAACGGCGGGCCGGTACCTGCGGGGTTCAAGGTTGTCTTTGACGGATATACCCCGCCTCATGGCTGGATATTTACCCTCTTCAGAACTCTTATCGTCAGCCAGGAAAAATCCTTTAGGTTAATGTGATATAAAAAATACGGTATTAAGGGTTTATGGGTTTCAGGTCAGGCAGGGCGAAAAAACCGCTGCGATATTGATATGAAAAGCCCAACGCAAAAGATGTAAAGCAATCTGGGGGGTGAGCGACGTATGACCGACGCATGACTCAACATGGGCACGTCGGATTACGCGCTATATGCTAATCCGGCCTACACGAAATTTTTTCTCCGCGACCTTTGCGCCTTCGCGCGATGTGCAGGATGCACAAGTGTCGCGAAGTACATGGATGTACAAGAGCGACCCTTTGCGTGGTAAGAGGTAATAAAGGCGCACTACCCTTCATCAATTCCTTTTACAGGAAGTTAAACAGGCTCAGGCTCTGGATACGGATAAACGACTGCTGCGCCGCCTGCAGGCTGAGACGCTGCTGTTCGAGTTGGCTGATGGCCTCGGCGTAGTCGAGGTCCTGGATCTCGGACAGGGTCGTCTGCACCTGGATGATAGAGGCCTCATTAAGATTGTTTTGATCATCGATAGAGTTGAGTCGGGCACCGATGCTGGCACGTGTATCAATAATATTGCCAAGATTGCTGTCCAGGTTGCCAAGGACACGATCTATGATGGCGTGAAAGCCTGAGGAAATCGTCAGGTCAGCCGGCGTGCCGTTAGTCGCCGACCCCACGAGCCCCGCCAGGACCGCCGGGGTTGCCGTGGTGTTTTGCGGGATGGCGATCACCAGGTCGCTGCCATCATCCTTTTGCAGCACCAGGTCAGCGCCGGCAAACGAGCCACTGGCAATTCTGTAACCCGCATTAGCATTGATAAAGCTGGCCACTGCGGTGTCCAGTTGCGCGGCAGTGACCGTACCGGCACCCGGCAGGGCGACATTGATCAGGTCAATACCATCAATGGTGACCTGGAAGGTCTCACCGCCGCCTGCGGCCACGGGTTCTGTAATACTTGCCAACGAGGCAGTCGTGGGTACCGCCGAGGTGTTTGTCGAGGGCGACTCGAGCGCGCCAATCAGGCTCTGTAAGGTGCCAAACAGGTCTTGCTGGCTGTTCGGTGTACTTAAAAACTGGTCACCGTTACTGGGCGTGCCGCTAATTGTCAGCTGCTGGCCATTAAAATTGATGCTGCCGCCATCGACATAGGCAGCCGATGTAACAATTGCATTGCTGCTATCCAGGACAAGGTAACCATTGGCCGCATCAAAAATAACATCATTGGTGGGTGCCGCACCGGTCAGGGCCGAACCGAAGAAACCGGTCACCGTATCCGCTGCACCGTCAGTGGCACCGGTGAGGGTTTCACTCACGGTGATCGGTGTCGCTGTTGGCAGGGTATTGGCAAGATAGAGTTGGCCGGCATCGATATAGGCCCTGACACCGGTGGTGGGCGTTTCTACATTGATGGCCGTTTCTATTTGCGCCAGCGTGCGTGAGTCACCTTCGCCGAGGGTATCAATGAGGGTGCCATTGATTTGTAATTCGTATTGCAGGGTGTCGTTGGCATTCGTGTCCGTAAGACCGATTGCACCGCCGGTGACTGCTGTTTGCTCGCCCAGTACCACGGTATAGTCATCGGCAATATACGTTGCCGGATCGACGATAGTGTTTGTGCCAATAACCCCGCTGCCGGTATTAAATGCATGCGCCCTTGAACTAAACTCGCCATTACCGCTGCCCAGCAGGCCAAAGATTTCGGCACCCGAATCGCCGGTGGCGATCTGCCGTGACGGCCCTATTTGCAGGAAGCGCTGCCCTTCATCCCCATTATAGGAAACACTGCCGTCAGGATTCACCGTAAAGGCCTTTGTCAGTGACTGAAAGCCCGAGAAGATATACTCATTATTGGCATCGCGTGTATTTGCCAGTGACACCAGTTCATCCAGACGCTGGCGTATCTCGGCTGCGATCTGTGGCCGCGACTCATTATCCAGCACATCGTTATTACCCTGGAGAGTCAGTACGCGCACACGCTGAATAAGTTCTGTCACACTGGTCAGGCTTATTTCTTCGAGGCGAAGCCTTGCCGTGGCGGTATCAGCATTTTTTTCGTACTGTGTCGTCGCCGAGATCGACTCAGACAGATTCAACGCGCGCGCGGCACCGGCCGGGTCGTCCGACGGCGCAAGGATGCGTCGACCAGCGGCGATCTGTAATTGTGTCCGGCTCAGTGCGACCTGCTGGTCAAGAATGGAATTAATCGCTGTCGCATTTAACTGACTGGTCGAGATACGCATAATATTACCTTCTCAGGGCGGCAATCACTTCATCAAACAAACTGTTGGAAACCTGGATGACCTGTGCGGCAGCCTGGTAGGCCTGCTGCAGACGAACCAGGTTGGCGGCCTCTTCATCCAGATTCACACCGGAGATCGCCTCACGCGAGGCAACCGACTGTTCCAGCAATACCTCTTGTGCATCACTGGTAAGCTGCGCCTGACGTGTGCGCGTACCGACATCGGCGATCAATTCAGCAAATGCGCTTTGAAAGGTATTATTTCCACGCAGGCTGATCTCACTTTGCAACGCTGCCAATAACAGGCCATTACGGTTGTCACCAACACCGTTGGTATTATTGGCAATGTTTAAGGTATCGCCTGCAGCGGGCACCCCGCTGATCGTAAAGCCAATACCATCATAGGGTACGGCCAGGGTGAACTGCTTGCCTGCACTTTCCGTTGCCGGGTCGTAAAGTACGAACCCGCCCGGGCCACCGGAAATGATAAAACCCGGATTACCCCCTCCATCAGCATCCAGGCTAAACGCCAGATTAATATCTGCCGCTAAAGGCAAACTACTGGTATTCGCTAGCGGTGCCAATGAAAATTTGCTATTGCCTGTATTGCTGATGCCGGTAACACCACGCAGCGGTGCCGCATGCGCAATGAGAGAGGGGTCTTTAATCGCCACGCCGATATCACGCGAGGCCTGGCGGGTTGGCCGCACCTGGAAGGTATCCCCTGCCAGCGGGGCACCGGCGACGTTTATCTGAAAGCCGTCAATCGGGGTTGCGTTGAGGGCTGCCGCCGAGCCGGTAAACAGATTTACATTGTCGCTAAGACGCGTCACCCGGTAATTGGCGCCGTCATACAATACCTCGTAATCACTCGCGGTCAGATTGCTTACATCGACGAGGCTTGCGGCCAAGGTCCCCGAACCGGTGTTATTCGTGCTCGGCACGACAACCGGGGTCGGCACATCGAAATAGGCGCGGCCGGGGTCACCTTGCAGGTCTATCCCCAGCGCATGCTGGGCATTAAATTGTGCACTCAGACCAATGGCAATTTTCCCCAGGGAGTTGAGACCGGGCACCAGTACCTGTTCTCGGAAATCCACCACCGCACCAAGACGCCCACCAGCCAGTTGTTTGGTAATGTCCACATTTACCCGTCCCTGTTTGACAACAATATCAAAACGCTCGGGGTCAAAGGCGTTACGGACGGCCCCGAGTTCGTTGACGGTGACGCCGACGACCAGGCCCTGGCCATTGCCAATAAAGACATTCAGGGCACCATCTTTTTGCTGAACCGTCTCCACCTTGGTGAGTGCGGATAATTCCCTGACCAGTTGGTCACGTTCATCGAGCAGGTCATTAGGTTGCACATCACCGCCGGCCTGGGTGCCGTTAACAATGTCCTGGTTAACACTCGCCAGGGCACGGGCCAGGCCATTAATCTCGGTGGTGATATTCACCAAGTCACGTTCAGCATTCAGACCCAGTTCCCGAAGACGCGAATCAATACTATGGAAACGTTGTACCAGGGACTCTGAATCACTCAGCAGGACCTGGCGGGCCGGTGTTGAAGTCGGATCATCTACAGAATTTTGCAGTGAGTTGAAAAGATTTTGCAGTGCAGGTGAGAGTCCGGCATCCGGGTCGGCCAATAAATTATCCACCTGCGAGGCAAGCCCTAAAAAATGCTCTGAACGACTCAGGTTGGTGGTGTTAACGAGGATCCGGTCATTCGTAAACTGGTCATAAAGGCGTGAGATATCGTTCACCCGCACACCATTACCAAAATAGCCTGCCCCGGTAAAACTCGGCACCTGTGTACCCAGGCCTACACGTTGACGACTATAACCCTCCACGGTGGCATTGGCGATATTGTGCCCAACCGTGCTGAGGCTGCGCTGAAAGGCCAGCAATGCCGATGTACCAATGTCTGTGACACTAGCCATGATCGCTCACCTGCATAATATGTCGGTTATGTGGTTTCACATTTTTCATCTCACTGCCCTCTATAACGGACTTGCGGCTTAAATGTTTAGTTTCGCCCGGGCCACTTCCAGTGTTTCTCCCTGCATAATCCCCTGGATCTTATTGGCATAAGCAGGGTCGGTGGCGTAACCGGCCTGTTGCAGGTTGACCAGGAAGTCCCTGGCACTGCCCTGACTCTTCAGGGCCTCGCTATAACGTGAACTGCCCTTGAGGAAGTCGACGTAATCGGCAAAACCCTCGCCCAGGGAACTGTAGGCGCGGAAGTTGGCGCGTTCCTTTTGTACCACACCGTCACGGTATTCTGTGGTTTGTACTGAAACCTGTTCCCCGCCCCAACGCTGATCGGCCTTGATGCCAAACAGGTTGTAACTGGGGCGGCCATCGGCATGGCTCATCATGTACTTGCCCCAACCGGTTTCCAGCGCCGCCTGTGACACCAGGGTCTCGGTCGGGATCCCCAGCGCCTGCGCGGCCTTTTCGGCATGCGGCCAGATCGCGGCGACGAAGGCGTCCGGGCTGTCGAAAGCCTTGTCCTGGCCGACACGCGAACCGGCCGCTGATACCGGACGAGCCTCACTTACCACAGGGGCTGTCGGTACGTTTACGGCAGTGGGCCGTGGCGCAACAAAGGCGTAGTCTTTGAATGGATTACTGTTTGCCGACTCACTCGGTAACTGCCCGCCCAGTTGGCGTTCAATGACCTTGGCAATGCCCAGGCTGCCGGACTCCGACAGGTTCAACGCCAGTTGTTGATCGAACATGCTGCGATAATTGTCTCCGGCCGAGCTGTCAAACAGCGGGTCACCAAAGCTGGCCTCGCGCATTTGTTTGAGCATCATGTTGAGGAAGATCGCCTCGAATTGTTTGGCGGCCTCTTTCAATGCCCCCTGCTGGTCACCACCATTGGCGCGCCCACGCAAGCTGGCGAGGCCGCCAAGGTCGTTGAATACTGCTGTCGATGCCGGTGCGCTCATTTGTCTTGTCCGTTAAATAATAATCAGCTCAGCACTCAATGAACCAGACTGTTTGAGTGCCTCAAGAATGGCCACCAGGTCGCCCGGCGCGGCCCCTACCTGATTGACCGCACGGACGATCTCATCCAGTGACACCCCCGGGTTAAACAGGAACATCTTGTTGTCGCCTTCGGTGATCGCTATATCTGATTGCGGCACGACCACGGTCTGTCCCGCCACGGCCAGTGGCCCCGGCTGGCTGACGATCGGATTGGCGCTGATGGTGACGACAAGGGAACCATGCGAGACAGCCGCCGGCTTGACGCGGACGTTCTGACCAATGACAACTGTGCCGGTACGTGAATTAACAATCACTTTAGCGGCGGCATCTCCGGTAATGACTTCAAGATTTTCCAGCAGCGAGACAAAGGCCACGCGCTGCGACCGGCTCAGTGGGGCATTGACGCGGATCGAGGCCCCATCCAGGGCTTGTGCGGTACCGAGACCCATTGTCTGATTAATGGAGAGGGCTGTCTGCGTGGCCGTCGTGAAGTCTGCGCTATGCAGATTAAGCACAATGCCGTCACCGTTGCCAAAGGGGTTGGCAACGACACGCTCCACGGTTGCCCCACCCGGGATGCGGCCGGCGCTGGGCACGTTTACCGTCACACTGGAACCATCGGCAGCGGCGCCAAAGCCGCTGACGACGAGATTCCCCTGCGCCACGGCATAGACCTGACCATCGGCACCCTTCAGCGGACTCATCAGCAGGCTGCCCCCGCGCAGGCTTTTGGCATTACCAATCGAGGAAACGGTAATATCGATAGTCTGCCCCACCTTGGCGAAGGCCGGCAGTTCGGCATGAATAGAGACGGCGGCAATATTCTTCAATTGCGGATTGGCGCCGGGCGGCAAGGCTATGCCGTTCTGCGCCAACATGTTTGTCAGGCTCTGTACGGTAAACGGGGTCTGGCTGGTCTGGTCACCAGTACCATCGAGGCCGACGACGATGCCATATCCGACCAGCTGATTGCTGCGCACCCCGGCAACTGAGGCTATATCCTTGATTCTTTCAGCCTTTGCGCCATTTGCCAGCCCCAGCAGGGTCAGGCCAATCAAACATGAACTCAGCAGATTTTTCATTTTATTTATCCCGTTTGGGGTCGATCACCGACCCTGAATGTCTCTACACTAGACAATGCAAGGTCGGTGCCAACTATGGGATTAGAAGGGGAAGAGTGCGCTGATAAAGAAGCGGGCCAGCCAGCCGATGGTATTGGTCTCGGCCACCGCACCGGAACCGGTATAGGCGATCTGGGCATCGGCGATCTGGGTTGAGAGTACGGTGTTATCCGGGCGGATATCCGTCGGGCGAACGATACCCGAGAGACGCACATACTCATGACCCTGATTCAGGCTGGTGACCTTCTCACCACGCACGACCAGATAGCCATTCGGCAGGACCTCGGCCACGGTTACCGTGATGCTACCCTTCAGGCTGTTGCTCTGACTACTCGAACCATCGCCTTCAAAATCGTTACTCGAACTCAGGCCAAAACCAAGATTGTTATTCTTGTTACTGGCCAGTGGCAGAATACCCGGCGTATTGAACTGCGGCGTGGTACCGAGGATGGTCGGGTTGGCCACACTTGTATCGGTGGTTTTGCTCAGCTCAGTCGCGGCCTGTTTGCTGGCATTGGTGCTCTCAACGAGATTAATCGTCAGCAGGTCACCAACACGTCGTGCACGACTGTCCTCAAACAGGCGGACATCGTAACCCGCCTGATAAATAGAACCGCTGTTGTTCTGTAAAGGCGGCAGTGCCACTGGCCGAACTGCCGCATAAGCCGGATCGCGCTCCGGCAAACTTTGACAGGCGACCAGTGACATGACGCACACACACAACAACACAACTCTTGAAATCAAATTAGTAATGGTATTCATATTTGCCTCCCGGGCCGATTAATTTTCAAGCCTTAGAGATTATTGGAAACGTATTGCAACATCTGATCGGCCGTGGAGATACTGCGCGAGTTCATCTCATAGACGCGCTGGGTCTCAATCATGTTGACCAGTTCTTCGACGACGTTGACATTCGAGCTTTCTACAAAGCCCTGTAGCAGGGAACCGAGTCCATTCAGGCCTGGGTTACCTGTCTGCGCGGCACCACTGGATGCGGTTTCGGCAAACAGATTGTCACCCAGGGGCTGTAAACCTGCCGGGTTGACGAAGCCGGCCAGCTGCACCGTGCCGACCTGGGTCGGTGCGGCCGTGCCCGGCTGTAAAGCAGATACTGTGCCATCGTTACCGATAGTGATTGAGATTGCATCCTGCGGGATGGTGATCGCCGGCTGAATACTTTCACCGTTTGCGGTAACCACCTGGCCGGTCGAATCCACCTGCAGGGCACCGTTACGGGTATAGGCCTGGGTACCATCCGGGCGCAGCACCTGCAGATAACCATCGCCCTGGATCGCGACATCCAGTGCATTTTCAGTCTGAACAATATTGCCCTGTACATGGATCTTTTGTGTGGCAACCGTACGCACACCCGTACCCAGGTTTAAACCGGTAGGTAACTGTGTGTCCTGGGTGCTCGAGGCACCGGACTGGCGAATGTTCTGGTAGATCAAATCGGCAAAAAGGGCGCGATCCTTTTTGAAACCGGTGGTATTGGCATTGGCCAGGTTGTTCGAAATAACCCCAAGGCGGGTTTGTTGCGCCTCAAGCCCTGTCTTTGCTATCCAGAGTGCTGGGTTCATGATTCTTTCCTCTGTTGTGTGTTCTTACTGTGTTGTGTGACAAACTAAGCGATGCGCATCAACTGCGTTGATGCGGCATCATTTTCCTGTGCCGTAGACATCATCTTGACGTGCATCTCAAACTGGCGCGCCAGGGTGATCATGTTGACCAGGGATTCCACGGCATTGACATTACTGCCTTCAATCATGCCGTTAAGTAATTTGATATTGGCATCGGCGACGACGGCAACACCCTCTTGCACTCGCATCAGACCATCGTGCCCCTTATACATGTTTGCCGTATCCGGGTTTACCAGCTTGATGCGATTGACATTGGCAAGGGTGGCGGCCTCCTGCCCCTGGGCACGAATCGAGATCGTGCCGTCATCACCAATGTCGAGTTTTTCAAACGGCGGGATCGAGATGGGACCGCCGTCCTGGCCGATCACCGGTTGACCGGCACCGGTCAACAACTGGCCGAGTTCATTAACCTGCAGGTTGCCGGCACGGCTATAGGCCTCACTGCCATCGGCGGCCTGTACGGCGATCCAGCCCTGACCATTGAGGGCGACATCAAGTGAGTTACCGGTAGCATTCAGGGAGCCCAGGCTGAAATCCACACCCTGTCCCGAATCCACAGCATAGACACGACTGCTGTGGCCCGGGCCGTTCAACGGCAAGCTACGGAAAGCATCAAGGTCAGCGCGAAAACCCTGCGTGCTGGCATTCGCAAGATTGTTACTGTTCACTGCCTGTGCACGACTTACCTGGCTGGCACCGGTCATTGCGATGTATAACAATCTGTCCATGCGTCTCTCCTCTTAACCCTTAGCCTTAACGAATATTGATAATCGTCTGGGTGATGGTGTCGGCCGTAGTGATCACCTGAGCATTGGCCTGGAAGTTACGCTGCGCGGTGATCATGCCGACCAGTTGCTCGGTCAGGTCCACGTTGGAACCCTCCAGTGCACCTGACTGGATAACACCCAGGCTGCCTGAACCAGCGGCACTGACCAGTGCCGCGCCGGAGTCAAAACTCTCTGACCAGGTGGTACCACCCAACTGGCGCAGCCCCTGTGGATTGGCAAAGTTGGCGAGTGCCACCTGGCCAAGGGTACGTGACTGACCATTGGTAAAGCGCGAGGTGATCACACCGGTAGTGCTGACATCAATACCGCTCAGGCGACCGGTGGTAAAACCGTCCTGTACCAGTGCATTCACCGAGAAGCCACTGCCGTACTGGGTGGTGTCGGCATAGTCCAGCGTGATACCCAGATTGGCGGCACCCCCACCCGGGTTAAAGGGCGCCACCGTGACTTGTGACGGGGCAACCGGGGTAATAATCGTACCCTGGGGTGAAAACTCCAATACCTCCGGACCGTTGACCTGGGTACCATCCACAAACATGTATGACTGCCACTGATTTGGCACGTCGGTCTTGCGGTAGTAGGTTGTCGCCAGGTGTGAGGCCCCGAGGGAGTCAAAGACCTCTAACGAAGTCGAGCTGTTATAGGTATTGGCATTGGTGGCATCGAACGGACCCTGGGTCTGGGTACTGGATGCTGTCGTGTTGGAGGCTGCCGCGGCAACCGTTTGCGAAGTAAGACCCGTGGTATCAATCGTGATCGGTATATTCAACTGGGCACCGGAACCATCCGGGTCCCAGTTCAGCAATGCCGTATCGGTACCAATATCCACACCTGTCTGAATGGTTGGTGGCACGGTTGCCGCCCCACCTGGACGCAGTTCAACATCCCACAGTGCGCCACCACCGGTATAGGTGAAGAGCAGTGTGGAAGCGGGTACGCCCAGACCATCATTGTCATAAAGGGTGAACCCTGGTGAGGTGTATGGGCTATCGTTAGTATCCAGCGTCGTACCACCCAGGGTAATATCTGTTGTGGTTGCTGCGCCCGGTATAGCCGCTGAGGAATCAAGGTTCAGGGCCAGGTCGACCAACGAGGTCGGATTAGGTGCGATATCGGAGGTATCCAGCTGCAGGTCACCAAGGCCACCCGTGACATTGCCGGCCGGATCCGCCTGGAAGACAGTCAGGCGACTCCCCCCAGTATTGACGACATACCCTTCACGGTCGACACCCAGCTGGCCGGCACGTGAATAAGAGCTGATGCCGTTATCATTAAAGATGAAAAAGCCCTGACCATTGATCGCCAGGTCGAGATTATTATCGGTAAAACCGACATTGCCCTGTGAAAACTGCTGAGATACGGCGGCAACCCGAACACCGGTACCAATGGCGTTAGAAGAGACCCCCAGCGCACTGCTGGCAAAGACGTCGGCGAATTCGGCACGGGATTTTTTAAACCCCACCGTTGAAGAGTTGGCGACGTTATGACCGATGATTCGCAGTTCTGATGAGGCGGCATTGAGTCCGCTAAGTGCTGTACGAAATGGCATGGTAAAATTCTCCTGTTACATGGTTACCCGCAATTAGCGGATTTCTTCTACGCGGTTAAGGTCAGTCGCACCGAGCGCTGACAAATTCAGGACGGTGCCCTCACCCGGGCGTCCGAGGATGACACTCTCAACGTTATCCCTGACCAGGGTGGCGAGTGCGACATCCTCGCCGTCAATCCTGGCCCGGGCGACAATCTTGTAAGCACCCTTTGCTGCGGCAGCACCGGCATCGTTAAGGCCATCCCATTTAAATTCGATAATGCCCTTGTTTTGTGGACCCAACGGCACTTCACGGATCAACTCACCGGCAACATTATAAAAACCAACTGCAACCTCGCTGCTGTTCTCAGGCAAGCCGATGGCACCACTGATTGTGCCTCCCGCCGTCAGCACACCCACGTCGCTGTTGACCATGACTGAACGGCCGACCAGTGCCGAGGCCTGTAAGGCCTGGTTGGAATTCAGCGAGCCTGCCAGTGACGAGAACGAACTTTGCAAGTCCTGGATCCCGTTCACGGTACTAAACTGCGCGATCTGGGAAAGGAACTCGCCATTTTCCAGTGGCTTGAACGGGTCCTGATTGCGTACCTGGGCAACCATCAGTTCAAGAAACTCTTGCTGCCCGAGTTCATCTTTCGTTTTGTAGTCTTTACCTGTGCCTGGCTGAGTAGCGGCAATCCCCAAACTCTGCAAGGCATCTGTATTAATTGTGCTCATTTTCAATCACTCCCTGTTACTGACCGAGACTCAAGGTACGTAACAACAATTGCTTGGATGTATTCATCACTTCGACATTAGACTGGTAGGTACGTGAGGCCGAGATCATATTGGCCATTTCTTCAATGGCATTCACGTTTGGCAGCCAGATATAACCCTGTTCATCTGCCATCGGATGTTCCGGCTGGTACTGCTGCCGCGGTGCGGCCTCACTCTCAAGGATCTGCCTGACATGAACGCCTGCGCTTTGCGGGTTGTTCATGGCATCGTTAAAAATCGTTTCAAACTGTGGCTGACGTGCTCGGTAGGTACCTTCGGCGCTACTGCTCACGGTATCGGCATTGGCGAGGTTGGAGGCAACGGTGTTCAAACGCACTGACTGGGCACTCAGGGCAGAACCGGCGATATCAAAGTTTCCGAATAAAGACATGACTTATTCCCCCCTCAGCGCGGTCAACAAACCTTGCACGCTACCGGTGACAAAACGCAGACTGGCCATATAGCGCATGGAGTTATCCGCAAAGGCGGCCTGTTCGACCTGTACATCGACAGTATTGCCATCCAGTGAGGGCTGTAATGGTGTGCGATAGGCGGGTTCTGCCGCCATGTCGCCACCGCTGCCGCCCATACCGAAGTGCCGGGCGTGAGTGGCCTGGACCCGACCGGCATCGCCCTTGGCCTGATTCAAGGCACTGCGGAAATCAATATCACGGGCTTTGTAATTCGGGGTATCGGCATTGGCCAGATTCGAAGCCAGCACGCTGCTGCGACGGGCATACAACTGTATGGCCTGGGGGTGTATCCCGAATGCATTGTCAAAACTCAGTATCATGTGTCGCTCCGCTGTGTTGTGTTCACATCAGACAGGAGCAAGGGCCGTGCCAAGTTTAATTTTTACTTTACTTACAGATGCTTATGGATTTTTTCGATGGCGGCTTGCCACCAGGGCGGCAAGGCAATGCCTGCCAGCGGCAAAGACCGGTAGGCCCGGCCGCGGTTCAGGACTTGAGGCGGTAATACACGGCACCGCCACTGCGGACCATGTCGAAGGCGTTATTATGCCCGGCGAGTGATTCTGAAGAACCCAGGAACAGGTAGCCCCCGGGGTTGAGCGCCTTGCCCAGGCGATCAAGGATGTCGCGCTTGAGGTCGGCCGAGAAGTAGATGAGCACGTTACGGCAAAAGATAATGTCGAATTTCCCCAGCGAGGCATAGCTTTGCATCAGGTTGAGTTCACTAAAACGCACACGACTACGGACTTCCGGGCGTAGCTCCCAACGCTTGTCGGCGAGCTCACGGAAATAGCGTTGCTTACGCTCGTCTGACATGCCACGGGCCAGGGACATATTATCGTACGTCGCGAGCTTGGCCTGCTCGAGCACCGTCTTGGAGATATCGGTGGCAAGGATCTCCACACCCTTCGCCATCCCGCCGGGATTGGCCATGCCATATTCCTGCGTCACCATGCTCATGGTGTAGGGCTCCTGCCCGGATGAGCAGGCCGCCGACCAGATGCGGATCGGCCGGGTACGCTGCTTGGTGAGCTCCGGAAAGATTTCATTACGCAAGATATCGAAGGGGTGGCTATCTCGAAACCAGAGGGTTTCATTGGTCGTCATCGCATCAATAATACGTACCTGCAAGGTCTTGTCCCTGCCGGATTCCATGCGTTTCACCAGATCGGCCAAATTCAGGATCTCCAGTTCATCCATGAGACGTTGCAGGCGACTGGCGATCAGATATTGCTTGTTTTCACCCAGCGTAATGCCGCAGGCTTTCTCAAGAAAGCCGCTAAATAGCTTGTATTCTTCTGGTGTAATGACTTTGCTCAAGGGTGTAATACCTGATGTTTACCTGGACGCGAGGGATAGGATACCGTAATCAAGGGCTTATTACCTTTTTTTGCCTGCTTAACCACTTTTAAGATGGGGATAGCGACGCTTAATCAACCTGATCACCTTTCAGGTATTCGAGGACAAAGTTGGCCAGGTCATCGGCATTAAACTTTGCAATAAACCGATTCGCGCCAACACTCTTCACCATGCTCTCGTTAAAGACCCCGCTCAGAGACGTATGCAGGACAATAAACAGGTCCTGCAGGCGCGGGTCCTTGCGTATAGATGAGGTCAGGGTATAACCATCCATCTCCGGCATTTCCACATCCGAGATCAGCATATCGATCTGTGATTCTATGGGGCCGGTGCCGGCCATTTCCTTGAGCTGATCAAGGGCTTGCTTGCCATCGTGAGCGAGCAGACATTCGATACCCAGCTGCTCTAAGGTACGTTTAATCTGATTACGGGCGACACTGGAGTCATCCACCACCATGATACGCTTGCCCGACTGGATACCGGCATCTTCCCGGCTCAAGATATCATTGGAAACAATCAGGGTTTCGCCGATCACCTCGGCCAGGATCTTCTCGACATCAATAATCTCAACGATCTCGCCGTCCACACGGGTGACGGCAGTCAGGTAATGATTCTTGCCAGCACTCTTCGGTGCGGGCAGGACGTCCTCCCAGTTCAGGTTAATAATACGGTCCACCCCGCCCACCAGAAAGCCCTGCACCTTACGGTTAAACTCACTGACAATGACATAGGCATTCGCATGGTCACTAATCGCTGAACGACCAATCGCCTGGCTCAAATCGATAATCGGTATGGTCCGGCCACGCATATTCGCCACACCGGTAACAAAATGGTTCGACTTTGGCATGTGGTTCAGCGGCGGGCACTGTATGACTTCCTGGATCTTGAACACATTGATGCCAAAGGTCTGTCGTCCCTTTAGCTTGAACAGCAATAATTCGAGACGATTCTGCCCTGCCAGACGGGTACGTTGATCAACGGCATCCAGAACACCGGCCATAATAAACTCCTGAAATCGGCTAAATACTTGTCACTGCATTTTACTATCGGCATCTGCCTGAAGAACTTAAGTTTGTGAAAACCGGCACAAGACTTGCATTTACTACCTGTAAACCCCCTCAGTAATGAGATTAGATGCTTTGATAAACAAACACTTAATAGATAACACCGATCTTCGCGGCCTCGCTCATAGGCCGCTTATTGCCCGTGTCTGGCAAGTCCTTGCCGTCCTGCTATGCCTTTCTGCCGGCCAGAGCCAGGCCCTTGAATTTCAGGCCCTCGAGGATATTCGTCAACAGGCCGAGGCCCATGTAAAGGACCTGCTCAGTCAGGATAGCAGCGACATAGAGGTGCGGGCCGACCGCCTGGACCCCCGTCTGCGACTGGCTAAATGTACTGATAATACAGAGAGTTATACACATGATGCCGGGCGAATCACACAGCGTATGGCCGTGGGCATTCGCTGCCTCGACGATAACCACCGCTGGTCGATCTTCGTGCCCGTCAATATCAAACAATTTGCCGAGGTCGTCGTCTCCACACAACGGCTATCACGTAATACCCCGATCCAGGCGCAACAACTGACGCTGGAGCGCCGGGCCGTCAACCGCTTGCACGGGCAATACCTGACCCGTCTTGAAGAGGTCGTCGGTCAGTTACCGAAATCGGCCCTGGCCAAGGGGAAAGTTGTCTCCCCCAGGCTATTGAAGCAGCAAAACCTTGTCAAACGTGGTCAAAACGTCATGATTTTGGCGGAAAATACCCAGATCCAGGTGCGTAGCCAGGGCACGGCCATGACAAGTGGCCGTATCGGCGAGGTAATTCGGGTAAAAAACCTCTCCACAAAGAAAATTGTAGAAGGAACAGTGACTTCCAGAGGCAATGTAAAAATAAATATGTAAACGGCGATTTTTTGACTAATATACCCTAAAGATTTAGAAGCACTGTCCGTTATATAGGACAGATACAAAAACTGGAGCAGTATCATGGCAATTGAAATTACGGGTCAGAACAGTAATAACACGATCCTCAACAATCGTACTGAGCGCCCTGAGGCCAATGTCTCACGTGATGAGGCCAGTAACGATCAGCAGGAAACGGGTCGCCCTTCTACCGCCGACACGGTTAGTCTGACCAATGCCTCGGCACAATTGCGTAGTCTGGAAAACACCCTGGCGGAACTGCCGGTCGTCGACACGCAGCGTGTCGAGTCCATCAAACAGGCGCTGGCCGATGGCAGCTACCAGGTCGACGCGCAACGTGTGGCAGACAAACTAATCGACCTTGAACAGGGTCTGGGGCGTTAACAGGCGACTGAACCCATGGCGAACATAACGTATATAAAGGTGTGTCTGGAAGATGAAATCAGATATGCCGAGACGCTTCTCACTTTACTGGATGCAGAACGACAGGCGCTGGCGAAGAATAATGGCGACTCCCTGGAGAAAATCGCGAAGGACAAACGTCAAGTTGCCGAACAGCTTGATGAGAGTGCACAGCGTCGTCGCCAGCAGCTGACCAGTGGTGAGGACCCGCATGCCGGAGATATGCAGGCCTTTATCACCGCTCAAACTGAAGAATTCCACCAGCCACTACAGAAACTCTGGGACCAGCTCCTCGACGTACTCGGTCGCTGCCGTGAACAGAACCACCTCAATGGTAGTGTCCTGGAAAATTCACAACGTAATATCAAACAACTCATCGCCCTGCTACAGGGACAAACACAAAATAAAGAAATCTATGGGCGTGGTGGTAAAATAATCGATCACTCATTAGAACACTCGCTTACACGTGCCTGATACCTTCTGCACAATAACGAAAAAAAAGTAACCCGCTGCGCAGTATGTTTGCTGCTGTGCGCGAGATAGTAACATGACAGATACCAACGACATCGAATTAATCAGCCAACCCAATATTATCACTGGTCATCTGCGCCGCCTGTTGCGCGATCATGTTTTACTCAATGTACACATGCCTGATAGTGATCGTTTTTATAATAGTATCCTTATAGACGTAGATGCCGAGCAAAAATATATATTACTTGATGCCCTGCACCCGGAATCCGGACATCAGCAAATACTCAAGGAACGACAGTTCACTGTTTCCGCACAGTATCAGGGGATTGAATTTGGTTTCAATGGCAATATTGATTCAGTCATTGATGATGGCGGCAAACCGGCCTATCGGGTGAAATACCCCGAGGTACTCCGTTACCATCAAAGACGTGCCTCTTTCCGTGCACCTGTCAGTATGGGAGACAACGCCGAAATCTCGGTGCGCGATGAGGCCGGCAATCAATGCAAGGGGCTCATCACAAATATTTCACTGGGCGGTATTGCCGCACAGTTTGCTGGTAAACAGACCATGCCCTTTGAGAAGAATATGATTCTTCCTGTTTGCAGGTTTGCCACCGGCGACAAAACCGATTTTGAATGTGCCCTGGAAATCCGCAATATCAAAGCCTATGAAGACAAAAACATGGTCCGCGTAGGTGCCCGCTTTATTCATATGGGACCGATCGAGGAAAGACAGATCCAACGCTTTGTGGTGCAACTCGAACGCGACATGATTCGCCGCAGCCAGCGGTAATAACCCGCCTAGACCTTCATGCGCCGGTACATATAGGCATAATAAAGCACTGGTATCACCACCAGGGTCAACAGGGTTGAGACCAGTATCCCAAAGATCAGGCTAATGGCCAGCCCACTGAAGATGGGGTCGTCGAGAATAAAGACGGCACCCAGCATGGCGGCCAGCGCAGTCAGGGCAATGGGCTTTGAGCGCACCGCCCCGGCACGGATCACCGCCTCCTGTAAGGGCACACCTTGCCGCACGGTCTCATTGATAAAGTCCACCAACAGGATCGAATTACGTACGATGATCCCGGCGAGGGCAATCATGCCGATCATAGAGGTCGCGGTAAACTGCGCACCAAACAGGGCATGCCCCGGCATCACCCCAATAATGGTTAAAGGGATAGGTGCCATGATGATCAGGGGCACCATATAGGAACGGAACTGTGCGACCACCAGCAGGTATATAAGAATCATCCCCACAGCATAGGCTATACCCATGTCGCGGAAGGTCTCGTAAGTGATCTGCCACTCACCGTCCCACTTCAGACTGAAGTCAAACGGGTGTTCCGGCTGTTGAATCAGGTATTGCTGCAGACCCTGTTCATTTAATTTCCCGAAGATATCGAACATGCCATACAACGGGCTGTCCAGATCGCCAGCCATATCAGCGGTCACGTATACAACCGGCAACAGGTCTTTATGGTAAATCGCATGCTCGCGTTCCGCGGCACTGATAGACACGACATCCCCCAGGCTCACCAGAGCACCACTGTGTGAACGCAGCTTAAGTGCCAGCAGCGATGAAATATCGGTCTTGTCGCTGTCAGCAAACTCAAGGCGAATCGGCACCGGATACTTGGCGGTTTCGACATGCAGGTAACTGGCATCCTCACCCTCTAAGACAGTCTGAATGGCAGTAACGATCTGCTGCTGTGAAACACCCAGCCGCGCTGCCCTCTGCCTGTCAACACGGAGCAGCCATTGCCCGGCATCGGCCTCAATACTGTCATCAACATCCACCACATCATCTGTTTGTTCGAAGACACGGCGAATTTTTTTCGCTGCCTGTATCTGACCGGCATAGTCGATACCGTATACCTCGGCTACCAAGGGTGAAAAGACCGGTGGTCCCGGCGGGACTTCGACGACCTTCACATTAGCATTCAGACCAGCACCGATCGCTTGCAGCGGCACCCGCATAGCCAGGGCGATCTCGTGACTCTTGCGATCACGGTGTTTCTTATCCACCAGATTTACCTGGATGTCAGCGACATTATCGCCCTTACGCAGGTAATACTGGCGTACGAGGCCATTGAAATTAATCGGCGCCGCGGTGCCGACATAGGCCTGGTAGTCACTCACCTCGGGGACCTGTGCAAGGTAGCTCCCCAGTTCATCAATGACCCTGGCGGTTTGTTGCAGTGTCGTGCCCTCGGGCATATCGACCACCACCTGGAACTCGGATTTGTTATCGAACGGCAGCATCTTTAATACCACCAGCTTGAAACCGACCAGGGATATGGACAAGACGATCATGATCAGGATGATCACCCATAAACGGCGCCGCCGCGGCGCGCCATCCTGACCATTCAGATAGGGCCCGACGTAACGATTAAAGAACTGATACAGACGGCCATCATTGTCTGCCGCGGCATGCGCTGGTTTCACATGTTGTAGCACCTTAAAGGTCATCCACGGCGTGATGACGAAGGCCACGGCCAGCGAAATCAACATACCGATACTCGCATTGATCGGGATAGGGCTCATGTAGGGCCCCATCAGACCGGTGACAAAGGCCATTGGCAACAGTGCGGCGATCACGGTAAAGGTCGCAAGGATGGTTGGTCCGCCGACTTCATCGACCGCCAGCGGGATCGATTCGGCCAGACTCAAACCGCCCTTGCCCATGTGACGATGGATATTCTCGACAACGACAATGGCATCATCAACCAGGATACCGATAGAAAAGATCAGTGCGAACAGGGAGACACGATTCAGGGTAAAACCCCAGGCCCAGGAGGCGAACAGGGTCACGGCCAGCGTGATGACCACGGCCGTGCCGACGATGAAGGCCTCACGCCAGCCCAGGGCAACCAGGACCAGTAACACCACGAAGCCGGTGGCAAACATGAGTTTACCGATCAGGGTCTTGGCCTTGTCATTGGCCGTTTCACCATAGTTGCGGGTCAGCGTGCCCTGGATCCCCTCCGGCACAATCGTGCCCTTTAACTGCTCAAAGCGCTTGATGACCTGTTCCGCAATCTCAACGGCGTTGGTCCCCGGTTGCTTGGCAATGGCCAGGGTTACGGCCGGGAAACGGCCTTGTCGGCTTATGCCCTTACTCCCGGCGGCGGCGCCCGTGCCAAACCAGACATATTGCTCAGGACGGTCGGGGCCCAGCGAGACCTCGGCGACATCCTCAAGATAGACCGGCGCCCCCTCGTACATGGCCACCACCAGTTGCGCAACATCCTCCGCGCGCGACAGAAACTCCCCGGCACGAATCGTGATGGCCGCATTATTCTCCACCAACTGGCCTACATCACCGGCTACATTGGCTGCCTGCAGGGCGCTGCGAAGATCGGGCAAGGCAATGTTGTAGGCGGCCATGCGCTGCGGGTCGAGGACCACGTTAACCGCACTGTCCGGGCCGCCGATGGTATAAATATCGCGTGTCCCCGGGACACGTTTGAGTTCCGCCTCGATGGCATGGGCGACACGCAGTAACTCATGGGTACCGATTGCCTCGTCATCCGTCCACAAGGTGCCGGTGACGATTGGCACATCATCAATACCCTGTGGTTTGATCAGCGGCTGGCCGACACCGATATTGGGCGGTAACCAGTCGCGGTTGGAATAAATCGCGTTATAGAGTCGAACAATGGCCGCTGTGCGTGGCTCACCCACCTTAAACTGGATAGTCAGTACCGACATGCCCGGACGCGACACCGAGTAAATATGCTTGACGCCTTCTATCTCGGCAAGCACCTGCTCGGCCGAGGTGGTAACGAGCTGTTCGACCTCTTTTGCCGTGGCACCGGGGAAGGGAATAAAGACATTGGCGAAGGTCACGCTGATCTGCGGCTCCTCTTCACGCGGCGTTACAAGGACAGCAAACAGACCCAGTAACAAACCCAAGATGGCCAGCAGTGGCGTGATCTCGGTTCGCAGAAACTGCTTGGCAATACGCCCTGACAGTCCCATGCCTTCACTCATGACCCGGCTGTCCTTTCAGGTAAATACCCGCCGCCAGGGGTTCCAGGGCGATCTTCTCCCCGGCTTCGAGTCCGGCGTGTACCTCGACACGGCCATCGGTATGCATGCGTCCGCTACGAATATGCCTGAAACTGACCTGGCCCGCCTCTGCAACAACATACACGCCGGTGACTTCACTACGGTGCACTATCGCCGCACGTGGTACCAGCAGACGCGATTGTTTTGCAATATCCAGCACCAGCTTGACGAACATCCCGGGATACAAATCATGTTGCCCCTTCGCCAGGTCGGCACGCACGCGGAAGCTATGAGTATTCGCACTGGCAAGCGGAGAAACCGTAAGTTTTTCGACGGCTACGAAACGCTCGCCGTCCCCGGGCAACAGGATACGTGCCGGGCAACAATCACCACGCAGGACCGAGACAAATTGCTGCGGGACATCCGTCACCACACGCAGCCGGTCGAGTGACAGGCCAGTAATAATCTTTTGCCCAATGGTCGGTGTTTCGCCCAGTTCGACATGCCGTTCGGTAACAATACCGCTATAAGGGGCGCGTAACACGGTACGTTCCAGTTGGTCTGATGCCTCACGGACGCGCGCCTGCGCCTGCTCTTTGCGCGCCTTGGCGGCATTCAGCGTAGCACTGGCCCTGTCGAGTGCCGCCTTGGCGACCAGTTTCTTCGCATAAATATCACGAATGCGCGCAAACTCCTTTTCGGCATCCTGGGCCCCCACTTCTGCCTCGCGTAATGCCGCCTCGGCCTGTTCCAGTTGCGCACGCTGACGCGTATCACGGAAACGCAGGATCACCGCGCCCTTCGGTACGTAATCATCGACGTCATAATTGATCTCGACAATACGATCGGAGACCTCGGCGGTAATCGTTGCCTTGTCGACCGCCTCGATCAGGCCATCAAACTCGCGTTGGCTGACAACCTCTTCGTAGGCCAGCGTGACCGTATTAAGGGACACCTCCGCCAGCGCGGCAGTGTGCAGGATAAGGCCGCTGAGTATCAGCAGCAGGTGACGAGTAGTGGGCATCATGCCTCCGGAAACAATCAGTCTTCCGCCTATTATACCGACTCAAGGCCGCAGGCCTAGTCTTGTGCCTGCTTCAGGGGGCCTTTTGGGGCTACTTTGGGCATAAAAAAAGGGGCCCTGTCGGGCCCCTTTTCTATACGACTGTGTAACAAAGCTTAGAACTTCCAGGAATAACCGATCTCCACGGCGTTCTGGTACATGCTGATCTCGGTTGGCGCGCCCATAGCAAAGAAGGCATTGCCTCTATCGTTTTTGACCTCGTTACGGACCGCATGCATGAAGGCCACGGTCACTTCATTGTCGTCTTTACCGGTCGGGCGATAAGTAAAGCCGGCGGTAATATGCGTTTCTGGCACTGCCGGGGCCAGTACGTTGAACAACGCATCATCGTCACCAATGGGCTGATCACCGTGGCTGACACCTAACCGGTATGTAAAGTTCGCATCATGGTCATAGACAAAACCGAGTTTGAAGATGGTCATGTCATCCCAGCCGAAACCGAGACCATTGTCGGCACCCAGAAAACCCTGACCTGCATCAAATCCAGTAGGAGAGGTAAGAGATGGTCCCTTATTCGCGATGGCCTTCACATCACTGTATTCAATCTGCTGGATATCAAAAGTTACTGTCGACTTTGGTGTTACCTTGGCGGCTATACCGACCGACCAGTTGGCGGGGATATCAAAATCACCGTCTTCAGCGAAGAGCCTATCGTATTTATCAAACTCATTCATGTAGATCTTCGATGAATACGCGGCACCCAGGGTCACATTTTCGCTCATCTGACCCTGCCAACCTACACGCAGGCCTACACCCCATGCATCATCATAGCCCTGGTTGGTCAGCCCCTTATTACCGGCCGCTGAATCAACGCCGGCACCGGTCATTGGATTACAGCTGCCATCACCTTTAAAGCCACAAAAGCCTTGCAGGCCATAGGCCTTAAACTGCTGGTAACCGACCAGCAGGGAGGCACCCACTGTATGAGTCTCATTCAGCTTATAGGTAATGGTTGGGGCAAAAATCATCTGTGCAAGGTCAACACCCAGCCGATCCGGGAACCCAAATGGATTGACACCGGCACCGTCATCATAATTGGAATTCATGCCGCCGTTGGCATAAATCGTAATACCCGCCGTCATATTGTCGTCAATCTTGCGGACATAACCACCCGATGGAATGATGAAACCGTTCATTTCACTCACAGCCGAACCTGCACCTGTGGAGGCGTCACGATCGGGTGAGAATACCTCAATATTGACGTCCGCACGCTCACCCACATGGGCCATGCCCGCCGGGTTGACGGCAGCAGCCATGGAATCCTGAGGCAGGGCCGTGACGGCGCCGGCCATACCGCGCGCGTTAGGTCCGTACGCAGCACCAAAATAACCGTTCGTCGCGGATGCCGACATTGGTACCATAAAAGAAGCTGCAACCGCAGCGGCGAGCAAATGCTTACTATGTTTCATTGAGTGTCTCCTCCCAAATTAAAGACAACACGTGTTTATTGTATAAAGCTTCTTATGCGCAGGCCGCTTCTATGCCGGATCATGCAATCTGTGACTGCCGTTGTTGTGTATTACCTACACCCCTGTGCGTAATGACAACAGTGTGTTTCGCAACACGCACCATGTCAACTTTTTTTCGTGATTTATCTCAACTTACGCACTGATTTTCCTAGCAATTTCGGTATGTACTAATATTTATATTACTATATTCTTACATGCTTACTTTTCTTGCCTGCTTTACAAGGTGGCCCCTCTCGCGAGATTATTCACCGGAATACATAAACCATAACAACAATACCGAGGTTACCCATGTCATTCACCCCACGACAGGCACTAAAACAGACCCTTTACTGTTCCATCTACGCACTCGCCACCGTCAGTGGCACGAGCCATGCCGCAGGCTTTGGTATCATCGAGCAAAGCGTCACTGGCCTGGGCAATGCCTTTGCCGGGGGTTCAAGCGGCGCGACGGATGCCTCAACCATCTACTTCAACCCTGCCGGGATGACTCGCCTTGATGGCGCCCAGGCCATTTTTGCTGTCCACGTCATCGACCCGAATGCCAAATTCAAGGATCAGGGTTCAACCCATTTCACAACCGCGTCACTCGATGTCAACAATGAGAACGGCGGTGATGCCGGCCCTGTCGCCCTGGTACCCAATTTTTATTACAGTCGCCCGATCAACCAGCAGTGGACCTTCGGTGTCGGTATCGGTGCCCCCTTCGGACTGGTCACCGAATACGATGATGGCTGGGTCGGTCGTTACCATGCCCTGACCTCAGAGTTGAAAACCGTCAATATCAACCCTTCACTAGCCTACAAAGTAGACGACAAACTGAGTCTCGGCTTTGGTCTCAATGCGCAATATATTGAGGCCCGTCTCACCAATGCCGTGGATTATGGCGGTCTATGCTTTGCCGGTGAGAACATTACCATGACCCTGCCCGCAGGCACCTGTACGGCACTTAACCTTTCGCCGCAAGCGGACGATGGTGAGGCCGAGGTCAAAGGCGATGACTGGAGCTTCGGTTATAACTTGGGGATGATGTGGCAGGCCACGCCGCAGACCCGCATCGGTATCGCCTATCGTTCGCGTATCAAACACACACTAAAAGGTGATGCCGACTTCGATACGCCTAACAACCCAGCTACGGGTAATGCCACCGCGATTGCCGCAGGGCGCGGTCTGGTAGATACCGATGTCAAAGCCAAGGTTACCCTGCCGGATTCCCTGTCAGTCGGTTTTAACCATGAGATAGATTCGAAATGGACCGTAAACGGTGACCTCACTTGGACCAACTGGAGTGAATTCGAGGAACTACGTATTGAATTTGATTCCGGTGCGGCCGATTCTGTCACCACCACAAAGTGGCAGGACAGTAACCGTTACTCGCTTGGCGTAAGCTATGTACCGAACAAACAGTGGACCTGGCGTGGCGGTATTGCCTTTGATGAATCTGCTAATCGTAATAGTGAAAACCAGACACCGCGCGTGCCTGATCAGGACCGTACCTGGCTAACCGCCGGCTTTACCTACAAGTCGTCAGACAAGCTCAGCTTTGATGTGGGTTATGCCCACCTGTTTGTCAAGGATGCCAAAATCAACAAATCCCTGGCCGATACCGAAAACACACTGCGTGGTGCTCTGGTCGGTGAATACGAAATCGATATTGACATCCTCAGTGTCCAGGCGCGCTGGGCATTCTAAGTTGCAGCCTGCTACAAGCAATAAAAAAGCCCGGCTATGCCGGGCTTTTTTTATCCGTATTTTTAAAGATCAGATCTAGATATACAGACAAACATCCGTTTCACCGGCAAACTCGAAGAAAGTCGCGGCACCACCGTACTCCAGGCCATCAATGAAATTATCCTGCGTGAAGTCGAACAGGTCTACTGTCATCTGGCAACCGACCATCTTCACTTCAGCCTCAATACAGAGCTCGCGCAGTTCTTCGATACTGGCCACACCCTTGGACTTCATCTTCGCCTTCATCATACTGGTCATGACCGCTTCCATACCTGGCAGGGCAGTACCCAGTACCGGGAACCATTTGTCCATGGCCATCGGCATCGGCATACCCGGGTTACCCAGTGGGCTAACCTTCAGGTTGAGATCTTTACGAACCAGCTGCAGACCATAGAAGGTAAAAAATATCTGTGTCTCATACCCCAGTGCTGCAGCAGTGGAAGCAAGGATAAAAGGAGGATAGGCCCAATCCAGTGTGCCCTTGGTCGCAATAATTCCGAGTTTCTTTCCCGACATAATGGCTCTCCTTACGAGCGTTATGTTACTGAGGAGTCAGGCACACTGAGTTCGGGCCTAACAACAAAAAGCTTGTTAGGCCTTCTTGATACGGAAAACGAACTTGCCGCCTTCTTCACCAGAATCCATAAGTTCATTACCGGTCTGCTTGGCAAAGGCTTCAAAGTCCTTTACTGAACCCGGGTCAGTCGCAACAATGCGAAGTACCTGACCTGTATCCATACCGGCCAGAGTCTTCTTGGCGCGCAGAATAGGCAGCGGACAGTTCAGACCGGATGCATCGAGTTCTTGATCAAAATCAGCCATCTTTAATCTCCTTACAAGATTTTTTAGCGCCCGGGTCCCCGTACTAGCCAGGTCCGGACAAGGATATTAGAATTCAAGAGTACACTTATATGATAAGTTTATGGCAAAGGCAAGTCCGCACAGCGCATGCAAGACCCATCATCATCGAGGCTGAGTATATTCACTGGATTCTGAACTGCAAACCCCTTATTGTGGTCCTATATTCTGAGCTCAATATATATTTCTTATTTATTCATGGACTTACAAACTTTACTCAAAGCATTTTATCTGCTGCTGTGCCTGCCCGGACTGCTCAGTGCGGAAAACATTCGCCTGCCAGACATGGGAGACAGCGCCGGGGCCTTCATTTCGCCCGAGCAGGAGCACCGCATCGGCACCGAGTTTTTGCGCCGCATACGGCTGAGCTTTCAGCTTATTGAAGACCCTGAGATCACCGAGTATATCCGCAACCTCGGTAACCGAGTGGCCGCTAACAGTGATGACCCGGTGCAAAACTACACCTTTTTTATGCTCGATGACCCACGTATCAACGCCTTCGCCGCCCCCGGCGGTTTTATCGGTATCAATACCGGCCTGTTCAGTGCCACCGAATCAGAGAGTGAACTGGCCTCGGTGATTGCCCACGAAATTGCCCATATCACCCAACGTCACATGGCCCGCGCCTACGAGGCACAGAGCAACCTCAACCTGCCGGCCCTGGCCGGCGTCATTGCGGCCATTATTATTGGTTCACAAAACAGCGAACTCGGGCGCGCCACCCTCTCTGCCTCACAGGCTGCGGCCGTACAGGCCCAACTCGACTTTACCCGCTCGAATGAAAATGAGGCCGATCACATCGGTATTCAAACCCTGGCTGCTGCCGACTTCGACCCGCGCGCCATGACGGTATTCTTCGAACGTCTGCAACAGGCCTCACGCTATTACAGCCGACCGCCCGAATTTCTCAGTACCCACCCCGTGACCGTGACACGTATTGCCAATGCCCGAGGCCGCGCCGAGCGATACCCTTTCAAGCAATTCACGGACAGCCTCGATTATCACCTGATCAGGGAAAAGATCCGTCAATACATACCCAAGCAGCCACATGACATAGCTTATTACGAAAAGGTGCTGGCCTCCCGCCAATACAACAACGAAACGGCGACACGCTATGGCTATGCCCTGGCCCTGGCAGCCGCTGGACGGTTTAACCAGGCAGACCAGGAACTGCTCAAGCTCCTCAAGCAACACCCTGAACAGCCTTATTTCCTGCTGGCCCGTGCCCAGTTTATGCTTGAGTCCGGCAAGACACAGGCCGCAGTGGATGCCTTCCAACAGGCCCTGAAGCTCTACCCGGGTGACCACAGCCTGACCGTCACTTATGCCCGCGCCTTGCTACAGTTAAAGCGCGCCGCCGAGTCACGCCAGCTGCTCCATGAGCATCGTCGTCAACGCGACCCGGATGCCAGCCTCTACCACCTGTTGGCCATTGCCGAAGATGCCGCCGGCTTCCCCCTTGAGGCACACCAGTCACTGGCCGAATACCACTACCTGAACGGGCAAACACGTGAGGCCATTCGTCAGCTCGACATCGCCCTGGCACTGAAAACGGAAAACTTCATTGAGTTGTCTAAAATTCAGGCACGACGTGACCAACTCCGACAACTCGAGCGCGAAGAAAACCCTCACTAAATCATTCCCGACTAATGCAGTATCTTAGAATCTTCTGATATACATTTACTTGCATATAGCACTTGCCATCGCCACCCACTTAGGTATGCTATGCCTTACGTTGGACGCGGAATTAAACAACTTACATCGCGTAAGCATCGAAGTTTTCCCTGTAAATAACGACATAAAAGTAGTTAATAAAAGGGGTGGACTTAGAGTTTTTCCTAAACTTACGTATTTATCACACACTAAAACAGAAAGACCTTAGGAGGAGAGCGATGCGGAATGTCGCAAAGAAAATAGCTACTGCCAGTGCCATAGCTGTACTGATGGGAAGCTTCACACTTGCACCGCAAATTGCGGGCGCAGCAGAAATGACCCCAGCCCAAGCCGGCAAGAAGGTTGCTGAAGACCGCAAGAAGGGCAACTGTTTTGCCTGCCATGCATACGAAGGTGCCAGTCTACCCGGTAATATCGGGCCGCCACTGGTTGCCATGAAGGCGCGTTTCCCGGATCGCGAACAGCTGGCCAAGCGTCTGAATGACCCGCAGTCCGTTAATCCGAACACGCTGATGCCTCCATATGGCAAGCATGAAATCATTTCGAAGAAAGACATCAATAATATTATCGAATGGCTGTACACACTTTAAGCCTCGTCTTTCACAGAAACTTACTAGAATAAAAGGTGAAAATTATGGAACGTAGAACATTCCTCAAAGGTAGCATGGCCGGCAGTGCCGTTGCTGTGGCAGTGGGCGCAGGCCTGCTGACCCCGCAAAGCGTCCTCGCAGCCTGGCCGAAAGAGGCCTTTGAAGCCAAGGGCGTGGATAACGCCATGAGCACCCTGTTCGGCAGCAAAGATTCTGCAGCCAGCAAGGACATCAAGATCAAGGCCCCGGACATTGCCGAAAACGGCGCCGTGGTCCCGGTCAGCATCACCGCCGCGCAGTCCGGCATCGAAAGCATCTCCATCCTGGCGGCGGCCAACGCCTCGCCACTGTGTGCGAGCTTCGACATGGGTGCCAACGCCGAAGGCTATGTCTCCACCCGCATCAAGATGGGCAAGACCTCCAAGGTCATCGCCGTCGTCAAGGCCGGTGGCAAAGTCTACAGCGCCAGCAAAGACGTCAAGGTCACCATCGGCGGCTGCGGCGGCTAAGGCAAACAGGAATTTAAGAGGAAACTATCATGGCAAAAGGTATCAAAATCCGCGCCACGGCAAAGAAAGACTCCACCACGGTCAAGGCCCTGATGAGTCATCCGATGGACACGGGTCTGCGTAAAGACAAAAAAACTGGCAAGGTGATCCCCGCGCACTTCATTCAGGAAGTGAAGTGTGAGCACAACGGCAACGCCGTGCTGACCGCCCTGTGGGGTCCGGCGATCTCGAAGAACCCGTACCTGTCGTTCAAGTTCAAGGGCGGCAACAAGGGTGACAGCATCAAGATCAGCTGGGTCGACAACAAGGGTGAAAGTGCTTCCCAGGAAGCTCAGATCCGTTAAGCCAGCCCATAACTGGAGGAGAATAAAACAATGATGAAGAAAATCATTATCACAATGACCGCTCTGGGACTGGTTGCAGGTGCACAAATGTCTGCCCAGGCTGGTCCCAAGGAAGACCTGAAAAACTTCCGCAGCTACTTCACCAAGAAACTGCCTGCGGGCAAGACTTTTGATGACTACGCTGACGGTATCTATATCTACAATCAGGACATGTACGATGCCTGGCAGGCGATTGAGGAATTTCCTCCTTACGAACTGGATATTTCAGCCGGCGAGAAGGAATACAATACTGCTTTCGGCAATGGCAAGACCTATGCCAGCTGCTTCAAGAACGGTGGTAAGGGCATCGCCCAGAACTACCCATACTGGGACGCCAGGGCCGGCAAGGTCAAGACCTTGGAGGCCGAGATTAACGAGTGTCGTACAAAGAATGGCGAAAAGCCCCTGAAGTGGAAAAAGGGTAAACTGGCACAGCTGTCTGCCTACCTGAAAAACACTTCTCGTGGCAAGGCCATCAACGTTTCTGTCCCTAACGACAAGGGTGCCCTGGCTGCCTACAACGCTGGCAAGCAGTTCTACTTTGCCCGCCGTGGTCAGCTGAACTTCTCTTGTGCACACTGTCACTTCGATGCCGCCGGCAAGTACATCCGCGCGAACATCCTCAGTGCCGGTATAGGCCAGGCAACCAACTTCCCGGTTTACCGCTCGAAGTGGGGTGGCCTGGGTACTATGCACCGCCGTTACGGTGGCTGTAACAAGCAGGTACGCGCCAAGCCATTTAAGGCACAGGGTCCGGAATACACCAACCTGGAGTACTTCCATACTTACATGTCTAACGGCCTGAAGCTGAACGCGCCAGGTAACCGCCAGTAAGACGTACTTGGTTTGTCAAAAAGCCCAACCTTCTGGTTGGGCTTTTTTTATGCCCTCACCCGGAGAAACTCAGAAAATCCGCCTTATCCAATGCTAAATAGGCCGTTTTTGGCATTGAGGAGCACCTGCAAAATCAGCTAGAATGGGTAAATTATGTGCGTCCAGGAATTGAATAATAATATGACGGACAATAAAACGAAGCCTGGTCAATAAGGCCCCTAATAACAGGCAATACACCCGAAATAGTGAACGGAGGATCTCAATCCTAATGAATATTTCTCGCCGAGAATTCCTGCAGATGCTGGCCGTAGCCAGTGCCTCAGGCATAAACCTGAGTGGCTGTGAGCCAGGCTCAGAGACACAAAAGCTGCCTACCAGCAGCACCAAGGCCACCACGGCCTCTACTAACATCTATGAGATGCCGGCCTTCGGTAACGTCTCGTTCCTGCACTACACCGACTGCCATGCCCAGCTCATGCCGATTTATTTCCGTGAGCCGAATATCAACCTCGGTGTCGCCAGCATGTACGGCAACCCCCCGCATCTGGTTGGTGAAGAGCTGCTCAAGTTCTACAACATCAAGCCTGATACTCCCTGGGCGCACGCCTATACCTACATCGACTTCGCCGAGGCCGCACAGAAATTCGGTAAGGTCGGCGGTTTTGCCCACCTCGCGACCCTGGTGAAGAATATCCGTGCCCAACGCCCGGCTTCGCTGCTGCTTGACGGTGGTGATACCTGGCAGGGTTCCTGGACCTCGCTACGCACCAATGCCCAGGACATGATCGACGCACAGAAGCTGCTTGGCGTAGATATTATGACCGGCCACTGGGAATACACCTTTGGCGCCGAGCGCGTTCGTGAAGTACTGGAAAATGACTTTAAGGGTCACATCGACTTTGTCACCCAGAACGTTGTGGATAATGAATTTGAAGAGCCTGTCTTCAAGCCATACGTCATCAAGGAACAGAACGGTATCCCGGTTGCGGTTATCGGTCAGTCCTTCCCGTATACACCGATCGCCAACCCTCGTTTCATGGTGCCAGACTGGAGCTTCGGTATCCGTGACGACGGCATGCAGGCCGCCGTGGACCAGGCCCGTGCCGATGGCGCCCAGGTCGTGGTAGTGGTCTCGCATAACGGTATGGACGTTGACCTGAAGATGGCCAGCCGTGTTACCGGTATTGACGCCATCATGGGTGGCCATACCCATGACGCCGTGCCAGAGCCGGTCAAGGTCAGTAACGCCGGTGGTACTACCCTGGTTATCAACTCCGGCTCCAACAGCAAGTTCCTCTCCGTGCTCGACTTCGATGTCAAAAACGGCAAGGTTCGTGACTTCAAATACAAATTGCTACCGGTATTCTCGAATATGCTCGAGCCGGACCCGCAGATGCAGGCCTATATCGACCAGGTTCGTGCGCCTTTCCTTTCGGAACTCAATGAAGAACTGGCCATTACTGAAGAAGTCCTCTATCGCCGCGGCAACTTCAATGGCACCTTTGACCAGCTCATCTGTGATTCCATGCTGGAAGTCGAGGATGCCGAAATCGCCTTCTCACCCGGTTTCCGTTGGGGTGTCAGTGTGCTCCCTGGCCAGCCGATCACCTTCGAGGAAGTGGCCACACAAACTGCCATGACCTATCCGATTGTGACCGTTAACGAACTGTCCGGCGAAACCATCAAGACCGTGCTGGAAGACGTGGCCGATAATATCTTCAACGAAGACCCTTACTACCAGCAAGGTGGTGACATGGTTCGCGTAGGTGGCCTTAAATACAGCATCGACCCACTTGCCCGCATAGGCAAGCGTATTTCAGATATGGAACTCAACGGCCAGCCGATTGACCCAAACCGCAAATACAAGGTCGCAGGCTGGGCCAGTGTTGGTCGTGAGCTTACCGAGGCTGACGGCAGGCCGATATGGGAAATCACTTCCGATTACCTGCGTTCAAAGAAGGTCATCAAGTCTATTGACCTCAACGTACCGAAGATCAAGAACGTTACCGGCAACCCCGGAATCGCCTGATACACGTTCTCAAGGCTGTAGTAGAAAGGCCCCGCGTTGCGGGGCCTTTTCTTTTGTAATTGATGATTGGTCTTAATGTTCTTCAATTCAGCCTTGACTCCGTACCGGGGTACAGAGTTTACACTACAGCTATCAAAATTATCTTTAAGGATCCCCTATGAATGGGTTCAGTCGCCTGTTTGATAAGACCGGTGCCCTCGGCTCATTCATCGCCGCCATGGGCTGCGCCTCCTGCTTTCCCGCCCTGGGTTCCCTTGGTACCGCGCTCGGGCTGGGTTTTCTGGCTCAGTTCGAAGGTATCTTTATCAATACCCTGTTGCCAATATTTGCAGCCATCGCCCTTGCTGCCAATCTGTTGTCGTTTATCTCGCATAAGGTCTGGTACCGGACATTGGCCGGCATCACTGGCCCAAGCCTGGTCTTGTTAACCCTATACCCACTTTGGGCATATAACTGGAGTACCTACTTGCTGTATACCGGTATCGCACTCATGTTGCTGGTATCGATATGGGATATTTTCTTACCACCTAAAAAACTCTATGCAAGGGTGTAAACATGTCTGATTGCTGTTCCGTAGACGCCCAGAAGAAATCCAAACCCGTAAAATGCGAGTGCCCGAGAAATGGCAATAACTATCCTGAGGTGCAAAGAAAAACCGTATTGCAGCACATAGACAAACCCTGGATACATGCATTAAAAGAACAGAAGTATTTCTATTGTGATGACCCGGCCTGCGAGGTCGTCTACTTTGCCGAAGACAATACGCTAATAACCACATCCCAGGTCAGGACCCATATCGGTATCAAGGATCACTCAAATAGCGCATTGCGCTGTTACTGCTTTGGCATTTCTAATCTGGAGGCGCAAACCCAGCCGGAGGCAAAGAGCTTTGTTATTAGGCAAACCAAAGCAGCGCTTTGCTCATGTATCACCAGTAACCCTTCCGGCCGCTGCTGTTTAAAGGATTTTCCCAAATATAATAAAGAATAAACTCACAATTCTTTATTTTTTAGTCACTATCCCAGTGAACATTCGCCAGTATATACGCACCATGACAAAATATAATGTATGTCTAGATATATACTTCTGATTCAGACATATAGAAAGAAACTGTATTTACATCACCCGCTTAGAGACGCTGCTAGCCGTGTTGTATCTTTGATATGCCTATCGTATCCATTTCCTCAAGTGATCTCGTATAACGACGCCCCTCCAACAAATCGCGGTGCCGCTCAAATGCCTCAAGCATAAAATCAATAAATGCCCTCACACGAGCCGTGGCACGTAGGTCTTCGTGCGTTAGTACCCATAAATCACCACAAGTGCCTCTTGATGATATTAATTCCAGTCGCTCCAGTGATGGGACCGTGTCCGCCAGAAAACAGGGCAACATGGCAATTCCCATGTTCGCCTTCACTGCTTCAAGTTGTGCAAGCAAATCATCGGCTTTATGCACAACCGGCGATAATGAAAACCGGCTATCCTTGTTCCATTGCGTTGGCGAAGAAATTTCTTCCCAGCCGATCCAGTCTAACTTATCCGGGTGTTTGTCCAGATCCTTAGACTTCAGGTAGTCATGTGAGGCATATACACCCTTGGCCGGATGTAAAACACGACGTCCTACAAGATAGTCCGGTGGGTTGGGCGTCAGACGAATCGCTATATCAGCCTCGCGTTTGCGTAAATTGAATTCTTCGCTGGAAAATGCCAGCTCCAGTTGAATATTGGGATACATCTTTGTAAAGGCTGAAATATCAGGCATTAATAAATGCGTTGCCAATGCGGTGGGCATGGTCACCCGCAACACGCCATTTAATTGTGCATCTCGTCCGATGACCTGACGGTCTAGCTTTACGACCTCGTCTTCAATATGTTGCGCTGATTTCAGCATTTCTTCGCCAGTAGGGGTCAGCACATAGCCATTTGGCAATCGTTCAAATAAACGCACACCCAGCTTTTTCTCAAAAGACGTAATTCGACGTGAAACCGTCGAGTGATTAACAGACAGGGCCTCAGACGCAGCACGCAACGAGCCTTTACGGGCAACGGTCAAAAAGAATCGTAAATTATCCCAGTCCATGTGGTGCATTATTGCACCCGTGATTTGCAAATTCAATGCTTTCATAGCAGAAACGCACCGATTAGTATCTATACTCCAGGCCCAGTACGGGTAAAAGCAAAACCGGAGAATAAACATGGCGTACGAAATATATTGGGGTGCAGGTAGCCCCTACTCATGGCGAGCCTTGCTGGGACTTGAAGTCAAAGGCCTGAATTACGACTCCAGACTACTGGAATTCTCCAAACAAGAGCACCAGGCACCTGAAATGCTATTGATGAATCCACGCGGCCAGCTGCCCATTCTTAAAGATGGTGATATATCCGTCTATGAGTCGGTTGCGATTCTCGCCTATCTTGATCGCAAACACCCCGAAAGACCATTATTTGGCACCACAGCAAGAGAGACAAGTCATATATGGCAACGGGTATTCGAGATCGAGAATTACTTACGTGAAGCCATTGACGGGATTGTACGGCCCGTTTTCTTTGACGATGTCAGCGACAATTTATATTCTATAGAAAAATCAGCCAGTTATGTACGCGCTGAATTCAAGACCCTGGAAGCCTTACTTGAAAAGTCTGACTATATCGCAGGTGAGAGAATTTCAGCCGCCGATATAGTTCTATTTCCGTTCATACAGGCACTTTTGCGCGCAATGCTTTTAAAGGAAGCTGAATCGCTAGACCTCGACCTTAAACATTTAGAAAAAAATTACCCGAGCATAGCCAGTTGGATAACGCGCATAGAATCCATTCCTGGTTATGACAATACCTATCCTCCAAACTGGAGGGTTTAGCTTTTACAGTAATTCTTGATCCCACTAAAAACGCGGAGTTATTAAATGCAAGATAAGAATTCAGAAATAAACAATCGCACTACGATATATGCGCGTTGGATTGTCCAGAATCGCTGGACGGTTATTGCTCTAAGCTTATTATTTGTGCTGGCAATAACCAGCGGGATACGTAACGCAGGTTTTACCGGGGACTATCATGTATTTTTTACTGACGACAACCCGCAAATGCTTGCTTTTGAGCGACTTGAAAATACCTATACAAAAGATGATAACGTCTTAATCGTGCTTGCACCAAAAAGCGGCAATGTATTTAACAAACAAACCCTGCAAGCCGTTGAAGACATTACCAGAATGGGTTGGCAAGTACCCTTTTCCTCTCGTGTTGATTCAATCAGTAATTTTCAATATACCCACGCAAATGATGACGATCTCATTGTCGAAGATCTTTATCAGGGCGCAGCATCATTATCCGAGCAGGATATTCAAACCATAAGACGTGTTGCACTTAATGAGCCTCTGTTGGTTAATAGGATAATTTCATCTGAAGGACATGTCACAGGAATTAATATTACCGTACAGCTGCCCGGCATAAGTCCTGAAACTGAAATGCCTCAGATTACTACTGCAGTTAATGGGATCGCCGATCAAATTCGACAACAGTATCCTCAAATTGACGTTCATATGACAGGTATTGTACTGCTTAACAATGCATTTTTTTCTTCTTCCATGAAAGATATGGCGACATTGGTGCCGCTTACTTTTCTGGTAATATTGATCGCGGTTGGTTTATTTTTGCGTAGTTGGACAAGCACCTTCAGCACGCTATGGATAATAGTTTTTTCTATTATGGTCGGCATGGGATTCTCTGGCTGGGCAGGGATAAAACTTACTCCGCCGAGCTCAGTCGCACCCACCATTATCATGACACTTGCCGTTGCCAATGCCATACACATATTGGTGAGCATGTTTCACGCCATGCGTATAGGCGAACAAAAACAGGATGCTATCGTCGAAAGCCTGCGCGTTAATATGCAACCCGTGTTCCTTACCAGCCTTTCAACGGTTATTGGCTTTTTATGCATGAATTTTAGTGAATCACCACCATTCCACGACCTCGGTAATATTGTTGCGGTTGGCATGGGCGCTTCATTTTTTCTGTCTATCACATTTCTACCTGCCCTGATGGCTATACTCCCGGTTCGGGTGCCAAAGCCTAAACTCGATGATAATTCAGCAATGTTGCGTCTTGCAGAATTTGTCATTCGTCGCCGCACTTCGTTATTGATTGGAATGAGCCTGATTGTACTGACATTAGGTTCATTTCTACCTCGTAACAATCTTGGCGAAAATTTTGTAGAATACTTTGATAAAAGCATACCATTTCGCACCGCCTCTGACTTTGTGTCAGACAACCTTGGGGGCATGTATCGCATCGACTATTCCGTTAAATCATATGGCCCAGGGGGGATTTCTGCTCCGCAATTTCTTAATAGGCTGGAGGCATTTTCCAATTGGTACCAGCAACAACCAGAGGTCATTCATGTAAGCACTCTGACCGATACCATGAAGCGCCTGAATAAGAATATGCACGCAGACTCAGAGGACTTCTATATATTACCCGGCGAGCGGAATTTATCGGCGCAATATTTATTATTATATGAAATGTCACTCCCCTATGGCCTTGACTTGAATAACCAGATCAATGTTGACAAGTCTGCCACACGCATGAGCGTAACCATAAAGAACATTAATACTACAAAGATACTGGCGCTCGAAGAACGCGCGCAGGCATGGCTACAACAAAATGGTGCGGAGATACAAAGTGATGGCTCCAGCACCACCATCATGTTCTCACATATTGGTAAACGTAATATTAAAAGCATGATAATTGGTACAACTGTAGCATTGGTGCTCATATCCTTTATTCTTATATTTGCATTACGATCAATTAAAATAGGTTTAATCAGCCTGGTACCAAACCTTGTACCCGCCACAATGGGGTTTGGTCTATGGGGACTGATGGTGAGTGAAATTAATGTCGGGCTTTCAATCGTCACGGGCATGACCTTGGGTATTGTCGTTGATGATACAGTACATTTTTTAAGTAAATATTTACGTGCTCGTCGTGAAAAAGGCCTGGATGTTGAACAAGCCGTGCGTTATGCGTTTTCAACTGTTGGTACGGCACTATGGGTAACCTCAGCTGTATTGATTTCTGGCTTTATGATCCTGACCTTATCCACATTCAAATTAAACTCGGACATGGGGTTGTTAACGTCAATTGTTATCGCCTTTGCGCTGATTGCCGATTTTCTATTCCTGCCCGCATTACTCATGAAGCTGGATGCGAAAAAGAAAATTCCAGTCATAAATACTGATCCCGTGACTGAGACCACTTAATAAGGAGGATAATTATGCAACGTTTTAGACAATTATTATTGATGGTTACTGTGACTATAGTACCGTTCATGAGTGTTCATGCTGGTACCGCTGAGGAAAAAGGACTGGCCATTGCACAAGAGGTGGACCGCAACGACCAGGGCTGGGGCGATGCCGCCGCGAGTATGGAAATGGTGCTGCGAAACCGCCAGGGGGAAGAAAGCAGCCGTTCAATCCGTATCAAATTCCTTGAAGTCAATGGCGATGGTGATAAGAGCTTGACCATCTTTGATAATCCTCGGGACATCAAAGGCACGGCATTTTTATCCTTTTCCCATGTTATCAATGCCGATGATCAGTGGTTGTACCTACCCGCCCTGAAACGGGTAAAACGTATTTCCTCTGCCAATAAATCCGGCCCTTTTATGGGTAGCCAGTTTGCTTATGAAGATCTCGCTTCATTTGAGGTAGACAAATATCATTATAAATATCTTCGCGACGAAAAACTAAATGACCAAGAGACTTTTGTAATTGAAAATTATCCGAATTACGAGCATTCGGGTTATTCCCGGCAAATCGTCTGGGTCGATAAACAACGCTATATCCCGTTAAAAGTCGAATACTATGACCGGAAGGATGATCTACTGAAGACGTTAACATTTAACAACTACAAACAATATCTCGATAAATACTGGCGAGCCCATGAACAGGTAATGGACAACCGACAGAATGGTAAAACAACCGTTCTCACACTAAGTAACTATCAATTTCGTATTGGCCTCAATGATAGAAATTTTGATCGCAACAGTTTGAGACGGGCACGATAAATCATGCCAGCAAAGACTGCCCCATTAATATAAATATTTTTCATACGCCAAACCCGGATAGAGATGAGGCTTTCATAACGGGTAATTAATCCGGGATGTGAACTATGTAGAAGACAGGCATATGGCATATGGATAAATCATTACTTAACACCGCAATATGCCATTTGCGAAAAACCGATACGGTTATGGCAAAAATAATAAAATACGGCGAGCCACTAACGCTTACCACTACCCGCAAACCTTATTATCATTCTCTGGTTCGCGCCATTATTAACCAACAGCTTTCAGTCAAGGCTGGAAAGACTATAGAAAAGCGAATCCTGGACAAACATGGTGGACGTTATTTTAAAGCCGAGAGGGTATTGAAACTAAAAGATACGACACTACGTGAATGTGGCATTTCATATAATAAAATCAACTATATCCATACCCTTTCTCGGGCTGTTACAGAGGGGAAACTGAATTTCAGAAAATTGGTAAAGCAGGAGGATGAGGCTATTCGCGATACCCTGATGCAATATCCCGGTATAGGCCAATGGAGTGCCGATGTATTCTTAATTGCCTCGCTACAGCGACTGGATGTTTTCCCTGTCGGCGATCTCGTATTGCGTAAATCCATGCAACACCACTATCAGCTTGCCGCTGATACAAGACATGATAAATATGTTTCCATTGCGAGTGCCTGGCAGCCTTACCGCACCATTGCCAGTTTTTATTTATGGCAAGCCAGTAAATGAAAAATCAGACATTAGTAGGCCATCGCCTACTTTCGCGGGCAAAGCCCGTCATAAATACATGAATGCCAAAACAATGCTGCACACCCCTGCACTATCTAGTGTACTGGCAGCGTACTGTACCGACTATCAGATTAAAAAAAGGCTTACCCGTAATAGGTAAGCCTTTGATTTGATGGTGGGCCGTGCGCGATTCGAACGCGCGACCATCGGATTAAAAGTCCGGTGCTCTACCAACTGAGCTAACGGCCCAAAAAAGGAAACGGCATGATACCCGACTCTGTCGGAATAACAAGCCCGGAGGCGGTGTTAAACCGCGTCCAGCTTACGCAGGCCGTTTGGCAACATACGCAGGTCACACAGTGATGAGATCAAGGCCTTGGCGAAGCTGGCCTCTTCTTCATAAACCAGCTTGTAATACTGGATCTTCATGGTCATGGCGCTACCGAAGACGATACCGGCAAAGGCGATCATGGAGCCTACGGCCAGTGTCGAGGTGCCGGTAACAGCCTGACCGATGGTACAGCCCACGGCCAGGACGCCACCAAAGCCCATCAGTACGCCGCCGAGCAGATGCATGAGGAAATCCTTGAAGTTTGCGAACCACTCGATACGAAAACCCTTACTGACGACCGCCCAGAGGAAGGAACCAGAAATCACACCCAGCAGCGCCATGACACCGAAGGTCAGCAGGCCGTAATTGAAGCCCGAGGCCGTATAACCAAGGGTCTGCCCCATCGGGTTAATAAAGGTGAAAGACTGCGTGCTCCAGGGCGCGGCGGCGGCAGGTTTGCCCGGCGCGTCATCTGTTACGAAGCTCCAGTTTTCGACGATGGCACGCAGGGAATGGGTCTCACCATCCAGTGTTACCGCCATGTTTGCTGTCAGATACCAGGCGGCCAGAATCGCACCACCGACGACCACTCCGGCGAGGATGTTGTCAAAGCTCTTACGGAACTCGGTAGACCGGAAGGCATAGATGGCCAGTAGCAGACCCAGACCCAGGCCCAGCCAGGTGCGCATCTGCGCGGCATTCTCACCACCGATAAGGGAGCCCAGATCCTGCGGGCCAGTCAAATTGATGGCCAGGGGACGAATCCAGTCATAAAACAGGGCTGACATCAGGGTGATATCGGTCCCCGGGAACGGGTTAACCATGAAATAAGCGATCACGCCGATCACGAGCAGGACAAAGACGGACTTGATGTTGCCGCCACCGATACGCACCAGGGTCTTGTTACCGCAGCCACTACCAAAGGTCATACCGACGCCGAACATGATCCCGCCGAGCAGGTTCTCGGCCCAAATCAGCGTGCTGCTGCGGTAGGGGGGAAAGCTGGCATCAACGCTGGCCATACCCGTGGCTTCAAAAATGGCCACACCGATCATGGCGACGGCGACGGCGAACAACCAGGCGCGCATACGGCCATTGTCACCGATATTGACGATATCGGACACCGCACCCATGGTGCAGAAATTGGTCTTGTTAACGACCGCGCCCATGATCAAGGCGATGACAAAGGTGCTCCATAATAGCGCCGACTGGGCCGATGCGAAATCTTCAAACAACATATTCCGTTCCCCTCTTAAGACTTGGGTAATTATCTAGTAAATCGTGTAAAAACAGCACCATCGCAATAGAGCCGACGACCGACAGCCGCGAAGTGGCAGGCATTGTACCTTGAACCTTGCCGCATGTCACATTCTGCGCGTTTTTACCAGCAATTACATAAAGTTAACGGTATATCGTGGGGTCCGGGATACCGGCGTCGGCAAAGCCCTCCCGACGCAGACGGCAGGAGTCGCATTCGCCACAGGCCCGGCCCTTGATATCGGCATCGTAGCAAGAGATGGTCTGGGCATAGTTCACGCCCAGCGCGGTGCCCCGGCGAATGATGGCGGCCTTGGAGAGGTCAATCAGCGGCGTATGGATATGAAAATGGCCGCCCTCCACCCCGGCCTTGGTCGCGAGGTTGGCGACCTGCTCAAAGGCATGGATGAACGCCGGCCGGCAATCCGGATAGCCGGAATAATCCACGGCATTGACACCAATGAAGATATCCCGTGCACCAAGCACCTCGGCCCAGCCCAGGGCCAGGGACAGAAACACGGTGTTGCGCGCCGGCACATAGGTCACCGGGATGGTATCCGGCTGCACGCCGGCCTTCGGTACCGCGATGCAGGCCTCGGTCAGCGCCGAGCCCCCTATCGCCCCCAGGTCCAGGTGAATACGCTTGTGCTCGGCGACCCCGATCGCCTCCGTCACCCGCTCCGCGGCGGCCAGCTCGGCAATGTGGCGCTGACCATAATCAAAACTCAGCGCAAAACAGGCATAACCCTCCGCCCGGGCGATAGCGAGCGTCGTCGCCGAATCCAGCCCACCGGAGACCAGCACAACGGCTCTTTTTTTAGCCTGTTTATCCATCAATCATCAATCCACATTCATCAATGTCCAGGCACATCGCCCCAGAGTAGCTTGTGCATCTGCACCTGCATCCTCACGGGTAGATGGTCGGCAAGAATCCAGTCGGCCAGTTGGCGTGGCTCGAGCTCGCCCTGCACGGGTGAAAACAATACCTCGCAGCGAGATGGCAACGCGTGCTCCCGTAACTGCGCACAAGACCACTCGTAGTCGTTACGGTCTGCGATCACGAATTTGACCTGATCCTGCTGCTGCAAATGTCCGATATTGGCATAGTCGTTTTTCTCGCACTCACCGGACGATGGTGTCTTCAGATCCATGACCCGACTCACCCGCGCATCCACCGGACTGATGTCGAGGGCACCACTGGTCTCCAGCGAGACCTCGTAACCGGCATTACACAATGCCGTCAACAGTTCCGGGCAGGCCTTTTGTGCCAGCGGTTCACCACCGGTGACACAGACATGCCGACAATCGTGGCCGGCCACCTGCGCAAGGATCTCGTCGAGTTCCATCCACTCCCCCCCCTGGAAGGCGTAGGTGGTGTCACAGTAACTACAACGCAAGGGACAACCGGTCAGGCGTACAAACACGGTGGGCCAGCCAACACTACGCGCCTCCCCTTGCAGGGAATAAAAGATTTCAGTGATGCGCAGACGACTCATGGCGGGGAAACGGTGCCATCACGGCACCGCCGGTTTACTGTCCTTCCGTCTTCAACTGTTGCAGACGTGTCGAGGCCAGGCGGGCAGCCGTCGAGTCGGGGAAACGACTCTCCACGGCCTGCAGGCTCTCGCGCGCCTTGGCAAAGTCTTTCAGCTCATAGTAACAATAACCAATCTTCAGCAGCGCATCGGCCTGCTTCTGGCTGTTGGGGTAGTTATTCAGCACCTTGTTGAACTCAACGATCGCCTGCTCAAAGGCACGGGTGACGTAATTCACCTCACCAATCCAGTACTGGGCATTATCGGCATAGACGCTGGCCGGGTACTTGACCACAAAGTCGGCAAAACGACTCTGCGCCGGTTTGTAGCGCCCTTCTTTCAGCAGACCGAAGGCCTCGCGGTAGGCGCTCTCTTCAGCCGCCGGATTACCGGCCGCCGCCGCGCGCGGTGCCGGGCTCGTGGCAGGTGCCGGGGCCGTAGCAGACGGTGCACGCCCCGTCTCCAGCTGGCCGAGCCGGCGATCAATGTCCAGATACAGGTCGCGCTGACGCTGCTTGATGCCATTTACGGCAAAACCCTGCTGCTCGACGTCACCGCGCAATTGCTGTACCTCCTGCTGCAGGGCCTCAAGGCGCAGATACAGGTCTACCAGCCCCTGGCTCTCCAGCAATTTTTCCATTCGCTCAACGCGTTTTTCCAGGCTTTCATCAGCGTGAACCGGGGTCGCAAGCAGCAGGCCCGCACTACAAAGCAGGGCTGCCAATAGGCCCGCACGTGAATATCGATGCTGTGTCATAGTCTTTTATCGTGTCTTGTATTGAATTTCGACGCGGCGATTCTGCTGCCAGGCCGACTCATCGTGGCCATCGGCCAGCGGGCGTTCCTCACCAAAACTCACCGTTTCCAGCTGCCCGGTTGCCGCCCCCTGGAATAATAGCAGCTGACGTACGGACTTGGCACGTCGCTCACCCAGGGCAATATTGTACTCACGGCTGCCACGCTCATCGGCATGCCCCTCGAGGCTGACCGAGGCGTTGCCATGGCCGGCCAGGTATTCGGCATGCGCCTGGATCACGGCGCGGTCAGCCTGCCGGATCGAGGTGCTGTCAAAATCAAAATAGATCACACGCTGCGAAATGAGGCTGTTCGGGTCATCCAGCGGGTGTCCCTGAAAGTCGCGGTCTGCCTGGGCACCACGCGCCTGGGCACCCGCTTGCGCGCCCTCGGCACCCTCGGCAATGGTGCCACGATCTTCGACGGCGACATCATCGCCCTCCTGAAGACCGAGGCTTTCACAACCGGTGAACAGCATCACCGGCAAGAGTAATACCGATATTTTGCTTAGACGTTTCATGTTTGACTCCTTGTTTAAGACTATTTGTTATTGAATGGCGACCAGGCGGGTTCCCGCACGTCGCCTTGTTGCAGTTCCAATCGCTGGTGTACACGGCCATCAACAGACACGGCCGCCAACACACCACGGTTCTGATTCTCGGTGGCATAGATGATCATGCTGCCGTTAGGCGCAAAACTCGGCGATTCATCCAGGCGTGAATCTGTCAGTACCTGCAAGCTGCCATTGTCCAGCTCCAGTATCGCGATGCGGAACTGGCTGCCTTCACCATGTACCATTGCCAGGCGACGGCCATCCGGGGAGAACACACCACGGGCATTGTAATCCCCTTCAAAGGTAACACGCTGTGGACGGCCACCCTTGCTGGCACCGTTCATGTTCACTGTATACAGCTGCGGTCGTCCGCCACGGTCCGAGGTGAATACGAGCTTACGGCCATCCGGTGACCAGTTCGGCTCGGTATCAATTCCCGGGTGATGGGTAATTTGCGTCAATGCACCGGTTTGCAGGTTATACACGTGCACCTCGGGGTTACCGGTCTTCGACAAGGTCATCGCCAGGTAACGCCCATCGGGTGACCATACCGGGGCATTATTCAGGCCGGGGAATTTTGTGACTGACTGACGCTGACCACTGAATACCTCCTGGATATATATCTCAGGGCGTCCCGATTCAAAACTGACATATGCCAGCTTTTGCCCGTCCGGCGACCATGCCGGCGACATCAGGGGTTGTTTCGAATCGAGAATGACCTGCTCATCAAAACCATCGGCATCGGCGATACTGAGACGATATTCCCGGCTCTTATCCGCCGCCCTCAGCGCGGTGACATAGGCAATACGCGTGCTAAAGGCGCCACGCTGCCCGGTCAGCTTTTCATAAATCAGGTCACTAATGCGGTGCGCGGTGCTGCGGACATCGTCGGCGGCAAAGGCAATGCTGTATCCCGCCAGCTGTGCACCCTTGAAGACATCGAACAACTGGAACTGCACCTCGTAGCGTGCCCCTCCCAGTTCGCGCAGGCGCCCGACCACCAGGCTTTCCATATTTAACAGGCGCCAGTCGGCAAAACGTACCCCGCTGCCGTCATGCGGGCGGGCGATCAGGTCCTTCTCCGGCATGGGTGCAAAGCGGCCGCTGCCTGCGAGGTCGGCGGCAATGATTGCGCTCAGGTTATACGGCAAGGGCGATTTTAATGACCGGTTATCGAACGGCACGACCGCGATCGGCAAGGCGCCTTCGACCCCTTCGGTGATCTGAATCGTTAATGCCGCCTGGCCTGGCATGGCCAGTAATAGCCAGAAACTGCCACACACAACACTAAACAAACGCCTTAACTTCATCATGCCTCCGGTATAAATTCAAAATCAATTTCGCGCATACGTGCGGCCACGGCCGGGTCACTTGGTAAGGGCAATGGCGAGGCCTTGCGCACCGCACTCTCGACACTGCGATCAAAGACCGCGTTACCGCTGCCCTTGATGATCGTCACGCCGACAACCTCACCACCCGGGATAACATGCACCCTCACGGTACAGGCCAGGCCCTTGTCTGCGCCCGCCGGTTTTAACCAGTTGCGCGTCACCTTCTGCCTGATCAGGGCCTGGTACTTATTAATCTCATTCTGACTGACTGCCTCGGCATTGGCCTGTTCTTCTGCCGCCAGCTGTTCGGCCAGCTGTTGCTTGCGTTCATCCGCACGCCGTTTAATCTCAGCGGCCTGGCGCTTGGCCTCGATGGCCTTGCGCTCGTCCTCTGCCGCCTTGCGCTTGGCCTCGGCCGCTTTCCTCTTCGCCTCGGCCTGCCGCTGTCTTTCCTGTTCGACTTTACGTTGCTGCTCAAGTTCAGTCAGACGCTGTTGTTCGGCCTCACGCTTTTTCTCCAACGCGGCCTGTTCCTGTTTTATCTTCGTCAGGCGCTGTTGCTCCTGCTGGCGGTATTTTTCCTCGGTGGCGCGTTTCTCCTTCAGCTCGGCGATGCGCCTTTCCTCGGCCGCACGGCGCTGTTTGGTCTCGCGCTCTTCCCGCCTGAGCTTGTCGATACGTGCCTGTTCCTGTGTTTGCTTTTTCTCCTCGGCACGCCTGAGTTTGTCCAGCTCGGCCTTGACCTTGCCGGCATCCACCACTGTGGCCTTGACTACGTTAGGCTGGTCCTGCACCAAGGCCGGCTTTGACGACCAGTCAAAACTGATAAATAACATAACGATCAACACCACATGCACACCGATCGCAATCAGCACCGGCACCAGGTTATTTCGTAATACCTTTAACATCGTCGGCCTTAACGCGGTGACTCGGTCAGCAGACCGACATTCGGCGCACCGGCCTTTTGAATCAGCGACATCGCCACCACGACCTTGCCGTAATTGACATTTTCATCACCACGTACCAGCACCGGCGTGCCCGGCTTGTACTGCATCACCGCAGCAACACGCGTTACGAGGTCTGCATGGTCAATCGGCTTGTCCTGATCATCGCCGATACTCACGTAATAATTGCCCTCGACATCAACGGTAACGATCAATGGTTCAAGATTCTTGCTTTCTACAGGGTTCGAACTGGCTTGTGGTAAGTCAACGGCGACACCCTGCGTCAACAATGGCGTGGTAACCATAAAGATCACCAGCAACACCAGCATCACGTCAATATAAGGAACGACGTTGATCTCGCTCATGGGTTTTTTGCGTTGCCGTCTGGCCATTAGTCGTGCGCCTGGCGTTGCAGGATGGTGGAAAATTCTTCCATAAAGGTCTCGTAGCGAGACTCGAGCCGTTCCACCTCGTGCGAGTAACGGTTATAGGCAATTACCGCCGGGATCGCCGCAAACAGGCCCATGGCCGTGGCGATCAGGGCCTCGGCGATCCCCGGCGCAACACTCGCGAGGGTAGCCTGCTGGACGTTGCCGAGGGCGCGGAAGGAATTCATGATGCCCCAGACGGTACCGAACAGGCCCACGTAGGGGCTGGTGGAACCGACCGTGGCAAGAAATGACAGATTCGCCTCAACGACATCGATCTCGCGCATCAGGGCGACACGCATGGAACGCTGCGCCCCGGCGAGGACAAACTGCGGGTCGCTGTTATTTTTCTTGCGCAGGCGCACATATTCACGAAAACCCGCCTCGAAAATGGCCGACATCCCGGTCGGACTGCGTCGTCCGGTGCCCAGCTGTTCATACAACTCGCTGAGTTTTTTGCCCGACCAGAAACGCGCCTCGAATTCATCAGCGGCACGGCTCGCCTTTTTCATGTCCCGTGCCTTGCGCAGAATCATGCTCCACGACACTATCGAGGTCAGCAGCAATAACAGCATCACCAGTTGCACGACCGGGCTGGCACCTGCCAGCATGTGATAAAGACTCAGATCAGCATTCACGCCTCGATCTCCTGTAAAATTTCTTCCGGAATGACCACCGGCCACCAGCGTTGCGCATCAATGCAGACCACGCGGATACGACCACTGCACACGGGTTTTTCTTCACCATGCCGATAAATATGTTGTTCAAATGTAATACTGGTTCGTGTCGATTCTGCAATACGGGTCTTTACCTGCAGTTGTTCATTAAAACGGGCCGGCTGTAACAGGTCCATTTCCACCGAGCGCACGACGAAGAGAATATTCGCCTCGTCGCGCAGGCGATCCTGTTCAAAACCTTTATGCCGCAACATCTCGGTACGTGCACGCTCCATGAACTTGAGGTAATTGGCGTAATAGACCACGCCACCACTATCGGTATCTTCGTAGTAAACGCGTATCGGCCACAGGAATTCAGTCACAGTTCTTTCACTTCCCCATATCGACCTGAGGCAGGTCAAATAATTCCGCTTTATTCCTGATCATCGATGCCCATGTCCAGTTGTGTCGCATCGGCCTTGGCAAGGGCTTGCAGGCCAAAGTGCTCATAGGCATTGCGCGTCGCCATGCGCCCGCGCGGCGTACGCATAATAAAGCCCTGCTGGATAAGAAAAGGCTCGAGTACGTCCTCGATGGTGCCGCGTTCTTCGCCAATCGCCGCGGCGAGGTTATCGACGCCGACCGGGCCACCGTCGAAGTTATTAATGATTGCCAGTAATAGTTTACGGTCCATCATGTCAAAACCGTTGCTGTCGACACTGAGCATGTCCATGGCCTTATCCGCCACCTCGGCTGAAATATGGCCATCGGCCTTGACCTCGGCATAGTCACGCACGCGGCGCAACAGGCGATTCGCAATCCGCGGTGTGCCACGGGAACGGCAGGCGATCTCCCGCGCCCCGCCCTCGTCCATATCGACATTGAGGATATCCGCACTGCGTGTAACGATACGGCAAAGTTCTGCGGTGTTATAAAACTCCAGGCGTTGCACAATGCCGAAGCGATCCCGCAGTGGCGACGTCAACAGGCCCGCACGCGTGGTCGCGCCAACCAGCGTGAACGGCGGCAGGTCGAGTTTGATGGAGCGTGCGGCCGGGCCCTCACCGATCATAATATCGATCTGGCGATCTTCCATCGCCGGGTAAAGTATTTCTTCGACCACGGCACCGAGGCGGTGGATCTCGTCGACGAACAGGACATCGTGCGGTTCGAGGTTGGTGAGCAGGGCCACCAGGTCACCGGGGCGCTCCAGCACCGGTCCCGAGGTCTGGCGCATGTTCACACCCATCTCGTTGGCGATAATGTGCGCCAGCGTGGTCTTGCCGAGGCCGGGCGGACCAAACAGCAACACGTGGTCGAGGGCCTCGCCGCGTTTTTTCGCCGCATGAATAAAGATCTCCATCTGCTCACACACGGCCAACTGACCGACGTAATCGGCCAGCTTCGCGGGGCGGATGGCATTATCAATCGCCACGTCCTCGGCGCTGCCCTGGGCCTGTACCAATCGATCCGTTTCAATCATCTTTCATACCCTTATTTCGCCGCAGTCTGCAGGGCGAGGCGAATTATCTCTTCACTGCTCAGGTCTTTGGTCTGAATGCCGCGCACCATGCGGCTTGCCTCGGGTGGCTTGTAACCCAGGGCGATCAGGGCGCTGACGGCATCGGCGACGGCATCGTTGGGTTTCACCAGGGCAGAAACCGGTGAGGTGCTTACGCCCTCGCCTCCTTCGGCCTGCCATTTCTTCAACACATCTTTCATCTCGACGATCAGGCGTTCGGCGGTCTTCTTACCCACCCCCGGCAGGCGCGTCAGGGCCGCAGCATCGCTGTCCATGATACAGCGGATAAAGTCATCGGCACTGATACCGGAGAGGATGGTCAGTGCCAGCCGGGCACCGACACCATTCACCTTGATCAAGGCCCTGAACATGGCACGCTCATTCTCGGTGGCAAAACCAAACAGGGTCTGCGCATCCTCGCGCACCACCAGGTGGGTATGCAGGGTCACTTTAGCACCGACCTCGGGAAGGGAGTAAAACGTCGACATCGGCGCCTCGACCTCGTAGCCGATACCGTTAACGTCGATCAGAAGTTGTGGGGGATGGCGCACGAGTAACTGCCCGCTCAGGCGTCCAATCATCGAAATCTCCCGCCGCCGGCACCCTTGGCACCGGGGATCTTCTGCAGGGTCTGGCAGGTGTGTGCATGACACAGGGCCACAGCCAGGGCATCGGCCGCATCTTCCTGCGGCGTGGCATTCAGGTTTAATAACACGCGGACCATATGTTGCACTTGCTCCTTGCTCGCCCCGCCCTTGCCGGCAATGGCCTGTTTAATGGCACGCGGGGAGTATTCAGAAAGCGTCAACGCGCGGCTGACACCGGCACAGATCGCCGCGCCGCGGGCCTGACCGAGTTTCAACGCCGAATCGGCATTGCGGTGCATAAAGACCTGCTCAACGGCAAACTCGTCGGGGGCATGCTCGCTGATCAGGGTATTCAGGCTTTCGAAGATGATGCCCAGGCGCTGACCCCAGTCATCACCAGTGATGCGGATACAACCGCTGGTCACATAGCGGCTGTGGTTACCCTCCACGTCAATGACACCGTAACCGGTCAGACGTGAACCCGGGTCGATACCCAGTATGCGTACCATGCTCTTGACGATCACTTCCTCCGTGTTGGCCCTTCGTCGTGAAACTTAAAGTTGCGCCATGATCTCATCGGAGACATCGGCGTTTGAATACACATTTTGCACATCGTCGAGGTCTTCCAGGGCATCGACCAGACGCAAGACCTTCTCGGCATCTTCCAGATTAAGGTCCACTGTCATCGACGGCTGCATGGTGACCTCGGCATTCTCCGGCTCATGCCCGGCCGCGAGCATGGCCTCTTTCACTGCCATGAATGTCTCCGGCGTGGTCAGCACATCGATACTGCCGTCGTCATGGGTGGTGACATCTTCGGCGCCCGCCTCCAGGGCGGCCTCCATAATCGCGTCTTCATCAGCACCGGCCGGATAACTGAGGATACCCTGCTTGCTGAACAGGTAAGACACCGAACCGTCGGTGCCCAGATTGCCACCGGCCTTGGTAAAGGCGTGACGCACCTCGGAAACGGTACGGTTGATGTTGTCGGTCAGGCAGTCGACCATGATGGCGACACCGTTGGTACCGTAGCCCTCGTAGCGCACCTCATCGTAATTCTCACCCTCACCGGCACCGGCACCGCGCTTGATGGCGCGCTCGACGGTATCCCGGGTCATGTTGACACCGAGGGCCTTATCAATCGCCGTACGCAGGCGTGGGTTGGCATCCGGGTCGGCCCCACCCATCTTCGCGGCCACGGTTAACTCACGGATATGCTTGGTAAAAATCTTGCCACGCTTGGCGTCCTGCGCCGCCTTGCGGTGCTTGATATTCGCCCACTTACTATGTCCAGCCATGCCTTGCTACCTTTCTGAAACAACAACCATAAAATTCACGTGAGTGTACCATTTAACGATCCTCGTCGTCACCGCACAATACACCCGGAATCGGGACTATCTGTTTGTTTTTGCAGTCTTTGTCAGGAAAGCCAGGGATGGCCGTATTGGTCAGCCTACAGCCGGTCCGGCACGAGGGCCAGGATCGCCTCACGGTTGCTCGACGAACTGGCCTGCGCCGCGGCCTGCTCGCGCGACAACCAGCGCTGTGCCACGTGCTCGTCCGGGTTCAGTCGCACCTCGCGGGCACTATCCAGTTGCAGGGCAAACACGGTCTCATGGTTATGTGTCACCGCCGGGGCATAACGGGCACGCCAGGCCGGGGCGATCAAGAAAGTATTTGTCAGACCGGTCTCGACGGGCTCGCCGACCAGACCCGTCTCCTCCTCGAGTTCACGCCGGGCCGCTGCCAGGGCCGACTCCCCCTCGCGCAGGCTGCCGGTCACCGACTGCCAAAAGCCGCGCGGCGCGGCACGCTCGAGCATGAGCACCTGGGCATCCCGGGTATAGATCACGACGAGGACAGATTCAGGACGTTTATAAGACATGGCTGATTGATGGTTATGAAATGATGGATAATCGTAGTGTAGATATGAATGGATAGATAGTCTCAGCGTGCAAGCCCAGTTTCGACTAGCCATAATCACCCATTACAAAGCCGGGCACCACTGAAAAGGGACGCTGGACTACATATAATGATAGGCTGGAGTCGACCCGAAGCAGACATTTATGACTCTATATTTCTTTGCATTCTGCATTTCGGGGACCTGATTTGCTATTCATGTAATTAGTCCATAAACTTTTGATTAATATTAATTAACGGGGCTATATAAGTGAATGCTGTTAATGTTATTCGGAGCCGTATTATCATCTGTTATGTTTAAAAAGAAATGAATTAGTCAGCGATAAATTGAAAGCAATAGCAGTGAAATATTTTCCAAATGAAAGTGCATCAGTCGTTGCCCAACTCCAAGATTACTGTGAATATCTATCGGAGTTTTTTCAAAAGAATCGCACCTAGAAACATATGAACGTTTTTGCTTAGCAATCTTAACAATAGCAAAAACTTTAATTAAAAAGTTAAATAAAGCTATTGAACGGGGCAAAACTGACTATAGAGACCTTCTTGTTTCTGCCGGCTTCGGTAACTCAATCATAGTTCATAATGACTGGGCGAATAAAATACTTAATAAAAAAACATAATAAGTCGTTTAACTACGCAGATTTTTCAAACCTGCCGAACTCTCAAAAGCGGCTTTTCACTTGCTTTTTCGGGCTCGGTCACTTTGATCGGTAGATTTGACAATGGATAATAATCAAGAAGTTCAAGAGAAAATTAATAAATATTATGCGAATAATAAATGGACAGTAAAACACTGGATCGCATTGATACTATTTATATCTGGATTTGCGTGTATCGCGTATTTCGGAAATTCCGATAACAATATTATTAAAAAATATACTGGCGCATACTTCGGGCTATCAATTGCACTATCATTAATATTTTGGGGTTTGATAAATTTGGAACGTGGCTATATAACTGGCAGACGTAAAAGATACTATCGAAAGAAGAGCCCCAATATGTTTATATTTTTATTCCTGTTTGAAGTTGCCTTACCTGCAATAGGCATGTTGTTCGTCAGTCTTGTCTTTGTATTACCACTTAAATAGACTGCCAAATAAACCTAACAATGCAAATAAACACGGACACCCAAAAAACGCGGTTTCGCTATCGCTCCACTCTGCTTTTGACATCCGGTTATTTGCAACGTTGAAGCCGCAGCCGAACTCAGCCTAATAAAACTATTTTGCCAACGACTGCTTTCGCTGAACAGCGATCTTCCACGAGGACAAAATGAAGCGAATAAAAGAGGGATCACACAGGCCCAGACCCCTTTTTAATAAAAAAAACAGGCATTTTATCCTCTGATTGTCTGATATTTCCCCAAGTCCCTCTCTGAAACTGTTACCCTGAGACATCACTTCATAGTAAATTATATTTAAGCCACACTGAGGAAATAATGCAGAAACGACATCGTATACAGTTCCCGAAAGCAGAATCATCCGATTTAAACCAGGACCAGTCCTATTTTTATCTTCAGGGAACGAATCAACAACAAAAAATCAGATTTCACGACTACAATGAAATTTATAAAATCCCCGGGTTGTATGAGCAGTTATTTTATGACCGTCTTAAATGTTCATCTCCTGTTAAAGTGACTGCTATACTCGAAGCGGCAGTAAAACAGTCTCAGGATAATTTCTCTGAACTTCGGGTACTGGATTTAGGTGCCGGTAATGGCATGATGGGTGAGGAACTTAAAAAACACGGTGTCTCGCGCTTGATTGGCGTCGATATTATTGATGAAGCATACGACGCAACCGTTCGAGACAGACCCGGTGTCTATGATGCCTACTACGTCGAAGATTTCACTTCTCTGGATGCTGATAAAAAAGAAGATATTGTTTCATGGCAATGTGACTGTATGGTCACGGTTGCGGCACTTGGTTTTGGCGACATCCCTGTGAAAGCCTTCATTGAAGCTTTTAATATTATCAGAAGTGAAGGCTGGGTCGCGTTTAATATTAAAGACAGTTTCTTTGATACAACAGATGATTCTGGTTTCTCTAAAATGATAAGAGAGCTAACCTTCTCAAAATATCTTGATGTTTATTATATTGAACGCTATCGACACAGATTATCTATTGACGGTGAGCCTCTTTATTATTTTGCCATTGCAGGCAGAAAAAAAGCGGATGTCCCGGATTCGTTTTTAGAATCAAAGGGTATCGAAGCCTGAGGCTAATGAATGGGGCATGATGACAAAAAGGCGGCGGCTATTGGCTGTCATGTTTTTTTCATCCGTAAAAAAATATGATTAAAATAATTCGTGCCCACTTTTCATTATTCGCGGCGACAGCTGTTTTGTTACTGGGTTCAGGACTGCTGGGAACTCTGGTCGCCCTGCGGGCAGGAATTGAATCTTTCCCGCAACCAGTGATCGGCCTGATCATGTCAGGTTTTTTTATGGGCTATGTTCTCGGTTCCTATCTTTGCCCGCATGTCATTCGCACTTTCGGTCATATTCGCAGCTTTTCCGTCTTTGCCGCCATGGGGTGTGTCAGCGTGATCCTGCACGGTCTCATTATCGATCCCATCGTTTGGCTGATCCTGCGTATTATCACTGGTATCTGTATGCTGGGAATGTATCTTGTGATCGAATCATGGATTAGCAGTCTTGCGACGAACAAAACACGTGGCGGCCTTTTTGCCATTTATATGGCCATTAACCTGCTTGCACTGGGTGCCGGTCAATACCTGTTGCTTATATATGAGATACAAAGTCTTGCACCCTTTGCCCTCATCGCCTTGTTCTTTTCACTGGCGCTGGTGCCTATTGCTCTCACCCGTATCTCGCAGCCGGAACAGGTTGAAACCGGCCACCTCGGAATCAAACATCTTTACTCCACTTCACCGCTTGCATTTTTTGGAACGTTATTATCAGGTGTTGTCAGTGGTGCTTTCTGGGGAATGGGCTCGGTCTATGCACTGAGTGTAGGTTTTGATGTGGCCGGTATTGCGCTATTTATGAGTGGGGTAGTCTTTGGTGGTTCATTGTTGCAGTGGCCACTCGGCCATTTATCTGATCGGCATGATCGGCGTTTAGTCATCTTTGGGGTCAGTCTCATGGCCGGTATCGCTGCGATAACGGTGTTCTATATGATGGATTCACACCAGGCTCTTGGACTATTGGCTGCATTTATCTTTGGCGGCTGCGCCTTCTCGATCTACTCACTCAGTATAGCTCATGCCAATGATCATATTGAGGCGGCAAATGTACTTGAAATAAGCCGTGGACTTTTATTACTTAGTGGAGTTGGCGCCACCATCGGTCCGCTCACCGCCGGTTTGTTAATGGGGTGGTTTGGTGCGCAAACACTGATGATCTATTTTTCATCACTCATGTTGTTGCTGGCCAGCCTTGCCCTGATGCGACGTTCCATTGGCTCACCCATAAGTATATCCGAACAGGGCGATTTCGTTATCATGACACGCACTTCACCCGCGATGCTCGAACTGGATCCCCGAGCTGAATCTATTGTGGATACTAGTAGTCGTTAAATACACGCGAAACAATAATTTTTTGGTGCCTGATTAGGTGACTTATTTATTTAAAACACATAACAAGCGACTGTGATTCAAAGTCAAGCATCTAGGCACACTGTTCACCCCACCTCTTTTCGTTGAACAGTGATCTTCCACGAGGGTAAAATAAATAACTCTTTATGACTGAACCGGGATGTTTTTCGTGATTTTTGACGAGTGCCGATTGAATTACTGCTGCCAAGCCTTTTCAAACATAAGTGGCTAAGCTTACATTGGAGAAAATATGTTTTTTGAGTTCATAGAAAACATAGTAAAGCTGTCGATTATTATCGCCTGTCTCTATTTCAGTATTATTATCTATGTGCGCAATAAACACCCTACATGGTCCGGGCCTTTGGAGAAACGCCGCTTTACTATTCTGCTAGTGTTGATTCTCGCGGTGGTCGCGATCAAGATAAGTGAAGATGTGCTCTATGCAGAATCCGGGGCGTTCGATAAGGCGGTCCTGCTCTATATCCATAACCACCTTCCGGCCTCACTAAATAGATTCTTTGAGATAATAACCGTTTCCGGCTCATTAAAGCTTTTGCTGCCGCTGACGCTAATCCTGACGCTCTCGTTGTTTTATGCCAAACGACGCTTCGAGGCATTACTGCTTGCCAGTTCCGTCGTCAGTGCCGCAATGATTGTCTACCTTGTCAAAACCCTTGTTGGTCGAGATCGTCCCCTGCTCTGGCAAACAGCCTGGTACTGGGGTTCGAGCTTTCCGAGTGGACATACCCTGGTCGTTTCCGCGTTCGCTACCGCCGCGGCACTTTGTGTGGGGAGTATCTGGCCTACGAAACAGCGTTTAGCATTATCCGTTGCTATGCTGTGGCTCGGCAGTGTCGCCTTTTCACGCCTTGTGCTGGGTGTACACTGGCCCACTGACGTATTGGCGGCTGTGTGTATCGGCATATTTATACCCCTGATGATGAATATGCTCATTCGGCTACGCAACACCGAATAAGTCTTCGGGCAGGATAGGCGTTTAACGAAGGCACTCTTGCTGAGGGCTTGTAGCCATCGTTAACAGCGAAATAGACCTTAGTCAATCAGGATGGCCGTTACCAAAATCGTTGCCTCTGTTATCTCGACAAGCGCCCCCGCCACATCGCCGGTGATGCCCCCGATGCGGCGCATCACTCCGGTTCGTAGCACTATAAAAACCAGCATCACTGCCAGCACCAGCCACAGGCCGTCAATACCGGCGAGGAACAACACCACGGCAAGGCTCAAAACTACAACGACTATAACGGCGCGGCGCGGAAGGCCGGCGGCCATGGCGGCGCCGAGGCCGTTGGCGCGAACATAGGGGGTCGTCAAGAATAATACGAGCAGCACCGCTCTTCCCAACACGGGGGCCAGCAACAAGACGGTTAAATCCCCCGCCACCAACACCGCGTGTAGCGCTGCGAATTTGATCAGCAACAGCAGCACAATACCCACCACACCGGCCGGACCAGCGTACGGGTCTTTCATGATCGCCAGTGTCTTTTCACGGTCACCCAGGCCGCCGACCCAGGCATCTGCGCTATCGGCAAGACCATCGAGATGGAGTCCACCCGTCACGAATACCCAGGCGACAAGCAACAGCCCGGCAGACAACAAGACCGGTATATCACTAAGCACCCAGGCAAGCGCAGCGAGTAATATACCGATAAGCAGCCCTACCAGCGGATAATAACCGAGCGAGCGTGCGATACCGGTTTCATCCGGTTCGCTTGCCATGCGTACCGGCACCGAGGTCAGAAACTGTAGCGCAATAAGCAACGGGCGGATCACGCGCTTGCCCCGATGTGGGTGGCGCGAAGGCCCTGCGCGGTGTGTTCAATACAAATGCGTTGAATCGTCGCGTGGCCAATTTCAAATTCGAGCAGGCGTTGCAGGGGGTGCTGCAGGATATGGCAAAGCAGTACGCGGATCACGCCGCCATGCGTGACCAGCAATATCTTTTCCCCCACAGGCTTCTCTATCAATTCTTGCCAGAACGACAACACGCGGGTGTTAAAGCCTCTCAAGGCTTCTCCCTCGGGTGGCGTATACCGCGTTGGGTCCTGCCAGTAGCGCGTCAGTGCCTCGGCATGCGTTTGCATGAGTGTCTCTGCGCTCTGACCTTCCCACGCCCCGAAGTGGATCTCCTGGATACGCGCATCGAACTGCAGGCCGATGTCGTGTTGCTGCTGCAGCGTGCGGGCAAAATCCGCGCAACGTGACAGCGGTGAACTAATAATGCGATCCCAGGCGGGTTCAATGTCCACGGCCGCCCGCATCTGTGCCCAGCCGCGTTCACTCAAGGCGGCATCGGTACTGCCACGAAAGCCGGCGCCCCCCACGGTTTCGCCGTGGCGCATGAGGTCGATGAAGGTAGTCGCCGGCATCATCCGCTTACTCTTGACCGGAGACTTCGGCTTCGGCGAAGGTAGCCATGCCGTTGTGCAATGCGCAGGCCATGCGCAGCAACGGCACCGCAGTGGCGGCACCGCTGCCCTCGCCCAGACGCATGCCCAGTTCCAGCAACGGCCTGGCGGCCAGTGCCTCAAGCACAATACGGTGTCCCGGTTCAGCCGAGGTGTGTGAAAAAAGAAACCAGTTTTCGGCACCGGGACAAAGGCGCATGGCCGCCAGGGCCGCCACTGAACTAATAAAACCATCTACCAGTACCGGCAAGCCCCTGTGTGCACAACGTATATAACTGCCCGCCAACGCCGCGATCTCAAAACCGCCGAGGCATCGTAATGCCTGCTGTGGCACGGTATGGTGTTGCCTGTGTCGGTGTAATGCCCGCCGGATCACCTCGACCTTGCGCGCGACCCCTTGTTGATCCAGGCCGGTGCCCGGGCCGGCGAGGGCCTCCGGTGTCGCATCAAGCAGGGCACAGGCCAGTGCCGCCGCCGTAGTGGTGTTACCAATCCCCATCTCACCACCGATATACAGCTGTGCGCCTGAAAGGCTGGCGCGTTCAGCGGCCTGCCGTCCCGCATCCAGGGCCTGGACTAGCTGGTCTTCGTGCATGGCCGGTGCCTCGCAAAAGTTGGTCGTGCCCGGACCGAGTCGAAGGCTTAACACGCCTTCCAGGGGGCCGGGGTCACTGACCGTGCCCAGATTGATCACCTCCAGTTGTGCACCGAGTTCACCAGCCAGGACATTGATGGCGGCACCGCCGCGCGCAAAGTTTTTTATCATCTCGACAGTGACCGCCTGCGGGAAGGCGGAGACGCCCTCGGCCGCAACACCATGATCGGCGGCAAATATGCTGATGTGCACCCGATCGACACAGGGACACTCCGCGCCCTGCAGCGCGGCCAGCCGGGTCGCGGTGGATTCCAGTCTTCCCAGGGCACCCGGCGGCTTGGTCAGATGGGCCTGGCGTGTCTCGGCCGCCCGCAAGATGCCGTCGTTTGGCGCGGCGACCGACTGCTGTAACCAGTCCGTGTCGTTGTTCACAGCGGCCCGCCTTTTAAGGGGTGTGGCAGACCGGCGACGGTCAACACGACCCGCTCGCAGACCTGTGCTAACTCTTGATGCAGTCGACCGGCCTCATCACAGTAACGGCGACTGAGTTCACCCAGCGGCGTTACGCCCATGTTGGTTTCGTTACTGACCAAAATGATCTGGCCCGTAAGGCCTGGCAGTAACGCAAGCAGGGCCTCGCGCTCGCGCTCGAATACCGTTGTGTCCTGCGCTGTCAGCAGGTTGGTGAGCCAGAGCGTCAGACAGTCCACCAGCACACAGCATCCGGGGGCGGCGTGCTCTCGCAGCACCCCTGCCAACTGTTGTGGTTCCTCGATCACCGTCCAATGCGCTGGCCGGTGTGCACGATGTGTTTCAATCCGCTCGCGCATCTCTTCATCCTCGACCGTGGCGGTGGCAATGTAGATCACGGGCAGACCGGTTTCGCTCGCCATGCCTTCGGCCAGTCGGCTCTTGCCGGAACGTACACCACCGAGGATCAGGGTCTTCATGGCGACACCACCTGCAACGTAAGCAGTTTTAACAACGCCTCGGTATCGAGGTGCTGCTCCACGGCTGTCGCCAGCCGCTCGATAGCCGCATCACGCATGCCGTGATAATCCACGGCTTCATGGTTATCCAGCCCTGCCCAGGCAAGCAAGGTCGCACAGGCATCGGCGCGCTCGAACAAGCCGTGCACATAGGTACCCAATATTTTTTCATCCTCGCTTATTGCACCGTCGGTAGCGGTGTCGAAGTGAACCGCAGGCCGCGTGAGTGCCGCACCCTGCGTGACACCCGCATGAATCTCGTAACCGCTGATGGCTGCGTCGCCGATAACCAGTCTGCCATGAACGTTGCGTAATTGTTTTTTCTGCGCCAAGGTCGTCGCCATGTCGAGCAGGCCGAAGCCCTCGGTACTGCCCGGTTCGCCCTCAATACCCTGTGGGTCGTGAACCTGTCTGCCCAGCATCTGAAAACCGCCACAGATGCCGATGAGCTTGCCGCCGTAGCGCAGGTGACGCTGAATCACCGCCTCCCAGCCCTGGCTGCGCAACCAGTCCAGATCAGCACGTACGCTCTTGGAACCCGGCAGGATGATCAGATCGGCGGGCGGAATCGTTTCTCCGGGGCCGACAAAACACAAGTCCACTTGCGGGTGCAGGCGCAAGGGATCGAAATCGGTGTGGTTGCTTATGCGTGGGGTGACCGGTACCACCACGCGCAACGCGGCCTCTGCGTGTCCGGCTTGACGTGTGTCGATCGCATCCTCGGCCTCCAGGTGCAGGTCCTGAAGATAGGGCAGTACGCCGAGTACCGGTTTGCCGGTGTACTCCTCCAGCCACTCCAGCCCGGACTCCAGCAGCGCTATGTCGCCACGAAAACGGTTGATAACAAAACCATTGATACGCGCACGTTCACTTTCACTCAGCAACGCCAGCGTTCCCGTGATATGTGCAAACACGCCGCCACGGTCGATGTCGGCAACCAGGATCACTGGACAGTCGACGGCCTCGGCAAAACCCATGTTGGCGATGTCGTTCTCTCGCAGGTTGATCTCCGCCGGCGACCCGGCACCTTCGACGATAATGGCATCAAAACAGCTGGCGAGGCGTTGATGAGATTCCAGCACCGCGTCGTGGGCGGTGTGTTTGTAACGATGATAATTGCGGGCGTTCATATTACCGACGGCGTGCCCCTGAATGATGACCTGCGCTCCCGTATCGGTGTTAGGCTTGAGCAAAACCGGATTCATATCGGTATGCGCTTCCAGCCCGCAGGCAAGTGCCTGCACCGCCTGGGCGCGACCGATCTCTCCGCCATCCGCGGTCACGGCACTATTCAGCGCCATGTTTTGCGGTTTGAACGGTGCGACGCACACACCCTGCCGGAGCAGCCAGCGACACAATGCCGTCACCAGCAGACTCTTACCGGCATCCGAGGTGGTACCCTGTATCATCAAGGTACGGGCGGTCATGCGCGCGCTCCCCAGCGCTGCACGATGCTCTGCAACGGCCGCACTCTGTCAGTCAGGCAGACGATGCGTTGCGGGCCTTTATTGGTATCCAGGATCATTCCGGTGTCTCCGTATTGCCCCAGGTATCGTGAAAAACCTGTTCGTGTATCGAACCTCCCTGGGTCCAACCCTCCAGTGCCAGCATCGGCGCTGGGTAGAACGCCTCGACATGCCCGAGGCAGAGGATGGCCACCGGCCTGGCGCCCGCGGGCATCTCAAGCAATTGCGCGAGCGCCACCGGCTCGAACAGCGAAACCCAGCCCATGCCCAGGCCCTCGGCGCGCGCGGCCAGCCACAGGTTCTGGATGGCGCAGGCCACGGAGGCGAGGTCCATCTCCGGCAAGGTACGGCGGCCGAAGATATGGCGCTCGCGCCCGTCCATTAGCGCGGCGACAAACAATTCGCCGCACTGCAGTATGCCCTCAACCTTGAGCCGCAAAAATTCATCCTCGCGCTCACCCAGGGCCTCGGCGGTGGCAGCTCGTTCCGCCTCAACCAGGGCATGGATTTTGTGCCGCAACACCAAATTGTTAATGCGCAGGAAACGCCACGGCTGCATAAGACCGACACTCGGTGCGAGATGGGCCGCCTCCAGCAACCGTGTGAGTATCGCCGGGTCTATGGGATCGGGTAGGAAGTGGCGCATGTCGCGCCGCTCGCGTATCGCGCGGTACACCGCACTGATCTCTTCTTCACTAAAACGACTCATGGCATAAACAACCGCGCGCTGGCTTCGGTGATGAACAGCGCGGAACAGGTTCTCACAGGTCAATACCCTTCTGCGCCCGAACCCCGGCTCGATAAGCATGCTTGCTGTCGCGCAACGCAGTCAGGGTGTCGGCCGCCTCGCATAGTCCCTCCGGTGCACCACGACCGGTGATCACCACATGCTGCATCGACGGGCGGGCCTTGAGGTCGGCGAGCACGGTATCCAGTTCCAGCCAGCCATACTTAAGCGGATAGGTCAGTTCATCGAGGACGACGAGTCCCAGGGACGGATCGCCCAGCATCTCCCGCACCACGGCCCAACCGCGTTGTGCGGTTTCAATATCACGCGCGAGGTTCTGGGTTTCCCAGGTAAAACCCTCACCGAGCACATGCCAGTCCACTCCGGGTTGCTTGCGGAAAAATCCCTCTTCGCCGGTATCGTTACGGCCCTTGATGAATTGGGCGACACCGACGCGCATGCCGTGACCCAGGGCACGCGCCACCATACCGAAGGCCGAGCTGGACTTGCCCTTGCCATTGCCCGTGAGCACCAGCAGCAGGCCCTGATCCCGATCCGCAGCGGCGATAGTCGCATCGACGACCGCCTTCTTGCGCTGCATGCGGCTGCGGTGGCGTTGTGCTTGATCGCCTGTGTCCATGCCCTTATCGCCCTTGATGTCCAGCCGTAGATGCGCGCTGACCGAAGGCATTATGCGTCAGGGCAACCATTGTGTGCAGCACAGAGGCGACGCCAACGTAGAATGCCAGTGATTGCAAATAAGCCGGGAAATACGTCACTAAGCGCATAGCAAACTCGGCGAAGTTCGGCGCAGTGAAACGACCTGAGAAGAAATAAAAGCCGCCGCTGGAGAACAATTCACAGACTGCCGCACCGGCCAGCATCGCTAGTGCAAGCGGCATCAGGGTGCGCCACTCAAAACGATGTCGATTGGTGTACCAGCGGCCACTGAACCACAGCGCGCTATAGGCTGGCAACAGGAAGATATATGCCGGTGTCAGACAAAAGCCACTGGCACCACCCCAGGTGAAGGCCGCAAAATCCAGCAACCAGGTCAGCGCCAGCAGACCCGGCAAGACCCAGGCTGGGCGCAGATAAACACCGGCGAGGAAAAACACCGCCCAGGAGGCGCCGGGCAGGTGCTCAAGGGTTGCGAAGTGATGACCGCGTGTGCCGATCATGAGCAGGGTCAGGACAAGCCCGATGATGATCTGGTTTCGAGGGGATAATGTCAGCATAGTTTCTTCCTCCAGGGTAATTAAGGTTGGTAACGCAGGGTCACGAACAGACCGCGATCCGGCTGATTGAAAAATGCAGCAGTTTCATAGTCCTTGTCGAGCAGGTTTTCGAGACGTGCCTGTAACTGCCAGTCTCTGTCAAGCATGTAGTCGGTGCGCAGATCCAGCGTGGCATAGCCGCCGAGCTTGCGGCTGTTGGCAAGGTCCTCATAACGTTTACCTTCCGCGCGCAGCGTCGCACCCAATGAGTACTGGCCAAATTGGCGATCGGCATCGATGCGTAACGATTCTTCAGCGCGTCGCGGTAAGACATTGCCGCCGTTGGCACCGCTTGAGCGGTTCTCAGGATCGAGCAGACTGAGATTCGTATTGACGTCCCACCCCTTGAGCTGCGTGGTGAGTATTGCCTCAAGGCCGCGGATGCGGGCCTGGTTGATGTTTGCCGGCGCGAAAATACTTGAATCGTAGGCAATCAGGTCGTCGATGCGGGTCTCATAGACGTTGAGCGACCACTGGCCCCAACCGACCTTACCACCGAGACCAAGCTCGACGCTGCGCGACGCTTCGGGCCGAAGCGTGGCATTGCCGAAACCTGGAAAATAAAGCTCGTTGAAGCTCGGTGCCTTGAAGGCTGTGCCGTAGGCCGCGGTCAGCCGCAGGTTTTTAGCCAACGCATAACCCAGGCCGACCCCACCCGTCGTGTGCTCACCAAACTGTTCGTTATCGTCCTGGCGCAGGGACAGTTGCAGGTCATGTGCGGCGAACGCGCCCTGGTATTGAGCGAACAGCCCCTTGTCATTACGGGAGCTAACGGCATAAGCGGTGCTACCATCGACCCGGTCATTCTGGTAGTCGAGTCCCAGGGTGAGTAAATGATCATCTGCGATCGAGACATCGTTCTGCCAGGAAAGGCTATCACGCCGGGTATTGAACTGACTTCGCAGGGTGCCGTCGTTGAAGTTATCGGATTTATCCCGGCTACGGCCTGCGGCCAGACTTACCTGCCAGGTGTCCACGGGTGAGAAACGGAGCGTGCCGCCAAGGACCTGTTGAACCGATTCCGATTCGTTGACGAAGCTGCCATCGAAATCGGTGTCGCCGCGGGTGCGCAGTACATGTCCATCAACTTCGAGCCCGTTCTCCAAGCGGTAGCCGGCACGCAGGGAAGCGGACAGATTGCGGTAACCATCCTTGTCAGGTTCACGGGTAAAACAACCGGCACCGCCCGGTGAGGGTTTACCGTTACAGGCGTTAAACCCCCTGGTGTCGATACCGCTCGTACTCAGGCTGAACCAGCCACGATGGCCACTGCCGGAAACCCCGGCCGAGGCGCTATAGGTATTATCGCTGCCAGCGCCGATGCTGAAAAAGGGCTTGGGCGCACCGCCACCCTTGCGGGTGAATATCTGGATCACGCCGCCGATGGCCTCGGAACCATACAGGCTCGAACGCGGACCGCGCACGACCTCAATACGTTCGATTAACTCAACAGGGATATGTTGAAAGGCCGTTGTGCCAAGGGTCGCGGAACCCACCTTGACACCGTCGATGAGTACCAGCACATGATCGGATTCCGTGCCGCGGAGGAACACCGAGGTGGCCTTTCCGGCGCCACCGTTGTTGCTGATACTGATGCCGGCTATACCGCGTAGCAGGTCCTGTACGGATTGCGCCTGCTGACGCTCGATATCATCGCGGCTGATGACGGTTACCGAGGCGAGTGTTTTGTCCGCCGTCTGCGCGGTGCGCGTCGCGGTGACAATAAGGGGATCGAGTTCGGTGGCAAAAACAGTGTGGGGGCTCAGCAGCAGTAATGCCGCTGCAGACAAATAGCGTTTCATTATTTAAATTTCCTCTGGCACGCTCACCCGCGCGCAAATCAGTGACATATAGGCATCTACAGAGGAAAAAATCAGACGGAAACAGGCAAAACGACCTGTCAGCCGCAACATCGCCCTCCGCAATGCGAACCAATGGCTTCAGGCCGGTCTCCGGACTCGCAAGTGGTAGATGTCTACCTGGTCGGATCGCCTTCCCACGTCGAAACGCAGTGACTGTATGATCCGCCAAAACTCGCTTACCGTTGCGGGGGCAGTGCCGGGATTGTGCTGATTATTACCAGTACGCACCGGCTTCCCGTTTCATTCTCTGGGTGGATACCCATCGAACACCTGAAGCAACTTTGCTGACAGTATTGTGATTCTGCCGGCAAGTCAAGAAAGGAGATAAAAAAACGCACACACAGCGTCATCGCACTATGCACAATGACCCTGGGTAAATAAATAATTTGCACTGCCGTGTGCTCAACTATTTGTTTTACTTAGCAGACAGGCAAAATATGATTGCAGGCCTGTAACGTTTACGTGTTATCCGTTTTCGTTTTCTGCGACTTCCACAAACCCAAGGTCTTCCATGATGGTATAGCTGGCCGGGAGTACCAGTAAAGTAAGAAAGGTAGACGCAATCATACCGAATACGACACTGGCGACCAGTGGAACCAATACCTGGGCCTGCAGACTGGTTTCCAAGAGTAACGGGAACATACCGGCGACGGTCGTGATTGAGGTCAGGAAGATGGCGCGGAAACGATCCCGCACGGCCTGACCCGCGGCATCATGTAACGCCATGCCTTCACGACTGTGGATTTTTACGTACTCCACCAGCAGGATTGAATCGTTTACCACAATACCGGCCAGAGACACGAAACCGACCATGCTCGGCAGACTGAGGTCCAGCCCCATGAGCAGGTGACCCCAGATAACGCCAATGAGGGCCAGTGGGATATTGATCAATACCACCAGCGGTTCCCGATAATTACGGAACGTCAGGCTCAACAGCAGAAACACGCCGGCGATACCGGCAATAAAGCCACTCAATACCGAGGTGTTGGTTTCGCTGGCATTTTTTACTTCGCCCTCCAGACTGAATAGCAGGCCGGGATAAGCTTTTTGTAATTGGGGCAGGAAACGTTTTTTGCTGTCGTTGATCACAACATTGGTATTGGTGATTTCGCTATCGATATCGCCAGAAATGGTGATGGTGCGTTGATGATTGATGCGTACGATACGAGAAAATTCCCGCACTTCGTTAATTTGCGCAATGGCCGCCAGCGGTATAGCCTCTCCCTGTTTGGAAAAGACAGTGAGGCTTTCAAAATCGTTCAGTGCATTTTTCGGTTCGCTGTCCAGTTTGACATTTATCTCATAGGCCTCGCGCCCCTGATAGACATCACTGACCTTGGTGCCCTGGTAGGCGGCACGCAACTGTAACGAGACTTGCTGTGCATCGAGACCCGAGTTCAGGGCGCCCGGATAGAGCTTGACACTGAACTGCGGTTTGCCCGGTCGCAGATCATCCATGACATTGGAGACCCCCGGATAACCCTTTAACCAGTTCTGCAGTTCCCATGAGGCCCTGGATAATTCTTCAAGGTCCTGGCCTTGCAGGCGTATGGAAATCGCCTGTCCCGCCGGGCCGAAGGCAGGCTCTTTGTATTGAATGGAAATGGTATCGGCAATAGTCGGTGTGGTCTCCAACCATAAACGTCGCAGGTCATTCAGCGAGTTTTTACGTATTTCAGCATCCAGCAGGTCCAGGCTAATGGTGGCCAGATGCACACCCTCTTCGCCGGCATCGGCATTACTGCTGTAAGAGACCTGAATATTTTTAACCAGTTTAGCGTCATCTTCCTCCGGTAGTTGTGCCAGGGATTTCTGCAGGCTGTCGAGGAGAATTGCGACGACCTCCTCTGTGCGCGAGAAAGGTGTGCCCTGCGGCATGATCAGGCGGACATCGAGAATGTTTCCTTCCAGATCCGGAAAGGATTTGAATTTAATCATTCCCGCCGGAATCAGGCTAATGGAGATAATAAACAGGGCAATGACCCCGCCGAGTACGGCATAACGAAAACGAATCGCCATGTCGCCCATGGCTCCGACACGATCACGCAGGCGATCGAAGCCTGCCTCAAAACGAGTACGCCAGTTGGCCCGTTGCTGCTCGTGATGACGTTCCAGTGAATGTTTTAGGTGATGCGGCAGGATCAGGAAGGCTTCGATGAGGCTGATAGTAAGTACGCTCAGTAATACCACCGGCAATACCCCCATGATCTGCCCCATATCACCCTTGAGGAACAACAGGCTGCCGAACAGTATCGCTGAGGTGGTGAATGACGAGAACACGCCACGGGCGACTTTACTAATACCATCCACTGAAGCCTGTAGTGGGCCTTTACCGTTTCGATATTCAGATTCAATACTTTCGGAAATGACAATGGCATCGTCCATCAGGATGCCGATGGCCATGAGCAGGGCGACCATGGAAATCATGTTAATACTGATACCAAAGGCACTCATCATCACCAGGCCACCGATAAAGGAGATGGGTAGTCCCAGGGCGACCCAGAACGTGTAGCGCCAGGTAAAAAACATCAGCAGGGCCAGGGTCGCCAGGATCAAGCCTTGCCAGCCATTTTTCAGCAACAGGCTCAGGCGATCCTGAACGATAGAAGCGGTGTCCTGGGTAATAACCAGGCGGGTGCTCTGCGGCAGACGGGCATTTTCCTCATCGACAAATTTTTTCACCGCATTGAATACGGTAAGGGTATCATCACTGAGATTTTTACTGATCTGCAGGGTTGCAGCGGGTCTGCCATTTAGATCAGTACGCATTTCCTCGTCGGTGAAATCGTCGACGATGCGGGCTATTTCGCCCAGGCGCAATTGGGCGCCATTGACGTTGTCGAGGATGATCAGGTCCGCCAGTTCGTCTACGCTACGACGTTCATTCAGGAAACGTATCTGATAGGAGCGTTCATCGCTATCCAGAGTACCTGCCGGCATATCTATGGACTGGCTTTTAATACGGTTGGCGATATCTTCAATACTTAATTGATACTGACGCAGATTTTCCGGTTTGACCAATACACTGAGTTGGTGGGTAGAAAAACCGGAGACGGTCACAATCGGGATTCCCGGCAGGGCCAGCAGGCGGCCTCGGTAATATTCGGCCAGGGCCTTCAGTTCTGGCTGGGCCAGGTCCGCACTAATGGCGACACTGACCACCGGCTTTGTGCGGCCGAGTTCTTCAACCACCGGTTCCTCGGCATTCTCCGGGAAATCGCTAATACCATCGATGGCGGCTTTGACATCATCCAGAAACCGCCGGATGTTGCCTTGTTCCTGCATGTCCAGGGTCAATATGCCGATGTTGTCACGGGCCTCGCAACGTTGCTCTTCCAGAAAACTGATGCCATCGGTTGCATCCTCCAGGCGGTTGCAAATGCCCTCTTCCACTTCGCCAGGACTGGCACCCGGATACGGCACGGTGACTTGTACCTTGTTGGTGTCGATTTCAGGGAAGGTCTCCTTGTTCAGGGTGGGCAAAACGAGCAGCCCGGCCAGCAGGATGACAAACATCAGGATATTGGCTGCGGTCTGGTGACTGGCAAAATAACGGATCATAATTATTCCGTTCCGCTGGCGCGCTTAGCTAATGCCTTTTCGTAGTCGCTGGCAACTATCGGCGTTAGTGGCATGCCCTCGATGACCGGGACCAGGTCGTTAATAATAAGCCGGTCACCTTCCTGCAGTCCGCCACTGATCACCACAAGATCATCCTGACGCTGCTGAATATCAACGGCTTTGATCTCAAGGCGATCATCGCTATTGGCCACATAGACACGCCCGTGATGTACCGCCTTACGTGGGATCACTAAGGCTTCATGCATCGGAGCATAAAGCTCCACGGACATAAACATACCTTTTAAGAGTGGCGGCCTTCGACCAGGGATCATTTTTTCATAGGGACGATCTACCCCCACTACGATGCCCAGGGTACGTCGGGTAGGGTCAATGGATTCACTAAAGCGCAACACCTCGGCATCCCACCAGGCATCTGGCATGTCCCCTACCAGGGTCACCCGTGCCGAAAGATTCAGTCTGGCGAGCATGTCCTGGGACTTACCCATCATCGTGCTATCAAACGTATTGCCTTCCATGTGAGCCACCAGGGAGCGCATATGCAAAATCGGTAACTGTGCATTGACCTCCACACCATTGATATCCAGGGCTTCGAACAACATCGTGCCAATGTTTACAAACTGACCTTTTTCGATGGATACCGCACCAATACGTGCGCTGAAGGGCAAGGTAATTTCAGTACGCCCCAGCGTGGTCGTTTGGCCCTTGACCTGCTCCTCGGCACGCGTGATTTGGGACTGCACCGTGGCCTTGCGAGTGGCGTAGGTGTTGAGCTGACCCTGTAGTTCAGATACTTGCTGACGGAGTTGAATGACCTTCTGTTCCTCTGCGTCAAGGACTGAGCGGGCGATCAGTTTACGCTCCCAGACACTACGGATACGCTGCAACTCTTTTTCTCCCACTTGCAGGTTTTTCTCTGCCAGGTCCAGGGAACGCTGTGTCGTTTGCTGTTCCACCTGCAGCTGCCTGAGGGAAGATTTGTTGCCAGCCAGGTCGGCCTGGGTTTGCTTCAGTGTTACCTCATAATCTTGCGGGTCAATTCGCGCCACCACGGTGCCGGCAGCGATACTGTTGCCTTGTTTAAGATCTGGATGTACAAAACTGATTTTTCCGCTGACCTCGGCCAGGGTTTGCAATGTCACCGTGGGTTCTACATTGCCGTAAGCCGTCACCTTTGCGCTAAAAGGGATACGCCTTGCTGTTATGACCTCAACACTTTTTCTGGGCATCTCCGTGCCGGCATGATTCAGGGGCGCACGCCCCATCACCAATGCGATTGCAATGAGTGCGCCGAGACCCATAGCAGCAAATAGAATATAGGGTTTTTGCAGATATTTTTTCATAGCCGAATCACATCAGGTTATGGTTGAGTCCGTTAGTAGAATGTAACACAAGACCTCTATTAATCGACATAAAGCCGACTCAAGACCCTGGTGACTCTGGACTGAGTTTTAGCTGTCAGGCAGGGCTGGGGGGAAGGAAATATCGCAGCAAGCCCGAAAAATACCGTGAGCGATGCATTCGCTAAAATGCCTGGCGTAAGCAGAACGGAAAACGACTACCTTGTGAGTTGATCGATGCCCTTCCAGAAACGGTTTGCATATTGACGCGAGGGGTCTTCGACCTGCAGGCTGCACATTCCCTGTGAAATGAAAAAACCCTTGGCGTCCTCCTGGGCCTTAACCAGCAGGCCATCACACTGCTGGTTACGAACAGCCACTTCGGCCGCGCTAAAAAGTTGGCGACCAATGCCCTGATGGTGATGCGACGGTTCAACATAGATGCCATGTAACAACAGGGCCGTGTGCCCTGTTGGGCTATCTTTGGCATCGGCCCGTTCCCAGGCGGCAATACCAATAATTTTTTTCTGCTCATCCTCTGCCACCACTGCCTCTAAATGTTTAAAGTCCAGTACGGTATAGCGGTAGCTGGACAGGAACAGGCGCTTGACCCGTTCAGGCAGTTTCCATGTCATCACTGCCGCCTCAATGACGCGATTAATGGCATCGAGATCGGTTGTGGTGGCCGGACGAACGATTATGCTTAGCGGCGACATTTCTATCCTTCATCTATTCACCATGAGAATAGCAAAAGATGAAGTCAGTTTGATAGGCGGAGTGAGATTGTCTTGATCGACAAGTGCGTGGCAGACAACACCCATCGGAGTAGAACAGAATGTACTGACTGGGTGGGCCAGGCTGCGTAATAGGCGCCAGATCCCGGGGCCCGGTTTAGTTGTTAACGGCGTCCGCGTCCCGGCTTGGGAGACTCAAAGTTAACCTTCATGGGCTTGCCGTTGAAGTCTTTGCCATTCAGGCCGGCTATAGCGGCACGCGCCTCATGGCCTTCCATTTCGATAAAACCAAAGCCCTTACACTGGCCGGAAAAAACATCCATCACCAGTTTGCATGAACGCACGGTACCAAATTCAGAAAACAGGCTCTGCAGGTCTTCCTCATTTGCGCTGGCAGGCAAACTGCCAATAAATATTTTTTTCAATGCAGTTCACCTTTTCGGCTATGCCGGCTGCTGTGACTTACTGTGCCACAAAAAAAGAACCCCGCCGGAGCGGGGTTCTTGGTATCGGTTTATCCGATGAGGTCTTGCTTAGGCAGTAACATTAGCTGCCTGCAGGCCCTTAGGACCCTTTTCAATTTCATAGGTGACCGCTTGGCCTTCAGCAAGGGTTTTGAAGCCCGAGCCCTGGATTGCGTTGAAATGTACGAATACATCATCGCCGCCGTCATCCTGAGAAATAAAACCAAAACCTTTCGATTCGTTAAACCACTTTACTGTACCTGTAGCCATAATCTTTGTACCTTGAATAAATTAAACAATATTAGAGTGCTGCATACAGGTAATGAAACGAGGAATCAGGGGGGTAACACTAAGGCAACAACCAAAATTGCCGATAACAAAATCTGTAGCTACATGAACTATAGGAGAATCCCGCCCGTTTAGCAAGCACTATTAACGGCCAGACTGGGGGCTTATTTGGGGGAAATCATGCCCCCGGGGAGACAAGGACCATAGAGTGTGATTGTTCTATGTAATCAATGAGATACGCAACCTATTAATGCCCCCGGCCGACATCAGGCCTCCTTGTTACTCCTGTTTATCCGTTAACAAGTCCTGTTCAGGGCGATCGCGGTTATGATCCTTTGCCAGCAAAATGTAAAACGCCGGCAGGATAAACAGGGTAAAGAAGGTACCGATCCCCAGGCCGGCGGCGATGGTCAGGCCGATGTGGAAGCGACTCACCGCACCGGCCCCAGCGGCCGTCAACAGGGGAAACATGGCAACAATCAGAGAGACCGAGGTCATGAAGATGGGGCGCAGGCGAATGGCGGCGGCTTTTTCTACCGCAGCGCGTTTGGAGAGGCGCTCGTTTATTTGCAGTTTGTTGGCAAACTCAACAATCAGAATGCCATTTTTCGCCACCACACCAATCAGGGTGATCAAACCGACCTTGGTATAGATATTCAGTGACAGTGCGTTCACATCCAGCATGATAAAGATCAGCGCACCCGCTGTAGCCAGCGGCACCGATACAAGAATAATCGCCGGATCGCGCCAGCTCTCAAACTGGGCCGCCAGCACCAGATAAATAACCAGTAACGACATCAACATGGTCAGCGTCAGGGCCGAACTCTCCTGCGCATACTGGCGTGAATCACCCAGATAATCATAGCCATAGCCTTTGGGCAGAATCTGTGTCGCCAATTCAGTCAGGTGCTCGAGTGCATCCCCCAGGGCCACATCGGGGCGGGGCACCCCCTGAATGGTAAGCGAATTCAATTGCTGGAGCTGGGTGCGGTCGGTGGGTTCCACCGATTGCTTCATGGTGACAAGGGTCGATAACGGCACCAGGTTGCCGGCGGCGCTGCGGACATAATAATCGTTGAGCATCTCTGCATCGCGGCGGTAATCGCGTGACACCAGGGGAATCACCTTGTAACTGCGGCCTTCCATGCTAAAGCGATTCACATAACCACCGCCCAGCAAGGTTCCCAGATTCCGCCCGATACTTGCCATACTGATGCCCAGGTCACCGGCACGATCACGGTCGATCTCGATACTGATGGTGGGCCGATCGATATCAATCGATTTTTCCAGAAACAAAAAACGGCCACTGGCCATAGCCTGGCCCAAGAGTTGATCTGCAACCTCAACCAGTTCCTCGTAACTGCGGTCGGTGGTCACCACAAACTGCAAGGGTGCGCCACGCGAAGGGGTCGGGATACTCGGGCGTGGAAACACAAAACTACGCAGGCCCGACACCTGGCCAAGCACACCAAACAGGGGACCTTGCACTTCTTTTTGCGTACGCTCGCGTTCTTCCGCCGGCTTCATCTTGAAGCCGCCAAAGATCTGCCCCGGTGTGCGCCCGAGGATGTAAAAACTGTCATTGTATTCTGGAAAGGTCTCAAAACTGGACTGGATCTGCCCGCCATAGGCTTCAAGATATTCCAGTGTCGCCGTGCGCGGGCCGGTGGAACTGAAAAACAGGATACCCTGGTCTTCATCAGGTGCCAGTTCATTTTTGCTGTTCATGTACATAAGGTAATTAGAAACCAGGATGAGGCCACCAAGCATGGCTACGACCGTCACAGCATTAAGTGTTTTATGTAACACCCGCCCATAACTGTCGGATAACCAGGTAAAGGCCCTTTCCACCAATTGTTCAAAGCGACCTTCCTCACCGTGCTCTTTTAATACGCGCGACGCCAGCATCGGTGACAGGGTTAAGGCAATCACACCGGAGATCAACACCGCGCCGGTTAGGGTGAAAGCAAATTCAATAAACAATGCACCAGTCAGGCCACCGAGGAAACCGATGGGGGCATACACGGCAAGCAAGGTTGTGGTCATGGCGATAATGGGTACGGCCAGTTCACGTGCCGCCATTAATGCCGCCTGCATCCGCGGTTCACCACGCTCTATGTGCCGGTGCACGTTTTCAACCACAATGATCGCATCATCCACCACCAGACCAATGGCAAGCACCATAGATAACAACGTAAGCAGGTTGAGTGAATAACCCAGTAGATACATAATAAAGGCGGCACCGATGATCGACAGGGGCACCGCCACAGCAGGGATAATCGCCGCACGCAGTGAACCGAGGGTGAGATAAATCACCACCAGCACGATCAGCATGGCCTCAATGATGGTCTTGTAGACTTCATCAATGGAGGATTTAATAAACTGGCTGGCATCATACGGCACCTTGACCTGCATGCCTGCCGGTAACTGTGACGCCATTTTTGGGATCAAATCGTTAACGGCATCGGCGACGGTAATGGGATTAGCGCCCGGTGCCTGTTCAATACCAATAAAGACCGAGGGTATGCCTTTGTACCAGGTGGTGGTGTTATAGTCATCGGCACCGAGCTCGGCCTCGGCAATATCCTGCAGGCGCACCAGTGTGCCGTTTTCACTGCGCACCACCAGTTTACGGAAGTTTTCCGGGGCATTGATATCGGTGGTGGTAGTCAGGTCAATTGTGACGTATTTGTCCTTGGTCGAGCCGATACCCGCCTGATAGTTATTGTTGCGCAACACATTGACAACATCCTCACCGGTCACGCCCAATGCCGCCATGCGTTGCGGGTTCAGCCAGATGCGCATGGCAAACTGCGAGGCAAACAGGCGTGCCTTGGCAACGCCGGGCAAGGCCTGCAATTGTGTCTGTATCACACGCAGTACATAATCACTGATTTGCGGCCGCGGTACCTTGTCACTGAAGAACGCCAGATATATAAGCGCCGTACGGTCACCGGTGGTCGACTCTATGACCGGGTCTTCAACCTCGGCAGGTAGTTCGCCGCGCTTGCTGGCAATCTTGGCGAGAATCTCTGCTACCGCGGCATTCGGATCATAATTGAGGCGCATCTGCGCCTCGATCGTCGACTGCCCCTGTGAACTGGTGGAAGAAATGTAATCTATACCATTGGCCTCGGACATCGCCTGTTGCAGCGGTGTTGTCACAAAACCTTTCACCAGTTCAGAACTGGCCCCGGGGTAGGCAGTGGTCACCGTGATAACGGTATTCTTGATTAATGGAAACTGGCGCACCTCCAGCAACCCAAGCGAGCGCAACCCCAGTAACAGGATCAACAGGCTGACAACCGTCGCCAGCACCGGGCGGCGAATGAAAATGTCAGTAAATTTCATTCGCCCGTTATCTCTGCATCGTTGAGTTCCACCTGGTTATCAATTTTCACCGGGATACCATCGCGCAGCTTCACCAGGCCGGTGCGTACAACCTGTGTACCCACCTGCAGGCCCTTGATAACGACACGCCCATTACGCGTCTCACCTGTTTCAACCGGTGTACGCTTGACCGTGAGCATGCCTTTATCATCCTTGTTGATGACAAACACAAAATTACCGTAAGTATTAAAACTGATCGCCGTATACGGCAGCGTCAACACCGGCTGAGGCGCATCGGTGATGGTCTCCACCTGCGCGAACATACCGGGACGCATGATACTGTCGGTATTGTCCAATGTGGCGCGGACTTTCAACGTGCGCGTACCGATATCAATACCAGAATTTACGGCACTGACTTCGCCGCTAAAAATCTGGTTCGGCACGGCATCCAGGTGAACCTTCACCACCTGGGCGGTTTTAATCCGGGTCAGGTGGCGCTCCGGCAAGGTATAATCAACATAGATGGGATTCAATGCCTGCAGGCTCACGATTGGGTCACCCGCTTCGATAAACTGCCCAAGGTCAACCTGCCGTATCCCGGCCAAACCGGTAAACGGTGCGCGAATCACTTTCCGCTTTATGATCGCTTCCTGCTGTTTTAAGCGGGCCGTTGCGGCGTCGTAGCGTGCCTCTGCCTCGTCGTATTCCGATTTTGAGGTGACGCGTTTTTTTAGCAGGTCCTTGGCACGATGGAACTGCACTTGTGTTAGTTTACGCTCTGCACGCAGGGCCTCCAATGCTGCCTCGTCGACGGCATCATCGAGGCGGATAAGCACCTGACCCTGCTCAATCGGTTGTCCGGATTTAAAGACAACTTCACTGACAATCCCATTAACTTCAGTACTCACATTAATGCCATTGGTTGCCACCAGTGAGCCGACGGATTGCAGCGAGGGTTGCCAGTTTTCCGGTCTAACCTCGGTCGCCGAAATCATGGCAGGCGGAAAACCCTGTGGTTTCGCGGCTTGTCGCTGTACAGCCTGCCAATATATATATCCAGCCACAGCCACGGTGATAATAACCAGTAATATCATGGCGATAATCAATCGTTTTGACATGCTATGGAGTTCCTGTTGAATGGCTGCTAAAGGGCAGCTGATATATACCGCACGTCACCAATATAATCAACCGACTCATAAGTAGGTGATATGAATCCGCCAGAGGTCATGAATTAACGCTGTGGCGACAACCGCCATAACCGTTCGGCATTGCCGTGGGCAAACTTGTGAGCCACCTCATCAGGCAATTCTGCCAAGGCCTTGCGCCACACAGCCATTTGCGGGATATAAAATTCCTGCCAGTGCCGCTGCCAAACATTATCCAGGGCAAAGATAAAGCGCTCCGGATATTGGCGCATCAACTGCTTCCAGTCATCTTTAAGAAAATCGCCGGAGAACATCTCCGTCCACGGCTGGTTTGACTGGCGGGTGATCACCGGATTGGTGTGGGCCACCATAAAATACAGATTATTATGCCGCTCCAGCAGTGGCCCTGCCTCATCACTATTCAACTGCCCCATGTGGGTCAGCACAAAGGGATGCGCCGGCTGCGCATCCACAAACCGCTCCAGTGCCTGCATGGTTTGCCTGCGCTTGTCCCCATGCAGTGAGGCAAACTCAATATGCAGGTACATTGGCCAGCCCTTCTCAAGACAGGCCTGCAATACGGCATCCACCCTCGGGTCGGTCAATGGCACATCTACCTCTTCGGCCTTGTTGCCCTTTTGCGCATGATAAATAAGCACCTCCGCCATCGCGGAGTAGTTGCCGCTATTTACCCGTCTACGCAGTTTTTTATAAAACTTCGGGTTATTCTGCCGATAGACACCACCCTTGGTGCGGATGGCGGCAACAATACGCTCGGGGTACATTGCCGCCATGTTGGCAATGTCTGCATGCGGACGTCTGCCGCGGCTTGCCAGGATCGTCTTGTCAACACCGGCCGCATCCATACGCCGCAGGATTAACGCCAGGTCCCCAACCTCGTGGTCCACCTGACTGTGGGCATCCACAAAATAGAGTTCCGTCGCCGTTAACCACAACGGGAAACCGCCGATAAAAAGCAACAAACATACCTGAAGAGTGTGTTTCATGGTTTTTTCCCTCGTTATCGGCCGGCACCAGACCTACTCTATCGGCACCCGTATGTGGTGCCGTAATCCAGATCAAGTCGTTTTGTCAAAATGCGCTGGAGCGTAATTTGCCATCGGTTCTCTTTGTCTACCGTCGCGTCCATTAATTATCGCGATAATATTTCAAGGCATGCCAGATTGATCGCACATCTGCATGTTCATGGCGCATAACCAGGGTGATCGCAATTTCCTCAATCGCCGCCAGCACCGCGACCGTTGCCGCCACGTAAATAGGCCAGCGCGCCCAGTCCATAAAAGTCACGACATACGACACGATTGTTATAAACACGGCAATTTTTACCGCCCAGGTATGGTAGCTGGTTAAGGTTCTGAATTTAATCAGGCCTATAGCTACAGGTATGGCGAAGCTGATAATAATCGCCAGCACCGCTATTATTTCCTCAATAATGATCTCGGGCCAGAGCCACCATGCAGCAACGACCAGGGTTGTGTAAATAATAAAGTCACCCCAACTATCCAGGCGAGCACCCAACTTGGTCACCTGGTTTAATGTCCTCGCCAGGAACCCATCCAGCACATCCGTAAACAGGGTAAACAATAATGCCAGCATGTATAAAAAGGGTTCTTGATGCCATGCCAGCCACAAAAGAACCGGTGACATAACAATACGCACAAGACTGACAATATTGGGTGGGCTTAGAAAATCTTTTTTATTCATTATGCTGCTCACTCGATATTATTCAGTAAGGGCTTTTTCGCACACCCAGTTTATAAAACAGTACTGACAGAACCTGTTCAATAACAATAAATGCAGCAACCATCCCTATCACCTGCCCCCACCCCAGACTAAATTCCTCCATGAATAACCAGGCGGGCAGTAATGACTCCGGCACCTGATCCAGGAATAAAAATCTTGCCCCAGCCTTTTTGCCCAGGCGACGTTTAATGAAACTGGAAAACAGATCACCGGTCATCGCCAGGGAAGACACCTGAAGACCGGTTAAATAATCAAACCCCAGCAGTCTGGCCAGGAATATGGTGGCAATCGCCGAGGCGAACAGGCCGCGCCATGTTTTATGCTCACCGAAACAGCGTTGTTTGTCGGCCAACATCAGCCCAAAATCAACCGGCAATGAGGCCCGATGTTGGAACAGGTAACTGATAACTACAGGTGCCCCACTCGCGACTAATATGAGTAATAATAATTCAAGCATCATGTATTGTTCACACCCTGTTGCTCAAAATAAAGGCGGCTGAACCACTTTTCATGGTCCATACTATCAGACCCTGTGTGAGGGGCCATGATTTACGCTAAAGGGGCCCGCTAATGCGATTCTTAATAACGATATATGTCTCAAGACACGATGATTGTGCTGACATTGTATGCTGTACTTGTATATAAAGCCGTGAATTGTCCTGGAACATCTATAAAACTGCCCCATTAGTCAACTATAGGAGAATACTGAATACATGCCCGCCTGGCCGCTTGCGATCGTCACCCTCATCATTCTCGTCTGGTTTGCGAGCAGGTGGTTACGCGCGCGCAAGCGCCGTGCCTTGCTGGCCACGCCCCTGCCCGGCGACTGGCTCAGCATACTGAAACGGAATTTCCCCCTCTATGCATTACTGCCCGCTGCATTACAGAAACAACTGCACGGGCACATCCAGGTGTTTCTGCATGACAAGCAGTTTGTAGGGTGTGCGGGCCTGGAAGTGACGGATGAGATCCGGCTCACCATCGCGGCCCAGGCCTGTATGTTGTTGTTGAACCGTGAGACGGACTACTACCCCCTGCTCAGTACTATCCTTGTTTATCCGGACACCTATGTTGCGGAGGAAATCATCAGTGACGGCCTGGTCGTAACCCGGCAGAAAAAGGCGCGTTTGGGTGAGTCCTGGCGACGCGGCCCGGTGGTCTTGTCCTGGGGTGATGTCAGGCAGGGGGCCAGTGACCAGGGCGATGGGGATAATGTGGTATTACATGAATTCGCCCACCAGCTGGATCAGGAGAACCCGCAATCAGATGGCGCACCGTTACTGGCCAGACGTTCTCAATACACGGCCTGGGCACGTGTATTGAGCCGTGAGTATGCCGAACTACAGCGATTGGTTGAGCACCATCAAAAATCGCTCATTAATTCATACGGCGCAACCAACCCGGCAGAATTCTTTGCCGTCGTTACCGAAACATTCTTTGAACAACCACTGATCCTGAAGAAAGAAAAACCCGCGTTATACGAGGAACTTCGGGTGTTCTATAAAATAGACCCGGCTGACTGGTATTCATGAACCACCGCACCTCGATACTGCCGGAATAAACGGCTGCTGCTAAATTAATACGCAACACCAGTCCCTTATCAGACACTCTATGAATATCATGCTATGCTAAAAAGCAACAGAAAATACCGCATGATTGGCCCGCGTATTTTTTGATAAAACAACAACAAATGCACAAGGGGTGCCAACCATGCAGGAAAACATAACAACGGCAGAGTCTACTGCGCAACTACGTGAAATACCGCTACAGTTCAATGGCAAGGCCCGTGAGTACTTCGGGATTTGGATCGTCAACGTCTTGCTCACTATCCTCACCCTGGGGATTTATGCCCCCTGGGCCAAGGTGCGCACCAAGCGTTATTTTTACGGCAATACCTTGCTGGCCGATTCCACGTTTGATTTTGTTGCCAACCCTGTAGCCATCCTCAAGGGTTACCTTATCGCCCTCGGGTTCTATATCGCGTTTTCCGTTACCAGCGAGTTTTACCCGCAAGTCAGTATACTCTTCGTATTAGTATTTTTTCTGGTCTTGCCGTGGGTGGTAGTGCGCAGCATGGCGTTCCGGTTGGCAAATACCACCTATCGCAACATCCGTTTCAATTTCGAACGCGACTATGCCGATGCCTACAAGGTCTTTGTCGGCATCGGCCTGTTGATCCCATTAACCCTGGGTTTGATTTTTCCCTACTATCATTACCGGCAAAGTAAATTTGTCATCGACAAAAGCAGTTTTGGCCAGAGCCGTTTTGGCCTGAATGCGCCCGTCGGGGATTTTTACCTTATATATATCGCCATCTGGCTGTTATTCATGCTGCTCGGTGTTCTGATGGTGGCACTCGGCCCGATGCTGACCTTCCTGTTCCCGGAACTGGCCGGTGTCGAACAGGCCGTGGCAGACAGCCCGGACGTTGACCCTGAACAACAGACAACCGTCATCATGCTGACTTTTATCATCATAGGGATCATCTCGATTTTTTACATCGCGATCTTTGCCTACATGCAGACGGCCATTACCAACCTGTTGTGGAACAACATCAGCGTCGCAAAAAAGCGTTTTCGTTCAAAGCTGAAAACCGCCCGCATGATCTGGCTGTACTACAGTAACGCACTTGGCATCATCCTATCCTTCGGCCTGCTCATCCCCTGGGCGCGCATCCGCATGACACGCTACCGGGTCAGTTGCATGAGCGTGCTGTCTGAAGGTGAAATCGGTCACTTCATCGCCGGCGAACAGAGCCAGACCAGTGCCACCGGAGAGGAACTCGGTGAGGTCTTCGGGGTAGATATCGGCCTGTGAACACACTGTCTGCCAGCCGCTACGATGGCCACAGTTCGGCGAGCCAGCCCGTAACGCTCGCTATCTACGCGGATGGCACCATCAAGGTGAATGGTGAGGGCATTTCGCTGAGTTATTCACTCGATGATATCGACATCCCCGCGCAGGTCGGTGCCGTGCCTGCACGCCTGCAATTTCCGGATAACTCCCTGTGTGAGGTCACCGACTATCGGGCCTTGCGCGCGGCCCTGCCGGCCGCGCACAAGGGCGGCTTTCTCGATTGGGTACATCACTGGGAGAACAGTCTCAAGTATGCCTTGTTGGGCATGCTGCTGGCGATGGCAATCATCTGGGGCGGCGTTGAATACCTGTTGCCCGCGGCGGCGAAACACGTCGCAGAGCGTATCCCCCTGGAATGGGAAACCACCACGGGCGAACAGACCCTGGCGGCACTGGAAAGACTGGGGCTGCTCACCCCCACGCGGTTAAGCGAAGGGCGTCGACAGCATTTATTGCAGCAGTTCAATGCCGCCCTGCACAAGGCAGGCCGCGCCCCCCTGCCGCGTATCGAGTTTCGTCACAGCAAGGCCATCGGTGCCAACGCCCTGGCACTGCCTTCCGGTATCCTCGTGTTTACCGATGACATGGTAAAGATCGCAGAGGACGACCGTGAACTGCTCGGCATCCTCGGCCACGAACTCGGTCATGTCGAACACCGCCATGCCATGCGTCACGTCTTGCAGAATTCGGCCCTGGCACTGCTATTGATCATGATCACCGGTGACGTCGGCTCCGCCAGTTCCCTGGCTGCCACCCTGCCGACCCTGTTGGCACAGGCAAAGTATTCACGCCAGTTTGAGACCGAGGCGGATACCTTTGCCGTGAGCTTCATGCAACAACAGGGGCTGGATACCCGCTACCTGACCAGCATCCTGCAACGCCTTGGTGAGGAATACGGCGACAGCGACACCAGCGGTTACCTCGATAGCCACCCGGCTACGGCCGAGCGCGTGCTACGATTAACGGGCGGTTGAATAACAAGTTATCTGTCCACTTGATCTCACTGAGAGGCATTCATGAATCACACCTTGTCGATACAGGCAGGCAGCTAATGATAACCATTCATCAGGCATTCGCCATTAGCGGCTAGACTATCTCCCTGAGCGTGTGATGTCTGGTTGATGGCCAGTTGCATGCGTATCTGATCCTGTCGTTCATTGCGTTTGTATTTCAGGTAATCCTTTTTATCCATTTCATATAGCTGTGCGTGGTATCGCTCGGTAAGGTCAAACCAGTTATTGAGACGCGCTTCGAAACGCCCCCGTTCTGGCGTGCTCAAAGTATCCAGAAAGCTCTGGATAACAAAGTAATAACGGATGGCATTGCGCTCTATAACCCCACGAACACCATCCACATAAACCGGTTCACCATCATCATGTTTGTCGACTACGGTAAAACCGATTTTATCGCTGGCAAGTGTGGCGAAATAGCCTGTCATGGCAAGGCCGGTTATAAAACCATGATCATAGGAGTAACTGAAGTGGATAAATGTAGAAGACTCGCCAAGCGGTATCGCCTCGGCTGTAATTAAGTAGTTACCGGTATCGAGTGGTCCCTCTTCAGCATTAAGCGTTATATAAAAATAATCCTTTTGTTTGGCCCCCAGCTGGTAACGATAGTCCAGCAAGTAGACATCATCCGCCTTCTCATAAAACTTGCGGCCACTGTAGAGGGTAAGACGACACTCACCGTCAAGATGGCGATAGGTGCAGGCCTTGACATTCAGGTGTCTCGGTACCATTTCACACCAGTTCGCCGGCGTGCCGAGGGCATCGCGGACGGTGCTGAAGGCATGGGGGATAATACCAAAGACATCACCACGCATGGTGCCGTTATCGCCGTTTGACTCCACATGCACTGGAAGGCCGAAGACGTTATCTTGCAGAGTGGTTTCTATCTGCTCATATTTTTTTAGCAGCTTGTCTGCCCCGGCCTGGGCGAACGTGCTCAACAGCAACAGAGATCCCGCGAGGGCCCCAACCACAAGGTGACTAACCAGAGAGTGTAATACGTAACGCATGAAAATATAGGGTATGGGCAAGTGCGGGAGAATTCAATCCGGTCAAAAAAAGTGGCTATTTCTGGCTGGAGTCTATATTGGTGGTATCAGTAGCCTCCTACACGGTTTCGCCAAAATAAACGGCTTCAGAGGGCAATTATTTCCATAGGCTAAACAAGTACTCATGAATCACGCCGTGGCGATACTGAACGGGAATAAAGGCTACGCCCCTTTTATTCAGCATTTATGGTAGGCTGTGGAGTATCTACCCTACCCGCCAGCTTTGGCATTTCTCTTGCCCGATAGCGGAATATTCAATGCGGACTACACCCTTTGATGTTCAGTAGTTTGTAAAGCATTGTCAGACCATCATTAACCTTGAAGATTACCCACTAATTACCTGGAGCGAAAATCATGAGTAAAGAACAAAAAAGCAATAAAGAGAACAAGAAACAACCTGCCCTGAGCCCAAAAGAAAAGAAAGCGGCAAAGAAAGCCAAAAAGACCACCAAGAATTTTGGCGACTTATAAGACGCGTTAACGTTAGCTAGTACCTTTTACGTGCCGCCACTCTGTTTCGACTCGGCCTTTTTAACCCGAATCATGCTGTCGTCCACAAGCATGCCATTGAGGTTTTTCATCGCCGCCTTGGCTTCACCCGGTCTGGGCATCTCGATAAAGCCGAAACCCTTGGAATGGCCGGTATCTTTATCCATGACCAGCGTGCAGGACTGCACGGTACCATAACCCTCAAACAGGTCCCGAAGCGCCTTCTCAGTGGTGCTCGTGGCCAGATTGCGTATCAGTAGTTTCATGGGGTCACCGTATTAATATCAATTGTGGCGATTATACCGCCTACGACGGCAAACAGACGGGATTTTCTTGCCGGCACAGACATCCCCTCTCCCGCTAATCAGCGTAAGGGCAACAAAATAAGCGGAATAAAGGGCGTTGCACGGGCTTTTCAGCTACGATGTCTCTAGTCAGGCGCATAAAGGAATCAGGACAGTGGAAGGCATCAGTGATCTAAGAATTATCGGTATCGACGAAAGACGGCCGCCCATCATTCGCAAAGAACCCTACATCGACCTTTATTTCAAACTGACACACAAGGCCCCCGCAGATTGGTGCAACGCCTTTAACAGCCTGCTCGCCAAACACACCTCGACGCCGAAGATAAAGGCTGAGGAAGGCCTCTTTATCGAGGCCTGGGTCAGGTCACCCGATGCCATTGTTGAAATCCTCGACCTGCTCAAGAACACCGTCACCGAGTGCAACCGTCAATACATCGAGCGAATCGAACTCGCCGCCCGCAGCGCCGGCGATAACAATTCCTCGCTCGCGCAAGAGACTGGTGAACAAGGCCGTCTCAACGCCATCATCGCAGCACTGAATTTTGATGAGATAAAAATTCATTGAGGATAAAATTTTCAGATTTATCACCAAATTTGAGCATTAAAAAATAAAATAAAAAAGCCCGGCAACGCCGGGCTCTCTCATCAAATCATCATTCAGCAATCCGAAATCATCAATCCTGCTTCACCGGCTTCTTGATCCGCAGGCTCAACTCCTTCAGCTGCGCCTCGTTCACCTCTGACGGCGCATTGGTGAGCAGACAGTTGGCGCTCTGCGTCTTCGGAAAGGCCATGACTTCACGAATCGAATCGGCACCGGCCATGAGCATAACCAGGCGGTCGAGGCCGAAGGCGATACCGCCGTGTGGCGGGCAACCGTAGGCCAGGGCCTCGAGCAGGAAGCCGAACTTGTCGGTGGCCTCTTCATCACTAATACCAAGTAATTTAAATACTGTCGCCTGCATCTCGGCGTCGTGGATACGCACGGAGCCGCCACCGACTTCACTGCCGTTGAGGATCATATCGTAGGCACGCGACAGGGCCTTGGCCGGCTCGGCCTGCAGTTCTTCAACACTGCAACTTGGCGCGGTGAAGGGGTGATGCAGGGCATTCAGGCGACCGCTGGCCGGGTCTTTCTCGAACATCGGGAAATCGACCACCCACAGCGGGCGCCAGCCCTCTTCAACCAGGCCGGTATCGTGACCGAGCTTGATACGCAGGGCGCCGAGTGCCTCATTGACGATATGGGCCTTGTCGGCACCGAAGAACACCAGGTCACCGTTCTCGGCACCGGTGCGCTGCATAATGCCCTCGATGGTGGCATCGGGCAGGAATTTCAGGATCGGTGACTGCAGGCCCTCGCGACCGGCGGCGATATCGTTAACCTTAATATAGGCCAGACCCCGGGCACCGTAGATGCTGACGTACTTGGTGTAATCATCAATGTGCTTGCGCGACAGCTCGCTGCCCTTGGGTAGGCGCAGCGCGGCGACGCGGCCTTCCGGGTCGGCGGCCGGACCGGCAAAAACCTTGAATTCGACACCCTGCATGAGGTCGTCGACATCGACCAGTTCCAGTGGGATGCGCAGGTCCGGCTTGTCGACACCGAAGCGGCGGATGGCCTCTGCGTGCGTCATGCGCGGGAAGGGCTTGGCCAGTTGCACACCGAGCACGCGGTCGAAGACGTTGCGGATCATGTCTTCGTTGATCTGCATAATCGCCTCCTCGTCCATGAACGAGGTCTCGATATCGAGCTGGGTGAATTCCGGCTGGCGGTCGGCGCGCAGGTCTTCATCACGGAAGCAGCGCACGATCTGGTAATAACGGTCCATGCCGGAGACCATAAGCAGCTGTTTGAACAGCTGCGGCGACTGCGGCAGGGCAAAAAACTCGCCACTGTGGGTACGGCTCGGCACGAGGTAGTCACGCGCGCCCTCCGGGGTGGCCTTGGTCAGGATCGGGGTCTCAATATCCATAAAGCCGTTGGCATCCAGCTGTTCACGCAGGGCACGGGTCACCTCGGAGCGCAGGCGCAGGTTGCGCAGCATGACCGGACGGCGCAGGTCGATATAACGGTAACGCAGGCGCACCTCTTCCCGGACCTCGCTCTCTTCGTCGAGCAGGAACGGCGGGGTCTTGGCGGTGTTGAGGATCTCGAGTTCCTTGCCCAGCACCTCGATCTTGCCACTGGCCAGGTCTTCGTTGACGGTGCCTTCAGGACGGTGACGTACCAGGCCCTTTATGCGAAGTACATACTCACTACGGGCAGTCTCAGCACTGGCAAAGGCGGCCTCGGTGTCCGGGTCGATGACGACCTGGACCAGGCCCTCGCGGTCACGCAGGTCGATAAAGATGACGCCACCGTGGTCACGACGACGGTGTACCCAGCCGCACAGCTCCACCGTGGAGTCGATGAGGCTCTCGTTAACGTGGCCGCAATAATGAGTTCGCATTGGATTTTTCCCAGACCTTGTGAAGGGCCGGAATCTTAAGGGGTTGCAGGCCGTTATGCAATATCTGCCGGGAGTTTCTGCGGTTTTTCAATCGGCCACTTCGGCTCGACCATGCCCAGCGAGATGATCATTTTCAGCGCCTCGTCGACGCTCATCTCCAATTCGACCACATCTTTAGTTGGTACGAGGATGATAAAGCCCGAGGTCGGGTTCGGTGTGGTGGGGATAAACACCGTGGTGACCTCCTCGCCGGTGCGCTCCTGTACCTCACCGGCACTGCTGCCGGTCTGGAAGGCCAGGGTATATAGCCCCTTGCGTGGGTACTCGATGAGCAGCACCTTGCGGAAGGACTTGCCGGAGGAGGAAAATACGGTCTCGGCGATCTGCTTGGCACCCTGATAGATCGGCCGTACCAGCGGGATGCGCCCGAGCAGGGACTCCCACATGGCGACCAGCTGACGGCCAAACAGGTTGGCGGCCAGCAGCCCGGTGACCACGACCACAATGAACATGGCCACCAGGGCCAGGATGACATTGAGATAGGGGATCTCCAGCCCAAGCAGGGCCTCGGGGTGGTAGGCCGGCGGCACCAGTTCAAGCAGGTTCTCGACCAGCCCGACCAGCAGCTTAAAGACCAGCAGGGTCACACCGAGCGGCAACCAGACGAGTAGACCGGCGATGAGGTAACGGCGAATCATACGGCCGGCCTAACTACTACTGCTCGAGGTCTTGCTATCGCCTGAGGCCTTGCCGTCGCCAGCGACGTTTTTCTTACCACCACTCTTGAAATCGGTCTCATACCAGCCGCCGCCCTTGAGGCGAAAACCGGCCGCGGATATCTGCTTTTGTAGTGTAGCCTTGCCACACACCGGGCAATCCGTCAGCGGGGCATCACTCATTTTCTGCAAGGCCTCCATCGTGTGGCCGCACTCAGTACACGCGTATTCATAAATCGGCATGGTTTATTCCTGTCCAACAAAAATTATCACTCTTCCCGTGTTCGGGGTTTATGGGGGCGGCCTATCCGCTTTTCAACGCAGGGTTTCGCTCCCGGCGAGCCTGTCACGGCCAATTATAACGAAGTTTTGCCCACAAACCTGTTTGATCTTGCCTGACAGCCGGATAAATACCCTGCCGCGGCGGTTGTCGCTACCACGGTCCCGGCATTTCGGTACAATGCCCGGGCACGTAATGAAGGAATGGGATGATGTTATACGGCGGTCGGGCCACGCGCCTCCCCACAGATGATCGAAATGACGTGAATACAATTCGCGCCCTGCTCCCCTACCTCTGGGACTACCGCGGCCGTGTATTACTGGCCCTGCTGGCCCTGATCCTGGCCAAGGGCGCGAATGTCGCCGTGCCTCTGGCACTGAAGGGAATTGTTGACGTCCTGGACCAACCCGAGGGGCAACAACTGGTCTTGCCCGTTGTGCTGCTGCTCACCTATGGGCTGTTGCGCCTGTCCAGCTCCCTATTTAACGAGGTGCGCGATGCCGTGTTCGCCCGTGTGCGCCACGGCGCCATGAGCAAGGTCGCCTGCAATGTCCTTGGCCACATGCACAACCTCTCGCTGCGCTTTCACCTCGACCGCAAGACCGGTGCGATCTCACGCGACATCGACCGCGGCACCCGCGCGGTCAGTTCGCTGCTGAATTATCTGGTCTTCAGTATCCTGCCGACCCTGGTGGAAATCACCCTGATCACCGGCATCCTGCTGTATCAATACGATATCTGGTTTGTGATCATTACCGCCGTCAGCGTTGGCGCCTACATGCTGTTCACCTTTTATATTACCGAGTGGCGCATGAAGTACCGCATTGAAATGAACCGTGCTGACTCGCAGGCCAACACGCGAGCCATCGACAGCCTGATCAATTACGAGACGGTAAAGTACTTTGGTAATGAGGCCCACGAGATGCGGCGTTACACCAAGACCATCGGTGAGTGGGAAGATGCGGCGGTAAAGAGCCAGACCACGCTGTCTTCACTAAACTTCGGCCAGGCCGCCATCATCACCAGTGCCGTCACTGCGATCATGTTTCTTGCCAGCCAGGGCGTGATCGATGGCTCGATGAGCCTCGGTGACCTGGTGCTGGTGAATGCCTTTTTGATCCAGTTATTCATCCCGCTCGGCTTTCTTGGCATTGTTTACAGCCAGCTCAAACACGCCCTCTCCGATATGGAACTCATGTTCCGCATCATCGACGAGAAACCCGAGATTGAAGATAGCGAGACAGCGACGGAACTGGATGTCGGTGACGGTGAGATCCGTTTTGAGCACGTCAGTTTCCATTATACGCCTGAGCGCGAGATCCTCAGTGATATTGATTTCACTATTCGCCCCGGGCAAAAGCTCGCCGTTGTGGGACAAAGCGGGGCCGGCAAGTCGACCCTGTCACGGCTGCTGTTCCGTTTTTATGATGTCGATGAGGGCCGCGTCCTCATTAATGGCCAGGACGTGCGCGACGTCACCCAACTAAGTCTGCGCCGGGCCATTGGTATCGTGCCGCAAGATACGGTGCTATTTAATGACAGCCTGTATTACAACATCGCCTATGCCAACCCGGAGGCGACACGTGAAGAGATCATCCGTGCCGCGGAACTCGCCCACATCGATCACTTTATCCAGTCGCTGCCCGATGGCTATGAGACTGTCGTCGGTGAACGCGGCCTGAAACTCTCCGGTGGCGAGAAACAACGTGTGGCGATCGCACGCACCATTTTAAAAAATCCCAAGATACTCGTCTTCGACGAGGCAACCTCGAGCCTCGATTCCGCCTCGGAGCAAACCATCCTCGAGGCCCTACACGAGGTCGCAGAAGACCACACCACGCTGGTGATCGCACACCGACTTTCAACCGTCGTCGATGCCGACCAGATCCTGGTCATGGATGCGGGGCATATTGTTGAGCGCGGTACCCACAAGGAACTGCTGGCCGCCCAGGGCCGTTATGCCCACATGTGGGAACTGCAACAACAGGATCGCGGCGAGGCCACCACAGCCGCCAAGGCGACCACACCGTGAACCATCAACCCGCCCCCCTGCAATTCGGCCTGGCCTTTGCCTTCCTGATATTTTTTATCACCATCGTCCAGATCGGCATCCTGCGTATCGCCTTTGATAAGCTCGGGCTGACCCAACAAGGGGCCTACCTGCTGTTATTCGCCTCGTTATTCGGCAGCCTGATCAACCTGCCCTTGTTCAGCATCCGCAGTGATGCCAAACAGGCCGCGCCGGTGCCGGATATTTACCGTCAGCTGTTACACAAGGCCATGCCCGAGTTCAAAGGCCGCACCCTGATCGCCGTCAACGTCGGCGGCGCGATCGTGCCCAGCCTGTTTAGTGTTTACCTGGTCCTGACCCGCGGTGTGGATTTTTTCACCATCGTCATAGCCACCCTTATCATCACCCTGATTTGCCGTTTCATCAGTCGGCCCCTGCCGGGCATAGGTATTGGTATGCCAATCTTTATTGCACCGATCAGCGCCGCCCTGGTGGCCCTGTTACTGGCCCCGGAACACAGCCCGGTACTGGCCTATGTCAGTGGCACCCTGGGGGTCTTGCTCGGCGCCGACCTGTTGCGTTTCAAGGACATTCGTACGCTGGGCACACCCATTGCCTCAATCGGTGGTGCCGGGACCTTTGACGGTATCTTTATCACCGGTATTGTCGCGGTGCTGCTGGCCTGATCAGGTCTGGCCTCGTTATACTCCAGGCATGAACAGCAATAACAAAAGCATACTCATTACCGGTTGCTCGAGTGGTATTGGCCTGTGCGTTGCCGAGGGTCTGCAACAACGTGGCTACCGCGTGTTTGCCACGGCCCGCCGCCTCGCCGATGTCGAGAGGCTCACCGAGCGAGGCCTCGAGGCACTGGTGCTAGACGTCAGCGATGATGACTCGATCGACGAGGCCGTTGAAGAAATCCTCTCCCGCACCGGCGGCACACTCTACGCCCTGTTTAATAACGGTGCCTATCAGCAACCCGGTGCCGTGGAAGACCTGAGCCGTGAGGCCCTGCGCGCCCAGTTTGAGACCAACCTGTTTGGCTGGCATGCCCTGACTCGCAAACTCATCCCGGTGATGCGCCAACAGGGCGGTGGCCGCATTATCCAGAACAGCTCCGTGCTCGGTCTTGTCGTCCTGCCCTTGCGGGGTGCCTATAACGCCAGCAAGTTTGCCCTCGAGGGCCTGGCAGATACCCTGCGACTGGAACTGGCGGGCACGAATATTCATGTCTCGCTGATCGAGCCCGGGCCTATTCGCAGCAAATTTCGTGATAATGCGCATGCTGCCTTCAAAAAACACATCGATGCGGAAAACAGTGTTTACCGCGAGCACTATGCGGCCATGGAAGAACGCCTGCAAAAAGAGGGAGATGCCGCACCCTTCACCCTGCCGCCCGAGGCCGTGCTCAGACGCGTCATCCATGCCCTGGAGAGCAAACGCCCACAGGTCCGTTACTATGTCACCTTCCCGACCTACCTGTTCGGCACCCTGCGCCGTCTATTGCCTTATCGCTGGCTGGATCGCCTGCTGTTAAAGGTCTCTGGCGGTGGTAGTCGTTAACCGGTCCGCCAAAATAAAACCCTCAAGTTTAGCCGGTGCATGCGGCTATATAATGGACAATCCCTTTTGTTACTGACCACTATGGATGCTGCGGAAATCGTTAAAGACGTTAACCGGCTGGTTTCACTGCCCGAGGTCTGTCATCGTCTGAATGAATTGCTCGAAGACCCACGCAAGAATATTTCCGATATTGCACGCCTCATCGCCCAGGATGCAGACCTGACCGCGCGCCTGCTGAAGATCGCCAACAGCTCCATGTATGGCTTTAGCGGCCGCATTACCAGCCTCGAACGTGCCATCTCCGTGATCGGCACCAGTGAACTGCTCATTCTGGTACTGGCGACGTCTTCAATAATGACCTTCCCGAAGATCCCCGGTGAATTTTTCAACATGGCCTCGTTCTGGCGACACAGTGTCTATTGCGGGGTCGTTGCCCGCCTGCTTGCCAAACGCTGTCATGTACTCCACCCCGAGCGCCTGTTTATTGCCGGGCTACTGCATGATATTGGCCTGCTCGCCCTGTGTGTGAGCCGTGCCGACCTGGCCCGCAAGGTCCTGGATACGGTGCACGAAAGTGGTCAGGCCTTACACGTCATTGAACAAATACAACTGGGTTTTGACCACACGGATATCGGTAGCGAATTGCTGAAAAAATGGGGTTTACCGGAAGGCCTGCAGGATGCCGTGAACGGTCACCACCAACCCGGCCTGGCCCGGCAAAGCCCACTGGATGCAGCGATCATCCATATCGCCACCGCGTTTACCCACATCGCCGAAGACCACGAGGACGACAACGCACTGCACCACGTCGACCCGATTGCCTGGCAGCTCAGCGGGCTGGATGCCTCGGTGATGGATGAGGTGCTGCGCGAGGCCGGACCAGAGTTTGATGAGTTGCTGGGTATTATCCTGCCCAGTCACTATAACTAGCGGGGTCTTCAAAAACGCGGTGGGTCGAGATGCAGCGCATAACTGCGGCGCAGGTGGCCATTGCGGTTACTCACCTCAAGCACAAATTCCATTACCGGCTCCCGTACCGGCTGCTGCGAGGTCAGACGGATCACAAACTGGCCATCCACATTGCGTACCACCTTGAAACGAATGCGGTTCAGCATATGCGACTTGTCGATACCGGCCTGCGCATGCACCGCATGGCTGGCCAGCCCGACCTCGGCATCAAGCAGGCTAACGGGGTCGTTATCATAAAGGGGGATCTCTGCCTGCAAGGGCTGATTAAGCGCCGAGGCCACTTTTATCTCACCGAGAGACAGCGCATAAACCGGCCCCGAGAACATGCCGAATAGCAGTATCAGGAAGCATTTTTTTCTCGTTACCCGCATAGCCAACTCCTTTCGACATAACCGGCAGACAGATATAACCGGTCTGATGATAGTTTTCTGAAAAGCCTGTCACAGTTCCGACTGACTTGCAATTTTCTCCATTTCTGACAGTCTCTTATGCACATACCACGGTGACAATATGAACCAGACTAAAAAACAGATACACGACTATATCGAACAGCAGGTTCGTCACTCGAGACCAAGCAGCGTACTCGGCCGCCTGCGCCTGGCCAGCATGCGTATAACCTATGGCGTCTTGCGCGACCTGCTTGAGGGCCAACTCACCCTGCGTGCCATGAGTCTGGTCTATACCACGCTCCTCTCCCTGGTGCCCCTCCTGGCAGTAAGCTTCTCGGTACTCAAGGCCTTCGGCGTACACAATCAGGTCAAACCACTGTTGTTTGAGTTCCTTAGCCGCATGGGCCCGCAGGGGCTGGAGGTCGGCGAAAAGATCATGGGCTTTGTCGATAACATCAAGGTCGGTGTGTTGGGTTCGGTGGGGATCGCGCTGTTGTTCTATACCGTGATCTCGCTGCTGCAAAAGATCGAACGTTCCTTTAACTATATCTGGCGCGTCGAGGAGGCCCGTCACCTGAGTCGGCGCTTCAGTGATTACCTGAGTGTGATCCTGGTCGGCCCGGTATTGATGTTCACAGCCATTGGTATTAGCGCCTCGGTGAAAAGCTCGGCCATCGTGCAGTCACTCTCGACGATCAGCATTCTTGGAGAGGGTATTGGTTTGATAGGTCGCACCCTGCCTTATCTATTGATCATTATTGCCTTTTGTTTTGTTTATATCTTTATGCCCAACACCAAGGTGCGATTAAAGTCCGCACTGACCGGGGCAATTATCGCCGGTCTGTTCTGGGAAACCACCAGCTGGCTGTTTGCCTCGTTTGCCATGTCTTCGGCCAATTATGCGGCGATCTACTCGAGCTTTGCCATCCTCGTACTGTTTATGATCTGGTTGTACCTGGGTTGGATCATCCTGCTGGTCGGCGCCGATGTGGCCTTTTACCACCAGCACCCGCGCGTCCTGTCTTCCGCCAATGAGTGTAACTGTCTCGAACAAAAACAACGCGAACAGCTCGCCATCCAGATCATGTACCTCATTGCCCTGCATTTTCACAAGGGCAAACCGGCCTGGACCCTGAATGCGCTGGCCGCCGAACTCAACCGGCCCTCGGAACAGGTCAGTCGCCTGCTGCACAGTTTTGCCGAGGCGGGCTTGTTGGGCAAGACCACCGGAAATGGGAAAATCTGGCTACCCGCCCGTGAAACCGATTCCATCAAGCTCATTGATATCCTGCATGCCGCCCGCGGTGAGAAGACCGCCATCACCACTTGCGGACATGAAGGCGCACGCGTCGCCAGCATGTTTGTCACGGAACGAACCGAACATGCGATGGTCTCATCTTTGGAAGATAACAGCCTTAAAGACCTTATTTTGCGTTTTCCGGAGTCCGATGATGCTACACAACCTGCATAAACTTCTGTTAACCACGATTGTTTGCGGCAGCCTTGGTCTGTCTCCTGTTCTGTTTGCCGGAGATACTGAGCAGCGCGCACGACTGGCCCGTAACCCGCAGACCCCAGCAGGACAATTACAACAACTGGCCAATGACCCCGCCTGGGAAGTGCGCCGCGCCATTGCGGCCAACCGGCGTAGCCCGTCGGAATTACTCCACCAGCTTGCGCAAGACCGTGATCAACGGGTAAGAATTGCCGTTGTCACCAATACGGCAACAGCGGATAATAGTCACCAGTTACTGGCCCGTGACCAGGACCCGGTAGTGCGTAGTGTTGTTGCCCGCTATGAATATTGCAGCGCCGCGGTGATGGATATTCTCGCCGCTGACCCGCTGCCCGATATCCGTCTTGAGGTCGCAAAAAACTGGAACACCTCGATTGCAACCTTAAAAAAACTGACGCAGGATGAATTTCCTGAAGTTGCCGGTACTGCTGACAATGAATTGACCAAGCGCCAGCTTGAGAAAACCTCCGAATAAGGATCTAACATATGACTTATGCACGTAACCTCATCTACATGGGCATGCTTACCTGTCTTGGCCTCATATTGACTGCCTGTGACGTGGCCAATAATAACAGCAGTGAAACCGCCGGACAGGCAAGCGAGATGGATCCGTATGTACACATGTCGATGCGCCGGATTGAAAGTCCTTATGAGTACGTGCTGGATGATATAAAAAATGCCATTGCCGAACGTGGTATCAAGATCAACAACATCTCGCATATCGGTAACATGCTGGCACGCACCGCTTCCGATGTTGGTGCAAGCAAACAGGTCTTTGCACATGCCGAGGCGATCGAGTTCTGCAGTTCCACCATATCCCGCGCGACCATGGAGGCCGACCCGCACAATATCGTCTTCTGCCCCTATATCATTACCGTCTATGCTCTGCCCGATGATGACAATATCACCTATGTCTCCTACCGTCGGCCAACGCCGGTAGGCAGCCCTGAATCTCAGGCCTCAATCAAGGCAGTCGAGGGCTTGCTTGAAGCCATCATCACTGCTGCAGTGCCGTAATATCAACGACGACGCATCAGGATAAAACTCAGATCGTCCGGTTTACTCGGCTGTTCGGCCGAGGCCTCCTGCATACGCGCGTTGACCATGGTGAGAAGATTGCGCGCGGCCTTTTCCAGTGGCCCACAACGCACCAGCTCGATCAACTCATCTATGTGCACGTTATCAAACAAACCATCACTGGCGATCACCACGGTGTCGTGTGCCGCCAGGGCGATCTCAGTGCCCATTTCCACGCGCAACTCCGGCATGCCCAGCATATTCGAGACCAGGTGCCGTTCATCATGGTGCATGGCCTCATGTTCATCTAGCATACCTGACTCGACAGCATAGCCGACCGGTGAGTGCGCGACGGTGCACAGGCGCAGGCGGCCACGCTGACCGGTAATCAGGATCACCGAATCCCCCGCGTGATAAGGGCGCACGTGACCATTAAACAGCTCGAGCACGACCAGTGTGGTAGCTGCCCCCGCGCCCTGTGCACAGATTTTCGTATTCGCGGTGTCAATGGCATCGAGGATCGCGGTGCGGGTATCGCCCTCCTTGCCCTGCAAGGCTTCACGCAGACAATTAATCGCCATCGCCGAGGCCTGCGACCCGGCGCGCTGCCCGCCGGCGCCATCGGCGACGGCCATCACGGCCTGGCGTGCACCGGTGGTGAAGATGCCGATGGCATCCTCATTCACCCCTTGCTTGTCGGGGGCCTTGTTGGAATACACCACGACCTGCATGCCGGCAAAGCGATGCACATCCGGTTCATCCATTTCGGCTTCAAGTAGTGTCAGTGACTCAGCCATAGTGTGACCCCTGTATTACCATTCCAGTGTTTCGATGTGTTCCCGCAATTCTGCTGCAGAACGGAATTTTTTCAGAATAAGGTTTCGCTTCAGGCCACAACAGATGTCCTTCACCACAGGGTGCTGCTTGGCGTAATGCTTTTTACCACCCACCGCATCATAAAAAATACGCACCAGGTCGCAGATATCATCATGGATGTTTTCGCGACGCATGGCCCCCCAGTGATACATATCAATCAATTTGAGTTCAAAACCCAGACCATAGCGCATGAGGATGACGTTATCCGTGTGCAGGTCACCATGGTATTCACCGTAACCATGAATCATCTCGATACCCGAGACCAGCGCATGCAATAAATGGATGGCCTGAAATGCCTGCAGACGCTTACCGGGCTGGCGATCGATGAAGGCACTCAGCAGTTCACCCTCAACATATTCCGAAACCAGAAAGGTCACATCCTGCTGCAGGTAACGAATCGTATCCTGAGTATGATATTGGATCAGAATCGGACAATGACGGAGTTTATGCAACTTGGTCGCGTAAAAGCTTACCGACTTGTCGCGTTCATTGCGTTGCGGGTAAAAAAACTTAACCGCCCTCTCAATGCCGGTACGTGTCTCAATAACATGATAGACCTCACCCTCCCAGCCCTTGCCCAGACAGGCCAGTACCTCATACTTGCCGGCCAGGCTACGACCCGCTTTGAAGTCAAAGCTGTCAATCACATTTTTTTTCTGTTTTACCGCGGCCATTCAGCCCCCTCGAGTTCATCCAGACTATCTCTTGCCGTTGCGCTAACTTCCGCATTATTGTCTTTCAATGCTGCCTGCAGGTACGCGACCGCGTCAACACTTCGTGTTAATGATAAATAATGGCAGGCATCTACACGGGTACTGACCTGGGCATGTGTTGTCAGTCGACCCAGCGGCTCGACCAATGTAGACAGGTCGGTGTTTTCAGACAGCCCCTCCAGTACCGCACCGACACCGATGCGCACATTAATACGACGCCCCTCATCCGTAATCAATGGCAACAGTGTCAGCACATGCTGCGGGTGACGATGCAGGTAATGCTCGGCCTTGTTCAACTGACCGTCACCGAGCAGGTGATCGAGGTATTCCGTCACCGCAGCGGGGCTGGCTGCAATGTCTACCCACTGTGCCAGTTCGGCGGGGGTATAGACACCATCAAATTCGAGTTCGTTGAGCTTGAACCACGGCACGCTGCGCACACCATATTCCTGTGCACGCTCTGGTTGTTCGGCGATATCGATGACCTCGAGAGCCGAAAGCCGACCCTGTTGCTGGAGTGCTTCAAGGCTGGCATGCACCTGCGGGCAAAAGGCGCAACCGCTGGCGACGAGCAATACGGCCTGTACTGTTGGAGGTGTATTCATGCCAGCAGTATAGAGGAAAAAAAAGGGATTAATGAATTAAAGGCCCAACGCAGAGGCGCGAAGACGCAGCGGACGCAAAGACATGATGAATATAGCCGTCTATCTTTTTGATTGTCTCTGCGGACTTGCGTCTCTGCGTTGGGTTTTTATAACAACCTTAAGCCGCGCTGATGGCCTGCTCGTTTTTATGCCTGGAGAAACTGATCATGCCGTCTTCAACGTCGACCTTGATCAGGTCACCCGGGCCAAAGTTACCGGCCAGGATCTCCTGGGCAAGCGGGTTCTCTAATTGCTGCTGAATGGCCCGCTTCAGTGGACGTGCCCCATAGACCGGGTCGAAACCAGCCTCGGCAATACGATCCAGTGCGGCATCACTGAGTTCAATGGCCATATCGCGCTCCTGCAGACGCTGACGCAGGTAGTCGATCTGGATATCGGCAATCGCATGGATCTGCTCCTTGCCGAGCGGGTGGAAGACAACCGATTCATCGACGCGATTGATGAACTCGGGACGGAAGTGCTGACCCACGACCTCCATCACGGCCTGTTTCATGGCGTCATAATCATCGGCACCGGCCATCTCCTGGATCATCTGGCTACCCAGGTTCGAGGTCATAACGATCACCGTGTTACGGAAGTCCACCGTACGCCCCTGGCCATCGGTGAGACGTCCGTCGTCAAGCACCTGCAACAGTACATTGAAGACATCGGCATGGGCCTTTTCGACCTCGTCGAGCAGGATCACGGAGTAAGGCTTGCGGCGCACGGCCTCGGTCAGGTAACCACCCTCTTCGTAACCGACATAGCCTGGTGGGGCGCCAATGAGGCGCGCCACCGAATGTTTTTCCATGAACTCAGACATATCGATGCGGACCATCGCATCCTCGGTATCAAACAGGAATTCGGCCAGGGCCTTGGTCAGTTCGGTCTTGCCGACACCGGTCGGGCCCAGGAACAGGAAGGAACCATTTGGCCGGTTCGGGTCCGAAAGACCGGCCCGAGAACGACGAATGGCATTCGACACGGCCGACACGGCCTCGGCCTGACCGACGACACGGGCACCGATTTCATCTTCCATACGTAGCAGCTTGTCACGTTCACCCTCAAGCATCTTGGTGACCGGGATCCCCGTCCAGGCAGCGACGATCTCGGCGATCTCCTCATCGCTGACCTTGTTACGCAACAACTTGGTGTCCTGCATCTCGGCCTGACTGGCCATATCCAGTTGTTTTTCCAACTCAGGAATACGCCCGTACTGCAATTCGGACATGCGTGCCAGGTCATTGGCGCGCTGCGCAGTTTCCATCTCAATGCGCGCACGTTCGAGTTCTTCCTTAATGTGCTGTGTGCCCTGCAGGGCGGCCTTTTCCGACTTCCAGATCTCCTCGAGGTCTGCATATTCGCGTTCCAGCTCTGTGATCTCGGTCTCCAGTACCGACAGGCGCTGCTTGGAAGCGGCATCGGTTTCCTTATTCATGGCCTCGCGTTCAATTTTGAGCTGGATCAGACGGCGTTCGAGTTTATCCATCGTCTCGGGCTTGGAGTCGATCTCCATACGGATACGGCTAGCGGCTTCATCGACGAGGTCAATGGCCTTGTCCGGCAGGTTACGGTCGGTAATGTAACGGTGCGAGAGTGTCGCTGCGGCGACAATCGCCGGGTCGGTGATATCGACACCGTGATGGACCTCGTATCTTTCTTTCAGCCCACGCAGGATGGCGATGGTGTCCTCGACACTCGGCTCATCGACCAGCACCTTCTGGAAACGTCGTTCGAGTGCAGCATCCTTTTCAATGTACTGACGGAATTCATCCAGTGTCGTCGCGCCGACGCAGTGCAGTTCACCACGTGCCAACGCGGGTTTGAGCATGTTACCGGCATCCATGGCACCCTCGGCCTTACCGGCACCGACCATGGTATGCAGCTCATCAATAAACAGGATGACCTGACCTTCCTGTTTGGACAGGTCATTGAGCACGGCCTTGAGACGTTCCTCAAATTCGCCACGGAACTTGGCACCGGCGATCAGCGCGCCCATGTCGAGCGATAGCAGGCGCTTGCCCTTGATGCCTTCCGGCACCTCACCGTTGACGATACGCTGGGCGAGACCTTCAACGATGGCGGTCTTGCCGACACCGGGTTCACCGATGAGCACGGGATTATTCTTGGTGCGGCGTTGCAGCACCTGGATAGTACGGCGGATCTCATCATCACGACCAATGACCGGGTCCAGCTTGCCCTGTTCAGCACGCTCGGTGACATCTATGGTGTATTTCTCCAGTGCCTGACGCTGCTCTTCTGCATTCGGGTCATCTATCTGTTGTCCACCACGCATGTTATCAATGCCCTTCTCGAGTGCCGACTTGCTGGCACCGGCCTTGCGTAACAGTTCACCCAGCGGACCCTTGTCGTCGAGTGCGGCGAGAATAAACAGCTCACTGGAGATGTATTGATCCTTGCGTTGCTGGGCCAACTTGTCACAGACGTTAAGCAGGCGACCAAGGTCATTGGAGATGTGCAGGTCACCCTCGGCACCCTGTACCTGCGGTAATTTGTCGAGTGCCTCGCCGAGATGTGACCGCAACAGGTTCACATTCACATCTGCCTGCATGAGCAGATGGCGGACCGAGCCACCCTCTTGATCAAGCAGGGCCGTCATCAGGTGCAAGGGGTCGATAAACTGGTGGTCACGGCCGACGGCAAGGCTTTGCGCATCGGCAAGGGCAACCTGGAACTTACTGGTAAATTTATCCATCCGCATCAGAACATCTCTCCGCCATGAAGTGTTAATCTACTCTCAAAGTGGGGCAGTTATACATAATTTCAAGTCCCACCGGCTATTTTGCCCCGCCTTCTATACCTTTTCCTTCTAAATAGGCAGCGATCTCCTGCAGACAAGCCTGGCCGTCTTCGCCGGCACAATCCAGTGGTCCAAAACCTTGCAGACGGGCACGGCTGGGCATAAACACCGCTGAGACGGTCCGCCCTTCCCCGCTGACCCCGTCAAGGCGCAGGGGGATAATCGGTGCGCCGGTCTGCTGCGCCAGCCAGATCACCCCGCCCTTTAGACGTCGTGGTGGATCGCTATCCAGATGGATATGACCGTGCGGAAACAGGGCCACCACCTCGCCCTGTTGCAGCACACGCAGCGCCTCGCGTAGGGCCTGCTCCGGGCGGCCCTTGCGATCGACCGGGATACAACCCACCTCTTTTAATAACCAGTGCAGGCCAGGGCGTTCATACTCTTCACGCGCGATCAAAAAACGCAGTGGCCGCCTGCAGGCCGCGATCATCAATAGCGGGTCAAGCCCCGAGACGTGATTACACACCAGCAAGGCCCCACCCGTTTCCGGCAAGGCGATGTCATTATGCTGCAGGTGATGAAAACGACGACAGAGGATACGATTCAGCCCATCTATGCGGTTCAGCCACGGGTGCCCCCAATCGACCTCGTTGGCCGATTCACCGAGGATGAACAAGCCAATGAGAATGATAAGAACAATCAGAATGAGAATCAGAAGAACTTGTGCATAGCCATTCATTCGTCACCATCCATGGGCACTTATTTTTTATAGACCTTGCGCGGGAAGAGGTCCTTACGACGGCTGACCAGCCGGTCCAGAAATAATAAACCATCGAGGTGATCGATCTCGTGTTGCACGGCACGTGCCTCGAAACCCTCGCACTGGTATTGCCGGGTATTGCCCTCCGGGTCTTGTGTCTCCAGCGTGATCTTCTCGGCACGCATGACATTACCTGTATAGTCGGGTACCGACAGACAGCCCTCACGGCCTTTCACAAACCCTTCCCAGGCGACAATCTCCGGATTGATCAGGAGGATCAGGCCATTGCTTTTGTGTTTCGGGTTAGCGGAGACATCGACGATCGCCACGCGCTGGAAACGCCCCACCTGGGGGGCGGCGATACCGACACAGCCCGGCGCCTGCAGGCGTGTCTCATCCAGGTCGGCAACGAACTGACGCAAGTCGTCATCGAAGTCTGTCACCGCTTCGCTGACCTGCTTCAGGGCCTGTTCGGGATAGACAAGGATATCGAGGATCGCCATGCCAACCTGCCATTAACCGATCAGGGTATCGATTTCAGAAAGCTTGGCCTCGACACCGCGTGTCTTCACCACATCGAGCGCGGCACGCAGACTGTCTACGCCTTCTGCGGCATGGCCTTCGATATGCATGATGTAAATGGGGGCGTCTTCACTGCCGGCGACATCAGACTCCAGGTCGAGAATATGCAGACCGGCCTCGGCCAGGGCACCGGTAACCTCGGAGACAATGCCGGGACGGTCCGCCCCATAAACCGTAATACGTACATCCGGCGCAAGGTGCTTATGCAGGCCACCTTTGATCGCATCCACATGCAGGTGCAGACCCAGCGATTCGGCGACCGGGTTAACCAGTTCGGTGAGTTGCTTGACACGACCATCAAAGCGAACCATGAGCATGATGGTGAAGTTACCACCGAGGCGCATCATTGAGGCCTCACCGAGGTTGCAGCCGCCTTCAAACAGGGCATGCGTGAGTTTGGCGACAATGCCGGGGCGGTCTTCCCCGACCAGGGTCAGCATATACCAGTGGCTCATGGGTGTTTCTCCTGCACTATTCTGTGTGGTTTACATGGTGGCCGCAGTCACCAACAAAATCAAATTAGAAACTACTCCTTTACTGCCACGAACTGTACTACTGCGCCGATACCATGATGGTATTTGCCTTCAACAAGTTCACGTTCTGTTTCAAGCGCATGAAGTATTCGCAGGCCATCCAGTTCTTCACGCAACTCATCCGCTTGCATGCACAAGGCGGGGTCACGCGGCCCACCGGTATTCAGGGCGATCTGCGCAGGCGTATAGGCCTCGAGGATCAGCATGCCGCCCGGTGCCAGGCCGGCCACCACAGCGGCATGCAGGCGACGGCGAAGCGCCGCCGGCACATGACAAAACACCGAGACAATACCCTGCCAGTGATCGGCCTCAATAACAAAGTCATCCAGGTCCACATGGCAGGTTTCAATACTCACCCCCTGTTGCCTTGCCAGTTCGCGCGCCTTGGCCAGACCGACCGACGAGGCATCCACAGCGGTAACCTCATAACCTTGCTGCGCCATATACACCGCGTTGCGACCCTGCCCCTCGGCAAGACACAAGACCCTGCCAGTCGGCACGCGTGCCGACCACTCGCGTAAAAAATCATTCGGCGCAGTGCCATAGGCATGACCGGGTTCCGCAAAACGTTCATTCCAGTCGATCATGGTTTATTCCTCTTGTCGTTCGGGTTTTTGGCCCGGCTTGCGCAACAGGCAACTCATATAAACGATGTCACCGCTACGCAGGCCTTCATATAACACCGTCCCCTTCAGGGCCACAAAATCCTCCAGCGCCGCATGCAGCCAGGACGGCACACGCTGCGATATCGCCTGCTTGCGTTCATCACTCATCCTCTCCAGTGCGCGCAAAACATAGGCACTGATATCACGGTTGACCTCCAGTACCAGGCCACTGCCCCGAAATAGCCTTATCAGGGCATCACTTTCCGTTACCGCACGCAGGTCACAAAAGGCCAAGACACCCCCCGGCCTCAAGACACGCCGCACCTCGGCAATAAACGCGGCCATGTCAGGATAACAGTGCGAAGACTCGACATTGAGTATGACATCCTGGCTACCTGCTGGTAGCGGCAGCGCATCGGCACTGCCTTGCCGGAAAGACAACTGCTGTAAATGATAATGTGCATTGCAAAACGCGATCGCCTCGGGGGATAAATCAATAGCCGTGACATGATGCGGTTTCAGGTAACGCGCCAGCCAGGAGGCGCCGCCGCCACGACCACTGCCCACCTCGGCCACATCCTTTCCCTCAACCTCAACACCCTCAAGCACATGACGGTATAACTGGATCGAGTAACGATATGGCATGTCAGCCGGTTGCAGGACAAAACCCCCATCCTGTTCCTCGGCATAACCGTAATTCATGAACAATAATTCAGCTGCCTTGTCATGGCGTGCCAGCAAGTTATACCACCAGCGCCAGAGGCGTGACTTGAATAGTGGCAGAGAAGCCAGCGTGATAAACAGACGAGAGAGATAACTGGGGCCGGCTGACATGTGCTGGCTTCAGGGCAATGAAGACGAGTCGAGGCGGGTGAACTTAACCAAACATCCAGCTGGCCGGTTTCGGATGCGCCTCACCTTTATCCAGTGCCTGCATACCCTTGATACAGCGAACGATCAACCAAACCACATAAAACAACAAGACGAGATAACCAATCAGGATAAATAGCAGTAACGCACCAATAAAGGTATATAGCAGCCCAATCCAGAAAGTCCGTATCTGAAAACGATAATGGGTTTTCAGCACCGCATCGGCATCTTGTTGATGCAGGTATGCCATGATGACGCCGACAAGCCCAGTAAAAGGCACGACGACATTCACCAGATACAGGATGTAAATAATTTTTGCAGTGCCTGCTGAAGGGCTAGAGACAGTATCGTTCATTGTGAACTCCCTGAATTATAATTATTAGCGGTCGTTACTTATTATGCACAATGCCGCCTGACAACGCTATTTCAGCAAACTTGCCTCAATGCAGGGTTGAGTGCGCCATATAAATAGTTATCACACCGAGGGAGATCAGGACGATCTGTTGCAGGGTCACACGGGCCTCGGTACGACGGTGCAACCCGGGGATAAGGTCGGCAACGGCGATATAGATAAAGCTGGCCGCCGCCACGGCCAGCACATAGGGCACCGCACCTTGCGTATACTGCAGGCTATAGTAGGCCGCAACACCACCGATCACCGTCGTCAGACTGGCGAGGACGTTAAAGATAAGGGCCTTCATACGGCTGTAACCACTGTGCAGCAGAATGGAGAAATCACCCAGCTCCTGCGGGATCTCGTGTGTGGCCACGGCGATACTGGTGACGACACCGAGGTGAAAATCCGTGAGAAAGGCCGCGGCGATCAACACCCCGTCGACAAGGTTGTGCATGCCATCGCCGATCAGGATCATCATGCCACGCGCGGTATCCTCACCCTGATTAAGGCTGTGGCTATGCCCGTGCTCCTCGCCATGTACCTCACAATCCTGGGCATGGCAATGACGCCACAGCACCATCTTTTCCAGCAGGAAGAAGCCGAGTAGCCCGATGAGCACGGTAAAGGTCACCTTGTGCACATCACCCACCCCGGGGTATTCGACGGCATGCGGCAGCAAGGCGAGGAAGGCCGCACCGAGCAGGGCGCCGATGGCGTAGCTGACCATGTGCGGTAGCAGGCGTTGCCGCTGCTTGCCGGGGATGAGCAAAAACAGCGCTGCGGCCAGCACACTAAGCAGGCCGCCGACAAGACAGAAGAGGATGATCCAGGTCAGTAAACTCATGGGGTTTTCGTATGCCTCGGGAAACTTGCGCGCATCATACCCGAATCACCGAAGCGGGCCTATGGGCGTAATCGGCCAACCGGCTCATTCAGACAACCAAATCAGACTGGCCATACGACCGGTGCGCGGATTGCGGCGAAACGAGAAAAAGTCCTCCGCCTCACTGTAGGTACAGCGCCCACCGCCATACACGGCCTCGATACCCTGACGTTGCAGGGCCTGGCGGGCCAGCAAATAGATATCGGCCAGCCAGTGGCCCGGGCGGTGGGCGATAAAGGCCTGCCCGGCGCTGGTATCAATCCGCATGAAGGCATCACGCACCTCGTCACCGACCTCAAAGGCCTGTGGGCCGATTGCCGGCCCCAGCCAGACCAGCAAGGCATCGGCATCACAGGCCAACCTACGGCAAAGCCGCTCAGCCGTGGCCTCGATCACTCCCCCGGCCAGGCCGCGCCAACCGGCATGGGCCGCGGCCACGCCACGGCCCTGTCGATCACACATCAATACCGGCAGGCAGTCGGCGGTCATGACGGCGCAGACATTGCCACGTTCCGTGCTGATACTGGCATCAGCCACGCCTGGGATCGATCCACCGGCCTCGACCACCTCGACGCCGTGCACCTGCTCCAGCCAGGCCGGTTCGTCAGGCAGTTGCAGGGCCTCACGCAACTGCTGGCGATTTTGTTGCACGTGCTGCAGCGTATCCCCCACGTGGGTCGCGAGGTTGAAACTGTCATAGGGGGCGGTGCTGGCGCCGCCCCGGCGCGTGGTCGAGGCGGCATGGACACAGGCCGGGGCCGGCCAGTCCGGAAAGATAAACTTCGCCTCAGTCATCGGCATGTTCGGCGAGGTCCTCAGCCAGCACCTCGAGAAGGCCTTGCATGTCGGTCGGCAGCGGTATGGCCCACTCGACCGGCTCGCCTGTTTGCGGATGCTCAAAACCCAGTTGCGCGGCGTGCAGGGCCTGGCGGTGAAAACCCCGCAGGGCCTCGATGAAGGCCTCGCTGCTCTGCGGGGGCAGGCGCAGGCGACCACCATAGACCGCGTCACCGATGAGCGGATAGCGGATATGCGCCATGTGCACGCGGATCTGGTGGGTGCGTCCGGTTTCCAGGCGGACGCGGATATGTGTGTGGGCGCGGAAGCGTTGCAGCACACGGTAGTGCGTGACCGCCTCCTTGCCCCCATGGGCGACGACAGCCATGCGGGTACGGTGCACGGCGTGACGCCCCATCGGTGCGTCGACCGTGCCACCGGCGGTCATGACGCCGGTGACCACGGCCTCGTACTCGCGTTTTACCGTCCTCGCCTGCAACTGTTTAATCAATGAATGATGGGCCGCCAGGGTCCGCGCCACCACCAGCAGGCCGCTGGTGTCTTTATCCAGGCGGTGGATGATCCCGCCACGCGGCACCTCCTCAAGGCTCGCATCGTGGTGCAGCAAGGCGTTGACGAGCGTGCCGGAGTAATTGCCCACCCCCGGGTGCACGACCATACCTGCCGGCTTGTTAATGACAATGACCGATTCATCCTCATAGACAATATCCAGCGGAATGGCCTCGGCCTGCCAGGTCACCTGTACCTCGTGCTCGGCATCCACGACCACCTGCTCGCCGCCGCGGAGTTTGTCGCGGGGCCGACAGTCCTGACCGTCTATTTGCACCTTGCCGGCCTTGATCCAGCCCTGCAGTCGCGCGCGCGAGTAATCCGGTAACAATTCGGCCAGCGCCTGGTCCAGGCGTTGCCCGGCCAGATGTGGCGGGATCTCGAGTTGCAGGGTCTGGGAATCACTCATCGTTTTGTCTTGTTCAGCCAAATGGCGCACAATACGCCTGTTCGCTGTATTTTACACAGGATTAACCAACACTATGCGCATTACCGGCCTACTTTTACTTCTCGCCCTGCTTGGGGCCACTTCGGGCTGCTCGCTTATCCCGGATCAGATCGACCAAACTGAAAACTGGTCGGCGAGTAAATTCTATTCCGAGGCGAAAAAATCGCTGTCGGAAGGCGACTTCGAGGAAGCTATTAGATACTACGAATTGCTCGAGGCACGTTTCCCGTTCGGCAAATATGCCCAGCAGGCACAGGTCGAGATCGCCTATGCCTATTATAAGTATGACGAACCGGCCTCGGCACTCGCCGCCGCGGATCGTTTCATCAAACTGCACCCGCGCCACCCGCACGTCGACTACCTTTACTACCTGAAGGGGCTGGTAAACTTCAATGCCGGCAAGGACCTGATCTCGAAATACATCCCGCAGGACCCGACCCAGCGTGACCCGGGTGCGGCGCGCGCCTCGTTTGATGACTTTTCGATCCTCGTGCGCAAATACCCGAACAGCAAGTACAGTGCCGATGCCCGCCAGCGCATGCTGTTCCTGCGCAACAACCTGGCCGAGTATGAGATCCACGTCGCCAACTACTACATGCTCCGCGATGCCTATATCGCCGCGGCCAACCGTGCCAAGTACGTGGTGGAAAACTATCAGAAGACTACGGCCATCCCCAAGGCCCTTTCGATCATGGCCCGTGCCTACAAGCTCATGGGCCTGCAGGACCTGTCTGATGGCGCGCTACGTGTGTTGAAACTGAATTACCCGGAGCACCCTGAGTTGGCCGTGATTGAGGCCATGCCGGTACCGGGAAAGTAAACTGATGGTTTTGAGATCTAAAGCGTTTACCGGCCGAGTATTTGTGTAGTTCACTTGGTAACGCAGAGGCCGCAAAGACGCAAAGTGCGCAAAGATAACGGGTAAGAAATCATATTACTCTTGATAGAGTGGCTTAGTGCTCATGACTGATATGGGCGTCGGATTACGCGCATTCGCGCTAATCCGACCTACGAGACCTACGAACTACTTCTAGCCTTTCTTCGCGAACTCTGCGTCTTTGCGAGCTTTGTGTTTATTACTCCCAACTCGGTTTCTAGATCGCTTCCGGGCCCGTCTCACCGGTACGGATACGTACGACCTGTTCGACATTGGTGACGAAGATCTTGCCATCACCGATCTTGCCGGTGCGTGCCGCCGCGGTAATCGTCTCGATACAACGCTCGACCTGATCCTCGGCGACCACGACATCGAGTTTCACCTTGGGCAGGAAATCGACGACATATTCGGCGCCACGATAGAGTTCCGTATGACCCTTCTGACGACCAAAGCCCTTGACCTCGATCGCGGTCATACCGGTAATACCGATCTCCGAGAGCGCCTCCCGGACATCATCGAGCTTGAAGGGTTTGATGATGGCTTCGACCTTTTTCATCGCAGAACTCCGTTATGTTTGATTTTATACGAGTATACGGCCGGCCGCGGGGGGCGACAAGCTCTCAAACCTTCCAGCCACACTTGCCGCTGCGATAACCCGATGTGATCGGGTAACGGCGGTCGCGGCCAAAGGCGCGCTGTGTCACGCGCACACCCGGTGCGGCCTGGCGGCGCTTGTATTCATTGCGGTCCACCATGCCAATGACACGCGCCACGGTCTCCATATCGTAACCCCTGGCGGCGATCTCCTCGAGGGTCATGTCCTCTTCGACGTACATGGCCAGGATCGGATCCAGGTCTTCATACGGCGGCAGGCTGTCCTCATCCTTCTGGTCCGGGGCCAGTTCGGCACTCGGCGGGCGGTCGATAACCCGCTGCGGGATCACCGGCGAGAGCGTGTTGCGGTACTCACTCAGGCGGTAGACCAGCAACTTCGGCACATCCTTAAGCACGTCAAAGCCCCCGGCCATGTCGCCATACAGCGTGGCATAACCGACCGCCATCTCACTCTTGTTCCCGGTGGTCAGGACGATGCGGCGCTTCTTGTTGGCGATCGCCATGAGCAACACGCCGCGACAGCGGGCCTGGATATTTTCCTCGGTGGTGTCTGTCTTGAGACCGGCAAACTCCTCGGCGAGACAGTCGAGAAAGGCGCTAAAAGGTTTTTCGATCGGGATCAGCTTGAAATCCACGCCTAGGGCCTCGGCCTCGGCACGGGCATCGTCAATACTCATGTCCGCCGTATAGCGTGACGGCATGGACACGGCCTCGACCCGGTCTGCGCCCAGCGCATCAACGGCTACCGCCAGGGTCAGGGCCGAATCAATGCCGCCTGACAGGCCAATGACCACGCCGCGAAAACCGTTCTTCTCGACGTAATCACGCACGCCGAGCACGAGCGCACCGTAGACACTGGCTTCATCGCTGGCCACCGGGGCGATCTCGGCCTCCAGCGGCGTCACCCGCCCCTGCGCATCGATGTTGAAATCCACCGCAAACAGGCCGGTTTCGTACACCGGCGCGCGCTGCGTGATCTCGCCCTGCGCATTGACCGCGGTCGAGCCGCCATCAAAGACGAGTTCGTCCTGACCGCCGATCAGGTTGACGTAGACGATCGGCAGACCCGACTCGGTGGCACGCTCATACAGGACCGCCTCACGCTCTTCGTGTTTGTTGATGTGGTAGGGCGAGGCATTCAGGTTCAGGATCAACTTTGCCCCTGCACTGGCCGCCTGCTGCACCGGGTCGGGCATCCAGATATCTTCACAGATGGTGATACCGACCGGCACGCCCTTGATATCGACCAGGCAAGGTTTGGCCTCGCCCGGCACGAAGTAACGCTTCTCGTCGAAGACACTATAGTTCGGCAGGTGTTGCTTGTGATAGGTCGCCTTGATCTGGCCATCGCGGATCACGGCGGCGACGTTATACAGGCCACCCCGTTCCTTTTGCGGATAACCGATAATGACATCGATACCGGTAACGGCCTTTTTCACCCGCTCCAGCCCGTGCACAGTGGCCATGCTCAGACCCGGGCGCAGGAGTAAATCCTCGGGCGGGTAACCGCTCAGGGTCAGTTCGGGAAAGACAATGGCATCGGCCTGCATCGCGTCACGTGCACGCAGGGAGGTCGCAATGACCTGATCGGTATTGCACTCAATGTCGCCGACCAGCGTATTGATCTGGGCCATAACAATGCGCAGTGATTGCGTCATGTCTCTTGCACCTTAATCCGGCCTGACCACTTCGAGCATGCGCACCCCCATATCGGCCGGTGAGCGGGCAATGCCAACCCCCGCCGCCTCGAGTGCGGCAAACTTTTCTTCCGCCGTGCCCTTGCCGCCGGCGATGATCGCCCCGGCATGGCCCATGCGCTTGCCGGCCGGCGCCGTGACCCCGGCGATGTAGGCGACGACGGGCTTGCTGACGTGTGCCTTAATATACTCGGCGGCGGCCTCCTCGGCGCTGCCGCCGATCTCACCAACCATGACAATGCCCTGCGTCTGCGGGTCATCCTCAAAACGCGACAGGCAGTCGATGAAGTCCATGCCGTGGATCGGGTCGCCACCGATGCCGATACAGGTGGTCTGACCAAGGCCGTTCTGCGTGGTCTGGTGCACGGCCTCGTAGGTCAGGGTGCCGGAACGCGAGACGATGCCGATCTTGCCCGGCTTATGGATAAAGCCCGGCATGATGCCGATCTTGCACTCGCCCGGCGTAATGATGCCCGGGCAGTTCGGGCCGATCAGTTGCGCATCATAGTGCGCCAGTGCGGCCTTGACCTTGAGCATATCCAGAACCGGGATCCCCTCGGTGATACAGGCGATAACCCTGATGCCCGCATCGGCGGCCTCGAGGATGGCGTCGGCGGCAAAGGCGGCCGGCACATAGATCATGGTCGCCTCGGCACCGGCCTCGTTGACCGCATCGCGCACGGTATTGAATACGGGCAGGCCGAGGTGGCTCTGACCACCCTTGCCCGGCGTCACACCACCGACCATCCGGGTGCCGTATTCGATGGCCTGCTCGGAGTGGAAGCTGCCCTGCTTGCCGGTAAAGCCCTGGCAGATCACCTTCGTCTCCTTATTAATGAGGATACTCATGCGGCTCCTCCCTGCACGGCGGCGACGACCTTGCTCGCCGCATCGGTGAGGCCCTCACCGGTGATGATGGAGAGGTCACTGTCGCGCAGCATGGCGCGACCCTGCTCGACGTTCGTGCCCTCGAGACGCACGACCACGGGGATGTCGATACCGACCTCGCGCACGGCGCGGATCACGCCCTCGGCGATGAGGTCGCAGCGCACAATGCCGCCGAAGATGTTGACGAGGATCGCCTCGACCTTGTCATCCGAGAGGATCAACTTGAAGGCCTCGGCGACCTTCTCGGCACTGGTGCCGCCGCCGACATCGAGGAAGTTGGCCGGCGCACCGCCGTGCAGCTTGATCAGGTCCATGGTTGCCATCGCCAGCCCGGCGCCGTTGACCATACAACCGATATTGCCGTCGAGGCTGATGTAGTTAAGGCCGAACTGCTGGGCATGGTGTTCCTTGTCATCATCCTGGCTCGCATCGAGCAAGGCGGTGATATCGGCATGCCGATACAGGGCGTTATCATCGAAATTGATCTTCGCATCGAGCGCCATGAGTTCATCCTTGCCGGAGACGATCAACGGATTGATCTCAAGCAGGCTGCAGTCCTTGTCAACAAACAGCTCATACAGGCCGTGCATGATGCGGCCGAGCGCCTTGATCTGATCGCCCGTCAGGCCCAGGCCGAAACCGAGCTCGCGAACCTGGTATCCCTGCAGCCCGGCCACCGGGTCGATGGCCACCGTGAGGATCTTCTCCGGCGTCTTAGCCGCCACCTCTTCGATGTCCATGCCGCCCTCGGTCGAGGCCATCATGACAATGCGCTTGCTGGCGCGGTCGACAAGCATGCCGAAATACAGCTCACGCTGGATCGTGCTGGTCTGTTCAATTAATAGCGTATTCACCGGCTGGCCCCTGGCCGTGGTCTGGTGCGTCACCAGGTGGGTACCGAGCAAGGTGTTGCTGATCTGCTCGACGGCTTCGACATTCGCCGCACGCTTGACACCACCGGCCTTGCCACGGCCACCGGCATGCACCTGGGCCTTGACCATCCAGCCGTCACTGTCGATACCGCGTGCCACGGCCACCGCCTCGGCGACCGAGGTCGCCGGGCCGCCGTTGGGCACCGGGATACCGTAGTCACGGAACAGCTGCTTGGCCTGAAATTCATGTATGTTCATACGTTTAAAAATCCGGAAATTATCCGTGCTATTCTCCAGCAAATGGCGCGTCGACGCAAAAGTACGCTACTATGCGGGCAGTTGATATTCGATGTAGACCATCATGAACCTGCTCCGCCTGTTACTCATTGCCCTCGCTGTCTGGATTATCCTGGTCCTGATCCGCAATCACCGCCGCGCCGGCCTGAAAAAACCCCCGCAGCGGCCAAGCATCGACACCATCGTGCCCTGTGCCGTATGTGATACGCATATCCCCGAGTCCGAGGCCCTGCACGAAGGCGAGCACTATTACTGCTGTGCAGAACACCGCGACCAGGCCAGGGAGACCCGACACTGACCTGCGCGCCGTTCTACGTTAACATCCGGGCATGAGTTCACAACGCTTTAGCCACAGGCATTCCGGGCCGGACGCAAACTGGCGGCCCTTACACCTGCTCAACCTCTACCGTATGGTGCTGGCCGGGCTGTTCCTGGTGCTGATCCTCAATGCAACGAATATCGCCCCCCTCGGTGAGCACAACCGCGCCCTGTTTCACTACACGGCGCTGGTCTATCTCGTCTTTGGCATCCTCTTCAGTTTTGCCATTCAGCGACAGTGGCTGGCCTACCGCATTCAGGTCCCGCTGCACTTTTGCATCGACCTGGTCGCCATCACCCTGCTCATGCACGCCAGCGGGGGGATCAGCAGCGGCCTCGGTATGTTACTCGTGGTCAGTGTCGCCGGCTTCAGTATGCTCACCTCGCGCCGCCTGGCCATCCTCTTTGGCAGCCTGGCGACAATTACCGTGCTCGCGGAGGAAGGCCTCAGTATCCTCTATGAACACTTTGCCAGCTCCCATTACACCAATGCCGGGATCCTCGGCGCGACCCTGCTCACCACCGCACTGATCGCCAATATGCTCGCGCGCCGCGCCACCGAGAGCGAGGCCCTGGCCCACCAGCGCAGCCTCGACCTGGCCAATCTTGAGCAGCTCAACGAATACATCATCCAGCACATGCAGACCGGCATCGTTGTCGTCGATGCAGAGGCCCGCATTCGCCTCATGAACGAGTCGGCCTGGAAGCTCCTGAGCACCCCGGGCAGCTTCCAGGGTCGCCCACTCTTTGACATCTCACTGGTACTGGCCGACCAGCTCCAGCTCTGGCGGGAGAACCCGGAGAGTGAGCCGATCACCTTCCGCACCTCGAAGACCTCGCCGGAGGTCCTGCCCAAGTTTGCCCGCCTCGGTGGCAGCCGCAACGATGGCGCGCTGATCTTTCTCGAAGACACCTCGGCCGTGGCCCAGCGGGCCCAGCAAATGAAACTCGCCTCGCTCGGTCGGCTCACCGCCAGTATCGCCCACGAGATCCGTAACCCGCTCGGTGCCATCAGCCACGCCAGCCAGTTACTCGGTGAGTCACCGGGGCTCAACCCGGGTGATAAGCGCCTGACCCAGATCATCGGTGAACATACGCAACGCGTGAACCGTATTATCGAGAACACCATGAGCCTGAGCCGCCGGGACCGCGCCCAACCGGTGCTGTTTGCGCTACAGACCTGGCTCGAAGGATTTGTCGACGAGTTTGTGCGTAGCGAGCACGTCAAGCCCGGTGAGATCGCCCTTAACACCATGCAGGAACCCCTCGAGGTACGCATGGACCCCGGCCAGTTACACCAGGTGGTCTGGAACCTGGTGCGCAACGGCCTGCGCCACAGCCAGAACTACCCGGGTTCCCCCAAGGTCATCCTGCAAGGCGGTTTTTCCACCGAATCGAACCGACCCTACCTCGACATTATTGACCACGGCCCCGGCATCAACCCCGAGCAGTCTTTACATATCTTCGAACCTTTCTACACTACGGAAAGCAGTGGCACCGGTCTGGGGCTTTACATCGCCCGTGAACTTTGTGAGGGTAACCAGGCACGACTGGATTACATCCCCGTGGTCAAGGGCGGCAGTTGCTTCAGGATCAGCTTCGCCGACCCGCGCCGAAAACAACAAGAAGGTAACTAGGCACTGACATGGACAGATACCTCGCCCTGATCGTCGACGACGAACCGGATATCCTCGAACTGCTAGAGATGACCCTGTCGCGCATGGACATCGATTGCCAGAGTGCCGCGGATATCGCGACCGCCAAACAACTCCTCAGCCAATACGACTTTGACCTCTGCCTGACCGACATGCGCCTGCCCGATGGCGACGGCATCGACCTGGTCCGCTACATGCAACAGGGCCACGCCAATATCCCGGTGGCCATGATCACCGCCCACGGCAATATGGAACTGGCGATCACCGCGCTCAAGGCCGGGGCCTTTGACTTTGTCTCCAAACCCGTCGACCTCGGCGTGTTGCGCAACCTGGTCAACACCGCCCTGCGGCTCTCGCACAAAGCCGGCGACCAGCCGGGCACGAAGACGGCCAGCGCCCCGCCCGCCGACACGAGCCAGGAATTACTCGGTGAGTCGGCCTCGATTCAACGCACCCGTGAGACCATTAAAAAGCTCGCCCGCAGCCAGGCACCGGTGTACATCAGCGGTGAATCCGGCAGCGGCAAGGAACTCGTCGCCCGCCTCGTGCACGAACTCGGCCCGCGCGCCGCCAAACCCTTTGTACCGGTCAACTGTGGCGCCATCCCGCAGGACCTCATGGAGAGCGAGTTCTTCGGCCACAAAAAGGGCAGTTTCACCGGCGCGGTCAGCGACAAGACCGGCCTGTTCCAGGCCGCCGAGGGCGGTACGCTATTTTTAGACGAGGTCGCCGAGTTGCCGCTGCACATGCAGGTCAAGCTGCTGCGCGCCATCCAGGAAAAATCCGTGCGCCCGGTCGGCGAACAACACGAGGCCCCGATCGATGTGCGCATCCTCAGCGCCACCCACAAGGACCTCGCCGCGCTGGTCAGCGAAGGCAGCTTCCGCCAGGATTTATACTACCGCATCAATGTCATCCAGCTGCCCGTACCCAGCCTGCGCGAACGCAAAGATGATATCCCGCTGCTCGCCGCACACATCCTTGGCAAGCTGGCTGGCGAGATGGGCACAGCCCCCCCGCGACTCAGCGCGGACGCCCTCGATGCCCTGGCCGGTTATGCCTTCCCCGGCAACGTGCGTGAACTGGAGAATATCCTCGAACGCGCCATGACCCTCTGCGAGGGCGATCGCATTAACGCCGGCGACCTGCACCTGCCCACGGCCATGCCCGAGGCGACCGTGGCCGGGCTCGGCCTGCCCACGACCGAGATGCACGGCGACCAGCCACTGGAAGACTACCTTGATTCGATCGAGAAAGACGCCATCCTGCAGGCCCTGGAACAAACCCGTTTCAACAAGACCGCGGCGGCTAAAAAACTCGGCATCACCTTCCGTGCCCTGCGTTACCGGCTGAAGAAGCTCGGTCTGGAAGAATAGACAAGCCGAAGAGGCAAAACAGAAATGGTGCAGGTAAGGACCTTACTGGAACGATTAGTTTAAGTCCGCTCTCGTTTCGAAACTTCGTGGCTATTTTTTCTCTCGATCCGGCGGCACTACCCATCCAACAACCTCACCCGTACTCATGTCCAGAGCAATAATAGGATCTTTCCTTTTCCCATACACTGTATAAAAAACAATCATGTCCATACTCGCATCGCCGACAAGTTGTTCCACCTCCTGTGTAGATAGGCCTTTCCAGTCTATATATGTCTGTTTGTCTATGGCATTACCGGCAACTTTCTGCAGGTGAGGGGTCAATGCCTGGTAATATTCAGGACGCTGGGGAGGGCGGAATTTGCCCTCTAACACCTCTTGCGTCAATTGTGCTCGCAGGGTTTTATCCGCCGGCAGTTCTGCATAGACAAGCTGTGGCCACCGGCCGCTGCCATCCACATCCTTTACAATCTCTTTCCCCGGATTGAGTTGTGCCAGCTCATTCGCTGTGACGATCTCAAACGTATCGCTGTAATACACCATATACAGCGGCCGTTCCTTGTAAATCACTGACCCACCATATAAGAGCGCGGCTATTTGCAGTAATACAATAGCGGTCATATCCAGTTTCAAGCCGGGCTTACCGGGTTTGAATACGATCAAGGTGAGTGATGGGCCAATTACCAGGTCAACACCTATCAATATCGCAATAATCTCCCAGCCGCCATTTGCCGTAAAATAAAAATCCGGATACCAGACAAGGCGCATGACTGCCAGGAAGGCCGCCAGAACCAGTGCACTGATAAGAAAATGACTGAATGCCGCGGTGTATCTGTTTATTGCAATACTTGTAATATTCATAGTCTTACAACCCAAATTATCATGAAATTTTCCTTCGTCAAGTTTACCAGCTGTAAAAGCTTTTCACGAGAAAGGCCTTTCTACTCATAATCTTTTATATGAGTATCGACGATATGCCGCCGCAAGATTACCTCGACTCGATCAAGAAAGACGTCATCCAGCAGTCGTTGAAACAGACCCTCTACAAACAAGACCGCGGCGGCGAAAAAACTCGGCATCACCTTTCGCACCCTGCATTACCGGTTGAAGAAACTTGGATTGGAAGAGTAGGTTAGAAATTAAGCGAAGGTTAACCAGCCCATTTCGTCACCTATCCCGGCCAGCAGGTGACGCTCAGGGTCACATTCTGTCCCGCTATTTTCATTCTCATAGATAAATCAGGGTTATAATTTGGCAAGCTGTCCATGTCTGACAGTGTCCGGGAAATGTATTTCAGCTTTATATTCAATCTATTAGCTTTTCCAGATCCCTGCCGACTACCCCAGTGGGCAACTTGGCACAGGCCTTGCTCCGGTACTCAGCAAGGAACGGACAAACTCGCCCTTCGGGATGCGTTTCCTCTGAACACTGCTATGCTGGGGGACACAGACCTTTCAGAACATGGCAAGACAAACAACTAAACACTCTTCTAAGGAGAGCATTATGAAAACGATACAAAAAGGCTTTACCCTGATCGAACTCATGATCGTCGTTGCGATCATCGGTATCCTTGCCGCTGTGGCACTGCCGGCTTATCAGGACTACACCGTACGCGCCAAGGTCTCTGAAGTGATCCTGGCAGCCTCCTCATGCCGAACCGCCATCACCGAAGCGGTACAGTCAGCCGCCAACGTAAATATGGGCACTACCTTACAAAACGTGTGTAGCTTCACCCCAACGAAATATGTTGCCTCCGGTCTTGTAACTAGTGCTGGATTGATTGAAGTCACAGGTAATGCAACCAACCTAGGTGGCAGCACCAGCGCTACTGCGAACACAATTAGAATGTCGCCACTTGTAACAAGTACTGCACGGGCTCTGAACGCAGCTACTGATGGCGGTATGGTCATTCACTCCTGGACATGTGGCCCCGCAACTGGAGCCAATCCAATGCCTAATCAGTATTTACCGGGTTCTTGTAAGGGTTAATAGCCGGCTAGTGTGAGGGAAGCGCCATTAGCGCCCCCTCCACAAACTTGAAACAGAGAGACCGCTTCGGCGGTCTCTTTTTTTGCTGGAGACAAAAACAAGCCAAAAAAGCAACGTTGGCTATTTTATTTAAATAACAGCTGGTTACCGGAGCCATACTTGATCACGATGAAAATATGTCTTATAAGCTATTGGTAAATAAGTATTTATAAACTAGACTTTGTGCTTAAACAGGCTCTTGGAGCATAAAAAAGCCGACCCGGTCACAGCAATTCAGGCGATACGCGCTAATATATTAAATATGGCATCAATCAACCCCCAAACCACGATCAGCGGCCTCGCCCGTCGGCTCGTCCATGACGGTCTGCTTGCCGAGGCCGATGCCGCTGTCGCGCACGAACAGGCGCTGAAGAGCAAGATCCCGTTTGTCACCCACCTGGTGACAAAGAATCTTCTCGATAGCCTGAGTATCGCCAATGCCGCCTCACAGGAATTCGGCGTACCGCTGTTTGATATCAGTACCATGGACATGGAGACGGCCGCCACCGCCCTGGTCGATGAAAAGCTGGTGCGTCAGCACCATGCCCTGCCGCTGTTCAAACGCGGTAACCGCCTCTATGTCGCCGTCTCCGACCCCACCAACCTGCAGGCGCTGGATGAGATCAAATTCCACGTTGGCGCCAATACCGAGCCGGTACTGGTTGAAGAAGACAAACTCAGCAAGGCGATTGAACACGCCATGGAGGCCCAGGACACCAGTCTCGCCGACCTCGGCGATACCGACCTCGATGACCTGGATATCAGCAGTGGTGATGAGGCCCCGCAGGATGACGCCACTGACGCCGATATCGATGACACCCCGGTGGTGCGCTTTGTGAACAAGGTCTTGCTCGATGCCATTAACAAGGGCGCCTCGGATATCCACTTCGAACCCTATGAAAAGACCTACCGGGTACGTTTTCGCCAGGACGGCATCCTAAGAGAGATCGCCACGCCGCCGGTCAACCTCGGCAGCCGCCTGTGTGCACGCCTGAAGGTCATGTCCCGCCTCGATACCTCGGAGCGCCGCATCCCGCAAGACGGGCGCATGAAGATGACCCTGTCGAAGAACCGTGCCATCGATTTTCGTGTCAATACCTGCCCGACCCTGTTCGGCGAAAAGATCGTTATGCGTATTCTGGATTCGAGTAGTGCCAAACTCGGCATTGATGCACTCGGCTATGAAGAAGAGCAAAAGGAACTCTACCTGAAGGCCCTCGCCAAACCGGATGGCATGATCCTCGTCACCGGCCCAACCGGCAGTGGTAAGACCGTGTCATTGTATACCGGTCTGAACATCCTCAATACCGAAGACCGCAACATCTCCACCGCCGAAGACCCGGTAGAAATCAACCTGGCCGGTATTAATCAGGTCAATGTGAATAATAAGGTCGGCCTGACCTTTGCCAGCGCCCTGCGCGCCTTCCTGCGTCAGGACCCGGACATCATCATGGTCGGGGAAATCCGTGACCTAGAGACGGCCGAGATCGGCATCAAGGCCGCCCAGACCGGGCACCTGGTGTTATCCACTCTGCATACCAATGACGCCCCCCAGACCCTGACACGCCTGGTCAACATGGGGGTGCCGCCCTATAACATCGCCTCCACTGTAGCTTTAATTATTGCCCAGCGCCTGGCGCGACGCCTCTGCACACAGTGTAAAAAACCCGTCGATATCCCCAAAGAGGCCCTGCTCGAAGAGGGCTTTACCGAACAGGATATCACTGGCGGCTTAAAGGTATATGGCGCGGTAGGCTGTGACCAATGTGCCGCGGGTTATAAGGGCCGCGTCGGTATCTACCAGGTCATGCCGATTTCCGACGCGATGGGACGCATTATTATGGAAGGCGGTAACGCCATCCAGCTCGCCGATCAGGCGGCCAAGGAAGGCATCAGTGACCTGCGCCAGTCAGGCCTGAAAAAGGTGAAGGATGGACTCACCAGCCTCGAAGAAATTAACCGTGTGACCAAGGACTAAAACATGGCCGGAAAAGCGACCGCAGAAGATATCTTCATTTGGGAAGGTGCCAACAACAAAGGTGCAAAAGTTAAAGGTGAAACCAATGGCAGGAGCGTTGCCCTGGTCAAGGCCGACCTTCGGCGCCAGGGTATCAACCCGATCAAGGTCCGCAAGAAACCTAAATCTCTTTTTGGCAGTAGTGGCGTAAAAGGCAAGAAAGTCACCCCGGGTGATATTGCGATCTTCAGCCGCCAACTGGCGACGATGATGTCAGCGGGTGTGCCACTGGTACAGGCCTTTGAGATTGCCGGCCGGGGCCACGAGAACCCCAAGGTACAAGACCTGTTACTAAGCGTTAAAAATGACATTGAGAGTGGTAATACCCTGGCCGAATCTCTGGCCAAACACCCTTACTACTTTGATGAACTGTATTGTAACCTCGTTCAGGCCGGTGAACATGCCGGTATCCTCGAAGATATGCTCGGCAAGATTGCATCCTACAAAGAAAAAACCGAATCCATCAAAAACAAAATCAAAAAGGCCCTGTTTTACCCGATAGCCGTCATCGTGGTCGCCTTCATTATTACCGCAATCCTGATGATCTTTGTTATTCCTACCTTCAAGGACATGTTTACAAGTTTTGGTGCCGATCTTCCCGCACCAACACTCTTTGTCATGGGCGTTTCTGATATCTTTGTCGAATACTGGTATCTGGTTTTTGGCGGCGTGTTTGCTGGAATATATACTTTCCTGGAAGCAAAAAAACGTTCGGTGAAATTTCAACACATCCTGCAGCGCATGTCGCTTAAAATGCCGGTATTCGGTTCGCTATTCCACAAGGCGGCCATTGCCCGGTTTGCCCGTACACTCTCCACCATGTTTGCCGCCGGGGTACCGCTGGTCGAGGCCCTGCAGTCCGTCGCCGGGGCAGCCGGCAATATCGTTTATTCAACTGCGATCCTGCGTATGCGCGATGACGTCTCAACCGGCCAACAACTCAATATCACCATGCGCCAACAGAACCTGTTCCCAAATATGGTCGTTCAGATGACCGCAATTGGTGAAGAGGCCGGTTCTATCGATGCCATGCTCGGCAAGGTTGCCGATTTCTACGAGGCCGAGGTCGATGACATGGTCGACGCCATCAGCAGCCTTATGGAACCCTTCATTATGGTCGTCCTCGGTGGCCTTATCGGCGGCATGGTGATCGCCATGTACCTGCCTATTTTCAAACTTGGACAAGTTGTATAAGAATCTATGCAAATCATTACCCTCCTCTCGGAACAACAGGCCGTTTTTATAACGGCCTGTTTCATATTGGGCCTGTTGCTGGGCAGTTTCCTCAACGTCGTCATCCTGCGCCTGCCAATCATGATGCAGAGGGACTGGCAGCAGCAATGTAGTGAACTGCTTGAAGTTGAGAACAAACAGGCATCCGAAGATAAACCCTTCGACCTTGTTAAGCCTCGCTCCGGCTGCCCGAAGTGTGGTCACAGGATCACGGCACTCGAGAACATCCCGGTCATTAGTTACCTGTTCCTGCGGGGCAAGTGTTCCGGCTGTGGCATAAGGATATCTCCCCGCTACCCGATTATTGAAGTATTCACCGCCATCCTTACCGCCACGGTGGCCTGGCATTTTGGTTTCAGCTGGCAGGCCGGTGCTGCGATGCTTTTGACCTGGGCCTTGATCGCTCTGAGCTTTATCGACATCGATCACCAGCTCTTGCCCGACTCGATCACCTTGCCCTTTCTCTGGCTGGGCCTGTTGTTGAGCCTGGTGCCCTTATTTGTAGACAGCCATGCCAGCCTGATCGGCGCCGCCGCCGGTTATTTATCACTGTGGTTTATCTATCACCTGTTCCGCCTCCTCACCGGCAAGGAGGGTATGGGCTATGGTGACTTCAAACTGCTGGCCCTGTTCGGTGCCTGGATGGGCTGGCAGATGTTACCCGTCATAATCCTGCTCTCCTCGGCGGTCGGTGCCGCAGTTGGCATCAGCCTGATCCTGTTTCGTGGCCGCGACCGCAATATCCCCATCCCCTTTGGCCCCTACCTGGCCGCCGCCGGCTGGATCGCCCTGCTCTGGGGACATGACCTCACCGATGCCTACCTGCGTTACTCGGGCCTCTGATCTTTTTCTTTTTTAGAAACCTTTTTCAGAAACACTTAAAGGTGCGCAACGCGCAGCCTACGACATATCAATAGACAGGATTTACGGGCCTGACAAGATAAAACGCCATTCAGGCTATGGCAGGAACCCCATCGCGTTAATCCTGTCATTCCTGGCCAATAAAATTTTATGAAAGATTCCAGGTCCAACGCTGAGGCGCTGAGGATGCAAAGGTTTTTTAGTTAATTTATCTCCGCGACCTTTGCGACTTCGCGCCTTTGCGTTGCGCTTTTACGGTACAATCAAACCATGCACGTCATCGGCCTGACAGGGGGGATCGCCAGCGGCAAGTCTGCCGTCGCCGCAGAGTTTGCCTCGCTGGGTGCACCCGTGATCGATGCCGACCTGATCGCGCGTGAACTCGTCGAGCCCGGCATGCCCGCCCTCGCCAAGGTCTGTCAACGTTTTGGTCACAGCATCCTGCTGGAAAACGGTGAACTCGATCGTGCCGCCCTGCGCGAGATCATTTTCGATGATGCACAGGCCCGCCATGACCTGGAGGCCATCCTGCACCCGCTGATCCGCCAGACCATTGAACAACGACTCACCACACTCGACGCCTGCTACTGCATCGTGGTCATTCCCCTGCTTGCAGAATCGGGGGCCTGGCCCATACTCGACCGGGTACTCGTGGTCGACTGCCCGGAGGCGCTGCAACGGCAGCGCCTGCAACAGCGTGACCAGGTCGACGAGGCCCTCGCCGAACGCATACTCGCGGCCCAGGCCAGCCGCGAAGAACGACGCGCCCGTGCTGACGATGTCATCGACAATAGTGGTAGCCGGGAACAGCTTCAGTCCGCTGTCCGGCAACTGGACGGGCAATATCGCCAGGCCTGCCAGTAGTCCATTATGTCCATATATTATTGATTTTCTGTGGATATTCCAGAAGACCGCGTTTGCCTCTATAATGCAGGCTACCGGGCCGATAACAAATAAAAAAGAAGCATATCGTGAGCAAACACATTTGTTATGAACAACCGCTCAATGAGCGCATTCGTACCTTCCTCAGGCTCGAACATCTGTTCCTGCAGGCCCGTTACTGGCTGGACGGTGACAGCATCTGGCACAGTCGCGCGGTACTCGACACCCTGTTTGATATCCAGAACGTCTTTGGCCGTGCCGACTTGCGCAGTGAGCTCATCAAGGAACTCGAGCGACATGCCGCCAATCTCGGCAAACTGATCAATAACCCGAACGTCGATAATGCCGCCCTCAACACCGTGCTGGATGAACTCGATGTACTTATCGACCGTTTGCATTCCATCAATGGTCAACCCGGACAGAAGTTGCGAAACAACGACTTTCTCAGCAGTATTCGTCAGCGTAGCAGCATTGCCGGAGGTGACTGCGCCTTCGACCTGCCTGCCTACCACCAATGGTTGCAGTACCCTGTTGCCCACCGCACGGCCAACCTTAATCAGTGGATGAGTGAATTCGACAGCATCCGCGATGCCGTGTTTATGATCCTGTCGCTGATCCGCGACAGCGCCACGGCCAGTCCGCACGTTGCAGAGGCCGGTTTTTACCAACAATCACTCGATACCAATGTTGCCTACCAACTGATCCGTGTCATGGTCCCAGCAGAGCAGGTCTGCTTTGCCGAGATCAGTGCCGGTAAACACCGTTTCACCCTGCGCTTTATGCAAAACGATGCCCTCGAATCACGTGCCAGACAGTGTGAAGACGATATTCACTTTCATCTTGCCTGCTGCGTGCTTTAAATCCGCATGACCACCACGGTAAAGTGTCCAACATGTGGTAGACCCGTTGAATGGGTGGAGCAATCCAGATGGAAACCCTTTTGCAGTGAACGTTGCAAGTTGATCGACCTCGGCGCCTGGGCCGATGAAAGTCATAGCATCCCCGGTGAAGAAATCCCCAAAGAGAACAACGACACACCTGAGGAGTTCTAGCTCACACTCCACAGGGTCCGTATCGCGGCAATCCCCTGCGCACCATACGAGAAGGACGTGCTCAAATCTTCCAGGCGCATGCCGCCCAGTGCGTAGACCGGCATGGTCGCCCTGTCCGTTAGCTCATGAAAGCGCTGCCAACCCAGTGGCTCGGCATCCGGGTGCGAGGCCGTTGCCTGCACCGGTGACAAGACAATAAAATCCGCATCGAGGTGTTCGGCATGACGAATGTCTGCCTCGGTATGGCACGAGGCCGAGAGCAACACCGACTTGTCCACCGGGCGCATGTCGTGCGTATAAAGCTGCTGGCTGTCCAGGTGCAGGCCATCGGCCGGACACAGGGCAAAACCTTGCAGCGACGTATTCAACAGGCAACGTGCCCCGGCCTGGTGACAACGTGCAAGCACCTCTTCGGCCAAAGCCTGCCAGGCCGTATCGTCGAGCGTCTTGGCTCGAAACTGCACCAGCCTGATACCACGGGCCAGGGCGCCCTCCAGCTGTTGCAGGAAGGCCTCAGGTGCCCCCGGTTCCGAGGTGATCAGGTAACGATCCGGCAGGCTGGCGGCGCGGATGATCGGCTGGTTGGCCTCGGGAAAGGCATACTCCCTGAGCTGTTGCGGCTCGACCCACTTTACCGGCTGGCCCTCGCGACCCTGTACCGCACCGCGAAAGGCCTCGACACGCCAGACATCGAGCAGCACGGATTTATCGGCATAGTCATGGTGTACCCGGATCAGGGGGCGGGCCTGGCTTGGCACGATCCCAAGCTCTTCATGCAGTTCACGCGCCAGGGCTTCTTCAACCGTCTCGCCCGCTTCGACCTTGCCGCCGGGGAATTCCCACAACCCACCCTGGTGGACATCGGGCGAGCGCCTGGCGATCAGGATTTGACCCTCCGGGTTAACGACCACGGCGGCCGCTACATGTACCCTCATCAACTGCGATATTCTGCGTTAATGCGCACGTAATCGTAAGACAGGTCACAGGTCCAGACGCGCGTTGAGGCCTTACCGCGACCCAGTTCCACGCGTACCGTGATCTCTGCCTGCTGCATGACTTTCTGCCCGGCTGCTTCAGTGTAGTCGCTGGCCCGACCACCATCGCGCACGATGCAGACTTCATCAAGATGGATCGTGATCGCATTCAGCACAAGGTTGGACAAGCCCGCCCGACCGACCGCCGCCAGAATGCGTCCCCAGTTTGGGTCACTGGCAAAAAAGGCGGTTTTTACCAATGGCGAATGGGCAATGGTGTAGGCCACTGCCTGACACTCGGCATCATCAGCACCACCCGCAACATCGATGGTCATGAACTTGGTCGCGCCTTCACCGTCACGGATAATCGCCTGGGCGAGGAAGGCACAGACCTTCTCCACGGTAGCGAATAGCGTCGCGGCTGCGTCACCGCTGTCAGCATCAATCATCCTATTACCCGCTGCACCACTGGCCATGAGAATACAGGCGTCATTGGTCGAGGTATCACCATCGACGGTAATGCGGTTAAAGGACGCGTTCACGGCCTGGCGCAAGCAGGCATCCAACACCGGTTGACTCACAGCGGCATCGGTCGCCATGTAGGCGAGCATGGTCGCCATGTTGGGCCGGATCATGCCCGAGCCCTTGGTCATGCCGGTAACGGTAATGGTCTTGCCATCGATCGTGCACTGCTCACTGATCCCCTTGGCCAGCGTATCCGTGGTCATAATGCCATTGGCGGCGGCTAACCAGCCATCTTCGCGCAGGTTTGCATAGGCCTGCGGCACGGCGGCCTGCAACTTTTCAATCGACAATATCTCACCGATGACACCGGTCGAAAACGGCAACACCTCACCGGCATGACAACCGGCCTGCCCGGCAACGGCCTCACAACTCGCTTGCGCGATAGCATAACCTTGCTTGCCGGTACCGGCATTGGCATTGCCACTATTGATCAACAGGTAACGGGGCGCATGGTTGGCGAGGTGTTCACGTGCCACCATCACCGGTGCGGCAGAAAAGGCATTTTGCGTGAAAACCGCGGCACAGGTTGAACCCGCCGCCATTTCAATCAACACCAGGTCGGGCCGCACGGTCTGCTTGAAACCGGCCGAGGCCGTGCCAAGACGAATGCCGGCAATCGCGGATAAGTGTTTTGGTGCTGTAAGTCCTACTGCCATGTCGTCACCCCATCATGTGAAAGGGTGATTATAAGAGAGCTGGCCGGATGCGGCCAGCCGGTCTTAGTTAAGTTTGCCGTGACAGGACTTGTACTTCTTGCCCGAACCACAGGGACAGGGTTCATTCCGTCCCACCTTGGCCTGATTGCGGACAAAGGGTGCCTGCAAGGCCTCGTCACCTTCGGCCGGTCCCGCCTCTTCGGCGGCCATAGCCCCGGCCTCAGCATGTTCGAAGTGCATCTGGCCCTGGCGGCGACGTTGCTCTTCTACCGCCTCAACGTCCTCTTCGTCACGGATCTGCACCTTGGAGAGGATGCTGATGATGTCATGCTTGATACGCTCAATCATGTCCGCAAACATTTCGAAGGCCTCGCGTTTGAACTCCTGCTTGGGGTTCTTCTGCGCCATGCTGCGCAGGCCGATACTCTGGCGCAGGTAGTCCATCGCCGAGAGGTGATCCTTCCAGAACGAATCCAGCACCTGCAGCATCACGGCCTTTTCAAAGTGGCGTAATACTTCGCCGCCAGCGTGGGTCTCCTTCTCCTGATAGGCGCGTACCAGTTCATCAAGGATACGTTCACGCAGACTTTCCTCGTGCAATGTCGGTTCGTTTTTCAACCAATACTGGATATCCAGCTTGAGCAGGAATTCGGCCTCAAGCGCCTCCTCCAGCCCCGGGATATCCCACAGGTCATCCGGGCTTTGCGGGGGGATGAATTCATCAATGACCGTGTTCAGCACATCTGCACGGATGGACTCAATGCGGTCAGAGACATCGGCCTCGGCCATGATCTCATTACGCATAGCGTAAATTTCTCGACGCTGGTCATTGGCAACATCATCGTATTCAAGCAACTGTTTGCGAATATCAAAGTTATGGCCTTCAACCTTGCGCTGGGCATTCTCGATCGCCCGCGTGATCCACGGGTGCTCAATGGCCTCACCCTCTTCCATGCCGAGGCGTTGCATAATGCTGGCAACACGCTCGGAGGCAAAGATACGCATGAGGTTATCATCCAGAGAAACGTAGAAACGGCTGGAGCCAACATCCCCCTGACGACCGGAACGACCACGAAGCTGGTTGTCGATACGGCGTGACTCGTGACGCTCGGTACCGATGATATGCAGGCCGCCTTTGCTGAGTACGTCGTCATGACGTTGCTGCCAGGCATTGACGAGTTTTTCACGCTCACTCTCGCTGAGGCTGCCCTGCCCCGCCAGTTCGACATCAATATTACCGCCCAACATGATGTCGGTACCACGACCGGCCATATTCGTTGCAATCGTCACCGCTCCGGGCAAACCGGCCTGGGCAATAATCTCGGCCTCGCGTTCATGGAACTTGGCATTCAGCACCGCGTGCTTGATCGCCATTTTTTTCAGCATCTCTGACAGGTGTTCCGAGGCCTCGATCGAGGCGGTACCCACCAGCACCGGCTGGCCGCGTTGCTGGCAGTCCTGAATGTCTTCAATCACCGCGTTAAACTTCTCTTGCTGACTGAGGAATACCAGGTCACTCATGTCATTACGCACCATCGGCCGGTGGGTCGGTATGATCACAACCTCCAGACCATAAATGGATTGGAATTCAAAGGCCTCGGTATCGGCGGTACCGGTCATGCCGGAGAGATTGTTATAGAGGCGAAAATAATTCTGGAAGGTGATCGAGGCGACGGTACGCGACTCGTTCTGAATGTTCACCGCCTCCTTGGCCTCTATCGCCTGGTGCAGGCCCTCCGACCAGCGACGCCCCGGTGAGGTGCGACCGGTAAATTCATCGACAATAACAATCTCACCGTTTTGAACCACATAGTGCACATCACGCTGATACAGGGCATGTGCACGCAGGGCCGAGTCGACATGATGCATGAGCATAATGTTGGCCGCGTCATACAGGCTATCGCCCTCCTTGAGCAGGCCTTCCCGGGTCAATAATTCCTCGACGTGTTCATGGCCCTCTTCGGTTAACAGGGCCTGGCGGCTCTTTTCATCAACCGAGTAATCGCCTTCACCGTCCTCTTCTTGCTGCTTGCTCAGCTGCGGAATAAGTTTGTTAATTACGCGGTAGAGATCTGAACTGTCTTCCGCCTCGCCTGAAATAATCAGTGGCGTACGCGCCTCGTCGATCAGGATCGAGTCCACCTCGTCGACCACGGCGAAGTTCAGCTCACGCTGCATCTTGTCTTCGATGGAAAAGGCCAGGTTATCCTGCAGATAATCGAAACCGTACTGGTTGTTGGTGCCATAGGTAATGTCGGCGGCATAGCTCTCGCGCTTCGCATCGGCACCCATACCCGCGATGATCACACCGACCCGCATGCCAAGGAAGTTATACAAGGGTTCCATCCACTCGGCATCACGCTTGGCGAGGTAATCATTCACGGTCACAACGTGCACACCCTTGCCGGAGAGGGCATTCAGATACACGGCCAGGGTGGCGACAAGGGTCTTGCCCTCGCCGGTGCGCATCTCGGCGATCTTGCCGTCATGCAGGGCCATGGCCCCAATCAATTGCACATCAAAGTGGCGCATGCCCATGATGCGTTTACCCGCCTCACGGCAGACCGCGAAGGCCTCAGGCAGGAGCGCGTCAAGCGTCTCTCCCTTCTGGAATCGCTCACGAAGTGTATCGGTCCTGGCGCTCAGTGCCTCGTCGGTAAGGGCGGCCATCTCGTCTTCGAGGGCGTTGATTAGGATAACAGTTTTGGAATAGTGCTTAACCAGCCGGTCATTGCGGCTGCCAAACACCTTGCGCAGAAGATTGCCTACCATGCGAACTAAATGCCTGAAGTGAAATGGTTATTATAGCGCCCTAAGCGGCCTTTTCAGCCTGCCGGACCATTAAGCCTCGGTACTGTATGGGAGTTTCAGGCCCAGTGCAAATACCTGTCGTGAAGCGGGAAAAACGGTGATTTTACTGCGCGTTGATATACTTGACCGGGTCCTGGCTGCGGCCGTTATAGAGCACCTCAAAATGGACGTGTGGGCCAGTGGAACGGCCGGTGGAGCCCATCAGGGCCAGCTCATCACCCTTTTCAACCTTGTCTCCCACCTTGACCACTATTTCCTTGTTGTGGCCATAGCGGGTCACATAGCCATTACCGTGGTTGACCTCGACCAGGTTGCCGTAGCCATAACGGTCAGCCGACCAGGTGACCACGCCGGAAGCCACGGCAATCACTGCACTGCCATCCTTACCGGCCAGGTCGACGCCATCGTGGTGCTCACGCTTACCCGAGAAGGGGTCGTTACGCATGCCATAATAAGACGAAATCCAGCCTTTACGAATCGGCCGACCGGTCGGCAGCACCTGCTCCTGCAGGTTACGGCTCATGAGCATGGTCTCGAGTACGCTCAATTGCTCACTGCGGTTTTCAAGCTGACGTGACAGCTCATCAAACTGTTGCATGAAGTCGGGTACGGAGGCCGATTGCAGGTTTTCGCTACTCTCCGGGCCACCAAGGGCGGGTTCCTTGGCAAAATCGAACTCCCCCTTGTCCAGCTTGGCCATCTTGGTCAGGCGCTGGCCGAGGGCATCCAGACGGATAACACGGGCCTGCATCTTACCCAGCTGCTGGGAAAGCGCATTCAGATTGTGCTCGGCATCTTCCAGGGCGACATTCAGCTGTTGACGCTGCGCGCCCAGTTCATTGCGGAGCTGGGCGGTTACCGGGTCATCGGCCTGTTTGCTTTGAAAGGCCAGCTCGTAACCGGCGTAGAGCCCGGCGGCCGGCAGAAACAGCAGGCCAGCGGCCACGGCCAGCCAGCGCTTGGAGTCCATTTTCAGGCTCGCGAGGCGGCCCTTGCGTTGAGATAGAAATACTATGTTCATTCGTTCACCAACACCGGTTATGATTACACTCGTTACTTTTGTTATCGGCAACCATGCAAAAACCTAAAACAAAATCAATACGTTCCGTACGAGATATCCTGGCTGCGGGGCCGCACGCGAAACTTCTGGTCCAGCACGACCGGCACCAGCAATTATTGGTACTCGTCCGCCAGCAATTACCCGTAGCACTCGCCTCGCACTGCCTGAATGCCCAACAGCAAGGCGAAACACTCATTGTCCATGCCGATTCACCTGTTTGGGCGAATAAGTTACGCTTTCAGCTCGGCAATCTCCCGGCCCTGCAGCAAATACCGGCCTTTCAGGCCGTCCGTCAGATCCAGGTCCGCGTCCTGCCCACTAGCGAAACCTCTGCGACAGCAGGGGATCCGGTGAGCACACTCTCCAACGAGGCCGAGGACATCATCCGCAAACTGGCCGAGGCCATCTCCGACGATGACTTGCGTGCCAGCTGGCTGCGCATCGCCGATCGGAAAAAACCGCACTCCTAACAACGAATCTAGCACAAAATCAAGCAACTAGAATAGACTTTAGCAGTAATTTCTTGGATTTCCAGTTATTAAGTTGCCTGAACAGGCTTTGAAAAGGCGATCGGCATATTATCCGTGTCCTCGAAGGTCACGATCTCCCATGCCTCGGCATCGGCCATCAGGGCCCTCAACAGCCGATTATTCAGGGCATGCCCCGACTTGTAACCACTAAAGGCACCGATCAGACTGTGGCCGAGCAGGTAAAGGTCGCCCACGGCGTCGAGGATCTTGTGCTTCACAAACTCGTCCTCGTAGCGCAGGCCGTCTTCATTCAGGATCCGGTAGTCATCGACGACAATGGCATTGTCCAGGCTGCCGCCCAGGGCCAGGTTGTTTTCACGCAGGCGCTCCACATCCTTGAGCAGACCGAAGGTCCGCGCCCGGCTGACCTCTTTCACAAACGAGGTGGTAGAGAAGTCCAGTTCGGCGGTACGCGTGTGGGTTTCGAAAACCGGATGGTCAAACTCGATGCTGAAACTGACCTTGAAGCCGTCAAAGGGCTCAAATTTCACCCATTTATCGCCATCCTCGACGATCACCGGGCGTTTGATACGGACAAAACGCTTCGGTGCGTTCTGTTCCTCAATACCCGCAGACTGGATCAGGAACACAAACGGACCGGCACTGCCGTCCATGATCGGTACTTCGGCCGCGCTCAGATCAATATAGGCATTGTCGATGCCCAGGCCCGCCATAGCGGACAGCAGGTGTTCTACCGTAGAAACACGTACATCATCTTTGCACACAGTCGTGCACAATTGGGTGTCACTGACAAACTCAGGGCGGGCCGGGATGTCCACCGGCTCTGCCAGGTCGACACGACGAAAAACAATGCCCGTATCCACGGCCGCTGGGCGCAGGGTCAGGTAAATCTTCTCACCGGTATGAAGTCCCACGCCGGTCGCGCGGATGACATTTTTGAGCGTACGCTGTTTTATCATGTGTTGTTTATGCGCCTTACCCGCCTTCGGGGCGAGTTGGGGTAAAATACCCAGTTAATTCTCGCATAATACTAGCACAGGAATGATCTCAGTGCATAGTGATGCAGCGCACAAAACCGATATAACAGTCTGAAATTGCGAGGAAATGAAGCCACGGCGGCGGCGGGGGGCGAATCCGCCGCGCCGTGGTCCACGGGTCACCTATATATAAGGTATAGGTCTAGTCGGCCTGGCGCCGCAGGAAGGCCGGGATATCGAGGTACTCCAGGTCCTGTTCGCCGACACCGGCGAAGTGATCACCCGAGGCCTGCTTGCGGATCACCGTCGGACGATCCAGTTTGCTGTAGTCCGGTTCGATATTCTCCGGCATCCGTGTATTGTCCACGACCTTTTGTACCGGTGTATCGTGACCACGCAATTGCTGTTGTGGCTGACCCAGACCCGTCGCGACCACGGTGACCCGCAGTTCATCGGTCAATTCCGGATCGATGACCGTGCCGACCACCACTGTGGCATTATCAGAGGCAAACTGTTTAATCGTTTCTCCGACCTCTTCAAACTCACCAATCGACATATCCAGACCGGCGGTAATATTAACGAGGATGCCGCGGGCACCGGAAAGGTTGACGTCTTCGAGTAATGGACTGCCGACTGCCTGCTCGGCAGCGATACGCGCACGCCCTTCACCACTTGCCACGGCTGAACCCATCATCGCCATACCCATCTCTGACATCACGGTACGCACATCAGCGAAGTCGACATTGATCAGACCCGGGCGGGTGATCAATTCGGCAATCCCCTGTACGGCACCGAAGAGGACATCGTTGGCGGCCTTGAAGGCATCAAGCAGAGACAGGTCTTTCCCGAGTACCGAAAGCAGCTTCTCGTTTGGAATCGTGATCAGGGAATCCACGTTCTTGCTGAGTTCTTCAATGCCTTCAGCCGCTATCGTTGAGCGCTTCTTGCCCTCAAAAGAGAACGGCCGTGTGATCACGGCGACGGTAAGAATACCCATCTCCTTGGCGATCTCGGCAATCACCGGCGCGGCACCGGTACCGGTACCTCCTCCCATACCCGCAGTGATAAACAACATGTCGGCACCCTCGATCACTTCGCGGATACGCTCACGATCTTCCAATGCCGCACCACGGCCAATCTCGGGATTGGCGCCAGCACCCAGTCCCTTGGTAATGGCACCGCCCAGTTGTAACAGGGTTTTTGCCGAGGCATTCTTCAATGCCTGGGCATCCGTGTTGGCACAGATAAACTCCACGCCTTCAATGTCGGCAGACATCATGTGTTCGACAGCGTTACCGCCACCACCACCGACCCCAATCACCTTGATCACAGCACTCTGGCTGTATGCATCCATAAGTTCAAACATAATCGCCCCTCCAGTTATTACTACTTGTTAATACAACATTAAACACAACACTTCCCTTTCAGGCTGATGCCTGTCAGAAATTACCTTGAAACCAACTCTTCATACGTTTCCATACACCTTTGACACTGCTCGATGACAATGCCTCGAGACTGCCGGTATTACGTTGCTGATGTCCAAACAGCAGCAGACCCACACCTGTGGCATGAATCGGATTACGCACCACGTCGACCAGGCCGGAGACAGAATGCGGCACACCGAGGCGCACCGGCATATGGAATATTTCCTCGGCGAGTTCCACCACGCCTTCCATTTTCGAACTGCCTCCGGTTAAAACGATGCCGGCGGCGATAATGTCTTCAAAGCCGCTGCGGCGCAGTTCGGCCTGGATCAGACTAATAAGTTCCTCGTAACGCGGCTCCACTACCTCGGCCAGGGTCTGGCGAGTCAGGCGGCGCGGCGGACGGTCGCCGACACTCGGCACCTCGATGGTTTCTTCGGCACCCGCCAGTTGCGTCAGCGCGCAGGCATATTTCACCTTGATCTCTTCGGCATACTGGGTCGGGGTACGCAGGGCCACGGCAATATCATTGGTGACCTGGTCACCGGCAATCGGGATCACGGCGGTATGACGAATTGCGCCATCGGTAAACACGGCAATATCCGTGGTGCCGCCACCAATATCCACCAGACAAACACCGAGTTCCTTTTCATCCTCGGTCAACACCGAGTGACTTGAGGCCAACTGTTCGAGAATGATGTCATCGACCTCAAGACCGCAACGGCGTACACACTTGAGAATATTCTGCGCGGCACTCATCGCCCCGCTGATCAGGTGAACCTTGGCCTCAAGACGCACACCGGCCATCCCCACTGGCTCCTTGATGCCTTCCTGGTTATCGATAATGAATTCCTGTGGCAAGACGTGCAGCACGCGTTGATCGGCCGGGATCGCCACAGCACGTGCGGCATCGATAACACGGTCGACATCACCGGGAGTCACCTCTTTATCACGAATCGCGACGATACCGTGCGAGTTCAGGCTGCTGATATGGCTACCGGCAATGCCCGCGTACACGGAGTGTATCTGGCAACCCGCCATCAGCTCGGCCTCTTCCACCGCACGCTGTATCGACTGCACCGTCGATTCAATATTCACCACCACACCCTTCTTCAGGCCGCGTGAAGGGTGCGAGCCAATGCCGATGATCTCAATACCGTTTTCATCATTGATCTCGCCAACAATGGCGACGATCTTCGATGTGCCGATATCCAGCCCGACGATGAGATTTTGTTCAGCTTTTCTGGACATGATTTTTCATCCCCACACCCGCCTCTGCGGCATTTTTATCTTCCAGCTGTTGCCAACGTACAGCAAAGCCATTGGTATAACGTAAGTCCACGGTACTAATGATTTCCTGTTGTTCATTAAATAAATAGGCGTAGGCACGAGTAAAACGCTGCAAGCGTTGCCGACTGTCTTGTCGTCCGAGGGCCAGCTGAATGCCATTATCCAGTTGCAGCTGCCAGGCACGCCGCGCATCCAGGCCGAGCACGTCAATATCGCGTCCCGCTGTTCGCAAGATGGCACGCATGTCACCGTAGGCCTCCAATATCTGCATCTCGGTACCCACCGGGCCATTAAACTGCGGCAGACCCTGCGGGAAACTCGCCTTGTCCGGGCGAAATACCTGCCCGGTCTCATTCAGCAAGGCCTTGTCATTCCAGTAGGCCACCGCCTGTTGTTCGATCACCGTGATGTGCAGAACATCCGGCCAGACCCGACGGACCGCAACCGATTCCACCCAGGGCATCTCACGCAGACGCCTGGTCAGTGTCTCCAGGTCACTACTGAAAAATCCTGCCAGACCACTCGAGACAACTACTTCACGCAAGGCCTGTTCACTGACCTGGATAAACTCACCCTTCAAATGCACACTGCGTAGCGGCAGGGTAGCCGGGTCACGTAGCGTCGCGCCGCCCCAAATCGCGACGGCGGCCACGGCCAGCACGCCGAAGGTCCCGGCCAGCAGACGCAGGATAATGCGCCGGGTCTCGACCCGGTCGGTGTTCAGGCGATTAATCTTGCGTTTACGCATCATGCCCGCGTCTCCCGCTCGCAACTTGTCGCCAGAATACGTAATACCAGTTCATCAAAACCGATATCGGCGGCACGTGCCGCCATCGGCACCAGGCTGTGGTCGGTCATGCCCGGCACCGTGTTGACTTCGATCAACCAGTTATTACCCTGTGCATCACGCATGAGGTCGACACGCCCCCAGCCCTCTACACCAGCCACCTCCGCGGCCTGCACCGCCAGCGCCCGCATCGCGGCCTCGGCCTCGGTGTCCAGACCACAGGGGCAGATATACTGCGTATCGTTTGCCTGGTACTTGGCCGCGTAGTCGTAAAACTCACGCGGTGTTTCCAGTAGAATGGCCGGCAACGCCTCACCATTGAGGATGCTCACGGTGTACTCACCACCTTCAACAAACTGTTCCGCTATCACGCTATCGTCATACTCACGTGCAAATCGCCAGGCATCTTTTAATTGTTCTGCCGACTCGACCTTGCTGATACCGATACTCGAACCTTCTCGTGCCGGTTTCATCATCAGCGGCAGGCCCAGTGTTATTGCCTGTTCTGCATCATCTGCCGTCTTCAATACACGCCAGGCCGGTGTCGGCAGACCCGCGCCCTGCCATAACCACTTGCAACGCAGCTTGTCCATTGACAGGGCAGAGCCCAACACGCCACTGCCGGTATAGGGCAGGCCGATACTCTCCAGCACCGCCTGCATACTGCCGTCCTCACCACCACGACCATGCAGGATGATAAAGGCACGATTAAAACCGGCAGCCGGCAGGTCATGCACATTGTCGGTGGCCGGGTCGATGGCATGGGCATCGACACCACTGGCAAGCAGGGCCGTCAATACCGCCTGGCCGCTTTTCAGCGAGACCTCGCGCTCGGCCGAGTCACCCCCCATAAGCACGGCGACCTTACCGAAGTCCTTGCTGGCGATGTCATTTATCTTCGTCATATCCGTTACCCGGCCTCACCGATGATGTGTACTTCGCGCACCAGGCTCACACCGCATTCGCGCAAAACCGTTGCCGCGACCTCTTCAATCAAACCTTCAATATTACGGGCCGTTGCCGCGCCCGTGTTGATAATAAAATTGGCATGTTTTTCCGAGACACAGGCGCCACCGATGCACTTGCCCTTCAAACCACACTGTTCAATTAGCTGCGCGGCATGGCCACCCTGCGGATTACGGAACACCGAGCCACAACTCGGCTGCGTGGTCGGCTGCGTGGCACCACGTTTGGCCAGTAATGCCTTAATACGTCTCTGCGCGGCTTCGATATCACCGTTGGCGAGTTGCAGGGTTGCGGCTACAAACCATTCCTCGGCCGGGCCTTTGACACTGCGATAGGCAACCGTGTATTCCGCTGCGCTGCGTACATGACGCTGTCCATACCGGTCGAGTGTCTCCACCCCCACCACCAGTGGCCAGGTCTCGCCACCGAAGGCCCCGGCATTCATGGCCAGGGCACCGCCGACAGTGCCGGGGATGCCGGCAAAAAACTCGGCACCGGTCAGGCCCTCGCGTGCGGCAAAACGCGCCAACTTGGCACAACTGACACCAGCCTCGGCACGTAGACGCTGCCCTTGTTCACGTGACAAGTCATTCAACAGGCCCGAGGTCGCGATCACCGTGCCACGGATACCGCCATCACGCACCAGCAGGTTGCTGCCCAGACCCATCCATGTAAGTGGCTCGTCCAGGGGTAACTGTTGCAGGAATGCGGCCAGGTCGTCGATGTCGGCCGGGCGGTAATAACAATCAGCCGGACCACCGACTCGCCATGAGGTATGCCGGGCCATCGGCTCCTTATGCAGGAGCTCGCCGCGTAATGCTGTCTGTTGCTCGGCTGCCATCATTATTTCCGCTTACGCCCCGCGACTCGTGCTGTCTTTTTGCTCAGTGGTTTTTTTACCGGTGTTTTTTTGCCTGCTACAGGCATAGGCAACGCTGTCTGCGGATATTGCGCGGCCAATGGTTCACCACAACCCAGGTGTAAATTGTGTAACTTGTAATGCGTCATACCGGTTCCTCCTTGCCCAATTGTTCGGCCAGTTGTGCAGCGACCGCGCCGATATTACCGGCACCGAGTGTTAGCAAGACATCACCGTCACGCAGCACGGCCTTCAGGGCCTTGGGCAATTCTTCAGGCTGTTCCACAAAGACCGGGTCGACCTGGCCACGGGCGCGGATCGCACGACACAGCGTACGCCCGTCGGCACCGGCAATCGGTTCTTCACTGGCGGCATAAACCTCGAGCATTAACAACACATCGGGCTCAGACAGCACGTGGGCAAAGTCCTCAAACAAGTCACGGGTTCGCGAGTAGCGATGTGGCTGGAAGACCACGACCTGGCGTCGGTCAGGCCAGGCCGTGCGCGCCGCCTGCAGAGTCGCCTGCAGTTCGCGCGGGTGATGACCGTAGTCATCGACATGCAGGACCGTGCCTGCTGTGGTCTGGATGTCGCCATTGATCTGGAAACGCCGACCAATACCCTGAAAACTTTCCAGGGCTCGCTGGATGGCGGCGTCTTCGACACCCAACTCAAGTGCAATCGCTATCGCCGCCAGGGCATTCATGACGTTGTGTGTACCCGGCATGTTCAGGCGTACGGGCAATGGCTTGGCCGCTTTACGAACCAGGTTAAAGCGAGTGCTGGCGACTTCCTGGACGATGTCTTCGGCACGGATATCGGCCTCGGCATGCGTGCCATAAGTGCGAACGGGGCGCGTCACTTCCGGCAGCACATCTCTTACGGCATCGTCATCCAGGCACATCACCGCCAGACCATAGAATGGCAGGTGATGCAGGAAGTCGATAAAGGTCTGGCGCAGGCGGTTAAAGTCACCCCCATAGGTCTGCATGTGATCGGCATCGATATTTGTCACCACTGCCAGCACCGGTTGCAGGTAGAGGAAGGAGGCATCACTCTCATCGGCCTCGGCCACCAGGTACTCGCTCTCGCCGAGGCGCGCATGCACGCCGGCACTGTTGAGCTTGCCACCAATGACAAAGGTCGGGTCGAGTTCGGCCTCGGCGAGGATACTCGCGATCAGGCTGGTGGTGGTGGTCTTGCCATGCGTACCGGCCACGGCGATGCCGAAGCGGAAGCGCATCAGCTCGGCGAGCATCTCGGCACGCGGCACCACGGGGATGCGCGCGGCGTGTGCGGCCTGTAATTCCGGGTTGTCCTCACTGACCGCGGTGGACACCACCAGCACATCACAGTCGCGAACATTCTCTGCCGCATGACCGATATAAATCTTTGTGCCGAGACCTTGCAACCGCTGGGCCATGGCATTCATGTGCAGGTCCGAACCGGAGACCTCGTAACCAAGATTGTGCATCACCTCGGCGATACCGCCCATACCGGCACCACCGATACCGACAAAGTGGATCCGTCGCATACGCTGCATGCGGCTGTTGACGTGCGGCAGATTTTGCACATTGACCTTAGTTGTCATCAGGCCGCCTCCATCGCTTGCATACACAAATTTGCCACATCTTCGGTCGCATGAATCCGTGCCTGCTGGCGCGCCGCACCGGCCATCGCGGGCAGGCGCTGACGCTGGCCGATAATCCCCTGCAGCAACTCGGCCAGGCTATCGGGGTTCAACTTGTCTTGGGGTAACAACAACGCCGCACCGGCCTCTACGAGGAAACCGGCATTGGCGGTCTGGTGATCATCCACCGCGTACGGATAGGGCACGAGAATGGAGGCCACACCGGCGGCGGCGAGTTCGGCAATGGTCAGCGCGCCGGCACGACAAATCACCAGGTCTGCCCAGGCATAGGCCTCGGCCATGTCCTCGATAAAGGCCTCCACGCGGGCCGGAATCGACTTGATGTCATAATCGACACGTGTCTCTTCCTGCATCGCTTTACCGGTTTGGTGCCAGATCGTCGGCGGTGGATCGGTTTTCAGCCGTTCTACCGCCGCCGGCACCACCTGGTTGAGTGCCTGCGCACCCAGACTGCCGCCAATGATGAGCAGGTGCAGCGGCCCACTGCGTCCGGCCAGGCGTTGCGCCGGCGCCGCGATGGCCGCGATCTCGGCACGCACCGGATTACCGGTCTGTATGGCAGATACATTATCTTTAAAGGAAGACGGGAAGGCCTCCATGACGGTATCGGCAAAACGTGCCAGTAATGTATTGGTCAGACCGGCAACGGCATTTTGCTCATGGACGAGCAGCGGCCGGCGTAACAACCAGCTGGCGATGCCGCCCGGGCCGGTGACAAAGCCGCCCATGCCCAGGACCGCGGCAGGCTTTAACTTCATCACCACACCGAGCGCGACCAGCAGTGCATAACTGATACGGAACGGGGCCAGTAACCAGCCCAGCGCCCCCTTGCCACGCAGGCCACTGATCGGGATGGTGTGCAAGGGAATATTCGCCGCCGGTACCAGACGAGACTCGAGACCGCGTTGTGTGCCCAGCCAGTCAACCGCGACCCCTTGCTGACGCAATTTTTCGGCCACGGCCAGGGCCGGGAAGACATGCCCACCGGTACCCCCGGCCATGATCAGAATGCGTGGCGGGTTTTTACGCTGAGCATTGCTCATCGGCCACCTCCCCGCTTCACATCGACCGAGCGCAACCAGGCCTCGCGCGTTTCGATATCGACACGCAATAACAGGCCCACCGCCACGCAGGCCGCCAGCATGCTGCTGCCGCCATAACTCATTAGTGGCAGGGTCAGACCCTTGGTCGGCAAGACGCCGGTATTCACGCCGATATTGATAAAGGCCTGCATGCTTAACCACAGGCTGATGCCATAGGCGCTGTAGGCAGCGAAGTGCAGACCCAGCTGGCGTGCCTGATTGGCAATGCGGAAGGCGCGTACGGCGATGAAGGCAAACAGCAACACCACGGCCAGGGCACCGAACATACCCAGTTCCTCGGCGAGGACGGCAAACACAAAATCGGTATGCGCCTCGGGCAAGTAAAACAATTTTTGCACACTGCCCCCAAGGCCAACACCGAACCACTCACCGCGACCAAAGGCGATCAGGGACTGGGTCAGCTGGAAGCCGCTGTTGAACGGGTCTGCCCAGGGATTTAAGAAGGCCGTCACGCGTTCCATACGGTAGGGTGAGGTCACCGTCAGGGTCGCCACGGCCCCGGCCATGAGTAACAGCAACACCCCGAAGTGCCAGATACGGACACCACCGAGAAACATCATGCCCAGCGCGGTAGCAAAGATCACTGCCGCGGCCCCCATGTCGGGTTCCATCAGTAACAACAGCGCCGCCAGCACCAGCACCAGCATCGGCTTGAGGAAACCCCATACAGTCGTACGCACCTCGTCACCGCGTCGTACCAGGTAACCGGCCAGGTAGACGATTACAAACAGTTTCATAAATTCGGAGGGTTGCAGGTTAAACACGCCCAGTGACAACCAGCGGATACTGCCATTGATCTCGCGAGCTACCCCGGGCAAGAGGATAAAACCCAGTAACAACAAACCACAGATGAGCAATAAGGCGCTGACACGCTCCCAGAGATCGAGCGGTATACGTGTCACCACAGCGGCCAACCCCAGTCCGAGCAGGACGTACAAAGCCTGGCGCAATAAATAATAGAAAGGCTGGCCAAGTTGACGATCGGCAATTGAAATCGATGCCGAGGCGACCATGATCAGGCCCAGCCCGAGCAGGATCAGGACCGCCGTCAACAAGGCATAATCGAAACGGGCCTGGACGTCGCTACGCTTGCGTTGCCGCGTGGTGTTTGCAGCAAAGGCGGTGGCGTGATGCGTGGCGGCTATCATGATGACAGTCCTCCCACCGCGGCGATAAAGTCAGCACCACGTTCTTCAAAATTATTATACATATCAAAACTGGCGCAGGCCGGTGATAACAACACACTGTCGCCGGGCTGCGCACAATTGGCAGCCTGCTGTACGGCATCATGCATGTCGTTGGCATACTGAACAGGCACCACGCCCTGTATGGCCAGTTCAATCAGTGGCGCATCACGGCCCAATAACACCACACAACGTACATGCCCTTTCACGGCTTCACGCAAGGCGGAAAAATCCGCGCCCTTGCCATCACCACCGGCGATCAACACCAACGTGCCGGGCATGCCTTCGAGTGCCGCCGTGGCCGCGCCCACATTGGTGGCCTTGGAGTCGTTATACCAGCGCACACCCTTTATATCGGCGACCCACTCACTGCGATGGGCCAGCCCCTTGAATGTGCGTAACACCTTCAGCATGGCCTCCAGGTCCAGGTCAATGGCCGAACCCAGCGCCAGTGCCGCCAGGGCGTTGGCCTGGTTGTGGCGCCCAACGAGTTTCATATCTTTAACCGCCAGCAGGGCCTGTGTGCCTCTGGAAAGGTAGACCTCACCGGCCTTTTCAAGCAGACCAAAGTCATTGTCCTTCGGCACAGACAGGGAAAAACGGATCACCCGCCGTTGTGTATCGGCCATGGCCTCGACCATCGGGTCATCGGCATTGATCACCATCACCCCGTCACCGCGATACACGCCCTGCTTGGCCCGTGCATAGGCCTCGACGCTGTCGTAACGGTCCATGTGATCCGCCGTCACGTTCAACACCACGGCGGCCACGGCGTTCAGCGAATACGTGGTCTCGAGCTGGAAACTGGACAGTTCCAGCACATAGAGTCCCGTCTTGTCATCATGCAACAGTTCCAGTGCCGGCATGCCGAGGTTGCCGCCAACCTGCACCTGCACGCCGCTGGCACGCGCCATCTCGGCGAGCAGCGTGGTAACCGTGCTCTTGCCATTGGTACCGGTAATCGCCACTACCGGGGCCTTCGCCTCGCGGGCAAATAATTCAATATCACCAAGGACCTCGGCACCGTGTTGCTCGGCGGCCTGAACATGCCGGCCATGTCGCGAGATGCCCGGGCTCAGTATGATCTGCTCGGCCTCGGCAAAATCACTATCAAGAAAACCGCCAACATGCACGGTAAGTTCCGGCATTTCATCACGCAGTTGTTGCAGCCCCGGTGGTTGCATACGGCTGTCGGTGATCACAAACGGCACACCCCGCGCAGCCAGGTGGCGCGCGCAGGACAGACCGGTTTTACCCAGCCCGACCACGAGTGTTTGTTGTGCCTGTTTGTTCACTTTTTTTGCTCGTTTCCCTTAACGCAGTTTCAGTGTGGCCAGACCGATCAAGACGAGGATCACGGTCACGATCCAGAAGCGCACGATCACGCGCGGTTCCGGCCAGCCCTTTAATTCAAAATGGTGATGTAACGGTGCCATGCGGAAAATACGTTTACCGGTCAGCTTGAACGAAATGACCTGCAAGATCACTGAGACGGTCTCCATGACAAATACGCCACCCATGATCACCAGCACCAGTTCCTGACGAACCACCACGGCCACCACACCGAGGGCTGCGCCGAGGGCCAGCGCACCGACATCGCCCATGAAGACCTGGGCCGGATAGGCGTTGAACCAGAGAAAACCCAGACCGGCACCGACCAGGGCACCACAGAAGATCACAACCTCGCCGACACCCGGTACATAGGGGATCAACAGGTATGAAGCGAGTTTTACGTTACCGGTGGTATAGGCAAAGATCCCCAACGCACCACCGACCATGACCGTTGGCAGGATCGCCAGGCCATCGAGACCATCGGTCAGATTCACGGCGTTACTCGAACCGACAATGACAAAGTACACCAGCGGGATAAACAACCAGCCCAATTGAATCGAAACACTCTTAAAGAATGGCACGATCAGTGTCGTTTCGGCACTCAGGGTCGCGGTCTTATAGAGGAAGATGGCGATGAGGATACCGCACACAGACTGCCACAGGTACTTATAACGCGACTTCAGGCCCTTCGGGTCCTGCTTCACCAGTTTGATGTAATCATCGTAAAAACCGATCACACCGAAGGCCAGCATGGTCACAAGAACCACCCAGATATAACGGTTGTTCAAATCTGCCCAGAGCAAGGTGCTGACGGCAATCGCGACGATAATCAACGCCCCACCCATGGTCGGGGTCCCGGCCTTACTCAAGTGTGACTGTGGACCGTCATCACGGATCGGCTGACCAATCTGTTTCATGGTCAGGCGGCGAATCATGGTCGGGCCAATCATAAAGGAGATAAGCAGTGCAGTCAGCACACCGAGGATGGCGCGCAGTGTCAGGTACTGGAAGACATTAAAGCCGCTGTAGGTTTCCGCCAGTTGTTGTGTCAGGTAGTACAACATGTCTACACTTCCTCCAGCAAACCGGTGACGATACGTTCCATCTGCATGAGACGTGAGCCCTTGATCAACACTACGCAGTTTTCATCCAGCTGTTCCCGCAATGCCTGTAGCAAGTCATCATGTTCCGTAAAGTGCTGCCCCCCGACACCAAAGGCCTCAACGGCATAGCGGCTGTTCTCTCCCAGTGCATAGAGAAACTGGACATTGGCCTCGCGCGCCTGCGCGGCGACACCCTCATGCAGGCTGATGGCCTCTTCACCCAGTTCACCCATGTCGCCCAGTACCAGCACACGTTTACCCGGCATCATCTCCAGCACATCCAGACCGGCCTGCAATGAAGAGGGATTGGCGTTATAGGTGTCATCAATAAGCATTGCACCATTGCTGGCTGTCTGCGCGCGTAAACGGCCCTTGACGTTTTGCATGTTCAGCAAACCATCGCGCACCTCTTCTAAAGACACACCCACTGCCAGACTCGCCGCACTGGCAGCGAGGGCATTCATAACGTTGTGCTGGCCCACCAGGGGCAGACGGATATCGATACGACCCTGCGGGGTTTGCAGGACAAAGCAGGTCTGCCAGTCCGCCAAGTTGAATTCGATCTCACTGGCAGACACCTCGGCGGACTGTTGAATACCAAAACGCAGCACCTGCGCCGGTTTGGCCCGCTCGCACCAGTAATCCGCGTAGTGATCATCGGCATTGATGACGGCCGTCGCCGACTCGCTCAGGGCCTCGAACATTTCACCCTTGGCCCGGGCCACGCCATCAAGGCCGCCAAAACCTTCGAGGTGGGCCGACATGGCATTGGTGACCACGCCAACAGCCGGCTTCGCCAGCGAGGCAAGGTAGGCGATCTCACCGGCATGGTTGGCACCCATTTCAATCACCGCATGGCTATGAGTGACATCCAGCCGCAACAGGGTCATGGGCACACCAATATCATTGTTCAGGTTGCCCACTGTCACCAGTGGTTGGCCCTTCACACGCAGGATAGCGGCGATCATTTCCTTGACCGTGGTCTTGCCATTGCTGCCGGTGATCGCCACCAGCGGGATGTGAAAACGATCTCGCCAGGCACTTGCCAGGCTGCCGAGTGCCTGGCGGGTATCCTCGACGAGCAAGACCGGCACCCCGGTCTCGACCGGGCGACTGACCACTATGGCCACGGCGCCACTGGCGGTGGCCTCGGCGATAAACGCATGGGCATCAAAATGCTCACCCTGCAAGGCAATAAATAATTCACCCCGTTGCACGCTGCGTGTATCGGTACTGACGCCCTTGAAGTGCACATCGGTGCCCTGATACGGCACACCCAGCACGCTGGCGGCCTCTGAAAGCTGCATGCTGCAGGCGTTCACTGGTCACCCCCGAGGCATTCGGCGATCACTTCTGCATCGTTAAACGGCAAACGCTGATCACCGATCAATTGATAATTCTCATGCCCCTTGCCGGCAACCAGGATAATGTCGCTGCTCCCTGCACGGGCAATGGCGTAGGCGATGGCAGCACGTCGATCAGTCTCGATATGCAGCTTGTCGGTGTTCTGGATGCCTCCACGGATGTCTTCAATGATCGCCCGACTGTCTTCGCTACGCGGATTATCATCGGTGAGGATAATGTGGTCGGCCCATTGCTCGGCAACACTGCCCATCAGGGGGCGCTTGCCACGGTCCCGATCCCCCCCGCAACCAAATACACAATACAATTCACTCCGGCAGTGCACCCGCAGGGCGCTCAGTGCCTGCTCCAGGGCATCCGGGCTATGTGCATAGTCGACGACAACCATGGGTTGTCCCTTTGCCGACTCGATCTTCTGCATGCGACCCGGCACACTCTGTAACTGCTGTATCCCCGCCAGCACACTGGGTAACCGCATACCGGTTAACAGGGCCACGGCCATTACCGCCAGTACATTGCTGGCATTGAAGCGACCAAACAGTGGGCTTTGCAATTCACCATCACCCCAGGGGCTGCTGACCTGCACGGACATGCCATCGCCGCTGAAGTGCAGGTCACTACCCTGCACACAACCCAGGTGCATAACGCTGTGACGCAACTCCGTCGACTCGGCATTGCCTTCTTCGCTGAGGCTATAGGCCACCGACTGCACACTATCCGGCAGGCTGATCAATAACTCACGACCAAAGGCATCATCGGCATTGATCACCGCATAGCGCAGCCCGGCCTGCTCAAACAGCAATTGTTTACTGCGGGCATAATTTTCCATATCGCCGTGGTAATCGAGGTGATCACGAGTCAGGTTGGTAAATACGGCCGTGTCAAAGCTCACACCACTGACACGCCCCTGCTCGAGACCATGTGACGAGACCTCCATGCACACATACTCCAGGCCATCATCGCGCATCTCGGCAAACAGCTTGTGCAGGGTCACGGCATCGGGTGTCGTGTGGGTAGTGCTTGTCAATTGACCGAATTTGCCATTACCCAGGGTGCCGATCAGGCCACAGGGAGCGCGCGCAGTAGACAACAGGCTGGCGAGGAAGTGACTGCATGAAGTCTTGCCATTAGTGCCCGTGATACCAATCACGTGCATGGCCTGTGAGGGCTGGCCATAAAAACGCTCAGCGATCACGCCCACCTTGATGCTCAACTCCTTCACCGCCACCAGCGGAATGCCCAGGCCCTGCAAAGGCACGAGTATCTCGCCCAGCTGACCCTGTAGTTGTTGTTCACTCGGCGTTTCATAGGCAATCGCCACGGCACCTTTTTTCACAGCAGACTCGGCGTATTGCAGACCATGACTGCGCAACCCCGCACAGGCAAGGAACAGGTCTCCGCTTTGAATCTGGTCGCTGTTCAGGCTCATGCCCGTGACATCACAACTTACCGTGATGTCACGCTCGGCCAGGTCCGCCAGCAGACTGGCCAAGGGGTAGGCCCGCACGGGGGGCTGTACGACGGTCATCATGGCCGACCTCCGGCAACGTAACCTGCAGCCGCCATCATCTGTTCAGTAGATTCCGGCAGGGCATCCGGGGCGATATTCAGCAGGCGCAAGGCACCGGCCATAACATTGGCAAAGACCGGCGCCGCGACCACGCCACCATAATAATCACCATTACTCGGCTCGTTCACCATCACCACCATCACCAGGCGCGGGTGACTCACCGGTGCCAGACCCGCAAACAGCGACAGGTAACGTTCTTCAACATAACCACCAATACCGGACTTGCGCACCGTGCCGGTCTTGCCCGCCACCCGGTAACCCGGCACGGCGGCACGCGTCGCTGTACCGCCTGGTTCTACCACGCGCTCCAGCATGTGACGGACCTGGATAGCCACGTCTTCATCCATCACACGTTGCTGATTTGCCGTCACGGCCTCAATATCATCGACACGTTGCAATGAAAGCGGACGCTGATAACCATCCGTGGCAAACACGCTATAGGCCTGCGCCAACTGTAATAAGGTCGCAGAGAGCCCATAGCCAAACGACAACGTCGCACGGTCGATATCGCGCCACTTACGGAACTCGGTTAACAGGCCACTCGACTCCCCGGGGAAACCACTGCTTGTGATCTCACCAAAGCCGACCCGGTTCAACATATCCCACTGTTGCTCAGCGGTTAAGGCCAGCGCCATCTTGCTGGCGCCGACATTGCTGGATTTTTGCAGCACCGTTGCCACATCGATCAAACCGTAGTTTTTACTGTCTTTGACCGTATTCGCGCCAAGCATGTAATGGCCCGGTGCGGTCTGGATCTGTGTACTTGCCTTGAACTTTCCGGATTCGAGCGCTGCCGCAATAGTAAAAGGCTTCATGGTTGAACCCGGCTCAAAGACATCGGTCACCGCACGGTTACGGTAACGATCACCACGCAGGTTACGACGATTATTCGGGTTAAAGGCCGGCTGATTGACCATGGCCAGGACTTCACCGGTCTTGATATCCAGCACCACGGCTGAGCCGGAACGGGCCTTGTGCTTTTGTACCGCAGCCTTGAGTTCGCTATAGGCGAGATACTGGATACGTCGGTCAATACTCAGGGCCATGGAACCACCCGGCTGCGGTACACGGATGCTTTCCACGTTCTCAACAATACGACCGAGGCGGTCTTTCAGTACGCGCTTGCTACCCGGCTGGCCACGCAGCCAGTCGTCATAGGCCAGTTCGATCCCCTCCTGGCCTTCATCATCAATATTGGTAAAACCAATCAGATGACCGGCGACCTCACCTGCCGGGTAATAACGGCGGTATTCACGCTGCAGGGATACGCCGGCGATACCGAGAGCCACCACATCCTGCGCCAGGTCAGGGTGACTATGGCGTTGCAGGTAAACAAATTCGCGGCCACGGCGTGAAGCGAGTATTTGTTGCAGCTTGTCAGTATCCATCTTTAAGGCGCGTGCCAGCTGAGGCAGGCGCTCACGCTCGAGGAGTAATTCCTGGGGGTTGGCCCAGATGGAATCTACCGGTGTGCTGATCGCCAGTGGTTCACCATGCCGATCGGTGATCATGCCACGATGGGCGGCCATGCCGACCACACGCAGCGAGCGTGCATCACCCTGGCCCTGTAAAAAGTCATGGCGCAGCACGTGCAGATCGACAATGCGCCAGCCCAGCAACGCAGCGGCCAGCAGCAACAGGCCCAGCGTGAAGCGGCTGCGAAAACGATAGCGCAGTGGCTGTGTGTCCGATGTCGTCATCAGTATTTGAGTATCCTGATACTCTTGGTTTCGGGTACGACCATATCCAGGCGTTCACGTGCGGTCGCCGCTACACGCCCATGTGTGGTCCAGGTACTTTGCTCCAGTTGCAAACGCCCCCAGTCGACGTTCATCTCGTCGCGTTGCTCCTGCAAGGACTGCAACTCGACAAATAACTTGCGGCTTTCATGGCGGCTATAGACCACACCCAGTGCCGAAACCATGACCGCCACACCCAGTAAGGTAATACCAACCGGTATTTGCATCAGAGCTTCTCCGCCACGCGTAACACGGCACTGCGTGCACGCGGATTCACGGCAAGCTCGGCCGCATCGGCATAGATTGCCTTGCCAACGGCGCGCATGCGCGGATTCAGCATATCGGCCGTTACCGGCAGGTCACGCGGCATATCATCGCCACGTACCTGCTGACGAATAAAACGCTTCACAATCCTGTCTTCGAGTGAATGAAAACTGATCACTGCCAGGCGCCCGCCCACAGCCAGCACATCAAGTGTCTGTGTAAGCACTTCATGCAATTCATCCAGCTCGCGATTAATAAAAATACGGAAGGCCTGAAAACTGCGCGTAGCCGGATGTTTGTGCTTCTCATGTGAAGGATTTGCTGCAGAGATAATCTCGACCAGTTGTGCCGTTGTGGTGATCGGATTTTCATTTCGTGCCTTGCATAGTGCGCGGGCAATACGTTTACCATGACGCTCTTCGCCGTAATCAAACAACACCTGACTGATATCACGTTCACTGGCCTCAGCCAGCCATTCGGCAACTGACTGGCCGCTCTCGTTATCCATGCGCATATCCAGCGGACCATCATGCTGGAAACTGAAGCCACGTTCGGGGTCATCCAACTGCGGAGACGAGACACCCAGGTCGAGTAACAAACCATCGACCTTGCCCAATAAGTCATTGTCTTCGACCAGCGTTCTTAACATCGTGAACGAGCCTCGCTGTATGCTGAATCGTTCGTCCTGCCCTGCCAATGCCTGTGCCGCCTCAACCGCCTGCGGGTCCCTGTCCAGGGCCAGCAGCCGACCGTTTGGCCCGAGTCGCTGCAACACCGCCCGTGCATGACCACCGCGACCAAAGGTGCCATCGACATAGACGCCATCGGTTTTTATATTCAGGGCGTCAAGCACCGCCTCGAGCATGACCGGCTTATGGTGATAATCTTTTTCTGCTGGTCCGCTCATACACGCCGCATCTATACCCTTACAATCCTGGCCGGCATCCACCGACGTCGCCTAGAGTGACAGCGATCCCAGTTCATCCGGCATTTCAAGCTCGTCATCTTCCTCCACCAACCAGACATCGCGGCGTTCAGTCCAGACCTGCTCATCCCAAAGCTCGAACTTGTTGCCTTGCCCAATCAGGACGGCCTGCCGATTAAGGCTGGCGAATTCACGTAGTGGCGGTGGCAATAACACACGACCATTGCCATCCAGCTGACACTCGGTGGCATGCCCGATCAGCAAACGTTGCAGACGACGGGCCTGTTTGTTGAGGCTCGGCAGGCGCACCAGCTTGCGTTCTATCTCTTCCCATTCAGGCAATGGATACAGCAACAGACAGTGATCGCGATCGACGGTGATGACCAGTTGGCCCTCACAACGTTCTTGCAGGCGCTCACGGTATCGCGTTGGCATAGCCATGCGACCCTTTGCATCCAGCGTGATGTTATTTACGCCTCGAAACACCGCGATCCACTCCGCCTCTGTGATCCATTTATTTCCACTTTATACCACTTCTTTACACTATAGGCCTCAACCCTAGCACTGTCAAGCCGACCCACCCCACTCTCAAGTAGATTTCTTGCTTTGCACACAAGGACTTAGCGAGCTTCAGGGGAGTGTGAAATACGTCGCAAAAAGGCAACAATAAAAATTTTGCAATTCAATAGAAACAATAAGTTACATCGATTACTTAGAGAGGATTATTAAGAAAAACATGAAAGGTGGGAGTCGGCCGATAAGCCGGGTTCTGTCGAGGACGATCATTCATCTGGGTCACGCGTCACCGCGTGCCTCAAGCAACCTACCCGGGAACAATGCGGGCCGCATCGATGTTCCCCTATTTGGTCTTGCTCCGAGTGGGGTTTACCCTGCCACCACTGTTACCAGCGGCGCGGTGCGCTCTTACCGCACCATTTCACCCTTACCGGCGACCGAGGTCGCTTAGGCGGTATATTTTCTGCGGCACTTTCCGTAGGCTCGCGCCCCCCAGGGGTTACCTGGCACTCTGCCCTATGGAGCCCGGACTTTCCTCCATCCCTTGCGGAACAGCGATCGCCTGGCCGACTCCCGCACCTATTATAACCGAAACAGACATCGGACGGGTCTCACGGTAAAGCAAATATATTCGGCGATGCGACGATCGCCAGGCTTAGCTCACCCGAGGGGGATCAGGGGATTTCGACTTTTGCAGGGCCAGTGCCTTATTATAGAGGGCGTTGCGCTTGCCGCCGGTGATCCGCGCGGCCAGGCTGGCCGCCTGCTTGACCGGCAACTCCTCCAGCAAGACACTGAGCAAATGCGCCTCATCGACCGCCGGGGCCTCTGTCACGACCTCGGCGCCGGCCACCACGAGCACAAACTCACCACGTTGCTGATTGCTATCGGCCTGCGCCCATTCGTACAAAGCATCTAGCCGATCGCCGTGCAGGGTCTCAAAGGTCTTGGTGAGTTCACGCGCGACCACGGCCTCGCGACCGGCACCCAGCACATCGCGCAGGTCGGCCAGCGTGGCGAGGATGCGGTGCGGGGATTCATAAAAGATCAGGGTACGGCTTTCCTGCGCCAGCGCTTTCAGGCGCGCACGGCGGGCGGCGGGCTTGGCGGAAAGAAAACCCTCGAAAACGAAGCGGTCGGTGGGCAGGCCGGCCACCGACAAGGCCGTGATCAGGGCCGATGGCCCGGGGATCGGCACCACCTTGACCCCGGCCGCGCGCACGGCGCGCACCAGTGTGTAACCCGGGTCACTGATGAGCGGCGTACCGGCATCCGAGATCAGGGCCACGTCATCCCCCGCCTGCAGGCGTTCCAGCAGACCGGCCACACGCTGGCTTTCATTGTGATCATGCAGGGACAACATCGGTGTATCACAACCAATATGTTGTAACAGGCGACGGCTGACACGGGTATCCTCGGCCGCGATCACGGCCACCTGTGACAAGGTCTCGGCGGCGCGCGGACTCAGGTCGCCAAGGTGCCCAATCGGAGTGGCAACAACAAAGAGTGTGCCGGGATTCATTGACAGGCCTCGAGCGGGCCAAGATACTGTGCAGCCATGATCGCAACTGTATCACATCCCGGTTTCCTCGCTGCTGCCCGGCGGCATTTGCCCGCCACCGTCCTTGCTGCCCTGCTGTGCGTCGGGCTCAGCGCCTGCACCCTGCCGGACGGCGTCCCGGATATCTCATTCCCCGGGCAAGAGCCCGCCCCCCAATCGGCCGAGGCCCTCAGCCGGCAGGGGCGGCACGCCGACGCCGCCCAGGCCTGGCTGGCACTGGCCGCGACGGCCCCGGCAGAACAACGGGATGGTCTGTTGTTACGTGCTAGTGAGTCCTTACTTGATGACGGACAAACCGAGGCCGCCGCCAATGTCCTCGTGCAGGTCCAGCAACGCGACAGCCTGCCCGCCCGGCTGCTCGGTGCCCGTCTGCAATTGGCCATGCATCGCCCGGCGGCCGTGCTGGAACAACTCGAGCCACTGCGTCAGCAACCACTGGATAGGGCGCAGCAACGCCAGTTTCTGGGTATGTTGGCTGAGGCCTATGCCCGTATCGGGAATCATTTTGAATCCGCACACCATTACGACCTGCTCGACAGCCTGCTCGATGACCCTATGCAACAGGATGCCAACCGGGCCGCCCTCTGGTCCGAATTGAATAGATTGACCGAGGCCAGCCTGCGCAGCCTCTACGCCGCCAGCGCCCCGGGGACCCTGCGTGCCTGGCTGGAACTGGCCGTGATCAACAAACGCGGGCAGGGAGATGCCAGCCAACTCGAGGAATGGCGCAGCCGCCACCCACAACACCCGGCGGCACAACGTTTTATCAATACCCTGCGCAATATCAGTGCCGCCACCACCCCGCAACCGAAACAACTGGCCCTGTTACTGCCCTTGAGCGGTCAGTATGCCGACGTCGCCCGCGCCGTGCGTGACGGTTTTCTTGCCGCCTATTACGCCGACAAACCCGGCGCGGACAACATCCGCTTGCGTATCTATAACACCAATGAAGACAATATCGAGGCAGTCTATCAGCAGGCCGTGGCGGAAGGTGCCGAATTTATTGTTGGCCCACTGAGCAAGGCCGCCGTGAGCAAACTTGCTGCACAGCCCAGCCTGACGGTGCCGACCCTGACCCTGAACAATACACAAAGTGAACAATACAAAGAGGGCCTCTACCAGTTTGCCCTGCTACCGGAAGACGAGGCACGCCAGGTCGCCGAGCGGATCTGGCTCGATGGTCATAGTCAGGGGGTGATGCTCTACCCGAACACGGACTGGGGTGAACGCCTACTCACCGCCTTTAACACACACTGGCAACAACTCGGTGGCAAGCTGGTGGAGGTGCAGGCCTATCCCCTGGCCAAGGTCGACTATGCAAAATCGATTCGTGACCTGTTCAACGTCGATAACAGCCGTGATCGTTACCAAAACCTGAAACGGGTGCTCAAGCAAAAGATCGAGTTTGAAACCCGTCGTCGTCAGGATGTCGATTTTGTCTTCCTCGCTGGATTTTCCGAACAGGCACGACAGATTCGACCACAGCTCAAGTTTTACCATGCCGGTGATCTGCCTGTTTATTCTACCTCGCATGTTTATAGTGGATATATCGATACCGAAAAAGACCGCGACATGAACGGGATTACCTTTGGTGACATGCCGTGGACACTGAGCGGCGCCCGCACCGAACCCCTGCATACAACCATTAATGCGCTCTGGCCTGCCGAGAGCGAAAAGTATGCCCGCCTGTATGCCTTTGGTCTGGATGCCTACCGGCTGCTGCCACACCTGCGGCGTTTGCAACAATATCCCTTTGAACGCTATAGCGGCCAGACCGGCAGTCTGCGTATGGACGAGCAACAACGCCTGCGCCGGCAATTGAGCTGGGCGACATTCCGTTATGGGAAACCCCGCCTGCTTGAGCAGGCACCCGCGCCGGCCGCGCCCGCACAATTAACACCGGCAACACTTCCCGAACCGACCAGACCGGTGCCATTAACGCCGCCGAGCTGAACAGCGGCAATGACAAGGACAGTCAGATGCCCCGAAGCCCCCAGCAGGAAAGCGGCAAACACTATGAAGACATGGCCTGTGATTATCTGCGCCGCCAGGGGCTGAGCCTGATCACACGTAATTATCACTGCCGCCGCGGTGAGATCGACCTGGTCATGCGTGACCGGGAAAGCCTGGTCTTCGTCGAGGTCCGTTACCGCCGCCAGGCCCGTTTCGGCAGTGCCGGTGAATCAGTAAACTGGCACAAGCAACAACGCCTGATCGCGACGGCCGAACACTACCTCTTGCATGCGCTCAAATCCCAGCCCCAGGCACGTTTTGACGTCGTTGCCATCAGCGGTACCGGGGCCGACATGCAACTCGACTGGATACGCAACGCGTTCGGGACGTAGCCGCAGACAACCGTTATAATACGGGCAATAACTGGCGAAGGATGATAAACGTGGACCCGGAACAACGCATAAGACAACACTTTGCAGACAGCATCCGCACCAAGACGGCGGCCGTTGAGGTGCTCGCCGGGCCAATAGCCCATGCAGCGACAAGCATTACTGCCGCCCTGCTCGCCGATGGCAAGGTCCTCAGTTGTGGCAATGGCGGTTCTGCTGCCGATGCACAACACTTCTCTTCCGAGATGCTGAACCGTTTTGAAATGGAGCGCCCTGGTCTGCCTGCCATCGCCCTGACCACCGATGCCTCAACGATCACCTCGATTGCCAACGATTATGACTTTAATGAAATCTTTGCCAAGCAGGTCCGTGCACTCGGCCGTAACGGTGATATCCTGCTCGGTATTTCCACCAGTGGGCACTCGGCCAATGTCCTGCAGGCCGTGCATGTAGCACAGGAACGTGGCATGCGCAGTATTATCCTCAGTGGTCGAGACGGTGGTGCCATTGCCGAGGCGCTCGGTGAAAATGATATCGAGATCCGTGTGCCTTCAAGCTCAACGGCACGCATACAGGAAGTGCACATCCTCATCATCCATTGCCTGTGTGACCTTATTGATCAGCAATTGCTGAAACAGGAGAATTAATACCATGTTAAGAATGCTGTCCGGTGTTTCTGTTCTAGTACTGGTGGCCCTGTTGCAGGGCTGTGCCGGGGTCGTTGTCGGTGGTGCCGCTGCTGGTGCCAGCATCGCACATGACCGTCGCAGTGCTGGTACCTTTGTTGATGATGAGATCATCGAACTCAAGGCTACGAAAAGACTAATCGCCGATAAGGAGCTGTTTGACCAGAGCCATATCAATATCACTTCTTACAATAATATCCTTTTGCTCAGTGGCGAGGCACCCACCGATGTCTTGCGCAGCAAGGCCTTTTCGCTGGTCTCGGATATTCCCAAAGTGCGCAAGGTGCATAACGAACTGGTGCTGGCAGCACCAAGCTCTATGCTGACACGCAGCAGCGATACCTGGATCACCACCAAGGTCAAGACCAACCTGTTCAATATTAAAAATATCGAAGGTTTTGACCCCACCCGCATCAAGGTCGTGAGTGAGAACGGTACTGTCTTCCTTATGGGTATTGTTACGCGTAGCGAGGCCGAGACCGTGGTTGAGGCATCACGCAGAGTCAAAGGTGTGCAACGCGTGGTCAAACTCTTCGAGTACTTGAACTAGGTTTCCTGGGTCTTGCCGAGCTTAAGCAATGACTTTCTGCATGCCCTTCGCCAATGTCTCGGTGCAGAGAATTTACTCACTGGCGAGAGCGAATGCTGGAACTATGGCTATGACAACAGCCGCCGCCATAGTCTGCCACAGGCCGTGGCATTTGCCACCCGACATGAGCAAGTCCTGGAGATTGTCCGTCTTTGTAATCAGTACCAGGTAGCGTTAACGGCACGTGGTCGTGGCACCGGCACCACCGGTGCGAGCGTGCCCCTGCACGCCGGCCTGGTGCTTTCACTGGAACGCATGAACCGCATCCTGCGCATTGACCCGGATAACCGTTTGATCATCGTTGAGCCGGGTGTCACCAACCAGGCCGTACAAGACGCCGCTGCGGCACACGGTTTCTTCTGGCCACCCGACCCGACCAGTGCCGCCTTTTGCAGTATTGGTGGCAACCTGGCCTATAACTCGGCCGGGCCACGTGCGGTAAAGTATGGTACCCCGCGTGAGAATACCCTTGGCCTGCGTGCCGTCACCGGTGCCGGGGAAGAACTGCGTACCGGCACCCTCACCACCAAGGGTGTGGTCGGCTATGACCTGACCCGCCTGTTAATCGGCTCGGAAGGCACACTTGCCATCATCACCGAGGCCGCCTTGAAACTGACGCCCTTACCAGAAACCAAACGCACACTGCGCGCAATTTACGTCGATATCCAGACCGCCAGCCGGGCCGTGGCCGCGATCATGGCACAGCCCATTACCCCCTGTGCACTCGAGTTTATCGATCATGCCGCGCTCGACATGATTCGTGATTACTCCGATGCCGACTTACCGCAACAGGCCGGGGCCCTGTTGATGATCGAGGTCGATGGTTCGACCGCCAGCATCGACGACGCGGTCGAGAGTGTGCGCAATGCAGCCAGTAACGATGGCCTGCTGGACTTCATGGTTGCACAAGGCAAAGAAGAGATCGCTGCACTGTGGGCGACGCGTAAGGCCCTCTCGCCGGCCCTGCGCAAGATCGCCCCGAAGAAGATCAACGAAGATGTCGTCGTACCGGTATCCCGTATACCCGAACTGATTAGCGGTTTGGAAAAACTCGCTGCACAACACGCTATCAAGATCGTCAACTTCGGCCATGCCGGTAATGGCAACATCCACGTTAACCTGCTGGTCAACCCTGATGACCCGGCGGAGATGCAGGCCGCCCAGGCGTGTCTTGATGATGTCTTCAGCCTGGTACTGAAACTGGAGGGCAGCCTCTCCGGTGAACACGGTGTCGGTATCGAGAAACGTGACTTTATTGCCCGCGAACTCGACCCAATAGCACTGCAACTGATGCAGGCCATTCGCCGACAGTTTGACCCGAACGGTATCCTCAATGCCGACAAAACCCTGCCGGCGACATCATGAGCGGGCGAAATAATACAGACCAGCAACACATCTGGCACCCCTACAGTGCCATGCACTCTGATCTGCCGGTTTACAAAGTTGAATCCGCCCACGGGGTGCGCCTGAGACTCGCGGATGGTCGCGAACTCATTGATGGCATGGCCTCGTGGTGGTGTGCCATTCACGGTTACAACCAGCCACAGATGAATGCCGCCCTGCAGGCACAGCTGCAAAATATGTCACATGTCATGTTCGGCGGCCTGACCCATGAACCCGCAATAAGACTCACCGAACAGTTACTCGCCATCACCCCCCCGGCACTGCAAAGTGTGTTCTATTCGGACTCGGGCTCAGTATCTGTCGAAGTGGCCATGAAGATGGCTATCCAGTACTGGCAGGCGAAGGGCAAAACCACTAAACAACGATTCATCGCCCTGCGCTCGGCCTATCATGGTGACACCTTCGGCGCCATGTCGGTCTGTGACCCGGTTACCGGTATGCACAGTCTGTTCAGGGACGCCCTGCAAAAGCAGGTTTTCGTTGACCAACCGACTTGTCGTTTCGGTGAACCCTGCAGCGATGCAGACATCGCGCCACTGGAACAGGCCCTGAAGGCGCATGCCGATGATTGTGCCGCGCTGATCATGGAACCCATCGTGCAGGGTGCGGGGGGCATGTGGTTTTACTCGGCCGAATACCTGCAACGTGCACGCAGGCTCTGTGAGCAATATGGTGTGCTGCTCATCCTTGACGAGGTCGCCACCGGTTTTGGCCGCACCGGCAAACTGTTTGCCTGTGAACATGCCGATGTCACACCGGATATCCTCTGCATCGGCAAGGCCCTGACGGGGGGCTACCTGACGCTCGCCGCCACGCTCACCACCGAACAGGTCAGTCAGACCATTGATGCGGGTGAACCCGGGGTATTCATGCACGGCCCCACCTTCATGGCCAACCCACTGGCCTGCACAGCGGCACTGACCAGCATCCGCTTATTGCTTGAGACAGACTGGCAAAAAAATATTCAACGCCTCGAGCAAGGCCTTGAACGAGGTCTTGCCCCTTGCCGCGAACTGGAACAGGTCGCAGAGGTGCGTATCCTCGGTGCCATCGGCGTGGTGGAGATGAGGCAGGCGGTGGCGATGCAGGCCATTACCGAGGCCTTTGTGCATGCCGGGGTCTGGGTGCGCCCGTTCGGCAAACTTGTTTACCTGATGCCGCCGTTTATTATCAATGATGCGGACCTAGCCACGCTCACGCATACCGTCACAGAAGTGCTTGCTCAACAGTAATCGCTAGCTTTCGCTTTCTATAAGGGCTTGATAGCGTTTCAGGTCCTCTTCACTATAACAACAGGCAATAATTTCCTCGAAGTGGCCTGCATACTCGCGCATCACCCTGACTGCTATCTCTGCCGCCTGTTGTTTTGGATAGCCATACACGCCGGTGCTGATGGAGGGCAAGGCAATTGTTTTCACCTCATACTGCAGCGCCAGTTGCAGTGAACGCCGGTAACAACTTTCCAGCAAGGCGGCTTCACCCTCTCCACCACCCTGCCATACCGGACCGACAGTGTGGATCACCCACTTCGCCGGTAAATAAAAGCCCGGGGTGATCTTCGCCTCGCCGGTCTCACAGCCATTCAGTTGGTGGCAAAAGCGCAGCAGTTCCGGTCCGGCGGCCTGATGAATCGCACCATCCACCCCGCCGCCACCGAGCAGGCTGTTATTCGCCGCATTGACGATGGCATCGACCTTGAGCGTGGTAATATCGGCACGGCGGGCGGTCAACATCGTTTTCTCTCCCTTTTGCTTTATACTAATCCCATCTGTCAGCCTTGTCCCGGTCTATGTCCTGCACATGAATGGTTTACTCTTACTCCTGCTTTTCTCGGCTTTGATCTGGTTCTGGCTTGATAGTCGTCGTGCCCACGAATTCGGGGTGGGCCTGTGCCGCCATCTTTGTGATAAACATGCAGTGATCCTGCTGGATGAGACCGTGGTCCTGGACAGGCTGAAGCTGCGCCGTAATGTCAACGGACGCCTGGTGTTTGAACGCACTTACCGTTTTGAATACAGCGATGACATCGCGCACCGTCAGCACGGCGCACTGGTGATACTCGGACTACAACCGGTGGAAATCTCTATTGGTGGGCAGCGAACGCTATTATAGGCGCAGGTCAGAAACCTACTTTACCAGGGTCAGGGTCGGCTTCTTGCCTTCTTCAGGACCCTCCCCCGGGCTGGTTGGGCTCGGCTCGCCACCCTCTTCCTCAGCGAACATCATGCCCTGGCCATTCTCCCGCGCATAGATCGCCAGCACTGCCATCGTCGGCACACTGACCAGCATCTCCGCACCAGAGAAACGGGCACTGAACTCAATAAACTCGTTACCCAGGGTAAGTGCTTGTGTGGCACTCGGATTGATATTGAGGACGATCTTGCCATCCTCGATAAACTGCTCCGGCACCCTGACACCCTCGGCCATGGCGTCAACGAGGACGTAGGGGGTCATGCCATTATCGACAATCCACTCATAGAGTGCACGGATAAGGTAGGGGCGACTTGAGTTCATAATGAATATTCCTCGAGTGCCGAATACGCTTAACGCCAGGGCGCGACTGCAATCAGTCGCGCATCTCGCGTTCAGCCTCGGTGAGGCCGGTCTGGAATGACTCGCGTGAAAACAGACGCTCGGCATAGGTGTTCACCGCGCGGGCCTGTGCCGGCAGTTCTACGCCATACTTCGGCAAACGCCATAACAGCGGTGCCATATACGCATCGATCAGGGTAAATTCGTCACTCATAAAAAACGGCTTTGCATCGAAGATGGGCGCAATCAAGGTCAGGCTGTCACGCAATTCCTTGCGCAGCTTGGTTGCCGTGCGACTGTCACAGTTATCTTCAAACTGATCGATGATGCTATACATGTCACGATCAATGCGATACATGTAAAGCTTCGCGTTCGCGCGAGAGACCGGGTCAACCGGCATCAACGGCGGATGCGGGAAACGCTCATCCAGGTACTCCATGATGATGCGTGAATCGTAAAGTACCAGATCACGGTCAACCAGTGTCGGTACCGTGTTATAGGGATTCAGCTCGGCGAGGTCTTCAGGGCATGCGCCCGCCTCAACATCCTGAATCTCGTAAGTGATGTTCTTCTCAGCGAGGACGATACGCGTGCGATGACTGTAAGGTGATGTCGCGCTCGAATATAACGTCATCACGGAGCGTCGGTTAGATATTGACGCCATAACGGGTGTACTCCCAATTGTGTTTTATCCCTTCCTGGGACAGTTCAATCATGCCACGGTGCAGTATATTGCCGCTGCACCGTGGCCGATGAATTAATGAATATCCTTCCAGTATTCCTTCTTCAGTGCGTAAGCGATAAAGAAGAAGAACAACAGGAACAATGCTACCCAGATACCCAGGCTCTTGCGCTCCAGCTGGGCCGGTTCACCCATATAAACCATGAAGTTGGTCAGGTCGCGTGCGGCCTGATCATATTCCTCAGCGCTCATACTGCCCGGCTGGTTGAGGGCAAACTCGGGCTTGGCACCTTTGTGCGCGGCCAGTTCTTCCGCGTTCACCAGTGTCTGCATACCCTGCAACTCCCACAGCACGTGTGGCATACCAACATCCTTGAAGACGGTGTTGTTCACACCGAACGGACGTGACGTATCGATATAGAAAGAGCGGAAATAGGTATACAACCAGTTCGCCCCTTCATCACCGGCACCCTTGGCACGCGCCATCACCGACAAATCTGGTGGCGGCGTACCAAACCAGTTCTGGGCATCTTCAAGCGGCATAGCGATACCCATTGGCGCACCAACCTTATCGGCCGTGAACAACAGGTTCTCTGCTACCAGCTCGTCAGAAATACCCAGGTCCTTGCCCATGCGGTTGTGACGCATGAAGTTGGCGGAGTGACAATTCAGACAGTAGTTAACGAACAGGCGTGCACCACGCTGCAACGAGGCCTTGTCGGTCAGATCAATATTTGCCTTGTCGAGGTGAGGACCGGCACCCGCGGCGGCGGCCAGACCCGGCAGGGCCAGCATCATGAATGCAATCATCAGCTTTTTCATTGGGTAACCCTCTCCGGTACAGGCTTGGTCTTGTCGATCTTCGTGTACCAGGGCATCAGCACAAAGAATGCGAAGTACAGCACACTAAAGATCTGCGAAAGTATCAGGTAGATGCCACCAGCAGGCTGTGTACCCAACCAACCGAGAAAGACAAAGCTCACCACGAATACGGCCAGTGCGAACTTGTAAATGGCACCACGGTAACGGATAGACTTGACCGGGCTGCGATCCAGCCACGGCAGGAAGAACAGCACCACAATCGCGGCACCCATCGCTACCACGCCCGGGAACTGGGACACACCAATCGGCGGCACAGCACGCAGGATGGCGTAGAACGGGGTGAAGTACCACAGCGGCACAATGTGTTCAGGAGTCTTCAGCGGGTTGGCCGGCACGAAGTTGTCCTTCTCAAGGAACCAACCGCCCAACTCCGGCACGAAGAATACCACCAGCGCGAAGAAGAACAGGAACACCACCACACCGACGATGTCTTTCACGGTGTAGTAAGGGTGGAACGGGATACCGTCAAGCGGAATGCCATCCGGGCCCTTGTTCTTTTTGATCTCAACGCCGTCCGGGTTGTTGGAACCCACTTCATGCAGGGCAATGATGTGCGCCACGACCAGACCCAACAGCACGATTGGCAGGGCAATGACGTGGAAGGCGAAGAAGCGGTTCAGGGTGGCATCGCCAATCACGAAGTCACCACGAATCCAGATGGCCAGTTCCTCACCAACAAACGGTACGGCACCGAACAGGGAGACGATCACCTGTGCACCCCAGTAGGACATCTGGCCCCAAGGCAGCAGGTAGCCCATAAAGGCCTCTGCCATCAGTGCGACGTAGATGATCATGCCGAAGATCCAGATAAGTTCACGTGGCTTCCGGTAAGAACCGTACATCAGACCACGGAACATGTGCAGATAGACAACAATAAAGAAGGCCGAGGCACCAGTGGAGTGCAGATAGCGAATCAGCCAGCCCCACTCGACGTCGCGCATAATGAATTCCACCGAGGCAAAGGCCATCTCTGCATCCGGCTTGTAGTTCATGGTCAGCCAGATGCCGGTCAGGATCTGCATCACCAGCACCATCAGTGCCAATGAACCAAAGAAGTACCAGAAGTTGAAGTTCTTCGGTGCGTAGTATTCGGAAAGGTGCTCTTTCCACATTTTTGTCAGCGGGAAGCGATCATCAACCCAGCCGAGAGTCTTTTCTAATATGCTCATCAGGCGGCTCCCTCATCAACACCAATAATCAGGCTTGTGTCGGACAAGTACTTGTATTTCGGTACTTCCAGGTTGGTCGGGGCGGGCACGCCGGCGTAGACGCGACCGGACATGTCAAACTTTGAACCGTGACATGGGCAGAAGAAACCACCCATCCAGTCATCACCAAGGTCGGCTGCAACCAGCTCAGGGCGGTAGGTTGGTGAACAACCCAGGTGCGTACAGATACCCACGGTGACCAGATACTCGGGATTGAGCGCACGGGCATCACCCTTGATGTATTCAGGTTGCTTCGATTGAGCAGAATCCGGGTCAGCCAGGTGATCTCTGTTGCTTGCAAGGCTAGCCAGGGTTTCCTGCGTGCGTCGCACAATCCAGACCGGTTTCTTTTGCCACAACACGGCCATCTGCTGACCCGGTTGCAGTTTGCTGAAATCCACCTCTACCGGGGCACCCGCGGCCCTGGCCTTGGCACTCGGGCTCCAGGATTTCAAAAATGGAACGGCAACAAAGGCTGCCCCGACACCGCCGACAACCGTGGTTGCAGCGGTCAGGAAGCGGCGTTTGCTCTTATCGACGCCATCTGTACTCATGTTCGTCTCCTGTGTGACCACACTTCCCAGCGTCGCCACGTCACTAACTCGTCCGGCAACAGACAAAACTCATCATAAAATAAGAATATTGTGAATTGCCGCCCAAAAATAAGCCCGTATTCTCGCCGATGCGCCGCCAATGGTCAAGCAGAAGCTTGATTTTACCTGCTATTACAATACCTTATGAAAGAACTCGGGAGTCCGAAAAGCGCGAATTAGACGGGGTTATCGATATCAATGAAGCTATGGCGAATAGAAAAGCGTTCAGCAAGGTGCTCACCGAGGGCCTGCACGCCGTAGCGTTCGGTGGCATGGTGCCCGGCCGAGAAATAGACCAGCCCCAGCTCCCGTGCCACGTGTACGGTTTGCTCGGAGATCTCGCCGGAGATAAAGGCCTGCACGCCCAGTGCGGCGGCCTCTTCAATATAACCCTGCGCCGCACCGGTGCACCAGGCCACATGGTGAATCGGCCCTTCACCCCCTTCTATATAGAGAGGGGTACGACCGAGTGCGGCGTCAATGCGGCTGGCCAGTTCGGCGGCCGTACAGGGCGCGGACAGTGAGCCGTACCAGATCAGGTCGGTATCCCCGGCCGTGCCCTCGACCTGCAAACCGAGCCTTTTCCCCAGCTGGGCGTTATTGCCCAGCTGCGGGTGTGCATCCAGTGGCAGGTGGTAGGCCAGCAGGTTGATGTCGTTTTCCAGCAGGCGCACGATGCGCTCGCGTTTCAGGCCGGTGATGCCGGGGGCCTCGCCCTTCCAGAAATAGCCGTGGTGCACCAGCAGGGCGTCGGCCTGCTGCTCAATGGCCGCCTCGATCAAGGCCTGGCAGGCCGTAACCCCGGAAACAATATGGGCGATGGCATTCCGGCCCTCGACCTGCAGACCGTTCGGGCAGTAGTCACTGAACTGGTCGACCCTGAGCAGTTCGTCAATATATGAGGTGATGTCGTTTCTGTCGGTCATGGGCTTTTCTTTGTGTTGTCGGGTCATTTTGTGCAACCGGCCTGCTGACGCGGCCAGGTCAGCAGTGATAGAGTAGCGCAATTGTCGAGAAAGGGTCGTATGAATATGGGCAAAAGTCTGTTGTTCTTTTTTCAGTTGCTGACCGCCATACTGGCGGCGCTCATCTTTGTCCTGTTCTTCAAACCGGAATTGTTACAACGCCCCGCGCCCGTGGTCGAGATCACCGAGCAGGCCGCCGCCCCCATCATCGCCGCCGACACCCGCAATAGCGGCCCGGTCTCCTATGCCGATGCCGTGGAACGCAGTGCCGCGGCGGTGGTGAACATCTATACCGCCAAGCTCGTCACTGAGCAGCGCAATCCCCTGCTCAATGACCCGTTCTTCCAGCGCTTCTTTGGTGATCAACTGCCTGCCCCGCGCCAGCGCCTCGAAACCAGCCTCGGTTCGGGCGTGATCATGAGTGCCGGCGGTTATATCCTCACCAATAACCACGTCATCCAGGGCGCTGATGAGATCCGCGTGGCGCTCGCCAACGGCGAGACCCCACAGGCCAAGGTCATCGGCACCGACCCGGAAACCGACCTGGCCGTGCTCAAGATCAACTACGTCAAGCTGCCGACAGTCACCCTCGGTCAGTCCAATGCCCTGCGTGTGGGTGATGTCGTACTCGCCATCGGTAACCCCTTCGGGGTCGGCCAGACGGTGACGCTGGGTATTGTCAGCGCCACCGGCCGCAGTCAGCTCGGCATCAATACCTTTGAAAACTTTATCCAGACCGATGCGGCGATCAACCCCGGCAACTCCGGCGGCGCCTTGATCAATGCCCTCGGCCAACTGGTTGGCATCAATACCGCCATCTTCAGCAAGAGTGGTGGCTCACAGGGCATCGGCTTTGCCATCCCGGCTGCACTGGCCAAGGATGTGATGCAGCAGATCATTGAGAATGGCCGCGTCGTCCGTGGCTGGCTCGGGGTTGAAGCCCAGGACCTGACCCCGGAACTGGCCGAGTCCTTCAAACTCGAGGCCGGAGCCGGTGTCCTCATTGCCGGTGTGTTGCGCCTGGGCCCGGCCGAGGTCGCCGGCCTGCGCCCCGGCGACATCCTCACCCACATCAATGATGTGCATGTAGACAGTTCCTTTACCCTGCTCAATACCATCGCCGGTTACAAACCGGGTCAGTCCTTGCAGTTACACGTATTACGTGCGGGAAAGCCGCTCGAGTTGACCGCCACGGTAGCAGAGAGACCACAGTCGAATACCTGAATCCAGACGAATACCGCATTAAGCAAATGTCTCATGCCACATAAGTTCGCCTGCACCTGTTTTTTGTAACACTACTGGCACGGCTTTGTTATGCCACAAAAAATAAACTCTTTTCAGACTCGCCTAACACCACTTTTTTAGTGCTACTACATGGCTACCTGTCGCTAAAAAAGTCTCAATAAAAAATTTATTTTTTATGAAATTTTTTCACTCCTATCGAGTCTTATCTTTTACCTATGGATTGCAAAATTCATAGCAAAGTAATATTAAATGCACACAAAGTGAGGTTACGACCATGGACAAACACATTATTTCAATTGCATTGGCAGGGACACTGGCTCTTGGTCTCGCGGGGCACGTCAACGCCGCGGAGACATTTGAAGTCGCCGGACAAAAATTTACCGTCTGGGATGCCCCCGCCGAACAGGGCAAGGTCATTGATACGTTTAATGTCGGCGGACAGAAATATGTCATCCGTGAAGACGCGCGTGGTGCGAAGCAGGCTGAACTGGCTATCTTTGAGGTGATCCCCGGTGTGGACGATCTCCTCTATGCAGATGATGATGCCCATATCGTTATGACAGGCGCACGTTAAGCGGGGCACAGCAGCAGGCCGCACCCTGCCGGGTGCGACCTGTTTTATTCTCAGGCTGCGGTGCAGTTACTCACGGTGAGTTCTGGTGGGTCTATCGAAAAAATGAAGGGTGCCGCCTGGCGCAGGGCGCTCAAACCGAGCACACAGCGCGCCTCGCCCGGGATCACGGCGACCTCAACATCACTGAAGTGACAATGTTTACCAATTTGCAAACTGCTGACCCGATAAACCGGAACATCCATGCCACGACCGTCCGCAAGTACCGCACTCATGACCCTGACAAATTCGGCCTGGTCCTTGTCAAGCAGGTCTGCCAGCGTCGTTTCGCTGATAGTGACGTAACTTGCCCCGGTATCGATAAGGTAGGCCTCGCTCTCCGAGTCGGCAATACTCACATCGATATAATAGGTTGATGCCTCGTATTTATAGATGGGAATACTCTGGGTAGATTCCGCATGTAATAGCGGCGGCAGAACCGCAAATAAAAACAGGCTTAAAAAACGCATACAACAGACTCCGATATTCTCAACTGCACTACTCGCCCACAAAAGAATTAAAGCCGCTACTCAGCAACCCCAGTAAACCATCCTTCACAGTCTAGCCTATTCTCCGCATTTCTGAACGCGCGATAAGCATAAATATCATACGGGTATTACCTTCAAATTAAACAATCCTTGGGGAATGCTCGTGTATTCTCTACGAAGGCGACGAAAGCAAGGATGCGAGTCCTTGCTAATGCCACTAATTTTCCTTGTAAGGCCAGGAGTTAGTTAACGACATATACATCATTAATTGAAAGAAATCTTTCACCGAACAAGATTGCAACAGGATTGCCATCATGGCTGTTAGCTTGTATGTGAAGGTGCGGTTCATCCGTGTAACCAGAATTACCCACCTCGGCAACGGGCCAACCCGCTTTAACATTATCCCCCTGACTGACTTTTAGGCTGCCTGCCTTCAAATGTGCGAGCATGACTTTAATACTGTCGCATTCTATAACCACGTGGTTACCTGCAGGATGCTCTCGATCCACGTTTGTGGGTATGTTATCCGGAAAACCATTAACCGTTGTTACAACCCTGCCGTTACATGGGCTGTAAACCACCTCGCCAAAGATATGATACTGCGCGAGTTCTTGCGGTAAAATTGTCGCGGCCCGGTTGCCTAGATTGTTTATTTCAACAAGGTCTATAGCATACTTTCCATTCAAGGCCATGCTGTGAAATGGATTTGTCATGACATTACTTCCACCTTGTAGTACATAATATCTGCCCTGACCGAATGGGAATTTCAGGTTAATCATGTCACTGCCTGAATAAGAGGTCCCGGAGTACGTTAACGCGCTTAGCAAGATACCGAGCAGAGTGAATAAAGCTGTTCCCCCCATACGAAACCATTGCTTCTTCGGTATATGCCAGAACCCGGTACGGATATTGTAAAATGAGTAGAATGCCGAACCCAGGAAAAGCACGACGATCACGAACCTCATGTAATAGCTGGTCATTGACCAAGTGCCGATTTTGTAAAAAACCAGAACCATGCTCCCCACAAATAAGAGTCTCAGCAACCATTCAGTTTTGCTTTTTAGCTTGCCGAATGAAAACCACGCGATAATCAATAAGGGGAGCAAGATTATCAGTGTGCCGAGAGTATAGATCGTCATATATGCTTTGCGTTGCCTGGCCTAACGATTTGAAAAAGAGGGTGAACTAGAACCATTTTTGTGGACACTTTTACGCACCCTTCTTGCTTGAATTGTCAGATTTCTTTGCAACGACCGAATAGATATGCCAGTCATGCGGAATTCCCTGTGGGGTCTTTCCAGATGTTTTATGCTCAGTAAAATGACAAATTTCATAGCCTTTAAAAATAGCTCTCACTTCTTTCTCATCAAAAACTGATATTTCAGGCCAATAAGCACTCTTATCATATATTGGCCCAGCCATAGTATCTTCAGCTCCTAAAAAGGAACCACAGAAAATCCCATTGGGGTAAAGGCACTCAGATATATTGCGCCAAACAGTGTCAAACTCCGTCTTTGGGCAAAAGAAGAGACTTGCGTCGGCGACTACCAGTGATGCCCGCGGATAGTTATACGAACTAAACCCGGCTTTTGAGAGAATGACATCACTGTTATTCTTAAAGCGTTTCTTACATCTTGATATAGATTCTTCCTCTATATCAAAGCCGTACACTTTAAAACCCGATGCCAATAAGTACTCTATGTCAGCGCCAGCTCCGCAACCACAATCTATAGCGATCTTAGGATCGCCCACAATATTAACCGCAAAAGTCAAATCAGAACGAATCTCTCGAGATTCCGTCGCATCATAGTATTCGTTAATTTCCTGACTGGGCATAATTGAAATCTAGCGGCCAAGCTCAGTCGCGCCGTTTTCTGACGTCGGCTGGGGCGCCTTGTTAACTGCTGATACTTTGCTCACGATCAAGCACCCAACACCTTTGATTGTTTGTAAACCCTATATGCTCGTAGTACGAGTTTACAGCGGGCGCAGCAACCAGAATTAATTTGCATTTAGGCCCCAATTGCTCTTGTGTTAAGGCTTGCAGTTTCTTTCCAATACCGTTCTTTTGATATTTCTTATGAACCGCAAGGTCGGAAAGGTAACAGGCATAATGAAAGTCTGTCATAGAACGTGCAATACCAACTAATGAGCCATCATTCCAGGCTGTAACCATCAGATTGCTATTCTTTACCATTCCTTCCATGCAATTTCGGTCCTCAATCGGCCTGCGCTCACCAAGTGTAGAGTCACGAAGCAATTCTATGAATTGATCCGTTGATATAGGAGCGTTGATTTTATACTCGATGCCCATCTCTTCCTTTTGCAACTAACGTCCGCAATATGTGGCACACTGGAGTGTAGTGCCTTTTGTGCTATTTAAGCAAAAAAGGCGCGACGCGGAAGTGTGACCGATTTGACTGCGCTTGTTAGGCATGTTTGTTATGGCGCAACCCATCTTGCGTCTTAATCCAAGCCTTATTAAGCACTTCAGTCCAGTCATATTGTCTTGTTGCTTCCATAGAAGTTGTTCCTTCAGCATTTAGCAGCAAGTTATATTTGCATAGTAATTCATCAATTGTGGTTAAGGCGTTATCTAATTCATGAAATGTTGGTAATTTTCTTATCGAACCTTTATTAGTGAAATGTGCAATTCTCTTATTAACAAATCTTTTTATTCTTTCATTAGCAACTTCTAATTTTCTTAAGTCTGAGCGTACCTGTTGTTGACTTAAATAGTCTTTTCCTTTACCAACTACAGAGTTAAATGTTAGATTCCCCATATCCATCTCGCGCGTCACTTTAGTATAAAGAGATATATGTGCTCTTCTATTTATAACACCTGGGTTTTCCAGTATTTGGTACAACATCACCCATAGTGAGTGTGAGTTCTTGCTTTGATCTGTAAACCTACGCGCACCCACTGCTACAGAAGTTGTATAGTTACTACACATCCAATCAAATAACGCCCCTGGTGTTAATATGTCTGGGTTTTCTTTAGCGATATCTTGTAATCCCCAGAATATCTCCCTATCTCCCAATAACTCTGTGAGGTTCGATTTCAAATGCTTTAACCACAACCTCCACTTACGCCTTAGTGCTGGGTGTTTGCTTACATCTCTATTAAATTTTTTCGGCCTATCCTTCTTCATAATGATTATTTTCATGCCTAACGTTTTGGGTAAGGGGCCGCCGCTTTTTGGCGGTCCCAGCGACCAACGGGAGCGAACTTGACCCATTTGTTAGAAGGCATACTATTCAATCCCCCATTTGGGGCTACCTAGAAGTGTCACATATATTTTATCTGCATATCTTGTGTCATCTTTTGACTTCCTAAATGTCCACATCCAAGTGTGGGTGTCATTTTCTAATGCATGAGAAGCTTCCCAAATAGAAGTATCGACAACTCTACTTTTGTCAAAGTTAATTTCCATAAACTCTTCATTCCTGATACAGGAAATAGTACATCGTGTGGGTAAACTCTCTGCATTAGTTACATCAATAACTATATCTCGTTCGGTCGGTTCATAGTTGCTGTCTGGTATCGACTCGGGTAACAAAAGCTCTGCTAATCTGGCTGGTGTTGTAATCTCATCAAAACTCGGGCCTTTAATGGTGATTCTGTCTATCGCCTCTTCGGTTTTTCCCATTCTGCTATTAAGTTTGAAATGACCTGATTTATGAAAACTTATCTTAGACCTTCCTGTATAGCCTTGTGATACTACATCTTCACGTTTTAAATCCCCTAGCTCTTCATCCATCACTAAAGCTAGATCTTCATTCGTCTCCCAAGGAAATCCCATCATCACAGACCCATCAGATCCTACGATAGTCCACATGAAAACCTTTTGGCTATCGCCGTTCTTGAGGAATATTTTTGATGATTTCTGCTTTGGCATTTTTGCCTTCTAACGTTAAGGTAAGACGCGCGGCGCTTTATGCGCGTCGTTCTTAACCGCCTTGTTAGCCGACCTGTGCTTTGAGCTTAGGTTATTGTTCCGAGCTATAATCATTTTGATATTCTTCGGTTGGCTCAAAAGACTGAACAATGTCCAAATAAATCCCGTTTGGATCCTGGATGCAGAAGTGCCGCTGACCCCAGTCTTCGGACCGTAACTCAAGAACGATATCAAGGGATTTCGATTTGGCTACTTCGAAAGCGGAATCTGCGTCTTCTACTTCCAAGCTGAAAATGACGCCTTCACCAATATATGGTTTTTGAAATATTGGTGGTTGAGTGGGTTGATCTGGCAATAGAAAACCAATCTGAACACCCGACTTCGAAACCAGGTGAGTGTACCAATCACCCGAAAAAACAACATCAAAGCCAAGGTTCTCTGTATAGAATGATTTCGCAGCATTGAGATCCTTAACGGTGAATACTGGAAATGAGCTTATTGGTTCGATCATCTATAAATCCTCTTTTTCCGGCTAACAATTAAGCTGACGTGCGCACGATAGTGCGTCGCGTCTAGCGAGTAGTTGGATTGCGTAGCTATTAAGCGATAGGAATGGAATGAAGCACGACATAGGCTTAGTTGAATCCTTCTTGTGAAGTGTTCGCCAGTGTCAACACCAAACAAGTTTGTGTTGCAGCGTCGTACACTTCACTTTTTATCATTTTTTCAACGTCCCTTGTATCGGTGTTTCACTTATATTTCTATACGATTTTTCTTACGCCTATCCAACTATAATTAGGTGTCATTAGAGAATATCTCCACGTGAGATTAGACCACCATAAACCGCAAACCCTAATGAAATAAGTCCAGCTAATAGTGCCGAGAAAGCTAGCCGTGTGTGATTTTTATCAGCTTCTTTTCTTAAAGGGCTATTCCAATTTGTTACCATTTTTAGAGTGAGCCAAATCAGCATAGCAGCTGGCACACCAGGCAACTGAAAGTGCACTAATAAGGTAAAGAAAAAACGTTCAATTACACCAGTAATCCATGATGGAACTGCGCGTGAACCACTATTTTCTTCAGCTTCTTTTGTTAAGCGCATCCATTTGCGCAGTAATTTCAGAAACAACCATGCACCTATACCGCCACCTATTAGCGACACAGAAAAACCAATAATTATTTCTTCGTCCATTGGTGCTCCTTTTATTCTGACACCTAACGTTTTGGGTAAGTTGCTGACAAAAGCATAGCGACGAAAGGAGCGCCGCTTTTGGCAGTCAACTTGACCCTATTGTTAGCCAATTTCTTTCTCTAGTTCGAGTGTTCTCTGGTTGCGTTCTTCTTCACGTTCTTCTAAGTAAGCTTTTACTTTTTTCTCTACTGCACTCATATCTATAGTGCTAAGAAATTTCTCAAATTCTTCAATGGAGCTTATTGCCCTTGCAACTTCATCTCTAGTTGGCTCTTTTCTTCCGTGGGCTGCCATATTGCGCAAGCGCCTAGTATCATCCATTTTTTCCCTAAGTTCATCTGGGGTTATAACATCGAATCTCTCTAGAAAACGATGAGAAATCATATGCCAGTATGGCCTTCTTCTGAAATCCTCACCTAGCCCGGCTTTCTCTGAAAAGTCGAGTATGTTCTTTTCTAAGTAGGTCATTGCTGAAAGCAATGCTCCTAAAGGGTGTACTTTTGATAGCTTTTTAAGATTCTCTAACTCTGCATCATCGCTGGGTTCTCTCATGCGAAATGCTAATAATTCTTTTTCTTCAGCAAATTGAGTAATAACTTCTTCATATTCTAGGTCATAGTGCTCTTTGAGGATTTCCCTAAAAAATTCTTGCGATATATTCATATAGAATATTGCAGTTAATTCATTCGGTGAGCCAAACCTATGTTGCAGGGCATTTCTTTCATCAATTAATAATTCTATTTTATTCAAGAAAGGTATTTTTATATCTTTATCTTCCAATGACTTAATGCAGCCATGAATGGTTATCGTTTCTTTTGGCCCTTTGTAAATAGACTCCCCCGCATCTAATACCAAGTCCTTAAGAATGAGTTCTATCGAATTAGCGAGATGTAGTATTACCAGCTTCCTATCTAGCTCTTTCGAACCATTGAAGTGCGAAAAAGAGTGCCCAAGCAACTCCATTGCGCTTTGAAATAGTGGTGATTCAATTGCCACGTTCTCTCCTTAATTATTATGGCTAACGATTAAGCTCAGTTGACCCAAAAGCAAGCAAAGCGCCGCTTTTGGTGGTCAACTGGAGTGCCTTGTTATAAGCCATTTATTAATTCCTTTTTGTTCTCAACTAGCCATTCATAAAACCTCGGTGTTTCACTAGTAACTGCATTATCATGAGTAACAAAATTTGTCATTGCTCTTACTAGGTACTGAATGGCTTCTTTTTCAAGTTCTATTTCTATGGTTTCATCATCTTTTAAACATTTCCAATGTTTTAGCCAGTTTTTTGTCTTATTAAGATATTCTTGAGAAATGACTTTTCCTTCTATGCCCGTTTTTTCAGAAAGAATTTCTTTTAGCTTATGAAATGCTGCATCATTTGAAACCGCTTCACCTACAATTTCTTCAGCTGCACCTGCAAGAGTTATTGCCGGCACATATGCTTTATGATCAAGAAAAAGCTTTATAGCCCAATCAAGTTGATCTGCTGCTGCTTCAATTTTACTTACTGTGTATGTCATGGCTTATAACAATTAAGCTGACGTGCGCACGATAGTGCGTCGCGTCTAGCGAGTAGTTGGATTGCGTAGCTATTAAGCGATAGGAATGGAATGAAGCACGACATAGGCTTAGTTGAATCCTTCTTGTGAAGTGTTCGCCAGTGTCAACACCAAACAAGTTTGTGTTGCAGCGTCGTACACTTCACTTTTTATCATTTTTTCAACGTCCCTTGTATCGGTGTTTCACTTATATTTCTATACGATTTTTCTTACGTCTATCCAACTATAATTAGAGGGCCTAAAACGCCCCTTTCAAATAGGCCTTTTAGGCCCTGATAAAAACAGACTTTACTATAATCAATGACTTAATGTTTTTTATCGGGCCTTTTAGTACTAAAAATCTTGAGCCAAAAAGCAAGGTGGTCAGGGTCGTGACTGCCCGTATTTCTGACTAGCCGGGTATTATTATGTGGTTATGTATAGCACAACGGGCAGGGGGCTGGCTATTGGCCTTCCATCCCTGGCCGGGCCATAGCGGTCAAACTAACCGGCCAGGCTGTCCCTGAGGGCGGTGAGGAAGGCGGTGTTTTCCTGCGGAGTGCTGACGGTGACGCGCAAGCAGTCTGCCAGCATGCCGCCGACCGGCTGCATGTTCTTGACCAGCACGTTTTGTGCCTTCAGTGATTCGAAGATGGCCGTGGCCTGCCCCGCCGGGGTGCGGAAGAGGATGAAGTTGGCGGCGCTCGGGTAAGGCTCGATACCGTCGATGGCCTGCATAGCCGTAAACAACTCACCACGTGCGGCGCGCAGCTTGGCGGCCTGGGCATCGAGCACATCGGTATGACTTAGAACAAACTCGGCACTGGCCTGGGTAAGAATATTGATATTGTAGGGCAGGCGTACCTTGTCGAATTCATTCAGCCACGCCGCCGGACCGGCGAGGTAACCCAGGCGCAGGCCGGCGAGGCCCGACTTGGAGACCGTGCGCATAACAACGAGGTTGTCGTAGTCGCCCAGCCGCGCCATAAAACTCTGCCCGGCAAAACTTGTGTAGGCTTCGTCGAGCACGACCAGACCGGGGGCGTGTTCGATGATCTCCATCACATCGGTCTCGGAGAATAAATTACCGGTCGGGTTGTTCGGCCAGGCGAGGAAGGTCACGGCCGGACGATGCTCTTCTATCGCGGCACGCATGGCGTCCATATCAAGACTGAAATCCGTATGTAATGGCACACCGATGTAGTCCATGTTGCAGAACAACGCGATCATGCGGTACATGACAAAACCTGGCTCGGGGGCCAGCACCGTGGCACCGGGTTTGGCCAGCGCCATGCAGATCATCTGGATGATCTCGTCCGAACCGTTACCGAGCAGCAGCTCCATATCGGCCGGGATCTGCATGGCCTTGCGCAGTTGGGCCTTGAGAGGCCGTGCCCCCGGGTCCGGGTAGCGATTCAGCTCGACCTCACGCAGCACGTCAAGCCATTCATCGACGAGTTCGGCGGGAAGCTGGTAGGGATTTTCCATGGCATCGAGTTTAATGTAACCGCTTGCGTCCGGCACGTGATACGCCGAGAGGGCGCGTACTTCGTCACGAATGAGTTTTTTAATGTAGGGGTTATCAGCCATTTAGTGTTCTTATCTGGTCTCTAGTAATTAACGCAAAGGCCGCAAAGACGCAGAGTTCGCAAAGATTAAAAAATATAAATTCATTTCACAGACAATTCACACGCAGTTATTTTTTTAAGCCTTCCTTTGCGTCCTCTGCGTCTTTGCGGCCTTTGCGATTCCAACTCCTAACCTAATCCTTGATACGATACTCGGCCGAGCGGGCGTGTGCGACCAGACCTTCGCCACGCGCCAGGGTCGAGGCGACCTTACCCAGCACGGCGCTGCCTTCCGGCGAACACATGATCAGGCTCGATCGCTTCTGGAAATCATACACCCCCAGTGGCGAACTGAAACGCGCGGTACGCGAGGTCGGCAACACGTGGTTCGGCCCGGCACAGTAATCACCCAGGGCCTCGGCGGTGTAACGGCCCATGAAGATGGCACCGGCATTGCGGATTCTTTTACTCATCGCCTCGGGTTCAGCGATCGATAACTCGAGGTGCTCGGGGGCTATGAGGTTGGCGATCTCAACGGCCTCGTCGAGGTCCTTGACCCGGATCAGGGCACCACGGTCTTTCAGCGCCGTGCTGATCATCACGGCGCGCGGCATCTCGGCCATGAGCCTGTCCATGCTCGCGGCAACCTTGTCGAGGTAATCGGCATCCGGGCATAACAGAATGGATTGTGCGTCTTCGTCGTGCTCGGCCTGCGAGAACAGGTCCATGGCAATCCAGTCCGGGTCGGTCTCGCCATCACAGATGACAAGTATCTCGGAAGGCCCGGCGATCATGTCGATACCAACGGTGCCGAAGACCATGCGCTTGGCGGTGGCGACGTAGATGTTGCCGGGGCCAACGATCTTGTCGACCTGCGGGATAGTCTCGGTGCCATAGGCGAGCGCGGCCACGGCCTGTGCACCACCGATGGTAAAGACGCGGTCGACGCCGGCGATGGCGGCAGCGGCCAGCACCAGTTCGTTAACGACGCCATCCGGTGTCGGCACGACCATGATCAACTCTTTAACACCGGCGACCTTGGCCGGGATGGCATTCATCAACACCGACGAAGGATAGGCGGCCTTTCCTCCCGGCACATAGAGACCGGCGCGGTCCAAGGCGGTGACCTGCTGACCGAGCAGGGTGCCGTCTGCCTCGGTATACGACCAGGACTCCATGCGTTGTTTATCGTGATACTCACGCACACGTTGTGCGGCGGTTTCGAGTGCGGCACGTTGCTCGGCCGGGATGCCGTCGAGGGCCTGTTGCAGGCGTGCGGCCGACATCTCCAGCTCAGCCATCGAGGCCACGTCGAGGCGGTCAAATTTCTTTGTGTATTCGAGCACGGCGGCATCACCGCGCGTGCGCACGGCGTTCAGCACCTCGTTGACGGTGTTGAAGACGGCGGTATCGGAGACCGATTCCCAGGCCAGCAAGGCATCGAGGCGTGCGCGGAAATCGGTTTGCGCGCTATCCAGACGGGTGATCGCAGGCATGGTTCAGGCCCCCCGTGTTGCCACGGCCTCGGCCATGGTCTCGATAAAGGCCTTGATGCGGGCGTGTTTCATTTTCATCGAGGCCTTGTTGACGATCAGTCGTGAACTGATATCCATGATGTGTTCCTGCGGTTCGAGGCCATTGGCCTTGAGCGTGTTGCCGGTATCGACGAGGTCAACAATCAGGTCGGCCAGGCCGACCAGCGGTGCAAGTTCCATCGAGCCATACAGTTTGATGATCTCGACTTGCTCACCCTTAGCGGCATAAAACTTTTTCGCGATGTTAACGTACTTGCTGGCGATACGTTTGCGCCCCGGGCGCTTCGCGGCCGGCTCGGTCGGGCCGGCGACCATCATCTTGCAACCGGCGATCTGCAGGTCCAGCGGCTCGTAGAGTTCACTACCACCATACTCGAGCAAGACATCCTTGCCGGTAATACCCATATCGGCGGCGCCATACTCGACAAAGGTCGGCACGTCCGAGGCGCGGATGATCACCAGCTTTACATCCGGCTGATTGGTATCGAGGATCAGCTTGCGCGAGGTATCCGGGTCATCGATGGGCACAATACCGGCATGCGCCAGCAATGGCAGCGCCTCCTTGTAGATGCGGCCCTTGGATACGGCAATACTAATCGTGTCGTTACTCATCGTTACAATCCTGCTTAGGCCGGTATGCGACGAATGGTCGCGCCGAGTCCGGCCAGTTTCTCTTCAATACAATCATAACCACGATCGATGTGGTAAATGCGATCGACGATCGTGTCACCTTCGGCAATGAGCCCCGCCAGCACCAGGCTCGCTGAGGCGCGCAGGTCAGTAGCCATAACCGGCGCACCGGTGATCTTTTCCTTGCCGGTACTGAAGGCGGTATTCCCTTCCAGGCGGATATCGGCACCCATGCGTTGCATCTCGGAGACGTGCATAAAACGGTTTTCAAATACGGTCTCGGTGATCGTACCGCTACCTTCGGCGACAATATTCAGGGCCGTGAACTGCGCCTGCATATCGGTCGGAAAGGCCGGGTACGGTGCGGTATGGATCGATACCGCCTTGGGCCGTTTACCTTCCATGTCGAGGCTGATCCAGTCTTCACCGGTCTCGATCTTGGCACCGGCCTCGCGTAACTTGGCAAGCACCGCATCGAGGGTATTCGGCCGGGTATCCTTGACCATGATACGGCCACCGGTGATCGCCGCGGCGACCAGGTAGGTACCGGTTTCAATACGGTCCGGCAAGACGTCGTAGGTGGTGCCGTGTAATTTCTCGACACCTTCAATCGTGATGGTGTCACTGCCGGCACCACTGATCTTTGCGCCCATGCTGATCAGACACTGCGCCAGGTCGACGACCTCCGGTTCGCGCGCGGCGTTTTCGATCACGGTGGTGCCATCGGCCAGGGTCGCGGCCATCATCAGGTTCTCGGTGCCGGTAACGGTGACGATATCCATCACCAGGCGTGCGCCCTTGAGGCGACTTGCCCGTGCCTTGATATAGCCATTCTCCACCTTGATCTCCGCACCCATGGCCTCAAGGCCCTTGATGTGCAGATCTACCGGGCGTGAGCCGATGGCACAACCACCCGGCAACGAGACCTCGGCCTCGCCGAAGCGCGCCAGCAATGGCCCCAGTACCAGGATCGATGAACGCATGGTCTTCACCAGTTCATACGGTACATAGAAATTCTTGATCGCCGGGGCGTTGATCTCGATGTTGAGTTTTTCATCGACAACAAAGTCCACACCCATACGGCCGAGCAGTTCAAGCGTGGTGGTGACATCGTGCAGGTGCGGCACGTTGCGAATCAGCACCGGCTGGTCGGCGAGCAGGGCCGCTGCAATAATCGGCAAGGCGGCGTTCTTCGCCCCGGCAATGCGCACACTGCCATCGAGTCGGGTACCACCGGTAATAATCAACTTATCCATTTTCTTGTGCTTCTCATGCCTACATAACGTCTCAAAAATAAAGCCACCTCGAGCGGTGGCCTGTTCAATACCCCGGGCTTAACCGGGAGCGGCCGCTCAGGAGACCTGGAACTGGCTGGCCTTTTTCCACTCGGCGGGGGTGTAGGCCTTGATGCTCAGGGCATGAATTTCGCCCGAGGTGATGCGATCCCCCAGGGTGCCATATACGGTACGTTGCTTGTTCAGCGGGCTCATGCCCGCGAACACATCACCGATGACGACGGCGTCAAAATGGCTACCATCGCCGGTTACCCGCGCCTCGACGCCAGTTAATCCTTGCTCGATCAATGTCTTAATTGCTTCGGGTTGCATCACTCACCTGCCAAAAAGGGGTCCTAAAGGCGGCCTATTCTATATAAAAACGCCTGCAAAGGCTAAAAATACAGGTCGATTAAATCAACCCCGGGCCAGGGGCAGGATGCTATCGAGGCTGCTGGCACGGGCAATGGCCAGCATCTGGTTCGGCATATTGATATAGCTGATGGGCTTGTTCTGTTGGCGGGCAAAGCGCATCCACTCGATGAGCAGGGCCAGCCCGGCACTGTCGCTGCGGCTGACCTGTTGCAGGTCCAGCACCAGGCTGGGGGCCTCGTTGAACAGGTTTAGACCCTGCTGCCAGACCATCGGAACGGTCTGAAAATTGAGCGCGCCCTTGAGAATAAAACAGCCATCTTCGCGGCGCGACAAGTTAATGATGTCGTCCTGCTTCTTCACGCTACTTCTTCTCACCGCCGCTCTCGGCCTGGCTGTAGAGGAACTGACCGATGATCTGCTCCAGCACAATGGCCGACTGGGTCAGGCGGATCTCGCTGCCCGATTGCAGTGACTTGTCATCACCGCCCGGCTCGAGGCTGACATATTGCTCACCGAGCAGGCCGGCGGTAAAGATGCTCGCCGAGGTATCGGTCGGCAGGGCATTGTATTCCTGGCCGATGTTCATGGTGACAACGGCCTCAAAGGTATTATTGTCAAAGCCGATTTCCGAGACCCGGCCGACACGGACACCGGCCACGGTCACCGGCGAACGTACCTTCAGGCCACCGATATTTTCGAATCTTGCGGTGACGCTATAACCGTCATTACCGGCAAAGGTCGTCAGGTTGCTGACCTTCATTGCCAACATGAACAAGGCCGCCAGTCCCAGGGCCACGAACAGGCCCACTATAATTTCCAATGTTCTTGAATTGTGCATACCACACCTCGCCTAACAGGCTCGTTTTTCCCTTATATATTTCCAAACATGAGTGCCGTGAGGACAAAGTCCAGGCCCAGGATCGCCAGGGAGCTGTGTACCACGGTACGCGTCGTGGCACGGCTGACGCCCTCCGAGGTCGGCACGGCGTCGTAGCCTTCAAACAACGCGATCCAGGTCACGACAAAACCAAACACAATGCTCTTGATGACGCCATTCATAATATCTTCCTGCAAGTCGACCTTGTCCTGCATTTGAGACCAGAAGGCACCATCATCGACGCCCAACAGGCCCACGCCGACAAAGTATCCTCCCATCACACCGACAGCACTGAAGATGGTCGCCAGCAAGGGCAAGGAAATAAAACCGGCGAGAAAACGCGGTGCAATCACACGCTCCATCGGGTCTACCGCCATCATCTCCATACCCGAGAGTTGCTCGGTACTCTTCATCAGGCCAATTTCGGCCGTCAGCGCCGAGCCGGCGCGGCCAGCAAACAACAATGCCGAGATCACCGGGCCAAGTTCTCGCACCAGCGACAGCGAGACCACGACACCGAGGGATTCTTCCGCGCCGAAGTCGACCAGGGTGTTATAGCCCTGCAGGCCAAGCACCATGCCGACAAACAGGCCCGAGACGAAAATAATGAGCAGCGACAACACACCCACCGAATAGACCTGCTGCACGACCAGGCCGAAGCGTATCAACACGTTCGGGATACTGAACAGTGTATTAACCAGGAAAATACTCGACCGACCGGTGCGTTCAAAGAAGTTGATGCCCCAACGGCCAAGGCGCTGTATGGATTCGAGCATCAGCCCTCCCCCCCCTGTTCGCTGCCGGCGAGCAGGTCATCGACATAGCGCGGGCCGGGATAATGGAATGGCACAGGGCCGTCAGGCAGGCCATGCATGAACTGGCGCACCCAGTCGGAATCCGTGGTATTGAGTTCTTCGGGGGTGCCATGCCCCACTACGCGGCCTTCAGAAAGGACATAGATATCGTCGGCGATGGTGGTGGTTTCCTTGACGTCGTGCGAGACGATAATACTGGTCAGGCCCAGCGCATCATTGAGCAGGCGGATCAGTTGCACGATCGCCCCCATCGAAATTGGGTCCTGGCCCGTAAAGGGTTCGTCATACATGATCATCATCGGGTCGAGTGCAATGGCGCGCGCCAGGGCCACGCGTCGTGCCATGCCGCCGGAGAGTTCACTCGGCATGAGTTGACGGGCATTGCGCAGGCCAACCGCCTCGAGTTTCATGAGGATCAGGTCGCGGATCATGGCCTCCGGCAGCTGGGTATGCTCACGCAAGGGGAAGGCAACGTTATCGAATACACTGAGGTCCGTTAACAAGGCACCGCTTTGGAACAGCATGCCCATGCGTTTGCGCAGTTCAAACAGCTGGCGGCGGCGCAGTTGCGGGACACTCTGGCCATCAACGATGATGCTGCCACGCTGGGGGCGCAGCTGGCCGCCGATAAGGCGTAACAGGGTGGTCTTGCCTGTACCACTCGGGCCCATGATCGCGGTCACCTTGCCACGGCGAATATCGATATCGATACCATCGAATATCTTTTTCTTGCCGCGCGAGAAATGCAGGTTGCGTATCTGGACGAGGACGTCGTCTGCTGCGTTGCTCATAATCCCTGTTTAACTTCGCTTAATTATTAGTTTGAATTTTTATGCTGCCAATACGGCCAATCCTGCAACGGAGCGGACGTTTCGTGTCGCGCAGTTTCAACAACTGGCGCCATGCTGTCAACTAACCCTACCCTTATGCGCCAAGTAATTCAGCGACTACCATCGCGTTTTGCAGGTTTTCTACCGCCGGGGGCCCATTGCCGATGATAAAGGCCAGCCGCGAGGTCTTCGCCACGCCCTGTAGGGAGGCCTCTATCTGTTCACGCAATACCGGCAACGCAATCTTTTCGCCGGCATCGGCGTTCAACCAGGCCAGTACCGTCTCGGTCTGCCCTGCCCGGTGATAACACCTCAGGCCGCCAGTGTCCTCGCTCTGCAATAGCGGGATGTCGTCTAACACGGCCTGCCAGTCGGCGGGCTCACCCTCGCTGAGGATGGCCCCGGCACAGCGCCCTGCAAAGGCCGCCAGGCCCCCTGCGGTGGCCATGGGCCTGGCGGGCAACTCGAGGAAAAACAGAAACCCCTCCTCGACATCATCCAGCCATTGCTCGACAGTCGCCTCATTGGCCGCCCCCCAGACTTCCGGGGGCAAGAGCACGCAGCCAAATTCGTTGGCGTAATAACCCAGCCGCCAATCCTCTGGCAGGTCATCCGGGTAATAGCTATCCAGCCACTGGGGGTGCTCCCAGCCCCGGCTACCCACGACCATTTCCGCGAATTCGTTTTCAGTCCCAGCCATATCTTGCCCCGATACTTTGACAGTCCGGCCGCGACTATCCATTATTTACCAGTCTGTCGCAATTGCCTCACACAGGAAACCGCTATGGGTGACGTCGTTCGTTTCAAAAAACCGACCGCACAAGAAAAAAACAAGGGCAAGACCCTGTGCAAAAACGGTTTTCACCAGTGGCAAATCGTCACTGCGCGGCGTTTCGACGTCAAACAGGGGCAATTGGTCACCGAGTTTCGCTGCCGCCGCTGTGGGGTCACACGCACAAAGACGCTTTAATACCTCAACCTATCACGCCTGCGACCGATAACCTGTAAGTAAGGGGTAGCGCCTCGTGTCAGCAAAATACTACACTATCTGCTGTCAATGCGCATTGTTAAAGAGCCCTTATCCAAAAGAGCTAAGCGCTTGATTTACAGATAAAGAAGTGACATGATCATTTCGTCTCTGAGACAGCGTGATATGACTTGCACTCGCTCATGTTGTCTCAATGCAACAACTGCATATGGAAGCCAATTAATAACAATGAATACTTTCACGCGTTTACGTCAGCTGCTGTCTGTGACCCTGCTCAGCCTGTTCCTGCAAGCCTGTGCGACAGTTGAAGGCCCAACTGACCCGGAAGACCCGTTTGAATCCTTCAACCGGGCCATGTACACCTTCAACGACACCCTTGATAAGGCCGTACTCAAGCCCGTCGCCAAGGGCTATAATGCTGTTCTGCCGGACCCGGTCAACAAGGGTGTCAGTAATTTCTTCAGCAACCTCGATGATGTAGTCGTCATCTTCAATGACCTGCTGCAATTAAAGATTGAACGGGCCCTTTCCGATACGGCCCGCGTATTCTTTAACAGCACCATTGGCCTGTTCGGCTTTGTCGACGTCGCCAGCGCAATGGAATTCCCCAAGCATAACGAGGACCTTGGCCAGTCCTTTGGCTACTGGGGGATTGGCACCGGGCCGTATCTGGTGCTGCCTATACTCGGCCCCAGCGACATCCGCGATACGGTGGGCCTAATCGGCGACGCCTATATTGACCCCCTGAATGACATCAACCCGGACGGTACCCGTACCGGCCTGACCCTGCTCGAGGGTGTTGATACCCGTGCCGGACTGCTCAGCGCCAGCAAGGTGCTGAAAGAGGCCGCCCTGGACGAATACCTGTTCACCCGTGATGCCTACCTGCAGCGACGTGAAAGCCTCGTTTACGACGGTAATCCACCCAAACCGTCCTTCGATTACTAGGTCGCACGCCGAGATATAAAGTCAGGCCCCGTCTTCTCCTGAGATGGGGCCTTTTCTTTACCGGCTTCATCACAGCTTTTATTTGTAAGTGAGTGCTTACATTCTAATAAAATCCTCATGGCCGCCCACAGGAACACTGTAACATAAAAGCCTTTTCAGCGATTTTCGCGTTTTTTATAGAAGTTAGCCGCAATTTTCAGCATTTTAATCGCCATTAATTCCAGCTTGGCCTTCGCCACAGAATCCCCGACAATAGCGCCCTTCTGAGTGCCTTGGGTAGCCCGACAAGTATGCTATTAAATATTCTCGCTGTTATCGCCGGATTTGCCATCCTCATCTGGGGGGCGGACCGTTTCGTGATCGGTGCCTCGGCCACGGCTCGCAACCTTGGCGTACCGCCCCTGATCATTGGTCTGACCGTGGTCGGCTTTGGTACCTCGGCACCGGAGATGCTCGTTTCCGGCCTCGCGGCCTGGTATGGCAACCCGGTTATTTCGATCGGTAATGCGCTCGGTTCGAATATTACCAACATCGGCCTGGTCATCGGCGCCACCGCCCTGGTCGCACCGATCAGCGTGCATTCGAATACCTTGCGCCGTGAGTTCCCCCTGTTGTTCGTCTTTATGCTGCTTGCCCTGCTGTTGCTGATCGATGGGTACATGTCCAGATGGGATGGTGTGATCCTCATCACCGGTATGTTCGTCATGCTCTACTGGGTCACCCGTATTGCCCTGCGCAGCCGCGCCAGCGACCCGATGCAGGAGGAGTATGCCGATGAGATCCCTTTGCACATGCCCATGTGGAAGGCTGGCCTGTGGTTAGCGGTCGGTCTGGTCCTGCTACTGCTCGGTTCACGCCTGGTGGTCTATGGTGCGGTTGAGATCGCCCAATGGCTGGGCATTAGTGACCTGATCATTGGCCTGACGGTGATCGCTATCGGCACCAGCCTGCCGGAACTGGCCGCTTCGATCATGTGCATACTGAAAAAAGAAGATGATATTGCGGTTGGCAACGTGGTTGGCTCGAACATGTTCAACCTGCTCGGTGTCATGGGCATACCGGGGCTTATCACGGCCTTCGAGATCCCCGAGGCGGCCCTGAGCCGTGACTTCGTGGTCATGTTCGCCCTGACGATTGCCCTGTTTGCCATGTCTTTTGGTTTAAGTGGTCATCATGGTCGCATTACCCGTCTCAAGGGAAGCGTCCTGCTGGCGAGTTTCTTCGCCTATATGCTCTACCTGGGCCTTAGTAGTGTCTGAGTGCGGAGCGCTGACAGTGGCTGCCGGCTTGCGTTATACTCCCCGGCATAATGACGACGTCGAACTGGCCCACCCGGATGATACTTTCCGCCTATGAATGATGATGCCCTGCGTAAAATGGGTCTGGCCGTTATTGAAGCCGAGACCCGCGCCATAGAAACCCTCCGTGACCGTCTCGACGAAGATTTCGTTCGCGCCTGCCGTTACATGCTTGACTGCAAGGGCCGCATTATCGTCATTGGTATGGGTAAATCGGGCCATATCGGTAACAAGATCGCCTCGACTCTGGCCAGCACCGGTACCCCGGCCTTTTTTGTCCACCCGGGCGAGGCCGCACACGGTGACTTTGGCATGATCACCGCGAGTGACGTCATCATCGCCGCCTCCAACTCCGGTGAGACCGATGAGATCGTCACCCTGCTACCGTTGCTGAAACGTCTTGGTGTGCCCTTAATCGCCCTCTGTGGTAAACGCCATTCCTCGCTGGGCCAGGCCGCCAGCAGTTATCTCGACATCAGTGTCGAGGTTGAGGCCTGTCCGTTGAATCTCGCCCCGACCTCGAGCACCACCGTTACCCTGGTCATGGGTGATGCCCTGGCCATCGCCCTGCTCGAGGCGCGCGGTTTTACCGAACAGGACTTTGCCCGCTCGCACCCGGCCGGTCGTCTCGGTCGACGCCTGTTATTGCACATCAGTGATGTCATGCACAGCGGCGCGGCAATTCCGGTTGTGGAAAACACGGTGAGCCTGCGCGACGCCCTTGTAGAGATGACACAAAAGGGCCTGGGCATGACCGCGATCGTCGATGCCGATCACCGCCTGTGCGGCATCTTTACCGATGGTGACCTGCGCCGTGTACTCGATAGCGGTGTCGATGTGCATAACACCCAAATCATTGATTGTATGACCGCTAACTTTACCAGCGTGCAGGAAGACATCCTCGCCGAGGAGGCCCTGCTGACCATGCAGGAGAAAAAGATCAACGGCCTGCTGGTCGTCAACAAGGACAATACCCTGGTCGGTGCCCTCAATATGCATGACATGTTACGCGCCGGCGTGGTCTGATAACGGAAACCCACATGAAAGACATACTCGAACGCGCCAAGGCCATTAAACTGGTTATCTTTGATGTCGATGGGGTACTCACCGACGGCAGCCTGTTTCTCGGTGATGACGGCCTCGAATACAAGGCCTTTAACTCGCGTGATGGCCACGGCATGAAGATGCTGCAGGAAGCCGGTGTTACGGTCGGTATCATCACGGGTCGTACTTCGAAGGTCGTCGACTACCGTATGCAAAGCCTCGGCATCGAGCACGTTTACCAGGGCCAGCACGACAAACGCATCGCCTTTTCCGAAATACTGGAGAAGCTGCAACTCAGTCCGCAACAGGTCGCCTATGTCGGGGATGATGTCGTCGACCTGCCGGTAATGAGCAAGGTCGGCCTGGCGATCGCCGTGCAGGATGCCCACCCGATGGTCCTCAAACACGCGCACTGGCAAACCCCGAGCCCCGGTGGTCGCGGCGCGGGTCGTGATGTTTGTGAAATGCTCATGGAGGCGCATGGCGTTTTACAGCAAACACTGAACAGTTATTTGCAATGAACCTGCGCCTGCTCGCCCTCATCGTTGTATTGTTGTCACTGGCCAGCGCCAGCATCTGGCTCCAGGAAGAAGGCAAGCAAGGAGATGAAGACCCTGCACAAAAACAGGCTAAACAGCGCCATGTCCCGGACTATTATATGGACAACTTTGAAATGACGACCATGGATGATCTAGGCCGCCCCAGTTCCCTGCTGATCTCCGACAAGATGCTGCATTACCCGGATGATGACAGCACCGAACTGAACATGCCGACCATGACCCTGTACCGTGAAACCGGTAAACCCTGGATCGTCAGGTCCGACCGTGGCTGGGTAGCGGCAGATAACAAGCTGGTACTGCTCAGTGGTAATGTCGTCATCGACCGCCACAGTGGTCCGGACAACCGCCCGGTGAAACTGTTAACGGAACGTTTGCGCATTCATCCGAAAACCGACTTTGCCGAAACCGACCAACCTGTCACTATGCTGAGTGAGAAACGCAAAACCACTGCCATTGGTATGCGTGCCTATGTGCGTGAAGGACAATTACAACTGCTTGATGATGTACGGGTGCACTATGAACAATAAGTTCTATTCTTCCATACTCCTGCTCTGCCTGTTACTGCCCCTGCCGGCCCTGGCCCTGAAGAGCGACAAGGACCAGCCCATGAACATTGAGGCAGACCGTGTCGATATTGATGATGAAAAGGGCATCAGTACCTTTCGTGGCAATGTTGTCATCACCCGTGGCAGTATTCTCATCAAGGGTAACGTGGTCATCGTCTACCGCGACAAGAACAAGGACCTCGACAGGGTCCACGCCACGGGCAAACGCGCCCACTTTCAGCAACGTCCGGACAACAAACCTGATGACGTCATCGCCGAGGGTCGCGAGCTGTTTTACGACGCTGTCAAGGAGATCCTGATCGTACGCCGTGAGGGTGAGGTCATTCAGGGTGGTGATGTCTTCCAGGGTGAGCACATTGTTTATGATACCCGACGCGACTTGGTTGAGGCGCGCGGCGGCGGTGAGGACGGCAAAAAAGGCCGTGTACAAATGATCCTGCAACCGAGTAAAAAAGACCCGAAAAAATGAGTGCCCTGCGTGCAGAAAAACTCTTCAAGACCTATCGTTCTCGCAACGTCGTCAATGATGTCTCGATGCACATCAACAGTGGTGAGGTCGTCGGCCTGCTAGGCCCGAATGGCGCCGGCAAGACCACCAGCTTTTATATGATGGTAGGGCTGATCTCGGCCGATGCCGGGCATATCTATCTCGACGATACCGACATCAGCCACTTCCCGATGCACCGCCGTGCCCGACTCGGCATCGGCTACCTGCCTCAAGAAGCCTCGGTATTCCGTAAGCTCAGTGTCGAGGACAACATCCGCGCCATCCTCGAATCGATGCCGGGCCTGTCGGCGGAGCAAATCGAAACCGAGACCGAGGAATTGTTGCGTGAACTGCATATCTCGCACATCCGCGACAGCCTCGGCATGAGCCTGTCCGGTGGTGAACGCCGCCGGGTTGAGATCGCCCGCGCCCTGGCCACGCGTCCGGATTTTATCCTCCTCGACGAGCCGTTTGCCGGCGTCGACCCGCTCTCAGTCGTGGACATCAATTCAATTATCAATCACTTACGTGAGCTCGGCATCGGCGTATTAATAACCGACCATAATGTTCGGGAAACCCTCGGTATCTGTGAGCGTGCCTACATTATGAATGCCGGGGCGATCATCGCCGAGGGTGACCCGGAAAGCCTGCTCGCCGACAAGCAGGTGCGTGAGGTCTATCTTGGCCAACATTTCACCCTCTGATGTCAATTTTATCCTGTACTGGCACGAATGTTGCGCTAGAATATTAGTTAGGTAACACGTCTGCCTTTAATGAAAGATCCGAACCGCACATGAAGCAGTCCATCCAGCTTCGTCTGGGCCAGAACCTGACCATGACTCCGCAGTTGCAACAAGCCATCCGGCTGTTGCAATTGTCTTCGCTGGAGCTGAGTTCAGAGATCCAGGAGGCCCTCGACAGCAACCCCATGCTTGAGATCGCCGAGGGTGAGGAAGGCGCTGACAGCAGCCAGGAAGAACACGGCAAGGACAAGGAAAAACCCTCTGCCAAGGATGACATTGCCGCAGCCGACACCGACAAGGCCATGCAACAGGCCGATATCCCCGATGACCTGCCGGTCGATACCGCTTGGGATGACATTTATGAACCGAGTTACCAATCCAGCGGCCCGGCCAGCTCCGAGTTCAGCCAGCGTGATTTCGACATCAACAGTGATGACGAGGAGGGCCTGCATGACCACCTGATGTGGCAGATGCGCATGAGCCCGTTTTCCGATACCGACATGACGGTTGCCACCTCGATCATCGACGCGATCGGCGAAGACGGTTACCTTGAGAGCAGTACTGAGGAACTTCTCGAAAGCCTGCAGGACGAACTGCCCGAACTCGAACTTGACGAGGTCGAGGCCGTATTAAGACAAGTACAGAACTTTGACCCGCCAGGTGTCGCCACACGTGACCTTGGCGAGTGCATGCTCATGCAGCTACGTCAGTTTTCCCCGGAGACAGCATGGCGTGAACAAGCCATGCAGATGGTCAGTGAACACCTCGAGCTGCTGGCCGCGCATGATTACCCGCAATTGATGCGTCGTATGAAGCTTAACGAAGAGGACATGCAACAGGTCATCACCCTGATACGTTCACTGAACCCGCGTCCCGGCAGCCACCTTTCCAGCCAACGTACCGAATATATCGTACCCGATGTCTATGTCCGTAAGCACAAGGGCGTGTGGCGTGTGGAACTGAATCCGGATGTTGCACCCAAGCTACGTATTAATGACCTCTACGCTGGCATGATCCGCCGTGCCGACAACAGCCAGGATAACAACTTTCTCAAGGATAACCTGCAAGAGGCCCGCTGGTTACTAAAAAGCCTGCAAAGCCGCAACGAGACCCTGCTCAAGGTCGCCACCTGTATTGTTGAACACCAGCGCGGTTTTCTTGAGCACGGTGAAGAGGCCATGAAGCCACTGGTGCTGCACGATGTCGCTGAGGCCGTGGAGATGCATGAATCAACCATCTCCCGTGTTACCACACGCAAATATATGCATACCCCGCGTGGCATCTTTGAGCTGAAATACTTTTTCTCCAGCCATGTCAGTACCGCCAGCGGCGGCGAGTGTTCATCCACCGCTATCCGCGCCCTGATCAAAAAACTGATCGCGGCTGAAGAACCGAAGAAACCCCTGAGTGATAACAAGATCGCTTCACTCCTGGAACAACAGGGCATAAACGTGGCCCGACGCACCGTCGCAAAATACCGCGAGGCCATGTCGATCCCGCCTTCCAACGAACGTAAACGGCTGATGTAATCATGCACCAGCCTCAACCCAGAGGAGCACTACTATGCAAATCGACCTCACTGGACATCACATCGACATCACCGATTCTATGCGTGATTATGTGAACAGCAAGTTCGAACGACTTGAACGACACTTCGATAACGTCACGAACACGCACGTTATTCTGACTGTGGAAAAACTCCGTCAGAAGGCCGAAGCCACCGTGCACGTTACCGGTCACAAGTTGTTTGCTGAATCAGTCGATGAAGACATGTACGCTGCGATCGATTCACTGGTCGATAAGCTTGATCGCCAGATTATCAAGCATAAGGAAAAAACCACCGACCATCATCGTTCTGAAGGTGGCCTGAAAAACCAGGAGTTTCAGGAAATCCCTGAATAACCCCTTATTAAAAACCTTAATAGTAAATCTATAATATGAATATCAGCGATATACTTTCACCGGAGCGCATTAGCTGTGCAGCCACTCCGGCAAGTAAAAAACGTGCACTGGAGGAAGTCGGCGCACTGATGCTGAATGCCGATGCCAGTCTTACCCAGGGCGAGATCTTTGATAGCCTGCTATCACGTGAACGCCTGGGTAGTACTGGCCTTGGCCATGGCGTTGCCATTCCGCACGGGCGTATCCAGAGCGGCGACAAGACCATCGGTGCATTCATGCAGCTCCGCGAGGGCATCGACTTTGATGCCATAGATGGCCAGCCGGTAGACCTGGTCTTCGGCTTGCTGGTGCCAGAGGCCTCTACCGATGAACACCTGAAGATCCTCTCGCAACTGGCACAAATGTTCAGCGATACGGCTTACTGTGAAAAATTGCGGCACGCCACCAGCAATGAAGAAATCTACACACTTCTAACACACTGGCAGGCCGCCACAGACTGACATGACTGAAAACATCTCTGTCAAATCCCTGTTCGATACCCATCGCAATAAACTGGCACTTGTGCATGTTGCCGGGAGTAATGGCGAAGATCGTCATATTCATTTCGATGGGCCGCAAATCACGGACGAAGATGACCGGGATGTCTCCTACGTCGGGCACCTGAACTTTATTCACCCACACCGTATTCAAATCATCGGTTACCGTGAAATAGAATACTTTATGCGCCTGTCGCAACAGGGCAGGCATGAGTCACTCAACCGCCTCTACGAGGGCAACCCGCTTTGCATCATCATTGCCAATGGCATTGACGTCCCCGATGACTTTATTGCCCGTTCCGAGAATACCGGCCTGCCACTCTATAGCTCTACCCAGAACAGTCAGTTTCTCGTTAATAATCTGCAATACTACTTGTCACACAGTCTCGCCGAGCGCGCCACCATTCATGGTGTGTTCATGGAGGTCATCGGCATCGGTGTCCTGCTGAGTGGCGAGAGCAGTGTTGGTAAGAGCGAACTGGCGCTGGAGCTGATTAGTCGTGGCCACCGCCTGATTGCCGATGACGCCCCCGAGTTTTCCCGTATTGGCCCCGATACCCTGAGTGGCAGTTGTCCACCACCCATCAAGAACTTCCTTGAGGTGCGCGGCCTGGGCGTACTGAATATCCGTGCCATGTTTGGTGATAGTGCCATCAAAGACAGTAAATACCTACGTGTGATCGTCCATCTGGAAAAGATGGACGAAGACCAGCTGCTGCATATCGACCGTCTCTGCGGCAGTCACCAGAAAAAAAGTATCCTTGGCGTGGAAGTGGAACAGGTCACCCTGCCGGTGGCACCAGGTCGCAACCTCGCGGTACTTGTGGAAATTGCCGTACGCAACCATATCCTGACGCTGAAGGGTTATCACGCTGCCGAAGATTTCATACAACGACAACAACAATTTCTGGAACAAGACAGGGAATGAAACTCCTCATCATCAGTGGCCTGTCGGGCTCCGGGAAGAGTACTGCCTTGCGCACCCTCGAAGACCTCGATTTTTACTGCATTGATAACCTGCCATTGTCGATGCTGCCAAATCTCGCCACACAAATGCGGACCAGCACGGATACTGTCCTTGAGAACACTGCAGTAGGCATTGATGCCCGCACCATGCTCAATGCCAGTGATGACATCCATGACATACTGGAAAACATCCGCCTGCATGGCATTGATTGCCGGATCATTTATTTCAAGGCTGACGATAATCACTTGCTGAAGCGTTACAGCGAAACGCGCCGTCGCCACCCACTGAGCAGCGATAGCTGCTCTCTTGCTGAGGCGATCAGGCAAGAGCGTAAAATGCTCGAGAGCATTTTTGCAATGGCCTCGCAACATGTCGATACCAGTCACATGACGCCGCAAGACCTGCGTGACTTCGTCACTGAGCACATCACTGACTCGGCGCACGGCATGTCGGTGTTGTTCGAATCTTTCGGTTTCAAATACGGCGTGCCGACCGAGGCGGACTTTATTTTTGATGTGCGCTGCCTGCCCAACCCGCACTGGGAACCTGCGCTGCGCCCCCTGACTGGTGCGGACAAGGCCGTCGAGGATTTTCTTGAACAACAGAGTGAAACCCGTAAACTTCTCGATGAAATCGGGCACTTTCTCGGCAACTGGCTGCCAAAATTCGAACAGGCCAACCGCAATTACATGACTATTGCCATTGGTTGTACCGGCGGCCAACACCGTTCAGTATACATGGTCAGACAACTGGCAGAGCTGTTTCAGCAACAACGCGAGAATGTCCTGATCCGCCACCGAGAACTTACATGAGCGTCAGTTTATTAATCATCACCCACGACCAGATCGGTTCAGCCATGGTCGATACCGCCGTGCACATGCTCGGTGTCAGCCCGATGACAATTAATGTCATCGCCGTGCGCCGTGAGCACAACCCCGATGAGATCGTCAGCCAGGCCGAAGACCTGATCGCCAAGAGCGAGGCCACCCTGGTATTAACCGACATGTACGGTTCAACGCCCAGCAATATCGCCTGCCGCCTACGGACCAATCATAATGTACGTGTTGTTGGTGGTATCAATCTGCCCATGCTGGTGCGTGTACTCAACTACCCGCGCCTGAGCCTCGATGAACTGGCCGACAAGGCCGTCAGCGGCGGCCGTGATGGCGTTCTGACCTGCAAAACGGAACAAGATTAATGACCGAAGCCAACGTCACTATTATCAATAAACTTGGCCTGCATGCGCGCGCGGCGGCAAAGTTTGTTACCCTCGCCTCAGGCTTTGATAGCAAGATTGAACTGACCCGTAACGGCAAAACCGTGAACGGCAAGAGCATTATGGGCGTCATGATGCTCGCCGCATCAAAAGGTACCGACCTGACCGTGCGTGCTATTGGCAGTGATGAGGACGAGGCTATTGCAAAGATCAGTGAACTCATCACTGATCGTTTTGGTGAAGACGAGTAAGAGGTAGGTTAATGAGCATTGCACTTTCCGGAGTTGGTGTCTCACGCGGTGTCGCAATCGGCAAGGTTCACTTGCTGCAGCGCGGTCAGCTCGAGATCCCGGAATATGTGGTACCGCCGAAGTTCGTCGACGAGGAAATCACCCGTCTGAAGACCGCAGTGAACGCTGCCCGTGCACAGCTCAAGGCAATTCGTAAACACATCCCCGCCGGCACCCCGGCCGATATCAGTTCCTTTATCGATGCCCACCTGCTCATGCTTGAAGATGGAATGGTCTCTGAAGAACCGTTCAAGCTCATTCGTGAGCAGCAGTGCAATGCCGAGTGGGCCCTCAAGCAACAACGCGATAGCGTGGTTGCCGTGTTTGATGCCATGGACGACCCCTACCTGCGTACCCGCCGCGACGATATTGATCATGTCATCAATCGTGTGCAATCCCTATTGCTCGACGAGTCCAGCCACAGCACCGAACTCGACAGTCGTCTGAAGGGCTGTATCCTCGTTGCCGATGACCTGACCCCGGCCGATACCGTTCTGATGCAACACTACGGCGTGGCCGGATTTGTCACCGAGTTTGGTGGACCGACCTCACACACCTCGATCCTCGCCCGCGGTCTTGGTGTCCCCGCGATCGTCGGCCTGCGTAATGCCCGCCGCTACCTGAATGACAATGAAGAGATCATCATTGATGGCCGCGCCGGTCACCTGATCGCCGGGGCCGATGAACGCATCCGGCGTCATTACAAAGGCCGCCAACGCGAAGAAAAGCGTCGCCTCACTGAACTCAAGGCCCTCAAGGGTAAACCGGCGATCACCCTCGATGGCAAGACCATCAGGCTACATGCGAATATCGAACTGCCGGAAGACATCCCGGTCGTGAAAAAGGCCGCCGCCGACGGTGTTGGCCTCTACCGTACCGAGTTTCTATACATGAACCGCGTCGATACCCCTGATGAGGAAGAGCAGTACCGCGCCTACCGCCACGTGGTGAAATCCCTCAAGGGTGCACCGGTCACCATCCGTACCTTTGACCTGGGTGCCGACAAGCAGGTCGACGGCATCACCAATAACAAGCCTCTCGGTTCTAATCCGGCCCTCGGCCTGCGCGCCGTGCGTCTGTGCCTGCGTGACACCGCGCTATTCATACCCCAGCTACGCGCCATCCTGCGAGCCTCGGCACATGGCCCGGTACGCATGATGATCCCGATGCTCTCCAATCTTGCCGAACTGCAACAGGTCAAACAGTTGATCGACGAGGCCAAGCTGCAATTGGACCGCGAAGGACTGGCCTACGCCGATGACCTACCCGTCGGTGGCATGATCGAGGTTCCGGCCGCGGCCATCTCCGCCAACCAGTTCGCCAAGCACCTCGACTTCATGTCTATCGGCACCAACGATCTGATCCAGTACACCCTGGCTATCGACCGCATCGATGATGAGGTCAACTACCTCTATGACCCGGTTCATCCGGCGGTACTGCAATTAATCCACATGACTATCCGTGCCGCCGACAAGGCCGGCATCCCCGTCTCCATGTGCGGTGAAATGGCCAGCGACCCACGCCTGACCCGGCTATTGCTCGGCCTCGGCCTGCGCGAATTCAGCATGCACCCCTCCGTGCTGCTCGAGGTTAAACGCATTATTAACAACAGCGATACCCGGCTGCTGGAAAAACCCGCACGTAAATCCCTCACCAGTGCGCGGCAAAGTGATGTTGAGAAGATCATCGCCCGTATGAACCTCGCCGATCAGGACTAGATGCTGACTTTCCACTAATGTGACCATCATCGCGTGCAAGCCAGCGTGCAGAACGGTAGAATGGTTTTACTTAGGGTTTGCATTCCACAGAATGCACTGGTGAGAAATCGTAGCATGTCCGAAAATACAGAAAAACACGTCGAGCCTACGCATAACCCTGTTGCCGATGAGGAACATCAGCCGTATCAGCGTCTGCAGGCCTTCTCAAAAATTCTCGAAAGCGGCACCCTCAAACAGATGCGCCGCATGCTCAACGGCCTGTACCCGGCCGAGGTCGCCCACCTGCTCGAATCCCTGCCACAGGATAAGCGCCAGTTCATCTGGGAACTGGTCGAACCGGAATTACAGGGCGATGTCCTGCTTGAGGTCAACGATGACATTCGTGAACACCTCATCAAGCAGATGGAGACCACTGAACTGCTGGCCATGACCGAAACCCTTGAGGCCGACGATCTGGCTGACTTTATCCAGGACCTGCCGGATACCGTCACCCACCTGGTCCTGCAATCCATGGATAGCCAGGACCGCCGCCGACTTGAGGCCGTATTGTTTTACCCGGAGGACAGCGCCGGGGGTCTTATGAACACCGACACCATCACGGTGCGCCCCGACGTCAATCTCGACGTGGTGCTGCGCTACCTGCGCCGTCGCGGTGAAATCCCGGCCATGACAGATAACCTGTTTGTGGTTGATCGCAAAAACCGCTACATCGGCCAGGTGCGCCTGACCGATCTGCTCACCCGCGAACCCAGTCTGCAGGTCAGTGACCTCATCAAGGATGAACTGAAAGGCGTCTCGGCAAACATGGCCGCCACCGAGGTTGCCAGCCTGTTCCAGCAACGCGACCTGATCTCGGCACCCGTGGTCGATGATGACGGCGAACTGCTCGGCCGTATCACCATCGATGACGTCGTCGACGTTATCCGCCAGGAGGCCGAACACTCGCTCATGAGTATGGCCGGTCTGAGTGAAGAGAACGACATGTTCGCACCGGTGCTCACGAGTACCCGCCGCCGTGCTATCTGGCTGGGCATTAACCTCATTACTGCCTTTATTGCCTCCCTGGTTATCTCCCAGTTCGATGCCACCATTGAGAAACTCGTCGCTCTCGCCGTGCTCATGCCCATCGTTGCCAGCATGGGCGGCATCGCCGGTAGCCAGACCCTGACACTTGTCATCCGCGGTATGGCCCTCGGCCAGATCGGCGTCAGCAATGCTGGGCCACTCATCTATAAGGAACTCGCCGTCGGTGCCCTCAATGGTATCCTCTGGGCCGTAGTGATCGCCATCGTTTGCGGACTCTGGTTTGGTAGTGTCCAGCTCGGCATCGTCATCGGCGCCGCGATTGTCATCAACCTCATCTCTGCTGCACTGGCCGGAGCGACGATCCCGTTGTTACTGAAAAAACTTGGCGCCGACCCGGCACTCGGCGGCGGCGTCGTGCTGACCACTGTTACCGATGTGATTGGCTTCATGGCCTTCCTCGGCCTGGCCGCACTGTTCCTCGTTTAACCATTACAGGAGAACGAAATCCATGAAGACAATTTTCAGAACATTCGCTGTGGTAGCAGGCCTGGGCCTTATTATTGCCATCAGTGGCTGCGCCCCCGAGGTCGGCAGCGAGAAGTGGTGTGCCCAGTTGAAAGAAAAACCGAACGGTGACTGGACGGCCAACGAAGTGGCCGACTACGCCAAGCACTGCGTATTCAAATAACTTTTACCCCGGGCGACAGTGCCACAGGCTGTCGCCCTTTTTTCATGCACACCGCCCTGCCCATCCTCTATAGTTTCCGCCGTTGTCCCTATGCCATACGCGCACGGCTGGGGATTTGTTATAGCGGTGTGCGGGTGGCATTGCGCGAGGTCGTACTGCGAGACAAACCCACCAGCCTGCTCGACGCCTCGCCCAAGGGCGAGGTACCGGTGCTGGTGTTGCCCGATGGCAAGGTGCTCGAAGAGAGTCTCGATATCCTCAATTGGGCCCTGGTGTACAACGACCCGCAACACTGGTTGCCATGCGATGCGGCCTCACAACAACAAGCCACGGCCCTCATTGAGGAAAACGACGGCCGTTTCAAATACAACCTCGATCGCTACAAATACCCCGAACGATACCCCGATGAACAGGGCCTAGACTACCGTGCCGAAGGGGAGAAATTTTTACAGCAACTCGAACAAGTTCTGGGACGGCATCGCTACCTGCTCGGTGAGCACCCCGGCATCGCCGACATCGCCATCCTGCCGTTTATCCGCCAGTTTGCCTATACAGATAAAGACTGGTTCGACCAGGCCCCCTACCCATACCTGCAACAATGGCTGGTCGCGTTTCTCAATTCGGAATTGTTTTTAAGTGTGATGCAGAAATATCCGGCCTGGCAGCCGGATGATGCCCCGACCTGGTTTCCTTGAAATATATAAGATAGACAGTATAAAAGATCACAAGCCCAACGCAGAGTCGCAAAGTTCGCAGAGATAATTTAATTAAAACCCTTTGCGTCCTCAGCGACTCTGCGTTGGGCCTTTTAACTAACGTCAACGCGAAGTCTTCTTGCTAGCTGGTTTACGCCGTGTATTCGCCTTGGCCTTTACCATGGGTCGGGCACGGCCCTTGGCTGCAGCCTTTTTAGCGACCTTCTTCCTGCCCGCGACTTTCTTACCGCCAGTTTTGTTAGCGATAGCCTTCTTACCTGCTGTCTTCTTGCCGCGTTTCGCCTGCGCGGCCTGTTTTTTCTCCTCGGCATAACTGCGCGCACCCTCCGGGCGGCCACCGGTGCCAGCCGGCTGCCAGCTTGGCACGAGATGCTGCTTGCCGTTGCCAATCAGGTCTGAACGCCCCATGCGCTTTAAGGCCGCACGCAGCATCGGCCAGTTCTCGGCATCGTGGTAGCGCAGGAAGGCCTTGTGCAGGCGGCGGCGTTTGTCACCGCGCACCACGCTGACGCGTTCCGAGCTTCTATCGACTTTCTTTAACGGGTTCTTGCCCGTGTGGTACATGGCCGAGGCGATCGCCAATGGCGTCGGCAGGAAGGCCTGTACCTGGTCGGGGCGAAACTTGTTTCGCTTTAGCCACAGCGCAAGGTTTAGCATGTCTTCATCGGTGGTGCCCGGGTGGGCAGAGATGAAATACGGGATCAGGTACTGCTCCTTGCCTACTTCTTTAGAATACTTCTCGAACATTTCCTTGAACTTGTCATAGCTGCCGATACCCGGCTTCATCATCTTGCTCAGCGGGCCCTGCTCGGTATGCTCGGGTGCGATCTTCAGGTAACCACCAACGTGATGTTGTACGAGTTCTTTCACATACTCGGGCGAACGTATGGCCAGGTCGTAACGCAGACCAGAGGCGATAAAGATCTTCTTGATGCCCTTGAGCTTGCGCGCACGACGATAAAGATGAATCAACGGCTTGTGGTCCGTATTCAGGTTGCTACAGATATCCGGATAAACACAAGATGGCAGACGGCAGGCTGATTCAATCTTCTCACTCTTGCAGGCCAGGCGATACATGTTTGCCGTTGGTCCGCCGAGGTCTGAGATGTTGCCGGTAAAGCCCGGCACCGTGTCGCGGATGGTCTCGATCTCGTGAATGATCGAGTCCTCCGAACGGCTCTGGATGATCCGGCCCTCGTGCTCGGTGATCGAACAGAAGGTACAGCCGCCAAAACAGCCGCGCATGATATTGACCGAGAAGCGGATCATCTCCCAGGCCGGCAACTTCGCCTCGCCATAGGCCGGATGTGGCAGGCGCGTGTAAGGCAATTCAAACAGGCGATCAAACTCAGCCGAACTCAGCGGGATCGGCGGCGGATTCAGCCACACCATACGCTTGCCATGCTGCTGCATAAGGGCACGGGCATTACCGGGATTGGTCTCCAGGTGGAAAACCCGCGAGGCATGGGCGTAAAGGACCTTGTCGCCGGCGACCTGTTCAAACGACGGCAGGCGTAGCGCGGTCTTGTCACGGTTGAGTTTCACACGCCGCACATCGAGCTGGACGATCGTACTGGTATCACTGGCCGGCGGTGTGGCTTCGGCCCGCGAGGCCTGTGCGCAGTCTGGTTCCGAGGCATAGGGATCAGGGTGTTGTTCGATCCGGCCCGGCTGGTCGACATCCGTGGAATCGACCACCGCCCAGTCGGCTGGCGCGGCCTGGCGCATATAGGCCGTGCCACGCACATCAGTGATCTCGGCAATGGCCTCGCCGTTGGCGAGGCGGTGGGCGATCTCGGTAATGGCGCGCTCGGCATTGCCATAGACGAGCAGGTCGGCCTTCGAGTCCGGCAGAATCGACTTGCGTACTTTTCCTGACCAATGATCGTAATGCGCGATACGGCGCAGGCTGGCCTCAATGCCGCCGATGATCACCGGCACGCCCTTATAGGCCTCACGCACACGTTGGCTGTAGACCACCACCGAGCGGTCCGGGCGCTTGCCCGCCGCACCATCGGGGGTATAGGCATCATTATGCCGCAGGCGACGATCCGCTGTGTACCGATTTACCATCGAATCCATATTACCGGCCGTGATGCCAAAGAACAGGTTCGGTTGGCCCAGTTCCATGAAGGCATTTTTATCCTGCCAGTCCGGCTGGGCAATGATGCCGACCCGAAAGCCTTGCGCCTCCAGCAGGCGACCAATCATCGCCATGCCGAAGCTCGGGTGGTCGACGTAGGCATCGCCGGTAACGAGGATAATATCGCAACTATCCCAGCCGAGCGCATCCATCTCTGTGCGTGTCATCGGCAATACCGGCGCACTACCGAAGCGCTTGGCCCAGTACTGGCGATGGGAAAAGATGTTAGTGGCTGTTTGCATAGGAAACGACTGAAATGGCGGTGGAGCCGTATGAACAAGGACGGATTATAGCGTATTTTGCAGCAAAACAGGCAGCCGCAATAACCTTCGACTTGACAGGGATTTATGCGGAGTGAGACTGATAAGGGGCGGGTAGTTAACCGAAATCCACTGCTGTATTTAATCTCTCAGCCGCTATCCAGTACCTTATTGAGAGGACAGCTATGCACCGTAACTATAATTAGATATCAGGGAGGAAACTGATTATGACAAAAGGAACTCGTCTTTTTTTTAAGACTCTTTTTTTAAGACAATTAGAGGCACTTAATATAATCGTACAGATTGTCGCTATTATTGTTGCAGGTTTCTGGACATAATGGTCCCCTATCTCATCCCACTAGTCTTTATCAAGTAACCCCTGCGCAACCACTTTACAACTCTCCAGCAATTGTTCAGTCATTGCTTTATCGTTCAGGGCCCTGGCTACAGCCACTCCACCGATCATCATAGCTGTGATAGCCAGCATTCTATTCTCGTCACAAGCTGAATAACTCTTCACATAATTCAATATTCGTTTGTTCATACCTTTAAACACTTTTGTATAAGTCGTTCTGACTGCCGGTTCACGTACTGCCACATCAGTGGTCAGAAAGGCCAAAGGGCAAGGTGCAATATCGAAGTCCAGGTGGGCTGTGCTCAAATATCCGTTCAGGAGTGACGTCAGCCATGATTGTTCATCCATGTCATCCGGTTTTTGCTGTATCAGTCGTGTATTTAAGGCGGCACTGAGTATGGCCACCTGATATAGCTCACTCTTGCTGGAAAAGTGCGCATAAAAGGCGCCCCGCGTCATCTCGGCCTCGTTCATGACCTGGTCGATCGAGGTATTATCAAAACCCTGATGGGTAAATAATTTGACGGCACTTTCGAGGATTTTTTGCCTGCTGCGTTGTTTGTGTGCGACTGAACGCGGCATAGCCAGTTCCTTATGGATTAAATATGATATGGAACATATTATAATAGCCCGTACCATGATGCTTCTATTTTTAAACACGAACAGGAGTTGTCATGCAACAGCATTGGATGTTATTTCCGGTGATCGGAATGGTGTTTCTTAGCTTGTATGTCGGGCTAAGGATGCTCGCCCTGAGGATAAGGGCGGTACGCGAGGATAACCTGAGCCCGGCCTATTTCCTCCTCAACCGGGGCGGAAAACCACCGGAATACCTTACCAAGGTAAGCCAGAATTACGACAACCAGTTTGAGCAGCCGGTACTATTTTATGTCGTGGTGATTCTGGTCCTGGTCATGGAGCGGGGCGACTATGTCTACCTGGCCCTGGCGTGGTCATACTTTATAATGCGTATCTTACATACCGTCATTCATACGACCTATAATAATATTTTTCATCGTAGAAATGCCTTTCTGCTCAGTGTGCTGGCGCTGTATGTGATGTGGGGCATCTTGTTCATACAATTATTACACGCCTAAGCCTGCCAGCGAGGCCGGTAGTGGTTTACCGCTTGCATAGGTGGTATGCGATGCATGACTACGTATCCCATTGAGGCGGTTCGGCCGGCTCTGAAAAGGAAGACTATTGCATGCAGAGAGTGATTATTTTTGGTAACTCCGGGGCGGGCAAGACAACCCTGGCAAAGGCCTTAGGCGAAGAGTTCAACCTGGCGCACCTGGATTTGGATACTCTTGCCTGGCGCAGTACGGCACCGCCGGAAAGACGGGCTATTGCCGAAAGTGCTATAGAGTTTGAAAAATTTCTGTCAGCACATACGGCTTGGGTTATTGAAGGCTGTTATGCCGATTTGATCGAACTGGCCACTCCTCATGCCACGGAGATCATCTTCCTGAATCCCGGTATTGAGGCCTGTATCAATCATTGCAAAAACAGGCCGTGGGAGCCGCATAAATACAAATCAAAGGCCGAACAGGATGCAAATTTAGACATGCTCATCACCTGGGTAAAACAGTATGACACCAGGGATGATGAGTTTTCGCTGACGGCGCACAAGAAGATATTTACATCCTTTCATGGCAAAAAGACTGAACTTGGTGCGCCTGTAAGCAATACACAAGCCTAGTCTGCAAGCTTAGTAGAGCGAGACAAAGCCCCCTTCTCCCTCATCCAGACGCAACAGGTCCCCTGTCATCATGTCGTAATACCAGCCATGCAATTGCAGGCTGTTTTGTTCTACTCGTTCCCGTATCCAGGGGAAGGTCTTCAGGTTGGCCAGTGATATGCCTATCGCATCCAGTTCACAGGCATGGGCGCGCTCGTCGAAAGTCTGCAGGTCGTCCCGGGCCATGGCCCGTTCGCAGGCCTCATCGGCGATACTCATCCAGGAGGCGATAAAGCCGTCCTCATGCTTATGTGCCTGCCCTTCCAGCAATGCGCGGATCCCGCCACAGCGGGCATGACCGAGGACAATGAGGTGCTCGACCGCCAGGTCGCATACCGCGAATTGCAGGGCGGCACTGGTGCCGTGCCAGCTGCGCTCACCCTGCCCCTCACAGGGCGGCACCAGGTTGGCAACATTGCGTATGACGAACAACTCACCGGTTGTGCTATCGGTGATGACGGCCGGGTCGACACGTGAATCACAACAGGCCACCACGGCTATCTTTGGGGATTGCCTCAGGCGGGCAAACTCATCACGATTGGTTTCGTAGTAACCGCCGCGAAAACGGCGGTATCCCGCGATTAGATCATCAATAGCACTCACTATTAGATTCCTTCCGAAAAAATACCTTACTTAACGAACCCGGCCACACCCTGCTGCAGAAGGGTATGGCCGCTTTGTCTATATGTCTTTTCAATGCCCTGGTAGGGGATGGCTATTGTGTCATGTGTGGTAGAGGCTGTCGCCCCGGCCTTGAGAAAATTTTAGTCTTCGCCATTCATAAAACCGAGCAGGTGCAGCAGACTGGTGAACAGGTTGAAGATGGAGACATACAGGGTCACAGTCGCCATGATGTAGTTGGTTTCACCGCCATGGATGATGTTGCTGGTTTCATAGAGGATCAGGCCGCCCATGAGCAAGACGAACATGGCTGACACCGCTAGGGATAATGCCGGGATTTCGAAAAATATCGCCCCGAGCCCGCCAAGGAAGGCCACCAGGATACCCACCATCAGGAATCCGCCCATGAAACTGAAGTCCTTGCGACTGACCAGCGCGTAGCCTGACAGGCCGAGGAAGATGGCGCCGGTCGCCCCCATAGCCGTCATCACCACCTGGCCACCATTGGGCAGGGCCAGATAGGCATTGAGGATAGGTCCAAGCGTGTAACCCATGAAACCGGTCAGGGCGAAGACGAAGGCAAGCCCCAGGCTGCTGTTACGGAATTTTGCGGTGGCAAACAACAGGCCGAAATAGCCACCGAGAGTGAGCAATATCCCCGGATGGGGCAGATTCAGCGTCATCGAGACAGCGGCTGTCAGCGCACTGAACAGCAGCGTCATGGACAACAGCGTGTAGGTGTTACGGATCACCTTGTTGCTGGCCAGGACGGCCGTCTGTGTACGGGCGGTGGCATTTGTCAGTGATGTGTTCATGGCGGCGTATTTCCTGTCAGGTTAAGTGGCGGATTCCAGAGCATTTTTCAGTGAAATAATGGCTGGTTTCCATGTCATGGTATCGAGCCCCCAGCATACAGCGACGGGGCCGATGGCAAGCCTAGGCCTGTTTCAAATAAAGAAAAAGTCGATTATTATTGTCTAATTGTTCGTATTAACCGAAGATTTCACCGGGCCATGATTAACTACAAACACCTGCACTATTTCTGGGTGGTGGCAAAGGAAGGCGGTATCGCCCGCGCCAGCGAGCGCCTGCACCTAACACCCCAGACCATCAGCGGACAACTCAGCCTGTTGGAAGAAAACCTGGGTGAGGCGCTGTTTAGCCGTGTCGGGCGTAACCTGGAAATAACCGAGACCGGTCGCCTGGTGTTGAGCTATGCCGAGGAGATTTTTTCACTCGGTGGAGAACTGGAAGAAATGGTCCGCAACCTCCCGGGTGGACGGCCACTGGTTTTTAAGGTCGGCATAGCGGACGTGGTACCGAAATCCATTGCCTATCGCCTGCTGGCCCCGGCGTTGCAGTTGCCAGAACCCGTACGTATTGTTTGTCGGGAGGGCGCCATCGACGCGCTGCTCGCCGACCTGGCCGTTCATCGGGTCGACCTGGTGATCGCCGACGGTCCCATTCCGCCAGGCGTTAATGTGCGTGGCTTCAACCACCCGCTTGGCGACTCCGGGATCAGTTTTTTTGCAACCGCCGATCTGGCAGGCACGCTCGAAACAGGGTTTCCGCAAAGCCTCAATGGCGCGCCCCTGCTACTGCCTGGTGAAATGAGCGTGATGCGCAGCCGCCTTGTACAATGGTTGGACGGGCTGCACATCCATCCCCGGATCGTTGGGGAATTCGACGACAGCGCCCTCATGAAGGCCTTCGGTCAGACCGGCGTCGGCGTGTTTATTGCACCCACTGCTATCGCTACGGAGGTGGAAAAGCAGTACGGTGTCGTTATCATAGGGCAGACGGATGCGGTGCGCGAACAGTTTTATGCCATTTCCGTAGAACGCAAGATATCTCATCCCGCTGTGGTCGCGCTCACCGAGACCGCGCGTGAGTGGCTGTTTCGGGATACCCCAGAGTTGCGTGAACGAAAAAAAAACAGGAATAACGTATGAGCAAACAGGACAAGATATCAGGGCACTCGACGGAGAAGGGTGTTTTTCATGCCCCCTGGGAAAAGAGTTTCGACAAGATCCTCACACCTTTTGAAGAATTTATTCATCGTCAGACCACCAGCGGCATATTGTTGATGGGAACGGCGGTTATCGCCTTACTGATAGCTAACGGGCCGTTATCTTCGGCTTACACACATCTGGTACATACCCTTATCGGTCTCTATAGCGGAAGCTGGAAGCTGGAAATGAGTCTGCATCACTGGATTAATGATGGCCTGATGGCATTGTTTTTCTTCGTCGTCGGTCTGGAGTTGAAACGGGAAATACTGGTAGGTGAACTGGCGAAACTACGCAATGCCGCACTGCCTATCGGTGCGGCCATTGGTGGCATGGTGGTACCGGCACTGATCTATTTTGCCATCAACCCCGAAGGCGACGTCGCACGTGGCTGGGGGATCCCTATGGCCACCGACATTGCCTTTGCCATTGGCGCCCTGGCGTTGCTGGCAAACCGGGTACCCAAGGCCTTGATCACCTTTCTGGTGGCGCTGGCAATTGTCGATGACCTGGGTGCGGTGATGGTGATTGCCCTGTTCTATACCGAAACCATTGCCCTGACGCCGCTGCTGGCAGCCGGTGGTTTATTTGCCTTGTTGCTGATGTTCAACCTGGGCGGTATCCGCAAAACCATGCCTTATTTTATTGTCGCGGTGTTTTTATGGTATGCCTTGCTGCTGTCCGGCGTGCACGCCACCCTGGCGGGCATACTGGGGGCATTAGCCGTGCCCGCGATCCCGAAATACAACCCGGAACGTTTCAGTAAACATATCCGGGAATTGATGCATCGATTTGATGCCAGTCATGAACCCGGCAAGAGCATCATGACCAATGACAAATTACGCGCTGTGGTACAGACCCTCGAGAATGGTGTGAATAGCGTTGAAGCCCCGTTGCAGCGGCTGGAGCATGTCTGGCATATGCCGGTGGCCTACCTGGTGATCCCGATCTTTGCACTGGCGAATGCCGGTATCCCCCTGGAATTTGCTTCTCTGGGCGAGACCCTGGGTCATCCCGTTATGCTCGGTGTATCATTGGGACTCGTCCTGGGTAAGTTTATTGGTATCACCGGAGTTTGCTGGATAATGCTAAAATTGGGGCTGGCGGCGTTACCCAAAGACACCCGCTTCACTCAAATCGCCGGCGTATCTCTGCTCGCGGGGATAGGATTCACCATGTCCATCTTTGTCGCCCAGCTAGGTTTCGAAGGCAACGAAGAATTACTGTTAATGGCCAAAACAGGCGTCCTTGCCGCTTCCCTGCTCGCGGGCATAACCGGTTTCATCTGGCTGTGGCTGGTCAGTAAAGACTAACAACCGGGAATAAATACCGTGGCAACCCATGACTTCTTTCTTTACCTGCTTGTCATTCTGCTGACGGCGCGCGTGTTCGCTGAACTCGCGACTCGCCTGCGAGCACCCTCCGTGATCGGCGAGCTCTTTGCAGGGGTGGTACTGGGGCCAAGCCTGTTTGGCTGGATCCAGCCGGTCGAGGCCATCAAACTGATGGCGGAGATCGGTATTATCCTGCTGCTCTTCGAGGTGGGTTTGGAGACCGACGTCAAACGTCTGGTGCGCACCGGCCTGAAACCCTTCGTGGTGGCGATAGCGGGATTTATATTCCCACTGCTATTGGGTTTTGCACTGGGTTACTGGGTGTTCGGCCTGTCACTGCTGGTATCACTGTTCATCGGTGGCACGCTCACGGCCACCAGCATCGGTATCACCATACGCGTACTCTCTGATCTCAAACGCCAACATTCTTCCGAGGGGCAGATCGTCCTTGGTGCCGCGGTACTCGACGACGTACTCGGCGTAGTGTTGCTGGCGCTACTCTATGAATTCTCCATTGGTGGCGGCATAAACCTGATCAATGCGGGCAAGGTACTGATGTTTGTAGGTGCATTTTTTGTCCTCGCCCCCGTAGCGGCGAAAATGGTTTCATTGCTCATCAAGCGTTTCGATGCTGTCAGCGGCATCCCCGGCCTGCTGCCTACCACCATCGTCTCGCTGGTGTTATTCTGTGCGTGGCTAGCCCATGCCCTGGGCGCACCGGAATTACTTGGCGGCTTTGCCGCGGGGCTGGCCCTGTCGAGACGTTTTTTCCTGCCGATGGGCATCGCCCTGCATACCGATGAGCTTTTTGCCCACCGCATCGAGGACCAGATGCGGCCCATCGTACATTTGTTTACACCCATATTTTTTGTATTTGTAGGTCTTTCCCTCAACTTGCATGAGATCGACTGGGACTCGAGCTTTATCTGGGGTTTCTCGCTGTCGCTGTTGCTCGCGGCTGTCGCCGGCAAACTCATTGGTGCATTTCTTATCAAAGAGTCATGGCCGGCACGCTGGGCGATCGGTATGGCCATGATACCGCGCGGTGAGGTTGGCCTCATCTTCGCCGAGTTGGGCCGGGTGAGTGGTATATTCAGTAATGAAATCTATGCCGGCATGGTGATCGTGATTGCGCTCACCACCTTGTTACCCCCCTTTGTCATGAAGTGGTTCTACGGGTGTTATGGTGATCGCCTGAAGGTCACGATACCCGACTGATTCTCGCTAACTGATTCCAGTCTCTGGGTATTCGTGATATAAAATAAAGCCCCGCGATACCGCTCATTTATTCTCTTTACCATATTGGTAGCCAGTTGTTACCCCGGTATCTTCTTTCGGCGTTACAAATGGTGCAATTGCCAGCGCCAACACGGCCGTTAAGGCAAGCACGCCCAGGAGTAATCGATAACTACTGATTTCCCTGACTCGTCCATGCAGCACACCAAGAATAAATCTCCAATGTAAAATTAAATGCATCGACAATATGAGCAAAAACAAAAAAGAAATATAAAAATGTACCTCACCCCATTCATGTCGGGATAGGCCAAGTATTTCTATGAAACGGCCACTTCGAGGGGGCAGCGAATATCGCATTAACACACCGGTAGAGACCACAAAGACAAAACTTATAAATGCCCCAATATCAACCAGCGTAATAAGAGTAGATTTTTTCATGCCTTTCTCCTCCCAACCAGGGTTAACCATGCGGTCCAGGCGTGCGAGTCCTGCGTTGCCTGAAGTTGAGTCAGGCATTAGCATATCCGTGTCAGATACAGAAAGGAACATTTGACATACAATGCAAGTGAGGGGCACGCCCGACATTCCGCTGACTGTGCCGAAGAACCCTGATCAACACTGACCTTAACCTTAAGAAATAATCATGGACAAACCACAAGCAGAACATTTTATGCGTGAGGCCCTGCATGAAGGGAGAAAGGCACTTGGTAAGTGCAAGCCCAACCCGCCCGTTGGCTGTGTATTGGTCAGGGACGGAACAGTCATTTCAGCCGGTCACACCAACGAACCCGGCCTGGCTCACGCAGAGGCCATGGCACTCAGCCAGATACAAGGCCCGCTTGATGATGTTGTTGCGTTTGTCACCCTCGAACCTTGTTCATTTCATGGCCGCACACCCTCTTGTGCAGAAGAGCTTGTGAGGCGTGGCCTGAAAGAAGTCTATGTAGGCATCATAGACCCTCACCCGAGGAATCGCGGGGCAGGCATAGATATCCTCACTCGGGCGGGTATCAAGGTTCAATGCGGCCTTCTTGAGAATGACGTACGAACTGAGCTTGGGCCCTACCTGTTCAAACAGCCTAAATAACCCATCGCTGCGACAACGCATAGGCCACGGCCTCTTTTGCAGACTTGACAATCTACCGTTAACGTCAGATACTTAAAACCTCTTACATTTGTCGTGATGGAGGATTGAAGCATGCATCTGGCCGATCTGATTATTCATGTAAATGAAACACTTGCCGCCAGCGAGCGGACCGCCCTCGAGGACGTGCTGCGACAATCCAATGGTGTCGTTGCACCCCGCTTCAATAAGGAAACCCCGCATTTATTGCTGGTCGCCTACAACCCCGAGCAGATTGATTCGCACAAGCTGCTCCATCAGGTTAAGGCCGGTGGCTACACGGCACAATTGCTGGGGATGTGAAGGCGGCGATGACCATGCCGCACGACCATGTCGTTGACATCAAGGGGCTGTGTTGTTCGGCCCCCGTGATCGAGTTGACCAAGGTATTTAAGACATTCGTCGTCGGCGAGGTGGCCCTGGTCATCTCTGATAAGAGTTCAATGCTCAGGGACATTCCTGCCTATTGTGCCATGACTCAGCACACACTCTTAAGGCAAGAGGAAAAAGAAGGCCTGTTCCGGTTCTGGATACAAAAACAGTAGTTGATGATGAATGAATATAAAATTGGTGAAATAGCAGACTTACTTGCTATAACCGTACGCACCATCAGGTACTACGAGGAAGAGGGCCTGCTCCGACCCTCGCGCACGGCGGGCGGAACGCGGCTTTATACTGAGCGTCACCTTTCTCGTCTCAGGTCGATCCTGCACCTGGCAAAAAATGGCTTTTCTCTTGAATCCATCCATCTGATCGCCTCACTCAGGGAAACCTGCAAGACCGGTGACGAAAGCAGTAACAAGGTTTCCGCGCAACTTGAAACTGAAATAAATGAAATCACCGCGAAGGCGCGCGAACTTGAACGCCTTAAAGACGAACTTGCGCAGGCAAAATGGGTAATAAATAAATGTCGTGGCTGTAAAAACAAACCCACTTCCAATGGCTGTCCAGACTGCCCCGTCAAGTTGCATACAGGTAACATTGAGCTACTTAACCTTATCTGGGATCAACATAGCTGAGGCCTCGGCCTGAGTACTGTTCCAGGGAATGCTATCCATCAGAAGAAGGCCATGACCAATCCCTTTGATTCACATGCGCGCGAATATGATGAATGGTTTGATACGCATGCCCTCGAGTATAACGCTGAATTAGAGGCCATAAGGACACTGTTACCTGATAAGGGGGAAGGGATTGAGATAGGGGTCGGCACCGGGCGCTTTGCCGGGCCGCTGACTATCAGCACGGGGATTGAACCCTCTGAGGCCATGCGCAGACTCGCACAGGGGCGGGGTATTAACATTATTGCCGGAACCGCAGAATCTCTGCCTGTAACCGACAAGACGTACGATTACGCCCTGCTGGTAACCACTGTATGTTTTTTAGCCTCCCTGCAGTCGGCCTTCACTGAGGTCTATCGTATCCTCCGGGAGGGCGGCTTTATTATTATCGGCTTAATTGACCGGGATAGTGTCTTGGGCAGGCACTATGAGAAAAACAAGGCCAGCAGTGTTTTTTATAAGGACGCCACCTTTCATACTGTCGATGAAATCATCCATGGGCTTGAACAATCCGGATTTCATCATTTTGATTTTGCGCAGGCCTTATTACCCGGTGATAGCCATAAAAATACTGCGGCTGTCGTCAAGACGGGCTATGGCGAAGGTTCCTTTGTGGTATTGCGCGCACAAAAACCGCCAGCAGAATAATAATCAGCCGCGTACAGATCATAATCTTAGCCGTCGTGCCTCACGGTATTATGGTAATCGCCTGCGCACCCCGAGGCCCTCATGTCATCGGCTTGTTCTACAAAACCGGCAGCCTTTCACGGCATATTCATACCGATGCCACGCTATTGTCATAAAAAATAACTACCTTTTCCCTCACCATATGTTTTGCATCTGTCCTGAATGGAAAGGGAGAAATATCTCATGAACAAGACACTTCTTGCAGTTTCTGTCACTATCGCCGTATCAGGTATTATCGCCGTCGGCATGACCCATGCCGATAGTAAGAATCATTCATTTTCCAACTTCAAGCAACTTGAGCAATCCGCCAACAATACCGACTGGGATCCGGCCCTGCCGTGGAAACTGCCGAAGGGTTTTCGTCAGTCTGTCGTTGCTGATGAAACAGCCCTGAATATTTATGATGCTGGTCGTGATGACTGGCATGATATGAATACCGTAAACGAAACGGGTAACCATGCCGGCCGTTTTATGTATCGCACACATGAACTTCGTTTTCCCGGCAACCAACCGGAAGGTGGCACAGTCTCAGTTGTTGACCTGAAGACCGGCGAAGCAAGCATTATCGCCCAGGACCCATCCTGGGATGCGCTGGACGGTATTCGCTGGACGCCCTGGGGCACGGTATTGTTTGCAGAGGAAAAGACCGGTGGTCGTCTTTTTGAAATGATGCTCAACACGAATGACCTCACCCAGGCCACGGCAGTAGTGGATCGCCCCGCCGTGGGTCGCCTTGCCCATGAAGGCATCGAACTGGATAAGGATGGTAATGTGTATATTGTCGATGAATACCGTGGCCGTTCTGAGACACGCCCTGAGCGTGGCAATACCTGCGCCGGTGCCGTGCCCTGTGGCGGCGGTATTTATAAGTTTGTACCGGATACGTATGGCGACCTTTCCTCAGGCTCACTCTATGTCCTGAAAGTAACCGGGCCGGATGGCACTGGTCAGGGTGAATGGCTAGGTCCGATTGACCCGCTTAACGCCCGTGCTGCCGGGACAGCCGCTGGTGGGCAGAGTTACCAACGCCCCGAAGATCTCGAGGTTATTGGCAACACCCTGTATGTTGCGATCACCGAAGGTCCGCGCGATGAAACCGATAAGGAACTGTATGAGGGCCGGATTATTTCCATTGCGCTGGATTCTCTCAAGGTAGCCAACTTCATCAAGCCAGGTGTCAATGTCCCGGTTGAGATCGGCAAGCCTGGCGATGAGGGGCATCAATCCGGTTTTGACAGTATCGATAATCTTGCTGAAATGCCCGACGGTAACCTCATGCTCATTGAAGACAACAAACCCTCGGATATCTGGGTAGCCAGTACCCGCACCAATGATTTTGGTGCCTCAAAAAAAGTACGCCTGTTTGCATCACTGACAGACCCAGATGCAGAAGGTACCGGCATTTACTTCAGTCCGACTGACTCACGTACCCTGTACGTGAATATCCAGCATTCTACCAGTAAAGACGGTGACGGCACCTGGGCCATTAGTAAAATGCCAAAATAACCGGGGAGAGTGAGGGGGAAGTAAGCTTTATTATCAGGGCGGTCTTTTGACCGCCCTTTTTTATTTACGATGACCCCATTCCATGCTTATCCCCTGTGGTGACGGCGACTATGTCTTATGGACCCCCCCAATATGGCTATTTATGAGATACTTGGCGGGGCCGATAAGATAACAACAGGCTATCGTTATCGCTCACACACCGAGGAAGCCATGATTAAAACCCGACTACTCCTGATGATTCTGGCCCTGGCTCTGAGCCCGCTGGCCGCGGCGCTGGAACTGAAAACATCAGCCTACGCCCCGCTACACGAAAAGGTTGAGGAAGGCGAAACCCGGCTCTCCCCCTATTTTTCAATCATGCTGTCGGGCGGTATCTTCCGGCCCAGGCTACTGGAAACCTTTCACCACGAAAACGGCAAGAAGGTGCAGATTGGTCTGGTCAAGTTTTCCAAGTACGCCCCGCGCCAGAATGGTTATGCCCTCTCCGCAGACGGTAAGACCCTGCTCTATTTCCATCAGGACCTGCCACGGGACGATGTAGTGAACAAACGTGGCGGGCTGTATGAATTCCAGCATGACCGTGGTGACAGCTTGCTGCACAAGGATGCCAATAACAGTGAATATTTATTGGACAAGCTACCCTCGAATACGATCGTCTTCGCGAAGCTGATCAAAGAGGCCAATTCCTTCCGCGTCAAGGGCGAGGTCTATATCCGTGATACCGAGGGTAACGAAAGGCGCATCCGTCCGTAGCCCCCTGCACACACCGGCAGGCTTCTGCTTACACCTTTTTGACCCAGCACACAGTGTCCGCCCGGGTTTTCTTGACCTGTATGTGAATTAGCCTATAATTTCTCTGGTAATCAATTATTCGTAAATCTTGCCGAAATGCCCCATGAATTTCCTCGCTGGCAGCGATAGTTCAGAATAGATAATAAGGAATAGAGTAATGTCCAACCTGGCTGAACAAGGCGCAAGGATCCTCGAGGCGGCGGCCGATGTAGAAGACCTGCTGCGTCTGGCCCATGAGGCCGTACACCGTATTCACCAGGATGTCAGTGACGATAATTTTGACCACGCCGAGCAGATATCTGAAAAAATCCATAAAATCCGCGAGGACGCCAGGCGGCTTAATATCGACTTGCAGGAATATGTACGGGAAATGGAATCCTGACAGCCTGCGCGCCTAGAGTGAAAACTTCGATACTGACCATCGAAAAAATTCGTTGGTGTTTTCCGCCCTATAAATGACAATCGCAATTACCACAAAGGTATTTACGAGGAAAGGCACATGCACCATCGTGTTGATATGTACGAGGCTGAAGACGAGTATTTTGATGACAATTACTTCTCTGAAAGCCCTGTGAAGAGCAAGGCCAAGCAGAAGAATAATTACCGCACACGCCGCAAGCTGGAAGATCGGCTGGATGCCCAGCGTCTGCGTAAACTGCTGGATGACTTTACAGACTACTAAACGGCATCCTGTGTTTTGCAAGCACCGCCCTGTCCATGCACAGGGCGGTATTCATAAGGAACCTGCGGCGGCAAAGCCTTACTCACGCAACAGCCGGCCGCTCTCTTCATCACCTCGAACGACTGATCTTGCCGGGTGCCCTCAGACCTCTGCGTCCTGAACGGCGTCAGTCGGTATTTTCACTTCATTAGCCGTCTTGTTTCTCAGCCAAACGATACTCGCCAGGACTATCGCCAACATTGGCAAGGCGCCGATATTCACCACCTCCCAGCCCAGATTATGTTGCAGGGCACCGGCGGAGAGAATGGCAATGGAAACCGTGGTAAAGACGGTAAAGTCATTCATCGCCTGGGTCTTGGCACGTTCATTGGGGCGGTAGGTCTCCGTCAGCAATGTGGTGGCGCCGACGAACAGGAAGTTCCAGCTAATGCCGAGCAGTAACAATGCCCCCCAGAAGTGCCAGAGACTGGTGCCCAGCAGATTGATGACAATACAGGCCACGCCTAACAGACCACCTGTAAACATGACATTAAGCACTCCGAAGCGCCTGATGATCTGCCCGGTGAAAAATGACGGCGCAAACATGCCAAGCACGTGCCACTGAATGACGAAAGAGGTATCAGCGAAGGCATAGGCGTGATTATGCATGGCCAGCGGCGTTGCTGTCATGACCAGCGACATCACCGCATAGCCTAGCGTGGCACCCGTAATAGCAACGATGAACTTCGGTTGCGCGGCGATCTGTTTCAATGGCCGCGCGGCCTTCTGCCCGGCATGTGCAGCGGGTTTCGGCGGTAGTTTGATAAAGCTGAGCGTGAACAAGGCGAGCATATAGATCACAATCATCGAGGCATAGCTGCCGGCAAACAGGGCACCTTCGACGGATTCCCGGGTGAAGCGGGCGAGGTTCGGCCCGACCACCGCTGCAACCACACCACCGGCCATGACGTAGGAGATGGCACGGCTCTTGTGCTCAACATCGACCGCGTCAGCCGCAGCAAACCGGTAGTAGATGCCGAAACCGTTGAAGCTACCGAACAATACCGCACCGAGTAGGAACCACCAGAATTCGCCATTGAGGATCGCAAGGGTGGCGATCACCCCGCCTGCCAGGCCAAGCAGGGTCGCCAGCATAAAACCCGGCTTGCGGCCAATACGTTCCATGAGCAGGGCCGCGGGGATACTCGTCAGCATGGTGGCGATAAACTGCGCCGCCAGTGGCAGGGTTGCCAGGGCCTTGTCTTCGGCCAGGGCAAATCCGACCAGTGCCGAGGTCGCAATCAGCAACGAGTTGCCACTCATCATCAGGGCCTGGCAGGTTGCCAGCAGGGGAACATTTCTAGTCATTACACTCATGGCGGCAAGCATACAATACAATGCCTGTCTCTGCTGCTGAAATGCGCGCCTGTGTTGCTGTTATACTTTGCCGATGGCGTTTACTGAACTACTGATCTCACCCTGGTTGATCGCCGGGCTGTTTTTTATTATCGCCTTTATCTATTCCTCGGTTGGCCTCGGCGGTGGCTCGTCTTATACCGCCCTGATGGCCATACTCGGCTTTAGTACCCTGGCGATCCCCCTCGTATCACTGAGCCTGAATCTTCTGGTTACCACTATTGGCAGTTTTAATTTTATTCGTAAGAAACATGCCAGTTGGCCCATGATCCTGCCCTTCCTGCTCACCTCGATGCCGATGGCCTACCTCGGTGGGGCACTGAATCTGCCAAAGATAGTGTTTTACTGGTTGCTGCTGGTCTCACTGTTGTTTGTCGCCGCGCGGATTTATCTGTGGCGGGACACCAGTATGCATTTGAATCTTTCCGCACGCGGGAAGTTTCTCGTCTCGCTGCTGGCTGGGTCACTGCTCGGGCTGCTGGCAGGCATCGTCGGCATCGGTGGCGGGATCTACCTCGTGCCACTGATCATTATCCTTGGCCTCGGTAGCCATCAACAGGCGGCGGCCTGCGGGGCGATTTTTGTCTGGCTGAATTCGGCCGCCGGACTGACCTCACGCCTGCAATATAACGCCATCGACCTGAGTGAATATGTGCCCCTGATCATCGCCGTGCTGCTTGGCGGCGGGTTGGGTTCTTATATGGGCTCGACCCGCTTCTCGTCAGAGAAGATGGAGAAGGTCCTTGGCCTGATCATCCTTGTCGCGATCGGCTTCCTCGGCCGCAAGTTGCTGTTTCCCTGAGATATTTAAGTCGCATATTTTACCTAGCCTGGTCCGGCTTTGGCATAGTGCCTTCGTACTCGGGTAAACCATCACAGATCACATCCCACTCCGCCTTCGATGTTGCAAAGATATGCGCCACGGGGCGCTCACTGACCTCGGACTCGAACGTGCCCAATCGCACACGCACCCGCTCCGGGTACAGCTTGGCGTTCCTGGCCATGATCGGTGAACCACAGGTCTTGCAGAAATACTTGATGTTGTGCGGTGGGGATTCATAGGCCGTGAGGTTATCCTCTCCACTGATAAACCTGAACTCGTCCCGCTCGGCAAAGCCATTCGTCGCATAGGCACTGCCCTGGGCCTTGCGGCACAGGGAGCAATGACAATAAACGATATCGCTGATACCACCGTGCAGTTCAAAACGCACCGCACCACACAAACATGCCCCTTTATACATGGAAGCCTCCTTATTATTCTCCGGCGATCATCATTTCTTCAATCAGGATAGAGCCGGTGCGTGTGCTGCGACGCAGGTCAACATCGTTACCGACCTCGAGCATTTGCCTATACATCGTATTCAGGTTACCGGCGATGGTGATCTCGGCAACCGGGTATTGAATCTCGCCACCCTGCACCCAGAAACCGGCCGCGCCACGTGAATAGTCACCGGTAATATTATTCACCGATGAACCCATCAGTTCAGTCACCAGCAAACCAGTATCCATCTTCCGTAACAGGCCCTGGGCATCGAGCGTGCCCGGTTCGATGGTCAGGTTGTGTGTACCGCCGGCATTGGCTGTGGTCTGCAAACCGAGACGGCGCGCTGAATAACTGTCGAGCACATAACTCTGTAACACACCGTTTGTGATCAGCTCGCGGCGCGGGGCCGTTGCCACCCCCTCGTGGTCAAAGGGCGCGCTGCCCAGACCACCAGAAAGATGCGGTTGCTCGTAGATATTTATGTCATCGGCAAATACTGGCTCACCGAGACGATCCAGCAGGAAGGAGGCCTTGCGATACAGGCTCGAACCACGCGCGGCACTGGTAAAGTGACCGAGCAGACTGGCGGCGGTCTCGGCCGCGTACAACACCGGCACCTTGCGCGTGCTTAACTGCCGGGCACCGAGGCGTGACACGGTGCGCTCGGCGGCATGGCGACCGATGCTGGCCATGGCCTCAAGGTCAGTGGCATTACGTGCCGAGCTGTACCAGTAGTCGCGTTCCATGGCACCATCATCCTCGGCGATCACGGCGACACTGGCACTGTGATAGCTACTGCCGTAGCCATTCAGAAAGCCGTGCGTATTGCCGTAGACGCGCATGCCGGTGTGACTCGACACCGAACCGCCTTCGGAGTTGTTGATGCGCTTGTCATAGTCGAGTGCGGCGGCCTCGGCCTCACGCGCCAGTTCGATCGCCGCCTTGGCGTCGACGGCCCAGGGATGGGTCATGTCGAGGTCGGGAAATGCGGTGGCCATGAGGCCGGCATCAGCCAGCCCGGCATATTCATCCTCGGCCGTGTGCCTGGCGATATCGCAGGCGGCCTCGACCGTACGGCGGATGGCCTCGCTCGAGGTATCGGTGGTGCTGGCCGTGCCTTTGCGCTGGCCAAAATAAACCGTAATGCCCATGCTGTTATCACGATTGTGCTCGACGGTCTCGACCTCACCGAGTCGCACTGTCACGGAATAGCCGTTTTCGGCGGTAATGGCGGCCTCTGCGGCACTCGCGCCGCGTGTCCGGGCCTCATCGAGGGCGGCGCTAATGGCGCGTTCCAGTTCGACTTTGGCAGGCAAACCACCCTGCCCATTCTGTACTGCTGGCTGTGACATAGACTGTTTTCCCGTTATGCTGTCAAAGACGGCATTAAATCTCTATCATTAGGCCTCTTGTTCCAGACCTGTAATTATTCATCATGACTGATCACGACAACGAAGACGACGAACTGCAAATTATCAGCAAGTCGCAAATCAAACGCGATATGCACGCGCTCTCCGATATGGGGGCGCAGCTTGTTGAGCTGCCCGACTCGCAGCTAAAAAAAATACCACTAGACGAGCAACTACTCGATGCCATTCACGAGTGTCAGGCAACACCCAAACATGGCGCCCGCAAGCGCCAGTTAAAATTTATCGGCAAACTACTGCGCCATGCCGACGGTGAGGCCATTCGCGATGCCTTCGAATCACTCCTTGCACCCAAGCGCGAGGCGATTGCCGAGTTCCACTCTGTGGAACGCTGGCGTGAGCGCCTCATCGAGGAAGGTGACGCCGCACTCACCGAGCTATTGGCCGAGTACCCGGACGCCGACCGTCAGCAACTACGTCAACTGGTACGCAATGCCCGTAATAAAAAACAAAGCGAAGAACGTCTTAAACGTCACTCACGCGAGATCTTTCAGGTTCTGCGCAAGTTGATCATCGGTCACTAAAGCACCGAGACCTCTTTTACCCACACCAACTCACAGGCACCACTGCCGGTATCGGTTCGTGACAGCGAACTCTGCCAGTGCCAGCCATCCGCTGCATTGACCTTTACCAGCTGCCCGGTGATGGCCACCACATTGCCCTTGCGGACCCCGGCAAGCTGTTTGGCCACGTGTGTATTGGCCGGGATCATGTGCATATTCGAGCTGTGGCGGATGATCTCGTCTTGCGGGATCGGAAACTGCTCAACACGCCAGTAATAAAAACGGTTACCCTGACTAATATCAATCTTCTCCAGCACGTGGTTATCCGACATTGGTCCCCAGCCCAGCGCCAGGTCCACGGGCGAGAGGTCGGCCTCGCGGCCAAGACTGTATTGCTTGCGTGATAACACCCGTGCCTCGAGGGCAAAATTTGCCAGTGGTGTAACACTATAACCCTCATGCGTGAAGACTGCGGCGTTTACTAACGCCCGCTGTAGCGGCGCGGCCTTGGCGACGACACCATCGGCCTGTTGCACCTCGCGGTTCTGGTCATACTGCCAGTAGCCGGCGATGGCCAGCGCGGCGATGAAAAACCACTTTTTCATGCCGCTCAGTCCACCAACCACTCGGCCTCGGCCGAGTTATTCGCGTGGATGTTAATAAGCTTGTAAGGAAACGCCCCGTTCTTCGGGTTCTCCTTGACACGCAGCATGTGGCCCTGTTGCCAGTCACGGGTAAAACAGACAAAACCTTCATACACCTTAAAGCGCGCGCCATCATCGAGGGACACGATCGCCCCGCCCTCTTCGACACCTTGCAGGAAGTGACCCCCTTTAAGACCGGGATACGTGCTCATCTCAGGCCTCAGGCATTCGTGCCACCGACAGTCAGGGCATCGACGCGCAGGGTTGGCTGGCCCACACCAACGGGGATACTCTGGCCTTCCTTGCCACAGGTGCCAACCCCGGAATCCAGCGCCAGGTCGTTGCCGATCATCCTGATACGGTTCATGACGTCCGGGCCATTACCGATCAGGGTCGCGCCCTTCACCGGTGCGGTGACCTTGCCGTTTTCAATCAGGTAGGCCTCACTGGCCGAGAAGACAAACTTGCCCGAGGTAATATCGACCTGACCACCACCAAAATTCACGGCGTACAGGCCATTATTCACCGAGGCGAGGATCTCTTCCGGGTCGTGTTCACCGGCACGCATAAAGGTGTTGGTCATGCGCGGCATCGGCAGGTGCGCGTAGGATTCGCGACGACCGTTGCCGGTCGCGGCCACGCCCATCAGGCGGGCATTCATCTTGTCCTGCATGTAACCGCACAGGATGCCGTCTTCGATGAGGATATTCTCCTGCGTCAGCGTGCCCTCGTCATCGACGTTCAGGGAGCCACGACGGTCCGTCATGCTGCCGTCATCGACCACGGTCACACCCTTGGCGGCAACCTGCTCACCGACGCGTCCGGAGAAGGCCGAGCTGCCCTTGCGGTTGAAATCCCCTTCCAGCCCGTGACCCACGGCCTCGTGTAACAACACACCCGGCCAACCCGGGCCAAGCACGACGTCCATGGTGCCGGCCGGTGCCTCAATCGCCTCGAGGTTGACCAAGGCCTGGCGCACGGCCTCTTCGGCATAGTCTTTGGCCAGCGCGTTATCAAGGAAATAATCGTAACCAAAGCGACCGCCACCACCGTGGCTGCCCTGCTCACGTTTGCCGTTTTGCTCGACAATAACATTCACATTCAGGCGCACCAGCGGACGCACATCACCGGCCAGCGTGCCATCACTGGCCGCCACCAGGATCGTATCGTGCACGGCGGCAATGCTTGCCATGACCTGCACCACGCGTGGGTCAGCGGCACGTGCCGCGGCATCCACACTTTGCAAGAGGGCGATCTTGGCCTCGGCAGGGATACTCGCCAAGGGGTCCCGTGGGGTATAGAGATCGCGACCCTGGGTACCCGACCAGGCCTTGACCCCATTATTGCCTCCACGGCGGGCGATTGTGCGCGCCGCATCGGCGGCCTGGGTCAGGGCCGGTAACATGATCGCATCGGAGTAGGCAAAGCCGGTCTTCTCGCCACTGATGGCGCGAACCCCCACACCCTGATCAATATTAAAATGACCGTCCTTGACGATACCGTCTTCGAGTGACCAGGACTCGTGGCGACTTAATTGGAAATACAGGTCGGCATTATCGACATCATGTGACATCAAATGGTCGAGAACCTTTTGCAGTTCGGCCTCGCCAAGACCGGCCGGTGCCAGTAACTGCTCACGGGCCTGTTCAAGTTGCTGGCTCATGAGGCATCCCCTGAGAGGCTGCATGAAATACGGCGATGCGTGGTGGCTGGAAAATTCTTGCGTACCTTGCTGACGTGACCACGCTCAACCTCGGCGATGATGTAACCGGAGCCGCTCGGCAAACGATCCAGCACCTGCCCCCAAGGGTCGACGATCATGCTGTCACCATGGGTCTCACGGCCGCTGACGTGGTAGCCCCCCTGATCGGCGGCAATTAAATAGCACAGGTTTTCGATGGCGCGGGCACGCACCAAGGGTTCCCAGTGCGCCCTGCCGGTGATCGCGGTAAAGGCCGAAGGCAGGGCGATGATCTCCACCCCTTCATCGAGCATGCGGCGAAACAGTTCCGGGAAGCGCAGGTCGTAACAAATCGCGATACCGAGTTTGCCAAACGGTGTATCGACCACCACCACCTCATCACCCGGCTCGATGGTCTCGGATTCATTATAGTTCTCACCGGTGGCATCGATACGCACATCGAACAAGTGGATCTTGTCGTAACGGGCAACCCGTTGACCCTGGTCATTGAACAGCAGGCACACCTGACGCACACGCTTTTCGTCCGTACCGCGCATGGGCACTGTGCCACCGACGATCCAGACAGCATGCTTTTTCGCCTGCTTGGCAAGGAAATCCTGCATGGGCCCCTCGCCATCATTCTCGGCGTGGGCAAACTTGTCGGCTTCACTCTGCCCCAGAAAGGCAAAGTTTTCCGGCAACACGATCAATTTCGCCCCGGCCTTGACCGCATCGGCAATCAGGCGTCCCGCCTCGATCAGGTTGGAGTTCACGTTCGGCCCTGAGGCCATCTGGATAGCGGCAATCTGACTCATTCCTTCACACTCGCTGTCGTCATTATCTGTAATTCAATTTGTGCAGGTATACTGCCGGGACGCATCTCAATTAATGTGGGTTCTATCCCCAATGAAATCAACCAATTCTGTAATTCTTCTGCCCAGATACTGCCTTCATCGCCACCCGGATAGCGTATCAGCAGTTGGCCACCCGGTGTGTTGAGCAATTGCTGTACCGCAGCCCGTACCGGCGGCATGGCCAATACCGCCTGACCACTGCGGGGGCGGGCCCACTGCTCAGCGCTCAATACGTAATGCCCTGTGGCCGCTGTATTTTCAAATAGCGACGTGGCCGATTCTACGGCGAGTGAGGGACCAACAAACAGCGAAAGTAACAGCGATAATAGTATTTTCATCGTTTTTAATCATAACACAAAGCCTGCCTGGCCCGACGCCAAGACACGTGGATTACTGCGCTTTTACGTCTGCCTTGTCCAGTTTGACAATCTCCGGTTCCTCCCAGCTGCCCGTAATCGTGTACTGATAGCGTGTGATCTTGTCGATGGCCGGCTTGAACAATTTATCGATGGCATACAACACGCCGCCAGCCACCGGGCCGCCCACCAGGGCCCCTGCCAGAGGCAGGCTGGACGTCAGTTTTGGTGTGACCGTGACTAACTGATCATAGTCCTGAACGACCAGTCCAGTGCGCCCCGAGACATCGATGCGCGCGGCCGGGCCATCCATATACAGATTTGTGGTATAGGCATCACCTTTCTCCAACTGGAAGTTGCCTTTGATCCGATCAAAACTAAAGCCCTTTTTAAAGACGTCACTGAAGTCCAGGCTCAGGCGACGTGGCAGGGTTTGCAGGCTAAGCAGGCCAAAGACACGACCGGCCCCGGGGCTCAAATCCCGTAACTGGCCGTCGCGGATATCCAGCGAGAGATTGCCATTGAGCCTGCCGACTGAAAACTGCATAGGATCACCCGGCCACTGGAGCTGTGCGTCACCTTTACTCTTACCCGCCTGAAAACCACTCTCGTAACCCAGCCCCTCAAGGAATTCACTGAAGGCATCACTGTTCAGTTTTACCTGCAGACGGGTGTTTTGCTCATCATTGCTCACCGCCCACTCACCACTGGCGCCCAGGGATACATGTTTTCCCTCTAGCTGCAGGTGCTCCATGTATAAGCCTTCAGGTATATGCTTTACATTGGCCGTCAGGCGACCAAGTTCCATTTCATCAAAAAGGAATTTCTCCACTGTCAGTTCAAAACCGGGAATATCTCGCGGGTCATACTGTGTAGTCACGCTATCAGATTGCGTACGTTGCAGTTTCAGATAGGCAAGCTCCAGCTTCAGGGATTGTTGAAGCGGTGCCCCATCCTCGAGTGATACCCGCCCTGCCAGGCGATCAGAATGGATGTCGAATTGCCAACGGTCGTCCTCGTGCATGCCATCAAGCCTGACCTGCCTGAATAACATATTGAAGGCCTCCAGTTGTTCCACTTCCAGTTGCAGTGCCGATAGCCAGTGTGTCGTCGGCGATTGCTTAGCCCGGTCACCGAGCAAACCCAGACCCCTGGCGTAATCACGCCATTCATTAATCGCCAGTTTTTCGAGCCGGGCACTGACCAACAACCCTGGCTTGTCGGGCAAACCCGTACTCGCCCTGCCGATGGCCAGTTCCCCACGTTGCAGGGAAAAATCCTGACCGAGTTCGACCTCGGCATTGAGTACATCGTCATAGGTCAGTGCCAGTGGGTAGAGCCGGGTATCACCGACACCCATACTGAGGGTGAGCGGGCGTTTTTGTTTTGCAGTTTTACCGAGTGGCGTAGGCGCGGCGATGGAGACCCCCTGCAGATCCGAGCTGAGTACAAGCTTGGCCTCTTCCCGCTTCTTCGCCCCGGCATTGGGAATATGCAGTTCGAGTAACCAGTCTGATGTACCCGGCATGATGTCTGGGATCGACTTGCCAAGATGCTGACGCAGACGCGCATTCAGGTCCAGGCGGGCACGCGCCTGGATATTCAGGGCGATGTCATTTTTCTTACCAGGCTGTACACGGATGTCCAGTGGTGCCCCCATTAACTGGGCATGCAGACCCTCGCCCCGAAATTGCCCGTCCACCACACTGACCTGCCCATGCAATTTCTGTAAAGAAATGTCCTGGTCACGCAGGGCAACGGTATTGTCATCAAAGCGCATGCGGCCACTGAGATGATCCTTGCCATGGCCCAGGGACAGACGCAACGCCAACTCCAGCTCCCCGGTACCACTGGTCTGCAGACGTTGCAGGGTCTTTTCATATTCCTTGCCCAGCCCGCTACGCACAACATAGTCCAGTACATCGGGGGTTTGTACATCCATGAGGCCATGGATATAGAGATCAGGGATATCGGCACTCAGGTCTGCGAACTCTACCCGCACACTCTTCACCGTCGAACCGAGGATACGGCCGCTGTGGCCATTAATCTGCATGCCTCGGCCACTGAACACGACCTCGGCATTGACCTCATTAAAGACCGGCCAGCCTGGCTGGTAATCGAGTACACCGCCTTCGACATCGAAACGGACCTCGAACTTGCCTTCGCCTCCCTCGAAGGGAAATTTATCCATCGGCCCATGCAGGACCAGGCCACCCGCGGGGATGTAACCGCCAACGATGGCCTTATCCAGCCAGGCCACGGCATTATCCGGGATCACGGCCACGGGCAGATACTTGCCGGCCTGCTTGCCGTTGCCGTCCCTGAAGTATCCAACCAGGTCGACATACGCTGCCCCCTCAAGGGGTAATAACATGCTCAGGCGTACGTCCAGGCTGATGTCCTGGTTCTTTGCGAGCAGGCCCGGCGCATCGATCTGCCAACCGGCCTCGGTATCCCGCCAGTAGACATCACCCTGCAGGACATCCAGGGCAAGGCTGTCACGGAACATGGTCGGGTAATCGAGACGCGCCGCGCGGCTATCGAGATGCAGGTGGCCCTTCTCCAGGTCGGTGACCAGGTGCCCGGAGAAGTCAACGGCGGCTGGCAAGTCTCGCCACGGTTTGGTCTGCAGATCGGTAAAGTCTGATTCAATATGCAGGCGGTGCCCGGCGACACTCCGCGGTGAATAATTGGCAACCAAATTTCTCAGTTCGGCCTGCGGCTGTAAACCGAGTAGCGGGGCATACTGTTTGTCGTCGACAAAGCCCAACACACGTGACAGGTTGATGACATCGCCGACGCGCATATAACCCGCACTCAGTTCGTAACGGTCTTCATCCGTATAGGTGATCAGCGACAGTCTCGATTCTGGCCATGCCTGCTCACCCATGCGCGGCGAGAAACCATCAAGCTGTACCGTCCAGCCGTGCTCAAGCCGCTGCCAGGAAAACTCACTCTGCAAGGCCGTCAGCGGGATGCCTTCACCGCGTGTCCCGGCAAAGTCGAGTCTCTCTGTCTGTACATTACCTTCCGCCAGCTGCAGGCGGCCCTCTTTCCAATCTGCCCAGAGTTCAAAGTTGGCTACCCCGTTGGCAAGGCTAATATCCTTGAGGATGGAACGTGGCCACCACTGTGGGATAACAAAGTTCTTGCCCTTGACATAAAGGTTACCAATCCAGCCTAGTGGGTCGAGCAGGTCGCCTTGCAGGTCGATGGCAAAGGAGAAGGCATCACCGAGGTCTTCCGGCAGGATCAGGCTGCCCTCGATCTGGTGTCTGCTTTGATCGTTACGCAGGCGCAGGTAGACATCTTTAAAGAACAGGTCCTTAACGCCACTCTTTTCATCACTCCAGTACAATGAACTGGTAGTGACCCCGATCTCCGGCTGGCGGAATAACCAGGCCGCGATTAACCCCGAGTAATCTTCACGGCTTTCAGATTTATCTTCTCCATCTGTCAGGCCATGCACACTGACGCTGCCATCAAGGTGGCGGGTGAACGACAGTTGGACGCCACTGATAGTCAGGCTGGACGGCACTAAATCCTGTCTCAATATGGAGGCCAGGATATCGATACCGATGCGGGCCTCGGCAAACTGCAGACGCACCTTCTTGCCTTCGGTGTCATAGAGACGCACATCCTCCAGGAAGATATGCGGGCCGAGTCCGCTCCAGTCGGCATGCAGGGATGAAATACGTATGGTCTGCCCGGAATAACGACTCAGCAGTTGCTCGGCCTCATCCCTGTAATCAGTTGCCAGTGGCAGGACCAGGCGTGCCAGGGTGACGAGGATGGCGGCAAGCACAACAAACGAGGCAACGCTGTACCAGAGGGTCGCAAAGGCTGCACGGATAAGGGGGTGTTTAAATTTCACGTTCAGTTCTGCGCCCTGTTACATAAGAACCACGTCGTACTGCTCCTGGGTGTAGAGCGATTCAACCTGTAATTTGATCGGTTTGCCAATGAATTCCTCAAGCTCGGCGATACTGTCTGACTCTTCATCGAGCAGGCGGTCCACCACCTCCTGCGCGGCCAGCACGAGAAAGGTTTGTGCATCATACTGGCGGGCCTCACGCAAGATTTCGCGAAATATCTCATAACACACGGTCTCGGCCGTGCGCAGTGAACCGCGCCCGCCACAGGTCGGACAGGCCTCACACAGCACATGTTCGAGCGATTCACGCGTACGCTTGCGTGTCATCTCTACCAGGCCAAGGGCCGAGACCTGGCTGATGTGGCACTTGGCATGATCACGCTCGAGACCCTTTTCCAGCGCGCGCAGCACCTGGCGCTTATGCTCTTCATCCTGCATGTCGATAAAATCGAGAATAATGATGCCACCCAGGTTACGCAGGCGCAGTTGTCGGGCAATCGCCTGGGTCGCCTCGAGGTTGGTCTTGAAAATGGTTTCTTCGAGATTGCGGTGGCCGACAAAGGCACCGGTGTTGACATCAATGGTGGTCAGGGCCTCAGTCTGATCGATGATCAGGTAACCACCCGACTTCAACTGGGCCTTTTTCTCCAGGGCCTTGTGAATCTCATCCTCTACCGAGTAGAGGTCAAAGATCGGCCGTTCCCCGGGGTAGTATTCAATACGCTCGGCGACCTCGGGGATAAACTTGCGCGCAAACTTGGCGGCACGCTCAAAGGTCTCACGTGAGTCAATGCGGATCTTTTCAATCTCCGGGCTGACCAGGTCGCGCATCATGCGCATGGCCAGTGGCAGGTCTTCATGGATCACCGACTTGGTCGGCTCGGAACGCATGCGCTCACGTATCGAATCCCACATACGGTTGAGGAACTTAACATCGGCATTCAACTCGGCCTCGCTGATACCCTCGGCCGCGGTACGCAGGATGTAACCACCGGCATATTCCTCGGTGATGATATTTTCCATGTGCTCACGCAGACGTGCGCGTTCCTCCTCACCCTCGATCTTTTGCGACACGCCGATATGCGAGGTGCCCGGCATGAAGACGAGGAAACGCGAGGGGATCGATATTTGCGTGGTCAGGCGCGCGCCCTTGGTACCCAGTGGGTCCTTGATCACCTGTACGCACACATCCTGGCCCTCATGCACGAGTTCGGAAATGGTATCATTCCGCTCTTCATTGCCGTTGCCGTTGCCATTTTCGGTAACAATATCCGAGGCATGCAGGAAGGCCGCGCGTTCCAGGCCCATATCGATAAACGCCGCCTGCATACCCGGCAGGACCCGTGAGACCTTGCCCTTGTAGACATTACCGACCAGCCCACGCTTGCGCTCGCGCTCGATATAAACCTCTTGCAACACACCGTTTTCCACCAAGGCGACCCGGGTCTCGTTAGGCGTTATATTGATTAATATCTCACTACTCATCATGCCATTGCCCGTCCCTGCAGGCATTCCTTATTATTATTACAATGTGCATCATACCACCGTCAAAAGGACTTTCAGATGACAGGGACCGCAAATTCCATAAGCAAATCGGCGGTTTCAAACACCGGCAGGCCCATCACCCCGCTATAACTGCCCTCGAGGTGCTCGACAAATACCGCCGCCCGCCCCTGGATGGCATAAGCGCCGGCCTTGTCGTCGGGCTCACCCGTCGCACAGTAGGCCTGGCGCTCGGCAGCCGTGATCACACGGAACCGCACCCGGCTGATACTCAGGCGCATGGCCTCATGCCCCTCGCCGGCCAGGTCCCCGACCAGCGCCACGGCAGTCATTACCCGGTGCTCACGACCGGAAAGCCGCGCCAACATGGCCTCGGCATCGGCGCGATCGGCAGGTTTACCCAATACCTCGTCATCGAGCACGACAATGGTATCGGCGCCTAGCACGGGCCGGTCCTGAGCACTGTGTTGCCAGCCGGCGCGGGCCTTGGCGAGCGCCAGGCGCTCGACAAATTGCGCCGCCACCTCAGCGGGCCGACGCTGTTCCGGCACATCGACCGAGATCACATCGAAAGGGACACCGATTTGCCCCAGCAGTTCGCGGCGGCGCGGCGATTGGGAGGCGAGGTAAATAGCCATATTCGTCGTTAATCCTGTGTTATGCGTTAAAAAGCCTACACACCCATAATTGGACAGGATTTACAGTCCCATCACTAGGCGCGGTGATAGGGATGGTTATTCAGTAACGACCAGGCACGGTAGAGCTGCTCGGCCAACACCACCCGCACCAGCGCATGTGGCAGGGTCAGGTTGGAGAGTGACCAGCTCATATCGGCACGTTGCTTGACCTCCGGGGCCAGACCGTCGGCACCACCGATGAGCAGGGCCACATCACGACCACCCTGGCTCCAGTCCGATAACTGCGCGGCGAGGTCCTGGGTACCCCAGGCATGACCCTGTTCATCAAGGGCTATAACCCGGCAATCCCTGGGCAGGGCATCGAGCATGCGTTTGCCTTCATCGGCGATGGCGCGGGTGATGTCGGCGTTCTTGCCACGCTTACCGGCAGCAAGTTCAACAAGGTTGAGGCGATACTCGCTGGGCAGACGCTTGGCAAAATCCTGGTAGGCCGTAGTGACCCAGCCCGGCATGCGCTGACCCACCGCGATGAGGTGAATGCGCATCAGCTGCCGGCGTCTGCTTCCGCGCCCATCTCCGTACTCCAGAGTTTTTCAAGATTATAAAAATCACGCACCTGCGGCACCATGACATGGACGACCACGTCACCGAGGTCAATCAACACCCACTCGCCATCGGTCTCACCTTCGGTGCCAATTGGCGTCACACCATTTTCCTTGGCCTTGACGACGACATTATTGGCCAGCGACCGGACCTGGCGGCTCGAGGTACCACTGGCGATAACCATGATGTCGGTGATGCTGGTCTTGTCGCGGACATCAATGACACGGATATCCTGTGCCTTCACATCTTCCAACGCCGCGATGACGATCTTGCATAACGCCTCAGCGTCTATGTTTACTGTTTCACTCATTGATAAAGCCCGTGTTGCTGAATGTATTGCCAGACCGCGTCTGGCAGGAGATAACGTGCACTGTTGCCGGCAGCGACCAGGGCACGAATCTGGGTCGCCGAAATATCAAGGTATGTAGCTTCGAGCAGGAATATCTTGCCGGCATAATCGCCGGCCAGTTCCGTCGCCTGCTGACAACGCCGTTGTTCAAACTCTTGTTGCAGCCCTGCATCATGGAATTGTAATGCACTGCCCGGCCGCTGCACGACCACAATATGCGCCAACGCGAAAATCTGTCGCCAGTCTTTCCACTGCGCAAAACCGATAAAGGCATCCATACCCACAATCAGGCACAGGGGGGTGTCCGGGTAGTCAGCGCGCAGCGTCCGTAATGTATCGACGCTAAAGGACGGCCCTTCACGCTGCAGTTCACGGCCATCGGCGACCAGCCCCGGTTCACCGGCAATCGCCGCCTCGAGCATGGCCAACCTTTGCCCGGCCGTAACCCGGGGTGCATCGCGTAAGGGTGATTGTCGGCAAGGCAACAGGCGGACCTCCTGCAAGCCCAGCTGCTGCAGGGCATCCAGCGCGATACGCAGGTGCCCGCAATGCACAGGGTCGAAGGTACCGCCAAGAATGCCAATCGGTTTCATCGCGTGCCAGAAAGGGCAAGCAGCCCGAGGCCCCGTTGCCTACGTACGAATATGTCCGTCACCGATAACGATGTACTTCTGTGAGGTGAGGCCTTCCAGCCCGACCGGGCCACGAGCGTGGATCTTGTCGGTACTAATACCAATCTCGGCACCGAGGCCATACTCAAAGCCATCGGCAAAACGTGTTGAGGCGTTGATCATCACCGAGCTCGAATCTACCTCGCTGATGAAGCGGCGCGCGCGGCTGAGGTCTTCGGTCATGATCGACTCCGTATGCTGCGAGCTGTGTGCGTGAATATGTTCGATCGCGGCATCCATATCGGCGACCACGCGAATCGACAGGATCGGCGCGAGGTATTCCTCATCCCAGTCGGCCTCGGTTGCGGCCCTGGCATCGGACAGGATCGCGCAGGTCTTGTCACAACCGCGCAACTCAACCCCGGCCTCGGCATATAGCTTTGCCAGTGGCGGCAGGAACGTCGCGGCAATGCCCTCGGCGACCAGCAGGGTCTCCATCGTATTACAGGTACCGTAACGCTGGGTCTTGGCGTTAAAGGCCACGGCCACGGCCTTGTCGAAGTCGGCCTTGTCATCCACATAGACATGACAAACCCCGTGCAGGTGTTTGATGACCGGCACGCGCGCCTCTTCAGAGATGCGTTCAATCAGACCCTTGCCACCGCGTGGCACAATGACATCGACATAGTCACGCATACGGATCAGTTCCCCCACCGCGGCGCGGTCGGTGATCTCGATTACCTGTACGGCGGTTTGTGGCAGGCCAGCCACGTCCAGCCCTTCACGCACACAGGTGGCAATCGCCTGGTTGGAATGCAGGGCCTCGGAACCACCACGCAGGATCGCGGCATTGCCCGACTTCAGGCACAGGCCGGCGGCATCGGCGGTCACATTCGGACGGGATTCATAAATGATACCAATGACGCCGAGCGGCACGCGCATCTTGCCGACCTGAATACCACTTGGGCGGTAGTGCATATCCTCGATCTCACCAACCGGATCAGGCAGGCTGGCGATCTGGCGCAACCCCTCGGCCATGCCGTCGATACGCGCATCGTTGAGTTCGAGGCGATCCAGTAAGGCATCATCAAGGCCGCCTTTGCGACCAGCATCCATATCGCGTTTGTTGGCGTCAAGCAGCGCCGCACGACCGGACAGGATCGCATCGGCAATCGCGTTCAGGGCCGCATTCTTCTGCGCCGTGGTAGCACGCGCCGTCGCCCGCGAGGCGGCACGGGCACGCACGCCGACCTCCTGCATGTAGGCCACAACATCCATCTGTTGCTGTTTCATAGTGGTTTGCATCGTCATCACACTTTGTTTGAGTAGCGGGTAGCTTAACCGCGGGCTTGCGCGACACGACGCTGCAAGCCGGTGGCGACCGCCATACCCGCCAAGGCAAGGCACAATTGTAACAATTCATCTCGCACATTGCCCGCCAGTTGTCCCTTGATGACACGATCGATACGTGCCGCGACCAACACCAGACCCTGCCAACGACGTGGCCCGCTGCGCTGCAAGGCCTTTTTAATCAATGGCTTGCGCTTCTGCCAGACACGGTAACGGGTCATTACCTGTTCCACCGCGGCGTCCCCCGGTGGCCCGCCACTGCCGGCACATTCGGCGGCCATACTGGCCAGGCTGCGCAGTTCACGGCCCAGCACCCACAGCAGCAGCACCGGCTCGATGCCCTCATCCTGCAGGCGATTGAACATACGCTGGGTCTGGGCGGCATCCCCGTCGAGGGCGGTATCGACGAGACGGTAGATATCAAAGCGAGCATTATCGACCACGGCCTCGTCGATGTCTTCAACCGTGATCTGGCCGCTGCCGTGCAACAGTTGCAGCTTGTCGATCTCCTGGGCGGCGGCCAGCAGGTTGCCCTCGACACGCTGAGACAATAACTCCACGGCGGCGACATCGGGTTGCAGGCCACGCTCACGCATCCGCGCCCCGACCCAACCCGGCAGACGCGCCGGTTCAAGCGGCCAGATGGTCAGGCTGGCACCGGCAGCCTCCAGCGTCTTGAACCACTTGGTCTTCGGTACCGAGGCCTCAAGCTTGCCGGTAATAATGAGTAACAGGGTGTCTTCGGGGGGACGCTCGACCCAGTGCAACAGCGCCTTGCGACCCGCATCGCCGGGTTTGCCGGTTGGCATACGCAACTCAACAATGCGCCGTTCAGCGAACAGCGATAGCGTATCACTGGCATCGTTAAGGGCCGCCCAGTCGAAACTGCGGTCGACGTGCATAACCTCGCGTTCACTATAGCCCTGCGCACGTGCCGCCGCGCGGATGGTATCGGCGGCCTCCTGCACAAGCAGGATTTCATCACCACTGAGGAAATAAAGGGGCGCGAGCCCGCCCTGTAGGTGGGACTCGAGTTGTGAGGCGTTAAGCTTCACGCCTCATCCATCAGCCACGGGTGCGGGTGCTTGCCTGCAGGCGTCGCAGGATCTGGCCAACCAGATCACGCTCCATGTCCTTACGAAGCTGCACTTCCTCGTTATCCGTGCCGAGCACATTGTTCTGGTCGAATACGTAGTCACGCAGCTGTTGCAGGGGCTGTTCTGGCAACAGCACCTTGCCCTGACGGTCACGTAGCGACAGATTCACGCTGTAGTGCAGTTCATACTCGGCGGTCTTGCCGGACACAGCCGATACCGACAACAGGCGACGCTGGTAATTGACCTGCCCCAGTTTGAGGATGACCTGGGCGTCGGCGAGTTCCACCACGTCGATACCGTTGCCCTGCAGGGTGCGCTTCAGGTCCAGGCCCAGCGGGGAATATGGCGACACGCCCTCAATGGCCATGCGCTGGTAGGCCGCCGGCAGGTCGACACCGCCACGCAGGTGAAAACCGCAGCCACTCAAGAGGCTGGCGAACAGAAATAAAATTGTCAGGCGTAATGCAGTCATAGGTCCCCCATAGCGGTAAAATTTATCATGCCACAACGATATTCACCAGCTTGCCGGGCACGACAATCACCTTGCGAACGGTCTTGCCGTCCATATTGCGTTGCACATTTTCATCGGCCAGCGCGGCGGCCTCGATGGCCTCACGGCTGGCATCGGCGGCAACGGTAATCCGTCCGCGCAGTTTGCCATTGACCTGAACGACGATCTCCAGCGAGTCCTTGACCATGGCCTGCGCATCGACACTCGGCCAGTGGGCATCGAGGATCGGTGCGGTATTACCGCGCGACTGCCACAGCGCGTGGCTGATGTGTGGCACGATCGGTGCCAGCACGCGCAACACCATGTCGATGCCCTCGGCATAGACGGCATCGCGAGCGGCCGCGACCGGTTGTTTCTCGACCTCGCTGAGCACATTGACGATCTTCATGCAGGCGGCGACCACGGTGTTGAACTGGTAACGTTCGACATCGCGGTTGATCTGTTCGAGCTGGCTATGTAACTCGCCACGCTGGGCCCGCAAATCCCCCTCCAGGACCGACCAGTCAAAGCCTTCAAACCGGGTCGGCGCAGACTGCGCCAGTTTCCACAGGCGCTTGAGGAAACGAAACGCCCCCTCCACGGCATCGTCATTCCACTCCAGCGACTGCTCGGGGGGTGCGGCGAACATGGTGAACAGACGCACCGTGTCGGCCCCGTACTTCTTAATCAGGTCCTGCGGGTCGACGGTGTTGCCCTTCGACTTCGACATCTTGGTGCCGTCCTTCAGCACCATACCCTGGGTGAGCAGGTTCTTGAACGGCTCGTCGACTTTTAAGCGGCCGACATCTGCCGCTCCCGGCATCCCTGCCTCACGCGGCACGAGTACACCCTCTACGTCGCGCATCAGCTTCTGATAAAAGCGCGCATATAAAAGGTGCAGGATGGCATGCTCGATACCGCCAACGTACTGGTCAACCGGCAGCCAGTAATTGGCGCGCTCGTCGAGCATGGCCTTGTCATTATCGGCACAGGCGTAGCGGGCGTAGTACCAGGACGATTCCATAAAGGTATCGAAGGTGTCCGTCTCGCGCTCGGCCTTGCCGCCACATTGCGGGCAGGTGGTCTGGTAAAATTCCGGCATCTTCTTGATCGGGGAACCGACGCCGTCGAATTCGATATCGGTCGGCAACACCACCGGCAGCTGCTCTTCCGGCACCGTGACCTCGCCACAGCTCGGGCAGTTGATCATCGGGATCGGTGTGCCCCAGTAACGCTGACGGGAGACCCCCCAGTCACGCAGACGGAAATTAACCTGCTTGCTGCCCTTGCCCTGCCCTTCGAGGTGTTCGGCGATCGCGCTCAGCGCGGTCGCGAAGTCCATGCCATCGAACTGGCCGGAATTCACACACACACCCTTGTCGGTGTAGGCCTTGTCGGCCAGGGCAGTATAAGTTTCCGCATGGGCAAGCTCGGCGTCACTATCCTCGGCAGGACGGATGACCCGCTTCAGCGGCAGGCCGTATTTGCGGGCAAATTCAAAGTCACGCTGGTCGTGCGCCGGCACAGCCATGACCGCACCCTCACCATAGCCCATGAGCACGAAGTTGGCCGCGAACACAGGGACTTCTTCACCCGTGATCGGGTGGATGGCCTTGAGGCCGGTATCGATGCCCTTCTTCTCCATGGTCTCCATGGCGGCCTCGGAGGTCTCCATGACCTTGCACTCTTCGATAAAGGTGGCCAGCGCGGCGTTGTTCGCGGCGGCACGGGCGGCCAGCGAGTGCTCCGGCGCCACGGCGACATAGGTCACGCCCATGAGCGTGTCCGGACGGGTGGTGAAGACTTTCAGCGGCTCGCCGTCGACCTCGAAGACCACCTCTACACCCTCGGAGCGGCCGATCCAGTTGCGCTGCATGGTGCGTACCCGTTCCGGCCAACCCTCGAGTTTGTCGAGTTCTTCGAGTAACTCGTCGGCATATGCCGTGATCTTCATGAAATACTGCGGGATCTCCTTACGCTCGACCGGCGTATCACAACGCCAGCAGCAACCGTCGATGACCTGCTCGTTGGCGAGCACGGTCAGGTCGTTCGGGCACCAGTTCACCGGCGCGGTCTTCTTGTAGATCAGTCCCTTATTGAACAGCCTGGTGAACAGCCACTGCTCCCAGCGGTAGTACTTCGGGTGGCAAGTGGCGAGTTCGCGGCTCCAGTCGAAACCGAAGCCGAGGCTCTGAAACTGGCCACGCATGTAGTCGATGTTCTCGTAGGTCCACTTCGCCGGCGGTACCTTGTTCTTGATCGCGGCATTCTCGGCCGGCAGGCCAAAGGCATCCCAGCCCATCGGCTGCATGACGTTCTTGCCCAGCATGCGCTGGTAGCGGCTGATCACATCACCGATGGTGTAGTTGCGTACGTGGCCCATGTGCAGACGGCCACTTGGATAGGGGAACATGGACAGGCAGTAGAACTTCTCGCGACTCTCGTCTTCAACGGCGCGAAAACAATCGTGCTCCTGCCAGTACTGGCGGGCCGCTTCTTCAATACTTTCAGGGTGATACTGAGCCTTATCCATTATTCTTTATATACCGCTGGTGAAAGGGCGTAAGGATACCGCAGCGCGCGCAGGCCTCACAACCTTATCTGGGCTTATTCCCCACTATTACTCGCCGCAATTCAGGGCTGATGCGGGGCTAGCCAGGCCCCGCCGGATAAGGCATTCTGGGAATATGAACTAACATCTGTATGGAGAGTGCCGCAATGCCCGAACATGATTCCCTCAACCAGAAACTCGTCGATGCCTACAACCGCATGCTTGAACGCCTGAATGTGGCGATGGAAGAGGTCGGCCGCCATGCCCGCCCCGCCCTCCAGGAACAACTCAAGCAGGCCGCCGAAAAGGCCTCCGAGCTTGGCGAACTCGGTCGCGAAGAGGCCGAGGAGATTGCCACCTATCTGAAACGCGATATCCAGGATGCCGCGCAGTGGCTGGCCGACAACGGCGATGAACTGAAAGACTGGTTACGCTTTGATATCGAGCAGGTTGAAGATCGCCTGTTCGAGGCCATGAACTCCGTGGCCGACAAGACGCGCATCGAGCTACAGGCGCTTGAAGAACAGGCCGGCCTGGTCGGTGAATGGAAGACCGGCGAGATCACCGGCATCGGCACGCTGACCTGCGAAGGCTGTGGTGAATTGCTGCATTTTCACACCAGTGGTCACATCCCGCCCTGCCCAAAGTGCCACGGCACCCGTTTCAAGCGTGTGAGTCACTCGGCGGATTAAAATATTCACCGGAGAAAAATCAGGCGGCAGAAACGGCACAATACCGGGAGCTTTGCAGTCGACCAGAGAAGACGTGTTAGGCGCTCGTCTCCGGCTTGTCCCCATCTTCTGTCCCCTGCCGGGTTTGGTCTTCTGCTTTAGCTACCGGCTTTTCCACGGGTTGTGCGATCAGACTGATGATTGTCCAGCCGGGTCCCGGTTTGATATCTCTGTCAGCGCTATAGACTGACAACTGGCCGCGCGGATTAATCGCGAATAACGGTATGGCACGGCGATAATATTTCTTGTGGTACTCATCGAAGCCAAACTCATCCGTCAGGCCCGTGCTTCGAATCGTCGCGCCTTCGGCCAGCATCGTCGATAACTGAGTAAAACTGACATCTTCGGCAAATGCCATATGCCCCTCTGGTGGCCTGTCGGTCTTGGTGTCACCTTCTTTGTCCGCGGCTACTTGCAGAGTAAAGACATTGGCGGCACCAAACTCCGCCCGGTAGCGCATGGCCGCCAGCGCATTCTCTTCCCGTACACCAGACAGGGCGAGCAGCCGACCGATGCCCACCAGGTCCAGGCGGCGATCCGCGTGCTCAGAGACGACATTGCCATAGAAGGTCGGCAGGTTATCCATCTTCGCGGCGCGGATGTTGTCCCAACTGGAATCGGCCAGTAACACCCGAAAGTCATGCTCTTGCAGGACCAACGCAATTGCGCGCGCCAGTGGGCTGGCACCGGCAATCAAAAATCCTTTCGGATCCGGTTCAGCCACACCTAACCATACTGCCAACAGACGTGCCGTTGAGCTTTGCAGGGCCACCGTGCCGATAATGACAATAAAGGTCATAGGCACCAGTAACTCGGCTTGTGCAAAGCCCCGCTGTTGTAATTGCAGGGCAAACAAGGCCGCTACCGCAGCGGCAACGATACCGCGCGGCGCAATCCAGGCAAGCAAGGCACGCTCACGCCAGCTCAGTGAAGAACCCCAGGTTGACAGCAGTATTTTTAATGGCCGCGCCACAAACTGCATGATCAACAATACACCCAGCGCACCCCAGCCCAGTTGTGCAACCAGATTAAAGTCAACCCGTGCGGCGAGAATAATGAACAAGCCTGAGATCAGGACAATGCTCAATGTCTCCTTGAAATTGAGGATATCCCTCATATCCACATTTTTCATGTTTGCCAGCCATATCCCCATGATGGTGACGGTGAGCAAACCGGATTCTTCGCGGATATAATTCGACAGCGCGAAGACACCAAAAACCAGCATCAGCGTGGCAACACTGCGTAAATACTCCGGTAACAGGTGCCGGCGTAACACCACGCCCAATGCATAACCCGCTATCGCGCCAAACACCAAACCGGTCAGTATCTGTTCGGCAAACAGCAGTAGGATATGTCCCAGGGCAACACCACCACTACCCGAGACAATGAACTCATACACCAACACGGCGAGCAAGGCACCGATGGGGTCAATCACAATACCTTCCCAACGCAAAATACTTGATAAATGCGCAGTAGGACGCACACTGCGTAACATCGGCACAATCACAGTTGGTCCGGTCACCACTGTTAGCGCGCCAAACAGCAAGGCAAGTTGCAATGAAATATCGAGCAAGGCGTAAGCAGCCAGTGTGGTAACGGCCCAGGTTGTCAGCACGCCCGTGCTAACCATGCGTTGCACGATACGTTCGAGGCCTTTTATCTCGCTGAACTTCAGCGTCAGACTGCCTTCAAAGAGGACCACGGCCACCGATAGCGACACCATGGGGAAGAGTAAATCGCCAAACAGCGCATCCGGATGAATCCAGCCGGCTACCGGTCCCACCAGAATGCCTGCCAGTAATAAAAACAGAATAGCGGGCAGCTTTACCCACCAGGCAAGCCATTGACAGGCCAGGGCCAGAATACCAATCCCGGCGAGACTCAGAACGATCGTTTCATTCATCTCTAAGAGTACTTTTAGATGTTGTTGAAAACAGCCCCAGTATAGATATGAACGGGATGGTATGTCTAAGCTTTAAGATGATTTTCATAGATTGCGGCGATTAATCCGGTACCGTGGTATTTCTGTCACGTGGCCGCCATAAGAATCGCGCTAAATTTATTCGACCATTTAGGTCAAATGTGACACCTTCATCTTCCAGTAAAATCCTTTGAAATTCTTCGTAACCTGCCTTTGTCCGTGGACTGACTTCACCACGTGCGTTGACGACCCGGTGCCATGGGACCTGAGCCTCGCTGGTGGCCCTGGCCAGGGCCGCCAGTGCGTAACCGATCTGTCGCGCGCCACGAGGTCGGTTGACCAGGCGTGCGATCTGGCCATAGGTTGCAACGCGGCCACGCGGGACCCTGCGCACCATTGCGTAAATATCCTCGTAGCTCATCGCCATCCCTTATCTCAGCATCTTCGTTGCATTTTCTTGTTATAAGATTCGTATCAAAATAAAACCACTATCCGATCGTCCAGAAGACCCCCACAAGGGTCACGATGCTTACCAGACTTGCGATCAGCAGCAGAGCTGATGCCAGTGAAGCATCTCCACCATGACGCCTCAGAAAAACCACGCCAAGAACAGCTGGTGGCATTGCGGCAAGAAGAACCAAGACCTCTTGCCAGAGTTCAGGAAAACCAAATTGGATAGCGAGAGAACTGGCAAGCAGGGGTTTAATAATTAATTTCAGGAGAATGACAATTGTCAGCGCTGCTATTATCTTGCGTGGGTCGGGCAATTTGAACATAAGCCCAACCGATAAAATGGCAAGCGGCGTCAGCGCCGAGGCCAATATATTGCTTAGCTGAAATAGCGGGGCCAGATAGACATTCTCTTCACCAGGTAGTTGAAAACCTCCCCAAAAAAGCCCAATGAGTAATGCGAAAAACACGGGGGACTTGAAAAACCCCAGAGATGATTTCCATTGTGATTTTACGTCTATCGTTTCTGAACCAAAATAGGCAGCAAGGATGGGGCCTAAAATAAAGATTGGGTAGCCAACGCCTATTTCTGAAATAAGCACGGCCTCGCTGAGCGCTTCAGGCGTGTGCGGAAACATTTGTATAATAATCGAGTACCCCAGAAACGTTGAGGATCCGAATGCAGAGCAGAAAACAATGGCACCTTGCTGTGCCTTGTTAAACTTCAGTAAGACGCTAATCCCCCATGCCAGGGCAATGCAAAACAGTTCCAGGCCCAGCATGACCAGTGCCGGGGCCATTTGATCCAACTGGATTGACTGCTTTGCCAGGGTAACGAAAATAATGGCTGGCAAACACAAGTCGGTAACAATGCGGGCAAGCGTCAGGGAATGTTCTTCTTTTAATGTCCCCTTGCGCCGCAGAAAAATGGCCAGCGCATAAATAAACACAATGACGAGAACGGCATTCACAAGATTATGCAATGCGTACATTAATAGGACTTCCTGTTTCTAACAACTTATCCCAGTCGACGCCTTGGCGGTCGGCCAGGGCATCTTTTCAACATTAAAATGAACAGGAAGTAAGTTCTTACTGCCCTTGCTCGCGCTGTCTGGAACGACGCCTGTTGCGTTCAGTAAGGTTCTGCAAAAAAGACTTTAGCTCTGTTTGCCCCCACTCTTGTGCCTCCGCCTCAGTAGCAAACCCACCTTGACTCTTTGAAACCACGGTTTCCTTCGAGGTGATACGCCTTATGATTTCTACAGTCCAGGAAGTATCATCCCGGACTACTCGATAATCGTATTTTTTGGCTTTCGACATTTTGCTAAATTTCCTACAGGTTTACTTAATTGAACTATTTTAGAAAGCTTACTGCCATTTTTCCATTCATTTACGCGAACCCCATACTTTTGCAACGGCCCGATCGCTACCAATAAACCCGATCAGCAGACTGAGTAGGCCCCCACCACCAAATATCAGTACCGGCAATAAATACCCGAGGTCTTTTCCTTGTGCAAAAAACAACACCAGCCCGGCCAGGGTCGAAAACAGGCAACCCATGAACACAAGAATTTTCCGATGTGACGGTTTATAGACGAAGGGACTTGTGCCGGTCTCAAAGCGATTCAGGATGGGAGAGAATAGAGTTCGTAATAGCATTTTCATTCGCGTAATTCTGCCCTGATAGCCACTTTTCAATGGCGCTAATTTAGATCCACTGCATATTTTTTCAGCAGCGCTATAGGGACAACCTCTAAGGCCTTTATATGAGTTTTTGTCAGGTGAACTCTGGGTGCCATATTGTTTTCATAGGCCTCCAGCCAGCGCGCCGCACACAGGCACCAGCCATCACCCGGTATCAGGCCCTCGAACCCATGTTCAGGCATGGGCGTTGACAGATCATTGCCTTTAGATCGGGAGTATTCGAGAAATTCCTTTGAGGCCTCAATACAGACCGTATGTGAACCCACATCTTCTTTACACGTATTACATTTACCGTCTCGGTAAAACCCCGTCACCGGGTCGTCCCCACATAATACCAGTGGCTCACCAAGCACATTGACTGATTCAAACATGTCCATCATTTATTTACCTTGTACAAGAATCAATAAGGTCTAACCTTAAAGGCTCCCTACAACACAGCAATCAAAATGCAGCTTGTATGGTGTTAAAGGGTAGACATGCACCGATGCATATGATCGTTATAGAAAGTGTCTACGCTTCAAAAGAGTCAACCGATACTACCTACCGCATCATTAATACCTATTTAGGTAAAAGCTGTCAATCGACGCATAAGACACGCTAGGAGGCTTTCATGGTGGGGGCGTAGTCCTTGATACAGGGTAAGTTACTGAGCGGCTGACCGTTTATCTCTACAAGGAGCTTGTTGGCACCAAACCGGCGGCCAGCAGGAGGCCGGTTATGTCAGCCATGCTGACGCGCGGTCTGTGGTAGTGTTTGCGCGGCCGTATTGCGCGCCGCGATCAGTGCCGCGGTAATGGCAATGGCAATTTCGGCCGGTGTACGACTGCCGATATCGAGGCCCACCGGTCCATGCAGACGTGCGCGTTGCTGGGGGCTGAGTCCCATGCGTTGCAAGCGCTGCAGCCGGGCCTGCTGGTTTTTTTGTGAGCCGAGGGCGCCAATATAGAAGGCCTTGGTCTGCAGTGCCGCGGCCAGTGCGGCGTCTTCTAACTGTGGCGCGTGCGCCAGGGCCAGGACAACGGTCTGGGGGTCGGGCGCAAACGCTGGCAGGAAGGTCTCCGGGGCGGTGCTGACCTGGACGGTGCCTTCGACCTCCCAGCCGTTGACGTACTCCGGCCGTGGATCGCAGAGGGTGACGGCGTAATCGAGCATGAGCGCGAGTTGTGCCACGCGTCGGGCCAGTTCGCCGGCACCTATGATCAGCATGCGCCAGGCGGGGCCAAAGGCCTTGTAGAGGTGGTCGCCATCAAGGCGTAGGGCGTCGTCGTCGTCGCTGGGGGGCTGCAGTTGGGTGGCGCCGGTCTGTAGACAGACCCGGCGAACGATGCGCTCGCGGGCGGTCATGTGCGCCAGGACGGTGCGCAGTTGGGTGGCGTTATGGAGGGTCTCGACTACCAGCGCCAGGCGGCCCCCACACGGCAGGCCGACACGACGGGTGGTGCCGGTGCTGATGCCGTATTCGATCTGTTGCGGGCGCGGGTCTTCAAAGTCGCCGCGCAAGACCCGTTGCACGAGGTCGTCTTCGACACAGCCCCCGGAGACGGACCCGACTACGCGCCCCTCGGCCTGGATCGCCATCAGTGCCCCGGGGCGCCGGGGGGAGGAGCCCCAGGTACGGACTACGGTTATCAGTGTCACGGCGGCGCCGTCGTCCAGCCAGCCGATGGCGGTATGCAGGACTTCGTTATCGGTGTTGCGATCCATTCGTTATATATAATTGTTATTGATGTTTAGTTGCAGCATGTTTGCGCCCTCATGGAGAATAACCCTAACCTATCAAGTGGTCGAAGTCTCTGGCTTGGTCCTGTAATCGGAACGGTCTTTTTCGGCCTGTCCATTTCAGTTGCTGGTCGGAGTAGTATCAAGTTTTTTATATGACAGTATATATTTTGTTATACGAATTCAGTGCAGCTCATTATTTTAGTGCGGCTCTATTTTAGTGCAGAGTCAGTATGGGCTTTCTTGGGTATTTTGCTTTTTTACCAGTATCACGGATACATTGCTGCTGGACTGCTGTCCTATAGTACAGGTAGTACAGGTAGTACAGGCTAGCCGGACCTGATTTTCATACCCGACCGCCACCGTAGAGAATCTACCTATTTTGGCTTATGTAGCCTATGGCTGGGATATGTTTCAATAGTTGAACTCTGACACATTATTGTCACCAAGATTTCTTATAGTCTTTAAAAGTGGTCACTAGAATTAATTTCTATATCAAGCCATGATGCGATAGCAGTCTGGCATATGGCTGGTTCTGAAACTAGCCATTCCAGAATCGAGTAAAAGTAGGTTATTCATTCAGGCCCACTGTAGTACTGGCGATACCTCATAGTGGGGTGCCAAAAATAGGAGGACCCGTTATGTCAGGGAAGATATTTTCGCCGGCTTATTCTATCTGCCGATGTGAGATTACTCACTCTCCTTTACCGGCCTTTATGTTAGCTTTTTTACTTTCGCAGGCGAACCAAGGCAGTCGTTACTACTGAAGCCAGGGCGGAACTGATCGAACACATTGAGGTGTTTTAAAAGTTCCAGTGTTGTCACCCCCAGATGGCGCCACTGGCTTTCTGGCGGAATGCTGAAGAATGATTATGTTGTTTACAACAAGGAGCGTAGGATTATGGACGATTTCAACGGCTATCAGCCTGTCATAGATGGATGCATCTCTTCGTTATTTGAGACTATCAAAAACATCATCCAATTTCACTCTGCCGCAGCTCTATATATTAGTACTAGTGACCAAGATGTCGATATCTTAAAGATTATTAATCACAGTTTCGATGCAGATTGGTTACATGCTTATGTGCAAAATATCGACACCAATTCCGATCCACTTATTGGCTCAGTGTTGTTGAATAAAAGGCCAGTAATGTGGGACGATAGCTGGGACCGTCTCCCAGCACAAAATTCCCTTTCTAGCATTGGTGCGATGCGTTACTTTGGACATTCACAGGGTGTTATTTACCCGATGCCACTGAGAGGCACACAAGATAAATATATGCTTTTTGTCTTTGCGTTCGATGTAAGGCTTGTTAATGCTTCTAACAGCGAAAAAACAACTAACTTACTTTGGCATACAGAAATCCTCTTAAACCATGTCTGCAAAGATTTACATCGGCTACACACTGATACCCTGGACGTTCAGACTCAACGATTCCTGAAGCGCCCCCTAACAGATCGAGAAACCCAGGTGCTGGAGTGGGCCACCAAGGGAAAAACTGCCTGGGAAATCGCAACAATACTGTCTATTTCTGAGCGCACGGTAAAGTTTCATCTTTCTAATATTTACCAGAAGCTGGATGTAGTGAATAGACAACAGGCTGTGGCAAGAGCCGTCGCATATCAGATCTGCAATTCTGGATGATTTGCCACTATTTATTGATAAAATACAATCCCAGTACAACGCATCCGGCACCAGCCATACGGCTGATTTCTATGGGCTTTTGTGGGACACCGAACAGGCCAAAGTGATCTAGCACCAGAGAACCGAGTATTTGCCCTATCAGGGCGGCAATTAGCATATTTGCCACCCCAATCTTCGGAATGAGCACGATAGTAGCCGTTATGAATGCTGCCCCCAACAATCCACCAACATATAATTTTATCGGAATCGCTTTTAATTGCGACAATTGAGGCAGACTCTCATTCAGGATTAATACCATAATCCATAGCCCCAGTGTGCCTACAAGGAACGAAATGAACGCGGCCTGAAGTGGATGTGATAGTAATGTGCCAAGCTGTGAATTGACAGCACCCTGTATGGCAACCAGCCCCCCTGCAACTATGGCAAAGCTAATTATCATTCCCATTCCCATCTTGGAGTCCTCTTTTCCGTCGATCGATTCTCAATCGTATATTGAAACCAGGTGGCCGCTACTTGCCTCGCATCTGTAAAGCGATATCAATAATTACATAATCTAGTTTTGGAACGTTTAGGTCGGCACAATTACGGTTAGCATCTATCGCCTTCAAGTTCTTGTATGCGCCATCAAGATCCAGTTCATTAAGATGTCCTGTAAGATGATAGGACGATAATGTGTATGCCAGAACCATATAGTAAGAACCGTATGGGGACGTGCCTTGACAATTCATTTCATTTCTATTCAGCCTGTCCTCTAGTCGCACCCATAGGCACTCCGGCAAAATGTCTAAATGCCCCACATGCCCGGCCAAATGTATAAGATAGCTGATCCTCAAATAATCATCCATGCTTCTACTATCTGATACCTCTAAATAATCTTGAACGCAACCTTGTAAGAATTTCCTTGAATGCCGTATGTAGCGCTTTGACACCTCTATATTTTCTAATGCCAAAACATAAAACATCGACTGCGATGCTCTCGAACGTGGTGACAATGATCTATACAACATATCTAGTTCTTCAAGCCAATCACGTTTGTAAGACAGATAATTCAGCAATCCCGTTTGCACTATTGCATTTATCAGCAAAGATAGTGGAAAGAATAGATAGTCTCTGTTCTCATGCACGCCATCGGGCTCATATATGGATGGTTTTAACAACTGTTGATCTACAACATCCAGTATCCACGACAAATGATCCCGGCCGCCGCCAATAATTCGTTCCCCTAGACCCATGTCGGCCATGGTTGTAAAAAGAAGTGCTGCAGATCGTACTTGATAGAAATAGTCGCTCATCCTGGAGAGTGATTCCACAGCTTCTTTTACATAGTCAGTACTGTCACTACTTACTCTTGAAAGCAGAACAGACCACTCATACCTGGCAGCAACTCGAAGTAGACTCATTCTCAAGTGCTGTTTTTCATACCTAATTTTGTCAGTATCGAATTCCGTATCCTCGATACCGGCCAGAGAGGCGAACAAAGCGGGCAATAGTCTATGTTTGTATGTTTCCACCTGCCTCAACGTCGAAACACATTCCAATAACAAACTACATGCTCGTGCATGTTCCAGTCCATCATCCAGTCCCGACAGTGCGTCCAGGATCCTGTCGAATACAAACTCCCCCTCCCTTCGACGACTCCCGGCATTGTGTGTCTCGACACACAGCAGGACCCAATTCAGAAGTCTGTGAATGAATGTCTGATACTGCGTTCGGTGTGTGGACAGTAATATCTTATCCAGAGCGCACAATTTGTCAGCATTATTAGCATCGTAGCCAGTTATCCCGTGCCCAAGACCAAGGCCGTGCACATATTTATGCCATGGACTTGCAAAGCCATTCGTAGCCGTTGTAGGCGCCCACGAAGGAAGTAGTTCATAGTTGGCATATTCTGCCTCACGAAACGGGTTTGGTCGCAATAGACGCATAACTGCTTATCCGATACATGATTCACGAGGTCTTCGTGGGTGGTGGTGACTCATGCGACAAATGTCGCCTTACCAGCACGGAAGGCATTCGAAGACATCGCATCGCCTACGTTAAGCCTTGGCACAGGAATACCCCATACATTGTCTATTTTTCCTTCTAGCATATCCAACGCCAGGTTTAGCCACTTGATGCCTTCTGCATATACCGCCAATGGCCTTTTCTGATGGTCAACACTGTCCAATAATTCACCTTCCTTGGTTTTACCAAAATGATATGGCGGCATCGCCATAAAATGCGTCCCCATTACAAAGACGAAACGGAACAACCAATATGGATCATTCTTGAGCACATCAGACTCTGGATTATGCAAATCCCAAGCAGCCGTTATAGCATCAGCAAAGTATTCGTCGATACCATCATACGATTGAACGTAGGGGTGTTCATCATGGAAATTGATATCTATTTTCGGTACGCCCTCGTGCAACTCGAATGTTAGATCAAAGTGCTCTCCGTGAATTTTGTCATAGTTCCCAAGACTATTGTGCCATGGCTTATTGTCATACATCGGGTCATCCAGGCCCGTGTCAATCCCCTCTTCATGAAACCCAATCGCCCGCGGATCAAGAAATTTAACTTCGAGTTCTTCTGCTGTGAACGGAGGGTTGTGAAAACTTGCATCTTCATGGTTTTTCAGCAGGGGTTCGATATTGCCTATCTTTATATTCTCTGTATTAGTGTCACCGACCACCAGGGAGTGGAATCGTGGTTCTAATACTCTATTGTATGCCGGATTGCCTCGGAAACACCGAAGCAAGGTCTTTACATTTCTCAGCCTTTTTCCGTTCAGAATAATTTCATCAGCCTCTAATAAGGCATCTGAGAATGTGATGGGCGATGTTTCTTTACATAGCCCCAGCCGTCTTTCAATCTTGGAAAAATAGGATTGCTCCAGGGTCGGTCCTTTTGGTATTCGACGCCGCTGACCATGTAACGTGACTCTCAAATACCTGAAGATTTCGGCATATAAAATCGCCACAACTTTTGGAGAAGGCTTATATTCCCGTATAAATTTGCTTAACTCAATACCCGGTATATATGACATGTCATATGACAATTCATAGTAGGATTTGTTACCATGTTCGGCCACTACCTTCTGCCTTTCTAACACATCCAACACCTCCGGCAAAAGAGACTTTACGGCGTTCGGCAGATTCATCAGATATCGTGTTTGGCGTTTTGCCTTGACACATGGGTGCAGCATTACATCCGTGCCATCACGATGCCATTTTGTCGTCAACAGAAACTCACTAAGCACTTTTCGCACAATGATTGCACCTGACTCTTTCTTGACGAAGAGCGTCATGGATTCACTTCCCCCATATCCATAACCAACTACCGTCTCACCATGATTTAGGTAATCCGAGATGATTCCATCGTTCTCATGTGCGTGACGCAGCACATCTGATTCAAGATTGTCGTAGGGCTTGTTGCTAATCGATGGCGCAATTGCATGCTCACCAGGAGACGATTGTGTTACCTCATTATCAAGCGCCTCTAACGCAAGTTTATTTAGCTCAGCATCTAAAACGAAAGTATCAGCGTTCATCTCATATCTCCTCTAGCATCAGATAAAATTGAATTCCTTTTCACATCGATTACATATTTCTACAGACTCAATTTATTCTGAAAACCGTCAGTAAGATAGCTGTTCATGTGGACAGTGTCGTATTTGCGATGTGCCTGCCTGTGGTGCAAGCATAAAGATAGTGTAATCACACATTGAATGAGTGCCGGCATTGGCAATGGTTCTGACATTAATGGGTGAGGAGCCAAAAAAAAGCCTGGCCACGCTGAGGCGGCCAGGCTGATTATCGGTATGTTTTCTGCTAGTTGCTTGCCTGTGCCAGGCGAGCCTCATCAGGCACTTGACAGACCAGGTCATCTATCTCTTTTATCGCCTGTTGTTTGCTTTTCTCTAGCGCCTTTTCATCCGTGGTTGTTCCTTCTATTGATATAAAGTTCACATCACCGATACCAAGAAATCCTAGCAGGGTTTTAAGATACGGATCCAGGAAATTATACGCAGCCATTTCAGGATTAGAAAACACAGCGCCACTTGCTGTAACAACATAGGCACGTTTACCCTCAACCAGACCGTAAAGCCCTTTGTCCGCATCAAAATTAAAGGTGTGGCCAATTCTGACTATCTGGTCGATCCAGGCCTTTAGCGCGGAGGGCACAGAGAAATTATACATTGGGGTACTGATTAGCAGTACATCAGCGGACAGCAATTCGTCGATAAGCGTATCCGATAAGCGAGTCGCACTTTTCAATGCATCGGTGTGCTGTTCCTTGGGTGTATAGAATCCCGTAATGCAATTCTCGTCAATGTGCGGAATCGCGTCTTTAGCGAGATTACGTACGACGATTTCATCATCCGGGTGCTGCTCCAGCCATTTTTTCTGAAAATAGTCCGCAAACTCCATTGAAAAAGAGCCGTGGCTTCGTGAACTGGCATCAATACGTAATATTCGTGACATTAGTTTTCTCCTCCATTGAGTTATCTCATGTAGCATGACTGTAGTGAATGAGTGCTGTAACAGAAAGGCGTTTCACAACATTGCAATTGTGCATATAATGCACGAATGGATATCGAGATATTACGCACTTTCGTTGAAGTCATGCGTCGTTGTAGTTTTGCCGCAGTCGCTAGGGAGAAGGATGTCGCGCCATCTTCTATTTCGCGCGCCATTTCCTCCCTCGAGGAAGAGTTGGGTGTCAGGTTGTTCCAGCGTAGCACCCGTCGCCTTGAACCGACTGAGGCTGGTATTATTTATTACGAACATGTCGAGCCATTGGTGGATGAGCTCGAACGCGCGCACTCGATGGCCGCTGATCTTAGCGAACACCCGCGCGGTACGCTACGAATTACCACACCTGTTACCTTCGGTCAGATCACCCTTATCCCTCTGTTGCCAGAATTATCAACCTTGTACCCGGACTTAACATTCGAAATTTCAATGGACGACCACATGGTGGATTTACTATCCGAGCGCATAGATGTTGCCCTACGCCTGGGACCACTTACAGATTCTTCCTTTGTTGCGACACAATTGTGCGAGCTCATGTTTGTCGTTTGCGCAAGTCCGGCCTATATTAAAAAATACGGCAGGCCAGAAACACTCGCCAATATTGAGCAGCACAATTGCCTGCTATTCCCGCTTCCAGGATATAGTTCCCGTTGGCGGTTTCGTGATAAGACGGGGCGGGTCTACGAGGTACCTGTCCATGGGCGTTGCTATATTTCCAATGCATTTTCTCTCAAACAGTCTGCCATGGCTGACATGGGCCTGGTACTATTACCACGCTGGGTCGTCTGGCAAGAACTGGAAAATGGATCGCTTGTAGACCTGTTTCCTGATTATGATGTTACCGCCACAGAATTTGACTCCTCTGCGTGGTTGTTATATCCATCACGCAGTTATTTGCCCCTTAAGGTGCGCGTATTTGTCAATTTCATGAAGGACAAGTTTCGCGCCGGCCTCCCGTGGGAGTAGGCTATTATGGATATGGCGTATTCACGGTTAGTTCCTGTCAGTTAACCTGACTCTGCGAGACGCCCTCTTGATTTCTTCCCCGTTGTTCGTTCGACTCAGAAGTATAGAGTTGGACGACGCCAGAAATGTTGTCCTCGCCGTAACCCTGTAGCTTGGCATTCATAAAGACTTCCTGGACGGTATTCGATGTCGGCACCAATGCGCCAGCACCTATTGCGGCTTCCAGCACATAACGAAAATCTTTCTCCACTAAATCAATTGGAAAAAGGGGCGAGAAGGCTTGTTGCGCCATCTGATTCGCAACATTCTTTAGCGCCGGGCTAGTAGTAGGCAATTCATTCAATATCTGTACCGTATCCTTAATCGCAATACCGCATTTTTCAAGCATTCCCAGCATTTCAGCGAAAGCCGCCACCTGGATCCCAAAAATCGCATTGACCGCGAGTTTCATCATTATACCGGAACCATTCGGCCCAACATGATGCACCGTAGCGCCCATTGTGGAAAGCACCTCGCGGGTTCTTTCAAGGGCCTGTTCCGACCCACCCACGAAATAAATTAATTGACCTGCCTCAGCCTGAGGTCTGGAACCGGCCACCGGGGCGTCCAGAAATTCCGCGCCATGTTGTCTAATGACTGTCCCAAGATCGTGTATCCACTGAAGTGAGAGCGTGCTCGATTCAATCACAATACTACCAGGGCGCAATCCGTGCACCGCACCTGAGTCTGGTGATAACCAAATAGCACGTGAGGCGGCATCATCGCTAACCATACTGATTACAATGTCAGCCTGTGCGGCAGCTTCTCTAGGGCTATTTGCGAAATGCACGCCCTCTGCCTCTAAAATCCCGGCATTATCCGGGGTACGATTGTATCCAACCACTCGATAGCCGGCCTCAATGAGTTTACGCGCCATTCGTGAACCCATGGCCCCCAGACCTAATACTGCAATTTCTGTCATCATCCTGGTCTCCTACCTATACGACGCTACTCAATCATTGCCGGGCATCTACCCAAGGTTAATCCATGAGTTTTCAATACGCCGGCATCCATTTTACGCAAGATCGTATGCAATCCCTCTGCTCACTAGGGGCCGTTCACACAATCGCGACCATAAAGGCACCCGGTATCGTCTATACAACACCGCATGCCCCACAATAAGGTGGACTAGTCCTAGACAATCCCTTGTCAAAGTACAGCCTAGGCCCATCACCACCACTCAAAAACCCCTTCAGGGGCAAGGCAGTAGTGCGTGACTCGCATTAATCTCTCTCTCATCCTACGGGGCTGAAGAATGGGATTTCGGCATCAACCATCAACTGAAATGCCCTGTGTTATTGATACTGCCGGTCAGGATATACTGGTTGAGAGTTTTAATAGAGATTCAGCGTTTGTTTGATATATCTTCTTTTTATCCTTATCGCTCATTGGTGCACTATCGAGTTGTCTTACCGCTTCTGCGGACGATTCGTAGGGATAATCGGCCGCAAATAAGAGGCGATCGGCACCAATGACCGAATGGGCAAACATCAGCACAGGGTGCCAATGCATACCGCTGGTAGCGATATAAAAGTTATCCCTGATATATTCGCTTGGCGCCTTCTTCAGGCGTCGCAAACTTCCCGAGCTATCTAAATCTGTCCAGGTCTTGTTAGCAAAACGACTATCGATTCGCGATAACCAAAATGGCAGTCCCTCACCGAGGTGTCCCAGGATGATCTTCAACCTGGGCAATTCATCGAATAGCCCGCTAAGGATTAGGCGCATGGCGTGCAAACTGGTCTCGGCTGCAAATCCCCACCCTGCTCCCTCAAGGCCATAGTTCGAATAGGGGGCCATCATGTCGGGCGATGGCGTGCGTGGATGCAAATAAATCGGGACATCGAGTGCCTGTGCAGTTTCGAAGATCACACGATAGTATTTATCATCCAGGTAGCGGCCCTGCGTATGTGAATTGATGATCGCCCCTTTAAGGCCAAGCGAGGTGATCGCCCGCTCTAACTCCCGTGCGGCCTGGCCCGGCGCTTGTGGCGCCACTGCGGCCAGCCCGGCAAAACGCTGTGGATGCTCCTGTACCACCTCTGCCAATCGATCGTTGGTCTTCTGGGCAAACGATGTGGCTTTAGCAGGTGAGAACACCTGAAGGCCCGGCGCCGTGATGGATAGCACCTGGAAATCAACACCTGCATTTTTCATATCATTCAGACGCAGCTCGCCTAGGTCTAATAGCCTATCGCGTATTGGTCGGGTCGCAGGGCTATTAAGAAATGGGCGATACAGTGCCTTAAAACCGGGTTCATGGGATGCCGGGTCTGCCAGTACAGTTTGCCACTGTTCAAATAACTCGGGTGTTGCGAATGCCTCTTCAATGGCGATGCGCCTCAAACCGGTTGGGGGCGCAGAGGAACCAAGCCCACCTGCAAGGGTGGTTTGACCCACCAGAGAGCCTGCAGACAAGGCTAGTGTTGAACGTAGTATTTTACGGCGCTGACTGTCCATGTCATGTACTCCGGCAATAAAGAATTGTTTTTAAACTGGATTGTTGTCTTGTGCTCATCAGGGTATCTACATATTGGCGGTTTTTTTTGGCACCCTTGTTTGCAGGGTGTCTAAGCCACGCTTGAATATACCTTGGATGAGATTTTCGAGGTTTTCCCGTTCTTCAGCCGGACATTCGAAGTCCGCGGTCCACTGCGCATAGGTAGTACCCCCTTCTGTTACAGGCTGCAACTTAAGCTCAGCCACGTAACCATGTACTGGCATCGGCGATTCAATAATGGTGTATGAATAACTTCGGCCCACATCCGTTAATGCCAGTAATTGCTCGCGCACATTACCGCCATCCTGAACGTGGAAATTCCGGATACAGCCAACGCTAGTATCCCCCTCGTCATTCTCGATATGGCAATCGACTACGTCCGGGTGCCATGTTGGACAGAAACTCCTTACACGATTCCATACCTGTTCCACAGGGGCGTTGATGATAGCGCTTACGTAAATCTTTACTGATACATTTTGCAAATGCTGTTCTCCTTCATATTTCGAATACAACTTCTATTTATCCATTAGAAGCACCGGCTTGATAGTCTTACCATTTTTCATTTCGTCTATCGCACGGTTAATATCAGAAAAATCATAGGTGGTTATCAGTCGGTCATAGGGGAATCTGCCTTGCCTGTTAAATTCAATGAGTTTTGGCAAAAATGTATTGGGCACCGATGAGCCCTGTATAATGCCTTTCAAACTGGCTGCCCGCCTGAATATTTCGGTCGGCGAAAACGGATAGGTTTCCCCAAAGTGTGGCGCGATCACCATCCCACATTGCCCTCCCGTACTCAGGCAGCCAATCGCATCGTTCAATGCCTGTTCATTCGCCGACGTCTCTAACGAAAAGTTGACCCCCTTAGGGGCGATTTCCAGAATACGCGCGACGACATCGCCGTCACGGGCATTGATGACGTGGGTCGCCCCGAGCTCATAGGCCAGGTTGAGCCGTTCTTCAACAACATCAACCGCAATCAAGGGTGACGCACCGACCAGTTTACCCGCCATTATTGCACTCAAACCTACACTGCCCGCTCCAAATACAGCCAGGCCTTCTTTTGGGCCCACCTTCAACGTATTCAAGATAGACCCTGCACCCGTTTGCACGCCGCACGGGATAGCCGCCAGCATTGCCGGCATATGATCTGCACCGACGGGAATGACATTTCGTTCAGGCGTAATCGAATAACTGGCAAACGACGACTGCTGAAAGAAAGCACCTGACATGGGGCCACTACTAGATTTGATGGTGTGACTACCATCATGACGGGTGCCCGCAAAACCTAATGACATATGATCGTCACAATGATACGGATGGCCCTCCATGCATGAGGCGCACATGCCACAGAATGGATACGAGATGATTACCCGTTCACCCTTTTTTACCCTGCTGACGGCGGAACCTACTGCTTCCACAATCCCCGCCCCTTCATGACCAAAAACCGCAGGCAACGGGGTCAGTCGTTGCGCGACAAGGTCCGTGTGGCAAATACCGCTGGCTTCGATCCTTACCAGGACTTCGTCACTACGCAGATCTTCAATTTCAACGTCTTCAAATGAAAACGGTCCATTCGCTTCATGGACAACCGCCGCTGTTGCCAACATCGCCATCAATTCTCTCCTATTCCTGAAATGCCTTCATGAATATCTATAAAACAGGATATGACGGGTAACGTATACTGGCCAGGTGTACAGTAGGTCTTCTCATGACTCGGCACTGAAATCACTTTGTGTCAGCTATGGCATGCCGCACCAGGCAATCGTACTCGTCACGCACAACGAGATACGTCACAGCCAATTGCATACAGCTATATTATGTGCGCAGTGCTTTAATCGCTGCCAGAATTGCTTCAGGCTCGGCTCGCTTGCGGTAATTACGATCGACGAAACACCAGCGGATATACCCGCCCCTGTCGATTACAAAGGTGGCCGCCAGCGGTAATATAGCTCGTTCGTCTTCATAATTTTTTTCCAGAGAAAAGCCGATGATCTCCAGTAAGTCGACATGGTCACGGGGAATGTCATAACAAATACCGTATCGACCCGCGACAACATTCTTTACGTCACTCAGCACTTCGAAGCCCAGTTGCCATTCATTCTGTGTCTGCAGAGATGTATCCGGAACCTGGGGAGAGATGGCTATAAGATGAGCACCATTTTCCCGCATCTCAGGCAATATTTTCTGATAGGCACGTAGCTGGACCTGGCAATATGGGCACCAGATCCCGCGGTAGAACGTCAACACCACACTACCGGTACGCAAGAGTTCTGAAAGTTGTTGGGGCTCACCGTACGCATTGGGCAATGAGAAATCCGGCGCCATATCATTGACGCCAAGCGCAAAACTCTCCAACTCCATGTCAAGCATTGACCTATAGCCACCATCGACTTTCTGTAAAATGGCTGCGGGCAGCTGCGGTAATGTGTCATTGGTCACCTGCTCCAGTTGCTCTTGTAAAGTCATCATGTTCACTCCTTGATTTGACTTACTCAGCACGCAGATGCTGAGAGTTCTCGCCAGTGCGGGGGAAAGGTAGCTTGAAAACCCGGTAAGCGTTCAATCCGCCCCATCCATCGACTAATAGAAGGATAGTGATCCTTAAATGGGAGAAACTGTCGGGCGAGTGGCTGCGCCTCCGGTTCGGTTATGGCTAATAAAAAATGCGCGAACCGAGGATAGGCGACTATATCCGCAGCGGTAATAGTCTCTCCGGCCAAAAATAATGTGTCATCCAGCAGCGCATCAAGACGCTGGAATTCTGGTGTCACCTTTGTCGTCAGATTCTCAAATTCGTCAGGTTTATCCGACGCGGTATTGCGGAATATCATACTGGCCATCGTGTACATGGGGTCAACTACGTAGCTATTGAATTCCGATATAGACTGCCATATCTTTGCAATCGCCACTGCATCTTGCCCGAACATTGGCTCATGCGAAAACCGGGCATCCAGGTACATCAGGATGGCAAGGCTCTCAGACACAACCAAATCACCATCACGGATGACCGGGACACTACCGCGCGGATTTAGCTCCAGAAAATCTGCAGATTTGTGTTCTTGCTTGTCAACGCTGAGCAGTTTTGATACGAAATCGATACCTTTTGCCTTGAGCAATAATAAAATACTCCAGCAATAGGGACTGCCACTAATCCAGTACACCTCAAGACTCATATTGGAATTCACTCGCTATGCAATGTTATCGGACTAAAATTCTAATGACTATGAAGATGTGCTGACATACTGTCTTCGGCACTACATTCATGCGGGGAATGCATGACTCAACCTGGATGGTATTGCAGAATCGATATGGCTAACTATCTAAGAACACAAAAAAAAGCGGGACAGACATCCAAGAGAATGCCTGCCCCGCGCTTATGCCTAAGTTTCTCTCCTGCCTCAATAGGCAGCAATCCCCTGGGCACCGTCAGCCACCGGGAGACCCGGAACTGAACCGAGTAAGGTCAAACTACCGTCCTTGTTTATAAGGAAGGTACTGATAGTCCCACTAAGCGTATTGGTCGTGAAGAGATAGCGACGCGACTTGGTTTTGGCTGTCGCAATATCCGCCGGGAATGTATCAGGGCCGGGGCTGGCGATAATGCCGTCTGCCGTCAACAATGAAAGCGAACCGTCCTTCGCAATTTTGTAGCCGGATAAATTGCTGTTTTCCGTGTTGGTCGTATAGAGATAGGGTCCAACTACCACTACCCAACACGTCGCAAACTGGAAGTTATCGACCGATTTGCTGATGACCTGTAAACTATCGTCTTCTAACAAATTGTATGAAGACACGGCGCCGGCATTAAGCACACCGAATGGCGCATTACCGAATACCTCACCAACAAATAATCTACCTTCTCTGTCGAAGTCGAATGAGAATGGCAGTACGCCGCCTGACGGTGACGTAACGGGCACATCGCTGGGCGTACCATCTTCATTCAGCTCGAATACGTGAATCTCATCGGACTTTGCGGCAACAATGATTTTGTCCCCCTCTGGCGTAAAGCCGATCTGGCTCGGCGTCGTCAGCGTATCAGGGACATCCGGGCCGTTCAGGTTCAATGTGCGCACAGAATTGGGGATCTTTCGCAGCGTCCCGTCATCCAGTTCAAAACCCACAATGTTGCCGGTGCCACCCACATTCATGACATAAACCAGGTCATCATGCACGGTGACACTCACCGGGAATTTACCCCCTGAATCCACCGTGGCACTAAGCTTCAGGCGATCCCGATACACTCGGAAGAGGCTCAGCTCACTGCTGCCGGCGTTAGTAACAAGCAGCCAGCGCTTGTCGTCACTTAGAATTACCGAGCCCTGCGAGGCCAGTGGATCCGGCAGGCCGGCGAACTGCGTCTGTATGGGTGTGCCTAGTCCACCTGTCGAATATCTATCAACGAATGTCAGGCTGCCGTCATATGCCCGACGATAGAAGAGGATTTCGTTATCCTCTGGAGAGTTAGTTGCCGCAAATACCCCTCCGGACTTGCTCAACCAGTGATAATCATCACTCGCATTGGCCACGAGGCCTGTCATCATGCCTAACGCCAATAGTGCCATAGCTAAAAATTGTCTGTAACGCATTTGAGTCTCCTTCCCTTAACGTTGTACTAATATTGATTCGATTTTGGATAAAGGCACTAGCATCGGTCGATAGTGCTTAAACCTAACCCGTACACTTCTTTTCCCTGCCATTCGTTACCACGCAGCGCCACGCCGTCAATGCCATATAATCTGGCATCGAAATGGCCCGGCTTTACGTTGTTTGATTAAATCTTATCGGCCCCACACCGTATACTGGACGACTGGACAGTGGCATGCATGAGGGCGTGACACGCAGGGAAATTTGGCGCAGACATGAGCATCTTTGTACGGCTCACATTAATTTTAATTGTGCGCAGAGGTGGCCGCCGATGGACACGGGAAGTTGGCAGAGCTGATGTGTACTACATATTTCTTATGCTTCTGTATGCAATGACTGGTTAATGGGTAGACGACGCAGGCGCTTTCCCGTCGCCGCATAGATGGCATTACATACGGCCGGCGCCACAGGCGGGGTCCCGACTTCGCCGATACCGCCCATTTCAGTACCGGTTTCCAGAATATACACCTCGATCTTCGGCATCTTATCCATTCGTAAGGCAGGATAATCATGAAAATTACTCTGTTGAACACGTCCCTCCTTGAATGTGATTTCCTCATACAACGCCGATAGCCCATAGACAATTCCTGATTGCATCTGCGCGCGTATATTCTGTGGGTCGACAGCCAGACCGCAATCCACCACACAGACCACCCGCGTGACTGTTGGCGAACCATCGGCTTCAATCTTTACCTCGGCCACCTGGGCGACGATACTCTTGAAAGACTTGTGAAGCGCAAGCCCCTGTGCCATGCCCGCCGGGTGTTTGCCTCCCCAGCCGGCCTTCTCTGCAGCCATTTTCAATACTCGTTGATGACGGCTATGTCCCTTGAGCAGGTGCATGCGCAGCGTATAGGGATCATGCCCGGCCGCCGTCGCGATCTCGTCGATAAACGATTCCACCGCAAAGGCCGTAAAGCTGTGACCCACGGAACGCCACCAGAGGACCGGCACGCCATTGTCCACGGGATGATACTCGATGCGTTGATTCGCTATGTGATAAGGGTGATCGGCGGCGCCTTCCACAGATAGATGGTCAATACCGTCATGTGTCAGTGCCTTTTCGAATGGCGTCCCCTTGACGATGGACTCACCGATCAGGCGGTGGCGCCAAACAACCGGATAGCCGTCCTTGTCCAATTCCGCTTCCAGTCGGCTAAAATGCATGGGGCGGTAATAGCCACCACGTATATCATCCTCCCGGGTCCAGATGACCTTTACCGGCAGATTTCCTATCGTCTTGGAAACCTGCACCGCCTCACGAACATAGTCAGCGTGCGGATTCGCCCGACGCCCAAAACTGCCACCAAGAAATGTCGTGTGGATACGGACATCGTTAATATCGTGACCCGTTATCTCTGCTGCAGCCTTTTGATCGGTGGTTTGCATCTGCGTGCCGGTCCAGATATCACAACCGTCGGCTTGCACGTGGGCGACGCAGTTCAACGGCTCCATTGGCGCATGCGCTAAATACGGCAACTCGTACTCAGCCATCAAATGTCGGTTTGTCGCGGCATTCGTTGTTTGTGTGTGCCCTTGTTCGTGCGCAAGGCGTCCCGGGGTTCTGGCTAAGGCCGCATATTTTTCCCGTAAGACCTGTGTCGACAGGTTGTGGTTGAATTCCGGGTCCCATTTGACATCCAGTGCGTCTCGGCCTTTTTTCGCCGCCCAGAAATTATCGGCCACCACCGCAACCCCCTCATTGATAACCACAACATGGCGCACACCCTTGACGGCCATGGCCGCCCCGGTTTCAAGTGACTTTGCCTTTGCCCCGAAAACCGGTGGCCGTAAGATGACCGCGGTCAGCATGCCCGGCAGGGTTACATCAATACCGTATTCAGCCGTGCCGGTGATTTTGGCTTCGCTATCCAGTCGCTTTACCGATGAACCAATAATCTTGAAGTCCTTTGGTTCCTTCAGGGCGACCACTTCCGGTACCGGCATCTGTGCGGCCAGTATGGCCAGCTCACCATAGCTCAGCTGTCTGCCCGTCGCCTTGTCGCGTACCAGCCCCTGACGGGCCTGGCAGCGCTCCATCGGTATCCCCCATTGGCGAGCGGCCGCCGCGATCAACATCTCCCGGGCGACCGCCCCCGTGGTGCGCAGCTGCTCCCAGGTGGAGGTGACACTGGTACTTGCCCCGGTACCCTGAAAGGGCCCCCATGCGGTATGGTAAAAATCAGGGTGCGCGGGCGCCATCTCAACCCGTATCGACTCCCAATCCGCCTCAAGTTCTTCCGCCACAAGCATGGGCAGGGATGTATAAACGCCCTGTCCCATCTCGGCCTTATGCAGTATGACGGTTACGGTGTTGTCTGTGCCAATTCGAAGAAATGCATTCGGCGCAAGCGCTACGCCGTCCTGCTGGCTGGCCTTCGTTGATGCAGTCGGTGATGAAGATGCCAAACGTGTACGCTGAACAAGATTGAAACCGAGCAGCAGCCCTCCGCTAACGGACGCGGCCGCCAATGACACCTTGATGAATGTTCGCCTGTTCATCGAATCAGATACTCACAGTTCGTCACTTCTTAGCCTGTGCCTGTAGCTGCGCGGCGCGATGAATGGCCGCGCGGATATTCTTGTAAGTACCACAACGGCAAAGATTACCCTTCATGGCGGTATTGATGGCGGCATCGGTCGGCAGCACCGTCTCTTGCAGTAAGGCAACTGCTGACATAATTTGCCCCGACTGACAGTAACCACACTGTGGCACATCCATCTCCTGCCAGGCCTGCTGCACGGGGTGCAGGCCGTCCGACGCCAGGCCTTCTATGGTCAAGACATGGCTGCCCGCCAATGCCCCAATGGGTGTCACACAGGTACGCACGGGTTTGCCGTCAACGTGTACCGTGCAGGCGCCACACTGTGCAACGCCGCAACCAAATTTAGTGCCGGTCAATCCCAGATGATCGCGAAGTACCCACAATAGGGGGGTATCTGCATCGACCTGGAGGCTGTATTGGCGGCCATTGATAGATAAGTCAATCATTTATAAACTCACAGGAATTCACCGGCATAGCGACAGCGCCTTGCTTTCTTGCCTGAACGTCAACTGCCCGCCGATAGTCGTGCTGTTGTTTGGTTTAACCTATCCGGTTTCCCTTTTACTTCACACTGGACGATAAAACAGGTAGGCATTTGCGCAGAACTATGCAATTGACTATTTTCGAGCAAAAAACAGGAGGGTATGGCCGAACGAAACACGGTAGTGGCAGGGTTTGCGTAGATTGTAAACAACGGCCGCGACGGTGAGGCCAGATTTGATGTCAAACTAACACCCGGCGGGGAAAAGATTACTATTTCCGAAGGGGCTTACCTTGTTTACCCATCAACGAGAGAGGACTCTATATGCTCTCCATACGGCTCAACCACCGCTATCGCGATACATGAGCTGAATGCCTTTCAGAAAATTACGCAGGATCTGGTCCTGGCAACCACGGTAGTTCTTATGCCCGGGCTTGCGAAAAAACGCGCTTAATTCGTGTTTGCTTATCTCTACATCGGCCAGCGCCAGGATCTCCACAACATCCTCGGCCTGCAAGTCCAGGGCGATTTTTAATTTCCTGAAGATAATGTTGTTGGTTAAACGCCGTTCCGGCTCGGGCTGCGCGCCTTCTTTTTTGCCGCGGCGTTCATTGATCAGGCCATTGAGGAAGGATGCCAGATCCGTATCACTGCAGGGCTGGAAGGCCGGGTCATCCTCTTTTTTCAACCAGCCGCTGAGCTGTTCGCGCGTCACCACATGGTCGGCGAGGGCAAAGATTTCCACCATCTTCGGATCGCTATAGTCGAAGGTATAGCGGATACGGCGTAACACGTCGTTATTGGTCACAAAGTTTTCCTGCTTAAAAGGGTCATTGAAACAAATTTTGGCTCAAAAAATTATTATCGCATAGTTTAGAGACAAGACGTCCAGAACAAACACCATGCGTTGGCTGGCGCCAGGGACCGAACGTGCAAAATACGACCCGCGCGCGTGCTGTTCTGGGTAAATGTCATCGGCGATTCTACGTGCTCTCTGAGCCTATGGAATTCGTAGCGTAATCATTCTTGAGTGATTGTAGTGCGGTTATAAAACTGCTGACTTCAGTTTCACTACCAATCGCCCTTTGCGGAAGATAATGCGCCGCATGGTTGTCAATAAAGAGCAGCACATACTCTCCCGACGCCTCGATCGCCTTTATGCCCGACCATTTTGTAAAGCTAGCGGTGTTACTTGTCTCCACGGTCACGCCACTAGCATCTGCTTTCAGGTTCATTGGCCCAAGTGACGAGCCCGGTTCTGCAGGCAGGGTATTCAATATGTATCTTTCCAAGAGTCGATAACCCCAGACGACAGCAACCGTCATAGCCACAGCATATATGGCCCAGCTTGCAAACTCATCACCCTTGGCCCTGAACGAATAGGCAATGAAAATACCTACGGGAATCCATAGCAGGATGCTTATCGCCTGGAGAAAATACTTTCGTTTGTTATTCTCGGGCCGTTTCCATATGGCATGTGTAATGCTGCGTGTGATAGCGCCCATCTCATTTCTAGACACCGAGTACTCTAGTTTCATGGTTTTATCCACTTCTCAGAATGCGCCGTATGTCAGCGCCCGGGGCGTTTAAAGTTTTTGCGGGCGCGCCCAACCTTGGCCCTGATCACACAGCCTTCAACATGATCGTTGATCAGCCCCATCGCTTGCATGAAGGCATACACCGTGGTGGGGCCGATGAATTTCCAGCCACGTTTTTTCAGGTCCTTCGACAAGGCAATCGATTCCGCCGAGGTCGAGGCCGTCTGCGGCGCGGCAAGTTGTTTCGCCTCAGGTTCGTAACGCCAGATATAGGCGGCCAGTGAGCCCTCCTGTTTAACGAGTTCCCGCGCCTGTCGCGCGTTGTTGATGACCGCCTCGATCTTGCCACGGTGGCGGACGATGCCTTCGTCCTTGAGTAAACGAGTGATGTCACGCTGGGAAAAGCGCGCTATCCTGTCAAAATCGAAGTCACGGAAGGCGGCGCGGAAATTTTCGCGCTTGGCGAGGATGGTGCGCCAGCTCAGTCCGGACTGGAAAGCCTCCAGACTCAATTTCTCGAATAAACGATGATCATCGCTGACCGGAAAGCCCCACTCGGTGTCGTGATAGGCTAGAAACTCCGGTGCGGCACTGCACCAGCGGCAACGTGATTTGCCGTCGGGAGCCACTATTATCTCTGCGGTCATGCGTCTGCCGTCCCCAGTTTGAATTTATTCAGTCGAGCAAGAATTTCAGCCGCTCATCGGCCTGTGCCGGCGTGATTTCAAGAATTTCCGCACTGACCACATTTTCCGCCACAAACGGATCAGCCTTCACCCGGCTTTGAAGGTCTGACAACGAGGTATTATGCGCCACGATCCCACCACCCAAATTAGGCTGAAGGCTGCCGACCAACAAAAATACGCCGTCATCAACCCCGCGTTTGACCCAATCGTTGTGGCCTTCCATGAATTGGCCGGCCTGGCCTTTGTTGTCAGAAAACTTAAGTAGTACGATAAACATCGAGGATTTTCTCCCAGTAATCGCAGAGAGCGAACTTGACCCGCTTGTTATGTGTTTTTACCATTTAAATATAACTTTCTAAGTAATATACATATGGCCATAACAGCAAAGCAAACAAGCGACACTAAAACCACAAAAAATACTTCAGAGCCCGGGACATGTGCATGGCCAGGGTAACGAACTTGAACAATAAGGCCTGTCACTATTGAAATAACAGCGCCATACATTACGATGGTTTTAGTTTCAAAGCCTTTAATTGTGGAACCAATAATATAACTTACTGGAACTATTAACAAAATAATATCCAGTGAATAAAACTTAATTATTTCGAAGACTTCCGATTGCATTTTATTAATATGCTTAATATCTACTACACATAACAGTATGTTAGCCCGCGTCGTGACGAGTGTGCGAATGACCTGTTTTTAAAACATCTCCCACTTCTCCACCTCTAGCGTATTGATATCTTTAAACAGCACCTCAAAGGAAAAATCCCCGCCACGCAGGTTGCGCTCCAGCACCAGACGATCGTTTTTCACTTCCCTGAGCTTGCCCTGCTTTTCAATACCACTGTTGGTGACGACGCGGACCTTTTCGCCGATATACTGGCGCGCCTGTGAGACGCGGAAGGCATTAAAGACCTTGATGCGTTGCGGGGCCTGTGCCGCGGCGGCGGCCTCGCGTTCGGCCTGCTGGGTGCGTTCGTTCATCTGCTCGGTGAGGGTGCTGATTTGACCTTCGGCCGAAGGTGCTTGCCCGGTGGCGGGCGGCTGCCCGGCATCGACACCGAACATCTCGGCCATGCGCTGCTGGATGCGTTGCTTGGCCTCCTGCTCGGTGATCTGGCCACTCTGCACCTGGCTATTCAGGTCCATGACCCCGGCCTGCTGAAACATGGCGTAGAAGATCCTGAAGTACACCACGCCCATGATGATGGAGGCGATGATATAGGTCAGGAAGGGTTTTTTGGCCTTGTCCCAGTACATGATACCGAAGACGACTATGACCAGTGGCACGAACAGCACACCAAAGCCCCAGAGGACGTGTTCCTTGAAGGCGATCACCACGGTCCAGATAAAGCTCACCAGCGTGACAATGCCAAGCACGCCTATCAGTACCATCATTACTGGTGACAAACCCATTGCTTCCGGAGTCATATCCCGCCCTCTTTAATAATTTATAATCTTGTTGTTATTTATACAGCTTATGCCACAGGCATAAAAGTGCAAGCTCGCGTATGGCGGATTATTGCATTGCCCGGTGGCGTTCGCGCCAGGCCGCCAGGCTAAGGACGCTGAGCAGGGACAACAGCGCCAGCGCCATGACCGGGGCATTGCCATAACGCACATAAGGCGTGACGCCCTGCATAGGCTGCACACTGCCGCTGAGAACCTGCACGCTAAAGGTCGGTGCCTGTTGTTGCACCCGGCCACGGTGATCGACAAAGGCAGTGATACCCGTATTGGTGGCCCGTAACAGCGGCCGACCGGTTTCCAGGGCGCGCATGCGTGCCATCTCAAAGTGCTGCGGCGGTGCCAGCGAGCGGCCAAACCAGGCGTCGTTACTGACGTTCACTAGCAGCGTCGCCGCGGCGATATTTTTGCGCACTTCTTCAGCAAAGATGATCTCGTAACAGATCGTGATCGCCGCCTGTTGCCCGGCGACATTCAGCGGGGCCTGCAGGCCACCGGACGAAAAATCCGACATCGGCAGGTTGAAGACACCACCGATACTGCGCAGCACATCACCCAGCGGCACGTACTCACCAAACGGTACCAGATGTTGTTTGTGGTAGACCGCAAACTGGCCGCCGAGTGCGACCACGCTATTGTAGTAACGCGGCCGTTCCGGGTCGGCACTGGCCTGCCTGATGGGCACGCCTATGAGCAGGTCGGTCTGGCTCTCGCCTGCTCTATTGAGGATATCGGCGAGGTAATTCTCGGCCACGGCGTGATAAAACGCCGGCACGGCCGTCTCCGGCCAGATGATCAGGTCGCTGTCCAGGTGCTGCTCGGTCAGTTGCTCGTAGAGGCTGAGTGTGCGCGCGCGCACCTCGGGCTGCCACTTCTCGTGTTGCGAGACATTGCCCTGCAAGAGACTGACGCGGATCGGCGCACCGCTAGGGCCGACCCATTCCTGCGACTGCAGGGCCAGGCCCCCGCCCCAAAGGGCCAGCAGGCAGACCGTTGCCCGTACGGGCCGTTGCCGGACCACAAACAGCAGGGCCGCCGTGGTGACCACCAGGGCACCGAGGCCATAAATACCCAGCAGCGGGGCATAACCCGCCAGCCAGGTATCCATCTGGCTGTAGCCGATGTTCAGCCATGGGAAGCCGGTGAACAGGCTGCCACGCAGCCATTCACCCACCACCCATAATGCCGGCGCCAGCAGGACAAAACGCCAGGGGTGGGTGTTGACATGCGTGCGTGCCATGGCCCAGGCAAACAACGCCGGAAACAGCGCCAGATAGACGACCATTAACAGTGTCATGACCACGGCCAACGGCAGGGGTGAATGGCCGAACTCGTGAATGCTGATCACGACCCAGGAGGTCCCGACGCCGAACAGGCCAAGGCCAAAGTAAAAACCCCGCCAGGCGGCACGACGGGGTTGTTCATAGGGGATGAGAAGGAAAAGGCCGAGCAGGCCAAGCACGGCCAGTACGGAGAGGCTCAAGGGCGCAAAGGCCGCGACGCTCAGTGCCCCCGCCAACATCGCTAACAGGTTCTGCAGCTTGTTACCGAGTGCCTGAGCCCTCTTGCTCACTGCGTGCATAGGCTGGCTCAGTCGTCGCTATCTGCTTGATCCGGCAGACGTATCACTTTGAGCAGGTGCACACGACGCTTGTCGGCGCGCATGACCCTGAACTGCCACTCTCCAAGAATGACGATCTCATTACGCTTCGGCACATGGCCAAAACTGTTCATAACCAGGCCGCCAATGGTATCGAACTCGTCATCGCTGTAGTTAGTGCCAAAGTACTCGTTAAACTCATCGACCTCGGTCAAGGCCTTGACCGTAAACTCGTCGTTATTGAGCTTGAGGATAGCGGCGTTTTCATCAAAGTCATGCTCGTCTTCGATGTCGCCGACGATCTGTTCAAGCACGTCTTCGATGGTGACCAGACCGGCGACACCGCCGTATTCATCGACGACGATGGCCATGTGGTTACGGCTGGAACGGAACTCTTTCAGCAATACATCAAGGCGTTTGCTCTCTGGCACGAACACGGCCGGACGCAGGATGTCGCGCAGGTTGAAGTTGTCGGCCTCGCCACCGGCGGTGAAGGGCAACAGATCCTTGGCCAGCATCATGCCGACGACTTCATCCTTGTTATCACCAATCACTGGGTATCGGGAGTGCGCGGCCTCAATGACAACCGGCAGGAATTCCTGCAACTTCGCCTCGCGTTCGATAATAACCATTTGCGAACGCGGGATCATGATGTCACGGACCTGCATTTCAGACACCTGCAGGACACCTTCAATCATGGAGAGGGCATCGGGGTTGAGGAGATTGCGCTGTTCGGCGTCGCGTAACAACTCGACGAGTTGTTCACGGTCCTGAGGTTCACCCATCAGCGCCTGCCCCAGTCGTTCAAACCAGGAGCGCTGCGTGGGCTCGTTACTAGATCGGTCTTCGTTCATGCGATTGTCGAATCGCTCCCTGTCTCTAAAAGGACGCGCATTGTAGCGCTTTTTTGTACAAAATGACCAAACTTTACATCGGCTTAGATCGCCTCATAGGGGTCGGCAAGCCCCAGCCCGGCAAGAATTTGACGTTCCAGGCCTTCCATCTCCGCGGCCTCGGCGGCATCCAGGTGGTCATAACCGAGCAGGTGCAGCACACCGTGCACGACCATGTGCGCCCAGTGCGCCGCCGCCGGCTTGCCCTGCTCGACCGCCTCGCGGGCCACCACCGGGGCACAAATTACCAGGTCGCCCAACAGGTTAGTTGGGGCCTGGTCGGCCTCATCCGCGGCAAAACCCGCCGGCAGGTCGGGCATTTCGAAGGGGAAGGACAAGACATTGGTCGGCCCGGGTTTGTCGCGGTAGGTCTGGTTCAGCTCGGCGCTCTCGTCCTCGTCGACGATACGGATACCCAGTTCGGCCTCTGCCAGGCGGCCCTTCAGGACCGCCTCGACCCAGCCGCGGATTTGCGCCGCCTCGGGCAGGTTTTTCGCCGTACTGGCGACCTCGAGGCTGACCTCAATCACGACGCTTATTGCCCGCGTCGGGATTAGCCTGCTCGTAATCCTCGTAGGCATTAACGATGCGGGCCACCAGCGGGTGACGGACGACATCGCGGGACTGGAAGAAGTTGAAGCTGATGCCGTCGACATCCTTGAGCACCTCGATGACATGCCGCAGGCCAGACTTCTGGTGCGCCGGCAGGTCGATCTGGGTGACATCCCCGGTGATCACGGCCTTGGAACCGAAGCCGATGCGGGTCAGGAACATCTTCATCTGCTCGATGCTGGTGTTCTGTGCCTCGTCGAGGATGACAAAGGACTCGTTCAGGGTGCGGCCGCGCATATAGGCCAGCGGTGCGACCTCGATGACATTGCGCTCAGTGAGCCGGGCGACCTTCTCGAAGCCCATCATTTCATAGAGGGCGTCGTAGAGCGGGCGCAGGTAGGGGTCGACCTTCTGAGCGAGGTCGCCGGGCAGAAAGCCTAGACGTTCACCAGCCTCAACCGCCGGGCGTACCAGCAGGATGCGGCGCACCTCATCACGCTCGAGGGCCTCCACCGCGGTGGCCACGGCGAGGTAGGTCTTGCCGGTACCGGCCGGGCCCACGCCGAAGTTGATATCGTGTTGATGGATGGCCTTCACATAGAGCTGCTGGTTCGGCGTGCGCGGCTTGACCTGGCCGCGCTTGGTACGGATCACGATCGGCTCGTCGGTAAGTGCCGGTTGCACCACATTGGCCAGCCCGGTGCCCTGCAACAACAGGTGCACACTGGCCGGATTGAGGGTCTCGGTCGCCGATTCTGCGTAGAGGCTGTTGAGGACCTCGCCGGCGGCGCGCACCGAGGCCCCTTCACCGATGACCTGGAACTGGTTGCCGCGGTTATTGATCTCCACCCCCAGCGAGCGTTCGATCTGCCGCAGGTGTTCGTCAAACTGGCCGCAGAGATTGGCCAGCCGCTGGTTATCAGGAGGGTCGAGGACAAACTGGTTCGATTGTGGGTGTGGGCTCAATGTCGTTCCGTGTGGCTAACTATATAAAAAGATAGTGAATGGCCCGCGTTCGTGCAAGCTGCTCAGCCTGGTATCAGGCTACCGTGCGCAGGTAATCGCCGCGCAGGGAATTCGGGAAGGCCTCGGTGACCTGTACCTCAACGAACTTGCCGACTAACGAGGCATCGCCCTTGAAGTTGGCGACGCGGTTATTCTCGGTGCGACCGCTGAGTTCATCGGGGTCCTTGCGCGCGGGGCCGGTGACCAGCACCTTCTGCGTTGTGCCGACCATCGACTCGCTGATCGCCGCCGCCATCTCGCTGATGCGACGCTGCAGGCGGCTGAGGCGGGCCTGCTTAACGATGAGGTCAACGCTGTCCGGCATGTCCGCCGCCGGCGTGCCCGGGCGCGGGCTGTAGATGAAGCTGAAGGAATGGTCAAAGCCGATGTCCTCGATCAACTGCATGGTGGCCTCAAAGTCGGCATCGCTCTCGTTGGGAAAACCGATAATGAAATCCGACGACAGGCTCAGGTCCGGGCGCGCCTCACGCAGGCGCGCGATCAATGTCCGGTAGTCTTCACCGGTGTGATTGCGCTTCATCTCCGCCAGCACCTTGTCCGACCCAGACTGCACCGGCAGGTGCAGGTGCGAGACCAGTTCCGGCACATCACGGTAGGCCTCGATGAGGGCATCGTTGACCTCCTGAGGGTGCGAGGTCGTGTAGCGGATACGGTCGATACCGTCGATGGCGGCAACGTAACGAATCAATAAGGCCAGGTCGGCGACATCGCCGTCGTGCATCGGCCCGCGGTAGGCATTCACGTTCTGGCCGAGCAGGTTCACCTCGCGCACGCCCTGCGCGGCCAGACCGGCGACCTCGGCGATGACATCATCAAACGGCCGGCTGACCTCCTCGCCACGTGTGTACGGCACCACGCAGAAGGTGCAGTACTTGCTACACCCTTCCATGATGGAGACAAAGGCCGTCGGCCCTTCAGCGCGCGGCTCCGGCAGGTTGTCGAATTTCTCGATCTCCGGGAAGCTGACATCGATACAGGGTTTGTGCTGCTGCTCGGTCTGCCTGAGCATCTCCGGCAGGCGATGCAGGGTCTGCGGGCCAAAGATCATATCGACGTACGGCGCGCGCAGGCGGATGGCCTCGCCCTCCTGGCTGGCGACGCAACCGCCGACGCCGATGACCAGCTCCGGGCGCTCAAGCTTGAGCTTGTTCCAGCGCCCCAGCTCGGAGAAGACCTTCTCCTGTGCCTTGTCACGCACCGAGCAGGTATTCAACAGCAGCACATCCGCCTCTTCCGGCGACTGCGTACGCTCCAGACCGTGCGACTCGCGCAGGGCATCGGCCATGCGCGAGGTATCGTACTCGTTCATCTGGCAGCCGAAGGTCTTGATAAATAGTTTGCGTGTCATAGGGGCATTACATTGGAAAACGGGGGTGGAAATTAGCATTTTGGCTGGATTTTATCCAGTTAAATGGGTGTTTTGCTTCTTTATCATGGGTATTATTTGGGGGGTTATTTGGGGTTTTCCAAGGCGTTTTTTGTCCCCTCCCCCCCGGAGGGAGAGGGCTAGGGTTTTGTACAGGAAGTACTTATTTTGCGAAGCACATGGACGTGCGAGAGCATGAGAGGATATTATGTGCGCTGCGCACATGAAGATCCTGTAGGTCGGATTAGTGTTAGTGTAATCCGACATTTATGAACAAAAGGCTTTTAAGTTTTTAAGGGCAGCTGTTCTTTACACGCCCACCGGGCGCGTGTCACTTTCTTTGCTCGTGCAAAGAAAGTAACCAAAGAAAGCACGCCCCGCGATTTGCTTGTGTATTCAGTTATCACTGAATACACAAGTTCCCTCACTGCTCAGAAATGTCCGGCACGCGCAGAACTCACCCGTTTGCTTAACGGCTTACTGCGACTTCCAGTCGCGCCTACAAACGGCGTCGACTGCACGTGACTATCCGGCCATTTCCTGCGCGGCTCGGCTGCATCGAAGGGGTTTAAGAGCCAATTCAGCGTCAACGCTTTTTTCTAAAGCGCTCTTAGAATCCCGTTATTCCTCGCCGAGCATCGCAGACGAAGCGGGATCATAGCGAGCACTGTTTGAGCGCTAAAGAGTGCGGAGCACAGCGCGAGTTGCGCAGCGCCCGCTTCGGCGAGAAGCACAGGGAACCCGAAGGGCGGGGAATCCGGGTGTCCTTTCTTTTGGTTACTTTTCTTTAGACAAGTAAAGAAAAGTGACACGCGCCCGGTGGGCGTGTAAAGAACAGCTGCCCTTAAAAACTTAAAAGCTCTTAGAAAAAACTTCTCACAGACCCACTTCGTATTTCATTGTAAGTACCCTACTCCTCCGGAGTCAGGGTCGAGAAGGTTATAAATTTCAACTCTTGAATAAACACCTCGGGTAAGCAGATTCACCACTCATAAAACCTCTTCAAGGTTCATTATGAGTACCTCAACCACCTCCGATGGTTCGAGGCAAAAAAAGCCCGGCAATGCCGGGCTTCTCTCAACAACCAATTAAAACAACATTACAGTGAGCTACTAGCATCATATCCCGGCTCGGCCGAAATCTTGTGAATACTCAAATCCGCACCCTGGAACTCTTCCTCTTCACTAAGACGAATCCCGATCACCACCTTGATCACACCGTAAACAACAAAACCACCAGTAAGGGCAATGACCACACCAATGGCCGTACCGACCAACTGGGACATAAAGCTCACGCCACCCATGCCACCTAAGGCCTCAAGGCCAAAGATGCCGGCGGCGATCCCACCCCAGGCACCACACAGACCGTGCAGTGGCCAGACACCGAGCACGTCATCGATCTTCCAGCGATTCTGGGTCAGGGTGAAGGCCCAGACAAACATGCCACCGGCCACCAGGCCGGTCGCCAGCGCGCCCAGCGGGTGCATGACATCGGAACCAGCGCAGACGGCGACGAGGCCTGCGAGTGGACCGTTGTGCACAAAACCCGGGTCGTTCCGGCCGGCCACCAATGCGGCGAGGATGCCACCGACCATGGCCATGAGGGAGTTCATCGCCACCAGGCCGCTGACGGCCTCGATGGTTTGTGCCGACATGACATTAAAACCAAACCAGCCGACGGTCAGGATCCAGGCACCGAGGGCAAGGAAGGGGATGCTTGAAGGTGGATGGGCGGCGATGCGGCCATCCTTGGTGTAACGGCCCCGGCGGGCACCGAGCAGGAGTACGGCGGCCAGGGCAATCCAACCCCCGACGGCATGCACCACCACGGAACCGGCGAAATCATGGAAGTCGGCACCAAAGCTTTGGTTGATCCAGGCCTGCAGGCCGTAGTTGCCGTTCCAGACCATGCCTTCAAAGAGCGGGTAGACCAGACCAACGATAAAGAAGCTGGCCATCAGCTGCGGATAGAAACGGGCACGCTCGGCGATACCACCCGAGATAATGGCCGGAATGGCGGCGGCGAAGGTCAGCAGGAAGAAGAATTTAACCAATTCATAGCCATTCTTTTCTGATAAGACCCGTGCGCCATCGGTAAATCCCACACCATAGGCGACCAGGTAACCGATAAAGAAATAGGCAATGGTGGAGATGGCAAAATCGGTAATGATCTTGACCAGCGCATTGACCTGGTTTTTTCTGCGCACCGTGCCGACTTCGAGAAAGGCAAAGCCTGAATGCATGGCCAGGACCATGATCGCACCGAGCAAGATAAACAGTACGTCACTGCCTGCTTGTAAGTTTTCCATTGGGGGCCCCATTAACTGTCAATTTTGTATCGACTTTGGGCAAAAACTCTACCCAAGCTGATAATTATTGTAATTTCAGCGCATATTTTGATTTTGATTCACCCAGCGCACAATTACGATACATGAAGTGTAATAGTATATTTATTACCGGAAACGAATGCACTATTTTGGAACATTCAGACTTTTCCCTTTGAAAAGGTATAATGCACGCCCATGACAAGCAAGAATATCGACCCCCAGGCCCCCTGCCCGTGTGGCAGCGGCAAAAAACACGCCGATTGTTGCGGTCCATTACTGGCGGGCGCAACCCCTGCCGGCAGTGCCGAGGCCCTGATGCGCTCGCGCTTTTGCGCCTATTCGAGCGATAATTTCGACTACCTCACGAAGAGTTGGCATCCATCGACCCGGCCCCGCAAGATCGGCGACGATGGTGATGGCTTGGTGTGGACGACACTCGAGGTACTGAACACCTCGGACGGCCGGGAGGGTGACAGCACCGGTACGGTTGAATTCATTGCTCATTATCTTATCAACGACAAACACCCGGGCCAAATGCGCGAGGTCAGCGACTTTGTCTGTGAGGCGGGCCAGTGGTTTTATGTCGACGGCAAACAGCGCAAGGGCGAGCCGGTCAGTTCCGAAAAGATTGGCCGCAATGACCCCTGCCCCTGTGGCAGTGGCAAGAAATACAAAAAATGCTGTACGAATAAATAATTTATCTTATTCATCCCATTCCTCGAATTCCTCATGGACACCAACATGAACGCAGAAGATTTTGCCCCGAAGACCGAGATTGAAAAAAAACTCGTTGATGCCCAGGAGGGTCGCCTCTCCAGCGAGGACTTTATGCAGGAGCTGCTAGATGCCACCCTGTTCCTGCCGGTGTATGACGACAGCGTCAGTGGTATCCCGCTCTCGGACAAGACCCGGCCCATATCGATAGAACTCGAAGACGGCACCCAGATCATGGTCGTTTTCACCAGCCCGGATCGCGCCGGGGAATTTCTCGAGCAGGCCCCGGGGCAGTCTGGCGGCATTCTCGAGTCGTTCCGTTGGATCGTCGAACACGCCGGCACCGGCGTCGGCATCAGTATCAACCCCGGCTGGGACTTCGGCCTCGATATCGAACCGGAAATGGTTGCCCAGCTTAGCCCGCAGTAGACCGGTCCATGCCTGATCCTGCGGACTGGTTTGTCTACATTGTTCAATGCGCCGACCGCAGCCTCTATACCGGTATCACCACGGAGCTGTTACGCCGAATCGAAGAACATAACAGCAGCCCCAACGGTGCGCGTTATACACGTGCCCGCCGCCCAGTACAGCTGGTCTATTTCGAATGCAGCGACTGCCGTTCCACCGCCAGCCAGCGCGAACACGCCCTGAAGCGCCTTAGCCCCGCGGCGAAACGCCAGCTGGTCGTCGCCTCGGCCCGTGATTGCCAACAGCTTTTACAGGGGCTCTACCCCGAGGCGCCCCCCATCACCCCCCTCGCGGGCTGAAAAAGAGACCCCGTGCCGGCTAAAGTGTGACCCAACACCCAGTTTTGGCCGATATGCGGCGGATCACCTAACAATTTGTGCAAAGTGGTCGATACTTGTATGTATGAAGACACGGAAAACACATGCACTAATTCACATGCTTTTGGCAGGGCTGCTCTGGGCCATGGCCACCGCAACCGCGGCCGCTGAGCGTGAAGGCCTGTTCGAACTGCATATGGTGAGAATGGCGGATGGCCTGGTAACGGCCGAACCGAAGCTTTCTCAGCAGGAACTGGATGACGCCCTCGCCGAGTGCCGGCACCTGATCCACGCACGCAGTCACAGGCTGGAAGATTATATTGAAGAGAACCGTATCACGGCCAAGACCGGCATCGTCGCTGCAGTCATGCCCGGTGGACTGATCTACCTTGCCGTGCGCAAGTCACAACTCAACGATGCCAACGCAAAACTCGAAAACCTGCAGGCAGATATGGACAACCTGCAATCCGACACCCTCGCCCTGCACGTTGAGGAAGCTCCTATCCTCGTCGCACGTTTTCCTTAAAAAAATATTTTAAGACTTCTTTTCTAGCTACACCATCTGATATCAAACGCGCTTCTAACCTCAGGTCCGTTTGCGGCCATTAGCGGCCACTCAGAAACGAACACGCTGTGCGGCATGGCGCAGTGAACGTCAGAACGAGTGCATTGTTAGGTATATATTCAAATAAACTATTTGGCCAACAATATAGTTAAAACATTTCTTACTCTACTACCGATGAAACTTGCAATTAGCCACACCATGAAAATAGCGGCAGCTAGCCACAGCCATTCCCGATTTAAGAGATTGCTGCCACCTATTGATAGGATGCCGCCAAAAAGTAAACACATCAATATCGCAGGAGTACATATTGTCAATGTAGAGTGTTTTTTACGATCACCACTCAGTGCTGTTATGGCGCTAATCAATATTCCCTCGGCTAGCAAAGGAACCGCAAAGTTAGTATTCCCATTAAAAGCCATTGCAAAGATCACAAATGCCAGAGCCATTCCGACGATCGTTGATGTTACAAAGTAGAGCATTACTATTACCTACTAACAGTTTATTATGAGGCTGGCACGTTTATAGTGTTATGCGGATGGCACAAATAATGTGTTATCCCGCCAAATGTTTTAATAATACTCTCTATAATGTCGGTGAATTGCAAGAAAATCACTATCTCATAAATGGCCGTTTCCAGCATCAACCAGCCGACTGCGGAACTGTGGTGACCGGCTGCTTTGGGTCGGCTTCAGCCGTTCATTTCATTCTAGCCGATTCTTGCCTGATTATGTCGCTGATCGGCCAGTAGCCGACATTCAACACTCCACAGAAGAAGTGGGTTCATCGGATCCTCATTAAACCCATTTCAAAGTGACTTTCTTTGGGTCGTTCCCACTTACCACTACCCACCTTCTTGTCGTCGGTTGATTGGATGTAATCTCAATATGAGATACATAAAGCGGCTTGGGTGGATTGTAGCTCTGTAGAATCTCATTGAGCTTGGAGGCAATTTCATCTTCATGTCCGCTGAGGACTTCTTCTAATTCGTTCATTTTAAATCCCACCTTGTTAGTGATATTAGGCGAAAGTAGAGTATAGGAAGTGATCTTTCTGCGTTTTACATAAGGATTATAGTTTTACTACCCCATTATTAGTATAGGTAGCAATACGCATCATCAGGGATATTTCGTTCTAATTGAGATAGCTGCGAGAAGGGTATTAAGCCGGTTGTCACCATGTACGAATGACCGCTTTGGGTCGGAAACAGTCATCAGGGGGATATTACTTTTTGCCGATTAGCTCAATCTGGTAACCATCCGGGTCTTCGACGAAGGCGATGATGGTCGTGCCGGCATTCATTGGTCCTGCGTCGCGCAATATTTTTCCACCACGGCCACGGATCTCATCGGTGGCCTTGTAGACGTCATCGACCTCGATCGCCAAATGACCAAAACCCGAACCGATATCGTAACTACTCGTCTCCCAGTTATGGGTCAGTTCGAGCGCTGTGTTGTTTTTTTCATCCCCGTAACCGACAAAGGCCAGGGTGAACTTGCCCTCGGGATAATCTTTCTGGCGTAGCAGTTTCATCCCCAGCACTTCGGTATAAAAATTGATAGAACGTGGCAGGTCGCCAACGCGGAGCATGGTGTGTAAGAGTCGCATAACAAAACTCCTGTTCAGGTACGGATGCCGTGGCCCTTGTTCAGCAGGTTCAGGCTGTAGAAATACAGAATAATAATAAAACTGATAATAATGGCGTAGGAGGCCGTCAGGTTGATATCACTGACACCGAGAAAACCGTAACGAAAGGCGTTAACCATATACAGGATCGGGTTCGCCAGCGAGGCGGTTTGCCAGAATTCGGGCAACAGGCTGATGGAATAAAACACCCCGCCGAGATAGGTCAACGGCGTGAGGACAAAGGTCGGGATAATGGAGATATCATCAAAGCTCTGTGCATAGGCGCCATTGATAAAACCTGCCAGTGAAAACAGGATCGAGGTCAGGACGAAGACACTCAACAACACCCAGATATTATGTAATTGCAGGTCACTGAAAAAGAAAGACACGACCGTCACCACCATGCCAACGACGATGCCGCGCGCCACACCGCCGGATACATAACCGGTGAGGATGATATAATTCGGGACTGGTGAGACCAGCATTTCTTCGATGTTGTGCTGAAACTTCGAACCGTAGAACGACGACACCACGTTGGCATAGGAATTTGTGATCACCGACATCATGATCAGACCCGGGACAATGTAGTCTATGTAGCGAAAGCCTTCCATGTCACCAATCTGCGCGCCAATCAAATTGCCAAAAATAATAAAGTACAGCACGGTAGTAATTGCCGGTGGCAGCACCGTCTGCACCCAGATACGAATGAAGCGCAGGAACTCACGGATGACAATGGTTTTAAACGCGATATATTTCTCGACGCCGGTCATGAGGCCTCCTGGCGTGCGTCGCTGTTCTCAACCATTTCCATGAACAACTGTTCGAGGCGATTGGTTTTATTGCGCATACTCAGCACCTTGATGCCGTGTTCGGTCAGGTAGCTGAACAATTCGTTGACGGCCTGATCACGTGGCAATATGACCTCCAGCGTATAGTCATCGATAAGATGCAGCTCACAGTCCTTCACCTCGGGCACGCTGGTCAGCGGGTCCCCCAGGTCGAGGACAAAGGTCTCCTGCTGCAGGCGGCCGAGTAACTTGCGCATACTGGTGTTCTCGATCAGGGTGCCGTGATCAATGATGCCTATATTTCGGCACAGGCTCTCGGCCTCTTCCAGATAGTGCGTGGTGAGAATAATGGTCGTGCCGGCGGCATTAATCTCGCGCAGGAACTGCCACATCGTATGACGGATCTCGATATCGACGCCAGCGGTCGGCTCATCGAGGATCAGCAGGCGTGGCTCGTGCATGAGGGCACGCGCGATCATCAGACGGCGCTTCATGCCCCCGGAGAGATTCCTGGCCATGTTGTGGCGCTTCTCCCACAGACCCAGCTTGCGCAGGTAGCGTTCGGCACGTGGTGTCGCAACATGCCGTGGGATGCCATAGAAGCCGGCCTGGTTGATCAGGATCTCCTCGACCGGCTCAAAGACGTTGAAATTAAATTCCTGCGGTACCAGCCCGAGGTGGGTGCGCGCCCGGGGGAAATCGACATCGATATCATCACCGAAGATACGGATCGTGCCGGCGGTCTTGTTAACCAGCGAACTGATGATACCGATGGTAGTGGACTTGCCCGCGCCATTCGGCCCGAGCAGGGCATAAAAGTCCCCCTCGGCCACCTCGAGGCTGATGCCCTTGAGGGCCTCAAAGCCATTATTATAAGTCTTGCACAGACCTTCTATGTATAACGCCGTTGTCATCGTCACAGTCTACCACATGGCCACGCTCATTCAGCCCGCTTTGCATGACGAATACGCCAGCAACGGTGGATGTTAGTGCGTCGGGCAAAGTCCTCAGGGATTGTGCGTGATGAGATGTCTTCTATCTCGAAATCCTTTAGCGCCTTTTCATCGAGGCGGAATTTACGAAAGTTATTGGAGAACATCAACTCCCCCCCGGGGGCAAGGATAGACATGGCCGATTTGATCAGCATGACGTGGTCACGCTGCACATCGAAGGTCATGTCCATGCGCTTGGAGTTGGAAAAGGTCGGCGGGTCCATGAAGATCAGGTCAAACTGCTGGTTTTTATCTGCGGCGGCCTGCTCCAGCCACTCGACACAGTTGGCGCGTACCAGTTCGTGCTTGTCCGTATTCATGCCGTTGAGGACAAAGTTACGCCGCGCCCAGTCAAGGTAGGTCTTGGACATATCAACCGAACAGGTTTCTGTTGCCCCGCCGAGGGCGGCATGCACCGTGGCCGTAGCGGTATAACAAAACAGGTTGAGGAAACGTTTGCCATTGGCCTGTTCGCCAATCAATTTACGGGTAATGCGATGGTCGAGAAACAGGCCGGTATCGATATAGTCGGTAAAGTTCACCCATAACCGACACGGGCCTTCATGTACCTCATGAAAACGATGACTTTCAGAGACGCGCGTGTATTGCGCGCTGCCCTGCTGACGACGACGCTGGCGGAACCAGATATGCGCGGCAGGCACCTCCAGCACCTCAGTCAAAACCGAAAAGGCGGCTTGCAGCCGTTGCAGGGCAAGCAGGGGTTCAATTGTCGCGGGCGCGGCGTATTCCTGCACGTAAACATAACGCTGGTCACTGTGGTAAAGGTCGATGGCCACGGCGTATTCCGGCAGGTCGGCATCATAGACACGGTAGCAATCAATCCCTTCGCGCCCGGCCCAGCGCCTGAACTTTTTCAGGTTCTTGCGCAGGCGGTTGGCAAACATCGTCGCACCCTCGCGGTTCTGTTTTGCCTCAGCAGCATAGAGAAACAGCTGACACTCGAGCGGGCCGTTGAACAGATCAATGACCTTACGCGCAATGCCGCCCTGGTAAAGCATCATGTCCGGGTTGCCGGTAAACACCGCCGCCTGCCAGTGCGGTAGCTGCTTGCGTAATAAGCGCCCCAACTCGGCATGTAGCTCGCGCAGGCTGCCCTGGGTGCTGATACGTTCACCGTAAGGCGGGTTGGTGATCAGCAGGCCTGTCTCGGCCTCACACAGTGCAGCGGGCAGGCTGCCGGTCTCGGCCAACTCGCGGGTCTCGGCATGGATATGGGCCTGCAGACCGGCACGTTGAATATTCGCAATCGCCGAGCGTACGGCCTTCTTGTCGGCATCGTGTCCGCGGATCGGCCCCAGCGTAGCGAGGCCCTTTTCACGGCGGCTGTGTGCCTCGTCGAGCAGGCTCTTCCACAACCCGGCATCAAAATCACTACAGGCCTTCAGACCAAAATGATCACGCTGTAAACCCGGTGCAATATCGGCTGCCATCAGGGCGGCCTCGATGAGCAGGGTGCCGCTGCCGCACATTGGGTCAAACAGGGCCTGCTGTTTTGGCCAGCCGGCAAACATCAACAGCGCCGCAGCGAGATTTTCTTTCAGTGGTGCCTCACCACCCGCCTCACGGTAACCCCGCCGATGCAGGCTGCCGCCCGACATGTCCAGCGCTACCTGTGCGCTCTTACGCTTAATGAAGACATTGATGCGAATATCCGGCTGCTCGGTATCCACGGAGGGGCGCTCATCGTACTTGTCGCGGAAAAAATCCACGATGGCATCCTTGACCCGTAGCGCGGCAAAGTGGCTGTGATCAATGTCGGCCTGCACCAGCGTGCAGTCGACGGCGAAGCGCGTGCTCACCGGGAAGATCTTGTCCCATTCAATCTGTCGGGCACCGGCATACAGGGCATCGGTCGTCTCGGCCTTGAAGCTGTCAATCGGCAAAAACACCCGATTGGCCACTCGCGACCACAGGCAGATACGGTACAGGGCCTCCCGGGTGACCTCACAATCGAGCCCACCGGGCACCGAGGTCACCTCGGTGGCGCCGCAATCCTGACATTCCCGCTTGAGCAGACGAATGGTGCCACGCGGCGCACTGACAAAGATTTTCATGCTTTCACCTGAGAAAAATTGCGTCAATTATACCCGGCCACCCCTCCCACCGATACGAAAATCCGGAAGTGTGGGCGACTTAACAGTCCTTTCGTGAACACGGTCAAGGTCATTTTCCGGCCACTCGCCTAATATTAAAATTAGAGGTAAATCCATGCATCAGACAGCGCACCAACTTGACCCGGACAGCCTGCGCAGGCTGCAACCCCTGGGGTCATTAACGGAGACCGACCTACGTCGGATCTGCGATTGCGCACAGCTGCTCCATCTACAGCCCGGTGAGGCCCTGACGATGCAGGACCAGACACCACGTTTTCTTGATTACCTTATCAGTGGTGAGGTAGAGCTCTGTCGCGGGCGACATACCCGCCTGCGCATTCAACAGCACAGTAGCCAGGCCCGCCGTCCCCTGCATGACAGTCTGAGCCAGTACGAGCACATCGCGGCCCGCACCCGCTGTACCCTGTTGCGTATCGATCAGGAACAACTTGAGCGCCTGCTACAAAGCAACTGGCAGGCGGGGTATGACATTGAGGAATTGCATGTCGATAGTGACATGCATGCCATGAGTCACCTGTTACAAAACCGTTGCCTGCTGGCCCTGCCGCCAGACAATATCGAAAGTGTTATGGCACTGATGCAAAGTATCGAGGTGCAGGCCGGCGAGACCATTATCTGGCAGGGGGAATATGATGATGGTTATTATACCGTTCTCAATGGCCACTGCCGTGTCAGCCGTCGCCCGCACGCGCTGGGCGACGATATCCGACTGGCCGAACTTGGTCCCGGTGCCAGTTTTGGTGAAGAGGCCCTGATCACGGGCTCGGCACGCAATGCCACGATCAGCATGCTCACCGATGGTGTGCTCATGCGCCTGGATAAAAAATATTTCCTGCGCTATGTGGTCAACGAATTAATCCATTGCCACGATTACCGCGGCATGCTCGACAAACTGCGCCAGGGTGCCAAGTTGATTGATGTGCGCAGTGCGGATGAACACGGACGTAATGGCTATGGCCTGCATATCCCGCTGCCACTGCTGCGCCTGCGTCTGCAGAAACTCGGCAAAGGACGTGAGTATGTGTTTTGTTGTAGTGATGGGCAGCTGTCGACGGCTGCGGCGTTTATCGCCCTGCAGCAGGGCTTCACGGCCAGTGTCCTGAAAGGCGGGCTCCGGACGGTGCCACGTGAATACCTGAGCCGTTATTGCTGATTACCTATCGACCCAGTCGATACTGGATCATCTCGTAGATAAAACGTATGTCCTCCGGTGACTGATCGCGTTGCCATCAGTCGAGTTGGAGTTGCATGCGGATCATGGACATAAATTCCTGCAGGTTGAGCGGCTTGGTCAAATAGCCGTCAAAGCCCATGTCCAGTCCTCGTTGCACATCACTACTCATGGCGTTCGCACTGATGGCCACCACCGGAATGTGTCGGGTCTCTGTGCACTTTCTCAATTCTTCCAATGCCTGGTAACCGTCCATGCCCGGCAGGTTGATATCCATAAGGATCAAGGCGGGCTGACTGTTTACGGCCATCTCAATGCCATCTTCCGCCGTTTCAGCACCTGCCAATTCCACACTGGGGAACTGCTTGAGGATTTGATCCACAAGACGCATGTTCGCCGGGTTGTCCTCGACGTATAAAATCAAGTGCTTATCGGTCATAACAATTTTATTCACTTTATCATTATCATGTTATTGTCTCCCACTACCCGGTCAAGACTCTGTCCGGATCGTCTCCTCCGCCTCATCATAGTCAAGAGCGAAGAAAACTTCACACCCATCCGCTAGCCCGTGTTTTTTCTATGTGTATTCAAGTGCTTATTCATTCATCCGCCTGTCATAAATACCCTGTTATACTTAAGCTAATATGCAACCTTACCGGACGGCACCTTGCCAAGGCTGTGATAAACTAGGAACGAACACCGCCAGCTGAGAACGACTCCCAATGAATGCCCTACAACAAGCCATTATTGCCAAGAAAAATGCGCTTGCGACCATTGTTGATCAACCGCTAGAGGCGCTCGCCGCGCGTTGTGCCGAGGTCTGGCCGGATGCCGATGCCCTCGATGCCGTGCTCGTCGAGGGGCACAAAACGATCCCCTATGCCCACCTGCTGTTTACCCTGAATATTAACGGTGTTCAGTTAAGCTCGAACGTCGAGCCCAATAAGGTCGATACCGGCTGGCGCAACCGCGACCAGTCCAAGCGCCCCTACCTGATGAAGAACCTGCCCTATCGAGGGGTCATGTTGTCATCGGTCTACCTGAGTCTGCGCACCTTCAAACAATGTATTACGGCCCTGCACGCGGTGACCCGGGATGGCGAATTGCTTGGTTTTGTCGCCGCCGACTTTTCGGTCAGCGACCTGCCTGAACAACCGCTTGCCGATAAAGAGGAATTTCACTGGACCCAGTTTCGTGGTGACCCGGCCGTGCGCGGCACCGTCTTCCTGCAGCAGCGGGTCCCAAGCCTGTTTGACGCACATATTGATGAGGTGCTCGGTCTGATTGAAGCACTCATGACCGACCACGGGGTATTTCACAGCAAGGTGCACTTTTCCAGTGGCCGCTGTTCGTTGTGGTTGATGGATGACCCTTACAGTTATCGTATTCACAGTGTCGATGAGATCATCGATCCGGATATCTGCCTGGCCTACCCGTTATATGATTACCCGGTTGCGGCGAAGATCCCGCAGGAAAAAATCCATGATATTCTCGAACAGTTCAAAAAGCTGCGCTTTGCCGATGAAACGATCTACCTGCGCTCGAGTTCCATCAATATTATGAATGGCATCCTTGGCCTGACCTTCTCCTGTGATGGCTCGCACTACATGCCCTGGGACGAATTCCTTAGACGAGATATGGGCTTCTGGCTCGGTACCGGCAACACGAAATAAGCCTTATTCATCCGTATAGTGGATGTCGGTGATCACATAGTGCACCACCCCATCCGGACGCCGCACACTGACCTCGTCATCGACGGTCTTTTTCATCAGCGCACGCGCCACCGGCGAGTCCATACTGATCCAGCCCTTTTCCACGTCAAACTCGTCGGGGCCGACAATTCGGTAGGTCACCTGTTCACCCCGTTCATCTTCCAGTTCGACCCAGGCGCCGAAAAACACCTGTTGCGGATTGGTGGGCGGCCTGTCGACCACCACCAGTTCGTCGAGGCGCTTTTGCAGATAGCGGATACGCCGATCCATTTCACGCAATTGTTTCTTGCGGTAGATATACTCGGCGTTCTCGGAACGGTCACCCTCGGCAGCGGCGGCAGACAGGGCCGCAGTGACCTCTCGACGTTTCAGCCACAAGGCCTTGAGTTCCTCGTCCAGACGGTCATGGCCCGGTCGGGTAATATAGGCCGAGCTTTTCGGCTGTGGTGGACGGTAACGACCCATACTGACTCGTTTCTTCTTCGATAAGACGCCACGGGGAAAATGGTGGCTATGGGTGGACTTGAACCACCGACCCCAGCATTATGAATGCTGTGCTCTAACCAACTGAGCTACATAGCCATACAGGGAGAATCAAAGGGCAATGCCCTGAGAGCCGCGCATTTTCGGTGTTTGCCGTCGACTTGTCAAGCACCGTGCCCGTTGCCGGCACATCCAGATAAAGCATTTACTATTTTATATTCAATTGGTTAGAGCCACGAGGGCCTGCTCGCGGAGAAAAAACCCCGCCCCGGGCGCCAGGTTTATTAACTTCCCCGTTTTGATTAAAGTGATTAGCGTCGCCAGCACGATAAATGTAATGATGTCATCTATGCCTCAAACACCTGTACAAGCCATGGCCGCCCGTTACCTGCTGACAGTTTGCCTGGTCTTGTTCACCCATCAGGCCGGGGCTGGGCAGGTACACCAGTACACGGTCTCGGTCGTTCCACAGCAGGACCCCTTTGTCATACAACGCAACTGGAACCCCTTGCTCAAGGCCTTGTCACTACGCACCGGTATGCAGTTTACACTGCTCATTGCCCGGTCAATCCCGGAATTTGAAGTCGAGCTCGGCAAGGGTGTGGCCGACTTTGCCTATATGAACCCCTTTCATGCCATTCTCAGTCGGCAAGGGCAGATGGGCTATACGCCGCTGGTCTGTAATGGCAAAGAGGCATTGCACGGTGTGCTGGTCGTGCACCGGGACAGTGGAATCACGTCGCTGCAACAACTCGATGGTCAGGAAGTCGTCTTCCCGTCACCGAATGCCTTTGCTGCCTCCCTGTACATGCGTGCCCTACTTACCAACAAGGAAGGTATACACATCAAACCACGCTATGTCGATACCCATGCCAATGTCTACCGCAATGTCCTCTATACACGTGCCGTAGCCGGCGGCGGTGTTGACAAGACCTTGCATCAGGAAAACCAGGGCATGCAGAAACAATTACATGTGCTCTACAAGACACCGAGCTCGGTCCCACACCCGTTTAGCGCCCACACGCGTATACCCACCGTACTTGCACAACGTGTACAACAGGCGCTACTGGATATCTGGAAAGACAGGAACGAACGAGAACTGCTCAAGCGAGTGCAGCTAAATGCCCCGCGCATCGCTGATTACCAGCGAGACTATGCCCCGCTGGAGGCCCTGGGCCTGGAGAAATTTGCCCGTCGCCGGGCGACGCCTAAACGTTAAAACGAAAGTGCATAACATCGCCATCCTTGACGATATAATCCTTGCCTTCCAGGCGCCACTTGCCGGCTTCCTTGGCGCCCGCCTCGCCCTTGTACTTAATGAAATCGTTATAGGCAACGACCTCGGCACGGATAAAGCCTTTTTCAAAATCAGTATGGATCACCCCGGCGGCCTGCGGTGCCGTGGCGCCCACCTTGACCGTCCAGGCACGCACCTCTTTAACGCCGGCGGTGAAATACGTATGCAGACCAAGTAAGGCATAACCGGCACGAATCACACGGTTCAGGCCCGCCTCTTCCTGGCCGATCTCGGCGAGAAACTCCTGCGCCTCGTCATCTTCCAGTTCGGCGATCTCGGATTCAATCGAGGCACAAATGGGAACCACCGGTGCGCCTTCTTCTTCTGCAAACTTGATCACGGCATCAAGCAGCGGATTATTTTCAAAACCGTCTTCGCTGACATTGGCAATGTACATGGTCGGCTTTATCGTCAGCAGGTGCAGATCATACAGTTGCCGACGTTCATCAGCATCCAGGCCCATCGTGCGCACCGGTTTGGCCTCGTCGAGCTGCGCCTTGACCTTCTCCAGCAGCGCCACATACGCAGATGCCGTCTTGTCACCGGACTTGGCGACCTTTTGCGCCTTGTTGATGGCCTTCTCGACACTGTCCATATCAGCCAGTGCCAGTTCGGTATTGATGATTTCAATATCAGACAGAGGGTCGACCTTGGCATCACCATGACGCAGAACATCAACATCTTCAAAACAACGCACCACATGGGCGATGGCATCGGTCTCACGAATGTTGGCAAGAAACTTGTTACCCAGGCCTTCACCTTTCGAGGCCCCGGCAACCAGCCCGGCGATATCAACAAACTCCATAGTCGTTGGCAGGATACGCTCGGGTGATACCAGTTCGGCCAGTTTATCCTGGCGCGCGTCGGGTACCGGCACGACACCAACATTCGGTTCAATGGTGCAGAATGGATAGTTCTCGGCCTGGATACCGGCCTTGGTCAGTGCGTTGAACAGGGTCGATTTGCCAACATTTGGCAGACCCACGATGCCACATTTAATACCCATTACTTATCTCCGCAGACGGCTCAGTCTCATCTGTATCTTTGTTATTCAATGCAGCTCGCGCATGGCCTTCTCAACGTCGCCATCGAGCAAAGCCGACATGATACGCTGTGCCTCGTAAACGGCATCATCTATCGCCTGTCGATCGGCATTTGATGGCCGCGTCAGCACAAAGTCAGACACCTGTTTTGCATTGCCGGGATGACCAATGCCGATACGCAGACGTAAAAACTCTTTACTGCCCATCGCACTGATAATATCGCGCAGGCCATTATGCCCTGCATGTCCGCCGCCACGCTTGAGCTTGACCACACCGGGGTCAAAGTCCAGTTCATCGTGGGCAACTAATATTTCTTCGACAGGGATCTTGTAGTAACTAGCCAGTGCAGAAACAGACTGACCACTGCGGTTCATAAAGGTGTCCGGCTTCAGCAGCCAGACGGTATTACCGTGCAGGTCGGCTTTACCGACCAGACCATGAAACTTAGTGTCTTTACGTAACTCGACACCGGCCTGACGGGCAAGCTCGTCTATAAACCAGAAACCGGCATTGTGCCGCGTCGCTTCGTATTCAGTCCCGGGATTGCCGAGCCCAACGATAAGCGTAATACGCGACATCAATGCCGGTCCTGAATGCTATGCGATAGCTACGTAAATTATTCCGGAGCTTCTTCGCCTTCAGCAGCCTCTTCACCACCCTCGATGGCCTCTTCTTCCTCTTCAATAGCAACAACACGCGGCATGTGAATACTGACCACAGGCTGATCGTGGCCTTCTCCAAGAGCAAGCTGCACCAGCTCAACACCTTCTGGCAGAACCAGGTCCGACAGGTGCAGGGCGTGACCGACTTCAAGCGCCGCCACGTCTACGCTGATGTATTCAGGCAGGTCCTTGGCCAGACAAGAAATTTCTACATCGGTGGCGTTGTGAGAAACCTGACCACCCTGTTCCTTGACACCCACGGCCTCTTCTTCATTTTCGAAGTGCAGTGGTACATTCATGTGGATCTTTTCGGTTGCACTGACACGCTGGAAGTCGGCATGCATTACCCTTGGCTTGGATGGGTGACGCTGCAGGTCACGCATAATGGCCTTCTCGCCCTTGCCATCGACTTTAATGGTGAGGATGTGTGAATAAAAGGCTTCGTTTTCCAGTGCGTGAAAAAGCTTGTCATGTTCCATCGTCAGTGAAACCGGATCCTTACCGCCACCATAGATAACGGCCGGGACCTTGTTCGCGTGACGCAGGCGGCGGCTCGCACCTTTCCCTACATCAGTACGAACTTCTGCATTTAGCTCAAAAGTTACGCTCATTGGTATTACTCCTGTTTACGTTAAAACGTCTCACCACCATGATGAAAACGTACGCTTCCCCGCGACCAGAGAAAGCGGTTGCCCTGAACCTTCGGCATGAAGGTTAGGGTTGCCTCGACCCAATTTGGGTGAGGTATTCATAATGAACGCTGTAAGCGTTCTATGAGACAACACAATGAACCCGAAGGGTTCTGTGAGTCTATCGTTAGTCCATATACATGGAACTAACGGATTCTTCGTTACTGATACGACGCATCGTCTCAGCCAGCATTGTCGCGATACTCAGCTGACGAATACGTGAACAATTCCGTGCGGACTCACTCAGTGGCAATGTGTCTGTCACCACCAACTCATCGAGTTGCGAGGCCTCGATATTGGCGACTGCCGGGCCCGACAATACCGGGTGCGTACAGTAGGCGGCGACACGTGAAGCACCATGTTCTTTCAGAGCATCAGCGGCCTTGCACAAGGTACCCGCGGTATCGACCATATCATCGACCAGCACGCAACTGCGGCCCTCGACATCACCGATAATATTCATCACCTTGGCCACGTTTGCCTTCGGCCGACGCTTGTCGATAATGGCCAGGTCAGCATCATCCAGGCGCTTGGCGATCGCGCGTGCACGCACCACACCACCAACATCCGGCGATACGACCATCAGGTCATTGCCGTTAGTTTTCCAGACATCGCCCAGTAAAATCGGTGAGGCATAAACATTATCCACCGGGATATCAAAGAACCCCTGGATTTGATCGGCGTGCAGGTCAATGGTTAAGACGCGATCGGCACCCGCCGCCGTGATCATGTTCGCGACCAGCTTGGCCGTGATCGAGACCCGCGCCGAGCGTGGACGACGATCCTGACGTGCATAACCGAAATACGGCATCACCGCCGTGATACGACGCGCGGAGGAACGACGCATCGCATCGATCATAACCAATAACTCCATCAGGTTGTCATTGGTCGGCGCGCCTGTCGGCTGCACGATGAAGATGTCCTTACCTCGCACATCCTCTTCAATCTCGCAGGAGACCTCACCATCACTGAACTGGCCAACATGCATCTTGCCCAGCGGCATCTGCAGGTGTCTCACGATCGAGCTCACCAGTTCAGGGTGGGCATTACCGGCAAAGACCATCATCGCGCTTTCGGGCACAATACACCTCAATTCTTCGGCTCAGCAGACTACCGCCCCGTGCGGTATGCCTTAATATATGGCTGGGGCGGCAGGATTCGAACCTGCGTATGTCGGGATCAAAACCCGATGCCTAGCCTCTTGGCGACGCCCCAATAATTCTAATGATGATTTATGCATGCTGATTGATGAATTAAACTTGTCATTCATCAGCATGCATAAATCATCAACTCTCCGCGGCCAACCTTTCTAATAAAGGTGATCGGTTACAACCTTTGGCCACAAACCCCTGCCATTCTGCCGGTATTTTACGCAAAATCTCAGCCGCTTGCGCCTTATTTTCAAAGGCCGCAAACACACAACTACCGGTCCCGGTCATCCTTGCCGGGGCAAACTGGCCCAGCCATTTCAACGCCTTATCGACAGCAGGGTAATGTTTGCGAACCACCGCCTCGCAGACATTTGTTGTCTGACCAGACAGAAAGTCGCGTATTGTGATGGGCTGGCAGTCACGTGTCAATTCCGGGGCGGAAAAGACTGCCGCCGTACTGACTTCACAATCCGGTACCACCAGCAGATACCAGGGTTCGGGCGGGCTCGCCGCCGTGAATTTCTCCCCCACCCCTTCGGCCCAGGCGGCCTTGCCTTGCACAAAAACCGGTACGTCGGCACCCAGTGTCAGGCCCAGCCTGGCCAGCTCGTCAACCGACAAACTGGTCCGCCAGAGCCGGTTCAGGGCCACCAGCGTCGTCGCCGCATCGGAGCTGCCGCCCCCGAGGCCGCCCCCTGCGGGCAGGCGTTTCTCAAGCCGGATATTGGCCCCCAGGCGAGTGCCTGTCTCGGCCTGCAGGCAACGTGCGGCCCGCATGACCAGATTCTCTTCCTCGGCAACACCCGCCACTCGGCCCTGCAGACTGAGTCTGCCATCTTCCCGAGGCTCGAAATACAGGGTGTCGCCCACATCCAGGAACTGGAACAGGGTCTGCAGCGCGTGCATGCCATCGGCCCGGCGCGCCGTGATGTGCAAAAACAGGTTGAGCTTTGCCGGAGCCGGCCAGCCTGGCGTGCTCATCCACCCATCCCGGCGACGGGCGTCCCGACAGCCTGCCACTGGTCGACCACCAGGCGGACATCCAGCCCATCATGGTCGAGGAAGACCTTGCCGGGCAGGCTAAAGCCCTGCACGCTCACGTAGCCACGGTAACGCACCCGCCAGCCGTTCTGGTGTAACACGGCCAGGCGACCAGCAGGGTCCAGCTCTTGTTGATATCCACTATCGGGGGCGGCAAGCCCCACAGCCCAATAACGCAGGCCGTTAACCGGCACCTGCAGACCCAGGTGCTGCCGCAATAACTGCTCGGCATCGTTGGACTGCACGGTCTCGCCATTGTGTTGCAGGGTTACACCCTGCGGGCTGCCATCGAGTTGCACCGCGCCCTGCCCAAAAGGACCAAACAGATTGATGTGGTAAGCGCTGTCGATCTGCTGCCAGCGCAGGCTGGCATGCCAGGCCTCATCTTCATGCCGCAGGGAGATACGCCCGTCCAGTGTCCAGGCCTCAAGACTGTTTAGTTGTAACTGGTGCTGTGCCCAGGCCGCACGGGGATCGCCCCCGACCCCGATCGGCGCCTCGCTGACCGGCAACATCTCACAACCGCTGAGCAGCACCCCGCAAAGATAAAGCCAACGACGCATCATTTGGCCAGACGCTGCATGGCCTCAAGTACCTTCTTGTCATTCGGTGACTTTTTCAGTGCCCGCCGCCAGACCTTTTGTGCCTGCTTTTGCTTCCCGGCCATCCATAACACCTCGCCAAGGTGGGCGGCGATCTCGCCGTCGTCGTTCAGGTCGTAGGCACGGGTCAGGTGTTTAATGGCCTCTGCATGGTTACCCAGTCGATACTGCAACCAGCCCATGCTGTCGATGATGGCTGGGTCGTCCGGTAACAAGGCAAAGGCGCGCTGGATATATTTTTCCGCCTCGTCAAAACGCTGGGTGCGATCCGCCAGGGAATAACCGAGGGCATTCAGGGCATGGGCATTATCCGGCTCGCTCTTGAGCACGGCCTGCAGGTCGGCAATCAGAATATCCAGACGGTCCACCCGCTCGGCCATGAGTGCCCGGGCATAAAGCAGGTCATTATTCCCCGGCAATTTTTCCAGGGCGGCGTTGTACAGTGACATGGCGTCCGCGTAACGCTCGGCGTGACGCAACACATCACCTTCGACCAGATAGAGACGCACTTGTTGTGCCTCACCACGTGCCGGGATCGCCTGCACGCGTTCCAACGCAGCCTCTATCTCACCCTGTTCGGCGAGTAGCGAGATGGTGCGCATTTGTGCGTCGAAGGCATACTCCCCATGCCGTATCTCGGCATACCAGCGAATTGCCTTCAGGGGTTGTTTGCGTTGTTCGGCGATCTGTCCCAGGTAATAGGCCGCCTCAAGACTACGTTTGCTGTCACCGGCGAGCTGTTTCATATAGCGCTCAGCGGCATCAAGATCATCGGCCTGCAAGGCGAGTATCCCCAGTGCATAGAGAATATCCTCATTCCCCGGGGCCTGTTCGGCGAGGTGTTCAAATTCCACACGCGCGGCATCAAGTTGTTTGACATCAACCAGCAGGCGGGCGTAACTCAGGCGCACGATCTTGTTGTCTGGCTCTGACTCAAGGACCTTACGCAGTATATCCAGGGCCTGCTCGGTCTCGCCTTGCAGGTGTAACAGCCTCGCCAGCTGGTTCTGCGCCTCCAGCCAGTTCGGTTTCAGTGTAATGGCCTCGCGCACCGCGCTCTCGGCCAGCTTCAGCTTGCCTGAATTTTCGGCCAGCGCGCTCAGGGCAAAATGTGCAGCGGCGATGTGGCGATAACGAAGTGCCAGCCTTTGCATCACATCCAGGGCCGCATCACGCTGGGATTCGCGAACCAGCTGTTTGCCAATCGTGATAAACACCGAGGTCTCGCTGTTTTCCTTCTGCACAATGAGGTCGAAGGCCTCCAATGCCGCGGCGTTCTCGCCGTTACGCAGCAACATCGTTGCGTAGGTGTAATGGGCCGCCAGCAGATCAGGGGCGATCTCTACCCACAGGGCGGCAGCCTCCAGTGCCTCTTTATCACGCTTGGCAAAGTTCGCCACCTGCACGGCCCGCTCGACAATCCGCGGGTCACGGGTCAGCTGGGCCGCCCGCAGGTACTGGCTGGCCGCCAGGTCGAGGTCCCCACGGTGACCGGCCAGCTCACCCGACAACAGGGTAAACAGCAGCGGCCCATCCAGATTGATATTGGGCAGATCGGCATCGACCTTGGCGGTTTCGCCCCCGGCAGGCTCTGCCGGGGGACCGGATGCCTCAATATCAGCCACCGGTTGGGGTGCCAATAAGGTGCAGCCACTGAGGAGTAATACGCCAAAACCTACTGAAATCTGCCTAAAAATGCCTTTCATAACACCCTTTTCTCCACCGGGCGGCCTCCCGCCACGCCGGACCATAACCTTTTAACGAGCACAAACACGGCTCATCGTGTAATTTTCAGTATAATGTCTTTTTTCGCCACATGTTAAATATATAGAAACCATGTCCCTGCTCGCTTTTGGCATCAATCATCAGACCGCCCCGGTGGCTATCCGCGAACGCGTAGCGTTTACGCCGGAGTCCCTGCTACACGCCCTGCAGGACCTGATTGAGCGTACCGCCGTTAACGAGGCCGCGATCCTCTCCACCTGTAACCGCACCGAGGTCTATTGCGGTCTCGACGCCGGCGACACAGATGTAGTCCTCAAGTGGCTCGAAGAGTTCCATCGCCTCGAGCGCAGCGAGCTCGAACCTTATGTTTACCGCCACCCGGACCAGCACGCCGTACGCCACATGCTGCGCGTCGCCAGTGGTCTCGATTCAATGGTACTCGGTGAGCCGCAGATCCTCGGCCAGATGAAGGATGCCTACCAGTTGGCCAGCGAGGCCGGCACCATCGGCAAGACGCTGTCGAAGCTGTTCCAGCATACCTTCTCGGTAGCAAAGCAAATCCGTACCGATACCGCCATCGGTCACAGCCCGGTGTCGGTGGCCTTCGCCGCCGTCTCGCTAGCCAAGCAGATATTCGGTGACCTCAGCGACAGCACGGTGTTGCTGATCGGTGCCGGTGAGACCATTGAACTGGCCGCCCGTCACCTGAAAGACAGTGGTATTGGCCGTATCATTATTGCCAACCGCACCGTCGAGCGCGCCCATGCCCTGGCCTCTGAACTCGATGGCTATGCCATAGCCCTGGCCGAGATGCCGAAACACCTTGCCGAGGCCGACATCGTGATCTCCTCGACCGCCAGCACCCTGCCGATCCTTGGCAAGGGCAGTGTCGAGAGCGCACTCAAGCAGCGCAAGCACAAACCCATGTTCATGGTCGATATCGCCGTGCCGCGTGACATCGAACCCGAGGTCGATGAGCTCGATGACGTGTATCTCTACAGCGTCGATGACCTGCAGGAAATCATCGAGGAAAATATCAAATCCCGTCAGGATGCCGCCCACCAGGCCGAAGAGATCATCGACACGCAAGTGACGCACTTCATGGGCTGGATGCGCTCTCTCGAATCGATCTCGACCATTCGCGCCTTCCGCGAACAGGCCGAACACCTGCGTGACGAGACACTACTTCGCGCCCTCGCACAACTCGAACGTGGCGAGAACCCGGAACAGGTGATGCGAGAACTCGCCCGCCTGCTCACCAACAAGCTCACCCATACTCCAAGCGTTCAAATTCGTCAGGCCAGTTATGATGGCCGCCTGGATATGCTCGACACCGTGCATGAACTGTTTGACCTTGGCAACGAGCCCTAGCTGCCCTCAGCGATTTTAGTCCGCCAGAGCCCCCTGGCCTTTCGACATATCACGTAACCCCGGACAGAGACTGTGAAAGATTCCATTCGTAACAAACTAGATACCCTCAGCGAGCGCCTTGAAGAGATCAATGCCTTGCTCGCCGAGCCTGATACGATCAATGACAACAACCGCTTCCGTGAGCTTTCAAAGGAATATGCCCAGCTGAACCCGATCGTCGCCAGTTACCAGCAATACCGCCAGGCGCTTGAGGATATTGAGGCCGCCAGAGCCATGCTCGAGGAAGACGATGCCGAGATGCGCGAAATGGCTGCGGAGGAAGTTACCGAGGCCAAGCAACGTAGCGAGGCGCTCGATGCTGAGTTACAGGTTCTGTTATTACCCACCGACCCGCACGACGAGAGCAACGTCTTTCTCGAAATCCGTGCCGGTGCCGGCGGTGATGAGGCAGCGATCTTTGCCGGTAACCTGTTTCGCATGTACAGCCGCTATGCCGAACAGGTCGGCTGGAAGATCGAGATCATCAGTGAGCACGAAGGTGAACATGGCGGTTACAAAGAAATCGTTGTGCGCGTAATCGGTAAAGACGTGTACTCGCGGCTCAAATTTGAATCCGGTGGCCACCGCGTGCAGCGTGTGCCCGAGACCGAGTCACAGGGCCGCATCCATACCTCGGCCTGCACCGTGGCGGTCATGCCCGAGGTCGACGAGGTCGAGGCGATCGAGATCAACCCGGCCGATCTGAAAATCGATACCTTCCGCGCCTCCGGGGCCGGTGGTCAGCATGTTAACAAGACCGACTCGGCGATCCGCATCACTCATTTGCCGACCGGCACCGTCGTCGAGTGCCAGGACCAGCGTTCCCAGCATAAGAACCGTGCACAGGCCATGTCACTATTGCAGGCACGTCTGCTGAGTACGGTGCAAGACAAACAACAAAGCGAGCAGGCCGAGCAGCGCCGTAACCTTATCGGCAGTGGTGACCGTTCCGAGCGCATCCGCACCTACAACTTCCCACAGGGGCGCATGACCGATCACCGTATCAACCTGACCCTCTATAAACTCGACGACATCATGGAAGGCGACCTGGACCAGATTATTGAGCCACTGCGCCACGAATATCAGGCCGACCTGCTCGCCGCCATGGGCGATTAACGACGTCTAATATGACTCGCATCGACACACTGCTTGAAGAGGCTATCCGTCAATTTACCGACTCGGGCAGCCCGCGACTTGATGCCGAGGTACTGCTCTCTCACGCCCTGCACAAGTCGCGTAGTTACCTGCGTGCCTATGCCGAGGCCGAGGTCGATGCCGAGACCGAACAGGCCTTCAACCTGCTCGTCGCCCGCCGTGCCGCCGGTGAGCCGGTCGCGCACCTGACCGGAGAACGCGAGTTCTGGTCCCTGCCCCTGCAGGTCAGCGCCGACACCCTGATCCCGCGACCCGATACCGAACTGTTGGTCGAACAGGCACTCGCACACATTCCGGCAGACGCCAACTGGCAGATTGCCGATCTCGGCACCGGCAGTGGTGCCATTGCGCTGGCCATCGCCAGCGAACGGCCACGCTGCCGGATCGTCGCCTGCGACCTCTCCACCGCGGCGCTGGCCGTGGCCCAGGCCAATGCCCACAAACTCGGGCTGAATAATATCGAGTTCCGCCACAGCGACTGGTGCAGCGCCTTCGACGAGGGCGAAAAATTCGAGATGATCGTCAGTAACCCGCCCTATATCCGCGCCGCAGACCCCCACCTCGAGCAGGGGGATGTGCGTTTCGAATCACGCCTGGCGCTGGTTGCCGGTGAGGACGGTCTCGATGCCATTCGCCTGATCCTCGACCAGGCCAAACACCACCTGGTCAGCGGTGGCTGGCTGCTCATCGAACACGGCTACGACCAGGGCCAACACCTGCGCGAGCTGTTTACCACCGCCGGTTATGCCGAGGCGAAAACCCTGCAAGATAGCGGCCAAAATGACCGCCTCAGCCTCGCCCGCCTGCCCTGATTGCCGACAAAAAACCCTTGCATATTTGTCCCGTCGTTCTAGGATGAGGGTATGGATAATGCGCATCGCGACTATACCAAGCACCGCGAGATTCACTTTTGCAGCCTGCATGCAAAGGACGCGGCACCGGCGCACGCCGCCATGTTGTTGCTCGCTGACGTCGAGGGTATTGTTGGCCTGCACCCGGTCTCGGCCATCTGCCTGCAGGTCAGTTATGACCTGCGCAACCTGTCTCTACAAATCACTGAGAATGCCCTCATCGAGGTCGGCTTTCATCTCGATAACAGCCTGTTCAACAAGCTGCGTCGTTCCCTTTATTACTACACCGAAGAAACCCAGCGCGTGAACATGGGCCATGTTCACGACAGCAAAACGACCCGGGATATCTTTATTGATCGTTACCAGCGCCTGCCCCACGGTTGCCGTGACGAGCGCCCGAACCACTGGCGAAAGTACCTCTGACGTTAAAAGCATTAACCGCAAAGGTCGCAAAGTAACGCGACGAAAAATCAATGCAGGCCGGTATGCCTGTACAGGCACGTCATTCCGGCGCGACCAGAACAAGGTTCAGTAAGTACTTAATGATCATCGAAGATGATCTAAGTGCAGGCCGAAATCCAGTATTCTAAATCAACATGCGGGATACTGGCATGCGCCAGTATGACGAGGGTTTTTAAGTATATAAGCCTTTCCTTCGCGTCCCTTCGCGACCTTTGCGGTAAAACAAATATCTGACACTTTTATCTTTCGCCTTTTGTCTTTACCCTGTGCCCTATGAACGATGATGAACTCCTGCGCTATAGTCGCCAGATCATGCTGCCGCAAGTCGGTATTGAGGGTCAGCAGCGACTGGCCGACTCGCATGCCCTGATCCTTGGCCTGGGCGGCCTCGGCTCACCGCTGGCCCTATACCTGGCCGCTGCCGGCGTCGGTACACTGACCCTGGTCGATTTTGATGACGTCGACTTATCCAACCTGCAGCGTCAGATCCTGCACAGCACCGCAGACATCGGCCGCGCCAAGACCGACTCGGCGAAGACTCATTTGCAGGCCATCAACCCGCTGATTACTATCAACACGATTAATGCCCGTCTCGACGAGGCCGAACTTGGTAAGGCGATTGCCGGGGTGGATGTGGTCCTCGATGGCAGTGATAACTTTGCCACGCGCTTTATGGTCAACCGCGCCTGCCTCGCCGAGCGCAAACCACTGGTCTCGGCCGCGGCGATCCGTATGGAGGGTCAGCTCGGCGTGTTTCGTTGTGATGAGGACGACGCCCCCTGCTACCAATGCCTGTACCAGGACACGGGGGAGGAGAATACCAGCTGCTCAGAGAATGGCGTGCTCGCGCCGGTAGTTGGTGTGCTCGGCAGCCTGCAGGCCCTCGAGGCGCTCAAGCTCCTGCTTGATCTCGGCGAGACCCTGGCCGGCAAATTGCAGGTCTTCGACGCCCTGCGCATGGAGTGGCGAACCATGAACCTGCGCAAGGACTCCAACTGCCCGGCCTGTGGCGAGGCCGTTCAGGACTAGCCCTTCAGCTTTTCCTTCAGCAGCTCGTTGACCTGGGCCGGGTTGGCCTTGCCCTGCATGACCTTCATGACCTGGCCGACAAAGAAGCCGAAGACCTTGTCCTTGCCCGCACGATACTGCTCGACCTGTTGCGGGTTGCTGGCGATGATCTCGTCGACGACCTTTTCGATAGCCCCTGTATCGGTGACCTGCTTCAGGCCCTTGTCCTCAATGATGCTATCGGCATCACCCTCACCGGCCCACATCGCCTCAAAGACCTGCTTGGCGAGCTTGCCGGAGAGGGTCTTGTCGGCGATACGCCTGACCAGGCCACCCAGTTGCGCGGCGTTCACCGGACTTTCAGCTAGCCCTTGTGAGACCTTATTGAGGGCACCGGTGAGGTCGACCATGACCCAGTTGGCACAAGTCTTTGCCTCGCCCCCGGCGGCCTTGACCACGGCCTCGTAGAAATCGGCCTGTTCACGGCTGCTGGTCAGAACCTCGGCATCGTAATCCGATAGACCATACTCACTGACAAAACGTTGCTGCTTGGCATCTGGCAATTCCGGCAGGGTCGCACGCACGGCCTCAATGGTCTCGTCATCGATGATCACCGGCAACAGGTCCGGGTCCGGGAAGTAACGATAATCATTGGCCTCTTCCTTGGAACGCATCGAGCGGGTCTCGTTGTTGTCGGCATCGTAGAGGCGGGTCTCCTGTATGACCTGGCCACCGTCTTCGATGACTTCAATCTGGCGCTCAACCTCGAGATTGATCGCCCGCTCGACGAAACGGAAGGAATTGAGGTTCTTCAGTTCGGCACGCGTGCCGTATTCGGCCTGACCCTTCGGCCGCACCGAGACATTGGCATCACAGCGGAAAGAACCCTCGGCCATGTTGCCATCACAGATGCCAATATAGGTCACCAAGGAGTGGATCTTTTTCATGTAGGCGACGGCCTCTTTCGCCGAACGCATGTCCGGTTCCGAGACGATCTCCAGCAAGGGTGTACCGGCACGGTTCAGGTCGATACCGGTCATGCCATGGAAGTCTTCGTGCAGGGATTTACCCGCATCTTCCTCAAGATGGGCACGGGTAAGGCCAACCGTTTTCACCGTGCCGTCTTCGAGACGAATGTCCAGCGTGCCCTTGCCGACTATAGGCAGGTCCATCTGGCTGATCTGGTAGCCCTTCGGCAGATCGGGGTAAAAATAGTTTTTACGTGCGAAGACATTCTTGCGGCCGATCTCGGCACCGGTGGCCAGGGCAAACTTCACTGCCATGCGCACCGCCTCCTCGTTCAGCACCGGCAAGACGCCAGGCAAACCCAGGTCGACGGCACAGGCCTGGGTATTCGGTGTTGCACCATAGGTGGTCGAGGCACCGGAAAAGATCTTGCTCCGGGTGGCGAGTTGGGCATGAATTTCCAGCCCGATAACAACTTCCCAATCCATCTTTTTAACCCTCTTACAACGCAGAGACGCCGAGAATGCAAAAACCGCAGAGATTTTTTAATAAAGACTTTGCAACCTTGCCCTGACCCGGTACGGGTAGGGTACTCACAATGAACGCTGAAAGCGTTCTGTGAGCCAAGTGCCTTTGCGTTGGGCGTTTATCTTTCATCAATAATAACTGCTATTTAAAGGCTTCCGGCACGCGCGTATGCCAGTCGGTGGCCTGTTGGAAGCGGTGCGCCACATTGAGCAGGCGCGCCTCGTCAAAATAATTGCCGATCATCTGCAGCCCTACCGGCAGGCCCCTGGCAAAGCCCGCCGGCACCGACATGCCCGGCAGACCGGCCAGGTTGCAGGCGATCGTGTAGATATCCGACAGATACATAGTGATCGGGTCATCGGCCTTTTCACCCAGACCAAAGGCCACGTCCGGCGAGGTCGGCCCCATAATGACATCGACCTGTTCAAAGGCCTGTTTGAAATCATTACTGATCAGGTGGCGAATACGCTGCGCCTTCAGGTAATAGGCGTCGTAATAACCGGCAGACAGCGCATAGGTGCCAATCATGATGCGGCGCTTGACCTCGGCACCGAAGCCCTCACCGCGCGAACGTTTGTACATATCTTCAAGGTCAACCGGGTTGTCGCAGCGATAACCAAAGCGTACACCGTCAAAGCGCGACAGGTTCGAGGAACACTCGGCCGGCGCAACCACATAGTAGGTCGGCACGGCCAGGTGGGTATTCGGCAGGCTGATCGCCTGCACCGTGGCGCCCAGCGCCTCGAACTCCTTAATCGCGGCCTCGACCTGTTTGCCGACCTCGGGGTCCAGGCCCTCACCGAAATATTCCTTCGGCAGGCCTATCTTCAGGCCCTCGATAGAATCGTTCAGGCTGGCGGTGTAATCCGGCACCTCGCGATCGACACTGGTCGAGTCGCGCACATCAAAACCGGCCATGGTATTGAGCATAATGGCGGCATCCTCGGCGCTACGCGTCATCGGCCCGGCCTGGTCAAGACTCGAGGCAAAGGCAATCATGCCGTAGCGGGAAACACGCCCATAGGTCGGTTTCAGGCCGGTAATGCCACACAGCGCGGCTGGCTGGCGGATCGAACCACCGGTATCGGTACCCGTGGCGGCCGGGGCCAGACGGGCTGCGACACAGGCGGCCGCGCCACCGGAGGAGCCGCCGGGTACGGTGTCGGTGTTCCATGGGTTGCGTACCGGGCCATAGAAACTGGTCTCATTCGACGACCCCATGGCGAATTCGTCCATATTGGTCTTGCCAAGCAGCACGGCACCATCGGCATTGAACCGCTCGACGGTGGTGGCGTTATACGGCGAGATGAAGTTATCCAGCATGCGCGAACCACAACTGGTTTTCACACCCTCGGTGCAAAAAATGTCCTTTTGCGCGATCGGGATGCCGGTCAGCGGTGATGCGTCACCGGCCTTGATGCGGGCATCGGCGGCGCGCGCCATGACCAGGGCCGGTTCTTCGGTCACACTGATATAGCTGTTAAGCTGCGGGTCAAGTGCCTGAATACGCTGAAGATAAGCGCGGGTCAGCTCCTCGCTGGAAAACTCCCCGGCGCGTAGCGCGGCGGCTAATTCACTAATGGTCTTGTTATGCATGCGGCTTCAATTAACTGATTAGGTATATAAAGGTATGTGCAGACCGGACAGGTCTCCGGCCTCACCCTGGCTCACTCAAGGACCTGTGGTACCAGGAACAGGCCATTCTCAACACTCGGCGAGTTTTCCTGAAACCGATCACGCTGGTCGGCCTCGGTCACCACATCCGGGCGCAGACGTTGCGCCATGTTCAATGGATGCGCCATCGGGGTGACGGCATCGGTAGCCACCGCCTCCATCTGATCGACCAGGCCCAGGATATTCGACAAATCACTCGCATAATCCGGAATATCCGCCTCACTAATGGCCAACCTCGCCAGGTGGGCGATCTTTTCGACATCGTCACGACTCAGGGACATATCAACTCCGTTCTCAGGGGCCCGTTCGGGAAAACTTTCATAGCAGATTCAGGATGCGAAACTTATCACAGTTAGCGCCTTGCCCAAAACCCTGCGCATTGATAGAGTAGCGGAATATTTAAGCAGTATTCCAGTATAAACGGGACAAATAACAGCATGTTAAACTCTTTACGCGGCCTTTTCTCTACCGACCTCTCCATCGACCTTGGTACCGCCAACACCCTTATTTATGCACGCGGCCAGGGGATCGTCCTCAACGAACCCTCGGTAGTGGCCATTCGTCAGGACCGAGGCAGCAGTGGCGCGAAGAGCATCGCTGCCGTCGGTGCCGAGGCAAAAATGATGCTCGGTCGCACACCGGGTAACATCACTGCCATTCGCCCGCTCAAGGATGGAGTAATTGCCGACTTCAACGTCACCGAAAAAATGTTGCAGGCCTTTATTCATAAAGTGCATGAAACAAAATTCTTCCGCCCCAGTCCTCGTGTTGTTGTCTGTGTACCGTGTGGTTCAACACAGGTCGAACGTCGCGCGATTCGCGAGTCAGCACTCGGTGCCGGTGCGCGTGAAGTCTATCTCATCGACGAACCAATGGCCGCCGCGATCGGTGCCGGCATGCCTGTCGGTGAAGCACAAGGCTCCATGGTACTCGACATTGGTGGTGGTACTACCGAAGTCGCCGTGATCTCTCTGAACGGTATTGTTTACTCTGCCTCAGTTCGTATCGGTGGTGACCGCTTCGATGAAGCCATTATCAGTTATGTGCGTCGTAACTACGGCAGTCTCATCGGTGAATCCACCGCCGAGAAGATCAAACTCGAAATTGGTGCGGCTTTCCCTGCCAATGAAGTCAAGGAACTTGAGGTTAAGGGTCGCAACCTCGCCGAAGGTGTGCCGCGCAGTTTCACCCTGAACAGTAACGAGATACTTGAGGCCTTGCAGGAGCCCCTGTCAGGTATCGTCAGTGCCGTTAAAACCGCACTCGAACAAACGCCACCAGAACTTGGTTCTGATGTTGCTGAACGCGGTATGGTACTGACGGGTGGTGGTGCACTGTTACGAGATCTGGATAAACTACTTTCGGAAGAAACCGGCCTGCCCGTTATCGTTGCCGAGGATCCTTTGACTTGTGTTGCACGTGGCGGTGGCCGAGTACTTGAGATGATCGATGAACATAGTATCGACATCTTTGATCTGGAATAAGGTGCGAGACGGGAAGCAACTATCAAATCGCTTTTTTCACAAGGCCCACTGCTCAGCGCACGCCTGATCCTGTTTGTCATCATATCTATTGTTATGATGACAATGGATCACCGCTATCAATATCTTGAGAATTTACGCTCCGGCCTTAGTCTAATTCTGGAGCCTTTGCGGCAGGCGATCGATCTGCCGTTTGTTATTATTGATAGCATCGATGAAAATATTTCTACGCGTGCACATCTCTTGTCTGAAAATGAAGAACTCCGCACCAAGAATCTGTTACTCAAGGGTCAGTTACAAAAGTTCTCAGCGATCGAAGCCGAGAATATGCGCCTGCGAACCTTGCTCGACTCGTCTTTCAAGGTTGGTGACAAGGTTCTGATCGCGGAGTTGTTACGCGTCGACCTGGACCCCTTTACACGCCAGATCGTCATTAACAAGGGTAGTAACAGTGGCGTCTACATCGGCCAGCCACTGCTTGATGCTGACGGCATCATCGGTCAGGTCATTCACGTCAGTCGCTATTCCAGCATCGCCATGCTGATCACCGATCCGAGCCATGCCCTGCCTATCCAGATGAACCGTACCGGCCAGCGCGCCATTGCCGTTGGCACCGGTCGCCCGAATGAACTGGAACTCCTGCACATACCTAGCAACACACTCTTGCAGGAAGGTGACCTGCTGGTCAGTTCCGGACTCGGCGGCCGCTTCCCGGCCGGTTACCCGGTGGCGCGGGTCTCCAGTACCAATAATATTCCCGGACGTGCCTACCTGCACGTGATTGCCGAGCCTACCGCACACATACAACGCAGCCGCGAGGTCCTGCTGGTCTGGCCTGCAGAGAATCCACTCGATGAACCCATGCAGTCTGATGTGGGCGGGAGCAAAGGCTGATGCCACCGATACAACATAAAGGTGGCGGCATTATTCTGGCGAGCATTATTGTCGCCCTGTTGCTCGCCATGCTGCCCCTGCCGGAATGGGCACAACATATTCGTCCTGAATGGGTCACCCTGGTACTGATTTACTGGTGTATGGCCTTGCCGGATCGAATCGGCATCGGTTGGGCCTGGCTTGCTGGTCTGATGTTGGACGTCACCACCGGTAGCCTGCTTGGCCAGCACGCACTGTCCCTGGCCATTGTTGCCTTCTTGACACTCAAGTTACATCAACGCATTCGGGTCTTTCCACTCATGCAACAGGCCTTTGCCATACTGGTACTGGTGGCAATGGCTGAAATGATCAACCTCTGGATACACGGCATCATCAACACACCACCGCGTAGCTGGACTTACTGGCTACCCTCACTGATTAGTGCTGCCTTGTGGCCATGGTTGTTTGTTGTTATGCGAGGCATACGTCGTCACTTCCGGGTCCAGTAGGCATGCCCAGATACCTGACGATTAAGGACCACGCCCGCGAAACACATCTGTTTGGCCAACGGGCGGTCATTGCCTTTGTTATCATTGTTCTCCTTATGCTCACCATCGTCTCACGCCTTGTCTACCTGCAGGTTATTAACCATGAGCACTATGAAACGCTGTCGCATAAAAACCGCGTCAAGATCGTCTCGGTTCCCCCAACCCGCGGCCTGATATATGACCGCAATGGTGTTTTACTTGCGGAGAATATCCCCTCCTTCAGTCTCGAACTGACCCCTGAGCAAGTCTCCAATATGGATGACACGCTCAGTCGCTTGCGTAAAATCATTGCCATCAGCGATGAAGACATCGAACACTTTCTGCGCCTGATAAAACAAAAACGTCGCTTTGACAGTGTGCCGTTACGTTTTCGACTTAACGAGGAAGAGGTTGCCCGCTTTGCCGTGAACCGCTACCGCTTTCCAGGTGTCGATATCGAGGCACGTTTGATCCGTTACTATCCACGCGGCAAACTCGGTGTACACGTCATCGGTTACGTCGGTCGCATCGATGAGACCGAGCTGCAGCGCATCGACAATGCCAACTACAGTGCCACCACACATATCGGTAAACTTGGTGTTGAACGTTCCTATGAAGATATCCTGCACGGTCAGGTCGGTTTTCAGGAAGCCGAGGTCAATGCACAGGGACGTACCCTGCGCATATTGAACGAGACCCCCGCCATACCAGGCAAGAACCTCTATCTGAATATCGATATCGAGATGCAGGCCCTCGCCGACCGCGCCCTCGGCAAATACCGTGGTTCTATCGTCGCCATGGCACCGAAGAGCGGCGAGGTACTAACCCTGCTGAGCAAACCCGGTTATGACCCGAACCCCTTTGTGACCGGGATCGACAACAAGAGTTACCAGGCCCTGCGCACCTCAAAAGACAAACCCTTGTTTAACCGCAGCCTGCTTGGCCAGTATCCCCCGGGCTCGACCGTCAAGCCCTTCATTGGCCTGGCCGGCCTTGAGGCCGGCCTCGGCAAGCAAAGCACCTTCTGCCCCGGCTGGTATGAATTACAGGGTGATGATCACCGTTACCGTGACTGGAAAAAGCAGGGCCATGGTGAGACCGATCTGGACGTGGCCATTGTCGAATCCTGTGATGTGTATTTCTACGAACTCGCGCACCGCCTCAAGATTGATCGTATCCACGACTTCATGATCCGCTTCGGCTTCGGCCAGAAAACCGGTATCGACATCATTGGTGAGTTGACCGGGTTGATGCCATCGGCCGATTGGAAACGTCGCGAACGGCGCCAGGCCTGGTTCCCGGGTGAGACCCTGATCACCGGTATCGGTCAGGGCTTCACCCTGACCACACCGCTGCAACTGGCCAGTGCCACGGCCACGCTGGCCATGCATGGCCAACGCGTACAACCCAATGTCCTGCATGCCACGCAGGCGAGCGCCGACAGTGAACCGGTCTTGCGCGAGACCACATACCTAAAACCGATCGAATTAAAAGACCCGGCGCACTGGCACCGCATCATTCACGCCATGACCCGCGTCATGCACAGTGAGCGGGGCACGGCTCGACGCAGCGGCGCCGGGGCAAAATACACCATCGCCGGTAAGACCGGTACCGCACAGGTATTTGGTGTCGCCCAGGACGCGGAATACGAGGCAGAGGAGCTCGATGAGCGTCTGCGCGACCATTCGCTGTTTATCGCCTTCGCCCCGGCCGAGGACCCGCAGATCGCTATTGCCGTGATCGCCGAGAATGCCGGCAGCGGTAGTGCGACGGCGGCACCCATTGCGCGTAAACTAATCGATTATTATTTGCTGAGGAATCAATAAATGCTGGAGGGCTATCAATCCAGACATAGCCGTGGCTTCAGTATCGCCCGTAGCCTGCACATCGACCTGACCCTGTTGGTTGGCCTGCTTATGATTGCCAGCCTCGGCCTGGTGATCCTCTACAGCGCCAGCAACCAGAACATCGACATCATTTATCGCCAACTGACCCGCCTTGGCGTGGCCTTTGGCATCATGCTTATTATTGCCCAGGTTCCTCCACGGCAACTCCAGTTCTGGACCCCATGGCTGTTTGGTATCGGCGTCATCCTCCTGATCGCGGTACTCTCCGGCTTTGGTGTGGTCAGTAAGGGCGCGCAGCGCTGGCTGGACCTTGGGCTGTTTCGCTTCCAACCATCCGAGATCATCAAGATCACCCTGCCGATGATGCTGGCCTGGTATCTGAACGATGCCGCCCTGCCTCCACGTCCGAAGCGGATTCTCGTCTGTGGCCTGTTGATCATCGTACCGACCCTGCTCATCGCCAAACAGCCTGACCTCGGCACCGCGCTGCTCATCGCCAGTTCCGGGGTCTTCGTCATACTCTTATCCGGTATCCGCTGGCGCTTCGTGTTCGCCTCGATCTTCACCGCCGTGGCCGCTGCGCCGCTGCTCTGGTACTTCATGCACGACTACCAGCGCCGTCGGGTTCTGACTTTCCTGAACCCGGAGAACGACCCACTCGGTGCCGGCTGGCATATCGTGCAGTCCAAGATCGCAATTGGTTCCGGTGGCACCTATGGCAAGGGCTGGCTGAACGGCAGCCAGTCACACCTCGAGTTCCTGCCGGAACGTTCCACTGACTTTATCTTTGCCGTGTACGGTGAGGAGTTTGGCCTGATGGGGGTAGTCGTGCTATTACTGATGTACCTGTTCGTGATTGCCCGAGGCCTGTACATTGCCGCTCAGGCTCAGGATACCTTTGGTCGACTGCTCGCCGGGAGTATCGCGATCACCTTCTTCTTCAGCATATTTGTCAACATCGGCATGGTCACCGGCTTGTTGCCGGTGGTGGGTCTGCCGCTGCCCATTGTCAGCTACGGGGGCACATCGATGGTGACCTTGATGATTGCTTTCGGTATCCTCATGTCAGTGCACACTCACCGAAAATTGTTGTCACAATAAACATGTTTACATATTTAAAGAGACACCCATGTCACTACACCAGAAAATAATCTTCTCATTGGCCCTGTTTGGCCTGCTCAGCCCGCCCATGCAGGCAGCGGCGATTACCGAGCGCAGTGAGGTACAGGCCTTTATCAAGGAAATGCGCGACCGCCATGATTTTGCCGAGCAGGACCTGCAGCGCTGGTTCGCCGATACCAGGATCAAACCCTCCATTATCAAGGCCATTTCGCGACCGGCAGAGAAAAAGGCCTGGAAGGACTATCGACCGATCTTTCTCACCGAGTCACGCATCGAGGGCGGTATAGAATTCTGGGACCGCCATGCCGAACTGTTACAGCGAGCCGAACAGGAATACGGCGTGGACCCGGCCGTGATCGTCGCCATCATTGGCGTCGAGACCCGTTACGGTCGCCACAAGGGCAGCTTCCGGGTCATCGATGCCCTCTCGACCCTGGCCTTCGACTACCCACCACGCAGCAAGTTCTTCCGCAGTGAGCTGGAACACTACCTGCTCATGACCCGCGAGGAAAAAGTCGACCCGATGAGTCTGCTCGGCTCCTATGCCGGCGCCATGGGCCAGCCACAGTTTATCTCCAGCAGCTATCGTCATTACGCGGTGGATTTTAATGCTGATGGTCGACGCGATATCTGGAACGATGCCGCCGATGCGATTGGCAGTGTCGCCAACTATTTCAAGATGCATGGCTGGAAGAGCGGTGAACACGTAACCCAGCGCGTTGATGTCAGTGCGGTCACTAACAAGGCCCTGCTCAGCGAAGATGACCTCAAACCCTCGCATGCACTGAGCGAACTCCGTCAACAGGGCATCGGGGATATCCTCGTAACACTCGACGACCAGCAACAGGCGGCGATGATCAATCTGGAAGGTGATGAGGGTCTGGAACACTGGTTGGGACTGGATAATTTCTATACCATTACCCGTTATAATCACAGCGCCCTGTATGCCATGGCCGTTTACCAATTATCGGAAGCCATTCGCGCACGCCGCGACGAAATGAAACAGGCTGATTCACATGGTTAAGCCTTTGAGAAAAATCGTCCTCCTACTGGCTTGTGCCGGCCTGAACGCCTGCGGTGGCAGCAGCTACCTCTTTGATGAAGAGGATAGCGCACCAAGTGGATACCGTGACCTGTCCAACGTACCCGATGCCATACCACGTGAGGAGGCACCTAGTCGTTATGGTAACCCGGCCTCCTATAAAGTCTTCGGCAAACGTTACCATGTCATGCAAGACAGCGCCGGCTATACCAAAAAGGGCATCGCCTCCTGGTATGGCACCAAGTTTCATGGCCGCAAGACATCAAGCGGCGAGCGTTATGACATGTATGCCATGACCGCCGCGCATAAGTCCCTGCCCTTACCCACTTATGTAGAGGTTACCAATCTGAACAATGGCCGCAAGGTCATCGTCAAGGTTAATGACCGTGGTCCCTTCCACAACAATCGTATCATCGACCTCTCCTACGCCGCTGCCCACCGCCTCGGCATCCTCGGCAAAGGCACCGGTTTTGTGGAGATACGCGCTATAGACCCCAGCCAGCCAACGCCGGATACCGAGACAGTTCTCGCTGCACGTGACGAAACACCGCCGCACGAGGCCAATGAAGCCAATGACGAAACGGCAGACAAGGCCATCAGCATGTACCTGCAGGTCGGCGCCTTTCTCAGTCGTGACAATGCTGAACGCCTGCGCCACAAGCTGCTCGATGCCGCCTTTGGCAACACCCAGATCAGTCCGGTCGAACAGAATGGCAATACCGTCTACCGGGTACGCCTCGGACCGATCCTTGATACCAACTCCGCTGACCAGCTGGTGGGTAAACTCGTCTCGCTCGGTATTCACAATAGCCACGTCGTCAGCGACTGATCTCCGGCCCATATTGGCCACAGCCACTGCAAGCGGCTACAATGGTGGTGTCTATATTGGATAACCCGACTAATTCTATGATGCGTTCACAAACCCGTTTTCAAGCAATTACCGCCATTTTTCTCATCCTCTGCGCGTCCCTGTTGAGCGCCGCCCCGCAGGCTGTGCCAGCCGCGCCGCAACTCGCCGCCAAGGGCTATGTGCTACAGGACTTCAATAGTGGTCAGATCATCGCCGAGGAAAATGGCGACCAGCAGATGGAACCGGCCAGCCTGACGAAGATGATGACTACCTACGTGGTCGCCCATGAGCTACGCGCCGGTAATATCAGCCTCGAAGACAAGGTCACCATCAGTAACAAGGCCTGGCGCATGCCGGGCTCGCGGATGTTCGTTGAGGTCAATACGCAAGTCAGCGTCGAAGACCTGCTCAAGGGTATTATTATCCAGTCCGGTAACGATGCCACGGTCGCTATTGCTGAACATGTCGCCGGCAGTGAAGAAACCTTCGCATCGCTCATGAACCAGTATGCCGTGCGCCTGGGCATGACAGCCTCGCACTTTGTTAACAGTACCGGTCTGCCCGATAAAGAACACTTCACTACCCCGCATGACCTGGCCAAACTGGCCCGTGCCCTGATCCGTGACTTTCCCGATCATTACAAATGGTACTCGGATAAGAAATTCACCTATAACAACATCACCCAGTACAATCGCAACAAGTTGCTCTGGCATGATGAGAGCGTTGATGGCATCAAGACAGGCCACACCGAATCCGCCGGTTTTTGCCTCGTCGCCTCGGCCTTGCGTGAGGATATGCGCCTGATATCCGTGGTACTCGGCGCAAGCAGTGAACGTGCCCGCGAACAGGAATCAAAAAAACTGCTCAATTACGGCTTCCGCTTTTATCGCACCCATCGCCTCTATGAAGGTGGCAAGACACTCAGTGAAGCCAAGGTCTGGAAGGGCCGGGAGGATACACTGGCACTCGGTCTGCAAGAGGACCTGTTCATCACCGTACCGCGCGGCAGCTATCAGAAACTCAAGCCCAGCATCAGCTATGCCTCCCTTATCGAGGCCCCGGTTATCAAACATGCTGCCCTCGGCACCGTTGATATCAGCCTGAATGACAAGGTCATTGCCAGCCGGGAACTGCTTGCCCTGCATGAGGTAAAAGAGGGTGGTTGGTGGAAACGTCTTATCGACGCCATCACACTATTCCTCAAGGGCCTGTTTTCCTGATCTATGGCTATTGTCTATTTAAACGGCGAGTACCTGCCTGCCGACGAGGCACGGGTCTCGGTCCTGGACCGTGGTTTTGTCTTTGCTGATGGCGTCTATGAAGTGATCCCGGCCTACGGCGGACGCCTGCTCCGCCTCGAGCAGCACCTGCAACGCCTCGATAACAGCCTGGCCGGCATCCGCCTGGCCAATCCACTCGACCGCCTGCAATGGGGCCAGGTGCTGGAGGAGATCGTCAAGCGCAACAGCGAGAACAACGGCGATTTGTCGATCTATTTACAGGTCACTCGCGGTGCCGCAAAACGCGATCACGTGTTTCCCGATGAGGTCAAACAAACCGTATTCGTCATGGCGACACCGATGTCACCTGTGCCGGATGAGCAACTGGAAAACGGCATCGCAGCCATCAGCCACGATGACATCCGCTGGCGTTACTGCCACATCAAGTCGATCGCCCTACTACCTAATACCCTGATGCGCCAGGTCGCACGCGAGGCCGGGGCCGCCGAGGCCATCCTCTACCGCGATGATCAGGTCACCGAGGGCGCGGCGAGTAACGTCTTTATTGTTCACAACGGCCGCATCATCACACCGCGCAAAGACGAATGCCTGTTACCCGGGATCACCCGTGACCTGATACTCGAGATCGCCGCCGATAACGGCCTGGATTGCGAGGAGGCCGATATCAGCATGCAGATGCTGCGCGAGGCCGACGAGATTTGGGTGACCAGTTCCACCAAGGAGATCCTGCCGGTGACGCATCTCGATGGTCAGGCTGTTGGTAATGGCAAACCGGGGCCGGTCTGGCGTGACATGCTGGATCGATACCAACAATACAAAGACAAACTCCGCCAGGGTATTGCACAATAAAGATTGTGTGGATCTTATCAGCTTTACTATCAGTAAGTAGTAACCGCAAGAGCTTTTAAATTTTAAAAAAACCTATTATTTTTTACCTTAGAATCCCTTCGTATTTCATTATCATTGACAAACGCAAAAATAGAAAATGCTTCTGGGGTGAAATTTCTCTGCATGCAAACGTATCGCGCAAAGTTGGTTATTCATATGACAAGAACGAATGCAATCGATCACAGCAGAAATGTCAGTAATATTAAAGAACGCTTCACCCCATTGATGCCAACTTGTATTTAAATATTCAACTTCTTCTGTATATTCGATCCTGATAACCCAATCATTTCTAAGATGATTATCAATAACCTGTGCAACATCAGTTATAATTTCATAAGACAAATGAGGATAAAGCCGATTGGGCATTAACATAAAATATTCCCCTTTCCTTATTTACTATTTTGAGTGCTTTACTTAATCAGACACTGGCTACAGACACATTTTCATCATAATTCGTATGTAACCTCTCTAACTGCTTTGTACTAATACGTTCCAGCGCAGCCTGTCTGCCCATAATAATATTCTCTTCAGGTATATATTTAAGAACATCCAGCTTACCAAGTCGTTCTAGAGCTTGTTCTTTAGTCGTAACGATATAAACCGAACGCCCGGCATTAATCATTTCAAGAATAGATTCTTCAAGAGCTAAAGCTGCCGAAACACCAAGATGTTTAACATCAGTAATATCGACAACAAGCGTATGGCAACCACCAATTTGTGAATTTTTACGGGTAATCGCTCTCGAGCTACCAAAAATCATTGTTCCACGTAAATACAACAACAGAATTTTACCTTTAGCATCTCTTAATATTTCTTTTTCGCGTGATGATAAGTCCAAATCTGTATTATCAGGATCGGTGACCGCTTTAACATCGTTTTCCTGCAACTCGGATAGTTTTGTAATTGTCATAACATTGGCAACAAATAATCCAATACCTACTGCTGCAATCAGATCAACAAAAACTGTCAATAGTATTACACCGTATGTAATCAATGCACCTTTTCCAGAAATAAGATGCGCACGTTTAAGAAAGCTCCAGTCAATAATATCAATGCCCACTTTTAACGCGATACCGGCTAATACCGCCAAGGGTATTACGGAAGTTAAATCAGCCGCCCATAAGATCACTATGAGTAATATTCCTGCTCTTATAAGACCTGATAAAGCAGTTCGTGCCCCAGCCTGAATACTGACAACTGTCCCCATGGTCGCACCGGCACCCGGTAAACCACCAAATAATCCAGACATGATATTACCTATACCCTGGCCGACTAACTCCTTATCTGAATTATGCCGTTTGCGAGTAATGCTGTCGGCAATAACTGAAGTAAGTAAGGCATCAATGCATCCCAGCATACCTAATACAATGGCATCTATTAACATTACTTGCCACTGTTCAGGGCTAAACACAGGCAGCTGTAGATCAGGCAATCCTGTAGGTATTTCACCAATGCGTCGTATATCTGTCGAACTTAGGAAGACCACTGATATCAATGTACAAACAACCAACGCAACTAATGGAGGAGGAAGATATTGTTTAAGACTCTTTGGTATAAGAAAAAGAATCGCCAGTGTTAATATGGCTAAAATTGTTTCGTTAGCTTGTATACCAGAAAGCAGTGTTGGTAAATTTTCTATTACGGCAATGACACCACCACTTGGCGAAGGTTGCCCAAGCAAAGGCCCAATCTGTAAGATGATAAGAATGATACCAATGCCTGACATAAAACCGGATACAACGGTATAAGGCATCAGGGTTACATATTTACCTAATTTCATTACACCAAACAAAATTTGAAACAGGCCTGCCATTATTACGACAGTAAAGGCCATTGCCATTCCATTTACCGGGTCTGAAGCAATAAGCTTTGCGATGACGGCGGTGAAGACAACCGTCATTGGACCGGTTGGCTCTGAGATCAATGTGGGTGAGCCACCGAATAAGGCCGCGAATAAGCCGACAAGAATTGCACCATATAAACCGGATTCAGCACCAGCACCTGATGCAACACCAAAAGCAAGCGCCATAGGTAAAGCAATCACGGCCGCTGTCACTCCGCCAAAAATATCCCCGCGTTTATGTCTTAAATTAATTTCATTTAACACTTGCATATCTTACGGTCTCTGCAAAATAAAATTACTCGGAGAATAACAAGAGTAAATCGATTTAATATTATGCATCTGAGTAAAATAAATTACTCATTGATATTAATGATGGATACTATAGCTAGCTACCAATAAGAAGAGGTTTAACTATATTTACAGAGATCAAATTAAACGATATTTATTCATCGATATTATTGATGGGAGTTGTAGATAGACACCAAATAGAAGTGGTTGTAATTTTTACTTTTTAGCTGTTTATTTCTTGCTAAGCTTTTTCTTGTTAGAATTTTTCTTGCTTGACGTGATCTTTTGTTTTTCGTTTAAAATGCTTTCTAATTTAGGCCACATTTTTTGCATGCGTTCTCGGATCGCTGGCTCAGAACCGATAACAAAGTCTAAAAATGTTTGCGCAACCAATGATAATTCTTTCCCTTTTGGATAAACGATATACCAGTCACGTAAGATAGGAAATCCTTTTACGTCGAGAATGGCAACGGGACCATCAACACCTTCGAGTGACAATGTATGAAATGATAAGACAGACAATCCCAGACCACCTGCAATAGCATGTTTGATGGCTTCATTATTACCCAGTTCCATCCGTATTCTAGGACGCGTCCCTATTTCATCAAACGCTTTAAACATAGCATCACGAATTCCTGATCCTGGTTCGCGAATAATGAATGGTTCCTTGGCGATTTCTTCCAAACTAATATTTTTCTTACCCACCAGCGGATGATTACGCGGTGCCATCACAACAAGTGGATTAGGCGCAAAGGAAAATGCTTCCACCTCAACATCACCTTCTGGTGCCTGACCCATGATATACAGATCATCTTCATTAGCACGTATGCGACGTATAATGTTTTCACGGTTGGTAACCTTTAAGGAAAGCTCTATACCTGGATAGATCTGGCTGAACTCACCCAACATTTCAGGAGCCAGATATTTTGCTGTGGTAATAACGCCCATACGCAAACGGCCACGTTTCAAGCCTTGCATATCAGAAATTTTCATTTCCAAGTTCGACAGTGTTTCAAACATGTTACGACAGGCAACATACAATTCCTTGCCGGCTTCTGTTGGTTCAACATTTCGACCGACATGCTCAAATAATGGCAAGCCTATTGCGTCTGATAATTTTTTTATCTGCATTGAAACCGTCGGTTGCGTCAAAAAGAGTTCTTCGGCCGCACGGGTAAAACTACCTAGGCGATAAATCGCTTCAAACACCTGAAACTGGCGAAATGTTGCATAACGAATAAGATGATCCGGCATTGCTCCCGGTGGTGTATAGCTGCTATCATTGATAGTAGACATAGCCTGATTCCATTTCATCTCTCGTCTTAAGATATTTCTGGTAACTGTTTAAGCAACTATCATCCGGCTCTTTGGCTGCTTTACATTCTTGAGCATGCTTCATGGCTGCGTCTATTTCCATTTGTGATGGAACGGTGAAATCGGTCGTGTATAACGAGAATAATAACTCAATGATACCCATGCCAATGTTTCTCCATCACTATACTTACTAAACAAGTAATGACTAGTGTGGAGCGGCTATGACTTCAATACCAATCGATATTTTAATGATAATATATTGATAATCATCGATGTATCCCAGCAAGTCAATCCGGCCAGATGCGCCCTCTAGATCGATAGGGGTCAACTAACATATGACTGTTTGCTTTTACCACCATCTTCTTTTTTATTTTATTCGCATTTTTAGTTTGTGAATTTCCATCCGGCGTATTGCTTGTATCCTTGGAAACTGCGACCTTTGTTTTTTTAGTCGCAGACACCTTGGTCTTACGCATGGAATCCACTAGTTTTTGTCTGGTTTTGTCATTAGTTGTCATTCTGCCAGTACCTCCTGGATCAGTTGCTCGAGTTCGTCAGCAGCATCTGCGCCACGTCGCCCCATATCAAATACACTCTTGCCTTCTAGCGCACTGCTTCGATAGATTGCGCGCCGTCGCAATGCCGTTTTGGCTATGGGTAACCCTATCTCCGATAAGGCATCGCGTGCCAATCGTGACAGGGTCGTTCGTGTTTCCAATTGATTAATGATCAACAAGGCCCGCAACGTAGTGTTCGTTTTCAGTGCCTGATTGACAGCATCTTCAATATGTACCGTGGCCCACAGATCCACGGGTGAAGGTTGCACCGGTATCAGTGCCAGATCACAGAAACTCAATACTGATTTCATCTGTGGCGCATGTACCGAAGGAGGGCAATCAAATAACACATACGTATACTCGCGTAACAAATCTCTCGCCTGCTGCTCGAGCTGTTCATCACCTTCATATATGGGTATTGCATTGTCGTTTTCGGCAAACGCTCGCCATTGTAAGGCCGAACCTTGAGGATCGGCATCAACCACAGCGATACTGGTTTGTCTTGCTAGCGCTGAGGCAAGATTAACCGATAAGGTGGTCTTGCCTGCGCCACCCTTGTTGCCTACTAGGGCAATAATGGGCATCGTTCACTAGCCTCAGTTTTCTTTTACGTTAAACAGCTTATCGAGTTCTTGTGCAAAACGATGATGATTATCACTTAGTTTTTCATTATCTCCATCAGCATAAATGGTGATATTGACATAATCTTTACCAAAGCCCATATCCGGAAATAAATTTTCACGCTCTGACAATCCGGCTGCACGTTCAAGAAAATCACGCAGCGTGCTGTAATCCTGGAATAGGTATCGCTGTTCAAGACGAGCAGGTTTATTACGTTCTTGCCATTGATCGCTCATTTTACACCTCCATTAACAAGTGACATTTTTGGTGGATGTTTATGTTTCAGTTGATTTTACTTCCTGAATCCATTGCGTTAAATCAGCTGCATGTGCTTTCTCTTCATTAAGAAGCGCTTCAAAAAACAGCCTGTTATCAGAATCAGCAACACTTACACAATGACGCGTTGCATCATCGTATAAACTTATAAGTTCATTCTCAAATGCATAGTCATATTGCAATAACTCTTGCAGGTTTCGTCCAAGTCGAACCGGACGCAATTGTGAAGCATTAGGTGCCACACCAAGAGCAAGCATTCGACTAATGATACGTTCAGCATGGCCCATTTCTTCACGAGATTCTGCGCGAAGTTTATCGGCAACATCGGTCAAACCCCAAGAAGCAACAAGCATTGACTGCGTACTGTAAAGCTGTACTGCAGAGAGCTCGAGGCTCAGGGCCCGACCGAGGTAGCCTAATACGCGTTCATCAGTGTTAATATGAAACATGGTTACGTAATCTTTTTAGTCAAAAACCAGTCATTATCTAGCTGATGCACCATTATCTGTTTCGCCAATCACACCTTCAACTTCATTGTGTGGACGTGCAATAATGTGCGCTGCAACCAGACCATCACCAACGCGTTCACATGCATCAGCGCCAGCACGTACTGCAGCGTTAACCGCACCCGTTTCGCCACGAACGAGCACTGTAACGTAGCCGCCGCCAACAAATTCACGTCCTACAAGACTTACTTCTGCCGCTTTAGTCATCGCATCAGCTGCTTCAATGGCAGGAACTAGTCCGCGCGTTTCAATCATGCCCAGGGCAATGCCATAGTTTTCGTTAGCCATGGTTTTATTCTCCTGTTAATTCAATTATCACTAATGCCTGTGCCTTTAGGCTGCATCAGCTGTATCAGCAGTGCTGCCAGTTGGTAGAACAGGTTCAACTTCTTTGTGTGGACGAGCAATAATGTGCGCCGCAACCAGGCCGTCACCAACACGTTCACATGCATCAGCGCCAGCGCGTACTGCAGCGTTAACCGCACCCGTTTCGCCACGAACCAATACTGTTACATAACCGCCACCAACAAATTCACGCCCTATCATGCGTACTTCTGCTGCTTTAGTCATCGCATCAGCTGCTTCAATGGCAGGAACTAATCCGCGCGTTTCAATCATACCTAGAGCAATGCCGTAATTATCATTGGCCATGATCTGTATCTCCTATAAGTTTAAAAGGGTAAATTACACTAACTAAAGCTTATTTACCTGTGGGTAAAACAGGTTCAACCTCTTTGTGTGGACGAGCTATAATGTGTGCCGCCACCAGGCCGTCACCAACACGTTCACAAGCATCTGCGCCAGCACGTACTGCAGCGTTAACCGCGCCCGTTTCGCCACGAACCAATACTGTTACATAGCCGCCGCCAACAAATTCACGCCCTATCATGCGTACTTCTGCCGCTTTAGTCATCGCATCAGCTGCTTCGATGGCAGGAACGAGTCCACGCGTTTCAATCATACCTAGAGCGATGCCGTAATTATCATTGGCCATGGCCTGTTTCTCCTATAAAGTTAATGAAACAATAAAACTAGCTTAAGCTTCTTTACCTGTGGGTAAAACAGCTTCAACTTCATTGTGTGGACGAGCAATAATGTGTGCCGCCACCAGGCCGTCCCCAACACGTTCACAAGCATCAGCGCCAGCACGTACTGCAGCGTTAACCGCACCCGTTTCGCCACGAACTAATACTGTTACATAGCCGCCGCCAACAAATTCACGCCCTATCATGCGTACTTCTGCCGCCTTAGTCATCGCATCAGCTGCTTCAATGGCAGGAACGAGTCCGCGCGTTTCAATCATACCTAAGGCAATACCATAGTTGTCATTAGCCATCTTAATACACTCCTGATTTTTAAAGTCGTAGACCTTATTGTTTCAAATTTAAATTAAGCCACATCTGCCAGGCATTAAAACCAGAACTGTTGTAGCTGTTATTTGGTTTGCTGATCGAAATCAGCATCCCAAAAATCTATAATGCCTGCGACAGTCAGGTCAGTTAAAATCCGAAAGTCACATGCCGCATATCTCGCCGCAGACCCACTTGCCGTGAACACCCAGTTACCTTCTCTGGCACCCACAGGGTCTACCGCTACCACTTGTTTACCTGCGCGGTCTCTCAACACACGCAAACTAATATCTCTTAATCCATCGACACGACGAGTACATACCAATGGTTTTTCAACCTGCATTATTTCCATCGTTATCGCCTATACCGAAGCATCCGGATCCCAGTGATCAATAATGCCGACAATAGTAAAATCACTCGGATAGTCTTTACTACCAGCGGCTTCACGTGCCGCTGAACTACCTACACAAATCACCCAATCACCCGGTATACAACCAACCGAATCAACAGCAACTGCAATTGAACTACCATCCTTAACCACTTGCAGGTGTTTATGTTCCATACCTGGTATGCGATTAGTTGAAACTAATGGTTTCATTACTTGACAGATTTTCATTAGTGACCACCTGCAACTTTTGTTTTAACTGAACAATCAAGTATCTCAATTTGTCCGGCACCATTAATGTCACGTACGACTTGTAATGTGTGCAACATACCTCGATCCGTAAGTTCGCTGTAACGGTTATGCAATGCATCTGCAACGCGCTGGCAATGCTCTTCGGCGCGTTCACGTGCACCAGGTACATTACCGTGATAGTCGTAACGAACAACTATAGGCACAGGCAGTCCTTGCGAAACATTTAAGCCGGTAAATATGCTAATACCGACATCTAGATCTGTAGCCGCTTCCTCAACCGTATTAAGGTAAGAAAAAAACGTCAGGTTACGTAACTGTATTTCTTCAAAACCAATGCCCGCACCAATAAACCGTTCAGCGTGGCCTATGTCGCTATAGCAACCACCGTAGTAACTACGCACGTATTCCACTTGTGACATATTGTTTTTCATTAGATATGACATAAAACGTGCCATACCCGACGTTAGTGCGTTACCACCTTTCTGTTGAATATGATCTGTTATCCACTGCTCTGCATCATTCATATTCATGCTGGCGGTCGCATCAAACACCTCTAAACTGTCAACATGGTTTTCTAAATCAATATTGCCATTCGCATCAGGCATATGAATGCGAATACTATCTGTATCTGTGTCCATGCCGATTAACAAGCAATCGATAGAAGCGCCGCAGCAATGTGTGTTTTGTACCGCTTGCTGGAAAGCCATTAAACGTTCTAAACCACCTTGTGCTGCTTTTGATGTATCAGAACCATGTGCTGCACAACCTTGATGATTTGGGTCAACAGAACTGTGGTGATAAACCACTGTCTTCAAATAACGTGTCGCGGAATCTGGGGTATTAGGTTTACCTTCACGAAAACGCAGCAATTCTGTCTTAACCCATTTTTCAAGACTGTCTTCAATATCAAACATTGCCCCAGCATAAGACCGGCGTCGCACTTCTTTGTATGGCATGCGCAATACATAGCGAATAACATGCGCCAAACGGCCATCTGCACAAGGTGAAACATCAACCATGTGAAAACCACATTCCTGGATAAATCTCTGGAAGCTGGCATCACTACCGTTCTGGCCAAGTGGATCATGTGTGAAAACCTCATCGCAAAAACGATGGTAAGTTTCAAACACACTCCATGCGAACAAACTGCGCATATCCAATTGGTCCACCCAGGCATTATTTAATAGCAAGTCAGGCAACTCAAAACCAAGTTGCGTGCGCGCTAATTGTTGCGCTTGTTGCTCAAAATTTGCTTCATGTTGCAATGCTGAAATTTGTTTCAACGTTGGAACAATGTTATCAAACGATTCTCTTACACTACTTTCATATGCATATAACTGCATATTTTCCGGTGCATTGGTTAGCCCATGCGAAATTTTCATGTATGCAGCATTCACTGACACACTTGCAGAGTGACTGGACTCTACTTTATGTGCAGTCTTCGTACTTCTGTCACCAGGGCGACCCAATGGGGTCAATCTCCGGTTCAAGCTGCGTGAAGCTTTTTGCTTGCTGCGACTATTCAACATAATGATCGTGTGTCGTGATTAATCTCGGACTACTCCTCGATTATCCGCGTGCACCTCCAGAATAAGTAATTAAAGATCCTTTATCCGTATTACCACTACCACCGGTAACCTTGCTATTAGGTACCGCAATTTCTTCATTGCGCTTTTGTGCAATTGCCGCCATTTCTTGCATGGCCGCCATTGAGTTGCTCGCCCGTATAGTCGGATTACGTTTTGTTGATGACATACCTTCAGTGCCAGTAACATTCTTACCTCGGCCCCAGTCATCACCGGTAATATTTAAACCCGTATCCTGGCCTTCACCTGATATACGCGTTTTTTCTCTGCCATCAACTTGAGCAATAGGCTCAGGTCGCATTTCAGCAGCATTAACATTTCCTTTACCAAAACGTGCATCTTCAGTACCCGTTACTTTGCCCGTTGCCATACCGAATGGACCAGTTATATGGCTTTGCGCATTTTGCTTTCCAGTAATACCGGTTGAACCCGTTGCAGCTGCGGCACCACCTGATGGCGTGCTTATGCTGAATTGTTGCCCTACCGAATCACCACCAATTGCTTGTGGAAAATCAGGGCTTGCTGTCGTTGCCGGTGTTGATGGACATGCATTAGCAAACTGATCAGCACCAACGTAAGGTGTACCCGATACTTGTTCACATGCACCTTTATCTGCACCTGTCATCACGCCACCAACACCAGGTTGAATCCCTGTTAATGGCATGGCGGGTGTACTTCTCAATTGTCTGTTGCGTGCACTCGCCATCGCTACGTCTTCAGCCCGGCAAAAATTTTCCGACTGCTCCGCACCACCGTATGGTGTGCCTGTTACCGCTTTACAGCTACCCGGCTCATTACCCGTCACTTGATTAGCACGACCTGTCATTGTGCCAGTTACCGATAAACCTTTACCTGTCATAGCAACACCTACCTTCCGGTCTGTTGGAGCGTCAGCCTTTGCATTGCAAAAACCGTTGTACTGTTCTTGCCCAACATAATCATCACCCGTCACGTTTCGACAGCTACCTGGTTCATTACCTGTCATACGTTCACGTCGACCAATCATGCTGCCAGTGACACTACCACCGCGTAAAGTTGTACTCGCACCCACTTTAGCTGGTACATTACCAATCTCTTCTGGTTTTGTGTATTGCGTTCCGGTTAAAGAGCGACTCATACCAGATTCATCACCGGTTACGTTTTCTGAACGCCCAACGTTATTACCGGTAACGGCTTCACCTTTCATTGTTTCAGCCATAGAAAATTTACGAGGTGATTTTTTCGCAAACTCACCACAGTAACCTTGTGACTGTTCTGCACTAGTGTATTCATCACCGGTAACATTCTTACAGGTACCCGCTTCATTGCCGGTTACGTTCCTTCCGCGACCTACACGGTCACCACTAACAGCGTTACCATGAGAGGTTGTTGTTACGTTAACTTTGCGTGCAGTCGATGGTGTTACATCGCTTTGACAAAATTCACGAAAAACATCGGCACCCATGTATTCTGTACCCGTAATACTACGGCAGGTACTCGGTTCATCACCTGTTACGCGCTGACTGCGACCAACCATCGTTCCCGTTAATGTTTGACCCTGTGCAGTTTCGCTCATACCAACTTTCCATGGAGCATCTTCTGCTGCAGCATTTTGTGTTTTAGCGTTGGGGCGAACGCGTCCACAGGGCTGCGACTTTTTCTCGCCAGATTTACCCTGACGACTGCGTTGTTCACGCAATATTTTTGCCAGATCTCGACTACTCAAATTCGGGTTTGCCGCACGTGTTGACTGTGCTGCAGAAGTCCCAGAAGTGATTCCAGCTTTGCCACGCGATGACATCGCTTCACGACGTGCCAATGATGCCGCACGTGCTGTACCACGTGTGATGTTTTTACGAATACTCGCCTTCGCACGCATCTGTGGCGTCACTGCATTTGATGCTGCACTTGATTGCGAATCACACATTGCTTTTGAGCCATTACAACCACAGCCACATCCGGTTTTATTCTCAGCTACCTGAGACTGAGCGGCACCAACCTGATCAAGAACATCAGCGGCAGATTTATTTTCTTTAGCCGCTATGTCACGAATTCTATCCGGACTCTTAATACCGGTTTTGCCATTTGTCGACATCAACCTACGGCGCTCCCTTGAAGCCGCTCGCGCAGTCGAACCTGTGCTAACCGGACTAGGAGATGGTGCGGAAATCGAACGTTCCCTATTCGATCCTGCTGTTGCACCTTCTGCCGTACGGGTGATTGCCGCTTTGCCTGTTGTTGACATAGCACGACGTCGAGCCAATGAAGCTTCACGTGCAGTATTTGTCGTTGCTGTTTGTGCCATTGTTAACCCCATTGCATCGTCATTTATGTTTACAGATATTTGCCTTTCTTTGTTATGCGCGGCCTTCACGCACAACAAAGGCACTACCCTGACTCTGGGTGTAACTGTCATAACCGATTAAACGGATATGGTGATCAGGATAAGTACGGCCACAAGTGTCCAGTTCATCCAATACACGACCAATATCGGTTTCACCAAATAAAGGAAGTTTCCACATCGTCCAGTAATGATCGGATGCCTGACTTGGATGCTCATGCTCAATTGCGGGCGTCCAGCCATTAGCTATGATGTATGCTACCTGCATCTGAATTTCTTCCGGTGTCAACTTAGGTAGGAAACCAAAAGTTTCCAGCGTTGGTGTGGTTTGATAATCAGCTTCGTTGTAATTTATTGCCATGGTTATAGTTCCTCGTAATCTTAAATCTCGTTAACTAGTGGTGTAGTGAATCACGTAGTGCTATTAACCTACGTCCAATTTATCCACTGTTTCAAACTCAAACTTGATCTCTTTCCAGGTTTCCATCGCCATTGCAAGTTCAGGACTGGTACGAGCTGCATTAGTCATAATGTCTTTAGACTCTGCTTCAAGATTTCTCCCTTCATTACGGGCTTTAACACATGCTTCAAGTGCAACACGGTTTGCTGCAGCACCTGCTGCGTTACCCCATGGATGTCCCTGTGTACCACCACCAAACTGCAGCACAGAATCATCTCCGAAGATAGTTACCAAAGCAGGCATATGCCATACATGGATACCACCAGAAGCAACTGCGAATACACCTGGCAATGAGCCCCAGTCCTGGTCGAAGAAAACACCACGTGAACGATCTTCAGGAACAAATGACTCACGTAATTGATCAACGAAACCTAATGTAGAGTTTCGATCACCTTCTAACTTACCAACAACAGTACCTGTGTGCAGGTGATCACCACCTGACAGACGTAAACACTTAGCTAATACGCGGAAGTGAATACCGTGCTTAGGATGACGATCGATTACTGCATGCATCGCACGGTGAATGTGTAATAGCATGCCGTTTTTACGACACCAGTTAGCCAGACCTGTGTTAGCAGTGAAACCACCCGTCAAGAAGTCATGCATGATGATTGGGCAACCAACTTCTTTGGCGAATTCAGCGCGTTCATACATATCTTCCGGCGTTGCTGCAGTAACATTAAGGTAGTGACCTTTACGCTCACCTGTTTCGCGTTGGGCTTTATCAATCGCTTCTGCAACGAACTCGAAACGGTCACGCCAGCGCATGAATGGCTGAGAGTTAACATTTTCATCATCTTTAGTCAGGTCAAGACCGCCGCGCAAACATTCATATACTGCACGACCGTAGTTTTTAGCTGACAGACCTAATTTAGGCTTGATTGTCGCACCCAACATTGGGCGACCGTATTTGTTCAAGCGATCACGTTCGACCTGAATACCTGCTGGCGGGCCACCGCAAGTTTTTATATAGGCAATTGGAAAGCGAATATCTTCAAGACGCAGATGTTTAAGTGCTTTAAATCCAAAGACGTTGCCAACCAAAGAAGTCAATACATTCACGATTGAACCTTCTTCAAACAAATCAAGTGGGTAGGCAACAAATGCGTAGAAAGACTCTGAGTCTCCCGGCACATCTTCAATGCGATAAGCGCGACCTTTGTAAAATTCCAGATCAGTTAATAGTTCTGACCATACCGTACTCCATGTGCCGGTCGAACTTTCTGCGGCTACCGCGGCGGCAACTTCTTCATTTGGCACACCCGGCTGCCCTGTGACCTTGAAACAAGCCAAAAGATCTGTATCGAGTGGAACATAATCCGGCGTCCAGTATTTTTCGCGGTATTCTTTTACTCCCGCTTCATAGGCTTTTGATGACATATTCAACTCCTGTTTAGTTGGCTGTTTGTTGATTCAGTGCTTACTTATGAAAGATGTGTAAATCATAGTCGTAAGTCTATAAGTAGTTCCAATCGATATTTTATTGATAACCCATAGTTTCTAATCTATGTATGCTGCGGTTAATTCAATCAATGCAATTAAGGGTTAAATAGTGGCATTAAATAAAAAGAATAAAAAATAACTATCATGCCAGGCATGCAATTCGACTACTTGCGCAATGATTTTAAATTGAATTCTTGTCCATCACATAGGCCTTCGAACTAAGTGTAAAAACATTGGTGAAATTATTTATATGCCTATTCAGAGTTAATCATGCATTAATCAGCATCCAAGTTAATGTAATAGACTCCACCTGACTAATTGAAATATCAATCTTGTTTGATAGATAGTTATCTATATTTTGATGATAATTATTTGATTAGTCTTACTGAAGCAATATCGTTACCTTGTGAATCTTGATTTGTTAACAAGCATGTGAGTCATTTTTTATTTGCTTGTTATAACCATAAATTTACACGTTCTTACAAGAGGGTGGTCTTATGCATACGCAAGTCGGTATTATTATGGGCTCGAGGCTCCAATGGACAACCATGCAACATACGGCGAAATTACTTGCTCACTTGGGTATTGCCTATGAAGCTCGAATCATCACAGCAAATAAAAATATTAATCGATTGCATGAATATGCCGGCAATGCCATAGATCGCGGTCTAGAAATTATCATCGCCGGCTCTGCTGGTGCTGCATATTTACCTGGAATTCTTGCCTCTAAAACAGAGATACCCGTACTTGGTGTCCCCATGACAACCAATTCTGCTAAACATAAAAAATCTTATGATTTTGACCCACGTAACTACATAGATAACCAGGTTTCGATGCTTACCACCGGACCAGGAGGTGCTGTCAATGCAGCATTGTTTGCAGCAAGTATGCTTGCTAATAAATATCCACGCATTCGTGAAAATCTAATGAAGTATCGTAGTCAGAATGAGTGCGGAGATACTGCACAAGAAAATTCGAGATACACTGCTTAATCGTTAATTCACTATTGCAATATTTTCAAGTAGCTAACGTGTTGCGTAGTTGGCGAGTCTTCTCCAGCATACGATAAGTTGAACGGTTATTATTATAACGAGTGACCTCATACAAACTAACCCATAGCACCTGATGCGATTCATCATTACCAGGCACGGGTACGCTATCATCAATTTCCACTAAGAACCTGATATCAATATGATAATGTTGTGGTTCATGTCCCATAGCTGGAATACTATGTATATCAACATCAAATACATTTAAATCTAATAATTTAACTTGTGATATATCAATACCCGTTTCTTCTGATGTTTCACGTAGTGCGACACGTACAATGTCTGCATCACCATCTGCATGACCACCAGGCTGAAACCATTGATCATGTTTCTTATGATGCATCATTAAAATTTTATTACAATCTGGACTGATTACCCATGCTGAACCAGTAACATGTATAGGCCATAGTTCACGATAGAAACAATCTTCATGCTCCTCGATATACCCTATTGCACGCTGTACATATCCTGCTTCGTCCATAAAACGTGTATGGTGCTCTTTTAATAAATTTAAAAGTTCCTGTCGATGCATTAACTATGTCCTTGATGGATTTTGTAACGCTCTGATTGCCGCGACAGCAGCTTCTTCAACATCCGCTTCTTTCCCTGATATTGTTAAGCGACCGTAGGCACCCACTGCACGCACATCAACTAATGTAATATTTGCTGCTTTCTCTGCCTGATTAGCAGCATAGACAATATAACCGGCTGGCTGAGCCTCAAGAATAAACATGCTCTCACCAGGCAATATCATTGAACCGCCCCGATGTTGGCGGTTAATCAAAACAGCGTGATCTGATGTCATCCCATGAATAATATCGTGCCATTGAATATCACAATGCTCTCTATCGTTTACATCAGCATCTATACTCGATAACAATATTCTGCCTGACTCAATCACATCACTCTGATCTCTATGATGTATTACCATTGAACCAAATGCGCGCTCGACAATTTGTTGAGTCAGTTTTACCTGGGATGCTTTTAACGCAATATCTGTAACACGGTGAATGGCCATACCTGGTGAAACCTCAACCCACAGACAAGCATCCCCGGGTACGGGAGGAAAGCCCTGAGACACAGAAGCCATATATTCTGCTAACTGTGGCTGTAATGCGTCGATATAAACATAGGTTTTAAGTTTAACCATGAAATTACTTCACTATTTTCTTCAATTGCATCAATAGATATCTATGATTTACAGGAAAAGAGCTTATGAAACACTATGGTTATATACAAATAAATAATGATTAGATGATCGATAGCCTATCGTCTATCAATAGGTGGGGGGCTGGCAAAATCGGCAGTTACATGCCCTTTTAAGCGGCATGCTTTGTTTTAGTATAATGTTCGGTAAGTGCCTGGTGTTGACTCGTCACCATAAACACTACATTTGAGTGACTGGATGTATAATCAGAAATACCCGCTATGAGTTCTGTTTCAAGCTGGATATAGCTCCAGGGTATTGTCTGCCTTATCAGTTCCTTATTCATGATTCTATTGAATTCGTCTTTGCCCATACTGCTGAGAATATCGATTCTTGCATTAAAATACCTAGCCGCACCAATTGAATACCTGATTAACTCATCCTCAATATCTTTATCGAATGCGAGAAGTATCCTGTTAGAAAACGATATATTTTTCAGTGGCTAGGATTGTTTATCTTTAACAGTCGAGCTTATTAAATCATCCGATAATATCTGATGTTTTCCTGATAAAGACAACATTTCACCGCTATGTTCATGGGCAAATGCAGTAAATACTTGTTGTAACGTCTTACGCAATAAACCGGCTTCCTTCTTCATTTTAATACCTCAAAATCAATCTCTACCCAATTTAACAACTGGCGATTCTACAAGCGTTATGACTTTTATTGAAATTGATATCTTCAATACTTCTCATTGATAAACATCAATATCCGGTGAGGGAAAATGCATAAAGTCGCAAAAAGACTAAATGATGTTGAGATTAATCTCGTTTTCAGTAGTGTCGAACATCAGGTACCAGAAGCCATGCATAAAAGTGGACTGGTTAGCCCACCTGGGAAATAAACTTTCTTTTCCGACCATGAAGAATTAAGGGATTCGCGGGCTATGACAGTTATCAGTCCTCCGGTTATTAGCACCTGGAGCGATCCACGTCCTAATACAACCCCCTTCATCCGCCAGAGGCGGGATGGGTTAATTTCTATCCCGATCACAAACAACAGCAGCACAACGCCCAACTCAGCAAGGTGCGCAATCTCATCGTAATTCTCGATATAAGCCAGACCTGAAGGGCCTAATACTATCCTCGCGACCCGCGCATGCGTGTTGCCAGCTCAGCGAATATGCGCGCCGTCAGCAGGATGATTAGCAGGGTAAGGAAAAAATCATGGGCTTCCATTATTACTCTGGTATTTACTGCTTAGCCGCTACCGATTTACTCGCCAGGTAAAGCCAGATGAAACCTGCCACGCCCGCCAGCAGTGAAGCTGCAAGAATACCTGTCTTGGCCATCAACAGTAGATCTTCGTTCCCTTCGAAGCCAAGCTGTGCAACAAAGATGGACATGGTGAATCCGATCCCCGCCAGCAAGGACACCCCTGCAATCTGGGTAAACCGGGTCTCTTTGGGTAATTCCGCTATGCCCAGTTTCAGCATCAACCAGCAGACGCCGGTGATACCAATAAACTTACCCAGCACCAGCCCCAGCGTGACACCTAACATTACCGGGTGGGTAAAACTTTGACCTAGAGAAGAAAAATCCATCGGGATAGCGGCATTAACAAGCGCAAAAACCGGAATCACCAGGTAAGCCACGGGTATATGCCAGACGTGTTCGAGCCGTTGCAGCGGGGCTTCAACACTGTGCACACCATTCTCCAGAGTCTGTACCACTGCTCGTAACTTTTCATTGTTCATAATGCTCTTGCCAGGCTGATGGCCGGCATCGAAACGCTGCATAAGATCCCTGACATGCTCACTGAAACGTTCCGGGTTGTATTTGGGAATGGCAGGTACCGATAATGCACCGAGAATACCTGCCATAGTGGCGTGCACGCCGGACAGCAGTAAGGCATACCAGAGAAACACGGCAACAATAAAATATGGCATGGTTTTGCGAATGCCGAACATATTAAACGCCAGCAGCAATGCAAACAGTCCACCGGCTGCGGCGAGTGGAACGAGTGCAATGGTATCCGTATAAAATACTGCAATCACCATCACCGCGCCGAGATCATCGACAATGGCCAGCGCCACGAGAAAAGTGATCAGGGCCTTGGGTACCCGACTCGCCAGTAGTGCCAGTGCGCCGATGGCGAAGGCAATATCGGTAGCCATGGGGATACCCCAGCCGCGCGCCGCATCACCGTCCGGATTGAAAATGAAATAGATCAATGCCGGTACTACCATGCCGCCAATAGCCGCGCCGATCGGCAGTGCGGCATTACGCAGTTTTGCTAATTCACCTACCAGCATTTCGCGCTTGAGCTCCAAACCGACCACAAAGAAAAACAATGCCATCAAGCCATCATTAATCCAGTGGTGCAGACTCATTTCCAGCTTCCAGTTACCGATGTTGAGGCTAATGAGGGTATGTACTAAATGTGCGTAGGCAGATGCCAGCGGGCCATTAGCCAACAGCAGGGCAATAACCGCACAGCCCATCAGCAGTAAGCCACTGGTGGTCTGGCGATGGATAAACTCTTCAAAGGGGCTGAGTATTTTGTCGAATGACTTTTCCCACGGGGCATGGAAAATCCCTTTCTCTGTTGAGTCTGCTGGTTTGTTGTCTTGTTCGATCATGATTTTTTCCTGCTTGTTTTTTGTTTACGTCCTGCCGAGACATTTGTAAATAACCATTCACGCGCCGCTTCCGTGATCGCGGATACTGCCGGGTGAGAGATCTTACGCTCCACGGAAATGGCGTAAAATTGTTCGCGCACCTCATCCGTCTGACCAATAGACACCACTCCGTATTGTTTTTCAACTTCCTTTGCAATGGGTGTTGGGGCGATGAACACGCCGGTTCCGGCCTGACCAAAGGCCTTCATCAAAGCACTGTCATCAAACTCGCCAACGATGCGCGGATGCAGATGAAGTTCGTTAAACCACTGTATGAGTCGGCTCCTTACCACGGTCATTTCACCCGGTAGCAGCAATGGTGCGCCGCTTAGACTTTGCGGAAAGTCTTTGCCGAGCTTACGAGCCAGTTTGGGCGCGGCAAAAAAGCTGATGCCACAATCACCAAGGGGGTGATTAAAACCACGCACGTTCAGGCCAGCTGGAATAGGCCCGTCGGCGATGACCAAATCAACCTGGTGTACGGCCAGTTCGGCCAGTAAAGAATCGATGGCACCTTCCCGACAGACAATGCGAACAGGCTCCGGCAATTGTAGCGCCGGGGCCAGCAAGCGGTAGGCAATGGACTTCGGCACCACATCGGCAACGCCGACCTTGAATACCATCGGCCTGCCCCCTGGAAGATTGCGCACCATTTCTTCGAGCTCACCGCCGAGTGAAAAAATTTCGTCAGCATAGCTCAACACCAGCCGGCCGGTTTCTGTCATCTCAAGATTTCGCCCGACGCGGTTAAACAGTGCCTCGCCGAGGTTTTCTTCCAGCAGACTGAGTTGCCCGCTGATGGTCTGAGGCGTCAGATGCAGGCGTTCGCTGGCGCGCGCAATGCCACCTTCCTTTGCCACCACCCAGAAATAATGAAGATGTTTATAGTTAATCATCACCCTGTAATCACTTCGTGAATTACGATGACTATAGCAATAATATTCGACTTTTCCTCAGTTTTGAATTGGCCTACCCTAGGCTCCGTTAATCACCAGACCGATACAAGGGAGGCGACAATGCAGATCGATATTCAATCACGTAATTTCCCTCTGACGAATGCCTTGCGCGACCGCGTTGAACGGCGGTTGTGCTTTGCGCTAAGCACCAGAGATGAGCATATCCTGCGCATCATGGTACGGCTGTCTGATATTAATGGCCCGCGTGGCGGGGCAGACAAATGCTGCCACATTCAGGTGATACTACCGCATCTACCTGATGTAGTAATCGAAGATACCGAGGTGGATCTCTACGCCGCTATCGACCGTGCTGCGGATCGAGCCGGGCGAACCGTTGGGCGTCGGCTGGCACGACATCGTGACAGAGATCGCTCATCCGTTCCGCGCGAAATGGAAGCACTCACCGAAATACCTGAATCTGTTAATGACCTGATTGGAGACAATCCATAATGAATATTTCCATGCCAAATACCACGGCCCGGACACAAACGGCCGTACTCGCTACCAACAAGGTGATCCGCAACACCTATATGTTGCTCTCCATGACCCTGTTGTTCAGTGCGCTGACGGCAGGCACCTCGATGATGCTGAATCTGCCACACCCCGGGATCCTGCTAACTCTCGGTGGCTATTTCGGCCTGCTGTTCCTGACAGCAAAATTCCGGAATAGCAGCTTAGGGATAGCCTGCGTATTCGTCCTGACCGGTTTTATGGGTTACACGCTCGGACCGATCCTTAATAGTTATCTGGCCCTGCCTAATGGTGGTCAGGTGGTGATGACCGCCATGGGCGCGACGGGTGCTATCTTCCTGGGTCTATCGGGTTATGCGCTGGTCAGCCGCAAGGACTTCAGTTTCATGGGTGGCTTCCTGATGGTGGGTATCCTGGTGGCCTTCCTCGGCGGGTTGGGGGCGATATTTTTCGAGATGCCGGTATTATCTCTGGCGGTGTCTTCTATGTTCGTCTTACTCATGGGCGGGCTAATCCTGTACGAAACCAGTAACATCATTCACGGTGGTGAAACCAACTACATCATGGCGACCGTGACCCTGTATGTCTCTATCTTCAACCTGTTTACCAGCCTGTTGCATCTGCTCGGGTTTATGAATGGCAATGAATAACGATAACAACGAAACAATGCCCGGACAGACGAACAGGTTCCCCGGGTTTTGTTTTAACAAGCCAGTTATTGCTTTAACTCCACGATGGAGAAAGTACCAGAGTTTTCGTTTCCTTGGGATTTTTCTATCGGTGACCCTGCTATCAGCTTGCGCCGAGCCTCCTTATAGCAATCTGGGTAATGATCAGTTAAAGACCATGCTTGAACAGGGTGTGCCGATTTATGACATACGACGTCTGGAAGAATGGCGCCAGACGGGTGTGATCGAAGGCAGTCAGCTGCTGACCTTTGTGGATGCAGGTGGACGTGCGATGCCAGATTTTCTGCCCCGTTTCACCCGTGTCGTAGGCAAAGATGATCCAGTGATATTGATCTGCCGTACTGGCAGCCGTACCAGAACACTGGCGCGCCACATGGTCGAACAAATGGGCTACACAAATGTCTTCAATGTACGCAATGGCATCACCCAATGGATCCGTGATGAGAGACCGGTAACGCGCTTGTAAAACCCTAAATCAGAGACAGAGTATGACCAATATCCCCAACACAGGCACACAACATTCTCCTGGCCATAAACCACACCCAATGATTGACCTGCTGGTCAGTATTGTTATTCCTTCAGTGATCCTGATGAAGCTCAGTGGTGATGGTGACCTTGGGGCGAGTACTGCTCTGATAGTGGCGCTCGCTTTCCCTGTGGGCTGGGGCATGTTCGAACTACTCAAGTATAAAAAATTCAATTTTATTGCATTGCTCGGGTTAATCAGCGTATTGCTCACCGGCGGTATCGGTCTGTTACAACTCGATCTGCAGTGGCTGGCCGTCAAGGAAGCCGCTATACCCGGACTGATCGGTATCGCGGTGTTAGTTTCCACGCGCACCCGTTATCCGCTGATCAAAACACTCCTCTATAGTCCGAAGATTATGGATGTCAGCAAGATCAAACGGGAACTCAATGATCGTAGAAATACCGCAGCATTTGAAGGTCGTCTGCTGAACGCCACGTATCTACTTAGCGGCACTTTTCTCTTTTCAGCTACGATGAACTACATCCTGGCCAAGTGGATTGTTACCAGCCCGGCAGGTAGCGCTGCTTTCAACGAGGAACTCGGTCAGATGACTCTGCTCAGTTATCCAGTCATCGTCATTCCCTCCATGTTCATGACGATGGCAGTCTTGTATTACCTATGGCGGACGATCCATGGCATGACCGGACTTGCACTGGAAGAAATACTGGTCACACACAGCTCGGAAGGGAAGCATGACAATGCATCAGGTTAAACAGAAGCTTGCGCCCAGGGAAAAGGGTTAGATTACTCTTAGACAAGTAATGAAAAATAACACGCCCGCGGTATGCGCGCGACAGTAGCGCGCCCAGAACTTGTGAAGCAAGTTCAGGAGGTACTTAATGAAACTCGTAGAGGTTCTAAGTGAAGCGTAGGAAGTACCTAATAACCAGAACTTGCGGAGCAAGAGCAGGGAATCCCTGATGAAGCTCGAAGAGATTCTAGGGAGAAACCCGAAGGGGTTCTAAGGTGAAAAAACAACTGCTTTAAAAACTTAAAAATCTCTTAGAAATAAACACAAAAAAGCCCGGCGATGCCGGGCTTTCCTCAATAGCAAATAAAATCCTAAACAACTTAACAACGACCCCCACCACAACACCCACTCGGATCCGGTTTAACCGCCTCGATGCTGGCAGAGACCACGTAGTCGGTGACGTTATGGTCGGGCGCCCAGTCACGAATAAAGTCTTTTGACTCGTCCTTCGGCTCGATGCGCACGTCTTCAAAACCGGCGGCCGTGATCATTTCTTTCAAGTCTTCGATCAACGACGCATTACCCATGCAACCGGCAACCAGCATCGGGTCATTACGCATTTCTTCCGGCAATTCAATCGTCGCCACCACATCAGAGATCGCCAGACGCCCACCCGGCTGCAGGATGCGGAAGGTTTCCCTGAAGACCTGTTGCTTGTTCGGCGACAGATTGATCACGCAATTAGATATGATGACATTGGCCGTGTCATTCGCGACCGGCAGGTGTTCGATCTCGCCGAGGCGAAATTCGACATTTGTAAACTTGCCCTTGCTGGCATTCGCGCGTGCCTTGCTGAGCATATCCGGGGTCATGTCGATGCCGATCACCTGACCGCTGGCACCAACCTCCTGCGCAGCGAGAAAACAGTCAAAACCGCCGCCGGAACCGAGATCGACGACAACCTCACCGGGTTTCAGTGAGGCGATCGCCCGCGGGTTACCACAACCCAGGCCCATGTCCGCGCCATCAGGCACCGTGACCAGGTCGGCCTCACTGTAGCCAAGCCGGGTTGAGATCAGCGTGTTAATCGCCGTATCGTCCGAGACGCCACAGCAGCTGCTCTCAATGCCACAACTCTCGCCCCCATTACTGGCATTCGCCACCTGTGCATAGGCATCACGCACTGATTGTCGGTGGTCATCATGGGTCTGTTGATCGGTACCGCTGTTATTGCCGCCACAACAATTGTTCTCGCTCATAAGACTTTCTCCTGGTAACCGCCGGCCTCAGTGACTGAAGAACCCGGCCAGTTGTTGCAATACCGCCGGCTCTACCCAGCAGTCAATGTGCTTGCCACGCCGCTGCATATTGATAAGACCGGCATCGTTTAATATTTTCAGGTGATGGGAGAGCGTTGACGGCGCAATCGCCAGCCCCTCGCCGAGGTCCCCAACACAAACCTTTGTCGCCTGCTGCGGGTCACACTTCGTGCCCGGCACACAACAGGTCATCAGGCGCTGGAACAGCGCCAACCGATTCGGGTTACTCAGGGCCCGAAACATCCCCGCCTGCTGCCCTATCTGTATTACGGAATAGTTCGACATGTATCGAATTGTATGGGGGAACGGCCTTTGTGTCAATTCGATAAATAAAAAAAACGGCGGCCCGAGGGCCGCCGTTTTTAATCCAGCCTTTCACACTTGCCTAGAACTCGGCACCGATACCCAGCACGAAGCCGTCAAAGCTGACATTCTCGAGCACATCATCATTGCCAATACCGCCAAATATGATGTCAGCCGCGGCCAGGTTGATCCAGTACTGCCATTCGTAACCGAGGTTCGCATTCAGTTTGCCCCACGTAAAGTCACGGTCGACCTCATAACCAAATGCCAACTCGGTCTGGGTAACCGGGTTATCATCAGCATCGGATGCAGCGAGCACGGCCCGGTCACCAATAAAAGGGGTCGGTGAGAATTATTATCATTTGTCACCGGCCCCTTTTTTCCTTAAGTGACAACTATCCCTTGATTCAAATAGTCATGACCTGCATCAATTCGCTACAGGATTTATTGTGGATAATGGTTTACCCTTATTAACTAACCTGTTTAAATGAATTATGATTAATAATCACATCTGCATTCTGGATAGATAGAGCATTATTATATTGAATCGCGAGGAGTAATCTATGAACAGTAATTCACGCGCAGTGCAACGCGATGGAGTTGTCCGATGCTCCTTGGTTACCAGTCTACTGGTCTTGACCTTGATGGCTTTGTCCACTACGGTCTCCGCTGATGCCCCGGCACCTTCCAGTAATGCAGATCAGGATCGAATACTTAAGGAACTTGAGGCCGAGGGTAAAGCCCAGGCCCCTAAGGCGAAGCCGGCCGAAGTCAAGCCATCAGCTCCGCCACCGGCACCCGCTAAGTCTCATGCTAAAAGTCAGTGGTATGTTGGTGCAAGCGCTGGCCGCACAGACTACGATCTAAGTGAATCCGATTTTGATGCGGCGTTCGCCGCAGCGGGGTTCACTAGCAGTACCGATATCGAAGATACCGACACAGGTTATAAAGCTTTTGTAGGCTGGCAGTTCCATAAGAATTTTGCTGTCGAACTGGGTTATGTTGATCTGGGTACTTATGATATTGATACAATCATCACAGCGCCTGTATCTGCAACCTTTAACGGTGATGCGGATGTGGATGGTTACTCGCTGTCTCTGGTTGGTTCCTACCCGGCCACAGATAATTTTTCAGTAATCGGTCGCCTTGGTGCCTACTTCTGGGATGTAAATTCACAAGGCACAGCTTCTGTAGGTGCAACGGCTGTCAATCTCAATGGTGATGATAGTGGTACCGACATTGTCCTTGGTGTAGGCGCACAGTATGATTTTAACAAGACTATTGGTATCCGAGCTGAATACGAAGTCTATAAGGATGTCGGTGATGAAGACGACATTGACTTTCTGTCAGCAGGTATAGTCGTACGATTCTAACTATTGATCAATGCTTTTGGATAGGCCGGGCAGTTAATCTGACCGGCCTTTTTTTATGAGATATCTGAGGGAACAGACCACTATTTTACGCCCCCTCTTGCCGGGGTAACCGTATTCCGCAACTAACACCTGCGGAATATATCAGCGTATCTTGATATAGCACGCCCGATATTGACCACAATAATACAGCGCGCTCGAATAGTCATCATACGGCAACCACACCTGCCGCAAAAGACCCTTGCAACCGTAAATTACCTATCTATAAGAAATTATTATCAAGTCCAAAAAACGTCTCTATTACCGAGCGGCTTCGGGCGTCACCGGGTGGCTGAGTAGCCGGTATTCACGATGCAGATTGATCAAGACCAGTATCCAGACTACACAACCAGAAATAATCACCCAACTCAGGTCGGCATAACCGGTGGCAATCGCCGTCCATTGGGTCAGGACGATAATGAGCATGGAACCGAAGACCTTGAAGATCCTATAACCAAACATGTCGATCCAGGCCTTGGCCCGGTACATGATCACGGGGTCGACCGGGATATAAAGCAGTTCCTTGGAGGCCCGGTTGATGGAATAGGACAGGCCGCGGTCACTGATCTTCATGGTCGCCGCCGGCCACAGCGTCGGCTGCAGGACAAATCCGTACGAGGTCGTCGCCAGTGCCAGCGGTTGTACCAACAGCCCCGCCAGGACGCCAAAATAACGCAGCACCAACGGTGTCACCAGCACATTAACGAAGATCGATACCGCATTCATCAGGCTGAAAAACAACGACAAGATCGCCGTGCGCGCCTCCCGATCGGGATACAACGACTCAACAATCCTCAGGTACTGGTATTCGACCAAGGGCGATACCAGTTGTGCCAGTAACAGCGCGGCGGCAATCAGCAACAGGTAGCGATTATGACTCAGGGCACGCCAGCCGTTTTTACTTTCTGCCGTCGAAATACTGGGCCGCGGTTCGACCACATATAGCCTGAAGCGCGCCATCATGCGGGTCAGTGCATAGATGATGCCGATAATGAGTGCGGCTACCAATAGCAGGTCCGGGGTTTGCAAGGGCGTATAGTTGATGATCAGTGCCGCGGCTCCGCCACCCGCCATGCCCCCCACCAGCCCGCCGGTGCCGACCATGCCGTACCAGCGTTTGCCTTCCGCGGTACTGTAGATACTGTTGGTCAGGCTCCAGAACTGTTCGACCAGGACCACGCCGAGGATATCAACAAAGACATAAAACACGATCGGCACGAGTTTACCCGGGAATATGAGCAACACCCGTATCAGTACCAGCGAGAGGATAAACACCACGCAGCTGCCCAACACGACCTGCAGGCGGCTGTAACGGTCCAGGATGCGGTGATACAGGCTGATGAGCAGGAACAGGCTGACAGCGGAGGCGATCCAGATATAGGGGAGTGATTCCGAGCCCAGTGCCTCCAGCACCAGCGATCGACTGGCAGGCTTAAGGTGATATAATGCCATGATTATTAAGAAAAAATTGGCAAATAAGACGGCCGTGCGCAGGCCGGGGTGCGCCACCTGACGAGGATTTGAAGGGGTCTGAGGGGGTGATTCCATTTAAGATTAATCATAACAGTGTGAAGCAGTTCTTTGCGAGAAGGATAAATCCCCCTATACTTTACTAATATGCCTATGAGAAAACTCTCAATAGCACTACTTTTGGCGGCGTTTATCGCCGCGCCGGCTATTGCCGGGCGTAGCCAGCCGCCGCGCCTGGCCGATAATAAAGACGCCCGTCTGCAGAAAAAGCTTGAACATGTCCTCGCCGAGCTTGGCCTCAACCAGGCAGCCCGGCAAAGTAGACTTGCTGTTGCCCTCGTCGACATCACCGACGAACAGCACCCGCGCCTCGCCTCCATCAACGGCCGCAACATGATGTATGCCGCCAGCCTGCCGAAGATCGCCATTCTGCTCGGCGCCTTCGCGCGTATCGAGCGCGGTGACATGCAGCTGGATGAGAAGACCCGTGCGACCCTGGTGAAGATGATTCGTTATTCCTCGAACCGTGCCGCCACCGAAATGCTCAACCGTGTCGGCAAACAATTTCTCACCGACCTGTTGCAGTCACCCCGTTACGCCCTGTATGACAAGGACCATGACGGTGGTCTGTGGGTCGGCAAGGAATACGGTAAGGGTTCAGCCTTCAAGCGTGACCCGCTGCATCACCTCTCCCATGGTGCCAACGTCTTCCAGGTCGCGCGTTTCTATTACCTGCTGGAAACCGACAGGCTGGTCTCCCCGGAATTGAGCCGCGAGATGAAGGCCATCCTCAGCAAGCCGGGCATCAACCACAAGTTTGTCAAAGGCCTGAGCGCTAACCGCCCGGGTTCGACGATCTACCGCAAGTCAGGCAGCTGGCGACAATGGCATGCGGACAGCGCTATCGTTGAACGCGATGGTCGCCGTTACATCGCCGTGGCACTCGCCAATGACAGCAAGGGCGGTCGCTGGATGGAAAAACTCATCGTCGCCATGGACGATCTGGTCATGCAACCAGAGTCAGGGTCTAACCGCGTGGCGGCGCTCGATTAAGCGGTGTAATCGCGTACCGATATCCTGATGCAGTAGCGCTGCATTCTTCTTCAGCACATTCGACGTCATCACCACCATATAAAACAGTCCATCGGCCTTGCCGGCCGGCGACTCGATGATGGCCACGGAATTGAGCAGGTTCACCGCATTGCCGCGGTACTTGCGGCATTTGAAGCCTTCTTCACTCTTGCAGCGATAATAGGAACCCGACTTGAAGTACACCGCCGCATCATCCAATGCCGGTGATGAGGCGTAGCGGATACGCCGCTGGGTCATATACAGCAGGCGCTTGATTTCACGGCTGGAAAAATCATCCACCACCTTGCCCTGTTCGAGGTGCAACAGAAAGCGCATCAACTCGCGGGGCGTGGCGTAACTGTTCTGACCAGGCACCAGCCGTTTTCCCGTCGCACTAAAGAAACTGCCCTGGCGAAAACGGTTGCTGTCCACACTACTGGCATCGAGCCCGTCCCGAAATGCGCGTGCCAGCAGCCTGCTGAGTTCTGACCGCGGTGTACGACTAAAGAAGTCTTGCTCCCTGTCCCCGCCGAGTGGGTATTCGCGACCAAACTGCGACAACAACATCATGTGTTTCATGGTCATGGAGGCAGCGGCATTGGAACTGGCGGAAAGCATCCAGTCGAGATACGTCCAGAGATTAGCCGTATCGCCTTCATGGAGTTTGCGGCTGGAGAGGCGTTGCGCCTGGGGGTCCCAGAACGGCACCTTGTGATGGTCATGATAAATAAACGCATCGGCGACGACCTGCGCCTCTCGCAGCACTCGCCGGCGCGCCTCGACATCGTCCGGCCAGGCACTGGCCAGGGCCTGGAACACACCCATGGCCACGCCCAGCTTGCCGACGCTGCCGGGATTAAAACGTACGTCGGCGCGGTGTTCGGCATACACGGGATGGGCACTATCGCTAAGGTCGAGTACCGCCAGACCAAAGTCATCGGCCTGCCCCTGTGATAGCTCCTGTAACAAGGCGACCACCTCGCGGCTGAAGTCGGCATCAGCAGTGGGCACATCGAGAGCTGTACGTGAGGTCAGGCGCAGGTCTACCTCTGCGGTGGTCAAGCGGGCACCGCGCGGCAGTAAGCGTCCATAGTTCTTATTAATCTGCGCCTGACGGTAACCTTCGAGACGCTCGATACCGGTCAGCGCGGCGCCATCAATCGGGTAGGCAAATGCGAACGGCCGCCATATCAACAGCGCCAGTAAAAACACTAAACCACCAATCGTCTTCATCGCCCGCTCCAATATCACATTACTTAAGCATCACAACATTCCGGTAGCACATTATTCCGCTGGCACATCATCAAGCACGATGCGTTGTTGCCCACTGTCATGCAACCCGGCATCCAGGTCTTTCAGATACTGGTTCTTCTGCGCACTGCGACTCGCCAGATAGGGCCGCGCCTGGAAAAGTATCAGTTTGTCTGCATAATAACCGAATTCCACATCGATCGCCGCGGCCTGCCCCTGTTCGTCCTGCATCGGGAAACGCCGCGGCAACTCCCTCGCCAGGTCGCGCAATTGGCGGATTTCCTCTGCTGACAGTACCTCCTCACTCGCGGAGACCGGCAAGCTATCCAGCCCGCCTTGTGCATTGAGAACCCGGCGCACAGGGCTGCTGGCCTCGGCCAGCAACTGCACCTGGCCGCTCGCTACGTTAATACGCAGCTCTTCGGCGGCCTGTCCCTGCACCGCGCCACCGACACCTTCATTCATGGCCACCGTGATCCAACCCGGTTTATCCGCGGCAACATCGGCCGTGACCATGACACCCGATTTGTCTACCGCAACACTGGGCATGAGCAATACAGAAACATACACATGCTCGGGTTGTTGCATGCGCCGTTGTCGCCAATTGAAGGCGCGTTCAGTAAACGGTGAGGCCCACACCTGCCTGATGGCATCAAGCAGTGCATCGAAGCCTTTCACATTCGGCACGGTCAGGTTCAGGCCCGCCCCGGTGAAACCGGGAAGGTCTTCCATGTTGGTATCACTGCGCACAAACAGTGTGTAATTATCCTCTTCACCGAGATGTCGGTGCAGGGCCTCACGCAGTTGCGTACGAAATTCTACTCCCGGGTCACTGTGCAGGATCCGCTCACGCAGTGTCTTGAGAAACCTGTGCCGGGCCTGCTGCTGTGGCTCACCCACGAGGCTATCCATGCGCCGGTACTCTGCCTGCATCCACTCGAACAGGGTCTGTCCCGTTTCCTTCCCAGGTTGTTGCAGCAGGGCGTAAAATACACCAAAGGGGATCACGACACCCGACGGGACGTTGCCGGGAAATTGATACCGCAGCTCACCAAGGTTGGCGGCCTTCGGCCCGGCAATGCGCCCGGCATCAGTGGCGCGCAACTGCCCGAGGCCAAACAAGTCGCGAACCTGTAGGTCGAGTTTCTGCACGTTCGCATCGATACGTTCATGGGCCAGGGGACCGGCACTGCCAAAGATGCGTTCCCATTTTGGCCCGTCCCGCTCGAGCAGTACCCGCCCCCCCGGACTCACGGCCATGACCACCTTGCTGCCATCATCGTGTCGCAACACGCTGTGAACGCGATCATCAATGACAACATTGGGGATGCCGAGATTGCGGGCCAGGAGCTGAATATGGGAAAGCATATTGCCCTCGCCAAGCGTGAGGATGCCCGTTACCGGCGGCAACTCCGGCATCGTCTCCGGCAGCACGTATATGCCGTCAGCCTGTAATGTTTGGCTATTGGCATCTGTATCCGTATGCAGGGTGCCACGGGCCAGGCCGGGGTTCAGCATGCGCAGGCCGCTACCCACCGGCTTGCCAAACAGACTATGACTGACCTGTGCCAGGCGATCGGCATCGATACTCAGGCCATCGAGCAGCGCAGAGCCAAACAATGCCGCACCGCCGCGCAGCTGATCCGGGATGAAACGCGAGGTCTTCGCCTCGATGGCAGCGAGGTGCGCAACCGTCTCGGCAAAGTGGAACTGGTAAGCGCGGTCGATCCAACCCGGCAGACGTGACAGGTAACGCAAATGCTGGCGGTATTCGGACAGGCTGATATTGTCGCGCAATAACTGCTCGAGAACGTCTGACACACTCTGCCACTGCCGTGAACTGATTTCACCACTGCCGTACAGTGCCATCGCCACATCCTTGAGCAAGACGATACGCTGGCGGCGACTTTGTTTGCCAAGCCCCTCACGCAGGGCGGCACCGGCGGTAAAGACTTCACGTTCCAGGGCCAGGCTGACATCCAGTGTATCCAGCCATTGCACCGGGCTCGTCAGGTAGGGAAATTCATCCCGCAACACGGCCAGCAGGCGTGCGGCCAGGTGCAGTCGTTCTGCCGGGGCCGGGTCCTGCTTGAACGCATGGCGGCCACGACGGAACTTATCGGCGATCAGCCGCCGCGGCAGACTGCGTACCAACGCGGCCAACGTGCTATCCACCTGCCCGGGCCGATACACGGCGTCAATGGCATCGGCGAGCTGCAGGTAGTCTTGCGCCAGATTCCTGGCCACGTGCTCGGCCGCATAGTCACGCACACGGGCGGCATCGCCGATATCGGGCTGGGAATGGATCTTGTTACGCAACTTCTCGAAGCCCGCATCCCGCTCACCGAGCTGCGTGGATAACTGCCGCACCCGGGCCACATCCGTGCTCTCCTCGCCATGCGGCAGCAGTCGCGCCGCGACCCGCAATAACAAAAAATCCCGGGGGCGGTTTTGTTGTGCCTGACTGAGGGCAATGAGCAAACGCCGGGCGCCGACGACCTCATCCTCAATCTGCATAGCGCCACGGTAATAACGTGCGCCACGAAATATCCAGCCATCATCGGCCGCCATCAAGTAGCGCTCGAGGAGGATTTGCTTGAGGGCTTGCCTCTGTCCGGCCGTACCTATGACGGCATCCGTCTCCACGGCGGCAAGGACATTGCCTATGTAATAACCGGACGCCCTGAGTTTTCGTGTTTGCTCATTCCATTGACCATGCTGGATACCGCCGCCATGTTTGGCGCAAGCCCCGGCCTGTGGCGGTAACACGGTGCCGTCCTTGCAATACCAGCGGATCTGATTAAAAGGCCCTTTTGCTGACAGTTTGAAGGCCTCGACCCAGCGGGAGAATTCTTTATTCGTCTGGTTTGTCGGCTTATCACCCGCCTGCCCTGTCATCGAAAGGCCGATGACCAGAACGAATAAAATGCACCGCATGACTGTCAGCAAGATAAAATCCTAAGGTCTATTAATGATAGTTAACATCAGGTTTTAACATTGTACTACTTTGGCTTGATGTCGATCAGCTGCGGTAGCAGACTGCAGTCGTGACGACCTGTCCCGGCCTTGCTTACCCCTTTATCATGGGCAGGAGGTCGGTAAGCACTCTCTCTCGAACCTGTTCGGCCAGCTGCTGTAATTCGTCGGTATCAGGCGGCTGTTCACCCTCCACGCCGACACGAATACCCAGCACGGTGACGGCATTGGTCTCCTGCCCCCACAACGGCGACAACAGCAAGGCATCGCGCAAACCGATGGCGTGACTGGATAACGTGCCGGTCGCAGGCGCCAGCGCAGCACCATCAAACACCACCAAGCGGTCAGGCATTACATCGGCGAGCAACGCATCGATAACAAAGACCCTGTCACCCGAGCGTATGTAACGCTGCCAGTCCAGCGCGGGCTGGCCAGTGGTATACAGTGCCAACCTGTCAGCCAGATAGGGGGCCAGCACAGTATCCTGTTGTAATTGCTCCAGCAGGCGCAGGCCGACATCATCGGCCGTCTGCGCCGTGCCAATACCCAGCACCACCACTCGCTGCCAGCTTGTCTGCGGTGCTGAGGTTTCCTGGATACTGTCCCGTTGCATATCCAGTTTAAGAAAGTGTGTTGCGCAGGAGATGCACGGGTCGTAATTGCGGATCACCATCTCAGCGTGCAGGCGAATGGCCTCTTCGGCCTTGTCCAGGCCGAAGCGGTTGAGTGCATTGTGCAGGTCCTGCTCGATACGCGACTGGTTCTGGCTGGTCGGCGGTACGATACGCGCGGCGCCGACCTGCCCGCGTGCATTCATGGCATAACGATGCCAGAGGATACCGCGTGGTGCCTCGGTGCAACCAAAACCCGTACCGGCCCGCGGCGCAGGTGTTGGACAGGCCTGCTGCGTATCGAACTCCACCTCGAGCAGGCGTGCGGCCTCAAAGATGGCCAGCCATATCTCGGCGGCGCGGGCGACAATGCTGTGAAACATGTTGCGACTCGGAAACGAGATGCCCGTCTCATCGAGGAGTTCGCGCAACATCGGCGGCAGCCGATCCCTGTTCAGGTTAAGCCGCGCCAGGGGGCCGACGAGATAAGGCTGGCCGTGCAACAGGGCATGCAGGGCGGTGGAGTGCGGGACGTGTTGTTCCTCGACATGTTGTTCAAATTCCTCGATAGGGATATCCAGGCCGTCGCTGGAGACCAATCGACCACCGTCTATCGGGTAGTCTGTCGCATGCCGCAGGGCGACACTGACAAAGTCCTGCTCATCGTCGGGCAGCGCCAGGCTCGCCGTCCAGCGCAACAGCGCCTCGGCCTCCGGCAAGGCGGCGATGAGCCTTTCCCGCATCACCTGCCGCGCCTGCGCACTGGGCAGGTGATGCAGGCCACCGACTTTAATACCGATCGGGTGCACGGAACGGGCGCCGAGCAGGCTGATGAGGTCATTGCCCAGCCCCTGTAACATCAAACCACGGCGCACCTCGTCAGGATACGTTTTGCCCATCTCGATGATGCTGTTGAAACCGAGGAAATCCGGCGCTGCCAACATATGGATGTGCAGGCTGTGGCTCTGGATCCATTCGCCGCAGTACATCACGCGGCGTAGTGCCGATAACCAGGCCGGTGCCTCGAAGCCGACGATGTCCTCCAGCGCCTGCACCGCGCTCATCTGGTAGGCGACCGGGCAGATGCCGCAGATGCGCGCGACGATATCGCAGACCTCGGTGTAGTCACGTCCCTCAAGAAACTTTTCGAAGTAACGCGGCGGCTCGTAGATACGCAGTTGCAGGTCCTGGATGGCGCCATCACGGATCACCAGCCCGAGTGCGCCCTCGCCCTCGACGCGTGCCAGTGCCGGCACATTGATGCGGATCTCCTTACGCTCAGTCATTCGGCTCGCCCTCCTGCCAACGGCGGCCGGTCGCATTGAATTCGGGCGCGGCACTGTTGATGGAGAGGAAGCGTCGCGCCACCTGGTCTGCGGCCAGGCCAAGCCCGATGAAGCGTCGCGCCAGTGATTCGGTGTTACTGTTTTCCGCCGGTCCGTAGCAGGCATAGCAGTCGCGACCAAAGGCCGGGCACAAGGCGCCACAGCCGGTGCGTGTCACCGGCCCCATGCAGGGCGTACCATGCGCCACCAGCACGCAGACATTATCGCGGCGTTTGCATTCCAGACAGACCTTGTCGTTCTCCTCCACCGGAGCCACACCGAACAGCAACGCGCGTATGGCCGCCAGCAACTGACGGCTGTTCACCGGGCACCCCCACAACTCCAGGTCCACCTTGACGTGTTCACGGATCGGCGTTGCCGTATCAAGACTCCTTATATATTCGGGGCTGGCATAAATGGCCTGCGTCCAGGCACTGGCATCGGCCATGTTGCGCAACGCCTGAATGCCCCCCGCGGTGGCACAGGCGCCAATAGTGACCAGGTAACCGCTGTTGGCGCGAATACATTCCAGGCGTGCCTGGTCATCGGGTGTCGAGACACTGCCCTCGATAAAGGCGATATCGACGCGGGCGTCTTCATTATCCAGCCCCGCCTCGAGAAAGTGGCTCAGGTCAACGAGCTCGGTCAGGGCCAGCAGTGACTCACCCATGTTGAGGAAGGCCAGCTGGCAACCGTCGCAGGAACTGAACTTGTGCACGGAGACTGTCGGCTTCGTCGCCATGGCTAGAACCCCCTGACCTCGAAAAGTTCTTCGATCTGTTCATAACAGAATACCGGGCCATCGCGGCAGATGAACTTTTCGCCGTACTGGCAGTGGCCACAGTGACCGAGGGCACACTGCATGTTGCGCTCCATACTCAGCCACATATCGCACTTGCCGACCCCGGCACCCAGCATATGTTTGATCACCACGTGCATCATGCCCTCCGGGCCACACATCATGACCGAGACCCGCGCCGGGTCAAAGCGCAACTGGTCGAACAGGTCTGTAACATGCCCGACGTGCCACGGCCACAGTGCCTCGCCGGCATCAGCGGCGAGTAACACATTTGTATCCGGCAAGGCGCGCCACGCGTCGTAACGTTCACGCCAGATAAAGTCACTCGAGTGTTTCACGCCCTGGACTATATTCAGATGACCAAAGCGCTCGCGCCGGCGCGAGACATAATTGATCACCGACACCACCGGCGCACAACCCAGGCCACCCGTGATCACCACGACGTCGCGTTTTTCGGCTGCATGCATGGGCCAGCCACGCCCATAAGGACCACGCAGGCCGATGCGCGCACCGGCCTTGAGTTGGGCCAGTCCCCGGGTGACACGGCCAACGGCACGGATGGTGTGATCGATAACGCTTTCATCCCGCGGGTCGGAGACGATCGAGATCGGCACCTCGCCGACGCCATGCAGGTAGAGCATGTTGAACTGCCCCGGCTCAAAACTGTAGCGTTGTTGTGCCTCGGCATCGGTGAGTTGCAGACGCAGGGTAAACAGGCTCGGCGATTCCTGGATGGTCTCCAGAATTTCCGCCTCCCATGGCAGGTAGGGATTGCTCATGACGCTGGCGAATCGCCGCAAATGACTGCGGCCTCCTCGGTGAGGTCGATACCGACCGGGCACCAGGTGATGCAGCGCCCGCAGCCGGTGCAACCGGAACGACCATATTGATCATGCCAGCTGCCGAGCTTGTGGGTCAGCCACTGCCGGTAACGTTGTGTCGTCTGCGGCCGCACGGTGAGGCCATGGATATAACTGTGGCCCTGGGTAAAACACGAATCCCACTGCCGGTAATGCTCAGTGTGCTGGCCGTCGAGGCGGACCTCATCAGCCTCGCTGTGACAAAAACAGGTCGGGCACACAGCCGTGCAGTTACCGCAACTCAGGCAACGAGCGGCGACTTCTTCCCAGTGCGGATGCTCGAGATTCGCGAACAAGGGCCCCTTCAGGTTACCTGCCGGCAGCCGGCGCTGCTGACTGTCTGCGGCCTGCTGCATGGCCGCCTCGACGGCCTGTGTGTAGGCATGGCTTGCCGGCTGCAGCGGCAGCTGCGCGCAAATCGCCCGGCCCTGTTCACTGTGGACCTCAACGAGGTAACCCGCCTCGAGTTCCGTCAAAGCAATGTCGTAGCCGTAACTGGCCCGCGGACCATCACCCGTCGAGGCGCAAAAACAGGTCGCTGCCGGATGCGTGCAGTTCACCGCGACCAGCAACAGGTCCTGGCGCCGTTGCAGGTAATAAGGGTCACGGTAGTCCTGTTGCAGGAAATGCTGGTCATGGATATACAAGGCGGCGATATCGCAGGGACGCACGCCGATAACGGCCAGCGGCGCAACGTCCGGCACGTCATCGCTAAAGCCCAGGCTACCGTCCGCGGACTGTGTGGCTTGCCAGAGGGTTTCACGGGGTGCAAAGACGATGGGTTTGAGGGCCTGTGGCCCATTGGCCCAGGCAAAACAGCGGTCAGTGTCATCCGTCTCATGCAGACGGTATTCGCCCGGTGCCTGACTCTGCGTGACACCCCACGGCAATTGTGCGGCCTGCTCCAGGCCTGCATAGCGGATAACGCCGTCCCGTACCTGTGGTCCGACGCATTGAAAGCCACCCGCCTTCAGGGCATCAAGCAGCGACTGTAGGTCGTCGCGGGCAAGGTATGTCTGATCCTGTTTCATACCGATGCATTACTTGTATCACTTCGCCACTGGCCTCGCAAGCAAACGCGAGGTGTGCCCGTTCCTGTTGCAGGACAGTTCATTTGATAAGGGCAACTCGGTGATGCGGGGGCTTCGCGACAGACATGAACTGTTCATCTGTCGCCGCTGCCCCGTATCGGCTGAAAAATACATCCCGGGAGCTGTTTGACAGCCTGTATTGGCCTGAAGTAAGCTCAGCGCCCCTTGAAAGAAGGGCGATTAGCTCAGCGGGAGAGCACTGCCTTCACACGGCAGGGGTCACTGGTTCAATCCCAGTATCGCCCACCATTTTTTCTCTTTAAACGATTGCTGGCCGTGCCCGGGCAGTCAGTTCAATTCCGCATCCTTCCAGTACTTGGTGCCCTTTACCGTTGCTTGCAGGGCCAGGCCCGCCTCGGTCAGCTGAAAGATGGTAATGTTGTCGACCACGACCTCACCACCGACGGCGCCACCCTTGTCCTTGGCCTTGGCCGCGGCATCGGCGTGACCGCCAAATTGCCAGCCGGAATGAATAAATTTATCCATAGTGGCCTTGTCGTGGAAGACGAACACGGCGCGGAAGTCCTTGACCCCGAGACCAAAACCCAGGCCGACCTCGCCCATCTTCATATAGGTATGCTTGCCACTCTTGTTGTTCTTGACCACACCGTAGCCACCGCTGAAACTGGCAAAGATCAGGTTGACATTGGCATTACTGAACACGGCGTAACCCGGGGCATTCGCGACAATCGTGCGCGCATAGGGCTTGACCTTGTAAAGGTCAGTCAGTACCTGACTCTTCATGTTCAGGACCTCCTGACGTTTTTGCGCAGTGCTCTGGCCACCGCTGGTGGCGCACGCCGCCATGACGGCGGACAGGAATAGAATTACCAGGCTACGTATTAACTGTTTCATCACTTCTCCGGGACGCGCTACTAAGACGGGCTGTTTGCAAACTAGCACTATTCTGACTTTTGGCCCAGCGGATTAATGTGAATCAGTTCTCAACTCCCGACAACCTGGATATAAAGTCGTCGCATGATGATTCCTCTCCGGCCAATACGACTGGCTTGTGTATGAATGGAAAAACACAATGCTGTTACATATCGCTCAGGTAGGACTTTGCCTCCTCGCCTGGATTGGGCAGGCCGGCAACACGCCAGGCATTCAGGCAGCTATCAAACAACTCATGCACCCATGACCACGGTTTACCTTCGGCACGGCAAATATTTTTCATCGGCGGCGCCACGCCAAACTCGGCGTAGTGTTCACGCAGGGCGTAGATCACCTTCCAGTGTGAATCGGTCAATGCGTGGATACCGAGTTGCGCGGCTATACCCCATGCCACCGATTCATCCCAGGTGTCAGGGTTACGTAATAGTCCGTATTCATCAAGTGTCGGGACCGGCCGGATATCAGATGGGGTTTGCATGCGCACCTCCTGCCAGGGTCACTGGCTGGCTATACAGGTCTATACACGCAACTATAGAACAACTACAAGCGCGCGTATGCAAAAGTACGGGCCTGATACCCATGCAGATTACATCAGAATAAACAGGCTGCGCAGCATGATATGACAGAAGGGCTTAACCTGTTGCTGGCGCCGTAATCGTGGCTATTTCCAGCGTAGATACGATGGCTGCTGCGATCTACTTTCCGATGTGTTTTTCCTTGAGGTGCTCGACATGCGCAATCAGCGTATCGATAGTTTTCTTCAATAGATCAAGTTCATCTACAGTCAAATCATCCATTTGTTCAAGATTGTATTCTATGGTGTCAATAATCCTTTTATGCGGCCGTTGCATCGGTCGCATAAAATAGGTGGTAATGGTCGCGACGATGGTGCCAAAGAAAAGTACCGAACCGACTACAATCCAGATCCCACCAAGCAGTTGCGCAATACCGGATTGGGGGGTATCGGCGATGCCTGCTGTCGAGAATGCCGCCACCCCCCAGTACAACGCCTCGCCAAAGGTCGTTATGCTGGTCCCTTCAGTGTTATATTCAGCAACATATAAACCGGCAGAAAACAGCAACCAGAGCACCACTAATAAAAACAGCATTTTTGCAAACGGCGTATAGGTGAAAACATCCTTAAGAAAGCGCTTAAACCTTGTGTTTTGCCTGGATAGTTTTTTCATATTAATAACCCGTACATATCTAAGTCAGAGGCCTGCGCAGACGAAACATAAAACCTTATAACAAAACCGTTTTTGTATTTGTGCATGGACAAACAAGCGGCTGTCTACAGGAATCCCGGTTGTTTTCAGCTGCCCTGAATTCAGCGCTCCCCAATGGCCATTGGTCCTGATAGTACTCCTTGCAATACGGCCCGCAAATACTTGGCACCATGCTCTAGCACCGGCGAAAACCCTTATTTATCCTCTTCATCCAGTAAATCCTGTCGATTTGGCCTTTGAATCGGCCCAATTCATCCCCACATTGCCTTCAAACCCCAGTAAAATACCCATTATGACGACTGACACTGAAGAAACCCTGTTTGAGTTCCCCTGCCAGTTCCCGCTCAAAGTCATGGGCCGGCGCTGCGACGAGTTCGAGGCCGCCGTGATCACCATCGTCCGCCGGCACGTCGACAACCTCGGCGAGGGTGCGGTGCGTTCGCGCGACAGTGGCAAGGGCAAGTTCACCTCGCTGACCGTGACCTTCGAGGCGCATAGCAAAGATCAGCTCGATGCCCTCTACCAGGAGCTGCACGCCCACGAACTGGTACTGATGTTGCTCTGATCCCATGCCCCGGCCCGCCTCCATAATCGTGCGCGACCTCGGCACACAGGACTACCTGCCTGTGTACGAGGCCATGAGCCGTTTTAGCGCCGCGCGCGACGCCCACAGTGCCGACGAGTTCTGGCGGGTGGAGCACCCACCGGTGTTTACCCAGGGCCGCAATAGCGACCCGGCCCACCTGCTCGCCCCCGGCGAGATCCCGGTGGTCGATATCGACCGCGGCGGCCAGGTGACCTACCACGGCCCCGGCCAGCTGGTGCTCTATACCCTCATCGACCTGCCGCGCGCCGGTCTTGGTGTGCGCGACCTGGTCGGTGCCCTCGAACGCAGTGTCATCGCCCTGCTCGCCGAACATGCTATCGAGGCCAGCGCCCGACCGGATGCCCCCGGCGTCTACGTGGCGGGGGCAAAGATCGCCGCCCTCGGCCTGCGTGTGAAGCGCGGCCGCAGTTACCACGGCCTGAGTCTGAACGTCGACATGGCGCTGGAGCCCTTCTCCCGCATTAACCCCTGTGGTTACAAGGGGATGGAGGTGACCATGCTGCGTGAACTGGGCGTACAGACCCCGCAGGCCGAGATTGCAGATCGACTCTGCGATCTGCTCGCCGCCGATCTGGGGTACAATGCCCGCCAGTTTTGCGACCAAAGCCCGCTATGAGCGAACAACCAAAATCCAGCCGCACGCGTAACCCCCTGAAGGGCGAATCAAAGACCGCGCGCATCCCGATCAAGATCGAACCGACCGTGACCCCGCTGCGCAAGCCAAAGTGGATCCGTGGTCGCTCGCACAATGCCCCCGAGGTGCAGCGCCTGAAAACGATGCTGCGCGAGCAGCAACTGCATACGGTCTGTGAAGAGGCGGCCTGCCCGAACCTCGGCGAGTGTTTCGCCCACGGCACGGCGACCTTCATGATCATGGGCGATATCTGCACCCGCCGTTGCCCGTTCTGCGATGTCGCCCACGGCCGCCCCAAGCCACTCGATGAAGACGAGCCGCAAAAGCTCGGCGAGACCGTCGCCCGCATGGGCCTAAAATATGTTGTCGTCACCTCAGTGGACCGCGACGACCTGCGCGACGGTGGTGCCGAACACTTCACCCGTTGTATTGACGCCATTCGCACGCAGTCAGCAAACACCAAAATAGAAATCCTCGTCCCCGATTTCCGCGGCCGCATGGACGTGGCACTGGCCCTGCTCGAACAGGCGCCGCCCGACGTGTTTAACCATAACCTCGAGACCGTGCCGCGCCTGTATAAACAGGCCCGCCCCGGTTCCGATTACGCCTGGTCACTGCAACTGCTGCAACGCTTCAAACAAGCCTACCCCGAGGTGCCGACCAAGTCCGGCATCATGCTCGGCCTTGGTGAAGAGATCAGCGAAGTTGAGCAGGTCATGCGTGACCTGCGTGCACACGACGTCAACATGCTGACCCTCGGCCAGTACCTGCAGCCGAGCCGTTACCACCTGCCGGTGGCACGCTACGTGCCGCCCGAGGAGTTTGATGCCCTCGGCGAACTGGCGCGGGACCTGGGTTTTGATAATGTCGCCAGCGGGCCCATGGTGCGTTCCTCTTACCACGCCGACCTGCAGGCCAGTGGCGAAAAGATTTCCTGAGGCGGCCTTTCTGGTATGCTAAACAGCCCACCGCAAGTGGATGGGCATGGGAGAAACAACATGACGGACAATACAGAACAACCGGCCAAGACGGACGACATAACCGCTGCCGATGTCGTCCACTGCATGATCGGCAAGGGTGTAAGCCTGCGCGGTGACATGGACTTCAGTGGCGGCCTGCACGTTGATGGCAACATTACCGGTAACCTGGAAGGCCATAAAGAACGTAGTCGCCTGACCCTGAGCCGCGAAGGCACGATCACGGGCAACATCAGCGTCGGTGAGGCCGAGATCAACGGTACCATTGTTGGCGATGTACATGCCTCGGGCACCGTGACCCTGCACCCGCAGTCACACGTCACCGGTAACGTCTATTACGGCAAGATCGAGATCCGCAGCGGTGCCCGCATCAGCGGCAAGCTGATCGCGAATAATCCCCAGGGTGACAAGGGCGGCCTGCTCGGCAAGTTATCCCGCAAGTCTGCCTGATAATTTCCCTGCGCGCCCTCGCACCGGCACATGCAGGTCTGCCCGATGTCGGCCTCAGCAGTCGTTATTGCTTAACGTCAACATCACTAGCTAAAGACAAGCGCGGAACGCGCCGCTGTCAGGAAGTTGAGATAACGGCTTGCTCCGGCTTGTTAAAGATTGGCCACATTTTTGTCGCCGCAAGAAAGGCCCCCAACGCACCTAGTGTCCAGGCGTAAACCACGGGGAGCATAAACCAGGGGCCGAGATAAAATTTCCAGACGATGACACTGCAAAGGTAGCCGGCAAAAACCCCCGCAAAAACAAACAGCATGAATGCCACGAAACGCGGCAGCCTTAAACTGAGCCGCCCCAATAGCGACACAAAAGTCGCAACAGGCACTGCAATCTTTGTGCTCCACTCAGAAAACACTAACAGTTCAGACGTGGGGATGTCAGTGAGGATCATCGTCGACAAAAGCGCTGCAGCAAGCGCCGCCGCGATAAATGCAAGCACCGAAAAGACCAGCCGGATTTTCAGCCAGATGATTGCCACTATCAGTAATGCGACAGTGAATAATGTGCCTAGTAATGTGATCATGTCTTTTCTGCCAGACGATTAAATAAAGCGCCACGCGGTTCCTTGCGCTCAATTCACTTTAAAATATTTATTGGCCCCTGGCCAATAAAGCATCAGGAATATAATTATAGCAACAACAGATTTTGTATAGAGCTGAAGCGTGAGCCCGGCCACCAGAAAGGTAATAATAACCACACTTAATATCCATACCACTAAAGTCGTTCTCGCCCATGCCTTGCCCTTCAGCATGAACAGCCCTGAAATCGCCAAGACCACCGAACCCAAACAGGCATGTAGTATCTGAGCCCAAAAGGGAATGGACAGTATTTCATTGCTTTTGTGTAAGGCACTATAGTCTTTAGCCATGTCATAGGCTTCCGGGCTTATGAACAATATCAACTTCGGAATAAGTGACAAAACGGCATAGACAATAAAAAACCAGGCAATCAGGGTTATTGATAACGGTCTCTTCAATTGAACTCACCTCTTACGTAGGCATATCAACCTGATACGGCGACCGTAACGACCAATTCAAAACGATCCAGCCACACGGGACACATGACGCCCCCCTCTCTTATACCCGCGGCAACACGACTGACGGCATCACTATCTGGGGTAATGACAAAGCCATGATTCGGCTGGGTGCCGCGCGCCCACTCACTTACCGTCGTGGTGATGTCTATAGGGGGAATTCTGTAGTATGGGCCAGGCTCAGGACGGGCCGGCCTCCATGTAATAAACGCACGCGGACCGTCTCCCACCCTTTCTTCCGGAAGGCCCCCTCGCAGAAAAATCCCGGATGCCCACGTTTCCGTTGCCTGCCCCACGACAAGAACCGAACATTGTTCTCTCGTACCGAAACCCACTGGCGCGTCGGTGCCACCATATACCGAATCATTGATTCTTAACTCGGCTGCAACCACTGCAGTGGAGGGCAGACTGGAAAGATCGAACGCCACAGCCGTCTGAAACTTATTGGCCGTTATTAAGTGACAGCTCTCACCCCGTTGGACCAGTACTTCGTAACCGGTCAGATGCGCCGCTTCGGAGAACCGCGATGACTCACGCTCTCGTATGAACGCCCCCTCGATGAAGGCACTTGGCGGGCGTCTGTCCACAAAGGTGAAGACACCTGCATTACAGATACCAAAATTTTTGAAATTTGACTCTAAAATGGTTGCCGTTCGAATTGGGCGTAATGTAAATGTTTCTTCTGACAGGCATCCACTCAGGTTTATGGTGGCGATGATTAAAGCTACACGCATTAACGACAATTTATTGAAAAATATCATGATATTCTCCTTGTCAAAATTAATGAGATACAGCACTTTTAACGCATATTACATCTCTATGATAGATTGCTGGCTCGACAGCAAGCCCTCCTGTGATTCTAGCTGATCCAGCCCTTGCGCTCGGCCCGCTTCGAATACCAGATTAAAAATACTGCCACCGCCAGCGGCATGAGGATGATCCCCACTATCTCACCGAGGCCGAAGTCGATACCAACGCCAAGGGTATGGGCCATTGTCACCATCACGCCCAGTAGAGATGCGATAAACACATAGTACGCCGCCGACTTCCTGAACAGAAGCAGAAGGCAGCCCAGTGCGCCGCCGAAAACCGCTATCGCGAATCCTCCGGTCGCCCACAGAGGCCGACCTTCTATTATCGCGCGCTCGGACTCACGATAGGCAGTGAGCACGTCTGGATTCATCTGTACGAAGAAATTTATGATACCCATAACATTCCAGATCAGCGCGACAGCACCGATTACCCAGAAACTCCAGTGAACATCAACAACGGTCTTATCGTTCATCGCATCCCCCAATAAGTCATGTTTAGTTTTAGACCGGCATCTGCATTAACTCTGACATCTCAAGTTTGGGTCGCCCAGGAGAGCGGGGGCCAACGGCTTGATTTTCCTGTTAGGCTTTCTTCTTAAACAATTGCACAAACTCTAAACAAATAATAATTGTATATATGCTCATGGCCACTATCCAAATATAACCGCCGTATAATATCTTGGTGAACAGAAATAATTGAGTTATACCATATATTGTCACCGCACCAAGTACCGGCGCGATGAGAATAAGCCATTTCACCTTATTCTTCCCCATGAGCTCTTGTATGGTAACAAATGCCAATGGCCACAAAAACAACGACAACACCAGCCAGCTTTTATATTCCATTTTATCGAATGCGTCTGACATTTTAAAAATAACATATTGGTTTGTTGCTGCATTTTCTTTCTGCATTTGCATTTGCTCAGGAGTGGGCTCGCTATCTGGTGCCTGATATAATCGGCACTGGGATAACGGTAAGAAAAAACATAACATTATTAATATGGCTGATATTCGTTTTAATGTTTTTTTCATATTTGATCTAACATCACGATAACAATAAACTCAGCCGGTGCAATAGTGATCGGCTAGAGTGAATTATATGAGCATATTTAATCTGCGCCTGTTAATTCAATCCATTTACCATTGTGGCAGTAATACACAGTTGATGCCTTCCCCAAATAATGATCATTGATTGCCTCGTGTATTATGTCACCAGGTGGCTTATTCCCGCCATAAGCATCATATCGCTCCCAAATATAATCCCCGTCTACTACGGTAATACTTTGTCCAATACTATCTAACTCAGATGGGCACGATTTATTTCCACCCCAAATTATCTTGATAACTTTTTTACTGTCAGTTACACAAAGAATGGCTATATCTATTTGGCCTCTTGCCACGAACTGCCCAACTACAACCCCTGTTGTAAAGTAGCTATCTATATTTCTGGGTATTTTACAGCCTTCTTCCTTTAGCTCTGTAATCAATGAAGTAGATAACCAAGGTATTTGGTTTGGCATCATATATTCATCAGCATCAGCACATAAAGCAAACAATATCGCTAGTACGGTAATGCAAGATTTATAATAACTATGAACCATAACGTCCAAGCTCTGCGGCGAATAATGAAGACGCGTATTTTTGCTTTGCAAAATTCGTGACTTCATTTTTTGTCCGCTGGAGCACCATGTTAGACGGGGTGCTTATTTAGAACCCGTTATCCTTAGACTAGCAATTTTTTATACAAAAAGGGCACTCTAAGGGCTAATTATCACTATGACTGTTTTTTTAATTTTTATTTATCAATTGGTTATCAAGATTGTTCAGGTCTGACCTGCTACCTCTAACTTATTGTTAGGTAAAGCTGGCATACCCTTGGTCCGTACGATCACTACAGCTTATTTTTTCACTGTAGAGCGCACTCGACCAGCAGACTTAATCGCAGCAGATTTAATCGCCTCAGCAACCTCTTCGGATACTTTTGCACCCTTCATTGCTCGTGATACATTTATCCCCCCAATCAATACTCCAAGCATGGACCAGGCCCTGGCAAGCCGATCCTCATCCGAACCGCCTGCCAAACCACGTGCGACAAGCCCTGCAATCATTGTCATTTTTTTCTCATATTCAGCGTGTACCTCGGCGCCTGATCGGACAACTTCTGAAGTTAGTGTTGCCATCGCACAACCACGAGCCAGATCTCGCCGGTGAGGCTTACCGAGATAGTATTCTGCAAAAGCCCTAACCCAATCGGCCCCATATTCACTCTGATATTTTGGGATTCCCTCAATGACCTCATTGAGCCCCGCTACCAGTGCAACTTCGAAAGCCCCATCTTTTGACCCGAAATGTGAATAAAATGCACCTGACGTGACGCCCGCCGCCTTGGCAAGCCCATCAACACCAATACCAGCATAGCCATGTTCTCGAAAGCCCTGACCCACTGCGTCGAGCATCTTCCGCCGTGTCTCTTCCTTATTGATACCTTTATGTCTCACAAAACATCACCTTTTATGTAACGATCGCTGTTTAGATATTGACAAATAGCGATCGTTATTTAATACTATAACAATATAGTGATCGTTATATATTAAATATGCCTTTAAATCAAGGGAGATACGACGTGAGTAAAGAAAAGGACATCAGTAAAACCACAGGCAAGTCCATACACCGCCGAAAAGTCTTGAAACTTGCCGTAACGTCCGCTGGCGCGGCAATAGTAACACCCATTACGGGAGTTATTGAGGCAGCGTCAAAATTAACCCCAACTCGAAAGGAAAAAATCATGACACAGAAAGCGTTTGTTTATACCGAACTTCAAATAACTGTCCCAAAATTCGATGATATTCCGTGGCACAAAATCAATATGAATATCAAAAAACAACCTGGCTTTATCAACAAGACCTGGCTGTATGGTGTTGGAAACCACTCCGGTGGTGGTATGTATGCGTTTGACAGCATTGAAAATGCACAAAAATTTGTGACGGGATACTTCCCTGAAGAGGCAAGAGGATTTGGCGTTGCGCAAACAACACGGGTATTCGATGCTGATGCTACCGAGACAGCCAGCCGTGATATGAATTCAATGCATTACGATGGAAAAATTGATCGCAAACCAGGTGCATTTGTTTACACAGAAGTTCAATTGCACGCTGTGCCTTTCGATACCACAGCGCCCTGGCGTGAACTCAACCCGGTTCTAAAAGAACAACCTGGGCTTTTGGCTAAAACATGGTTAAGCGGACTACACTCTGGCACCCCAGGTGGATTGTATGCTTTCGACACGATAGAAAACGCGACTAAGTTTGCTGTCGATTATTTCCCTACAGAGGCCAAATCGCTAAACGCTGCTTTCTATACGCGTGTGTTTGATGGCGTTGCAACTGAAGCGGCTAGTCGAGAAATGGACTCTCCGTTTTATGCCTAAGTAATTTGTAAGCAAAGAGCTCCCTTAGAAGATGGGCCTGCCTCGTTGATTAGAGGTAAGCCCATCACTTTTAAATCAATTACTTTTAGATAGGCGATGAGTAAGCAAAGAATGTTACATACGATGTTACGTGTTGGCGATATGCAACGATCGATAGATTTTTACACTCAGGTTATTGGCATGCGTGTATTACGTAAATTTGATCAACCAAAAGAAAACTACAGACTTACCTTTCTTGGATTTGGTGAAGAGTCTGACACCTGCGTTCTTGAGTTGACTTATAACTACGGTAAATCGGAATATGAGATGGGCAATGCCTATGGGCATATCGCAATAAGCGTTGATGATTGCTATGCCGCCTGTGCCGACATAAAGGCTAAAGGGGGTAAGGTCATTTTCGAGGCAACACCACTACTTGGAAGTAACGAAACTATTGCCTTTGTTGTTGATCCTGATGGTTATCAAATTGAGTTAGTTCAGAGACCACAGTCTTAAATACTGATTATTAATAAAAGGACATAACCATAGAAAATATTTACGTATATTAATTACATTACTAATATTGTTGTCAATTCAGGGTTATGCACAATCGATTGAAAATAGTGACCCGCTTTCGCTGAATCTAGTCATTAAGACGGCACAAGAAGTAATACGTTTTGGTGTAGTATCGGGGTATCACATCACAACTACGGTGGTGGAACCGTCTGGTCAAGTCAAAGTCCAGCTTAAGGGTGATGAACTAAAGGGGACAGATTTATTTGGATAAGTCATATATTTAAATAAATCTGTCCCCTTTGTCATCCTCTTTGTCACATTATCGGTCCAAATCATGAATACGTTTTATTCGTCTAACGGTTAATATATGGACTCCCTGTTTGCAAGAACAGAGTTGATCTTGCGCAAGAATAAGATTGCAAAAATATATCCGGCCTGTTTATGAGAATCACTTCTCTGGCCCTGATGGCAATCCGCACACCCATCCCACAAAAGCTAAACGGCCTCTTCTGGCCTCAACCGTTATCAGGTTTAATGGGTGTTGGTCCTACCTGTTCACATCACGCTCTATTCTACGCAAGCTGTGGTTTACTCCATTTGTTTATACTATAGCCTGAATACTCAGGCCACTAATCGATAATCTTCCTCGCGGGTTAACATCGCCCACATAATCCGGGCCTGTTTGGCCGCCAGGGCAACCGCCGCCACATTACTGTGCCGCCGTGCCTTCAGCGTTTCTACCTATAGGCTCTTTCTGTCCGTACGTTTTGAGGTATGAAGTAGCACCGAGCGTGTCCCATGTATCAGGAGGGTTCTGATATACACATCACCACGCTTTGTAATAGAGCCTAACCGGCTTTTACCACCCGATGAGTACTGCCGTGGCGTCAGACCTAACCAGGCGGCAAACTGCCGACCGTTCTTGAAGACCCGAGCATCACCTACATCAGCATTTGTTCTATTTAATTCGGTGATAATTCAGATAGACCTGAGTTCTTAACCAAAAGTGAATCATTGTCATCTATGGTGTTGCCATTGGCCTCTTCAAAGATCAAGGCAATATCCAGAATGTTCTCGCGTGTAAAATTCATGCTTACCTTTTACGCATAACGGTTAAAGTAAGGGGCTCTCAAAAAGAGAAGCGTAGCGCCTCTTTTTGGAAGCCCCAGGGAGCGATAGCGAACGTTCTTGACTGCCTTGTTATGTGTTCTTTTCCTTAATTAAGCTTGTTGAACCCATAATTACTGCAAAAAGGACAAAAGGCAACATAAGAATAGCTATGCCGCCTTGTGGGTCTTGATGCCAATAGGTTATTTCAAGAAACAAAAGTAAGCCTACTAATAAAGATAGGTAAATTGCGACTGTGACACCAATTATGTTTTTATGAGTAATGCTTAAAACAAAAGTTAAAATGAATGGGGAGCATGACCACACAGCAAAGACTGCAAAAGCTAAATCAGAAGATGGTTTTAGACTATTGATAGATAATATAGTTAGAGCTATACCGACTATTGAACCTATGATATTGATGGGTTTCATATTTTATTTTTTACACATAACGCTGGAGTTAAGTTGACACCTTTAATTTTGTGTTCTTTTTGTACGGCTCGCTTTATCTCACAAAAAGAACACAAAATTAAAGGTGTCAACTTGAATGATGAAATGGACGCCTCCCTTTTTTAATCGGCATCAATGTGCCATACGTATATGTGACCATTACGTAACAATACATAAAAGGAGACGTCCATGGATAAGTCTAGCAAAATAATTGGTGTCGACTTAGCAAAAAATGTCTTTCAATTAGCATTGGCTAATAAACACTATCACGTTACCCGCTCAAAACGTTTAAATCGGACCCAGTTCTACCGCTTTTTTGTCAATCATCCACCGGTACAGGTGGTGATGGAGTCTTGTGGTACCGCGCATTATTGGGCGCGTACCCTCAAGGCGATGGGCCACCAGGTCACGTTGTTACCTGCGCAACATGTCCGTCCCTACGTGCGGCGTAATAAAACCGATCGCAGTGATGCCATGGCCATCGTCGAAGCCGCCCGTAACCCGGAGATCAAGCCGGTGCCGGTCAAAACCGAGTACCAGCAATCCCTACAAAGCCTGCATCGGCTCCGTGAACAATGGAAGGCCACACGGGTGGCGCGGATCAATGCCCTGCGCGGCATCCTGCGGGAATTCGGCGTGCTCGTGCCGATGGGGCCACGCGCGGCGATCAGCACGGCCGGCGAGGTGCTGCCGTCCTTGCCTGCCCTGTTACAGTCGAGCGTACAGGTGGTATTGGAGGAGCTGTCCGACATCGAGACACGTATCCGTGAATTGGAGAAACAACTCAAACAGGCGGCCAGGGACGATGTCGTCATTCAGCAGTTTATGCACATCCAGGGGATTGGTCTGCTCTGTGCCACCGCCATGCGCGCCAGTGTGCAATCCCCCGCACAATTCAAAAACGGCCGGCAGCTCAGTGCCTGGCTCGGTATCACCCCCCGCGAATTCAGCTCCGGCGACCATCGCTATCTCGGTCGGATCTCCAAGCGCGGCGATAAATACCTGCGAACCTTATTGATCCATGGGGCACGCTCGGTCATGGCACGCATCAAGCGATTACAACACGACAACAGACCGCTCTCGGCGCTACAGCTTTGGGCCGCTCAGCTGGAACAACGCGTCGGTCATAACAAGGCCACCGTCGCCCTGGCCAATAAACTCGTGCGTATCCTCTGGGCCACCTGGATGCATCAGCGGGAATTCGATGCGAATTACACGGTTCAGTAACAGACCTTAAAGCATCGACAACAGTTTACGCCTATCAGGGTTTGCGCAGTGAAGTGACACACATGACACCACCGATAAGATCACGACGAAGGAAGGCCGATAACAAATCTGGCTCTTGAAGTCTCTTGAGCGTATGGCCCTTCGTCGGCGTATTTTTCATGTTGGCCCGGTCTCAATAAGAAGACCACTAAGAGGCCGGATAGACGAACGCAATCTTTATCTTCGTGGTGACAATAAAAAGGTTACTTCACTACTTGACGGAGGCGTCCATAGACGTTTTGTTATGCGTTTCACAAATAAACTAACTCTTAAGACTCCAATAAATCATAAGAAAATATTTCTATTGAAGCTGAAATAATGTACTAATAAAATTACCCAGTTCATTTTTTGTTTTATCATAAGCAACGTGATTAAATGCTATTGTTGGCCCAAGCTCTACGCATGGATCTTTATAAGTAAACCTTTTACCACTCTTGGCATTTACAATAACACCCTTATCCACTTCTTTTAGTCTGCAAGATCGAGTAGTCTGAGCCTTCTTAAGAACAATTGGCTTAACCAGCTTTTTATAATCGAACACATGGTGTGCATTAGGATATTCGTGTAATACAACATCTTTTCCAAGACTCTTTAGCCTGTTAGCAAACGTTCGACAGGTAACAACCGGATTGTAATTATCCGCACTTCCATGAAATATTCGTACAGGTTTATCAACAATATTTTGATCTTCTTTGTAATGAGTTATACATGACGGATAAAATGCAATGTATCCTGAAAACTCATGATTAGAACCATGCAAGCGATGAAAACGCTTCATACTAGAATATAAAGTCACTTGACCACCCCGCGAAAAACCCATTACCGCTATTCTCTGAGGATCAATACGTTTATGCTCTGACAGTAAATCTAATGCGCGGTAAGCATCGACTACCATAGCTAGTCTACCAAGCTTACTTTGATCATTATTAACCTTATATAGACCTCGGCCTGTGAAACTATCTAGAATAAATACTGCCACACCCATTTTATTGATAAACTGAGCCCAGTCATCGACATAACCAGATACCCCGCCAGACCCATGAACCAGTACAATAACTGGATATTTTTTCATTTTCTTTCGCGGATATCGCAACTCGCCTGAAATTGTTACTGGTTTACCGTTTTTATTTCCCCTCAGGAATTCCTGATCAGTCAACGTCATAGACTGGATCGGATAAAGCTCAATCCTTCCAACATCCGCCATAACTGGTTGTAAAAAGGCTAAACTAAATGTTACGAAGATAAGAAATGACATAGAATTATAATATTTACAACATATGTATTTATTTCCTGATCCATAATTAAACATGATATTGTTCCTCACATTAGAATAATTCAGTCTGTATATTGCCTATATATTATTGACGCATAACGCTTCGCGTAACCGGCGGCATGAAGTGGCGTGAGCGATAGCGAGCGACGATTTGTGCCGCCCGAGTTGACGCGATTGTTAGGTGCTCTGTTCTTCATTAAATATTAGCTTATTGCCAAATGGATCTGAAATAACCATATCACGAGTACCCCAAGGCATATCTCTAATGTCTGGTCTCGCATTCTTATATTTTTTTTCTAATAACTCTTTCTGATAAGAATCTATATTTGAAGTTAATATTCTTAAAGATGCCCCAGGACTTGAATCACCGTGGTGCTCAGAAAGGTGAATAATGCAATCGTCTTTTGAAAGTTGCATATATAGAGGGGTGTTATTTTCAAAGCGATGCTCCCAGTCTATATTGAACCCGAGAAATTTCACATAAAACTCTTTGGCTTTAACTTCGTCAAAACTACGCAATATTGGTACTGGACCATTAAATTTCATAAAACCCTCAGTTTATTTTGCACCTAACGATGAATTAAACGGCGCCGCGTATTTTGCGGCGCCCGAGCAGGGCAGGTTTATGCCCTGCGGTTTTGAATGTGTTGTTAGGCATTTTCTGGCGGCAACTCTTCATATTGTGGGACTCCCTCTGGAACGGTTTCCCAGAGCGCTTTTGAACCAACAAAAATATGCCTATCTAGTGCTATGTCCGGATTACCATCTACGCACCCTAAGGTAACCCCATGAATCATACCTTTGTATGTGCCACAAAGTGTTGATCCACACTTACTACAGAACTGTAAACCTGCGCCATGTTTAGACTCGTAATTGGTTAAAAGCTTTTCGCCAGAAAGCCACCTAAATTCGCTTTGTTCAACTAGCGCATACGCGGAGGCTTGAGCGCTAAATGCCTTTCTGCACATAGAACAATGGCAAGAACGTGCATCACGCAATTTCCCTTCTATCTTGTATGTGACTGCGCCACAAAAGCATGAGCCAGATATTGTCATTGTTCGTTTCTCTTTGTATGCCTAATATACTGTTAGGCCGCGTCGTTACTATTGAGTAATAGGCCGACGCGGCTTATTGAGCTATTGACCTGTTCGGCCTAGTATTAACGCAGCAGTTACATTTCAGGGCAAAATGCCCGCATTTATAACAAGGAAAGTTCATATGTCTGACTCCCCGATTAATAGCTCTGCCGCCACTTCGCGTTTCTTTTATAATTATCTGTCCTGCCTGCAAAAAGCTTCTATATCGGAGAAGCAAGGGCGCTGGTATATGAAGCGTGTAGAGGATTTCATTAAGTCTCAAAAAGGTCGTCAGATCAAGACCCTTTCGGGAAATGACGTTACCCAATATTTTGAAGCAATAGGTCGCCAAAATCGACTTACAGGCTGGCAATTTCATCAGTGTATCGATGCTATACGGATTCTATATTGTAATCTTCTAATATGACCGGCCTGTCAGGAGGTTGACTGGCATTTCTAGCAAGACTCAGCCCGGCAGCTTGATATGACTCATCCGACTACTGCTCGCCAACTGACACCTGAAGAGTTGAGCTATATTAAACAACGTCGCGGTGAAGAGCCCATGAACCAGATTCGTGCTTTCCACCGTAACCTGCTTGTTCGCTTTACCACTGAAATTCGACATAGAATCAGTCCGAATGTCAGCGGTTATATATAAACCGTTACACGGGCAAGGCCAGCCTCTCCATGAGGTAACACAGGCAGTCCTGGCGGATGACCTTCTCGTTCAGGGTCAGCATGGAGGGCATTACGGCCTGGTTAATTTTCAGGACACCATCCTCTACCGAGAAGTAATGTGCACCGCGGTCTTCACCCTGCTCATCCATCGCCTCGAGTCGCACTGCGGCACCCGCTTTAACCTGGCCGAACACCGTGCCCACTGTCAGTTCACGAAAGTTCATGTGATCGAGGTCGGCCTCGAAACACAGGTCTACCCCCGCGGCCTCATCAAAACCAAACGAGACCTCGGTGGGCACCTTAACCAGGGCCACGGTATGGAACAGGTCGATATCGTGCTCGGGCACTTGTCTGTCTGAGAGGCGCGCCATGTTCAGTACCGTGTCGAGAAATTCGGCGGCATGTTTGACACCATAGGCCTGTTCGGGCTGGCCACACTCGAGCGTCACCGCCGGGCAAAAGTCGGCAAAGGCACTGGTCTGCACGCCTTCGGGTTTGGTGAAATAGACCACGGTACGCGAAAAGTTGGTCGCCAGGCGCAGGAAGCGGTGGTCGAGACGGTTGACGCAACCGTAATGCGGGTTCAGGCCGGTGTTGTTGTGCACATCGATACTGGCGAAGACCTCACGTTGCCGCATCTGCGCCACGACCTCGGCCGCCATGGCGTGCTCGGGCGTCTGCCCTTCTGCCCAGATGCGATTGTAATCGGGTTGTCCGTCGAGGCGACGTTGTTGCCTTGCCGCCGCCGAGACATTGCCGATAAACAGTGACAGGGCCCGTGGCAGCTCCTGCCCCTGGTAGCGTTTCAGTACCTGTTGCATGGCCTGCATGCCGACCGGCTCATTGCCGTGCAACAGCACCGAGACAAACAACGGTTCCGGCCGCCGGCCCGGCAGGTGGATCAGGGTCGGTCCCTTTAATAGCGTATGCAGGTCTTCCACCGGGCAATCGAGCAGGCCCGCGGGCAGGTCTTCGCGTGTATGTAACAACTGATCTGGCATTAGTGTCCCCATTCGTGAACCGGCAGGCCGCGTTGCTGCCAGTATAGGTAATCGGCGGTCATGGCGCGCAGGTCGCCATGGCGTTGTTGGGCCTGTTGGCGTTGCCAGGCACTGCCTGTCTGGCCTGTGCGGATACGTGCCTCGATGATACCCAGGTAATCATTGATATCATCACGGTCGATGCTCAGGGATTCGAGGCCATTGTGCGCCATCGGCAGCAATACCTCGAGCAACAGGGTTTGTACCGGTACATGTTTCCCCGCCCAGTGCAGTCGCGCCTGCAGGCCCTGTTTGGCGGCGGCATAAAAGTTATCCCGCGCCTGGGCAAACTCGAGTTCATGTTCCATGCCGACACTACGCTCAGTGAAGGCCTGTTGCAGGCCGAAATAAAAGGCCGCATTGGCGAAGGCATCGGTGATGGTTGGCCCGGCCGGGATCACGCGGTGTTCAATACGGATATGCGGCGTGCCATCGGCATCAAAACCGACCAGCGGACGGTTCCAGCGCCAGATGGTGCCATTGTGCAGGCGTAGGTGCTTGAGCTCGGTATCGGCACCGTCGTAATCGACGGGCAAGAGAATCGGGAAATGTTGCTGGTTCTCGGTAAAACACTCCATGATCGATTCGTGCACATAACCGCTGCCAAAACTGACCCGCTTTATCGGCCCAAAACTGGCGCCACCCAGGCCACCGATTTCCACGGCCTGTTCAAACAACGGGATGCGGGTCTCGGCCCACAGGTCTCGGCCGAACAGGAACGGTGAATTGGCACTGACCGCGACCAGCGGTGCCGAGGCGATGATGGCGGCATTGTAATAACGGGCGGCGGCATCGATGGGGACCTGCGTGTGAATCTGGAACGAGGTCGCCGCGGCCTCCAGCATCACGTCATGGTGCGTGCTGAGTAAGTGTTCGTGGCCATTGATATCAAGCTGCAATGGCCGACCCTGGCGCTGCCGCATGACCTGCTCGTTGAGGGCCTCGTAACGCGTCATGTGTGACATGTTTTCCAGGCTCAGGTCGGTATCCCTGACGGTCGGCAGAACACCGATCATGAGCAGGTCGTTATCGAGCTGGCGGGCCGTCGCCGTGCAGGCCTCCCAGGTGGCCTGCAACTCGTCCTGCATCTTGCGCAGCCCGTCTCCGTAGAGGGCCTGCGGGGTACCGTTGAGTTCGACATTAAAGCGCGCCAGTTCGGGGACCACGAGTGGGTTATTCAGGGCCTCGAGATAGGCGACGTTGTTGGCGGCCGGCCGGGTCTGGTCGTCGAGCAGCCAGGCCTCGAGTTCAAAGCCGCCGGTGGCCTCGCGTGAAGAGAGCTCGCCATGGGCGAACCACGAACGTAAAAGGGCCGTTTCCTTTTCGAGTGCGGCGTTGAAACGCGCGAAATCGTCCTCGCTAAAGTGACGGCGTTGAATCTCTTCACCCATCGTCGTTGGCCCCTAAACTCGCATTGAGTTCGGCCAGCCGCGCGGGCGTACCGATGTCCTGCCACTGGCCACGATAGTGTTCGCCGCTGACCTCGTTACGGGCCATGGCCGCACGCAGGATCGGCGCCAGCGGTAAGGGCCCCGGCTGACAGTCCGCGAACAGTTTCGGCTCATACAGGCCGATGCCGCTAAAGGTCAGGCGCGGCCCCGCCTCGGCCCGCAGACGACCCGCGCTGAGGACAAAATCACCGTCCGGGTGCTGCGGCGGGTTATCGACCATGACCAGATGGGCCAGGCCATCGGGCCGTTGCGGCAGGTTTTGATAGGCGTAATCGGTAAAGATATCCGCGTTGACCACCACAAACGGCGCCTCGCCGAGCAGGGGCAAGGCCTTGACGATGCCGCCTGCGGTCTCCAGCGCCCCGCCACTTTCATCGGAGTAATGGATCTGCACGCCATACTGGTCGCCATCGCCCAGATAGTCGGTGATCAGTTCACCCAGCCAGGCGTGGTTGATAACGATCTCGTCAATTCCGGCCTCACGCAGGGCCAGGATGTGATACACAATCAGGGCCTGTCCGCCGACCTGCAACAGGGATTTGGGTGTGGTATTGGTGAGGGGTCGCATGCGTTCTCCGCGACCGGCGGCAAGGATCATGGCTTTCATGCTTTAAAGAGTATCAAGCCTGAAAAGCCTTGCACAGGATTTCATTGAACCATTGCGGTGCCCCGTTGAGCTCGCCGCAGGTGCTACCGTCTGCCTGCAGCCAGAAGTACTCATGCGCGAATTTGGCTCGGCAGTCAGAATACGATAAGGTCTCCCCTATCAGGCTACCTACACCCGAAACAACGAGATAAACAGCATGGGCAACCCGTTCCAGGACCAATTACTTAAAGCCGGCCTAGTCAGCAAGCAGCAAGTTAACAAGGTCAAAAATGCCGCGCATAAAAAGAAAAAACAACAGGGCTCAAAGAAGGCTGTAGAGATCGATGAAACCAAACTCAAGGCCGCGCAGGCGGCAAAAGAAAAAGCCGCGCTCGATCGTGAATTAAACAAGAAAAAAGAACAGCAAGCCCGAAAAAAGGCCCTCTCTGCAGAGATTGATCAACTCATCACCACCAACCGTATAGAACGGGGTGATGACTGCGAGCTTGTCTACAACTTCGAGCATATGAAAAAAATTGAACGCATTTATATCACTGCGGAAATGAAGAAACACATTACACAGGGCACATTAGGCATCGCCCGCATCGATAGTCGATATGAACTGGTACCCAAAGCCATTGCCAAAAAAATCCAGCAACGCGATGCGGCGCGCATTATCCTGTTCAGTAATGCGGAACAGGCCATTGATGAAGACGACCCCTATGCCGACTATCAAATCCCCGATGACCTGACCTGGTAGTTTGTGAATGCGTGCCCGCTTACCCCTCAATGCGGTTCTGTACATGCCCAATCGCCTCTCTTAAGAACTCTACGAAGGCCCGAACGCGGGCGGTGCGCCTGAGGTCGGGGTGGGTAAGCAACCACAGTTCAGAGGTAAATTCTTTCGGCGGCGCTAAAACGCGTTTGAGCCCAACCTCTGGGTCGGCGAGAAAAAATGGCAGCGGTGCAACGCCAAGACCTTGTTTTACCGCCTCAAACAATGCCAATAATGTATTACTGCGAAATACGACCGAGGCCTCAGGATGATGTTGTGCTAACCACTGATTGGCTGAGAACCAGCCCTGGTTTTTTTGCGGCATCAGCCAGGCATATTCTTCAAGCGTGGCGCCGCTGTGATCATCAAGATACTGAGATGCCCCATAGATAGTCGCGCCCAGGTTACACAGGCGACGACCCACCGCGGTTTCTGGTGGTGTTGTGGTCGAGCGAATCGCCACATCCGCCTCCCGTAGCGAGAGGTCCAGAAAGCTGTTTTCGACCGAGAGGTTAAGTTCGATCCCAGGATAAGTGCGGCAAAAGCTGACGATATGAGGCAGCAAAATTTCTATGGCGAGCGCGTCGGGTGCCGTGACGTGTAAAGCCCCGCTCAGGCGGGTGTCACCCCCGACGAGTTTGCGCGAGAGATTGAACATTTCCGCCTCAATAATCTCGGCGGATTTCAGCATGGCCTCACTGGCCTCCGTCATGACGTAGCCGGTTGGCAGCCGCTCAAACAAGCGCATCGCGACCTTTTCCTCGATGGCGCCGATACGTCGAAATACCGTCGAATGGTTGACGCCCAGCTCCCGGGCCGCCCCAGACAGTGTGCCTTGGCGACATACGGCCAGGACAAAACGTAGATCGTTCCATTCCAATACCTGTGCATTCATGCAAGCAAACCTTTCATTATTGCCTAATTTATTTGCTTATTCGCATAAGTTAGCATGATTTATCGAGTAAATAACAGGATTTTGACCCATAAGGGGGGATTACTATGTCCTATCTAAGCTACACCAAAGATCTCAACCAAAATTTATTGTTGCTTCTGCTGCGTGATCACAAACGCTACATGCCCATTGTGGAGTTTTTCGACAATGTGAGCCGGGGGTTGTCTGGACTCACGTGGTTAGAGGCCGAGTCCATTGCCGCCGCAATCAGTAAGGCGAACCATTCCGAGTTCTGTAGTGGCATTCGAAGGGGGATGACCGGTGCACTCAGGGCTGAGTCAGGCAAACTTCGAAGCAAGATGCTCGCGCCGGTAACCGTATTCGCACTCAAGGTGAATCAGGATGCCACCTCGATCGAACCAGACGATATCCAAACTGTTCTTGCGGCTGGCTGGAGTGAACAGACAGTGGAGGATGTCGTGGCGCTGGTCGCGATCCAGAAGCTATACAACACCATTGCCACGGGATTAGGTTTCAAGGGCCTGCCAGACGCCGCCTTTACCGAAATCGGCAAGGATACGGTCAACAAGGGAGGCTATGTTGCATCCTTTCAGGGCTTTATAGAACACTCGGCACCATGACACGTGAGCAGATAATACATTCGTTGATTATGGCGGCGCTAATGAGCCTGTTCATGTCTGGTGTCATCACACTTGTTAATACCAGTATAGATGCAGGATTCATTCAGCGTTGGATGCATGCTTTTTATATTGCTTTGCCGATGGCATTTATCGCATTGTTAGTACTTAGACCCCTAGCCAGCCTGATCACCCGTGCAGTAATGCGCGAGTGATCTCTCAGAATTGAATGGGGAGAAAATGCACGAAGTGGAATCCCCATGTAAACAAGATGACCATTTTTGGTAGCCACGTACAGATATATAGAAAGTGACTACCTGCCAGGCATGAACCAGATAGTTGTGCTCCTGCGGATGAGCAAAAAAAACCCGGGCCTTGCAGCCCGGGAGACAGGACACATCGCAGGTTAGGGGGGTGCGATATGTTTTGAAGCGTCCAGCCTAGGGCAGGTAGACACCCCGCACCGATTGCTGGCCAATGTCGCTGAACAAGGCGACCAGGCCCGTCATGTAACGCTCGTCGCGGGTGGTTGCCGGGCTCGGTACAATCGAGTCGGGGGGAGTAATGATGTGGGTTTTGGTACCGGTAACAAGCGCGATCCAGTAGATGCCGCTCGGCTGCAAGGGCTGCAAACGACCACTGCTATCACGCTTAGCCGGCAGGGCCAGAGTGACCTGCATGGGCCGTAGCAATATCTGACCGGCCTGAGCGGGATCAATGCCGTTGTTGGCCCACAGTGCGGCAAACAACTGTGTCGCATTCGAGTTGAGCGGGGTGGACGGCAGGCGATCGACCTGCCAGCCATCATCTTGCATGGCCTGGGTATAGTCCCGCTTGGGCAGTATTGGCGGCAGCCAGGTCGCCTGGTTGATGTCGGTTATGGCCGCAACCAGGGCCTTGGTCGGACGACCATCGGGGCCGGTGCTGCCGTCGATCAACACGGTCAAGTTAACCAAGCTTGATGCACCGGTGTTTTTATTGGCAACAGGTATGCCGGTGTAATGCAGTTGCCAGCCGGGGAAGACGGTCTGCGCCACGTTGCCATAGCGGGTAGAATCGGTGATTTGCACGAAAGCGCTACGATCGGATGTGGCGGTCAGACCAAGATACTTGGCGGCGGCTCGGTTGGCCTCGTTGAGCGAAATGGTGGGCGGCACACGCGTACTTTCCCAACTCAGTGTGCCGACCCTGTTTTGCGTCACTTTGTCAGCGTGGCTGAGTGGGGCCAGAACCAGCAACAGAATCAGGAGATACCAGGTAGTGCAACGTTGGTTGTGCATAGGACTATCCTTTTAAGGTCTGATGAGTTGTAGGGCGGGTCAGTCGCGATCGTCCCAGGTACGGAAATTGCCACTGCCCACAGGCAGGTAGGTCTCGACATGGCCGTTGGTCGCGCTGTTGAGTTGATTGGCCAGGCCGGTAAAGGCGAAGGCCGCGCCGGCACGGCGCGCGGTGGAGGCGGCACAGTTGTTTTTGCTGGTGGCGCTACCTGGTGTGTGATCGTTCGGTGAATCGAGCATCTCCGCGCCGTACTGCACCTTGCGAAACTCAATGGTGTCGAACTTGTTCCAGGCCACAGTCTTGTAAACTGTGACACCGTGTTTCCATTCGACGTTGGCCCCATTGCGGCTTTGCTCATAGGTTTCCGAGGCGGCCGGGGCTACGTCATAGCCGCGCTGGTAATTCCCATTCTTGTCCGTGAACTCCCAATAGATCCGAGGATTACCATTGTGCCATTTGGCCCAGCCACCCTGAAACCATTTCATGCCACCAGTACCGCCATTATCTATGCCACTCCAGACGGCAATCGCGATCGAGCCAACAATTGTGTTCTGATAGTCAATGGTGGACTTTGCCCCGTCAAACCAGGGTGTACCGCCAACGGTGTCGTAATAACCTTCATAGCCGCGGGCGGCCAGGCTGGCGTCGGAGAAAATGAATAGCCAGGTTGTGGCCAGAACAATGAATAAAGATGATTTTTGCATGTGAGTACTCCCTGAAAATACCGGTCATGTCGGCACCATTAGGACGTTTCTATGCGCGGGTCTGTGAAACCAGGCAGGACGCAGAGGTTACGTAAGAGGGTTCTTGCAAATTTGGCGCAGTAAACAGTTCGTCGAGGTCGATATCCGCTGAAGGCGGCACGGTCATCAAACAGGTTTTCGATGTAGCCCAGCGCGTTATTGCCACGGGATAGCTCTTATCAGATGTCCGTGAACAGGAAATCCGCGACGACAGGGTCTCCCATGGCGGACATCTTGTTCTGGAGGCGATTACTGTCGCCATGCAGAACCGTATCACTCTTAATTATTTGTTATCGAAATACATTAAGGCCCTGGCTTTGCTGTTATTAGGTATCCTTTAGATGGATAACGCCATGGGGTGAAAAAAAACCGCTGATGCGCTGAACAAGTTCGGCGACGATCTCGAACTCCGCATCGCGTCCCTGCGCCTCCAGGATTTGCAGCACACCATTGAGAATGGCGACGATCTCGGCCTTACTGAGTCCGGCAGCGTTGCTGTCAAGGATGCAGGACAGGAGTTCGGCGAAAGTGAAAACGCCGCTAGTCAGGCAGTTCTCACAATAGCCCACCAAGACGTGTCTCCCTTTACTCACCATGCCCCACCTTGCTACCTTGTCTTCGCGGTTCACCCGAAGCGAGGAGCAACGTTTTCCCTGGCTGTAATTTTTATGGGCAAGCCTCGTCAGGCGGTGGCACAACCGCCCAGTGTGCCTGGGTGCTGCCGACAATTACACGGAAGTTGGCCAAGGTCTGGCCGACGCCAGCGGTGCTGATCACGGCGTGATTCGGACTGTCCTCTATGGCTGCCGCTTGCACCTGCGCGGTGCCCGGCAGGTGGGCCACCTCATCCATGACCCAGACCCTGACAGTGGCGCTGCCGGTGCCGTTCCAGTTGTTACCGGCGGGGCGCGTGAAACCAGGAAGCTCACAGGGATTGGCCGTGACCACCGAGGTGCCTTGAGGCGCGTCGGTATCGGGGTTGTTAGGCAGGACGATGTCATCCTGGAGCACGACATCGGCATCCCGTACACCCAGACCCAGCGCCGTGTTGGCGACTTGTGGTTGGTCTGCGTCGTTGATTCGCATACCGCGGTAAATGTCCGCCTGGGCATTTGTCGCCAGCAGTACCGCGATCAATATATAGAGTGCGAGGGCAGCCATCATGGATGAGCCAAGACTGGTTTTCCAGGTGTGGCTCATCGGTTTCAAGCAGATGTCGATGCCGGTGATAATGCGGAATGGTTTGTTCATGATATTACTCCTGCTATCGTGGTTCGAATGATGCATGCCGTGGTATGCATCTGCGGTCTATCCAGCTCATGCCTGGCAGTCGTATGACGTTCGGGCCGTTGATAATGTGAACTGAGGCTTTGCCTCACTCGTCATCCAGGTCAGTAGTGAAATTGAACATCCAGCGCCCCTTGTCGCGCGTGATATAAACATCAAGCGATGACGTCTCCATGCTCACCCGATACGGTGTCATATCGGTAAAGGCCTGAACGGTGAAGTTCTCCCCGGCAATGAGCGGGGCATCGATCATGAAATAGAACATCGGCACATACTCAAAGGCACTCGTCATGCCCCAATCCAGATTAGGAATAGTGACCACGGGGCTGCCGCTGACGTGCCAGACACAATCGACGCTGGTGTAGGGGTAGGTCTGGTTGTAAACGCCGGATTGATACGGGGTCAGCCGTGCGATAGCCATGCCTGTCGGGGCCGGTTCCAGGGTCGGCGACAGGCTGTCAGGACGTGTGGCCAGGAAGAGTTGACCGGGGTGGATAATTTGCGCGGCGGACCGGGTGGGATTATCCCTACCCTTTCCCTGCGTAAGCAGACATGCACTAACTTTGGGATCAAAATCAAAACTGGCCGTTGCGCCCGACGAGATGTCCAGGACCTGCCAGGCATGAATATGACAACTGGTTATCGGCCGTTGCGGCCGAAGAAAAACCAGCACTCGCTTGCCTTGCATGTCGGTGACGTTGGAATGAACCCTGCATTCGATCATGGTGTTTGCCTGTATTCGGGTAACCAGAATTGCCGGATGGCCTGTCCATGGACAGGCCATCCGGCGCGGCGCTTATGTCGCGGCGAAGTCGAAGGACCAGAGACCCTGGTTACGAGTCAGGCTGACGTCGACCTCTGTGGCGGTGATCGGCATCACGTACTGGGTCATGTCCGAGAAGTTCTGGACGATGTAGGTCTGACCGATCAGGGGCGGCGAAGCCACCATGAAGTAGAAGTTCGGCATGTATTCGAAGCTCACCGTCATGTTGGCATCGACGTAGGGCATGGTCACCACCGGTTTGTCGTTCACATACCAGTTGCTGTTGAACTGGATGAACGGGTTGGTCTGGTTGATCACACCGCATTGCTGTGGGGTCAACTTGGCCTGGGCCAGCGAGGTGGGGGCCTCTTGCAACATCGGCGACAGGCTGTTGGGGCTGACCGCCGACAACAGTTGGCCCGGTTGAATGGTTTGCCGACCGGAGATGATGGTGTTGTTGTTGACGCCGATGCTGCTGACGTCAGTGGACATGATCGCTTCGTACGAGAAGGACTCGGTCGAGCCGGCCGATCCGGTGAGCACCTGCCAGGCATGGATCATGAAGTTGCGTTGGGGGTTCTGAGGCTTGAGGAAGACCAGGACGGTCTTGCCCTGCATGTCTTCCACGTCCATGTTGACGTTAAATTTGGTAGCCATTTCTTACTCCTTGGTTGTGTGGTATGGACTCTCTAGATAAAAACGGCGCAGGAAGCCGAGTCCGGTATCTCTCCCGACGCCAGATGAAGTGATTCGTCGGCTAGCCTGGCTCGAGGGCATTTGGCTGATCGAAGGTGTAATTGAATTTGCCGGCCTCGTCGGCCTGAAGCGTTACCTTGATGCCGGTGGCATAGCTCGGTGGCTGATAGGCCGTCGCTGCGGAGACTTTGTCTGGCGCATAGGTCTGTGTTTGCTTATTGTCCGAGACCGGCATAAAAAGTAGCGTGCCGTTGTCGAGCTGGAAAAAGGCGCTGGTGTCGGCACCGATATTCCGGGTGATACCGATCTTCGAGCCATCGGCCACGTTTAAGCTGCTCAGATACCACTCGATGTCCAGGCTGTAGGGATCGACTGACGGGGTCGGCGTGGTGACTTCGACATAGCCAGTTCCGTTTGGACGATCATTTACAACCTGGATATCATTCTCACCAATCACCACCATATAACTGCTGCCGGGATAAACTTGAGTATGTTTACTCTGGATGGTCCCGCTCGACGAGGATTTTTTGATCACAACGGATAGCACGTCGTTGTAGGTGAACATCTCCTCGGCACCGAACGATGGATTCAAAAGTTGCCACGGGGTGTAGACGAAGTTAGGCACGGCCGTCGGCGCCGGTTCAGATGTTGGTTCAGGCGTCGTCGCAGATGTAGTACAGGGGCTAGTTGGCTTGCTGTCTAGCAGGTTTTTCACCAACACGGCGCTTGCTGTGTTCGCATTGATGTTTACCAGCGTGTAGTTCATCCCCATTGTTATTTCCTTTCTTGTCTACTCTATGGTGAGCACCTGTGTTTGTGCTCAATGTCTGTTTGCATATGTTAGTAAGACGAGAATGGTCGCCTGGGCGTGAAATTTATCCGCTGTAATTTCAGAAGCCGACGTTGTCGAGCTGGTCGAGCATGCCCTCCAGCAACGAACCGAAGGGCCGTGGACGTCGGCTGCACTTGATAATGAAGTTGACGTAGGCGTTCTTGACCCGGGTCTCCGGCGCTTGGCGAATGCTGATGGTGGGTGTGTAACCGGTTGGCACGACGGCGCCATCCGTTTGCGCCTCAGGTATCGTGTAACTGTCAAAGGCACCTTTCCCCGCGTATCCAAGCGCGGTCTGTGAGGTGGCTTTTTCATAGAGATGGTCGTGTGCCTGGAAGGCATCCTCCTGCACTGAACCAACCTGATTACCGGACCAACCGCCGCTGCTGGAGGCAGTGCGCTGCCCCTCCTGCGGGTCGCGAGGCAGGTTGTCGGGTCCTGACGCGTCAAGATTGACGCCGCGCAGAAAACGGCCCCGGTAGTCGGGCAGCATGAATTTCCCTGGGCCGGCCTGGCCGTAGATGAAGCCGATGAAGCGAAATAGCTCTGGGTATTTCGCCACCAGTACGGTGCTGCCGTCGCAGACCAGCCAGCCATGCTGTTGCAGATATAAGTTGTAGGCCTTCGAGCCGTAGTCCGGGTAGTTGCTGCCACCATTGGGATTGTTTGGGTTATTGATCGGCCCCGCATAGGGGATTATCGAGCCGACCGGCAGGGCGTCAGGCAACATCTTCACCGCCCTCCGCGGCCGCGTCGCCCTGCCCTGCGCCGATGATCGACACAGCGTCGTCCTGACGCAGCATCAGCATGGATGTGGCAACTTCGATCTCCCAACTCTCTCGCGGACAGAGAGGGATCGGTTTGTGCTTGAGCGATTTCCATTCGTTGGCCAGCCAGAGGTCGCCCTCGAATACCGGACAGAGGTCGGGCTCATCGAACCAGAAGAAACCGTTGGAGGCCAGGTAGAACAACATGGGCAGGATGTAGCCCGGGTTAACCGGCAGAAGCAATTTTGCTGAGCCGGCTTGCAGAAATTCGTGGAAGCCATTGTCCTGGCCGACCATCTGCACCATGTTCAGCCAGTCCGACGTCGCGCCGGTGGGATAGCGACCAAAGTAGTTGAAACTCATCTCCGACCACTCCACAGCCTGGCGGAAAAAGGGGATCAGATCGAACTCGACTTGGTCGGGGGTCAGCGGCGGTGGCGTTACACTGGTATCCCGTGCCAGGAAAGGGGCGATCAAGGCCTGGATGGCACCCTGGCGCAATTCCTCGCGCTCAGTCTCGCGACGGCCTTCACTGCCTGGCCGGAGAAACTCTTCGGCAAGCCGGCCCATAACAAGGTTGGTCTCTTCTTTGCGTTGCTGATAGGCCGCCATGATTTCGGCATAGGTGTCGATTTGCCATTGGCGGAACAAGGGCGAGTCGTCCTGGCATTGGCAGACCAGCGCGACGTTCACGGCATAGCGCAAACCGGAGGCAACAATGCTGACTGGCATCGCGTCATCGGTGGCTTGTAGGGAGGCTATAGGCTTATTGCCAGGGTTAGGGTCGCTGCTCGGATCGATATTCAGCGCGGCGTCACCGATCAACACATCGAAGCTTGGGGTTGGTGGTGTGCCGCCCTGTCCTGCCCCAGCCTGGCTCGGCGTGGTGGCGGGCATAGCCCAGGCATAGGCGACGCTGGCGCTGGCCGCGAGATAGCCCTCCGGTATCCTTAGTAATGCGATCGGGTGTGGCGGGTCTGCGCTGAGGCTGGCGTTAACGATACGTTGTTGCGGCGGCGGTGGCTTCACATCCGCGCCGTAAAGTCCGGCCAGGTCCAGGTAGTTGGTGCGGGTGATGTCGTTAGCCGAGGTGATGGCACCGCTGGCTGCCTCCCACGGTGGCACCGGCACGCTAAGATTGATGCCGTGCAAGGCATTGCTGCGTTGCAGGAAATCCGCCGCCGGAGTACTCAGGTTGCATTCCAGGATGAGTCGGCTACCGCCATGGTCGATATGCGCGATGTGTATCTCGTCTATCCAGTGATAGAGGCCAATCAAGTTGCCGTTGCCCTTCTCATTCTGGAAACGGCGACTTTTTTGTACGCTGAACTCTTCCAGCGTACGTTGCCGGCGCGTACTGCTGATGCGGCGGGCCATTTGGCTGGCGGCACGATCGAGCAAGTTGCGGGCATAAAGGGTGGCGTGCTCGTCCTGCGTCGCCGGACCGTCAAGGGTGTCGGTCCAGCCACCGCTGACCGTCACCGACAAACCGTCATTACCGTATGTCTTTTGCAGGCTATCGAACTCACGCTTGAGGTCGTTGATCGGACTGTTGGTGGCGTGCTCGGAATGGCCCGAACGGCCATCGTAATCAAGTTTGCGCTGGTCGCTGTCGTGGCTGAACTGTGTGTCTGTTTGTTGTGACTCGGTTTGCCGGCTGTGTTGTTGCGCCTCTTCCTTGGTTTCGCCGCGCATGACGTTTTCCACGTGGGCCAGCTCACCCAGACGATAGCGCTTCAGTCGCTGCCGGATGACCTTGATGTCGGCATAGCCGAGTGGGCTGACGGTGCTGGTAGCAGGCGGCTGCGGTAACGGGTAGATATTACCCGGTAGTAAGGTATTCGCCTGCAGTGCCTCGCGTATATGCTCCGGCGTTAGCATAGGTATCGGCAAGGGTGTCGGTGCAGGCGCTTGGGTCCCCGGCGAAACCTGTGTTTGGGCGTTGAACCAGGTGGCGACGTGACACACCATCATGACGCGGATCAAGTCCGCTTCGTGACGGCCAAGTCGCGTGCCCAGTACCAGTAGGGCGACGAGGCTGTCTTGAATTCTCGCCAAATCGCCGGCGTAGTCCGGGTCTTGCAGGAAGGTCGCAACTGATTCGCCGAGTAAGGCCTCAAACGCCACATTCAACTCACCGGCCGTGGCGGGACGCATGGCCAGGAAGGCATGAACAGCCGGGCCATGCAGCTGACCCATTGCCCCTTGCAGGCTACTTATCCGGGCGACGAACCGGCCTGGATAGCCTGTGGAGTTCGGCGCAACGAAGTCCTGCGCCTGTTCCACCATACCGGCGCGATCCGCTTTGGTTCGGAGAGTGGCCAATTGAGTTTGGAAGCTGCCATTGTTGGATACTTCAAAAAAGCGCCGCGCCTGCTGATCAGGGCTGGGCGGTTGCAACGCACGCGGATAGGTGAACGAAGCGAAGGTGCGTGGAGCGCCGAGCACCAGGCCATCGCCGGGCCGGACATCCGGGCCTGGTTCTGGGCATGGGCCGGGCGCTGGTGTATCACCGGGTAGATTGGCCAACCTTACATGCTGGGTAGGCGACTGGCTGTGACGCAATCGGGCATCGAGCAGTATTCGACCATCGCCGCGAAAACGTTCAAAGAATTGCAACTCGGCGTAACCGCCGGCGTGTTGAATGACGTGGTTCCACTCAGGTTGTTGTGGGGTTAGTGGGTGAGGGCCTGCCCCTGTACCATCGGCCGCCTCGAGGTCCACGATGATCTTTTGACAGGCGTCTTCCGATCCGGTGATCGTCCAGCCTACCCTGAGCCAATTGTCATCACCGAGGAAGTTACTGCCATGTGCCGGTGGTACATGATCGCAGGCACGGCAGACACGCCAAGTGCAAAGTGTTTTACGCTGTTCGACGCGGTTACCGATATGGTAATCAATGGTGAGAATGGTATTGCTGCTTGCACCTGGGGTCAGCTCGACGGTACCCCATGCACTTTCAGTAGCATCATGCAGATCGAAGCTCTGGCTGGGCGTTGTTTCTGATAGCGCCAAAACAGCGTTGGCGGTGCCCAGCTGCAGCGTGCAGGTGACGTGCCATCCTGACGGTGGCGACCGCTGGGCGCTCCACGTAATGAAGAGGTTACCAAGTTCCTGAGAGCCTTCCTGATATTCATCAGACGAATCATTCATCCTTGTTTCTCCACGTGCATAATGACTGGATTACACCGTTATTCTTCATCCGACTGCGTGCAGGGTTCCGGTGAGAGAGGAACGCAACCGTAACGCGACTTGGAACTGCCTTCGAGATAGGCACGCAGGCAGGTCGACAGAATCTTTCTTGCCTCCTGGATACGCTTGCGTGCATTGGCCTGGCTGATTGCCAAGCCTGCCGCGATCTCTTCATAAGGTGCACCCTCGAAAAAGCGCATATGTGCGGCCTGGCGCAACCGTTGTGGCAGGGATTCGAAGGCTTGACGGATATTCTGCTCCAATTCACTGTTCAACAGCTCCTGCTCGGGAGAGGGTGCCTGGTAACCAATGGTTTCGTACAGATATGCAAGGTTGCCTTCGCATCGCTCTCGGGCTTGCCGCACCCGTAGAGAGTCGATGTGCTGATTGTGTGCAACCCGGCTCAACCAACCACCAATATGGCGGATTTCGCGCAAACGTTCTGGGCGTTCAGTATAGACTTTGAAAATCACCTGACTGAATAAGTCATTGGCCTCATCGCTATTGCCATGCACCAGCATGTAACATCGCCAACGTAGAAAACTCTGATAGTTCAGCACCAGCCTCTGCATAGCACCATGTTTACCAAAGGCCAGGTCATCCAGCAGTCGCTGCTCGGAATCGGCACCATGGTCAGATTGAAAAAGCTTGTTTTGGCGGGCCGACGTACGTCTGCTAACAGAATTTCTTTCCACGTTATTCTCCCATTCGTTGAGGTTCTATGTGTATTCTTCGGGAATGGGTCAACGCACTCTCAGAGCTGGCCCAATAGGGTCGGCTGCTTTGGATGTTCAAGGGGGGGCTACCAGAAAATATCTGGCGTATGCACGAATCAGACTAGATCTGATCCGTGGTCTGGCTTCCCTTCCTACCCTTCTGTGTCCATTCATCCCCGATTGAAGGACGCAAGAGGTATGCAATCTGTGAAAAAATAGGGTTGGCCTGGGTGTTCTGGCCACTGAGGGTATTATCGAACGGGTTCAGGCAGGTGAACCTGACCTGCATAGAAAGCAAGTATTGACTTGGGCCTGGCGGGGCCCCCATTATTCCGGCAGTGAAGTTTACTTCTGGATATAACAGTTTAGACCGACTTTTACCGATATTCGTTATATAAGATAGTAGACGCCGAAGACCAAGCGCACCATTTCAAGCCTTACGTACACACAAAGTATGAATGCTCAAAGTAATAGCCAGACCTGATAACATACGTCCCAGTGCAAATGGCACTAGAATGGAGATGCGGATCATGACGATATGCTCCGCTTGATACTATTTTCTGGGAACCTGAGGTAAAAAACATAAAAAGTTTCGATCATGTAAATTCCTCCTTGAATATATTCGCGACAAACCCTGGTCCCATCTGTGCGAGTAGCTATCGATACTGGGACGAAAAATTCCTATTGCCCGCGTAGAGGAGGAATGAGATCCTTTTCCACAAAGCTTCACCGTTAATCAATGTCTATTTCATTGATGAGTAATTTTCAGCATTTCTATAAAAAAGGAAATTAACCAGCTTGTCTGTGTCAAATGCCACACATAATATTTAGTCATGTTAAAGGCAGAGATAAACAAGCAGGAGAGCGGGCTGATATGTCAGCCTATTAATCAAATCGACCTTTAGAAACTTTCGCCTGCGAAAAAAAAACGACAAGCTCGGAAGCCTGCCGTCCTCATCTGAATATTTCTTTGTTTTACATATCGTTACCGATCAAGTGCCCGTAAATCGGTCGAATGATCTTCTTTCCTTGGAGGCATCCACTTCCAAAACAGGCTTCTTCTTTAAGCCTGTCCATTTATTACTTTAGATTTTAATCTTTAAGCTCGGCAAGAAAAGCCGCAAACTCGCCCAGCTCAGGATAAGACCCGGCCACGTCTTTCACATAACCAAGGGTGCGCGGAATATCATCGATATAACCATCCTTACCATCACGGTGTAACAGGCGCGCGAAGATGCCAATGGCCTTGAGGTGACGCTGTACGCCCATGAGATCGAAGTCGCGCAGGAACTGCGACTCACTAACATGGTCCTGGTTGACAATGCCGGACTCGACAGCGATTTGATAATAGTTCTGTACCCACGCTTCGACGCGCTCGCGTGGCCAGGCGATGTAACAATCACGCAGCAGAGACACCAGGTCATAGGTGATCGGGCCGGTGACGGCATCCTGAAAGTCGAGTACGCCGGGGTTGTGCCTGTCCGTGAACATGAGGTTGCGTGAGTGGTAATCACGGTGTACGCAGACCTGGGTTTGTGCCAGTGCACTCTCGACCAGCAGTTTGTTGGTTTCCGCCAGAACTTTCTCCTGCCCGGCATCGAGAGTCATGCCCAGGTGTTGTTGCAGGTACCAGTCTTTGAACAGGGACAGTTCAAAGTTCAATAACTCGGCATCATAGGCCGGCAGACCGGCTGAGGTGGGTTCGATGCAGGCCTGTAGCTGCGCCAGTGCGCCGAGAGCATCGCCGTAGAGACGATCAACATTGTCTGCCTTCAGCACATCGAGGTAGGTCGTGCTGCCGAGGTCGCTGAGGATCAAAAAACCCTCTTCGAGATCGCTTTCTATCACCCTCGGCGCATTCATGCCGGCGATATGCAACAGGTTGGCGATGTGCACAAAGGGTCGGCAGTCTTCCTGTGGCGGTGGCGCATCCATGACGATGCGCGTGGTACCGTCGGTATGGATACGAAAATAACGACGGAAACTGGCATCGCTCGAGGCCGGTACCAGTTCATGGCTCTCGCCGGTCCGAGCGTGCAGCCAGGCCAGCAGGTTTTCTTCACGTTCTGTCATTTTCAACGGGATGTTCACTCACTAAACAAATCGGTGCAGTCTCATCGACCGGCTCGGCCTGACCGAGTCGCCGGCGCAGCCAGCGGCAGGTATAAAGGCGCATGTCATCGGCGATGAGATAAAAACAGGGTAACACAATCAGGATCAGCACCGTGGCGAATAGCAAACCAAAACCGAGACTCACCGCCATCGGTGAGAGGAAGGCGGTCTGCCCGGTAGCAAAGAAGATCAATGGCGAGATGCCAAGGAAGGTCGTGATGCTGGTGAGCAGAATCGGCCGAATACGTACGCGACCCGCCTCGATCACGGCCTCGACACGGTGCCAGCCCTGGCTGCGCAAGCGCTTGGCAAAGTCGACCAGGATCAGGGAATCGTTCACTACGATACCCGACAGCGCGAGGAAACCCACCAGTGACAGGAACTGCAGGTGATAACCGAACAACACGTGACCAACGATAACCCCGATGATGCCGAAGGGGATCGCAAACATGACCACCAACGGGTCAAGCAGGGAACGAAACAGGGCGACGAGAATAAAATAAATGATCGCTAGTGCCAGGATGGTGGCCCGGATCATATCGGCAATGGAATCCGACGCCTCTTTCTTTTCACCGAGAAAGATCAAATCGTAACCCGGCAGGCGTTCAGACAAACCATCAAACTTTTTGCGGATCAATTCGGCGGCTTCCAGTGGAGTGATGATTTTACTATCCACCTCGGCGGTGACCGTGGCCAGGCGGCGGCCATCACGACGGTTCACCGCGTTAAGGCCACGATCAATACGGATGTCGGCGACTTCGCCGAGGTAGACCGAGTTACCCGTTGGCAGGGTGATGCGCAGTTTCTTCAGCTGTGCCGAGGTATGCCGCCAGTCCTCAGGATAGATCACACGCACCGGGATACGCTTGTCACCCCAGGTGACGTGTGTGACCTCAAGACCAAGAAAACCACTGCGCACGGCATCGGCGAGGTCGCGTTGTGTCAGACCCAGTTGGCGGCCGCGGTCATTGAGGCTGTACTGGTATTCGAGTTTGCCACTCTCCAGGTCCTGGCGCGCATCGTGGACGCCGGGCAGACCGCGCAGATAATCACGGATCGTGATCGCCTCACGCTGCAATACCGATACATCCTGGCCACGCACGCCCACCTCGATGTCGGCACCGGCCGGTCCGCCCTGTGGTCGCAGTATGGAGAGTCGTTGCACGCCATTAATCTGCGCCATCCGCTCACGTACGGCATCGATAATCTCGCCGGCCTCGCGCTGTCGTGAGCCTTCATGTTGAAAACGCAGATTCACCAGTGGTGTTACCCATCGCTCGATAAAGCCCTTCGGCACCTGCTTTTCCAGATCGACAACGAGCTGGATATAGTGGCTGCCAAAACGAAAACGATTAAAGTCGATAATCGTCACGCCGACATTGGTCAACATGGTCTTTAGCTCGCCATCTTCCATCACACCTTCAATCGCACTTTCCACTTCAGCAGCGAGGCGTTGCGAGTCATCAATGCTGTAAGTACTCGGTGCCTCGATATTGACAAAGAACTGGCCGATATCGACATTGCCAAACAACTGGAACGGCAGACGGGTTTGCGCGAACACCATCAGGACTAACAACACACCGACTGTACCCAGCGTAACCAGGTAACGGTTGTGCAGGGCACGGCGTAATACCTTCAGGTATTCCTGCAACCATTTTGCCCAGTCGACAAAACGCGAGTGGTTACTCTTCTTCACGCGCAGGATTTCAGCCGCATGCGAAGGCAATACACCAAAGGCCTCGAGCAGAGAACCCATCAGGGCGAAGCTGACCACCGCCGGGATCACGGCGATAAAGGCACCGAGCGTGCCACCGATGGAGAACATCGGCAGAAAGGCGGCAATGGTTGTGGTGGTCGAGGCGATCACCGGCCAGAAGACCTCACGTGCACCTACCGTGGCCGCCTTGTAATGCGGCATGCCCTCTTCCATGTGCCGGTAAATATTTTCGGTGACGATGATCGCATCATCGACAATCATGCCGAGCGCGATCAGGAACGCAAACAACGAAACCATGTTGATGGTGTAGCCAAAATACTGGATCAGCACGATCGCAAACAGGAACGATACCGGGATGCCGAGTGCGGTAATAAAAGCAACGCGGAAATTCAGAAATAAATACAGCGACAACAATACCAGCACCAAACCGACCAGCCCCGAGGATTTCACCGTGTTCAAACGGGTTCTGACGTAAACCGACAGGTCACTGAACAGGCCGACGTGCAGACTCGCCGGCAGTTCACCTTCAAGTTGTGCCGCCAATACCCGCACACGATTTGCCACTTCAATCGTCGAGGCCTCGGCAGTCTTGGTGATGGTCAGGTTAACCGAGGGCTTGCCGTTAAAACGCCCGAGGGTTTTTGCCTCCTCGAGCCGCAACTCGATATGCGCAATGTCACCCAGTAATAACTGCCCACCACGGGCATTACTGCGCAGAGGGATAGCGGAAAGACCCTCAACATCCGGGCTCGCGCCCTTGCCGCGCAAAAGGATATCGCCCTCTACCGATTTGATTGAACCACCGGGTGTATCGTTGAGGTTATTACGCAAGGCATCAATCACGCTTGCCAGCGGGATCTTTCGCGTCGCCAGCTGTTCCGGGTCCACTATCGCCCACAATTCCCACTCCCGGTCACCGGCCACGCCAACACCGGCGACACCAGGCAGCTGTAACAACTTGCGCTTTACCCGCTCGGCCTGTTCGTACAACTCGCCACGCGCAACCTCACCGTACAGGGCGACACTGATCACCGGAAAGCGGGCCTCGAGGCGTACCACTTCCGGGTCTTCGGCCAGGTCAGGCAAATCAGTAATACGACCGACACGATCCCGGGTATCGTTGAGAAACTCATCGACGTTGGTGCCCGGCTTTACCTCGATCAAAACCGTCGATACGCCTTCCTGACTCACCGAGGTGATGATGTCGATGTCAGACACGCCATCAAACTCTTCCTCGATGGGCAAGGTCACCTGTCTATCCACCTCTTCGGGGGTTGCGCCCTCAAACTCGGTAGTAATGCGCACCTTGTCGAGCTCGACCGAGGGGAACATTTCCTGTGGCATGGCATTCCACGACAGCACGCCCATGATCAGGACGATGACCAACAGCATGTTGGTCAGTAGCGGGTTATTGATACTAAAGCGGATCAGGAACATAGATTTTACTGGCTGAGGCGCACGGACTGGCCGTGACTCAGGGCAGCGACGTCATTGGCAACGATGATGTCACCCGCGCGCAGGCCGCGCGTGATGACCAGTTGTTCCGCATGCCGCAAACCACTGCCCACCTCGCGACGTTCGAGCTGACCGTCACGGATGACGAAGGCATAGGCACGCCCTTCCTCTTGCAGGACACCTGCTATCGGCACGGCCAGCACCGACTCGAGGCGGGTCAGCGGCAGGCGCGTAGTGGCCAGCCCACCCGGCAACAGGCCCTCACCCGGCAGACGAATGCGTAGGGCATGGGTAAAGGTGCTTGGGTCGGGGTCGCTGCGCAGGGCAATGACCTGTCCTTCAATCTCGCGTCCCGCCACACGGATGTTTACCGGCTGTTGCAGGTGCAGGGCGGCCGCCGTGGAACCTGTGACCTCGGTATAAAAATCTATCTGCGCCAGGTCCACCAACTCCATGGCCATGCTCGCCGGGGTGACGTAGTCACCCGCTTCGACCTCGACCGTGTTCACCGTACCGGCAAAGGGCGCGCGCAGCTCGGTTCGGGCCAGATTACGTTGCGCCCGTGCCAGGGCCGCCTGAAGCGCACTCAGTCGTGCCGTGGCCGTCTCAACGCTGTATTGCAGTTGCGCCTCGGCAGACTCCAGTTGCAACAGGCGCTGGCGGGACTGGTCCAGCAGCGAGGCCGAGGCCAGTGATTTGGCGCCAAGCTTCACCATCCTGGCCACCTCGTTTTCCTGCAACTTCCTGTCTTTAATGGATATTTTAAGGAGTCGGCGATCGCGCTTGATAGCGGCCCGCTCCATGTCCATATTTGCCTGCGCCTCGGCCAGGGCATCTCGCGCATCGCCCTCTTCCAGGCTCAGCAACAGTGCCTCTTTCTCGACGACCTGCCCAGGCTCAACATGACGCCTGGCCAGCTGACCGCTGACCTCAAAGCGCAGCAGGGCGCGGTTGGCCGGTTGTAGTCGTCCAGTGACCTCGACCTCGGGCCGTAAATCCACGGCCTTGACCACGAAGCCTCGCACCGATACCGCCGCCAATGGCTCCGGCTCGGAAGTTTTATCTGGCCGGGTCAGTAGCAGGAGTACTATAATAAGGAAAGTCGTACCAATAATGACCACTGCGATGCGTAATTGCCTGGGTAGGCTTTTTATTGATTTTTCTATCACGATTTCCAGCTATCCCTGATAATAAATTTGAAGCAGCCGCCATTCTATGCGATTTTAGTCGACCCCACGATGGGGGTGGGAATAATAAAACACGATTTTAGACATCACTCTGTGAAAAATACTCCAAAACTCTTTAGTGCCTTGCTCGGTGCAGGGCTGACAATCTGGCATATACCGGCGGTGCACGCGGCCTCGGCAAGCGGCTGGGACTGTAAACAGTCTCCGAGCGGCCTGTGGCAATGCCGTGCCGGTGAGCTGCCTGCCGCTGAACCTGCTCCGATCCCGGCACCGGTCGAGGCCCAGGGCCCGATCACGCCCCCGGCGGCAAGCCTGCCGGTCAGACCAACAGAAGACGCGGTATCTGAACCGGAACCGGCCCCTGCCGCCGCGGAGGCAGCCCCGGCACCGGAACAACCGAGCCCGGAACCCCGGCGCGTGGCTGCACCCGCCCCGCAGCCCCCGCGTGAGCAGGAGACACGACCGGCCGTTTCCACCGCCGAGCCGCGCACCGCGCCGCAAACACCCGACACACCCCAGCCGACTGCACTAGCGAAGGACACCACCAAAGACGACACCTGGGGGCTGTGCCCCAGCGAGCCGCGCCCGGCCAAGGTCCCGGTACCCCCCACGGGCCGTGCCGGTGCGGAAGTGCAACTGACCGCTGATGAGGCCGATGTCGCCAAAGAAGGGATCTCTCATTTCCGCGGTAATGTCGATATCCGTCGTGCCGACCAGCGCCTGAGTGCCGATGCCGTTGATTATGACCGCGACAAGGAGCTCATGACCGCCAAGGGCAACGCCAGTCTGCAGGATAATCAGATGCGCATTGACGGCGAAACCATCAGGTTTGACCTGAACACCGATCAGGGCACGGTGGAACAGGCCGATTTTCTGCTCTACGATCGCCATGGTCGTGGTACGGCCGACCAGATCCATCGTGACGGCGCCGCGAATCAGAGTAAACTCACTGCCGCTACCTACACGACCTGCCCGAGTGGCAATCGTGACTGGCAGCTGAATGCTGACAAGATCGACCTCGACCACAAAGAGGGGGTCGGTACCGCGCGGGATGTCTCGGTCGCCTTCAAGGGGATCCCATTCTTCTATACGCCGTGGATGACCTTCCCGATCGATAACCGTCGCAAGACCGGTTTCCTGACCCCGAGTTTCGGCAGCTCCGACGATGATGGCTTTGAGATCATCGCCCCTTATTACTGGAACATCGCGCCGAACCGCGATGCCACGTTGACCCCGCGCTACATGGGCAAACGTGGCCTGCAACTGGCCGGTGAATACCGCTTCCTCAACGTCGACAACGAGGGCCAGTTCAACGCCGAAATATTGCCGAGCGATGACCTGTATAACGATGACCGTTACCTGTTTGCCTACAAGAACCAGGTCCGTTTTACACCGCGTCTGAGCGCCAGTGCCGACCTCAACTACGTCTCGGATGACGAATATTTTGAAGACCTCGGCACCGACATCTCCCTGACCAGCCAGACCCACCTGAACCGTTACGTGAATCTTAATTATGCAGGCGATTTCTGGAATGTCGCGGGTCTGTTGCAGGGCTATGAAACCGTCGGCAATGCCGGAAGACCCTACGAACGCCTGCCCCAGATCACCTTCAACATGAACCTGCCGGACCAGCACTTTGGTCTCGACTACGGGCTGCGTGCCGAGGCGGTACAATTTGCGCACGATACCAATGCCACCGGCACGCGTATCGATATCGAACCCAGTGTGAGCCTGCCGCTGCAGAACAGTTACGGCTATGTCACGCCGAAGTTCGCCCTGCGCCATACCCGCTACAACCTCGATGACGTGGCCGCCAACATTGATGACAGTCCGGACCGCACCGTGCCGATCTTCAGTATCGACAGCGGTCTGTTCTTCGACCGCGACATGACCTGGGCCGGGCGCAACATGATCCAGACCCTGGAGCCGCGCCTGTATTACCTGAACGTCGCACACCGCAACCAGGATGGCCTGATCGTCAACGAAGCCGGGCGAGACCAGGTCTTCGACACGGGTCTGTTTGATTTCAGCTTTTCCCAACTGTTCCGCGAGAACCGCTTCAGCGGTGCCGACCGGGTTGGCGATGCCAACCAGCTGACCGCCGCCCTGACAACGCGTATCATCGATCAGCAGAGTGGTCTCGAACGCCTCTCGGCCAGCATCGGCCAGATTCATTATTTTGAAGACCGCGAGGTCAACCTGCCGGGGCAGGTGGATCAAACCGACGACAGCTCTGACGTGGTCGCCGAGGTCAGTGCCCGGTTGAGTCGCGCCTGGAGTGTCCGTGCCGGTGCGCAATGGGATGTGCATGATGATGTCACTGAGAAAAATGTATTCTCGACCCGTTACCAGCCGGATGCTGATCGCGTCTTTAACCTGGCCTACCGCCGTCGCCGCGGTCTGCTCGAACAAGTCGATACCTCGATCAGCTGGCCACTGAGTGACCGTTGGAACGCCGTTGGTCGCTGGAATTATGCCATCGACCGCACACGAGTCATCGATGCCTTTGCCGGCCTCGAGTATGAAAGCTGTTGCTGGATTGGTCGCGTCGTCGCACGCCAATACATTAACGACCTGGATCAGGAAGACGAAAACTTTGCCATTCTCTTCCAGCTTGAGCTAAAGGGTCTGACCAGCTTTGGCGACAAGGTCACCAAGATCATCGGTGATGGTATACTCGGCTATGGCCGGGAGCCCCTCGACGGTGAGTTTTAAGTCTGTAGAGAAAATATCATGCGTAGTTTAATCCTGTTAAGCACATTGCTGGCTGCCCTGTCGGTGCAAGCCGCTGTCCTGCCCGTCGATCGTATTATTGCCGTGGTCAATGATGATGTCATCATGGAAAGTGAGCTGGCGACGCGCCTGCGAACCATCAAGGGACAACTTGAACAGCGCAAGACCGCGTTGCCACCCGAAGACATCCTGCGCAAGCAGGTGCTCGAACGTCTCATACTCTCGCGTCTGCAACTGCAAGCCGCCGAGCGAACCGGCGTCCGCGTCAGTGAGCAGCAACTGAATGCCGCCATTGCGCGCATTGCCACCCAGAACAAAATGACCATTGCCCAGTTCCGCAACACCCTCGAGCGCGACGGTTTTGACTTTAACGTATTCCGTGAAGATATCCGCCGCGAGATGACCATCAGCCAGCTGCTGCAACGTGCGGTCAAGCAACGCATCAACGTCACCGATCAGGAAGTCAGCAACTTCCTCGCCACCAATAAGAATCAGGCCAGCGGCGCCAATGAATTCCGCCTGTCACACATTTTGATCCAGCTGCCCGAGGCCGCCAGCGCCGAGCAAGTCGATGCCGCGCAGCGCACGGCCAATGCCACTGTCGCCAAATTGCGTAGCGGTGCCGACTTCGGTCAGGTCGCTGCCGCGAGTTCCGCCGGTCAGCAGGCCTTTGAGGGCGGTGACCTTGGCTGGCGTAAGGCCGCCCAGTTGCCCAGCCTGTTTAGCGATGTCGTTACGAGCATGGGTAAAGGTGATATCAGTGACCCGATCCGTAGCCCGAGCGGCTTTCACATCGTGCAGCTCACCGATGTGCGTGGTCAGGACCAACGCCATGTCACCAAGCAGAGTCTGTCCCGACATATTCTCATCCGTACTAACGAATTGACCTCAGATGATGACGCCCGTAGCCGTCTTAATCAGTTACTGATACGTCTTGAAGGCGGTGAAGACTTTGCCACCCTCGCCCGCGCCCACTCCGATGACCGTGGTTCGGCCGCTAACGGCGGTGATCTGGGCTGGACCAGCCCCGGAGCCCTGGTGCCGCAGTTTGAGGCAGAGATGAACAATCTTGCGCCAGGACAAATCAGCCAGCCGTTCCGTTCACCGTTTGGCTGGCATATCGTACAACTGATCGACCGCCGCACCCATGACGATACTGAGCAGTTCCTCAAGAACAAGGCCCGTGAATTCCTCACCGAGCGCAAGACCGAGGAAGAGACCGAGACCTGGCTGCGCCGTCTGCGTGACGAGGCCTATGTTGAGTACCGTCTCGAAGACAACTTCTAATAAATTTGCCACTGCAGAGTTCGCCGTCAGGCGATACACTCCCGTCATGAACAACGTGACCCCACGACTTGCGATCACCTCGGGTGAACCCGCCGGTATCGGCCCCGACCTGTGCCTACAACTCAAGGCGCCTGCGTCTGCCGAGCTCGTGGTACTCGGCGATCGTCCACTGTTCGAACAACGCGCGCTTCAGCTCGGTATGCCATTCGACTGGCCCGAGTATGCTGCCGACAGCCCCCGCCCCGGGCAGATCAGCCTCCTGCACATTCCCCTTGAGGCGACCTGCGAGGCCGGGCAACTGAATACGGCCAATGCCGATTACGTGCTCGAACTGATACGCCAGGCCACCATGGGCTGCCTGAATGAGGAATTTTCCGCCCTCGTCACCGCCCCCGTCCATAAGGGTATTATCAACGAGGCCGGCGCCCGCTTCAGCGGTCACACCGAGTACCTCGCCGGGCTGTGCCACATCGATACCCCGCCGGTGATGATGCTGGCCACCGAAGGCCTGCGCGTGGCACTGGCCACTACCCACCTGCCCCTTGCCGAGGTCAGCAGGAATATTACGCGCGAGTCCCTGACGACTATCCTGCGCATTCTCAACAGTGAACTGCGCCGCCACTTTGCCATTAAACGGCCAAACATCCTCGTCTGCGGGCTGAACCCACATGCCGGTGAGGGTGGCCACCTCGGCCGTGAAGAGATCGAGGTGATTGAGCCGGCACTTGAGGCATTGCGTAGCGAGGGCCTGCAGTTACAAGGCCCGCTACCGGCCGATACCCTGTTTACGCCGCCTTACCTGCAACGGGCCGATGCGGTGCTGGCCATGTATCATGATCAGGGTCTGCCGGTACTCAAACACATGGGGTTTGGTCGCGCAGTAAACATTACCCTCGGCCTGCCGATCATCCGTACCTCGGTGGATCACGGTACGGCCCTCGAGCTCGCCGGCACGGGCCGTGCCGATGCCGGTAGCATGACCATCGCCATTAACACTGCGCTCGATATGGTGTCCGCATCGTGAGTGGTGGGCACAAGGCGCGTAAACGTTTCGGCCAGAATTTTCTCAGTGATGCCAGCATCATCGCGCGAATCGTTGATGCGATTAACCCGCAGAGCGACGACAACATGGTCGAGATCGGTCCGGGTCAGGCCGCCCTGACCCGAAAATTGCTGGAACAGCTTGATGCACTCGATGTTATCGAGATCGACCGTGACCTGGTCGCAAGGCTCGAACCCTTACGTGAGCAATATCCCGGCCTGCATATACACAGTGCCGACGCGCTGAAGTTTGATTTCCGTCAATTACAGAAAGCTGCAGATAAAAAGCTGCGCGTGGTCGGTAACCTGCCGTATAATATCTCTACCCCCCTGCTGTTTCACCTGCTCGAACAGGCCGACATCATTAAAGATATGTACTTCATGTTGCAAAAGGAGGTGGTCGAACGCATGGCAGCCCTTCCCGGCGGTGGCGATTACGGTCGGCTCAGCATTATGGTGCAGTACCGTTGCCAGGTCGATAATCTGTTTGTCGTCCCGCCCACCGCCTTTTCGCCACAGCCCAAAATCGACTCGGCGATCGTGCGTCTGACTCCGCATGCCGAACTGCCCCACCCGGCCCGTGATGAGAAATATTTTGCCCAGCTCGTCAATCACGCCTTTACGCAGCGACGTAAGACTCTGCGCAAATCACTGAAGTCCTTCATTCCCGCTGCGCAGATGGAGGCCATCGGCATCGACCCGATGCGCCGCCCCGAAACCCTCAGCATTGCCGAGTTTGTCGGCCTGGCCAATATCCCGGTTGAAAACTGCCCCGGCCCGGCCTAACCCCGCTATTCGTATCCCGACTTTATAGGGCGTAAAGGGGTAGTTTTACGCTATAATTGCGGTTTACCCATTTGCGTGGCGGCACGACACACGACCATGCACAAACCGGAGACAGCGCAATGCAGCCATTAGTGGGCATCATCATGGGTTCCACCTCTGACTGGGAAACCATGAAACACACCACCGAGGCACTTGAGGCACTGGGCATCGCCTATGAGGCCGAGGTTGTCTCGGCCCATCGTACCCCGGACAAACTCTTTGCCTATGCCGAGGCCGCCGAAGGCCGTGGCATCGAGGTCATCATTGCCGGTGCCGGCGGTGCCGCGCACCTGCCTGGCATGACGGCGGCCAAGACTGCCCTGCCTGTGCTCGGCGTGCCCGTACAGTCCAAGGCCCTCAATGGTATGGACTCACTGCTCTCCATCGCCCAGATGCCGGCGGGTATCCCCGTCGGCACACTCGCCATCGGCAATGCCGGCGCCACCAATGCCGCCCTGCTCGCTGCCGCCATGCTCGGCAATAAATATCCGGAGATCCGTGAGGCACTCAAGGCCTATCGTGCGGCGCAGACCGAACGTGTGCTCGACAACCCGAACCCGAAGAACGGCGCATGAAGGTAGGCATCCTCGGCGGTGGGCAACTGGCCCGTATGTTGTCTCTGGCCGGTACCCCGCTCGGTGTGGACTTTGTGTTTCTCTGCCAGGCCCATGACGCCTGTGCCGCGACCGTCGGTGAGCACCTGCACGCCCGCTTCGATGATAAACAGGCCCTCGAGCAACTCGCCGCGCAGGTTGACCTTGTCACCTATGAATTCGAGAGTGTGCCCGCCGAGTCCGTCGAGTATCTCAACCGCCAGTTGCCCGTCTACCCGCCTCCCCAGGCACTGGCCACGGCGCGTGACCGCCTGCATGAAAAAACCCTGTTTAATGAACTCGGGGTCAAGACCGCCGGGTTCGTCAACCTGACCAGCCTCGAAGACCTGCAACAGGCGGTGGCGACGATCGGCCTGCCGGCGATCATCAAAACCCGCACCGAGGGCTATGATGGCAAGGGTCAGCAATTTATCCGTGATGCATCAGAACTGGCCGCGGCCTGGGAGGCCCTGCACGGTGTCCCGGCCATTATCGAGGCCTTTGTACCCTTTGACCGCGAGGTCTCGATCATCGCCGCGCGCAGTGTCTCCGGCAAGATGGCCTTCTACCCGCTGACCGAGAACGAACACCGCGAGGGTATCCTGCGCAAGTCCACGGCACTGGCTAATGACCCGATGCAGAAACTTGCCGAATCTTATGCCGAGCGCTTACTCGAGCACCTCGACTATGTCGGCGTGCTCGCCATCGAGTTTTTTCAGGTCGGTGATGCATTACTGGTTAACGAGATGGCCCCGCGTGTGCACAACTCCGGCCACTGGACCATTGAGGGTGCCGAGACCAGTCAGTTTGAAAACCACATACGTGCCATCCTCGACTGGCCACTCGGTTCCACGGCCCTGCTCGGGCATAGCGTGATGCTGAACCTGATCGGCAAACTCCCTGATAACAGAAAGGTCCTTGCCCAGCCGCATGCCCACCTGCACCTCTACGGCAAGGATGAACGCCCCGGTCGCAAGATCGGTCACATTACTGTGTGTGCCAAGGATGAAGCCGCCGTCAGCAAAACAATCCGGGCGATTGGCGAAGTTTAATAATAATATTTATTTCCGAACTTTAACGCAAAGCTCGCAAAGGCGCAGAGAACACAAAGAATTACTTATAACAAGCAAAAAAGCTATTACTATAGCCTCGAATATGCCCATACCCGGATCCATCGATTAGATCGTTTACAATTGACGCTGTTTTGTTACCTTGTCGCTTTCATTATTTCTCAACGAACTTTGCGCCTTTGCGCCTTTGCGCCCTCTGCGTTAATAACACATAAGTCAGCTGGAACGACATAAGTATGCTTAACTGTTGAATTTAGCCAAGTGCTTTTATTATCGTGTCGGCGATGCGCTCGACGTGCTCCATCTTCATGGCCGGATACACCGGCAACGAAAGCGCCTCGGTACTGGCCTGGTCACAGACCGGCAGGTCTCCGACCTTGTAACCAAGGTGTTCATAAACCTCTTGCAGGTGCAGCCCCAGCGGGTAACATTGCGAACTCGGGATGCCGTTGTCGTTCATGACCCCGCGCACGCGGTCCCGTTCCGGCATACGGATGGTATAAAGGTTAAAGGCATGACCGCCGTTAGCCGGTAGTGTTGGCGCCTTGACGACAGAGCCGGCGAACAACTCGGTGTAGCGTGCGGCCACAGCACGACGCTTGGCGACATCATCATCGAGCTTGCGCAACTTGATGCGCAACAGCGCGGCCTGGATCTCATCGAGACGGCTATTGTAGCCGACCGTGTCGTGCATGAACGGCGCACTGGCACCGTGGTTACGCAGTTTCTTGAGCCTTTCAAGCATAGCTTCATCATCGGTGGTGATCATGCCGCCATCACCATAGCAGCCCAGCACCTTGGTCGGATAGAAACTGAAACCCCCGGCGTTACCAAGACTGCCGACGCGCTTGCCACCGACATCGGCACCGTAGGCCTGGGCGGCATCTTCGATGACGGCGAGGTCATGTTCCCTGGCTATTGCATTGAGTTCATCCATGCGTGCCGGGTGACCAAAGATGTGCACTGGCATAATGGCCCGGGTCTTGTCGGTGATCTTGGTCTTGACACTGGCCGGGTCGAGGGTAAAACAATCTTCGAGGATATCGGCAAACACCGGTGTTGCACCGACCAGGCTGATGACCTCGGCCGTGGCATAAAAGGTGTAAGGCGTGGTGATGACCTCGTCGCCCGGGCCGATGTCGAGGGCACGCAGAGACAGCAGCAAGGCATCGGTACCGTTTGCAACACCAAGGGAAAACTTCGTGCCGACATGCGCGGCCAGTTCTTCCTCAAAGGCCTGCTCGTTCGGGCCGAGGATGTAACGGCCACTCTGGCCGGTTTCATGAATGGCGGCAAACCATTCTGCTTCCACTGCGTGGTATTCTCCGGACAGGTCCAGAAACGGGATAGGATCGTTTACGCCAGACATGCAGTCATTTTCTCCTTGATGATATGTGCCACACGCACGGCCTCAAGGGCAATACGCCCGGTGACCAGCGGTGTGCCGTTGTTCTGTACGGTTTCAATAAAGGCATCGAGCTCGGCATTCAGCGGCAGGCGCGTTTCGATATCGAGTTCTTCACTAATAATCTTTGGCCACTGCTCACCGTCAGCCGGTGGTTCGGTAGTGGCCATGGTGATCTGCTGATTGGTGTAATCGAGACCATAGTAATGTTGCTGTTCAAATATACGAATACGACGTTGTTGCTTGGTCGAGACACGACTGGCGGTAACATTGGCCACGGCGCCACTTTCAAATTCGAGGCGCACATTGGCGATGTCGATGTGATCCGTGATCACTGGTGTGCCGTTCGCGGCAATGCTTTTAATCGGTGAATTGACCAGCGACATAACGATATCGATATCGTGGATCATGAGATCAGTTACCACGTCGACATCCGTGGCACGGGCAACAAAGGGACCGATGCGGGTGACTTCAAGAAAACGTGGATTCTTGATGCGTTCGGCCAGTGCCATAACACCGCCATTAAAGCGTTCAAGATGGCCGACCTGAAACACCACACCGGATTTTTCGGCGTGCTCAACCAGCGCCAGGGATTCTTCATAACTCGGAGCCAGTGGCTTTTCCATGAGCATGTGAATACCGGCATCGAGGAAGGGCTTGGCCATCTCCAAATGCAGAGAGGTCGGCACGACGATGCTGATCGCATCGACCTTGCCGATGAGTTCACCCGGATCGGTATATGCGGCACAACCATATTCGGCGGCCACTTTCTCAACCGTTGAGGCGTCGTTATCGACAACACCGACCAGCTCAACGTGGCCCATATTCGAATAGATTTTTGCGTGGATATTGCCCAGGTAACCGACGCCCACTACGCCGACTCGGATAGGTGTTGTCATGAAAAAGTGCTCTAACTTAACTCAACCGTCTTCAGGGCGAGGTCTGAAGCGCCCGGCCACCCCCGTCGGGTGGCTCAAGTGGGCCATTTTAGCACTGCTCGGGGATTTGTGCCCGTCGGGGAGACAGGTAAATGCTTACCAGCGATTACTCAGGCCGAAGTACAGCAAGGGTTCGTCGGTGAGGCCCTCGGGGCGCTCGGCCTCGATACCCAGGCTCAGGCCAAAGTGTCGGTATTGCTGCTTGACGGCCAGACCAAATTGACCCTGGGCACGGCTATTTTCCAGCAGCGGAGAGGACAGCAGGGCATTTTCCCGCTGTTCGGCCCCCGCAGAGGCCTGGCTTTGTGTGTAGTACCAGACCAGCCCCAGACCCGGGCGCTCGTCACTACTCAGGCGCAGGGCGGCACGGTTTGGGGCGGGCTCCTCCTGGTTGCTACCCAGCCACTGTGAACAACCCTGCCACTCGCCAACGGCCTCGCTACAACCCGCCTCACCGCTCAGGTTAATGCCCCACTCGTCCGCATTGACCGTGGCGGTCACCAACACGCCCAAACAGACGAATATGGTAAGGATGAACAATAAATCTGGTTTAGTTTTACGCTTATACATTTTCTGGCTCCTTGCCACCCGCTGACAGATAGCTGATCCTTATTCTCCGGTTTTGCCAACGACCTTCCGCGACTGCCATCACAGCAAAAGCGGGCCTGGCGCACATTCCGGGAATAAGACCTTCATATTATTCATATCGGCCCGGTTTCCTTCAACTATAGTCCTCATTTTCTGAACTGTGAACGGATACACACGAAATAGCCCCCGGAAGCGGGCTCGGGACTATTTAATCTCGGGCCCCGGCCATGTATCCTTTGCCTATTCACTGCTGGGCAGATGGGCCGGCACACAGGTAAAACATGATGAGTTCTGAGTCAGACCACAATATCCACATCGACGTAGAGACCGACTATATCCCCGAGCAATCGGAGCCAGAGGCAAACCGCTTCGTCTTCACCTACACGATTACCCTCCGCAATGACGGCAAGGTCCCGGCGCGCCTGATGACCCGACACTGGGTGATCAACCACGCCAACGGCAAGATCGAGGAGGTCCGCGGTGAGGGCGTGATTGGTGAGCAGCCCTATATGCGTCCCGGTGAGGGGTTTCGTTATACCAGTGGCACCATCCTTGAAACCCCTTATGGCGACATGAATGGTAGTTACCGGATGTTAGCCGACGATGGCGTCGAATTCGACGCAGAAATCCCCGCGTTTTCACTGACGATGCCCAATACCCTGCACTAATGGCAACCTATGCCATCGGTGACATCCAGGGCTGCCTGAACGAACTCCAACGCCTGCTCGAACATATCGATTTCGACACCGCCGCAGACCGACTCTGGTTAGTCGGCGATCTGGTCAACCGGGGTCCTGATTCTGCTGGTGTCCTGCGCCTTATCCTGGGCCTCGGCGACCGCGCCACTATCGTGCTCGGCAATCACGACCTGCACCTGCTGGCCGTGGCCGAGGGCCACCTGAAATACGCCAAACACGATAACCTGCATGACGTCATCGAGGCCGAGGACGGCGTCGAACTCCTCTACTGGCTGCGCCACCTGCCACTCATGCATCACGATGGGCAACTGGGCCTGAGCATGGTCCATGCCGGCCTGCCGCCCCAGTGGGACCTGGCCACCGCCCAGGCCTGCGCCAAGGAAGTCGAGGCCGTATTACAGGGCCCGGACTACGTGCATTTTCTTGAGCACATGTACGGCAATCTCCCCGACCGCTGGGATGACAACCTCGAGGGCCTTGACCGCCTGCGCTTTATCACCAATTGTTTTAGTCGCCTGCGCTATTGCGATGAACATGGCCGACTGGCCCTTGATGAGAAAGGCCCGCCCGGCAGCCAGCCTGCCGGCTATGCACCCTGGTTTGAACTCAAGGGCCGCCGCACACGCGAGCACACAATACTCTTCGGCCACTGGTCGAGTCTCGGTTTTATCGACCACGACAATGTCTATGGCCTGGACACGGGGTGCCTCTGGGGGCATGCCCTTACCGCCCTGCGCCTCGAAGACCGCCGCATCTTCAGTATCGACTGCCCCGGTGCGCGCAAACCCCACAAGTAATTCAGAGACTGGTTACATCACATCTTGATGTGATTCTGGCAACCGTTAAGCCTGTCTTAAGGTAGCACCTATAACATAGTCGATTGACTCCCGTCGGCATCATGTAATAGGCGCTACGCATTTTCCTCATCGAGCCTATTATTGAATCTATTTCCGACATGAGCCAAATATAATAAAACTGACTTACTGGACATCATGTTATGCCGCCACAAACACTTTCCAGACTCATTAATCACTATTTCTTTGCCACGTATTTCATCGTGCTGGCGGTGCTTTCAGAAAATCTCCACGGCATAAACATTCTCGATCTGCGCAGTGGACTATTCACCACGGCGGTATTTCTGACCTACGGATTTATTTATTTACTGCCGGCCCTGCTTGTGAGCAAGCTTGCAGTGCAGCTTTATAGCTGGATACCGGGCAACGCAGCATTACTGCGTAAAATGGTCTACGGCATCGCCGTGTTAGTAACGAGCCTGACGCTGGTTATGCTCTATGCTGACCATGCTGTCTACAGCATATTCGGCTACCACCTGAACGGTTTTGTCTGGAACCTGATTACAACACCAGGGGGTATCGAGTCGATGGGGGGCAGTGATTCTTCGAGCCTCACCTATGGCCTGTTTGTAGCCGGCTTCTTTAGCCTCCAGTCTGTAATCTTATGGCTGCTACTACAGCTACACGGCAAACGGGCTGCCGATAGTAACACCCGACAAATAAGACTATACCGTTATGTACTGGCGATATTTATCATCGCCACGCTTGGTGAGCGAGTGACCTACGGGATAAGTTCTATCCAGGGGCATACCCCGGTACTGGCAGCATCCACTGCATTTCCCTTCTACCTGCCGATGACATTCAGATCCTGGGCAAAGAGGTTAGGCCTTAATGTCGAACGTAGCCATCAGAATACGATGCAGGTAAAGGCCTCACAACTTGTTTACCCGCAAGCACCGATCAAGGTACAAAAAAAAGACAAACCACTGAATATTATCTGGCTGGTTGCCGAATCCTTGCGCGCGGACATGTTGACCCCTGAGATAATGCCGGCCACCTGGGCCTTTGCCGAGGAATCGCACCGGTTCACCCATCATTACAGTGGTGCAAACATGACGCGCATGGGCATGTTTTCCATGTTCTATGGTCTGCACGGTGCCTATTGGTTTTCATTTCTTGATGCGCATCGCAGCCCGGTGCTCATGGATATCATTCAGCAACAGCATTACCAGTACGAAATGTATACCAGTGCGGTGTTCACCTATCCCGAGTTCGACAAGACGATTTTTTCAAATATAGCAACCAGCCACCTGCATGAAGCCCCGGCAAAAACGGGCTGGCAGAGTGATCAGGTGAATGTCGGCAAGCTTATCGACTTTATTGAACATCGCGATGCGAGCCGACCATTTATGACCTTTATGTTTTTTGAATCACCCCATTCGCGCTATTATTTCCCTGCCGAAAGCATTATCCGCACCGACTACCTCGAAGATTTTAATTATGCGACATCTATCAATCGTGAAGGAATGCCGCTCATCAAGAACCGCTATATTAATTCAGTCCATCACCTGGACGGTCAGATTGGCCGTGTGCTCGAGTATGTGCAGCAAAAAAATCTTGCCGAGAATACTCTTATTATCATTACCGGCGACCACGGTGAGGAATTTATGGAGAAAGGTCGCTGGGGGCATGGCTCACAGTTTTCTGAAGAACAGATCAGGGTGCCGCTGGTTATATCGGCGCCGGGCACGGGGGCAAGTGTTGTTGATCGGATGACCAGTCATGTTGATATCCCTGCAACACTGTTGCCACACATGGGGGTAATGAACCCACCCGCTGATTATTCGCTCGGCAATGATCTGCTCGGTGATTACAGACGACAATATACCGTGGTCTCTGACTGGAACAATATTGGTTATATCGGCAATGACTACAAAGCCGTACTGCCATTGAAATCAGCCGGTTTTATTAACAATGCGGTGACAACCGCCGATGATGCACCGGTGAATGATGAAAAGGCATTCTTTATTGAGAAACAGGACAGGGTTATCTCTATTATGCACGAGCTTGCACTCTTCACTCAGCGTGGTCAGGGAAAATGATAACAACAGCATTTTTTCATCGCCATCTGTCTGCATTCAAAAAACTTCTGCTTGCCTCAGGGCTGATCTCTCTCTTGGTGGCCAGCACAGTCATTTACTATCTCTACATGCCGGTCTCTGCCGAGGCGGCCTGGCAATATACGGTCGTTGCCCGTGACCTGCCGAATATTTCAGCCGTTGATACCGATGCCAAGGGAAATATTTACGCCCTGCTTGAAGATAAATCAGGACAGGGCTATTTGCTCAGCTTGCACGATGGTGTCCGTGAGCATGTGCTCGATGGTCTTGATAAACCGGATGGCATGATTGCAGACGGCAATGATTTTATTATTTCGGAAGAAAGCAGTAATGGCCGATTGATTCGCTTTACCCCATCGAACCACCGCTCCAGGACATTGGCCAGGCTGCAGTCAGCGGAAGGTATCAGTGCAGATAACAATGGCAACTTTCTCGTCGTTGAAGACCGCAACCCGGGGCGGCTGGTGCGGGTATTGAAGAACGGCGATGTCAATATGCTATTAAATAATTTGAATAAAGCCGAGGGTGTATGCATTGGCAAGACGGGACTTATCTATATTGCCGAGAAGGCCAGTGGCCGTATATTGTTACTGGAGAAGGGTGTACAGAAGGTCTTGCTCGAAGGCCTGCACAAACCGGGGGTCGTATTCTGTGCAAGCAATGATGACCTGTGGATAACCGAGGACCGTACCAACTCGGGTCGGCTGCTAAATTATCACAATAACAAAATGTCGGTTATCGCCAGTCACCTGCACAACCCCCAGGGTATAGCCTTTGATGCACAGGGCCGGTTGCTACTGGCAGAACAGGGCCAGGGGCGGATCCTCGCATTCACCCACAAAAACTGAAAATATGATATAAATGCCTGGCCGGTGGCCTATGCCATTCGGGCGGCAGTGATTCCTCTCAACGGCCCGTCTGCAACGAGGAAATTTGTAATTCGAGATAATAAATGTGTCGAATTCCAAGTACTATCTATGCGATCATAATCGTATGTTCAGAAAGGCATTCCAGCAGCGCACAGAACAGAACCGTCTCATCCAGATGGTGCTGGTGTTCACCCTGCTCTTCGCTGCCGCGCACGTTTCTCTCCATGACTTCGTCAGTGGCGATGGCCAGAATGTACACGATGAATGCGAGGTCTGCCGTCTCAACCATGTACCGGTGGCCGCTTTGGCCACGCCCAGCCTGCTCGCCCCATTGCAGACCCTGGCGTATGCACCTCCTGTTGCCGATACAGAATATCAATACTCGCACCTTCTCCTTGTCCAGTGGGCGCGCGCCCCACCCCTGTCCTGATCCATTCCTTAACTAACCGCTGACTGTTAATCCGCATGCTGTTTTGCATGCACGTCGTCAGCGGCAATGTATAACTGATGAATCAGAACAGGTATCCACTATGGATTATTCATACTTTCGTATAAAACGACTGGTAGCCGTCATGGGTCTGCTATCCCTCTATCCACTCACTGCCGTTGCCGAAGAGGAGTCTGAGGTCTTGCGCCAGCAATTAGCCGAAATCAGGCAACAAATGCAGCACCTGCAACAAACCTATGAACAGCAGATCAATGCATTGGAGCAGCGCCTGCAGGGACTTGAGGCACAATCAGATAATGCCGCCACATCCATATCCCCTGCCATACCACCAGCCTCTACCGTAGTGGCAAGCAATAGTGACTTCAAGATAGGCCTGACCGGCCTGTTCACAGTCGGTGGCTCCAGTGTCGATAACGATGCACTGGAAGGCTTACAAGCCGGCGCGCACGACCCTAACCAGAACGGCTTCACCGTGCAGAACGTCGAATTGTCTCTAGGCGGTACAGTCGGCCCTTACTTTGACGCCCAGGCCAATATCATTTTTCAGATCGACGCCGATGGTGAGACGGTGGTAGAACTGGAAGAGGCCTTTTTCACTACCCGCAGCTTACCCTGGGGTCTGCAAGTCAAAGGCGGCCAGTACTTTACCGAGTTTGGCCGACAGAATCCCCAACACCCCCACACCTGGGACTTTGTTGATCAACCCGTAGTGTTATCACGCTTTTTTGGCGGCGATGGTTTACGTAGCCAGGGTCTGCGTGCCTCCTGGCTGATGCCCACGGACTGGTACTCGGAACTGTATTTCGGCATCCAGAATCCGAAGGGTGAAACCGTCACCAGTTTCCTGAATGCCCCGGGGGAAGCGATCGGCGGCCATAACCTGATCGACAGGGATGCACGTGACGTGGGTGACTTGCTCTATACCGCGCGTTGGCTGAATGGCTTCGATCTGTCGGATACACTTAGCATGAACCTCGGTGTCTCCGGGTTATGGGGGCCTAACGCCAGCGGCACGACGACGGATACCAATATCGTTGGTGCAGATATGTATCTGAAGTGGCAGCCCATCTACAGCCAGCGTGGTTTTCCTTTCGTCGCCTGGCATAGCGAAGTATTGAAACGTCGCTATGAGGCGGGTGACGCAGGCGACCCCAACCATGAAACCCTCAAAGATTGGGGACTGTTTACCCAGGCCACCTGGGGCTTCAGACCTGGCTGGGTAGCAGGCCTGCGTGCCGAATACGCGAGTGCGGACGGCAATACCTCAACCGACCCACTGCGCGATATCCGCAAGCGCTTGTCGCCCAATCTGACCTGGTATCCCAGCGAATACAGCAAAGTCCGCTTGCAATATAACCGCGACTGGACACAACACTTGCCCGATAAGACCGCTGACTCGCTCTGGTTACAGATGGAATTCAACCTCGGTAGCCATGCCGCACACGTATTTTAAGGGGGACATATGAAAAAAGTATTTATATGCCTGCTGGGTTCGCTGTTATTGGCGATCTCTTTTTCAAGCCACGCGACATTACGCATCGTGACGACCACACAGGACCTGGCGGCCATCGCCGAGGCCGTGGGCGGCGAACAGGTGACGGTGCAGAGCCTGACACCCGGTACCCGCGACCCACATTTTGCTGCCGCCAAACCCAGCATGATCCGCGAGGTTTATCGTGCCGATCTGCTGTTAGTTATTGGTGCCGACATGGAGATCGGCTGGCTACCACCACTGCTGCAGTCGGCGCGTAATGCGAGGGTACAACCCGGCAACCCCGGTTACCTGGACCTCTCCGAGGTCGTGCCATTACTGGATAAAGCCAGCGGCCCACTATCCCGGGCCATGGGTGACGTACACGCCAAAGGCAATCCCCATTACTGGCTGGACCCACGCAACGGCTTACGCATGGCGCGGGCCATCGCCGCGCGTTTGGCTGAACTGGACCCTACACATAAAGGCGATTACCAACGCCGCCTCGGAGCTTTTGCACAAAGGCTGGAGAATAAACTGCCCGACTGGCACGCCGGACTGGCACAACTCAAAGGCAGGCCGGTCATCGCCTATCATAAGTCGTTTATATATTTAGCCGATGCCTTCGGCTTTCATATCGTCGATGAAATAGAACCCAGGCCTGGCATCGCCCCCAGTGCGGCCTCACTGGGCGCACTGGTGACACGCATTAAGACCGAGGAGATTGACTGGCTCATAATGGAACCGTATTACGAACGGCGCTCAGCGCGTTATCTAACAGAGCAAACAGGTATCCGCGTGGCCGTACTACCCCAGTCGGTGGGGGCACAACCCGGTATTCACACCTATTTCGATTTGATTGACGCCATTGTCGCCGTGCTGAGCGCGGGGAGGAAATAACATGGAGCCCTGGTTAATCCTGTTGCCGGCATTTGTCATGAGTGCCTTGATGATCGTGACCCATACCTATCTGGGGCTGCATGTGTTGGCGCGCGGTATCATCTTCGTTGACCTGGCACTGGCCCAGGTCGCCGCCCTGGGGGTCAGTTTCGCCTTTTTACTGGGAGAAGAACCGCATGGTTTGAGCGCACAGCTTTATGCCTTCGGCGCCACACTTGCCGCCGCGCTGGCCTTTGCCGGCCTGCGCCGCATCCCGGGTAAAACCACGCGTGAGGTTATCATTGGTTGTGTCTATGTGGTGTCTACCGCGCTTTCCATTGTCATCCTCAGCCGTTCGAGCCAGGGCATGGAGGAACTTAAATCCCTGTTCAATGGCAACATCCTCTGGATACGCTGGCAGGAAATTGCGGTAGTGGCAGGCAGCTATCTAACCCTGGCTATTTTACATGGGCTCTATCGAAAACGGTTTTATGCCTTGTCGTTTGCAACAGAGGAGGCCCATCCGCCCGGCTTCCTGTGGGAATTCCTGTTCTTTGCATCGTTTGCCATTGTTATTACCCTCGCCGTCAATGTTGCCGGGGTATTGCTGGTGTTTGCCTTCCTGATCATCCCCGCCTTCAGTGCCTCACTGGTCACCCATTCATTACTCGGTCGCCTGCTATTGGGTTGGGGGCTGGGGATATCCGGCGCAGTCGCCGGGCTATGGTTATCCTTCAGCGCAGATTTACCGGTTGGTGCCACCGTGGTCTCGGTACTCGGGCTGTTGCCGTTGCTGGCGGTCGGCCTGCGCATGATGCGAGTTACAACCTACAAATAACCAGGGCGCTACAACTACGACTGTTGTTACTACCGGCCGCGAGTTCTTCGCGGTTGATTTCTTTCCGGCAAGCACATTCGTAAGTCAGGAAATCAGTTTTTCTCAAGGACGAGAAAACTGCAGGCATAAGGGTTCTTGTCATCAACCGCATGTTCCTCGCGGCTGATTTCTTTCCAGTCATAGCCCTCGTAATCGGGGAACCAGGCATCGCCCTCGAAGCGACCGTGCACACGCGTAACATAAAAGCGGTCGGCGCGTGGCAGCATCTGCGCGTAGAATGAGGCGCCGCCGATGATCATAACCTCCTCGACATCCCCGGCGGCGGCCAGCGCCGCGTCGATATCATGCACAACGATTACGTCGCCATCAGCCTCATAGTCTCTGTCACGGGTAATGACAATATTGGTACGGTCCGGCAGGGTACGACCACCGAAGGATTCAAAGGTCTTGCGCCCCATGATAATGGGTTTACCCAGGGTATGCCTGCGAAACCACTGCATGTCTGCCGGCAGCTTCCAAGGTAGGGCGTTATTGAGGCCGATAACACGATTATCGGCCATGGCGGCGATCAGGGATATTTTCATGTCTTTTGTCTTGAATAAATGTTTCTAAAACCGACTAGCAAGCTGTGTATAACATGCTAAGCTAAATAACCATGAGCAGTGTAGCAATAGAACAATTACAAGTCCTGTTGGTAGAGCCCTCTTCAGCCCAACACCTTATTATCGAGTCCTATCTGCGTCAGTTGCGGGTTGAACATATCCACTGGGTGCAGGATGCGCAACAGGCGCTCGATTATCTCCAGCAACAGCAGCCAGACCTACTGATCAGCGCCATGCACCTGCCGGACATGACCGGTACGGATTTATTGCAGGCCTTACGCAATGGTCAGCAGCATGCCGATACGCCATTTATGCTGATCTCGAGCGAGACCGACTACCGTTACCTGGAGCCTATTCGCCAGGCGGGGGCAATTGCCATCCTGCCCAAACCCTTTGAGCTCGAGCAACTGCGTACCGGCCTGTATTCGACACTGGACTATTTTGACCCCGGCAACCTGAACACCCGCACCATCGCCTATGACGACCTCAACGTACTGCTTGTCGATGACAGCGGCCTGTCGCGTCGTCACCTGGCAAATATCCTGCGCTCAATGGGTATTGAGAACATCACCGAGGCCGAAAATGGTCAGCAGGCCTTCGAGTTGGTGCTCGGCAATTACTATGACCTGATCGTCACCGATCTGAACATGCCGGAGATGGATGGCAAGGAACTCGTCGAGCAGGTACGCCAGAACAGCCAGCAGGCCAGTGTGCCTATCCTCATGGTCTCCAGTGAACAGGATCAAAGCCGGCTGGCCGTAGTGCAGCAGGCCGGGGTATCCGCCATATGCGACAAGCCCTTCGAGCCGAAGAACATCAAACAACTCATCGAGAGAATGCTCGACTAGTCTCTCAGAACAATAATGAGGACATCTTGCGCCGGTACTCGGCGGTCAATGGATTCTCCGCGCCCAGCATGTCAAACAGCCGCAGCAGGCCCTTGCGCCCGGCATCATCATTATAGGCCCGGTCACGTTTCATGATCTCGAGCAACTGCTCCAGTGCCGCGGCAAAATCACCCCGGCTAACGTAAACGGCACTCAGCTGTTCGCGTGCCGCAGAGTCCTTTTCATTCGCCGCGATACGTGCCAATAAGTCTTCAACCTGTACACCCTCGCCCAGCTGGCCGACAATATCCAGTTGTGCCTTGATGGCGACGACATCCGGCAAGGCCTGCATGGTCGCCGACAGGTTCTCAATAAAATCCGTCAGCGCATCGGTTTGTCCATGCTCGAGTAACACCCGCGCATAAGTGACCTGCACACGCGTATTATTCGGGTCGGACTCGGCGGCCTGACGCATATGCGCAATGGCCGATTCGATATTGCCCTGCTCGTACTCGGCTACCGCAGCGGCCATCATGGCATCGGATTCACGTTGCAGATATTTGTCCAGTCTGGCGAGAATATCCGACTCAGGTAAGGCACCGGTGAATTCATCCACAACCTCGCCGTTCACAAACAGTTTCACCGTTGGCAGGCTGCGCACACCGTATTGCTGCACCAGTGCCTGCTGCTGATCGCTGTTGACCTTGGCAAGGATGATCTGGCCGGCAAAGTCCTCGGCGATCTTGTGCAGGATCGGGATCAGGCTCTGGCAGGGCTGACACCAGTCGGCCCAGAAATCGACCAGCACCGGCAGCTTGTGCGAGTTTTCAACAACAATGCTCTGAAAATTGCTTTCTTCTACATCAAAGATATACGCGTCTGACATGCTGCAAACCGAACCTCTTGAACAGGACTAAATTACCGCCATTAAATCGCTACCGGTGCCTTAATGTGCGGGTGTGATTCATAACCGACCAGCTCGAAATCTTCAAAACCGAAGGCGAAGATATCCTTCACTGCCGGGTTTATCTTCATAGTCGGCAGGGCATAGGGTGTGCGGCTCAATTGTTCTTCGACCTGCTCGGCATGATTACTGTAAAGGTGGGCATCGCCTAAGGTATGAATAAAGTCACCCGCTTCAAGATCGCAAACCTGCGCCAGCATCATGGTCATGAGCGCATAAGAGGCGATATTGAAGGGCACACCGAGGAAGATATCGGCACTGCGCTGGTAGAGCTGGCAGGAGAGTTTGCCATCGGCGACATAGAACTGGATAAAGGCATGACAGGGTGCCAGCGCCATTTTGTGATTTTTGACATTGGCCTGTGGCGAAATGCTCTCATCCGGCAGGTCGGCAACGTTCCAGGCATTAATGATAATACGTCGTGAATTCGGGTTGTTCTTCAATTGCCCGACCACTTCCTGTACCTGGTCTATGTGACGGCCATCCGGGGTCGGCCAGTTACGCCACTGATAACCATACACGGGACCGAGGTCACCGTTTTCATCGGCCCAGCCATCCCAGATACTGACGCCGTTATCCTTCAGGTATTTCGTGTTGGTATCGCCCTTCAGGAACCACAGCAATTCATGGATGATCGAGCGCATGTGGCACTTCTTGGTAGTGACCAGCGGGAAGCCCTGCTGCAGGTCAAAGCGCATTTGATAACCAAACACACTCTTGGTGCCGGTGCCGGTACGATCGCCCTTTTGCGTACCGTGGTCGCGCACGTGGCGCATGAGATCGAGATACTGCTGCATGCTGCTGTTCTCTCCTGAAACGTCTCTTAATTAATATGTGCCGTTTTTCCTGCCGACCGGTAGGCCCACCACATGAGTGCGCCGCCGCCTGCGATCATCGGCAGGGACAGGGCCTGGCCCATGGTAAACCAGTCAAAGGCCAGGTAACCCAGCTGCCGATCCGGCTCACGCACAAACTCGACCAGGAAACGAAAACCGCCATAGCCAAGCAGGAACAGACCGGATATCGCCATACGCGGCGGCGCCTTTTTACTAAACCACCAGAGCAGGGCAAACAATACCAGGCCTTCAAGAAAAAATTCATACAGCATCGACGGGTGGCGCGGCAGGGGCCCGCCGCTGGGGAAGACTATCGCCCACGGCACATCCGAGACCTTGCCCCACAACTCGCCATTGATATAGTTACCGATGCGCCCGGCACCCAGCCCCAGCGGCACCAGCGGCGCAACAAAGTCCGCGACCTGAAAAAAGGATTTCTGGTAACGCCGGCCGAACAGCCACATCGCCCCCAGCACACCGATCAACCCGCCGTGGAAGGACATGCCGCCTTTCCAGACCTCCCAAAATTGTGAGGCCTCGCCTGCCGGCAGGAAAGGATTATAAAAAAGCATGTAACCGAGGCGGCCCCCGGCGATGACACCGACCGCGGCATAGAAGATGATGTCGCTGACCTGCTCGGCATTCCAGTCCGAACCGGGCTGACGGGCACGTACGTTACCCAGCCACCACGCCAACGCAAAACCGACCAGGTAGGTGATGCCATACCAATGAACTTTGAAGTCGCCGAGACTGAAGGCAACCGGGTCAATATCGTGAATAATCATAATAATGGGCTATCTTAACACGCCACTCGCAGTCAGGGGCGGAACACGCGCAGGATAAAGGTCTTCAGGTAACGGGTCTCGGCGATAGCCGGGTGCACCGGGTGATCCGGGCCCTGATAGCGCTGTTCCAGAATCTGGTACTGGTGACCCGTATTGCTGGCGGCCTGAGCCAGCAGACGCAAATAGGCATCCTCATGCAGATGGTGCGAGCACGACGAAGTGACCAGGATGCCGTCATCACCGAGCAGCTGCATGGCTTGCTCGTTAATGCGCCGGTAGGCCTGTTGCCCGGCCTTGACGTCCTTACGTCGCTTGATGAAGGCCGGTGGGTCGACATTGATGACCTCAAAATGCTGACCACGCAGGGATTTCATGACCTCAAAGGCATCGCCCTGCAGCACTGTCACCTTGTCGCTCAGACCATTCAGTTCCGCGTTGGCCCTGATCCCGGCGCAGGCCGGGGCCGAGGCGTCGATACAGGTCACGGCATCAGCACCGGCCGCCGCGGCGCCGATACCCCAGCCGCCGAGGTAGGCGAACACATCGAGGACGTTCGCCCCGCGCACATACTCGCGCAGACGCAGGCGGTTATCGCGCTGATCATAAAACCAGCCGGTCTTCTGTCCCTCCAGTAATGACACCCGGAAACGTAGGCCGCCCTCTTCGACCTCGACGTATTTCGGCACCTCGCCCAAGGCAGGCTCGACGTAAGTCTCCAGCCCCTCCTGCTGGCGGGCGCTGCTGTCGTTGCGCCATAACACGGCCGTCGGCCTGACCACCTCGAGCAGGGCCTCGAGCAAGACCTCGCGCACCTGCTCCATACCTGCAGTCGTGACCTGTACCACACAGACCCCGGCATAGCGATCGATGACCAGTCCGGGCAGGCCATCGGCCTCGGCGAAGACGAGGCGGTAATAGGGTTTCGGATAAAACCGTTCACGCAGGCGCAAGGCGCGCTGCAGACGCTGCACAAAATAATCACGATCCAATAGCTGGCCGATTTGGTTGCTGATTAGACGCGCACAAATCAGGGAGTGCGGGTTCACATAGGCCGTACCCAGTGGCTTACCGTTGTGGGCAAGCAGCGTGACCAGGCTGCCCGGGGCAAGATCGACCAGGGGTGTGACCTTCGTATCAACCTCGTTGCTATATACCCACAGGTGGCCGGCGCGCAGGCGCCGGTCTTCGTTTTTCTTCAGCTGCAGAACGTCACTATATTCATTCATAGTCGGGGATTGTACCGCCTCGTCGGAGGGAAAGGGACAGAAACTCATGGCGCGGCCCGTCAGACCTGGAGGTTTTCCATCTCCATCTCGCGCATACGGAATTTTTGCAACTTGCCGGTCACCGTCATCGGAAACTCGTCGACAAAGTGGATGTGCTTCGGCACCTTGAAGTGCGCGATGCGTTCCTTGCAGTATTCACGGATCTCCTCCTCGCTGGCGGTTTCGCCCGCATGCAGCTGGACCCAGGCCATGACCTCCTCGCCATAGAACTCGTCCGGTATACCGAACACGGCTACACCCGCCACCTTTGGGTGCGTGAAAATAAAGTCTTCGATCTCGCGCGGGTAAATGTTCTCGCCACCGCGTATGATCATCTCCTTCAGACGGCCGGTGATCTGTACATAGCCGTCGGCATCCATCGTGCCGAGGTCACCGGAATGCAGCCAGCCATGTTCGTCGATGGCCTTGTGGGTCGCCTGCTCGTCAGCGTAATAGCCGCTCATGATGTGGTAACCACGAAAGCAGATCTCGCCGACCTCGCCGAGTGCCAGCGTCTGCCCGGATTCGAGGTCAACGACCTTGACCTCCTGGTGTGGCAGGTTCTTGCCGACCGTCTCGGTACGCCGTTGCAGCGTATCGTCTCTCGTCGTCAGATGGGTGATCGGCGAGGCCTCGGTTTCACCATAACCGATCAGGATCTCGCTGCAGTGCATGTCCTGCATGACGCGCTGCATGAGCGCCGGCGGACACGAGGCACCGGCCATGATCCCGGTGCGCAGTGATGAAAGGTCGAAGTCAGTGAACCGGGGGTGTTCGAGTTCGGCGATGAACATGGTCGGCACGCCATGAATGGCAGTGCACTTTTCCTGCTCGACGGCCTGCAGAACCTGCAGTGCGTCGAAGTGTTCGCAGGGGATAACAAGACAGGCGCCGGTCGACAGGCATAGCAGGTTGGCCAGCACCATGCCGAAACAATGATAAAACGGCACCGGCACAACCAGGCGATCTGCTTCACTAAAATGCATGGCCTGTGCTGAGAACCAGGCATTGTTGAGGATATTGTGATGGCTGAGCAGCACGGCCTTGGGGAAGCCGGTGGTGCCGGAGGTGTACTGGATGTTGATGGGGTCATCGCGATCTAATAACGTACTCATCTCATCGAGTCTTGCCTTCGTAACCTGTTCGGCGGCGGCCAGCACCTCTTGCCAGAGGGTAAAACCGGCATGCGGTCGCGCCGTTATATCCGCCGCCGAGGGGTCATAGACAACGATGTGGCGCAGCAAGGGATAGTCCTTGCTTTGCCATGCGCCGGCCGCCGTGTCCTTGAGTGCTGGGATGAGTTCGACCAGCATGGCGATATAGTCGCTGCTGCGAAAACTCGGGATCACAAACAGGCCCTGCACCTCGGATCGCTGCAGTGCATAGGCCAGTTCTCGCGTTCGATAGGCGGGGTTGATATTGACGAGGATCGCACCGATGCGTGCCGTGGCCATCTGCAACAACAACCATTCGATATTATTGGTTGACCAGATGCCGATGCGATCGCCCTTGGCAAAGCCCATACCGACCAGCCCGCGGGCAAGCTCATCGACGGCCTTGGCGAGCTGGGCATAACTGAGACGGCGGTTCTGCGCTATGGCAACGACGGCCTCATGGTCGGGGAAGCGCTGCACAATTTCGGCAAAATACTCCGGTATAGTCGCACCGAGTAATGACTCGGTACCGCCACGATGAAAATAACTTTTGTTCGTGTGTGTCATGTTAGTTCAGTACCTGTCACTTTCTTCCCCTCCCCCTAGCCCCCCTCCCGCAAGGGGAGGGGGATAAAATATATTGCTTATTATTATCCCCCCTTCCCCTCAATCCCTCCCGCAAGGAGAGGAGGCAATACTTACCCCTCCACCTCCTGCAGGAGAGGGAATTACTTGTCTCTTCATTTCTCACAGAGAGGTGGCAATGCTTATCCCCTCCCCCTTTCAGGGGGAGGGTTAGGGTGGGGGGAAACCTCACTCTATCCCTTCCCAATACGCATCCACCTTTGCCTGCAGTTGTGCCAGCAATGCCTCATCACGCCTTGGCGTGAACAGGTGGGCAAACCGTCCCTGTTTCTGTAAATACTCTTCGATGGGTATGCGTGGATGCGGCAGCTTCGTATGCACGACCTCGCCATCGACATATTCTTTCAGGGGCCAGACCCCGCTCTTCACCGCGAGCTTGCCGATCTCGACGCTGTCCTTCGGGTCGTAGTCCCAGCCAGGTGGACAGGGGGCGAGTGCGATGATCATGCGCGGTCCCTTCATACTCTTGGCCTTTTCGATCTTGCGCGCCAGGTCGAGTGGCTCGGAACCGATCACGGTGGCGACATAGGCGGGCTTGTGCGCGGCCCAGATCGAGAACAGGTCTTTCTTGTAACCAGCAAAGCCGTGTGCGCCCTTGCTCGTCGCGGTCTTGGCGGCGTGTGGCGTCGCGCCGGAGTACTGCTGGCCGGTATTGCCGTAACCCTCGTTGTCGTAGCAGATATACAAAAAGTCGAGATCACGCTCCATCGCCCCGGAGGTTGCGGACAGACCCATGCCGTAGGCGGAGCCGTCACCAGTCAGGACCACGACATCGAGGTCATCTTCAGGCGGGATGCGTTTCTTTTCGAGCAGGATATCAAGCGCGTCACGCACACCCTGCGCGCCGGCCGGTGCCGAGGCCATCGCCGTATACAGCCAGGAACCGCGGAACGGAGTAAATGGATAGACCGACAGCAAGGTCATGCAGCCGGCGGCGTTCACAAACACGGTCTTTTCACCGAGGATGTCATAAATCTCATGCAGGGCCTGCAGGCCCCCGCAACCGGAACACATCGGCGTGCCCGTGCCCAGCAGGTGGGTCGAGGGCAGGTCCTTCATGCGCCGGAAGGCACTTGTCGTTTCATCCGTCATGGCTTGTCTCCCCCTTTACCCAGTTCCTCGCGCTCGACATGGGCAATGGCCTGCAGCTTGTGTACCTCTCGCAGTTCATCACGGTTATACAATAACCTCGGCGGTGGTGTGTTACCGCTAGCCACGGCCTCGCGCGTGACCTTGACCATCTCAAAAAATTCCTCGGCAGTAATATCACGACCACCCAGCCCGCCGATAAAACTGGTCAGTATGGGCGGGGCATCCTTGCGCCCATAAAGCACAGAGGCCAGCTCGGCATGCAGCACCCCGCCCTTGCCCATCGACAGATTCTGATCGATCACCACTACGCCCTGTTTACCGGCGAGCAGACGTTGCAGGTGTGCGGCCGGGAACGGCCGCAACAGGCGAGGCCGTAACAGTCCCACCGCCTGGCCGGCGGCGCGTAACTGGTCGACGGCGGCCCTGGCCTTGGTCGCAAACGAACCCATCATGACCAGCACGATCTCGGCATCCTCGCAGTGATAGGCCTCGACGGCATCATGGCGGCGGCCAAATTTTTCAGCGAATTTCGTGGCGATCTCTTCGTAGACCTCAAGCGCCTGCATGGCGGCCAGATGCATTTCGTAACGGAAATATGAATACGGCGAACCGCCGAGCACGGCCACGGCCTGGCTGGCCGGCGCAGACGCACGGAAGGCGATGTTCTCCGGGTCAAAGGGCGGCAGGAAGGCATCCACGTCGCTGGCCGCCGGGATCAGCACCGGCTCGCGGGTGAAGGACAGATAAAAGCCGTCCATGTTGACGATCACCGGCAGGCGCACGCGTTCGTCCTCGGCGAGACGGTAGGCCATGAGCGTGCTGTCGAGCACTTCCTGGCAGGTCGCACAGTGGATCTGCAGGCAACCGGAATCACGGGCGGCGAGTATATCGTTATGGTCGGCCTCGAGGGTGATCGGTGCGGACAGGCCACGCGAGACATTGGTCAGCACAAACGGCGTGCGCCAGCCGGCGACGTTGTAGAGCATCTCCATGCCGTACAACAGGCCCTGGCTCGAGGTCGCGCTATACACACGCACCCCGGTCGCGGCCGCCGCACCGGCGGCGGTGAGCATGGAATGTTCCGACTCGAGTGTGACGAGGCGGCCGGCCATCTCGCCATTATCTATCCAGTTGGCCAGCGACTCGATGATTTCGGTCTGCGGGGTAATCGGGAAGGCCGGTATATAGTCGACCCTCGCCAGCCGTGCGGCCCAGGCGGCGGCGGCATTGCCGGTCAGCAGGCGGCGGCTCATTTCCCGACCCCTTGTTTGTCGCTGGCTTCCTGTTGTTGGGCCTCGTGCTCCGGGACCGCCTCAATCGCGTGCGGCGGACACTGCGCGACACATATCATGCAACCCTTGCAGTGGTCATAATCGATCACCGGTAACTTCTCGTCGGTCACGGCAATAGCGCCATCCGGACAAAAACTGCTGCACACCCACCAGCAATGCACACAGCGCTCATAGTCGATCACCGGACGCAGGGTGCGCCACAAACCGGTCTTTACCTCGACACTGGTCAGGCCGGCGTGGATCACGGGGGCCGATCTGCGCGCATCTTCGAACGGCAGGTTGATCCAGTCGGGTGGGGTATAGCTGCTTGCCAAGACCTCGGCCGCCTCGCTGACGGCACCGGCATGAGCCTGCATGGTGTCGAAGGCGGCCAGCGCCTTATCAAGATTCCGCTCGATAATGTCAGGACCCAGTGCGACGAGTTCTTCACGGATCGCCGCCGCCAATGCCTCGCGACTGATCACGCCGACCAGGCGCGCCGCGGCACCGGCACAGGTCGCACCGATATACGGCATCTCGGCACGGTCTTCGACCTCGCCTGTTATCGGCAAAATGATGATGGGCGACCTGCAACGCAGGCGCTCGGTCCAGGTCTCGGCGGGGTCATGGCTGTTGATCAACAACAACGTGTTCGCCGTCAGTCCGCCGAGCACACCGGCCGCCGGCACGGGCACAAGGGAATCATCAGCGACGATCACGAGGTCCGGCCGTTGAATAATGCCGCGTTCGTTGATGGGCTGCCGGGCGGCACGCACATAGGCGAAGATCGGCGCACCACGTCGCTCCGCGCCATAACGGGGGGCATCCTGAACCTCAAACCCTTCAAGAAAGAAGGCCGTGCCGAGGATACGACTGGCCGTCTTCATGCCCTGTCCTCCACGCCCATGAAAACGAATCCGGTACATAAGCCTGGCCCTCGCCTAGAGGAAACCCGGACCCGACGAGAACAGCGAATAACGGCGGAAACTCATGGCCTTTTTCACCCGCTGCAAGGCCATTTCCGTTGAGGCCTGGCGTGGCAGGATGTTTTTACTCTCCGCCGCCTCGAGTACCTGTCGCGTGTTGCGGCGTAGCTTGTCCTCGATGGTCTGAAAGGCCGCTGACTCATTGGCGCCGTGGTATTCCATCGCCGCACAGATCACGCCACCGGCATTGGCGATGAAGTCAGGTACACAGAGAATGCCCCGCTCGGCGAGGATCTTTTCTGCGCCGTGGGTAATGGGTATATTGGCGCCCTCCACCACCAGCTTTGTATTCAGCCGCCGCACATTGTCCTCATGAATAACGTCTGGGCGCGCCGCCGGTATCCAGATATCACACTCGACATCGATAATCGCGTCGCGCTCAATGGCCGTGCCCTTCGCGTACTCGGCCACACTTCTACCTTCCCCTTTTAACCTGAGCAGCTCGTTCACATCCAGGCCATCCGGGTTGTGAGTGGCCCCTGCCGAGTCGGCCACGGCGACAAGCACGGCACCCTTGTTGGTGAGAAAACGCGCCGTGTGCGTACCCACCGCACCAAAGCCCTGGATGGCGAGGCGCGCACCCTTTAATCCAAAGTCACAGAACTCGAGCGCCACCTCGGTGACATGGCTAAGTCCCCAGCCTGTGGCGCCGATCTCGTCCAGCGGGATACCGCCGATCTCGCGGGGCAGTGCCACGACCCGGCCAATCTCATCCCGTACCCAGGCCATGCACTCCTCGTCCGTGCCCATATCAGGGGCGAAGATGTATGCCTCTTCGTTGCGCAAGGCATTGGCCAGGCCACGGATGAGGACCTCCTTGTCGGCCTTTGGCATTTTCGGATCCCCGAATAAGACGGCCTTGCCACCACCATGCGGCAGGCCGGCGGCGGCATTCTTCAGGGTCATGGCGCGGGCCAGACGAACACATTCCTCAATGCTAACATCCGCTGCCATGCGCACCCCACCAATAGACGGCCCCTTGGCAACATTATCAACGACCAGGATGGCCTTCAGGTTAATGGATGGTTCATGGACATGGATGACCTTTGCCGGCCCCAGTTCGTCTGCGAAATCAAAAATATCCAACAGCTTTCACTCCCTGATATCCTTACGTCATTAAATACATAACCACTCTCATCTGCTTTTGATTCGAATGGCTTATGCTGTACGTGAACGGTTGCTACAGCACATTGTGTCATTCACTTATAGTCTCTTATAACAATATACCTACTTGTCTGGAAAATCACTGGCTTGCCTGCAGTCGGCGCTATTCGTATTAATTTAGGCGTAAAACGTCTATGTTTTTATTTATGGCCGGAAAAATAGCGGTTCACCGTAGCCATTCACGAACAGGGACGGAAGCATAGACATGAAAAGGCTGTTACTGCTGCTCAGCTTACTCTTGCCATTCGGCGTGGCTGGGGCCGATATCTACAAGTGGACCGATGAAAACGGTCGTGTGCATTTTGGCGATAGCCCGCAGTCGGCCGACAATACGGAAACCGTCGACCTCGGTCGTATCAACACCTATGGTGCCCCCTCGAAGATCTTCATCGACAAGACCCTTGCCCGCCCGACCGGCGTACAGGGCCGGGCGGCCGGCGTCACGGTCTATTCCACCACCTGGTGTGGCGTCTGCGTAAAGGCCAAGAACTGGCTGAAGGCGAATGGCATCCGTTTTCAGGAATACGATGTCGAGAACAGTGACAAGGGCAAACGTGACTACAAAAGGCTCAAGGGGCGCGGCGTACCCATCATCCTGGTCGGCCAGCAACGCATGAATGGATTCAGCCCTGCACGCATGCGCCAGATGCTGGATAACCGTGGCAAATGACCTTGTTAACCGTAAGTCATTGTTAATAATTACTATTTGTAAAAATTTATTCCTTCCCTGTTTCATCATATTTACCTATAATGCTGCTTCGTTACATTTTGCACTAATTCTAGTTGTATTATTAATACAACATTGTTGCTAAAAAGAAACATATAATAGCTAACTGCAACATTTCTAAAATGGGGAGAATCCGTGAATATCGACATCGTGATGATTATTACCGCCAGCGCCATCCTGATCATGTTCTATTGTCTGTGGCTGACCTTAAGACTGAAGAACAGTATCCCCGGCGGCCTGGTCGGCAAAAAATGGGGCATGCTCACCGGACTGGTCAGCCTGTTTAGCCTGGGTTACCTGGCCACGCCGTTTTTCAACCAGATACCGGAAGATCTGCTACGCCTGATCGTCGCACTGATTTTCCTGTTCGGTGCCATTTACGTCGTCATAACAGTGAAACTGATTCATACCGTTATCACGGAATTAATGGACTAAGCCGTCCTCCGGGGAAACATGCGGAATGAATATCGATACGCTTTACGTCAGGACAGAAAAAGGGCAAAACGCCCTCACTGACAGGTACGTAAAGCTGCCGCACTCACTGATGCGCGCATTAATCATCGTTGACGGACAGCGTAATGTGGGTGAGCTGCATACCATGGCACCGCTCTATGATGACCTGGATGAATCCCTTGAGACACTTTTCACAGAGGGTTTTATTGAGATTACTCAGCCGCAGAGGGAACGCCCCAAAGCGATGGCTGAAAATGCTGACGGGACACCCCACGAAGCGCCTAAGCAGAATACCGATGCCCCCTCGCATAAAAATGTTAAGTGGCGGTTAATCAGCATGCTACAGGTTGAACTGGGTTCAAAGTCGGATGCGAGTATCAAGGCCGCTGCTGAAAAGATGATCCACAGTATCTCCTCACTGCCTGAGGAGTACCTGGCACTCAGTGCCGCGTGGAAGAAGTGTGTAAAGGTGACCAAGATCACCATTGATGTAGAACTGGCCGAGACGATCCGCCGTCAAGGTGAGGAGCTACTGGCTCAACTGCAAGAATAAAATCGACAACCTTCTCCGTTCCACATTTGCCGCGCTTATGCGCGGCTTTTTTTGCCTCGAACCATCAGAGAACAAAGGTAAAACGTAGTTGAATTAAATACGGCGTAGATCACGCATTTTATTGTTGGCATCGGTCAGCAGTACAAACTGACCATGTACCCCGCCCTCGCTGACATACGGGCGCAGGGCCGAGGCCGGAAACTTGACCCGCAGGCCCTGGTATGTGGTAACAACCACGCTCTGCGCACTGCCCTGATAGTATTGCATATACTCGGCGGCGCTGAGGTTCAGGCTAAAATGGTATTCGTTCTCAGACATGGTTCCCGGCAAAAAGAAATCCCTGCCAGGAGTATATCAGTCCACACCGTAAAGGATGTCGAAGACCACGCGGGTGTTGCGGTTCATCAGCACGATATCCGTCCCCACCTTTACTCGCACGAAGTCACCCGGCAGTGGCGAGAGGCTTGATTCGAGTGACTCCGGCAGGCCACGCCCTTGCAGCCCAGGTGGCAGGCGCTCACGCTTGGCCAGGCCCGGCGGCAGGTTACCGCCACGCTTGGCGAGACCAGGGGGCGTACGTTTAGCCTTTTTGCGATGTTTGCTGTAGTAATCATGGATCAGTCGACGATCATGATCATTGAAGCGGATATCGACACTCGCCCTGTCGCCATGCATCACAACACGGCCCGAGGTATTTTCGGGGGCGGTAATACAGCCAGCCAGACCGATAGCCACCAGCAAAACCAACAGCGTCTGTTTCATTATTATTCTCCAGGACTACTTATTAAAAATTATAGCCGCCAATAAAAAAATAAACCGTAAATACATCACAAACAGGCGCACGAGCCTATTTCAGCGCCTCTCCGCGGTACATATAACCGAGCAGACGTGGTGTCTTTTCCAGGTAGAAATTTTCCACCTCCAGGGAACGAAAACCCGCCGCCGCCACCAGTTCACGGATATTCCGGTTCAGGTTGCAACCATCACCAATGACCTTTTGTATCGGGTTCAGGCGGTGCTGCCAACGCTGTATCCCGGGCTCATCACTCAGGCCATGTTCAAGAAAGACAAACCGGCCACCCGGCTTTAGTACACGGTGAATCTCGGCCAGTGCCTGTTCTGCATGCTCAATACTGCACAGGGTCCAGGTGCTGACCACGGTATCAAAACTGGCGTCCGCCATTGGCAGGGCCTCGCCATTCAGTTCGCAATGTTCCACTTTGATCGGACTTTGTAACATGCGCGCCTCGGCATAGCGGCGCATACCCGGGTTCGGGTCGATGGCCGTGAGTGCGGAGAGGCTATGGGGATAATGCGGCAGGTTGAGGCCGCTGCCAAACCCGATCTCCAGCACCTTGCCCGAAACCCTATTCAACAGGTTCGCTCGAGCGGAATCAAACGGTTCCCCGGACATGAGCCAGTTCATGCCCCAGGGAAAGAGTACGCGAGAATAAAAGCCCATGGTTCACCTGCTGTTCACTGACCTGACACCACTCATCATATCAGGCCATACCAAGTTTGCTGCCGTTTGTATGAAAAACATGAGCACAAAAAAACCGCCCCGGGGGCGGCTTTTTCTGTCCTCTGGTGCATGCCTAGAGGCAGTAACCAAAGGCCTCCTTGAAGCGGGCATCAAATTCGTCACGGGTGAAACTGTGGTTCTGCGTACCGTGATGCTCGATCTTGGTCGCCCCCATGAGTGCCGCCACTCGTCCGCTGTTTTCCCAGTCCATGTCATTCATCATGCCGTACAGCAGACCGCCGCGAAAGGCGTCTCCACAACCGGTTGGGTCATTCAGTTCCCTGGCCGTGGCAGTCGGGATATCGATGCGCTTGTTGGCGGTGTAGATGTGCGAACCCTTGCCACCGAGAGTCACAATCAGGGCCTCGACGCGTTCGGCGATCTCATGTGGCGACAGCCCGGTACGGTCCTGCAGCAGCTGCATCTCGTAATCATTGACGGTGATGTAGGTGGCCTGTTCGATGAAGGTCTTCAGGTCATCGCCGTCAAACATAGGCATGCCCTGACCCGGATCGAAGATAAACGGGATACCGGCCTCGGCAAACTGGCGGGCATGTTCAATCATGCCGTCACGACCGTCCGGCGAAACGATACCCAGGGTCACGCCACTGGCATCCTCGACCTGGTTCTCGTGTGAGAAACCCATCGCCCCCGGGTGGAAGGCGGTGATCTGGTTGTCACTCATATCGGTGGTGATAAAGGCCTGACCGGTATAAGTATGCTCGAGTTCCTTGATATGCAGGCGCGAGATACCACAATCGTCCATCCACTGTGCATACGGGGCAAAATCATTACCGACGGTCGCCATCGGCAAGGCATCGCCGCCGAGCAGGTTCAGGTTATAGGCAATATTGCCGGCACAACCACCGAACTCGCGACGCATATCCGGCACGAGGAAGGATACATTCAGGATATGCACCTTGTCCGGCAGGATGTGATTGGCGAACTTGTCGTGGAACAGCATAATGGTGTCATAGGCATAAGAACCACAAATCAGAGCTGACATCGTTTTCCCCTATTCTTTTCGTGTGAGTATCTTTCTACGGTTTCCAGGCCAGGTCCAGCTCCCGCGCGGCCTTGACGTCATCGAGGCGGCGCACCGGCAAAGTATGCGGTGCGGTCTTAAGCATATCTGGCGCGTGTTTCGCCTCATCGGCGATCGCCACCATGGCCGCAATAAAGCCATCCAGCTCTTCCTTGGCCTCGGTCTCGGTCGGCTCGATCAACAGGCACTCGGGAACCAGCAACGGGAAGTAGGTAGTTGGCGCGTGGTAACCATGATCCAGTAGTCGCTTGGCAAAGTCCATCGCATTGGTGCCCTGCTCCTTGGCCTCACGACGCAGGGTGACGATGAACTCGTGTGTGGCACGACGGTTCGGGAAGGCCAGTTCAAAACCGGCATCACGCATGCGCGCCAGCATATAGTTGGCATTCAGGGTCGCAAACTCGGCGACGCGGTGCATGCCCTCGCGACCGAGCAGGCGCGCATAGATATAGGCACGCATGAGTACCCCGGCATTGCCCATGAAGGTCGACAGACGGCCGATGGTCTGCGGCACATCCTTCTCCGTCAGCCAGCGATAACCATCCGCCTCCTTGGCCACCATCGGCACGGGCAGGAAGGGTTTGAGGCGCGCATTAACGCCGACCGGACCGGCGCCCGGGCCGCCACCGCCGTGCGGAGTAGAAAAGGTCTTGTGCAGATTCATGTGGATGACGTCAAAACCCATGTCACCCGGACGGACCTTGCCGAGGATCGCATTCAGGTTGGCACCATCATAGTAAAGCAGACCACCGGCCTCGTGGACGATACCGGCAATCTCTTTGATCTTGCGCTCGAACACGCCCAGCGTGGACGGGTTGGTCAGCATGAGCCCGGCGGTCTGTGGACCGACGGCGGCCTTCAGCGCCTCAATATCGACATCGCCGTCATTATTGGTCGGGATCTCGCGCACCGTGTAACCGCACATGACCGCGGTAGCCGGGTTGGTACCGTGGGCGGCATCCGGGACGAGGATCTCGCTGCGCGCAGTGTCTTGATTGGCATCATGGTAGGCACGGATCATGGCAACGCCGGCAAACTCGCCCTGCGCCCCGGCGGCCGGGGTCAGCGAGACCTCAGTCATGCCGGTCACGTCCTTGAGCATCTCCTGCAACTCATACATGCAGGCCATGAAACCCTGTGCATGGCTCACGGGGCCAAGCGGGTGACGACCAAGGAAACCCGGCAGCATTGCCAGCGAGTTGCAGGCACGCGGATTGTATTTCATGGTGCAGGAACCGAGCGGGTAAAACTGCGTGTCGATGGAAAAATTTTTCTGCGACAGTCGCGTGTAATGACGCACGGCCTGCATCTCAGAGACCTCCGGCAGGGTCGGGCTGTCTTCACGCAGGAAGCTGGCTGGGATGGCGCTAACATCGGCCATTTGTTGTGGGGCCTGGGCCGGGTCACGACGACCGGGACGGGATTGTTCAAATATCAACACGTATTCATTCCTACAAAAAAGCCCAACGCAGAGACGCCGAGGCGCAAAGGACGCTGAGAGAAAATAAAATATATCTACCTAAATACTATTACTATCCAAAAAACTCAGTACCGAACTACACACTTAAAAAAACCTTTGCATCCTCGGCATCTCTGCCTTGGGCCTTATTAAAAAGCAGCCGCTTCAACCTGCAGGTACACATGCGAGACGGACTCGGGCAGGTTTTTCTCGTAGCCCGGATAAAACTCGGCAAACTGCGCGGTGTTTGCCCTGGCCTGCGGGATGATCTCAAAGGCCTGCCGTTCTTCTTCGAAACCGGCGCTAACGCTTGCCCAGATGGCTGCGAGGTAATCTCGCTGCCGCGTGATATCCGCCTTACTGCCGACATTGCCATGCCCGGGGATCACGACCTCAACCGGCATCGCCTCAAGCTCGGTCAGAAAGGCAATCCACTGTTTTACCTTGCCATCAAAGGTAGCCGGTGCACGATCGGTGTAGACCACATCTCCCGCGATCAAGACCTTTTTGCCGGGCAACCACACCAACACATCGCCGGGCGAATGGCTGCTGCCAGAAGGCAGCAGTTCAACCTCCAGACCACCGAGGCGACGTTTCATATGCCCGGTTACACGCGTTGCCGGCACCACGGTCTGCGGTTGGCCAATCGCACCTTCGGTCATACTGTTAAACAGGTTGACCCAGTACTCACCTTCATTCTCGATACGCCCGGCGACCGTGTCGCTGGCAATCACCTCGGCACCCTCGCCGATAAAGGCATGCGTGCCCAACCAGTGATCACCATGGCCATGCGTGTTCACCACCCACTTCACCGGCTTGTCAGTTACTGTGCGGATGGTCTCGCGCAGGGCGGCACCAATCTTTTCCGAGGAACCGGTATCGACCACCAGCACACCCTCAGCCGTGACGACAAAACCGCTGTTCGAGTTCCAGCCCTTGTTCTCGGCGTTGGGGAAATCACGCGCCGGGGTGATGACCGCATACACACCCTCGGCGACCTGTCTTGCCTGCATCGGGTAGTCAGGGTGCGTCACTATCTTTAACTCTGCACCCGGTGGTTGCTTGGCCTGTTGTGTCTTCGAGGCAGGCTCACAGGCAACAAGCAATAGGGCAAATATGCCAATACTGAATGTTCCGATTGTTTTCATCACAACCTCCTCGATAAACATATTGATGAATGCAGATTGCTGATTGATGAACTTAAAAACCAATCAGCAACCATCATTCACAAGCCGTTCCCGTCCAGTCACTCCGGGCTTCCTGCCCTCTCGTGACATTCGTACGTTTATGTACATCATCCATGGCCTTCACGGCATAAGTACATCTGACCGCCATGGACGGCGGAAATGCAACAGGATTGTCAGGAACAATCCTTGCCATGTACAAAATCAATCCAATGCTGCTATCGCCGCATCATAATCCGGTTCCTGAGCGATCTCCGGCACCAGTTCGGTGTAGACAACCTTGTCGTTTGCATCGAGCACCACCACGGCACGCGCGGTAATACCGGCAAGCGGACCATCGGTGATCAGCACACCGTAATCCTTGGCAAAGGACTTGGAACGCATCAGCGACAGGGGGATCACCTTGTCGGCACCCTCGGCACCGCAGAAGCGGCTCATGGCAAACGGCAGATCAGCGGCGATCATGAGCATGACGGTATCATCGCGCCCTTTGGCGTAGTCGTTAAACTTCTTTGTCGAGGTCGCACACACCGGCGTATCCAGGCTCGGTACGATGTTGAGCAGCTTTTTCTTGCCGGCATAATCAGCCAGGCTGCGATCATTCAGCTCACCATCCACCAGTTTAAAATCCGGTGCCTGACCGCCAACGGCCGGCAACTCACCATTGGTATTAATTGCATTTCCTTTCAGGGTAATCTTTGCCATCTTATTTTCTCCTTATCTTGCTTTGCACGCCGGACTACAGGCATCAGCGCATTTTTTGGGTGGTACGGGACAACGTGCCGCCTTTTACATCACGAATACACGTTCAAGTTTCTCGGCATAGGCCTCGATGTCGGCTGCAGACTTTGTTTCTGTCGCACACACCAGCAGGGCCTCGCCAAGTTCCGGGTAATCTTCTGCCAGGGCATAACCACCGAGAATATTACCCGACGCCAGGGCCCGCAGCACGTCGTCGACGGGCAGCTCGAGTTGCAGGACAAACTCGTGGAAACCCGGACCTTCGAAACACTGTTGTACACCCTCGATCTGCGTCAGGCGCTGCATAAGAGCCTGGCGGTTGGCGTGTGACTGCGCCGCAGCCCGCTTCAGGCCCTCGGCACCGATCAGGCTCATGTGAATGGTTGAGGCCGTCACCATCAGTCCCTGGTTGGTACAGATGTTCGAGGTCGCCTTGGAACGGCGGATATGCTGTTCACGTGCCTGCAGGGTCAGGGTATAACCCGGCTTGCCATCAAGGTCGACGGTACGGCCAACGATACGACCCGGCATCTGCCGCACATAGGCCTGCTTGCAACACATGATGCCATAGTAAGGGCCGCCGGAGGCCAGCGGTATGCCCAGCGGCTGACCTTCACCGCAGACGATGTCGGCGCCGTTATCACCCCATTGCCCCGGAGACTTCAACAGACCGAGGGCGAACGGGTTGACCACGGCGATGACCAGCGCGCCGTGCTGATGCGCCCAGTTGGTCAGGGTGTCGACATCTTCCAGGCCACCAAAGAAATTCGGATAGGGGATCACCACGGCGGTGATATCACCCGGCTCGGCCGGCAGCATGGACGGATCAAGCACGCCGCTGTCGCGGTCATAGTCGATCTCTTCAAGGACGATGCCCTGGTTCTTGACCAGGGTATGCGTGGTATCGCGGTAATGCGGATGCGTGGTGCGTGGCACAAGGATGCGCTTTGACTTTGACTTGCGGTTTGCACGCACGGCCATGAGTACGGCCTCGGCCATACCGGAGGCACCGTCATACAACGAGGCATTCGAGACATCCATGCCCGTCAGCGAGGCCATCATGGTCTGGAATTCATACAGCAACTGTAACGTGCCCTGACTGGCCTCGGCCTGGTAAGGCGTGTAGGCGCTGTAGAATTCGCCGCGCGTGGTGATCTCCCACACCGCTGCAGGTATGTGGTGTTCATAGGCCCCGGCACCGATAAAACACAGTGCGCCGGCATCCTCTGCGGCACGTGCATGCATGAGACGCGAGACATCCATCTCACTGGCGGTTGCGGGTACGGTGTCGAGCTTGCCGCTGCGCAGCGCGGCCGGGATCTCGTCAAACAGGTCATCAATACTGTCGGCGCCAATCGCCTCAAGCATGCTACGGATATCTTCTTCGGTATGCGGTATAAACGGCATGGGTTAAACCCTGTACGTAAAATAGACAACCGGACGCGCCATTACGCGACGCGCCCGGTCGAAATAAATAATTAAAAATTAGTGCGCGTCTTCAGCCGCGACACCGCTATAGGCAGCGGCATCGAGCATGGCATCGACTTCAGCGGCATTGCTCATCTTGACCTTATACAACCAGCCACCGGCATAAGGGTCACTGTTGACCGTTTCCGGGCTGTCCGCCAGTGTCTCATTAACTTCCACAACTTCACCGGAGAGTGGACTGTAGACATCCGAGGCGGCCTTCACCGACTCGACCACGGCACACTCTTTACCTGCCTCGACACTATCGCCGACTTCCGGCAGTTCGATAAAAACCATATCGCCGAGCAGGTCCTGGGCGTGGTCGGTAATGCCAACCGTCGCGGTATCACCATCAATGGCGACCCACTCGTGTGACTTGGTATATTTCAGTTCTGTTGGTACGTTACTCATAAAAATTCTCCGAAATACTACTGTACGGCTTTACCGTTACGAACAAACGGCAGTTTAACGATTTGTGCGGTCACCTGCTTATTGCGTATTTCGACCTTGCAGGTGCCCGTGGCATCTTTGGGCACGCGGGCAAAGGCGATGGACTTGCCCAGGGTCGGCGAAAAGCCACCACTGGTGATCTCACCATCGTTGTGGCCATTGACAATGACCTTCTGGTGACTGCGCAGCACACCCTTGTCCTCAAGGATGAGTCCGACGAACTTTTGTGTGACGCCTTCAGCGCGGGCCTTTTCCAGTGCCTCACGACCAATAAAATTACGCGATGCCGGTTCCCAGGCCACGGTCCAGCCCAGCCCCGACACCAGTGGCGAGGTCTGTTCATCCATGTCAGTGCCATACAGATTCATGCCGGCCTCAAGACGCAGGGTATCGCGTGCCCCAAGGCCGATCGGCTGCACACCCTCACCATACAGGGAACGCCACAGGTCACCGGCCTGTGCACCCGGCAGGATGATTTCAAAGCCGTCTTCACCGGTATAACCGGTGCGTGAGACAAACCAGTCACCGACCTGGGCGGCCGTGAACGGCGCAAGCCCGGAGACGATGGAGCGCTCCGGCTCATCAAATACGGCACAGACCTTGGCACGGGCATTGGGCCCCTGCACGGCGATCATGGCCAGACCCGTCGGTTCGGTGATCTCGACGGCAAAGGCCGCGGCCTGTTGCCGGGCCCAGGCGAGGTCTTTGTCATGCGTAGCGGCATTGAAGACAACACGGAACCAGTTGTCGTCCATGTAATAGACGATCAGGTCATCAATGACTCCGCCTTTTTCGTTGAGCATGCAGGTATACAGCGCCTTGCCCTGTGTGGTCAGGCGATCGACATTATTCGCAAACAATTTGCGCAGGAATTCGCCTACCTGCGCACCGGTAAAATCGACCACGCTCATGTGCGAGACATCGAACATGCCCGCATCCTTTCTCACCTGGTGGTGCTCATCGATCTGCGAGCCATAGCGCAGCGGCATATCCCAGCCACCAAAATCCACCATCTTCGCGTCCATCACGACGTGCTTGTCGTACAGCGGTGTTTGTTTAGCCATTCGTCATTCTCATTTCAAAAATCTAACGTATAAAACAAAAAAAAGGGTGGCGAATAACCTTACTGATATGGTTATTCGCCACCCCTCTGTCCTGAACCTGAGAGCTTGAGCCCCTTCGGTGGATCGACACGATCGCTCTCCAGAGACAACGTCTCTCCTGCGGTCCTTTTGCCTGAGCGTTTCCGGGTGGATGTTGCGCCTTCGGCGTTTCCTGCCTGTGGTTCTCTGCACAGACACAAAACCTCTCCCACAAGAGCATTTGTTGCAAGCGGACTATACCCTATATCAGGGTCAGGGATCGACTCCCAATACCGGATCACTCGAGCCTTTTCTCACCACGCATCATTAACCATAACGCGGGCAGGGTTCCGACGACCAGCATCAGGGCAGCCGGGGCCGCCAGTTCCAGCATCTCCTCGCTGGCCTCGATCCAGATCCGCACCGGCAGGGTATCAAAACCGGTCGGCCGCAGGATCAGGGTCGCCGGCAATTCCTTCAGGGCGTCGATAAACACCAGCACCCAGGCCCCGGCCATACCACCGCGGATCATCGGCAGGATCACGCGACGCAGGTTTTCCAATGGCCCGGCACCAAGGCTGCGCCCGGCCTGTTCAATCGACGGCGTCAATTGTTGCAGGGAGGCCTCCTGTGACTGCACCGCCAGGGGCAGAAAACGCACCACCAGGGCCATCAACAGGGCCGCCAGACCGCCGTATAAGGGCGCAAACACGGCGAGGATGAAACTGAGGACACCGAGGGCAATGACCGGGCCAGGCAGGACAAAACCGATACTCGACAGCTGCAGATAACTGGTGCTCAGCAGCGAGCGTTTGCGCGTATGGAAGAAGGCCACCGGGAAGGCGCAGACCATGGCGATCGTCGCTGCCCCGGCGGCGACGATCAAGGAATTTGAGACATAGCCCCAGAAAGTCATATCGATCAGTTCCTGCTGCCAGGCCTGCCAGCTCCAGTCGAGCATCCAGGCCAGCGGCAGGCCAAAGGCAAACAGGGTTATGAGACCGAGCCAACCCCAGATCAACACTTGCTCAAGAGCCGTGGCCGGACGCAGCACCGCCAGGCGTTGCTGGGCGCTGGCGTAATAGCGTTGTTTGCGACGCGAGAAGCGCTCGAGCACGAGAAACATCAGGCTCAGCATCACCAGCACCATACTCAGGCCCGCCGCGCCCTGGTAATCAAAGCGGCTATTCATCTGCAGGTAAATGCTCAGGGTAAAGGTCTGGTAACGCAACATGCTGACCGCACCGAAATCGGAGAGGACGTGCAGGACCACCAGCGCCAGGCCCGCCGCAATCGCCGGACGCAATAACGGCAGGTTCACACGCCAGAATACCTGCCAGGGGCGCGCCCCCTGAATACGTGCCGCCTCCTCAAGGTTCGGGTTGCTATGCGCAAGCGCCGTGCGCACGAGCAGGAACACATAGGAAAAGCCGGCCAGTGAAAGAATGAATGTGACCCCCCAGATATTGTAAAGCTCAGGGATCGCGACACTTTCACCGAACACCGCCAGCCAGGTCCGCCCCAACCAGCCATCGGCCTCGAACAGGGTCGTGTAGATATGCGCAAAGACATAGGTAGGGATGGTCAGGGGCAAGACCATGAGCCAGCTCGCCAGGCCTCGGCCGACAAAGCGTCGGCGCGCCACCAACCAGGCCGATGACACACCGAGGGCAAAACAGCCCACCGCCACCAACACCGCCAGCGACAGGGTATTGCCCAGCAGGCCAGGCAGGCGCTGACTCCAGAGCGCCTGCCAGCCTTCAAGGGATAACTGGCTACTACTATAAAGGACGAACAACAGGGGAATGGCGGCAACCATCACGACCAGGCCGGCCGCCACCCCCAACCAGCCAAGCCGACGCGACAAGGCCTGCCATAACTTTACGGGTATGGCAGGCCCCGGCAGAGTTTGGGCTTCGACTAACGGCATTCCGTTTACGGCATACCCACCGCATCAAGCAGGTCGAGGGTCTCGATACGGTGGGTACCCAATGCAGACATCGGCACATCGGCCACGTGGTAATTGCCTGCAGGCGGGATCTCTGCCGCCGCCGACACGCCTTCTCGTACCGGGTATTCCCTGTTGGCCCCGGCAAATGTTGTCTGACCGGTCTTTGAGACCAGGAAGCTGATCAGCTTCTCGGCCATGGCCTTTTTCTTCGTGTACTTGCTCATGGCGATACCGGCCACGTTCCAGGCCACACCCATACCCTTTTCACCCTGGTCGGGCATGAGGATACGTACCGGCGCATCCGGATATTTGGCGAGGTGGCGATAGAGATAATAGTGGTTCACCAGACCCACGTCCTTCTTGCCATCCGCCACGGCCTTGACGATCTTGCTGTGCTTGGAGAACAACTTGTTATCGGCATTGGTCTTCATACCCTGCAACCAGGCCGTGGTTTTTTCCTTGCCTTCACTGAGCATGTAAACCGTCACACCGGCTATGAAACTTTCGTTACTGCTGTGCGTGATCGCGAGGCGGTCTTTCAGGCGCGGGTCCGCCAGGTCGAACACGGACTTGATAAAGTCAATGTCCTTGGCGTTCTTGTTCACGACCAGCACACGGGCACGGGCCGACAGACCCAGCCAGGTATTATCCCCGGCACGCAGGTTGGCCGGGATGACCTTGGCTATCTCGGTGCTGACCGGCTGGAACAGACCGAGCTTGCTGCCGGTTTGCAGGTTACCGGCGTCGTTACTGATATAGAGATCGGCGACGGTACGGTCTGCCTCGATACGCAGTTTGTTAAGCAAGGCGGTCGACTTGGCCGAATGCAGGACCACCTTGATACCGGTCTCGGCAGTAAACTGCTCGATCACCGGTTTGATAAAGGTGTCCTTGCGACCGGAGTACACCACCAGCTCATCGGCCTGAGCGGCCACACCACCCAGGGCGGTCAGTAACACAACAAGCAACAGGCGTTGCAGGACATTTTTCATCACACACCTCTATATAAAGAAAATCACATCAAATGCTGGCCAGGCTGTTGTTACGCCTGCCAGTATGGCTTGAATGTTAATGATAATGATTCTCATTTATTATGCAAGTAGTATGCAGACATTATTTTAATACTAGCAATTTCTATAAGTGAATACTCAATACTGACAAGCCCATGAAGTGAGTGCCCACTTACAATAGAGTATCTACTTGTAAGTCAGCCTGCCGACGAGGTATGCGCCACCAGGCGACCGATGGTCAGCCCCTGAACGACGATAGAGAAGATCACTACGGCGTAGGTCACGGCGAGTAAGGTATCCCGCTCGATACCCAGCGGCAGGGACAGGGCCAGCGCCACCGATATCCCGCCACGCAAGCCGCCCCAGGTCAGCACGCGCACGGCGCCGGGGCTAAAGTCCAGACGCAGGCGCAACAGGCTGACCGGGATACCGACACTGACAAAACGCGCCAACAGGACAACCGGGATCAGCACGGCGGCGGCCAACCAGATAGAGCCGTCGTGGCTAAGCACGAGTACCTCGAGGCCAATAAGTACAAACAACACGGCATTCAACACCTCATCCACCAGTTCCCAAAAGGTATCGAGGTGCTCACGGGTCGTGTCCGACATGGCCAATCGCCGGCCGTGGTTACCGATCAGCAAACCGGCCACGACCATGGCAATCGGCCCGGACAGGTGCAAGGCACCGGCCAGCGCATAACCGCCCATGACCAGGGCCAGCGTGATCAACACCTCGACCTGATAGTTATCCACCTGTCGCAACATGCTATAGGCCAGCCAACCGAGTAACAGGCCCAGCACACCGCCACCGAGTGCCTCTTGCGCGAACAGTACCGCGATATGACCGGCATCGATCTCCTCACCACCCGTAACGATGCCCAGCAGGGCAAGAAACACGACCACACCCACCCCGTCATTGAATAGTGACTCGCCGGTGATCTTGGTCTCGAGGCTCTTCGGCACACCGGTCTTTTTCAGTATGCCGAGTACGGCGATCGGGTCGGTCGGCGAGATGAGTGCACCAAATAACAGGCAATAACCAAAACCGATGGACAGATCCAGCAGGTCAAAGACCATCCAGCTCATGGCGCCAATGATGAAGGTCGAAATAATGACCCCTCCGCTGGCAAGGCTGCCGATGATCCATTTTTGTTTCGCCAGGTCATCGAGGTTGACGTGTAGGGCACCGGCAAATAACAGCAGGCTCAACATGCCCTCCATGAGAGTGCGATTAAAATCGATGTTATTGAGGATGCCCAGGGCGTACTCACTAATGCCACTGACAAACTGATCGGCAAGCAACAACAGCAGGGAAAATATCAGGGCAATAAGCATGACGCCGATCGTGTTTGGCAGGCGAATCGTGCGATGATTAATAAAACTGAAGACCGCCGCCAGCGAAATAACCATGGCAATAATATCGATGAGAGACATTCAGGTTGCTCCTTTTTTTATTCCCGGTAATAAACGCAAAGGTCGCAAAGACGCAGAGACCGCCGAGATATTCAAAAATAAAAAGATCTATAATTGTGCACTGCTGTCCCAATAGCCCCCTCTCCCTCTGGGAGAGGGTTGGGGTGAGGGGGTATACCGTATAAGCCATTATTTACCATCCCCCTCATCCTAGCCTTCTCCCTCAGGGAGAAGGAATAACTCCGACTATTGAATAGGCCGGCGCTAACTGAATTAAGGACTTATGAAGTATTACGGCTATGCCAACGGAACAGCAGTGATAACAATTATTACTACCTCTGCGCCTCTGCGACCTTTGCGTTACTTACTAGATTTAAGTTACAAGCGCTTACCACGCGCAAGTTGTGACAGCTCTCCCTCCAACCCCATAGCCTGACGCATGATCAGGTTCTTCGCCGGGCCCAGCTTGTCGGTCAAGCGCAGACCGGTATTGCGTAACCAGCGCAGTGCAGGATGGTGCGAACCAAACAGGCGTTTAAAACTCTCCATGCTCGTGATCATGGTCATGTTGTCACCCTTACGCCAGCGTTCATAACGGCGCAAGACACGAAGCGCCCCTATATCCTGGTATTGGCGGTGTGCTTCGACCAGGACCTCCGCCAGCACAGCGGCATCGGCAAGACCCAGGTTAACACCCTGCCCGGCCAGCGGATGAATGGTATGCGCGGCGTCGCCGATCAGGGCCAGGCGCGCTTGTGTGTACTGTTTGGCGTGTTGCATACGCAAGGGGAAACTCGCGCGTGGCCCACAACCAAGCATACGGCCAAGCCGATCACCAAAGCTCTCTTGCAGGGCGTCAAGGAATGCAGAATCCTCCATGGCGAGCAGTTCACGGGCATGCTCAGGCGATGTGCTCCAGACAATCGAACTGCTACCATCGGCAAGCGGCAGGAAGGCCAGTGGGCCATCGGGTAAAAAACGCTGCCAGGCAGTCTCCTGGTGCGGCGCAGAGGTCTCGATGCGTGCCACCACGGCCTCTTGCCCGTATGACCAGCCCTGTACCTCGATACCGGCCAACTCACGTAGCGGCGAACGGCCACCATCGGCACCGACAATAAGGGCTGCGTGAATAACCCGTTCGCTATCGAGGCGGACCTGCACCTGCCCGACCTGCACATCAAGGCTGGCGACACGGGCCGGTGTTATCAGCTCAATCGTATCGAGGGCGGCCACACGCTTGAGCAGGGCCGACTGGATCACGCGGTTCTCGATGATATGCCCGAGCAGCGGCTCACCGATATCGGCGCTGTCAAAATGGATCACGCCGTCACCCGTGGCATCCCAGACGTGCATATCGCGATAAGGGGACACCCGCGCGGCACACATGCCCTGCCAGGCGTCGAGCGAGGTAAAGATATTTTGCGAGGCACGCGTGATCGCAGACACCCGTTGATCGAAACTCTCCGCAGGCCAATCATGCTTAAAGGGTTGTGCCTCAATGAGGGCGACACGCAGGCGCGCCTCGCCCAACGCGCAGGCCAGTGTCGCACCGACCATGCCGGCGCCAACGATGACGATGTCAAAATCCTGCTTCACTATTCAACCCCATATTAATCTCTATCATCATTCCGGCGTAGGCCGGAATCCAATGGCCCTAATGTGGACACCGGCCTGCGCCGGTGTGACGTAATTATGTTATTACCTTTGCGTTCCCTGCGCCTTGCCCTGAACCATCGGAACGATGGTTAGGGTACCCATAATGAACCGTAAAGCGGTTCTATTGGGCCAGCGTCTCTGCGTTGGGCTTTTATCATCTCAACTTCAAACCACGCGCCAAACGCGGTAGCTTGCCGGTCAAGCCCATGGCCTGCCGGGTGATAAGGCGCTTCATCGGCGGCAAGATGTCAGCCGCAACCAGGCCGATATTACGCGCCAGTGCCAGGGGTGTAAGCTTGTTTGAGAACAACCGTACCATGCTGTCAGTGAAACCGATCACACGCAGGTGATCGCGACGGCGCCAACGGGCGTAGTTTTTCAACACTGCCAGTGTGCCGATGTCCTGCCCGACCTGTTGCGCCTCGGCCAGCACCTGTGCCAGTACCGCGACATCACGCAGACCCAGGTTAAAACCCTGTCCGGCGATCGGATGAATCGTATGCGCGGCATTGCCGATCAAGGCCAGGCGTTCACGTACATGTTCACGCGCCTGACGCAGTGACAAGGGATAGGCGACACGTTTGCCGGCACGGGTAAACGTGCCCAGGTGGTCACCGAAACGCGCCTGTAAGCGTTTCAGGAAGGTTTCATCATCAAGTGCCAGCATTTCATCCAGCTGCGCCTTTTTTACCGACCAGACGATCGAGCAACGGTGCTCACCACCCATATCCGCTAAGGGTAAAACAGCCAGCGGTCCACTGTCGGTAAAACGCTCATAGGCCACGTGCCGGTGTGGGCGCTGACAACTGACATTCGTGATCACCGCGGTCTGTCCATAGTCGGTGCCAAAACTGCGAATATTCGCCTGCTCACGCACAAACGAATCTCCCCCATCAGCGGCCACCAACAACTTCGCCTGCAGACTTCGCACGCTGCCCTCGTATTCAATCTCCAGTGTTGCCGAGCCGGTATCACAGTGCAGTTGCGTGACTGTGGCCGGGCATAACAGGCTGACATTATCTAGCTGCTGCAGGTGTGTAGAAAGGACCGCACCGAGGACACGGTTTTCGACCACGTAACCGAGCGCATCGAGGCCTTCATCGGCACAATCCAGACGCGTCTTACCCATGTGACCACGATCCGAGACATGGATCTTTTCAATCGCACTGACACCCCCCTGTTCTATCGCCGACCAGATCCCCATACCCTCAAAGATACGGCGTGAGCCATAGGCCAGCGCCACTGTGCGGTCGTCATAACTCGGCTGACCGGCGGCACCGAATGGCACGGCCTCGACCACGGCAATGCGCAGGTCCTGTCCACCCAGGGCGCAGGCGAGGCTGGCTCCGACCAGGCCGCCACCGACAATCACAATGTCAAAGTGAGTTTCCATAAATACTATTTAGTCATCAGCGCTTCAATATCGTCCGGGGTCTTTTGCAGCGCACCGGTCAACACATCGTAACCGTCTTTCGTCACGTGCACATCGTCTTCGATGCGAATGCCAATATCCCACCACTTCTTCGCCACGCCTTTCGTACCGGCCGGGATATACAGGCCCGGTTCGACGGTCATGACCATGCCCTTCTCCAGCAGGCGCCACTCGTCACCCAGTTTGTAATCCCCGACGTCATGCACATCCATACCTATCCAGTGACCGGTGCGATGCATGTAATAAGGTTTATAGGCCTCGTTCTTGATCAGGGTTGGCAGACGACCCTTAAGTATGCCCAGCTCCACCAGCCCCTCTGTGATCACACGCACTGCGGCCTCGTGCGGGTCGTTCCAGTGCTTGCCCGGTTGCACCTGCTCGATCGCTGCCTCTTGTGCAGCCAGTACCAACTCGTAGAGGGCACGCTGTGATTTGGAAAACCTGCCGTTGACCGGGAAGGTGCGCGTGATATCCGAGGCATAACATTCGAGTTCACAACCGGCATCGATAAGAACCAGATCGCCATCCTGCATCTCGGCACGATTATCGACATAATGCAGGATGCAGCCGTTGGCGCCGGCACCGACGATCGAATTATAGGCTGGCGCGACACTGCCCCCGAGGGTGAATGCGTACAGCAGTTCCGCCTCAAGTTCATACTCCATCATCCCCGGTCGGCAGGCACGCATGGCACGTTGGTGGGCGTTAACAGAAATCTTTGCGGCCTGTTTCATGGTGCGGATCTCGGCGGCACTCTTGAACAGGCGCATCTCGTGTAACAGGTGATCCAATGCGACGAATTCACCCGGGGCATGCACGCCGGAGCGGGCCTTGTCGCGCAGGGCGTTGACCCAGTTGATGACATGCGTATCAAACTCGGGGTTATAGCCCATGGAGTGAAACACGCGCCGGGTGTTTTCCATCAGGCCCGGCAGGATCTCGTCGATGTCATCAATTGGGAAGGAATCATCGGCACCATAGATGTCACAGGCGCCATCCTGCCCAGCACGTGGGCCGTTCCAGGTCTCCATGCGTGGGTCGCGCTCGCGGCAAAACAGGATGTACTCACCGTGCTTGCGACCGGGGATAAACACCGCCACCGCCTCCGGCTCAGGGAAACCCGTGAGGTAAAAGAAGTCACTGTCGGGTCGGTAACGGTGTTCGACATCACGGTTACGCATACGCACACCAGCGGCCGGCAGGATGGCGATATCTCCCACCTCCATCATATTCAGTAACTGACGACGGCGGCGTTGAAATTCATTGGGTTTGACGATCATTGAATACAGTCCGGCGGGTTAATGTTGTGTGGCCTGCTTAGGCGTGGAGAGCTCTTCATGGATGAGCAGGACACCGACGCGCAGGTATTCCGTCACTTCGGCAAAGGCAATTTCATCCTCTTCGTTGACCTCACCTTCATCCAGCCCGACCTGGGCGATATCGATCATGTCCTGCACGATCTCGCGACTATCCACCGGCAAGGTGTCCAGGTCGTTAATACCGGCGATACCCAGGCCAAGGTAAAAGCCCTCACACCATTGTGCCAGGGCCTGCAGGCGAACAGACAGGGCCTCATTATCATCCGGCAATAACAGGCGCACGCCGAACTCGGCCGCATCGAATTGTCCCCGGGTAATACTATATACCGTCTCGAGCAGCGCCTGTAACTCCTTCACCAACAGATCACCACTCTCACGCCCCGCTGGCAGGACCTCCGCCAACCAGTGTTGGCGGGCCTGCTTATCGGCACAGATCAGGCCACAGAGCATGCCATGGCACTCTGCTGCATCGGTAACAATCTCCAGCCTTGCCAGGGCATCGTTCAATTCATCGTAGTCAGGCAGTGTGTTCACAATCGACATTCGGTGTTACATCCCGGGTACTATTCAAAACAGGACCTATTATGCGCCTTTCCTCGCCTGGCATAAAATGCCCTGTCACGCCCCTGCGCTAGCCATTTTCGGCGTTGACCCTGTCTGCCAGCCAATTTATAGTGCCTGCATGAGCACAGACAATAATGAAAAAGAAGAACTGGACCTCAGGCAACTCGAGGCACGTATTGAGGAATTGATCGATACCTGCGCCACCCTCAAGGATGAGAACCAGTCCTTACGTCAACATCAAGGCAGCCTGATGTCCGAGCGCGCCAAACTGATTGAAAAGACCGAACTCGCACGCAGCCGCGTTGAGGCCATGATTAACCGCCTTAAAGCTATGGAAAACAGCCATGAATGACGACAACCTGGCAGTCACGATCAAGATCCTCGACAAGGAGTTCCGTATTGCCTGTCCGGAATCTGAGCACGACTCCCTGCTTGCCTCGGCACATTATCTGAATACCCGTATGAAGGAAGTTCGCGACAGCGGCGTGGTTGGACAAGACCGCATTGCCATGATGGCGGCCCTGAACATGGCCCACGACCTGCTGGCACAAAAGGGCAAAAGCGAGAACTACGTCAAATCCATGAGTTCCCGCATCCAGTCCTTGCAGGAAAAGATCGAGACCGCCCTGACCCGTAACAGGCAGCTCGAACTCTAGTCAAAGGCCGAGGCCACGGTTCTCCTCGCTGGACTTTTCCGTTACGATCCCCATATAGTGTTTAGGCATCCTCTGCAGTGTTCGATAGCAGACCCGGTATTTTCTTGAGCCTAGTATTACCTCCCGGGGAGAACTGTGTCAGGATTGTGTGCAAGTCCGCTGCTGGCGGAAAGCCTGATGTCCTGTCCCCTTTCCCCACTTGAACCACTGGTTCAAGGACAACGGAACGCAACGGCACAGGCGGAGGATGTCTTCCTGCTTATGAGTCAACACCTGAATACCCCGGCCTTGCGCAAGCAGATGCGCAGCCAGCGCCGTGCCCTGTCGGCACGTGAACACCGCCAGGCCTCCGATCGGGCCCTCGACCTGATCCTGCGCCACCCACTCTTCATGCGTGCCCAGCACATTGCCCTGTTTTTGCCTAACGACGGCGAGATCGATATCAGTGAACTCATGCCGACGGCCTGGTCCATGCACAAACGCTGTTATCTGCCGGTATTGGCCTCGCCCGGCCAGCGACTCGTGTTTGCGCCGATGACCCAAGACAGCCGCCTGGAACTGAACCGCTACGGTATCCCTGAACCGGTGGCAAGCCGCCACCAGATCCGCCAACCGCGACAACTCGATCTGGTACTGACACCACTGGTGGCCTTTGATGCCGCCGGTAACCGCATCGGTATGGGGGGGGGCTATTACGACCGTAGTTTCGCCTTCCTGCGTCGCCGCCGGCACTGGCGCCACCCACACCTGCTCGGTGTCGCCCATGACTTCCAACGGCTGGAGGCCCTCCCGCAGCAAGCCTGGGATGTGCCCCTGCAGGGAGTATTTACCGACCGGAAGTTTTACCCTGCCACATAAAAAAGGCCCGCTGCAGCGGGCCTTTTTTATGGCATTTTTTCGTACGAATTAATTATTGGCTTGCTGTATCGGCAGGGTCTTTCGCTCACCCATATCCAGCGCGTAACCGCTGACCACAACACCGAGACCAATCACGATCGTCATGAGTAACAGCAAATCCGGTTTTCTTCTTCTCATTATGTTATCTCCTCCATCAACCGACCGACGGCCGACCCGATATCCCTTATCGTTACCAGCATTCCTTTGCTTGCCGTTTCGGAAGACCACGTTAACTACTAGGTTAATATATAAATCAAAACACATACTGATTGCAAGCAGTTATTTTTCATAAGAAAATGCTGATAAACAAACTGCCGGAATCCATACCGGGCGCGGGGCGAAACGTTGCTTTCATACAACAACGCTGGGAGGGGCTGAAATGAAATACTGGATAATGAAATCCGAACCGGATGTCTTCGGCATCGAGCACCTCAAGTCACGTCCACGCAAAACCGAAGCCTGGGATGGTGTACGTAATTATCAGGCACGCAACATGCTGCGTGATGAGATGAAAAAGGGCGACCAGGTTTTCTTTTATCACTCGAACTGTGTCGAGCCAGGCATAGTCGGCATTATGGAGGTAGTCAAGGAGGGGTATGTCGATCATACCGCTTTCGACCCGAGACAAAAGTATTTCGATCCCAAAAGTAACCCCGCCAAGCCGCGCTGGTATATGGTCGATGTCCGCTACAAACGGAAGCTCAAACGCACCATCACACTGGCTGAAATCAAGACAGAAAAAACACTCAAGAATATGAAACTTGTGCAACGTGGTAACCGGCTCTCAATCATGCCTGTCAGCAAGGCCGAATGGCATCACATACTGAAGATGGAAACTCAGCCAACGTGAAGTACACCATGGTGCTTAACACTTGCATGGTCATCATGCCCGTTTCCGATCTATGCGGGTTTTTTTTACCCCCTGAAACAATTTTTCAGGTGTCGGAAAGCCGACACTCGTATTTTCATGGGGGGTGTTTACACTGCTATATAGCCAGAATGGGCTAACTGGCACTACTAAAGCTCAAACCCCCTGATACCTCTGAAAACCTTAGCTGACGCGGCTTTCAGCGGCACATCATTAAGAGATAAGGCCGTAAAGTAAATCAAAGAATCGAGGTTGTCGGATTTACATAGCAAAACCATTTTTTGACACGACCGTTGCGAGAATATTTACGATCTAAGTCACGTTGTAAAACATAAAAAAATGTAGCATTATCCAACAGGTTAGTTATACTCAACCTTGTATAACCTTGTTACATTACCGTGGAGGAATGTTAAATGGCGACCAAGAAAAGAGCCAGTAAGAAAAAAACTGCAAAGAAGAAGGTTACGAAGAAACGCGTAGCCAAGAAGGCAACAAAGAAAAAAGCTGCCAAGAAGAAGGTAGCTAAGAAGAAGACCAAGAAGAAGGCTGCTAAGAAAAAAGCCACCAAGAAAAAGGCTAAGAAGAAAGTAGCTAAGAAGAAGACCAAGAAAAAGGCCGCTAAGAAAAAGGCCAAGAAGAAAGTAGCTAAGAAGAAAACCAAAAAGAAGGCCAAGAAAAAGGCTAAGAAGAAAGTAGCCAAGAAGAAAACCAAAAAGAAGGCCACTAAGAAAAAGGCTAAGAAGAAAGTAGCCAAGAAGAAGACGAAGAAGAAGGCCAGTAAGAAAAAGGCCAAGAAAAAGACTAAGAAAAGATAAGTAATATCAATAAGTTGTAATTAAAAGGCCCGCAATGCGGGCCTTTTTTTATCTCCGTAGCCTGTTGTTTTCAGGCGACAAACACAACGAGGTTAACTGAGGAATAATTGGTAGGCCGGATTATCCTGTTCCGCCCAGTAGGGATAGCCCACTTCATCCAAAAAGGCCTGAAAACGCCCCTGCTCAGCCGGTGGCACCTGTATCCCCACCAGCACACGTCCATAAGCCGCACCGTGGTTACGGTAATGAAACAGGCTGATGTTCCAGCCCTGGCCCATATGCTTCAGGAAACGCAGCAGCGCCCCCGGCCGCTCCGGAAACTCGAAACGATACAACTGCTCGTGGTCGACCATCGCGGCACTATGGCCGCCGACCATATAGCGAACATGTATCTTCGCCATTTCATTATCGGTCATGTCTACAACGGGGTAGTCACGTCCCTTCAGCTTTGCGATGAGTTCCTCTCTCTCAGCCGAACCATTGAGCTGCACACCGACGAAAACATGCGCCTCGCTAGCATCAGAGTAGCGATAATTGAACTCGGTAATCCCTCGTTCACCAATGGTTTTACAGAACTCCCGGAAGCTGCCCGGTCGCTCCGGGATCGTCACGGCAAGCAAGGCCTCACGCTGTTCACCGATCTCGGCGCGCTCGGCAACATGGCGCAGGCGATCAAAATTCATATTGGCACCGCTGTTAACGGCAACCAGGCAGGCTCCCTGCAGGCCCTCGCGGGCGACATATTTCTTAATGCCCGCCACGGCCAGGGCACCGGCCGGTTCGGTAATGGCCCGGGTATCGTCATAGATATCCATGATCGCCGCACAGATCTCATCGGTGCTCACCAATACCACCTCGTCGATGAGGTCACGGACGACACGAAAAGGCTCCTCACCCACCTGGCGCACGGCCACACCATCGGCAAAGATACCAATATGTGGCAAAGTGATGCGCTCACCGGCCTCGAGGGCAACATACAGGCAGGCGGCATCATCCGGTTCGACACCAATCACCTTTATCTCCGGGCGATGTTGTTTAATCCAGGCCGCCATGCCGGCAATAAGGCCACCGCCACCGACGGGGATAAATACTGCATCAATCCTTTCCGGGTGTTGCTCAAGCAGTTCTACCGCGACCGTCGCCTGCCCAGCAATCACATCGGGGTCATCATAGGGATGGATATAAACCGCGCCTGTCTGTTCAACCAGCGTCCGGGCATGGGCACTGGCGTCGTCATAGGTATTACCATGCAAGACCACCTCGGCACCGAGCTTACGCACGGCCTGCACCTTGATGCGTGGCGTGGTCTTCGGCATGACAATCATGGCCTTGATACCCCGGCGCTGGGCCGCCAGGGCCACTCCCTGGGCATGATTGCCCGCCGAGGCGGTGATCACCCCCCTGGCCTGCTCTTCCTCGCTCAGTTGCGCTATTCGGTTATAGGCACCTCGCAGTTTGAAAGAAAACACCGGCTGCAGGTCCTCACGCTTGAGGAGTATTTCATTATTCAGGGCCTCAGACAGGCCGGGCGCCGCATCCAGAGGCGTTCGTCTGGCGACGTCGTAGACAACCGCACAGGCCGCCTTGATACGTTTTTCGTAATCATTAAGCATGTGCACAAGATACTAGAATAAGTGGCACGAAGAAAATAAATTGATGAATGATAAGCCAGTGTAAAAATCAGCTATGACGGCCATCTTATTCTCGATATTTGACGCAAAGACCGCAAAGGCGCAGAGGACGCAAAGATTTTCTAAATATTTATGCTGCCGTCATTCTGCCGCGACCAGAGCAAGGTTCAGTAAGTACTTGATGATCATCGAAGATGATCTAAGTGTAGGCCAGAATCCAGTACGCCAAACTAGCTCGTTGGATTCCGGCTAAACACTTCCCAAAATAATATGCATAAATCGATATCTTTTTATTTCTTTCTCCGCGACCTCTGCGCCTTGGCGATCTCTGCGTTATTTACTCGATCTCAACAAAGACTGAAATCTGGCAAAAATGCCATTTTTTCGGTATCGTTTGCGGTCTGATTTTGATGAGGTGAGAAACATGAACCAGGACGAAATGAAAAGGGCCGCCGCCGAGGCCGCTATCGAGTATGTAGATACCGGCATGATCGTCGGTATTGGTACCGGCTCCACGGCCAACCACTTCATCGATCTGCTGGCTGGCATCAAAGGCAAGGTCGATGCCACCGTAGCCAGCTCTGAGGCCTCTGCAGAGCGCCTACGCGGTCACGGCATTCGCGTCCTCGACCTCAACGAGGCCGGTGAGCTCTCCCTGTATGTAGACGGTGCCGATGAATCCAACAAGTACCTGCACCTGATCAAGGGTGGTGGTGGCGCCCTGACCCGGGAAAAGATCGTTGCCGCCGCCAGTAAGAAGTTTGTCTGTATCGCCGACGAGTCCAAGCTGGTCGACATCCTCGGAGACTTCCCGCTGCCCGTGGAAGTCATCCCCATGGCCCGCAGTTATGTCGCCCGCGAGATCCTCAAGCGCACCGGTGGCACCCCCGTGCTGCGCGAAGGTTTTACCACCGATAACGGCAATGTCATCCTCGATATCCGTGACCTGCAAATCATGGAACCCGTGAAACTGGAAAACGAGCTCAACAGCATTGTCGGTGTGGTCACCAATGGCCTGTTCGCCGCCCGCCCGGCCGATGTGCTGATTTTGGGCACGCCGGAGGGGGCTAAAACGATTCTGCCTTAAGCTGCAAATCATCTATCAATAAAAAAGCCGGGCATTTGCTCGGCTTTTTTGTTCTTCAAAATAACTGGGGTAGTAAGTGGGGCTTACAATTTCTGCGTATTTATAAACTTTCTAGGCTTACAAATTCACCACTCATAGATACCCTGACTCCGGAGAAGTAGGGCACTCATGATGAAGCTTGAAAAAGCTTCTATGAGCCACTTTCAGGGTTACACCATAGAACCTTTCAGGTTCATTATGGATACCTCACCCATTTCCAATGGGTCGAGGCAATTATGAGTACCCTACCCATCTCCGATGTCCGTGGGGTTTAAGGTTCATACGTTCATGTAAGCTTCCTAGGCTGCTAATTTCACCACTCATAGAAGCCTTTCAGGCTTCATCATGAGTACCTTAGCCATTTCCAATGGCTCAAGGCAAAAAAAACGGGGTGCCGAAGCACCCCGTCTCTAGACAATAAGATTATTAACTAATCTTAGAAGTCCTTGCGGATACCAACAGTCCAGGCATCACGGTCATTTGCATTACCGTTTTTGTCACCATCGGTCTGTGTGTAACCACCGAAGATGCGAGTCTGCTTGCTGAACTTGTGGATCACGCCCACTGCCCAGTAATCGTACTCGAAGTCTCTCGCAGTACCGTCTGGATCAACATCCATATTACCGTATGACAGGCTGAAAATGTTGTTACCGGCCTTGTACTGACCGTTCAACCAGTAAACATCGGCATCATCACCAACACCTGGGCGGTAGTTACCAGCAACACCTGGGGTTGTGCCACCAGCAGCGGCCAGTGCATCATCTACAGTTTCGTACTGACCGGCCAGAGTCCAAGGACCTGACTTCCAACGCAGACCAACCTTGGTCAGTGTTTCGTCATCAACGTTGCTTGTAGCCGTAACCGTAATCGGGAACGTACCAGTAATGACTGTAGTACCAACTGTAGTCGTTGTAGCAACGTTAATTACACTGGTGCTTCTGCGTGTTGCCTGGTTGTTACGGTTATGCGCGAAGATCGCTTCCCACGGACCGTTCGTGTAATGAACGGCAATAGAGTAGTCGTTATCACCATCGTCAGAATTACCCACGTCGCCATTGTTGGCACCTGGATTGGTTTCGTCAGGCGAAATCGCAAACTTGAACTGGAAGCCGTTTACTTCTGGTGAGGTGTAGTAAATGCTGTTACGCATGAAGCCATTCTGGCCACCGATACCGGTACCACCGAGCATACCACCGGCACGACGGGCCTGCAGGTGAGTCGCGGTCCATGGATCCCACTTAACACCACCAGCGGTCTTGTATGGCGCATGGTGTGCACCGGCTGAGAGTGAACCCCAGCTACCCTTGATACCGACGAATTGGTCACGTCCGCGTAAACCTTGCGTATTACCACTTGAAGCTGAGTCTTGGTCATCAGCTGGATCCAGTGCCCATTCAAACTTACCGAAGGCAGTCAGACCACCACCCAGCTTTTCAGTGAACTTGACACCGATGCGTGAACGAACACCATCGTCATCAACAGACTGTACGCTGTCTTGACCGCTAGCGTCTGAATCTTCAATGTTGTATTCAACCTGTGCGATACCGTACAGCTTGACGTCTGCAGAAGCAGCGGCCGGTGCCAGCGCGGCGGCAACTGCAATTGCGAGGAATTTCTTATTCATAGGTTTCTCCTAAAAATACTATTTTGTTTATAAGTCAATCGACCGGCTAACAATAGCCAAGTTTCGGGGTTTGTGCAACATTTTTTCGTAAAAAAAACAACAGGCCCACTGACTTGTTGTGAATAAGCAACACATTAGCAGAGTGGATGATCACATCCAAGAATAAAAAATGAGAAAGCTAATAAATATCAATAGGATAGCTTGTTTTTTCACAATCGTGCCCCATCCCATTTCTCCCCTTGGTTGGATTAGCGCTAACACGACGTATTCAATCAGGTTCGCAGTAGGGTGCGCTTTGCGCACCAAGGGGGGCGTGAAAAGTCTCGTGACTCAGATGGTGCGCAAAGCGCACCCTACTTTTCCTGGATATGCTTGTTTGGCAACTAGGCCGGACTGGAAGAGAAACGACGTGACCGTAGCGCGACCAGAACCTGCGATAGCAAGTTTAGTAAGTACTTAATGAATCTCTTAGAGATTCTAAGTGAAGCGTAGAAAGTGCCTGATAACCAGAACATGCGAAGCAAGTGCGGGGAATCCTTGATGGAGCTCGAAGAGATTCCAGGGAGAAACCCGCAGGGGTTTTGATGTGAATCCGACAACAAGTATAAACATGGACGTATCGGATTAGCTATGTGGCCATAGCGTATATCCCAGCCAATAAACAACAAAGCCCGCACTGGGCGGGCTTTGTTGTTTATTGGCTGGGGAACAAGGATTTGAACCTTGATTGACGGAGTCAGAGTCCGTTGTCCTGCCGTTAGACGATTCCCCAAAAGAAGTCGGTAAACGGCGTGCGGCGCATAATGGCCGCGAACGCAATTAACGCTTCGAGTACTGCGGACGCTTACGGGCCTTGTGCAGACCAACCTTCTTACGCTCAACCTCACGTGAATCACGTGTGACGAAACCGGCCTTACGCAATGACTTGCGCAGTGCTTCGTCGTACTTCATGAGCGCACGGGTAATACCGTGACGAATCGCGCCTGCCTGACCAGTGTTACCGCCACCCTTGACGTTAACCTTGATATCGAACTTGCCGATCATCTCGGTCAGTTCGAGTGGCTGGCGAACTACCATGCGTGAGGTTTCACGACCAAAGTAGTTATCGATACCACGATTGTTGATGGTGATGTTGCCTTCACCTGCGGTCATATATACGCGAGCTGTTGATGACTTGCGACGACCGGTGCTGTAATAAACGTCTGACATGTTCTTTAACCTACGACTTTTAGAGTTCCAGCGGCATTGGCTGTTGCGCCGCATGCTGGTGTTGACCGCCCGCATAAACCTTCAGCTTGCGGAACATTGCACGGCCCAGTGCATTCTTCGGCAGCATACCTTTCACTGCGGTTTCGATAATGCGCTCTGGAGCCTTCTTTAACAGCTTGTCGAAGCTGATTGTCTTCAGACCACCAATGTAACCTGTATGATGATGATACAGCTTGTCGGTAGACTTTCTTCCTGTCACACGGACCTTCTCGGCATTGATGACCACGATGTAGTCGCCGGTATCCACGTGCGGTGTATAAATAGCTTTATGCTTACCGCGCAGGCGGCGGGCGATTTCGGTCGCCATACGGCCCAGGGTCTTGCCCTCGGCATCGATGACAAACCAGTCGCGCTTCACTTCAGCCGGTTTTGCACTGAACGTTTTCATTTCAGTATTGCTCCACGTAAATAGGGTAGTGTCTTGCAAAGAGGCGGAATATTACTCGAGTCGGCGGCAGGATACAAGAGGAAAACGGCCTCTTTTTGGTCTCCTCATGGGGCCTCACAGCCCCTCCTCCTGTAGCTTTTGCCCTAGAAGCTTATATTCCTAACTCACCGTACTTATAGGGTCGAGGCGTTCATAAGAGCCTTTTAGGCTTCTTTATTGGGATCCTGCCCATCTCCGATATCCGTGGGGCTTGTAGCTTCTACGTTCATGCAGGCTTCTTAGGCTGCCTGATTCACCACTCACAGATGCCCTGACTCCGGAGGAGTAGGGTACTCATGATGAAGCTTGAAAAGCTTCTATGAGCTACCTGTGGGCTTCCCCCAAGAATCTCTACGAGCTTCATTAGGGATTTCCTGCACCTGCTCCGCAGGTTCTGGTCATTATCCGTACCTCAACCATCTCCGATGGTTCGAGGCAAAAAAAAGGCGCGGCATATTGGGCTGCCGCGCCTTATAAGCCACCATTTGGGAGGTGGAGGAGGATCGTTTCAGGTTGCGTGCACTGGAGGAGGTAGGCACAACAATCTGAAGTGGAATAAATTCTACTAAGCATTAGTATATTAGTCAACTCTAATTAACAGGCTGTAGCGATAATCTTACGGCTATCTGCCAGGCGCGGCATAAGCAATTGTTATCTAATGGGTTATTAGGCAATAAAAAAGGCGCGATCCGGTGAAGAATCGCGCCTGTACCACCTGGAACTCTACTATTCGTGGAGGAATGCTAGAGTGTTTGTCCCCAACAGAGGGGTATTCGCTGGTGGACTTAAAGGATGTGCGATGTGGTTTTCTTTGTCAACGTTTAGTTGTTTGTCTTATTTTACAATTAGTTATATATTATTATTAATGTATAGTAATAGGTATATTCGCCATCGCGCTGGTTTAACTCAGTTCATGTAATATTTAATAACTAATTGATTACATTGATTAATATTTCTTGCGCTAAATTCGTGGATAAATAAATAAAAAAAGCCTAAATCTGCAGGCGTTTGACAATTTCCCCCTGTTGCAGGTGTTTGTCCAGAATTTCATCAATATCTTCGTGATCAACATAGCTGTACCAGGTGCCTTCCGGGTAGATCACCATCACCGGGCCTTCGCTACAGCGATCCAGGCAACCAGCGGAATTGATCCTGACCTTGCGCGGCCCATTGAGCCCCAGGGCCTTGCACTGTGCCTTGGCGTAGTCGCGCATGGCCTGGGCATTACAGTCCTGACAACATTCACGGCCATCGCTACGTTGATTGGTGCAAAAGAAAACGTGGTAACGGTAGTAAGACATAATTAAGACCAAGTAACGGGTGACAAGCAAACTGTAACGAGTAGAATCGCTGTGACTCTATATTATTCTACACGATATCAATACTCCCTTGTCGACAGAACCTCGTAACTCCGCCCTGATCACCGAAAGTGATAAATGTGTGATGTGTGGCATGTGTCTGCCACAGTGTCCCACCTATATCCACGCGCAGGATGAAAACGAATCACCACGTGGCCGCCTGGTGCTAGGCAAGGCGCTGTTACGCGGCGAGCTGAAAGTGGATTCACCTATCCGGCAACACATCGATAACTGTCTGCTCTGTCGACAGTGTGAACGCATCTGCCCCTCTGGTGTGAAGTTCGGTTATTTCATGGACGGCCTGCGAGAGACCCTTGAGCCGGAACAAAAAACGGCCATCAACCCACTGGTTGCTCGTCTCGAGAACCCCGTGCAGACACGCCGCTGGCATCGCTGGTTACGCCTCGCCCAGCTCAGCGGCATGAAGGGCCTTGCCGCCCTGCTCCCCGGTCAGACAGGGCGACTGGCGCGCAGCCTGCCCACCATCGGCCCACTCAAGCCGGTGCAGGCACACTATCCGGCCACATCAGAAACCGGCACGGTGAAACTCTTCAAGGGCTGTACACAGACACTGTTTGGTAACCGCCTGCTGGAAAGCAGCGTGCAGCTACTGAACCGGCTGGGTGTAAGCGTAGAGGTCCCTGCACAACAGGGCTGCTGTGGCGGCTTGTCACAACATCAGGGCCGTGCCGTGCAAGCGAATAGACTGGCCGCGATCAACATCGAAGCCTTTGCAGCGAGTACATACGCACCTATCCTGACCCTCGCCAGTGGCTGTGCGGCAACCCTGAAGGATTATGCGCGACAGGCAGATCCTGATGCCGGGGCCTTCGCCCTGGCCATTACCGACATCAGTCATTATCTCCAGTCTCTCGATTGGCCGAAAGACATACAGATTCGTCCATTGGAGAAACGCATCGTCATTCATAGCCCGTGTTCCCTGCGCAACGTCATGCGTCAACAGGCTGCCGTGGCCACCCTATTGGCGCGGATCCCACAGGCCACGCTGCTGTCTCTCGAACAAACAACCAACAGTTGTTGTGGCGCCGCCGGCAGTTACATGTTCGAGGCAGCTCATGAAGCACTCGCGGATACTCTCGCCGATGCCACTGTTCAACAAATCCGAAGGCTTAATGCCGATATCGTGGTCACCAGCAATATAGGTTGTGCGATGAATCTGCAGACCAGCCTGAAACGTGCCGGACTTGAGACAACGGTATTACACCCCGTTGAACTCCTTGCACAGCAACTGATAGTCGATTGACTTTCGGCCCGTCTCTTGTATCGTCTAGCTTTATGAAACCACGCACATATAGTTCCCTCGACCAGCTGGCCATGAACGTGGACCAGGCCCTGCGCACCGTATTCGGACGGCCACAGGTCACCGAACGGGAAAATCCGAGCCAGGGCTGTGCCGAGGTTGCTTTAGATGAGACAGAGCGCCAGCACGTCGCCGGCCTGATGCGTATCAACCATGTTGGCGAGGTCTGTGCCCAGGCCCTTTATCAGGGGCAGGCACTGACAGCAAAACTCGATCATGTCCGTACAAGTATGCAGCGCGCCGCCCAGGAAGAAAATGATCACCTGGCCTGGTGTGAGCAGCGCCTGGGTGAATTACACAGTCACAAGAGTTTGCTGAATCCATTCTGGTATGGCGCGTCGTTTGCGATGGGGGCCGCCGCCGGTCTGGCCGGTGATAAGTGGAGCCTGGGTTTTGTCGCCGAAACCGAACAGCAGGTGGTACGTCACCTGGATGAGCACCTTGCCCAGTTACCCGAGCAAGACGAGAAAAGCCGGGCAATCCTCGAGCAAATGAAGATAGACGAGGGCCGCCACGCCACCGTGGCGCTGGAGGCCGGTGGCGCCGAGCTGCCGACGCCGATCAAACAGGCGATGCGCCTCACCTCAAAGCTTATGACCCGTACCGCCTACCGCATCTAGAACTTCATGCCCTTTTTCATATTCTGGCCATAAAAGATTTCGGCCATCTCACGACGCAGATTGTCGGTAACTACCGCTTCTTCCTTACCGGTCAGGTCGTCATCATTGATACCAAAAAGATAATTGTTAATATCAAATTTTTTCAGCATCATCTTGGTATGGAAAATATTTTCCTGGTAAACGTTCACGTCGATCATTTCATAGGCGTTTTTGATATCACGTGAAACGAAGTTCTGGATGGAATTGATATTGTGATCAATAAACAACTTGCCGCCTTTTTCATTACGGGTAAAACCACGCACGCGGTAATCCATGATGACGATATCCGATTCAAAACTGTGCACCAGATAGTTAAGGGCCTTCAGCGGTGAAATACGCCCACAGGTAGAGACGTCGATATCGGCGCGGAAAGTACTGATCCCGTTTTCCGGATGGTACTCGGGATAGGTATGGACCGTGATGTGACTCTTATCCAGGTGACCGACCACTGCATCGGGCAAGGGTCCCGGCGTTTCGCGGTTATCCAGTTCGCCGGCAGCGACCGCCTCTTCCGAAATCAGCATGGTGACACTGGCGCCCTGCGGGTCATAATCTTGCCGGGCAATATTGAGGATATTTGCACCGATGATATTACTCACATCAGTAAGGATATGGGTCAACCGCCTGGCATTGTATTCCTCATCAATATATTCAATGTATTCCTGCTGCTGGGCCTTGCTTGAGGTATAGGCAATATCATAGATGTTGAAACTTAGGGTCTTGGTCAGGTTATTAAAACCATGCAGCTTGATTCTTTTCTTCGCCATTCAGGTCGTCTCAGTTTATACACCACTAACATTTATCCGCAATCGGCGGATGATAAATCATCTGCACGGTCGTGCCGTCCGGGTCACTGCAATAGAAACTGCGTGCTCCGTCACGGTGGGTGCGTGGTTCAGTCCGCATCACCACCTCATGTGATTTCAGAAATTCATACCAGCTGTCCACATCCTCAATAGCACGCAGAATAAAACCGATGTGGTCAAGGTGTTGGCCCTTCTCGGCCAGCGGTTCACGGGCACGATGCAGGGCAAGGTTATCATTACCGGAACACAGATAGACATTATCCGCATCCGGACGCCACTCCACCTGCATGGCCAGTAACTCGGTATAGAAGTGCTCGCAGGCCTCAAAGTTTTCAGCGTACAGCGCCACATGGCGCATTCCACCGGTTGCAGGGGGACGTGTCATACCACCTCCTCCTCGATCACATAGTCATGTGTAATCTCGGCCATGGCGCCAAGCATAATCGAGGCCGAGCAGTACTTTTCGGCCGACAGCTCCACAGCGCGTTTAACTCGGTCTTCTTTCAGACCGGCACCCTTGATACGGAAGTGGGCATGGATTTTCGTAAAGACCTTCGGGTCTTCATCGGCACGTTCGGCATTGAGTTCCACCACGCAGTCCGTAATGGGTTGGCGGGCCTTTTTGAGAATATGCAGGACATCAAAGGCGGTACAACCACCCATGCCGAGCAGGAGCATCTCCATGGGGCGGATCCCCAGGTCACGTCCACCGTGTTCCGGTGGCCCGTCCATGACCACCGCGTGACCACTGCCCGACTCGCCGACGAAGGTGGCACCCTCAACCCATTTTACTCGCGCTTTCATGACCTACTCCTCAGAAATCAGGACGCGGAAGAGTATCATAAAATACTCTAAGCACAGCATAGGTCAGGGAGCAAAATCCCGCTGAATGCGCGGGGTTCGACAGCCTGTGGAAAATTGCCTACACTGGGCGTATACATAGAGCCAGTACATAATAAGGTTACACAGGGCAATCATTACCCCCATGCTGAGCAATCAAATCAATCCGGCCATTGAGCGTTTCCTTGAGCATTGTCACCGTCGCCAGTACCCGGCGAAGAGCGTCATTATCTACGCCGGTGACGTGCCCGATGTGCTGTATTACATCATCAAGGGCTCCGTTACAGTACTCATTGAGGAAGAGGATGGCCGTGAAATCGTCCTCGCCTACCTCAATCCGGGTGATTTTTTCGGTGAAATGGGCCTGTTCATGCCCGAACAGAAGCGCAGCGCCTGGATCCGCGCCCGCGTCGAGTGTGAACTCGGCGAGATCAGTTACAGCAAGTTTCGCCAGCTCTCCACTGAAAACCCGGATATCCTCTTCGAACTGGCCTCACAGATGGCAATCCGCCTGCAGAACACCAGCCGCAAGGTCGGCCACCTCGCCTTCATGGACGTCACCGGCCGTGTCGCCCGCACCCTGCTGGACCTCTGCAAGCAACCTGATGCCATGACCCACCCAGACGGCATGCAAATCCGCATCACCCGCCAGGAGATTGGTCGCATTGTCGGCTGCTCCCGCGAGATGGTCGGGCGTGTGCTGAAAAACCTCGAAGAACAACAACTCATCTCGGTCAAGGGCAAGACCATCGTCGTTTTTGGTACCCGCTGACCCCCGCCTGCCATTTTGCGCTAGAATAGCCACCATTCATTGACAGCAATTTCAGCAGGTTTTGCCTCATGGCCTCCAGCAATCCCCTTGCCCACAGCAAGAAACAAAAAGCCTTCAAACTCCTCAACCAGGGCCACGTGCAGGAAGCCGTGCCGATCCTGGAACAAATTGTTAACAAATACCCGAAGGATATCGAGGCACTGGCCACGCTGGGTAGTATCTATGGCCAGTCCGGGCAACTTGAACCGGCCGTGCACTACCTTGAACGCGTCATTGAGATAAACCCCAACGACCTCGATACTCTGAATAACCTCGGTGTTGCCAATATGATGTTGGGCAATACTGACCTTGCCAGACGTTACACCGAACAAGTGGTGAAACTGCAACCCAATGACGCCGGGAATCATTTCAACCTGGCGTGTATCCTTCATGAACTGAAACAATATGAAGATGCTATTGAGCACTTTAACAAGGCACTAATCCTTGAACCAGGCTCTGCCGATGTTCTGGTTAATCTTGGCGTCTGTCTAAAAGATATAAATCATAACCAAGAAGCCAAGCAAACCTTCCTGAAGCTACTCGAGCAAACTCCAAACAGCCCTGAAGCTCACTACAATCTAGGCACGATCTACAATGATGAGGACGATACCGAGGCGGCCATCGAACACCTCTCCATTGCCGTACAACTGCGCCCCGACTACGCTGATGCCCATTTAAACCTGGGTAATGCATTACTCAGCATCGAGCATAAAAAAGAGGCCAGCCAACACTATGAACAGGCTGCTCGTTTGAAACCCGATGGTTACGACAAAATTAATGCCATTGCGAAACTACAAGAGGCCGAGGGCAATATCGATGGCGCTATCCGCTTATTCAGTAATGCCCTAGAGGCTAATAATTCGAACTTTCACATTTTTCACGAACTGGCAGACCTGTATTACAAGCAAGGGCGCACCCAGGAGGCACTAGAAAATATACAACAATCAAGGGATTTAGATGCTGATGACATCCAGTCCATCATCCTGCATGCACGGGTTCTACAGGCAACATCGCAACCCACGGAGGCTATTACCGTGCTGAAACACGGGCTTGACCTCGATGCAAATAATGCCCTTATTCACAATCAACTAGCTGGCCTATATGGAACTAGAGGCAACCATGATAAAGGACTTGTGCACGTAAAAAGGGCACAGGCACTGCAACCAAAAAACGCCGCTCACGTCTGCTCAGAGGTCAACCTGCTCATCAAACTGGGACGACACGATGAGGCTGCTGAAAAGCTCGAACCTATCTTGGAAAATCCTGCCCAGGAACATAAAGATAGTGAATTTGCGGTTGTCTCAAGTTTTGCCAAGCTCTGTAAACACATGGGACGTTGTGAAGAGGCTATTGAACGCATCACGAAATTACTCGATAGCAAGGAAATCCGTGAGGCCACCTCGATCCGTGACCTCTACTTTGAACGCGGTCGCTTATACGACACTACAAAACAATATGACAAGGCATTCTCTGATTTTATTGAAGCCAACAAGCTGAAAGAAACTGATTTCAGTTGCCAGACACATCATGAATATGTCGATGCATTAATGGCCACGTTTACCAGAAAAACCCTAAATGACTACCCTGACGCAGAAAACAACTCCGCAAAACCCGTCTTGATTGTCGGCATGCCACGTTCTGGTACATCCCTGACTGAGCAGATTATCGCCTCGCACCCAAAGGTTGAAGGCGCCGGCGAACTCGGCGACATTGCCCAGATTTACAGAAGTGTCGAGGAGATGATGGAGGCAAAAGCACGCGAACAAAAGGAAATGGCACTGACGGTTGCCGAGTGTAACAAGCTGGCAACACGTTATCTGGAAACACTGGATGGAATCGCAACCAGCGAAACAACACGTCGCATCACTGACAAGATGCCGACTAATTTCCTTTACCTTGGTCTGGTTCAGCAATTATTGCCCAAGGCACGCATTATTCACACCCTGCGTAACCCTCTTGATACCTGCCTGTCTATCTATACTCTGGATTTCGCCGGCCGGCACCCTTACGCCTATGACCTGAAAAACCTTGGCTGTTTCTATAACGAGTACCGACGCATTATGCACCACTGGCATGAAGTACTGGATATTCCGATTATGAACATCCAGTATGAAGACCTTGTTATCGACCAGGAGGCCTGGTCACGTAAACTTATCGATTTCTGTGGACTTGAGTGGGATGATGCCTGCCTGAATTTCCACAAGAGCAAACGTGTCGTCAATACCGCCAGTAACCAGCAGGTGCGCCAGCCTATCTACAAGGGCTCCATGCAGCGATGGAGACCTTACGAAAAACACTTGCAACCGCTCATCGATGCCCTGGAACCGGAATACCGTAAAGAAGCCGGTGTCGAGGACTGGGATTATTAACTCTTCTCGTCGGTTTAGGCCATCGCTAATGGCCTAAACCGACCCAGACAAATCACTGAAACAACTCAGCGAGTTTTTCGCCCGGCTCGACGGCACGCATGAAGGTCTCACCAACCAGGAAGGTATTGACCTGGTTCTCGCGCATGCGTGCGACATCTTCCGCCGTGTGAATACCACTCTCGGTGACGACGATGCGATCATCAGGGATACTGTCGAGTAGTTCCAGTGTCGTATTGAGTGATGTTTCAAAGGTCCGCAGGTTGCGGTTGTTAATGCCCAGCAGCGGGATATTCAACTTCAGTGCGCGCTGTAATTCTTCGGCATCATGCACTTCGACAAGCACATCCATACCCAACTCGTGGGCCAGCGCTGAGAGTTCGTGCATGCGTTCATCGTCCAACGCGGCGACGATGAGCAGGATGCAGTCGGCATTGATCGCCCGCGCCTCGTAGACCTGATAGGGGTCAATAATAAAATCCTTTCTGATCACCGGCAGGTCGCAGGCCTCGCGTGCTTGCTGCAGGTAGTCTTCATGGCCCTGAAAGTAATCCGCATCGGTGAGGACAGACAGGCAGGCCGCGCCGCCCCTGGCATAACTGGCTGCGATCTGTGCCGGCTGGAAATCCTCACGCAATACCCCCTTACTCGGCGAGGCCTTTTTGATCTCGGCGATCACCGCGGCCTGGCCTTTTGCGAGTTTCGCTTTGATCGCGCTAACAAAGCCGCGTGGTGGCGAGGCGACGGCAATGCGTTGCTTCAGTTCTTTAATAGAAACCTTTGCACTACGCTCGGCGATTTCTTCATGCTTGCGGGCGATGATTTTTTTCAGGATGTCGGGGGTATCGTTCATGATAAAGACTTGGAAAGGCTCACTAATGCCTCGAGTTTTTCACGGGCCGCGCCACTGGCAATGACCTCTTGCGCCTTTTTCACACCGGCCTCGAGCGAATCGACCAGGTCGGCGGCATAAATGGCGGCACCGGCATTCAGCACGACGATATCACGCGCGGCACCGGGCGTGTTATCGAGTACCTGCCTGACGATGGCGAGGCTTTCCTCGGCGCCGTCCACCGCCAGCTCTTCGAGTTTGCCGGTGGCGATGCCAAACTGCGCCGGTGAGATCGTGTAGGTCGTGATCGCTCCGTTTTTCAACTCGGCGACCCTGGTCGGCGCGGCGATGCTGATCTCGTCCATGCCATCTTCGGAGTGCACGACCAATACGTGATTGCTACCCAATGCTTTTAAAACTTCCGCCAGTGGCTCAACCAACTCTTCACTAAACACGCCGAGTAACTGGTTCGGCGCGCCGGCCGGATTGGTCAGCGGGCCGAGCACGTTAAAGATGGTGCGTACCCCCATTTCCTTGCGCGGCCCAATGGCGTGTTTCATCGCACTGTGGTGCTTGGGCGCGAACATGAAGCCGACGCCGATCTCATTAATGCACCGTGCGACCTGCCCGGCATTCAGCTCGAGGTTTACACCGGCGACCTCCAGCAGGTCGGCACTGCCGGACTTGCTCGATACCGAACGGTTACCGTGCTTGGCGACCGTGCCACCGGCAGCAGCAACAACAAAGGTACTGGCCGTGGAGATATTAAAGGTATTCGCACCATCACCACCGGTGCCGACGATATCGACGACATGCTCGCCCTCTACTTTCACACCCGTAGCCAGTTCGCGCATGACGCTGGCGGCGGCGGTAATCTCGTCAACCGTCTCGCCCTTCATCCGCAGACCCACCAGAAAACCACCGATCTGTGCCGGGGTCGCCTCGCCGGTCATGATCAGACGCATGACCTGGGTCATCTCTTTCCGTGACAGGTCTTTTCTGTCGAGTACGCTGCGAATCGCAGTCTGCATGTCCATTCTGCTCATACCTTCTGTTACTGTTTTTTATTTTGCTCGAGAAAATTACGCAACATATCATGGCCATGCTGGGTCAGGATCGATTCGGGATGGAACTGCACGCCCTCGATGGCCATGTCTTTATGCCGCACACCCATGATCTCGTCAATCTCACCATTGGCCTTTTCGGTCCAGGCGGTGACCTCAAGGCACGCTGGCAGACTGTCTTTTTCGATCACCAGCGAATGGTAACGGGTCGCCTCGAGCGGATTGGCAAGCCCTTTGAAAACACCAATGTCATGGTGTTTCACCATCGAGGTCTTGCCGTGCATGATTTCGTTGGCATGCACGATCTTGCCACCAAAGGCCTGGCCGATACTCTGGTGTCCCAGGCAAACGCCCAGGATCGGCAGCTTGCCGGCAAAGTGCTTGATCGCCTCGACCGAGACACCGGCCTCGTTCGGTGTACAGGGCCCCGGTGAGATCACCAGGTATTCCGGCGCGAGTTTTTCAATCTCATCGATCGTGATCTGGTCGTTACGCTGCACCTGTACATCCACACCCAATTCACCAAAGTACTGCACGAGGTTGTAGGTAAAGGAGTCGTAGTTGTCGATCATTAGTAACATAGTTGTTCTCCCCTACTTCAAACCGGCCGCAGCCATGGCCACGGCGCGGAAGATGGCGCGACCTTTGTTCATGGTCTCGTCCCATTCACTCTGCGGCACAGAATCGGCGACGATGCCGGCACCGGCCTGGATGTGCAGGGTCTGGTCTTTGATCACCGCGGTACGGATTGCGATCGCGGTATCCATGTTGCCGCTCCAGGAGATATAACCCACCGCGCCGGAATAGACACCACGCTTGACCGGCTCGAGCTCGTCGATGATTTGCATGGCGCGGATCTTCGGTGCGCCACTGACAGTGCCGGCCGGGAAGGTCGCGCGCAGCGCATCCATGGCCGACATGCCCTTCTTCAACTGACCGGTGACGTTGGAGACGATGTGCATAACATGCGAGTAACGCTCGATGAGCATCTTCTCGGTCAGTTCGACCGTGCCGGTCTCGGCGACACGCCCCACGTCATTGCGCCCGAGGTCAATCAGCATGAGGTGTTCGGCGAGTTCCTTCGGGTCGGCGAGCAGCTCGGCCTCCAGCGCCCGGTCTTCTTCTTCCGTCTTGCCGCGTGGGCGGGTGCCGGCGATCGGCCGCACCGTCACTTCACCGTCCTCGACGCGGGTCAGGATCTCCGGCGAGGAGCCGACGATGTGGAAATCGCCAAGGTCAAGGAAATACATATATGGTGACGGATTCAGGCTGCGCAGGGCACGATATAAATCCAGGGGCTCGGACGTGAACGGTATCGACAGGCGCTGTGAGAGTACGGTCTGCATGACATCGCCCTCGACGATGTACGCCTTGACCCGCTCCACGGCGGCCTTGAATCCGTCTTCAGTAAACCCCGAGACGAAGTCCGATTCCTTGACCTCACTACCCACACTCTCGTCGTGGTGGTATTCCGGCGTCGCCTGCCTGAGCTTGGCCACCAAGGCATCGAGGCGTTGCTCAGCGACGTTGTAGGCGTCCGCTATCTCGGGGTTAACGTGGATGACGACGAACATCTTACCGGAGAGGTTATCGAACACCACGACCTCGTCGGAGACCATGAGCAGGATATCCGGGTTATCAAGCGGGTCTGGCTTGTTGCCGTTGGCGAGTTTTGGCTCGATGTAACGGATGGTGTCGTAGCCAAAATAACCGACCAGGCCGCCGGTAAAACGCGGCAGCCCCGCCACTTCCGGCATGCGGTAATGTGACTGGAAATCCTCGATGAAGCTCAGTGGGTCTTCGACCTCATGGGTCTCGATAATCTCGCCGTCTTTCTCGATTTCAATCGCATAACCCCGTACACGCAACAGGCTGCGGCAGGGCAAACCGATAATCGAATAACGACCCCACTTTTCCCCGCCCTGCACGGACTCAAACAGATAGGAGTACGGGCCGTCGGCAAGCTTGAGGTAGGCACTCAGCGGCGTATCGAGGTCGGCAAGGACCTCGCGCATCAGGGGGATGCGGTTATGGCCGGCGTTGGCGAGTGCGTTGAATTGTTCGAGTGTCATAGTCATTTCCTGTACATGGCATGGTTACAAGGGCATTACTGGTTCTATACGCAGACCAGCGCCACCATCGTTGTTCCAATTTTGTTTCCATGTTCATGTATCCGCTAAATGACTATTATTTTATATTTTCACGAGGCCAATTGGGCCTCGGCGTTCTCGAGTAGTGATTCTAACTCAGCCATGGAATCAATCAAGCCATCCGGATTCGCATCGGCAATATTGTCACCATGATTGTAGCCATAGGTCAGACAGGTGATCTGGAAGCCCGCTGCGCGCGCCGCCTTCACATCGCTGACCGAATCGCCCAGCATCATGGACTGCTGCGGTGAAACGTTAAAAAACTCCGCCGCATGTAATAGGGGTAGAGGGTCCGGCTTTTTCTTCGCCAGCGTGTCACCACTGATGACGATGGCAAACTCGTCATAGATACCCAGTTGCTTCAGCAGCGGCACGGTAAAGGCCTCGGCCTTGTTGGTCACGCAACCGAGCTTGTAACCGGCCTTTTTCAGGTAATCCAGACCTTCGCGGACACCGGGATACAGGCCACTACGCACGCAGGTGTTCTCGGCATACAGATCGAGGAAGATCGGGTAGGCCCTGGCCATGAGTGCTTCATCCGGGTGACCATCGAGGTCATCGGTAAGTGCGCGCTCGACGAGGCGTTCGACGCCATTGCCAACCCAGTGACGCACGCGGTCTTCACCGCGCACAGGCATGTCGAGCTGCTTCAGCATCTCATCAACGCAGTAGGCGAGGTCTGGCACACTGTCGACCAGCGTGCCGTCGACATCGATCAGGACCATTTCAGGTTTTTTAAGGCTCATATTTCAAATCCAGTATATAACGCAAAGGCCGCAAAGAATGACCGCTACGTTTACATCTCCATGCTATAAGAGGAAACCGCTTTCGCCAACTCATCGCGCATCTGGCCAATCACGGTGTCATAAAGGTTGGCATCGGCATCGTTCCTGGCACCAAAGATGGCCGAACCGGCAACAAACATATCGGCACCGGCTTCCTTGATTTCACGGATATTATCAACCTTCACGCCACCATCAATTTCCAGACGAATATCACGACCAGAGGCATCAATAATCTTGCGGGCGGCACGCAGCTTTTCCAGTGTGTGCGGGATAAAGCTCTGACCACCAAAGCCCGGGTTAACCGACATCAACAAAATAACATCAATCTTGTCGATAACATGCTCAAGCACATCCAGCGGAGTGGCCGGGTTAAACACCAAGCCTGACTTACAACCCTCGGCCTGGATCAGCTGCAGGGTACGGTCGATGTGCTCGGAGGCCTCCGGGTGGAAGGTGATATAGCTAGCACCGGCAGCGGCAAAATCCGGGATGATGCGGTCCACCGGCTTGACCATGAGGTGCACGTCAATCGGTGCCGTCACGCCGTGCTTGCGCAGCGCCTCACAGACCAGTGGGCCAATAGTCAGGTTTGGCACGTAGTGGTTATCCATTACATCAAAGTGCACGACGTCGGCACCGGCGGCCAGGACCTTGTCGACTTCCTCACCCAGCTTGGCAAAATCAGCAGACAAAATAGACGGTGCAATAAAATCTTCGGCCATGGTCAATCACCCCTTAAAAATTCGTTGAGTTCGCACCCTTACCGGGCACACCCGTAAACAGAACGCCGCACTTTACCCGATCAGGCTGGATATTGCAGCTTTTCAGGGTATCATTAGTCGCTCACAGCGAGCCGATGGAGCCCGACATGAAAACCCCTGTAATGCAATTTTTTTATATATTTTTCATAGGGATATGTTCAATTAATGGCGCCTACGCCTCGGACACGGCGAAGGAAAAACGCTGGGCCGACCAGGTAGTCGATGGCCTCATTGTCGGTGAAGCCGCCTGGCTGGAGGCCGACGGCAATAAATTCCTCGGCATCTACGCCGAGCACGAGACCGACAAGCCGAGTGGCGCGGTCATCGTCTTACACGGCAGTGGGGTGCACCCGGACTGGCCGGATATCGTCCAGCCCCTGCGTTCGGAACTGCCCGCTCACGGCTGGGCCAGCCTGTCACTGCAATTACCCATCCTGGCCAATGAGGCAGACCATAAAGACTATGCCCCGCTGTTCGCCGAGGTCCCGGCCCGTATCCAGGCCGGCATCGCCTATCTGAAAGAAAAGGGCTATCACAATATCATCATCCTCGCCCACAGCCTGGGGAGCAGCATGGCCGCCTCGTACCTGGCGAACAATGCCGAGGGCATCACCGCCTTTGCCGCCATCGGCATGGGCGCCCGTGAAGGTGCAGACCCGCGTATGGACAACCTCGCCTTCCTCGAGAAGATCACCCTCCCCGTCCTGGATATCTATGGCAGCCAGGACCTGGAGACCGTGCTCGACTCGGTCAAGGCCCGTGCCCAGGCCGCCCGCAGGGCGGGAAATAGCCACTATCGCCAGGTCGAGGTGGCGGGAGCCAATCACTTCTTCCAGGGCCTCGAGGCCGACCTGGTGCGCCGAGTGAAGAGCTGGCTGGCACAGTTCCGGGGTATGGCGGTCGACATGCCTGTCGATAGCATGAAAAAATAACTCGCCTACCGCGATTCGAAGGACGTAATAAAATGCCTCTCGCCATTGCCCTGCATATGCTCGCCGCCACCATTTGGGTTGGCGGTATGTTTTTCGCCTACATGGCCCTGCGCCCGGTTGCGGCCAGCCTGCTCGAACCGCCGCAACGCCTGCCATTGTGGCGAGATGTGTTTGCCCGCTTCTTTCCCTGGGTGTGGGTCTCGGTGCTCCTGTCACTGGCCAGCGGTTACTGGATGGCCTTCAAACTGTTTGGCGGCTTCGCCACCTTGCCGCTCTACGTGAATATCATGCAGGGCCTCGGCATCCTCATGATACTTATCTATATGCACGTCTTCTTCGGCCCCTACCGGCGCATGAAACAGGCCATCGCCGCCGGTGACCTGCCCACAGCTGGGGCCAGGCTGGCGCAAATACGCCTACTTATAGGGGTGAACCTGAGCCTGGGTCTGATCGTGACCGCTATAGCCAGTGGTGGACGGTACTTCTGATTGATGATGCCTCGACCCATCGGAGATGGGTGAGGTACGCATAATGAAGCCAAAGGCTTCTATGCGCGAATGTGCAAGGCTGCCACCATGCTCTCGCAGAACCCTGCGGGTTCATTGCGAGTACCCTAACCTTCGCCCCGAAGGTTCAGGGCATCATCAATTGCTCTATTTCATGCCACGGGATTCTTTAATGACCTCATATGCGGAACGTATTTCCTGGGTCTTTTCCTTGGCCAGCTGCATCATCTCTTCCGGCAGACCCTTGGAAACAAGTTTATCCGGGTGATGCTGGCTCATCAGCCGTCGATAGGCCTTTTTCACCTCGGCATCACTGGTCTTTGCAGAGACCCCCAGCACGGCATAGGCCTCCTGCGCGGAAAGACCGACAGGCTGACCCGCCCGCCCCCCCGTGTGGCGTTGCGCCTTGACCATGGCCTCGAGGTGCTCCATCTCCTGACGAGAAAAGCCTAATATCTCGCAAATATGCTCGATGAGCTGGCGCTCGGCCGGGTGCACCACGCCATCGGCATAGGCGGCATGCATCTGGATCTCGATAAACATGCGCAACAGGGTATCGCGGCGGTGACACTCGCTACGGAGCTGCTCGAGGACATCGTCCAGCGGGAAACCCGCCTGCTTGCCCTCGTTGAACAAACGCCGTGCGGCCTGTTGCATATCGGTCGACAGGCTGAGCTGGGCCATGATGGCATTGGCGATCGCAATCTCGTCATGCGTGACCTTGCCATCGGCCTTGGCGACATGCCCCATCACCGAGAAAGTCGCGGTGAAAAAGGCCCCCTGGACGCGCTCACGGGCACCAGGGCGAAAATCGGCATCCGACATCCCCCCCAGGCCCTTGTCGAAATTATGCCCGAGGGCGGCGCCCATCAGGGCGCCCAGCGGCCCACCGAGTAAATACCCGAACGCGCCACCGATGACTTTTCCCCACCAACTCATAGACTTACCTCAAAAGACTCAATCTAGACAAATCCTTGTAAAACACCCTATTTATTCCCGGCGTAAACTCTCATATAGTAATCTATCCGTGCAAAGGATTGTTGATACGGGACGCAAGCGTTTACAAGTCGGTCTCATTTTTGGACAACACAGGGATGCATATATGCCATTTACCGCCAGAGATCTGGTCAATGCCGTCGGCGATGCCATCTCGCTCCCCGAGAGCGTGGCCCGCGTCAATGAGATAATGAATGCCCCGGATAGTTCCGCTGCCGATATTGGCGAGGTCATACGCCAGGACCCCGTCCTGACCGCCCGCCTGTTGAAGATCGCCAACAGCCCATTTTACGGTTTTCCCTCACGCATCGACAGCATCCCCCGCGCCATCACGATCATCGGCATGAATGAACTACGTGACCTGCTCCTCGCCACCAGTGCCATCCAGGTCTTCTCGGCGTTCACAAATGAACTGGTCTCCATGGAGACCTTCTGGCGCCACAGCCTGCGCTGTGCAGTGATTGCCCGTCTCCTCGCGGCCCACCTGCATGAAGCCAATGTTGAGCGTTACTTCACCGCAGGCCTGCTACACGACATTGGCTACCTGCTTATTTACCGTGAATTGCCCGAACTGGCCAGCCAGACACTCACCCACAGCACACAGAATCGGGAGATCGTGCACATCGTCGAACAGGAGATCATCGGCTTTGACCATGCCGCCGTCGGCGGTGAGCTGCTGCGCCAATGGAATCTGCCCTCGGCACTCAGCGAGGCCGTCGAGTTTCACCATACCCCGCGTTTTGCCAAACAGCACCCGAAAGAGGCAGCGATTATCCATATCGCCAACTACCTGGCCAACACCATGCTCGCCCGGGTCGGCGGCGATATCGAGGAAACCGAGGCGCTGGAAGTCACCGCCCTGCAAACCGTCGGGCTGACACCGAATATTTTACAAACTGTGTTAAAACAGGCCGAGGCCTGTTTTAACGAAACACTCGAGATCATGGTCTACGACGAGGTCGCCTGAATGCGCGCGCCAATACCAGGCATCATCTGATGTAGGCGACGTAGCTAAGCCTGCCCCTAACGTGACTTGCCGCATTGTGCTGACCAGAACTCGCGAGGCCGGTGCAGGAAATACTTAATGCACCTCGACAAAGATTTTAGGTACGCCAGAACCACCAGACAATAAAACCGATGGCCAGTAAACCCAGTATATTTACGAGAATAGTTTGCATGGTCCGAGTGTAACAAAAATCATCCAGACTGCGGCACCCATTGATGTTTAACAGCTTTACCTCCCATTGCCAATCTTAGTCGTCTGCCTTCAGCAGGTGACAGACTTAACGTGGCCAGGTTTTGCTTTTTTCTATTATTACCCCTGCAGAATGCAACCCTTATAAGAAAAATTAGGTAAGCTTTTTCTGTTTTCCCCATGTTAGCATTGATGCAAATCCACAAGAATGGTGATCTATGTCCAGCACACAACACCTTGCGGTCATGCTTTTTTGCAGTGCGCTGTTATTGAGCCTGCAACCTGCCCTCTCGCGCGCAGAAACCTGTGCGCAAACAGTTCAAGCTATCGATAACCAGCACCGCAAGGCCCTGGATAATTATCCAGCGGGCAGTGAAGACTACCTGCAGGCCCTCTATGTTATTGAGAACAGTATCTTCCCGGCGCTGAAGCGCTGCCCGAATAATGCCCAGATGATGGCGGCCATGTCCGAGGTGCAACTGTCACTTGGCCAGCCACCGTTGGCCCTGCTTTATGCACAAAAGGCCCTCGAGTTTGATGCCGATAGCTGGCAGGCACATAACGCCGCGGGTAATGCCCTCAACGTGGTGGAAAAATATCCTGAGGGCTTGCAGCATTTGCAACGTGCCAACCAGTTACAGCCGGATAATTATGCACTGCTCGTCAACCTGTGCAGCAGTTATGAACGTAACCGACAATACGCACGGGCCATTGAGAGCTGTAGCCGTGTCATAGACAAAGGCCCCTATTACCTGCGTGGCACGGCCTATTATGTACGCGCCCGCGCCTATCAGGCACGCGGCGAACACGAACACGCCGCGAACGATGATAAACATGCCAACGAGTTCGGCGTTCGGGGTCAGACCGGGATCCAGGGCAAATAGGCGTTCAATTAATCATTGGCTTCTCGCCCGAGAATAGATGCTTAGGCGAAAAAATTAATGAGACAGGATTCACACGTTTTTTTGCACCACCCAAAGAGTAAGGCTTTATCGGCTAGATCCTGTCCACTTCTGACCTACGGTCAGCATAACCGTTCTACAAAATTTTGCCTTTGTAAAAACGCAGACGATTGGCATTCGTGACGACCGTCACCGAGGACATGGCCATCGCCGCCCCCGCCACTACCGGGTTGAGCAGGATGCCCATTAATGGATAGAGGACACCGGCCGCCACCGGTATGCCGAGACTGTTATAAACAAAAGCCCCGAACAGGTTCTGGCGGATATTGCGCACCGTGGCACGTGAGATACCAATCGCGTCACTAACGCCCTGCAGTGAACCGCGTATCAGGGTGACATCGCCACTCTCAATGGCGACATCGGTACCGGTGCCAATGGCAAAACCGACATCGGCCTGTGCCAGCGCCGGCGCGTCGTTAATGCCATCACCGACCATGCCGACGACCTCGCCTTGCGCTTGCAAGGCCATAACCTGCGCTGCCTTGTCCTGCGGCAGGACCTCGGCGATCACCACATCGACGCCAACCTGTTTCGCTACCGCATCGGCCGTGGCCTGATTGTCGCCGGTGAGCATGACCACGCGCAGGCCAAGCGCCTGCAGGCGTTCAATAGCAGCTTTCGAGTCTGCCTTAACCGGGTCACTGACGGCGATAATGCCCGCGGCCCGACCTTCTACCGCAAGGTACATTGGCGTCTGTGCCTGACCGGCCATCGTCTGGGCCGCCTCCAACAACATAGTGATATCAATGTCGTGGGTTTCCATCAACCGCTGATTACCGAACAGAAGTTGCCGGCCTTCAAGTCGGGCGCGCACACCGTGCCCGGCCACGGCCTCAAAGTCCTCGACGTCCGTTATGTTCAGTTGCTGTTGTTGCGCCGCCTCCATGATCGCCTCGGCCAGTGGGTGTTCAGAGCCGCGCTCAAGGCTGGCGGCCATGCTTAGCAGCTCGGCCTCCGTATAGCCACCAACAAGCTTGAAACCCGTTACCTGAGGGCTACCGGCCGTTACCGTACCGGTCTTGTCGAGGACTACGGTTGTTAGCTGGCCGGCCTGCTGCAGGGCGTCACCGTTACGAATGAGAATGCCAAACTCGGCGGCCTTGCCAACGCCGACCATGATCGAGATCGGCGTGGCCAGGCCGAGCGCGCAGGGGCAGGCGATGATCAACACGGTCATGGTCGCCACCAGCATGTAACTGACCCGTGGCTCCGGACCAAAGTTGTACCAGACCAGCGCTGTCAGCACGGCAATGATCAAAACCGTGGGGACGAAGATGGCCGAAATGCGATCGGCAAGCCGACCGATAGCAGGTTTGGAGTTCTGCGCGGTGCGCACCATGTCGATGATCTGCGCCAGCATGGTCTCGCTGCCGATCTTTTTCGCCTGCATGAGAAAACTACCGCTCTTGTTGAGGCTGCCACCGACCACCTCATCGCCTACCTGTTTGGTCACCGGGATCGGTTCACCGGTCAGCATGGATTCATCAATACTGGAGTGACCATCGATCAACACGCCATCGACGGCGATCTTCTCGCCGGGGCGTACACGCAGGGTTTCGTTCAGACCGACCTGATCGATGGGGATATCGATCTCTTTGCCGTCACGGACCACACGTGCGGTTTTTGGCTGCAGACCGATTAACCTTTTAATGGCCTCGGAGGTCTTGCCACGGGCGCGCATCTCCAGGGCGGAGCCGAAATTGATCAGGGCAATGATGATCGTCGCCGCCTCAAAATAGACATGCTGTGCCGAGACCGGCACCAATGTTGGCCAGATGGTGATCAACATCGAGTATAACCAGGCGCTGCCGGTACCCAGTGCGATGAGGGTATCCATATTGGCGTTATGGTTCAGGAAGGACTTCCATGCGCCCTTGAAGAAATTACTGCCCGAATAATACAGAACAAACAATGTGATCAGGCCGATGCCGATCCAGAATAGCTGGTGTGCGACAAGGCCCGGCATCTTGCCCAGCAGACCGGAAACAAACAACGGCGCACCGACCATTGCCGCGAGCAGACTCTTGCGGATGAGTTGCCGATACTGGGCGTACTCTTTTGCCTCTTTGCCCTCGGTATCTTCGGCGGTCTTTAATTCAGCCGCTTCATAACCCGCATCGACCACCGCCTTGATAAGCGCGCTTGCGGAGGCTGAACCCTGGACCTCGGCAGTATGTTCGGCAAAGTTGACACTCGCTGAGGCCACGCCACCAACCTGTTGCAGGGCCTTTTCAACGCTCGCCACACAACCGGCGCAGCTCATGCTGCCTATAGACAGGCGTACTGATGAAGACTGACTGCTCATGTTTTTTCTCTATCCGCTGAATTCATTCATGCCAATGTAGCAGGATAACCGGCCTCGGTAACCACCCGTGCCAACTCTGCCGGGTCGGCATCCCCGCGCACAGTCGCCGATGCCGATTCAAGACTGACCTCCACACTGTTCACTCCATCAAGCGCCTCAAGCGCCTTTTGCACATTGGCAACACAACCCGCACATTTCATTCCTGATATCACAAGATGGGTACTCTCACTCATATCTATTTCCTTAATTCTCTGGCAATTTTGCAAAAAATGACTTACCCAAAATCTACACGACTACAGTGGCAAATCTTACTCTATGTAAACACTGACCAAATATGCGTATATTCTACCTCTTAGCGCTCCCACCGATTAACACAAGTAAGAATCGTAACAGCATTTCCAACGTCCATGAAGGCACTGCCGCCAATACGCTCTGTGTTGGTTTTGATGTGAATTTCTACATTGCTGACAAGCTTATAATTATTAATACCGTCAGCTAACGTCCACATAACCCTGGGTGGAGGGCTTGTCTGACATTCTCACATTGTTACAAACTCCAGTATTATTTGTTGTATCAGGCATCATGACTCCAGCTCTTTGCGTCTGCGCTCAAACTCTTCTTCATCAATCTCGCCTTTCGCATAACGCTTCTTTAATATTTCTATTGGTGTATCGCCCTGCCCGGAATTGCTGCCCTTGTCCGGGCCAGCCATAGCCTTCACCACCACTAATAAAACCACTATCAGTAATATCCAGAATATCCACATAAATCCGCCTCCGAAAAATACACCACCATCATGACCAAACATAATCCACCTCCCTTCATCTAGAGTTTTACGTTGCGTAAGCGCAGCGCGTTGGTTATCACTGAAACCGAACTAAAACTCATGGCTGCAGCAGCGATCATTGGCGAGAGTAATAGCCCAAATACAGGATAAAGCACCCCTGCGGCTATCGGCACACCCGCAGAATTATATATAAAGGCAAAAAACAGGTTCTGGCGAATATTTTTCATCGTCGCCCGTGAAAGACGTCGCGCACGGACAATCCCTCGTAAGTCGCCTTTGACCAGTGTCACTCCGGCACTTTCCATAGCCACATCCGTACCGGTACCCATGGCAATACCCACCTGTGCCTGCGCCAGTGCCGGCGCGTCGTTAATGCCGTCGCCGGCCATGGCAACCACCCGCCCCTGTGCCTGCAGTTGCTTAATGACCTCGGCCTTTTGTTCGGGTAACACCTCGGCCTGCACCTGATCGATATCCAGCATCGCGGCAACTGCCTCTGCCGTCCTGCGACTATCGCCTGTCAGCATAACAACCATTATCCCTTCTTCATGCAAGTGACGGATGGCCTCGGGCGTTGTTTCCTTTATTGGGTCAGCGACACCAATGAGTCCAGCTGCCTTACCATCCACAGCCAATAACATTACTGTTTGCCCCTTGGTGCGTAATCCATCGGCCTGCGCCGACATCTCACTGGCATTAATACCAAGGCTTTCGAGTAATTTTATATTCCCCAGGGCAAGCTTGTGATTCTCGACCACACCGGTCACGCCCTTACCAGTGACTGACTGAAAATCAGCAGCCTGGACCAGGCTGATGCCCTTGTCTTGTGCGCCTTTTACTATCGCCTCGGCAAGTGGGTGTTCACTGGCGCGTTCCAGGCACGCTGCGAGGCGCAGGACATTTTCTTCATCAATGTCCCCGGTTACTGTAACGGAAACCAGCTTCGGCTTACCTTCGGTCAGGGTTCCGGTTTTATCGACCACCAGGGTATCAACCTTTTCCATGATCTCGAGTGATTCTGCATTCTTGATAAGCACACCTTCCATTGCGCCGCGGCCGGTACCCACCATAATAGAAATGGGTGTAGCCAGCCCGAGTGCGCAGGGGCAGGCAATAATCAAAACGGCGACGGCATTAATGACCCCATAGGCTAACCGGGGTTCAGGCCCCCACAGCCACCAGGCGAAGAAGGCGGCAACGGCAATCAGCACCACAATAGGAACAAAGTAGCCCGAAACCGTATCAGCCAGTTTCTGGATCGGCGCACGTGAGCGCTGCGCCTCTGCCACCATATTGACGATTTGTGCCAACAAGGTATCGGCCCCTACCTTCTCAGCCCGCATGAGCAAACTACCGGTACCATTTATGGTTGCACCGATCAGTCGGTCATCTGCAGTCTTTTTCACCGGAATTGATTCACCGGTCACCATAGACTCATCAACATGACTCGTGCCTTCAATGGTAATACCGTCGACGGGCACCTTTTCACCCGGGCGAATACGCAGTACATCTCCGGGATGAACCTGTTCCAGAGGTATATCCTCTTCATTGCCATCGTCCCGGACAATGCGGGCCGTATTCGGTGCCAGACCGAGGAGCAACTTGATGGCCGTGTTGGTACGTGAGCGGGCTCTCAGTTCGAGTACCTGCCCCAGTAAAACCAGCACGGTTATCACCGCAGCGGCTTCAAAATAGACGGCTACTGTGCCGCCCTCATGCAACATATCCGGTGGAAATAGCTGAGGTGCCAGCATGGCAACCACGCTATAGACCCAGGCCACCGACACCCCCAGCCCGATTAAGGTAAACATGTTCAGGTTCCAGGTCCTGATGGATTGCACGCCCCGAACAAAGAATGGCCAGCCCCCCCACAGCACCACCGGCGTGGCCAGGGAAAACTCAATCCACTGCACAGTTTTTAATGACAGTGCCTGGGGTAACCAATCCGGGGTCAGGTCGGCGACCATGGCCAAAATAAACACGGGTAAAGCCAGTACCGTACCTACCCAGAAACGTCGGCTCATATCGATAAGTTCCGCGTTATCCTCTTCAGCCGTAACGGTACGCGGTTCAAGTGCCATCCCACACTTGGGGCATGACCCGGGCACATCACTTTCTACCTCAGGGTGCATAGGACAAACATATTCGGTCTTGTCGGAAAATTCCGGGGCACCCTTTGGTTCCAACGCCATGCCACATTTGGGGCATGTCCCCGGGCCTTCCTGAACAATTTCGGGGTGCATAGGGCAGGTAAATAATGTCCTCTCGGGGGCTTTCACTTGTCCCAGAGGAGCGGAGGAGTCCTTATTCAAATATTGCACCGGTCCAGATTCAAATTTGTGCAGACAATCTGCGCTACAAAAATACCAGTCTTTGCCCTCATGACGGGTGTGGTGTTCTGATGCTGCGGTAACATTCATCCCGCAAACCGGATCTTGTAGCCCATTATTTGTTTTTGTGTGTCCAGTCATCTTTTTTCTCTCTCCGGTTTAACCGTTAACATACTCCGTAAGGCATGCGCCAACCTAGTAAAATAACACCTCTTGACCTTAGTCCTTCACAACCGTCATTTGATGCGCTTCCCCGCCCGGCAGGTTAATCTTACCCAGCACTTCGAGGTTTTTTTGGTTCATCACCCATATAATGGGCAATTTCCGGCTGGATATATAAACCTTTCCCGTACCGCGTATCGTGTTCAGATGATAGGGGGCGGGTGACAGCTTTATCGAACGCAACTCACCGCTACTGAGGTCTATGGCGACTAATTTGTCTTCCTTTGTACTGGTGACAAACAACTTTTTGCCATCATCGCTGATATCCAGGCCATGTACATTTTTACCAATGGTGTAGCTCTTGGTGATATCTCCACTATCCACGGAAATGGCTGAAACACTCCCGGCACGGGGGTTTGTGACATAGATAGTTTTTTCATCCGCAGAAAATGTCAGGTGTTCAGGTGATGGGCCAGACTTCAAGGTTCGCATCACCTTCCAACTTGAAATATCAATCTCAGAAATCGTGCCATTTCCACTGTTGCTAACGAAGGCCTTCTTACCATCACGCGTCACCAGTGTGTAGTTCGGTGCCGGACCGGTTTTGATCGTCTTTACCACCTGACTGGTCTGCATATCGACGACACTGATGTTGCCCCGAATAGGATGCGTAGAGATAACGTAGCGGCCATCCGGAGTGATTGCCTGATGATGCGTCCAACCGGATACGGCAATGGTAGACATAACATGGCCGTGTACCGGGTGTATCAGGAATAACTTGCTGTTCGGTGTATCCTTTGCCTCACCCGCCTTGAGTGCCGTCTCTTTGAGACTGCCTGCAATCAGGTATTCCCCATCCGGGGTTGCCACCAGGCCATGCGGGTTTTCCACCCCGCTGTAGGTTGCCGTGATCGTATCCTTCTCTGCATCCACGGCAATCACCTGATTACCCGAGCCCAGGGGGATATACACGGTTGTGCCTGCAAGTGCCGAGCCGGCTATTGCCAGCAGACTCATACCAAGAATATTTAATTTTATGCTGTACATTGTTTTTCTCCTTATTACTTTTAAAAGCAAAATGCATTATCAGAATGTCTTGCGCATATACAGAATAATCTCCTGTATATCCTGGTCCGTAAGTTGTGCATTGCCACCCAGGGGTGGCATCGCCATAACAGCCCCCTCGCGCTGTATACCTTCACGGATGGCCTTGGCCAGCTGCTGGTCACTTTTTGACAACGGACCACCGGTGCCCGGTAGTTCGACCACACCCGGCATAACACCGCTGCCATCATCACCATGACAGACCAGACAGGATTGCTCATACAATGCCTTGCCGGTCATTGCCTGCTGTGCAGGCAAGACCGGTGACATCACCATCAGAAACAGCCAGAGGGGAAATTTTTTACAACGCATATGTGCCCCTAATTACTCGCCTGCAGAAAGACCAGAATGTCGCGTGCATCCTGCCCTGTCAGACCGGCGCGAATCCGCATATGCGTGACAATAGGCTTCCACAGGTCATCCCGAAATTCTTTTGGATCCCGCATATTATGACAACGTGCACAGTTCTGGCTCCACAGGACGGCACCCCGCCCAAGATCTCCTGCAGCCGTCCCCGCCTGCACAGTTTCAATTTGTGCCAGTTGTATCAAGACAACCACTGCGACAGCGATCACTACGCTGACCAGACCATATCCAAATACGTTATGATTTTTCATGATAAGCCCCTTTTAGAATCCATACGTGAGTTGCAACAGGAACCGATCATCATCGGTTGTCTCACCATTTTTGCCATCATTTGATTCGAAACCGATCTTGGCGATCGCATTACTGGCAAACAAGTAATTAGCACCTATACCCCATTGCTCCTGATCAGCCGAATCATGCGGGCTGTCATAATCACCATAGCGTGCAACCAATTCCCATTTTGTCGGGAGTATCTTGTAGGCCGCCTGCACATACCAGGTCTTCCAGGTAGCAGCATCCGGAGCAACACTGGTCGCCTTCGAACCGACACGCTGCTGAATATATTCACCACGCAAGTCAAACGCCGCATACTGATAGGCAAAGTCTGCGCCATAAGCCTTGTAGTCGCGTAACAAGCCCTCTTCGCCCTCAGGCCCGACATCGCCCCAGGCACCGGAGATACCGAACTCCAATCCTGCCATCGGTAGGATGCCAAACCGACCACCCCAGGCGAACTCGCCATCTGCATTGCTCGCCAGTCCTACCGCCTCAATGGCCTCGAGTTCACCTTCCACTGCATCTATCTCGATTAACGGACCATTACCGACATAAACACCATAGTTACCTCGTGCCTGGTTATAAATCGGGAAACCACCCCGCAACTGAACACCAACCTCAGCCAGGGGGGCCGCCTGATCATGCCCAAAACCAATAGGTGCCGAGGCAAATTTATTTATCCAGGTCGGGTGCAGGTTTTGGCGAAACTGGCCCAGTGGACTAAGGAACTTGCCACCTACCAGCACGGCATAATCATTGATTATCCAATCAATCGTTGCGTATTCGAGTCCCACTTCCGTCTCACCATCTTCTCCGACTGCCACTTCCAGCTCTGCCTCCAGTAGGAATAGATCTTTGTATTGGTAATGAAAGATTGGATTGAAAGTAACCTGGTTGAATGTACCATCACTGCGTTCAGAATCGGTGTAACCAATGGCGCCGTAACCCGCGAGGTGCACAGCGGAATCGGCGATCTTCCATTCATTACTTGCCTTGGCGACTTCTTTGACTTCTTCTTTCACTGATTCCACCTCAGCCTTACTCGCCATAGTCTTTTGCTGCGTGATGAGCAGTTCCCTTAACTCACTGACCTGCTTCTTTAAAATCTCCATTTCTTTTTTCAGTTGTGACACTTCATCGGCAGATGCCGTTAAAGGGAACGCGGCTATACCTATAGCCATGCCCCACAATAGTCCTGCTTTTAATAAAGTTCTTTTCATCGGAATAGCCTCCTACATTAATGATAGGAACAATGACCCCTGTCACTCCATGAAATGGACCGCTGGACAACGGGTTAAAGCCCTCATCAACCGTTATGGCTTATGTCAGATAATTTGTAACAACAAGGAAAAATATTTGCCCTGACACGGTCGTGCCGGGAAAAGCGAGGGGACGTTTAAACGCGCAAACGAAGGGTATCCAGATAGGTACTTCGTCGGTTGATTATCCAGATGGTATTATCTTTATGTAGCGCCTTCGGCAATGGTTTTAAAACCATTGGACTCCAGGGCTGCGAAACTAAAGCCCCATGATCCCATTTCACAGAAGACGTCAGTTCCAGTATAGGCATACCGGAGATATCAGCACTGGCCGTTGGACAATGCTCATGCTCTTCAATAACCAGTGTGTCGCTTACCGGGCCATGTTCATGCGCATGTCCGGAATGCTGGGTATCCGTTGACGGTTGAGCAGGTGTGTGGTGGTGGGGGACAGCCTCCGCAATAGCCTCACAGCATTGTTGCATGGCGGGGGCCATGGTACTGACAAGCCAAAGCAGCAGTACCTGTGGCACAAGTCTTCGTCTGCTTCTTGTCATCCATATGAACATGCGCTGCTTTATCTCGCCTCGTATGATTCAATCAATTTCGCCGCTTAAGTTAACACAATGTTTTGACGGTTTCTTTGATCTATATCAATCACGTGTACTTAGCATGGTTTTTGGCCGATCGGCTCTGCGCGAGGATAAACCCCACCAGTCGATGGCGAAGAATAAAAAAGATGCCGCCTGTTAAGATGGCATTTTTCCTCTTACCATACTGGGTTAACGGCTATTCTTTGCTGTAAAAGAAGGCAAGCTCGTCACTACCATTTTTTTGCGACTCATAGATTTCAACTTCGATCTTATATTTGCCTTTTTCCTTCATATCAAAAAAATTGGCATAGGTTATCTGCCCACTGGTGGTCATCTTTTCTAATGGTTTTTCCAGCTCCTTGCGCCATAGTAATATCCCTGATGAGACTTCCGCTATCACCGTTGCATCATTAACGCGCGTCTTGCCATCCTTGCGGTAGACACTAATCATGACGTGTTGTGCAACAGACGACAGTTTGTCCAGACCACCATGCAACTGCTTATCATTATCAACCAGGGCGGTGGTGTTTTTGATCATGCTCGCTGGCACAACACCGAAATAAACATGATAATTTTCTGATTCCGCATGCCAGTTCACATCTTCCGCATAAACTGCATTAACCGACGACGCAAATAGCATCACCCCTGTAATGACTAATGTCTTAATATTTTTAATAATGTTTATCATAGTCCTGTCCTTATCAATATTTTTTCATTACCCGGCAGAGCCCAACTATTTCATCGAGCCCATCATTGTACGATGCATATCCAGGATGTTGGCACTATGATTGTGCATCATGCCGTGGCCACTATGTGACATTTTACCTGTAGCCTCTTCAACATCCTTCATCATCTTTGCATGCTCTTCAAGCATAGCCTGACGGCGCTTATCATCTTTTTCATTTGTGACCTGTTGCCAGTGTGCTTCCATATCATGAATCATTTTCTCAAGCTTCATTGCGTCATCACCCGCAGAGAAGGCGGCTACCGGGGCAGCAAATAGCATAGCCATGATTAAATATCTGATCGTCTTCATCTCTTATAACTCCTCTCTATAAAATAATCACATCACCGTATATGCACAAATAGTACCCGCCTGTATTAGCAGGCAACATTGATTTTATAAAATTTACAATTATGTATTCTATTTCAGTGCGTCACGTACCCGCTCGAGTTTTTCTTTCACCTGTGCGGCCATGCCTTCAACTTCGGGACGGTTGACCAGTTGCAATACGGCAGCCGGGTCCATAAAGGCCACGGTTACGGCACCGTTTTCCTCTTCACGCACAAGCACGTTACAGGGCAGCAGCAGGCCGATATCCGGTTCGGCATTAATGGCCTGATTGGCCAGAACCGGGTTGCAGGCACCGAGGATGGTGTAAGGGAGTTTGTCGATATCCAGTTTCTTTTTCAGGGTGGCCTTGACATCGATCTCGGTTAACACACCGAAACCCTCTTTCTGTAACTCTTCGGTTACGCGTGTAATTGCATCATCAAACTTGTCTTTAACTGTGACTGAAAAACCGTACATATCATTCTCCTAAAAAATAGTAAAAAGTGGGGCAACACAACGCAGCTCTACCTTGCCATGCCGGCAAGTGTACCGCCTTCAGTGTCAGACTCAATGCCTAATCATCATTACCGCCCTTGCCGCTTAAGAGGCTGACAATGGCAAAGATAATCAGCCCCCAAAACAACAGGCCAAAACCCCAGTGCCCCAGACCAAATGTTAACCAGGCGCTATCGTGCATGTTATTCCTCCTTTATTGTTTGCGTGTGCGTGCCCGTTGATCGATGTCGTACCACGCGATATAGGCCCGCTCCGGCCATTTCGACTGGAACCAGGCGATCACGGCATCGATATCGGCATCACTGAGCTTGTCCTTCCAGGCGGGCATCGTCCCACCTATTGCCCTGGTGCCGTTGCGAATTGTATAGCGCAGGGCACTCAGCGGATGGTGCCAGGTATGACCATCGCCATTCAGGGGTGGTGGCGGGAACTGGCCATTGGCATCGCGCTGTCGCCAGTTTGGCGCCCCTTCACCGTTTGGCCCATGGCAGACCGCACAGTTTTGCCTGTAGACCTCGGCACCGCGCGTGATCTGTGCGATGTCGTGGCCACGCTTTGGTATCAGTGTTTCAGGTGTTGCCATTTCTTCCTGCGCAGCAACCTGTTGGGCCGGTTTGACTGCCTCGCTGACTGGCTTGTCGCAGGCCACCAACAACACACTTGCCGCTATGACGATATTGACACGTATCATGCTGCTTCCTCCTTAAGACTACGACTCTTCCAGACCAGGAACACGGCCGGAATGACAACCAGGGTCAGCAAGGTCGCCGTTACCATGCCGCCGACCATCGGAGCGGCAATGCGGCTCATGACCTCGGAGCCGGTACCACTACCCAACATGATCGGTAGCAGGCCGACGATGATCGCGGCCACAGTCATCATGATCGGGCGCACACGCAACAAGGCACCCTCAATCACCGCCTCACGAAGTTCAGCCAATGTTATGGCACGCCCTTCATCAAGGGCCCTGTTATGTTTCTGCTTGTAGGCGATGTTGAGATAGACCAGCATCAGCACGCCAATTTCTACCGCCACGCCGGACAGGGCAATAAAACCGACACCCACGGCCACCGACAGGTTGTAGCCCAGCAGGTATAACAACCAGCCACCACCGACAAGGGCTACCGGCAGGGTGCCCATGATGATGATCACCTCGACGAAGTTTCTGAAATTCAGATACAACAGCAACATGATGATCGCCAGGGTCAGTGGGCCAACAATGGCAAGTTTTTTCCAGGCCCTCTCCAGGTACTCATATTGGCCTGACCAGCCTATCGAGTAACCGGCGGGCAAGGTTACCCCTTCCGCCACGGCGCGCTTGGCATCGGCCACGTAGGAGGCGATGTCACGGCCTTCAATCGAGACATAGATCCAGCCATTCAGACGCGCATTTTCACTCTTGATCATGGCCGGGCCGCTTTCGATCTCAATAGTTGCGACTTGCGACAGGGGTATATGTGCCCCCATCGGGGTAATCAGTGGCAGGTTACGGATCTTTTCCAGCGAGTTACGCACCCCTTGTGGATAACGCATATTTACCGGATAGCGTTCCAGGCCTTCAACAGACTGCGTAACATTCAGCCCACCAACTGCGGTGCTGATAACATCCTGGATATCCATGACATTCAGGCCCAGACGGGCACTGGCAACGCGGTCAATATCAACCGTGACATAACGACCACCGGCGACACGCTCCGCATAAACCGAGGAGGTACCCGGTACCTGGTTCATGACCTGCTCGATCTGCTTGCCGATATCCTGAATCACATTCAGATCAGGACCGGCCACCTTGATACCAATCGGGGTCTTGATACCCGTCGATAACATATCGGTACGAATCTTGATCGGCGGGTCCCAGGTATTTGCCATGCTCGGCACCTTGACGATGCTGTTCAACTCACGTTTCAGACCTTCCAGTGTCATACCTTCCCGCCATTCGTCACGCGGCTTCAAACGAACCGTCGTTTCAATCATGGTCAGAGGTGCCGGGTCCGTCGCCGTATCTGCACGCCCGACTTTGCCGAATACCGACTCCACCTCGGGCACGGTACGAATCATCTTATCGGTCTGTTGCAGGATTTCTCCTGCCTTGCCGATCGATATCCCGGGGAAGGCCGAAGGCATATACAACAGGTCACCTTCATCCAGCGTTGGCATAAACTCGCCACCCAATTGCGTCACCGGCCAGACACCAACTACGGTGACCAGCAAACCCGCCAACAGAACCGGCTTGGGTCGACGCAAGACCAGATTGATCACGGGTTTATATATTGCGATGAGCCCGCGATTCACGGGGTTCTTATGTTCCGGTGTGATATGACCACGGATCAACAGGCCCATGAGTACCGGCACCAGCGTAATCGACAGAGCTGCCGCTGCGGCCATAGCAAAGGTCTTGGTATAGGCCAATGGCGCGAACATACGCCCTTCCTGCGCCTCAAGTGTAAACACCGGCAGGAAACTCAGGGTGATGATCAACAACGAGAAGAACAACGGTGGCCCGACTTCTGAGGCCGCCTCGCCCATGATCCGCCAGCGGTTCTCATCCGTGAGTTCTTCCTTCTCGAGGTGCTTGTGCACGTTCTCGATCATGACAATCGCCGCATCGACCATCGCCCCGATCGCAATCGCGATACCGCCGAGTGACATGATGTTAGCGTTGATACCCTGTGACTGCATGATAATAAACGCTACCAAAATCCCTACAGGTAGACTGATGATGACTACCAGTGCCGAGCGGAAGTGAAACAGGAACAGCGCGCAAACCAGCGCCACTACAATAAATTCCTCAATGAGTTTATGGCTCAGGTTTTCTACCGCACGCTCGATCAGAGAGGAACGATCATAGGTCGTGACAATCTCGACGCCTTCCGGCAGACCACTCTGCAACTGTTTGAGCTTTTCCTTCACACCCTGGATTGTGGTCAGTGCATTCTCGCCAAAGCGCATAATGATCACGCCACCGACGACCTCACCTTCGCCATTGAGTTCGGCAATACCGCGACGCATCTGCGGACCCACACGGATGTCGGCAACATCCTTCAGCAGGATAGGTGTACCCTGCTCGTTCATGCCCAGCGGCACACCCTTAAGGTCCTCGACACCCGTGATATAACCCGTGGCACGAACCATGTACTCGGCCTCGGCCATCTCGATCACCGAACCACCGACCTCCTGATTGGCGCGCTGGATCGCACTTTTTATCCTGGCCAACGGAATATTATAGGCCCGCAACCGGTTCGGGTTCAGCACGACCTGGTACTGGCGCACCATACCGCCCACCGTAGCGACTTCGGAAACACCTGCTACAGTTTGCAGTTCATATTTCAGGAACCAGTCCTGCAGGCTGCGCAACTGGGCGAGGTCATTCTTGCCAGTGCGATCGACCAGTGCGTATTCATAGATCCAGCCCACACCCGTGGCATCTGGCCCCAGTGCCGGACGCGCCTGCCGGGGAAGACGCGACTCAACCTGGCTCAGGTATTCGAGCACACGCGAACGTGCCCAGTAGGGATCGGTGCCATCTTTGAAGATAATGTAGACATAGGAATCTCCAAAGAAGGAATAACCGCGCACCGTTACCGCACCCGGCACCGATAACATCGCCGTGGTCATCGGATAGGTCACCTGATCTTCAACGACCTGCGGAGCCTGACCAGGATAGCTGGTCTTGATAATTACCTGCACATCGGAAAGGTCCGGGATCGCATCCAGCGGGGTGTTCTTAACAGCAAATACGCCCCAGCCAATTAACATTGCGGTCAATAGCAGGACCAGAAAGCGATTGGCGATGGACCATTTAATGATTTTTTCTATCATGTTCGCATCCCCTTACTGTGCCGCAGGGCGAATAGAATCGATAATGTAAACATCATTCTTTTCCACCAGATCAAATTCAATGGCCTGCCCCGGCTTGAGGCCTTCAAGGCTCACACCCTCAGCAACACGGAAGTCCATGGTCATGTCCGGCCAGCCCAATGCAGGGATCGGGTCATGCGACATATTGATCTTGTTCTCATCCGGCAACAGTTCTCTTAATACGCCCTTGCCGCTCACCATCTTGCCTGACTTGCCGTCTTTATTATCCTCCATTGCCATCTCAGCCTTCGGCTCACTCATGCGATTCAGACTGGCCTTGATGCTGGCCTCGGAATCGAGCAGGAACTGCGAAGAGGTCACGACCTCTTCATTGCCTGTCAGTCCCTTCAGGATCTCGATACGGTCACCCGACTCGATACCGCTAACGACCTCGCGTGGCGCGAAGCGGCCCTCACCCAGACTAATGATCACTCGCTCACCCTCACCAGTTCGAATCAGTGCCTCAAGCGGAATGCTGGTCACATCCTGCGTAGCGCCACCGAAGATAGTGACATTCGTGAACATGTTCGGCTTCAGGGATTCATCCGGGTTATCAAAACGCAGACGCGCGCGCAGCGTGCGTGTACGTGGGTCCAAGCTTGGGTAGACATACTCTACCGTGCCTTCCCATGTACGACCCGGCAGGTATGGCACTGTGATCTCGGCCGGTTTACCCTGCTGCACCCACTCCGCCTGACGTTCAAAGACCTCGACCTGGATCCAGATACTGGACAGGTCGGCCAGTGTCATGACCTCCATGCGAGGTTTCACATACATGCCTTCACGTGCACTAAGCTTGGAGATAATGGCGTCCTGGCTGGCGCGCACCTTAATCAGCTGTTCGGCCTTGCGGGTCTTTTTAACCTTGTCTATCTGCTGGTTACCAACCCCCAGTGCACGCAGGCGATCCTGTGAAGCGCTAATCAGACGCTGGTTATTACTACGCAGTGCCTGGATATATTCATCCTGGGCATTGACCAGAGTCGGCGAATACAATTCGAATAACAGATCGCCTTTTTTAACGCGCTCGCCTTCCGACTTCACCACCAGTTTATCGATCCATCCATCGGTACGCAGGTGTACGTGGCTGATCATGTTTTCATCAAAATCGACATAACCTACCGTATCGATGCGCTTCCATAGCTTACCAACCTCTACCCGGGCAGTACGCACACCGAGGTTTTGCACAATCGCCGGGGAAATGGTCACCGCACCGCTATCATCATTGTCCTCACCGTAGAACGGAACCAGGTCCATGCCCATCGGAGACTTACCTGGGCCATCCTGACGAAAATTCGGGTCCATCGGCGCAACCCAGTAAAGAGGCTGCTTGTCTTTCATCGTGGTTGACGTGTTTTCCGCATAGAACGGGACCAGGTCCATACCCATCGGGGACTTACCTGGTTCATCACGGCGATAGTTCGGGTCCATCGGTGCAACCCAGTACAATATCTCCTTTTCCTTCTTCGCAGATGACTTCTGATCGCTACTATCACAGGCCACCAAGGAGACTGACAGGACTGCAGCACCGATCAGAAAGGTATATTTTGTAAACGTGTTCACTATTCTTCTCCTGCAAGGTAAAGCAGGCGCGCTTGCGCCTTGGCGGCATCGACATGGATGCGCAGAGCCTTAAGATGGGTATTCAATTCGGTGATCTTCGCCCGCATCAGGGTTGGAAAATCCGTGGCGTCATTCTGATAAGCCAGCAAGGAGGCCTCGCTGTTGGCCGTGGCCTGATTGACCAGTGTCTTCTGATAACGTTGCAGGCGTTGTGACAAACGCTGCCAGCTGACAAAATCACGTTCGAGCACACTCTGCATGGCACGCAACTTGTCATCATATTGCAGCCTGGCCGCCCCTTCGCGACGTTGTGCCGCAGCCAGGCGCCGGTCCTGACGTTTGTTGGTAAAGATAGGCAGGTCAAACGTGACTGTCGCCGCAACCAGATCGGCACGATCCGAGCCATCCGGGTTATTGCCATCCCGCACGCCGTAATCCACCCCGAGCGTCCAGGCGGGTTTATAAGCCTCGCGTGCGATCGAGACACCCTGTCGGTTCACATCGATATTCGCCTGCTGCATACGCAGTGCCGGGTGTTGTGGCAGGAGCGCCTGTATTGCCGCCAGGCTTGGTGGCTCTGGCAACTGTGGAAATGCCTCCGGCAGGGCACGTTGTGCCTCACCACCGATCCACTTGGCCAGGTCGGCACGTGAGGCCTCCTGCTTTTGCTGAATATCGGTCAGGCGGTCATCCAGCAGACCCAGTTCCAGTTCCGCACGCAGCACATCTTGCTGATTTCGACGGCCCGCGGCATATTGCGACTCGGTGATATCGACCATCTCCTTGAACAGGCGCTTGTTGGCCGTCACGACCCGCTCGGCACGCAGCCAGTAATAGGTCTCGTACCAGTTTGCCCGCACATCACGTTTCAGCTTGCGCGTTTCATCGTCAATCCTGGCGCGTTCACCACCGGCCTGAACACGGGTACGCTGACTGCGTAGCGCCAGCGTATCGCCACGGGGGATGGTCTGCTGAATACCAAAACGTAACTGCGTGATGGGTTCCTGATCACGATCAAAAGTATCGGTAGGAAAATTAAACAGGCTGAACTTCGCCTTCGGGTCGGGTAACTGGCCATCGGCAATCGCAGCCTCATCCAGGGCCTGGGCCGTGGCATCAATATTTCCGAGCATGGGGTCGCCCTGTAGGGCGAGCTGCTCGGCCTCGGCCAACGATAAAATATCAGCGGCGTCGGCATGCGTGCTCAGACCATAGGCCATCAGACCACTGGCAATAAACAGGCTGATGAGCCGATGTAACTTCAGATGTCCGGAACGATCGGTAAACATAGTCTTAACTCCACAACAAAACACAAATCATGCCGTTGACGGCATGCGGTTGTTACACACATTACTAAGGTGTAACTGTTTTGAAGTCAGGCTATAGGGGGGCGAAGCTCGGTAAGGGGGTAAATGCCGCGAATCGATGTTGTCAGGGCACCCACCGAAAATGAAGAAGCGACTCGCATAAACTGTATGAGGCCAAGCATAGCCAGACTGCTATGGGCACTGGCACAACTGACCTTGCATTGCCCGGCACATTCACAACCGTCGGCTGCCTGACACTTCTCAGAACATTTAGAGGTATCCCTGGCCATGTCGTGTTCCATCGAACTGTCCTGCATCGCATTCTGGCTATGTACATCCATGCTTTCACACTTCATCTCGGCATGATCAGACACTGCCATATCGGCCGCGGCAAAATGTAGCGGCGCAATCAACAGTGACAATATCAACCAACAATGAGCGAGAAACTTCAGCATGTCTTTATCATATCATCCTAAAAGGTGCTGTACAGTCTATCCATCAGCTTTTCTGACCCCAATCGATGCCGAGGGTTCCCTGATCAATCCCTACCTGTCTCTATATATAAGCTATGATTTTCAGGCCATGGGGAATTGCAGGATTTTACCGGCCTCTTCCAGCACAAAATCTTTGAAGGCAGCCGCCACCGGAGACAGACGCTTACCCTTACGTTGCACAATGTACCAGTGACGCAGGATAGGCAGGGATTCGACATCGAGGACCACCAGCCGCCGCATTTCCAGTTCCAACTCCAGCGTGTGCAGGGAGACGATCCCCAGGCCGAGGCCCGCCTGCACGGCCTGCTTGATGGCCTCGTTCGAGCTCATTTCCATGCTGGTGGTCAGGTGCGCACCCTGCTTGGCAAAAAACCGCTCCATGGCGATTCGAGTACCGGAGCCGGGTTCACGCATAATAAAGGTCTCTTCCTGCAGGCGTTGGATGGAAATTGCCTTCTCCCCCGCCAGTGGGTGTTCGGGGGGCGCAATCACCACCAGCGGGTTATCCAAAAAGGCCTTGGCCTCCAGATCCAGGTTTTCCGGTGGCAGACCCATGATCACCATATCTGTATCATTGGCCTCCAGGTGTGAAATGAGGCCCTCGCGGTTGGTCACATCCAGGTTCACGGTGACGGCCTCATGGCGGGCACTGAAGACGGCCAGCAGGCGCGGGGCAAAATAATTGGCGGTACTCGCTACGGCAATCTGCAGGCGCCCTCGCCTGACGCCCTTTATATCTTCGAATATCTGCTCGGTTTCATCGAGCTGGCGATCGATAATGCGACTGGTCTGGTAGAGTTCATGGCCGGCCTCGGTCAGGAAGATCTTTTTACCCACCTGTTCAAACAAGGCGACACCAATATTCGACTCTAACTGCTTGATTTGCATAGAGACTGCTGGCTGGGATAAATGAAGCGCTTCAGCGGCACGGGTAAAACTCTTGAGTCGCCCCACTGCCTCGAAGACCCGGAGCTGTCGCAGGGTCACATTCATAGATTTAACCACCTCATAAAACCATAAGCTTTTACTTATGATCTTTATCATAAATATTGAGTGTTAATTATGCACCAATGATCCTATATTGCCCAGCCTCAAGTGGTGGAGGAGCTGAAATAATCGGGTAACAAATACCCTTTATTCTCTCAACAGGTCGCGCTAAGCTGCGGCCCCTCTCCATCAGAGACACAGTTTTTTTATTGACCATCAGGAGGCCTATCATGGCAAAGACCTATAATGCGGGCGTAAAAGAATACCGCGAAACTTACTGGATGCCGGATTACACGCCGCTAGACACCGATCTTCTAGCATGTTTCAAAATCACTCCACAAGAAGGTGTACCTCGTGAAGAAGTTGCAGCAGCTGTTGCGGCTGAATCTTCAACGGGTACCTGGACAACAGTTTGGACTGACCTGCTGACTGATCTGGATCACTACAAAGGTCGCGCCTACGCAATCGAAGACGTACCGGGTGATGACACCTGTTTCTATGCTTTTGTTGCTTACCCAATCGATCTGTTCGAAGAAGGTTCAGTTGTTAACGTTCTGACTTCACTGGTGGGTAACGTATTCGGCTTTAAGGCCCTGCGTGCCCTGCGTCTCGAAGATATCCGCTTCCCGATTGCCTATGTCATGACCTGTAATGGACCACCTCAGGGTATCCAGGTAGAACGCGACATCCTCAACAAGTACGGTCGTCCTCTGCTGGGTTGTACCATCAAGCCTAAGCTTGGTCTGTCTGCCAAGAACTATGGTCGCGCCTGTTACGAAGGTCTGCGTGGTGGTCTCGACTTCACCAAGGATGACGAAAACGTTAACTCACAGCCATTCATGCGCTGGCGCCACCGTTTCGACTTCGTTATGGAAGCTATCCATAAGGCCGAAGCCGAAACAGGCGAACGTAAGGGTCACTACCTGAACGTTACTGCCCCAACTGCTGACGAAATGATGCGTCGTGCTGAATATGCGAAAGAAATTGGCGCACCGATCATCATGCATGACTACCTGACCGGTGGTCTGTCTGCTAACACCCAGCTGGCTCAGTGGTGTCAGAACAACGGCATGTTGTTGCACATTCACCGCGCCATGCACGCGGTTCTCGACCGCAACCCGCACCACGGTATCCACTTCCGCGTACTGACCAAGGTTTTACGTCTGTCAGGTGGTGATCACCTTCACTCAGGTACGGTTGTTGGTAAGCTGGAAGGCGACCGTGAGGCAACACTGGGCTGGATCGACACAATGCGTGATTCTTACATTAAAGAAGATCGTTCACGTGGTCTGTTCTTCGACCAGGACTGGGGTTCAATGCCTGGTGTGATTCCAGTTGCTTCTGGTGGTATCCACGTATGGCACATGCCAGCACTGGTTAACATCTTTGGTGATGACTCTTGCCTGCAGTTCGGTGGCGGTACACTGGGTCACCCATGGGGCAACGCTGCTGGCGCCGCGGCTAACCGTGTCGCAGTTGAAGCCTGTGTCGAAGCCCGTAACTCTGGTGTCGAAATTGAGAAGGAAGGTAAGGACGTTCTTACCAAGGCTGCGAAACACAGCCCGGAACTCAAGATCGCCATGGAAACCTGGAAAGAAATCAAGTTCGAATTTGATACGGTTGACAAGATCGACGTCGCGCACAAATAAGCGATCCGTTTTTAAACAACAACGGCAGGGTGCCGACATTAAACCTCAGCACCTTGCCGCTTAATCAAGTTATACGAATTTAATATTTTTGGAGTAAATCACAATGAGTGACGTACAAGATTACAATTCAAGCCTGAGTGATGCTGCTCAGAGCCGTAAATATGAAACTTTTTCATACCTGCCACCTTTGACCAAAGAGTCCACTCGCGCTCAAATCCAGTACATCGTGGATAAAGGCTGGAATCCGGGTATCGAACACACTGAACCGGAAAATGCCATTAGCAACTACTGGTACATGTGGAAACTACCAATGTTTGGTGAGACTGACGTAGACGCTATCCTGGCTGAAATTGAAAACTGCCACAAAGCACACCCTAAGAACCATGTTCGTCTACTGGGCTTTGATAACTTTGCACAGTCAGCGGGTACTGCTCTAGTTGTTTACCGCGGCGTGTCTGTATAAGACTGGCGGGGTAATTATCAGCATAAAGCCCCTGCCCGAGACGATACGGACAGGGGCTTTTTTTTTGCAAGAGTTGTGTAGTACATCGAGTCAGGCAGAATACTGATTACAATGAAGTGCAGTAACATCTGACAACAGATTGCGTATAACCAGTATATGCAAACTAAATTAAAGAGTGTTAATGAATGGACAAACCAAAGAAGTACGTAGGCATCAATAATGATATCAATGGTGGTATGACAACGATTGGTAAGCTCATTCGTGATGCGTGGGTATTTGGCATTATTCCGGAAACCGAGACCTGTGAGAACTGGAACTTGGCTGGTATTGATGCATTGCTTGATAAGGTCAATATCGAATGGGATAAGTATGGCTGTCTCGTTAGTCATTTACCTGATGACTTAAGACAACGTCACCAGAGGATCCATGATGAAGCTATCGCTAATGCAAAAGCCTCTGGCTGGTGTGGCGAAGCGGAAACTGAAGACGAAAAATAATCTTATTAAAGATTTATATATTTTGATTTATATCTATAGAGAAGGGTGAGTTATGTCTAAACAAGATACCAATGTCGATCCGGCTCAATACATCATTAAAGATGAGCCCTATTACGAACCTGTTGGCGATGAGATAGCGCTCTATGAAGCTGCTTATAACGCTCGCATGCCAATGATGTTAAAAGGCCCAACCGGTTGTGGTAAATCCCGCTTTGTTGAGTACATGGCCTATAAACTCGGACGCCCACTTATTACGGTTGCCTGTAATGAAGACATGACCGCCTCCGACCTGGTTGGTCGTTTCTTGCTCGATGCCGACGGCACAAAGTGGCAGGATGGCCCGCTCACTACAGCCGCCCGTATAGGCGCCATATGCTACCTCGATGAGGTTGTTGAAGCCCGCCAGGACACTACCGTCGTCATCCACCCACTGACTGACCACCGTCGCAGCCTGCCGCTCGACAAGAAAGGCGAGCTCATCGAGGCACACCCTGATTTCCAACTGGTGATTTCTTACAACCCCGGTTACCAGAGCTTAATGAAAGACCTGAAGCAATCAACCAAACAACGTTTTGGTGGTCTTGATTTTGATTATCCGGAAGAGAAAATCGAAATAGCCATTGTTTCCAAGGAATCAGGTATTGATGAAGTCACCGCCGGCAAACTGGTACAGATTGCCCATCGTGCGCGTAACCTGAAAGGCCATGGCCTGGATGAAGGTATCTCAACCCGCTTGCTGGTTTACGCGGGACAATTGATTAATAAGGGTGTCGAACCGGTTTCTGCCTGTAACATGACCATGGTGACACCATTAACTGACGACCCGGACATGCGCGAAACACTGGCCGCGGCTGTCAGCACCTTCTTTGTTTCTGAGTAAACTAAGGAACCGCCGATCTATTCATGAACTCGTATCTTACGCCTAAAATAATCAGCTTCTGTGTTGCAAACCTTCGCAATAGCTAGCTATTACGTGCGATTCGCGCCTTGAATCTGAATATTTTAGACCATAATCTACTTCGTTCAGAATAAATCGGAGGTTCCAAACAAAGTAGTCCGTAAGTCCCCTGTGACCGACACCGCAGACGTGCTTACGTGGGCTAACATAGGGTCAAAGTAATGTCGATTAATTTAAAAGATTATGAAGAACAGCTGCAGGATGTCGCGCCGGAAGTGCGCGATGTGCTTGAGAGCATCTTTCAGGAAGCCGCCAGGGTTATGTCCCCTGCCGGTCTGCAAAAGTATCTGGATGGCGCCAAGTCTCTGTGCAATCTCGGTCGTGGTACCGATGTAGTCATTTCTTACCTGCAGAACATGCCTCTGGTCGTAAAAGAATGTGGCGAAGACATACTTGATGACAGCATTACTGCTGCGCTGAAACTCTCTTCCATGACTTCTGGTGAAGTGGTTGCATTACTCTTCAGTAGTATGCCGACTGCCGCACGTCGTCTGGGCGATGCCGAACTGTTACGTGGTTACCTGACCCTGATACATCAAACGGCATCGACGGCTTCACGCGGCCTGCGGCCAATGCTGAATCATATCGACGAGCTATTGTCCAAGCTGACCTTGAGCGGTCTGCGCCGCTGGACCCAGTTTGGCACCCAGGCGTACCGTCGTGACTACAATAATTTAATCGCCTATTTCGGTCTTGAATCACAGGACAGTAGGGCGATCTTGCAAAAAGAACGTCGCGGCGTATTGTTCATTGATACGCAGCGCAAATTAAATTTTTATTTACGTGCGCTGTGGGGCCGGGACTTTTTCTTGCGTCCAACGGGTGCGGATTACACCGACTTTCGCCCCTATATTGATAACCTGATCTTCCATATGCCCGATGCAGTAGATGATATTGGCGACATTAAAGGGCTCGAGCTATACCGTGCCACGGCTGCACACATGGCCTCACACCTCTGTTATTCCACCGCGGCTATCTCGGCTGAGGCATTAAGTCCGGCACAAATGTTCTTTATCGGTTTCATGGAGGATGCTCGCATTGAGTACAAGGCCATGAATGCTTTCCCGGGTTTGAGAAAACTCTGGCGATCCTTGCTCGACATAAACTACGAAGAAGAACCTGAGCATCCAACGATGCTGGCGCTGGAACGTATTGCATTAATGTTACTCGATAAAAATGTCTCGACCGATGATCAGGAACTGGGCGAGTTCATACAACGCTTCCACGACGAAATCGAAGCAGAGCAAGATAACAATCAATACAGCTGGCACATGGGTGTTGAGCTATTTAATCTGTTTAGCGCCCGCAAGGAAGTTCCCAGCTTGCGTATCCTTGAGCGTATTCGCATCCCCTATCGCGATGACAATCGTTTCGTCTGGGAATTTTCAGAAATCAACTGGGATCAAGGCGTCGAATACATGGCTGCCAGCCAGCGCCAGGTGCGCAGGATGGTCAGCGTCATTGAAATGGCCAATGAGGTCGACTGCGAGCTTGCCGGTGATGATGCCCAGGAAATCTGGACCTGCTCTACCAATATGCGCCCCTACGAGGATGACCTGACTGACGAGCAGATAAGCTTCAATGATATGTGGGGTAAAGAACCTGTTTCTGAACCCTTCCATTACCAGGAATGGGACTACCAGATTCAATTACACCGGCCTGACTGGGCGACGGTATATGAACGTCGTCAGCCAAAAGGGAATCCGGAAGACATCGAGGAAATCCTTACTGAACACAAACCGATTGCACACCGTATTAGACAGATTATTGACTTATTAACGCCCGCAGGTGTGCAACGTGTGCGTAACATGGAAGACGGTGATGAGATCGATCTGAATGCAGCAGTTGATGCCATGATTTCAATCCGCATGGGAGAACAACCTAACCCACGTATCACCATGCGTAATGTCTTGAAGACTCGTGACCTTTCAGTGGTGATACTCATGGATCTGTCTGAATCGACCAATGAAGCTATGGCCGGTTCGGAAAAAACCGTATTACAACTGACTCGTGAGGCGGCGACACTGGTTTCAACTGCCATCAATGGTATCGGTGATCCCTTTGCCTTGCACGGCTTCGCCTCCGATGGTCGCCACGATGTGCAATATTACCGCTTTAAGGATTTCAACCAGCATTTTGATGATGATGTGAAATCACGCCTCGCCGGCATGCAGGGTGGCTTATCTACCCGCATGGGCGCAGCGATGCGTCATGCCGGGCAACATTTATTGAAACAACCTGAACGGCGAAAATTGTTATTAATTGTGACTGATGGTGAGCCGGCGGATATCGATGAGCGCGACCCGCAACACCTGCGCCACGATACCAAAAAAGCGGTTGAAGAACTCTATAGCAAGGGTGTCCTGAGTTATTGCCTGACACTGGATCCCAACGCCGACAACTACGTCAAACGTATCTTTGGTGCCAATAACTATACCGTTATTGATAATGTCGACAGACTACCGGAACAACTACCGGTACTATTTGCCAGCCTGACATCGTAAAGAGAGTAATATGAGTAATACACCACGCAATGCTTCCATGGCTATCATGGGCAATATGATCTTCTGGAGTCGCTGGCTACAGGCACCGCTCTACCTCGGCCTGATTGTCGCACAGGGTGTCTATGTCTTCCTGTTCCTGAAGGAACTGACCCACCTGGTTGCGGACGCCAATACCTTTACCGAAAACCAGATCATGTTAATTGTTCTGGGCTTGATTGACGTAGTCATGATCGCCAATCTGTTAATCATGGTCATCATAGGGGGATACGAAACCTTCGTCTCCAGACTGCAGCTGAAAGAGCACCCTGACCAGCCACAGTGGCTGGCTCACGTTAACGCGACTACCATGAAAATTAAACTTTCCATGGCGCTGATTGGTATTTCTTCGATTCACCTGTTGAAAACCTTCATTAATGCCGAGCACATGGCCAATGACACCATCTACTGGCAGGTTGTTATCCATCTGACCTTCATCGTGTCCGCGATTGCCATGGCAGTCACAGACTTTATTATGAACAAGAGCATTGCCGTTGCACATGCTCATGAACATTAACCATCTGGAATTATTTTTCGCACATGTATGATCGCCTTGATGACATTCCCGTTTACGCCCGGCGACCAACCAAGGTTAGTGCCACGCACTACAATCACGTCAAACTGGCCCTGAAGCGACTCGGTGATGAGATACGCCTGGTCATCCCTCGACTCAAACACCTCGATCTGATCTTGCAAGACAATGCCTGGATTATTGTCGACCGTGTACTCAATGATGTTCCCATCGCTGCCTGGACCGATTTTCAGATTGACAACCGCGACAATCTACATGAAGACATACACTGCCAACTCAAGCTCTATCATATGAATGCTGAGTTGATTCTGGATCGCAGCCTGGATGCCATGGAGATGTTGCTCAGCGAAGAGTTGCCGGAAATGCTGCCTGACGATGTATCTGATGTGATCCCCTTTAAGCAACAAGATGACTGACACCAGTATTATTGACTTAATCCGCCATGGTGAGCCGGTTGGCGGCCGTGCCTACCGTGGCCATACTATCGATGACCCGCTCAATGACAAGGGCTGGCAACAGATGTGGCAGGCAGTAGGCGAACATGCGCCCTGGTCACAAATCATCTCTTCTCCACTGTTACGTTGTCGTGACTTTGCCGACGCCCTGGCCGAGAAACACGCAATCTCGGTAGAGACCGATGAGCGCCTGAAAGAGGTCGGCTTTGGGGAATGGGAAGGTAAAACCCCCGAGCAACTTAGGCACGAACGCCTGCAGGAATACGAGGCCTTTTATCAAGACCCCGTGAATAATCGACCGGTGGGTGCCGAGCCGCTCAAAGAGTTTATTAACCGCGTCACCGAGGCGTACGAGGAGACTGTTAGCCGCCACCGTGGCCAACACATCCTGCTGGTCACCCACGCCGGTGTCATACGTGCCGTCATTGCCCATATCCTTCATGCTGACCCGCTTGGCATGTATCGCATCACGGTGCACAATGCCGGTATCACGCGTATCCGTTCCACGATATATGGCGATATGCTCGAATACCATAACCACACATTAGAGAAATAAGGCTGTCACTATGGCCGACATACAGACCTATCTGGATACCCTGCGCCAGGATATCGCCTTTGATGTACGTCTGCGTGATAAGGAATTACGCTTTCGTTCTACCTGGGGACTCTTCTCACCGCGTGAGATCGATGAGGGCACACGGCTGCTGCTCGACTACATCGATATCGCCGAGGATGCCGACAGCCTCGACATCGGCTGTGGTTATGGCCCCCTTGGTATCACCCTCGCCAAACTCGCCCCCAAAGGCCAACACCTGCTGGTCGATAAGGATTTTGTCGCCATTGACTATGCAAACAAGAATATTAAAGAGAACCGCCTGGATAATGCCAGGGCCATGCTTAGCAATGCCTTTGACCAGGTTGGCGAGCGTAAATTTGATGTCATTGTTTCGAATATTCCTGCCAAGGTCGGCAAGGAGATGTTGCTGCTGATTCTCTATGATGCCCTGGCCCATCTGAATCCGGGCGGGGAACTATATGTGGTAACGATCAATGGCCTGCGCAAATTCATGAAACGCCATTTTGAAGAAGTCTTTGGTAATTACAAAAAACTCAAGCAGGGTACCAATTACACCGTCGCGCGCGCCATCAAAGAAGCATGAATAGCGAAACCGGTCCTATCGAGGTCCATATCGATGTCACTGACCATGATGCCACGGCCATTGAGCTGCTTGCGGACAAGACCACATTATCAAAATCACGCCTGAAACAGACCATGATAAAAGGCGCTGTCTGGTTCACGCGCGGTAATAAAACACAGCGTGTTCGCCGGGCGAAGAAGACCTTTCTGCCCGGTGATACCTTGCACCTCTATTATGATGAGAAGGTCCTTGCCCGTGAGCCACTGGCACCTGAACTGATTGCCGATGAAGGGGCATACAGCGTCTGGTTCAAACCTTATGGCATGTTATCACAAGGCTCGAAGTGGGGTGACCACTGCACCATCGGCCGTTGGGCCGAACAACACCTGCAACCACAACGACCGGCCTTTGTCGTTCACCGACTCGACCGTGCCGCCACCGGCCTGATACTGATAGCACACGAAAAAAAGGCTGCGGCCGCGTTGTCTGCCCTATTCCAGTCTCGTGATATTGAAAAACATTATCGTGCCGTCGTGCATGGGCGATTTCCTGATGAGGAACAATGCCTCACCACCGAGATTGATGGCAAGGCAGCAACCAGTCATGCACGCAAACTGGACTTTGCTGAAGGTGTTAACCGCAGTCTAGTGGCAATAAGAATTGAGACCGGGCGTAAACACCAAATTCGTAGACACTTGAGTGAGGCGGGTTTTCCTATCATTGGTGACCGACTCTATGGAAAAACTGAAAAAAAAGGCGCGCATGAAGACCTGCAACTGACGGCCTTCACACTCGCCTTCCTGTGCCCGATTACCGGCACCCCGCGGACATATCATTTATCCGAAGATAAACTACCGCGGCTATCGTCCCTGAACAAATCCTGATTAGTTACTGTTTGGATTCCTTGATATAGGCCTGTGCGGTTTTGACCTTATCAATACAGTCTTCATAGGCACCAAAACCCGACTGTACCCTGGCCGTCCCTAACAGGCTGGCTGCCTTGGTATATTCCCAACTACCGGAAAATCCGTTTGCATTGGCGAAATCCAGTTCCTGGTAAGCAATACTTAAATTCTTGTCACAACTCGCCGCCAGTTTGTTGGTTTCATCCGGGTTCTGTGCCGTGCTGGCACAGGCATTCAAGGTCATTGCCAGCACACTGGCCATGACTACATTACGTACTTCCATTTATCTCACCTCCTGATTTATGTGTGCAGCAAATCATAGAGACCTGCAGGAAAACAAAATGCGACCCAGGTCAAATCAGGACACATCGCTATGTCGAACAGTTCACAAAATTCCGTTTTACACCCTGCATGCCTCCGCACTTGTGGGCCATGCCGACAATGCAGTACCCTTTATCTCCACACAGGAAAACGCAAAAAAAGGACATACATAATGGCACGTACCGAATCCACCATGCTGGCCCTCGGCACCCCCGCCCCCGACTTCTCCCTGCCGGAACCGGCCAGCGGCAAGACCTTTTCGCTTGCCAACTTCACCTGCAACGAGGCCCTGCTGGTGATCTTTATGTGCAATCACTGCCCCTACGTATTGCACCTTCACAAGCAGCTGAATGACCTGATCCGTGAATACCAGCCCAGGGGGCTGGCCGCCGTAGCCATCAATGCCAATGATGTCGCCAACTACCCGGATGACAGCCCTGAGAAGATGGTCGAGGTAACAAGGACCATGGACTATTGCTTCCCCTACCTGTTTGATGAGGACCAGTCCGTTGCCAAGGCCTACAGGGCGGCCTGCACCCCGGATTTTTTCCTCTTTGACGGTGAGATGAGACTCGCCTACCGTGGCCAGTTCGATGCCTCACGCCCCAATAATGGACAGCCGGTGACCGGTAAAGATATGCGTGCCGCCATCGAGGCCGTGCTGACCGGACGGTCTATCCCCGAAGACGCACAGGTCCCAAGTATGGGTTGCAATATCAAATGGAAGGGCGGTAACGAACCGGATTATTTTGGCTAAATTTTTCTAACTTAATTGTCTCACTGGGGTATACAATCCCGAAATAAGTTCATTGATAGATATCCACTCATAAATGTGTATTTATTATCGGGCTAATCAACAACCTAATTTAGGATAAAAAATCATGCGCAAATTCATGTTCAATGCACTGTTCACAGTCTGTATTACCTTATTGGCCAGTCCTGCCTACGCACTTGAAGGGATATTGCTGGATAGACAAGGCCAATATGTGACAGATGGCTTTGGTGAGTGCGTCTCGATAGACAAACTTAAACATTTTCACAAAGATGGGGGTATTAAGTACTGCGCAGATGAAGCCAAGAAGATGGCCGAACCGGCACCAGCTCCAGCACCGGCCCCACAGGTCATCAAGAAAAACGTCAGCCTCGGTGCCCACGCCCTCTTTAACCACGATAGGTCCAACCTGCGCCCTGAAGGCAAACGTGAACTGGATGCCCTGGCTGCCAGGCTGAAATCTTTCTCTTCCGTTCGCGGCATAAATGTTGTTGGGCATACCGACAGCCAGGGTACCGATGCCTACAACCAGGGTCTCAGTGAACGCCGTGCGGCCTCTGTACGCCAGTATCTGATCAGTAAGGGAGTCAACGGCAATGTGATCACTGCCAGCGGTAAGGGTGAATCCTCTCCTGTCGCATCCAATGCGACCAAGGAAGGACGGCAACAGAACCGTCGCGTTGAAATCGGTATTCGCGCCGTCGAGTGATCGCGGATTGTTCGTGATATCAAGAAACGGGGCCTTATGGGCCCCGTTTCTTTTTCTCTGCTATCGGCCGTTCATGGCTGGTCACAGGGCGTTTTTGGGGTCCCCATCAGTCCCTCGGTCAGAAGCTCCTCGGTAAAACCAAAGTAGCGCATATCCGGGATACGCTGCGGGTAGAGAATGCCATCGAGGTGATCACACTCGTGCTGCACAACCCGGGCATGGAAACCCGTCACCTCACGGTCAATCTGTCGACCTAACTGGTCAAAACCCTTGTAATGGATATGCGTGAAGCGCGGCACCAAGCCACGCATACCGGGCACAGACAGGCAGCCTTCCCAGCCCTCATCCATGCCCTCGTTTAATGGCATGATCTGCGGGTTGATGAGCACGGTCTGCGGTACCGTCTCGGCATCCGGATAACGCGGGTTATGCCCGACCCCGAAGATCACCACACGCAGGTCGACGCCAATCTGCGGCGCGGCCAGCCCGGCCCCGTCACAGGCGGCCATGGTCTCAAACATATCCTCGATCAAGGCATCGAGTGCCGGTGTATTAAATTCGCTCACGGCCCCGGCCCGCCTGAGCAGGGCCGGATCACCCATACGTAATACCTCTCTTACCGCCATGTCGTCTGCCTCACCTTGTTTGGTAACGGTTGGTAACTGGCGCCAGCCGCAGCCTGTGGCCGTGGCCGAAGCTCGCCGGCCATCAATTCCTGAAATGCCCTGACCAGTAATTGCCCGCCCTCTGCACCCAGCCTCTGCTCGGCCTCACGCAAATCCCCGAGGGTTAAAGAAACCGCAGCCTGGCCCAGGATCGGCCCCGTATCAAGCCCCTCGTCCATCTGGTGCAGACTGATCCCGGTGTTACCCTCGGCGGCCCGCTGCTGCCAGAACAGTGGATCCGGCCCCCGATAGGCAGGCAATAATGAGGGATGCAGGTTCCACCAGCCATGGCGGGGGATGCCAAGTAGCCTGGGCGGTACCCGCCATGGGAAACAGCTACACACCACCAGTTCCGGCCCCAGTTCAGTTATTTTCGCCGCGATTTCCGCCTCTTTGCCCTGTTGCCAGCCAAGCAGGGGCAGCTCTTCCTCAAAGGCCAGGTAAGCAAGGCTATCAGGGTCACGGGGTGGCCGTACAGGCAGTGATTTCGACGGGTTAGACGTGTTGGCCGTTACCGGCATCAACACGGCCTGCGGGCGGTAGCCGGCCTCAAGCAGGGCCTCGAGCGGGCGCAGCGACAGCGGCCCACCCTGGCCGGCATAGATAAATAGTGGCATTTGCGTCTGTCCCGCACTCACGGCACAATCACGCCTTCATTCCTGAAACATAAGCAGAATTTCATCATGGCAGCGCCCCTTTACGAATCAAACCTGACCAGCCTGAAACTGATTAATCGCGGCAAGGTGCGCGATATTTATGATATCGATGACCAGCACATGCTGATCGTCACCACCGACCGTCTGTCGGCCTTTGATGTCATCATGAAAACGCCCATCCCGGACAAGGGCCGGGTATTAACCACGGTCTCGAACTTCTGGTTCGACTATCTTGCCGACATCGTACCGAACCATCTCGCCTCACGCACGCTCGACGAAGTACTGCCTGATGCCGGGGAGCGCGCCACCGTCGAAGGCCAGGCCACCGTCGTGCGCAAATTGCGCCCACTGCCCATCGAGGCCATTGTACGCGGTTATATTATCGGCTCCGGCTGGAAGGACTACCAGGCCAGCGGGGCCATTTGCGGCATTCGGCTACCCAAGGGCCTGCAACTGGCGGACAAGCTCGAGCAACCTATTTACACCCCGTCGAGCAAGGCCGCTATTGGCGACCACGACGAGAACATCGATTTTGATGCCACCGTCAAGCTGGTGGGTCGGGAGCTCGCCGAACAGGTCCGCGACGTCAGTCTGAAACTGTATACAAAGGCCCGTGATTACGCTGCCGAACGTGGCATCATCATCGCCGATACCAAGTTTGAGTTCGGCCTGGATGAGAATGATCAACTCGTGCTGATCGACGAGGCCTTGACGCCGGATTCCTCACGCTTCTGGCCAGCCGAGAGCTATACCCCGGGCAAGAGCCCTGAGAGTTATGACAAACAATACATCCGCGACTGGCTGGAGAGCCAGGACTGGGACAAGACCCCGCCGCCACCGACGATCCCCGACGAGGTCATCGCCAGGACCAGCGAGAAATACCGCGAGGCCTGCAAGAAGCTGACGGGTAAGGAGCTCGGCTAAAACACGCCGCAAACCGGTAGGGTGCGCTTTGCGCACCGCGCGAACGTTACGGCACGTCGTGCACTTTGTGGTTAATCCCTGTTCTCGCTGCTGGATGCCGGCCTGCACTTAGATCATCTTCGATGATCTCCCTAGAATTTCTACGAACTTCATCAGGGATTTCCTGATCTTGCCTCACAAGCTCTGGTCATTAAGTGCTTCCTGGACATTGTTCTGGTCGCGCCGGAATGACGGTGTTTTATTTTCTTCGATGTCCGTGGAGCTTTGGGTTTCTGTGTTTATGTAGGCTTTCTGGGCTTGCACATTCACCACTCATAGAACCCTTTCAGGGTTCATCATACGTACCCTACTCCTCCGGAGTCAGGGTAATCTCCGATGTCCGTGGGGCTTTGGGTTTCTGTGTTTATGTAGGCTTTCTGGGCTTGCACATTCACCACTCATAGAACCCTTTCAGGGTTCATTATGAGTACCCTACCCATCTCCGATGGGTCAGGGCAAAAAAAGGAGAGGCTCGCGGTGGCGGCCTCTCCATAAAAAGCACCCGAGAGGGTCGGGAGCTTGTCCGTTCTGTGTCTATCTCTAGAAGGCGTACTGCCAGCCTGCCATCAGGGTCAGGTCGGTTTCCAGTTGTGGGCCATCCAGCTTTTGGTAGACGGGCTTGCCCACTTCGAGGGCGATACGATGCCCCTTGAGGCCGCCGGAGCGTACATAGTAGTTAACACCAAGCAGGACATCGACCCGACTGCCGGCGCGTAAGTCGGGATCAGCGGTTGCGACCATCATCGGATTTAGATCCGGGTCGGCACCATCGATATCCCCCCACCGCTGAGCATCCAGGCGAACCGAGGTACTGAATGAATCCGACCACTTGCGTTGTAACCAGCCGCTCACTTCCAGCTTATCACCGAGCGTGTAGTCGTTATCGTTCTCACCGAGACGAATCGTGGCCAGGGCCTGCGCGCCCCAGGAAAGCTCAGCATTCTGTCCCAGGTAGGTAATGCCCGGCATCAGGTCATAGGTACCGGAACCAAGCTGCATGGGATAGGGTAATTTAGCATTGGCGGCGGCCGGGGTGTCGTCGCGCTCGTCAATGGAACCAGTGGGCACACTCAGGCCGAGGTTCAGGTGCACCTTGTTCCCACCATGGTTGTGTACCTGGTACAGGCCACTGAGCTTAATATCCCCAATCCCTTCAGCCTTAGTAGTGAATTCACGCCCCATGCGGGTAATATGCTTCATGGAGTTTTTCACATAGGGCAGCATGGCCATCAAGGTCAGGTTATCGTTCGGCGCATACATGGCACCGAACATATGCATGTCCATGTCCATTTCCAGTGGCGCCACCATGTAATCGGCCAGGACCTCGGCCGTGCTCAGGCGGTTGCTACCATCACGGTTGCCATCCATTGTCATCTGCATGTAACGATACGAGAACATGACCTCGCCGGTTTTGTGGGTATGATCGCCCATCACGCCAATCGGCGCATGCCCATCCGGCCGTGCGCCCTTCCATTCATGGGCATGGGCCAGGCTCAAACTGGCCAAGCCAGCCAGAAATAGCGTGCTGCTGATAATTCGTTTCATTCTATTCCCGATTTACTCACTGCTGGTATTTATGTTCTGCCAGCGATACTAGCGTCTGTCAGCGGCCGAGAACATGTGACATATTGTCGCACCCTTCATTAAATCAAAAACTTAGCGCATTACTCAGGCTTATTTCCCTTACCCGCCTCGGCCCGGCGCGCTAGAATATCCCCTTCGATTCCAGCATGCTGAACAGATGACCGACACAAAGCCCGCACATCGCCATGACCATGCCGAGAGACAAAATCTCAGGCGACTATTTACTCTCAGGATAATTACCGTCATCTGTTGGGGCGTGCTCATTTATGCCGTGGTCGCCTTCCTGGGCATGCCGATACCGGCCACCTCCATGTCGCTGGTGCTCATCGCCCTGGCGTTGTTCAATGTCTTTACCCGACTGCGCCTGACATGGGGTGGACCTGTCGGTCAACTGGAGTTCCTCTTGCAGCTTATGGTGGATGTGCTTGCCCTTAGCAGCCTGCTCTACCTTTCAGGTGGGGCCAGCAATCCGTTTGTACTGTTGTTCCTGCTACCGATTATTATCGCCACGGCCGTGTTGCCTGCGACCTATGTCTGGATCCTGACCCTGTTCACGGGGCTCTGTTACAGCCTGCTGATGTGGAAATATGTACCGCTGCCGCATATACACGGTGAGGAACACAGCTTTAGCCAACACGTGTTCGGTATGTGGCTGGCCTTTGTTGTTAGTGCTGCCGTGATCGCCTACTTCGTTGTCGGTATGCGCCGCAGCCTGCGCAGCAAGGATCAGGCACTGGCCGCGGCACGTGAGAAGCACCTGCGTGATGAACAACTCATTGTGCTGGGAACCCTGGCGGCGAGTACCGCGCATGAGCTGGGTACGCCATTGGGTACCATGGCCCTGCTCAGTGAGGAGTTAAGGGAAAGCATTGATGACCCGCAGACACAACGACTCGTCCATACCCTGAGAGAACAAATCAGCCGTTGCAAGAATGCCCTTGCCACCCTCTCGGCCTCAGCGGGTGGTGTCTCGCTTACGGGCGGGGGGATCCTGCCCGTGAAGAATTTTCTGCATGAGGTGTTAGAAGAATGGCAACAATCGCGCCCCTCTGTTCACATACATACAGACTGGCAGGGGCCTGAACCCGTCCCCGGCATACTGGCCGACCGCAGTCTGAGCCAGGCCTTGTGTAATATCCTCGATAACGCCGCCGATGCCTCACCTAATGAAGTGGAATGGCAGGCGCGCTGGGATGTGAACGGTCTGAGCATGGATATTAATGACCGTGGCAAGGGCCTAAGCGACCAGGCAGAACAGCTCATCGGCACTCAACCCTACAGTGAAAAAGGTGAAGGCATGGGGCTGGGGCTGTTTCTTGCCCATTCCATTATTACCCGCTTTGCCGGTGAGGTACGTCTTTTCAACCGTGAGGGTGGCGGCGTGACAACACGTATCCGGCTGCCCTTGTCGAAGACCGTGTAAGGTAGGGGATATGGAAACAGACCGTTCTGAAAGTATCCTGCTGGTCGATGACGACGAGGCCTTTCGTGATGCACTCGCCCGTGCCCTCGAACGACGTGACTTTATTGTGCATAAGGCCAATGACAGCCATAGTGCACTGAGCCTGGCCGCTCAATATACACCGGCACTCGGCATCATTGATTTATGCATCGGCGATGAATCGGGTCTACGGGTCATCGAGACGCTCAGCTCGCGTTATCCTGATATGCGTCTGATCGTATTGACCGGCTTTGCCAGCATCGCCACCGCGGTGGAGTCCATCAAACTTGGTGCCAGACATTATCTGACCAAGCCCGTCGAGGTCGATGCCATTATTGATGCCCTGTATCAGGACGAGGGTAATGCCGATATCAACGCCGCCCAACAACCCATGTCGGTAAAACGACTCGAGTGGGAACATATCCAGAAGATACTCGCTGAACATGATGGCAATATCTCAGCCGCCGCCCGCGCGCTGGGCATGCATCGCCGCAGCCTGCAGCGAAAACTGCAAAAAAGGCCCGTCCGCCAGTAAATGCTCTTGTTTCTGTCTGGCACTTTAGTGCTGAACCCCGCCCGGCCCGGCCAGATAAAATTCACCCAATGGTATGAGTTATTCCCTAAGTCTCCGATGTTACAATTCCCCTAGCGAAATGGCTAAAACCCGCTAACCGCCTGCACTAGCTTTACGCAGGGCAGGAGAACCTATGCATATACTGATTATTGACGATCACCAGCTATTTATAGATGGTCTTCGACATGTATTGGTACAGGCCATTGATGCGTTAGCCATTACCGAGGCACATAACGCCGATGAGGCCCTGCAGTCACTCGAAGACAAACCTGACTTTGACCTGATCCTGCTGGACCTGAGCTTGCCTGGGCTTGACGGGATTGACCTGTTAAAGGCCATTATGTCGCGTAAATTATGGATACCGATTGCCGTACTTTCGGCACAGGAAGATGTGCGTATCATTAAGCAGGCCATTGATGCGGGGGCACTCGGTTTTATCCCAAAGTCTCACAATAGCCTGTCACTGACCAATGCCCTGAAAAAAATCCTCAACGGCGAGATATACCTCCCGGAAGAACTTCGCCAACGGGTCGCAAAAATCAGCCACCAGCGGGCAGAAGAGTCCACGGCCGGCTTCAGTCGTTATAGTCTGACCAGACGCCAGTTTGAGGTACTCGGCCTGCTCGCCAAGGGTTACTCCAACAAGGATATTGCCAAGAGCCTTTACCTGACAGAAAACACGGTCAAGTCTCATATCAGTGCTATTTTCCAGGCATTGGAGGTAAGCAACCGTATCGCCTGTATCCGCTGCGCCGAAGAGAACGGCCTGCTTATTGGTGCAGCAGCTGATTAAATACCATGCGCAGTTGCACCGGCTTTACGGGTTTGTGTAACAGGGTATAACCCCTTCGATCGGCCTGCTTGAAGATATCCTTTTCAGTATCACCTGTAATAAGTACACCCGGGATAGTTTCGCCATAGACCTGCTTGATTTCCTTAATGGCCTGAATGCCTGTTTTGTTTTCTGCCAGACGATAGTCACTGATGATCATGTCTGGTGTTTGTGAGGTTGTCTCAAGCATAGTCAACACCGACTCAGCCGATTCAGCTGCAACGACCTTGCAACCCCAGCCCTGCAAGACTGTTTGCATACCATCAAGAATCGATTTCTCATCATCAATGACGACGACAAGCTTACCATCCAGCATCCATGAACCCGCACCAGCCTCTTTAATATCGACTTCCACATCTTCGGCTCGTGCAGCGGGAATCATCAGCTTAAATATTGCCCCGTCATTCAGTCGAGAATCAAAGAGCAATTCATGCTCGAGCAAGCCACACAGACGACGGACTATTGCCAAGCCCAGACCCAGGCCTTGCTCCCGATCACGTCCCGGATTGTGCAATTGATGATACTCGTCAAAGATTCGCTCATGCTCTTCTTCTGGCACACCCTTGCCACTGTCTTCAATACAAATCTGGACTCCCTCTTGCCTCTGTCTTGCAGTAATACTTACCTTGCCCTCATTGGTGTACTTAATGGCATTATCGAGAAGATTTCTCAGTATCCGGTTCAGGAGCAATTTGTCTGTCCTGACCAGCAGGTCATCCACATCATAAATAAACACCAGACCTTTTCTCTCCGCCTGGACTGAAAATTCCGTTTCCAGTTTGTCAGTGATCTCTCTCAGATAAAAAGCACAGACATTAATATCCACAGTGCCCGCATCCAGTTTGGATATATCCAGCAATGCCGTCAGTAAGGTATTCAAGGCATCGACCGAATTAGTGATCTTTTCCAATATTTCTTTTCGCTCGCCATCATTTCGGGATGAAGACAGTGCATCCAGAAACAAACCCAGGGCATGTAATGGTTGGCGTAGGTCATGACTGCTGGCGGCAAGAAAACGCGACTTGGAGATATTGGCTGTTTCGGCGGCCTGCCTGAGTTTCGTATCGACTTCTGCACGTTTCTCCAACTCGGCCAGCAATTCAATATTTTCAAATCGCAGCTCAATCGAATCAGTAATGGTCCTTTGTATGTTGCGTGAATACGCCAGCTGGATAACCAGGAACCCTATAACCGCCAGCCCCAGTATCTGGTTATTGGTGAATTCATCTGTCAACAGCACGACAATGAGGGGGGTAATTGCAGGTACCGCATAGAGAATAAAGGTTTGTGAATAGGACGCCAGCGATGTCACGGAACCGACGATCATGCCGCCGATGACCAGCAGTAGCAGGGAATTCAGATATAATTCCGTCGATGAATACAAAAGATAGCCTCCTGCCCCCCACAGACAACCGGAGAACAGCGCACCTGTCATAAAATACCGACCCCATCGGGGTGAATCTTCAATGCTCGGGCGGGGAAAATAATACTTCCATAATAATACTGTCCGTAACACAGTGAGAATACAAATCGCTGCAAACCAGCTTAGTAATACTCCCGGGGTCTTATATTGCCAATAGAAACTCAGCAGTACCGTAGCAATAATAATATTTGCCAACAGCATCAGATAGGCCTGACGGTAAAGGAGCCGGATCTGTTCTGCGCGGATATAGGCCATACGCCCATTTACCAGGCCGCTACTTGCAATGGCACCATCCAGTGAATAAATGCGCCCCCCTTGCGCGTCAATCGGTACAAAGAAATCTGTTAGCCCCTGGATTATTTTTTTCATTATTTCATCCCCATGCCTACATAGGGTTACCTGACTAGCCGCGCCAGCTGCCGATCATGTACGCGACTGAGTAACAGCAATGCCACGATGGCACCGAGCAGGGCCGTGAACATGTCGGCCTGCGTATCCCAGACATAACCCTGCATACCGAGGAAGGCCTCGGCGGCCTCTTCCGAGGTGGTGGCCACGGCCCACTCAAACATCTCGTAGAGGGCGCTGATCGCCAGGCAAATACTGACGATAATAAATGCCAGCCAGGCCTTGCCCGCAACCACGTGCTTACGCAGCAGTATTTCCCGGGCAATAATGGCCGGGACAAACCCCTGGGCAAAGTGGCCCAGCTTGTCATAGTTATTGCGTTCAAGCCCCAGCACATCAGGGAAGTCATTGAAGAATGGCACTTCTGCATAGGTATAGTGACCGCCTACCATGAGGATTATGCTATGCAACAATATCAGCACATAGACCAATGTTGTCAGCGGGAAACTTGTCCTCGTATAGATGAGCACCGGCAAGGCCAGCATCGCCGGAGATACCTCCAGTAACCAGATCACCTGATCCCTGGGATTGATCCCTGACCAGATAAGCACACTGAAGAAGATCCCAAGCCAGATGATTTTTTTGTAGCCTATACGCATTTTTCAGGCCTTTATCTTTTTATCTCTGTCGAAGCTGCCATGCTGTAGAAAATACACCACCTGCTTCATCACCGCCATGCTGTTCATAATAAAGGTGTGGCCGGTATTAACGACAAGAAAATCCACCATTTCATCCAGTTGACTACGTTCAACAGAAACCTTGCCATCATTTGCACCGGGAAACAGCTTTTCAAACCAAGGGTCTGAACTGCGATCACCCGTTATAATCCCCACCTCTTCTTCAACCGTTTTCAGTCTGTTCGGCAGGCTGTCATCATCGGTCCCGAGCACCTGTCCGGCCGGACCCAGCATCACCTGATATAACCAACGGCTTTTCATGGCATCTGTCACTTCACTGCCCTTATTGGGCGGGCTTAGCATGACGATACGACTGCCTTTTGGCAGGCGATGTCCCTGCAAGTAATAACGGCTAATGATACCGCCCAGAGAATGGGTGACGAGATGGATACGTTCCGCACCTTTGGCCTTGCACTTGGCGATAGCAGGCGCAAGGTATTTGTCACTCAGACGCTCAATCGTTTGACGTGTGGAAGGGTAACCCACATTGAGCGTAGCAAAACCCTGCTTGCGCAACCTCGCGGCCAACAGGGCCATCGACAGGCGTGAACGCCCCATACCATGCAAAAGGATAACCGACTCTTTCATACAACTCTATGTATCACAGACCTGTAACAATAAAAAACCCCATAAGTGTTAGTAAGGTAAAACAACTGACACTAAGAAAACCCTCATAAGTGTCAGTAAGGTAAAACAACTGACACTAAAAAAAACCCTCATAAGTGTCAGTAAGGTAAAACAACTGACACTAAAAAAAGGGGCGTACCGAAGTACGCCCCTTTGTATTCACTCGTATGAGCAGTCGACTTACTTGACCTTCTGCGCGAGCTCACCCTTGGCATACTTCTGGAACATGACTTCCATGCTCAGGGGCTTGATCTTGGAGGCGTGACCGGCACAACCGAAGGCTTCGTAACGGGCCTTACAGATGTCCTTCATAGCCGCAGTAGAGGCCTTGAGGAACTTGCGTGGGTCGAAGTTTGACGGGTTTTCGCTCAGGAACTTGCGAACCGCGCCGGTGCTGGCCATACGCAGGTCGGTATCAATGTTGACCTTGCGCACGCCGTTCTTGATACCTTCAAGGATTTCTTCAACCGGCACACCATAGGTCTGGCCCATGTCACCACCGTAGTTGTTGATGATTTCCAGCCAGTCCTGCGGCACAGATGAAGAACCATGCATCACCAGGTGGGTGTTAGGCAGACGCGAGTGGATTTCCTTAATGCGGTCGATACGCAGGATGTCACCAGTCGGTTCCTTGGTGAACTTGTAGGCACCGTGTGAGGTACCGATGGCGATCGCCAGGGCATCAACACCGGTAGCCTTAACAAAGTCAGCCGCTTCTTCAACACCGGTCAGCAGCTGGTCCATGTCCAGCTTGCCTTCGGCACCGTGGCCATCTTCTTCACCCATTTCACCGGTTTCCAGTGAACCCAGGCAACCCAGTTCACCCTCAACGGAAACACCACCGGCGTGGGCCATCTTCACGACTTCCTTGGTCACTTCAACATTGTACTCGAAGCTGGCCGGGGTCTTCATGTCGGCCATCAGGGAACCGTCCATCATCACCGAGGTGAAGCCGGACTGGATAGAACGCAGACAAACCGCTGGCTCTGAACCATGGTCCTGGTGCATGACAACCGGGATGTGCGGGTACATTTCGGTGGCGGCAGTGATCAGGTGACGCAGGAAAGGTTCGCCTGCATAAGAACGGGCACCGGCTGAACCTTGCATGATAACCGGGCTATCACACTCATCCGCAGCCTGCATGATGGCATGCACCTGCTCCATGTTGTTAACGTTGAATGCTGGCATACCGAAATCGTTTTCGGCTGCGTAGTCCAGCAGTTGTCGCATTGATATCAGGGCCATGTGGACCTCCTGTAATTTATCGTTACTGTGTTACTGAAAAAAAACTTCTTGTTAAAGCCATCAGGTTTCTTCTGGTACTTCCATATCACCGACGCGTACGACCTTCATCGCGTTGGTGCCACCAAGCTTACCCATCAAATCACCCTTGGTGATAATCACCAGGTCACCGTCGCGTACCGCGCCACGTCGAACGAGTTCATCAATGGCCTCTTTGTTCACCACCGCATGGTCATTACTGGTCGTTTCAAAACTCACCGGGTAGACACCACGATAGAGTGTGACCTTACGCCGCGTCTGCACATGACTGGTCAGGGCATAAATCGGGATACCGGAACTGATCCGTGACATCCACAAGGCCGTCGAGCCAGACTCCGTCAAGGCGGCAATCGCCTTCACACCGAGGTGATTGGCGGTGTACATACTCGCCATGGCCACGGCTTCATCGATATGTTCGAATTCCGTGTTGATACGGTGATCAGAGTGGGTCACCGCGCGCTGTTTCTCAACGCCGAGACAGATACGGTGCATGGCCGCGATGACCTTGTCCGGGTATTTGCCCACGGCGGTCTCGGCAGACAACATCACCGCATCGGTGCCGTCAAGCACCGCATTGGCGACGTCGAAGACCTCGGCACGGGTCGGGATCGGGCTTTCGATCATCGACTCCATCATCTGCGTGGCCGTGATAACAACACGGTTCATCTCGCGGGCCAGGGAAATCATGCGCTTCTGTACGGGTGGCAGGGCCTCGTCACCGATCTCAACACCCAGGTCACCACGGGCGACCATGATGGCATCACTGGCCTCGATGATCTCTTCGAGCTTATCGAGTGCCTCGGCACGTTCAACCTTGGCGATAATGCCGCCTTCGCCACCGGCCGCGCGCAGCAAACGGCGAGCCTCGTTAACATCCTCGGCGTTACGGACAAAAGACACGGCCAGGTAATCGGCCTTGATGTCTGCAGCGGAAAGGATGTCTGCACGGTCCTTATCGGTCAGCGCGGGGGCTGAAAGACCGCCACCCTGCTTATTAATGCCTTTGCGGTCAGAGAGCTCTCCACCCTGGGTGACGCGGCAGCGGACCTCCGTGCCTTCGACCTCTTCTACCCACAGCAGGATGCGACCATCATTGAGTAACAGGGTATCACCGCGGCCAACATCGTTCGGCAATTCCTTGTAGGCAATACCGACACGCTCCTGGTTGCCCTGGTTCGGGTCATGTGCGGAATCAAGGATGAAGTTGTCACCATCGGTCAGCTCGATCTTACCGTTGGCAAAACGTTCGATGCGAATCTTCGGGCCCTGCAGATCAATGATAACGCCGATCTGACGACCGTGAGCACGCGCCCGATTACGTGCTGTCTTGGCACGTTCTTTATGCACTTCGTGGGCATCGTGAGAGAAATTCAGACGTGCCACATCCATGCCGGCTTCAATCATCCGGTCGAGGACCTTGGGGTCATCTGAGCGTGGGCCTAATGTGGCCACAATTTTGGTTCTTCTGTTCATTACCTTCTTTCAAATGTCTTGGGCTGCTTAGGCAGCACTTCAGGGTACTACAATTCGCCCTGCATGACAGCGGCTAGCCCTTGCTAGCCACCCGAGTATTGCCCACTTATTTGGCGCGCTCTTCCAGCATCGCCACGGCTGGCAGGATCTTGCCCTCGAGATACTCGAGGAAGGCACCACCCGCGGTCGAGATGTAAGACACCTTATCGTAAATATCGTACTTCTGGATCGCGGCAATCGTGTCACCGCCACCGGCCAGACTGAAGCCGTCAGCATTGGCGATGGCCATGGAAACCGTCTTGGTGCCCGCGCCAAACTGGTCGAATTCAAACACGCCCACCGGGCCGTTCCAGATAATGGTACCGGCCTTGCTGATAATGTCGGCCAGTTCCTGGGCAGATTTCGGGCCGATATCAAAAATCATATCATCGTCCTCGACCTCTTCCGGTGTTTTCAGGACTGCCGGCTCGTTTTCGTCAAACTTCTTGCCGCAAACAACGTCGACCGCGATCGGGATATTGGCGCCACGTTCCTTCATTTTCTTAATCAGGTCCTTGGCCGTATCAACGAGGTCATCTTCGCAGAGTGACTTGCCGACATTGTGACCCATGGCCTTGAGGAAGGTATTGGCGATGCCGCCCCCGACCACGAGCTGGTCAACCTTCTCAGACAGGGCCTCGAGCACGGTCAGTTTGGTAGAGACCTTGGAGCCACCGACAATGGCTACCATTGGGCGGGCCGGGTTGGCCAGTGCCTTCTCAAGACAGTCCAGTTCGTTGGCAAGCAACAGTCCGGCACAGGCGGTCGGCGCAAACTTGCCGACACCATGAGTAGAGGCCTGGGCGCGGTGTGCGGTACCGAAGGCATCCATGACAAAGACGTCACACAGTGCCGCATACTTCTTCGCCAGTGCCTCGTCGTCTTTTTTCTCGCCGGCATTGAAACGCACGTTTTCCAGCAGCACACACTCACCGGCGGCGACATCGAAACCACCGCCCAGGTAATCCTTGATCAGGCGCACTTCCTTGCCCAGCTTGGTCGACATATCCGCAGCGATCGGCGCCATGGAATTTTCTTCATCGGCCTTGCCTTCTTCCGGGCGACCACGGTGCGACATGACCATGACCGAGGCACCGGCCTGCATGCAGTGTTCAATGGTTGGCATGGAGGCCGCAATACGCGCATCCGAAGTAACCTTGCCATCTTTAACCGGTACGTTCAGGTCGGCGCGAATCAATACCCGCTTGCCGGCCAGGTCCAGATCAGTCAGCTTGATAAAAGACATCTTGTAACTCCTAAATAATTTTTAAAAACTGTTTGGTAAGCGTGCCTGAATTAATAGCAGACGGACTTAACAAATAATTTTCTTTTGTTAATCAACCAGCCCGAACCCCCGTATAGATTGGGTCGGGCTGGCGATCAATTCAAACTTCGCAAATAAGCGTCGCTTATTTTGATACGTGCTTGACGAAGCGCAGCATGTTACAGGTGTAGCCGTACTCGTTGTCGTACCAGGAAACCAGCTTGACGAACGTTCCATCCAGGGCAATGCCGGCTTCTGAATCGAAGATGGATGAGTTGCCACAACCACGGAAATCCGTAGAAACAACCTTCTCGTCGGTGTAACCCAGGGTTTCACTCATTGGGCCAGACTCAGAAGCGGCCTTCATGGCAGCACAGATGTCTGCGTAGGAAGCTTCTTTTTCCAGTTCAACGGTCAGGTCAACCACAGACACGTCAGACGTTGGCACGCGGAAGGCCATACCTGTCAGTTTGCCGTTCAGTTCCGGCAGAACCACACCCACGGCCTTGGCCGCACCGGTTGATGAAGGGATGATGTTTTCCAGAATACCGCGACCACCGCGCCAGTCTTTCTGTGAAGGACCGTCTACCGTCTTCTGCGTGGCAGTGGCAGCGTGAACCGTCGTCATCAGACCACGCTTGATGCCCCACTTGTCATTCAGGACCTTGGCAACAGGTGCCAGACAGTTGGTGGTACAAGACGCCGCAGAAACGATGGCCTGACCGGCGTAGCTGTCGTGGTTGACACCGTGCACAAACATTGGTGTGCCGTCTTTTGAAGGTGCAGACATGACAACCTTCTTGGCGCCGGCGTCGATATGCTTCTGACAAGTTTCTTCGGTCAGGAAGAAACCGGTACATTCGATCACCAGATCGGCACCAATGTCGTTCCACTTCAGATCCGCCGGGTCACGTTCTGCTGTCAGGCGGATGGTCTTGCCATCAACCACCAGGTTGTTACCACTAACAGAAACGTCACCACCGAAACGACCGTGTACTGAATCATACTTCAGCATGTAGGCCAGGTAATCAGCGTCCAGCAGGTCGTTAATACCGACAACTTCGATATCGCCAGAAAAATCCTTGGCGATAGCACGGAAGGCCATACGACCGATTCGGCCGAAACCGTTAATACCGACTTTTATAGTCATGTGATTATTCCCCTTACTCTTTTATTTACTAATAATAAAAATTAAAGAACAGACTCAACGGCCTTCACCACGTTTTCAACGGTGAAGCCAAATTCCTTGAACAGCTGGTCAGCCGGTGCTGATTCACCAAAGCGGTCGATACCGACAACCTTGCCGTTCAGGCCAACATACTTGTACCAGCCTTCTGTTACGGCTGCTTCAACCGCTACACGGGCAGTGACAGCAGCCGGCAACACAGATTCTTTGTAGGCGGCATCCTGCGCCTCAAAAACATTGGTAGATGGCATGGAAACAACACGGATGTTTTTGCCGCTGAGTGCTTCGGCAGCACCTGTCGCCAGGGCAACTTCCGAACCGGTGGCGATGATGATCGCATCCGGTGTGCCGTTACAATCCTTGAGGATGTAGCCGCCCTTCTTGATGGCTTCAATCTGATCCGCTGTACGTGTCTGATGTGGCAGACCCTGGCGCGAGAAGATCAGGCATGAAGGACCATCGTTACGTTCAATCGCCTGTTGCCAGCTGACAGCAGACTCAACGGCATCACAGGCACGCCAGACATGCATGTTAGGGATCATACGCAGAGTTGGAATCTGCTCAACGGCCTGGTGGGTCGGGCCATCTTCTCCCAGACCGATCGAGTCATGGGTAAATACGAAGATGCTGCGGATCTTCATCAGTGCCGACATGCGGATCGCATTACGTGCATACTCAGAGAACATCAGGAAGGTCGCGCCAAACGGGATCAGACCACCGTGCAGGGCGATACCGTTCATGATCGCAGACATACCGAATTCACGTACACCGTAATTGACGTAGTTAGCCACTTCGTTGCTGATCATCGGTTTGTAACCAGACCACTCGGTCAGGTTTGAACAACCGAGGTCGGCCGAACCACCGAACAGTTCAGGCGCCATGGGTGAATACGCCTCGATAGCGGCCAGTGAGGCCTGGCGTGTCGCCGGGCTCTTGGCCTCGGCGTTGACAGAGGCAATGAACTCGGCAGACTTGGCCGCCCAGTCCGCAGGCAGGTCACCGGCCATACGGCGTTCATATTCAGCGGCCAGTTCCGGGTAGGCGGCCTTGTAGGCAGCGAATTTTTTATTCCAGGCGGCCTCTGCGGCGGCGCCTTTTTCTTTCGCATCCCAGCCATGGTAAATATCGGCAGGCACTTCGAAAGGACCATGATCCCAACCGAGGGCGGCCTTGGTTAGGTTGATCTCTTCTTCACCCAGCGGCGCACCGTGACAGGCGTGGCTACCGGCCTTGTTCGGTGAACCAAAACCGATGGTCGTCTTACAACAAATCATGGTCGGCTTGTCGGTCATGGCCTTGGCGGTCTCAACGGCCTTCAGCAGGGCCTCCGGATCATGTCCGTCGACATCGGCAATCACGTGCCAGCCATAAGACTCGAAACGCTTTGGTGTGTCATCGGTAAACCAGCCTTCGACGTGACCATCGATGGAGATACCATTGTCATCCCAGAAGGCGATCAACTTGCCAAGATTCAGGGTACCGGCCAATGAACAGGCCTCGTGAGAGATCCCTTCCATCAGACAGCCATCACCCAGGAACACATAGGTGTGGTGGTCAACAATGTTGTGACCCTTCTGGTTGAACTGGCCGGCCAGTGCCTTTTCAGCAATCGCCATACCGACAGCATTGGTAATACCCTGGCCAAGTGGACCGGTAGTGGTTTCAACACCCGGGGCATAACCGTATTCCGGATGACCCGGTGTCTTTGAATGCAGCTGACGGAAGTTCTTCAGATCATCCATGCTCAGGTCATAGCCGGTCAGGTGCAACAGTGAGTAGATCAGCATGGAGCCGTGACCGTTCGACAGGACGAAGCGATCGCGATTCGCCCATTTCGGATTGCTCGGGTTGTGCTGCATGTGGTCGTTCCATAGCACTTCGGCAATATCGGCCATACCCATCGGTGCACCCGGGTGACCTGACTTTGCTTTCTGTACGGCATCCATGCTCAGTGCACGAACAGCATTCGCAAGTTCGCGACGGCGAGGTGAATTTGATGACATACCAGAGTCCTCTCTTTAAAAGTTAAAATTGCAAAAAACGGTTATCCCCTGATGCACCCTGCGCGGGTTCATCACGGGTTAAAAAAACGATTCTCCTCCTGGCCAGCTGCCACCCCTATTGATGCGGGGGTAATAACCTCCCCGACGCCCAACACGGGACGTCCTGAGTGGACTGAACATGGGGTGCTCTCGGGTCCCCCCCATGGGGCTGGTGCTACGGATTTTTAGACCCGTCGGCCGGAGTTAAGGGGCGTATTCTCGCCTACCTGCCCGTGCGGGGCAATACTCGAAGCAAAATAAGTCCTGGGCTGGGGGGGGCATTATTATATTTTTCAAAGAGTTATAAGGCGCATATCAATGGCCATATAAATAGATATGATAGAAAGGCTTCCCCGAACGGCCCGGGCAGGGCCTAAATTACCGCCACATCAGTGAGATCATGAAGAAACCTGCCTAAAATCTTGATTTTACCTTGCAACACAGGGGGTTTGGTGGCTACACTTTTCGGACAAAGTAATAAACCTATTCTCATTGCGGATGGTTGGGGTAACCTCCGCGAGACACAACAGGGCCAACGTAAAAAATCATGAATAATCCTTTATTTTCAGTTTGTTATAAAACAAAAAAACACTGGCTACGCAATCTGATTATTGTTCTCGGGCTCGGGCTGTTCCCCCCCCTCGGTCAGGCAGCCGAGTATAATTTCGTCGTCCAGCCGATCCTGCCACCGGAACAGACAAAAGAGGCCTTCCAGCCTCTAACGGACTACCTCTCCCAGCAAACCGGGCACGATATTAAGCTCATCACCGCCATCAATTTCCTCAGTTACTGGGAAACCATGAAAAAAAATACCCGGTATGACCTTATCCTCGATGCCGCTCACCTGACGGACTATCGCGCCAAACGTATGGCCTACAAAATACTGGCCAAGCGTGCCGATGCCGTTTCCTACACCCTGGTGACAGGTGAAGGTGCCGACATCCTCGACCCGGAAGAACTCATCGGCAAATCCATTGCCTCGATCGGCTCCCCCAGTCTCGGCATGCTGCGCGTCGAGGAGATGTTCCCCAACCCGCTGCGCCAGCCGGTCATCGTCGAGGTCAATAATTCAGTGGACTCCATCAAGAAAGTCATTGAGGGCAAGGCCATTGGTGCGATGGTGCCGACGCCACTGGTCGGACAATACCCGGAACTGGTGACGATTACCGTTACCGAACAGGTCCCGCATACGGCGATCTCGGCCTCCTCCAGGGTTCCCCAGGATGTCCAGAACGCGATCCGTAAAGCCCTGCTGGATGCCGATAAAACGCCTGAAGGACAAGCGATGCTGGAGGCGATTAACTTCCCCTCCTTCGAGGCCGCCACCCCTGAACAATATGCGGGTTATGCCTCTTTACTGGAAGGTATCTGGGGTTATTAGAACGACTGCAGCCACGCCCCCCTGAGCCTCACAGAAAAGGCACTGCCGCAGCAGCGCCTTTTTTGTCTTGACCCATTGAAAATGGGTGAGGCTGCCCTGACGCTGGAAGCGTAGGGTACTCACAATGAACCCGATAGGGTTCTGTGAGCCTCGAGCAATAACACCATACTCAGGTAATCATTCTTACATTTATTAAGTAACAAAAAGTCACAATCCAAATTGCTATCCTCTTTGACTTCTCTATCAATCCCCCTATAATCACTGCCACGACAGCGCCGATTTGAATTCAGATTGCGGGCGCTTAATAAATACGGCTAAAGCGAGGAAGAGATCCAGTTCCCGAACCCGCTTTAGTCCAGCTAAAGCGGGTTTTTTTACGAGGAAATAACAGTATGAGCGAACATCTCTTCACCTCCGAATCAGTTTCAGAAGGCCATCCGGATAAAGTCGCCGATCAGATCTCAGACGCCATTCTCGACGCGATTCTCGAGCAAGATACCAAGGCACGTGTCGCCTGCGAAACCATGGTCACTACCGGTATGGTCATGATCGCCGGCGAAATCACCACCAGCGCCTGGGTCGACATGACCGAAACCGCGCGCGGTGTGATTAAGGAAATTGGCTATAACAGTTCAGACATGGGCTTCGACTGGGAGTCCTGCGCGGTTCTGACATCGATTGATAAACAATCCGCCGACATCGCCATGGGCGTAGACGAATCAGAAGATCACGAACAGGGTGCCGGCGACCAGGGCATGATGTTTGGCTATGCCAGTAACGAAACCGACGTACTGATGCCGGCACCGATCACCTATTCACACCGTCTGGTACGTCGCCAGGCCGAGGTGCGTAAAAAAGGTGTATTGCCGTGGTTACGCCCGGATGCCAAAAGCCAGGTGACCTTCCGTTATGAAGACGGTAAACCTGTTGCCATTGACGCCGTCGTGCTCTCCACCCAGCATACTGAAGAGGTCAGCCTGAGTGCCCTGCAGGAAGCGATCATGGAAGAAGTTATCAAGCCCGTGCTGCCGGCGGAGTGGCTGCATGCCGATACCAAATACCATATTAATCCTACGGGTCGTTTTGTGATTGGTGGCCCAGTCGGTGACTGTGGCCTGACTGGTCGCAAGATCATCGTCGATACCTATGGCGGCATGGCCCGTCATGGTGGTGGCGCCTTCTCCGGTAAAGACCCAAGCAAGGTAGACCGTTCAGCCGCCTATGCAACCCGTTACGTGGCCAAAAATATCGTTGCCGCCGGCATTGCCGAACGCTGTGAAATCCAGGTCTCATACGCTATTGGCGTTGCCCAGCCTACCTCGGTACGTGTTGAGACCTTTGGTACCGGTAAGATCAGTGAAGAACGTATTATCGATTTAATTGCGGCGCATTTTGACCTACGTGCCGGTGGTCTGGTGAAAATGCTGGATCTTTTACAACCTATTTACCGTAAAACGGCCGCCTATGGCCACTTTGGTCGTGATGATCTCGACCTGCCATGGGAACGCACCGACAAGGCTGCCGCCTTGAAAGAGGCAGCCGGTCTGTAAATAGGCTATTCTCCTATACCCGTTGACCCGAGGGACGCTGCAGCGAGACAAACTCGCCAGGCTCGGGTTGACGGTTTTCGTAAAACGGCGTCCACCGACTTTGATCCTTGAAGGAGGTAGACATGAACGCAGTCGTTGATCCAAATTTTACCGATTATAAAGTGGCCGATATTGGCCTGGCCGAATGGGGCCACAAAGAAATTGCTATTGCCGAAACTGAGATGCCCGGTCTGATGGCCTTGCGCGAAGAGTTTGGTAAAGAACAACCTCTCGCAGGCTGCCGTATCATGGGCAGTATCCATATGACAATCCAGACCGCTGTCCTCATTGAGACGCTGGTAGCGCTCGGTGCCGAGGTACGCTGGGTGTCCTGTAACATCTTCTCCACACAGGACCATGCCGCCGCCGCTATTGCTGCACAGGGTATCCCTGTGTTTGCCTGGAAAGGTGAAACCATTGAAGAATACTGGTGGTGTACGGAACAAGCCCTAACCTGGCCTGATGGCAAACTACCGAACATGATCCTTGATGATGGTGGTGATGCGACTTTACTCGTGCACAAAGGTGTTGAATTTGAAAAAGCCGGCGCCATCCCCGCAACCAAAGATAGTGATAACGAAGAATACAAAGCTATTCTTGATGTATTACGTCGTACTATTTCAGAGGGTTCAACACACTGGCAAGATACGGCCGCCAGCATTAAGGGTGTAACCGAAGAAACTACTACCGGTGTCCACCGTTTATATGAAATGCAGGAAAAAGGTCAGTTACTTTTCCCTGCAATGAACGTAAACGACTCTGCAACCAAATCTAAATTCGATAACCTGTACGGTTGTCGTGAATCTTTAATCGATTCAATCAAACGAGCAACCGACGTAATGATTGCCGGAAAAATCGCAGTTGTTTTAGGTTACGGTGATGTTGGTAAAGGCTGTGCCCAGGCATTCAAAGGCATGGGTGCAACTGTTTGGGTTACAGAAATTGACCCAATCTGTGCATTACAGGCTGCAATGGAAGGCCACCGCGTCGTTGATATGAATGAAGCGTGTTCACAAGGTGATATCTTTGTTACCACCACCGGAAACATGAACGTTATCAATCATGACCATATGGTCAAGATGAAGAACGAAGCCATTGTCTGTAACATCGGGCACTTCGATTCTGAAATCGACATCGCATCACTTGCAAAATACGAATGGTCTGAAATAAAACCACAAGTTGATCACGTTATCTTCCCTGATGGCAAGAAGATCATCATCCTCGCCAAGGGTCGCCTGGTTAACCTGGGTTGTGCAACAGGCCACCCAAGTTTCGTCATGTCCGCATCATTTACCAATCAGGTAATGGCACAAATTGAATTTTACAAAAATTCTGAGAACTACGAGAATAAAGTTTATATTCTTCCAAAAATTCTTGATGAAAAAGTGGCACGTTTGCACTTGCAAAAAGTTGGCGCACATTTAAGCGCCTTAACTAAAGAGCAAGCTGATTATATTAATGTTTCGATTGAAGGTCCTTTCAAACCCGAACATTACCGCTACTAAAGATGAGGAGTAAGGTGTGAGTCAATTATTCTCACGCCTTACTCCCCACATCTGGCACTGAAAACATGCGTAACACAGAAAACAAACAAACATTCAGCTGTGAGTTTTTTCCTCCCAAGACAGAACAGGGAAGAGAAAATCTTGACGCTACACTGACTGAGTTCAAGTCGATTGATTTCAGTTATATCTCCTGCACCTATGGTGCGGGTGGCACCACCCAGGAAGGCACCTTCGACACGATTCAGCAGATCATGCGCCATGGCTTCGCCGCCGCACCGCACATCACCTGCATCGGTTCGACCCGTGAAAAGATCGCCGGCCTGCTGAAACAATACATGGACGCGGGTGTTTCGCGTATTGTCGCCCTACGTGGCGACCTGCCAGAGGGCATGGATGACCCCGGTGAATTCCATTATGCCAATGAACTGATTGAGTTCATTCGTAACGAGACCGGTGAGCATTTTCATATCGAGATCGCCGCTTACCCGGAAATGCATCCTCAGTCGGCCTGCATGCAGGATGATTTACTGCACTTTGCAAACAAGGCCGCGGCCGGTGCCAATGCCGCGATCACCCAGTATTTCTACAATGCCGATGCCTGGGCACGCTTTGTCGAGGATAGTGAGCGCCTCGGCGTAACGATCCCGATCATCCCGGGCATATATCCCATTACCAACTACAAGCAGCTGGCACGTTTCTCCGCCGGCTGTGGTGCCGAAATCCCGCGATGGATCCGCACACGCCTCGAAGGCTATGGTGACGATCTGGATTCGATTCGTGACTTTGGTTTTGATGTCTCCCTGCAATTGTGTGAACAGTTACTCGATGCCGGGGCACCAGGCCTGCACTTTTACTCCATGAACCGGGCCGAACCGACCGTTGGTCTGCTCAAGGAGCTCGGGATTTAACATTGATGCTTTATGATTGCGGATTGATGACCGGAAAACAATTGTCACACCGCAAGCCGTTCTCGGCCATCCATGGCCTACACGGCATAAGTACATCCATGTACAAATCATCAATCTCTATGAGAATCTCCCGCCTCTTTCTTGATACCCCGTTACAAACGGGTGACACCGTTTCATTAGAGGGTGAACGGCTCAATTATGTTGCACGCGTCCTGCGCCTTAAGCCCGGGGTAGCCCTTTCCGTCTTCAACGGACACGGCGGCGAGTATTCGGCACAACTGCAGACTGTTAGCAAACGTGGTGCCAATTTACTTATTGGCGCATTTACTGACCATGATTGCGAGTCGCCTCTCAACCTGACGCTGGTACAGGGTATCTCTCGTGGCGAGCGCATGGACTACACGATTCAGAAGGCTACTGAACTCGGCATTACACGCATCATCCCGGTATTCAGCCAGCGCAGTATGGTGTCACTGGATGGTGAGCGACTTGAGAAACGCCAGCAACACTGGCAAGGCGTGATTCGCAGTGCCTGTGAACAGTGCGGGCGTAATCGTGTGCCCGTGCTTGACGCCGCCCTCGACCTGCCCGAATACCTGGAACAGGATGTCACGGCAACAAAACTCCTGCTGGACCCGCTGGCCAGGGATAGTCTGAATGCCATGTCGGCACCCGCTAACAATATCTGCTTACTGATTGGCCCGGAGGGCGGACTCGATACGCACGAACGGCAACTGGCACATGCGCACGGTTACAGCAGTATTCGTCTCGGTCCGCGTGTATTACGTACGGAGACGGCCGCTGTCGCCTGTATCGCGGCAATGCAGGCGCTGTGGGGGGATTTGCGCTAGGAGGATTTACGCAAAATACACACCGACTTATTTCTTTTTGTTCTTTGTCTTATTTTTTTCTGGCTCACCGGCAAAGACGGCCGCGACCAGGCGCTCGACCTCTTCAAGTGCCGGGATAATCGCCGCGCTACCCGCCACCATCACATGACAGGCCACCACCGGGCTGGCCTCACCACTGTCCTCCACCACACTGATCGTAGTCTCGTCGATCTGCATCAGCTGCGGGATGGTCTGGGTGGGTATGGCAATAAAGGGGACACCCGGGGCACCCTTGGCGACATTTAGTACGGCCAGACGCGCACGTGAAGCCGACGCTTCATACTTGCCACCCGCCATGCGCTCAAAGGCAACCACCGGTACTGACAGGCCACGCCAGGCCACCATGCCCAGCAGCCAGTCCGGGGCATCCTCCACCGAGGACGCCTGTATATCCGCCTGGCTGAAGTCGATGATCTCGGCAATGGTCGTATTCGGCAGGACCAGTCGTTCATCCGTTAACGGCACAAGCTGGCTGGCGATGATCGAGGCTGCATGTGTTTGTGTCATGGTCAAACTCCCGGGCCGCCCACGGCAATCCCTGTTTATTTCGTATGTGTCTCAAAATATTTACTGATGTGTCCGGCCAATTGTTCTGGTTCACCGCTAAAACTTACGATACCGGCACGTCGGGAGGAGTCCGGCATGCTACTCACCACGCAACTCCCGGCATCCTGGGCCCAGACCTTACCGCCCCGCGAGGCAATCAACTGCGCGCCGCGCACGCCGTCATTACCCATGCCACTAAAGACGATGGTACTGGTGCGTGAACCGTAACGCATCGAGATATCCGTCATCACGGTATCAATTGACGGGGTATAGATGCTCTTGAATTCCATCGGCTTGAGCCGGATATAGCCCTCGGCGTCAATCGTTACACGCTCAGAGGTAGGCGCGACCACAACCTCGTTATGACGCAATAAATGCCCGTCTGTGGCGACCATCACCTTCAGGCGCGTAATCTGATCAAGTTGCTTGGCCAGCAGGGAAACAAAATTGCTGCCAATATGCTGGGCCAGCACGAAGGCCACCGGCATGTCTGACTTGATTGCCGCGAGAAAGCGTTTCACCATCTGTGGTCCGCCAATCGAGGCACCGATCACCCAGACATTGCGTGCAGAAATACCCGTCCTGGTTTTGCTTTTTGGTGCGGCCTTGTTCGACGCATCGGCTTCCTTACTGGCCAGTACCAGCGCCTGTCTCTTAAGGGTCTCAAGATGCTCCGCCTCGGCCAGATATCCCGCTGCGTCGCTATCTTCATCGGCTATAACAGGTTGCAGAGACTTTTGTTTTAGTGGCTCAGCAGCAGATACCTGGTCAGCTCCGGGCTTGCGCCGGCCACTGACCTGCAAGACCGCTGCCTCAACCACCTTCTCAACCGATTCACCCACCATATCATTGAGTTTACGCGCCAGATTGCGGCCCCAGTCACCACCGACCTGAGCAGCATACATGCGTGTCGAATTCGCATCGTTAAACAGGGTTGGCAGGGGACTTTCGAAGAGCTCATCGAAAAAATCCCGATCGTGTTCCACCGCATCATCGAGGTCGACCAGCAAGACATCGGCATCCTCAACACTCAGACGACGTATCGTCTCGGCGCTGAGTACATGATTCTCGACTACTTGCATACCGGTCTTCTCGAGCAGGCTCTTGAGATTCGCGCGCTGGATATCGGAGTCTGAAAGGAGTGCCACACGTAGCTGACTTGTTTCGACAGGCGAGCTCATTTCAGCGTGACGCATTCAACGTCTCTTTAATATTCTGTAATAAATCCGCTTCCTGGAAAGGCTTGCCGAGGTAACAATTTACACCGATATCCATGGCGCGCTGACGATGCTTGTCACCGGTACGCGAGGTGATCATGATAATCGGAATATTCTTCAGCATTTCATCATTGCGAATATGTGTGGCCAGCTCGTAACCATCCATTCGCGGCATCTCGATATCAAGCAGAAAGATATCGGGTATCTGTTCCTGTAATACGGCCACCGCATCAACACCGTCTTTCGCTGTGATCACGTGCATATTGTTGCGCTCCAGCAGGCGTGTGGTGACCTTACGTACGGTAATCGAGTCATCCACGACCATTACTGTCAGCGGACGGTTGGCGGCGACCGGCGGCCTGCCTGCCTCGTCTGTAACCGCCTCGGTTTGCAGAACGGGACGTGCCACATCCATATAGACGAGCGCGGAGATATCCAGGATCAGGGCAACACGGCCATCGGCAAGGATGGTCGCACCGGATATGGCCTGCACAGTACTGATTTGTGGGCCAACTGGTTTCACGACGATTTCGCGACTGCCACGCAGGCCCTCGACCTGCAGGGCAATACGATGGTCACCGGCACGGGCCAGCAATACCGGCAACTTGCCGCCAGGCCCCGGCAAGAGCGGCTGATTCAATCCCAGCTGGCTGCCCAGGTGCATAAAGCGATAATCATTACCGCCGTAGCTGTAACGCGCATCCTTGCTGGAATAGAACGACTCGAGTTGTTCGTGGCCGACACGTACCACACCTTCAATTGAAGAAAGCGGGATGGCATAGATGTCTTCACCGACATTCACCAGCAAGGCCTTATTCACTGAAAGGGTCAGTGGCAGGCGAACCGTGAAGCGACTGCCCTGCCCCTGCACGGTATCAATTTGCAGGCTGCCACCAAGCTGCTTGATCTCACTGTTGACGACATCCATGCCGACACCACGCCCGGATATCTGGGTGACCTTCTGTGCAGTACTGAAACCGGACTCGAGGATAAAGCGCAGGACCTCCTTATCGGTCAGGTCTGAGCCCTCCTTCATTAGTCCGCGCTCAAGGGCCTTGTTACGAATCGCAGCCAGGTCAATACCCTGACCATCATCACTGATGCGGATCACTATCTCAGTACCTTCACGACTGATACCGATATGGATTGTCCCGGTCTCCGGCTTGCCGGCCTTCTTGCGCTTTGCCCTGGTTTCCATACCGTGATCCACGGCATTACGCAGCATATGTTCGAGCGGCGGCAAGACACGGTCGAGTACGTTACGATCCAGCTCGCCTTCTTCTCCCGTAACCACCAGATTAACGTCTTTCTTTACCTCGCTGCCGGTCTGGCGTACCAGGCGGCGTAGCCGCGGCAGGTGCAGGCTGAACGGTACCATGCGTGTACGCATGAGGCCTTCCTGCAATTCGGTATTGATACGTGACTGCTGCAACAGCAAGGTTTCACTCTCGCGGGTCTGGTTATCAAGCAGGCCCTGAATACTGCTCAGGTCGTTCAATGATTCGAGCAATGCGCGTGACAACTGCTGCATGTTGGAAAACCGGTCCATCTCCAGGGGGTCAAAATCTTCGTCGTATTCAGTACCCGACTCTTCAAAGCGGTACATGATCTGCGCCTCGGTCTCAATCTCGAAGCGGCGCATCTGCTCGCGTAAGCGTGAAATGGTTTGTTCCATTTCTGTCAGGTTGAAACGAAAGCTGCCCACCTGCTGCTCAATACGGGAGCGGTAAATACTGACCTCACCGGCAAAGTTCACCAACTCATCCAGCAGGTCCGCCCGGACACGTATCTGCTCGTGCTGTATGCGACCACGCTGCTGACGTTCAACCGGTTCCGCCTCCGTCTCCGACGGCTCGGGCAGCGGCGGCATGATGACAATTTCTTCTTCAACAACGGCAGCGGCCTCGCGGGCAAGCGGTTCAGCCGCTGTCTCAATCGCTTCCTTGACCACCTCGTCCCCGGCGCTGATCTCTGCAAGCACCGGTTTACTCACCTCAGGTTCTTCAATCGGTGCCTCAGCCTCTTCCAGATCGTCCAACGTCTGGCCTGCAGTCAAGGCCTCCAGTTTCGCCACCAGAGCCTCTTCACTTTGCAGCGGTCGGTTATCACGTACCTGCTCGAGCATGGTGACCAGCTTGTCATGCGACTGCTGGATCAGGTCAAACATCTTCTTCGAGACCGGCACACGCCCCTCGGTGATGGCAATGATCATGGTCTCCAGGCCATGACTCAGGTCACCCATAGGCACAATACCGGCCATACGTGCACCACCCTTGAGGGTATGTATCTCGCGCTGCAGCTGTTCAACCAACCCCTGATCGTCCTGCCGGTTAATCCAGTTTTGCAGGGTTATCTCACTGGCATCGAGTATCTCGACGCCTTCTTCAATAAAAATATCCAGCAGTTCTGCATCGAAGTCCTCATCGTCTGCTGCTGTAAGCGGTGAGGCAAACGATGCCATGCTCTCGGCAGGCCACTCCTCCCCGGCAGGACTCTCAGGTTCCAATGCCAGCTCCCGCTCATAGAGCACCCCGATTTTATCGAGCAGACTATCTTTATAATCGGTGCTGGATTCCGGATCCGCCAGTTGCCCCACTCGCTGGCGAATCGCCGTCGAGCATTCTGTCATGAGTTCGGTGGTTGTCTGATCGACAGCGCGGCCATTCACCTGTAACAACTTGATATATTTTTCAAGCAGGCTGCTAACCTCAGCAATATCGGTAATGGCGGCCATGTGCGCACTGCCGTGCAGGGTATGCACGGCACGCGCCACGTCATCATTGATACGGCAATGCTCGCCCTGGCTCTGGCAGAGTTCGATAAAGGCATCGATATCGCCAAGATGACGCTCGGATTCCTTGGTAAAGATTTCCAGCAGGACCGGCTCTATGCCCCGGGCCTCACCAACAACCGCCTCCGGCTCCTCACTCTTCACCGGCTGGCTGGCGGCAACACTTTCCCTACTGGCAATCACGCCCGGGCCTTCACCTTCTGCCGGGACCTTCATATCACCGGTTTCAACACGCGGCAGGCTGCCCCGCTTGCTCATGACATGGGCCGCATCCTGCAGGCCTTCAATATCCGAGCTTGGTGCCGACCCGCCGCGGAACTGTTCAACCAGTTCCGGTAACACCACCAGACCCTGGTCAATCAGTTGTAGCGCCTCATTACTCGAAGGGATGGTCTTGTCAATAATCCGGTTGAGCAGGTTCTCAAAGGCCCAGGCAAACTCACCGATGTTTGTTGCCCCAACCATACGCCCACTCCCCTTCAGGGTGTGGAAGGAACGCCGAACCGTTGTCAGTGCGTCTTTATCGTCAGGGTTCTGTTTCCAACGGGGGAAGTACTCAGCCAGGGTGGCCATTTCCTCGGCGGCCTCTTCGAGGAAGATATCGATGATCTCGTCATCCAGCTCATCTTCCTCCAGTCCACCTGCCGGTGTTGCCGGGCTTGCCGGTGTCGCCTGATCAGGTTCGGCCGCTACCTGCGCTGCCATCCCTCCAGGTATTGTCGCTGCATCCGCATCAGGCAACACGGGTAATTCAGATTCAGTCGTGGCGAGCCGTGGCTCGTCAGTGGATACCTCGCCAACCGGATAGCCAAGTTTGTTGACCCGGTCGCGGGCAATCTCGAGGATCGCGTCGCAGTCACTGCGTTTTTCTTCCAGTGCCTCGAGGTAATATTCTATACTGGTAATCGCATCGGCCAGGGTATCCAGCGTCGCCTGGTTCGGGATGTTGTGATTATCAATCAGTTCCCTACTGATATAGTCATTGCAGGCCGACAATAACTCTGCGGCATCATCCAGTGACAGCATCGACATACTGCCGCGCACCTGGCGGTTCAGCTGCGGTACATCGAGCAAAAGCTCATGCTCCCAGGGCGAACTAATAAAGGAGACAATGGCATCTTTGACGCGGGCCATATCCGTCTTGGCCTCGGCGATCACCGCCTTGAGCAATTCCTGCTGATCACTCTCCTGTAACAAAGTGGCGTTAACGGGTTTCCCTGTCTCTTCGACCTCTTCACCCTGCAGGCGCTTGAGTCCCTGCAATACCGCACTTCCCTGCGCCTCGCCGCTACTACCACCTTGCTTGAGTTCACTGAGACTGGATTCGATGAAAATAAAGCCACTGGCCATTTCCATAAAGGCATTGTCATCCGGTGGCAGCTTGCCTTCGATCATGTCACCGACAATAGCGGCCTGTTCCACGACCACGTTACGTTGCGTACCCAGGCCCAGCATACCCAGCGTATCGGCGATTTTTTTCAGGCCATCTGCCACCGGTTGCAGTGTGGCAAGGTCACGTGACTCGGAGCGCATGAACAGATCGATATCATCTTTGATCCGGGTCAGGTCCTCGTGTACGACAGTGGCAACCGTCTCCAGCACCCCGAGGTTAACGCCGCCGAGGCCAGCCTCTTTTTCATCCTCTGTAACGGTAGCAGACAACATTTCATCAAGCCTGAAGGCCTGCCGCACGGCGTTAACTATCGGCCCCCGACTTTTTGCATTGGCCACGTAAAACAACAGATTCTTGATTAGCTCAACCTGTGATTGATTGACCAGTGCCGCCTCACCCGCATCAATAAGGCCCTTGATTTTCCGGTCTACCTGTCCGAGTAATAACTTTGTCGAAACACTGGCTGCCAGCCCTTCATCTTTAAGGGCCTCAATCAGACCCGCGGCCACCCAGAACAGCTGCCGGGGAACCGGTTCGCGCAGCGCACGACGTATTTCATGCACCACCTCGGCCAATTGCTGCAGGGCCTGTTCGACATTTCTATCCCGAAACCAGCTGACCAGCCCCATCTGGTAACGATGGCGTAATCTTTTTGCCAGTTCTGCAACATCTTCATCAACGGGACTGTCCACGGCAGGCGTGGCCACAGACAGGTTCGGAGAGAAAAAGGCACTTTCGGACAACAGGCTCTGACCACAGGTCGCACGCATGTCGTTAAGCAACGGCAACAGGGCAAGCGGTACATCCTTATTCCCGGCCTGCAAATGTTCCAGGTAATCAGGCAGCTGCAAGATCGCACGCATGAGGACCTCGTAGGCATCCTCTTTTTTGGCGATCTTCTTCTCCAGCAGAGCCCGGGCGATATGTTCCATTTCTTCAGCGACCATGACGGCGCCGTACAGCTCGACCATTTTCAGCGTACCGTGCACCTGGTGCAGATATGTGGCACAGAACTGCAACTGGGTCTCGTCATCCTTGTTCTCGACATAGGCCTCAAGTGCCTGCCGTGCCTGATTGAGGGTTTCATCGATCTCACCCTTCACCCAGTTCAGCGTATTGTAATTGTAGCTCTCAGCCATAATTTCTACTCACACCCGCTTTCTACATCGAGGTTAATCGACGAAAGGCCAGCGTATCGTTAAATTCTATCTTCTCGAGGCTGGGCAATTGCCAACCGAGAATTTCACCCGCGCCGAGGATCAATACACCACCGGGATGCAGGTGTTGCACCAAGCTATTCAGGATCTCAATACGTCGTTTACGATCAAAATAGATCAGCATGTTCTGGCAAAAAATAAGGTGCACTTTGCCCACTGGCGCATGCTCCATCTCCAGAACATTTAACTGCGCAAAACAGACGCGCTTGCGCAGGTCTTCATTGACCTCAAAATGCGTATCACTGACGCGATTGAAATATTTTTTGCGCAATACAGCATCGACATCACGCAACTTGCGACTGTGATAGACACCCTTACGCCCCGTTGCCAGTGCGGCCAGGCTGATATCCGACGCCGTGATACCAAAGTAATATTTGCAGTAATCCGTTTCCTGAAAGTGATCAAGCAGCATCGCCAGGCTGTAGGGCTCTTCGCCGGTAGCGCAACCCACACTCCAGCACTGGATGGTCTTTGGCGGTTCATCCTGCGACATCCATTCCGGCAGAATCAGTTCCCGCAACATGTCTATCGCGGCCATGTGCCGGAAAAATCGCGTTTCATGCACGGTCAGGCGATCTACCAGAACGGCCCACTCCATGACGCTCTCACGGCCACTCACGACATAATCATAGTAGGCCTGACAGTCGGTGAAACCGATCTCACGCATACGAATACCCAGGCTGGTCGTCAAAAATGAACGACGTTCATCTGGCAAAATCATACCTGTACGTGCTTCCAGCAGCGTCTTCCACTGCTGGTAATTCGTATCATCCATGCCGGACATGGAATCAAGACCAGACCACGCTGCATTCACCATGCTTGCCATCCGTCGTCGTTATAATCGCAGAATCTGCACCCTTAGCCCGGCAACTTGAAGCCGGATACTGAGCGCCGCAGTTCATTTGCCAACTCAGCCAGGTTACCAATCGAGGTAGCTGTCTCATTGGTACCTGCAGAAGTCTGCGTGGTAATTTCCTGAATCACGTTCATGGTCTCGGAAATACTTGTCGCCGCAGTGGATTGTTGATGCGCGGTATCAGAGATATTGTTAATCAGGTCAGCGAGCTGGCCGGACACATTCTCGATCTCTTCCAGGGCCTGACCGGCATCCTCGGCCAGCTTCGCACCGGAAACCACGTTAGCGGTACTGTGCTCCATGGAGATAACCGCCTCATTGGTATCGGTCTGAATAGTCTTCACCAGGGCCTCAATCTGCTTGGTCGCATTCGATGAACGTTCAGCGAGTCGCTGCACTTCATCGGCCACCACCGCAAAACCTCGGCCCTGTTCACCGGCCATGGCCGCCTGAATCGCCGCATTCAGCGCCAGGATATTGGTCTGGTCGGCAATGTCGTTAATCAGTTCAACGATGTCACCAATTTCCTGCGAGCTCTCACCGAGACGTTTGATGCGCTTTGAGGTTTCCTGAATCTGCTCACGAATCGTATCCATACCGCGAATATTATCCTGCACCGTGGTCGCGCCCTTACGCGCGGTTTCAACCGAGCGACGTGCCACCTCGGCAGACTCGGAGGCATTTCTCGATACGTCTTCAATCGATACCGCCATTTCGTTAATCGCGGTACTGGCACCGGTGATCTGCTGGGCCTGATGATCCGAAGCCTCGGCCAGATGCATGGCGGTTGCCTGGGTTTCCTGCGAGGCCGAAGATACCTGTACGGAGGCCTCGTTAATCGAGGTCACCAGGTTGCGCAAGGCGTCGGTGGTAAAGTTCACCGAGTCGGCGATAGCGCCGGTGATGTCTTCGGTCACTGTCGCCTGCACGGTCAGGTCACCGTCGGCGAGGTCAGCCATTTCATTCAGCAAGCGCATAATCGCTTCCTGGTTGCGTCGGGTCGTGGCCTCTGCAGCCGCCTGGCGACTCTTCGCATCCTGCGTATACAGGAAGACAAACAGGCCAGACAACACCAGTGTAAGAATACCGAACAGACCACCGGCAACCGGTGTAATGCGACCAGCGATGTAGGCGTTATAGTCATCAATCAGCGTTGTCAGGTTACCCAGTAATACACCGGATTTGAGAGAGGCCTGATCGGCGGCATCATGGACGAGGAACAATTCCGGCGAGGCCTCAAGGACCTTACCGACCAGGTCGGTGATAACCTTCAGCACCTCACCCACCTCGGTCAACTTGTCACGTGCATCCGGGTCATCAACCTGAACGATACGCAGGCGTCGATCCCCTTTCAGCATGCCACGGTGCACACGTCCAAACAGGGCGGTATCGCGACCAAAACGGTCGGCGGCAGTGGCGGCACCCTGACCACCCTGCACCACGCGGGTAACGTTGTTGGCAATACGCTGGGTTAACATGAGCTGGCGGCTGGCAATATAAATTTGCTGTGGCGCGGCACCGGTTTCAATCAGGATGCCCACCACCTCATCAGACAGGGCCAGCAGGTTGGGAATGTTATCGGAAATGGCCTGTACCGACTGCCCCAGGGAGAGGATGGCATCCTTACGTTGCAGGATGGCATCGATGTTGTCACGATACTCGGCCCAGGTACTGCCTACCGCATCGAGCTGCATACTAACGCTCTCCGGTGACTTGCCGAAGCCTGTTATCTGGTCACCAAGGCTCAGGGTATTAAAGCTCGTTTCAAATTCATTGCGCAGTTGTTGCAGTTGCGCAAAGGAATTCTCATCACCCTGTGAGGCCTCGATCGCGAAACGCGACATCGTTTGTGATAACACACGCTGCTCACCGGCATTCGTCAGATACTTGGCATCGTAACTGGTTTGCGTAGTGTTATAACCGAGAAAGCCTGCCATCAACACAAATGAAATGCCGATGCCTACCGCCAGGGCAGTGAGCTTGTAGGCCTTCAGTTTGCTAAAATCCAACACGTTCTTGACGTTCTTCATCTTGTTATCTCCTGAACTCCGGTAACTGCATTATTATTATCAAACCCCCGGTATCGTTGATGAGGGCCGGCAGTTAACCTGACTTACACTGCAACTTGTAAAAATAGCGGGCTTTTCGCCAACACATGCATACTGAATATTCCCCATTCCTGATCATCCTGTTGATAAGCGCCAGCGAGGTAACTTTTTATAAAGTTATCGACATCGGGTAATTTGCTCTTGCGCTCTTCATCCAGAAAATGTTTCAGGCCAAGCACTTCATCTACCAGCAGGCCTGAGAAGACCCCGCCGTGATTCACCACCAGCACCCGGCTCTGTGCCGTCAGCGGGCTGGGCTGTTTGGTCAGATAATCCTGCAGGTCCATAACCGGCAACAGGTTACCGCGTACATTGGCGATACCCCTCACCCAGGTTTTGGTACCCGGCACACGGGACATCGACGGGTAAGTCAGTAACTCAGCAACCTCATTCACCGGCGTCACCATTTTCAAGTTACCAATCCGGAAACCAATGGCCAATGAGGTGCTTTTCAGTTCTTCCTGCTGCGGCAGTCCTGTTGCATGTTCAAGACTACGACGCTCCAGTTCCCTTAACAGGGCAACAGGGTCTTTTTTCGCCGCGGCATTCATGATTATCTATATTAACCGGCCAACAGGGCGTTAATCTTCTCAATTAACATTTTTTCATCAACCGGCTTGGTCAGGTAGTCTTTGGCTCCCTGGCGCAAACCCCAGACACGGTCGGTCTCCTGATCCTTGGTGGTGACAATGATGACCGGGATATCCCTGGTCGCATCATTGCTGGAAATCTGGCGTGTTGCCTGAAAACCATTCATACCTGGCATGACGATATCCATCAGCACCAGGTCCGGTTTTTCGGCCACGGTCGCCTCCACCCCCTTCTCACCCGTCTCGGCAGAAAAGGTTTCAAAACCATGCTTTTCCAACATCGTCTTCAGGACATGGATCTCGGTAGGTGAGTCATCCACTATCAATATGCGTGCCATTCGGTTGTTCTCCTTACTCAACTTTCGCTGTTCGCCAAACACTAGTGGCGAGCAAAATAATTATGCGCGTGCCTCAATAACGTGCCGGGTGATCGCGCCCAGCAATTCGTCCTTGGTAAAAGGCTTGGTCAGGTACTGCTCAGAACCGACGATACGGCCCCGGGCCTTGTCGAACAAGCCGTCCTTGCTCGACAACATGATCACCGGGGTGGCCTTGAAATTCTGGTTATTCTTTATAAGCGCGCAGGTCTGGTAACCGTCCAGGCGCGGCATCATGATATCGACAAAAATGATGTCCGGGCGGTGATCGGCGATCTTGGCCAGGGCCTCGAAGCCGTCGGTGGCGGTAATAACCTCACAGCCGGCCTTTTTCAGCAGGGTCTCGGCAGTACGTCGGATAGTCTTGCTGTCATCAATCACCATGACATTTAGCCCCTCGTACCCCTCATTAGTTTTGGTTTCGGCCACTCTCACTCCTGTTTCTTACGGATTGCCTGCTGTTATACAAACAATAGACATTATTTTTAACATTTAACACAATTTTTAGGAAGTATCTATAAGTTATTGCAAATAATATGTATTTTCGCTCTTTATGCCTATCATATGGCCATTTTTGTGGGCTTGGCCGCCCTTTTCTGGGCCACGGGGCCTGACCCTATTCCACACACAATTAAAGACGTTTACCGCGCCGTCGTCCAGCCCCCGGACAAAGGCGGTCTGGTCGATGCCAAGCCCGGCGCAATACGCTAACATGGAGGGCGGCCTTACGCCGTACTAAAATAGCGATGAACGACATGCCCGACCCTAACAAGCCTATTTCAACCAACCCTGTTCCGGCCAGACCCATTCGTCTGGGCGTCGTCATGGACCCCATCGGCGGCATCAAGGTCGCCAAGGACAGTACCCTGGCCATGTTACTCGAGGCACAGGCACGGGGCTGGCATATTGATTATCTGGAACTTGAAGACCTGTCCCTGCGTGATGGTCGCGCCTTGGGACGACTGCGTAAGCTCGAGCTAAACGGGGATGCCGACGACTGGTATCGCCTCGGCGACCATGAGGAAACGCCCCTGGCCGAGCTCGATGTCATCCTCATGCGCAAGGATCCCCCTTTCGACATGGAGTATATCTATAGCACCTACATCCTGGAAGCCGCACAGGCCGAGGGGGTACTCGTGGTCAATCGCCCGGAGAGTATTCGCAACGCCAACGAGAAACTGTTTGCCGCCCGCTTCCCTGACTGCATGCCGCCCTCACAGGTGACACGCCGCGCGGATGCGCTGCGCGCCTTTCTCGCCGCGCAGGGTGACATCATCCTCAAACCGCTCGGTGAGATGGGCGGGGCCTCGATCTTCCGCATCCGCGAGGGCGATCCGAACACCAATGTCATTATCGAGACCCTGACCGGCAACGGCAGTCACTACATCATGGCGCAACGCTTTGTGCCGGAGATCAGCGCCGGTGATAAACGCATCCTGCTCATTGATGGCGAACCCGTGCCCTATGCCCTGGCACGCATCCCCACCAAGGGCGAAACCCGCGGCAACCTGGCCGCCGGCGGCCGTGGCGAGGGTGTCGAGCTCAGTGCCCGCGACCGGGAGATCTGTGCCCGGGTCGGCCCGGTGTGTCGCGAGCTCGGTCTGGTTTTCGTTGGCATCGATGTCATCGGTGATTACCTGACCGAGATCAACAGCACCAGCCCGACCTGTATCCGTGAACTCGACGCCCTCTACGACCTGAATATCAGCGCCCAGCTACTCGATGTCATTGAGAAAAAACTCTCATGACCGGAAAACGTTATTTTCGTTTTGGCCTTTGTTCCGGTCTGCTGGTTCTCGCCCTGTTGCTCAGCCTGTCGGGCTGCGAACGCCAACCCACGGCGCGGGAATTCAATGAAACCGTTTATACCTTCGGCACCCTCGTCAATGTGACCCTGGTCGGGGTTGACGAGGCCCAGGCACAAACCGCCTACACCGCCATGCTGGATGACTTTACCTATATGCACCAGACCTGGCACGCCTGGCAGCCGAATGCCCTGGCACGCATTAATGGCCTGCTCAAAACCGGCGTGCCCTTCTCGCTGGCACCCTCCATATTACCCCTCATCACCCAGGCACAAACCCTCTCTGCACAGAGCGAGGGTCTGTTCAATCCGGCCATTGGCCAGCTGATAAATCTCTGGGGCTTCCAGACCGACAGCCGCGATGAACATGCCCCGCCCCCCACGCCGGACGAGATCGCGCAATGGCTGCGCCAGCCACCGTCGATGGATGACATTGTCATTGACGGCCTCAACATGCGCGGCTTAAATCCGCAGTTACAACTGGACTTCGGCGGCTTTGCCAAGGGTTATGCCGTGGACGTGGCCATCAACCATCTGCGCGAACTCGGCGTCGAGAACGCCATTATCAACGCCGGCGGCGACCTGCGCGCGATAGGCAGACACGGGCAACGCCCCTGGCGGGTAGGTATTCGGCATCCGCGCAAGGAGGGCGTATTCGCCTCGCTGGAGATTGAAGGGGATGAAAGCGTCTTTACCTCGGGGGATTACGAACGCTTCTTTGAATACGAGGGCAGGCGTTACCACCACATCATCGACCCGCGCAACGGCTACCCGGCCGACCAGGTGCGCTCGGTCACCGTCATCCACCCGGATGGCGCCACGGCCGATGCCGCGGCCACGGCACTGTTTATCGCCGGGCCGAAGGACTGGCACCGTATCGCCAAACGCATGGGCATTAAATACGTCATGCTGATCGATAAGGGCGGGCGTGTGCATATGAACCCCGCCATGCAGCAACGCCTGCAGTTCAAATACACGCCTGAGGTCCTCCTCAGCGAGGAGCTGTAGGCCCATGCCTAAGCGCCTGCTAACCGTCGCCGATGGCCTGCTCATTCTCAGCAGCCTGGTCCTGCTCGGTTACCTGTTCAGCCAGCACTTTTCAGCCGGCACCGCCCAGGTCGCCATCATCACGGATCACACCGGTCACCAGCAGCACATCGAACTGCAGCGGGATCAATACCTCTCGGTGCAAGGGGCGATCGGCGAGAGTCATCTGCAGGTGGCCGGTGGCCGCCTGCGTTTCACCGACTCCCCCTGCAGCAACAAACTGTGTATCCATAGCGGCTGGATCCACTATGGCGGCGAGACCGTGGCCTGCCTGCCCAATCGCCTCAGTGTGCAACTGGCCGGCCACGACAATGACTTTGATGCGATAAACTTCTAACTATGACCGCGGCCCCGGCAATCTCTCTGCAAACCCAACCGCAAGACCGGCTCATTGCCGGTTTTGCGGCGCTGGCGATCGTCATCCACATCGCCGAGAGCGCCCTGCCCTCGCCTCTGCCGGGTATCAAACCCGGCCTGGCGAATATCATCACGCTGTATGTATTACTCACCTATGGCTGGCGCATGGCCGCCTGGGTAAGCCTGTTGCGTGTGCTCGGTGGCAGCCTCTTGCTCGGCACCTTTTTATCGCCAACCTTCCTCCTGGCCCTGAGCGGTGCCCTGGCCAGCCTCGCCGTCCTCGCTGTCAGTATCCACCTGCCCGGCCGCCCCTTCGGCCCGGTCGGCCATGCCTGTCTCGCCGCGCTGGCCCACACCAGCGGACAGTTCTTTGCCGCCTATTACCTGTTCATGCCTCACCCGGCCCTATTCGCCCTATTACCGGTATTACTCAGTGCAGCCCTGTTGTCTGGCGTCATCGGCGGTATAATCACGCTCAAGGTTATGCAACGGACACAAGCAGTACGATCAACATGAACCAGACCGCCCCCCTCTCCAGCCCGATGATTACGCCGTTCGACCGGCTCGGCCTGACCCTGTTCTTTGCCGTGGTCCTGCATGCCCTGATCATCCTCGGCATCACCTTCAGTAGTGACCTGCTGAAAAAACCCGAGCTGGTGCAAACCATGGAAATCACCCTGGTGCAGTCCAGGAGTGATAAACCGGCAGAGGATGCCCAGTTCCTTGCCCAGGCCAACCAGCAGGGCAGTGGCAACACACCTGAAACCGATCGGCCGGTAGCCCCGCGCCAGCAACAGGTCGCCACCCCGCACAAAAATCTCGGTACTGCCCCCGACAGTAGCCCGGCCGTTCTGCCACGCCAACAAAGCCCGCAGACCCGCCAGCAGGCCGTGATGACCACCGATAAGGCCAGCAAACACTCGGCGACCCGACCGCAGTCGACCCGCCAACAGACCCAGACGCCGACCGCGAGCCAGCTCATCGCCCGCAGCCTGCAGATCGCCAGCGCCAGTGCCGAGTACGAACAACAAAAACTCGCCAACCAGAAACAGACGCGCAAGAAATTTATTAACGCCAGTACCCGTGAACACAAGTACGCCGCCTATATGGACGCCTGGCGGCAAAAGGTCGAACGCATCGGCCGCATCAACTATCCGGAAGAGGCCAGCCGGCGCAAGCTTACAGGTAAGTTAGTACTCACTGTAGTGCTGCGCCCTGATGGCAGTATCCACAGCATGAGCCTGGACAACTCATCGGGGAACCGTGTGCTCGATGATGCCGCCCGCCGTATCGTCCGCCTGGCTGCCCCCTATGCACCCTTCACCGACGCTATCCGCGCCGAGACCGACCTGTTGCACATCACCCGCACCTGGATCTTCCAGCGTGGCAATCGCCTGACCTCGCGCTAAAAGTCAGCTTGCCAGTCATCGCCGGGTGGCTGATACTTGAAATATGCCTGATACGGATTATCTGAATAACCACTTTCTCATCGCCATGCCGGCGCTGGAAGACCCGAATTTTTTTCACAGTGTGACCTACATCTGCGAGCACAACGAGCAGGGAGCGATGGGCATCATTATCAACCAGCCGCTGGATATCGAGCTGGGCGAGGTCCTCGAACACATGGAGATGCATGACGCCGACGAACAAACCGGTCATCAACCCGTTTATATGGGTGGCCCGGTGCAGCCCGAGCGCGGCTTTGTCCTGCATTGCCCGCTCGGCCAGTGGGACTCCATGCTTGCCGTCACCGACGAGGTCGGTGTCACCACCTCGCGTGATATCCTGCAGGCCCTGCATGACGGCAAGGGCCCAGAACAGACCCTGGTGGCCCTCGGTTATGCGGGTTGGGCGCCCGGCCAGCTCGAACAGGAACTCGCCGAGAATGCCTGGCTGACCTGCCCGGCCGACATAGCCATCATCTTCGGCACCCCGATCGAAAACCGCTGGACTGCAGCGGCCGCCTCGCTCGGCATTGACCTGAATACCCTCTCTGACGAGGTCGGCCACGCCTGATGCCGCAAACCCTGCTCGGCTTTGATTACGGTCGCCTGCGCACCGGTGTCGCGGTCGGCCAGACCCTGACCGGGACGGCCTCGGCCCTCACCACCCTCAATGCACGCCAAAACAAGCCTGACTGGGACGGCATCGACAAACTCATCCGTGAGTGGCAACCCGATGGCCTGGTCGTCGGCGTGCCCGTGCACATGGACGGCACCGAGCAGGAAATGACCAAGACCGCACGGAAATTCGGCCGCCAGCTGAAAGCGCGCTACAATCTGCCCGTTTACGAAGCCGATGAACGCCTCAGCTCGGCTGAGGCCGAACATAACCTCGGCAGTGGACAGGACAAGGCGGCCATAGACCGCGAGGCGGCCCGCCTGATCCTGCAGGCCTGGCTGGATGAACAGGGGATGCAATGAGAACCGTTAACGAAGACGTAACACAACATATCCACGCGATGGGCGAGGCCCTGCGCGAACAACTGGCCGAGGCCGAGATCAGCAAGCCGCTCATGATCGGTATCCACACCGGAGGGGTCTGGATCGCCGAACACCTGCACCGGCAACTCGGTCTGGATGAAGCCCTCGGCACACTGGACATCTCCTTTTACCGCGATGACTTTACCCGCGTCGGCATGAACCCGCAGGTCAAACCCTCGGCACTGCCCTTCTCGATTGCCGACCGCCACCTGATCCTGGTCGATGACGTACTGCACACCGGGCGCACTATCCGCGCCGCCATGAACGAGCTGTTCGATTACGGTCGCCCGGCCTCGATCTGGCTGGCCGTGCTGGTCGAGCGCGATGGCCGCGAGCTGCCGATCTGTGCCGATGTCGCCGCACTCAATATCAAGCTCACCGAGGGGGAGCAGATAAAACTCAACGGTCCCGATCCGTTGAGCCTGACAATTTTTGAGGCAAAGTAGAAAAGAATCTGCAATAATGTGCCCTTAATGACAACGCGCAGCACTCACTCGTCCACTGCCCCGATAAAACGGCCGCGAACGATCCAGATCGACAGCAACGGCCGGCTCCGTCATTTCATCGCCATCGAAGGTCTGCCCAAGACCATCCTCACCGAAATGCTCGATATCGCCGAGTCGTTTGTCAGTGTCACCGCCCAAGACGTAAAAAAGGTCCCGCTGCTGCGTGGCCGCACTATCTGTAACCTGTTTTTCGAACCGAGCACACGCACCCGCACTACCTTCGAGCTGGCCGCCAAGCGCCTCTCCGCCGACGTGCTCAACATCAACATCAGCGCCTCCAGCTCCAGCAAGGGCGAAACCCTGCTCGACATGCTGCGAAACCTCGAGGCCATGCACACCGACATGTTCGTCGTCCGCCACTCCAGCAGCGGTGCCGCGCAGTTCATCGCCAGCAAGGTCGAACCACACATCAGTGTTATCAATGCCGGCGACGGCAGCCACGAGCACCCGACCCAAGCCATGCTCGACATGTTCACCATCCGCCAGCACAAGCCGGACTTCTCGGCCCTGCGCGTCGCCATCGTCGGCGACCTCCGGCATTCACGGGTGGCGCGCTCACAGATCCATGCCCTGAATACCCTCGGTGTCGGTGAGCTACGTGTGGTCGCGCCGCGCACCCTGATCCCGGCCGGCATGGAGAGGCTCGGCGTGCAGATCTACCAGAATCTTGAAGAGGGCATCCGTGATGTCGATGTCATCATCATGCTGCGCCTGCAACGCGAGCGCATGCACGGTGCCTTTATCCCCAGCGAACAGGAATACTTCCAGCTCTACGGCCTGACCGAGGCGCGCATCGCGCTGGCCAGACCCGATGTCATGGTCATGCACCCCGGCCCGATTAACCGTGGCGTGGAAATGGACTCGGCCGTCGCCGATGGCAAACACTCGGTGATCCTGCAACAAGTCAGTAACGGTATCGCCATCCGCATGGCGGCCATGTCGATGGCCATGCGCAGCCGCGCCGATGCAAAGGCCGAGGCATGAGCCCGATTCATATTCAGGGCGGCCGCCTCATCGACCCGGCCAATGGCATCGACGCAGTGACCGACCTCTATCTCGCCGAGGGTGTCGTCGCCGGTGTCGGCAAGGCCCCCAAGGGCTTCAAGGCCGAGACGGTCATCGACGCGACGAACAAGATTGTCTGCCCCGGTCTGATCGATCTGGCCGTGCATCTGCGTGAGCCCGGTCAGGAACACAAGGGCACCATCGCCAGCGAGACGGCCGCCGCCGTGGCCAACGGCATCACCTCGGTGGTCTGTCCCCCGGATACCGACCCGATTGTCGATACCGAGGCGGTGGTGGAACTCATCCTGCACCAGGCCAAACAATCGGCGCGGGCCATGGTGTTGCCACTTGGTGCCCTGACCCTCGGCCTGGCCGGTGAACAGCTCAGTGAAATGTACGCCCTCAAGGGCGCCGGTGTTATCGGTCTGAGTAACGCCAAACGACCGCTGACCAATAGCCTCGTCCTGCGTCGCGCCCTGGAGTATGCGGCCACACACGACATGACCGTATTCATTCACGCCAATGACCCGACCCTGAGCGGTCACGGCTGTGTCCATGAAGGCCCGCTGGCGACCCGCCTCGGCCTGCCCGGCATCCCCGAGGCCGCCGAGACCGTGGCGGTGGCCCGCGACCTCGAGCTGATTGAACAGACCGGCGTCCGCGCCCACTTTTGTCGCCTCTCGACCTCACGCGCCCTGAACATGATCGCCCGCGCCCGTCACGATGGCCTGGCGGTAACCTGTGATGTCGCCGTACACCATTTATATTTAACCGAGGTCGATATCCGCGACTTCGACAGTGCCTGTCACCTGATCCCGCCGCTGCGCAGTGAACGTGATCGCGACGGCCTGCGCGACGGCCTCAACCGTGGCACACTCGACGCCATCTGTTCCGACCACCAACCGCACGAACCGGACGCCAAGCAGGCCCCGTTCGCCGAGACGGCACCCGGCCTGTCCGGCCTCGACACCCTCTTGCCGCTGGTGGTGCGCCTCGCCAATGAGGGCGTGCTGTCACTCAGTGAGGCACTCGCCAAGGTCACCGTCAGCCCGGCGGATATCCTCGGCCTGAAGAGTGGTCGCCTGAATACCGGCGCACCGGCCGATGTCTGTATCCTTGACCCGCAGGCCAGCTGGTTTGTCAGCGCCGAGAGCATGTATAGTCGCGGCCTCAACACCCCCTTCAAGGGCTGGGAAATGCCGGCCCGCGCCACGCAGACACTCGTCGGTGGCCGGCTCGTGTTTGATACCCGCAAAGAATGACCCACGCTTATGAGTAACCTCGAACCACACCGCAACACGATTTTCACTGAAGATGCCGTGATCCTCTCGCACGATGCCTTTGCCGGTGATCAATACATCCTGCGCCTGCAGGCACCGAAGATCGCCGCCAGTGCCGAGGCGGGCAGTTTTGTCCACATTCGCTGTGCCGAACTGTTGCCGATGCGTCGACCGATCTCGATCATGCGCGTCGATGCCAGCAACGGTTATGTCGACCTGCTGTATAAGGCCCTCGGCCACGGCACCCGCCTGCTCGCAGAACGCAAGGTCGGTGAGACCGTCAGTGTCATGGGTCCCATCGGCCGTCCGTTTGCGCCAAGCGCCGAGCGCAAGCGACCACTGTTGATCGGGGGTGGCGTCGGCATGCCGCCGATGGTCTTCATCGCCGACAGCCTGCGCAACACCGATCACGAACCGTTTGTCATCCTCGGTTCGGAAGTGCCCTTTCCGTTCAAGGTCCAGCCCTCGCAACACATGATCCCCGGCCTGCCCGCCGAGGTCATTGGCAGCATGCCACTCATGGAAGACTGGGGCGTCATCTGCCGGCTGGCGAGCCTGCAAGGCTACCCAGGTTGTTATGAAGGTTACGTTACCGACCTCGCCCGCATCTGGCTCGATGCGCTGAGCGAAGAAGAAAGAAACCAGGTAGAAATCTTTTCCTGCGGCCCACACCCGATGCTCGAGGCCGTTGCCAAACTCGCCGCCGAATACGACCTGCCCTGCCAGGTCTCGCTCGAAGAATTCATGGCCTGCGCGGTCGGCGGTTGCGCCGGTTGCGTAGTCAAGGTTGAGACAGAAAACGGCCCCGCCATGAAACGCGTCTGTGTCGACGGGCCGGTGTTTGACGCTAGAAGCGTCTTTTAAGATTAATGAATGATGATCGATCTTTTATTCATCAATCATCATTCCTAAATCATCAATCAGATCCCCACCCTGCTATTGATTTTGCCGCGCCACTGGGCGATGCTCGATCCTGCCCTCTGGGGAGAGGTCGACTAACCAGCACTAATTTTTATTAAAAAAGGCCCTATAAAAAACATTAATCCATTGATTATAGTAAAGTCTGTTTTTATCAGAACCCAAAAGGTCTATTTGAAAGGGGCGTTTTAGGCCTTCTAATTATAGTTAGGCGCTATGGAGGAATGAGCCACTCACCATGAAATGGATAGCGCATACTACCTTCATCCTAATGGCCGTTGCTGCGTGTACTACCATCTTTTTTGTGAGCGCACTTAAACCGACCAGTACTGGTGCGTTTGTGTTTTTCGCAGTCTGGCTAATCCTCCCTTATGTAATTATTTGCGTAGCACTATTAATCTTGCAGCGTAAAGGAACAGCATCTTTTCATTGGTATGTTGTCGCAGTCATAGTGACCATTGGGGGCATTTTATTTTTGGCGGATGTCATTTTCTGGCACCGAGATGCACAGGGAGCTATCGCTGTGTTAATGACTCCAATACTCCAAGGCGGTGCGTTGGCTCTTTTGCTACCTATTGCTTGGTGGGTGTCGCGAAATGCGCGCGCCTAACACGGGGTTCGAGAGGGACGCGCCAAAAGCAGCGCGCCCCTCAACTTTACGTTATACATCTAAAAGGAGTCAGAGTTGTCGAAAGTTATTCTGGAAGGATATGTTCTTGTGGCTGATTCTGACCTCGCTGCTGTAAAGAGAGAGCTTGCGAATCACATTCAATTAACCCGGCGGGAAGAAGGCTGCTTAGTCTTTGAAGTATCTCAGGATCATGAGAATAAGAATCGATTTAATGTATACGAAGAGTTTACTTCTCAAGGTGCATTCAAGTTACATCAGCAGCGTGTTAGCAGTACCGAGTGGGGCAAGGTTTCGTCAAGACTAGAAAAGCATTACAAGACTAATGGTGCCGGCTAACATAGGAACGTTCACGTATAATAGAAATAGGTACGAGAGAGAAATTGTTTGTAATATTAGAAACAATTTCTCTCTCGTGAAGTATCACTATTAAGCTTAACAAACGCATCAAGAGTAGCTGGTTTTCCACTGGCTCTTCAAATAAGTCCATTACGTGGGCGCGTAGCATTCCAAGGAAATGGCATCATATGAAACGAGCATCAGTAATTTTAGAAAAGTATGATCCTTCATGGCCTGAAAGATTCGAGATCGAAAAAAACCATTTAATAGCCATTGTAGGGGAGTGGAACTTCGGCGGTATTGAACACGTAGGCAGCACAGCAGTACCGGATATGGTTGCCAAACCGGTAATTGATGTAATGTTTGGTGTAAAGTCCCTTGAAGGATCTAAACCGGCAATTGAAACCTTGGTAGAACATGGTTACGAATATTGGCCGTATAAAACGGATGTAATGCATTGGTTTTGTAAACCATCAGATGCTTTTAGAACACATCACCTCCACTTAATACCTTTTGAAAGCCCTTTGTGGAAAGCGCGTATTAAATTTCGTGATATTTTGCGTTCAGATAAAATAATTGCAACGCAGTATGCAAACTTAAAAAGAAAACTGGCAACTTCATATAAGGAAGACCGAGAGACCTATACAGAAAAAAAGTGGCCTTTTGTCCAGCAAGTATTGCGCCGCACATAAAATGCTAACAAGCACTTCTTGAGGAACATTTTTCTCGCCAGTGGAGAGATCGATGAGAGAATCCCTGAAACCCGGTATCCGATACGAGCACCGATTCATTGTCCCGTCGTCGAAAACTGTTCCGGCGCTCTATCCGGAGTCAGACGAGTTCATGGCCATGCCTGAAGTCTTTGCTACCGGCTTCCTGGTTGGTTTCCTCGAATGGGCCTGCATCAAGGCCATTAAGCCGCATCTCGACTGGCCACAAGAGCAAACCGTTGGCACGCACATTGATGTGAGCCACGAAGCGGCAACACCACCGGGCCTTGAGGTCACGGCTAGCGTTGTCTTGATTGCAGTCGAAGGCAGAAAACTTGTTTTTGACGTGGAGGCCCATGATGGCATCGACCTGATCTCCAGGGGCCGGCATGAGCGATTCATTATCAATAAAGAAAAATTTGATGCCAGGCTTGACGCAAAAAAGAATACTATATAATTAGGTAGTCAGCCTACAAAAACCCGGCACCTGTGGAGACAAAACAAGACATGTTCTCTATCAAGACTCCCATCCCTATGCCCGGAGGCCCTGAACCGTGATAAATCTTCTGTTTTTGGTACTCGGGGTGGCCTTGCTTACCGTTGGCGGTGAAGCATTGATCCGGGGTGCCTTGACGGCTGCCAGGCGCCTCGGTGTATCGCCATTGCTAAGTGGTATCGTTATCGTAGGCTTCGGCACGTCGGCGCCGGAGTTGGTGGTTTCTGTCGATGCCGCAGTAAGCCAGCGGCCGGATATTGCTATTGGCAATGTCGTCGGTAGTAATATCGGCAATATTTTGCTGATTCTTGGAATATGTGCGCTGATCACACCGATGGCAGTCAAACCGCTGGCATTACGCCGGGACGCTGTGACGATGGTTGCGGCGAGCATATTGTTCATGTTTCTGGTCCTGATCGGGGGCGGCACGCTGGGTCCCGCCGACGCCGTGATGTTCTTGATGGCCCTGGTGGCTTACCTGGTATGGGCCTATTGGAGCGAACGCTATCATGCCGCACCTTCTGCAGAACTACACAAGGCCGAAGCCAAAGAACTTACCGCCCTGCCAAAATCCGTAACATGGACGGTTACGACCGTGCTAACGGGGCTATTGCTGTTAATTGTGGGCTCGCAGGTGCTACTCATGGGGGCCGTCGGGATTGCCGAACAGCTTGGCGTTTCCGAGGCCGTAATTGGCCTGACCCTGGTAGCCGTGGGTACCTCTCTGCCGGAACTTACCATTTCGGTGATCGCGGCATTACGTCGGCATGCCGATGTAGCCGTTGGCAACGTGCTGGGTAGCAATATCTTTAATCTGTTGGGGATTCTGGGTATCTCCGCCCTGCTGCAACCACTCCCCGTCCACGCAAGAATTCTGCAATTCGACCAATGGGTCATGCTGGGGGCGTCTCTGATCCTGTTATTATTCTTGTATACGGGGCGGCGCCTAAGCCGTCTGGAGGGTGGCATACTCCTGTCTGGCTACGGTGTTTATATCGGCCTGAGTTTTACTGCATTCGGTGGTTAATGCCAGATGAATATATGCCTACAATATATCCTACGTATCATCACTGTGATGGGCTTCGTCGCTAGCCGCCCACCTACTCACAAGAATAAACTCCTATGAATATAAAGCCGGAGAATAAAAATATGTGGATTGTTTATGCCTTCCTGTCTGCATTCACGGCCGCACTCGTTGCTATTTTTGCAAAACTTGGACTCCGTGAAGTCGATCCGACGCTAGCAACCACGCTACGCTCAATCATCATGGCGGCCTTTCTTCTGGTGCTTGCCTGGGGATTGGGTAAATTTCACAATTTCACCGTCATCGACCTTAGCGGAAAGGAATGGGGGCTGCTGGTATTGGCGGGTATTGCCGGTGCGCTATCATGGCTTTTTTATTTTCTCGCCCTTCGCGATGGCATGGTTTCCGCTGTGGTGGCTATCGATCGCCTGAGTATCGTCTTTGTTATTATTCTCGCCTCAGTTTTTCTTTCAGAAATGCTGACATGGCGAACGTTTGCAGGCGCAGTGCTCATGGTATGTGGTGCCATCCTTATTTCCCTTAAGGGGGATGACTTTGCGCAATTATGGGCAGATCTGTTGAGGCTTATAAAATAAGGATATCACTCCTGGCGAGGGTGATTATAAGTGCCAGGAGATCATTCAGAATCCATTAAACGTCATAACAGCGAAAATCGAGGTCGCAGTAGCACATAGAAATGCAATTTTATATGTGCTACTGGCCCCTTGGAATTTCATGCCTGCCATTTTGATCACTAGGATATAAAATAGGCCGTCCGCGCATTCAAGGCGACTTCATACATGGCCGCAACCCCACAAATATCAACGGGTACGGCCCATTCATCTTCATCAAAGCCCATCATACCCAGTGACGGAGAGCACACCTGAAAAGTCACCCCGGCTTCTACTGCGATCTCAATTTGTTCTTCCAGTGAAGACATTTGACCCTTCATCATGTAGTTAAACATTTTTCGGCCAATGCCGCCAAAAGACATTTGTGAAGGCGCCAGATCCTTGCTGTTTGCAGGCAGCATCATATTGATCAGTTTATGTGTGAATTTTTTACCTTTTAGCTTTCGCCCTTTTTTGATCACCGAGCATCCCCAAAAGGTAAAAAACATGGTGACTTCCATGCCCATACCTATCGCGCCATTGGCCATCATAAATGCCGCCATGGCTTTATCAAAATCGCCTGATAAGACGATTATTGAGACTTTATCTCCGGGCATCCTGTGCTTAAGCTCTTTCACCTGGGCTTCCAGGTCTGTTATCTTATTTTCGAGTGAAACCTCTGCCAGGGCATTACTTCCAATTACTGCACTCATCGTATCTCTCCTATAATCAGGCTGGTTCTGTTTTATATTCATTAATGGCGGGATATATCAATCCGCCGACCTGTTTAAAGAGTATTAAAATAAGGTAATATAGTGAATATGTTTTTTGATTGTTAGCCTAACTAACTAGTTACAAAAAGATGGCATGATTATGGAGTCTTTGCGCGTTATCGAGCTTTTGGAAGCCACTCAGACATTTGAGAGGAAACTGAATCTGGCGTTGATGTATTCCGGATTGCGCCTGCCGCAGTTTCGTACCATGCTCTTCCTGGAGTGCTCCGGAAAAATTACGGTTTCGGACCTGAGTCGGCATTTGAATGTCACGCGCGCCACCATGAGTGTGTTAGTCAACAACCTCCTTAAGGCGCGGATTGTTGAAAGCATTAATAACCCAAATGACAAGCGCTCTTTTTACATCAAGCTGACTGAGTCCGGCCTGAACCGGCTGACCCTGGCCAAAAGCGAGGTTGCATTGGTGGAAGACAAGATTTCTCAGGACTTCTCCGCCGAAACCATTGCTGCACTCAATACGCTTGCATCGTCGTTAATTGTGAAAAACTAACTCATGATGAAACAGTGATCGATAATCGTCTTTTTAATCTGGCAGCCCTAAGTCACCCGTGTCACTTCGCGTCAGCAAACTAGAATGACAGCCCGCCCCCGGGGCTATTGTCATCTTCTTCCATCAGGGTCATACCCTCAACGGCCGATTCCATGTTTTCGGCAGCCGCCTTGTCGCCGAGCTTGATCATCAAACGCAGTTCGTTGGCTGAGTCGGCAGCGTGAATGGCATCTTCGTAAGTGATTTCACCGGCCGTATACAGTTCATACAACGCCTGGTCGAAGGTCCTCATACCCAGCTGGTTGGACTTGCGCATGAGTTCCTTCAATTCGTGTACCGCACCCTTGCGAATAATGTCGGCGGCAAGCGGTGTATTGATCAGCACCTCGATCGCAGCGCGACGGCCCTTGCCATCCGGGGTCGGGATCAATTGCTGGGCAATAATACCCTTCAGGTTCAGTGACAGGTCCATGAGCAACTGGTTACGACGGTCTTCCGGGAAGAAGTTAATAATACGGTCCAGCGCCTGGTTGGCGTTGTTGGCGTGCAGGGTCGCCAGGCAGAGGTGACCGGTCTCGGCGAAGGTGATCGCGTGCTCCATCGTTTCGCGGGTCCGGATCTCACCAATGAGGATGACATCCGGTGCCTGACGCAGGGTATTCTTCAGTGCCGTTTCAAATGAATCGGTATCCAGGCCGACTTCACGCTGGGTGATGATGCAGCCATCATGCTGATGAATGTATTCGATCGGATCTTCGATACTGATGATATGCCCGGTCGTGTTCTTGTTACGGTAGCCGATCATCGCCGCCAGCGAGGTCGACTTACCGGTGCCCGTACCACCGACGAACAATACCAAACCACGCTTGACCATGGCGAGGTTCTTGATGATCGCCGGCAGACGCAGCTCTTCCAGTGAAGGGATCTTGGTTTCGATCTTTCGCAGTACCATGCCGGCATGGTTACGCTGGATAAAGGCACTGACGCGGAAGCGTCCTATACCGGAGGCCGAGATCGCGAAATTACACTCATGGGTATCGTGAAACTCTTTCTTTTGTGCCTCACTCATGATCCCCTCTACCACTTCCATGGCCTGGCCCGGGGTCAAGGTGTTCTTGGTCACCGGCGTGATCTTGCCGTTGACCTTCAGCGACGGGGCCATACCGGCGGTGATGAACAGGTCAGATGCGTTTTTCTGTACCATGAGTTTGAGCAGCGAATCAAAATCCATGCCTGTATACCTTAGTTTTCAGAATATCGTGTGGAACAATCCGCTTACGAAAACTGTTCCTTGTTTACCGCACGCATACGTGCATCCTGTACCGTGATCTGACCCTTGGCGACCAGGTCTTTCAGACACTGATCGAGGGTCTGCATGCCGACGGCCTGGCCGGTCTGGATGGCGGAGTACATCTGCGCGACCTTGTTTTCTCGAATGAGGTTACGAATCGCCGGATTGCCGATCATGATCTCGTGCGCAGCAATACGGCCACCGCCAATCTTTTTCAGCAGGGTCTGGGCAATAACTGCGCGCAGGGATTCTGACAACATCGAACGCACCATATCTTTTTCTGCGGCCGGGAACACGTCGATAATACGGTCGATGGTCTTGGCGGCAGAACTGGTATGCAGGGTACCGAATACAAGGTGCCCGGTTTCCGCCGCAGACAGGGCCAGGCGAATAGTTTCCAGGTCACGCATTTCGCCAACGAGGATAATATCCGGGTCTTCACGCAAGGCCGAACGTAGCGCCTCATTAAAACCCAGTGTATCGCGGTGCACCTCACGCTGGTTGACCAGGCACTTCTTACTCTCGTGAACAAATTCGATCGGGTCTTCAACCGTAAGAATGTGCCCAAACTCGTTATCGTTCTTGTAGTCGACCATGGCGGCCAGTGTGGTCGACTTGCCGGAACCGGTCGGGCCGGTGACGAGCACAATGCCACGCGGCACATCGGAGATCTCCTTAAACACCGCTGGCGCACCGAGTTCTTCCAGCGACAGGATACGCGAGGGAATGGTACGAAACACCGCACCCGCGCCACGGTTATGGTTAAAGGCATTGACGCGGAAACGCGCCAGGCCTGGAATTTCAAACGAGAAGTCGGTCTCGAAAAATTCTTCGAAGTCCTTACGCTGTTTGTCGTTCATGATGTCGTAAATGAGACTGTGTACTTGCTTATGATCCAGTGCTGGCACGTTAATACGACGAATGTCACCATCGACACGAATCATCGGTGGCAGGCCGGCGGACAGGTGCAGGTCCGAGGCGTTGTTCTTCACACCGAAGGCAAGTAGTTCAGCAATATCCATTGAATCCTCCCGGGGGACTTTCTCGTTATGCAGAAAATATTGTTAATCGTATCGTATATACTACAGGCCGACAGTTCCTTATCGGTTCGGTCAATTTTTTCTACAGTATAGCCTAACCGCAGATTTTGGTATGACCGACATCACATCCCGGCTGCTGGCCGTTAAACAACGCATTGAGCAGGCCGCCCAGCGCAGTGACCGCAATCCAGACTCCGTGCAGTTACTCGCGGTGAGCAAGACCCGCCCGGCCGAGGATATCCGCCAGGCCCACGCGGCGGGGCAACGGGCCTTTGGCGAGAATTACCTGCAGGATGCCCTGCCGAAAATCGCCGCACTGGCCGACCTGGACCTGGAGTGGCACTTTATCGGTGCGATCCAGTCGAACAAGAGCCGCGATATTGCCCAGCACTTTGACTGGGTGCACACCGTGGAACGGGTAAAGATCGCCCGCCGCCTCAATGAGCAACGCCCACCGGGTGCCGCCCCCTTAAATATCTGCCTGCAGGTCAATATCAGTCAGGAGGCCAGCAAGGCCGGCGTCAGCCCGGATGAGGTGCTGCCGCTCGCCAGGGCCATTGCCACGCTGCCGAACCTGCGCCTGCGTGGCCTGATGGCCATCCCCGCCGCCAGCGATGATGTCGCGATACAGCGCGCGGCCTTTCGCGCCCTGTACGCGTGCCAGCAACAGCTGATTGCCGAGGGCTTTGAACTGGACACCCTGTCTATGGGCATGAGCGATGATCTTGAGGCCGCGATCGCCGAGGGCAGCACCCTGGTGCGTATCGGCACAGCCATTTTCGGAACAAGAAGTACCTGACTCCTGAGTTATTAGCGCAGAGTCGCAAAGGTCGCGAAGAAATATCGATTAAAAATCTGCTGTTCTCTATTTTTAACTGAAAATCACAGTGTTTTCCTCTTACCCTCACCTGACAGGAAAAGAAATCCCCGTATTTATAACCCTCTACTCGACAAGTTGAATCCATCGGGAAATGCCCTTTTATAGATCCTTTGCGCTCTCTGCGCCTCTGCGCCCTCTGCGCCCTCTGCGTTCCCAGCTCGAAACTCAAAATAGTCCCAACAACCCGGCCTTGTATAAAACCTTAACTGGCATTATCTTGCCCCTATGACTACATCTCATATTGCCTTCATCGGTGGCGGTAACATGGCCGCCAGCATTATCGGTGGCCTGATTGCTGATGGTTACGCCGCCGATTGTATCCACGTCGCCGAGCCCGATGCCGACAAACGTGCGGCTCTCGCCAGCCGCTACGGTATCCATACTGAGACCGATAACTCTGCGGCCGTTGCCAAGGCCCAGGCCGTGGTACTGGCCACCAAGCCCCAGGCCCTGCACGAGATCTGCAGTGCCATGGCCGAGGCCGTGCAACAACAGCAACCCTTGATCATTTCCATCGCCGCCGGCATCCGCAGTAGCGACATCGATCGCTGGCTGGGAGGCAATACGGCGATAGTCCGTTCCATGCCGAATACCCCGGCAATGGTGCAGAGCGGGGCCACCGGCCTGTATGCCAATGCACAGGTCAGCGCCAGTCAGCACGAACTGGCCGAATCCATCATGCGGGCAGTCGGTATCACCCTGTGGCTGGGGAATGAGGCCCAGCTTGACGCGGTCACCGCCCTCTCCGGCAGTGGCCCGGCCTACTTTTTCTATGTCATGGAGGTGATGGCGAGCGCCGGCAAGGCCCTCGGCCTTGAGGCCGATGCGGCCCGCTTGCTGGCTATCCAGACCGCCTTCGGCGCCGCCAAACTGGCCCTCGAATCCAGCGAAGACCCGGCCATCCTGCGCGAACGCGTCACCTCGCCGGGCGGCACCACCGAACGCGCCTTGTCCGTGCTGCGCGAGGGCGGGCTCGAGGCGCTGTTTATCGAGGCACTGCAGTCCGCCAATGACCGCGCTGCCGAACTGGCCGACCAACTGGGGGCAAAATAATGGGTAATGGTTACCTCGCCGCACCGATTATCTTCCTCATTGATACCCTGTTTGGCCTGTACATACTCGTTGTCATGCTGCGTTTTTTGCTACAGACCGTGCGCGCCGATTTCTACAATCCTATCTCGCAATTTATCGTCAAGGTCACCAACCCGGCCCTGCGACCGCTTCGCCGCCTGATCCCCGGCTGGGGTGGCATCGATAATGCCTCGCTGGTGCTGTTGTTCGCCCTACAGTGTGTGGCGCTGCTGCTGCTCGGCCTTTTCAGCGGTGCTTTCGGTGATGGCCTGAGCATTCCCGGCCTGCTCATGGCCAGCATCACCAAGCTGGTCTCGCTCCTTTTATATGTCTACCTGTTCGGCATCTTTATCCTCGCGCTGCTGAGCTGGATCAACCCCGGTACCTACAACCCCGTCGCCTCCGTGATCGCCAACCTCACCGAACCCCTGATGCGCCCGGCTCGTCGGCTGATCCCACCGATCGGTGGCATGGACCTCTCACCCATGGCCGTGATCCTGGGCATCTATATCCTACGCATGCTGCTCATGCCGCCGCTCATCGGCCTGACCGTAAAACTCGGCTTCCCCGTCGGCCTGGCACGGATCGTCTTCTACTAGGCACTCTCATGGACACCTTCTACCGCTGGCAGGGAGAAGACCTGATCCTGCTGGTGCGCCTGCAGCCGCGGGCCAGTCGTGATGAAATCATCGGCGAACAAGACGGCCGCCTGAAGATCCGCCTCACCGCGCCGCCGGTCGAGGGCAAGGCCAATGGCCTGTTGCGCAAATTTCTTGCCAAGACCTGTGGTGTTGCCCCGCAACAGGTCATGCTGGAGAGCGGCGACAGCCAACGCAACAAGCGCCTGCGCATCCGCGCGCCACGACAACTCCCGCCGGGAGTGACCCGTGGGAATGAGTAAAAAACATTCAAGTTTCATAGAGTTGCTACCGATACCAAAAACATACCTGATTTTTTTTCCACAGGGTCTATAAGTAAAGTATATAGAATCAATAAAAAAACGTGACCGGCTTCACGGAATCCCACCATCCGGAACTTTACCCTGAAGATGGGTTTTTACACCCCCACGCCGGGGTCGAGGAATGTTTTGCCATGAATAATGAGTTAATGCAGCAGGTCGAGGCCTACGCAAAATGGAAAAACGACCTGATCCGCGAGATCGGCAATTACCAGGCATGGCTGGAAGACAACGGCCTGAGCGCGCCGGAAAATGATCTGCGCATCTACGAAACCCTCGAGGCCCTGAAGTCAGACAGGATCACGATTGCCTTTGTCGCCGAAGTCTCACGTGGCAAGACTGAGCTTATCAATACCCTGTTCTTTTCGCAGTACAAGCGCCGCCTGCTGCCCTCACAGGCCGGCCGCACCACCATGTGCCCAACCGAACTGTTTTACGATAGCAGCGCCGAGCGTCCCTATATCCGCCTGTTGCCCATTGAAACCCGCCTGGATGAAAAGAGCATTGCCGAATTAAAGCAGGATGAGATCGAGTGGACCAACATCAACCTCGATATCGATTCCGCCGACAGTCTCGCCGAGGCCTTCTCTGAGGTCACGCGTACCAAGCGTGTCAGCGTTGAGCGTGCCAGGGAACTCGGTCTCTATGATGAGCAACAGTATGCGCATCTCGAATCGCAGGACATTACCACCACGCACATCGAAATCCCGCGCTGGCGTCACGCCATGATCAACTTCCCGCACCCGATGCTGGAACAGGGCCTGGTCGTGCTCGATACCCCGGGGTTGAACGCTATTGGCAGCGAGCCGGAACTGACCCTGAACATGCTGCCGAATGCACAGGCGGTGCTGTTTTTGATTGGTGCCGATACCGGCGTCACCAAGTCTGACATGGACATGTGGCATCACCATATCAATACCTACCGCCTCAGCCACAACAAGGGCCTGTTGGTGGTGATGAACAAGATCGACACACTCTGGGACGAGCTCAAGGAACCCAAGGCAATCCACGACAGTATCGAGAGCCAGTGCAGGAAAACCGCTGAAGAACTCCGCATTGATCGTGACAATATTTTCCCTGTCTCGGCGCAGAAAGGCCTGCTGGCGCGCGTCAAGGAGGATGATGTGCTACTCAACAACAGTGGCCTGCCGGCACTCGAACATGCCCTGAGCCGTGATATTTTGCCCGAGAAACACCATATCATCAGCGAGAACATCATCGCCGAGATCGGTGCCATGATCGAGAATGACCGCACCACCCTGCAGGCGCGTGTCGATCAGACCAACAAACAACATGCTGAATTGCAGACCCTTTGCGGTAAGAATGCCGACGTCATTATGCACCTGCTGAAAAAGACCCGCGAGGAGCAGATTGTTTACAACAAGAACGTCGAGAACCTGAGCACCAGCAAACGCATCATGGGCAATTATGCCGCCAAGCTGCTTGAGCAACTCGACCTGACCACCCTCGACAAGCTCGTGGCGCAGACCCGCAAGGACATGACAGGCAGCTGGACCACCGCCGGGATGAAGGGCGGCATGAAGTCCTTCTTTGATAACGTAACCCAGACTATGGACAATGCCTCGACACAGGCACTCGAGATCCACAAACTGGTACGTGCGATCTATCACAAGTTCCACAAGGAGCACGGTTTCAAGGATATGAAACCAAAGCTGTTCACCACTGATCGTTTCAAGAAGGAACTCGACCTGCTCTACCGCGAGGCCGAGTTGTTCCGCAAGAGCCCGGTAACAACAATGAGTGAGCAGGGCTTCGTGGTGAAGAAGTTCTTTATCTCCATGGTCAGCAAGGCACGCAATATCTTCTTCAACGCTAACCAGGAGGCCAGCCGCTGGTCCAAAGAGGTCATCGGGCCTATCACCGCCCAGGTCAAGGAACACAAACAGGCCATTGAGAAGCGCCTGGAGACCCTGCGCCGCATCAGCGAGTCGCGTGACACCCTGGAAGGCAAGATCGAGGAACTGGAAAAGGAATTGCAGTCACTCGAAGGCCAGTTATCGGCCATCAATCTGATGCTCGAGGTGGTCAAAAGGCCGTTTGTTGCACCGCTATCGAGTGACGAAGATAGCGCCGCTGCCGCCGACGCCTCCTGACAGGCTTGCTACCACGCGGCGCTGTCTTTAGACTCTGCGTATGAAGTACTTCGCAGAGTTTAAAGCGCCCCATGCCTGATCGCATCCCGGAAGACTCCGTTGGCATAATCAGCCCGCAGACGATGCATTTCGATGCCCCGCTGGCGCTGGTCTGTGGTCGCACGCTGCCGCAATACGACCTCATCTACGAGACCTACGGCGAAGCCAATGCCGATAAATCGAACGCCATCCTGATCTGCCATGCCCTGTCCTCGGACCACCATGCCGCCGGTTACCACAGCATGGAAGATCGCAAACCCGGCTGGTGGGATGCCTGTATCGGCCCCGGCAAGGTCATCGACACAAATCACTTTTATGTCGTCAGTCTGAATAATCTCGGTGGCTGCAAGGGCAGTTCCGGGCCAACCAGTATCAACCCGGCCACTGGCAAGACCTACGGCCCGGACTTTCCCATCGTCACCGTCAAAGACTGGGTAAAGAGCCAGGCCCTGCTCGCCGACCGGCTCGGCATCGACAGCTGGCAAGCCGTGATCGGCGGCAGCCTCGGTGGTATGCAGGTGCTGCAATGGAGTATCGATTACCCTGACCGCATCAGGAATGCCGCCGTCATCGCCTCGGCACCAAAATTGACCGCGCAGAATATCGGTTTTAACGAGGTTTCGCGTCAGGCCATTATGACCGACCCCGAGTTCCATGAAGGTCGCTACAGCGAACACGGCGTGGTGCCGCGCCGGGGCCTGATGCTCGCGCGTATGCTCGGACACATTACGTATCTTTCCGATGATGCGATGCGCGAAAAGTTTGGCCGTGAACTCCGCGAAGGACGTATCAACTATGGCTTCGATGTCGAGTTTCAGGTCGAGAGTTACCTGCGCTATCAGGGCCAGAGCTTCGTCGACCGTTTCGATGCCAACACCTACCTGCTCATGACCAAGGCCCTCGACTACTTTGACCCTGCCGCCGACTATGACCATGACCTGAGCAAGGCCCTGTCACATGCGCGGGCAAACTTCCTGGTGATTTCATTCAGCAGCGACTGGCGTTTTGCCCCGGAACGTTCGCGCGAGATCGTGCGTGCGCTGCGTAACAACAATCACAATGTCAGCTATGCCGATATCGAGGCCCCTCATGGCCATGATGCCTTTTTGCTGCCCATTCAGCATTACCTCGATGTCTTCGGCGCCTGGATGAGCCAGCGGGTGAAGGAGGTCTCCGCATGAGCGAACTGCGTCCCGACCTGCAGATCATCAGTGAGTGGATCACCCCCGGTAGTCGCGTCATGGATCTTGGCTGTGGTGATGGCACCCTGCTCAAGCACCTGAATGACACCCTTAAGGTCAAGGGCTATGGTCTTGAGATTGATATCGATAACATCGTCCAGTGTATACAAAGTGGTGTGAATGTTATCCAGGCCGACCTCGATGAAGGCCTCTCTGACTTTGAAGGCGCGCCGTTTGATTTTGTTGTCATGACCCAGGCGCTGCAGGCCGTCAAGCACCCCGATCGGCTACTTAATGAAATGTTGCGCGTCGGTCATGAGGGCATTGTCACCTTTCCCAACTTTGGTCATATTAGCTCACGCCTGCAATTGGCCTTTGGTGGGCACATGCCGGTGACCAAAATCCTGCCCAGCGAGTGGTACAACACGCCGAATATTCACCTCTGCACGCTGACCGACTTTGAGCACCTGTGCCGGAATAACGGCATTCATATTATTGAACGCACCGTGGTGGACCGATCCCATAAGGCCGGTCTGGGGATGCGGTTGTTGCCGAATTTGTTGGGTGAGATTGCGATTTATCGGTTTAAGCGGAAGTAGACCTCCGCTTTTTTGTCGCGTCCAATGCCCGGTTCTTGAACCTGCTTAGTATCTATTCGCCTTTAAGCGAGGTATTTGTATGAGAATCCTGTTCAGTATTATCGCTGGTGTGGTGTTTGCCTACTTCTTCTGGATGATATCGGTACGAATCGAGATTTGGTTACTTGAACCACAAATACCAAACATTAGTATTTTCGTCATGACGCCAATAGGTTTCGTGGCAGGGGCGATCATTGGCTACCGGGTCTTTGGCGAGAAAAAGTAAGGCCTAAAAAACATTTAACGGCGCCATTACAATGTTACAAAATCAGATTATGCTCAGCATCATCTCTACCCTGGCCGCAGTCTTTCTTGGCCTGGGGTTTTTTGGTTTCCTCAAGGACGGTTCGGTATCCACCCCTTACTGGGTAACAAGGACTTCGCCACGGTGCTGATCGCCATCGGCACCCTGCTCATGGTGTTCGAGTTCCGTTTATTACTTCGGGTCATCAAGATGAAACGCGCCGGGCGGGGACAGGGTAAGGCGTAAACCTCACTGTACGCTAAGCAACTTAGACCTTCTTGCCATTGGCCTCGGTTTGCAGTTGTCGTGCCGCCGGGCTAACGGTCAGGTAAATCGCAACGACGATCGCCGGCACACCGAGCAGCGCGGCATAACTGAAGAACCATTCATACCCGTAGCCTTCGACGATCACCCCCGAGAAGCCGCCGAGGACCTTCGCCGGCAGGGTCATCAGCGAACTGAACAGGGCATATTGCGTGGCGGTATACGCTGCATTGGTGAGGCTGGATAAATAGGCGATAAAGGCCGCCACTGCCAGACCACCGGAGAAATTATCGGCGCTGATGACGATCGCCAGCCAGAGCTTGTCAGGGCCGAGTGTCGCCATGTAGGCAAACAATAAATTGGTCACGGCGACGAGCACGGCACCAAGGATGAGCGGCCTGTGGATACCATAGCGCACCACAAGGATGCCACCCGTCGCGGCACCGGCAATTGTCATAAAGAAGCCAAACACCTTGGAAATATTGGCGATGTCAATCATGCTGAAACCAAGGTCAAGATAGAAGGGATTGGCCATCACACCCATGGTGATATCCGAGATACGGTAGACGCCGACAAAAAATAATATGACCAGGGCCAGCTTGCCGTAGCGCGAAATAAAATCAACAAACGGGCTGACCACCGCACTGCTGAACCAGGCCTGCAAGCGTTGCAGGCGGGATGGCAGGTGGCTGGCATGAAGAATCAGCTCGGCTATATGTGACTCTTGTTCGCGCGTGGCCGCGGAAATCTTATGCGCCGGCTCACGGATAATCAACACCGTCAGCATGCCGACACTGGTGAGCATGGCCATGACTACGTAGGTCAGGGACCAATCCGTGAAATTCGCTATATATAGTGCACCGGCACCCGCCACCAGCAAGGCTATTCGATAACCAAGGATATACATGGCCGCCATCGCGCCCTGGTATTCCTTATCGATGGCCTCGATGCGATAGGCATCCAGGGCGACGTCCTGGGTCGCGGAACTGAAGGCGACGAGCAGGCCAAACAGGGCCATCACGGTCAGGTCCGCTCGCGGGTCGGTCAGGGCCATACCAAAAAGGCCGCCGGCGATACCAATCTGTGCGGCCAGCATCCAGCCCCGGCGCTTGCCAAAATGTTTGGTCAGCACGGGGAATGGCAGGCGATCGATCACCGGTGCCCAGACCACCTTGATGGAATAGGTAATGCCTATCCAGCTAAAAAAACCGATGGTCGCGCGGCTGACATCGGCCACGGTCAGCCAGGCAGAGAGTGTTGAAAATACGAGCAGGAACGGCAGGCCGGCGGAGAAGCCGAGAAACAGCATGCCGATCACACGCGGGCGGGTGTAGACCAGCAGGGCTTCGCGCCAGCTATGCAGAGGAGGCTGTGCAGACAAGGGGTTCTCCGGGCGATTCTTGTTATCTGCCGCCTACTTTAGCATGCATAAGCGGCTATACTCACCCTTGTGTCCATTCAGGATGAAAGGAGTGAGATATGACTATTCAAAAGGTCGGTGCACCGATACGTTTTTTCCTGTTTGTTATCAGTGCCGTCATCTGGGCCGGGATCTGGCACACCGGTTTCGCGGTTGCCAGCTGGGTCCTCTACATCCCGGCGATATTCCTGCTGCTGGCGGCGATCACGGGGATTTGTCCGGGGATCCTGTTTTCCAACAAGCTGTTTAAAACCAAGCCTTCCTAAACAATGACTAAAACCAGAAGCGTTCGCATTGATTACTTTTCCGATGTCTTATGTATCTGGGCCTACGTGGCCCAGATACGCCTTGATGAACTGCGCCATGCCTTTAACCAGCAAATCACGCTCCAGCATCACTTTATTCCCGTATTCGGTCACACCGAACACCGCATCAGTGAGGGCTGGCAGGACAAGGGGGGATTCATCGGCTTTGGCAAGCATATTCATAAGGTCTGCGTCGACTTCCCGCACGTCGAGGTCCATGAGGCACTCTGGTGTGAACAAGCACCGTGCAGCTCGGCACCCGCCCACCAGTTCCTCAAGGCCGTGCAACTACTCGAACAGCAAGGCGAAATTTCCAGTGAGTGCTTAAGCGATTGCCAGGACCGCACACGCTTTGAAGAAACCGCCTGGCAATTACGCCTGGCCTTTTTCCGCGATAATCGGCGCATCGATACCCGCTCTGAATTACTCGCCATCGCCGAGGAAGGTGGACTGCCCACCGCCGCCATCGAAGAGCTGCTGGATAACGGCCAGGCCATGGCCGCCCTCATGCGCGATATCGAACTGCGCGATGAATACCGCATTGAGGGTTCGCCGTCCTACCTGCTCAATGAGGGTCGGCAAAAACTCTATGGTAACCTCGGCTACCGCATCCTCGAGGCCAATGTCAGAGAAGTCCTCGACAAGGCCGATAACCAAGCCAGTTGGTGCTAAAAGCAATTAGTGTCGTGTATCAACCTTTTACTCATGATTGTATTTGATAACAATGGTTGTGCACACAAGGTCCTCGTATAGGACGTTTCGCAGCTCGCGCCCCACAGCTTTAACGATTTTGCACCAAAAAACTAACAACGGAATTATTTATGAAATTAGCAGTTAGTATTGTCTTTCTCTCTTTAGCATTATTGTCTTCGTTAAGTTATGGGGAAGACTTGCACAGTCATGAAACAAAAAAGGATATTTCTGGTATAGAGTCTCTTTCACCTGAATTGCGCGAGCTGCTAACGAAAGAAATGCTAGCATTACAAAATGGAATGATGTCTGTAATTCCAGCTTATGTCACTGGAAACTGGAGTGAGATTGAAAATATTTCTCATAAAATGAAAAACAGCTATATTTTGAAGCAAAGCCTTACTGACGAACAAGTAAAAGAACTACATACTTCTCTCCCTGAATCATTCATAAAGCTAGATCAAGAATTTCATTATTTGTCCGGCATGCTAAATCAAGCGGCCAAAAATAAAAAGCCGGAATTAGTCGGTTTTTATTTTTCAAAACTAAGTGAAAGCTGTGTTAGCTGCCATACTCAATACGCAGTACATAAGTTTCCAGCACTCGCCCCAGAAAAAATGACTGATATGCATGAGCACTAAAACGCACAACAAGGCGTTAAACTAGATCGGCGAAAAATCGCGAACCCCAGTTAACTTGACGTCACACCTATTAAATAAATCACAGAGAAAATCCAATGACTGAGAAAACACTTTACGAACGTTTAGGCGGTTACGATGGCATCACCGGTTTTATCGATGATTTATTGCCACGATTACAATCAGATTCTCAACTGGGCCGCTTCTGGCAGAACAGAGGTAATGACGGCATCAAAAGAGAGAAACAATTGTTAATTGATTATTTATGTTCAAACGCAGGTGGGCCAGTTTACTATACTGGCCGGGACATGAAATTATCACATGAGGGCATGAAAATAAGTGAAGGTGACTGGGCAGTGTTTTTGGGGCATGCGGGTGATACTATGGTCGCATTAAATGTTCCTAAACAGGAATGTGATGACGTTGTTGCATTTATTTTGAGTTTAAAAAACGACATTGTTGAGGATTAGGTGACGACATTAAAAATTGTTCAACTGGATCGGCGTCCTTCGCGAAAAGTCATTATGCCTAGGTTTTAAAACTAGAGATTTCGCATGGTGTTTGACAAAAAAGCGCATTGGGAAAGCGTCTACCAACAAAAATCCCCTTTAGATGTGAGCTGGTACCAAAAGGAACCATCTCTATCATTGGAGCTTATCCGTGGCACACAGGTCGCTAGTGGTGAGCCAATCATTGATGTTGGGGGTGGTGCCTCAGTGCTGGTAGATCACCTGTGCAAGGAAGGTTTCACAAATTTGGCTGTTTTAGATATTTCTAAGGAAGCACTTTCCTGTGCCAAAAAAAGGCTTGGCGATTTTGCACGGCACGTTGAATGGTACGAAATTGATATAACCCAATTTAATGCCAGACATCAGTTCTCACTTTGGCATGATCGAGCTGTGTTTCATTTCCTAACGGATAAATCCGATAGAAAAGCCTACGTCAAGGCATTAAAAAATGCACTAAGGTCAGGCGGGCATCTCATCATTGCAGCATTTTCAATCGGTGGACCGGAAAAATGTAGTGGGCTCGATATCGTGCAATATGATGTAGAGAAACTTACAGCGGAGTTGGGGGAAGAGTTTAAGTTAATAGAGGTGAAAAGCGAAGTGCATATTACTCCAGCCAATAAAGAACAAAAATTTATGTATTACCACTTCATTAGAATACCAAAGAACAAAGAAACCTAACCATCACATGCGCTCGAACAGAAAAAGCGCCGCTCGTTCCTCGCTCGCTTTGTTGCTGACGGTAGTGTGAAGCGTTAGCTTGCACGCCGACAAGACGCCTGAGGTGAAGCCGCGTCCAAGAATACTGGTAGAAACAACTTATCAAAAGGACGGTTGCATCACATATGACCTCGTGGCGCGCGGTGGCGAAAAAAGGAAAATGAATGCGCGAACTCGTTACTAGATATCATAATCAATTGTCAACGGCGCATGGTCGGAGAACCACTTCTCTTTATAGACACTGGCCTTTTTCACCTTGTCGCCCAGCCCGGGCGTGACCAGCTGATAATCGATGCGCCAGCCGACATTGTTGGCGCGGGCATTACCGCGGTTTGACCACCAGGTGTATTGGTCCGGACCCTTTACCACCTCGCGGAAGGCATCGACCCAGCCATCCTTGTTCAGCACATCGTCCATCCACTGGCGTTCCTCATCCGTACAACCCGAGTTCTTGCGGTTGCTCTTGAAGTTTCTGATGTCGATCTCCTTGTGCACGGTATTAAAATCGCCCGTGATCACATATTCGCGCTTACGGCGGCGCATCTTTTTCATCTCAGCGCGCAGCTTGTCCATAAAATCGAGCTTGTTGGCGTGGCGTTCCTCACTCGTTGAACCGGAAGGCAGGTACAGGGAAACTACCGTGATATTGCCAAAATCGGCCTCGATCCAGCGGCCCTCGGTATCACAGTGGTCCCAGCCCAGGCCGGTGCGTACGGCATCCGGCTCCTGCCTGCAATACAGGGCGACACCGCTATAGCCCTTTTTCTCGGCATCAAAGAAATAGCTGTGATAGCCCTTCGGATGATAGTCATTGGCCTCGAGCTGGTGCTCCTGGGCCTTGGTCTCCTGCAGGCAGATGACATCGGCGCGCTGACGCTTCATCCAGTCAAAAAAGCCCTTCTTTTCGGCGGCACGGATGCCGTTGACGTTCGCGGTAATAATGCGCATGCGTTCCAACCTTCCCATTCAGCGTGTATGATAACGCGCCATAGCATTCCACAGACGGACACGGCATTACAACCATGAAAGAATATCAGCACGAATTTCTCGATTTCGCCATCGCCACCGGCGTGCTTTGCTTCGGCGAGTTTACCCTCAAGTCCGGCCGCCTGAGCCCGTACTTCTTCAACAGCGGGCTGTTCAATACCGGCGAGAGCCTCGCCCGCCTCGGTCGCTACTATGCCGAGTCGATCGAGCAAAGCGGCATCGAATATGACTGCATCTTCGGCCCGGCCTACAAGGGTATTCCGCTCGTCGCCACCGCCAGCGTCGCCCTCTATGACCACCACCAGCGCAACGTGCCTTACGTCTTCAACCGCAAGGAGGCCAAGGACCATGCCGAGGGCGGTATCACCGTCGGCGCCAAGCTCAAGGGTCGTGTCTTGATCATTGATGATGTGATCTCATCGGGAATGTCCGTCGATGAGTCCGTGGAAATTATCCGTGCCGCGCGTGCCACCCCGGCCGGTGTGGCAATCTCACTGGACCGCATGGAGCGTGGCCGAGGCAGTGAACTGACCGCCATCCAGGCCGTAGAAAAGCGTCACGGTATCAAGGTTGCCAGTATTGTCACGCTCGACGACCTCATCACCTACCTCGAAGACAAACCGCAACTGGCCGAAGACCTCGAGCGTATCCGCGCCTACCGTGCCAAGTACGGCCCGAAAGCCTGAGCCTGGGCAGGTACGGTAAGCGTTTACCAAGGCAGGGTTTTCTATTTCCCTAGTTGCGACCTTTGCGTTAATAACACGAAAGTATCGATAATTCCGGTACCTGTCTTACCCAAGAATCAGCTTGATGCCAATCAACAGGGTAATGACCTCGTAGACGCGCTTGATCCAGCGATTACCCTTGACGATCGCCAGGTGCGCACCGATATAACCGCCCAGCAGTGAACCCAGCAACAGCACCGGCAACCAGTCCCAGCGGATATCTCCGAGCAGGCCGAGCGTCAGAGCCCCCAGGCCGTTCCAGAACATGCCAACCAGGATCAGCGTATAGGCCACGGCGCGCTTGTAGTCGAGGCCGAACCAGCGTACCAGCCACAGGGTCACGAACAGCCCCGTGCCTGAGGTCAGCGAACCGTTGAGCACACCGATAATGAACAACACCCCAGCACCAATAATAAACCCTCGGGTATCGCGGTGGCTCGGCGCATGATTCAGGCCCAGGTCGTTCTTTAACCACGAATACAGGCCCAGTCCGGCGGTGAGAAGGCCAAGGGCCACCTGCGCGGCACGGTCCGGCACCTGCAGGATCAGGCTCGCCCCAAGCACCACACCAGGCAGTCCCGCGGCGAGCATGAACAGGGCAAAGCGCCGCTCGAGGGCATCTTCACGGGCATGGCGAATGGTCGCGCCGACACCGAGGGCGACACTGGCGACCTTGTGCGTGGCCAGTGCCACGGCAAACGGCAGGCCGAGAAAAATCAACGCCGGTAGCTGGATCAGCCCCGCGCCGCCACCGGCAAAGGCGGAAAAGATATTCGCCAGCAGCGAAATGACGAATAATAACAATTGATCAAGCATGGTAAATCGGCTCTCACTGTGACCTTGTTCATGGCAGACGAACTTCCGCCGCTACATAATGACTAATAGAAACGGGCTGGCTATACTCTTTTTACAGTAACCCTCTACGCTAACAGGTAGCTATCGTGACAAAAACCAAGCGCTTTACACTGATATTTCCCCTGCTGCTTGGCCTCGGCCTGAGCCCCGGCGCGGCCCTGGCCAAGATCAAATGCTGGACCAACGCCGAAGGCATTCGTGAGTGTGGCAATGCCGTGCCACCCGAATACGCCCAGCAGGGTTATGATGAGATCAGCAAGCAAGGTACCCGTATAAAGCACCATGAGCGCGCCAGGACCGAGGCAGAACTCGCCGAGGAGGCCCGCCTCAAACTTATTGAGGAAGAGAAGGCTCGCCTTGCCGAGGAACAGGCCGCGCATGACCGTGTCTTACTGGATACCTTCGCCAGCGAAGACGAGATCGTCATGGCCCGCGACGGTAAGATCACGTCCATTAAAACGGAAATCCTCCTGACCAATCGCAGCATGAAAGCGGCGGAAGAACGCCTCAACCAGTTACGCAAACAGGCCGCCAACCTCGAGCGTGCCGGTAAACCGGTCCCCGAGAAACTCGGCAAGGATATCCAGCAGGCCCTGGTTCAGCTCGAGCAATACGAGGCCTTTGTCAGCAACAAGCAGGGCGAAAAAGACAATATCTACCAACAGTTTGAGGCCGATGTAAAACGCTACCGCCAGCTGCGCCCCCAGCGCCGCGTGCAGTAGGCGCTAATCCCGCAAGACACAATCGAGGCTCGCCCATTGCGCCGGCCACTGTGCCAGCGGCGAACGCTCAAAACCACTCCGCACAAACTGTTGCAGGCGGCCTTCCACAAGGGCCAGCAATAGCGAGGAACGTGTCTGCACCTGGGCATCGCTCATCACCTGACCATGCAGACGTGCCTCGCGCAGGATTTGTTTGAGCTGGGTTTCAATCCGATCATAGAACTGACTGACACGCAGGCGCAGGCGGGCATGTTCACCGGTCAAGGCATCACCGGCCAGCAGGCGCGTCATACCCGGATTCTTTTCGGCGAAGCCGAGCAATAACAGGCAGAGTTTTTCACAACGCGTGACGGCTTCCTTTTCTTCGGCAAGGATACGATTGGCGAGTGAGAAGATCGTATCCTCGACAAATTCGATCAAGCCCTCAAACATCTTCGCCTTACTCGGGAAGTGACGATAGAGTGCCGCCTCGGAGACCCCAACCGCGCGCGCGAGCTGTGCCGTAGTGATACGCTCGCCGGGTTTTTCTTCAAGTTCCCGCGCCAGTGCCTCAAGGATGGCCTGGCGACGCGTACCGCGTTCCTGTTTGTCTGCACGTGGCGACATGGCTGTTCCTTTTTTATCTATTAACTGCGGATGAGGGTGCCGACACCCTCGTCGGTAAAGATTTCCAGCATCACGGCATGCTGAACCCGGCCGTCGATGATATGTGAGGTCTGCACACCATTACGCACGGCCTCCAGCGCACTGCCAATCTTCGGCAACATGCCACCGTGGATCGTGCCATCGGCGATCAGTTCATCAACACGCTGTGATGACAGCCCGGTTAACAGCTTGCCATCCTTATCCAGCAGGCCTTTGGTGTTGGTCAGCAATATCAGCTTTTCAGCCTTAAGGGTCTCGGCCAGTTTACCGGCAACCAGGTCGGCGTTGATGTTATAGGCCTGACCGTCCTTGCCAACACCAATCGGCGCAATCACCGGGATAAAATCCCCCTGCACCAGCATATCGACAACGGCGGTATTAATCGTCTCAACCTCACCGACGTGGCCGATATCAATGATCTCGGGCACCTTCATCTCTGGTTTATTGCGGGTGAAGGTCATCTTCCTGGCACGGATCAGGCTGCCATCCTTGCCGGTCAGACCGACGGCCTTGCCACCATGCTGGTTGATCAGGCTGACGATCTCCTTGTTCACCAGGCCACCGAGTACCATCTCGACCACATTCATGGTCTCGCTGTCGGTGACGCGCATGCCCTCAATGAATTCACTCTGTTTGCCGATCTTCTCGAGCAACTGGCCGATCTGTGGACCACCACCGTGGACCACCACCGGGTTTATACCGACGAGCTTCATGAGCACGACGTCACGGGCGAAACTCGACTTCAGTGCGTCATCGACCATGGCATTGCCGCCGTACTTGATGACAATGGTCTTGCCGGTGAAACGCTGGATGTACGGCAAGGCCTCTCCCAGCACGTGGGCGATATTCATGGCGTTTTCAGATGTCAGGCTCATGGCAATACTCTTTGCGATTTTATTGTATAAAAATTTTTATGCAGTATAACGCCGTTTATTCAGAATGACAGGTTAATGCCCGGCTCAACGGCCCGCATCTGCTCACGGAAAATTTTCTTAATCCGTTCCAGGGCCTCTTCGCTGTCGGCCTCAAAACGTAATACCAGTACCGGGGTTGTGTTCGAGGCACGCACCAGCCCCCAGCCATCGGCAAAATCGACACGTACGCCGTCTATGGTCGTAATCTCGGCATCCTCGAAACTCGCCTGGGCCACAAATTTTTCCATGTAGGCATGGTGCTGGCCCTCGGCCATGCTGATATTGATTTCCGGTGTATTCACACTGTCCGGCAAGGCATCAAAGACCTCGGCGACAGTCTTATCTGCGGTCATCGGGCCCAACAATTCGACCAGGCGCGCGGCAGAATACAGACCATCATCAAAACCGTACCAGCGTTCCTTGAAAAAGATATGTCCACTCATCTCACCGGCCAGCAAGGCGCCGCTCTCCTTCATCTTGCGTTTAATCAATGAATGGCCGGTTTGCCACATGGTGGCCACACCACCATGTTCACGGATCACCTCGGCCAGCTTGCGCGAACACTTGACGTCAAAGATGATCTCGGCACCCGGATTGCGGGCAAGGATGTCCATGGCATACAGCATCATGGTCCGGTCCGGCCAGATGATCTTGCCCTCGCGGGTCACCACGCCGATGCGGTCACCGTCACCATCAAAGGCCAGGCCCAGGTCGGCCTGCTGTTCCTTCACCGCCGCGATCAAATCCTTGAGGTTTTCCGGACGACTCGGGTCGGGATGATGATTTGGGAAGTTTCCATCCACCTCGCAATACAACTCAACGACATCACAACCCAGTTCTTTCAGCAACTGTGGTGCGGCGACGCCGGCGGCACCATTACCACAATCGACCACCACCTTGAATCGCTTCAGCAGCATGACATCACCGCTGATGCGTTTGATGTATTGTTCAAGTACATCCTGTTCCATGAAACTGCCTGCACCGTTGTCGAAATCATTTGTCTCGATACGCTGACGCAGGGCCTGGATCTCTTCCGAGGCCAGGGTATTACCGGCGATCACCATCTTCAGACCATTATAGTCGGGCGGGTTATGGCTACCCGTAACCATGATGCCCGAACCCGTGCCAAGGGTTTGCGCGGCGAAATACAACACCGGTGTCGGCACCATGCCGATACTGATGACATCGATACCCGCCGCACGCAGGCCATCGCTCAGCCGTGCCAGCAAGGCCGGTCCGGAGTTACGCCCGTCACGCGCCACCAGAACTTTTGTCTCACCCTGGGCACGTGCCTCACTACCGAATGCCCGACCGACGTTGTACACGACCTCTTCCGTCAGGGTCTTGTCGACAATGCCACGGATGTCATAGGCCTTGAAAATGGAGGCATCGAGCTTGCTGCCTGCCTCAGTCTGAACGTCATCACCACCAACCATTGCAGCCTCCTCATCGACAACCAATAAACCGTCCGTGCTTTGAAACAACACATCACTGCCAATCTCTTCTGCCAGGATTGAACTGGTGAGAGAAACAGTATCCTCTTCGTGTTTCTCGGCAGGCATCGCCACTTCATTCTTATCATCAGGCATAGGCTTACTGTGTCGCCCGTTGCGAAATGCGAGTAGCAGCGCCGAGACAAAAATCATCAGTGCAATTACACCCACCGCCAGCAGACGCTGGCCGGCATAATCAACCGCCTGTTCCAGCTCGCGTGTCGCCGGCCAGTAGGCCATGCGCCAGCGACTGCCATGCACCGCCGAGGTATAGGGATCAAGTCCACGCTCGGCATGCCCCCCGGCCCGGGCCAGGGGTTGACCCGCCTGCTGCAACTCAAAATAACCTTTACCTTCGCTGACGGCCGGCATCGACGCCGATAACAGGGTGATACTGAAACTCGCCAACAGGCCGCCGACCCACTCGCCTTCTTCATTACGTATCGGGCGGACAAAATCGATATGCTGAACATCGGCACCGTACAGGTGGGCCTCAATGGGGACGACTTTATCTGGCTTGGAAGAATCTGCGACGAGGTCAAAGCAGGCATAACTCAGCGTTGGCCGGGCATGATCCGTAATCTGCGTGGTGCGTGGGGCGATCAGGCGCAGGCTCAGCAACCCGGGTAATAGTGCATCGGCCTCGGTCAGTAAGACACTCTCCTGACCCGCGAGTTGTTCAGCGAGCCCCGGCTGTGCGGCCAATGCATCGAGCCGCTGATTTAGACCTTGCAAGCTATCGGCAAAGGACGCCGCATACTGCTGCGCCTCGGCACGATACGTCGCCGTCAGGTCAGGTTGCTCCGGCGGCCGCCAGTCCGACTGGTAGACATACACCAGGGTCGCCAGTGAAAACAGTATAAGGGCTCCCGGTAACAAATGCCGGCGCAGATTCAGCCTGGCATTTTTCTTCTTCCTCGATGTAAACGCAGGCAAGTGCATTAGTGGAACAATCCCTTTCCCTAGTGGCGACCGGTATGGCCGAAACCCCCGGCACCACGTTCACTACTGTCAAACTCTTCGACGATCTCAAACTCGGCCTGCACGACCGGCACGATGACCATTTGTGCAATACGTTCACCCGGATTAATCGTGAACGACGCCTTACCGCGGTTCCAGCAGGAAACAAACAGCTGGCCCTGGTAATCGGAATCGATCAGGCCAACCAGGTTGCCCAGCACCACACCGTGCTTGTGACCAAGACCGGAACGCGGCAACAACACTGCGGCATAAGCCGGGTCGGCGACATGGATGGCCATGCCGGTTGGCACCAGATAGGTATCACCGGCGGCCAGTTCAACCGCGCCGTCTACGCAGGCGCGCAGGTCCATGCCGGCCGACCCTTCGGTGGCGTAACCCGGGATAGGAAATTCATTACCGATACGTGGGTCGAGAATCTTTAACTGAATTTTACTTTTCATGGTACCTCTGTCCGATTAGGGCAACGAGTTGCCGTGCCAATTGTGATTTGTGTGCCTTGGGCAGCTCCTGCCCGCCACCTTGCCAGAAAACGCTCAGGGCATTGTCTTCGCTCTCCACGCCGAGCGGCGCGCCATCCCCATCCTTGCCAATGATATTCGCGGCGATCATATCCAGGGCCTTGGCCTGTAACTTGCCGCGCGCATTGTCGCTCAGGTTTTCGGTCTCGGCGGCAAAACCGACGGTGAACGGCGCCACCTCCCGCGCCGCAACCCGCGCCAGCACGTCGCCGGTGCGCACAAGTTCAAGGCTGAAGGACGCCTCTGACTTTTTTAGTTTTTGTACTGCCGTCTGTGCCGGCCGATAATCGGCCACCGCCGCGGCGCTGATAAATATATCGCACTCTGCCAGCCGACTTTCGACGGCCGCCAGCATCTCCGCCGCCGTCTCGATATCTATGCGGGTCAGCCGCTCCGGGCTCGGCAGACAGACCGGGCCACTGACCAGGGTCACGCGCGCACCGGCCTCGACACAGGCCTCGGCCATGGCATAACCCATGCGTCCACTGCTGCGATTACTGATATAGCGCATCGGGTCAATCGGTTCACGGGTCGGCCCGGCCGTGATCAGCACACGCAGACCGGCCAGGCTACCGGTAACGAACAGGGCCATGCTCTCATTGACCAGCTCGGCCGGTTCGAGCATGCGACCGGCACCGATATCGCCACAGGCCTGCTCGCCCTCTCCCGGCCCAAATATGTGTACACCACGGCCGCGCAGACTTTTGACATTGCCTTGCGTGGCCGCATCCGCCCACATGGCCTGATTCATGGCCGGCGCCACCGCCAGGGGCGCGTTACTCGCCAGGCACACGGCGCCGAGCAGGTCATCACCGCGGCCCTGCACCAACCGCGCCAGACAATCGGCACTGGCCGGGGCGATCAGCACCAGGTCGGCCCACTTCGCCAGGGTGATATGCCCCATGCCGGCCTCGGCGTCGACATCAAGCAGGTCGCTATGCACGGGTTGACCGGAGACGGCCTGCAGGGTCAGCGGGGTAATAAACTCGCGCCCGCCCGCGGTCATGATCACACGTACCTCGGCGCCGGCCTCGCGCAGGCGACGGACCAGGTCGGCGCTCTTGTAGGCGGCAATGCTGCCGGTCACGCCAAGGACGATGCGCTTGTTGGTAAGACTACTCATAAGAATGGGGGATTCTAGCAGATAAGTGCCCACTCACTCCCTATTGAGCATGGGGAACTTCCTGCGTAGACTGAGCCGTCAGGGACGAATGCTGCCAGGGAGGCATGTATGACCATTTGTAACTGGCCGCTCGCCGAGCGACCGCGTGAAAAACTCCTCGACCGCGGGCCACAGGCCCTCTCCGACGCTGAACTACTGGCCATCTTCCTGCGCACAGGCATGCAGGGCAAGACCGCCGTGGACCTCGCCCGCGACCTGCTCAGCCGTTTCGGTGGCCTGCGCGCCCTGCTTGATGCCGACCAGGCGAGCTTTTGTGAAGGCCCCGGCCTCGGCCCGGCCAAGTACGTACAACTGCAGGCCGTGCTCGAACTCGGCCGCCGTCACCTTCAGGAAAGCCTCGAACGGGATACCGCCTTCGGTGACCCCGCTGCGGTCCGCGCCTACCTCTCTGCCCGCCTGCGGGACCGGCACCGCGAGGTCTTTGCCTGCCTGTTCCTGGATACCCGCCACCGCCTGATCGCCTGTGAAGAGCTGTTTCTCGGCACCATTGATGGCGCCAGTGTGCACCCGCGCGAGGTCGTGCAGCAGGCCCTTGCCCATAAGGCCGCCGCCGTGATCCTCGCCCATAATCACCCCTCCGGCATCGCCGAACCCAGCCGTGCCGACAAGGCCATTACCGAGCGTCTGGTCGAGGCACTTATGCTTATCGAGGTCCGCGTGCTCGACCATTTCATCGTCGGCGACGGCGAACCGTGGTCATTTGCCGAGCACGGGCAACTTCAGCGATCTTTCTGAAGCCCGCCATTCTCTATATAACATACTGATTTATAGTGATATCATTGGCTTTTCCGGCCGATCGTCAAGATTTCCCAGTGTTGCGGCAGGCCAGACGTTCTGGTATAAAGTGCGGCTCGTTTCGCGTGTTCCGTATCGGCTTGGCGCGCGAACTATAGAATTTTTTTGGAGGCTTTAGCAATGTCCAGAGTATGCCAGGTAACCGGCAAGCGCCCAATGTCGGGTAACAACGTCTCGCACGCGAAGAACCACACGCGTCGTCGTTTCCTGCCGAATCTTCACACCCACCGTTTCTGGGTCGACAGCGAAAACCGCTGGGTACGCCTGCGTGTCTCATCAAAGGGTATGCGCATCATCGACAAGAAAGGTATCGATACCGTCTTGGTTGACATGCGCAGCCGCGGCGAAAAGGTTTAAGGAGCACTATCATGGCACGCGATAAGATTAAGCTCGTTTCCAGTGCAGGCACCGGTCACTTCTACACAACTGACAAGAACAAGCGCACCATGCCTGAAAAGATGGAAATCAAGAAGTACGACCCGGTTGTACGCAAACATGTCATGTATAAGGAAGCGAAGATTAAATAATCTTTGTTACTTGTTATTGATTTCGAGAAGCCCGGCATCGCCGGGTTTCTTGTTTTTTGTCCCTCATTTTGAGTTCCCTCTCCCCTTGAGGGAGAGGGGTGGTTTTTCTTTTGGTGTTCTTTTTTAAGAGCTTTTAAGTTTTTAAAAGCAGTTGTTCTTTTCGTGCTTACCACGCGCGAGTTACTTTCTTTGCTCGTGCAAAGAAAGATAACCAAAGAAAGCACGCCCCGCGATTTGTTCTTTTGTTCAGTTATCACTGAACAAAAGAATTCCCTCGCTGCTCAGGATATTTCCGGCACGCGCAGAACTCCGCCCGTTTGCTTAACGGCCTAATGCAACCTTCACTTCGTTCCGGTCGCGCCTACAAACGGGGTCGACTGCGCGTGATCATCCGGAAATTTCCTGCGCGGCTCGGCTGCATCGAAGGGGATGACCGTAGCGAAGCGTAGGAAATGCCTAATGAAGCCCAAAGGGGTTCTAAGGTAAAAGTGCCAATTCAGCGCCCAATGCTTGAGGCAAGTGGGTTTGGATCCCGTTATACCCCGCCGAGCATCGCAGACGAAGCGGGATCATAGCGAGCACTGTTTGAGGGCGATTAGTGCGGAGCACAGCCCGAGTTGCGGAGCGCCCGCTTCGTCGAGAAGCACAGGGAACCCAAAGGGCGGGGAATTCGGGTGTCTTTTCTTTTGGTTACTTTTCTTTAGACAAGTAAAGAAAAGTGACACGCGCCCAGTGGGCGTGTAAGGAACAATTGTTCTTAAGAATATTAAAAGCTCTTAAAGCTGAGAAGAATAAATCAAAAAACCCTATTGTTCCCTCATCCTAACCTTCTCCCTCGGGGAGAAGGAACTCCCTTTTCAGGGATAGGGCATAAAAAAGCCCGGCATAGCCGGGCTTTTTTACACAACACTAACAACCGCTACGCCGGAACCATCTGCGGTGCAAGAGAATAACTCTTCAGACTCCTGGCAAACTCCTGCAGGGATTTAATCCCGGTAGCCTCTGCCTGGCGACACCATTCCTGAATGTCGCGGAGTAACTGTTCCTGACTGGCCGTGGTGCTGGCCCAGATGTCCAGCAGGCGTTGCTTGTATTCATACGCTGTATCCAATGCCTTGTTCTGTGACAAAACAAACTGCAGACGCAATTTAGCCGTGTCGTCAATCAATGCCTCATTACGCGTCAGGAACTTACGCGCGCGCTTGAGCTGACGACGTAAAACACTATCGCTAACCTTACGTACTTCTTCTTTGTAAACCTGCTTCATAACCTCGCGGGCATAATTGGACATGACCTGAAAACGATTGGTCACCAGCGCCATCACCGTGTCTTTATCTATAGCCGGCTTACTGTGATCAATAACGGGTCTCGGTGCGAGCTTCTTGACCTTGGCCAAGCCAAGCATGGAGAGGATACTGATGTACATCCAGCCGATATCAAACTCCCACCACTTCACCGAAAATTTCGCCGAGCTGCCAAAGGCATGATGGTTGTTATGTAGCTCTTCACCACCGATGATGATGCCGAACGGCACGATATTAGTGGAGGCATCGCTGACCTCGAAGTCGCGGTAACCCCAGTAGTGGCCAATACCGTTGATCACACCAGCAGCCCAGAACGGTATCCACAGCATCTGCACGGCCCAGATGGTCAGGCCGACAGGACCGAACAGGGCCAGATTGATGAGCAACATCAGGGCGATACCCAGTTTGTTGGTGCGACCACTATAAAGATTACGCTCAAGCCAGTCATCCGGGGTATTGTGACCATAGGCGTCGAGGGTGTCCTGTTTGTTAGACTCGGCACGGTACAATTCGGCACCCTGCCACAAGACCTTGTCGATGCCCATGACCTGCGGACTATGTGGGTCCTTCTCGGTTTCGCACTTGGCGTGGTGCTTGCGGTGCACCGCCACCCATTCCTTGGTGACCATACTCGTGGTCATCCACAACCAGAAACGGAAAAAGTGACTCACCACCGGGTGCAGTTCTACCGCACGGTGCGCCTGGTGGCGGTGCAGAAAGATGGTGACACTGGCGATGGTAATATGGGTAAGAATGAGTGCAGTGGCAATATAGCCCCACACCGATAAATCGAGAAATCCATTAAACATAAGAGCTGGCCCCTGTTGATAGCCTGGCGAGTACAGATATGCGTTATATTGTAACCCAGCGGCTTGTTAATAGGGTATATCGGGCCGAATTTGCAAAAGAAAACCCCTGAATAATGAGGAAATCCATGCCAGCACCGGTTACCCCCTTATTGACGGTCGATATCATCATCGAATTGGCCGACCGTCCCGGCCGCCCTATCGTACTGATTGAACGACGCTTTCCACCCTCTGGCTGGGCTCTGCCGGGGGGCTTTGTCGATGTCGGTGAAACCCTGGAGCAGGCCGCCGTGCGCGAGGCTCGCGAGGAGACCTGTCTGGATGTCCAACTCAGCCGCCTACTCGGCTGTTATTCCGAGCCCTCGCGCGACCCACGTGGACATACCGTCAGTGCCGTGTATATTGCCGAGGCCCGTGGCACCCCCCGCGCCGAGGACGATGCCCGGCAAGTCGGCGTCTTCTTGCCCGGCGACTGGCCCGGGCCACTGGCCTTTGATCACGCCACGATCCTTTCCGACTACCTGCGCAGCAAAGGATAAAAGAAAGTTTTATTAATGTTTATCCCCTGCGCGTCCGATACACTCGTACGGAGAAGAGGTTTTTCAGGAACTACTATCGGGTATGTCAACACCAGCAGACAATGCCAACAGTAACGAGGTCTACGTTGGGCGCCAGCCAATCTTTGACCAGTCACTGAATGTCTATGGCTATGAATTGCTGTTTCGCAGCGGCCATACCACCACCGCCAATGTCATTGACGGCAACCATGCTACTTCGCAGGTGATTATCAATACCTTCCTCGAGATCGGTCTCGAGCATATCAGCAATCATCGCTATACTTTTATTAACCTGACACGTGATTTTCTGCTCGGCGACATCCCCTTGCCGTTACAGTCCGAAAAGATTGTCCTCGAGGTACTGGAAGATGTTGAGGTCGATGACAAACTCATCGCCGCCATCAAGCAACTCTCTGCACAAGGCTTCACCATTGCGCTGGATGATTTTGTCCTGAACGAAAAAAACCGTGCCCTGTTACCGCTGGCCGACATAATCAAAATTGACCTGATGGTGCTGGATACTGAAACGCTGAAAAGACACGTCACGATATTCAAAAAACTTGATGTGCAATTGTTGGCCGAGAAGATCGAAACTGAAGAAGAGTACGAAATGTGCAAAGAACTCGGTTTTGACTATTACCAGGGCTATTACTTCTGTAAACCACACGTGGTGAGCGGTAAGCAACTGCCCGCCAACCGACTGGCCCTGCTCGAGATGATCGCCAAGCTGCAGTCCCCTGACTGTGACATGCATGAACTCGAACAGATCATCAGTCGTGATGTCGCCATCAGTTACAAACTGTTGCGTATCATCAATTCTTCCTACTACAGCATGCAATCCACGGTCGATTCCATCAAAAAGGCCCTGCTCATTCTCGGTCTCAAGCCATTAAAAAGCTGGGTAACCGTGATTGGCTTATCCATGGTCGATGACAAGCCGCCCGAACTCATTACTATCTCCCTGACCCGGGCAAAGATGTGTGAACGACTCGCCCCCGCCCTGGGTATTAATGAAGATGCTGCCTTCACCGTAGGGCTGTTTTCCATGCTTGATGTATTACTCGACAAATCCCTGGCCGACCTCGTCACACAACTACCGCTGGATGACGAGGTCATCAAGGCCCTGCTTGCCCGTGAGGGTAAACTCGGTGAACTTCTCAACCTTGTCACCCAGTATGAAGAGGGCCAGTGGCAGGAGATTGACCAGTATACTATCGATAAGGCACTTATACGCCAGGGCTACCTCGATGCACTCGAGTGGTCAGGCTCAATCATTGCTGAAATCGCTCACTAGCGGCTCAGTAACAAACTCCCCGAGGCATGCAGGCAGGCTTGCCAACCCGCCGCTAACCAGGTCGTCGACACCGTCTCTGTGATCAATGCCGGGCCAACCAGGCGCTGCCCTGTTATCAGCGCCTCGCGGGCATACACGGGGACCGGCTGTGGCTGGGCAAAAACCTCAACGTGACTCTCTGCCTGTGCCGGTTGCCCCGTCCCGACACATGACAGAACGGGCTGCGGCGCCGGGGCCTGTAGATTGACGCGGACGTTAACCAGTTCCAGTGGCAAATCCAGTTGATGGCCGTAACGTTCGGCATGCGCCTGGTGAAAGGCCGCGCTGGATTGCACATGCCCCTGCCAGGCAATCGTGAAGGTATACGACTGACCGCGATAACACAGGTCCACGGCACTCTCGGTGTGCAGACTGGCGGCCTCCACACCCTCGGCCATCAGTGCTCGCCTGCCCTGGGCGGCCAGCTCCTCGATGTGGGCATCGATGACCGTGGCGGCAACAGCAGCAAAGGCGCCGTTAACGGTACGCGATAATTGCCTGGCTCGCGGGGCGGCGAGCATGCCAAAGGCCGACAGTACACCGCCGTGCACCGGCACAATCGCCTCGCGCATACCCAGGGCCTCGGCCAGGGCACAGACATGCAGCCCCCCGGCGCCGCCAAACGACATTAGGCTAAAATCCTGTGGGTCGACACCCCGTTGTACCGAGATCACGCGCAACGCCCGTGCCATATGCTCATTGGCCACGCGTAAGACCCCCTCCGCCGCGGCTTCGACGGTGCAGGCCAGGCCTTCGGCGATCACCGCCAGGGCCTCACGGGCGGCAGCGATATCGAGACACATACCCCCGCCCAGAAAGGCCTCGGCACGCAGGCGCCCGAGTACCAGATTGGCATCGGTGACAGTGGCACGTCGGCCACCCTGACCATAACAGGCCGGACCCGGTGTCGCACCGGCCGATTCCGGGCCGACCTGAAGCAGGCCGCCGGCATCGACACTGGCAAGGGAACCGCCCCCGGCCCCTATCGTATGCATATCGACCATCGGTACTGAAACGGGGTAGCCGGCGATCTCACCCTGGCTGGTCAGGCGCAACTCACCATCGATGAGGGCTACGTCGGTGGAGGTACCGCCCATGTCAAAGGTCAGCAGGTGTTCCTGGCCGCAGGCCAGTCCCATGTAACGTGCCCCGGCCAAACCGCCTGCCGGACCGGAGAGTAACAGGTGCACCGCCTGCTCTCCGGCCTGTGCGGCGTCGATGGTGCCACCGGAGCTTTGCATAACCGACAACGCGGACGGCGCGATCCCCGCCTGCAGACGTGTCAGGTAGCCCTGCACCAACGGTCCCACGTAGGCATTCAACCAGGTCGTCATACCACGTTCGTATTCGCGATACTCAGGGAGGATATTCGATGAACGTGAGACAAACATCGTCGGCGGCACGATCGCCTCAATGGCCCGTTCGGCCGCATCATCAAGAAAGGAAAATAACAGGTTGATGGCCACCGCCTCGGGGGCCAGCTGCTCCAGTTGCCGGCGCAACTGTGCAAGGTCTTCTTCGCTGAGGGCCTGCAGGGTTTCACCGTCTGCACCCAGGCGACCACCGGTCTCCAGGCACAGGCCCCGCTCAACGGGCAGGCCACTGGCCACCGGTTGCAGGTTATACAGTTCACGTCGCGCCTGACGACCAATGGTCAGCACATCGGCCAGGCCGCGGTTGCCGATATAGGCCGTGCGCACCCCCTTGCCCTCGAGCACCGCATTGGTCGCGACGGTCGAGCCGTGCACAACTTGCAAGCTGTCCGCAAACACCAGCCCCAGTTCACACATGCCCTGTAAAATGGCCTGCTCGGGGGCCTGTGGGGTGGAGAGGACCTTATGAACCCTCAACCCCCGATCATCAAGTACGACAAAATCTGTGAAGGTACCGCCGGTATCAACGCCTAGTAACATCATCCTCGTCCATCACGAATCGATCCCGCCCCTGCTCCTTGGCAAGATACAAGGCCTGGTCTGCCCGGTGGAGTAATGCCGCGCCGGTGTCCCCGGCATGGGCCACCGCAATTCCCTGACTAATAGTGACAGATAACTTACTGCCTGCAAACTCAATGACGGTCTCATTGACCCGCTGACGGATACGCTCTGCCACCTGTCGCGCCACCTTCGGGCTCGCCTGGCTCAGGACGATCAGAAACTCCTCGCCACCATAACGGCTGACGGTATCAAAACCTCTGACCGCGGCCTGCAGGGAAAGACTCACCTCACGCAAGACCTCGTCACCGGCCATATGCCCGTGGGTGTCATTGACCTTTTTGAAGTAGTCGATATCGGCCATGATCAGGCAGATGTCGCCGCGACCATTATAGCGTTCCAGATGCTGCTGCAGCTCGCGCAAGGCATATTCACGTGTCGCCAGCCCGGTCAGGCTATCGGTGATCACCCTCTGCCGCAGATGCTCCCCCTCATCACGCAACTCATGCAGGGATTCTTCCAGGTCCATCAGCTGTGCGCTATGGTAGGCCTCGATCGCCAGGGTCATGTCGAGGCTGACCATTTTATGGATAAAGGTACGCAGCTGTTGCCCGCTAATGCCCTCTTCTTCAAAACCTTCCGGAATGGCATCGAGCATGAATTGCTGTAACGCACGGTAGGCACACTGGTACAGGCCCAGCGTCAGGCCCACCCATTTATGCGCCGCACCCACCATCAAGCGATGACTGAAATAACCAATGGTCTCAAAGGCTACCCCGAAACTCTGCAGGTAATTCGCCTGGGTCGATTTCAGCGCGGCGATTTTCTTTTCAGGGATAATTTGCCTGTATGCCGGGAACTTGAGCATGTAGGCATAAAAATCATCAATGATCTTTTCCGCATGCGGCCTTAGAATAAATTGTTGTAAAATTTGCGCGCAATGGTGATCGGCCTCGGTCAACTCGAGCAGGTCTAACAAGGCCTGTCGACGGGCATCGTCAAATGCATAGGCCTTAAAATAATCTGTAACCATAGAATAAGTACTGCCGTGTTATAATCCGCGGGAATGGCCGTTTAAAGATGTCACCTACTAAATGTATCGGTTAGGCAGGAAATACCTTTATATTATAACCCTGTACAATACGATTAATTAAATACAACAAGATGATTAATGTTATGCTTGGGGATACCCTGATTCACGTTGAACACCTGCACCGCCACTATGGCCCCTTACATGCCGTGCAGGATGTCAGTTTCAGTCTGCGGCGCGGCGAGGTCCTGGGGTTTCTGGGCCCCAACGGCGCCGGCAAATCCACGACCATGCAGATCATCAGCGGCAACCTGGCACCGAGTGCCGGGCGGGTACTGATCAATGGCCACGATATCCTCGATGCGCCACAGGCGGCCAAGGCCGCCCTCGGTTATCTACCGGAGCAGCCGCCGCTGTACCGTGAGTTGACCGTCATCGAATACCTCGAGTATTGCGCCCGACTCAACCGTATCCCGAAAGCGGATGTGGCCCGGGCCGTCGACCGTGCCCGGCAACGCTGCGGCCTGACCGAGGTAGGCAAACGCCTGATCGGTAATCTCTCCAAGGGTTACCAACAGCGCGTCGGTATCGCCCAGGCGATTATCCATACCCCCGAGGTCGTCATCCTCGATGAACCTACGGTCGGCCTCGACCCGATCCAGATCCGCGAGATCCGCGCCCTGATCCGCGAACTCGGCCAGGACCACAGCGTCATCCTCTCCACACATATCCTGCCGGAGGTGCAAAGCACCTGCGACCGCGTATTGATCATCAACCGTGGGCGGATCGCCCTTGCCGACAGCCTCGCCGGGCTCGATGCGCGCCAGCAACGAAGTGGCTTCCGTGTCGGCCTGCAGCGACCACCCCCGCTCGATGGCCTGCAGGCCATCCCGGGGATTGAACGAATTGAGACCATCGACACACAGCACTTTCTGTTGTTCTGTGATACTAGCTTCGACGCGGCCGACTTTGCCCGTCAGGCCGTTGAGAAAGATTGGGGCCTGGTCGAACTCAGCCCACAGAGCCGCTCACTGGAGCAGGTATTTATCGATATCACCTGCAACGAGGGCAGCAACAAGGAGAAGGCGGCATGATGATCCTGCATATTGCCATGCGCGAACTGCGCAGCCTGTTCCTCTCGCCACTGGCCTGGGCAATACTCGCCGTGTTGCAATTCATCATGGCCTGGTTGTTCCTCGTCCAGATTGAATCCTTCCTTCAGCTTCAGCCCAGGCTGGCCGCCATTGAAGGCGCACCGGGCATAACCAGTATCGTCGCCGTACCGATCCTCGACACCGCCGCCTTTCTGCTATTGCTGGTCACACCACTGCTGAGCATGCGTCTCATCAGCGAGGAACGCCGTAGCCAGACCATCAGCCTGTTGTTCTCCGCGCCCCTGTCGATGACCGAGATCGTCCTCGGCAAATACCTTGGCCTGATGACCTTCTTCGCCATTATGCTCGGCATGTTCCTGCTTATGCCTCTGTCGCTGCTCATCGGTGGCAGCCTCGACCTCGGCCTGCTCGCCGCCGCCATGCTCGGCCTTGGCCTGCTCGTGGCCAGTTTTGCCGCCGTTGGTCTGTTTATGTCTTCACTGACCGCGCAACCGCTGATCGCCGCGATGAGCAGCTTCGGCCTGTTGCTGTTGTTATGGATCATCGACTGGGCGGGCAAGGCCGGACAGACCGATAAGGTCAGTGGCCTGTTCAGTTATCTTTCCATCCGTGAGCACTTTGAGTCGTTTACCCGTGGCGCCGTCAATAGCGTTGACCTGCTTTACTATCTGTTACTGATCGGCACTGCCCTGATCATGAGCATACGCCAACTCGACGCCCACCGTTTGCAGCACTAGGGACAGATTACAATGCAAGTAACAAAAAAATCCCGCATGCAGGTGCGTCTGCAAAATATTATTTTTGTAGCCCTGTTTCTTGGCATCGTCGGCCTGCTCGCCTGGCTAAGCAACCGTTACGCTATCAGCACCGACTGGACCGCCGATGCCCGCAATAGCCTGTCTGCGTCGAGCACCGAATTACTCAAGACCATTGATGGCCCGATCGAGATCACGGCCTTTGTACGTAATGACCCGCAATCGGCCACCCTGACGAAACGCATTACCGAGATTGTCAGCCGTTACCAAAAACATAATGAGGCGATCAGCCTGCGTTTCATCAACCCGGACACTGAACCGCAGATGACCCGTGACCTCGGCATCCGCGTCGAGGGCGAACTCGTCATCCGTTATGGTGAACGCAGCGAAAACCTGCAAAACCTCACCGAGCAATCCCTGACCAATGCCCTGCAACGTGTCGCCCGCAGCAGCGAACGTTATATCGTCTTCCTCGAGGGGCATGGCGAACGTAACCCACGCGGCCGCGCCAACCACGACCTCGGCGACTGGGCCACACAGTTGCAAAACAAAGGTCTCAACATCCAGGGCATTAACCTCGCCAACAACCCGCGACTGCCCGACAACACCTCGATACTGGTCATCGCCAGCCCGCAGGTCAATCTGTTGCCCGGCGAGTTTTCCATTATCAGCAACTACCTGGCCAAGGGTGGTAACCTGCTATGGCTGGCCGACCCCGGTGAGTTACATGGTCTGGGTGGCCTCGCCGAACAACTCGGTATCGAATTTCAGCCCGGCATCATTGTCGACCCAACCTCACTATCGCTCGGCATCCAGGACCCGCGCTTTACGATCATTACGGAATACGGCAGCCAGGCCATAACCGCAAACTTTGACAGCATCACCCTGTTTCCGCAGGCCACTGGCATCGAGCTTGTCGAGGGCAGTGACTGGCAGGCCGATCCCTTTTTGACCTCGGCCGCCAACAGCTGGTCAGAAACCTCTGAACTGAAGGGCGAACTCGAACTCAATGCCGGTGAGGATATCCCCGGGCCATTAAATATCGGCCTGATCCTGACCCGTAATCTCGGCGCTGATGCCGATAACAGTGGTAGTGAACAACGCGCCATTGTTATCGGTGATGGTGACTTTGTCTCCAATGCCTATCTCGGCAATGCCGGCAACCTCGACCTTGGCCTGAACCTTGTCAACTGGCTCGTCGGCGATGAAAACTTCATAGATATTCCGGCCAAGACCGCTGGCGATCTGAAACTGGAACTGTCTCCTTTCGCCGCCGGGCTGATCGGCATCGGCTTCCTGTTTGTCCTGCCCCTCGGTCTGCTGGCCGCCGGCCTGTGGATCTGGTGGCGGCGACGCCAGGCCTGAGCACGATGTCACGTAATCTCCTCAACCTGGCATTACTGCTGTTCGTGCTGGGACTCGCCAGCCTGGTGATATGGGAACCCGGCCAGCAACAAGACAGCAGCAACCGGCTTTCCTCCCTGCAAGCCGACGATATCGACCGCATACATATCCAGCGTGATGGCTTGCAGGACATTCAGCTGCAACGACGTAATGGCCACTGGTATATGCTCGCGCCCTATTCCGTGGCAGCCGATGAGACGCGAGTGAATGCCTTACTGAAACTGCCCGCCGCCACCAGTTACACGCGTTTTGCCGCAGAAGGTCGCCCTCTGGATAACTACGGGCTGGCTCCGGTGCTGGCGCGGATCAAACTCAATGACAGCCTGTTTCAGTTCGGCGGCCTCGAAGACATCAACAGGCGCCGTTATGTATTATCACCGGATAATGACATCCACCTGATCACCGATCTTTTTTATCACCAGCTGCGCACCAGTGCCCCGTCGTTTGTTTCACCGCGTTTATTCAGCGACACCCAGCGCATCACCCGCCTCATGCTGGCTGACCGCCAGTATGAAAAACAACATGATGGCAGCTGGTTGCTGACAACAACGACACATGACAATCCCTCTGCTGACACGCTGAATGCCTATATTGAAAACTGGCAACGCCTGCGTGCCAGCCGTGTCAGCAAGGCCGGCACGCAGGCCAGTGATGAACATATTCGCATTGTGCTTGCCGATGGCAGCAATCTGCTCTTCGAGGTCCTGCGCAGTAAAGACGAGGTCGTCTTCATCCGCCGTGACCTCGGCCTGCAATACCATCTCTCGCTGCAAGCGGCCGAGGCCCTGTTTGCCCTGCCAAACGCAGAGGCAATGAAACAGTATTAACAGCCGTATTGCTTATGCCTGAATTACCCGAAGTTGAAACCACCTGTCGTGGCATCGCCCCGCATATCGAAGGGCGAACGGTGACAAAGGTTATTGTGCGCAACAGGAACCTGCGCTGGCCAGTCCCGGCTCAACTACAGCGGACACTGACCGGCCTGCGTATCGAGCAGGTCGACCGGCGTGGCAAATACATCCTTATTCATACCGCTGCCGGTTGTTTGATCATGCACCTGGGTATGTCAGGCAGCCTGAGCATTACCGACGCCGAGACCCTGCCGCGCAAACACGACCATGTCGATATCGTCTTCGATTCCGGCCAGTGCCTGCGCCTGCATGACCCGCGCCGTTTTGGCAGCATCCACTGGACCACGGCGGCGCCGTTACAACACCCACTGCTCGCCGCACTCGGGCCCGAACCGCTGTCACGTGACTTTGACCTCGACACCCTGTGGCGGGCCTCGCGTAAACGCCGCGTCGCCATCAAGTCATTCATTATGAATAGTCACATCGTCGTGGGTGTCGGCAACATCTATGCCAGCGAGGCCCTGTTCATGGCCGGTATCCACCCGCGCCGGCCGGCGGGGCGGGTGACGCAACTGGCCTATGAAAAACTGCTCAAGGCGATCAAGACCGTGATCCGCAGCGCCATCAAACAGGGCGGCACGACCCTGCGTGACTTTACCCAGAGCGACGGCAAACCCGGCTACTTCAAACAACGGCTCAAGGTCTATGGCCGCGAGGGCGAGGCCTGTCGTGTATGCGGCACCCCTATCCGCCAGGTCGTCATCGGCCAGCGGGCCAGCTATTTTTGTCCCGCCTGCCAGCGCCCATAATTGCCCGGGGCGAACCATCGCCCCGGGGACGACTATTCCCATAATTTTATTAATGTTTTAGTTATGGCGGTGGATAAAATAGTAGTCTAGAGTCTAAAAACTAAAACAACAAAATATAATCATTTAGTCGCTTGTATGGAATACCCACGACACATCTGTAAAAAGTTTCTCTGGTATTGCCTTTCGCAGCCGGTTTACCGCCTGTTACTGGTTGGCCTGATTCTCGTTGCGGTGATCCCCATCGGCGTGCTCAGCGCCAAGCTCTACCAGAATGCCTGGGACAATGCCTGGCGTGAGATCAACGAAAAACACCGCCTGCTCGCCGAAAACCTGGCCTCACCGATCCACATCTACATCCATGACCACATGTCCATGCTGAAACTGGTAGCCACCTCGATTCAGCATGATACCGAACTCAAGCCAGCGTCCTTGAAGGGTTACAGCAATACCCTTTTACATGCACACGGCTTTCGCCGCCTCAGCCTCATCGGCCTGGATGGCAACGTTATTACCGGTGATGGCCATGGAAACAATTTCGGCAGTGAAAAATTTTTCATCAACACGCGCGATAGTGGCAAGCCCAGTATCTCGAACATCCAGCCCAGCCCGATTGATGGCAGGCCAACACTGATCGTCTCTGAAGCCGTCCTTAATGCAGCGGGAAAAATCCGTGCCGTACTCATCGGCGAGCTCAGTATCGAATTGATCGATCAACTGCGTCGCCAGATAAAATTTGGTATCAACGGGCACTCTGCCATTGTTGATAAAGCCGGCCATGTCATTGCCCACCCGAACCCCGAATGGATGACGGAGATGCGCGACCTCTCACACTTGCCGGTCGTGAAGAAGATGATGGCAGGGGAAACCGGTGTTACCGAGTTTTATTCACCGTTTATCAAACAGGGCATGGTCGCCGGTTATACCTCGGTGCCGGAATTCGGCTGGGGCATCATGGTGCCGCAACCCAAACACGAGATTGAGGCACAGGTAGCCAGCCTGCTCGTAGAAAATTACCGCTGGGGACTTTTTGGTTTAGTATTGAGCGTGGCACTGGCGGTGACTCTGGTGTTGTGGATCACCCGCCCCATAAATCAACTGGCTGTTTCTGCACTGACGTTGGTCAAGAATGGTTTCAAAGGCGAACTGCCTAATCTGTCCGAGTTTGCCCCACGCGAAATACGTCAACTTCGCGGCGCCCTGGATGAGCTCGTCGGTGGTCTGCAACAATCACACGCTACGATTAACGAATTAAACGAAAGTCTGCAATGCAAGGTGTATGATGCCACCAGCCAGCTACGTGACGCCAATACACATCTCACCTTGCTGGCCCAGGAAGATCACCTCACTACCTTGTCGAACCGCCGCCACTTTGAAACCCTGTTACGTGAAAGTATCGAGACGATCCCGAACGACGAGGCACAAATGTGTCTGATGTTAATCGATATCGATAACTTCAAACCCATTAATGACAATTATGGTCATGCCGCAGGGGATACGGTACTTTCCCACATCGCCAACCTGCTGAAAACCATTATGCGCCCTGGTGACCTGACCGCGCGTTACGGTGGCGACGAATTTGTTGTGCAAATGAACTGCGAGCCTGAGATTGGCCGCAAACGCGCACAGGACATTCGCACCGCAGTCGAGCAATCAGGGATATACTGGCAGGAACAACGCATCAGCGTTACCGTTAGTATCGGTGTGCTCTATGCGAAGGCAGGCAGCATCAGAGATTATGAAAACCTCATGCGCCTTACCGATGAGGCCATGTATGAAGCGAAAAATGGCGGTCGTAACCGCGTCGTCGAAGTCTATAACGACACGGCCTGTGCCTGAGCCTCCAGTAAACGCACCTCTGCACCGATGTGTATCTCACCACCACTCACCACCTGGACAGTAATGCCCCCGTGCCCGCGCATGGCATTGTAGCCACCGGCACCGAGCGTCTTTTCCATCCTCGAACAGGGTGGGCAGGTACCGGTGCCTTCCAGAATGACATCTCCCATGAGAAAGCGCCGATCGCGCAGCGCGAACAGATTAATACCCGATACAACAATATTCCGCCGTAACCACTCGGGCGGGATCTGTTCGTGTCCCGTGAGCGCCGCCAGCATCGGCAGGTGCTCGGCCTGGATGAGTGTAACCTGTCGCTTGCCGCCTTCACGCTGGCTACGGTGATCACCGGCCAGGCCGCGGTTTTCCAGGGCCTCGACACGCTCGACGATAGTCAGCGCCGCGCGCTTGTCCGGACGCAGGCCTATCCATTCCACCCTGCCCCGCTGAGGCATGGAGGCCAGCAACTCATGCATTAACATTGAAGATTCGTCATGTTGTTATTATCTTATCTTACCTGCGCACTACCGATGCCACGCGGATCACTTGCCGCACTCACCTGATTGCCCGCGCGCTGCCAGGTCACGACCTGCATGTTACCAAAGTCATCACGCTCACTTAACGCATGCCCGCGCAATTGCAGCTCACTGGCCAGGGCCTCATCAAAGGCACCGCGTTCGTACTGAATATGATCCGGCAGGTACTGGTGGTGATAACGGCGCTTACTGACAATGGCCTCGGCGTCGCCACCGTTTATATAGGCCATGATGCCATGCAGGACCATGGTGATGATACGACTGCCACCCGGTGTGCCGATAATCGCCAGACCGCGTGTATCTTCGACAAAGGTCGGAGACATGCTCGAGAGCGGTCGCTTATAAGGTGCAATGGCATTCGCCTCGGCGCCCACCAGACCATACACATTCGGTACACCCGGCTTGGCCGAAAAATCATCCATTTCATCATTGAGCAATACCCCCGTACCCGGTACAACAAAACCACTGCCAAACGGATAGTTGACACTCAGGGTGGCGGCTACACGATTGCCTTCACTATCAAGAATAGAAAAGTGCGTGGTGTCGGTGCCCTTACCCGCATCGACCACCACCCCAGGTAACTCACTGCTCGGTGTCGCCGTATCCATATCAAGATTGGCACTAATCTGTTTCGCATGGACCATGCCCACCAAACGCGAAACCGGCACACTGATGATATCGGCATCACCAAGGTACTCGGCACGATCGCGATAGGCGCGGCGCATGGCCTCTGCCAGCACATGAACCTGATCGGCCTCACTGTGTACAGCGGCCTCTTTGAGGCTCAGCTGGTTAAAGATCGTCGCCATCGCCACGCCACCCGATGACGGCGGTGCCACCGAGGTGATGGTCGCACCCCGGTAGGTCATGCGTAACGGCTGACGAGACACGGCCTGGTAACGCGCCAGATCTTCCAGTCGCCAGATACCGCCGGCATCGCGCACACCGGTCACCAGCTGCTGCGCATAACGGCCGGTATAAAAACCCGGCGCACCCTGCGCCGCCAGCAAGGCGAGCGTAGCGGCAAGTTCGGGTTGTTTAATAACATGCCCTAGCGGCGGCACCTCGTTGTTCAGCAGGAAGATGCGCGCCGCCTCGGGCGAGGCACGCAGGGCCTGGAGGCGAAAACCGGCCATGCGTTGGTAGTAGGCCTCAACCGCAAAGCCCTCACGGGCGATGCGGATCGCCGCGGCCAGTGACTGGTCCAGGGGCAGGCGCCCGTAATCACGTGCCAACAGCGCCAGCGCGGCTGGCACGCCGGGGATAGCCGCCGCCAGTGGCCCGTCGACCGAGGCCCCGGGCCGGACCTGGCCCTGTGCATCTAAATAGAGATCGCGGTGCGCACGGCCCGGTGCCGTTTCGCGGCCATCGATCATGACCTGGAAACCATCCCGCGCCCGGTGCAACAACCAGAAACCACCGCCGCCGATGCCCGAACTGTAGGGTTCGACCACAGCCAGCACGGCACTCACCGTGACCGCGGCATCAAAGGCATTGCCGCCGGCAACGAGGGTCTCGTGCCCCGCCTGCGTCGCCGCCGGGTGGGCCGTGGCGATACCGGCGGCATGCTGAACCTCTGCCCACAGCGGCTGGTTGCTGAGCGCAATAAAAAGGAACAGGCTAAGAGAGAAAATACGCATATTTATATGACACATAAAAAAGGCCCCGGTAAGGGACCTTTTTATCACATGCGCCGCGCCAGCGCAGCCGGCAGAGACGTTACTTGGCGGCCATCAGGGCCTCGTACTTGGCCTGCAGCTCTTCCTGGCTCTCGACACGGTCCGGGTTTGCCGGGATGCAGTCGACCGGGCAGACATCGACGCACTGTGGGGTGTCGTAGTGGCCGACACACTCCGTGCACAGGTTCGGGTCGATCTCGTAGATCTCATCACCCTGATAAATCGCCTCGTTCGGGCACTCCGGTTCACACACATCACAGTTGATGCATTCATCGGTAATCATCAGGGCCATGAAAAAATACTCCGTCTCGGGATTAGGGACACACGCCGTATATTAGCGGACGCCTATATTAGCTGATCCGCTCGCGGAGTGCAGCCCCCACTTTCGCGTGAACAAAAGACGATACATCGCCGCCGTGGAGGGCAATTTCCCGCACAAGACTTGAGGATATATAGGCATATTGCTCGGCCGGGGTCAGAAACAGGGTCTCGATCTCCGGGGCCAGGCGGCGGTTCATGCCGGCCAGCTGGAACTCGTACTCGAAATCCGAGACCGCGCGCAGGCCACGCATGATCACCTGCGCCCCCTGCTCATGGACAAAATCGACCAGCAGGGAGTTAAAGCCGATGACCTCGGCATTCTTGATACCGGCCAGCACCTCGGTGGCCAGGGCGACGCGCTCCTCGAGGCTGAAGGTCGCGCCCTTGCCGGGGTTTTCGGCGACGGCGACGATGACCTTCTCGAACAGGCGTGCGGCACGCTCGATCAGGTCGCTGTGACCATTGGTAATGGGGTCAAAGGTCCCTGGGTAGATGGCTGTGGTTTTCATGACGCTACGCTACCATGCCCGCGCAAGGCTGTCAGCCACGGCCGATCAGGCAGGCCCGTGATTCGCCGGCCCGGGTCTCGCGCAGCACCTGCCAGCCCGCGGGTAACGGGGGCATGGCCAGGCGTTGTGGCCGTTCCATATAGAGACGAAAACCCTCGCGTAACCAGCCACCGGCCTCGAGGCTCGCGCACAATCCGGCGAGCTCATCTGTCTGAAACGGCGGGTCGAGAAAAACGATATCAAACGGCTCGGCCGCGCCACGCAGAAACTGTTCGGCACTGGCCTGTATACAACGCCCATTCTCCTGCCCAAGCAGCAGCAAGTTCTCGCGCAGCTTTTGCAACACGCGCCCGTCGCGCTCGACAAACACGACCTCGGCCGCTCCGCGCGACAAGGCCTCCAGCCCCAACGCGCCGCTGCCGGCAAACAGGTCCAGGCAACGCGCGCCATAGACCTGCGCCTGCAGCCAGTTGAACAGGGTCTCACGCACGCGGTCCGGTGTCGGCCGCAGGCCCTTCGCATCGGGAAAGCTTAACTTGCGGCCACGTAGTTCACCGCCAATGATACGCAGGGTGTTACTCGGTCTGGCCATGTCAGTCAGTCACCACGACAATCGTCGCCTCGGCGCTCACCTTATCAATACTGATCAGCAGCTCACAATAGGCATTGACGGGCATCGGTTCATCACCACAGCCGCAATTGATGACGACCTCGGTGAAAAACACCCCGACCTTGGCCTCAACCGCCCCCTCGCTGTCGTCACGACAGTTAAGCACCATCGCCGTGATCGCCTGGTCATCAACAAGGCCCGCCTGGCTCACCCCCTTATGCAGGGGCAGACTCCCCGGCGCCAGCGCCTCAAGCCAGCGCTTTAGTGTCGGTGCGAGGGCGGCAGTGTCCCAGTCCTGCGGGGGGTCAGTAAATGTCAGCATGCGAATAGAATAAAGGAGAAAGTGTATCAGCGCGGCGCGTTTATCCCGCCGCTCAGGCCTTTTTCATAAAACAGGTTTTCAGCACAATGGTGCTTTTGCCCATGCGACACTCAACCTCATCATCCGTTGAGGTCAGGCGGATATTCTTGATCACCGTGCCCCGCTTCAGGGTCGTTGACGAACCCTTGACCTTCAGGTCCTTGATCACCTGCACGGCATCACCGTCGTTGAGTTCCGTGCCGTTACTATCTTTTACGCTCATACTCTGCCTCGATACAGGTTCGCCCGGAGCGGTGAAAATCCGGGGATAAGGAATATGGCGCTATTTTACCAGATAGGCGCTATGAACTTATACCTTCCTCTGCCTTTATAACAGGTAAAACCAGAACGGGGTGACGGCCTGGACTTAATGAGTAAAATCCGCTGCCCTGAGCCTTCCTACGAGGCCTATCCATTTTGATTTTTTTTCTGAAATCTCATCCCCAAGCGCCGATAGTTTGCGTTTGAAATTTCGTGCCGCAAACTGATAAGAACGCACGATGCCGTCTTCCGCTACAAACCGATGGATATTAAATTCCAGATGGCTTTTATCATCTGCCTCAACAAGAAATACCAGTATGATATCCTTGCTACTTTCATCGCGTTTATAGACTGCGGGTTTTTGTGTTGGTTTAATCTGGGTCAAATATTGCCTGATGACCTCAGCGGGCTCGTCATGACCAGGATACTGACGGTAGGCAAGCAGGTGCTGCCAGTTATCCAGTGTCTGGCCTTCTTCAACATATTCGTTCGTAATAATGCTCTCTTTATTTTCCCAGGCATGTTTAAACGCGATATCGTCAAATTGCACATCCTGTAGCGGTGCGGCCTGCACAAGCGAAGCCATTAACAATACGATAAGACCCAATATTTTATTCATTCGTACCTTACTCCCGTTGAATAACGCCCCACAGCCAGAATATGAAACCACTAATTGCCAAGACCCAGATAATGATAATAATAACAGCGGCCCTGCGACTGTGCGGCATATCACATATTTTCGCCGCTGCCACGGCCTGGCATTCCCGCCACACCTCTCGGGGAATAAACCGAATAGCCAAAAGAATGCCCAGTGGCAATAAAATCAAATCATCCAGGTAACCTATCACCGGAATAAAATCCGGTATTAAGTCAATAGGACTCAGGGCATAAGCGACCACGAGGCCAATAAGCACTTTTGCCAGAATCGGCACCCGGGTATCTTGCGAGGCAAGATACAACGCATAGGTATTCTTCTTTAATGCGGTTACCCGTTCCTTCCATACCGTATTCTTCATTCAAATGGTCACCGCAATGTAAGCATTCAACCAGGGTGCCCGCATCGCACAATTTCTTTCTGCCTTGCACAAAGCATATACGATCCGTGATGTTTTGTATGCTTGAGCCAGGTTCATTCAATACCTGATTAATCTAAAACGGGCGTATGCACCAGGCCCTTTTCTCTGGCCTTTTATGCCTTATTTACTTACTCTAATTAAAATATTAGCAAAACTGATTCTGGCTCTTAATCCTGTGCGTAAAGGAATACCATGAACTTGTTTTTTCGTCACCTGTTAACCTGCCTCTTCAGTGCGGGATTGCTGCTCACGCACACAACAGGCATGGCACAACCGGTTCACGACCGCGGCGTGGCCTTTTATTTTGACCAGGACCTGTTCACCCTCGGCCTCAATCAGGACCGCGATTACACCACCGGCATCGCCGTTGAATTCTTCTGGCAGGGGGAAGGCCTCTACCCGATGGATCGACTCGTAAGGTGGACGGGACAGCAGCTCGGTCTACACGCCGAGGGGGCCTTCACCGAACGCAGTTTTATGCTCGGAAGCGTCAACTATACCCCCGATAACCTCTCCGCCAGTACCCCCCTGCCGGATGATCGCCCTTATGCCTCGTTGATCTATTTAAGTAACAAGCGTGTCTATGCCGACGAGGACAGTGCCCTTGGGATCGACATGCGTATTGGCGTACTCGGCACCGGCATCGCCCGCGAGGTACAACAGGGACTGCACCGGGCCTGGCGTAATCTCGCCAACGACACCCAACCGGTTGACCCCAAGGGCTGGAGCCACCAGATCTCAAACGGTGGTGAGGCAACGCTAGGGCTTCGGCTTGCCTATGCCGAACGACTCACCGGGGCACCAGGCCACTGGGACCTCACCGGTACAGGTAGTGCCAGCCTCGGCTATCAGACCAATGCCAGCATTGGCCTGTCTCTGCGTGGTGGTCATATCAGCAGCCCCGTCTGGACCCTGCCCTACGACCCGATCAACCGCGGCAACTTCCTGCCCTCACTGAGTGGCGATGAGTGGTACCTGTGGGCCGCCTACCGTGCACGCGCCGTTGCCTATGATGCATTATTGCAGGGCCAGTTTCGCGACAGTGATGTTACCTTCAACAATAGTGACCTTCGCCATGTGGTGCATGACGCCGGCGTGGGCCTGACCCTGAGTTACAAACCGGTGCAGGTGACCTTCTCAATCAATGGTAAGACCAGTGAGCTCAATGTGGGCAACGCAGACCGCAACCATCTCTGGGGCAACGTCTCTTTCATGCTGCGCTATTAAACCCCGCCAGCACGGCTACTTCCCCTCCATGAAACCTTCCGGCGGGACGATGGTGCCGGGGATATACGCGTTACCCCATTTTGCCAGCTCAATCAGTAGCGGCCGCAGGGCCTCACCCTTCTCCGTCAACGTGTAGGCATAACGCACCGGCCTGTCCTGGTACGGGTGTTTTTCGATGATCGCCGCCGCCTCCAGGCGCTTGAGCCGGTCGGCAAGGATATTGGTCGGTATGTTTTCCGCCGAGTCCGCCAGCTCCTTATACAGGCGTTTGCGCAGGAACAGCATGTCCCGCACCACCAGGAGAGTCCACTTGTCGCCCAGGATATCCAGCACGCTGGATAGCGGGCACAGGGAGCGCAGGCAGTCTTGTCCGGGCACGCTTTGTTGGGGCTTTTTCATGCCCTCAACCATAGCACAAATCATCACTTGCATTTTAAAAGTTACTAGGCTAGATTCCCAGATAGTGACTTGTGCTTTGAAAGTCACTCGATAAAAAAAACGCTTACTAAGGAGAGAAGCCCATGAATTTCTATACCGTTAACGGCTCACCGAACTGCCGCAAGGTGCACGCCGTCATTAACCAGCTGGGACTCGACGTGCAGATCTGCGAGCTGGATTTCTTCGCGGGGGAACTGAATACCCCAGAATTTCAGGCCCTGAACCCGAATGGCATGGTACCGGTACTTGAAGACGGCAACCTGCGCCTGTGGGAGTCGAATGCCATCATGCAATACCTCGCCGCCATCGGCCCGGCCAATGAGCTCTACCCCGCCGACCACCGCATTCGGGCTGACATTCACCGCTGGCAGAACTGGGAACAGGCACACTATAACCGCGCGGTAGGGACCTTCGTCTTTGAGAATGTCCTCAAGACCCTGATGGAGCTCGGTGAACCCGACCAGGCCAAACTCGACCAGGCAAAACAGGACTTTTATCAGTTCGCCAACGTGTTGGAACAACAACTGGCTGACAAGGCCTTCATCACCGGCGACCGGCTCAGCCTGGCGGATTTCTCCGTCGCCTCTACGGGCGACTTCCTCGATGCCGCCGAGGTGCCCTATCACGCCTATCCAAACATCCGCGCCTGGTTAAAACGTCTCGATGCGATCCCCGCCTGGGCAGAGACACCCAAACTGGCCGCCTGATCGGCGTGTTTTTGGTCGGGACCGACCTCCCACGGCCCGACCTTTTTTAAGTGGGCCCGCCACGCCTGAAGAAACCACTTAGCCCAGGTAGGGCGGCAAGGGGCAGTCCAGCACATCGGCAATCGCCCGCATGAGCTCCATTTCGTTGGGGGAATAGTTCTGGTCCTGTGTAATAACCGCCAGACAGGCCTTCAACAGACGAGGTTTTATTAACGGTTTCAGCAAGGCCAGCTGATCGACCGCCGCACCAAGATTATCAATATTGATCTGTTGGCGGGGTAACAACACCAGCTTGCCTGCCTGCAGTTCCTCTTCAGCACTCGCAAGGGCCGCTTTCACCTGTGTCTTATCCTGCACACATGCATAAACCAGCATGCTCATGAGCATATCAATGTCTTCCTTAACGGCTTTTAAGGAACCGAATTTCGCCACCCGCTTACCCGGTCGGCCGAATTCCGCATCGAGATGATGGAAGAGAATTTTCTGTAGTGACCATTCGAACAGGTCAATGCGCCGGTCGGCCTGCATGAGCAACAACAGATTTTTCTTAAACAATTGATATTGTGCAGCAGACAACTGGCGCAGTGAGGGCAGCGCCATGTCAATCAGCGGCAAGCGAAATTTGATATCCAGCGCCTTCACCGTAGCAAGCCATTGACTCACTAGTTCAAAGATACCCGTGTCAGCAAACGCCTCAAGTTGCTGAAGCTGTCTGGCCTGAATAGCCGGCTGTGTCGTCATCACCAGGCAATAAATCACGGCACGCGCACCATAAGGCTCATGCACCATCTCATGAATAGCCTTTGGCAGCTCATCCAGTAACGATGCCGCATAGTCAAGTTGCGCCGGGCCGGTCTGACCGACATGCTCCAGTATCTGTGAGGCGATAACGACGCCCGTGACCGCAGTCTTCCTCGCCTCTGCCCGCGATGCCGCGGCTGTCTGGCCTGTTGCCGATTCCGTCTCCGCGACCTCATGGGTTACTGGCACAAACACACCATCCCAGTGAGGATCGATGCGTTTGATACGCACATCGAGTGGCGGGTGCGTGGCAAACATCGATTGCATGAATGAACTCACACCATTACTGAAATAGGCGTGACTCATGGTCGGGGCCTCCGGAGTTTCCAGTGCCGACCCCGGTGCATAACCCCCAATCTTTTTCAGCGCGCCGGCAATGCCCGTATTGTTTCGCGTAAACTGGACCGCCGAGGCATCGGCGAGAAATTCACGCTGGCGACTGACCGAGGCCTTGATCAGGTTGCCAAAAAATGTGCCGCTATAACCGATGACCAGCAGGCCCAGGCCCAAACCGAGAATGGGGCCCGTATTCTTATTCGATCGGCCTCGCACGGATCGTAAGATGTAATAGCCGATTAAACCAAGAAGCAGGATACCGTGCAGGATACCGATTAAACGGATATTCAGGCGCATATCACCGTGCAGGATATGGCTGAACTCATGGGCGATCACGCCCTGCAACTCTTCACGAGACAAATAGGCGATCGTGCCGCGAGTCAGGCCAATGACCGCATCACCGGGTGTGAAACCCGCGGCAAAGGCATTGATGCCCTGTTCGTCTTCAAGCAGGTACACCGGCGGCACCGGTGTACCCGAGGCAATGGCCATCTCCTCGACAACGTTCAGGGCCTTGCGTTCATGCAGATCGGTGGTGCTCTGACTGATTAAGCGGCCACCCAGTGACTCAGCCACCGTCGTGCCACCGCCTGAAAGCGCCATGGTCTTATAGGCACTACCACCGAAGATAACCAGTGAGACAAAGGCACCGATCAGCAGGAACACCTGCCAGTCAAACTGCGCCGCAATCACACTCAGGCTGATACCTTCCTCACCGGTTTGAAGGAAACCAAACAGCAGCATAACCAGCAGGTTCGTGATCACAATCAGGCCGAGCACCGCCAGGCCGAAAAAAACCACCAGGCGTACAGTATTACGCCGTGCCGTCTCCTGGGACTGGAAAAAATCCATTTATCAAAAAGAGACTTTAGGCGCCGCCTGAATATCCTTGCTGTCTTCAAATTCCAGCAAGGTGGCATCTGCTGCATGACCAAAGGTGGCCGCCAACATGTTCGGTGGGAAACTTTGTTTATAGGTGTTATAGGCCATGACCTGATCATTAAAGGCCTGCCGGGCAAAGCCAACCTTGTTTTCTGTTGAGATCAACTCTTCACTAAGCTGCATCATATTCTGGTTGGCCTTCAGGTCTGGATAGGCCTCCATCACGACATTGAGTTTACCCAGGGCACCCGTTAATGCACCTTCGGCACCCATAAGGGATTTCATCGCATCGGCATTGCCCGGATCGGCGGCGGCGTCAGCCAGGCCCTTGGCCGCCAGGTTACGCGCGGAGATGACAGCCTCGAGTGTCTCGCGCTCATGTTTGAGATAACCCTTGGCGGTCTCGATAAGATTCGGAATCAGGTCATAACGGCGCTTTAGCTGCACTTCAATCTGCGCAAAGGCATTCTTGTAGCGGTTCTTCAAGGTCACCAGGCGGTTGAAGATCGCAACAATATAGAGCACAACAGCAACAATGATGACCAGAAAAACGATGAGCGAAATATCCATGCCACTTCCTCTTTAAATGAGTAATCGTAATGATTTTAATGAATTGCTCGGCCCAGCCGGATAATAATCGAGTAACAGCATATCAGAGTTAAAAACATTTTAAATCATTACTGGATAATACTGCGCCGGGTTCGCGCATCAATTTTGCAACCTTGACTGATTCATTCTCCATCATTACAGGCCAAGTGCCTTTTCCCATAATGCTGCTTTCCCGACCCGCTTGTACCACTCTTGAAATTGATCACGATAGTGGTCAAATGGTTCTACGAGCGCTGCACGAGGGTCCTCGCTAAGAGAGTAGGCCATGCCTTCCATAAACCATTCAGGGGTAATGAAAAGAGTCTGTAACAACTATTCCAGCGATCCATCAATTAGCCCCACCTTGAGGTCGCTGGCTTCATATATTATGCGATCCTGGTGTATGACGACACCATCTGCTACGCCCAATGGCATTGGTCTTTTGAATATGCGCTTGATATGCAGCTGATATTGGATAGAACCGGCATCCGGGTATATTTGTCCACTAAACTTTACTTTCCCCACCCCCAACGCTCTTCCTTTACCCTTTAGCCCAGACCAACCCAAGAAAACGCCTAGAAGCTGCCACAATGCATCCAACCCCAAACAACCGGGCATTACCGGGTCTCCCTGGAAGTGGCACCCGAAAAACCAATGATCCGGAAGTATTTTCAGGCTCGCATCCAATTGACCTTTATTGTGCCGCCCGCCTTCAGTGGTAATATTTTCAATCTCATCAATCATTAGCATTAAGGAACTCGGTAGCTGGGCATTACCTTCGCCAAAAAAGCCGCCTTTTGACATTTCGATAATTTCTTTATTTGAGAACCGCATCCAAATCTCCCTACAGACAAAAGATGTAGTTTCCCTGATTTTGCTCATTAACGATTGTATAAATCGGACATAAAGCGGCTGAAAAAATCACCGGGGGTTGAGATCAGGTGCTTTTTGAATTCTTTTATTAGATGGGGCTGATCAAAATAGCCCAACTCCAACACTGCACTTAGGGGTTGATTAGGGTTTACATATAATTCCTTACATACACTCTGTACGCGTATTATTTGGGAAAACGACTTGGTGCTGAGGCCCGTGTGTTGTAAAAACTGGCGATTTAAATGGCGACTGCTCCAGCCAACTTTATTGGCTAATTCAGATATTTTTTCACTCCCGAAGGATTGATAAATTTGCTGCAAGGCAATATCAAACTTTGTGACCGGCTTGTCTGAATATCGCCGCAACAACCATGCGTCACATATATTGGCCCGTTCGACAAAATCTGTATATCTGTAAATTTCAGCATGCAGATCCGGAATGTAACGGCACTGAAAATATTTTTCATCCACAAACTGACCTGAAATTTCACTCAGATTCAGCTCAAAGAAATATCTAAGCGCACCCGGGTAAAACCATATCCCAAAATATTCCCCTGGCTCTAACAGCTGAATATCTCGCGCCTCTATCTGTGCCCCGCCTATCATTAGCCCCTGAGAGGAAAAGTATATCGCCTGCGTCCCATCCGGAATTACCGGATAGGGAGTTGGCCTTTTTGCACTAATCTGCAAATAAGAATGAACTTTACCTTTCAAGACGTCGCAAGGTTGCTTGCTTTGCAATGTAAGGCCGAACTGTCCAAGCCCAGCCTCGGTTAATGTTGGCTGAAAGGGAATGTATAACTTACTCATTAGTGCATTTCATCTCCATACTTTCCGTGGGTAGGTCGGCGACCTATCGATCCATTTACGCGGCTAACGCAGGGCATCGCGACTTTTCACCGCAAAAGGCGCACGGCAGGTCCGATCTCGAACGATTTATTTTGTGTCATATTTGGAATAACCTCTTTGCGATATCTGTCGCACCAACTGCCTCATAATTTCAATTAGAACGAATACCGCGGTTACTACTTCGAACAGGATCGTCGAATTCATAGCTGCCGTATGCGCTGATAATGGAGCAACTATGTAATGTCCAAGGCTGTCGAGACCCAGCGCAGCATATATTGCCAAAATCAATAGGCCGACAATGTGATACCTGGAATTTGCAAGAACCCACCCGGCCACTCCGACGATCGTCAGCCCAACCCAGGAAAAATACACCCCTGCACGCGTCCACGATGTTGGCAGGCCTGGATACTCCGAGAGAAACTCGGCATTGTGGACAAAATGTACAAGGCTTGCCGTAGCATAAATGAGAAGCAAGATAAGAAGTATTTTTTGTACTGATCTACGCATTTTTACAAGGCCTTCTGTAAAGAATTAGTGGCTCAGGGTAAGCATAAGAAGGTGGCGATCACAGCATGCATGTGTAAATTTATCACCCTGCTTAATGCCTTGATCAGAGATAACTGCGCAGGGGCATACTAATATTTAGTCAGGGGGTTGACGCCATAGTCACTTATTATGCCTGGTTTACCTTGCATTTCCTCTTCCTATTATTGAAGCGATATACCCGATAATAATATATACAATTAGCCATGATAAGATGCACAAGAACCAGCCGATAACGTTCGGCGGAGAAAGCATAGCCCCATTGCCTTGAGCAACACTAATCCCGAACGCGTCCCAAATCATCAAAGGAATATAAACACTACTCGCTAGAACTATATCATTTACTATTTTAAGATCGGTACTGTCCTGAAGAGCCCAAACAATAAGAAATATAGTTAGATGCAGAGACCCTAGTATAGTTGTTATTTTTATCCATTTAGTATATTTATATGACATGACAATATAGTTCAGCGGCGCATCTTTTTTGCACCGTCACTCTCGAACGGCTTGTCAGGTATTAATTTCAGATTATTCATGGGCTTCCGGTTCTGGCTCATCAAAGACGTGGACTGAATATCTTTTTTTTAACGTGTCTATGACCTCTTTTACTAATGCCCCATTCTTTATATCGGTTTTGATTTGAAAGCGCATAGATGTAAACGTGTCCAGAGCTACTTTTTCATTATTGCACTTTATCCAAATCCAGGCATCTCCTTGCAAACCTGACTCCACATCTTGAAAACACTTTTTTATGTACGCCAACAACTCAGGGTAGAAGTCATAGTAGCTGTCATTGTTTTCAATTTCAGCATAAATCATATGATTAAGATCTTTTTTACACCGGCCCCAGTGTGTGCATGCTTTTTGCACACACGACTTGGGCGCCTGTTATGTTTTCATTCATTTACTGCTTTAATTTAATTAATTGGATTACTATTAAGCTGAGCATGGCCACGATTGAAACTCCTCCAAATATTAAAGCCGCCGGTAATTGCATTTTGCTTCCATCGTCAATATTGAGCATAAAAAAGACAAAGGCTAGCAACCATATTGCATAAGTTAATTTACTTATAGTATTCATTTTTGACGTATTTGGTATGTTTTTATTTTTTATCCTTAAAATAATTATAGTCAAAATCAAAAGAGCTATTATTATAATAAACAGCATTTTCCTGCCCTATAGAATTTTTTTACACACATGACGTCGCAAATACGCTGGGATCTTGTAGAGCGTAGCGTAACAAAATATCCATGTAAATTTGCTTTGTTAGAGTCTTGTGCTTTTAAAGGTCGCTGGCCTTCAGTATTTTCATTTCCCTTCAGAGTTATCAATTTTAAAACTCGGTATATCGGCCTTCCCAATGACGGTAAGGACAACCCCAACACATATGAAGAAAAACGTAGACGCCATAAAGCTGGCTGATATGGGATTATCGCTACCCACACTCTCCAATCGAAGATACAGCATAACGCCTGAAGTTAACGCCAGCACAAAACTTACCACAGCCGAGACGAGTGAGACCTTCTGTAACACACCTTTTCTTTTAGTCATGCCGATTAAGCTTCCTGTATTTAGTGATAGGATCAGTTTTCTTTATTCTTGTCGGGTTCCCATTATTTCTTATAAGGTCTAACGCTTTGCTCAGCGGTAGTTTAAAGTGGCATGTTTTTGCGAAGGCAAAACAAGTGCCGCCTTAAAGTGTCCACTGGAGCTATTTGTTAGGCGATTTTTCATTGCAACACTAATTTTTTATCTGACACAAACAAAACCCATTTCCAAAAGGATCTGCACAGAACTCAACCGCCCCCCAATCACCCGACTCAGAGCCTTCAATTATACCTCCATATTCTTTCACTAGGGATGCTATTTTTTCAATTTCAACAACATTAAAATCTAAGTGAACCGGTGTCCAATGTCGCTCATAATTTCTTGAAGAAGTTCCATTAATGAGAGGGTTTGATCCTGATTCCTTCTTTAATAAATAAATTCTTACGTTTTCTGCTTTTAATTTTGTTGTGTCTTCTCCTGCTCGAAGTTCAGTACAACCTAATGCCTTAGTATAAAATAGGACGGCTTTTTCCATGTCTGAAACATCGATACTTATTGAGATTTCGGTCATTATTATTTTCCTATAATTAATTGCGTATGATATTTGAGTACAGCACCTAATTTCATTGAGCGCCTAACGTTAGAATTGTGGGGGCGGATAAAGCGCGTAGCGCTTTAGACGGTCCCGCACGAATTATTAAGTGGGGTCAGAGCACAGTTGTTGCTAATATTAGAGAAATCTGTGCTCTGACCCCACTTATCATAAAGTTCGTTCCAAGTCCTTTCGCAGAACATTTGTAATATCAAGCGTTTCATCTAACGCCGTTTCAAGATTTTTGACATGTGCTCTATTATTTTGATGCATAACGTTTAAGCTGTGCGGCGCAAACAAAGCGCAGCGTAGTTTGCGTCCGAACGAGTGCATTGTTATGTGCTTTACTAGCTTGCACTCTAAACACCTGTTCATTCAATATTACTTTCCTCCTTTTGCAATGAGCCAAATAGCAAATGACATTTCCGCTAAGACTGCAGAAACAGCAACAAAAGCTAAGAAAATTGATGCATAATCTTCATAATTAGCAAGTGTAAAATGTGCTGCTGTATCTACCATATACATGGTGCCCGCTATTACGAGTAAAAATGAAATTATTCTGGGCTTTACGAATATTTTTCCTAAAAGGATCAGATGAATTCCAAAGAAAAATAAGCCAATAAGCCAAATAGTATTGAAGGAGTCTACTTGCTTTAATATTTCTTGTTCAGTATTAGAGGTCAGTACTGCGGGAAGTGAAAAAATAGCAACAGCCATGATGACTGCATGCATCATTCTAAATAGAGCACTTAGCAGTGATAAGTAGTGTTCTTTGTACAATTCATAAAGAGCCCAAGCAACAATAACATCAAAAACAACTACTATCATAAATGCCATAATACCAAGACGCACATGGCTGTGGTTCTGTTGTGCAGTAGTTAGCGGGTCACTAATCAGTGATTCGATAACATAAAAATTAGCGAATAGCCCTGTGATGAAAATGACTAGGTAGCTAGTACCAACAATTAATGAGAGTTTTCGCTGTTCAATTATCCCATTCATTCCCTGAATCTCTTGTGAATTGCATTGAGCACATAACGTCTAGGGTAAGTGAACTGGCACCACTTTTGTGGACACTTTTACGCACACAGTTTTTCATAATTATCGGGAGATTGATAGCCTATACCTGAGTGTAATCGCTCTCGATTATAGAACTCTGTAAACTCTACAATATGCGCTACCGCCTCAATTTCATTTTCAAATAACTTATGATGGATAAGTTCTGCCTTCATCGTATGGAAGAAAGATTCCGCAAACGCATTATCCAATGGATTGCCTTTACGACTCATGCTGCGCACTAACCCAGCACCTTCAACCATGTCACGGTATTCATGCGCCGCATATTCAATACCCTGGTCTGAATGGAACAGACAACCCGATTTCGGTGGATAGCGATGCAGCGCCATCCTTAATGCGCTTTTCGTTAACTCGGCATTACGTTTTCGGCTAAATGACCAACCCACGACTTTGCGGCTAAATAAATCCAGCACCACCGCATGATAAAACCAGCCCGTTTTTGTTTTGATATAAGTAAAATCACCGACCCATTGCTCACCCGCCTCAGTCGACTTAGCCAGTTTTGATAATTGATTGCCTGTTGAGGAATAAAAAACATGCTGTCCTGGCCGCCACGCATATAAACCCGTTGTAGAAGCTTTTATACCCATCTCACGCATCAGTCTGTTTATACGTCTGCGGCTACAGTGATAGCCTTTATGGCGAAGTTCTTGATGCAGTCGTGCCGCACCATAGGCGCGTCGATAGCCTTGATGCAGCTCCTTGATCAACGCTTTGAGTTGTTCATCATGCTGCCGATGGGCACTGACAGGGCGTTCACGCCAAGCATAGTAGCCACTGGTGGAGACATTAAATAACTCACAGAGTCGTCTAACTTTATATTGGTGCCGGTTCTTCTCGATAAACGCAAAGATCATCGTTTTGTTTTCTCGAAGAACCGCTGGGCTTTTTTTAATATATCAAGCTCCTCTTCCCGAGAGGCCAATGACCGCTCCAATGCCTTAATGCGTTTGTTGGCTTTTGTCAGTTCATCTTCTTTTGCCTTGGTCGGATCAGTACGTTTTTTGACTTTTTTAGGCGGGGCGGCGCTTTTCTTCATGTGTTTATTCTCACGTAGGGTGCCGTTCTTTAGCTCCATTCTCCACCGATACAACATGACCACATGGATCCCTAATGTGTCGGCAATATCCATGGCTGTAACGTTTGGATGGCCAGCCAACCTAACGGCTTGCTCTTTGAACTCAAGTGTATATCGATCGTAATGACGCTTCTTAGTTTGTCCCATTGCCTTTACCCTTTGATGTTTTAGTCATATGACTGTCCATCAAAGTGGTGCTAGTTCAGCGAGCGGAGGCGGCGCGAAGCGTCTACGTAGCGAGTCCGACTCGACGCGCTTGTTATGCCAGCTCATACTCGAATTCGTAGTAGTGCTGACCACCCTCAATTTTGATAGCCATTTTGCCTGTCAGGCTAGACAGTTCGCCAGATCCCGAGTTCGGCACAACCTCAAGAATAAGTCGATCACTACCTTGCTTCATTGTGCCGAAGTGCTGAAGTACGAAGCTGCCTTTTTTGCCTGACAAAACACCAGAGACTTGTTCTATGGCTACATAACCAGCCGAGCCCTTCACTGCTGTCATGGCGCTTAACATCTCGCCTTTGCTTGTTGCCTCTAGGGCACCTTTGAACTGTTTATCGATGGACATTCGACCGAAGTTGACTCCATCGAGTCCTTGCGCGTAAAAGCACAAGGGGCTCAACTGTACTTCAAAGCTTCCGGATATTTTCATGATTCTCCATTCTTGAGGCATAACGCCTTGCTAACCGGCGGGCAACGGAGGTGGATTTTTGTGGCAAAATAAGCGAAGCGTTGCCACAAAAATGCGCCGCAGTTGGCCGTCCGCTGTTGAGCAACTTGTTATGCGATAAGTTCATTTATAACCCCAGCTACATTTTCCAATTCCAAATTGCTTTTTTTGTCTTTTTCCGGCCATAGATGGATGTTGCCTTCGTTTTTTATTTCTGAAATAAATACTTGATGCCACTCTTTTACTAAATTAAATCTCTTTGATTTTATGACGATATCTACCGACCATCCCATATACTGTGGATTATAGTTTTCTACGATATATTCTGAACCCAAACCTTCTAAGATTGTTTTTATATCTTCGGGAAGGCGGTTCAACATACGCCTGTATTTACTATTCATATTACGCATAACGGTTGAGCTGTGGGGCGCTCACGAAGCGGAGCGTAGTGGGCGTCACACACGAGTGACTTGTTAGATTATTCTTTATTGTCATAGATGGCACTAACCTTCAAATCTGGCAATTCTTCAATTTTTGGACCGTCTGGGTCTTTGCTTTTAAAAACCAACACTACATTAGTAGTTAGAGTCATATGGCTATAAATGTTGACTTGAATTAGATTCAGCTGTTTCTTAACGGGCTCTTCAAATGAATTAGCAAATGTATTAAATAGTGATACCCATGCGATTTGGCCAATCTTATCAACATATTTAGAGAACTCTAGCTCAAGCGATTCCTCTATCTGCTTTATGTCATCTCCATGCATTAGTGCATTTCGTATTTTATTTAAGGTATCAAAAATATCATCTGTATAGTCGCTTATCATGATTGATAGTAGGTGCTTAATTGCTTGTTTTGGGTATGGCTTATGTTTTGGATGTTCGTTGCATGACTCGCAAAATAAAGCTTGCCCGCATTTGGGGCAGGCATCATTTACTTTTTCAGATTTCTTGTATATTTGAGATAAAAGCTCTAGCACAAACCAGAAATATTGAAATTGATCATCACTATATTGAGCTGAGACACCATTAGAAAACCATTTAAGCGCTCTGCGCAATAGCGGAGATATGTTTGCTTTGAGCAAAAACTCTAAGCTATCTATAAGCTCATTGCTTATTAGTGGATACGGCCTGTCGTCACCTGGGAATTTATTGAAAATATAACACTGCCTATCTTCAATTCCCTCCGTCCAATCAGCTAGTTTTAATAAATAGCCAACTTTGATGTTTATGTTAGTGCCGAAAGTGAGTATATCTACATACTCTTTGATGTGCTTCTCGCTGAGCTCCTTGGCTTCATCAATAGAATCCGCCTGAAAAGTTATGTATGCAGTTAATAAGGAATATTCATCGCCGGGGTTGACACTTTTTTCTCTTAATTCAACTTCATAGATTCCTTCTGGGTGTTTCAGAAGAACATTATGAGTCGCATCTTCAAGACAGGCGTGTGAGTGCAATTCATATTCTGCTAGATATTTCATCGTCCTTATGGATACGCTCAGTAATAATCTAACAATTAAGCTGACGTGCGCACGATAGTGCGTCGCGTCTAGCGAGTAGTTGGATTGCGTAGCTATTAAGCGATAGGAATGGAATGAAGCACGACATAGGCTTAGTTGAATCCTTCTTGTGAAGTGTTCGCCAGTGTCAACACCAAACAAGTTTGTGTTGCAGCGTCGTACACTTCACTTTTTATCATTTTTTCAACGTCCCTTGTATCGGTGTTTCACTTATATTTCTATACGATTTTTCTTACGTCTATCCAACTAGTATATAGGGGTCCGAAATGATCTTTTTGCTTTCGGCCATTTCGGACCTTTTAATTTATGATTTTCTCAATTATCATACTGTTAACAGAAAATTAAGGATCAATTTTCATTAAATTATTGTGCAAGGAGGCGCACATGTCTAAACCTCGTCTACTCGACTCTGTTCGAGACGCAATACGTACCCGTCATTACAGTCCCCGTACTGAAGAATCTTATACTCATTGGATTAAGCGTTATATTTTCTTCCATAATAAACGGCATCCTTCAGAAATGGGTGAAACCGAGATTACGGCCTTCCTCTCCCACTTGGCTACTGACAAGCATGTCGCTGCATCAACCCAAAATCAAGCACTTTCAGCATTGTTATTTCTATATAAGCATGTACTAAATATCGAACTTGACTGGCTGGATGATATCGTCCGTGCAAAACGTCCCAAACGCCTGCCTACTGTGCTAACCCAAGAGCAGGTAGCCAGCCTGCTTGATCATTTGCCTGCTCGCTATCAGCTCTTCTGTCGCCTTATGTATGGCACAGGTATGCGTCTACTCGAAACTGCTCGCGTTCGTGTGCAGGATATTGATTTTGATTATAAGCAAATCATTGTTCGTTCTGGCAAGGGTAACAAGGATCGTGTCACTATCCTTCCCGAATCGCTTATTGAATCTTTAAAGCATCATTTAATACGCGTTAAGGCATTACATCAACGCGATCTGTCTGAAGGTTTTGGAAACGTCTACTTACCTTTTGCCTTATCCCGGAAGTATCCTAATGCTGATCGAGAATGGGGATGGCAATATGTCTTCCCCGCAGATACCCGCTCAAAAGACCCCAGGTCGGGCATTATCCGGCGTCATCATATTTACGATAAAACCGTTAATCGTGCCCTGCGTCGCGCAGCACAAATGATTAACTCCACTAAACATATTACCAGCCATGCCCTACGCCATTCCTTCGCAACGCACTTGCTGGAAAGCGGCTATGACATTCGCACCATACAAGCATTACTTGGCCATAAAGATGTTAAAACCACTATGATTGTCGCTCCCGGCGTCCTGCCTTCCGCGACACTAGTACATCCTGTACGTCGTATACCCATGTGATGAACAAGGGGGCGATGGGTGTGCGTAGCCCGGCTGACAGCTTGTAAAAAAGGAGCTCCCTACCGCTTCTACTGCAACCAATTCGGGATTACAGCTTAACGCCATTTCAGTATTCAAGCCTTGAGCTGCCTGATGGCCTGGCGCAGACGCTGGACCTCGTCGGGGCCCTGACTGCCGGCATAACGATAGCTGATGTAGGCCGTGGTGATGGCCGAAATCTGCGGCGCCAGTTCCGGGCATGCTAGCTGCAGGCGTCTGCTGTAATCTCGCGGGCCCTCGTGGTCGTGGCGTGGCAGGCCGCGTTTTTCCATGATGCGGCAGAAGCGTGTATAGAGCGTGCCGACACTGTCTTGTTGTTTTCGTGGCCGCAGCATACTCAGGGCAAGCAGGCCGAGCAGGATAAGGATGGCAATCAGCATAACAAGCGCGACGTGCAGGCTGTTTGTGTTACTCAGGCCGAGCCTCTCTAATAACCTTTTCTGTGCGAGGTGGTCATAGCCCAGCACCCACTGATACCAGGCGTTGTTGACGGCATCCCAGCTTCGCGTCATGGCAAGCCAGGCATCAGACAGTGCGCCGGCCTTGCCGAGGACGGCCGGGGCAACGCTAAATTCAGGCAAGGCCTCCAGCCCCAGTTTAATGCGTTCAGGCGCCACGGCGGCCGTGGGGTCAACCCGCAGCCAGCCGTGGTCATTCAGCCACACCTCGGCCCAGGCATGGGCATCGCTTTGCCTGACCACCAGGTAATCGCCATAGGGATTGACCTCACTGCTCTGATAACCGGTGACCACACGCGCCGGGATCCCGGCGGCACGCATGACCAGGGTAAAGGCTGAGGCGTAGTGTTCACAGAAGCCCTCACGGCTCTCAAACAGAAACTCCTGCATGGGCTGGTTGCCGAGCGGCCTCGGTTGCAAGGTGTAGAAAAATGGCTGCTCGCGGAAGTGGCGCAGCATGGCGTTCACCACCCCACTATCGGAGATATGTTGACGGCGAAGCTGTTCGGCAAAGGCCAGTAGCTTATCGCCGATATCATCGGGTAACTGCAGCGCCTGTTGCCATTCACGGGCCGTAATCTCGGGTGTCCGGTAGTGCAGGCTGGAGACCAGTCGATAGCGTTTGCGGCTGGTCACCGGTTCGTTTGCGATCAGTTGGTAATCCGCTGTTAGCTTGCTCTTATCCGCAAGCAGGCCACTGCGGTCAAGCGGCTGGCGGCGGCTATCGGCCATGACCAGATGGGTGGGCAGATCCAGTGCCAGTAGCCAGGGCGTATTATTGGCCTCCAGCGTCACCGTGTATTCCACCTGCCGGGCGGTGTTTTGCAATTGCATGCCTCGCCCCGCGAGGAAGTCCGTTCCGGTCCAGCGCTCACCATCGTAATGCCAGAGCACCGGCCCGCGCCAGTAAAGCGTGCTGGTATCCGGGCGCTCGCCATGAAACTCGACACGAAAGGCGATGGCAGTCGAGCGCGTCAGGGAACTGATTTTTCCCGGTGACATGTCATCGGAGAGGCCGGTTACGGCACCACCGCCGCCCGTCGGCACGGCCCACAGGACACCCGACAACCTCGGGAACAAGACAAACAATACCAGCATGATGGGGATGGCCTGCAGGAGCATGACCAGCGCCAGCCGGGCATCAGCCTTGAGTTCGCCCCGGCGTATATCCTGCCTGCGGTTGAAACTGATCAGCGCGGTGGTCAGTAGCAGCACCACCACCAGCATGTAGACCGCCATGCTGATATTCTGGTTATCAAGGAAATGGGTAATGACAACGAAGTATCCCAGGAACAAAACCAGCATCAGGTCACGCCGGGTACGCAATTCAATAAACTTCAGGCCAAGCAGAACAACCAGCAAGGCAACGAAGGTCAGGCGGCCTGACGAAATGCCATAACTGGCGATGATGCCGATGATCATCAGCAGGAGTAATACGGTCTTCAGTATGCGGCCGGGCAATGGCCAGCCGCGACGCTCATGCTGAACACGCCAGAGCATAAAGATGAACGCTGCCGCCAGCGTCCAGACCGGCAGGCGGCCGGCATGCGGCAGGATCACCATGGCCAGGCTGATAAACATCAGACCCACCGTGCGCGGGCGGAGTCCGAGTTGCATGGCAAGCTGGTTTTTTGCGGCCTGGCTCATGCGTGGCCTTCCCCGAACAGGGCCAGGGCCTGCAGGCACCGGGTCAGGTGTGGCTCACCGCGCGCGGGGGGGATCTCGCTACCCGGCAGTCGCAAGCCGTAGGCCTCGCCGGCCTTGTCCGCATCCAGCACCCAGCGGCACAACTGGCTGAGTTTGCTCTCAGCGCCCAGGTTACCGAGGCTGTCCCAGCTTAACCAACGCTCATTGATACCTTCACCGCTAAATTCCTTGGTCAGCATACCCTGGCCGCGCGCCACGGCCTTCCAGTGTACGTGGCGTGGTGAATCCTGCGGCACGTATTCACGCAGTGAGGTGAAATCATCCGTGCCCTGTCCGCGCTGCGCGTTGTGTCTTGCCTGACCGGGTTCCGGTGGCGGCAGGGGGGCGGGCTTGCCGGGGCGCGGATAGACCAGCGCCTGCATATCCAGGTCCAGGTAGGCCCAGGCACGAAACAGGCCGAGGGGAAAACGGCTGCTGACGGTAAAGCGCCCGAGCCTGAGTCGACCGCGCCGGGTGGTCGGACAGGGCAGGTCCCACAGGGTTGTATCCTTGCCGGGTTGATCCAGGCTTACCGCACTGACACCGTCACCCTGTTCATTCGGCAGCATGTGCAGGTTGAGGCGGTCACGGTGGCCGGGGTTGCGTATCTGGATCTGAAAGCGGGCCGTCTCCCCGGCAAACACCGGAGCGACCCGCCCGGCGCGAAAGTTAAGCCCGGTCAGGTTGCGCCAGGTATGCAGCATGGCGACGACCCCGAGGCCCGCGAGCAAAAAGGTCAGCAGGTAGAGCAGGCCGTTACGGTAGTTGATGGCCGCCACCAGCATGGCCAGCACCACAAACGCGAAGATAAACCCTTCCCGGGTGGGCAGGATGTAAACACGGCGACTATTCAGTGTAACCGGCTGCCGTGTCGGTCCCTCACCAACAAAGAAGCGTTGCAGCTTGAGGACCGTAATAAGACGATCAAACAGCCTTGGCCTCACTGCGTTCATGCCGGCAGCGGAACAGACTCCAGCAGGTGGCTGACCGGGTCAACACCGCTATCACTGCCCTGACTATCACGCACCTGCAGTCGGTGACCGACCACACCGGGCACTACGGCCTGTATATCCTCGGGTAGCACGTGGCTGCGACCGGCCATGAGTGCCCACGCGCGGGAGACGGACAACAGCGCCAGTCCGGCACGTGGCGACAGGCCGTTTTGATACAACGGCGCCGTGCGGGTGAAATGGATCAGGTTCTGTAGATAATCCAGCAAGGCATCCGAGGCATGTACCGCATCGACCTGCTGTTGCAGGTTTTGCAAGGTGGCAAGATCGATCACCGGTTGCAACCGCTTTAACATCTGCTGGCGTTGCTCGCCTGCCAGCAAGGCGCGTTCCGCCTGACTGTCGGGGTAACCCATTTCAATGCGTAACAGGAAACGATCCAGTTGTGACTCCGGCAAGGGAAAGGTGCCGATCAGGTGCAGAGGGTTCTGGGTGGCGATAACAAAAAACGGTTCGGGCAGTGGGTGCGTGACCCCGTCGACGGTGACCTGTCCTTCCGCCATGGCCTCGAGCAGGGCGCTTTGTGCCTTCGGCGTGGCGCGGTTGACCTCGTCGGCCAGTACCAGCGGGCTGAATATCGGCCCGGGGTGAAAGTTAAAACGATTCGTGTCGCGGTCAAAAATAGACACGCCGACAATGTCGGCGGGTAATAAATCAGCGGTAAACTGGATACGCTGGAAACCCAGGCCGAGCACCCCGGCCAGGGTATGGGCCAGGGTGGTCTTGCCAAGACCCGGCAGGTCTTCGATGAGCAAGTGGCCGCGTGCCAGCAGACAGGCCAGTGCCATGCGTACCGGTTGTTCCTTGCCGAGGATAACCTCACCAATACGGGCGACGATATCGTCAATGAGGGTCTTGTTGTCCATCATGTTGCTCACCGGTTTTTATTCTGTAATCAGTATAGTCATGCTCGCAAGACAATACCCAGCAAGATGACGCGCTATTGGCGATTGCACAGGTAACAGGATAAAGGGGCTTTCGCCCCTTCTATCCATAAACACGTGGCGATAATGACTACTTTTCACCACCCACCATCACCGTTACCAGCTTGTCGGGATGGATACGGCGTTTGAAGGCGTCCTTGATGCTTTTGACGGTAACGGCCTCGACCTTATCGGTGAAGGTATCGAGGTAGTCGAGTGGCAGGCCGTAAAAGCCGATCACGGCGACATACTCGGTGATCTTTTTATTGCTGTCGACGCGCAGCGCCCAGCCGCCGGTGATGTTCTGCTTGGAGCGTTTCAACTCATCTTCCGTCGGGCCCTTGTCGATGTAGTCGCGCAGGGTTTCACCGAGCAGTTTCAGGGCGGCATCGGCCTGGGCGTTTTTGGTTTGCAGACCCATGGTGAACGGGCCGTTCTCGCGCATGGGCGCGAAGTAGCTATAGGCGCTGTAGGCCAGACCACGTTGTTCGCGGATGACGTCGCTGATGCGTGAGACCAGGCCACTGCCACCGAGGATGTGGTTGCCAACATACAGGGAAATATAATCCGCATCGCCACGACGCATGCCGGGCTGGCCGACGAGGATGTGGGTTTGTTGTGAGTCGTGCCGGATGCGTTGCAGGCTGGCCTTTTCCAGTGCAGCCACTGCCGGCAGGTCGGCGGCCCGTTCACCCACACGCAGTTTTGTCGTCAGTTGTTCAGCGATGGCCTCTGCCTGCCGGCGGCTGACATCACCGACGATGGCGATCACGGCATTCCTTGCCACGTAGTATTGCCGATGGAAGGCCTGTACATCTTCCCGGCGCATGGCCTTGAGGCTGGCCTCGGAGCCACTGCTGTGCGAGCCATAGGGGTGGTCACCATACAAGGCCTTATAAAAGGCCTTGCTGGCGAGGCTACCGGGCTCCTGCTGTTCCTGCTGCAGGCCGAGCAACATGGCCTTGCGGTTACGCTGAAAGGGCTTTTTCGGAAAGCTCGGTGTCGCCAGCACGGCGGCAAAGGTATCCAGCGCGGTCTTCATGGCCGCGGCCTCGGTCAGGCTGCGGATGCTGGTCACGGCCATATCCCGCAGTGAACTGGCACCGTATTCTGCGCCGACGCCCTCAAAGGTCTCGGCCAGCTGGTTGGCATTCTGGGTCGCCGTGCCCTCGTCGAGCAGGCTGTTGGTCAGCATGGCGAGCCCGGGTTTGTCACCGTCGCGGGCGCTGCCGGCGTCGAAGACCACACGCACATCGATCATCGGCAACTCCGGGGCCGGCACATAATACACCCGTGCGCCGTTAGCGGTTTGCCAATGCTGGATATCCGGGTTGGCCAGCAGCAGGCTGGTGTTAAGGAAAAGGACCAGCGCAAACAGGAGTTTCATGGCTTTCATTGTACTTCTCCCTTGGCGCGGGCTTTGCTTTTACCGTTTTGTGGCTCAAGGATGGCCACCGTCAGGGTGTCATCGATGAGGTATTTTTTCGCCACCGCCTGCACCTGCGCCGGCGTGATGGCGCGGATGCGGTCGACGTATTCATCGAGTTGCCGGTAGTCCAGGCCGACGGTGACGAGCGTGCCGATCTGCATGCCCTGGTAAAATACCGAGTCACGTTCATAGACCTTGCCGGCGACCACCTGTGCCTTGATGCGGTCCAGCTCGGCCTTGTCCACCGGGTGGTCCCGTACGCGCTGGATCTGTTCACGGATGGCGGCCTCGAGTTCTTCGATGCTGTGACCCGTGGCCGGTGCGCCATCGAACAGGAACAGGCTGTCCATGCGGTCGTAGAGGCTGTAACCCGCGCCGGCGGATACGGCGATCTGGCGGCCACGCACGAGTTCACGGGCCAAACGGGCGCTGTTGCCGCCATCGAGTACGGCACCGAGCACCTCCAGGGCATAGGCCTCGTCGGGGTCGGCGGCGGTTTTCAGTACCGGCACCTTGTAACCCATGATCAGGTAAGGCACCTCGGCCGGGGCCTTGACCTTGATGCGGCGCTCACCCCGCTGTTTGACCTCGCGTTGTGGCTTGACCACGGCCGCGGCCGGACCCTTCAACGGGCCAAAGTATTTCTTCGCCAGACGGTGGACCTCGTCTGCCTTGACATCACCGACCACAACCAGCGTCGCGTTGGCCGGCGTATACCACTTAATGTACCAGTCGCGCAGGTCTTCGATATTCATGCTCTTCAGGTCTGCCATCCAGCCGATCACGGGGTGATGGTAGGGGCTGGTCTGGTAAGCGGCGGCCTGAAACTGCTCATAGGTCAGCGCCGTCGGCTTGTCTTCGGTGCGCAGGCGACGCTCTTCCATCACGACCTGCACCTCCTTGGCGAATTCTTCCGCTGGCAGGCTCAGGTTGCGCATGCGGTCGGCCTCGAGCTTGAAGCTGATCTCAAAGCGGTCCTTGTGCATGGTCTGGAAATAGGCGGTGTAGTCGCGGCCGGTAAAGGCATTTTCGCGGCCGCCGTTAGCAGCGATGATTTGTGAGAACTCATTCGGCCCAAGGCTTTCGGTGCCCTTGAACATCATGTGTTCGAGCACGTGCGAAACGCCGGTGGTGCCGTTGGACTCATAACTCGAGCCGACCCGGTACCAGACCTGGGAGACGACGACCGGAGCGCGGTGGTCTTCTAAAACCAGGACCTGCAGGCCATTATCGAGCGTATACTCGCGCACCTTGTTGGCGGGGGCGGCGACCAGGTTCAGCGACGAGAGGGTAAACAACAGGCCCAATAACGCGGCCAGAGCAGTACGGGGGGAACGCAAGCGCATGATTTCCTTCATTCCTTTAGTTGTTGTTACCGGCATGGCGCCGGGATGATACGATAACATGTCTATACCTTATATAATGCCGGCCGCGGAATACAGTGCGGGCTTCACGAATCATTGAGACAGCAGTAACCCATGTTTGGTTTCGGAAAAAAGCAAGACAATACACCCAAAACGCCTGAACAGGCGCAAACCCCGGCCTCGACAGCCCCCGATGGTGCCCCGGAAGACGAAGGCCAGCAAAAGGCTGGTCTGTTTGCACGCCTGAAGCAGGGCCTGAGCAAGACCCGCTCCGGGCTCGGAGATGCCGTCGCTAACCTGGTGCTGGGCGAAAAGGAGATCGATGACGAGCTGCTCGAAGACCTCGAGACACAGCTGCTGACCGCCGATGTCGGTATCGATGCCACCCGCCAGATCATCGATGACCTCACCGCGCGTGTGGCCCGCAAACAGCTCAAGGACGGCGATGCCCTGCTCGCCGCGCTACGGGAAGACCTCGCCGCCCTGCTCACGCCCTGCAGCCAGCCACTGCAAATACCTTCGACGGGCGGCCCGTTCGTGATCCTCATGATTGGCGTCAATGGTGTCGGCAAGACCACGACCATCGGCAAGCTCGCCAGGCGTTTTCAGCAACAGGGCCACTCGGTCATGCTCGCCGCCGGCGATACCTTCCGTGCCGCGGCGGTGGAACAGTTACAGGTCTGGGGCGAACGCAATAATATCCCCGTGGTCGCGCAACATACGGGGGCCGATTCGGCCTCGGTGATCTTTGATGCCCTGCAATCGGCGCAGTCAAAAAACATCGATATCTTGATCGCCGATACCGCCGGCCGCCTGCATACCAAGGACAACCTCATGGAGGAACTGGTCAAGATCAAACGCGTGCTCGGCAAGCTCGATATAAATGCCCCGCATGAAACAATGATCGTGCTCGATGCGACGACCGGACAGAACGCGCTGGTCCAGACCGAACAGTTCCACGCCGCGATTGGCCTCACCGGCATCACCCTGACCAAACTTGATGGCACGGCAAAAGGCGGTATTATATTTTCCATTGCCAACAAGACGAAGTTACCGATTCGCTATATTGGTGTCGGTGAGGGCATTGAAGACCTGCGTCCGTTTGATGCCGATGAGTTCAGCCGGGCGCTGTTTGAATAATGCATAATTAAATTATAAAAAGCCTGACTATCCCTATGATTGAGTTTCACAACGTCAGTAAGCGCTACCCGGGCAGTCTCGATGCCCTGAGAAATGTCAGTTTTCACATCGACGGTGGCGAGATGGCCTTTCTCACCGGCCACTCCGGTGCCGGCAAGAGTACCCTGCTGAAACTCATCGCGCTGTTGATCCGCCCGACCACCGGTCAGGTGATCGTCAATAATGAAAACCTTGGCCGGGTCAGTAAACGCCGTATCCCCTATGTACGCAGGAATATCGGCATCATCTTTCAGGACCACAAGCTGCTGTTCGACCGCACCGTATTCGATAACGTTGCCCTGCCACTCGTCATCCAGGGCATGCCACACCGCGAGATAGGCAAGCGTGTGCGCGCCTCGCTCGACAAGGTCGGCCTGCTGGAAAAGGAAAAGTCTTTACCGATCACCCTCTCCGGCGGCCAACAACAACGCGTCGGCATTGCCCGCGCCGTGGTCAACAAACCCCCCATCATTCTCGCCGACGAGCCCACCGGTAACCTCGACCCGGACCTGTCACGCGAGGTCATGAGCCTGTTCGAACAGTTTCAGCAGGTCGGCGTCAGTGTGCTCATCGCCAGCCATGACCTGGAACTCATCCGCCGCATGGGCCACCGTGTGCTGACCCTGAGTGATGGGCGCCTTATTGCCGGCGGTGATGAGAGGCTAACGGTATGAGCTGGTTAAAGGTCTATATAGCCCGCCACCTGCAGGTGTTCTTCGCCACGCTCGGCGAACTGGTGCGCGCGCCGTTTTCGAACATGATGACCATTGCCGTGATCGGCATCGCCCTGGCCCTGCCTACCGGCCTGCATGTGTTGTTACAGAATGTGCAACAGGTCACCGCACAGTGGGATGGTGCCGCGCAGATCTCCTTGTTTCTGCATCAAAAGACCACTGACAAACAGGCAGAGCAACTGGCCAAATTGATCCGCCAACGCCAGGACGTGAGTTCAGTGACGACGATCCCCCGTGCCGCGGCGCTCGAGGAATTTCGCCTCAATTCCGGTTTTGGCGAGGCCCTCGATGCCCTCGAGGACAACCCCTTCCCGTCGGTGGTCGTGGTCTACCCGACCAGCGAGGCCGATAACATCAACGCCGTGCAGGCAATGCTCAAGGCCTTTGGCGAACGCCCCGAGGTCGAGCACGCACAACTCGACATGCAGTGGCTGAAGCGCCTCTATACCATTATGGACATCGGTCGCCGGGGTATCTGGGTGCTGGCGACGCTGTTGTCGATATCGGTACTGCTGGTGGTCGGCAACACAATTCGTCTGGCGATTGAAGCCCGCCGCGAGGAGATCGAGATCATCAAACTCATCGGCGGCACCAATGCCTTTATCCGCCGCCCCTTCCTCTATACCGGTTTCTGGTATGGCCTCAGTGGCGGCATCCTCAGCTGGCTGCTGATCACGAGCTCCCTGTGGTTACTGAGCGGGCCGATTAACCAGCTGGCAACACTCTATGACAGCCGTTACACCCTCGCCGGGCTCGACCTGGACAGTTCACTGGCCCTGCTCGGTGCCAGCATCCTGCTCGGCCTCGGCGGTTCCTGGCTGGCCGTGACCCGCCACCTGAATGCCATTGAGCCACAATAACGGCACCATTGGTCGGCCCTTGTTTGCGTAATCCCCGTTCACTTGCCACAATAGTAAAGAGAACAAACTTATAAGAAATCAATAATTTACTAATATACCGTGACATGACATGACGGCTGTGGGGGGTTGGATGTCGCAAAAACAAACAAGCATCATGGTTGTGGATGGCTCCGAGGTCTCGCGGACCATTATCGGTCGCATTCTCGAGAATGAGATGAATAACGTCAGCATCACCTCCTGTGCCAATGCCGAGGAGGCGCTGGAACACCTCGGTAACTGGGAACGCTTCGACCTTATTACCACCTCACTGATGTTGCCAGACCTCGACGGGCTCGACCTGTGTCGCAAGATCCGTAGCTCTGAGCGCCACCACTACACGCCCGTCATTGTTGTCTCCGGTGATGCCGACAGCCGTCTGCTACGTGAGGGTTTTGCCGCCGGGGTCACCGATTACTTTGACAAGTCCAGCGGCTACAAGGCCTTTGTCGAATTCATAAAGTCCTTCCTGCAACGCAATTCCGGGCTGGTCGGCAAGATCCTCTACGTCGAGGACAGCCCGACCGCAGCAGCGATCACACGCCGGATCATGGAAAAACATGGTCTCAAGGTCGTGCACGTGACCCATGCCGAACAGGCACTGGAATTGCTCGAGGGCGTCTCGAATGGCTGGGCCGACAAGGAGGATGGTTTTGATATCATCGTCACCGACTTCTTTCTCAAGGGCAAACTGACCGGGGGTGACCTGTTGCACGCCATCCGCACCCGCTTCCATTACTCGCAACAGGAAATGCCGGTGCTCGTGATCACGGTCACCGATAACCAGAAGAAACAGGCCGAGGTCTTCCATGCCGGGGCCAACGACTTTGTCACCAAGCCGATCTTTGAAGAGATCTTCATTGCCCGTATCCGCTCGCTGTTGCTGATCAAGCAACAGTTCATCGCCCTCAAACACCAGGCCGAGGAGATGAGCCGACTGGCCTCTACCGACAGCCTGACCGGGGTGCGCAGCAAGCGTTACCTGCTCGATAACGGCAAACGTATCCTCACTACCTGTGCCAAAAAGCAGCAGCCCTTGTCGGCGCTGATCATGGACATTGACCACTTCAAACGGATCAATGACCTGCTCGGCCACCTGACCGGTGACCATGTCCTGGCCGCGATCGGCGAACTGCTCAACCAGCTGTTTCCCGATGACGTGGTGGTGCGCTTTGGCGGCGAGGAGTTTTCGATCATCTTCTCCAACATTCGCCCCGAGCAGGCCATGCAACATGCCGAGAAACTACGCTATGAGATCGAGGCCTTGAGCCCGGCCAATGTCGATGTCACCGTCAGCATCGGTGTCGCCAGCACCCTGGAGTACCCCAATGCCGACATCACCAAATTGCTGGCCCAGGCCGACAAGGCCCTGTATGCGGCCAAGGAACGCGGCCGAAACCGGGTCTGCGTGGCCCGTACCGAGGGCCCCGAGGATGTGCAGGCCCTCGCAAGCTGATAATAACCCTTTGATTTTATAAGTATTTATGAATTATGCCCTAAAGCCACGGGAACTTTCCCCCGTATTGGCACTCAGAGGATGTGAGTGCTAATATAAGCATTCGTGAATATATCCCGACACGGTCGAAGAGGTATTCCAGATGACAAACGCTATGCAACTGAATTTAACGACACCCGGCAGCAACCTGACGAGCTACATCGCCACGGCGAATAGCATTCCGATGCTCACCGCAGAGGAAGAACATGCGCTGGCGGTAGACCTGCAGGAAAACGGTAACCTGGACGCCGCCCGTCGGCTGATCCTGCCGCACCTGCGCTTCGTCATCCACGTTGCCCGCGGCTATGCCGGCTACGGCCTGCAGCAGGCCGACCTGATCCAGGAAGGCAATATCGGCCTGATGAAGGCCGTGAAGCGCTTTGACCCGAGTGTCGGCGTACGCCTGGTCTCTTTTGCCGTGCACTGGATACGTGCCGAGATGCATGAATTCATCCTGCGCAACTGGCGCATCGTCAAGGTGGCCACCACTAAGGCGCAGCGCAAGCTGTTCTTCAATCTGCGTAAATCCAAAACCCGTCTCGGCTGGTTTTCCCACGAGCAAGTCCAGACGGTGGCCAACGAACTCGGCGTGAAACCCGAGACCGTGCTGGAAATGGAATCCCGCCTGTCGGGGCGCGATGTTGGCTTTGATGGCTATCAGGACGACGATGATGACAGCTTCGCCTACGCTCCGGCCGCCTACCTCCAGGATGTCAGCGAGGAACCGGCCCGCGTGCTTGAGGCCGCCGACTGGAGTGCACATAACGAAGAGCGCCTGACCCAGGCCATCAGTACTCTCGATGAGCGTAGCCAGGACATCCTCGCCAGTCGCTGGCTGTCTGAGGAAAAGACCACCTTGCATGAGCTGGCCGACAAATACGGTATCTCTGCCGAACGTATTCGCCAGCTGGAAAAGGCCGCTATGCAGAAACTGCGTTCTGCACTGATGGACTAGCCCGTCATCTGTCTAAAAACAAACGCCCCCGCACAGCGATTGTGCGGGGGCTTTTTTATGCGCGGAAGGTGGACCTTTTCAAACAGCCGATACGTGTACAACGCGTGGCAAGCCATCACTTTATATCAGGCCCCCAGGGCATGCATGATCGCCGGGATGTAATGGTCGATGAGCAAAAAGGCAAACAGGCCCATCAGGTAGAAGATAGAATAACCAAAGGTCTTGATCGGCATGCTTTCATCTTCCGCACGATGTGTGGCCACGGCGTAATAGAGGAAACCCATGCCCAGTGCCAGCGCACCGCCGAGGTAGAACACCCCGCTCATCAGGGTCACGAACGGCAGGATAGTGACGATGATGAGGATGATTGTATAAAGCAGGATCTGTAAACGAGTAAAGGCCAGCCCGTGTGTCACCGGCAACATCGGGATCTCGACCTTGGCATACTCTTTGTGGCGATGAATCGCCAGTGCCCAGAAGTGTGGCGGTGTCCAGGCGAAGATGATCAGGAATAACAATAAAGAGTGTTCATTAATATCCCCGGTGACCGCTGACCAACCGAGCACCGGCGGCGCCGCACCGGCGGCACCGCCAATGACAATATTCTGTGGTGTGGCACGCTTCAGGTACATCGTATAGACCACGGCATAACCCATTAGCGAAATAAAGGTCAGGACCATGGTGATGGTGTTTACCAGGAAGTACAGCACCAGCATCGCGATCACACCTATAATAACCGCAAAGGCCAGCGCCCGGCGATTATCCATATGCCCGGTAGGCAGTGGCCGGTTTCTGGTGCGCGCCATGATCGCATCAATACGCTGATCGACGACATGATTGATGGTGGCCGCTGAGGCCGAGGCCAGAGCGATACCAATGCTACCGAATAACAAGGGTTGCCAGGGGACCATACCGGGTACAGCGAGAAACATGCCGACAATCGCGGTAAACATAATCAATGCCACCACTTTTGGCTTGCACAGTTCCAGGTAATCACGCCATGTAATCGTCATAGCGGCAGTTTGTGTTGTGTCTGTCATTTTCTCTGCCTTAGCCTATTTTGGAATATTTCAATAAGCGCCCCAGATCCTTTACCAGGTCACGTGGGCCCTGCTCAGCCTTGTAGCGCATCATCAAATTACCCAAGGGGTCAATAATATATACGCGCTGGGCCGTTGCGGCAGGCTTTTCATTCTCAAACTCGAACGGGGCCAGCACTGCTGCCAATTCCTTCTCCGGGGCGCTCACTACCTTCATGCCATAGTGTTCATCGAGTAATGGCTTCATGTCAGCCAGCTTGTCGTTGTCCGTCAGTAACATGACGCGCTGAATACGTTCTTTTTCACCCCCCATGCCCAGGCGCGACTGCCTTATTTCATACAGGTTTTCCTCACACTGCTTGTTACAGTCTGCGCTATCGACATAAAATAATGTCCAGACTCCCTGCAGGTCTTTCTCCGTGAAGACCTTGCCATCAAGGGTTTTTAAATTCAGATCCTTCAGTGCCCTGACCGGGGTGACCAGCTCGCCGAAATTGACGCTACGCCCCGGACGCCAGCCGCCTTCGATACTGTGCAGGACAATCGCTGCACCAACAGGCACCACAAACATCAACACCATTAAAATGATGGTCAGGCGCGGGTCCATACCCGATTTTTTCTTTTCTTCTTCCACAATTATTCCTCGTCAGACTTTGGCGTTGAAGTTCTCACCCGCCGGCTATTCAAGCTTATATATATTAACAACAATACTACTGCCATGCTGAACCACTGAATGGCATAACTCTGATTTTTCTGTGGTGTATCAACATAGGGTTTCCAGTCCTGAAAATAGGCATGCTCACTGCCCGTATCCAGATTCAGGACATAGGCGTGTAGACGTTTATTTGTGTCGGCCAGAATCTGCCCTACATCAATATTCCTTACGCGCGCTGGCCAGGCAGTATTGGACTCTACCCTGTTACCCAGCTGCATTAACTGTCCCGGCGGTTGGCTCAGCACCCCCTGCAATTCAGTTTCTTCACCGCTCACTGTGATATTTGGCAGCCTGCCCCTATCCTTGCCAGAGGCAATCCAGCCACGATTAACCATTATCCAGCTTTCACCTCTATCGAAGGTGAACGGGGTGTAAACAGCGTAACCAACCTGGCCCTTGTATATGCGGTTGTCGAGCAAATATTGATGGTCATTATCAAAATGCCCTCGCAGCATGGCCCGGCGAAAATTCATATCCTCCTGCAAACTGCCGGCACTTTTAATACGCTTAACGGGGGCCTGCAGGCGTTCCTGCATCAGCAGCTGCAGTTGTTGTTTTTCTACGGCCCTGTCCAATTGCCAGAAACCCAGGGACACCAGGATCGGCAATAATATAGCCGTTGCCAGCGTTGGCAACAGTTTGGGGCTGAAATCAAGGGTACCGATACGCATAGTATTCGTTCACAGATTGTCGAGATTCGTCTCTGGCTGAGCTATACTGAAATTCAACTTATTTTGGAAAAAACCATGATAGCGAAAATCTTTGTCATTGTGATCCTGCTCGGGATCCTGTTCATGCTGGGTAGTGCGCTGCGATTTATGGTCACCGATCAGGGTAAAGGCACTCGCGTTGTTCGTGCCCTGTCTTTCAGAATTGGCACATCGATTGCGCTTGTTGGCCTGCTCTATGCCCTGGCCGCCCTGGGTATTATCGAGCCAAACACTACTCCTTTCTAATTACTTATTTCTATGCAACAAAATAAAAAAGGCGCTGCCATGGCAGCGCCTTTTTTATTTTGCATTATCCCGCTTATAACCAGTAAACAAAGATAAACAGACCCAGCCAGACCACGTCCACAAAGTGCCAGTACCAGGCTGCAGCCTCGAAGGCAAAGTGGTTTTCCTCAGTAAAGTGACCCTTTATGGCACGGAACAGCATCACCGTCAGCATGATGGCACCGATGGTAACGTGCAGTCCATGGAAGCCGGTCAGCATGAAGAAGGTTGAACCATAGATGCCTGATGACAATTTCAGGTTCAGCTCACCATAGGCATGGCCATACTCTGCAACCTGGAAGCCAACAAAGACGAAGCCCAGGACAACCGTTGCAAGTAACCAGAATATCAGCGCGCCACGATTAGCCTTCTTCAGGGCCCAGTGCGCCAGAGTAATGGTAACACCCGAGGTCAGGAGGATGGCCGTGTTCAGGGCAGGGATCCCCCAGGCGCCGATGATTTCCTTATAGGCGCTGTAACCTTCGGGGTTAGGCATGACATTCAGCGGCCAGCTTGGGACGAAGCCATTCCAGAGGAACTCATTGGTGGCGGCATTGTTATCAGCGCCACCCAACCATGGCAGGGCCAGTGTCCTGACATAGAACAGGGCACCGAAGAAGGCGGCAAAGAACATGACTTCAGAGAAGATAAACCACATCATGCCCATGCGGAATGAGCGGTCAACCTGCGCATCGTAGACACCGGCCTCGCTTTCGCCAATCACTTGCCCAAACCAGCCAAACAGCATATACACCAGGATCGCCATACCAATGTACATTATTGTCAGGTCACCAACAGCACCCGTAGTGTTGTGTGGCAGGGCTGAGGCAAATCCGAACAGTGTTAAGAACAAGCCAATCGAACCAATAATTGGCCATTTGCTCGGTTCCGGTAAGTAGTATCCACCGCTTGCATGAGACATGTTGTTTTCCTCTTTATAGTATTTCTAATGTCGCAAAACTGTTACGCCATGACTACTCAGTTCAGGGCGCTTGTCGTTATATGGGATGTGCTGTTCAAGGCCAACCCTTTTTTTTGCAGTGTAGTAACCCCGGCATTCTTGCCAGAGCCCTCCTTCACCCCACCCTGCTGTGTATTAAAAAACGTATAGGACAACGTTATAGTTCGTACATCCTTTGGTAGATCCGGATCGACGATAAACCGTAATGGCATCTCGCGCCCTTCACCCGGACCAAAGGTTTGTTGCGTAAAACAAAAGCATTCCGTTTTATTGAAATACTTTGAGGCCTTGGAAGGGGCTACGCTGGGTACCGCCTGGCCTGTAATGTTCTCGACACTCATGTTTTTCGCATAATATGAAACCAGTGTAACTTCACCCGGATGTACCTTGACGATCCTCGTCAGTGGTTTGAATTCCCAGGGCAGGTCCGCGTTGACATTGGCATCGAACTGAACCGTTATTTCACGGCTTTTGTCAGGGCGTTGTGCCAATGCCTGTTCTTTCTCTATCCGGCCAGTCTTGCCGCCAATGCCGGTGATGTCACACACCAGGTTATAAAGCGGGACGAGTGCGTAACTAAATCCGACCATGCCTACCGCAACCAGCGCCAGCTTGCGTATGAGCTTTTTATTGCGATGTGCCTGGTCGTCACTCATCGATTAATCACCAGAAAGAAAAAGCCCAGGTAAAATGCCATGGCCAGACCGACCAGGATCGCAACGGTTAGCCATTTTTTCCGCTTGGTGTTTTCCATCATTACTTCTTTAATTAAGGTAAAACCCGGCAGCCTCACGGCTGCCGGGTATTGATACCTTATTTAATCTCCGGTGCGGTTGCGAAGGTGTGGTACGGGGCAGGTGAGGCCACTGTCCACTCAAGACCATCGGCACCTTCCCATACCTGACTGGTCGCCTTTTCACCGCCCCTGATAGTCTTGATAAGCAGGGCCAGGAAGAGCAATTGGGCCAGACCGAAGCCGAATGCACCAATACTTGACCACTGGTTAAAGTCGGCAAAGGCAACGTTATAGTCCGGAATACGGCGCGGCATACCGGCCAAACCCAGGAAATGTTGCGGGAAGAATGTCAGGTTGACAAAAATCATCGACAACCAGAAGTGCCAGTTCGCCAGACTCTGGTTGTACATGTGGCCTGTCCACTTCGGCAGCCAGAAATATACCGCAGCGATGATGGAGAACAGGGCACCGGTCACCAATACGTAATGGAAATGCGCCACGACGAAGTAGGTATCGTGATACTGGAAGTCAACCGGGGCAATACCCAGCATCAGACCGGAGAAACCACCCACGGTGAAGAGGATCACAAAGGCAAGTGCCCACTTCATGGGGATTTCGAAGGTCATGGAACCCTTCCACATCGTCGCGACCCAGTTAAATATCTTCACGCCAGTCGGCACCGCAATCAGCACGGTCGCATACATAAAGAACAACTCACCCGCCACTGGCATACCGACGGTCATCATGTGATGAGCCCAGACGATGAATGACAGGAAGGCAATCGATGCGGTTGCATAGACCATGGAGCTGTAACCAAACAGTTTCTTGCGCGCAAAGGTCGGGATGATGTGCGAGACAATACCGAAGGCCGGCAGGATCATGATGTACACCTCAGGGTGACCGAAGAACCAGAATACATGCTGGAACAATACCGGGTCACCACCACCTGATGCGTCAAAGAATGATGTACCAAAGTTGCGGTCAGTCAGCATCATGGTTACCGCACCGGCCAGTACTGGCATCACGGCAATCAGCAGAAAGGCTGTGATCAGCCAGGTCCAGACAAACATTGGCATCTTCATCAAGGTCATGCCCGGGGCACGCATGTTGAGGATGGTGGCAATGATGTTGATAGAACCCATGATGGATGAGAAACCCAGCATGTGCACAGCAAAGATGAAGAAATCAGTGCTGGGCGGGCCATACTTGGTAGACAGGGGGGCATAGAATGTCCAGCCGAAGTTAGGACCACCGCCTTCCATGAACAGGGTAGAGAGCAGCATCGTGCCGGCAAATGGCAGGATCCAGAAGCTCCAGTTGTTCATACGTGGCAGTGCCATATCCGGCGCACCAATCATCATCGGCACGAGCCAGTTGGCCAGGCCAACGAAGGCCGGCATGATGGCACCAAACACCATAATCAGACCATGCATGGTAGTCATGGTATTAAAGAAGTTTGGGTCCACCCACTGCATACCCGGCTCGAACAGTTCGAGACGGATAACCATTGCCATGGCACCACCGGTAAGCAGCATGATGAAACTAAACCACAGGTAAAGAGTACCGATATCTTTATGGTTTGTTGTAAACAACCAACGGCTAAGGCCGCTAGGCGCGCCGTGATGTTCTGCGTGTGCTGTATCTGTTGACATTTTTATTTTCTCCCAGGTGCGCCTTAACGGGCAGCCTTAACGTCTTTAGGTTGGACGATACCGGCATCGTTGCCCCAGCTGTTACGCTCGTAGGTGATGACGGCGGCCAGATCAAGGTCATTCAGCTGCGCACCGAATGGCGGCATCGCATTCTTACCCTTGAGGACAATACCAACGTGACCGGAAGCCGGACCGTTTACAATTGCGCCACCCTTAAGTGCAGGGAACGGGCCAAGACCCTCACCGTTTGCCTGGTGACAGGCGGCACAGCTGGTGTTGTAAACCTTCTCGCCCTTGGCCATCAGCTCGGCCATGCTCCAGTCCTTGGTGCTGGCAGCGGCAGCAGCCTCGGCTTCAGCAGCAACCTTCTTCGCAGACGCCCACTGGTTGTAGTCGGCCTCTGAGAGCACATCGACAACGATGGGCATGAAACCATGGTCCTTTCCGCACAGCTCCGCACACTGGCCACGGAAAGTACCCACCTCGTCGGCACGTGCCCAGGTTTCATTAATGTAACCCGGGATCGCGTCTTTCTTTACGGCGAAATCAGGTACCCACCAGGCGTGAATGACATCGTTTGATGTCACCAGGAAACGCACCTTCTTGCCAACCGGCAGGACCAGGCGGTTATCGACATCCAGCAGGTAATTTTCAACCTCTGCCGGATTCATGCCAGATTTCAGCTGACGAGCATCGTTATGAGTGGAGCTGAGGTTACTGAAGTACTTTACGCCCTGTGCAGGTCCGTCAATGTATTCGTAATTCCACTTCCACTGATAACCGGTCACCTTGACGGTCAAATCAGCATTACTGGTGTCTTCAAGCTTCAGCAATGACTTGGTGGCTGGAATGGCCATACCTATCAGGATGATAAAAGGAATCACGGTCCAGACAACTTCTAACTTATGATTCTCATGAAAGGTTGCGGCGACGGCCCCCTGAGACTTACGGTGCTTGAACATCGAATAGATCATCGCACCGAATACGCCAACAGCTAAGATGACGCAAATCCAGAGGATGATCATATGCAGACCATATATATCCTTACTTACCTCGGTGACCCCCTGACGCATGTTCAGGACTTTGTCAGCCCAGACATGACTCGAGGTCATGAGTAAGGCCGTACTAGCAAGCGCCAAGGCTGCCTTTTTTAGTTTACTTACGGACATGCTCCACTCTCTCTTTTTAATAATTACTTTGTAGAAAATTCGTGGTTACTTCAGCATTATGCAATGGCCTGTTCTAACTGACAGGCTAATTGCTTACGCTCCTCCTCGGTAAGGCAGTTACCTACCTCCACCTCCCTGCCATGCGAACGAATCAACAAACGACTGGGATACCAGTGATGCACCGGCCTCTCATGTACGACTTGTGCCCATACACGCCGGAACTCATGACCCTCTTCTGGCTCCTTACGTCCGCGCACCACTGTGACACTATCCTTACCAACCGTCACTACCTCACAACGGTTATTGCGTTGTGCACATATATATAGAGCAATATAGAGCACAATGATTTCCAGGCCTGCAAACGGGAGAATCATCCATGCACCCAGTAAAGCGAAACCCGTAGCAATAATGGCGGACAGTACAGAAAATCCCAATATCAACCGCACCGTCATACGCCAGCTAAGGGAACAATTCGGACGAATTACAAACTGACAGGTGCACGAATCATCAATGACTTGCTTCGCTACCATCAGTCGGGCCTCCCCTCACTGCCGGTTTATTCCCTCATACAGAGCACCGGCATGCTAAACCATGCCCATAGGCTCCGCAATAAAACATTTCGAGGTGTGCATCATAATTTCTCATATTAGCAAGCACTTATATAATTATTTACTTGCCTTGTCGGAAAAATGACGTGTGCTAAGACTACCACATTCACGCATGGTGTGAAGGGTTACTCAGTGTTGCAGGTGTGGTGAATCAAGGGCTCTGATCAGAGCTTGTCGCCTAATGTCACGGCATCAAAACACTCCGCGATACCTTCGGCGTCAAACGCGGCCTGCCATGGAATTTTTGCCAACAAGGGGCACTCGAGTTGTTGCTCGAGAGTAGAAATATTTTCCCCTGCGACCGGATCATCTTCGTCACACATATTCGCGACCCAACCCGCCAGGGTTATACCCCTTGCCTCAATACTCTCTGCGGTTAGCAGGGCATGGTTGAGACAGCCCAAGCGGATCGCTACCACCATAATGACCGGTAGGCGGAGTTTGCCGACCAGGTCGGCAACTGTTTCGCTTTCATTTAACGGCACTTGCCAGCCGCCAACGCCCTCAACGAGCATCACATCGGCACTTGCCGCCAGGTGCCGGCATTGCTTGTCAATCAGCTCCAGGTCAATACGCTGGCCTGCCTGCCTGGCGGCAATGTGCGGGGCAATAGCGGGGCTAAAGCAATAAGGATTAACCTGCTGGTAGTCTGCCTTTGCACGCATGTGCTGCATCAGACAGAGGGCATCGGCATTGCGTAGCTGGCCTTCTATTATTTCACCGCCACTGGCCACGGGTTTCATGGCGACAGTACGCAGGTCCTGCTGATTAAAGGCCTGCAACAGCCCTGCCGTCACCCAGGTCTTGCCGACATCGGTATCCGTACCTGTGATGAAAAAACCGCGCATGTTTATTTCCGCTGTAAACTTTCTATGCTCACCGAGGCCAATTGCGCATTGACGGGGGCCCAGGCATGACCATAGACCACCTCGTAACTGGCCGGCACAACACCATCGCAGCGAAATTTTTCATAGGCCTGCTCAAAGGCCTGTAATCGCTTACGACCCGTCAGCCCGCGTTGACGGCCGTGCGCCACATTGTGTGCACCGATCCCTTTCAGCTCACGCATGAGGTCATAGACACTCTTGTAGGTCAGGGTCAGATTTTCTACATCCATGACCGGTTCCGCCAGGCCGGCCTGCATCATCGCGTCACCGATAATGTGCATATCGATAAAGTTATGCACGTGTTCGCGCTCATCAACCATCGCCCAGCTTTGTCGCAATTCGGTCAGCGTATCCGGGCCAAAGGTAGAAAATAAAACAAACCCACCCGGGCGCAGTACACGACGGAACTCAGTAAAGGTCGTCTGCAGTGCTTCACACCACTGCATGGCCAGGCTGGAAAAGATCAGGTCAACACTGTTATCGGCAAACGGCAAGGCCTGTATGTCAGCGCATAGCGGACGTATTGGACGCCGCCAGCTAGAGCGTTTGCGCATTTTTTTCAGCATGGGTTCGGCCAGGTCCAGGCCATAAGTGCGCGCACGCGGGTAACGTTTTGCCAGAGCCGCCGTATGTTCGCCGGTGCCGGCACCGAGATCGACAATAACCTTCGGTTCGGCACGAATATAGTCGAGTCGTTCGAGCATGCGTGTACCGACTTCGCGTTGCAGAAAGGCGAAGGCATCATAACTGTCTGCCGCCGCAGAAAAAGAACGTCGTACGGCCTCGCGGTCCAGGCGCTGCTTGGCGATAAATGGCTCAGGCATGTTGCTGTCCTGTTGTCTGCGTCGCCATCAAAAAGGCATTAATGGCATTCAGGGTTTCATCATGGTGTGAAAGAAATGGCGCATGCCCGGCCTTGTCAATAATCTCGAAGACGGCATTGGGAAACAGCTTTGCCATCTCCGCCAGGGCCTGCCGAGGCAACAGGGTGTCACGCGCACCGGCCAGTAATAAGGTCGGGGTCTTGATCATGGCCAACTGCCCGCGCAAATCAGCCTGCCGCAACAGCTGTAAACCCGCCTGCAGGGCCTCACTGACGGGTGCCGGCTGCAGCAGGACCCGCCTCAACAGGCGCGCATCCTCGCCGGCCTGTTTACTGCCGCGGGTTTGCAGGGCAATAAACCTTAACAGGGTGGCACGCGAGTCATTGATTAGGTCCTGATAAAAGGCCTCGAACACTGCAGGGTCTACCGCGCACGGCCAGCCCTCACGGCTAACAAAACTCGGCGTTGAATCCAGCAGGATCAGTTTATCAATCCGCCCGGGTTCGAGTAAGGCGGCCTGTTGTGCCACCAGGCCGCCCAGCGACCAACCCAGCCAACTGGCATCCAGCGGGGCGATGGCCAATACCGCCTCGGCCAGGGCCGGGAGGGAATCCATGACGCCGGCCTGATACGGGCTATGACCATGCCCGGGCAGGTCGATACAGGTCACGCTAAAGTGTTCCGCAAGGCTCTCACGCAGACCTGCCCAGACGCCACTGTGCGCACCCCAGCCATGCAGCAAGACGAGACCGGGCCCCTGCCCGCTTGTTTCGCTAAACAACCTCATGCCAGCGACGCCAGTGCAGACAAGAGTCGGTCAATCTCTGTCTCCGTGTGTGCGGCCGACAAGGTGATGCGCAGGCGTGAACTGCCCTCTGCCACGGTCGGCGGGCGGATCGCGGAAACCATAATCCCCTGTGCCAGCAAGGCCTCGCTCATGGCGAGGGCACGCGACGCCTCACCCACCAGCAGTGGCTGAATGGCCGTTGTCGAGGGCATGAGCGATAAACCCAGTTGTGCTGCACCCGTGCGGAAGCGTTGTATAAGCGCATGCAGGTGCTGACGACGCGCGCTGTCGGTCTGAATGATCTTCAAACTTGCACGGGTCGCCTCGGCCACCGCAGCCGGCAGGGCCGTCGTATAGATATAACTGCGTGCCTTCTGGATCAGCAGTTCAATCAAATCCTCACTACCGGCGACAAAGGCACCAAAGGTACCGAAGGCCTTGCCGAGTGTACCGACCAGTACCGGTACCTCCTTATCGCTCATGCCAAAATGCTGCAGCGAACCGGCACCGCTGCTGCCCAACACACCGAGGCCGTGGGCATCATCGACCAGCAGCCAGGCATTATGTTTGTGGCTCGCAGTGGCCAGCTCAGGTAAGGGCGCGATATCCCCGTCCATGCTGAAGACACCGTCGGTGATCACCAGCTTGTCCGTTGCCGAACTCGCCGTCAGGCGTGCAGCGAGTGCTGAGGCATCGGCATGTTTATAACGACTATGTTTTGCCTCACTCAGTTGTGCCGCATCGATCAGCGAGGCATGGTTGAGCTTGTCGCCAAAGACCTCGTCATGCCGATCAGTCAGCGCGGTAACCGCGGCGAGATTGGCCATGTAGCCTGTCGAGAACAGCAAGGCACGCTCTCGGCTGACAAACCCGGCCAGCTCTTCCTCGAGAGCATGATGGGCATACTGGTGACCGGTCACCAGGTGCGCGGCACCGCTACCGACACCATAATGATCGGCCGCATGAATAAATGCCGCCTTCACATCCGGGTGGGTGGCCAGGCCAAGGTAGTCATTACTGCAGAACACCAGGCAGTCCCGGCCATCGATGCACATGTGTACGTCACTGGCACCCTCAGCAATGCGCCGCGAACGATACAGATCACGCTGATGTTGCTCTGCCAGCCTGGCAGCCAAATTAAACACGGGGAGCAAACACTATAAACAACCTAGTGTGAACAGGGTTCGGGATTGCCCGCGGTAATGCCCAGGCGGCGGAACAATTCCCGATCATGCTCGGCTTCCGGGTTATCTGTGGTCAAGAGTTTTTCGCCATAGAAGATAGAATTGGCACCGGCAAAGAAGCACATCGCCTGCAATTCATCGCTCATGTTTTCACGGCCTGCAGACAGGCGCACCTGAGATTGCGGCATGATAATTCTTGCCACCGCGATCATGCGGACGAACTCGAAGGGGTCAAGTTCATCAACACCCTTTAAAGGCGTGCCTTCCACCTGCACCAGCAGATTGATCGGTACACTCTCCGGGTGTTCCGGCTGGTTGGCGAGTTCCATTAACAGGCCGGCGCGATCGCCGCGCCCCTCACCCATGCCGATGATGCCGCCACTGCAGACACTCATGCCACTGGCCCGCACATGACGCAGGGTCTCGAGGCGATCCTCGTAGGTACGCGTGCTGATGATCTCGTCGTAATACTCACGCGAGGTATCCAGGTTGTGATTGTAATAATCGAGCCCCGACTCGCGCAGGCTTTGTGCCTGACCCTCGGTCAGCATACCGAGGGTCATGCAGGTCTCCAGGCCCATGGCCTTGACCCCGCTGATGATCTCACTCATTGCCGGCACATCACGGTCATGCAGCTTGCGCCAAGCCGCGCCCATACAGAAACGCGTCGCCCCGCTCTTCTTCGCTTGTTCGGCGGCAGCCAGCACCGTTTCTGTATCCAGCAAGCGTTCCTTTTCCAGGCCGGTGTTGTAATGCGCGCTCTGCGGGCAATAGGCACAGTCTTCGGGGCAGGCACCGGTCTTGATACTGAGCAGGGTACTGACCTGTACGGTATTCGGTTCAAAGTTGTCACGATGGATACTGTGGGCGCGAAACAGCAGGTCATTAAACGGCAAGGCAAACAAGGCCTCGATCTCAGCCTGGTGCCAGTTGTGGCGAAGCATGGTCTCTGCAACGGCTGGGCCGCTCAGATTTTCGGGTGTGGCAGACATGTGAACTCTCCGTTCAGCTCAGGTTGCCAGCCGGCAACCAACTCGGTATAGAATGCCTGCATGGTAGCCTGCACAGGCCGGCTGTCAACGGGAAAGGATGCCCATAGTGTACAACTGGTTAAAAAATCGCCTATTTGGGTACATACAAGTGCCCTGTCTGCTTTGTGGCGACCTGCATGACCGGCCCGATCTGGATATCTGCCCGGGCTGTTATCATGAGTTGCCCTGGCTGCCCGCGGCCTGTCCGCGTTGCGCCAATCCCCTCACCGATACACACACCGCCCTCTGCGGGCAGTGCCAGCAACAAATGCCGGCTTTCGACAGAACCGTGGCCCTGTTCCGCTACCAGCCGCCCCTGGATCGCCTGATCCTTGATTTGAAATTCCACGGCCAGCTCAGCCATGCCCGCCTGCTGGGGGCGATCATGGCGCAGCACCTCGAGCATCATCATCGGCATGTGCGGCACGTGGACTGCCTGTTGCCCGTACCGCTACACCCGCAGCGACTGCGTGAACGGGGTTTTAACCAGGCCATCGAACTGGCCCGACCACTGGCCAAACGCCTCGGTATCCCTATCGATAGCCAACACTGTCAGCGGCAACGGCCTACCCACGGACAATCGGCACTGCCCTTGTCGAAACGCGCGGCCAATATCAGGAATGCCTTTGCAGTGAATCCACCCCCTCACTGGCAGCATGTCGCCATTATTGATGATGTCATGACCAGTGGTCACACCGTCAATGCCCTGGCCATGGCACTGAAGCGCCAGGGCGTGGAAGAGGTCTCGGTCTGGTGCTGCTGCCGGGCCACCACGGATCAACATAGATAATAAAAACACTGGCAATCAGAGCATGATTTCGCATAATGTGATGCACATCGCTTCATGTCAGCGCGGCTTTGCCTAGGCTGACCTTATGTCGTATAGGCCAGAGCCAGAATGCTAGATGACAGCCACAGCCGTCGCAGCTTGCAGCGCCAACTCAAGGTGTTGCTCGATGAGGCCAGACGCAATGAAGACAAGCTCCAGCGCCTGCAGGCACTGGAGTTATTACTGCTGGGGGCTGAGTCATTATCCGAATTGATCGACATGCTGCTACATCGCTACCGGGAGGATTTCGGCCTCGATGCGGTCAGCCTGGTGTTGATCGATCCCCACTATGAGATCCGTCGTTTTCTTGAAGATGAAAACAGCAGCATCGCTAATAATGCTAACCTGATCTTCAGGATTGATTGTGATGCCATGCCGGAAAATACCAGCAGCTTGTTTCCCAGCCTCGGTGCCTACCATGCCCGGCAACATGCAGAATTATTCAAGCTCGCCCACAAAGAACTGAACAGTGTCGCCCTCTTGCCTCTGGTGCGACAGGGACGCGTCATCGGTTGCCTGAACCTCGGTAGCCATGACAGTCGGCGTTTTGTGAACGGCAGCGGCACTGACTTGCTGGAAAGGTTAACGGCCATTGTCTCCATTTGTCTGGAGAACACCCTTAACGTTGAGCGCCTGAAACACACCGGGCTGACCGACGGACTGACTGCAGTGAATAACCGTCGCTTCTTTGATCAGCGTATTCATGAAGAGGTGGAGCGTGCCCGCCGTCATCAGAATCCGCTCTCCTGCCTGTTCATCGATCTTGATTACTTCAAAAAGATCAATGACGAGCACGGGCACCAGAGTGGTGACAAGGTGCTAAGAGAAGTTGCCGGTCTGCTCAATGAGCAAATGCGGCGTTCAGATATTCTGGCCCGTTATGGCGGAGAGGAATTCGCCATCCTGCTCTGTAATACCAACCTGGATGCCGCTGAGGAAATTGCCGAGCGCCTGCGCCTGACCATACAGGCCAGTCCGCAGAGTGGTATCAATCACGAAGAAATCCCCGTGACCGTCTCTATTGGCGTGGCGACCACCCTTCCTGAAAAGGATGCCCAGGCAGATAACCAGCAACTCGCCGACAGGTTGATTGCCCGTGCCGATGAGGCCCTCTATGAGGCCAAGAAGGCCGGCAGAAACCGCATACATCTACTCGGCGACAAGTATTAACCGCCCAGCAAACGAATCCGGTCACGCACAAATTTCTGCAGCCCCGCCTGTAGGCCCTTCGCCGCCAGTGCACGTCGATAGGCCTGCAATGCCTCAGTCCGGTTATTCAGGGCCTGTTGTGAAATAGCCAGTCCCATCCACCAGACCGCATGCGATGGAAAGACCTCTACCAAGCCCTGGTAGACCCTGGCCGCGGCGGCATGGTTGCCACTACGCTGGTATAAGGCCGCCAGCAAGGCATAATAATCGCTGTACTCGCGTGGCGAGGGGTGTTGCGCCTCAAGCACATTGATCGCATCGGCCTCGCGCCCCTGTTCCATGCGCACACGCGCCAATAACAAATTGAACGGTATATGACTGGCCTGCTGGCGGATTCCCGCCTGTAGAAGTTCGGCCGCCTCGCTATATTGCCCTTGCCGAAACAACAGCCCTGAAAGCAGTTCGCGCGCGGCAAGGTGGCCGCTATCCAGTTGCAGGACCTCACGTAACAGCCTGGAACCCTCCACGACCTGACCCCGTTTGAGCAGGGTCGAGGCCTTCATGAATACGGCCGGGGCCTTTTCTACACCTGTCTGCTGGCGCAGTGTCTTGGAAACACTGCCTGATACCTTATCTGCGACAGGAACGGGGGGCTCTGCACGTGGTTCAGGGTCGGCCGTGACCTTCGGTGGTGCAACGACGTTAAAGACATACGTTTGTGAGCTGTTTCCGGCCTCAGGTTCCACCTGCACCGTCCAGGCATCGGTTTCGCTACCGGGGTTAAATCTCAGCCGCAGGTGTGTACTGTCGATAATCTCTACCTGATCCGCGTCGAGTGTCTTGAAAGACCGGCCACCATCCCATTCCAGCAACACCTGCAGAGGGCTAATAAATCCTTCACCATAGACATTCACGGTCTCTCGCCTGCCGGTCGCCATCAAGGGTGAGGGCTCAAATCGCTGAATATGCGCCTTGACGACGGGCTCACTCACTACCGGTTCGACCGACATCGTTGCCGTCGGCACCACAGCCGATGCGTCTTTATCTGCTGCAGTGGGTGCAGTGGGGGCTGAGGCGATGGGTGGCGTCAACATGGCCTCCTCCGGCATTGCCACGAGGGCGGGAGGTTCGACGGCAACGACCCGGGCCGGCTGAGGCGCTTCGACCCTCACCACCTGCGCACGTGACGGGGCGGACACCACCTCACTGGCCTGTGCCGGTGTCACAGGCATGGTCGGCTGATAATAATGTTCCCAGACCAGCCAGGCCAGCAAGGCGACGACCACCACCAACAACAGCGGCACCAGCCACTGACCACGCCGGCCGCCGCGTGCATTGGGGTTCGCACCCAGGTCATTAAGGATGCCACCCGGGTTAGCAAAACCTTCGGCACGCCGTTGCTCAAGGTCCTTGAGCATCTGGTTAATCACACTCATTGTGCCACCCTCAAGAAGAACCATGCGCCGCTGGCGATAGCCGACACCGCCATACCCAACCATACATATCTCGGCCAGCCTATCCTTTTCCGGCTATACAGGTTTGCGTCCTCCGTATCGGCAACGGCTGCCCTGACGTGTTGTACCTGTATGGTTCTGGCACCCTGCCCGTAGGCGGCCATTAAGGCCTTGTGCGCAATGATATTCACCAGGCGTGGCACACCACGACTGGCACGACACAAAACATTCATGGCCTTATCGGCAAACATCGGTGCACCGCCATAACCGGCCACCACCAGCCGGTGCGCAACATAGGCCTTGACGCCCTCACAGTCCATGGACGGTAGTGTGTAACTAAAGGCGATACGCTGGCGAAATTGTCGGACGGATGGCTTGGCCAGGATATTGTCCAGTTCCGGCTGTCCAAACAGGACAATCTGCAACAACTTATACTTCTCGGTTTCAAGGTTGGTTAGCAGGCGCAAGGCCTCCAGCGACTGCTCGGGCATGGCCTGTGCCTCGTCAATCATCAGCACCACTCGCTTGCCCTTGGCGGTAAGCGCAATTAGATGATCGGTGATCAATTTGAGCGCGCGATGCTGGCCGATATCACGCGGGCAATCAATATCGAGTTCCTCAGCGAGGGCCATCGTCAGGGCGGCCGGGCTCAGGTAGGGATTGGGGATATAGGCGGTAACAAAGTGCTTATCGACGCTGAGCAGATTCAACAAGCGGCGGCACAGCAGGGTTTTACCGGTACCCACTTCGCCACTGATCTTGATAAAACCTTCACCACTGCGCAGTGCCACCAGCAGGACATTCATTGCCTCCTGATGACCGGTATTGTTAAAAAAATAACTTGTATCAGGAGTGATAGAAAAAGGCAGCTCACGCAACGCAAAATGTTCAAGGTACATGCCTTACCCCATCAAGACTACCACGACGAACCGCTATTCAGCCCGCGTGCCAAAGACTTCTGACTTACCGCCGAAATGAAAACCCTGGTCCAGTTTATGGAAACGATCGGACGACTTTTGCAGACTACCCTTCCATACCGAATCAGAGTCTACCACGATAGGACGCAATAAAATCACCAGTTCACTCTTGCGGGAACTTTGCTGGGTGTGTCGAAACAGGGAACCCACTACCGGGATATCACCGAGTAATGGCGTTGAACCGATATCTTCACGGGTACTATTCTGCATCAACCCGCCAATCACCACGATCTGGTTACTCTGTGCCCGAACAATACTGTCCGACTCACGCACACTGCTTTGTGCCAGGGGCAGGGATTGCTGTTCACCACCGATCGTAATCACCTTTATCTGTTCAGCCACCTCGCTGACTGTCGGGTGAATGTGCAGAATGACATTGTTGTCCTCGTCAATTTGCGGGATCACGTCGAGGGCGATACCGGAAAAAAACGGTGTCAGGGTAACCGAGGGCGTACTGGTCGTGGTGGTACCGGTTATCGTGGTACTGGATACCTCGGTAACAAAAAATTCGTCGGTACCGACCTTGATGACGGCCTTCTGGTTATTCACTGTCGAGACGCGTGGGCTGGAAAGTACCTGTACGTTACCCTGTGTCTCGAGCAGTTCAATAAAGGCGGTAAAGTCATTCAGGTTCAGGGCCAGTGAGAACACACCACCGAAGGCCGACGTCAGGGCATTATCGACGGGCAGCAGATTTTGTGGATTCAGGTTTCCGGTCTGGCCCTGGATCTCACTCGCGCCATTGCCGAACAGGCTGCCACCACCGGTCTGGCCGCCTACGATGGTCTTGCCACGCCCCGGTTCACCCAGTGCCGCCCAGTTTATGCCGGAGCGAAAACCATCACTGAGCTCGACCTCGATGATCTTCGCCTCGAGGATCACCTGGCGCTCGACCACATCCTGGGTGGTATTGAGAAACCTGGCGACATCACGCAGTTCGGAAGGCATGGCACGCACCACGACGACACCCGACTGCGGGTTGATCACCACGCTACGGCCACCACTATTGCCAATGATAATACCCAATGAGGTTCTTAATTCACTCCAGAAATCCGCCTCGGAGTTGGTCTCAACCTGGCTACCGGATATCTCTGCTAATGACGCGTTATTCGAACTCGTGGTACGTGTCGTACCATTTGTTGTTCCACTGGTGCTTGATTCAGCACTTGGCTGTGATACCTGGCCCGAACTCACACGGGTCTGCGACTTGCCGCTACGGATCACATTCAGGTAATTAACCTCAAATATTCTTGAGTGCAGACGGCGTGGCAAGACCTGGTAGACATTGCCATTCTGACGGTATTCATAACCATAGACATCACGCAAGACAGTCATAACTTCCGGAATGGTCACATCCTTGAGTGTCAGGGATATACTGCCGGTCACATCCGGATGCACGACCATATTTAAATGTGTGCCGTCGACCAGTCCCATAAAGAAACTCCGCGCCTCGGCTTCTTTGACGGCAATATCAAAACGTGACTCCGGTATATCAACCTCACCGGGAACATTAATATTGATCGGCGGCACCAGGGCATCACTGACAGACTGTGGTGTCTGCTGCATGCCTTGTTCTGCATTATCGATGCCTTCCTGGAGGGTTGCGTGTATATCATCAATGGTGGTGCCGCCCTTGGGATCCTTCGTCGCACAAGCCGAGAGGAATACTGCAACCACAACGCCTGCCAATACAGGCCAGCACACAGGTCGCTTCGATGCTGATGTTTTATGTTGTGATGTATGCATAATCCTTCTGTCCTGTTTCTATTTATCGCTAACGGATTTAACCGGCAGCGATAATAATTTCACTGTGAATGTTTCCGTATTATTTCGCAGTGTTACCCCGGTTGCGCCAATCCGAATCACACGGGCATTACCTATCTGTTCGCCTTGTCTGACAGTCTGGCCATTAATTACCGCCAGGCGGCGTTCTGCCGAGATCAAAATCGAACTAAGCTGCCAGACAGGCGCATTCAACTGTTGCGTATCCGCGCCTGTACCGGCAAAGTCGGGCGGCCGTGTCGGGTCTTCATAGGCATGCGCCATCAGTGATACTCCGACATATAACAGCAATGCTGATACAAATAAGCGCGTGCCTGAAGATGACTGCTGTTTCATCATTTTTTCAAACACCAATCCATGCCTCGTTCAGGCTCAGCGTATTGACTGTTATCGTAACACGCGCATGCGGATAGTCCTCTACGACAAAATCCACACTGCCCCAGTAAAAGCGTCTCGACAGTTTTTCCAGCTCCTGCATATAACGCAAAGTAGACAGGTAGCTGCCCTTGAATTCAATCTTCAGCGCATGCCGGTAGACACCCGGCACTATGCTCTTACCACGTTTGTTGTTTTTTGCCACATCATCTTCCGCCTCGGTTAATGCCAGCGGCGGCAACGATTGTACGCTAACCAGCTTCAGGTCGGTCTCGCGGGTCAGGACTTCCTCAAGCACCTTGGCCATTTGTTGCGGACTAATCAGGTCTATGGTCATTTCCTGAAGTTGTGCATCGAGTGTCTGCACGACCTTCTTAATAGCCATGATCTCAAGATTGTCCTGGGCATTCGGGTCCGCCGCAGAATGGTCAATAACATCTTTTTGCCTGGCCCGCAGGCGTTCCAGGTCCTTGTTCTGTTTTTTCAGCTTGACCTGTAATTCCTTGGCTTGTTTTTCCAGTGGGTCCAGCAGTACCTGATTCCAGATTAAAAATATCGCGATGATCAGCGCCAGCAACAAAAAACCTCGCTCACGCAGGCTCAGCATATCAATCCAGTTTGCCAGTTGTTGCCAGCGTTCCCTCATGGCTGTTTGCCCCCGGAAATACTCCGCAGGCTGAAGTTAATGGCCGCAGGGTTGTCCGTGTCTCGCTTCATCTCGAAGATACGGAAGCTACTACCGCTAAAGGATGTCTCACCGGCGAGGCGCTGCAAAAACTCAGGCACCAGTTCCGGTTTCAGGGAACTGCCATGAATCCCGATCACATTGCCACCCTCTTCAAGCTCAAAATGGCGTAACCACATTCCCTCCGGGCGTTGTCTTGCCACGCCCTCAAAATAGGCAGAGAACCCTTTGTCATTACCGATACTGCGGCTGGACAGGGTCTTGAGCAAAAACTGCTTGGCCCGGCGCTCTTTTTTCAGCTCGGCCAGTTGTTCTTCGATCTGCCTGCTTTTTTGTTTTGCCGGGTAACGGCGTGACAGGTCTTCCAGCCGGGCCACTTCGCCGACATATTGCTGCTGGAGTCTTTCAGACTGATGCGCCAGGTCATAGACATTCCAGCGCGCATAGGCATAAATCCCCGTAAAAAAAACAATACTGCCGACAAAGACAAACAACATGGTCCGTGCCGAAAACACCTTTTCCTGTTTGCGGAAAATCGGCTGGTAGAGATTGATTTGCTGTTGTGCATTCATTTGCTACAGGGCCTTTTGTTCCAGACGCAAGGCCGCACCGATGGCTGTCAGGCAACGTGCCTGGGTCGCCACGTCAATCGTATCGTCCATATCAAAGATACTGTTCAAATCGAGCATACTTACCGCCATGCCGAGATTGGCCGACAGATAGGGGATCACCCCTGGGATATCCTGCTCCAGGGGCGCCAGTATCAGGCTGCTGATCGGGGGTTGTGAAAAATGGCTCTCATAGTAATCCAGGGAGCGCTGCACCTCGAGAACAATGCGCTCCAGGGCCTGCCGTGTTTGCGGGTGCAATTCGCCATCGTGACTACCCGCGGCCACCATCTGTTGCAAACCGATATCGATATTCCGTGACAGGTATAGCGAGCCCTGGCGAGTCAGGGTGATCAGGCCGCTGCGTTGCCCAAAATAAAGCAGGGCCACGCCACGCACGTCTTCATCAAGCAGGGCGGCGATGTTGCGAATCGCCAGTTCAGGGATATCGATAATTTCCAGCGCCAGCGAGGACTTGTCGAGGATGCCTACCTGTTCCTGGATCAAGGATGACCTGGCCGCGACCGCATACATCAGGCGCGCCTTGCCCGGGGCCACACCCTGCTCCGGGATCTCGAAAACATCAATGACGGCATCATCAATATGAAAGTCGATGAGGTCCTTGATACGCCAGCGCACGGCGGCCTTGAGTTCGGCCGGTTGCACATCCGGGGCCTCGATCAATAACAGCGAATGAGAATCCGGCTGCATGACGATCACACCCCGGCCCTGTTCAAGACCCAGCTCACTCACCAGCCCCTCCAGTACCGTGGCGGTATCGGCACCGGGCTCCGTTGGCAGGTAACGACAAACATCGAGCCGTGGCCGGTGAGCCTCCTCGCGCTGAACCCGGGCAATAGCAATACCCTCGGCGTCCAGGCTGACAGCCGTCAAACCCCTGCCCTGAGGCTTTCGTTTTAGTAAGGCAAACAGAGTGCTGTCCTCGGCGATGGTCAATTTCGACCCATGTAGTCTCGATTGAAGGCCAACGTTAGCCTAATCGTCCGGATTAATCTTTAATCTTCCATGAGTTAACAGCATATTACTCATGTAGTTTCTAAGATTCACACAGCAAATCACTGTTGTCAATGCAATAATATAGATGAGAACGGCAAGATTTGGCCTACAAAGCCCCGGCCTTACCTTAGCCAGTAATCCAGTAAAATCCCTGCAAACACGGCCATACCCAGCCAGTTATTATTCAAAAAGGCACGAAAACAGGCCTTGGGCTGCCGATCATGGATTAAAACCTGTTGATAGGCACTCAGACCCAAGGCGACCAGGACACCGAGGTAATAATAGCCCCCCATTTCCGCCTGCCGCCCGACCAACAGCAAGACCAGGATCAACAAGGCCTGGATAAGGCCGATAATGAGCCGATCCGCCTCACCGAAGAGGATCGCGGAGGATTTCACCCCAATGCGGATATCATCGTCTCTATCGACCATGGCATACATGGTGTCATAGGCCGTTGCCCACAACACGGTGCCCGTGAGCAACAACCAGGCCAGCTGCGGCACCCCGCCGGTCTGCGCCGCAAACACCATTGGCACGGCCCAGCCAAAGGCCAGGCCGAGAAATACCTGTGGCAGATAGGTGTAACGCTTGGTATACGGATAGATAAAGGCCAGTAGCGCACCGATGATGGACAGTTGGATCGTCAGGGCATTCATGAACAACACCAGCGCGAAGGCGCTCAGGCACAGGCCGACAAATAGCCACCGGGCCTCACGTGGGCTGACGTCCCCGGTGGCCATGGGCCGTCCTTGCGTACGCACCACGTGTGGGTCGATCTTACGATCGGCGTAGTCGTTAATGACGCAACCGGCCGAGCGCATCAGCAACACACCCAGGCTGAAGACGATAAACACATCAATGGACGGCTCACCCTCAGCGGCGATCCACAGTGCCCACAGGGTCGGCCAGAGTAACAGGAGAATGCCGATCGGCTTATCGAGTCGCATCAACAAGGCATATTGCCGCAGGCGGTGACGCAAGGTGGCAGGCACGGACTCGACGTATAGGGCGTGTAATCTTCTTAGCGGGTTTTGCATTACGGCTATTATCGCCAAGCCGCCGTGATGGTGCCAGCATTTAACATGCCGCGACGCACCTAGGTGTGTTTTGGGGTGCCTGGCAAAAAGATCTCGCTGACCAGCAAGGGTTTGTCATGCAGGCGGAATACCGAACGGCGCCCCCAAATCGCCGCTGGCTTTTGTCTTTGCCGCTGTGTGGCCACACGGAACAAACGCTGGCCGGGGTGAATACAGGCCAATTCGACCTCGCCACGCTGCATGTCGGGGGCGGCGAACAACACCGCACCGAGTGGTTTGTTGCCCAGGTGCATGAGTCGTCGCTCCCGACCGGTGAGGGTGGTATCCGGGATCACAGTGCGGGCGAACACCCAGGGTTTGCCATCACAGTGTAGATAGACCTCACGTATCAATGCCCGGCGGCTCTCCAGCAGACCCATCGCACGCGCCTCGTTATGTAGTGGCTTGTCCCACCCCTGGCGGATCACCTCAACACTGAAACAGCCCTCACAGGCACGTTGCAGACGTCGGGTCAGCGAGGCGGGGTCGAGCAACCATTCCCACCAGCCGGTCGGCACCTGACTGCGTAACAGGCGGCGCGAGCGGCGCCAGACGGGTTCACGATGATGCATAACAAACCTTACCACGATGGCTGTTATACAGACATGTCTCAGACGTCGGCATAACGGGTCGCCTCACCTATCCAGCGCCGCACCAGCGGGTCCACGTGGCCGGGATAATCCTGCATGAGTTGGCGGGCGGCCTGCTCCACCGCCGGCAGCAAGGCCTGGTCACGCACCAGATCGGCAATGCGTAACATCGCCAGGCCGGTCTGGCGCGTGCCGAGTACTTCACCCGGGCCACGCTGTTCCAGGTCATGGCGGGCGATCTCGAAACCATCGGTGGTCTCGCGCATCACCGCGAGGCGCTCACGGGCCCGCTGGCCAAGCGGCGCACGATACAACAACACACAATTGCTCTCGTGCGCGCCCCGCCCGACCCGGCCGCGTAACTGGTGCAATTGTGCCAGCCCCAGCCGTTCAGCATTTTCTATCACCATCAGGCTCGCATTCGGCACATCGACCCCGACCTCGATCACGGTCGTCGCCACCAGTAAATCAATCTCGCCGGCCTTAAAGGCACGCATCATGGCCTCCTTGTCCGCGGCCTTCATGCGCCCGTGCACCAGCCCGACATGAAGCTGCGGCAGGGCCGCCGCCAGGGCCTGCGCGGTATCCTCGGCGGCCTCGCACTGCAAGGCCTCGGACTCCTCGATCAGGGTACACACCCAGTACACCTGCCGACCACTGGCGCAGGCCTGCTCGACGCGTTGCACGATATCGGCGCGGCGGCTGTCGGGGATCACGACAGTAGTCACCGGGGTACGCCCCGGTGGCAGCTCATCGATCACCGAGCAATCAAGGTCGGCATAGAAGGTCATGGCAAGGGTGCGGGGGATCGGTGTCGCGGTCATGATCAACTGATGCGGGTGACCGTCTTCACCACGACCCTTCTCGCGCAGGGCCAGACGCTGATGCACACCAAAGCGATGTTGCTCATCAATAATAACGAGTCCAAGACGATCAAACTCGACCTCGGCCTGAAACAGGGCATGTGTGCCGACCACGACTTGGGCCTGCCCGCCGCTGATCACGGCCATCTGTTCGCGCCGTTCGGCGGCCTTCAGACTGCCGGTCAGCCAGGCGACCTTGATCCCCAGCGGCGCCAACCAGTCGTAAAAATTTTTATGGTGTTGTTCGGCCAGCAACTCGGTCGGCGCCATCACCACAACCTGATATCCTGACTCAACGGCATGCAGGGCCGCGCAGGCCGCCACCGCGGTCTTGCCAGAACCGACATCGCCCTGCACCAGGCGTTGCATGGGCACGGCGCGAGATAGATCCTGCAAACACTCTTTGATCACGCGCTGCTGTGCAATCGTGAGCTCAAAGGGCAATTGCTGCAGAAACTGATTGTTGAGCTCACCGTTATTTCGCAATGCCGGTGCCTGGTGTGCCTGCATGCGTTCACGCAACTGGCGCATGCTCAGGTGCTGGGCGAGCAATTCTTCAAAGGCCAGGCGTTGCTGTGCCGGGTGTTCACCTTCGCTCAGGCCGCTTAAAGACACATCCGGTGTGGGTCGGTGCAGGGTGCGCAGCGCCTCGCCCAGGGTCGGCATGCCCAGCGATGCAAGTAGTTCGGCCGGCAGCCACTCGCGTAACCCGCCAATATGCGACATGGCCTGTTCACTCAGGTCGCGCAATTTCAGTTGATGTACACCCTCCGTCGTCGGATAGACCGCGGTAAGACTGCTTGCCACTTCTGGTGACTCTTCGGCCTGTATCAGGCGGTATTCCGGGTGGATCAATTCAAGTGTCGAGGTACCACGCCGCGCCTCCCCATAACAACGCACACTCGCACCGCGTTCAAGTGAGGCCTTTTGCGCGGCATTGAAATGAAACAGGCGAATGGTCAGCGAACCGGTGCCATCACTGATACGTGATAACAGGCTACGCCGCTTACCAAACTTGACCTCGGTAAGCTGAACCTCACCCTGCACCACTGCTGCATCACCTGGACGCAGACTGCCTATCGGCACGACGCGGGTGCGGTCTTCATAACGCAACGGCAGATGAAACAGGATATCCTGAACGGTATGCAGGCCCAGCCTGGCCAGCTTCTCTGCTACCTTGGGACCAACCCCCTTGAGGCAGGTGACAGACAGGCTGGCCGGATCGTTACTCATTCAGAATGAAAAAATATAATCGGCCGATCAATCAATAGCCAGCACGGCATCCATTTCCACCTCGGCGGCCTTGGGCAGGGCCGCCACTCCGATCGCCGCACGCGCCGGATAAGGTTCATGGAAATAACGTGCCATGACTTCATTGACGACAGGGAAATTCGCCAGGTCAGTTAAAAATACATTCAGCTTAACGACATGAGAAAAATCAGCACCTGCCGCCGCCGCAACGGCCTTGAGGTTTTCAAACACCTGTACAATCTGAGCTTCTATATCACCCTCGACCAGTTGCATGGTTTCCGGCAGCAGCGGGATCTGCCCGGATAGATAAACCGTGTTATCCACTTTAACTGCCTGTGAATAAGTACCGATGGCCTGCGGGGCCTTATCAGTTGAAATAATTTCTCGTGCCATTGTCTTCCCCTTGAAACATTTAGCTACGGATTAGCTTATGAACTTGCTTGCTACTGCGCAGGTGACGCATAATCTGCGCGAGGTGAGTGCGGTTGCGCACCGTCAGAGTAAAGGCCATAGTAACAAACTTGCCTTCACGCTCGTCCATGACCACGTTCTCAATATTCGCGCCCATGTCGGCAACGGCCGCAGCGATCATCGCCAGTACACCGCGCTGATTGGAAACATCAACACGCAGACCAACCGGAAACTCACCTTCAATCTCATCTTCCCACTGCACATCGATCCATTTCTCAGGGTGCTTGCGGAAGTCGGCGACGTTACTGCAATTACTGGTATGAATAACAATGCCGCGACCGGCACTTAAAAATCCCATAATCGGATCACCGGGGATCGGGTGACAACACTTGGCATAGTTCACCAACATGCCCTCCGTGCCTTTAATCACCAGTGCCTGTGAATGCGGTTCGCCGGCGACACTCTCGAGTTTGCCCTCTTCGTCTGGCATCAGGGCACGTGCCACCAGCTGTGCCATACGGCCACCCAGGCCGATATCGACGAGCAGTTGTTCCGGGGTTTCAAAACCATACTGGTTTAACAACCGGCTGACACGTCGTTCTTGTACCTCGTCAAACGACACACCATAAACGGACAATGCCTTGTCGAGCAGGCGCAGGCCCAGTTGCTCAGCCTCATCCTGTTGCATGTTTTTCAGGAAGTGACGAATGTTTGAGCGCGCCTTGGCGGTGATGACAAAGTTCAACCAGGCCGGATTCGGTTTGGCATTCGGTGCGGTAATGATCTCGACATGCTGACCATTGAACAGCGGCGTGCGTAATGGTGCCAGGCGTCGATCGATCTTCACCGCAACACAGGAGTTGCCGATATCGGTATGCACGGCATAGGCAAAATCGACGGCTGTCGCACCGCGTGGCATTTCCATGATCGAACCTTGTGGGGTGAAGACATAGACCTCATCAGGGAACAAATCAATTTTAATATTTTCGATAAACTCAAGTGAATCACCGGCGCTCTTTTGCATTTCCAGGACATTGCGCAACCACTCACGGGCACGCACATGATCAGTAGAACCTGCTGCCTCGCCGGTTTTATAACGCCAGTGTGCGGCAATACCACCCTCGGCCACGGTATGCATCTCACGGGTGCGAATCTGTACCTCTATCGGCACACCGTAGGGTCCGAACAGGACTGTGTGCAGGGACTGGTAACCATTGGCCTTGGGGATGGCGATATAGTCCTTGAACTTGCCCGGCACCGGTTTATACAGATTGTGCACAATACCGAGCACGCGGTAACAGGCATCAACGTTATCGACAATGATACGGAAGGCATAAACATCAAAGACCTCGGAAAAGGTTTGCACCTTGTTGCGGATCTTTTGATAAATACTAAACAGGTGTTTTTCACGCCCGATCACTTCACCCTCAAAACCTTCCTGATGCAGACGGTGTTTAATCGAGGTTTCGATCTTGCTGACCAGCTCCTTACGGTTACCTCGGGCACGCTTTAATGCATTATCCAGCACCTTGTAGCGCATAGGGTATATGGACTTGAAGCACAGATCTTCGAGTTCGATTCGGATCGTGTTCATACCCAGGCGTGCAGCGATGGGTACATAAATGTCGAGGGTCTCGCGGGCAATGCGGCGCTTTTTCTCTGGCTTCATGACGCCGAGGGTACGCATGTTGTGCAGGCGGTCTGCGAGCTTGACGAGAATGACACGGATATCACGCGTCATGGCCAGCATCATCTTGCGCAGATTTTCGGCCTGCTGTTCGGCCTTACTCTCAAACTGGATCTGGGTCAGCTTGCTGACACCATCGACGAGTTCGGCAACCTCTTCACCAAACTCGGAACTCAATTGTTCCTTAACGGCCGGGGTATCTTCGATGACATCATGCAGCAAGGCGGCAATGATGGTCTGCGGATCCATACGCATATCTGCGAGAATGCGCGCCACTTCGATGGGATGATAGATATAGGGCTCACCGGACATACGGTGCTGGCCCTCGTGCGCCTCGGCGCCAAACAGGTAGGCTCGGTAGATTTCACGGACCTGATCCTGCTCGAGGTATTCTTCGAGCAGATCACACAGATCACTGATTAGAAACACCGACGCCTCCTGATTCATTTCCATGTCCAGGAAACTATTGTGTGGTGCGAGGCGTGGCGTGTAAAGCGGGGAACTTACTCGGCCAGTGGCGCGATATCATCACCAATGGCTGACATATCGACTTCCATCGCAGCGGCCTCGGCAGCGGCGACACGGGCCCGGGTTTCGATATCATCCATGATCTTGGTGGTGATCAGGCCCTCGGCGATTTCGCGCAGGGCAACGACGGTCGGCTTATCACCTTCCCATTCAACCAATGGCTCCTTGCCGTTGACCAACTGACGCGCACGACGGGTCGCAACGAGTACGAGGTCGAAACGGTTATCAACGTTATCCAGACAATCTTCAACGGTTACACGTGCCATTTGCTCATCTCCGGGCTGTACAATTTTTCACCAGTTTTCAGGTGGCGGGCGGCAGATTGTACTGAAAACACGCCCTTCACGCCAGTAAATCGGTGATCATGGCCTGATGGACGGATTTCTGTACCTCCAGACGCTGGCGGCGGGCCAGGATCACGCTGGCCAGCTCCCCCAGCGCGGTGTCGAAATCATCATTCACAATCAGGTAATCAAATTCGTCATAGTGTGAGATCTCGCTGATCGCATCGCGCATACGGCGGGCGATGATCTCCTTGCTGTCCTGGCCACGGCCACGCAGGCGCGCCTCCAGCGCCTGACGCGAAGGCGGCAGGATGAAGATACCGACCGCCTCGGCAAAGGCCTCGCGCACCAGGCGGGCACCCTGCCAGTCGATCTCGAGGATCACATCCGTGCCCTCGGCGAGGCGCTGTTCAACCCACTCACGCGAGGTACCGTAAAAATTATCAAATACCTGGGCGTGCTCAAGGAACTGGCCGGCCTCAACCATCTGCCGGAAGGTCTCCGGTGTGGTGAAATTGTAGTCCCCGCCATCGACCTCGCCCTCACGTGGCGCGCGGGTCGTGTGCGACACCGACACCATAACCCGGTTATCCCGTCCGACCAGGGCCTTGACCAGGCTGGTTTTTCCGGCCCCGGAGGGCGCGGCGATGATATATAGAGTGGCAAACATGTCTGATCCGTTCCGGTTTATTCGATATTCTGGATTTGCTCACGCATCTGCTCAATGAGCACCTTCAGGTCGACCGAGGCACGGGTCGTGTCGATGCTGATCGACTTCGAGCCGAGCGTGTTCGCCTCACGGTTCATCTCCTGCATAAGGAAGTCGAGGCGGCGGCCGACCGGCTTGTCCGCATCAAGGTTGCGCCTGACCTCATCGATATGCGTGGCCAAACGGTCCATTTCCTCATCGACGTCCATCTTACTCACCAGCAGTGCGGCCTCCTGCTCAAGACGGCCCTCGTCGAGTTTCACGTCCAGCTCGCTCAGGCGCTCGAGGATCTTCTCGCGCTGGGCAACAATGATCACCGGGATCTGCGCACGCACCTCGGTGACATGCCTGCCCATGCCCTCAAGACGCTCGAGGATCATCTCACGCAAACGCGCACCCTCACGCTCACGGGTAGCAACCAGTTCGTCGAGGGCCTCGTTGAATAAGTCGAGGGCCTGCCCGCGCAGGGCCTCCCAATCGGCACGGCCACTATCGAGTATCCCCGGCCAACGCAGGATATCCATGGCATTGATCGCCGCCGAGTTATATAGCAGGTGGTCGATCTCGCGACTGGCATCGACGACCTGTTGGGCCAGCTCGACATTGATATCCAGGCCGGCCTTTCCCTCACCACCCGCCTGGAAACGCAGGTTACACTCGACCTTGCCTCGTCCCAGGCGCTTTGCCAGATGTTCACGCAATTTGGACTCGATCGGCCGGATTTCCTCCGGCATACGCAGGCTCGGCTCGAGGTAGCGATGGTTAACGGACCGCACTTCCCAACTCAAGGTGCCCCACTCGGTATTGCGGTCGCAACGGGCAAAGGCCGTCATACTACGGATCATAAAAACCCTTTTTCTGTTATTCAGCTTAAAGATGTGACCCCGTCAGGCTTCGCCGGCCGGGGTCTTGTGCTAGGCTTTACCGTGTAGACGAATACTAGACTACTTGCCCATGAAGACACCACCAACAAGCCTGCCCGATGGCACCCGCATTGATGACTATGTCATCACCAAGACGCTGAGTCGTGGCGGCTTCAGTTATGTTTATCTCGCCAGTGATGTCAGCGATGGCAGGCGTATTGTGCTCAAGGAGTACATCCCCGCCCGCCTCGCCCAGCGCGATACTGAAATGCGCGTGGTCGCTCATAGCGAAGAAACTATCGAACATTTCGTACATGGCCGCAAGTTGTTTCTCCAGGAGGCCAATGCCCTGGCCGGCCTAAAACACCCGAATATCGTCAACGTCATCAACTTCTTCAGTGCCAACGGTACGGTCTATATGGTCATGCAATTCGAACAGGGCCATAACCTGCACAGCTATATAAAGAAGCATAAGGGTTTTCTCAGCGAACAATTTTTGCTTACCGTGTTTCCGCCCCTGCTCGATGGCCTGAAGAACATTCACGCCTCGGGTTTCCTGCATCTGGATATCAAGCCCGGCAATATTCACCTGCGCCCTGGCGGCAGCCCGCTACTACTCGATTTCGGTGCAGTGCACCCTATCATGCAGACACGCAGCGACCAGCCGACCCAGGTCGTGACGCCCGGCTTCTCACCCATTGAGCAATATACCAACCGTGGCTATGTCGGACCGTGGAGCGATATCTATGCCCTCGGTGCAACCATGCGTAACTGTATCGATCACCGCCCGCCACTAGCCGCTGTGGATCGACATGAACACGACACAATGAAACCGGCCGCCGAACTTTTTCGCAAACATTATTCCCCGCAATTGCTCAAGGCCATCGACTGGTCAATGGAAGTTGACCCACTGCTGCGCCCACAAAGCGTGGATGCCCTGCTCGAGGTCATGCCCGGCCTCGACTTGCCTGGCGAGCAACGAGAAGAAACGGCCTGAGTGTTATGAAAACCCTGATTGCACAGGTCAACCGGCTCGGTAACCGCCTGCAAAACGAGGACCGCCTGATCGTCGCCGAGACCGATAGCAGTATCCTGCTGGTTGTCGCCGACGGCATGGGCGGGCACGGCGGTGGTGATATCGCGGCACAGATACTGGTCGATACCCTCGACGAGTATTTCCGCCGCAGCAAGAAACCGATTACCGACCCGCAGGCCTTTTTTCGTAATGCCATCGGCACCGCGCATGGCAATATCCTCAAGGCCGGAAAAAAACAGCGACCGGTACTTGAGCCGCGCACGACCTGTGTCGCCTGTCTGATCCAGGGTAATGAGATCAGTTGGGCGCATGTCGGTGACAGCCGTCTCTACCTGTTACGTGATAGCCGCGTGCTGGCACGCACCATCGACCATTCCTACGTGCAAGAACTGTTTCGCCAGGGCCTTATCAGCGAGTCAGACATGCTCACGCACCCCAAACGCAGCTACATTACCCAGTGTGTCGGTGCCCCCAGGCATTTACCCGATATCAGTTATCACCACCGTGATGACCTGCAACAGGGGGATGTCCTGTTGCTCTGTAGTGATGGCCTGTGGTCAGCCCTGAAGGCCGAACAGCTTCGGCAACTGTCTGCAGAGGGTGACCTTGAGACTACCCTGAATGACCTGGCCAGCCGCGCCGAGAGTAATAGCTACCCGCAAAGCGATAATATCAGTGCCATCGCGCTACGCATGCTCGACTGTCATGTCGACACCCCGGCAAACAGCCGCCTACCGCAGGACGAACAAACCGAGGCCGACAATGATCACATCAGTCATGCCATCAGTGCCATCAATAAGGCATTAGAGGATTACAGTGACGAAATGGATTATGATCCGAAAACTAAATAAGTCTTTGCAGCCAAGCAATACACCACAACCAAAGGAATTCCCATGCGTCCCAGTGGCCGAGCCCCGAATGAACTACGTCAAATCCGCCTGACCCGTAACTACACCAAACACGCCGAAGGTTCGGTGCTCATCGAATTTGGTGACACCAAGGTACTCTGTACCGCCAGCATCATGGACAAGGCCCCGGGGTTTTTACGCGGCAAGGGCCAGGGCTGGGTCACCGCCGAATACGGCATGCTGCCTCGTTCCACCACCGAACGCATGGGGCGCGAGGCCGCACGCGGTAAACAAGGCGGCCGCACCATGGAGATCCAGCGCCTCATCGGCCGTGCCCTGCGTGCCGCCGTGGATATGAAGGCCCTCGGTGAACGCACCATTCACATCGACTGCGATGTCATCCAGGCCGACGGCGGCACCCGCACCGCCTCGATCACCGGCGCCTATGTGGCACTCGCCGATGCCATCGCCGTGTTACAAAAAGACGGCTCGATCAAGAAAAATCCTCTGCAGACCATGATCGCCTCGGTCTCGGTTGGCATGTTTAAAGGTACGCCGGTACTGGACCTCGACTACCCGGAAGACTGCAATGCTGAAACCGACATGAATGTGGTCATGAATGAGCAGGGCGACTTCATTGAGGTACAGGGTACCGCCGAGGGCGTTGCCTTCAAGCGTGATGAGCTGAATGGCATGCTGGACCTGGCCGTTGATGGCATCCAGCAACTCATCGAGGCGCAACGCGCCGCGCTGGCCGAGGCATAGGCCCATGCAGAGGATCGTCCTGGCCAGTAACAATGCCGGCAAGGTCCGCGAGATCAACCAGATCCTCGCCGGCCTGGATATTGAGGTCGTCCCCCAGGCCGAGTTTGCTATCCCCGAGGCCGACGAGACCGGTCTGACCTTTGTGGAAAACGCCATTCTCAAGGCCCGCCATGCCGCACAATTGAGCGGCCTGCCGGCGATCGCCGACGACTCCGGCCTCGAGGTCGATGCCCTGCAGGGTGCACCGGGCATCTACTCGGCACGTTATGCCGGTGTGGGTGCCTCGGATGCCGACAACCTGAACAAACTGCTCGAGGCCCTGCAGGGTGTGCCCGAGTCCGCGCGCACAGCACGCTTCCAGTGTCTGATGGTCTTTATGCGCCACGGCGAAGACCCGACGCCGCTGATCTGCCAGGGCACATGGGAAGGGCGTATCCTTGAAAGCGCGCAAGGCAAAAACGGCTTTGGTTATGACCCGGTATTTTACGTACCGGAGCGCGACTGCTCCTCGGCGCAACTTGATGCCGAGACCAAGAACCGCCTCAGTCACCGTGGCAAGGCGCTAAAACAACTGCTGGCAGCCATGGCAAAATAATTCCAGATATCCTGATACTTTTGCTACACCGATAAGGCTTTTTAAATTCAATATCTTAGGCTTAGACTTTTTCCAATCGTCAAGAAACCAGCATTATTTGTAACAATTAATCACAGTTGCCACCTAGGCGCACACTTGAAAGCTTGTATAATTAACCCCAGATAGACGGTACAGTAGTGCAATATCGACGGATAGCTTTACCGACATGCTTCCCCCCCTCTCCCCCCCTGCATGTCGGTTTTTTGAGCGCGGCATTTTATGCCGCGCTTTTTTTTGCCTCGAACCATCGGAGATGGTTGAGGTACTCATGATGAAGCCCGAAGGGATTCTATGAGTGGTGAATCAGGCAGCCAAGAAAGCCCCTATAACCACGGAACCAAAAGCCCCTCGAATAAGGGATCATAGATCCCCCCTAACCCCCTAAAATCTAAACTCCGGATTATCACTTTGCAGGGCTTGCAGGATGGCTGAAAAATCCTGGCCGCTTGCCTCCGCCAGGTTCTGCGAACGTTGTAACACAAGCGGCCTGTTTGCCAGCACATCCCCCCTGTCAAGCAGTAACACCACATTGTTGTAATCGGGCACCCCCATGCACAGGGGCAGCACGCCAAAGGCCGCCTGTAGCTGTTTCATCAGCAACATAAAACCGTCACTGTCGGCAAAGATACCATTGATCAATAACAGCCCCTGTGCAGACAGCGCTTGCTGACAAGCTCGCCAGAACTCTTCCGTGTGCAGGCACGCAGGCATATTCTCACCAGCCAGCATGTCGATAAAAATCAGTTCGTGTTGGGCATGCTGGCGCAGCATGAAATCGCCGGCCTCCTCCACCACCAGTTCCAATTGCCCTGGCGTGGGTTGCAGGGCAAACCACTGGCAGGCCAGGCGCAATATCTCGGGGTCCTGCTCCACGGCCTGAATCCGTGTTTGTGGATAATAATGCTGAAGGAAACGAATATTGTCACCGCCACCGGTACCCAGTAACAGGGCCGAGGCGGGCGGTAAGTGTGGCAGAAATAATTGCCAGGCCGCCATGTAGTGCTGATAAGGCAATACCAGTTGCTGTGGCCGGCTACGCGACATACAGCTGTGCATGACATCATCGCCATAACACAACCAGCGGTACTCGCTGTTTTCGACTATGCTGATCTCACCATGCAGGCCCTGCTGACGGGCCACGCACTTGCCGGCTGAAAAATTTTCAGCCATCCGCATTCAGCATACGTACTTCGAAACGGGGTGTTTCACCCGGCAAACGAAGCATGTCACCACTATGAAACCCATAGCGCCCGGCACGCCGGTCAGCGTAATAGCGTCTCAGGCTTTCAGTTATCACAGAAAAGGCCATATCTCCCCAGGGCACCTGCTCTTCATCGAGCAATTCCACTTCAAGGCTCTCGATACCCGGGGCAAAATCCAGATCCATTAGTCTGGCGCGATAGAGCAGGTAAACCTGGTTGATATGCGGCAGGCTGAACATGCTGAACAAGTCAAGGATCTCGACCCGGGCACCGGCCTCTTCGAGGGTTTCGCGCGCCGCCCCCTCGGCAGTGGTCTCGGCGTTTTCCATAAAACCCGCCGGCAGGGTCCAATAACCCAGGCGTGGTTCAATCGCCCGCTTGCAGAACAGGACCTGCTGCCCGTATTCCGGGATACAGCCCACCACGACCTTCGGGTTCTGGTAGTGGATCTCACCACACTGGCCGCACACATGTCGCGGCAGATTGTCCCCCTCGGGGACACTCAGGATCACCCCGCCACCACATTGACTACAATAATTCATATCACGGACCCGTTTTAATGTATGTGGCTACTTTACTACAGCAGCGTGTTGGCATTAAATAAACCCTCCCAATCACGGCAGATAGCATATGTCCCAGGCACATCCAATTATCGCCATTACCGGCTCCTCTGGTGCGGGGACCACCTCGGTCCGTGATGCCTTTAGTGATATCTTCCGCCGCGAGGGCCTCCGACCCGCCTATGTCGATGGCGACAGTTTTCTGCGCTATGAACGTGAGGAAATGCGTGCAGCGATTGAAGAGGCCAACCGCACTGGCCGCCCCATCAGCCACTTTGGCCCGGAGGTCAACCGCTTTGACTTGCTCGAGACGTGCTTCAGGGACTATGCCGAAACCGGCCGGGGTGAAGTACGCGAATACCTGCGCGAAGACAGTATTACGGATGACAAACTCACGCCCGGCAACTTCGGTCCGCCACAGGCATTCCCGACAGACAGTGACCTGCTGGTTTACGAGGGCCTGCACGGTGGTGTGGTCGCCCGCACCTGGACACGGCGGCGCATGTCAGCCTCGCACAACCCGGTCGTCATCGAACGTCGCAAGCATAATAAACAAAATGGCGTAGATGTCGCACAATATGTGGACTTTCTAATCGGCGTCGTGCCAGTGGTTAACCTCGAGTGGATCCAGAAGATTCATCGCGACATGCACACCAAGGGGATCCTGGCCGAGGAAACCACCACTACTATCCTGCGTCGCCTGCAGGATTATGTATATTTTATGACCCCGCAATTTTCACTGACCGATATCAACTTTCAGCGTGTGCCGCTGGTCGATACCTCCAACCCGTTTATCAGTCGTGATGTGCCCACGCCCTCGGAGAGTATGCTGGTATGCCGCTTCCGCGAACCGGCACGTTATGACTTCCCGATGATGTTAAGAGAGTTTGAAGACTCGTTCATGTCACGGCCGAATACGCTGGTGATCCCGGGTGGAAAACTACGTATGGCGCTGGAGGTGATCTGCACGCCGCGGATCCTTGAACTGATCGCTGCGGCGCGCAATCCCCAGGCTTAGTTAACCTTAATTAACTCGATATCGAAGATCAGGGTTTCGTTCGGGCCAATCGCATTACCCGCACCGTTTTCACCGTAGGCCAATTTGGAGGGGATATACACCTGCCACTTGGCACCTTCCTTCATCAATTGCAGGGCCTCGGTCCAGCCCTTGATGACCTTGTTAACGCCGAAGCTGATGCTCTTACCACGCTGAATAGAACTGTCAAAGACCTTGCCGTTAATCAGCTTGCCCTCATAATGCACTTCAACGGTGTCTTCGGCCGCAGGTGATTTGCCGCTACCTGCGGTCATGACCTTGTATTGCAGGCCACTGGCCAGGGTTTTCACGCCGGCTTTCTTCTTGTTCTCGGCAAGGAATGCCTCACCGACCTTGAGGCTGGCCTCGGCAGCCGTCTTGCGTTTCTCAGCGGCGGCCTGCTGGACACGCTGTACCACAGCCTGCATTTCTTCAGCACTGAGCATGGGCTTGGCACCGGAGAAGACATCATGTACGGCACGTGAGGCCGCCTCGGCATCCAGTGCCATGCCCTGACGAGCCAGGTTTTTTGCAATCTGAAAGCCCAGGGTATAACTAAGTTTTTTCGCGTCATCGTCCAGTTTTAGTGCTTCGGCAGCCTGCAGCGGTGCGGCTAGGATTGTCGAGCAGGCCAGTAACATCAATGTTCGTTTCATTATCACTCCCCGTGATGAGTCAAAATCTGTTTGCATAGTGCGAGCTGGATATTACCAGCATCGGCCGTCGATATCCTCTTGGCCGGCTCGGTATTAGGCGATAAGACAGGTAGAATAGGCAAATGTTTCATTTCACTGCCCTGCCGCCGCTGGCACTCTATATCCATATACCCTGGTGCGTACGCAAATGTCCGTACTGCGATTTTAATTCGCATGCCCTGGATGGCGATATACCGGATATTGCCTATGTCGATTGCCTGCTCGCCGACCTCGAACAGGACCTGCCTTCGATCTGGGGGCGTGTAGTCAGCAGCATCTTTATTGGCGGCGGCACGCCGAGCCTGCTCTCCGCCGAGGCCCTCGATCGGCTCCTGTCCGGGTTGCGCATGCGCCTGTCGATCGATGCCTATGCCGAGATCACCCTGGAGGCCAATCCGGGGACGCTGGAGAGCGGCAAGTTTCATGAATTCCGTGCCGCCGGGATCAATCGCCTGTCTATCGGTTGCCAGAGTTTCCATGACGAGCAACTGCAGGCGCTCGGACGTATCCATGACCGCAAGGCGGCCATTCGTGCCGCCGAGACCGCGCACGAGGCAGGACTTGATAACTTTAACCTTGACCTGATGTTTGGTCTGCCCGGGCAATTCCTGCCACAGGCCCTTGCTGATATCGAAACGGCCATGGCACTCGAACCCGCGCATATTTCTTATTATCAACTTACCCTTGAGCCCAATACCCTGTTTCATCATTCACCACCGCCGTTACCGGAAGATGACACGATCTGGGGTATGCAAACAGCGGCTCAACAAGCCCTTGCCAAACGCGGCTATGGGCAATATGAGATTTCAGCCTATGCGCGCGACGGCCAACAAAGCCGGCATAACCTCAACTACTGGCAGTTTGGTGATTACCTCGGCATCGGTGCCGGGGCGCATGGCAAGGTCTCGGCCGCCGATACACAAAACATCCGCCGCAGCTGGAAACAAAAACACCCGGCCAGTTATATGGCGGGCATTAGCGGTGGCAAACACGTGGCTGAACGCAAACTACTCAGCCCTGCAGATGCCGGCTTTGAATTCATGCTCAATGCCCTGCGCCTGAAGGCCGGCTTCCCGACTCGACTGTTTAATCAACATACCGGTCTGCCTATTACCGTGATCAGTGATGCACTGGCCAAGGCCGAACAACGCGGCCTGCTCGAACACAGCATTGAACATATACGACCTACGGAGACCGGCTACCGGTTTTATAATGACCTTGCCGAACTGTTTCTCGTCGACAACGCGGAGAATGAAACATGATCGAGGCTATAAACATCAGCTGTCCCTATTGTGGCGAAGTATTCGAGACCACCGCCGACTGTTCTGCCGGCGATCAAGAGTATATAGAGGACTGTCAGATCTGCTGCCGACCCATCCTGATCGCGCTGCAGGTATCCGACACGACATTAATTAATGTCGAGGCGAGGCGTGATGATGAATGATGACTACCTCCCCGTTTCCTGTGAACAGCATAGCGAATATGAACTCGCTGTTATGCACGGACAGGTATTACACATCACCTGGCAGGATGGGCATGGCCGGATACAGAGTATGCCCCTTAAGCCCTGTGACCTGTTCAGCGAACAGAAGAGCGAATACCTGTCAGCGCGTGGCCCCCATGGTGAACACAAAAAAATACGCCTCGATAAAATTATCCGGGCGCAGCCAATAACAAATCAATAATGTTTAATTCATTCGCGCTACAGGCCAGGCAAACACGCTACAAAAAAGCGGCACACTCCGGCTCAGAATGGATTTTTGCTCACAAAAACCTCCCTGCAACGTTAGCCGTATCGCCGGCAAAAATTTCACCCAGGGCAGAATTTCACCGCTACGTAGAGGCTTATTTACCCCGCGAGAGTAAATACTCTATGTTTAACAATGTAATCTATTCATCGCCGCTACCGATATGCTTATATATACCTGTTTCGTCATGAAACCCTCTCAGGAAGAGCGCCATGCAAGCCTATGATTTCATTGTAATTGGTAGTGGACCGGCCGGACAACGTGCCGCCATCCAGGCCGCCAAACTCGGCAAACGGGCGGCGATCGTCGACCGCCAGGGCATGCTCGGCGGGGTTTCTGTGCACACCGGCACCATCCCCAGTAAGACCCTGCGCGAGGCAGCGCTGTACCTGAGTGGCTGGGATCAACGCGGCCTGTACGGCCAGAACTACCGCCTCAAACAAGACCTGACCATTGATGACCTCATGCATCGCCTGCATATCACCCTGCAACACGAGACCGAAGTTATCCATAACCAGCTGACGCGCAACAACGTGCAGATCATCGAAGGCACGGCCAGTTTTATCGATGCACACACCATTAGCGTCGAGCATGAAGATGGCCATACGGAAGAATACTGCAGCAACCATTACCTGATCGCCGTAGGCAGCCGGCCGGTGCGTCCGGAAGGTATCCCCTTTGATGACAAACACATCGTCGACAGTGACGGCATACTCGAGGTCCGGGATATGCCCTCCAGTCTGGTCGTCGTCGGTGCCGGCGTGATCGGTGTCGAATACGCCTCGATATTCAGCACCCTCGACGTCAATGTCACCCTGCTCGATGGACGTGACACCATGCTCGGTTTTCTCGATAACGAAATCGTCGATGAGCTGGTGCACTCTCTGCGTGACCGCGGCGTGTCGATACGTCTCGGTGAGAATATCGAGACTATCGAGCCCGGAGAGTGTGGCGTAACGGTAAAGACCCAAAGCGGTAAGCACATTAGCGCCGACCTGGTGCTGTTCGCCGCCGGGCGCATCGGCTCGACCTGGGCACTGAAACCCGAAAATGCCGGGGTGGAAACGGACAAACGACGGCTTATCAAGGTTAACGAACACTTCCAGACCAGCGTGCCGCATATCTATGCCGCCGGTGATGTCATCGGTTTTCCCAGCCTCGCCTCAACCTCGATGGAACAGGGGCGGCTGGCGGCAACCCATGCCTTTGGTAACCATGACCCGAAAATGGCGACATCTTTCCCCTTCGGAATTTATGCCGTACCGGAAATCAGCATGGTCGGCAGCACCGAGGAACAACTCCGCGACAAGAATATCGGTTACGAAATCGGTATTGCCCGTTTACGTGAGACGGCCCGGGGGCAAATTCTCGGGCTTGAGGAGGGAACCCTGAAAATTCTCTTTAGCCTCGACGATCATCGGGTACTGGGCGTGCACATCATCGGCGAAGGCGCGACCGAATTGATCCATATCGGTCAGGCCGCGTTAGTGCTCGGTGGTACGCTGGATTATTTCCTGAATAATGTCTTTAACTATCCAACCCTGGCCGAGGCCTACAAGATCGCGGCACTGGATGCCTGGAATAAATTAAGTTGCTGATGTCTGCTTATCAGCGGGGGAATTCGTTAGGCCAATAACGTCTTGGGTAAAGGGCGCAAGCCGCGTAGCGGCGCAGCGTCCCAGTGAGCGCAGCGAACGATTTGACCCAATTGTTATATACGAACATCGGTGCTACCAAATTGCCTTGCAAAATTGTTAATTTCTTTAACCGATGTAATTCTATAAATATCTTTACCTTTACCACGAAGCTGAATCTCCTCGAAGAACTCGGGAGTCCAAAACTTGGGCGATAATCTCAGATATTTCCAGCCTGCAAATGTACCTTTCAAAACTGAACACCCTTCTGGCCACCCTTCCGGTTTTACAAATAGGCTCTTTAGCAGCCTTTTAGTAACCCACCAGTAGCCCACATAGTACGGTAAATCAACGTAAATGAGTGTATCTGCGGCATCAATACGCAACCAAAAAGATTCTAATGTACCAAGCCCTTCAATTATCCAGTTGTCAGCATCTATCAAATCGGCGTGCTTTTTTGAATACTCTTCAGGTGAAACACGCTCACCATTTTTCTTGTACTCGATTAAATCTAACGCACACAGTTTAATACCTGTTTCAGCAGAAAGCTTTCTACTCAGCGTTGATTTTCCTCCTCCAGGCTTCCCAAATACAACAACCTTACTCATTTAGTGATGCTTCCTTTCGCTCGGGCCTTGATTGCATATAACGTTAGAATAACTGGCAAAATAAAGCATAGCGAAGCGGCGCTGTATTTTATCCATGTTAATTTTAGTGTTAGGTGTTTTTTATAGCCAACGCCTGACATTTTTTAAATATTCTTTATAAGAATTACCGAATACATCTACTAAATACTGTTCTTCAGGTATTATTAATGCATAATGAATTACTATGCTTAATGGAAGAACCAAAACTACAAGCCAATAATTATGAAAGCTAAAGCCTAGGCCAATAATAGTTATAATAACTCCTAGGTAAAGTGGATTTCTTGAGTATTTAAAAACACCACTATTAACCATTTTCTTAGTTGGCTTGCCTGGACCTGAAGGCTGTTTTTCTTTATAAAACTCTTTTTTAGCAAGAGTTATTATTAATAGACCAACAAATACAAATAATATTCCAACAACCAGGCGTAATGATGTTGGTATAGATGCTATTTCTATATTAATAACGAATTTATCCAATATAACACTAATAAACAGTGTTATTAAAATCATAGCATCTGTTGTTTGCCATATTGATTTATGTGCTGAATCCTTTTGCATGGATATTTCCTATATATCACCTAACGGTTGAGCTCAGCGACGAACGCAGGCTGGCAAGGCTTTTTCTCCGCAAAAGGCGTGACAGACAAGTGCGTCCGATGAAGTCATTTGTAGAACCCAATTACGCATTCCTTATAGGAGCAGTGAAGTAAACTAACACCAGTAAGATCGCAACACCAACACTTCCTCCGATAATTAATGATTCTAAACTTTGACCACCTAAAAATTTACCGAAAAGATAACCGCTTGTTGTAGCCGCCCCAAGCGGTACCCATATGCTTGCGTGCCCTTTAGTTGAAATTATTGATGTGCAGTTAGGGCAAACCAATGCCTTGTCTTCAGAAAAAGAGAGTCGTTGCCTTACCATGTTTAGAAATGGAAGTCGTTTAGTGCAATATGGGCATGTCTTAATTAAATTCATATTTTGGGTTCTAACGACTAGATAACCGGCGCGCGGCTTTTTGCGCGTCCGAGTGAGTGAAACGAACGGGGTTGATTGCCTTGTTAGGCAAAACTAACTTACCGCCAGCTCATACGTTGTAAATTTATTACCAAACAGTTCACTTTCATAAACATTTTTAGATATTTTTCTTAAAAATTTATATTCTGGTCGCGTATAGAGAAAGTGTATATATACTGTTTTATGGCCAAAATCTTTTGCCCAAGCCATTACATCTCTGAATATTTTTTTACCAAGCCCCCAATAATTTTCATCAATTACTATAGAAATTTCATACTTTCCGTCTTCAAGTTGTATTCCACACCAGCCAGCAAGCTGTTTATCTATTAAGATAGCTCGTACTTTGCAGCCGTGAGAAGAATCTACTTTTACTTTACTTTCCATCCATTCTTTTGTTGTACTTTCATTAAATAAATCATGGCCCATTAAATGTTTTCTAAGCTTTTGTTTATTTAACAATGGCATGAATTGATTAGAACTTATTTCGTTAAACTTTACGTAAGCTATGCTGTTCATGTGATTTTCAATGGTTGCCTAACGTCTGGCATAAAGCGCGAGCGGTAGCGAGTCGCTTTTGATGCCATTGTTAGGCTTTTTTACCATCAATTTATGTCCAGCCCTTCTCATAAAGTTCTTTTGATCGAAAAGGCTTTTGTTCGCACTCTTCATCTGTATTCATATTTACAAAAGTCCCGTTTAGCAAAATAACTTTGCTTTCTGGATTAATAAGCAATATTCCCTTGCGAGGTTGTTGTTTATTTTTCCAGTATTCTAACCATCTTTTTACAGTAATTCCCTCTTTCATTCTGTTTAAATATTCTTCGGCAGACGGATCAGTAATGTCTTTACTAAACCAGAATTTACTATATTTACCAAGCAGAGACTTTTCGCACAGTTCGCGAGCGAATTTGTCGTTGTATAATTGCTCTGCATTTATTATTAACGGAGCTACAGCTTCGACCAATGCTCTATTAAATGACTCTCCATTCTCTATCCATAAATAATATTGTGCGCGGTACCCACCTTTCCCATTAAAAAATTGGTCGTAAAAACGCTCGCTGACAGGAATAGTTACTGATACTCGTTCAAATCCTTTACATTTATCGCCAGTATATGGCTCAGGCCCATCCGGCAGTATTTTATATTCTTGTATTCCGTCTAAAACATGCTTCCTAAATTCTTCAATCAGTTCTGCAACTTCAATCGTATCTGATTTATGACCCCATTCCTTTTCTTCGATTGATTTCCAATTACTGTTCATAAGTATTTCGGAAGCCTAATAGTTATATTAACGGGACCCCGTGTCCCGTTATACATTTACAGCGAGACCTCGTTTATAGCACTAAATTCATTGCCATATCAATGATATAGCAGGTTTTTAGCGCGTTATTCATTCCGGAAAGTCGTGACACATCCAATCTAGTAGATTTAGGAGGATACGAAGGTATCTAGCATTGGATAGAAATAGTTTTGAATGACCGCTATGTGGAAATTGTGTATAGATCAATGGTTATCTTCAACCGGCAGCAAAGGGTCGGCTCCTGCCGCTCATTTCATTCTAGCCGATTCTTGCCTGGCTATGTCGCCGATCGGCCATTAGCGGTCATTTATATTCGTTCATCTAAAGGGTTAGATATTTCCCACTTGTTACAAATATCTGCTATTTGCTTGATGGTTTCATCGCTGACAGGTTCTCTTAATTGCAAATGAAGGTTTATGCCTTTCCCTGTTACTTTTTCATAATCAGGCAATGAATACAGACAATTAAAGAAAACTTCTTCACCTTCTTTACCGCAAAAGCTCGGTCCTTCGATAACAACTTCCATCATTATTTTTATACCTCATGTCTGAATTCGGCCAATAGCGGTCATTTGACGATTGAACACACAGGCAAAGACGCGATAGCGCCGATGTCCTGTGAAGTGAGTTGTTATATATGTTATTCGACTCTGAACATGTTGAGCTGCTGAATGAAAATAGGTATTAAATTATGCCTATCAACCCCATACTCCCAGAGTGATTGCCCGAAATCACGCAATCTATCTTCTTCATCAAGTGAGTTAAATTCACCATCAGGCATCAAAGAATACTTAATCCACATCATTAGCCACTTTAGTTTTTCGCTATGCTCGTTCTGGTCTGCGTCTATCTCATCGGTAAGGCCGGTTTCTTTGCATATTTCTTCATAAGTGACACTGCTGTTCTGGAGTCGTACGTATATAGAATAGTTAATCACTTTTAATATTGAGAGAAACACAATTATCGGAACTAAGCGTAAATGCCTTTCCGAGCTAGACCCATACAGTATTGCTATGTTTGTAAATACTTTCTCTAGTTGGCGTAATGAGACATTGAAATGATTGGCGAGAGACTCAACGCAATCAACAATATTTCTATCATCACCCCAAGTCTCCAACTCGTGAAGTTCTAATAGCCTCCGGCAGTACCGCCCAAGATCATTTGTATGCCTTGTGCCAACACGTTTAGGGATCGTTGTCTCGATATGGATGAATTTCTGAAGGTACGCATTTGCATCAATGTTTTGACCGTAAATGCATTTTACTGACTCTTCCAGTTGTTGTTTATGCATTACTAAAACAAATACTATATTTGGAACAGCAAACAAGTGTTTGACTTTTTCAATGAGGTCAACAGCGTATGTTGGTTTACACCTATCTAATTCGTCGATGATGACAACTAATGGCTTGTTCTCATTGTTCGGGATAGCACTAGGTAGCTCTGATAGTGCATTTCTAAACGATGACATGAGTTCAATATCAGCATTGTGCGATTCAAGGCGCTCTTCTATAAATTTATTAACTAACGATGATGTATCTTTGGCAATGTCACCTTTTATATCATTAAGCTCTTCAATTTCAGTATCTTTGATTAGCCCGAGCGTTGCCGCCTTTACGCCCAATCTTGCGGTCCATGAAATTAGTTTGCCGCCTACTTTTTTGGCTTTATCCTTAAATTCCTCTGATGCTTGGTCATCAAGCTCATTACTCTCTACGAATGAAGTTATGGCACTAGATATTGATATAAATGGATCGTCAATATAGTCATTAGAGAATGCATCTATGTACACGCTAGATATATTGGAATTTTTTAAGTGGCCTTGCCACATCTTTACAAAAGTTGTCTTGCCTTCGCCCCACTGCCCATCAATGGAAATAACCAACTCACCATTGCTTCTATCCACAACATTGAGCAAGGCGTCGCCAAATGGCTGCCTCTCAAACAAGTCATTCTGGAATGACTCAGATTCTTCTACTAATAATTGAGGTATGACGATTTTCATTTTGTATTTCCGTTGAATCTACGACCTGGCTGGAAAAGATACCAGTCATTTAACTGGATATTGAATGACCGCTACGGGTCGGCTCCTGCCGCTCATTTCATTCTAGCCTATTCTTGCATGGCTATATCGCCGATCGGCCAATTGCAGCCGGTCAGTATACTTTCATCGGAGACGATTTCCCCTTGGAAGCGGACATTCAACGTTTAAGCTATGGGGCGGCGCAGCGAAGCAAGCCGTCCCACACGAGCGCCTTGTTAGGCGCTCTTGTTCTCTGTAATTGCCCGCAAAGTAGCGAACATATTAATATTAGGAACTGCTGCCTGCCGCTCAAAAAGATCTTCAGCAAGATCATATAATTCGTCTGCTGTTACTTCTCTTTCAGGTACACCAGGGCGACCTGATTTTAGGTTCTCACTTCTCTCATTCCCAGCATATATTCGACCATGAATTACTTCATTTCTCCGCTCTAAAAATTCTTTGGTTTCACCAAGAAGATTTACAAGCTGTTCTAGCTCATCACTTTCAAGCGATTCGAGAACATCAATACACCAGTTGATTTTCCGACTTATAGGCCACTTTCGTTCTTTATCAGTTATTTCTTTTATAAGCGCAAGGCGTTCCATTACAACATCTACGCCTTCCTCAACGTATGCTGCATATAAAGCGACAAAACCAAGTGCCCTTACTATGTCATCGTCCCGCTTCATATATTGCGCCTAACTATATATATCGGGCATAACTGCCACATAGCACGCCCGATTTTTGTGATTTTTGGAGTTTACCTCGAAATAATTCCTTTGCTTTCATATTCTTATGCACCAATATTCCGTATTAGTTAAGGTGTGTTATATGGCAGATCTGCAATAACTGCGTTATCCCTTTTATTATTAGTGCTTTATATTTTTCAATTTACGCTTAAATATTTTAAGCGTCTATTTTTTCGAATATCAGGTCCCATACACCATGGCCGAGGCGATGGCCGCGCTGTTCAAACTTCGTCAACGGTCGTGACCCGGGGCGTTCTACATAGTCATTTGTGGCTGATATATTTTTGAAACCTTCAGCCGCTGTCATCACTTCAAGCATGTGCTCGGCATAGTGCTGCCAGTCGGTGGCCATGTGGAACCGGCCGCCCGGTTTCAGCTTTTTATATAATAACTGCACAAAGTCCGGCTGCACGATGCGCCGCTTGTGATGTTTTTTCTTGTGCCAGGGATCGGGGAAAAATAACTGCACCCGATCGAGACTGGCATCGGGGATTTGTTGTTTGAGGATATCCACCGCGTCCTCACTCATAACGCGGATGTTTGTTACGCCTTCACGTTCTATATTAAGTAACAGGTTGCCTACGCCGGGACGGTGTACCTCAATACCCAGGTAGTCTGTGCCCGGGTTGTCCTGTGCCATCTTTAACAGGGAGGCACCGTTACCGAAGCCGATCTCGAGCACACGCGGTGCCACACGACCAAAAATCGCATCCAGGTCCAGCGGCGTTTCATTATGTTCAATGCCAAACCGCGGCCACAGCTCATCCAGCGCGCGTTGCTGACCGGGCGTCAATCTGCCCTCGCGACGCACAAAGCTGCGGATGCGCCGGAGAAATGGTTTTTGTTCTGATTCAGACATCTAGAATCTTTATATAAAAAATTTTAACCACAAAGGGCGCAAAGTAACGCGACGTTATAAAACAGGTTTTCTTTGCGTGCCTTTGCGTACTTCGCGGTCTGATTTTTTAAAAAATAGTCCCTTCGATCGGCGAGGAGGCACTGGCGAAACGCTTCCGTGGGATACGCCCGGCGAGGAAGGCCTCACGCCCTGCCTCGATGGCCTTCTTCATGGCCGAGGCCATGAGGACCGGATTCCTGGCACCGGCGATGGCGGTGTTCATGAGTACACCGTCACAACCGAGCTCCATGGCCACGGCGGCATCCGAGGCGGTGCCGACACCGGCATCGACGAGGATCGGCACCCTGGCATTCTCGACAATGGTGAGGATGTTGTTCGGGTTCTGGATACCCAGGCCGGAGCCAATCGGCGCGGCCAGCGGCATCACCGCGACACAGCCCATCTCTTCCAGTCGCCGGGCGATGATCGGGTCATCATTGGTGTAAACCATAACCTGAAAGCCGTCCTTCACCAGCACCTCGGCGGCCTGCAGCGTTTGCACGATGTCGGGGAACAGGGTTTTTTCATCACCCAGCACTTCCAGTTTTACCAGTGAATGGCCGTCGAGCAGTTCACGGGCCAGGCGGCAGGTGCGTATGGCATCCTCGGCGCTGTAACAACCGGCGGTGTTCGGCAACAGGGTGTATTTGTCCAGCGGGATCGCGTCGAGCAGGTTCGGCTCGTCCGGGTTCTGGCCGATATTGCTGCGGCGGATGGCGACGGTGACGATCTCGGCACCACTGGCCTCGGTGGCCAGGCGGGTCTCTTCGAGGTCTTTGTACTTACCCGAACCCACCAATAGCCGGGACTGGTACTCGACACCGGCGATAACGAGGGGTTTGTCGATAGTTGGGGTCTGTGGGGCCTGACTCATGGATACTTCCCGAAATAAAACGAAAACAGGCCCGGATTATAACAGCTATAGCCACCTGCGCAGCCATGAACGGACCCGCCGGCGTTAGCTAACCCCCACCAATGGCGTGGACGATCTCGACCCGATCCCCTGCATTCAAGGGATAAGAGGCGTATTCACTGCGCGGCACGATCTCCATGTTGACCTCCATAGCGATACGCTTGCCACCGAGCTGCAATTGCTCAACCAGCGCGGCGGCCGTGCAAGTCTCTGGAATCTCGTGATTTTCACCATTTAGTACAATTTTCATGGCGCCAAGCCTACCGTTTGAGGGCTTGTCCGGTCAATGCAAAATCTTTTCCCAGGCTATACAATGACGTAAGCTCATATAACAATAAATTCCACAGCCTATGCCACAAGATGAAGACCTGATCAGCGCGGACAGCGCCGGTACACTCGACGGCCTGTTTTACACTCGCAGCCAACGTAGCCCCGATGCCATCGCCTACCGCCAGTTCGACAAGGCCAGTGGCGAGTGGCAGGCGTTCAACTGGCGAACCGTCGCCGAACAGGTCTCCTGCTGGCAACAGGCCATACAGGCCGAGGACATTCAATCCGGGGAGCGGGTTGCCCTGCTCATGCGCAACAGTATCGAGTGGGTCATGGCCGAACAGGCGGCCCTCGGCCTGGGCCTGGTGATCGTACCGCTGTACTGCGATGACCGTCCGGATAACATCGCCTATATCCTTGAAGACTCGGCCGCGCGCATCCTCATCGCCAACAATTCGATGTGGCGACGCGTCAGTGATGCCTGTGCCGACGTGACCTCATTAAAATGCGTGGTGACCGTGGGCAGCGGTGAACACAAGGCGTCCAACGAAGCCGGTGAGCCACACGTCTTCGCGGCCCGTGAATGGTTGGCAAAGACCCCACGGGCACTGCAAAAACGTCAGGCCGACCCAAATGCTCTAGCCACTATCGTCTATACCTCGGGGACTACCGGCCGACCCAAGGGCGTCATGCTCAGTCACTACAATATCCTTTCCATCGCCCACTCGGCACTGATCACCTATAGCATCTATACCGATGACGAGTTTTTATCTTTCCTGCCCCTGTCACACACCTTTGAACGCACCGTGGGCTATTACCTGCCGATGATGGCCGGTGCCTCGGTCGACTATGCGCGCTCCGTTGCCCTGCTTGCCGAAGACCTGCAACAACTTCGGCCCACCGCCATGATCGTTGTGCCACGCATCTTCGAACGTTTCCACAGTCGCATCCGCCAGCAATTGGAACAGAAATCCGTTATTGCCCGTAGCCTGTTCAAACTGGCGACACACACCGGCTGGTGGCGTTTCCAGCAACAACAGGGGCGCGGCCGGGTCCTGCCCAGCCTGATCGCCTTCATGCTGAACCCTCTGCTCGATAAACTCGTCGCAGAAAAGGTTCGTCAGCGTATGGGGGGCCGACTTCGCCTCGCTGTCAGTGGCGGTGCGGCCCTGCCTTTGACCGTCGCCAGGACCATGATTGGCATGGGCATTACCGTTACCCAGGGTTATGGCCTGACCGAGACCAGCCCGGTGATCTGCGGTAACCCGCTAGACGATAATGACCCGGCCAGTGTCGGCATCCCCCTACGCGGGGTCACGCCACGCATTGGCGAAAATGATGAATTGCTGGTCAAGTCACCGGGCACGATGCTCGGTTACTGGAATAACCACGCCGCTACCGCGCAGATGATCGATGCCGAAGGCTGGCTGCATACCGGCGACCAGGCCAGGATCATCAATAACCACATTTATATCACCGGTCGCATCAAGGATATCCTGGTGCTCTCCAATGGTGAGAAACTGCCGCCGACCGATATCGAAAATACCCTCTGCATGGAACCCCTGTATGAACAGGTCATGGTCGTCGGTGAGGGACAATCCTTTCTGGGCGCTATCATCGTCCTGAATCGGGAGGAATGGATAATCCTGGCCAATAAACTCCTGATTGACCCTTATAAGGAAGAAAGCCTGCACGACACGGCATTGCACCACCACATCACTGCCCATTTGCGCAAACTGCTACACGAGTTTCCCGGTTGTGCAAAAATTCGCCGCGTGGTCCTGACCCTTGAACCCTGGACGATCGATAACGGTTTGCTTACGCCGACCATGAAGGTCAAGCGCAACAAGGTACTGGAACAGTTCCAAACCGCCGTTGATGCCCTCTATCGCTGATGTATAACAACCTGTCGACCAACTGTTTCAACGTCGCGATCGCGATTGCCCGGCAACGAGAGCAATCGGCCTTATTATTGACCCTGCTGGATTTTCTTGAAGAACATTTACCCCTGCACCAGTCTGCACTATACGATGTAATTGGCAAGGGGCCGATAAAGATTCGCCAACATGAAAATGAAGTCGACGTCATTGATGACGAATGGCTTGTGCAGTGTTATCGCGCACAGAAAGGCATTTCTGCGCCATTGCCTGATGGCGAGCATCGTTACATCTTCCCGATTCACGGTATTGGCCATATCAAACACCTGGTAGATATTCGGGGGCGTGTCCTTGATGAGCTGGAACACCAGTCACTGATTCAATTAATCACCCTCTTTAACAGCCAGTTCCTGTTACTGGACAAGAATGATCACGATGCCCTCACTGGGCTATTGAACCGAAGGGCCTTTGAGGAGCGTCTGACACAGCTGCTCATGTCACATCAGCATCGTGACCATGATGACGAACACAGCTATTGTTTTGCCCTGCTCGATATTGATCGCTTCAAACGGGTGAATGATGACTATGGCCACCTGTATGGGGATGAGGTCTTGATCCTGTTTGCCGGAATGATGGAAAAAGTCTTCCGCCATGAAGATATGCTGTTTCGTTATGGTGGAGAAGAGTTTGCCGTGGTCCTGAATAATGTGAATATTGCCACGGCCGCCTCTATCCTCGATCGTTTTCGCGACAAGGTTGCCAAATATGACTTTCCACAGGTCGGCCAGGTAACGGTCAGTATCGGTTTCACGGCCATCACACGCCTGCCGAATACCACGGATTTGATTGCCCACGCCGACAAGGCGCTTTATTATTCAAAAGACAACGGCCGCAATCAGGTCAATGCCTACGAAATCCTGCTCGCGCAGGGCAAGATTGCGATGACAGCACAGGACAGTAACGATATCGAGTTGTTCTGAAGGCAAAAAGGTTTATGCGGGTGTAGTTCAATGGTAGAACGGCAGCTTCCCAAGCTGCATACGGGAGTTCGATTCTCCTCACCCGCTCCATTATTTACATTATTCTATATAGCACTATCATATCGGCCCCAGTCAGCATAAAACACCGGCTGGTAACAGCCTCAAAATGGAAGCACCACTTATGAGCAAACTACTTAAACTCCTGTTCGGTCTCATTGCCGGTCTCGTTGGGCTGCTGATCGTCGCCATCATTGTTATCCCGCTCCTCGTTGATCCCAATGATTTTCGTGGGGAAATCACCGAGGCCGTGACCAAGTCCACCGGTCGCAGTATGAAGATTGAAGGTGATCTGAGCCTGAGTGTCTTCCCCTGGCTTGGTATCAATACCGGCGCCGTTGAACTGGGTAACGCCCAGGGTTTTGGCCAGCAGGCCTTTGCCAAAGTTGGCTCTACCCAGATCCGTGTCCGCCTGCTGCCACTGCTGAGCAAAAAGATTGAAATGGATACCCTGGTCCTCAATGGCCTGGAACTGAACCTGCAGAGGAATAAACAGGGCCAGGATAACTGGTCCGACCTGGCCGGTGCACAGCCTGCCCCGACAGGGAAAAAACCCACTGCCGGCACACCGATCGCTGCACTCGCCATTGGCGGTATCAAACTGGATAACGCCCGCATACAATTCCAGGACGCGGCCAATGCCAAATCCTTCAGCCTCTCATCGCTCAACCTGAATAGTGGTGCACTCCAACCCGGCCAGGCCGTCGATGTCGCACTCGATGGAAAATTACAAAGTAGCGACCCGGCCATTAATACCACCATCGACCTCAAGACCACACTCACCGCCGATCTCGACAAACAATCCCTTTCCCTGGGTAAGCTGGCACTCAAACTCGGTGAGCTGGCCCTCAGCGGCGAGGTCACCCTGGGCAGGCTGCTCGGCGATGACCCGAGCATTACCGGCAAGCTCAAACTGGCCAGCTTCAACCCACGCCAGGTCTTTGGGCAATTCGGCATCAAACTCCCGCCCACCGCAGATGGCAAGGCGCTGCAACGCATGAGCCTCGACAGCCTGATCGGCGGCAGTTTGAACACGCTGCAACTGACGGACCTGCAACTGGTTCTTGACGATACCCTGCTCAGTGGCCAGCTAGGCCTGCAACGCGGCCAGCGCACCCGCCTTTCGCATAAACTCAATCTGGACCGTATTGACCTGGACCGCTACCTGCCACCGGCCAGTGGTGCACAGGCTCAGGGCTTCCGTTTTGTGAATACGGCGCAGGCCGCAGAGGCCGCGCTGATCCCGGTGGCGTTATTACGCAGTGTGGATATCAAGGGCTCACTACAGGCCGGTGCCATCATCGTCAATCGCCTGCAGACGGAAAACGTCAAGCTCGACATCGACCTGAGTCGTGGTCACCTGCAACTCTCACCAATCAGTGCCGACCTGTATGGCGGCAAATACAAGGGCAATATCAGTGTTGATGCGAGCCAGAAACAGGGGAGTCAACCACGCCTGTCCGTAAATGAAACCCTGAGTAATGTGCAACTCGGCCCCGTCACCCAGGCCATGTATGACACCGATCTGATCGTCGGTGAGGGCAATGTCAGCGCCAAGCTCACTGCGCAGGGCCAGGATATCCTTGCCATGAAAAAGACCCTGAATGGCGAGATCGCATTACAACTGGACAAGGGCGCCCTGAATGGCATTAATATCAGCCAGGTCATCAAGGAGACCTATGCCCTGTACAAAGGACAGCAAGCCCCAGCGGCAAGCGGTGAGAACAAAACTGATTTCAGCAAGCTGAGTATCAGTATGCAGGCACAAAACGGTATCCTGCGCAGCGAGGACCTGCTCATTGAATCGCAGCTGCCACGGATCCGCGGTGAAGGCATGATCGACATCGTCACCAATCGCATCGACTACACCCTCAAGACCTCGATTGACCAGGGCCTAGCCGAGCAACTCGGACTGAAAGCGGAATACGTCGGTGTGCCGCTGCGGGTGAACCTCACGGGCAACTTGTTAAAACCTTCTTATCAAATCGACTGGACACGTGCGATTGGCCGCATCATCGAAAAACAGCAGAAACAGAAGCTATTGGACTCGCTGTTCAATAAAAAGAAGGACGCCGCACCCGAGCAGACTGCACCGGCAACAAAAACAGATAGCCCGACTTCGCAACCTCAGGCACCCGCCAAGACCGCAGAAGAAATACGCCGTGAACGCAAGCAAAAAGAGAAAGAAGAGACCAAACAAAAGCTCAAAAACCTGCTGGGCCTCTGATGAGCAGATGCGGTTTGTTTAACCTGCCCCGAACCTGGCTGGCGGCGGCCCTGTTGCCGGGGTTGCTCGGCCCACTGTCGCCGCTGCAGGCGGGTGAGATCATCACGGCCAAGGTCGAGCACCAGGAAAAACGCTATTTCATGGAAATTGAGGCGCTCATTGATGCCGACAGCATTATCGTCAAGCGCCTGCTGACCGATTACAACCACCTGCAACGCCTGAATGACATTATCAAGCAAAGCTATATCATTTATTCCCTGGATGATGTCAGCCACCGTGTCTATGTCAAAACCAAGGCCTGTATCACTTTTTTTTGCAAGAGTATTGTCCAGGTGCAGGATATCGAAGAATTACCCGGGGATGTCATTGTTGCCACCACCGTGCCGGAAAAGAGTGATTTTGATTATGCCCACGCACGCTGGAAAATCCGTGCCGAAGGTGATCGTACACGCATTTATTTTAATACCGACCTGAAACCCTCTTTCTGGATACCACCATTAATCGGCCCGCCCCTGATCGAGGGCAAACTGCGTAAAGAGGCCCTGCGAACCATCGAAGGTCTGGAACGCCTCGCCGGAAAGTCCTAGAGATGTCGACCCCGGATTTTTCCCAACGGTTATTTGACTGGTATGACCAGCATGGTCGCCATGACCTGCCCTGGCAAGAGGATATCAATCCGTACCGGGTATGGGTCTCCGAGATCATGCTGCAACAGACCCAGGTCAATACCGTCATCCCCTATTACCAGCGTTTCATGCAACAGTTCCCGGATGTGCTCTCTCTGGCCAACGCCAACATCGACAGCGTCTTACACCTGTGGACCGGGCTGGGTTATTACGCACGCGCCCGTAACCTGCACCGTGCAGCACAGAGGGTTCGCGATGAGCACGCCGGTCACTTCCCCGATGAACTCGAACAGGTGATGGACCTGCCCGGTATTGGCCGCTCTACGGCGGCGGCGATCCTGAGTATCGCCTGTCGACAGCAACATGCCATCCTCGATGGCAATGTTAAACGCGTGCTGACGCGTTTTTTCGCCATTGCCGGCTGGCCGGGCCAACGTGAGGTGGAAAGACAATTATGGCAACAGGCCGAGCAACTCACACCGGCCACGCGTAGCGCCGACTATACACAGGCGATCATGGACCTGGGGGCGACACTCTGCACGCGCAGCAAACCCCGCTGCACGGACTGCCCGGTTGCCATCGACTGTCTCGCATATCAATCCGCGACCGTCAGTGATTATCCCGGCAAAAAACCTCGCAAGGCCCTGCCCGAACGCGAGACCATTATGTTATTGCTCAGCAACAACGCGGGACACATCTACCTGCAACAGCGGCCCCCCACCGGCCTGTGGGGCGGCCTGTGGGGCCTGCCAGAGGCCGGTTGTGCCCTACGCAGGGACAGTCTGAAAAAGTGGTGCCGCGAGCAATTGCAGTTTGCCCTGCGCGATGTGCAGGTATGGCCGGGCCTGCGGCACAGCTTTAGTCACTTTCACCTCGACATCACTCCCGTACACATACGCGGTGAATTTTTAAATAGCTCGATAATGGATTCTGCCAATGCGGTCTGGTATAACACACGCCAGCCGGATGCACGGGGTCTTGCCGCACCGGTAAAGAAATTACTCGATAGCTATGCCAACATGGACGCAGGCAAGTGTGACAGCGGGACGCTGTAGAGCCTTGCAAGTAACCTTACAGGAGACAGGACATGAGTCGTACCGTCCAATGCGTAAAACTCGGTAAAGAGGCTGAAGGTCTCGACAAGCCACCTTATCCTGGTGAACTTGGCCAGCGTATCTTTGAAACCATCAGCAAAGAGGCCTGGCAGCAGTGGATGGGCCAGCAGACCATTCTCATTAATGAATACCGGATTAGTGTCATCGACCCGAAGGGCCGTGCCTTTCTTGAAGAGCAGATGGAAAAGTTTTTGTTTGGCGCCGGTGCCGATACCCCAGAGGCCTTTGTGCCACCTTCAGAGTAATGCCCTGACGGCACTGGAAGTTGCCTTGACCAGCCATATAGGCAGGTAAGGTATCCATAATGAACACGTAGTGTTCTATGGTGGAGTAGGGTCGCCCTGACGCTGGAAGCGTAGGGTGCTCATAATGAATCCGTTAGGATTCTGTGAGACAGCATAATTGCCCTGACCCATCGGAGATGGGTAGGGTATCCATGATGAACCTGCAAGGTTCTATGGTCTAAGCCTTTAAAGCTTCTATGAGCAGCCATAATAATAAACCAACCGCTGCTTACACCTCACTCTTTCTCGTATTTCTTTAAAACGATGCCTTCATCACCACAACAACTGGCCGCGCATTTCTTGATCTCGTGAATCGTGCCGGCATCGGCCGTTAAATATTCCGCAATCGGCATATTACTCTCGGCACAGTCACAACCCTTGTCATCATAGACATAAACATTCTTCAGGCCGACTTCACGCGCGGCATCATGTGCCGCCCACATGATTTCTGCTGGCGTAGTCGGCACATCTGACAGTTTATAGGCCGGGAAAAACTTCGTGATATGCCACGGACTGTCTTCACCGAGATGCGTATAAATCCACTCGGCAATCTGTCGCAGCTCTGCAATATCATCATTCTTGCCCGGGATAATATTCGTCCGCGTTTCTACATGGATACCCAACTGGTGGGCCTTGTGAATAGAATCGAGTACCTGACTGACCTTCGCGGTCGGGCAGATATCATGGTAAAAATCATCCCTGAGGCTCTTGATGTCCGAACACAACACATCGACGTACGGCGCCATCATCTCCAGCGCCTCATTGGTGACGAAGCTGTTCGAGACATAAAGCGTATATAGCCCGGCCTCGTGAGCCAGCCTGGAAACATCCATCACGTACTCGAGCCATACGGCCGGCTCTGAGTAGGTAAAGGCAATACCCTGTACCTCATGACGTTGTGCCACCGCCACCATCTCCGCAGGTGTCACCCAGGCGGCGGTCGATTCACCGCGAGCCAGGTCATCCAGCGCCGACACGCCCCAGGATATTTCCAGATTGTGGCAGCCACCACAGCGGAAATTGCAGCCATAGCTGCCAATCGACATGACACGAGTACCCGGGCGGTAATGTTTGACCGGTTTTTCCTCAATCGGCCCGGTGTCGATGGCCGAGAGGATGCCGTAGGACAGATTATATAGCGTGCCATTTCGGTTCACGTGCGCCTGGCAAAAGCCGCGCTGACCATGCTTGAGCTTGCAGCGCCACAGGCACAGGTGACAGCGCGTCGTGCCATCCGGCAGTTTTTCCTGCAGGCGAGTCTCAACCAGCTGATAGCTGTCCGGGGCTATCGTCAGGGGTATATTCGGCGGCATCTTGGCGGACATAAGGAGAACCATTTCGTGAGCTTTTCGGTGAGGCAGACACGGTATTGCATGCTGTCTCTGCCTGCAAGCCCCAAATCCCGCCTGTTTCTGTGTGTTGTCGCTTGACTCCACCCGCCTCAACCGCTTTAATAGCGCGCTCCCGAGACTCGGGAGCCTGCAACAAGTCTGGCCGGGTAGCTCAGTTGGTAGAGCAGGGGATTGAAAATCCCCGTGTCGGCGGTTCGATTCCGTCCCCGGCCACCATCTTGGCGTATAGTCCCCAAGCTACCCCCACGCTTGTGATATAACCAGAATATTTCCATAAATAACAATTTGTTACTGATTGGTGTTGGCATCCAGGGCATCAATTTGGCATAATTCCCGGCCCTGTTGGTGGTAGTCCGGATTGGTATGAATTCAAGCAAGGTCAATCAATGCGTTGAGGCATTGTGCAAGAGCGGCTGTGATGCCGTGCGCGCAACGATCAGCAGCATGGAGTTGGGTATGGAAATCGAGCAGACCCACGAACTGGACGAACAGGAGGCCTCCACCGTCCTCAATGAACTCAAGGCCATCATGGCCGTCTACGACGAACGCAACTAGCCGCCGCCTTCAGTCTTCAAGATATTCCGACCAGTCACGATCAGGGTCACCAAACACAAAAAAGTGCGGGTTCAATAAGGAATCCTTGGTGTTGTAGCGCAGGGTCTGCATACGTGTATCGGTGAGTCGACCACCGGCCTCTTCAACAACGCATTGGGCCGCCGCCGTATCCCACTCCGAGGTCGGTCCCAGGCGCGGATAGATATCTGCACTACCCTCGGCGACCATACAAGACTTAAGCGAACTGCCCACACTGATAATCTCATAGTCTGCCAGGCATTCCAGATAGGCGTTCAACGAGTCGCCGCGGTGCGAGCGACTACCGGCGACCAATACCGGCGAGGCACTGGGCCGACGGGTTTGAATGGGTATTGCAGGTTTACCATTTTCCTTACGAAAGGCACCGGCACCGCGACGCGCGTAATAACTCGTCTTCAGTACCGGCGCATAAACTACGCCAAGAACCGATTCACCATTTTCGATCAGGGCGATGTTAACGGTAAATTCACCATTGCGTTTGATAAACTCACGCGTCCCATCCAGTGGGTCAACCAGCCAGTAACAAGACCATTGCCGACGTTCTGCGAATGGGATCTCGGCGGACTCTTCTGAAAGGATCGGGATACCCGGTGTTAATTTCTGCAGGCCGGCATCAATAATATGATGCGCCGCCATATCCGCCTCGGTCAACGGGGTCTTATCGTCTTTGTGCTCGATGGCGTAATCCGTTTCATAGATACGCAATATCTCATGCCCGGCCTCAACCGCAAGCTGCATGACATCTTCCAGTAATTTGTCATCAGGTTGGATCATCAAATACGCTCTTTTGCCGACAGGCGATCGCGGACCATATATAAAGCGGCAATGGTTCTTGCCTCACTGCAGGCATTATCTTCTAACAAGGCATCCAGCCGCCGCAACGACCAGGGCACGACTTCGATTTCCTCGGGCTCATCGCCTTCACAGCGTTGGGGATAAAGGTCTTGTGCCAGGACTATATGCGTTGTTGAACCCAGATAACCGGGTGCCAATGTAAACGTCGTCAACTGTTCAAGTGAGCGAGAGGCGTAACCCACTTCTTCCATTATTTCACGATTCGCGGCATCAAGCGGAGACTCGGCTTTTTCAATGAGCCCTTTCGGCAGGGTGAGTTCGTAACGATCTACACCAACGGCGTATTCACGGATCAGGAGCACCGTATCATCATCCAGCATAGGCACAATGAGTACCGAACCATGTGCTGAGCCCCGCACACGTTCATATTCTACCTGGTTACCGTTACTGAAACGCAGACCGACCTGTTCTATACGAAAAATCCGGGTCTCGGCGATAGTCTCTATTTTCAGGATTTCTGGCTTTTCGCGCATGGACTGCAACTAACCTGGCTGCCCACATATCGGACATCATTATTTAATCTGTGCGGCGATCTTACCACGGCCGTGCTGGTCTGCACTGACATTTTCCACCACCAGGTCATGGAACATGATCTCGGTACGCAGCCGCCCCTCAAACAGGGCCTCGTAATGAACGGTTTTATCGGCATGCCGAACCGTCAGGCCATCCCTGCTCCGCGGCAACATCTGGTAGAACTGCAAACGCGGGCTCTCGACCCTGACATCGAGTGTCACCTGCATCGGGTAATAACCATCGAGGAATCTGCGCATGAACGGCCCGCTGTGCAGACTGAATGTACCGTCACCATTGTAGACAAAACTGCGGGTCTCGGCCTGGACGCATAACAGGGCATTGGCCTGCACCCCCTGCAGCTGTATCGAGGGACCCTCTACCCAGGCCTTGTTGATGTTCTCCGCCCGGGTCACCTTCAGACCACGTACCCGGTCCGGGCGAAAGACGATTTGCGCGAGTGTCACCTGGTCCAGGTGCCGATGACATTGCTCCAGACCAACCCAGCCATCCTCGACACTGGCATCGGTAATACTCACACGATTATGATGATGATGTACCGGGCCTTGCGGGGACTTTGCCAGGAACTCCAGTTCACCCTCGTTGACCTCTGCGATCAGGCTGTCGCTATCATCAAACAACCACTCTTCCATTTCCTGCGGGCTGAGTTGCCCGGCAACTGTCGGCAGAGAAAGCCCTGCAAAAAATAATGTCACAGTAAGCAAAACGGCTGATTTCATTGACATCGCCCTTCTCCGCTGGCGACCTATGAGGCCTATTAGTATTAACTATAGCCGAATATTTATTAAGGAAAAGCCGAGGTCCAGAAACCCTGTCGCCGCTGCTGTAATCTCTGTTAAAGTAAAGACACTGTAACAAAAGCCCTGAAGACCAAGATGCTTGACTGGAATGCCATAAATACCGTGTTTCTCGACATGGACGGTACCTTGCTGGACCTCAACTTTGATAACCATTTCTGGCAGGAGCATGTGCCGCTGCGCTATGCCGAATACCATGGCCTGGATATTGATCGCTCCAAAGAAGAGTTATTTCCACGTTTTCGTGCCGCTGAAGGCACCATGGAGTGGTATTGCGTGGATTACTGGAGCCAGGAACTGGGACTCGATATCGCCGAGCTGAAACGCGAGGTTGAACATCTTATTGCCATACACCCGTATGTTATCGATTTTCTCGATGCTGTGCGCGCCGTCGACAAGCGCGTGGTACTCGTTACCAATGCCCACGCCAAGAGCCTCGACCTGAAAATGAAACGTACCCGGCTTGGCGGGCATTTTGATAGCATCATCTGTGCACATGATCTGGGTATGCCCAAGGAACACCGGGAGTTCTGGCAATCGCTGCAATCCAGGGAGTCCTTTGAGCCAGCGCATACCCTGCTCATAGATGACAGCCTGCCGGTATTACGCTCTGCAATGGCTTACGGTATTACTCACCTGCTCGCGATCCATAAGCCCGACACACAGGCGCCCAACAAGGATGTAGGCGAATTCAATGCCATTTACAGTTTTAATGATATTATGCCTACATAAAATTCCCGCCACGAGGAAGGTCGTCGTCGCAACATGATGTTGAAAAGTTTTATCGACAAATGGATGCCTGCTTCGATCCGCCAGGATCAGGAGTACAAATCCGCGATCGTCCGCCTGAGCATAGGCGTGTTTATGTCCATCTATCTGGGTATGGGCACGACATTCGGTTACTTTGAAATTACTACCTATAATTTTTCTATTTTGCTGCTCAGCTTCATGGTGTATTCGATCTTTGTGCTGATCTATATTATGCGCCGTCCCGGCTATGTCCCACGCCGCTATCTTGTGACTTTTATTGATATCGTTTACGTCACCATATCCAGTATCATGGTCGGTAAGTCTGATAGCCCGTTCTACCTTCTCTACATCATTATCTTTATCAGTCAGGGTGGTCGTTTTGGTCGCTCCTACCTGTTTGTCGCTGCCGGTCTCAGCGCCCTGTCTTACAGCCTTGTGTGTGTGTTGGATCCGAACTTCTCATCTCATGCACTGGAAAGCACCTTTAAGCTTATTGCACTCATTGTCTTGCCGCTCTACCTGGATTCCATGTTGAAAACGATTCAACGTGCACGTCAGGCGGCCGATGCCGCCAGTGAATCCAAGAGCCGGTTTCTTGCTTCCATGAGTCACGAAATACGCACGCCGATGAGTGGTGCCATTGGCATGATCAACTTGCTTAAAACAACAGACTTGAGTGACGATCAAAAAGTTTATGTTAATGGCCTGACCACCTCGTCCAATCGTTTGCATATGCTCATTAACGACATTCTTGATTTTTCCAAGATCGAGGCCGGCAAGATCACCCTTGAGGAACGCTGCTTCAGCATCGAAGACACCTTGCAGGAGGTTTCTGTTGTACTCAGCCCGCTGGCCAAACAAAAACACATCGGTTTCAATTATGAAATTAACCCGGCTGTACCAAAAAACCTGCTTGGTGACTCATACCGCCTCAGCCAGATACTGTTAAACCTTGCCGGTAATGCCATCAAGTTTACAGAACGAGGTGGCGTCACTATCAAGGTTAGTATCATTACTACCTCAAATAGCCTGCGCGTCGAGATCACCGACACGGGTATCGGTATCGACGAGCAACACCTGTCACATATCTTTGATAGTTTTACCCAGGCCGATTCATCTACCACCCGCCGCTTTGGTGGTACCGGGCTGGGCACTACCATTGCCCGTGAGTTGGTTCGCATGATGGGTGGCGACATTGGTGTCAACAGTGAATTTGGCAAAGGCAGTAGTTTCTGGTTTGAGATACCACTCAGGCTCGCCAGTAACCAGGCCACACTTCGCGATGAAGATGAGGCCGTCTCGGTCAGATCCCCGACCGGCGCTGAGAAGAAACGTCGTGTCCTGCTGGCTGAGGATAGCGAGGTCAATGCACTGTTTATTTCCACCGCACTCACTGATGGCGGCCATCATGTCGAGGTGGTCAAGAATGGTAAACTGGCCCTGCAGCGTTTACGCCAGCAAGACTATGATATTGTCTTCATGGATATGCATATGCCCGTGATGGACGGGATTGAGGCAACACGTCAATGGCGAGCGGAAGAACCGTCTGATAAATCCGTGCCGATCATCGCCCTGACCGCTAATATCAGCGATGATGATCGCCTGGCCTGCCTGCAGGCGGGCATGAACGAGTTTCTTTCCAAGCCGGTCAGTCCGGAACGACTCTTTAATGTTTTGGAAAATTTTGCGACCCAGGCTGCCGATTAGGCCAGCCGCTTATTCAGCCACGCTGCAGGATCAGGCGTGCATTGACCCGCCCGGGCTTGGTATGGCGTTCTGTCACCAGGCTGGTGACATGAATACCGTGTTGCTGACGGAGTGCACCCAGCCAGCGGACCAGGTCATCGAAGGCCGCCTGTTCAATCCACACACGCACGCCCTGTTGACGGTCTTCCTCGACCCGTTTGACAATAGCCCCCTGCAACAAGGACTTGGCCGTGCTGTTGATCGTGCCGAGCACGGAACCCTTGCTGGTAACACTGGCACCGGGCCGGTGTGACAGCTGTTTGATTTCCCCGGCGGCCTGCTGCATCCACTGGTATGTCGCCGCCTGGGCCGCTACCGAGGTTTGCAGTTGTGCGCGCTTATTGAGCAGCGGCTCCCACATCAACAAATATACAAGCATCAGCAACAAGAGCGCCGCCCCGGCAAAAACTATCTGCCGCTCGCGTTCATTCAGACCGGCCAGCCACTGTTTCATTTCTGCCTCCCGATGCGCACACGTGTTTCCAGACGATTATTCTTCACCGTTGCCGACTGCACATCCACCTCGATCGCCGGCAAGGCCTCAAGGTGCTGTTTCAGTTTGTCCAGTTGCTGCAGGTCCGTCAGCTGAAGTTCCATATCGATCTTGCCCTGCTTGTAACTCAGGTTTTTAATCTCCATGCCCTTGACCTTGGTCAGCACGGTACCCACCTGGGCCATGAGTTCAAGAAAACCCTCTTCATCGACTGCACCACCACGTAAGGCCTTAAGTTTTTGTTCCATCTGCACCCGGGCATTAACAACACGTTTCGCCTCCGGGAAGCTCTGCCGATAAAGCTGTTCAATCTTGTCTTTATAGTCGGCATCAAGTTCACGTAATTGCCAGTAGTCAATAATCACCGCGGTAAAACTCACCACTAACCACAAACCGAGCAACACCGCGGCCGGTAACCAGCGTCGGCCACCCTTCAGCCATTGTTGCGCCTTTCGATATGGCCCCTGGCAGAGGTTTATGGCCGGCTCACGTTTATAGCCCTCGATAAGACTGGCCAGGGCATCACCATTACAGGCCTGGACATTGACCGGTGCAGCAAAGTCCTCTGCAAGCCCGCCGTCTTGTCCGGCGGTTTGCGAGCAATCGGTAACACTGACGGCATGCACCGGGCTCCCCAGTTCGGCGGCATGGCGCCTGGCGAGGGCCGCAAGATTGGCCCGGTCACAGCAAAAACCACTCTGCCTGCCACTGCGCACGGCCACCAGTCCGTCGGCCCGTTGCAGCGCCGACCAGTCACCATTGATACGTGGCAGGGACAGGTTTTCCGGCAGCATCACGGCCGGGCGGATACCCGCCTGTGTTAAACCCTCCAGCCAGGTCTGCATGCGTTGGTGAGAAACGACTGCGGTATGCAGATTGCCCTCATCATCCTGCTCACCCAGGGCCACGTGCAGGGATTCCACATCGTCAATGAATTGTTCTTCCAGGGCATACGGGGCGGCACGCTGCAGGCGTTGCCGGGACTGGCGTGGCAAGTGGGCGCTGGCCAGCAATACATCGCTCGCCGGGACAAACACGATCACCTCGGTATCGTCCTTCACCGCAGGTATCGCCGACAAGGGCCCACGCTGGATCTCCGCCGGCAGGCCACTGGCGCCCTGGCGCAAGGCCCAGCTGGCGTCTTCTGCATGTAGGTGTATGAATAATTCCTGCATATTTTTATAGTTCCGCCCGGCTGCGTCGAAGCACGCGTAATTGTCCACTACCACCACTTGTTGTGCCAGCCGTCCTGTTTACGACAGCGCCTACACTGGACTGGTGCCTGTCGAGTGACACATCAACCTTGATCGAAAAATAGTCACTACTGACGCTGATACCTTTCACCGTACGTCCGTTCAGGGCCTGCGTGCTGCGAAAGGTGCTCACATCCGCATAGCCCTCTTCCGGTCGCGCCTCGACGAGTGCCTCTGCCTCCGCCAGGTCCATGCCTTGTATACTTGCCGCCAGTATAACCGCAGAGGCGGTATTAATATTTATCTCCACCTGTCCAGGCAAGGCCGTGACGTAAGGTTTAAGGCGCTCATAATCCGCGCTACCGATGCCCTTGACCTGCAAGAGCTCACTACTGCTGACAAAAGGCGCATTGGCCGTACGGTGTGCCGGCTCAAGTCGCAAGTATTCATTATCTTCGGCACCACCCGGAAAACTGGCATTAATATCACTATCGATCCAGTCCAGTATCGGGAACACCAGGTCTGTATCCAGTTCAAGCAGGCCCAACAGACGCTGGAAGCGTTCACGTTCATCCTTGCTCGGCTTGCCCGCCTTGTCCAGCAGGTTATTCAGGTTGAAGCGGCCCTGCAAATCTTCTACCTGCACCTGTATCTTGCCATCTTCTATATCAATAGGCTCACGAAGCGTAGCCCAACTATCCGCGAGGCTATCCGTTTTAGTGTCCCGCTTGTCGCGCAGCAGTACCTGGATCACCCAGGCCTCTGCCGACTGCGTATACAAGCCGGCCTGATCGGCGTTAAATACGTTACCGGCACGCCGAATATCCAGGTGCTGTTGTTTCAGCATTGCCGCCGCCGCCACACTGGCCAGCGCCACAACCAGCAGCGCTGTAATGAGCGCCGTGCCGTTCATTTGAATAGGCAAACTCCTCATCCTGCCACCCGGTAAAGTCGGCGCAGGCTGCCCCAGTGTTTAAGTTCTATATTTAACTCAATCGCCCTCGGTAAGGCTGGCGGCAAGGCCGCCACTGCTGGTGTTGCGCTGGCCACAGGTGGCCACTGTGTCAGCCAGTCACCGTCCTCTGTCAGGTAGCGCAGTTGCAGGTCTTCAACCCCATCCAGCAAGCTTGATTCGTGCGCCGTCGTATCCTGTGCACGATCCAGTACCGGCCAGCTTAAGCGCAGCAAGGCATCCCCGCGTAATACATAACTGATACGTTGTAAGCTGCCTCTGGTTTCACCGGGCAAGGTCCTGCGCCCGGCGACGCTCAGCTCGATGACGGTTTGCATGCCCTCGTAGCTATCCACCTGGTTATGCAGTGCCGGCTGTTGATCACCGAAGGCATCCCGGATCGCACGCGGTGCAGCCTGCTCGAGATCCCGGCCGATACGCAAAAAGGCACGCTGCAAGGTCGCCAGCCGTTGCGACTCCACATCCACGGCGCGGCGCGAATCGAGTACATTGACCAGCCCACCGTACGACAATGCCGCGAGCAGGGAAAAAATCGCCACCGCGACCAAAAGTTCGATCAGGGTCAGACCCGCCTGTCTTGTACTACACATCAGGGTTTAGCCACGTAAGTAATCAGGCTGGCTAGACTCGACTCGGCATCACCGTCTTTTTTAACGCGTATCTCAACCCGCAGTATGTCACTATCCGCCGTCTGGCTGGCCTTACTCTGCAGCTGCCAGGTCTGCCCCGCCATCTCGATTTCATGCTGGCCATTGGCCTTCGCCGTGCTGAGTTGCAATTGCAGCTCGCTGGCATAATTCATCGCCACCCAATGGGCAATGTTGCGCTGCTTAAGGTAATCGGTATTCACCACTCCCGCATTAACACTTCGGATCACCGCTGCCAGGGCAATCGCCACAATCACCAGCGCGACCAGTACCTCGATCAGGGTCATTCCCTGCTCGCTACCCCGCCTAACCGGCATAACGATCATCCTCGGCATGTTGGATCAGACCCTGTGCATCGCCATTGATGGTATAAAGATATTTACGCTGGCTGTCCTGTAGGCTTAACTGGAACGGACTGACTTCACCACTGCTATAAAAATAAATCAGCTGGCCGGTAGAGGTCGCACTGGTCTTGCCGAGACCCTCTACAACCAGCTCTGCCTGTAGGCCATCAGGTAAACTACGCTCACGTAATACTTCATCTTCCTCGATGGCCTGCCATTTGTTTTTATTATCCAGTACCAGGAAACGATAATCCGGCCCGTCAAATTGCATGGCCAGTTCACGGCCTTGCACAACCGCCTCTTCACTGGCCAACTGCATTAAAGCCGTAAGCCGCCGTGATTCTTCCAATACAATATCTTTATCGCTACGCAGGCCGAGTGACAACACCGCAAAGCTCATTGTGATGCCGACGATTACCAGTACGACGAGTAACTCGAGTAAGGTAAAACCTGTCAGGCGTGATTTCATCGCCGAAATATTTCTCAGAGGTCCCAGTTACCGATATCGGCATTCAGACCTTCACCACCGGGCTGTTTATCGGCGCCGAGCGAATAGATATCGATGGCACCATGCACACCCGGGTTCAGGTACTGGTACGGTGTATTCCAGGGGTCTTTCGGCAGGCGCGCGACATAACCGCCCTGTTTCCAGTTACGTGCGGAACTTGGCTTGTTGACCAGCGCCTCAATGCCCTCGTCGGTTGACGGGTAGACATGGTTATCGAGTTTGTAGAAACCTAGGGCTCCCTCAAGGGCGAGGATATCCTGTCGTGCCTTGGTGATACGCGCCTCATCCGGCTTATCGATCACACGTACCACGACAACGGATGCCAGAATGCCGAGGATAACCACGACCACCATGACCTCGATCAGGGTGAAACCCGCCTCACGTCTTTGTTTGTTGCCTTGCTTCATAGTCATTACCTTGTGCCTTTATCTGCTTATTTGACTAACTGGTTCAAATCGAAAATGGGTAACAAAATCGCCAGTACAATCATCAATACGACCGCGCCCATGACCAGGATCAGTGCGGGCTCAAATATCTTCATCAATAAATTGATACGATTTTCCAGTTCGCGTTCCTGATTCTGTGCCGCGCGATCCAGCATATCCTCGAGACGGCCACTGGTTTCGCCACTGCCGATCAGGTGAATGACCATTGGTGGAAAACAGGCACTCTTGTCCAGGGCCTGTTGCAGGCTGCTGCCTTCGCGTACACGAGCCGTCGCCTGTTCTACCGCCTTGCGCATAGGGCGGTTGGCCATTACGTTGGCGCTGATCCGCATGCCCTCAAGAATGGGGACGCCGCTTGAAGTCAGGATGCTGAAGGTACGGGCAAAACGTGCGGTGTTTACACCTTGCACCAATCGACGGATCAGGGGCAGGCGTAACAGCAAGGCATCATAACGAGTATGTATGACCTCATTGCGTAACAAACGCTTCCAGCCATAAGCCGCCGCAATTAATAAGCCCACCACGAACAGTCCAAAGTTCCGGACAAAATCACTGGTGGCGATCAGCGCACGGGTCAGCCATGGCAGGGTCTGACCAATATCGGTAAAGACCTGTACCACCTGCGGTACCACGTAACCGAGCAACAGGGTCACCACTGCCAATGCCGTAAAGGTAAGTACCGCCGGGTAGATCAATGCCTGTGATATGGACTGAATCAGGGCCTGTCGGTTTTCGGTGTAATCGGCCAGGCGTGATAACACCACCTCAAGGTGGCCGGTCTGTTCACCGGCCGCTACCGTGGCCCGGTACAGTTCAGGAAAGATATTCGGGAAATCTCCCAGCGCATCAGCCAGGCTATGACCTTCCTTGATACGTGACCGCGCCGCCAGAATCGTATTTTGCATACGGGGCTTTTCTGTTTGCCTGCCCACTGCGTGCAGCGATTCTTCCAGTGGCAAACCCGCCTCGAGCAAGGTCGCTAACTGGCGTGTAAACAGGGCCAGGTCAGTGGCACTGATACCGCGCCCACCGCGTTTTGTACCACGACGCGACTCGCGCTGGCGCACCTCTTCAACATTTAACGGGCTAAGACCACGATCACGTAGCTGTTGACGAATTTGCCGAGGGCTATCACCCTCCAGCACACCCTTGCGGGTACTGCCTGCTGCATCCAGCGCGGTAAATTCAAAGGCACTCATAGCGTTGACAATCCAGGCTCGCTTGCTCAGTCATCGTGAGTGACCCGCAATACGTCTTCCAATGACGTGGTACCACTTAACACCAGGCGACGTCCCTCCTCGCGGATACCCTGGGTACTCTTCCGTGCCTGTTGTTCCATTTCCTGCTCACTGGCACCGTCATGGATCATGCCGCGCAGGGTTTCATCTATGATGACAAGCTCGTACAAACCAATACGGCCACGGTAACCAATGTTATTACAATTTGGACAACCGACCGCTTCATACAGTGTCGGCGCCTTATCCGCCTCAATACCGAGTGCCGCACAATCACTGGGCTGCGCCACATACGGGCGTTTACAGTCCGGACACAGGACACGCACCAGCCGCTGTGCCAGTACGGCATTCAGACTTGATGACATCAGGAAAGGCTCGACACCCATATCACGCAGACGTGTCACGGCACCGACAGCTGTATTCGTATGCAGGGTCGATAACACCATGTGTCCGGTGAGACTGGCCTGCACGGCGATCTGGGCTGTTTCCAGATCACGGATCTCACCGACCATGACGATATCCGGGTCCTGGCGCAGGATGGCACGCAGACCGCGGGCAAAAGTCAGATCCACTTTCGTGTTTACATGCATCTGGCTAATGCCATCGATGTAATACTCGATTGGGTCTTCGACGGTCATGATGTTACTTTGCTTGCCATTCAAACACGCCAACATGGCATATAGCGAGGTAGTCTTACCGGAACCGGTCGGGCCGGTAACCAGGACAATGCCATGCGGGCGATGGATGACATCATTGATCAGTTTCAGCGTTTGCGGTGGCATCCCCAGGTGTTCAAGATTGAGTCGTCCGGCCTGTTTGTCGAGCAGGCGCATGACCACTCGCTCACCGCCACCAGCCGGTAGCGTCGAGACACGCACATCGACAGCGCGTCCGGCAATCCGCAGCGAGATACGGCCATCCTGTGGCAGACGTTTCTCGGCAATATCAAGTTTTGCCATCACCTTGATACGCGAAACGAGTAACGGTGCCAGTGCCCGTTTCGGTTCGAGTATCTCGCGCAACACACCGTCGACACGCATGCGCACGACGAGGCGATTCTCAAACGGTTCAATATGAATATCCGAGGCATTCTCTTTTATTGCCTCGGTTAGCAGGGCATTGATGAGACGAATGATCGGCGCATCGTCTTCATCTTCCATCAGGTCATCGGGTTCGGGGAGGTCCTGGGCAATACTTAGCAGGTCATTGCCCTCGATGTCGTCCATAATATTCATGGCACCACTCGAACCCTGCTCATATTCACGTTGTAACAAGGCTTCGAATGCTTCATCGCTAATGAAGTCGAGTTTCAGTGCGATACCGAAATGACGACGTACCTCTGCCAGCGTCGTGGCCGTAACACTGTTACGACATGTCAGGGTCAACTGCTGGACGTTTTGTGCAGTCAACAAAACACCGTGCCGCTTGGCAAACCCAAACGGTAATGATGGCAGCGTGACGGGAATTTCATCCACCGTGTCAGCCTCGTCATTTAGTGCTTCAGTTAACATCGCCTTGCTGTACCGGTGTGGTTGGCTCAAATGCCGGTGGTAATATCAGGAACTCATCCAAAGACGGTAGCACCGGGGCGACGTCATCGGGTAACAGATGCACACCATCCTGCCTCGCCTGTATTTGCTGAGTTCGAATGTAATTATATTTACGACTGGTAAAGGCTGCATTGGCCTTGGCATCGCGCATGATCACCGGGTGCAGGAAGACCATCAGATTGCGCTTGACCTTGGTCGCGGTCCTGCTACGAAACAGATTGCCGACGATAGGGATATCACCAAGCAAGGGTACCTTCGAGACCCCTTCCGCCAGGTCATCGGTAATCAGACCACCGAGCACGACGATATCACCATCATCGGCCAGTACGGTGGTCTTGATGGAGCGCTTGTTGGTGATAATATCAGAGGAACCCGTAGTATTGTTTGTGACAACACTCGATGTTTCCTGGGTGATCTCGAGTTTAATCGCATCACCCTCATTGATCTGCGGTTTGACCTTCAGGGTCAGACCAACGTCTTGACGTTCAATGGTCTGGAAGGGATTGGCCAGGCCACCCGTGGTCTGTTGAGTGCCGGTCACAAACGGTACATTCTGACCCACGACGATCTCGGCCTCTTCGTTATCCAGCATCACCAGGCTTGGCGTGGAGAGCACATTCGTATCGTCATCTGAGGCAATCGCGCGCACCAGTACCCCGAAACGGCTGGTACCGACAAGATCGCCGATGCCCAGCGTCAGACCATTACCCACTGCAGTAGTGGGGTCGGTGGCCAGGTCGACGATACCGACTCCGCTGCCCGGGAACTGTGACACTGCGCCCGGATTATCGCCGCCCAGAATAAAATCATTCGCCAGCCATTGCACACCCAGCTCGGAACTCTTGGTCGTGGATATCTCGGCGATCACGGCCTCAACCAGAACCTGTGCACGACGGATATCCAGTTGGCGGATCACCGCCTGCAGGGAGCGCATCTGGTCCGGTGGCGCGGTGATGACCAGGGCATTGGTATTCTCATCGGCCTGGATATTGACCGGTGATGATGTTGCTGAGGCCGTTGCCGCCTTCGCCTTGCCGCCACCGATGCTATCGCTGACACTGGTCAATACCGGTACCAGTGATTTGGCGTCGGCATACTTGAGATAGATCACCTGCGTATCACCACCGGCATCATTCGGCGTATCCAGGTGGGTGATCAGGGCACGCAGGCGCAAACGGTTTGCCTTGTCGCCACTGAGCAGGACACTGTTCGTGCGCTCATCGGCCACCAGCACCGGCTCTTCTGGGCCGCCCTTGGTCGCATTCTGTTTGTTGAGGGCGGTAAGGATGCGCACCATTTCAGTGGCTGAGGCATGCTGTAGCGAGATCACCTCGACGTCTTCATTTCCCGGGCGATCAATGCGACGAATCAGTTTCATGATGCGCGAAATATTTTCTGCACGATCAGAGACGATCAGCACATTCGATGAGGGAAAGGCCGCCATGTGTCCCTGTTGCGGGATCAGGGGGCGCAGGATCGGCACCAGTTGCGTGGCATTAACATAATCAATGCTAACCACGCGTGTCACCAGCTCATCACCCTGGCCCGGCGATTTTGCCGTGGCCGTCGGGATCCCAGTCTGCTTGGCCGTCGCATCCGGGACAATCTTGATCGCCTTGTCGCCAGGCACTGCGGCAAAACCATGTACCTCAAGAATGGATAAAAATATCTGGTACAGTTCGTCACGCGATACCGGTTTATGCGAGATCACCGTAACCTTGCCCTTCACGCGCGGGTCAATAATAAAGTTCTTACCGGTCTTGTCAGCCACCGTCGATATCAGCGTCTTGATATCGGTGTTTTCCATATTCAGGACCGCGGTTTCCTTATCGACCAGCGGTTCCGCCTGTATGGCGGTCACCGACACCGCCAGCATCACGCATAGCGACAGACAGCCGTTCACCAGTACCGTGAAAACCTTGTTGTTTGTTTTTATCATTCGCATCCTGCCGTTAGTTAACCGCCAGCAACCTTTTTTGGCGACAGCCCTACCCCCCGTGAACCCGGCGATAAGACAAAACCTTGTAGAGTCTCCCGTGACAGCCTGTGCGACCATCCATTCAGTTTTTTATTGTGAACTCTTCATTACTGAGTAATTTTCTGCGCAGGGTCAGGGTCTCGGCTCGACCACGGTACTCGATAATAACCCTGTCACTGTATATTTCTTTTACTTCTGCACCACCTGGCAAACTGTCGCCAATGCCATAGGCCTTGTCCTCGGCCTTATTGCCATCGGCGACTATCGCGACGGCGTTGACCTGCTCGGGCGAGGCGATCACGCCACGCAGTAACAGGTTCAACTTGGTCTCGGGTGCGACGGTCGGGCCCTTGCTCACGGCCACGAGTCCGGCATTGCCGAACAAATGCCAATTGGCGATCTGTTGTGCCAACTGTTGCGCCGAGGGTCCGTGTTGTGGCGCTGCCGGGCGCGCTGGCTGGACCGGGTTGTGTACCACGGTCGAGGCCTTGCGTTGCCCGAGCGCCCCCATGATGGTCTGCGCCAGCAATAGCAGCAGCAGCAGGTTCACTGCCCATGCCAGCTGGCGCCCCCCGAGGCGACTGGCTATTTTCCGTAATCCTTCGGCCATAATCCGTCAGCAAAGATAGTGATTTTGTGTCAAAAAAATCGGGAATCATTCCCGATTTCCTTTGTATGTGTTTGATAATAGCAGCTTTATGAGGGGGGTAAAACGCTATTCGTTGCGGTTTTGCACCGCGGTCACGAGCTTCGCTGGCCCGACCTGCGCGGCCCGCCACGACTACGGTGCGGCTTTCCGCCTGCACCGGGCTTGCCATGACGATTCGGCAGGGGTTTGCGCTCGAGCCTTACCATCGGTTTCGGCTCAACCAGGAGACTGGCATCGACATAGCCTACCGGCAGTTTATGCCCGAGATACTCCTCGATATCCATGAGGTTAAAGGCATAGGTCTCGCAGGCAAAACTGATGGCGTCACCGGACTCGCCGGCACGCGCAGTTCGGCCAATACGGTGCACATAGTCCTCGCATTGATCCGGCAGATCGAAATTGAAGACATGGCTGACACCCGGGATATGCAGGCCGCGCGCCGCGACATCGGTCGCCACCAGCACGGGCAATCTACCCTCGGTAAAATCATTTAACAGGCTCTGACGCTTTGTCTGCGGCACATCGCCGGAGAGGATACCTGCACCGATGCCATTACCCTCAAGGAAACCCCAGACCCGCTCAGCGGCACGCTTGGTATTGGTGAAGACGATAGAACGGCTCGGGTCCATGCTCTTCATCAACCCCAGCAATAAAGGGATCTTTTCCTCGTTGGCGGTGTGATAAACCAGCTGTGTCACCTTATCCGCCGTCATTGTCTCGGCCTCGATCACCACGCTTTCCGGGCGGTTCATGTGCTCGTAGGCCAGCTCCATGACGCGATGAGAGAGGGTTGCCGAGAACAACAGACCCAGGCGTTTTTCCGGCTTCGGTGTATGCCGCAACAGGTAACGGATGTCCTTGATAAAACCGAGGTCGAACATACGATCGGCCTCGTCCAGCACCACCACCTGCGTTTCCTGCAGGTTAAAGACATGCTGCTTGAAATAATCGATGATGCGCCCCGGCGTACCGATAAGGATATCGCAACCCTCTTCAATGGTCTGTTTCTGGGTTTCGTAACCGGTGCCGCCATAGGCCAGCGCCAGCTTCAGACCGGTATGCTTGCCAAGCTGTTCGGCATCCTTGTGGATCTGGATGGCGAGTTCACGTGTCGGCGCGAGGATCAGTGCCCGCGGCTGGTTTGGCTTGCGCTTGCCGGAGGCGTGCTTGCGCAACAAAACCGTCATGGTCGCCAATAAAAATGCGGCGGTTTTACCGGTACCGGTTTGTGCCTGGCCGGCCACATCCTGCCCGGCCAGAGCAAGCGGCAGGGTCTTTTCCTGGATCGGCGTACAATATGAAAAGCCTGCATCATCAAGACCTTGCAGGAGTTCCGCGGGCAGTTCGAAAGAAGAAAACTGTGTTTCTGTCAGGTGTGTATCACTCATGGGGAAAGGAGCATAGCAGAATTAAAGCCGTCATGGGGCTTGCAATACCGAACTGATTAGGCTCAAATCTTATTCAGAGAATAAACAACACCCCGATAACTGCCCATCCGGCAGAACACCATAAACAGATATCTTTAAATAAGAATTGGAGGCAAGGTTTTGAGCGACAGTATCGTTCATGTTACAGACGACACCTTTGAGGCCAGCGTCATTAACGCCGAAGGCCCTGTACTCGTAGACTACTGGGCAGACTGGTGTGGTCCATGCAAGATGATCGCGCCGATCCTCGATGAGATCTGTGAGGAATATGCCGGCAAGATCACCATTACCAAACTCAATATCGATGAAAACCCTGGGACGCCACCTAAATATGGTATCCGTGGTATTCCGACCCTGATGATTTTCAAGGGCGGCAACGTCGAAGCGACGAAGGTGGGGGCTGTATCCAAGTCACAACTGACAGCCTTTATTGACAGCAACATCTGAATAACCCGGGCGCGCACTGTGTTTCTGGACGCGCCCGGTATTTGGTGCTAGTGTTACAGGCGTCGGAAACGCATGGCGTAGAAATACCCTATAAATTTCGCCTGAGCCTTTTTCTCATTACCGGCCTGCCCCGACAACCCTAATAACGAACTGATTTAACCTAACCTTAAAACCCTTAAACCAACACGTCGAGGGCTTGGCGTGTCCGGTCTGTATCTGGATCGTTCAAATCTCGCTAACCACCCTCCCTCAAACCAATCTGAAAACATCATGAACCTGACCGAACTCAAGCAAAAATCCGCCGCCGAACTTGTTGCCATGGCACAAGAAATGAAAGTCGAAGGCATGGCCCGCTCGCGTAAACAAGACATCATCTTTGCCATTCTCAAGGCTCACGCAAAAAGCGGCGAAGATATCTATGGTGATGGTGTCCTCGAAATCCTTCAGGATGGCTTTGGCTTCCTGCGTTCCGCCGACAGTTCCTACCTTGCCGGCCCGGACGATATCTACGTCTCACCGAGTCAGATTCGACGCTTTAACCTGCGTACCGGTGACACCATCTCCGGCAAGATTCGTCCGCCGAAAGACGGTGAACGCTACTTCGCCCTGCTCAAGGTGCAGGACATCAACTTCGACAAGCCGGAAAATGCCAAGAACAAGGTCCTGTTCGAAAACCTGACCCCGCTGCACCCAAACGAACGTCTGGCGCTGGAAATTGGTAACGGCAGCAGCGAAGACATTACCGCCCGCGTCATCGACATGGTCTCGCCGATAGGTAAGGGGCAACGCGGTCTGATCGTCTCGCCGCCGAAGGCCGGTAAGACCATGATGCTCATGAATATTGCCCAGTCGATCACCGCCAAGTGCCCGGACTGTCACCTGATTGTACTGCTCATCGACGAACGCCCTGAAGAAGTAACTGAAATGTCACGCTCGGTACGCGGTGAGGTGGTCTCCTCGACCTTTGATGAACCGGCCAGCCGTCACGTACAGGTCGCCGAGATGGTGATTGAGAAGGCCAAACGCCTGGTGGAACATAAAAAAGACGTGGTGATCCTGCTCGACTCCATCACCCGTCTCGGCCGTGCCTACAACACCGTCGTGCCTTCATCCGGCAAGGTACTGACCGGTGGTGTCGATGCCAACGCCCTGCAGCGGCCGAAGCGTTTCTTCGGCGCCGCGCGTAACATCGAGGAAGGCGGTTCACTGACCATCCTCGCCACCGCGCTGGTCGAGACCGGCTCGCGTATGGACGATGTGATCTACGAAGAGTTCAAGGGCACGGGTAACATGGAACTGCACCTCGACCGCAACATTGCCGAGAAACGCGTTTACCCGGCCATCAACCTGAACCGCTCCGGCACGCGCCGCGAGGAACTGCTCACGGATGCGGCTGAACTACAGAAACTGTGGATCCTGCGCAAACTACTGCATCCAATGGAGGACACCGCTGCCAGTGAATTCCTGCTCGATAAGTTAAAGGCGACCAAAACCAATGCCGAATTCTTTGATTCGATGAAGCGCAGTTAAAAACTCTCTCACGAGCAACATCGCAAAAACCCGGCCTTTGGCCGGGTTTTTTTGCCTCGAACCATCGGAGATGGTTGAGGTACTCATGATGAACCCGTTTTTGGGGTTCTATGAGCGTCCTGACGGGCATCTTAATCTCAAAACTATTCTAGAAAACCCTTCTAAGTAACTGACTGTTATCAGTACCAACAGGGTGTTTTGACATGCCCTGAAAATCCGGTAATTATGATTGTGAATCGGAAACGGGCAGCACGATGAATAGCAGTCTTTTCACCGAAATGGGGTTTGATGACTGGTGTGATTTGGCCAGTAAGGACCCGGAAGCCTTCGAGACCGCCCGCGATGCGGTAATCGAGGAATTTCTTGCCTCGATTCCAGGTAACTCGCGCAAACGCCTGCGCTGCCTGCAGTGGCGCATCGATATGATTCGTCAGCGCAGCAGCAACCCTATGGCAGCCTGCCTGGATATTTACAGTATGATGTGGGACCGCCTGGCCGGGGAAAAAGGTATGCTCGAGACCATGCAGTCTATGGATAGCCGGCGACCAGGACCCAGCCCGCAGACAGCGGCGAAAATCCTCCCTTTTCAATGCAAACCGGGGAAAACGGACTGAAACCGTCTTATAGTGCTTGCCCCGCCGCCAGCTTTTTCGTATCATGCCCGCCCTTAACCGTGCGCCCAGAAGCGCCAGTAGAATTCCTAAGGTATACAGATATGAAGCCGGAAATTCATCCTACATACGAGGCCGTCAAGGTCACCTGCAGCTGTGGCAACAGCTTTGACACCCGTTCCACCCGCGGTGGCGATGCCATGACGGTTGAAGTCTGCTCAGAATGCCACCCGTTCTACACCGGTAAGCAGAAATTGCTGGATACCGCCGGTCGCGTGGACAAGTTCAAGCAAAAGTATGGCCGTCGCAAAAGCAGCTAAATAGCGCGCAATTCCCGCTGACGATGCTGCCACAAGCATTTTTAGAAAAGGCGTCCCGCTACGGACGCCTTTTTTATTTCGGCCTGTGGCTGACCAGCCTCAGCACCCTTGCCGCCGCTGAGATCCATTGCCCGCCTTCTCGTATCGATGCCCGGGCACACGTCAGTCATGTCTACGATGGCGACACCGTGCGCCTGCAGTCCGGTGACAAGGTCCGCCTGATCGGCATCAACACACCCGAGATGGCGCGCGATGAGCGCCCTGCCGAACCACTGGCCCGTGCAGCCCGCCAGGCATTGCTCAAACTGCTTCAACAGCACGAATACCAAATCGACCTGCGTTATGGGCAACAACGACGCGACCGTTACGGCCGCTTGCTGGCCCATGCCTATACCCCGCAAGGTGAAAGCCTCGGCACCCACCTGCTTAACAAGGGGCTGGCCAGCCTGATCGCCATACCACCCAATGTGCATGACCTGTCTTGTTATGCCGAGGCAGAGAAAATGGCGCGCAGCAGCAGGCTTGGACTATGGGGCCTGCCGAACATCACCGACTCGTCTGCTCTGTCGCGCCATGCCCGTGGGTTTAAAATCGTGCGTGGCAAGGTCGTGCGTATCGGTGAGGGCCGGCAGAACCTGTGGCTGAACCTCGCCGGTGGGATGGCGCTACGTATCGATAAAAATGACCTGCACTGGTTTGAGCCGCAAAACCCGCGCGCGTTTGCCGGCAAGACCGTTATTGCCCGTGGCTGGCTTTATGCCCGCAAGGGCGAGCAACGCATGCGGGTGCGCCACCCTTATTCATTAGAATTGATGAGTGATGAATGACGAATGACTATCTATAATGAGAGCCATGAGACACCCAACTAATTTACCTGTGCTTGCATCACTGCTGTTACTTGGCAGCCTGTTGTTCAATAGTGGCTGTGCCGTCAACCCGGTGAGCGGGGAGTCTGATTTTGTGCTGCTCTCCGAAGACCAGGAGATCGCCATCGGCCGCGAGAACCACGCCGTGATCATCAAGCGTTATGGCCGCTATAAAGAACAAAAACTCCAGGATTATGTGCAGCAGATTGGTGAACGCCTGGCGGCCGTCAGCCATCGCAGTAACCTGATCTATCGCTTTACCGTCCTCGACAGTCCCGAGGTCAATGCCTTTGCTCTGCCCGGCGGTTATATCTACATCACCCGCGGCCTGCTCGCCTACCTGAACAACGAGGCCGAACTGGCCGCCGTACTCGGCCATGAGATCGGCCATGTCACCGCACGCCACGGCGTCCGCCAGCACAGTGCCGCCACCGCGACCGGCATCCTCGCCGGGGTGCTGGCCTCGCAGACCGGGGTCACTGGTGCCGGTGACCTGTTTAATGTCATCGGTACCGCCCTGGTACGCGGTTACGGTCGCGAACATGAACTCGAATCGGATCGACTCGGTGCCGAATACCTGGCACGTAGTGGCTACGACCCGCTGGCCATGCTCGAGGTCATTCGTGTATTAAAAAATCAGGAGGTTTATGATCGTGAACTCGCCAAGCGCGAGGACCGTGAGCCACGTGTGTATCACGGCGTGTTTGCCACGCACCCCGATAACGACACGCGACTACAACAAGTCGTCGGGGGTGCCCGGGCATTGCAAAAACAAAACGGTCCCAAGCAGATCAACCTCGTCAGCTTCCTGCGTCATCTCGAAGGTCTCGTCTTCGGTGACAGCGAGGAACAGGGCATTCTGCATAAAAACCGTTTTTATCACCGCGAACTAAACGTTACCCTCACCTTTCCCGAGGGCTGGCGTATCGACAACCGGCCCGAGCAGCTAGTCGCCATCGCCCCAAAGAATGCCGGCTTGCTGCAGGTCACCGCATTGGACCTGAACCGTCGGCTGACACCACAGCAGTTCATGCAGGACCGACTGAAACTCGACAATCTGCAACAGGGTGAGGCCTTCCGTCATCATGACCTCGAGGGTTATACCGCCCTTGCCCGTACACGTACAAGCTACGGAGAGCGACTGGTACGGGTTGTGGTCGTGTTCCTCAAGGACAAGGCCTGGGTCTTCAGTGGCGTGGCGAAAGACGAGCAAAATCCATTCCACTTCGACCGCCTGTTTATCGACACCGCCAAGAGTTTTCGTACCCTCACCAGCGAAGAATACGAACTGGCCAGGGCTCACCGGTTACATATCATTACCGCCAAAGACGCGACCCGTTTTGCCCAACTTGGCAAGGATTCGCGCCTGGCCAATGATGCCGAGAACCAGTTGCGCCTGCTCAACCACTACTACCCAACGGGTGAACCGGCCGCTGGCACGCCATTGAAGGTGGTGAAATAAACCTGCCTGGTGCATTTACCCGAGCCATGTAAAATAGCCGCTCATCATTCAAGGCCCTGACCCATGCCCGAAGACTTAAAGACCGCCGCCCTGCGTTATCACGCCGAGCCCAAGCCCGGTAAAATCGCAACCGCCGTGAGCAAGGCCTGTGCCACGCAGGAGGACCTGTCACTGGCCTATACCCCGGGCGTGGCCGCACCCTGTCGCGAGATCCAGGCCGATGCCGAGAATGCCTACCTCTATACCGGCAAGGGCAACCTCGTTGCCGTGATCACCGATGGTACGGCCGTGCTCGGCCTCGGCAATATCGGCGCACTGGCCGGCAAACCGGTCATGGAGGGCAAGGCGGTGTTGTTCAAGCGCTTTGCCGACATCGACTGTTTTGATATCGAGGTCGACGCCGACAACCCGGATGACTTTGTCGACACCGTGGCGCGTATCGCCTCCGGCTTTGGCGGCATCAACCTTGAGGATATCGCCGCCCCGCACTGTTTCGATATCGAAAAACGCCTGATAGAAAAGCTCGATATCCCGGTCTTCCACGATGACCAGCACGGTACGGCCATTATCATTACCGCCGGCCTGAAAAATGCCCTCGCGTTGCAGGGCAAGACCTTCGCCGAGGCCCGTGTGGTCTGCCTCGGTGCCGGTGCCGCCGGGATCGCCGCCATGCACATGCTCGTCGCCATGGGCACGCCCAGGGAAAACATCCTGCTGTGTGACCGCAAGGGCGTGGTACACGCCGGCCGCGATGACCTGAATGCACAAAAGCAGGCCTTCGCCAGCGGCCACTCGGAACGCACACTCGAGGAGGCCATGCGCGGGGCCGATGTCTTTATCGGTGTCTCCGGCCCGAACCTCGTTACCCCGGCCATGATCACGAGCATGGCCAGCAAACCGGTTGTATTCGCCCTGTCTAACCCCGACCCGGAAATCAGCCCGGCCGATGCCATGGCCGCGCGCGATGACCTCATCATGGGTACCGGCCGCTCGGATTATCCCAACCAGGTCAACAATGTGCTCGGCTTCCCGTTCATCTTCCGCGGCGCGCTCGACGTGCGTGCCCGCGAGATCAATGCGCCGATGAAGGTGGCGGCCGTCAACGCACTGGCCGCACTCAGTCGTGAGGCCGTGCCGGCAGAGGTCATCAAGGCCTATGGTGGCAAGGCCATGCAGTTTGGCCCTGATTACATCATCCCCAAGCCGCTCGACCCGCGCCTGAAAGACTTTGTCTCCGCCGCGGTGGCGCGTGCCGCCGTCGACAGCGGCGTCGCCGGGCTGCCCTACCCGGCCGACTACCCTAAGTAACCCCCGATCACTCTGTCCGCCATTTCCTACAAAGATCATCGCCCATAACTGGCATGGTTTTTTTTCCGCACAGCTATAGTTAATCCATCAATATGCAGAGGGAGACCACGGATGGTCCGCTCAATCATTATTCTATTGCTGTGCCTGACCGGCCGCGCCCAGGCCGGCCCCATCTATCATTCCACCGATACCCAGGGTCGCAGTGTCTATAGCGATAGCGCGCCTGACCGTCCACATGATGAGGTCATTATTGAACAAACCAATGATTATGACTGGCATCAGTTTGACTACACCCCACCGAAGGCGCGCAAGAAGAAAAAACACAAGGCAAAACGTAAAAAGAAGACCGCGCCAAAACTGAGTTTTGACCAGTTACGCAGCAAGTGCCAGACGGCCAGATACCGGTATCAGAATTATCGTGGTCGCGGGGGTAATGATGACTGGGGGAAATACAAGGCCAAGTTGATTAAATATTCTGAGAAGCGGGATTATTGGTGTAGTCGATATTTGAGAAGAAAATAGCGTAGCTATTTTTTTGGTTTGTTTTTTTAAAGGCTTTTAAGTTTTTAAAGAAAGCCAATTTCATCCTCATGAAGCAACTCCTCCACATCACTAATACTCGCCCTCTCCATGCGCTTGCCATCCACCGGTGACAAGGGTGCCTGCCGTTGCCCGTCTATCGGAAAGACAACAATATCTACCGGCACATCACCGGCGATAAAGCTGTAGGCGGTAAACAGTTCATAATTATCTTTCGAGGTGCGAAAACGTTTTTCGCGCTGCTCGTGCGGAATCTTGTGACGGGTCAAAAAGTGACTGACTGTTTCGGGGGAGTCGGCAAATACGTGCAGGTTGACATCGGAGTGCTCACCGGCGGTACCGCGCCATACCGAGCCTACCAGGCGCGGCTGAAAGTCTTTTAACAGGCCCATAGCCTTTATGGCGGTTTCCCTCAATGCCTGCAGGCGTTGCGGCTGGGCATGGGATTTGAAGATGCGCTGGTATTCGAGGATGGCCTCTTCGATCTCGGTATTCCGTGGCATGACCTGCCGATCAGTGATACCTAAGCTATCGGCGGCCTTTTGCTTGGCGGTAAGAAAATCCTTGATACCGTGTTCGACCATGAGCCGTGCGGCATCCTGGGCGATGCGCTGGCGAATCTCTTCATCACGCCGTTGTGAGTGGCGGCCCATATTGAAGGCCCTCTTCTTGATTATTCTTGCTCAGGTTATACCAGCAATGACAAATTAAAACAGCTGTTCCGGTATTGCCGATGGCGGGCTGGCTGTTTCATGAACCGGACCCGCCCCCTTGTTTACCTCAACCGTCTGCTTGGGTACATTATCGCTACGGAAGGTTTCAAAGATAGCGTTTTCCTGTCCCTGTGCAGCGAGTAGACCGGTCTCCGGGTCAACCCGGATAGTGACCAGACCGGCTGGCATCTCGACCTGTTTTTCCGGGACACCCTTCATGGCGTTCTCCATAAAGTATACCCACATCGGCAGTGCGGCACTGGCACCGGTTTCGCGTTTACCCAATGGCTCGTGTTTATCAAAACCCACCCATGCCGTAGTGACCAGGGTGCTGCTGAAGCCCGAAAACCAGGCATCTTTCTGATCATTGGTGGTGCCGGTCTTGCCGGCCAGGTCTCGTCGACCGATAGACAGGGCACGCCGCCCGGTGCCCAGCAAGATCACGTCACGCAGGATGGTGCGCATGATGTAATTGGTCTGCGCTGTCATGACGCGTGGCGCAACAGCTGCTGGCTTTGCCCCGCTCTCTTCACCAAGCCCGTCCGGTTGCGTGCCGGCAGGCTTGTCTGTATCTGCCCTGGGTTCTGTCTCGGCACGTATCTTTTCACATTCACGGCAGACCCGGAGTGGCTCATGCTGAAAAATAATATTGCCCTCGCTGTCTTCAATGCGCTCAATAAAATACGGTTCAACCCGATAGCCGCCATTGGCAAGAATCGCGTAGGCGCTTGCCACTTCCAGTGGTGTAAAGGAGGCACTGCCAAGCGCCAGTGAAAGGTTCTTCGGTAACCGGTCGGTATCAAAACCCAGCTGCTGCAGGTAACTGATGGCAGTTTTAATTCCGATAGCGCGTAACAGACGAATCGAGACAAGATTACGTGAATTGGTCAGGGCGACGCGCAGGCGTGTCGGCCCAAAGAACTTGCCGCTGTAGTTCTCAGGTCGCCAGGTATTTTCCAGCCCCTGGTCTTCAAATACGACCGGCGCATCGTTAATCAGGCTCGCGGCGGTAAAGCCGTTTTCCAGTGCCGCTGAGTAAATAAACGGCTTGATATTGGAGCCCGGCTGGCGGCGCGCCTGGGTCGCCAGATTAAACTTGCTCAGGTAATAATCAAAACCGCCGATCAGGGCCTGGATGGCACCGTCCTCCGGGTCCAGGGTCACCAGTGCACCGCTGACATTCGGCAGCTGCGCCAACTGCCAGTTACCCTGTACGTCTTTGCGAATGCGTATCACGTCCCCCTGGCGGAGGATGTCTGCGGCAAACCGCAGTGCCGGGCCACGGGTGTTTTCATCCTCAAAGCGGCGCGCCCACTTCAGGCCGTTCCAGTCGATGCGGATCACCTCGCCGTTCTCGCGTATAACACTGGCCGCCTGGTCTTCCAGATGCAGTACCACGGCAGGTAGCAGGTCGCCGCTGATCTGGCGCTGGTTCAGCTCTGCCCGTAGCGGCTCGATAAGTGCTTCCGATAAGGTCTTAATGACTACCGGCGTGGAATCCAGACCTTTTGGTTTGTTCAGCGTTGGCGACTCAATAGGCGGCAAGGCGGCCAATAACTCGGGGCTAAACGTCATATGCCCCTCTACACCCCGATAGCCGTGGCGCTGATCATATTCGAGCAGATTGCGATGCACGGCGTTGTCGGCATAGCGCTGCAGGCGGGTGTCCAGGGTGGTGTAGACGCGGTAGCCCGATGTATAGGCCTCCTGGCCATAACGTTCATACATTTCGGCCCGCACCATCTCGGCCATGTAGGGGGCGGCCAGTTCCACGCTCTGCCCGTGCAGACGGGCGTTGTCGACACTGGCCACGGCCTGCTCATAGTCCTGCTTGCCGATAAAACCCAGCTCGAACATGCGGCCAAGGACATAATCGCGGCGGATGGTGGCGCGGCGAATATTCGTGATCGGATTGTAGCGCGAGGGGGCCTTTGGCAGACCGGCTATCATGGCCACCTGAGGGACTGATAAATCATTGATATTCTTACCATAATATACCTGGGCGGCAGCCGCCACGCCATAGGAACGATGTCCCAGGTAGATTTTGTTCAGGTATAACTCGAGAATATCCTGCTTGCTCAGTTCACGTTCTATCTTCAGGGCCAGGAATATCTCACTGATTTTGCGCAGGTAGGTCTTCTCGCGGGAGAGGAAAAAGTTACGCGCCACCTGCATGGTGATGGTACTGCCCCCCTGACCTTTCTGGCCGGTCTTAATTAAATGCACCACGGCACGCAAAATACCCTGGTAGTCGACGCCGGGGTGTTCATAAAAGCGGTTATCCTCGGCGGCAAGGATGGCCTTAAGCATCAGGTCAGGGGCCTCTTCGAATTTCAGGGGGGCCCGTTTCTTTTCGCCAAACTCGGCGATAAGGCCGCCGTCCCTCGAGTGGACCCGCAGAGGGGTCTGCAGGCGCACATCCTTCAATGACTCTATAGAAGGTAGCTGTGGTGCCAGATATAAATAGGCCGCCGCAGTCGCGACCACGCCGAGTGTAAAGGCGCTGAACAGCCCGATAAGGCTAAGGCGAAGGAATTTAAGGAAAAATTTCATGAAATACGTGTAAGCGCTTGATTCCCGGTGTGTGACTTGCTTCAAAGTGTTGAACTGATGGATGGATTATAAAGGGAATCCAAAACATTGCGATACCAGAGAAAGTGACTAATTTAATATTGATAAATAGTTGACTCTGGTATTTAATGTAGTTAAACATATAAGTCCGCTAAGCACACGGATGATAAAAGGAAAATCAAGGTGGCGTTCTCAAGTCTGTTCCAGAAAAAGCAGCCCCCGTTACTGGGGCTCGATATCAGCTCCACGGCGGTGAAGTTGCTGGAGTTGAGCCAGTCGGGTGGTCGCTACCGCGTGGAGAGCTACGCCGTCGAGCCGCTGCCCTTAAATTCCGTGGTTGAAAAGACCATTAGTGATGTCGAGGCCGTTGGCGAGGCCATAAAGCGAGCCGTGAAACGCTCTGGCTCGAAGACCAAAAACGCCGCCGTGGCCGTGGCCGGCTCGGCCGTCATCACCAAGATTATCTCCATGCCCGCCTCGCTGTCAGATGAGGATATGGCCAGCCAGATCGAGCTGGAGGCCGACCAGTACATCCCCTACCCGCTCGAAGAGGTGAATATCGACTTTGAGATCATGGGCAAGTCCGAAAATGACGATGAACGTGTCGACGTCCTGCTTGCCGCCTCGCGCAGTGAAAACGTCGATGTACGTATCGCCGCTTGCGAGATCGGCGGCCTGAAGGCGGCGGTTGTCGATGTCGAGGCCTATGCCATGGAAAATGCCGCCGGCTTGCTCGCCAGCCAGTTGCCGGAACGTGGCGCCGGCAAGACCGTGGCCATTATTGATATCGGCGCGACCATGACCACGCTCAGCGTGCTGCATGACAACAAGATCATTTATACCCGCGAGCAGGTGTTTGGTGGCAAGCAACTCACCGAGGAAATTCAACGTCGTTATGGCCTGTCTTATGAAGAGGCCGGTATGGCCAAGCGCCAGGGCGGACTGCCGGATAACTATGTGCCGGAAGTCCTCGAGCCCTTCAAGGAGGCCATGGCGCAACAAGTCAGTCGCTCACTGCAATTCTTCTTCTCTTCAAGCCAATATAACAGTGTCGATCACATTGTCCTGGCTGGTGGCAGTGCCTCAATTGCCGGGGTCGATGAATTGATTGAAGCCAAACTTGGCACGAATACCACTGTCGCCAACCCGTTTGCGAATATGTCACTGTCCCCCCGGGTCAAGGCACAGACGCTGAGTAACGATGCACCGGCTTTGATGATTTCCTGCGGTCTGGCTTTAAGGAGTTTTGACTAATGGCAAGGATTAACCTGCTGCCGTGGCGCGAGGAACTGCGCCAAGAACGGCAAAAACAATTTCAAATGGTCGCTGGTCTGGCCGCCGTCCTCATGTTGGCCATTATTATGCTGGTGCATATCCGTATGGGTGCCGTGATCGATAATCAAGTATCGCGTAATAGCTACCTTGAGAACGAAATCAAGATACTGGACAAGCGCATCAAGGAGATCAAGGACCTCGAAAAGGCAAAGGCACGGCTGCTGGCGCGCATGGACATTATCCAGCAATTGCAGGGCAGCCGCCCACAAGTCGTGCACGTCTTTGATGAACTGGTCACCACATTACCGGATGGTGTTTACCTGACCAATATTAGTAATAAGGGCTCTGCGATTAGCCTGGATGGTTTTGCCCAGTCCAATGCCCGCGTCTCGTCTTATATGCGCAAGGTAGACAGTGCCGCCTGGCTGACCGACCCGCGCCTGAATGTGATTGAGGCCAAAGATCAAAAAGGGCAACGCATCAGCAAATTTATCCTCAAGGTTCAGCAGACCACGCCGGGTAACCAGGCAACCGGGGAGGGCGTTCAATGAACCTGAATGACCTCAATGAACTCGATTTTCAGGATATGGGCAATTGGCCACTGCCGGCCAAGGCTATCGCCATTGCCTTCCTGTGTATTTTGATACTGTTTGCCGGTTACTGGTTTGATACCAAAGACCAACAGGCTGAGATTGAACGTCTTGAGCAAAAAGAACAGCAGCTTAAACAGGACTTCATGACCAACGCCCGCAAGGCGGCCAGCCTCGAACTCTATAAGCAACAAATGCTTGATATGCAGCAGTCATTCGGTGCCATGCTCAAACAACTGCCAAGCAAGACCGAGGTGGCTGAATTGCTGGTCGATATCTCACAAACCGGCCTCGCCAGCGGCCTCGAGTTCGAATTGTTCCAGCCAACCGCCGAGATACCGCTCGAGTTCTATGCCGAGTTGCCCATCAAGCTGCGCGTGACCGGCCAATACCATGAGTTTGGTAATTTTGTCAGCGGCATCGCTGCACTGCCACGTATCGTGACCTTGCATGACTTCAGTATTAAGCCCGCTGGCAGCAAACTGGTCATGGAGGCAACGGCAAAGACTTATCGTTACCTTGATGAAGAGGAAGAAGCGAAGGGGGCCGCGAAATGAGTACGCCAAAACATTTCACACATGCCCTGCTGATCACTACGATGGCCGGACTTGTCAGCGCCTGTGGCGGTAGCAACCACCAGGACCTGCAAAATTTTGTCGACACGACAAAAAAGCAGGCACAGCAATCTAGCTCTGTCGAACCGCTACCCGACATCAAGCCTTATGAAACCTATCTGTATAAGGCAGACAGCAAACGTGACCCGTTTACGCCTACCCTGGTTATTGACGAGACCACCGAAACAGCGACAGGCGATGGTATTCATCCGGACCCGAATCGGCGCAAAGAGGCCCTGGAAAACTATCCATTGGACTCCTTGCGCATGGTCGGCACGCTGCAACGCGAGGATCAGCTATGGGCCATCGTCAAGGTCATCAATGACCCGGATGGTGGCATCCATCGTGTCATCACCGGTAATTACATGGGCCAGAATCATGGTCAAATCGTTCGTATCTCTGAAGAGCAAATTGAACTCGTAGAAATCATTCCGAATGGACTTGGGGGTTGGCGTGAAAGCGAATCCTCCATCGCCCTGAGCGAAGAATGAGGGAAAACACAATGAGTGGAAGCACATATAAAACACTGCGCAAGCTATTTACTTCACTGGTCACGTTAAGCTGGTTGTTCCTGCTACCGGCATCGGCCTATGCGGCGGCGACACTGGATAACATCAGTTATTCCACATTGCCGGGCAACAAGGTGCAGATAAAACTCAGCCTCTCTGGAGAAACCGCAGAGCCCATCAGCTTCACCACCGATGACCCTGCGCGCATCGCCCTTACCTTCGCTGATACGAACAACAAACTGGCGAAAAAGACCCAGGCCATCGGTGTCGGTGTGGCGCGTAGCGTCACGGCCGTAGAGGCGGGTGGTCGTACCCGCGTCGTACTCAACCTGGTGCGTCTCGTTCCATACAATGTTGAAAAACGCGGTAATGATGTTTTTATCACCCTCGATACCGGTGGTAACAGCAGTGGCACCAGCACCGCCTCCGCCACACCGGCTGCCGTCGCCGCAGATACCGGCTCGCATGATATCAGCAATGTGGACTTCCGCCGTGGCAGCAAGGGTGAGGGCCGCGTCGTCGTGACCATGTCCGACCCCAAGACCATTGTCGACCTGCGCGAAGAGGGGGGCAAGATCATTGCCGATTTCCTCAATGCCCAACTGCCCGAGCAACTCGAACAACGTCTGGACGTGGGTGACTTTGCCACCCCTGTCGCCAATATCGATACCTTCAAACACGGCAAGAATGTTCGCATGGTCATCGAGCCAGGTATTGCCGAGTATGAACACCTCGCCTATCAGGCCGATAATGTCCTGACCATCGACGTGCGCCAAATCAGCAAGGATAAACAGGCCGAGCTGAAGAAGAAAAAATTCGGTTACGTCGGTGAGAAACTCTCCCTGAACTTCCAGAACATCGAGGTCCGTTCGGTATTGCAACTGATTGCCGATTTTACCGGCCTGAACCTGATCACCAGTGACACAGTCCAGGGTAACCTGACCCTGCGCCTGAAGAATGTCCCCTGGGACCAGGCACTGGACATCATCCTCAAGACCAAGGGCCTGTCCAAGCGCCAAACCGGTTCCGTGATCCTGGTCGCGCCAACCGAAGAGATCGCCGCACGCGAAAAACTCGAACTCGAATCCCAGAAACAGATTGAGGAACTCGCACCGCTGCGTTCCGAGTACATCCAGGTCAACTATGCCAAGGCTGCGGATTTAGCTGCACTGCTCAAGGCAGAAAGTAACAGCCTGTTATCAGTGCGCGGCAATGTCAGCATCGACGAACGTACCAATACCCTGCTGGTTCAGGATACTGCTGACAAATTAGCAGAAATCCGTATCCTGGTGGGAAAACTCGACATCCCGATTCGCCAGGTCCTGATTGAGTCACGTGTAGTCGTGGCTGATGACGACTTCAGTAAGGACCTCGGGGTTCGCTTTGGTATTGCCAACCGCGAAGACAATAACCCGAACACCGGGAGTACTAATAGGGTCATTGCCGGTAACCTGACCGGGACAACTGATTTGCTGAACTTTGATACCCTGACCAATACCGATGGCCTGAACGTAAACCTGCCGGCAAACAATGTTAATGCGGCCTCGATTGCCCTGGCCATCGCCAAGCTACCCTTTGGCAACCTGCTGCAGCTGGAGCTCTCTGCCCTGCAGGAAGAGGGTCGTGGTGAGACCATTTCAAATCCCCGTGTCGTGACCGGTAACCAGAAAGAGGCCTATATCGAGCAGGGTACCGAGATCCCCTACCTTGAGGCCTCATCGAGTGGTGCGGCCACCGTTTCCTTCAAAAAGGCCGTGCTGAGCCTCAAGGTCACCCCACAGATCACACCGGATGACCGCATCATCATGGACCTGACCGTCACCGAAGACACGCTTGGCGCACTCGTCCCCGTCGGTGGTGGTTCGGTACCGAGTATTAATACCCAGGAAGTCACTACCCAGGTACTGGTTGATAATGGTGAAACCGTCGTCCTCGGCGGTGTCTATAGCCGCGTCCAGTCCGAGCGTAGCGAACGAGTACCTTTCTTTGGCGACATTCCATACGTGGGTTTTCTCTTCCGTAACAAGGCGCAAACGGATGATAAGCGTGAACTGCTGATCTTCGTCACGCCGAAGATCATCAAGGATGCCTTACAGCTGAATTGATAACTTTTCTCTCTGACGTCACAATCGGGGTCTGGTAACAGGCCCCGATTTTTTTATGAGCAAGAGCAATAACATTTTCCTCGTCGGCCCGATGGGCGCAGGCAAGACCAGTGTTGGCCGACAACTAGCCAAGGCCATACACTGTGAATTTTTTGACAGCGACAGCGAGATCGAGGCACGCACCGGGGTCAATATCCCAACCATTTTCGATATCGAGGGCGAGGCCGGTTTCCGTAAACGGGAACAACAAGTAATTGATGAGCTCAGCCAGTATGAGGGCATCGTCCTGGCCACAGGGGGTGGCGCCATCCTCACCGCTGAAAACCGCGACTACCTGAAGCAGCGTGGCACCGTGGTCTACCTGGCCGCCAGCGTCGAGCAGCTCTTCAAACGCACCCGGCGCGACCGTAACCGCCCCCTGCTGCAAACCGAGAACCCCCGCCAACGTATCACCGAACTCCTCGAGCTCCGCGACCCGCTCTACCGGGAAACGGCCGATATTATCCTCGACACCGATGGTCATAACGTCCGCTGGGTCGTGGATCGCATACTCGAAAAAATGCCGACTGAATATCGCGCAAGACACTGATACATAAACCATTATATAATCCAGAGACATTTTTTCGGATGTGCCCGGTACCATGAAGACACTACAGGTTGAACTCGATGATCGCAGCTACCCTATCCATATCGGTACGGGCCTGCTGAATGACCCCGAACTCATCAGGCCTCACGTTCACGGCCGCCAGGTCATGATCGTCACGAATGAGACGATTGCCCCCCTGTATCTTCAGCGCACCCTTGCCCTGTTTGCGGACTATGAGACGGCAACGGTCATCCTCCCCGACGGCGAGGAGTACAAAAACCTCGACACCCTCAATCAGGTCTTTACCGCCCTGCTGGAAAGACACTTTAACCGCCGCTGCACCCTGGTCGCCCTCGGTGGTGGTGTCATTGGCGACATCACCGGCTTCGCTGCGGCCAGTTACCAGCGGGGCGTCAATTTTATCCAGATCCCGACCACCCTGCTGGCACAGGTCGATTCCTCGGTCGGCGGCAAGACCGGCGTCAACCACCCCTTGGGCAAGAACATGATCGGCGCCTTTCACCAGCCCCAGTGTGTACTCGCCGACATCGAGACCCTGAACACGCTGGATGAACGCCAGCTCGCAGCCGGCATTGCCGAGGTCATCAAGTATGGCCTGATTAACGACCCGGAATTCTTTGCCTGGCTGGAGACCAATATGCCGGCACTGCTGGCACGTGAGCCACAGGCCCTGGCCTATGCCATTCAACGCTCCTGTGCCGACAAGGCGGCAGTGGTCGCCGCCGACGAACGTGAGGCCGGCATGCGTGCCCTGCTCAATCTCGGCCATACCTTTGGCCATGCCATCGAGACCGGCACCGGATATGGCAACTGGTTGCATGGTGAAGGGGTCGCCTGTGGTATGTTCATGGCGGCCAGCCTCTCGCATCACCAGGGCTGGATTAATGCATCCCAATTGCAACGTATCAAGGCACTCATTGAATTGGCCAAACTGCCGGTATTGCCACCTGCCAGTATGTCGGTCGGGCAATTCCTCGAGATCATGGCCGTTGATAAAAAGAATATAGATAAACGCATTCGTCTCATTCTCATGAAAGGCCTGGGGCAAAGCGTTATCAGTGATGATTATGATTACACGCTCTTGCAACAGACCATTGAAGAGCTGCTGACTGAATCTCAAAAGGCCTAAGGCATGGATTCCAGATTACTCGCTGACTATGCCGCCCAGGATGCAACGAGTCTTGGACGTCGTTATAAAGAACCCTCCCCCTCTTACCGCGGCGAATTCCAGCGTGACCGGGATCGCATCATTCATTCAACGGCCTTTCGCCGCCTTGAATACAAGACCCAGGTATTCGTCAATCATGAAGGCGACCTGTTTCGTACCCGACTGACACATTCAATTGAGGTCGCCCAGATCGGTCGCACCATCGCCCGCTCCCTGAGACTTAATGAAGATTTAACAGAAACCATTGCCCTTGCCCATGACCTCGGTCATACGCCTTTCGGCCATGCCGGACAGGATGCCCTTAATGAATGCATGGGTGATTACGGTGGCTTTGAACACAACCTGCAGTCATTACGCGTAGTCGACGAGCTGGAAGAAAAATATGCAACCTTCGACGGACTCAACCTGACCTTTGAATCCCGCGAGGGCATCCTTAAACACTGTTCTTTGAAGAATGCGCAAGTGCTCGGTGATGTCGGTCGGCGTTTCATTGACAAGACCCAGCCATCCCTCGAGGCGCAACTGACCAACCTGGCCGATGAGATTGCCTATAACAGCCATGATGTCGACGATGGTCTGCGCTCAAACCTTATTACAATCGAACAACTCAGGGAAGTGGCGCTTTTCAACAGCCTGTATGAAGACGTTGAGCAGCATTATCCCGATCTCGATGGCCGCCGTGCCATCTATGAAATCGTTCGCCGCCTGATCGGATGCCAGGTTGTTGACCTGATTGAAACCAGTGTCGCCAACTTAACCACGGTTGCACCACAGGATATCCAGCAAGTGCGACTGCACCCCGGCCCGATCATGGCCTACAGTGATGAAATGAAACAACACAATCTTGCCCTTAAGCGTTTTCTGCGCGAGAACCTTTACCGCCATTATCGGGTACTGCGCATGAGTGCCAAATCCAAGCGTATCATCATCGCGCTGTTTGAGGCCTTCATGACAGACTCTCAGCTGCTACCAACTGAGCACCGTAAGAAGGCCGGGCAGCAAGAGCTCGAAAATGGCGAAATTGGCAAGGCACGTATTATTGCAGACTATATCGCCGGCATGACGGACCGCTATGCCATATCGGAATACGACAAAGTTTTTAAGCCCGAACAGTTAACATGACTGTTTCCGGCTACAATACTCTGACGTTAAAATAACAATGCGCATCTATATGCAGCAATTACCCACTGAGGCAGGTCGTGCACCGCGTTTTTTACACCTGCACATACAGGAAGACCTGATCGATGGCTGGAACCTGGTAAAGGAGGCCGGTTATCAGGGTGCATCAGGCAAGCTAACGCGCATGCACTTTAATGATGCCGAAACAGCTACTGACGCCATGCTGATGGAAAGAGACAAACAACTGAAACGCGGTTATCGCGTCGTCTTTGTTGAAGGTCAGGGGAGTGCTTTATGAACGGTTCTGCCAATCAATATACCGATAACGGGCTTGCTCCTTACCTGAGCAAACTGGGCCTGAGTATCGAGCCGTTTTCAGACTCTGTTGAGGAGGATTTCTTTCTGCTCGGCAGCTCACGTAGTCAACTCCTCAACATGCTCTACCACCTTGCCCAGAACAGCGAATTGTTACTGGTGGTATCGGGTGTCACCGGCAGCGGCAAGACCAGCCTGTTGCAACATTTCATAGACATGGGAGATGAATCCTGGCGCAGCTGTGTGATCGATGCCAATGCCATGCTGAATCCAGAGCAGTTACTTATCCAGATCGCAGAAGGTTTTGGCCTGCCTCAGGACAGTGTCAATTTTGGCAGCGGTCTCGATATGCTGAAAAAACGCCTTATTGAGATGAAGCGTAGCGAATTAATCAGCATGCTCATCATTGATGATGCCCACGAGCTCCCGGCCGCCTCCCTGACTCTGCTCATGAAACTCTCGGAACTCTCTGATGCCAACGAGGGCCTACTGCGTATTGTCCTCTTCAGTGAGCCTCAGTTGACTGCCATTTTGAATGCCTCGTCACTGAAAGATGTGCGTTACCGTGTTACGCATACACTGGATATGCCGCCACTGAATGAAGCGGAAACCAGCGATTATATTCACCACCGGCTTGCTGTTGCGGGCCTGCAGAGTGGTTTCCCCTTTAGTAAAAGCCAGTTAAAAAAGATCTACCGTCAATCAGGCGGCATACCTGGCAAGATAAACCTCTATGCACATGAAATCCTGCTCGGTACCAAACCGGCCGGTAATCGTAGTGATACCAAGATTAACGCCGCTAGCCAGCTACGCTCATTTGTATTGGTATTGCTGATACTCGTCATTACTGGCGGCGTCACCTGGGTCTTCACCCGCGATGCATTCAACAAACTCTATGAACACCTGACAAGCCCTGTCGGCCCGGAAGACACTATTGTTACTGCTGAAGAGAAAAAAGACCTGGACCTGCCCCTGCTCCCTGCCAAGCCCATTAGCCCAGCGGAATCGCCTGCTGCAGCGGGAGCACCCGGCGATAGCAGCAAGGCCGGTGCCGCGCCCACCAATGCCTATGCCCTGCGCCAGCCCGATATTCAGACCCAGCCGATAGACAAGATCAGCCCGGCGATTGAAGCGACACAACCCCCGGCCAGGTCAGAAACAATCGACGAGGCCACTGCTGCGGATAAAGCAGTTGCCGCTGCCGACCGCGTTAAACCGCAGCCCCCTACGCCCTCACCAGTGACGAATGCGGACACGGCCCCCAAACCCGTGGTTAAAAAGGCTGTCACAGTCGATTGGCTCGCACAACAAAACCCGAATTATTACACCCTGCAGATTATGGGCAGTCGGGAACGCGACGCTGTCGCCAGGGTCCTGCAGGACTATAAGCTGGGCAAGCAGGCCGCGATCATCAAAACCCGCCACAAGGGCACACTTTGGTACATCCTCGTCTACGGTGCTTATAGCGGGCCACAAGTGGCAAAATCGCACATTCGCGACCTGCCACCCCGGCTGACCTCATTGGTTACACCTTGGCCACGCAAAATCGGCGAAATCAAACAAGTAAAATAATCTCACCGACATGCACCATAAAGGTGCATTCCCTTTCGATTCACCTGTATTTTCAGCCATTGTTTATCATCTGCGAATTGAATGCACCCTATCTCAACTGTATAATTACTGCCCTTTTGCCTGGGCCACATGGTTGCGGGCGGTAATCAAATGCCTAACAGCATAATTAGCAGGTTGCGTACGTGAGCTATAGCGACAAAATAAAATCCGGCCTCTACCGGCCAGAATTCGAAAAAGACAACTGTGGTTTTGGTCTGATCGCCCACATGGACGGCAAACCCAGCCACTGGCTCTTGAGTACCGCTATTGGTGCCTTGGCCCGCCTCACCCACCGTGGTGCAGTGGCTGCCGACGGCAAGTCCGGGGACGGTTGTGGCCTGCTGCTAAGCAAGCCAGACAGCTTCCTGCAGACTGCTGCCAAGACGCTCGGCTTCAGCCTCAAGGCCAACTACGCCGTGGGCATGGTCTTCCTCAATAACAATCGCGCCCTGGCACACACGGCCCGAACCACGCTGGAAACCGAACTGCAGGCCGAGGGCCTCGACGTGCAGGGCTGGCGTATTGTCCCTACAGATAGTAGCGCCTGTGGTGAGGAAGCACTTACTTCGCTTCCAGTCATTGAGCAAATTTTCGTCAATGCCGCCGACGGTATGGATGTAACCACCTTTGAGCGCCACCTATATATTGCCCGCCGCCGTGCCGAAAAGGCCATTGAGAACGCTGACCCGATGTTCTACATCCCGTCGCTGTCCTCGAAGGTGATCTCCTATAAGGGTCTGGTGATGCCGGAGTATTTGCCGGTGTTCTACAAGGACCTGGGCGACAAGGCCATGGCCTCAAGCCTTGCCGTGTTCCACCAGCGCTTCTCCACCAACACCTGGCCGCAGTGGCGCTTGGCCCAGCCGTTCCGCTACCTGGCGCATAACGGTGAAATTAATACCGTACAGGGTAACCGCAACTGGTCTGTAGCCCGCGGCCACAAGTTCGAGACCGATACTATCCCGATGGCCGACGTGCGCCCGCTGGTATCGATGAGCGGCTCCGACTCAAACAGCATGGACAATATGCTCGAGGCCCTGCTCGCCGGTGGCATGGATATCTTTCGCGCCATGCGCCTGCTGATTCCGCCCGCCTGGCAGAACGTGGAAAACATGGACGCCGACCTGCGCGCCTTCTACGAGTACAACTCCATGCATATGGAACCCTGGGATGGTCCGGCCGGTGTCGTCCTCACCGATGGCCGTTATGCCGCCTGCACCGTCGACCGTAACGGTCTGCGCCCGGCCCGCTGGGTCATGACCAGGGATCGCCACATCACCCTGGCCTCAGAAGTGGGTGTATATGAATACGCGGCGGAAGACGTCGTCGCCAAGGGCCGCCTCAAACCCGGGCAGATGTTTGCCGCCGATACCGAAACCGGCCAGCTGCTGTTGCCGGAAGACATCGACAACCTGCTCAAGGCCCGTCAGCCCTACAAAAAATGGATGGCCGAGTATTCACGCCACCTCGAGTCGACGCTCGAGGAGAGCTGCCTGACCGAGTGTATGCAAAGCGCGGAACTCGACGTCTTCCAGAAAATGTTCCAGGTCACTTATGAAGAGTGCGACGAGATCATCCGCATCCTCGGCGAAAGTGGCCAGGAGGCCATTGGCTCTATGGGCGATGACACCCCGTTCCCGGTCCTGTCGCGCCAGGTCCGCTCACCGTATGACAACTTCCGTCAGCAATTCGCCCAGGTGACCAACCCGCCGATTGACCCGATCCGTGAGCAGATCGTCATGTCACTGGAGACCTGCCTCGGCCGTGAACACAACATGTTCGAGGAAACCCCGGAACATGCGTCACGCGTACTGGTCGACTCGCCGATCCTGTCTCATAGCAAATTCAAGCAACTGCTTGAACTCAGTCAGAACGAGGCCGATTACGCCTCGGAAACGATCTCGCTGAACTACGACCAGGGCACCGCTATCGAGACAGCGATCAAGGACATCACGAATAAGGCCGCTGCCGCGGTTCAGAACGGCAAAGTCATCTTGATCCTCAGTGACCGTAACATCAGTGAAACTACATATCCGGTGCACGCCCTGTTCGCCACCGGTGCCGTGCACCATCGCCTGGTGCGAGAAGGCCTGCGCTGCGATGCCAACATCATTGTTGAGACCGCCACCGCACGTGACCCGCATCACTGTGCCGTCCTGATCGGTTACGGCGCGACCTGCATCTACCCGTACATGGCCTATGAATGCCTGAACGACATGGTCCGTAATGCTACGATTAAAGACGGCGACGTCACGAAGCTGGAAGCCAATTTCCGCAAGGGCATCAATAAGGGTCTGTACAAGATCACCTCGAAGATGGGGATCTCCACCATCGCCAGTTACCGCGGCTCGCAGTTGTTTGAGATCGTCGGCATGCATGAGGACGTCGTCAAGCTGTGTTTCACCGGCACCACCAGCCGGGTCTCTGGTATCCGCTTTGACGATTTTGAGGCCGACCAGAAGCAGCTTTGTAAGCTTGCCTGGAACCCGCGCAAGACAATTTCCCAGGGTGGTCTTCTCAAATACATCCACGGCGGCGAAGACCACGCCTACAACCCGGATGTGGTGCGCAGCATGCAGGAGGCCGTGAAGAGCGGTGATTACAAAAAATGGCAGGTCTATACCGGCCTGGTAAACAGCCGCCAGCCGTTGAACCTGCGCGACCTGTTAAAACTGTCTGACGACACCACCGCGGTCAGTATTGACGAAGTCGAGCCGATCGACATGATCGTTAAACGTTTCGACTCTGCCGCCATGTCACTCGGCGCCCTGTCACCCGAGGCCCATCAGACCCTGGCCGAGGCCATGAACCGACTCGGTGCACGCTCCAATTCCGGTGAAGGCGGCGAAGACCCGGAACGCTACGGCACGATGCGCCGCTCCAAGATCAAGCAAGTGGCCTCGGGTCGCTTCGGCGTCACCCCGGCCTATCTGCGTTCTGCCGAGGTCATGCAGATCAAGATCGCCCAGGGTGCCAAGCCCGGTGAAGGTGGCCAGCTACCTGGCCACAAGGTCAATGAGCTCATCGCCCGTCTGCGTTACTGCAACCCGGGTGTATCACTGACCTCACCACCACCGCATCACGATATTTATTCTATCGAAGACCTGGCCCAGCTGATTTATGACCTCAAGCAGGTCAACCCGGATGGCCTGGTCTCAGTAAAACTTGTCGCCGAGGCGGGTGTCGGTACCATCGCCGCTGGTGTCGCCAAGGCCTATGCCGACCTCATCACCGTCTCCGGTTATGATGGCGGGACCGGGGCCTCGCCACTGACCTCGGTGAAGTATGCCGGTGGTGCCTGGGAACTGGGCCTGTCCGAAACACACCAAATTCTGCGTGCCAATGGCCTGCGCGGCAAGGTCCGCCTGCAAACCGACGGCGGCCTGAAGACCGGTCTCGACGTCGTCAAGGCCGCCATCCTCGGTGCCGAGAGCTTCGGCTTTGGTACCGGGCCGATGATCGCCATGGGTTGCAAGTACCTGCGTATCTGCCACCTGAACAACTGTGCCACCGGTGTCGCCACACAAGACAATATCCTGCGCAGCAAGTACTTCATCGGTGAAGTTGAGGCCGTCATGAACTACTTCAGGTTCATCGCCGAAGACGTGCGTCAGTACCTGGCCAAGCTTGGTGCCCGCTCACTCACCGAGATCATCGGTCGCACTGACCTGCTGAAAATGCTCGACGGCAATACCAGCAAACAACGCTCACTCGACCTTTCTGCCTTATTGTCAGATGCCGGTGTCGCCGCCGACAAGCCACAGTTTTGCAACGTGCCATTTAATGAGCCATTTGATAAAGGCGAACTGGCCGAGGAAATGGTCAAAGACACACTCAATGCGATTGAGAACAAGACGGGTGGCGAGTTTAATTACGAAGTGCGTAACATCCACCGTTCCATCGGTGCACGCCTGTCGGGAGAAATCGCCGTGCGACATGGCAACCTTGGTATGGACAACCAACCGATCACCCTGAGGCTGCGAGGCACCGCCGGTCAAAGTTTCGGTGTCTGGAACGCCGGTGGTCTGAATATGTATCTTGAGGGCGATGCCAACGACTATGTCGGCAAGGGTATGGCCGGTGGCCAACTGGTCATCCGTCCTCCGCAGGGCAGTGTCTTCAAGTCTTACGAGACCACTATTATCGGTAATACCTGCCTGTACGGTGCCACCGGTGGCATACTCTATGCCGCTGGCCTGGCAGGTGAGCGTTTCGCAGTCCGCAACTCCGGTTGTCATACTGTGGTTGAAGGTATCGGTGATCACGGTTGTGAATACATGACCGGTGGCCTGGTGGCCGTACTCGGCAAGACCGGTATTAACTTTGGTGCGGCAATGACTGGTGGCTTTGCCTACATTTATGATGAAGACAATAACTTCACCGACAGCATTAACCAGGACGTGGATATCCACCGCATCATGCCGGAACACATGGAGGCACACCGTAACCACCTGCGTGAGCTTATCGCAGACTTCGTCGAGGAGACCGGTAGCGAACGCGGCCAGTTTATTCTTGATAATTTCTCTGACTGCATTGGCAAATTCTGGCTGGTCAAGCCGAAGGCCGCCAAACTTGAGTCACTGATGGATGATTTACAGCGTCGCGCTGCTTAAACAGCCACTCTAACGAAGATAAGACTATGGGTAATAATTTTCAGTTTCTAGAAGTCGAACGTCACGACCCGGAAAAGAAATCCGTTGAGGTGCGTATCCAGGAATACGCCGAGATCTACGGAGAGTTTGATGCCGTTCATGCCGGAGAACAGGCTGATCGTTGTCTGGAGTGTGGTAACCCGTATTGCGAGTGGAAGTGCCCGGTCCATAACTACATCCCTAACTGGCTGAAGCTGGTCGCCGAGGGTAACCTGTTCGAGGCAGCAGAACTTTCGCATCGTACCAACAGCCTGCCCGAGGTCTGTGGCCGCGTCTGCCCGCAGGACCGTCTCTGCGAGGGTGCCTGCACACTCGGTGAAGGCGGCTTCGGCGCCGTCACCATTGGTAACATTGAAAAATACATTACCGATACCGCACTCGCGCAAGGCTGGCGCCCGGACATGTCGGCCGCCAAGGACACCGGCAAGAAAGTCGCCATTATCGGTGCCGGTCCCGCCGGCCTCGGTTGTGCCGATATCCTCGTCCGCAACGGCGTCAAGCCTGTCGTGTTTGATCGCTACCCGGAAATCGGTGGCCTGCTCACCTATGGTATCCCCTCCTTTAAACTTGAAAAGGATGTGATCAAGCTTCGCCGCAAGATATTCGAGGAAATGGGCGTCGAGTTCCGGATGAATACCGAAGTCGGTAAAGACATCGACATGCAACAGCTTGTCGATGACTACGATGCCGTGTTCATTGGCATGGGCACCTACAATTACATGAAGGGTGGCTTCCCTGGTGAAGACCTCCCCGGCGTGTACGATGCCCTGCCATTTCTGGTTTCCAACTCCCAGCGCGTGCTCGGTGAAAAACCTGACTGCATCGACATGAAGGGCAAACGCGTGGTTGTGCTCGGCGGTGGCGACACCGCCATGGACTGTAACCGCACCTCCATCCGCCAGGGCGCCAGCAGCGTGACCTGTGCCTACCGCCGTGACGAGGCCAACATGCCGGGTTCCCGGCGCGAGGTTGCCAATGCCCGGGAAGAAGGTGTGCAGTTCCTCTGGAACCGACAGCCGGTCGAGATCGTTGGTGACGGCAAGGTTGAGGGCATCAAGTTCGTTACCACGGCCCTCGGCGAACCTGATGAGCGTGGTCGCCGCCGCCCGGAACCGGTTGCCGGCACGGAGGAGATCATCCCGGCCGATCACGTCTTGATCGCCTTTGGTTTCAGACCGAATCCACCGGCATGGCTGGCCGATCATAAAGTAAAACTCGATCAGTGGGATCGCGTTACTGCACCAGCCGATGGTGAATTCCATTACCAGACCAGTAACCCAAAGATATTCGCCGGTGGCGACATGGTTCGTGGTTCTGATCTCGTTGTTACCGCAATATATGAAGGCCGTCAGGCCGCCGAAGGCATCCTGAATTACCTTGATGTATAAACACCCACCGCAGAGATGCTAAGGTCGCCAAGGAAGAAACAATAATTAATAACAAAATCGTTAAGACAGTTTGCGCATTCTGCGCTTTTGCACCTTAGCGTTGGATTTCCATATGTCAAAATTAAAAAACGATCGTTTCCTGCGTGCCCTGCTGCGCGAACCTGTAGACCAAACCCCTGTCTGGATCATGCGCCAGGCCGGACGCTACCTGCCTGAGTACCGTGCGACGCGCGAAAAGGCCGGCGACTTCATGACCCTGTGTCAGACACCCGATCTGGCCTGCGAGGTCACCCTGCAACCGCTGGAGCGGTTTGACCTTGATGCGGCGATCCTGTTCTCCGATATCCTGACCATCCCGGATGCTATGGGCCTCGGCCTGACGTTTACTACCGGTGAAGGCCCACAATTTTCCCGCCCCGTCCGCACCGCTGCCGATATCGACAAGCTCGGCATGCCGGATATGGAAGACGACCTCGGCTATGTCATGGATGCCGTACGCACCATACGCCGTGAGCTCGATGGCAGCGTGCCGCTAATCGGTTTCTCCGGTAGCCCGTGGACACTCGCTACCTACATGATCGAAGGTTCGGGCAGTAAGGATTTTGCCAAGAGCAAGGGCATGCTGTTTGATCAGCCCGCACTGTTGCACAAACTGCTGGACCTGCTCGCCGATACGGTCACCGAATACCTGAATGCGCAGATCAAGGCCGGTGCACAGACTGCCATGATCTTTGATACCTGGGGCGGGGTTCTGACGCCACGTGACTACCGCGAATTTTCACTGCGCTATATGCAGCGCATCATCGATGGCCTGATCCGTGAACACGATGGTCGCCGCGTACCTGTCGTGCTGTTCACCAAGGGTGGTGGCTGCTGGCTGGAGGATATCGCCGCTACCGGTACTGATGCCGCCGGCCTCGACTGGACCACCGAGATCGGTGCGGCGCGCAAGTCTGTGGGTGACAAGATCGCCCTGCAGGGCAATATGGACCCGTCTATCCTGTATGCTTCGCCCGAGCGCATCCGCCAGGAAGTGCAGACCATCCTGGATGACTTTGGCCCGGGCAGTGGCCACGTCTTTAACCTCGGTCACGGTATTCATCAGCACGTTAACCCTGATAATGTAAAGGTATTGGTGGATGCAGTACACGAATTGAGCCGCCCTCTACACAAATAACCCTTCACTAAATACTTACAATCTTTGCTGTTAACTGGCAGCCATGGAGCGGGCTGCTATGCTTAATACTTAGCCGGGGGGCGAAAAGAAAACTATCGGCTAGCTCCTTGTCAATACGCCTTATTGGGCCAACGACTGCAGGGTAGTAGAACGATATGACTCGCTTTATATCCAACCCCCTACATAGCCTTCGCGGCCGTTATCTGTTGGCCACCCTATCACTTGCCTTTCTCATGCTTATCAGCGCCTGGCTGACTGAGATCTATGTCAACAGCGCCAGTCACAGCGGCCATCATAATCTCAGCCAGCGCAACCATATCCTGCCGATTAATCGCGCTATCCGCTATGCCGTGCATGATGCAGTAAATGCCCTGAATGCCTATGTGCTTTCACCGAATGAAAGTATGCGCCAGGTTTTTAAGACCCGTATTGGCGATTCCATTCAGGCCTCACAAGAACTCTCCATTCAGAACTGGCACTACATTAGCGAACAGGCGGAAGACATCAAACTGCTCATTGCCGATCTGGGCTCACTGCGTGAGCATGGCATTGCACTCATGCAACTACGCGATAATACTGAAAGCCTGTTTCCTGCCATGACCTTATTGCGTGATGTGTTAACGCCGAATAATGTATCTTTTAATACGGCTGCCAGCCTCGCGCACGATGACCTGGCCAGTGAGCTATTCAATCCGATCGACGACCCCATTTATCAAAAAATCTCTGCGGCCAGGCAACATTGGGCCAATATGATTATTACCTTTCGGGGTTATGTTGCCCTGCTTACCGGTACCTTTGGCCCCGATAATCCGGATATCCTGCAACAGGAAAAAAATATAGAACTTCTTTATGTACAGGTGATGGACGTCCTTCATGAGCTGCAGGCACTTGACCGGAATGAACTTGGTTTTCAGACCATAGAATCACTAATGCAGATGCACACTGCCGCCCAGACCTGGTATCAGGCATATAAGCATGTCAGGGAAATTTACGGCACTTCTAAATGGCGTGCAGACGCCCCCTATATGCACCAGAAAATATTTCCAATACAAAATAGTATTCAGCAACGTTTGGTCAGACTGGATATCGCAATAGAACTCTCAAACAAAGAAGACCTCGGTGTACTCAGTAAGGTTTCATCAAGTGTCTTGAATACCTTCTGGTTTGTCATCATCTTTACACTCTCCTCGATCATTATTGGTTATTATTTCCTGTCCAGAAACATCCTTTCACCACTTTCGCGGATTACCACGGCCCTGCGCAGCGAATCACTAAAGGATACTGAAAATCCTCTACCGCAATTTAATACCATAGAGACACGCCAGCTTATTTCTGCCTTTCTGGATATGCGTGATCAGGTGCAGACCCGTCAGGAGGCGCTTGAATATCAGGCCCTGCATGATTCCCTGACTGGCCTGCCGAACCGTGTTCTTCTTCAGGACCGTTTGCAGCAAACCATCGCCAGGGGTATTCGTGATAACTCCACCTGTGCCCTGATGATCATGGACCTTGATCGATTCAAGGAAATTAACGACACCCTTGGTCATCATTTTGGTGATGCTATCCTGCAGCAGGTTGGTCTACGCCTGACAAACGCCTTGCGCGAGGAAGATACCATTGCCCGTCTTGGTGGCGATGAATTTGCGATCCTGCTGCCTAATACTGATGCCGCACATGCACAACTGGTAGCCGAAAAAATTATTCAGGAGCTCGAAGCACCCTTCACTGTAGATAGTCACAAGCTCTATGCCCGCGCCAGCCTGGGTATCGCTGTATTCCCTGAACATGGCGATAATTCCAACAGCCTCATTCAACATGCGGATGTTGCCATGTATATTTCCAAGGCGGCCAATAAACATTATAGCTTCTACAATACTCAGCAGGATCAACATAGCCTTGACCGTCTGACACGCATAAACAATTTTCGTCATGCCCTTCAGTATGATCGGCTCGAACTTCATTACCAGCCGAAATTTTCAGTCCATACGGGTAAACTGATTGGGGCAGAGGCACTACTACGCTGGCCTCATCCGGCCCAGACTCCTGCATCGGCAATGGAAACTATTTCTCTTGCCGAACAGACCGGTCTTATCAGGCCGCTGACCTTATGGGTAATTGATGCGGCACTTCAGCAATATGCACTCTGGGATAAAGGTGGAACCCCTTTTAGCCTTTCAATCAACCTGTCCCCCTCCAGTCTCCAGGATCAAAGCCTTGAAAAACATATCAAGGCAATTCTTGATAAGTACCAGGTATACCCGGGTAACCTGCGACTCGAAATCACTGAAAATGCCCTCATGACTGACCCGGAACGGGCCAGGATCATCCTGACTGCACTGGCCACACTGGGTATTAATATCTCATTGGATGATTTTGGTACCGGTTACTCGTCACTTGCATACCTTAAACAGTTACCGCTAAGCGAACTCAAGATTGACAAATCCTTCGTCATTGAAATGCATACTGATGAAGGTAAAGCTTCTATTGTACGTTCAGCCATCGACCTTGCCCATAATCTTGGCATGAATGTCGTCGCCGAGGGTGTAGAGAGTCAGGCGACCCTCGACACTCTTGAGAGACTTGGTTGTGATATTGCACAAGGCTTTCACCTTGGCAGGCCCATCCCTGCCGATCAATTCCAGGAACTCATTAACTGTCATGCCGCCTAGTTTGTTGCCTTTGCCCTCATCACAGGCGTAGTCTGCGCTGTTTTCTTTTGATGGGTCTCGCCACGGTTAAAACGTGAATTTTTCACAAAAAAAACAGGTTGCGAAAGCAACCTGTTTTTTTACCCTTTTCCAAGCCAATATCTAGCTACGGATATAGGTCACTCGCTCCCGAGTCTTGCCACGATAGCAGGTAATGTCATTCTTGATGACCTTGCAACGCATCAGCTGTTTGGCCTGCAGGCCATAATTGATGGGGATCACGAGATCGGGATTATCCGGGTCACTCGGAAAGATCAGGGTTACATTCTTCTGGTACTCGATATTAAACTCACCCTCGTTATTAAAATCAGTGATCTCGGTATTCAGCTTGTAGGAGACGACGCCGTATTTCTCCTCGACCTCCAGCTCATCGCTCTGGCAGACAATTTTGTTGCCCTGACTTTGGCAAACATTACTATCCGAGGGCAATACATCGGCCGGTTTTCCACCCAGCTTCCAGCTACCGGTACTGACCATCGCCCTGGCATAGCGCGCCTGCTTACTGGCTGTTTTAGCTGCTGCTGCCGGGGCGGGGGCCTGTTTCACCACAGCAGCAGGCGCCGGCTTTGCTACTGGCACCGGCTTTGCCGCGGGCGGTGGCTTTACTACGCTTACCGGGCTACGTTGTGCCTGCAACTTGGCAATCTTGGCCTTGACCTTGGGGATCTCATCTTTCGCCGGGTGATAGGCATTTTCATCGGCGCGCGTATACCAGATCAGGGCCTTTTCATAATCACCACGACTGACATACAGCTTGCCCAGGTAGAACATCGCCGGGGTATAACCCTTGTCGGCAGATTTACGCAGCCAGTGATAGGCCTTGTCCTGGTCCTTGGTGACGCCATTTCCCCGTTGGTAAAGATAGCCGAGTTTGTATTCGGCCCTCGAATACCCCTGTTCCGCGGCCTTGCCAAACCAGTTGAAGGCCTCTTTTGCATCACGCGCCGTGCCCTGGCCTTTCAGGTACATGTTGCCAATATCATACTGCGCCTTCATATCGCCTTGCTGAGCGAGGGCGAGTTTTTTCTCAAATTGCTGGTTCCAAATATAGTCACTGGTGTCAGCCTCCACCACGGCAGCGAACAACAGTATCGAGATTGCGATGATCTTCTTCATATAATTTCCATCCCCACCTTACATAACATACGCCCAGGCCTTCTCGGCGCCTCTATCCACTGGCATCTTTTTTTTGAATTACAGATGTTTAGATAGTATTACTAGATATAGTCTGGAATTGGCGGATTCTCAAGGCAAACAGTGCAGTAATTCATCTAACATGGATTCTGCCTGGTCGGCATAAGCACCGCCGAACAGATTAAAATGATTGAGGATATGGTAAAGTTTGTATAGCCCCTTGCGTCGTACATAACCCGAGTCTAGCGGCCAGGCCCGTTCATACGCCATATAGAAGCTGGGCTGAAAACCACCAAACAGCTCTGTCATTGCCATATCAAACTCACGATCGCCGAAATACACCGCAGGATCAAAGATGATTGGCGCATTTTCACTATCAAAGGCGTAATTTCCTGACCACAGGTCACCGTGCAGCAACGAGGCCTCTGGCCTGTAGGCCTCAAAATAATAGTCCAGACCATCGAGCAGACGTCGGCCCTTTTTTAATAGACCCGCCTTGGCGCCCTTCGTCTCAGCACGTTGCAACTGATAACCCAGACGCTGGTCACGCAGAAATTCGACCCAGCCACTTGTCTGGGTATTTATCTGCGGGGTAGCACCAATCGTATTGTCGCGGTGCCAACCGTATCGGCTCGCCGTGTGTCGATGCAGGGCCGCCAGTTCCTTGCCCAGGCGTTGTTGAGAACCCGCATCACCTCGGCCAAACTCGATATGCTCCATGACAATAAAGGCCTCAGTCCCGACCTTACCCACACAGACGACCGCGGGCACACGGATGGCACGCGCCCCGGCCAGGGCCTGTAAGCCCTCGGCCTCCGCCTCAAACATGTCCAGTTTGTCTGCGGCATTGCGTTTCACAAAAAACTCCCGTCCACAGCGTCCCCTGAAACGGGCACTGGCATTGATACAGCCTCCGCCGACCTGAGTCTCAGCATCAAGGCTGAAGGCCTGTCCGGTGGTCGCACTGATCTCGGCGCAAATGGCGTCGGTGACTGACATGACTATTCTCCGGACGACTAGCGCAGGCTCAGGCGGGCATGCAGGGGGCTCTTGCGGGGAAAGTGGGCGAGCAAAAATTCCATCTGGTCCGCGAGGACGCGCTTGCCCTGCAGATAAACATATTCGGCGTGAGTGGGCATAAACGGTACCGCCAGTAACTCCATCCCGGCCTGTTCCGGGGTGCGCCCCGCCTTGTGGTTGTTACAGCGTTTACAGGCCGTGACCACGTTACTCCATATATCCTGACCTTTCAGGCTAATCGGGGTGACGTGGTCGCGGGATAATTCAGCGCGGGGGAAGTGCTCACCACAGTACATGCATAAATGGGCGTCACGCTTGAACAGGGCCGGGTTATTTAATGGTGGGGTGTAGTGGGCGCGCACCCGCTTGAGCGCGCGACTATTGCCATAGGTGGCAATGATCGAGTTCACCTCGATTCGGCTGCGCAGACCGGTCCGGGCATTGATACCACCATGCACACGGTAAAGCAGGCTGCCACAACTATAGGCAACCTGGCCAAGGTGATAAAGCCGTACGGCGGCCTGATAATCCACCCACTCCAGGGGCATACCCGAGGCATCTGTACGTAGTACCTGTTGCGATAAACCGATCATGCTCTACTCCATCTGTGCGGTGCTCTTACGGGTTTTACGCTGCCAATACGCTACTCTCTTTTACGCAAAATAATCAAGTAAAAGGGCAAAAAAAATGGGGTGCCTGACCGGCACCCCAAATATGTTACGAGAAGGAGAAACACATAAACACTGTCGATGCCCGCCAGTGGTCCGGCCGGCACCTTGAACTGGATGATGCAATGCCCATGCCAGCCAGACGAAGTGGCGAATCATAGACTTATTCCATATAACCATTAATTTAAAATGGTTATATGTCACTAAGCCGACTCGACACGCCAAAACGATGACAAATCCATTACTATTTGTATAAAAATTTTACTTGAAGAGTCTGTGCTAAGCTCTATGCTTTATAAAGGTTTTTTCCATAAAAATACCAAATGTATGATCAATGAAGTCACTGCCGATAAACGACCGCATATATTAGTCGTCGATGATTCGCGCCTGATGCGACGCGCCATTACCAAGATCCTGGGCAAGGAGTATCGACTCACCGAGGCCAGTGACGGCGAAGAGGGCTGGAAGATATTACAGGAACAGGAAGATATACAAATCATCTTTTCCGACCTGTCCATGCCAAACCTCGATGGCTATGGTCTGCTCGAACGCATTCGTAACAGTGATATCCCGCGGATACAAAATGTCCCGGTCATTATCATCACCGGTGCCGAAGATGATGAGGAGACCAAACAGCGTGCCCTCGCCAGGGGTGCCTCAGACTTTATCAGCAAGCCTTTTGAGTCTATTCAATTACGCACGCGTACCACTACTCACTTGCGACTTGACAGTACCCATCGGCAACTTAATGAAACCGCCAACCAGCTGGAAGAACAAACCAGCCGCGATGAACTCACCGGTCTGGCCAACAAAAATTATTTTCAGCAACACGCCAACAAGGAATTGGCCTTTGCCAAACGACACCATGGCGAGTTATCGATACTCCTGATCCAGGTTGACAACTTCAACAAGCTTTTCACCTCTTTCGGCAAGGATGCGGCCAGCCATGTATTGAAGGAAGTCGGTCACATCATGCTCGAAAATGTTCGCCATGAAGACACCGTGGCACGCATCGGTGTTGCCCAGCTTGCCTTTCTCATGCCATCCATTAACCGGATTGGTGCACGCCAACTGGCCGAACGTATTCGCAAGCAAATCGAAGAACTCAATATTGTCTATGACAACACTACCCTGCCAACGACGATCAGTGCGGGCATTGCCGCGGTGGCTATACAGCGTGATACCAGCCTTAATGAGATCATGGACGTCGCAAAAGAATATCTACGCACTGCGCTCGAACGCACTAATTGCGTAGTTTTTAAAGAGGCCTCTGACAGTCCCATGGAAGAGGCGGCGCCGGTTGGCACAACGAGTACCGATGCGTCAGCAGTTACCATTACCGAGGCGCCCGACCTGGAAACGGCGACAGCGCTGGCAAACTCGGATGACAGCGCCACCCTGCAACCCCACCTCTCCGCCTTGCTGGAAAGACTGTTACCGCTGCTTGATTATTGTAACCGGCACTTACAACTGGGCATCGATGAGGCCCTCGAAAAGATTCGCCAGCATGTTCGCCGGCGTGACTAGCCTCTAGTTACGACTCAGCTCTGCCACCTGTAATGCAAGCCTCGCCTGATTGACGAATTGCAGAAAACCCTGGTATTCAGCATCATTGATAGGACGTCGTGACATGCCATTATCGGCATAGAACAATCCTACCGGGCGTTTTCCCGCACGCAGGGCACCTATCACAAAACCGGGTGCAGCCACTTTTGTCTGATATGTTTCAGGAACCGTTTTTTTCCAGGTATCTTCCGTGAGATTCGGCACAAAGACCTCGTTACCGTCGCGCAATATACGTATAAACAGGTTACGTTGATCACGTACCGGTAAAGTGAAGTAATCCTTCAGCACCTCGACCCCATCACCATAGCTGATGCGCCCGATTAACTGTGAATGGTCTGCATTCAGCAGGCAAAGGATTGCCCGATCAAATCCTACACCACGCTGGATCGCCTCCACTGTTTTAGAAAACACGTGATGAACACCGGCCTGTGAAGCCATCAGACCGGTAATCTGTTGCAGGATTTCGAGCTGGACCTGTGGGCTGCCGTGACTGGCAGATTTTTTCTGTAAGGTTTCAACCACGGCTGGTGCCTGCGCCAGGGCAGCCTTTTCCTTAGCTGTCACCGTGACAGTAGAGTCAGGCGCCTTCCCATTACCCCCTGGTGGCGAAGACGACTCGGCAGTTTTCGGCTCACTATTACCAAGCATTGTTCCCGCGTAATAGGCAAACTGGCGTGCCGTCCTGTTCAGCAAGGGGTCATCCGTTTCCTCTACCGGTGGCATGAGTGTCCGGGTATCCAACCCATAGTCACTGGCCAGTTCACAACAGGTATGGAAGGTCTTGGTCAGAGATTTTTCTATCTCTGCGCGCGAAACACCGGCCAGTTCACCCATGTCATGCAGCACTTCGCCTAAGGTTTCACTGCTTATATCTGCACGTCCGTATACCATATCGAGACTGATCTGCGCGAGAGTCGCCATGGAGCGATTAATCTCTTTCCTGTCACGCTTGGTAATCGCATGGCTCAGCGCTACCGGCTCCATGGTATTGACCACGGTATGTGGAAACTCCCAGCTCTTCGCCAGGCGTTGACCGACTTCAGAAAATGGGCCACCAAGCATAGACTTCTGAATATCTACCCAGCTGTCATCGCCCTTTTCACGCAGACGCTGCATCTGTATGTATTTTTCCGGCAGTGCGTACGCAACGATAATCTCACCCAGGCCGTGCAACAGTCCGCAGATATAACTCTGTTCAATATCCTCGACACCAGCCTTGGCCGCGACCTCCCGCATCAGGCCGCCGGTGAGAAAGGCATTCACCAGCATCGCATTCATATCGATATCAGGGTTTTCACTATGAAAGCTGTCTATGAGCTTCAGGGTCAGGCACAGGTTACTCACCGTCTCGAAGCCGAGCAGCACCACGGCACGTGAGACCGCCGAGATCTTGCCCAGTCCACGGTTGTAGTATGGCGAGTTGGCGAGCCGCAACAGCTTTGTGGTCAGGTTGGCATCCCGCATGACCTCTACCGCCAGGGCCATGGCGTCACTATCCTGGTCGCTGCTAACGTGATTGACGCGATTCACGGTAGCGCTGAAAATCGGCAAATCGCCAAGTTGCTCCATGCGCTTGTCGATCTCCCTGAAGGTGTCTTTGAGCTTTACGGCTTCTGTACTGCTATGCGCGCCACGTCCAACCATAAAATCTGTTCCAGCTTTATTAATAGACCCATGTAATATATCGACACCTGAGCCCGAAGCATTAATACCGCATGGCCCCGCCCGGCGTCGCCCAAGACCAGAAACCACAAGCCCGTAACCCTATTTCACTTCCCTCTATACCCACTGGTCACACATTTCATCAAACGACTTTATACACAGTCACTTTACAATCAAGTAATTAGCCCCATCGGGGCCGTCACGGAACTGTAAAAAAACCTATGGATATAGTTAAACATATTGATTTAATTATCTTTTTCTTGATTGGCGGTTTTCTGAGCAATCCAACAAAATGCTTATCATGAACCGGAAAAACAGCGATTTTTTTCACTTCATCCACAAAGTTATCCACAGATTTTGTGCATAAGATTGATTCTTGATGGCCGCTCAATCACTTAGCGATGTTACCTGCCTCTGCACATCAATCTAGCCGCGCAAGGCCGGTTCTTACTCGTACCTGGCCCCGGCGGCATGCTAGAGTGCGCCCCATGTCATCCGCACCGGTCTATTTACGTATTGCCGTCCCCTCTCCCCTGCGACGCAGCTTTGACTACCTGCCCCCGGCCAAGGTCGACCCCGCCCTGCTACGGGCCGGACAACGGCTACGCATCCCCTTCGGTCGCCGCGAACAAGTCGGCGTCTTACTGGAGGTCAGTGGAAAAACCGATATCGATAGTGAGCGCCTGCGCCGCGCCGCCGCGCTCCTCGATGACGCGCCGATCCTGCCCGAGGAACTACTCGGCCTGCTACGCTGGGCCAGTGACTACTACCACCAGCCGATTGGCGAGGTCATGGCCCATGCCCTGCCCGCGCTGCTGCGCAAGGGCGAGCCCGCCCAGGCACGGGCCGAGGTCCGCTGGCAGTTGACCTCCTCGGGCGGGGACGTCGACCAGGATGTGCTGAAACGGGCACCCAAACAGGCCGCCTTACTGGCCCAATTGCATGCGGCGCGGCCAGCGCCCCTCTCGGCCTCCGACTTTGCCGCCCAACATAGCCATTGGCGTGCCCCCCTTCGCGCCCTGCTCGAGCGTGGCTGGGTCGAGGAAGTGCTTTTCTATGGTTTGAGTGAACAGACCGGCACCATCGAGGCCGCCTTGCCGGTGAATGCCGGGCAAAAGGCCGCCATTGATGCCGTCACGGCCAAGCCTGAGGTCTTTTCCTGTCACTTGCTCGATGGGGTGACCGGCAGTGGCAAGACCGAGGTCTATCTTGGCATTATTCAACAGGTGCTCGATCGGGACCAACAGGCACTGGTGCTGGTCCCCGAGATCAGCCTCACCCCGCAAACGGTTGAACGCTTTCGACGGCGCTTTGCCTGCCCAATCGCCGTGCTGCACTCGGGCCTGAGCGACCGCGAACGCCTCGATGCCTGGCTGGCCGCCGGCAAAGGCGAGGCCGGGATCATCATCGGCACACGCTCGGCGCTGTTTACGCCCCTCGCCCGACCCGGCGTCATCATTATCGATGAGGAACACGACGCCTCGTTCCGACAGCAAGATGGTGTCCGCTACCACGCCCGTGACCTGGCCATCCTCCGCGCCCAGCGCCTGCAGCGCCCGATCGTGCTCGGCTCAGCAACCCCTTCGCTGGAAAGCCTGGTCAATGTCGAACAGGGCCGTTACCGGTCACTCAAGCTCCCGACCCGTGCCACCGGTGCCGAGTTACCCCCGATCCAGACCATCGACCTGCGTCGTCAGCCGCTCAACCAGGGTTTGTCGAAAACACTCATCGATACTCTGCACGCACACCTCGACCGGGGCGAACAGGCCCTGCTGTTTATCAACCGCCGCGGCTACGCACCGACCTTGTGTTGTCACGATTGTGGCTGGCTGGCCGACTGTCCGCGTTGCGATGCGCGCCTGACCTTCCATGCCGGCAGCCAGCGCCTGCGCTGTCACCACTGTGGCACCGAACAGCGCCTCATGCCGAGTTGCCCGGACTGCGGCAGCACCGCCCTGCGCGCCCTCGGCCAGGGCACCGAGCGCATCGAGGAGACCCTGGCGGAGCTGTTCCCGGATACCGGCATTGTCCGCATTGATCGGGACAGCACGCGACGCAAGGGTGCCATGCAGGCCATTCTCGACAGCATTCACAGCGGCGAAAACCAGCTGCTTGTTGGCACGCAGATGCTCGCCAAGGGTCACCACTTCCCCGACGTGACCCTGGTCGGGATCCTCGATGCCGACCAGGGCCTGTTCGGGGCCGATTTCCGTGCCAGTGAACGCATGGCACAGCTGATTATCCAGGTCGCTGGCCGCGCCGGGCGCGCCGACAAACCTGGCCAGGTCCTGCTGCAGACTTACCATCCGGATCACCCGCTCTTACGTAGCCTGCTCACCGAGGGCTATGCCGCCTTTGCCAACAAGGCCCTGCACGAGCGCCGCGAGGCCGAGCTACCGCCTTATTCCGCCATGGCGCTACTGCGGGCCGAGGCCGCTGACCGCGACAGCCCACAGCATTTTCTGCGTCGCGCCTACGAACTGGCCCATGCCCTGGGCATCGAACAGGTTGAGTTGCTCGGCCCGCTGCCGGCACCCATGGAAAGGCGTGCCGGGCGCTTTCGCGCCCAGCTGCTGTTACAGGCCCCGCAACGCGGCCCCCTGCAACAGCTGCTCAGTGCCCTGCTACCACAACTGGATGCCCTGAGCGAGGCACGCAAGGTCCGCTGGTCGATCGATGTCGACCCCATCGATACGCTCTAGAAAGCGACCCCTTCGCAAAACCGCGCTAACAGAACTTGCAAGCCCGCAGCAGGCAAGGATAATAGCCGCCTTTACTTTGTACCCATCGACAGCTTCCGGTATCGTTCACTGCCATGAAACAGGCCATACAACACCTTCTCCATACCGCGCTTGCCGGCCTTGCCAGCAACGAGGCGATCAAATGTGAGATCCCCGACCAGATCAATGTCGACCGTGTCCGCGACAAGAGCCACGGCGATTTTGCCAGCAACATTGCCCTGGTGCTAGCGAAGCCCGCCGGCATGAACCCGCGTCAGCTGGCCGAGATGATCGTCAAGGCCCTGCCCGCCGACCCTGCCGTCGCCAGGGTCGAGATCGCCGGTCCCGGCTTTATCAATTTTGCCCTCGCCGAGGATGCCCAGAGTACCGTGGTGCAGACGGTGCTGGAACAGGCTGAGGCCTATGGCCGCGTCAAGCTCGGCGCAGGCCAGCGCATCCAGATCGAATTCGTCTCGGCCAACCCGACGGGGCCACTGCACGTCGGTCATGGCCGCGGCGCAGCCTACGGCGCCTCGCTTGCCAACCTGCTACGCGCCGCCGGCTACGAGGTTCACAACGAATACTATGTCAATGATGCCGGCCGGCAGATGAACATCCTCGCCGCCAGTGTCTGGTTGCGTTACCTCGAACTCGGCAATGCCGATTTTGAAGAGCGCTTCCCGGCCAATGGCTACCAGGGCGATTACGTGCGCGACATCAGCACTGCGTTACGAAATGAATATTCTGATCGCTTTGAACATAACATCGATGCCGTGTTTGCCGACCTGCCGCCCGATGAAGGCCAGCCGGACGGCGACAAGGAACGCCACATCGATGGCCTCATCGAACGTGCCCGCACACTGCTCGGTGAGGACGACTACCTGTTGATCTTCGATGCCGGCCTGAACCGCATTACTGACGACATCCGCCAGGACCTCGGCGAGTTCGGTGTTGACTACGACGAGTGGTACTCCGAACGTACGTTGCACAGCAGTGGCCGCATCGACGAGTGCATCGAGCGTTTACAAAACTCCGGCCACGTCTATGAACAAGCTGGCGCACTCTGGTTTCGCTCCACCGACTATGGTGATGAAAAGGATCGTGTCGTGGTCCGTGACAACGGCGTCAAGACCTATTTCGCCGCGGACATCGCCTACCACATGGAAAAACTCGAACGCGGTTTTGATCGTGTTATTGATATCTGGGGCGCCGACCACCACGGCTACGTGCCACGCGTCAAGGCGGCACTGGCCGCGATCGGCGACGACCCCTCCAAGCTCGACGTGCTACTGGTGCAGTTTGCCGTGCTCTATCGTAGTGGCAAGAAAGTACCGATGTCGACGCGTAGCGGCCAGTTCGTGACCCTGCGTGAACTGCGTCATGAGGTCGGTAATGATGCCGCGCGCTTCTTCTATGCCATGCGCAAGTGTGAACAACACATGGACTTCGACCTGGATCTGGCCAAGTCGCAGAGTAATGATAATCCCGTTTACTACGTACAATACGCACATGCGCGTATCTGCAGTGTTTACCGTCAGTTGGCGGAAAAGGCTGTCGAGTGGGACAAGGCCAACGGTCTGGCGAATCTCGACAAACTCGGTGAGACACATGAAACCGACCTGATGACCGCACTGGCCCGCTACCCGGAACTCATTGAGGCCTCTGCGCGCAACCATGAGCCACACCAGATCGCCTACTATGTACGTGAGCTGGCGACGGCCTTCCATACCTATTACAACGCCCACCAGTTCATTGTCGAGGATGCGGCCCTGCGTGATGCACGTCTGGCGCTGATTGCGGCGACACAACAGGTCCTGAAGAATGGCCTGCAATTGCTTGGTGTCAGCGCACCGGATACCATGTAGCCATGTCAGAAAAATCTATGGCAAAGAAAAAAAGAAAACCGAATAACTCAACGCCCCTGCCCGGCTGGGTCTGGCTGAGCACCGGTCTGATGATCGGCCTGTTCATCGCCTTCCTGGTCCATATCAAGGACAACTATCCCGGCCTGACGCTAAAGGACAATAAACCGTCCTCCTCCAGTAGTGATGCCCGTGCCGTACGTAAACAGGCCTCGTTAACCGCGCCGACGAAAGAAAAAACCCGTTTCGATTTCTATACCATACTGCCGGAGATGGAAATCGCCATCCCCGAGGATGAGCTGGATAAACGCCCCGGTACAGCGGCCAAACCCCTGACCAAACCGGGTACCTATATCCTGCAGGCGGGCTCCTTCAAGACCCTCGAGCAGGCCGACCGCATGAAGGCCAGCCTTGCCCTGCTCGGAGTCGAGGCCAACATCGAGTCGGTGACGATCAATAATAAAGAAAGCTGGCATCGTGTGCGTATCGGCCCGTACACTAATCTCGATGCCCTGAATCGCACCCGTAGTCGTTTGAAGCAAAACAATATTGATGTGTTGTTATTAAAACTGAAAACCTGAGACGACCGCGCTAAAAACTAAACTTCCTGACCATCCCATTGAGTTCTTGGCTTACCTGGCCAAGCTCTGCACTCATAGCTGAAAGTTCATTTGCTACCTGACTGGTGACCAGCACGGCCTCATCCACACTACGCACACTGTTATTTACTGTACCTGCACGACTGTGCTGAGTCTGCGTACTCTCAGCAATCTGTTTGTTCATTGCCGTAATACTGGTGAATGCCTCAAGCATTTTTGCGATATCACTATCAGCCTGTTCTGCACCTTTTACCGATGTATCCGCCTGTTGGCTGCCTTTTGCCATGACATCAACCACCTGCTTGATGCCTGTATGAAGACGTTCGATGATATCTCGAATCTCTTGTGAAGACTCTTGTGTACGTGTCGCCAATACTCGCACTTCGTCGGCCACTACGGCAAAGCCCCGTCCTTGCTCGCCGGCACGGGCCGCTTCTATCGCTGCATTCAGGGCCAACAGGTTAGTGTTTTCCGCGATAGAGATAATGACATCAAGTACCTTGTTTATCTCAGCACTGTCCGTTTGTAATACTTCAATCACTGATGAGGCTTCAGCAACATTACTTGCCAGCACGGCTATTGATTCCACATTGCTCTTCATGGTTTCACGTACGTGAACCGCATCGGCACTCGCCTGCTCAGCAGCCATACTTGCATTCATTGCATGGCTCGCCACATCCTCGCTGGCCTGGCTCATTTCTTGTATTGCGCTGGCAACGAGCCCGGTTTCTCTTTGTTGATTTGCGACGGCCTCATTGGTGTTGTCAACCAGTTCACCAATATGCGTAACCGACGTATCCAGACGTTGTGATGACTGACCCATTGAACTTGCCATTGTCTGCAGGTTGGCCACCATACGATTTACACTATCAACAATTCTGCCAATGACATCATTGCTTCGTATTGAACAAGTTTGAGAAAAATCATTGCCGCTAATGGCATTGGCGATATCTGACAGCCTGTCCATTTTTTTCAGCAGGACCATCTTCACCAGCAGGTAATTGATGAGCCCGATTGAGATGCCCGCTACCAGACAGCCCACGGCAAACCAGAGGTGCATGCCGGGTTTCCATTCAACAAAAAACTGCGCATAGAAGGGGAAGACGATGCCCATGAGCAGGCCAAACCCGGTAAAGGAGACAAACAGATTACGGAGAATACTGGGCTTCATGGAGACACCTGCTTAGGAACGCGAAAATAACCTAACGAGAATTATTGTTATTTATCGGCCCATACCAGCCCATACTTTAATACTTTTTTCTTTAGGTTTTTCCTGAAGTTAGGCCTTTTTTCCAGTAAATAAAGCCTGCTTAAGGCGATACAGCGCCGAAATATCCTCATCGGCATAACCTTGTTCCATCAACCGGGCATAGTGCAGACAGGTCATTTCAACCAGAGGCAGGCGCATATCATCGGCGCTGACCGCCTCGGCCATCTGCCGGCATAATTCGAGGTCTTTTTTATGCAGGGCGACACGGAAACCCGGGGCAAAGAGTCCCTTGGCCATGCTCTTGCCGCGCTTGCTGAGAAACCAGTTTCCGGCCGCGCCACCACCGATCACATCAATGACCTGATCCAGCGGTAGGCCCATCGCCTCGGCGAAGGCCAGCGCCTCGCTCACGGCCTGGTTGATGCCGGCCGCCATGACTTGGTTGACGGCCTTGGTCGCCTGGCCGCTGCCTGTGGGCCCCATCCATGCCTGCTTGCTGCTGATCGCCATTAATAACGGGCGGGCCTTTTCCAGCACGGCCTCTTCACCACCAACCATCATGACCAGCTTTCCATCCCGGGCACCTTCCACACCACCGGACACCGGTGCATCCAGCAGAAAGCAACCTTTGTCGGTGAGCACAGTACTCAGCTCGCGCACCGTATCCACGGCCACGGTCGAGGTATCAATGATTAAGGTGCCGGTATTTAAATGTGGTAAGAGTGCATGAATCACTTCTCGCAGGTCATTATCGGCAGAGACGCTGATGATAATGCACTGGCTTTGCTCAGCGACGGCCTGCAGTGTCTCGGCCGTTGAAATACCGGTTTCCTGTTGAAAGGCTTTTGCCCGTTGCGGACTGCGATTCCAGGCCGTTTGCAATAAGCCGGCCTTGTGTAGATTCTTTGCCATGGGCGCACCCATGGCACCCAGGCCGATCACCGAGGCCTTCATCGTGGCCGGCACCGGCCCACTACCCTGACTATTTACCGCACCATTTTTTGACCTTGGCGGCGAGTGACTTTTCATATTCATCCCTTTCCTTGAAAGACAGATGTTGGCGCTCGCCATCCTTACCTTTTATATAAAGACTCGAGGCATGACGGTATTTATCATATTCCTTTTTTGCCTGTGCGCAATTTCGTTTCGCTTCGGCCTTTTTTTGTTTTTCCTCCGCGCGAGCCTTTTGTTTTTCTGCTCGCTCTTCTTCACGGGCACGCAAGAAACGCTCACGCAAGTCCTTACGCTTGGCCGACTGATCTGTCTGGCCGCTCGCCGGCTGTTTTTTTATCTTTATCTCGTCGGCCTGATTTGAGGTGGGCTTGTCACCATAGTGCACACGACCGTCTGCATCGACCCACTTGTAAACGCCAGCCTGAACAAATGCTGTCATCGCGACAAGGCCTAGCCACATTAAGAACTTAATTAATTTCACTGAGCTGCGCCTCCATGGCCGTGACCGTCTTCACACAACCTTTATATACGTGGCACGTAAGCTGAAATTGACTTTTTGGCGATGGGTGCAAAGATCAAACTGCGCGCCCTATACCAGTAGGTGCCAAAAAAGACAATAAACACCCCAAACAGTAAAAAAACAAACAGGGTGATATTTTCAAGCCGGATCACGTGGCCCTCAGCCAACTGAATGACAGCGTAAATGGCGTAGGAAATACTCGAGACTAACAGCGCCCTGCGATCGACATACAATGCCAGCAGGAAGAAGCCAATAAAGAACAGGATCGTCAGGATTTCCCTATACGGCGCCTCTATCCCGGCCGGACTCAACAGGCTGACCATGACACCGTGCACAATTAGCGGTGCCGCCAACAAGTGTAACCAGAAGGCGCAGTCGCTCAGACGTGTCTGCCGCGCGGTGTCCTGTATATCAAACCACATTGCCACAGCAAAGATTGCCAGGCCATATCCAGCCAGGACTATCGATAATTCGCCAAGATCGATACGCAGCAAGAAGGTAACAATACCTATGATCCCTGCAGCAATGGGTAACAGACTAAAGGGCATCTTGTGCCGCAGGTAAAAAGCCGCTGCCACGGCTGTCATCAGGCCAGCCGTAAACAGGCCATGTTGCTGCGTCTGAAAATCACCGACCTGGCTGGTGAAATACAACATTGAAAGCAAAATTGCGATACCTGGCAAGGCCAGACGCCGCACACGAACCAGCCACTCGGCCGTCAGGGCAAATGCGGCCACCGGGATCAGGTTGGCATAGGCCTGTAACTCAAAACGACTTAGCGAGACAGCAACGAATAGAATACCCAGGGTAATAAAGATATCGCCAAAGCTCCTGACAAATCGCAGCTGTTCCTCACCTGTACCCGTATCTGCCGTCTGTTGTTCATCTTCATTAAGAAAGACCAGCAGGGGTTCAACCTGTTCATCTTTGATAATGCCCCTGACTACGGCCCCCTGTAATGTGTGTTTATCCATCCTCTCGCCTTTTTTACACCTAGTATGTCGTAATAACTTTAGCATGATAGCCGCAGCAAGGGCGGCTGTTTAACTCAGGCGGTCCAGACGAAGGCGAGCCCGGCCATCAAACAGGCGACGACCTGCCAGCATCACGGCGGCCACCGTGCCGAAACCTGTACCGGCCGTAATGAGAAACATGATCAGTATCTGGTACTTCACTGCCTCCAGCGGTGCCGTGCCGGCGAGGATCTGACCGGTCATCATGCCCGGCAGACTGACAATGCCCGCCGCCGCCATAGCGTTAATTATCGGTATCATGCCCAGGCGCATGGCGTTTTTTCTCAAGCCGCTGATCGCCTGTGCCGAACTGTGCCCAAGCACGAGGCGTGCCTCGATTTGCCGGCGCTGCTCACGTGCCGCCTGGGTCAGGCGCTCCAGGCCCAGCGCGATACCCGTCATGGTGTTTCCCAGCATCATGCCCAACAAGGGGATGGCATACTGCGGGGTATACCAGGGGTCGGTATTGATAATGATGGTCAGGGCCAGCAGGGTGACGACAAAGGTCGAGAAAAACATCGACACGGTGCCCATCGCAAATCCCCAGATGCCCCTGAAGCGGTGCGTCTGTCGCGCCATGACCTCGCGCCCGGCCAGCAGCAACATCGCCGTTGCCACCAGTGTCATATAGAGCAGATTAACGCTATCAAACAAGACTTTCAGGACCACACCAATCAACATCAACTGCACGGTGGTCCTGAGTGCGGCTACCAGTAACTGGCGGGCAATGCCCAATTGTAACCATAAACTCAGAGCCGCCAGTAACACGACCAACAGCGCCGCCAGTGACAGGTCCAGTGTCGACAGACTGATAATACTCATGAAAGTGCGACCTCCCCGAGTTTACCTGCCTGGAGACGCACATGACGTGTCGCAACCCGCCTAATCTGCTCCGGGTCATGGCTCACCCACAAGACTGCTGCCTGGTGCCGCTGGCTGTAGTCCTTAATCAAGGCCTCGGCCTTGGCCGTGCTCTCCCGGTCCAGGTTGGCCGTTGGTTCATCGAGTAACAGGACGCTGGGCATATTCGCCAGCAGGCGTAATAAGGCCAGACGTTGCTTTTCACCGCTCGACAGCCGTTCTACCGACCAGCCCAGGGTGCTCTCATCAAATCCCAATTGTCGCAGGCCCTCCGCGGGCGGCTCGCTAAAGTGTTCGCCCACTGTCTCTGCCCACCAGGCACTCTCCGCCGGCAGTAAACCCACTTGTTTTCGCCAGGCCACAGCCGGTATCTCGACCTGTTCCCTATCATCGAGCCAGATCTTGCCGCGATGCGGGTCCAGGTCGGCCAGCGCGCGTAATAATAATGATTTACCGACACCCGACGGCCCACTCAGGCATAGCCGCTCACCCGCCTCCAGGGTCAGGTCCATTTCTGGCAAGTGGTCAGTAGCCACACCTTCTGCACGTAATTGTTTCATGATTTCTTTTTTAGAATAGCGCCTTCGCAAACCTCAGGAGAGCATTATGGCAGAACCGACGATCCCCCAGAAGACACCTTATAATATTGAACTCGAGGCCGGTGACTACTGGTGGTGTTCTTGTGGCCGTTCGGCAAACCAGCCGTTTTGTGATGGCTCACATAAGGGTACGGACTTTGAGCCGGTTAAATTTACCGTGGCCGAAAAAGCCAAATTCTGGCTTTGTGGCTGCAAACACAGCGCCGACCAGCCCTTTTGCGACGGCAGCCATAATAACCTGCCCTGATACGCATAAGAAAGCGGGCGCCGAGGCGCCCGCTAATATCAACCACCATGGTTGAGAGGAAAGGTTTATATCTTCGAGGCAGTGAACTCCGGATAGGCCTCCATACCACATTCGGCCAAATCCACACCTTCGTATTCTTCTTCCTCGCTGACGCGGATACCCATGATGAGTTTAATCACCATCCAGGTAATAAAGCTGACAGCAAATACCCAAACAAGGATAGTCAACAGACCGACTAACTGACCCACAAAAGTTGCACCGGTGTTGGTCAGCGGCACGGCCAGCAGACCCCACATACCCACCGTACCGTGAACCGAGATGGCACCGACCGGGTCATCGATCTTCAGCTTGTCGAGGCCGATGATAGAGAACACGACCAGGGCACCACCAGCGGCACCGATCAAGGTAGCCTCAAGTGCCGTGGGTGTTGACGGCTCAGCGGTGATCGCGACCAGACCGGCCAGGGCACCGTTCAAAATCATGGTCAGGTCAGCCTTGCCGAACATCAGCTTGGCAACGATGAGTGCCGCGATGACACCACCGGCAGCTGCCGCATTGGTATTCAGGAACACCATGGCAACGGAATTGGCACTGGCGATATCACCGAGTTTCAGTACTGAACCGCCATTGAAACCGAACCAGCCCATCCAGAGGATAAAGGTACCGAGTGTGGCCAATGGCAGGTTGGCACCCGGAATGGCGTTAACCTGGCCATTGGCACCGTACTTGCCCTTACGTGCGCCAAGCAGCAGTACACCCGCCAGGGCAGCGGCCGCACCGGCCATATGCACAATGCCGGAACCGGCAAAGTCGGAGAAGCCGAAATCATCACCCAGGCTGAACATACCGAATACTGCCTTACCGCCCCAGGTCCAGGCACCTTCCATCGGGTAGATGAAGGCGGTCATAACCGCGGCAAACAGGACAAAGGCCCACAGTTTCATGCGTTCGGCCACGGCACCGGAGACAATCGACATCGCGGTGGCAACAAACACGACCTGGAAGAAAAAGTCTGACGCGGATGAATAGACTGAATCACCAGCGAAACCATTCTCGGCCGAGGCCTTCAGGGCATCAGCGGCCAGCGTTTCACCACCGGCGATACCTGCCAGGAACAGACCGCCGTCATACATGAGGTCGTAACCCACGACCATATAGGCAGTACAGGCTACCGCAAACAAGACCACGTTTTTGGTCAGGATCTCGGTCGTATTCTTGGCCCGAACCAGACCGGCTTCAAGCATCGAGAACCCTGCTGCCATCCACATAACCAGTGCACCACATACCAGGAAGTAAAAGGTATCGATGGCATACTGCAATTCAAAAATATTATTTTCCATCTTTCTTGCTCCCCTTGATTAAAGTGCTTCTGGACCGGTTTCGCCGGTACGAATACGCACGGCCTGTTCCAGGTCAAAAACAAAGATCTTGCCGTCGCCGATCTTGCCGGTATTGGCTGCCTTGGCGATAGCTTCCAGTACCTGTTCAACCAGGTCATCATTAATGGCAACATCGAGTTTTACCTTGGGCAGAAAATCCACTACGTATTCTGCACCACGATATAATTCAGTATGCCCCTTCTGGCGGCCAAAGCCTTTGACCTCGGTTACGGTGATCCCCTGCACACCAATATCAGACAACGCTTCACGCACGTCATCGAGCTTGAAGGGTTTAATAATCGCACTAACTAGTTTCATTACATCTCCTCCCAATTGTTATGCCTGCCCTACAGGGCAGGCATAACCACTTTAGAATATATTTAGAGGCTCTTGGAAATGGTGAAGACGATCTTGTCGTCTGCCAGCGCATCAGTTGCCGCTGCCTGAGCATCGTTCTCATCAATGTTGGTATCGGTGTAATCGAGAGCGAAGTCAAAACCACCGTATGACTTGCCCAGACTTACCTTCCACTCATCATAATCGTCGAGCTGATCGAAATCTTCCACGCCATAATGCAGACCCAGGGAGAAGTCATAGGCTAAGGGGATATCAACATCCAGACTCGTATACAGGCTTTCATCCGTGCCAAACCAGTCGTCTGAGTAGGCCAGGCCGACAGTGACCGCAGCAGGACCAAAGTCATAGCTCAGTGAGCCATAGACTTCTTCGGTATCGTTGGGATTAAAGGTTGTATCCGGGTAACGGTAGGCCAGGTAACCAATGTCATAACCGATACCACCGGCAAACTCGCCACCAAAGCCCGCATACAGGTCAAACTCTGCCTCGGCACCAGAGTAAAAACCTGAGTCCACGTTTGAGCCCCAGATACCGGCGTACAGGCCACTGGAATGCTCAACATCAAAACCACCCTGGATGGCTGGCGCATTGTCAGTTTGTGAAACACCACGGAAAATGTAATTTGATGTAATACCGACATTGCCACTAAATGTGACCTCAGCCATTGCCATACCGGAGCCAGCCAGCAGGCCGGCCGCTGCGATGCTTGTAAGTGTCTTGTTCATTGTCGTTACCCCTTAATATTAAATAAATATGTAAATGTATTGAATTCTGACGGACGCCCTCTGCGACCTGCCCGTGTTTTGCACAAGCTATGCCATCTTTTAGTTTTAATTTAAAAACAATAGGTTACAGATTTTTCTGGATTTTTTTAAGGCTATCTATGCACCAATAAGAAACAACGCACAAAGATGGTGCCCTGTTTTGGTGCTTATGCAGGATTCCAACTCCGTCATTTTTCGATACACTTAGCAGGCCCATTACAGGAAACCTTTATGAACCGTTCACAAAGCTTTATTGAGGATTTGACCCGGCAGTTGCGCGAGACCTTGCCCAGCAGCCTGAATACCGCCCGTGATGACCTTGATGACATCCTGCGCGCGGCCATCTCCGCCGCGGTACAGAAAATGGACCTCGTCACACGAGAGGAGTTTGATGTCCAGGCTGCTGTACTGGCACGCACCCGCGAGAAACTCGAGCAGTTAACCGCGCAGCTGCAGGAAATGGAAAATAAGCTGTAACGCTACTCTATATAATGTATTCGGGCTGGACGCCCAAACGACACTACAAGGAAGTCTGCCATGTCACTCGCCATTGTCTATAGCCGTGCGGCGGCGGGGATCGCCGCCCCGCTGGTACGGGTTGAGGTTCATATCTCCAATGGCCTACCCTCGCTCTCCATCGTCGGCCTTGCCGAGACCGAGGTCCGCGAGAGCAAGGACCGCGTGCGTAGCGCCATCCTCAACTCACGCTACGAGTTCCCGGCACGCCGTATCACCATTAACCTCGCCCCGGCCGACCTGCCCAAACAGGGCGGACGATTCGACCTGGCGATCGCCCTCGGTATCCTCATCGCCTCCGGTCAGCTCGAGGCACCCCAACTTGGGGATTACGAGTTCTGCGGCGAACTGGCCCTGACCGGCGAGTTGCGGCCTGTGCACGGTGCCCTACCGATAGCCCTCGCCACACGCGAGGCCTCACGTACCCTGATCCTGCCGCTAGACAATGCCACTGAGGCCGGGCTGATACGGGATGTACGGCAACACGCCGCCCGGCACCTGCTTGAGGTCTGCGCCCACCTCAACGGCAGTGAACCCCTGGCGACCACAGACATGCCCCTGAACCTGGATAGCCGTATCTTGCAGGATGACCTCAGCGACGTACGCGCCCAGCACCATGCCCGGCGGGCACTCGAGATCGCCGCGGCAGGGGGCCATAGCCTGCTCATGATCGGCCCACCCGGCACCGGCAAGACCATGCTGGCCCGTCGCCTGCCGGGCATCCTGCCGGAGATGTCAGACCTTGAGGCGCTCGAATCGGCGGCGGTACTGTCTATCAGTGCACAGGGCTTCGATAAGTCGCTATGGCGACATCGCCCCTTTCGTGCCCCACACCATACCGCCTCGGCCGTGGCCCTGGTGGGTGGTGGCAGCCAGCCCCGGCCCGGCGAGGTCTCGCTCGCCCACCACGGCATCCTGTTTCTCGATGAGTTACCTGAATTTGAACGCCGCGTACTCGAGGTCTTGCGTGAACCCCTGGAGAGTGGACAGATCTCTATCTCGCGCGCGGCACGCCAGGCGGAATTTCCTGCACGCTTTCAGCTGATCGCCGCCATGAACCCCTGCCCCTGTGGCTACCTCGGTGACCCGGGGGGACGTTGTCACTGTAGCAGCGAACAGGTACTGCGTTATCGCTCGCGGATATCCGGCCCGCTACTCGACCGTATTGATATGCATATCGAAGTGCCGCGCCTGAAGCAGGCACAATTACATCGCCCGTGTCAGAGTGAAGACAGCGCCAGTGTTCGACAACGTGTCACCCTGGCACGGCAGCGACAACTTTCCCGTAGCGGCCGGGCCAATCACTTACTCAGTAATAGTGAGATCGAACAATACTGCCAACTCGATACTTCTGATGCGCAAATGCTCGAACAGGCCATTGAAAAACTCGGCCTGTCGGCACGTGCCTGGCATCGTATCCTCAAACTTGCCCGCACCATTGCCGACCTTGATCAGGCCGATCAGATCAGTACCGCACACCTGCAAGAGGCCATCGGTCTGCGTCGCCTTGACCGGGCCCTCGGTCACTAAACCTGCATTCTGCTCGGCTTTGTTTTATTATTGCCCTACCTCATCACCAATGATTGACCCATGCTCAAAAAACGACTCCGGATACCGGGCAGCCTCGGTGCAGTACTCGGTGCTGAACTCGACTTACCTGATACACACACCCCACGTGCCTATGCCTTGTTCAGTCACTGCTTTACCTGTTCACGTAACCTGAAATCCTTTCATGTTATTTGCGAGGAACTCGCCAGGCAGGGCATTGCCGTATTGCGCTTTGACTTTACCGGCATTGGCGACAGTGAAGGACGCTTTTCTCAAACCAATTTTGCTACCGATGTCGATGACATCGTTGCCGTTGCCGAATACATGGCGGCTAATTATGCGCCGGTAAAATTATTAATCGGTCACTCCATGGGCGGCACGGCGATGCTGCATGCCGCCGCACGTATCCCCAGCTGCACGGCCGCCGTGACGCTTGCCGCCCCGGCCGACCCCGGGCATGTGGCGCGGCATTTTATCGGCAAACGCCCGGAGGTCAGCAAGACCGGCAAGGCCATGATCACTGTGGGCGGTAATCATTTTGAAATCGGTGAAAAGTTTTTTCAGGACCTCGCCTATGCCGAAGACGGTTCGACACTGAGTGCCTTTCAAAAACCCTTGTTAATCTGTCAGTCACGTGATGATGAATTAATTGACTTTACACACGCCGAACGTATTTACCGACACGCCGGTAAACCTACCTCGATTTTCAGTCTGGAACACGCCGATCATCTGCTTAAGGTTCGCGAAGACGCCAGCTATCTCGCTCACATCATCACCGCCTGGTCCGCCCGCTATCTCTAGCGGGCAATAAAAAAGGCCAGCCGAGGCTGACCTTTTTTATATCAAGATGCTCACCCAAAAATGGGTCGAGACAACCCTAACCACCCACGATGGTTCAGGTCGGGCATAAAACCCTACGGGTTCATTATGCTGTCTCATAGAAGCCTTGCAGGCTTCATTATGAGTACCTCACCCAAAAATGAGGTCGAGGCAACCCTAACCACCCACGATGGTTCAGGGCATTACTTGCTTTCATCGACCATGTACTTCACTGCGGCGCTGACGGCATCGTCAGACAGGGCCGGGTTACCACCCTTGGCAGGCATGAAGCCTTTCTTGCCCTGGAAACCGTTAATGGCGTGTCCAGACAGCACATCCAGCCCCTGGGCAATACGTGCAGACCAGGCGGCCTTGTCACCCAGTTTTGGCGCACCGGCGGCACCGGTACCGTGACAGGCGAAACAGGCACTGTTGTATACGTCTTTGCCACTCTGCTCAGTAGGGGCAGCAGCCGCCACGGGTGCCGCACCGGCCTCCATGACCTTGGCTACAGGCGCAATGCGCTCGGCGATCGCGGCATCATCGTTCATACTGGCGGCGGGCTTGTCGCCACTGTAGAAACCACCCGTCATGATTTGGGCAATGACAAAAATAATTACGGCAAAGGCTACCAGACCCAGAATGAACTGTGTCAGGGTCTTCATTACATGGCTATCTTGCTGTCCCACGGTCTTTCCCCTTGAAAATATGGCCAGAGAGGCGACAACAGGCCGCCCACTAAAAATCAGGGGCAAAGTATAGCTACAAACGGGCATGGGTAAAACACTAAACTACGGAAAAATAAGTAATAGTCCCATCAAAGATAGACGCCGCGCGGCCACAACGGTATCCTAGCCCCGCCTGACCGCGTTTATTACGGGATTTGTGGGATACCTGTGGCTCCCTTTTATCCATATATGCAGCATGGATATCTCCAGGCCCCCAAGCATCACGGATGCCGGGGATCGATAGGCCGCCATAGCGGTGTGGTGCTGGCCGACCAGGGGCCAATCACCTTAAGCGACTCATCGCTTTGCAACTACATTATGCGCTCGTAGCTCAGCTGGATAGAGTGTTGGCCTCCGAAGCCAAAGGTCGTGGGTTCGACTCCCGCCGAGCGCGCCATTTAAATCAATACGTTAGCGACAATCTTATCAGGGCCTGTGAGGCGGGCATTCAGCCGTCCCACAGCACTGAGAGGCAATTCGATACCCATCCACCCGTGACCACTACCGGGCTTTCATCAATCCTATTCAGTGACTAGTGCCCGCTGAACGATTGATCTTGTTAAACACATTATATTTACCCGATGGTTTTTTCATAGGCAGGCGCTTAATTTCATCTAGCGTATCTGCATTATAAACAATCAATTCACCGTCAATATCCCACACACTCAGTAAGGCGTGTTTACCATAACGGTCAAACTCAACATGCGCCGCATTCTTGCCCGGGGAAGGCCTGAGGGTTTTTATGATTTCAAGACTTTGTTTATCGATCACGTGTACGGCTTCTTTATTTGGCCCAAAAAACACATCTGCCCAGGCATATGGTGAGTTTTCGTGGCTACGCATGAAGAAGCCCGGCCCCAGCGTTTTGATACGCTTAATGGTTTTCCAGGTTGTCATATCAATAATACTGATTTCGGCCTTCTTCAGGTTGGGTGTTGCCATCACCGGGTGACCCTTGTACAGCCAGGTGATACCGGAACCCAGGTGCGGCAGACCGGTTAGTTCCAAATCAGCGACCTTGCGGCGGATATCCAGATTGATGACCTGACCATTTTTTGCATTACGTGCGGCCCCCATTAAATGGGTATATGACTGGTCAAATTGAAAATCATCAAGATAATCATCCAGTGGTATCCGCCGAATCGGGAATGCCCCCTTGTCTTCAATACCCTCAGCCTGCCGGTAATCATGAACCAGGCCGTTATAAACCGGTTCATGTTTATCGTTGTAATAAACCTCCCAGACCTCGGGAATATCTTTCAGTGCTGCAATAAAACTGTTACGTGGCGCCGCCGCATAAACAGCACTGACCCGTGATGTCTTGCCGGTTTTGTCTTTGACCGGGATCACCTCAATGGGCTTCAGGTTTTCTGCATCCAGCACGACCAGTGTGTGGGGCAAATAGTTGCCTACCATGACGGTACGACCGTCACCGGATACGGCCAGGTTACGGGTATTAATGCCGGCCCTTATCTCCGCGACCATTTTCAGATTGTAGATATCAAACTTGCTGATCCAGCCATCACGAGAGGCAAAATAGACATAGCGTCCATCGGGTGAATATTTGGGGCCACCATGCAAGGCAAACCGCGTTTTAAAGCGATGAATGGCCTCGAACTTGTCGCCATCCAGTAACGTGGCATGGTGATCACCCAGCTCAACCACGATAAACAGGTTGAGCATATCCGCCTTGAACACGGGTTTATTACCGAGACTGCCTGTTTTGTAATGGATAAGATGGGATTTTTCTATTTCAGACATCCCCCAGTGCGGAATGCTGGGTAATGGCGTATAGATGTATTTTGCGAGTAACGCTATTTGTTCGGGCGCTATAATTTCACCAAAGGCAGGCATCTGGGTTGCTGCACGGCCGCTCTTAATAACCTCCAGCGCCTTACCTTTTCGCAGCCGTTTCAGGTTTTCCGGTAACAGTGCCGGCCCCATACCGCCCAGGCGGCTGATACCATGACAACTTGCACAATGTTGCTGATACACCCCCTGTGCTGCATTTATTTCTGTGTGAGCCTTTTCGGCATGACTGCTGATAGAAATTAACGACAAATAACTGAAAAAAATCGCGCCAACGAATCTATTCATACTGGGAGTCGTCATGCGAGTTTTTTCTTTCGCGACCAGGGTGTGACCTGTAAACGCGCTTCAGTCGTCTCCACGCCAATTTCTTCATCGTCAAGGTAACAGGCGGGGTCTTCTGCCCAGAAATCACCGGTTAACTGGTAGGCGCGTACGCGGGTATTACCGCCGCATACATCCAGGTACGTGCATTGGCCACAACGGCCTTTTAACGGGCGCGGGCTGGACTTTAGTCCATCCATTAGCGGGTCTGTACGGTCCGGCCAGATTTCAGAGAAGGGACGATCCTTAACATTGCCCAAATCATAATCCCACCAGAAGGTATCGGGATGAACATTGCCCAGGTTATCAATATTGGAAATATTAACCCCGGAAGAATTACCTCCCCACTGTGCCAGTTTTGCCCGCATATGCTCCAGCTTTTCGGGGAAATGTTTTTCTATCCAGTATAAAAGGTAAACACCGTCTGCATCATTATTACCCGTGACAAATTCACGTCTGCGCCCTTCTTCAATATGAAGCCAGCAGGTATCAAATAACAAGTCCATCGCATTTCGAGTAAGCTGATGAATAACATCATCTTTACGATTTTTATTGCCGCGCCCTGCGTAATTCAAATGTGAGAGGTAAAATTTGTCAATCTGTTCCTGCTCCATAATGCTTAATAGCTCGGGGAGCTCATGCGCGTTATCCATGGTGAGGGTAAAGCGCATGCCGACTTTAATCCCCGCCTTATGACAGAGGCGTATACCCCGCATAGATTCATCAAATGCGCCCTGCTTGCGACGAAACCTGTCATGGGTTTCACGAACACCGTCAATACTGATGCCAACATAGTCATAGCCTATTCCGGCAATGGCATCGATATTGGACTCATCGATCATGGTTCCGTTGGTAGAAAGGCCTACGTAAAAGCCCATCTCTTTAGCCCGTTTGGAAATGTCAAAGATATCGGGGCGCAATAACGGCTCCCCGCCGGATAGAATCAAAACCGGCACCCTGAATGCTTTCAGATCGTCCATTACATCAAATACTTCCTGTGTCGAGAGCTCGCCAGGGAAGTCTTTGTCAGCTGAAATCGAATAACAGTGCTTACAGGTCAGGTTACAACGCCGTATCAGGTTCCAGATAACGACTGGCCCCGGCGGATTGCGTTTATTGCCAATCGGGCTCGGGGCTTTCAGCTCGCGCATGTATTCGCTTATACGAAACATAGTTAATCTCTCAGGTGGACAGTCGCAGGCCGGTTTTTTTCAGGATACGCTGACTAAACAGGACATCATGTCCCCGGTCGGCATCCCCCAGCAAATCGGCAATTCTGGATACCAGCAACATCGCTTCGTCACGATTATGCGCATGCACCATGGCAAACAGGTTATACGGCCAGTCAGGTAAATAACGTGGGCGATGATAACAATGGCTGACAAACCCAAGTACCCCGACCTGCCGGCCAAGCTCATTGACGCGATCGTCTGGTACATCCCATACAGTCATACCATTGCTTTTATAACCCAGGGAGTAATGATTCGGCACGGCGGCAATGCGACGAATGATGCCCCGTTGCTGCATAGTATGCATACGTGCAATGACCTCGCCAGCACTAATCCCTACACGACTGGCGACATCATCATACGGGCGGGAAACAAGCGGCAAACCCGACTGGGTGGCACGAATAATCTTTCGATCAATCTCGTCCAGCAGGGCACCCTGCTCCAATTCTGACTTGTGCGCTGTAGCTACGGTATTCATCATATTTTCTTCACATCAAACCGGTAATTGGAGACCAATATAATATTCATCCAGCTTGGGCATATTAAATACTTTCAAGCCCGTGCGTTGCTCAATGTCGTAATTGACTTCATTAATTTTCTCGGGCGTTTCCGTTGCCAGCACGTACCACATATTAAAGTCATGATCACGCTGGTAATTATGCGCCACCTCCGGATAGCTATTCACTATCTCGGCAATCCTGTGAAAATCCCCTTCAGGCACACGCACGGCTACCAGGCTGAATGCACCGCCTAGCTTTTGTGCGTCGTACATCGGACCAAAACGGGTTAACACTTTATTCTCAAGCAAGCCTGACAGGCGATTTAACAAGTCTTTTTCACTTACGCCTAGCTGATCCGCAACCTCTGCATAGGGCTCTTCACTCAAGGGGAAGCCTGTCTGCAATGTGTTAATGATTTTACGGTCAATTTCATCCATGGTTAGCTTGCCGCATGTATAGTATTCGTCTTATGGTAAATAGCGCCGCGTTGCTTGAATCGGCGCGTACTGAACAACACATCATGCTCAATCGCATCCAGGCCGCAGCGTTCTATCAATAATCGAATATTAGCCAACACATCATCCCGATCCTGCCCGTGAATCATGGTAAACAGGTTATACGGCCATTCCGGTAATCGACGCGGACGACGATAACACAAGGTCACAAATTCAAACTGCCCCATGCATGAACCCAGTTCACTGACAATCTCATCAGGGATATTCCATACCGTCATGGCATTGGCGTGGTACCCGAGTTCATGATGGCGTACTACTACGCCGAAACGTTTGATAATATTTTCACTGGTTAATCGTTTCAGTCTCTCGATAACCTCATATTCGTCCATACCAAGCTGCTTACCCAGATCAGCATAAGGCGTTGCGCTGAGAGGCAGGCCTGTCTGGATCAAGGTGATTAATGACTGATCCTGTTCATCCAGTATGGCCTGCGCAGGCAATTCCGGCAGGCGAAGTGTGACTTTCATGTCCATTTCAAGTCAAATCCCAGGTCGATGTGATAATCCTCCAGCATCGGTAAGTACATCACAGGAATGCCACTACGATGCTCAATATCATCAAGCACCGCATTGAGTACCTGTTCATCGCTGGCAGTCAGCACAAACCACAGATTAAAGTGATGCTCACGCTGGTAGTTATGGTTGACCTCGCTATAGTCACTGACCATTGCTGCGATTTCTTCTAGTCGATGCTCCGGTACGGCCATCGCTGCCAGGGTACTGGCACCAACGCTGTTAGCCCGGAACACCGCACCCACACGGCTGATAAACCCCTGCTCCTGTAGCTGAGCCAAGGCGTCAATAATGACTTCTTCACTGGTGTTTAATTTCTCAGCAATTTTCTGAAATGGACGTGATATTAGTGGAAAATTATGCTGAAAATCGTTTAATAAGCGCTTCTCCAGACTGTCAGGCTGATACTTAGCAAATTGTTCAATGTCAGTATTCGCTCTATGCATGAAAAACTCCAGCTGACTTATAATCCAGTACGGTGCGCACGGTTTGTGAAGAAGATGCCACTGGGCTTTGCCATCGGTACTGTCTTAATGACATTAAAGCTCTCTGTATCATAAACAGTGACCTTCCCGGCATCACGTGCCGATATCCAGACATGCTCGCCTCGAGGGGTAAATTCCATATGCAGCACGGCTTTACCCGGTTTAAGTATTTTCTCGACCTGCAGACGCTCAGTATCAATCACCTGTACTGTATCATTGCGTGGGTGGGCAAAATTCACCCATACTTGCCTGCCATCCGGCCGCGCCATGACAAATACCGGCTGGCCATGCACAGGAATTGACGCAACCTGCTTCCAGTTGCGACGATTCACCACCAGGACCTCATTACGACCAACTGCCGGCAGAAATGCATAGTCCTCGGTCATAGCCCAACCTTCCAGGTGAGGCATTTTATAAACCGGCATTTTTTTACTACCACGACCATAATTATTCAGGATGCGTTTCACACCCTGTTCCGGATGCCATAGATCCAATACAGCCAAACCATCCTCTCCAAACAGGCCGGCGATATAGTAACGACCATCCGGTGTAATCAAACCATCATAAGGCTGCTTACCGATATTTTTAAACCGGGTAATTTCCGGTGTTCCATGACTAAGGTCTGCCAGCCAGATTTCGCCTGCGTCATAGAGTGAAAATACAAAACGTTGACCCGGTGCATCAACCAGTCCCACCACTTTTGATTTCTGCTTGCCATCGGCATAAGTGGCCGGGATATCTGCAAGCAGTTCGAGTCTATTGGAATCAAAGACTTTCACCCCCCCCGGCTTGTAATTTGACACGGCCACGAGCTTCCCGTCTTGCGAGATTGCGCCGCCTATACTGTTGCCGGCCTGGATAATACGTTTGGTTATTTTTGCTGTAAGAATATCAATTTTGGTAAGCCCGCCATCACGTCCAAAGATGTAGGCGTAACGTTCATCACGCGAATACACGACAGAAGCATGGGACAGGTCACCTAATCCATCAATTTGTGACAAGGCTGTTATATTGCTTGTTTCCACGATCTGAACACTGCCGCTGCCGCGCTCAATAACAACACCAAGGTCACCCGTGCCGCGCAAACTTGTACAGGCTGCCAACAGGCTGAACGAACAACCTAAAAACACTTTAGGCATAATATTCATGGCGCTATACCCGAATATAATGTATCAACTAACCATCGCACTTCTTCTTTGGTTAATAATGTATTCCAGGGTGGCATTGGCGTCCCCGGCCGCCCATATAATATCGTCGCCTCAATCATCTGCCGAGATTTGTTACTGAGCGCATCCGGTGTCAATGCCGGACCTAAGCCGCCCTTCATTGTCATACCATGGCAGGAACCACAGTCCTGGAGAAGAAGGTTGTGTAATTCTTCACGCCTCTGTTTGGATAATGACTGATAGTCGTTAGTATGACTGTCTGCGGAATAAACCGGGCTACATAACAGTGACGTCATCATGATCGAAAGGCATAGTCTTAAGATTTTCATATTTAGACTAGCCATGCAGACTTTGATTCCTGTCTGCAAAATAATCGCTCATAGCGTCTTCAGTCTCAAACCAGTCTAGTTCCCTGGCGAGTGAAACAACCTTGCCAATGACGAAAATAACAGGTGGTTGTAACATTGCTTTTTTTACATCGGCTGATAGCAAAGACAAGGTCGATAATACCCGCTGCTGGCGTGCTGTAGTACCATTCTGGATAGCTGCAGCAGGAATATTCGCATCCAGACCTGCATCCATCAGCTTACTGGTAATTAAATCGATATTTGCCAGACCCATATAAATAACGATTGTTTTATTCGAGTCGGCCAGGACCGCCCAATCCAGTTCAAGGGCTTGACCTGCCTGACTATGCCCCGTAACAATCTGCACCCCCTGTGCCAGTCCGCGATGTGTAAGCGGGATACCCGCATATGTCGTGCAGGCAGATGCGGCCGTTATACCGGGTACAACTTCATATGCGATACCATGTTTTGCTAGTGACAAGGCTTCTTCACTACCCCGTCCAAAGATAAAAGGGTCGCCCCCTTTTAAGCGAACTATACTGCGCTGGCCTTCTGCCAGATTTAATAATAATTGATTAATTTCGTCTTGTGGCAAGGTGTGATTGCCTGACTTCTTGCCAACATAAATCCGGCTAACGCCTGCTGGGATCTGCTCCAGGATGGCTTCGGATACCAGTCGGTCATAAATAACCACATCAGCATTTTGCAATAAACGCAAAGCCTTAACGGTTAATAATTCAGGGTCTCCAGGCCCGGTTCCTACCAGATACACTTTTTTTGACTGATTCATTACATTGCCTCTGGCCTGCGACTTAAGAATAGGCGGGGAGAGTAATCCCCCCGCCAATCCAGCTTCAGTTACGTTCAGTAAACATCATGCATAGTGTTATACACATTAAACTTACCGGTTGGTGTTACCAGACGTTTATCTTTAATGACGTTTTTAAGCTTCAAAGTCTTGTCATCAACAACAACAATCGCTGATTCCTGCTTTGCGCCACTCCAGACGGAGAACCAGACTTCATCACCTTTGGCATTGAACTCAGGCTGTACAACACGTTTGGGGCCCTCACCCAGCTTCGCCCAGTCAGCAATTGGCAGAACCGTATAAGGCTTGTCGATGTTCTTTAAATCGAACACGGCAACTGATTGACTGACTGCGCTATCTGGATTTAAAGGTGTGTCAACATACAGATGGCTGGATTTTGGATGAGTCTTGATAAACAGCGAGCCTCCCCCCTGCCCCTTCAGTGTGCGCACAACTTTCCAGGCATTCTTCTTATGGCCTTTTGGATCTGTGCCAATCAAAGAGATGGTGTCATCACCCAGGTGACTGGTTGCCCATACCGGACCGTATTTTGAATCCTTGAAATTGGCGCCACGTCCAGGATGAGGAATCTGACCAACATCAACCAATGCCTCCAGCTTGGAGGTTTTTGAATCCACTACCGCGATCTTGTTTGATTTGTTGGCTGCAGTCAGGAAGTAACGCAAAGATGAATCCCAGCCACCATCATGCAGATAACGCGCTGCATTCACAGTAGTAACCTGGAGATTTTCCAGGTCCGAATAATTCACCATCAGGATCTTGCCGGTTTCCTTGACGTTGACAATGAATTCCGGTTTCTCGTGTGATCCAACAATTGCGGCTACACGAGGTTCCGGATGATATTCCTGTGTATCTACAGTCATACCACGCGTTGCCACGATTTTCAGCGGTTCCAGGGTATCACCCTTCATAATGGTGTACTGCGGTGGCCAATATGAACCTGCAATGGCATAAGTATCTTCATAGCCCTTGTATTTGGAGGTTTCTACTGATCGCGCCTCCATACCGACCTTGATCTCGGCAACGTTGTCAGGCGTCTTCATCCACAGGTCAATCAGATTGATCTTGGCATCACGACCAATAACATAAAGGTAACGACCTGAGGTTGACATGCGTGATATATGAACCGCATAACCTGTCTTGACTATGTTGATAATCTTTTTGCTATCACCGTCAATGATGGCGACCTCCCCTGTATCACGCAGGGTGACCGAGAAGACATTTTTCAGATTATATTTGTTCTCCTGCTTTTTAGGGCGCTTATTTACCGGAACAAGAACCTTCCAGCTATCCCTGATTTCTTTCATGCCATATTCTGGGGGCACGGGTGGCTCATGCTGCAAATAACGCGCCATTAAATCGACATCTTTTTGTGCTAGCTCACCTGACGAACCAAAGTTTGGCATACCACCAGGGGAACCATAGCCAATGAAAGCCTTCAGGTACTCAGTTCCCTTGGGTAAGGTAATATCCGGGGTTAACGGCTTACCCGTGGCGCCTTTGCGTAAAACACCATGACAACCGGCACAACGTTCAAAGAAGATTGTCTTGGCACGGGCAAATTCATCCTCGCTTATTGCTGGTGCACCGGGTGTGAGTTGCTCCTTTGCTGCGCCTGGGTCAATAGGTACTGGCGCACCCTTGTAACGCATTTCTTCTTCAGGCGTTCCAGGATGCTCACCCGTTGCCGCATACCCCGCAGTACCGGCTAGAACCCCGGCCAGTATCACGCTTGTAATAGACAGTTTCGTATAGTTCATAACAGCTTCCTCATAGAGTGGTTATGGTTAGAAATATCAATCCCCTATGTTTGGAAAACTATTACTTATATTTCAGAAGTTCCTTGATATAGGTCAAGCGAGAAAACCTGAGGAGGCGCGGAAAAAATAAAAAAATCCCTACATATATAAATAACTATATATATCAATATATTATTTCTGCATAGACTCACTCAATTTACTGGTACGTTCTCTTTTTTTACGTTTTTCTGCCAGCGGTGGGCATTTATAGGCATTCCAGTAGGTGACCTGGCAATCCAGACAATAATGGCATTCATTGGCATTAATCTCACCAGTTGAGCGTATGGCGCGGACTTCACATTCATTTCTGCAGATCTGGCAGGGTCGCCCACATTCTTTGTAGCGTCGTAGCCACTCAAAAATTCGAAATTTAGACGGGAACGTTAGTGCCGCCCCAAGCGGGCAAACATAGCGACAATAAAATTTTCGATTAAATGCAGATATCAATAACAATCCAGCAGCATAGAGCACATAACTCCATTCCCGGGCAAAGCGTAATGTTACCGCGGTTTTAAAAGGTTCTACTTCAGCCAGTTTTTCCGCCATAACCAATGACTGCATCGATACTGCAAATAATCCCAGCAAAATAATATATTTAATCGCCCATAAACGTTCATGCACGACTTCAGGGAATTCGAATGTTGGGCACTTACAACGCTCCGTAATACGAAAAATCAATTCCTGCATGGCGCCAAAAGGGCAAAGCCAGCCGCAATACACGCCACGGCCCCACAATAGAACCGTGACTGCAACAAAGCCCCATAAAAGAAACATCATCGGGTCAATAAGAAAATTATCCCAGCTGAAACCATGCATAAAAGAATTAACAAAGGTAAAGATATTGACAATTGAAAGTTGTGCCAGCGAATACCAGCCAATAAAGACTACCGTGTAGATGAGGAATCCAGTACGCAAATAGATTAAAAAAGTTGGGTGCTGTGCAATCCAGTCCTGCATAACCAGAATCAGCATCAATACGGCCAGACCAAGAATTAAAACTGAAATCTGGAACACTTTGCCGCGCCAGACATAAATCCAAATTGGTTCTTCATCAAATGCTTTCGTCTGGGCCAATATTTCACCGTCGAGACTCAACAGGCCACGTGCCTCTGCGACTTTACGCATTGATTGATTTATCGTCGCATTAAGCACCATAACCGTAATGGTTGCACCGCTGATGGAATCAATCGATTTATATCCATCTCGATCCCTGCCACCAACTTTTATTTTGTCATTAACATATTTATTTAGATACTGATCTATGAACGCCTGTAAATCCGCATCGGATATACCCACCACAAGAATAGGTTCCTCGTGGTGTACTATCTTCAACCCCACGATCTTGCCCTCTATATCAAAACCAACCAGGGTTCGTATTGGTTTACCTGAGTAGGCGGGAATTTTTATAACATCATCTGTGTAATAGACATAACCCAGGACATTCGAGCCTTTAAGTACCGCAGCAGATGCTGGTTGGCCTTCAAGATCACCAACACCATCAGCTTCTGGAAAGAATTTCTGGATTAATGGAAAATGATCCTGAATTCCCGCAGCAGCAACCTGCCCGCTGACAATCAGTAATATAAAGATGATTGCCAGGTTTCGGACTTTGTGTAGATATTCTTTCAATGTTTCACCATACAATGAAAATGATCATTTAATTTTAGACATCAGTGCGTAGCATGAGTAATTCTTTAATATTCATAATTAACTAATGCGTGAGTCGCGCATACAACAAAGGTAATTCACGTGGCAGTTCAGAGGGTTTACGTATCACTACATAATTATCCGCGCCAAACATATAGGGTAAATAATCGCCTGCCTTTTCGTCAATGGTCACACAAAATGGCTGCAGGCCTCGGCGACGTGCCTCAATCAACGCCATGCGTGTGTCTTCAATACCATAACGCCCATCATACTGATCCAGGTCATTGGGCTTGCCATCAGTGAGCAATAATAATAATTGCTGGCTGGCGGGTTGCTTACTTAGTATCTCACTTGCCTGCCGGATTGCCGCACCCATGCGAGTATAAAAACCTGGCCTGATGGCATTAATACGGCCACGCGAAATATTGTTATGCGCTTCGTTAAATGTCTTTAAGGTATGAAAACGAATATGTTGCCGATAACGTGATGAAAATCCATACATGGCAAATTGATCACCCGTGGCCGAAAGTGCCTCGGCAAATAACAACAGGCTATCACGTACTACATCAATAACCCTTGCATGATTATTTACCCAGGAGTCGGTTGAGAGTGACAGATCCGCAAGTAATAAACAGGCCAGGTCACGTATCCCGCCACGGAATTCACGGTACATACCCTGCTCGGCAATTGCCCGCGTCTGTTTTTGCTCAGTAATAAAATCAAGGTAAGCATCGAGATCAATTTCACTGCCTTCCTGCTGGCCGCGATACCAGATCCGTGATGGAACCAGTGCTTCAAACTGACTGCGAAGCCGCTTTGCTGTGCTACGCAATGCTGTGGGTAATTCTATTGCCTCCGCTGTATCGGCAATCATTGGCTGCAGGCAGCAATAGTCTTTGATTAATTCACCTTTTCGGTAATCCCATTCTGGTAACAGGATACCTTCCCCCAAGGGGCTGTCATCACTCTCAGCCGATGGTAGATCAAGGTCAAACCGTATGCGTTTTGCCGTGGTTTTACTGTCACGTGCGACGCTCAGCTGTTCAAGGTCTTTTGCCGTATCTTCTGCTGATTCCAGGTCTTCATCCTCGTCCGTGCTACGATCAACCTTGATGTATTCGGCCCAGCTGAATATATTTTCAAATCGATCCAGTACCAGGCCGTTTTTACCATCAGGCATATCGACTTTTTCCGCCCGATAGCGACGTTGTTCCTGTGGGTCAATAACCTCTCCATTAGCCTCGGGCATAGCTTCATCATCCTGGGGTAAGGTTGAAGCCGTTGCAGACAGCGGCGGTGAGGGATGCAGCCACAGGAAAACGGGCTGCGGTAGATAACGTGGAGGCTTTGATAGATCGGGTAAGGCTCTTGCCTGCCCCGGATGCTCTAAAGCATGCTGGATAGCGAGTTCCAGTTTGGCGGCATCAGTAGTTAAATTTCTCACATCGGGTCGTAATGCCAACTGCGCCTCGACCAGACGTTGATAACGGTTTATCAGGCCCGGAAAGCGTTTTAATACCTTGCAACTCAACCACTGGTTATAATTAATCCAGTCATTCTGCTCTTGCCTGATGCCACCATCTGCCGATGCCAGTGCAGCCAGCCACAAATACAGATCATGGTTTAGTTCCTGTTTGGCAAATACATCAATACAGGCCGGAAGATTTAATGATGATTCATTACGCCAGGCCAGCTCCACATGCTTATTCGTACCGGCAATGCGTTGCAACCAGGTACGTTGCGCACCGTATTCTGTGGCCGGTGTCGATGCTATCTTGAGACCACCATCGCCACCCATAGCTCGAAACAGCACACCAACACTACGTCGCACATCTTCCAGATATACCGCCGCATCAGGATAACGTTGCGTTGCTGTTTGCGTTACCAAACGATGCCATAAGGTACCAACATGCTCTTCCAGTTCTACCAGGCGGTGTATAACTTGTAATGCCCTCGGTGCCCTGAGTGCCATTAGCGGTCACTTTCCTGCAATGCAGATTGCCCATCTTGCCACTTTAGCAATGAGGGCCTGCTTTTCTCTGACTGCACCTGTTCACAGGCAACAAGACATCGTGCGCACTCGGTACAGTTGAACATACGTCGTTTAATAGATCGGGGTTTAAGGCGCATAGGGCATTCATCTTCACAGGCATGATGACAACCCAGGCAGTCCGCTGCACTCTGGCGCTCAAAACTGACAACCATCGCGTGTTTGTTGGCCATCCATACCAGGCTCTGAAAAACCCCTACAGCACAGGCAAAGCGACAAAACAGGTGACGGGCAAACATGAACTCGATGCTGAGTAACAACGTTGCCACGCTAATGAACAGCATTTGATTACGCGTTAAACTCAAATTCAGAAGATTATGATAAATCTCTTTTGGCGGTAATAAATACGTCAGAAAGACCACAGCCCATAAAAAAGCAAACCCCACAACGGCGATAAACACCAGCCACCAGTATCGGTTATTTGTCTCGACTATCTGCCCATCGGGGCGTTGCCTTGATAGTTTCTGTCTGTCCCAAATGCTGAGCTTCCCACTGGCACGCCGCATCAGGCCGTTAACCATTTCCACTACCGAAAAATGCGGGCATAACCAGCCACAGTAAAGACGGCCATATTTCCATGAGGTCCAGCCGAAAGCCAGCACAACCCCTAATAGGGGTAAAAATCCACGTACAATGATATTGGATACCGCCTCGAGCGAGCTTGCTTCTCCTGCCAGCAGCGGATCCAGGCCCAGCGTCCAGTTATATCCAAAGAAGATAAAATGACCCAGTGTCAAATCCAGTCTGAATATGTCGAGTACAGGCGCAAAGATGAAAAAGATGAAGAAACTGCTCTGAAATAAACGTCGTCTCAGCTGCAAACGGGGAGCAATTGCCTCTTTTGATTCAGATGTGGTTGCCGATGCACATGAAGAACAGGAGTTCATTATACCTACTCCCCCGAACAACTACGCCCAATCAATGGAAAATGATAATGCTTATTTGCCATGGCCTTAGCCAACCCGAGGCTGCCAAGCAAAATCAGTGTCGCATGAATGGTTGTGAAATAAAGGATTACGACTATCCAGGTTGAGGGGGAATCATAGCCGCCGAGCAGGATGATTAATGCATTGACCAGCACCAGCATTACACCAGCCCATATGCTGGCCGATACTGTTTGACGCAGGTGGCAGACAGCCAATGGTGGAGAGGTGTTGCGATAACGCATATAAACAAGCAACAGAATAATAAAAGCAATGCCTGGCAACAATAGCAGGTTAAACAGATACAATAGTTCTGCAACGGTTGCCAAACCCTGCCCCGGTTTTTCATCTGATGGGGGCAGGTTGTTATTTTCAGCGGCCAAACGTGGCATAGACCACTTCCATTAAGGCATTAACAGTTTCTTCATCATCGGTCAGGGGTTCAACCAATGCCGCCCGGCAGGCCTCTACCGGGTCAAACCCACCTTTGATAAGGGTTGCCGTATAGACCAATAAGCGGGTACTGGCACTTTCCTCCAGGTCATGATCCTTTAAGGCCCTAAGTGCATTCGCCAATGACACCAGCTGCTTGGCCCGATGCTCGGTGATACCGGTTTCAGCCAGAATAATGGCCTGTTCCTTTTTGGGCCCTGGGTAGGAAAACCGCATTGAAACAAATCGCTGCCGGGTACTGGGTTTCATTCCCTTGAGCAAGTTCTGGTATCCCGGGTTATACGAGACCACCAGCATAAAGTCCGGTGATGCCTCGAGGGTTTCGCCGGTACGCTCTATCGGTAATATTCGCCGGTCATCTGAGAGTGGATGTAACACAACGGTGGTATCCTTTCGAGCCTCAACCACTTCATCCAGATAACAAATCCCCCCTTCACGCACTGCACGGGTCAACGGGCCATCTACCCAGTAGGTCGAGCCCTCGCCGATAAGATGACGACCCACTAAATCAGCGGCCGTCAAATCATCATGACAGGCAACGGTATAAAGTGGACGCCCCAATTTTTCTGCCATATAGCGAATAAAACGGGTCTTGCCACAACCTGTAGGGCCTTTAATCAGTACGGGTAATTGGTGTTGCCAGGCATGCTCGAACAGGGCTTCTTCGTTTCCAGTTGATAAATAATACGGCGCAGCCTGCGTCTCAGACACTGCCGTTACCTCTTTTGCCGAATCTGCCATCAGGCTTCCCCTATGAAATACCTATCCATAGATACATTATTACACTCAATCACTACAATAACCGGCTGTTAATTCTGCAAAAATAATTATTCAGGTGGAAAATTCACCTGGAAGATATTTTTGAGATTAGGACCTGATTGGGGCATTGATTACTAACACCGGGGCCATAAAGAATGGCCCCGGGTTAATCCAGTTATGTTTATGCCCTGGCCTCTTCCTTACCACCGATAAAGAAACTGATGATATAAAGTATCAAGCCAATCAGGAAGACTATACCCGCGACTTCGCGCATCCAGTAGAAAACCGAGATCTTATCCTGCACCTCCATAAAGGGTAGTGGGTTATCGCTAATACGCTGTAACCATGTTTGCAGAATGCCGGCCCCGGTCAGGAACAAGGTAATAAATACCATAGCAACCGTCATTAACCAGAATGACCACATTTCCATAACCTGGGATTTATTACTATTGGCCGCCGCACGACCACGTAGCAAGGGCATCGCATAGGAAATGATAGCCAGCACCACCATGACATAGGCACCATAAAATGCCATGTGACCATGTGCAGCGGTAATTTGACTGCCATGAGTATAGTAATTTACCGGTGCCAGGGTATGCATGAAACCCCAGACGCCTGCGCCGAGAAATGCCATCACCGGCGTACCCATCGCCCATAACATCGCCGCCTTATTGGGATGCTCACGCCGACGTTTGTTAATCATATTGAAGGCGAAAATCACCATCATGAAAAATGGAATAGGTTCAAGGGCAGAGAATATAGAGCCCCACCATTGCCAGTATTCCGGGGCACCAATCCAGTAATAATGATGCCCTGTACCAATAATACCGGTGATCAGGGACATGGCAATAATGACATACAACCATTTTTCAATAATCTCGCGATCCACACCCGTCATCTTGATAAGCACGAAGGCAAGGATAGCGCCGAGGATCAATTCCCATACACCTTCTACCCACAGATGCACAACCCACCACCAGAAGTATTTATCCAGAATCAGGTTGTCAGGATTGTAGAATGAGAACAGGAAGAACACTGCCAGCCCCCATAAACCCAGTAACAGCACCATGCTGATAGCGGTTTTACGGCCTTTAAGCACCGTCATGCTGATATTAAACAGAAATCCCAAGGCGACGATGACAATACCAATCTTGGTAATCGTGGGTTGTTCAAGGAACTCACGGCCCATGGTTGGCAATAAGTCATTACCGGTTATCTTGGCGAGTGTTGCATAAGGCACCGCCAGATAACCTACAATGGTTAATGCCCCGGCAATCAGGAATATCCAGAACAGCCCTATCGCCAGCTTGGGGCTATATAGCTCTGTTTCAGCCTCTTCCGGCACCATAAAATAGGTGGCACCCATAAAACCAAATAACAACCAGACAATTAAAAGGTTGGTATGCACCATGCGGGCGACGTTAAAGGGAATTTCAGGAAATAGAAAATCCCCAATGACATATTGCATCCCCAGTATGACACCGAACAAAATTTGTCCGACAAACAAACCAATGGCCGCAATAAAGTACGGTTTGGAAACAGCTTGTGATTGATATTGCATTCTATTATCCCCCTTAACCCTGGATATTTGGTGGCCAATTAGCCGTATTAACTTCCGAGGTCCATTTCAGGAATTCTGCCACTGCTTCCAGTTCTTCGTCACTCAGGTTGAATTGAGGCATACTGCGACGTCCTTTAATGCCATTAACTGGTCGACTCTTGATAAAGCCAATAATGGCCTCTTTACTGTTACCAAAGCGTTGGTAGACATTACCCAGTTCCGGCGCAAAATACGCACCCTCACCCAGTAAGGTGTGGCAACCAATACAATTATTTACTTCCCAGACCTTCTTGCCCAAGACCACCTGTTCTGTGATGTTTTCTCTGTGATCACGCTCCGGCAGTACGCCCGTCGTATCAAAGGTTAACGCCACGAAGAACAGGAAAAAAAAGACCGTCCCACCATAAAAGATGTTTCGGGCCATGGATTTTGTGAATTTTTCACTCATGACTGACTCCCTTATCCCCTGACTCTATATACGTAAAGTTTATAGCCAAATCTAATAGCCTGATTTACTCATAGTAGCAAGGTAACAGCCTTGATCTATATCAAGTACCTTACCCAAACCTGAGAGGATGCAGATAAATGGCTAAATTCTGGGCTTGCAGGGGCGGATATATAAGGATTCAGCTATAACAAGGCTCGCAGGCCGTCAACATCCAGTAAGGTAATATCATTATCGTGGGTTTTTATCAGGTTCTGCTTGCTTAATTGCAGCAGGATGCGGGAAAAAGTCTCTGGCTTAATTGATAGCCGTGAAGCAATAATGTTTTTAGGGGTACTTAAATGAATATCGGATAATGTTGCCGCATCGGCCGGCAATTGCCCCAATAAATAGACAATCAAGCGATATGTCGCATTATGTAAGGTGAGATTATTGATATCACTAATCTTTGCATGTAAGTGCATGCTCATAATACCTAATAACCGAAAACAACTTTCTTGTGACTCTTTTAGTATTCTGTGGAACAAGCTCATATCAAAGCGGAAAACTTCACTATTTGCGATGGCCTCGGCACTGACGGGGTAAACATGCCCAGGCATAAACATTACCGCTTCTGCAAAAGTTTGTTTTGGGTACAGGATTTCCATTACCTTTTCATCGCCTTGGGGTGATAGACAAAATAGCTTTATCTGCCCGCTATGTACCATATAAAAGTGTTCTGCCCGCGCGCCCCTTTCAAATAAAGTTGTCTTGGCAGGCAAGGAAATTTTCAGCGTCGTTGCAAGTATTTCCTCAAGCTGCGAATCATCCAATGCTTCGAATAGAGGAATATGTTGAAACTCGTCTAATATAGTTTTGTCGTATTGCATAAATTCATTCTATGTAATTAATGACTTGACCTTGATCAAGGATCATTTTCAGTGCCGCAATTATAGTAACATTTTTATCCAAAATAGCGCACAAGGTATATAAGATATTTATAATATATGAAATTAGTATTGATACTCGCTGGCCCCTATTCTTCCTGTGAAAATACACAGCAGATATGGAACATGGAATGTTTGAAATATCATATCGAACTTGATGTGATTTCTTTAGAAGATGAAAATGGACAAGGCCTCGCCAAACAACTTAATCTGAAATCCTTTCCCGCACTAATCGTTGATACAACAGTGATCGCTGTTGGCCATCCTGACAAGCACACTGCTGAAAGAATCATCGCTGACTTGAGGATGGCTAGGAAAGAGATATGACGTATTACAAATGTGTTGCGTATGCGTGACACCTGTAACGCAACGGGAATAAACCACTAATAGCGTCTATATATGTGATAGGAGAACGTTACCCAGCCTCCTCCAAGTGATTCAACACACTCGCCTGCTCTCGCAGACATGTTATTTCAAGACTTACGCCGGCTCAGGGCATGGATGCCTAATACGACGAAAAGACCTAGAAGCATCAGTCCCAACGAAGCGATGACCGTCTCATCGAGGCGACCTGGCCACTGCGGCAGGCTGCTGACCAGGCGTTCCTTGTCCGCAACAATTTCATAACCGCGTAGCTGAAATGGCCAGATCACCCAGAGCGAGGCAAGCAGAATCCCCTTTATGACCAATAAGGTCCGCTGGTAAAAATGCCCCAGCAACCAGCCCAACAGGCGCGAGAAACTGGCCAGGCCGGCAATACAACCGAGTGCAAACGGCAGCAGGATGGAGACATTCAGTTCGCCTATGGCCGTGATGATGGTGCTGTACTTGTGCATGAGCAACAACAGGAAGGAGCCGGATATACCCGGCAGAATCATGGCGCAGATCGCAATCGCGCCGGCAAGAAAAATAAACCAGCCGGCATCCGGCGTCTCGACAGGCACCATGTTAACCACCAACAGTCCCACTACCGTGCCGATCAATAAGGTGATCGCATCGCCCGGACCAAAGCCCTTGAGTTCGCCCATTAGGACAATTATGGAACCGAGGATAAGTCCAAAGAACAGACCATACACCAGTTCGGGTGATTCGCGCAGCAATACCGGCAAGGGCACCACCTGGGTAAAAAAGATCAGCGCGGCCGCTATCCCCGCCAGCAAGGGCAGGATAAAGTGAAAGTGCGGGCGCCTGAGGGCCGTCAGCATATCGAGGCGGAGTACCGCCAGTAGCCAGGCCTTATCGAATGAACGGATAGCGGCCAGCAGACGTTCATAGATGCCAAGGATAAAGGCCATGGTACCGCCACTGACCCCGGGCACCAGATCGGCCATACCCATGCAAAAGCCCTTCACCACCAGCCAGGCAGAATCCATTAACTTCAACAGGCGAGCCTTTTAATTATCATTATCACTGATGCAGCGATTTTTGCCGCTACGCTTGGCCTGGTACATAAATTGATCGGCGCGTTCAAAGGCCGATTCCTCCGTATCATCACCCTTGAACTCGGTGAAGCCGCCTGACACCGTGATCTTTACCGCCTTTTCACCATGATGGAACTGACAGCCTTCAATGGCCTTGCGTAACTTTTCCATCACCGCAACGGAGTCATTCAGGCTTGTTTCCGTCAGCAACACGACGAATTCCTCGCCACCAAAACGGGCCAGGAAGTCTGTTTCACGAACCTGATCCTTGAATACGTTGGAAATGGTCATTAGCACCTTATCACCAGCCTTGTGGCCGTAGGTATCATTGATCTTCTTGAAGTCATCTACATCCCACACCGCAATCACCAGGGGTGACTTGTAGCGACGCCAGCGATTGTATTCCAAGGTTATTCTTTCGTTCCATGCCAGCCGGTTGGGTATCCGGGTCAGTGCATCGAGCATGGATTGTTGCTTTTCTTCAACGATCTTTTCTCGTAGCTGGCTGGATTCACCTTCAAGTTCACTGACCTTCTTCGTCAATGCCTCCACACGCGCCTGCATCGCCTCTTTACGCTGCTCTTCCTTGCCTCTGAAACCCTCAACATGTCCGTTTATAATTTCGAGTTTTTCATAAATACTGAGTTTCAGTTTTGCAAGGTCGGTGGCATCCTGTACATCACTACGAATATTCTTTACCTGACCATCGACGGCTTCACCAAAGCTCTTGTTTTCTTCAAAGATACCTGCACTCAGCGCAGTATCTTCCTGAATATGTTTGTCTAACTCAAGAAGTCGATCGGTAACCTGTTGTAGAAATAACTGAATCTCGTTCTTTTCCCGCTCTATCCGGGTACGTATTTCTATTACCAGTTCGGCAATATCTTCAAGCGCATCAACAATTTGATCTTCGCTGACACCATCCTGCCATTTTAACTTTAGTGCTTCAACGCGCTCATTCAGTTCTACTGGAAGGCCCATTCTTTCCAGTAACTGGATCAGGATCTCATTTATCTCGAAGCCATGTTTTTCTTCTGAATTTCCTGCACTATCCTCTTGCCCGTGTTCCGGGTTGGCCGGCTTTATTATCTTCGCCATATCAGCAACAAGTTGCTTTAACTCACCCCGGGCACTAATACTCTGTACGCGTAATCGCACCTTACCCATGCTGGCTGCATCAGGTTCAAGCACCTGTATCTGTCGCAGGTAGTCCGTCAATACATCCCTTACCAGCACTAAGGCTTCATCAACATCGCTTGTGCCCGGCTTTATATCTGCCTGCTTAGCTTGTTTGACTTCGCTGTTAACTTCGCTGTTAACTTCTTCACTTTTAGCAACGCCGACATCCGGCTGTTTCTCTTCTATAGGGGCTTTATCACCTTTACCAAACAGACCACTAAACAGACCTTTTTTCTCTTTTTCCACGCCTGCGGAATCTTCAGCCTCTTCAATTATTTCGGATAGCAGACTTACCAGGCTGTCTATCAGCTCAGCGGGATCACGATTCTCGTTCGCATATTCAATTTTCTTGCGAACTCGCTTTACATCATTGGCAAATTTCTTGGGGAATTCAATCTTTTTCAGTATTTCCAGCAACACCTGTGGCACAGTAATTTTTTTAGGCTTGCTATCTGCAATCTCCGCTGCAGTTTCGATGATGGCATCGACGGTATTCTGGATGCGTGACAGGTTTTTTTCATTGCGTACAGAATTACGTAACCGCTCAAGCAAGTCGTCGAGTTTTTTATCCTGGCCATCCGCGGACAGTGTAATACGTGACAGGCAGCGTCTTAATAACTGATCGGTCTCATGCCATCCTTTTTCCTTTTCCTCGAGATTTTCAAGGCTGGCAAAATATTTTTCTTTCCAATCCGCCATTACTTATCCTCAAACAAGTTTAATCGTATCTGGTAGACCAATTTCCATCACCATCGGCAAATGATCCGACACACCCTGGTTCAGTGCCTGTACATCCAGAACATGCACCTCATCACTTACCAGAATATGGTCAATGTGCCTCTGTGGTCGCCAGCTCGGGAAGGTATGTGGGCGGCACTCAGGTTCTTTTAAATGTGTCTGCCTGAATAACAGCTTCATTTCATGGCTGTCGACTTCGCAATTCATGTCACCCATCATGACTACGTGTTTATGTTCCTGAACCTGCTCGCTGATAAAGGCCAGCTGGCTCTTGCGCGTACGACGACTCAGTGCCAGGTGCACCACAAAGATCACCAGCGAAGCATTCTTGTTTCCAAACCGGACCATCAAGGCACCGCGCCCGGGTATCAGTCCCGGTAACTTGTGGTCTACCACTTCACTGGGGCGCATCTTGCTCAGCAGGCTGTTACTGTGTTTGGCAAATTTTCCCATGTTCCGGTTGATCTGATCATGCCAGAAAGGGAAACCTGCCTCCTCGGCAATATACTCGGCCTGATTAATAAAATTACTCCGTATGCTGCCTGCATCGGTTTCCTGCAAGGCCACTATGTCGTAATCACTGGCAATCTGAGCGACCCGATCAAGGTTTCTGTGTTTACTCCGGTGAGGCAGGATGTGCTTCCAGCTCTGGGTAACATAGTGATGGTAACCGGCTGTACCGATGCCTCCCTGGATGTTGTAACTCAGCAGACGTAATTTATGTTCTGTTGGCATATATTATATGGGTGAAACCATCTCACCCAGCTGCTCAGTCAACTTCAGGTTCTCGCTGTAGTCGACCGGGCAATCAATAATACTTACTGTATTATCGGCCAGTGCGGTTTTTAATATACCCGCCAAGTCCTGTGCTTTTTCCACACGGTAACCCTTGGCACCAAAGGCCTCGGCGTATTTGGCGAAGTCCGGATTGGTAAAGTCAACATGTGACTTGCGGCCAAACTGGGCCATCTGCTTCCATTCGATTAGACCATAGCCACCATCATTCCAGATCAGGATCACAATCGGCGTCTGCAGGCGCATGGCGGTTTCAATCTCCTGTGAGTTCATGAGGAAGCCGGCATCACCGGTCACCGCTACCACCGCCCGTTCAGGAAAACTCAGCTTGGCGGCGACCGCACCCGGTACGGCGATGCCCATACTGGCAAAACCGTTGGAAATAATACAGGTATTGGGGTGCTCACAACGAAACATGCGTGCCATCCACATCTTGTGTGCACCGACGTCACAAATGGCAATATCGTTCATGTCCATGGCGGTACGCAGTTCCCAGATCAGCTTTTGTGGCTTGATAGGAAAATCCGTGTCATCGGCATGACGGTTCATTTCCTTGATCAGCGCCTCACGCAGGGGTCGCATCAGGTGGCCTTTATGCGGCTTGGCCTTTGCGGCAATCCGTATGAGACTTTGCTTGATATCCCCGACCACACCACACTCAATTGGGTAGGACTCATCGACCTCGGCAGAGGTCGTGTCGATGTGGATGATCTGGCGGTCTCGTGTCGGGTGCCATAAGTAGGGGTGGTATTCGACCAGGTCATAACCGACGCAGATAATCAGGTCTGCCCGATCAAAACCACAATTTACGTAGTCATACGACTGCAGGCCGGCGCTGCCCAGGGCCATCGGGTGGCCAAAGGGGATCACGCCCTTGGCCATAAAGGTATTGGCAAGCGGGATGTTCAGCCGTTCGGCAAAGTCGGCCAGTTCGTGCCAGGCACCTGCCCGGACGACGCCGTTGCCGGCAAGGATCATCGGGTGTCTGGCCTTTGAAATCAGCTCAATGGCGTACGCCACACGATCAGCGGCGGGCTCGGAACGACTCGGCACCTTGATCGGCAAGACCTCATGCTCGGTCTCCATCTTGGCAATATTTTCCGGAAACTCGACAAAGCAGGCACCGGTCTTTTCACTCTGCGCCAGTTTGAAGGCCTTGCGCAGCACCTCGGGAATGATATCGGGCGTCGGCAGTCGCGAGGCATATTTTGTGATCGGCGCAAACATACTGACCAGGTCCAGCACCTGATGAGACTCTTTGTGCATGCGATCCGTGCCGGCCTGCCCGGCGATGGCCACGACCGGGGCATGGTCCATATTCGCATCGGCGACACCCGTCACCAGATTCGTGGCGCCCGGGCCGAGTGTTGCCAGGCAGACACCGGCGCGGCCGCTCAGGCGGCCATAGACATCGGCCATAAAGGCCGCACCCTGCTCGTGACGGGTAGTAATAAAGCGGATGTTGGAATCCAGCAGGGCATCCATAAGGTCGAGGTTTTCCTCACCCGGGATACCAAAAATGTATTCGACGCCCTCGTGTTCCAGGCATTTTACAAAGAGAACCGCAGCCTTCATGGGTTACTACGCCAGAAAATGAACTAAGGATTATTCTAGCCTACCCGTGGACAAGATGCCCGTCCTGCCGCCCCACTCTGTCAAGTGAGTTGCCACAGGATGGTGGCAGGACTTATTGCTTGATAGCCGCCACCTCGCGCGCGACCAGCCAGTCGACCAGCTTGAGGACATTTTCGTGCTGCTCTTGCTTGGTATTGCCCGGGCTGTTGATGTTGGCCTCCGGGCCACCGGTACGGTACTTGCCATTAACGACCATGGCCGGCACTCCGGTGATGCCGTAACGCTTGGTCATACTGACCGCGCGCTGCACCCTGGATTGCACCACAAAGGAATCCCAGGCCTTTTTGAAGTCTTCTCGCTTCACGCCATGCTGGGCATAGAAGTCGGCAATGTCCTTTTCGGTTTGCAGGGCGCGCTTTTGCCTGTGCACGGCATCAAAGAAGGCGGCATGGGTCTTGTCCAATACCCCCAGCGCCTCGGCCGTGTAATAGGCACGTGCATGTGGCAGCCAGCCCTGGCGGAAGATTGCCGGGATACGGATAAACTCCACATTTTCAGGTAGTTTCCCGGCCCACTCGCCCAGGCTTGGCTCAAAGTCATAACAATGCGGGCAGCCATACCAAAATAATTCCACTACCTCGACCTTGTCCTTGCTACTGGTCGGTAGTGCAGGCGTGATCTGTTTGTATTCGAAACCCTCGTCATAGGCCGCCAGCGGCAGCGACAGGCTGAGCAGGGCAAACAGGATAAACAGGCGTCTTTTCATTATTCAGCTTCCTTTAATCACTTCCAGACTAAAAGACCACAGACCCAGCCTTAAAGTTCACCATAAGAATGCAGGCCGGAGAGAAACATGTTCACACCAAGGAAGGCGAACAGGGTCACAAACAGGCCAATGACCGCCCACCAGGCCATCCCTGCGCCGCGCCAGCCCTTGGTCAGGCGCATATGCAACCAGGCCGCATAGTTCAGCCAGACGATCAGCGCCCAGGTCTCTTTCGGGTCCCATGACCAGTAACCCCCCCAAGCCTCGTTGGCCCACATCGCACCGAGTATCGTCGCAATGGTAAAGAAGGCAAAACCCAGCGCAATCGACTTGTACATAACGTCGTCGAGCAAATCACCATGCGGCAGAATACGCGCGGCATAACTGCCCTCGCCGGCACGTTCGCGGATGAGGAAGATCACACCAACCATCGCCGACAGGGCAAAACAGCCGTAACCAATAAAGTTGGCGGGTACGTGAATTTTCATCCAGTAACTTTGCAGTGCCGGTACCAGTGGCTGGATCTCGTCGGCACCTTTGTCAAAGGTGTACCAGAGCAGGAAGGCCACGGCAGCACTGATGATCAGCAATACAAAACCACCCATGGCGCGAGTCTTGTACTTGGCCTCATAAAACAGATAGAGCAAGGCGGTAATGATGGCAAAGAGGATAAAGACTTCATAGAGGTTACTCACCGGAATGTGGCCGACGTCGTGGCTGATCAGGTAAGACTCGCGCCAGCGCACCATCAGCCCTACTAGTCCCATTGTCGTTGCCGACCAGGTCATGGCTGAGGCGACCTTATTGGTAAATTCAGACTGCATGAACAAACCAATGAAGTAGGTAACCGTTGCCAATACGTACAGGGCGCTCATCCACATGATCGCCGATTGACTGGAGAGCAGAAAACGCAGGAAGAAATTGGTCTCGGCCGGTGCCAGACCGCTGCCGTACTGCATCACCCCAAACAGACTCAAACCTGCCACTACCAGCATCAAGGTGCGGGAGGGCTTCCATAACCAGCCCAGGGCAATCATTGCCAGGCCCGTACCAAACAGGATGCCAACCTCATAGACATCCATCAATGCTTTGTATTCATCCCAGGCAAAATACGTCCCGTACAGGGTGGCCACCGCAAACAACCAGTCGTACACGCTCAGTGTTTTTATGAAGGCCTTGCGCTTGAATTCATTTTGTATTGAATCATGTGTCACAGACATGTCTCACCTCACTCCTGTTTATTCAGCCCCAGCCGTGCGGCGACTCGCCCACTGATACGGGCAAAGTCCTCGGCGAAATCACGTTCATTGCGGTTACTCGAACCGGCAAAGATCACTTCCGTACCATTGTCGGTCTTGCCGACCCATGCCCAACACCGGCGGTGCTGGATATAGAACATCATAAAAATACCCATAATCAGCATAACACAGCCCAGATAGACGGTATCCTTACCCGGTGCACGGGTAATCTGCAGGCCCGATGCCTGAATATGTTCGAAATCCGTCAGCTGCAGATAAAGGGGGGTGTCATAGGCCTCAAGATTACCCATAACGCTAATGGCGTCATCAAAGAAGATCGAATCGCTCTCAGTGAGTCCCTGCTGCAGGTCTACGCCCTCTTCTTCCAGTATCTCTACATAAAGGTTACCAAGCACCGTGCGCAGCATATTAAAATAGGCCTGTGCGGCCACTTCTCGCTGACCTTCAGGGATATTGGTATCGATAAACTTCGTTACCGCTGTCAGACCATTCGCCGCATACATCGTAACCAGGCGATTGGCCGTAGTGACCATGCCCTGCTGTACCTGATCCTCGGCCTGTTTAACATCAAGCAATAAGTCCTTCACTGTTAACTCGGCAGCCTTTTGCACACGGTCGGCATCGAGTAGCAAGGCGCGGAATTTCATAAAACGATTAATACTGGTATCACTATCCGTCGGGATATACAGATAGCGGAACGGATCAGCCACACTTTCACGCACACCACTCAAATAATACCAGCGGCCTTGCTGCTGAATCGGTGACATATAATTAATAAACTCGCGGGCCTGACCACTCTGATCACGCAGCTTATAGCCAAAACTGGGGCCAAAGTTCTTCTGCTCAGTCTTGCCGTCTTCGCCTGTTACCGGATTGATATTGAATTTGCGGAATTCGGTCAACTCAATCGTCATGACATCATCACCGACCTGTAGTGGTAACTTGCCGAAAACATCGCCCTTCAACTCCAGTGTCTCCAGGCCGTTATCCCTCAGCGGCCAGGCCTTCATCACCAGCTTGGAACCCCCATCACTGAAGCTGGCCTGAAAGATACGATAGCCTTTATAGATCAGCGGGTGGTTTACGGCGATAGTCTGTTGTAGCGGTTCTTGCAGATCCTTATCATAAATAACCAGATCACTTTCAAACGACTTGGGTTGTCCGGTTGCATAGTGCTCAATACGAAAATCTTTCAGCTCGACAGAAAACGGCAGCTTTTGCACAAGGTAACCATCGCGAATGTTGATGAATACAATATTCGCCGATTCGCCTTCGTTGATACTTACCGCACCGCGGAAGGCCGGGTTATCGTTACCCAGAACACTTTTTTTCGGTACCTGCGAGGCGGGGATGTTGCGTGTTTCAATTTCAATGTCATGACTCAGCATCGCCAGACGTAGTGGCAGGTTACCATCGACCAACGCGCCAACACAGATCACAACGATTGCAATATGTGTGAATAGATAGCCAAGACGGTTAACCCCTCCCTTCATGGCGGCCAACAAGACATGATCATCATGTTGTTTACGACGAACCTTGAAACCCTCGTTTTCCAACTGCGAGGTGATCAGCCTGATACTCTCATCCTCTGATTGCGTTAACTGCCAGCTGGTCTGATGATGAAATGCCTTGAGGGAATTACGCGCCGCATTGAGCCGGAACTGCTTCATCTCGCGCAACATGGTCGGACCGTTGCGATAGACACAAACACTCGTCGACAGAAGCAAAAACCCGAGTAAGAGCAAAAACCACCAGACGCTGTACACATCGTACAATCCAATCGTCTTGAAGGTATCGTGCCAGAAAGGGCCGAACTTGATAATATAATCTTCGTAGGGCTTGTTTTGCTGCAACACCGTTCCAATCACCGAGGCGATCGCGATCGTCACCAGCACGGTAATGGCCAGGTTCATGGAACCCAGGAACTCAAGCAGAATAGCGCCTGTCGGTTTTTTGTTTTTTGCTTTACTCAATTGTGTCACGGTATTTATGGTTTTTTATGCCTTCAACAAAAAAGGGTGGCACGAGACCACCCTTTTTCACAACTATCATGCCATTGATTAATGCAGGCCAGCGATGTATTCCGCCACAGCCTTGATTTCGTTTGCCTTCAACTTGCCAGCGACATCACGCATCATGCTCTGTGGGTCATTACTGCGGGCACCCGAAGCAAAATCGTTAAGGGCCTTGGCAGTGTACTTGGCGTGCTGACCGGATACGGCCGGGAACTTGGCGGCCGGATTACCGGCACCGCTTGGGCCATGACAACTGGCACAGGCGGCAATACCACGCTTGGCGATACCGCCACGGTAGATTTTTTTGCCCAGCTCAATCGAGCCCTTGTTCGCACCCGTGATATTTACCTTGTTACTGGCAAAGAACGCCGCAATGTTTGCAGTATCGTCAGCACTGAGACTGGCCACCATGGCATTCATGGTAGGGTCTTTACGTGCCTGGGATTTATAATCATTGATCTGCTTGGCCAGATACTCGGCATGCTGACCGGCCAGGTTTGGCCAATCCGGGTTTGAGCTGTTGCCGTCAACGCCGTGACAACCAATACAAAGGGCGGCCTTTTGTTTACCGATGACAGGGTCACCGGCTGCCCAAGCTGTGCTGACCATACCCAATAACATGGCAACTGTTGCGATTCGCTTCATCATGTGATGTACACCTTAAATATATTCACCGGCAGCACCGGTATTAACGCTTATTTACTTTGTGAAATCATGTAAGCAACGGCATCCTTGACGGCCTCATCGGTCAGGTCAGAACGACCACCCTTGGCAGGCATGAAACCCTTCTTGCCCTGGTAGCCCTTGATGGCATGCTCATTCATCATCTTTTCGCCCAGGGCGATGCGGTCTTTCCATGCAGCCTTGTCACCCACCTTCGGGGCATTCGCGGCGCCCGTAGCATGACAGGCAAAACAGGCTGTGTCATACGTCTTCTTGCCGGCCTGTATATCTGTAGCCTGTGCAGAAACACTCACAACAGCCAGGGCTGCAAACAATACTGTCTTTTTCATCGTTTTACTCCTGCCCACAAGGGGCTCTAGTTAGCTAAAAATTCTGTCATCTGGGCCGCGCCGCCCTGCCCCTTTGTGTGCAGAAACGGCTTCGCTGACCCGCGCCGCTCACGGTGCGCAAAAATGGCCTGAATATATACCAGAGGGGGCTTGTCGCGGTCAACCTGAAAACCCTCCGTACAATTCGGTTTTTCTGTATTTTTACCAATATTTACAGTAAATTACGCCCTTCATTCAATTATGCCCCGGTTCGGACTATGATCGATTTTTCACGCGCCAACTTCCTGGTTAGCGCTCAACGCTTCAATCAGTGCCCCGCCGACAGTGGTGCCGAAGTGGCCTTTGCCGGACGTTCCAACGCCGGCAAGTCCAGTGCACTGAATACCATTAGCGGTGTTCGCAGCCTCGCACGTACCAGTAAGACACCTGGACGCACCCAGTTAATCAATTTTTTTGCCCTTGATGACGAACGCCGGCTGGTTGATCTGCCCGGCTATGGTTTCGCCAAGGTCCCTGAACGGGTCAAGCAGGAGTGGCAGCGTGAACTTACCCTCTATCTCGAAAAGCGCCAGGCCTTACGGGGCCTGATCCTGCTTATGGATATCCGTCATCCACTTAAAGAGTATGACCGCCAATTGCTCGATTGGTGCCAATCCTCCAAGCTACCCGTGCATATCCTCCTCACCAAGGCCGACAAACTCTCACGCGGTGCCGGCGGCGGGATACTGCAAAAACTTCGTCATCAACTGAATAAGGACTATCCTAATAGTACCGTGCAGTTGTTTTCTTCCCTTAATAAACAAGGGGTTGAAGAGGCCCGCGAGCATATTGCAAACTGGTTGGGTGCGCCAACGAAATAAATTAGCGGCATAAAAAAGCCCCGTTCAGGGGGGTGAACGGGGCCAAAATAAAAGTTCGGCAATGAGGGGGGCCGAACCTTCCTTCCGACCAGGGAGTGGGCCGGAAAGACGCCAAATGGCGTATACAAATAAGATGCCCCAGGGGGAGAAAAGTTCCCACGTCTACCTGCAAATTTTTAATGGGCCTCGTCCCAGTTCTTACCCATGCCTACCGAGACCTCGAGTGGCACGGCCAGTTCGGCGGCCTGGCTCATGCAAGCCGTGATCTGGCCGACCGCCTCATCTGCAGCGGCCTCGGCGATTTCAAACACGAGTTCATCGTGAACCTGCATGATCATACGTACTTGTCTGTTATCACGCCCAATCCAGTTGGCGCAGGCGATCATGGCATGTTTGATAATATCCGCCGCGGTCCCCTGCATGGGGGCATTGATCGCGGTACGCTCGGCATACTGGCGGCGCTGCATGTTCGAGGCCTTGATGTCCGGTACATAGAGGCGACGGCCAAACACCGTCTCAACGTAACCTTGCTCACGTGCACGCTCGCGGGTTTCTTCCATAAAGTTTTTAACACCGGGGTAGCGGGCAAAATACAGATCGATATAGTTTTGCGCCTCACCACGACTGACATCGAGTTGTCTGGCCAGGCCAAAGGCCGACATGCCATAGATCAAACCGAAATTGATCGCCTTGGCACTGCGTCGTTGGCCGGACGTGACGGCGTCACGACCGACCCCGAACACCTCGGCGGCGGTGGCACGATGTACATCCTCGCCCTCGGCAAAGGCGGTTAACAGGCCCTGATCGCCCGACAGGTGCGCCATGATACGTAACTCAATCTGCGAATAGTCAGCGGCAACAATCTTGTGGCCCTTCGGTGCAATAAAGGCCTGGCGGATTCGCCGCCCCTCTTCGCTGCGTACCGGAATGTTTTGCAAGTTCGGGTCACTCGACGAAAGTCGCCCGGTCGCCGCCACGGCCTGATGATAAGAGGTGTGGACGCGACCCGTTTTTGCATTGATCATCAAGGGCAGTTTATCGGTATAGGTCGATTTGAGTTTACTCAACCCTCGATGCTCAAGAATCAGTTTCGGCAGCGCAAAATCGTAATCCTCGGCAAGTTCCTGCAAGACATTCTCGGCGGTTGACGGTTGTCCCTTGGGTGTTTTCTTTAACACCGGCAAACCCTGTTTCTCAAACAGAATGGTTTGAATCTGTTTAGGTGAACTCAGGTTAAATTCTTCACCGGCCTCATTATAGGCGGCGGCTTCGATCTCCATTAGGCGCGTTGCCAGCAGCTCGCTTTGCTTACCCAGCATCTTGGCATCAACCAGCACACCGTTACGCTCTATGTCTGCCAATACCGTCACCAAGGGGATTTCCATATCACGATACACGGACTGCAAGGGGGCATCGCCTTTCAGTCTTGGCCACAGGCTTTCATGCAGGCGCAGGGTGATGTCGGCATCTTCAGCAGCATACGGTGCGGCGGTTTCAAGGTCGACTTTATTAAAGGTCACCTGCGACTTGCCCTTGCCGGCAACGTCTTCATAAGAAATGGCCTTGTATGACAGGTATTTCAGCGCCAGTGAATCCATATCATGACGGGTGGCGGTACTGTCGAGCACATAAGACTCGAGCATGGTGTCGTGTGCGATACCTTGCAGGCGAATACCGTAATTTGCCAACACATTCATGTCGTACTTGAGGTTCTGACCGAGCTTGGCCTGCTTTGGATTTTCCAGTAATGGCCGTAGTTGTTCGAGCACCCAGTCACGCTCAAGCTGCACAGGCGCGCCTTCATAATCGTGTGCAACCGGCACATAAGCCGCCTTGCCACTTTCAATGGCAAACGATACCCCGACGATCTCGGCCTGCATATAATCCAGGCTGGTGGTCTCGGTATCAAAGGCGAACAGGCCTGCCGCCTGCAACTGCTTCAACCAGGCATTAAACTCTTTTTTCTTTAAAACCGTTACATACTCAGCCTTGGTGGCATTCGCTGCGGGATTGCCATGCTTTTTATCGCCACTCTCAAGCGACTCGGCCAGCCAGGTCTTGAATTCAAACTGGCTGTACAGCTCACGCAGGGCCTCGCTATCCACCGGCTGGCGCTGCAAACTGTTCGGCCCATCACCCAGTTCGACATCGCACTTGATGGTCACGAGCTGCTTTGACAGCGGTAACTGCTCGAGGCTGTCGCGCAGGTATTCACCCACCTTGCCCTTGATCTGATCGGCATTGGCCATGATGGTTTCCAGATCGCCGTATTCGGCCAGCCACTTCACCGCCGTCTTCGGCCCGACCTTGGGCACACCCGGCACGTTATCGACCTTGTCGCCGATGAGGGTGAGGTAATCGATGATCTGATCCGGGCGCACGCCAAACTTTTCCTCGACCATCGCCGGGTCGGAGACGAGTTCGGTCATGGTGTTAACCAGGGTCACCGAATCATCCACCAACTGTGCCATATCCTTGTCGCCAGTGGATATCAGTGTCGGCATACCCTGTCTGCTCGCCTCAACGGCCAGGGTGCCGATCACATCATCAGCCTCGACGCCATCTACGACCAGGATCGGCAACCCCATGGCCTTGATGATGTCGTGAATAGGCTGGATCTGACCACGCAGCTCATCCGGCATCGGCGGTCGGTGGGCCTTGTACTCCTTATACATCGCATCGCGAAAGGTCTTGCCCTTGGCATCAAAGACCACGGCGATGTGTTGCGGCTCATGTTCGCGCAACAGGCGGCGTAACATGTTAATAACCCCGTAAATCGCCCCGGTAGGCTGGCCTTGCGAATTGGTCAGCGAAGGCATGGCGTGGAAAGCGCGGTACAAATACGAAGAGCCGTCGACGAGGATGAGTGGTTTTTTCGTGGTTTTAGTCATGCGTATTCGGTGTGGAAATGCTTTAATTAAAAATAGAGAACGGCGCCTGGCCGCGAGTGATTGATTATGTCGGAAAGCCTGCATGATTACACGCCGGCAGGCAGAGAAATAAGGACGTCAGTATATGGAAAAAAAACCGAAATCCGCTCACCCGGGCATGTCGCCGATCAATGATGCGCAGCTGACTCGCGAATCCTGGAAGATCTTCCAGATCATGGCCGAGTTTGTCGAAGGCTTTGAGCGACTGGCGCGTATCAAGCCCTCGGTGAGCATTTTCGGCTCAGCCCGCACGGCCCCCGGGCACCCCTCCTACCGGCAGGCCGAAGCGATCGCGCGCCTGCTGTCGGATGCCGGCTTTTCCGTGGTCAGCGGCGGCGGCCCCGGTATCATGGAGGCCGCCAACAAGGGTGCCTATGCCGGTAAATCGCCAAGTATCGGCCTGAATATCCTCCTGCCGCATGAACAGACTGACAACGCTTATCAGGACATTCCGCTGCATTTTAGACACTTTTTTTCGCGCAAGGTCATGTTTGTTAAATATGCCTCGGCCTACGTCGTCCTGCCCGGGGGCTTCGGCACCCTCGACGAGCTGGCCGAGATCCTGACCCTGGTGCAGACTGGCAAGACCCGCCGCATCCCGGTGATCCTCGTCGATAGCACCTTCTGGAGCGGCTTGATCGACTGGTTTGCCAATACCATGGTCGAGGAAGGGACAATTAGCCAGGAGGACCTCAAACTGTTCAGGGTACTCGACAAGCCGCAAGAGGTCGTGGATGCTATCTTTGAGCATTATGGATCACGCGGATTTGAGCCTTCTGCCGAAGAACAGGAGATTCTGCTCGAATTGTAGCGTTATAATGGGCCTATCCAAGAAACAGGAAATGATCATGCCATACGGAATCAAGACATTCGCCAGCCTGCTGCTTGCCAGCGGCCTCAGCCTGTCCGCCCATGCGGACAATAAGGTCCCTGAAGATGCCATCGTGCCACCACCACCACCGCGCGTGCAAAGTGGCGAGGCGATTGAGCCGGATGTGACCATTATCGAAAATGGCAAAGAGCGCATTGAGCAATACAGCGTCAATGGCCGTGTCTATGCCGTGAAGATCACACCCAAGAGCGGTCCCGCCTACTACCTGATCGATACCGATGGTGATGGTGACCTGGAAACCCGCAACAATGATATCGAGCGCGGCATGCAAGTCCCGCAGTGGATAATCTTTAGCTGGAAATAATCATGTGTCGAGACGGCCGGGCTGTAAAGGCAAGCCGTTTGGCACTATCAGTTATTCATTACAACTATGTCTGTTTACACACTCATCGAGCAAGACGAGCTTGAGGCCTTCCTGCAAAATTATAATGTAGGAACACTTACCGACTTTCATGGCATCACTGCCGGCATTGAAAATACCAACTATTTTGTTACCACCAGCAATGGTCGTTATGTACTGACCATTTTTGAACAACTCAGTGCCGATGAGCTCCCCTACTTCCTTGATTTAATGGCATTCCTTGCCGAGCACGAGGTGCCCAGTGCGCATCCCGTAGCCGATCGAAACGGGCATTACCTGCGACAGCTCAAGGACAAGCCTGCCGCCCTCGTCGACCGCCTTAACGGTGCCGGGGTCGAACAACCGAATGTCGCGCAGTGTCGAGCCCTCGGTGCCGCCCTCGGCCGCCTGCATGCCGTCGGCCATCAGTTTACGGGGCGACGTGAAAATGTCCGCGGTCCGCATTGGTGGCATGAGACGGCCAAGGCCCTGCATGGGCACCTGAGCAGTAGTGAACGCGACCTCCTGGATAGCGAGCTGGCCTTTCAGGACAGCCATCGCCACGATGAGCTGCCGACAGGCGTGATCCATGCCGACCTGTTCCGTGACAATGCCCTGTTCGTCGGTGATGAACTGACCGGGATTATTGATTTTTATTATGCCTGTAACGATGTGCTGATTTACGACCTGGCCGTGACGGTAAATGACTGGTGCTCAAACGGCGACGGTTCACTGGATGCTAAACGCCTGGCCGCCATGCTCGGTAGCTATACCTCGCAGCGGCCACTCAATGACGCAGAAAAATCCGCTTGGCCGGTCATGTTACGTGCCGCGGCGCTACGCTTCTGGCTTTCACGCCTTTTGGACAAGCACTTTCCGAAAGAGGGCGAATTGACGCACATCAAAGACCCCGAGGCCTTTCGCCGTATCCTGCAGCTCCGCATCGAGGATGTAGGGAGTATCCACGATTGCCTATAAAGAGTTTCAATAAGCTCCATTTATGCCAACTATTTCTCTTGTTCTATTAAAAAAATTGTAACAGAATTTACCCATCTTCTTTTTGAACCCGCGACCGCCTTGCTGGTCCAATTTGTTAGCTCGATAACTGACTATTTAATGAACCACCCAGAGGGAATTACCATGTTAAAGAAAACGCTAATCACCCTGTTTGCCAGCATCATGACCTTGTCGCTGCTTGGCTGCCAGTCCACCCCCAGCAGTGAAGGCACCGGCACAGTCGTGGGCGGCGTGCTCGGTGGCGTACTCGGTTCCCAGGTCGGTAAGGGCAAGGGCCGTACCGCGGCGATCATTGCCGGAACCCTGGCCGGCGCCTATTTCGGCGGCAAGATCGGCAAGACCATGGATGAAGTCGACCGCCAGAAGGCCTACAACGCCCTCGAAAACAACCCGACCAACCAGGCCAGTAGCTGGCGTAACCCGGATTCGGGCAATGCCTATACCGTTACACCCACCAAAACCTATAATTCGGCCAGCGGTAATGCTTGCCGTGAATACACGACTGATGTTGTTATAGACGGCCGCCGTGAAACGGCCACCGGTACCGCCTGCCGCGAAAACGGTACCTGGCGCGTCATTAATTAATCGATAACGACAATCCTTGCATCACAGCCGGTGTTCGCACCGGCTGTTTTGTCTTAAGGCCATGCCCAACAAACCCTTTGCCGAGCCCTGCGAGCAGAACAAGCAGGTGATCCTCGATATCCTGCGTGAAGAATTTGCCCATACAGGCCGTGTGCTTGAAGTTGGCAGTGGTACCGGGCAACACGCCGTATTCTTTGCCCGACACCTCCCCCACCTGGTCTGGCAATGCAGTGACCGCGCAGAAACCCTTGCCGGCATCCGTACCTGGCTGGACGAGACCAACCTGGCTAACACCCCGCCACCCCTGCAACTCGATGTCCTCGCCGATACATGGCCCGAGAGGCAATTTGACGGCGTATTCAGCGCCAATGCCGTACACATTATGGGCTGGCCTGCCGTCGAGGCCATGTTTAATGGTATTGGCGAGATTCTGGAAGAAAAGGGTTTACTCTGCCTGTATGGCCCGTTTAACTACGCTGGAGACTATAGCAGCGAGAGTAACGCCCGCTTTGATGTCTGGCTAAAACAACGTGACCCGCAAAGCGGCATCCGTGATTTTGAAGCGCTTGATGCGCTCGCCCGGCAAATCGGGCTTTCTTTACGCAACGACCATGAAATGCCGGCCAACAACCGTATCCTGGTCTGGCAAAGGGACTGATCAGTCCAGCTTCAGGACCTTACGCAGCCAACTCGCGATATCTTCGATCTCTTCCGGCAGGACGCCATGCGGCATCGTATAGCCATGCCACTCTACTTGATAGCCAAGCTTGATAAGTTGTTCGCGTGATTGCTCAGCCAGGGCAAAGGGGATGATGTCATCATTCCTGCCATGGGCCATAAATACTGGCGTCTCCTGATTGGCGGCATGTCGCTCTGTCTGCAGCGTTTCTGCCAGTGGTACATAAGCGGATAACACCATCAATCCGCCCAGGCGTACCGGGTAGCGCAAACCGGTGTGCAGGATGGTCACCCCGCCCTGCGAAAACCCGGCCAGGATGATCCTGTGAGCCGGAATACCCGCGGCTATTTCGGCTTCTATCAGTGCCTCAAGCTGTCGTTGCGATACCCTGATACCCTCGGCATCCTGCTGTGCACCGAGATCAGCCTGTGCAATGTCATACCAGCCACGCATAACATAACCACCATTAATTGTAATAGGTCGCAGCGGTGCATGCGGGAAGACAAAGCGTATCCTGGCAGATTGTGGCAGGGCCAGCTCAGGCACAATGGCCTCAAAGTCATGACCGTCAGCACCCAGGCCATGCAACCAGATCACCACGGCATCAGCCTTCTCAGGCGGATTGATTTCTATTGTTTCCAGGGGGGCATTCATTATCTTTGCACACACGGGGTTTGTTATAAGTGTTAACAGAATCAGGAGTGACTTTACCGCTCTCATTTGCAGAGTGTAGCGTATTTTCTTTTACGCGTAGTCAAGTAGTACACCCCGAGCCCTGATGCATCATCCTTTGCGGTATATTTTTTTCATAAAAAAAGGCCGCACAAGGCGGCCTTTTTTACGGGTAAAACAAGCAATACTTAACGGATCTGAGCTTCCTGGGAAGCACTTTCACCCTTGTTGTCGACCCAGCTGATCTTGATGCTGTCACCCTTGTTGCCGCCCTTGAACTTGAACGACAGGTACGGGTTCTTCGAGATCGCCGGACCCCACAGGGCGGTCAGCACGGCGTTGCCGTTGTGCTCACACTTCACTTCTTGAATGAAGTGCGCGGGGATCACCTTGCCAGTTTTTTTGTCTTTACGCAGACCCGTGTCCATCGGATGACTCATCAGGGCCTTGACCGTGGTGGAGTCTTTCTTTGCCGTGGCGCGGATTTTGATACCTTTTGCCATGATAGTTTCCTCTTAAATTCCTGTTTGCCTTAGCCGCCGCAGCCGCCGATGGTGACCTTGACGTCTTTGCTGGCGCTGTAGACTTTGCCACCGGCCTTGACGACGGCGATGACCTTGGAGGTCTTGCCCATCTTGATGCGGGTGGAGACATAGCCTTCGGCGTTGGCGCCCATGTCGAAGCTCGCACACAGTGGCGAGGCGTTGGCCGCCGCCAGGATGGAGATGCTTTCGATGCCGGACTGCGCGGCGGTGATGCTGACCGGGACCACGGCGCCGTTTTCGGCAATGTCCGGGGCCTTGATCTTGATGTCCTTGCTGGCGGCTGAATCTTTGCTGCCGAACAGGGTGCTCATGGCGTTATCCACGCCCTTGGCTTCAAAGGCCTCTTTCGGCCAGGCCGCGAGGACGCTTTGCGGGGTCAGCAGGCCTGCGCCCACTGCCACAGCAATGGCACTGCCGGCCATACTGCCTTTTAAAAATGTACGACGTGATTCAATCATCGCTTATAACTCCTAAAATAAAATTTGCTCTCACTTACTCTATCGCAATTCGCGTACCAACTTTATTATTCACTTAATAATCATATAGATAGTGATTTTACTGATGATATATTCGTTAATTCTACCCGTTGCAGATTGCAATATGCAATCCCCGCATTGCAATTTTAGTTTTTCCCGGTCTCTGCTTTACTCACCCACGGCCTGGTATTGTTGCAGGCGCCGCCACAACGTCGACTTGTTGACCCCTAGCGCGGCCGCGGTCTTTTCCCGGTTACCGTCAAACTTATCGAGTAGCTTGAGGATATAACGCTGCTCCAGTTCCTCGAGTGTCGGGTTATCACTATCAATCGCCTCGCCCCGCGGCATGACCGGCAGGCTCTCGAGATGCAACTCCGGGCCATCGGCCAAGGCCACATGACGTTCCACGAGATTACGCAACTCGCGTACATTACCCGGCCAATCGTACTCGCATAACTGTTGCACCGAGGCGGCATCAAAGCCTCTTACCTCACGCTGGAAGCGTTCGGCGAAGTGCTCGACAAAATGCTGGATTAACTCGGGGATATCATCACGCCGTTCACGCAATGACGGTAGGCGCAGTTTCACCACATTGAGGCGGTGATAAAGGTCATGCCGAAAGCGTTGCTGTGCCACCATCTCCTCGAGGTTGCGGTTGGTAGCGACAAGAAAACGCACATCGATTTGAATTGGCTTTACCCCACCGACACGTTGCAGGGTTTGTTCCTGGACTACGCGCATGAGTTTGGTTTGCATGGCGTCGGAAATATTACAGATTTCATCAAGGAACACGGTTCCGCCCGAAGCCATTTCCAGCATACCCGGCTTGCTTTGCGTGGCGCCGGTAAAGGCACCCTTTTCATGGCCAAACAACTCAGACTCGAGCAGGGTGTCTGACAGTGAACCACAGTCAATGACGATAAAGGGTTTTTCCGCATCGCGACTTTGGTAATGGATGGCACGCGCGGCCAGTTCCTTGCCACAGCCCGACTCACCCTCAATGATTACGTTACAACGAATGTCGGCGATTTTTTCAATCAGGGCATAGACATCCTGCATGGCCTGGCTATGGCCGATCATGCCATAACGGTTTTTTTCGTCACTAAGCTGACGTTTGAGTAACAGATTTTCCTGTTCGAGATGATGATGCTGAAGTGTCTTGTTAATCAAGACAAATAATTCATCCATGTCATAGGGCTTTTTAATAAAATCTGTGGCCCCCAGACGCATGGCCTCAATCGCATTATCCACCGTCGAAAATGCTGTGATTATTATCACCGGCGTATCGGCATTCTGTGACTTGACCTCGGCCAGCACTTCCATACCGGTCATGCCCGGCATACGCAGATCGGTAATGATCAGGTCTGCGCCGTGCTCGTTAAAATATTCGATCGCAAAGTCCGGATTCTGAAAGACTTCACAACGGTATGGCGAATCTGCCATAAAGCGTTGCATGAGTTCGCCGGCGCGCACGTCATCATCAATAAAGAGTATCAATGGCCTTTTTTCTTTTTCAGCCATGTTCCACCTCGCAACACTCTATTGGCAGGCGCATGCTTGCTGTCACCCCTTTGTCCAAGTTATTAACAATATCAAGACTACCCCCATGCTGTTCCATGATGCCAAGGCTTATCGATAGACCAAGACCATTACCCTCACCCACCACTTTGCGGGTAAAGAACGGGTCAAAAACTTTTTCCAGATCCTCTTCAGCGATACCGTCACCCTCATCTTTTACGCTTACCACACATTTCTTATCAGAAACCTCTGTCTCGATTATAATTTTCGCACCTCTTTCGCTGGCCTGTATAGCGTTTAATAGCAGATTAATCAGCACCTGCTGTAACTGTGCACGGTCACCGGTAATATTCAAATCATTTTCACAGTCTATATACAGATTAATATGTTGTGATCTGGCCTGCTGCTGAACCAGGGACACGGTATTTTTCAGCCATTCCCGAATACTGAAACATGAAAATTGCGGTGGCACCTGGCGGGCAAAGTTGAGCACGCCCTTGACGATCTCCGAGGCGCGAAGTGTTTCATCACGCAGGGATTCGATATCCTGATGCAAACCCGGATCCTTATCTTTATTGTCGCGTTCAAGTAATTTACTAATCGTCAAAATGTTATTCAGCGGATTATTCAGCTCATGTCCAATGCCCGCCGCCATCTGCCCAATACTCGCCAGCTTGGCCTGTTGCAACATAATATGTTGTGCCTGATCACGATCTGCAGCGGCACGATCAAGTGTGTCGGCCATATAATTAAATGATTCTGCCAGCTGCTGCACTTCATCACTACCCGTTTGCCGACTACGTGCCTTGTTATCACCGTTAGCATAATTCTTTAAGGTTTGTGCAAGCCGGGTAATCGGCCTCGCGATCCGCCCCGCTGTTATGCCGGCCAGCCACAAGCTCACCAGCACGCCGATAAAGGCAAAAGTTGCAATCGCAATACGAAAACGATCAAAGGGTGCGCTAATCGCCTGGCTGTCGATGCGCAAGGCCACAACCCAGTGCACCAGCAGGTCCGGGTAGGGCAAGTACTCGATGTAATAGATTTCTTCCTGCCCCTGGCTGGTCTTGATTCTGCCATAGGGAAACTCCTGTACCGCATCATAAAGCTGGCCGGCAAACAGATCCTGCAGGCGACGTTGCTGTGACTTTACGTCAACAAATCGTAACTTAGCTGCATCGTCATAAAGGATCACACCATTACGGTCCCGATCCTCGGGATTGATCTCCGCGATCATTAACTGACCTTTATTGGGTCGTGGTGCCAGGTCAAGTATGCGATCAATCTGGTCACCAAGTATGTTCACCACGACATAACCAAGAAACTCGCCATCACGGGCAATCGGCATGATGTAATCAAGCATCGGCAGGCTACCGTCCTCTTCCTGTTCGAGTCGTGATTGGGTTAACAAGGTGACGCCGATCTCGTTATTCGGTAATGTATAAAGCCGTTCCAGGTATTCCTCATCATCGATCTCTTCCTCTGCGAGGGGAAAGCTCTCGATACCATCGAACAGTGCCGGACTACGCTGACCGTAGCGCACCTTAACCAGGGTATTGGCCTGCGAATCGAGGATGCGCAGGGTATGTAGTGAAGGCACGATCTGCTGAAAGGTTTCGAGAAAACCGTTGATCTGTTCCGTGCGGGCAAAGAACTCGGCGTGCAAGCGCCCCTCGTTGGCATCGTGCATAACCGGCAGGTACTGTTCAAAGACCGGTGCATTCACCAGGGCGCGGAAGGTCTCACGCTCATAGACCAGGCGACGGTCGATCTCGGCGATGATCGTGTTCAGGCTGCCGTTCAGCCCGGCCTCGACCTCCTGCCGGTAGCGTTGCTCGCTGTAATAGGTCGCGGCAAAGACCAGCAAGGTCATCGGCAGGAGGATGGCCAGGGCGACACGCAGGAATATATGGGTCCTTAACTGCAAACTGCACCTTTTATCTGTTGGCTGAGGTCATTCTCGTCGACAGGACCCCAATATAGCGAAACACGTAGCCGCGTGCGCGAGCCGCGCCGTTTGGTATACTCCCGCACAAGTCACCTTTATATGGTATCGCGTAATGAATAACAAAAGACTCGGCCGACTTGTTTTTGCCCTACTGCTCAGCCTGCCACTGCTCACGGCCTGTGGCCAAAAGGGCGATTTATATCTGCCTGTGGCCAAGCAGACGCAACACACCCAGGCCTGATCGACGTCCATGACTGACTTTTTTGCCTATGCAGACAAGGTGCTGCACGCCGAGGCTGTTTCGCTGGAGGCGGTCGCCGCGCAGTGTGGCACCCCGTGTTATGTCTACTCGCGCGCGGCCATCGAGAGCCAGTGGCGCGCCTTTGATGCGGCCTTTGCCGGGCGCGCCCACCTGGTCTGCTACGCGGTCAAGGCCAACTCTAACCTCGCGGTGCTGAACATCCTCGCCCGCCTTGGCTCGGGCTTTGACATCGTCTCGGTCGGCGAGCTTGAGCGTGTACTCGCCGCTGGCGGTGATGCCTCCCGCGTGGTCTTCTCCGGCGTCGGCAAGCGCCCGGACGAGATCGCCCGTGCACTCGAGGTGGGTATTCGCTGTTTCAATGTCGAATCCGAAGCAGAACTGGAGCGTATCAACCAGGTTGCCGGGCGAGTCGGCAAGACCGCGCCCGTCTCGCTACGCGTCAACCCGGACATCGATGCCGGCACGCACCCGTATATTTCCACCGGCCTGAAAGAGAACAAGTTCGGTATTCCCATTGAAAAGGCCGCCGATGCCTATGCCCGTGCCGCCGAACTGGAACACCTCCAGATCCACGGTATTGACTGCCATATCGGCTCGCAACTGACCGAGCTGTCGCCGTTTGCCGAGGCGCTGGCCCGCACCCTGACGCTGGTCGACACACTCGCCGCAGGTGGCATCAGCCTGCAGCACATCGACATCGGTGGCGGTGTCGGTATTTGTTATGCCAACGAGACCCCGCCGAGCCCGGCTGACTATGCCAGGACGATTACAGAGGTACTCGGCAACCGCCCGCAGGAAATCATTATTGAACCGGGCCGGGCCATTGTCGGCAATGCCGGTGTGCTGCTGACCCGGGTCGAGTTCCTCAAACACGGCGATGAACGTAACTTTGCCATTGTCGATGCGGCCATGAACGACCTGATGCGACCCTCGTTGTATGGTGCCTGGCAGGCTATAGATGCTGTCTGCCCACGGCCGGCACCGATGGCGCAGATGTATGACATCGTCGGCCCGGTCTGTGAGACCGGAGACTTCCTCGGCAAACAGCGTCTGCTGGCCCTGCAGCAAGGCGACCTGCTCGCGGTACGCTCTTCCGGTGCCTATGGCTTTAGCATGAGTTCGAATTACAACTCACGACCGCGCGCCGCCGAGGTCATGATCGATGCCGACAAGGTGCATGTGATCCGTGAGCGAGAAAGCCTCGCCGACCTCACCAGGGGCGAACATCTGTTGCCCGATTAAGACCGGACTAAGAGCAAAATCTATTTGGACCGGATTCACTGGATTAAAAAACGACGTATTTATTTACACTCAAAATATCACGTTAATCCAGTGAATCCTGTCCATTGCATTTTTTTGTTTTATACACAATAGCTTTGCAAAACCGGGCGGGCGCGCTACCCTTGGCAACATGATACTCAACTTCAGCAAAATGCATGGACTGGGTAATGACTTTGTCGTTATCGATGCCATCAACCAGTCTGTATCGCTCGATACGGAACAGGTCCGTCACCTTGCCGATCGCCACCGCGGCATCGGTTGTGACCAGCTATTGATTGTTGAGAGGCCGCAGCAAAGCGACAGCGAATTCTTTTATCGCATCTACAATGCCGATGGCGGCGAGGTAGAACAGTGTGGCAATGGTGCGCGCTGCTTTGCCCGTTTCGTCCGTGACAAGGGGCTAACCGACAACAACACCATTCTCGTCGATACGGCCTCCGGCCGTATCAGCCTGCAGGTCGAGGCCAATGGTGAGGTGACCGTCAACATGGGCCAACCACGCTTTGCACCGGCCGATATCCCCATGCACCATGATACGGTTGAGACCGAGTACAGCCTGAACATTGATGATGAGATAGTCCACTTTTCTGCCGTCTCCATGGGCAACCCGCATGCCGTGCTTTTTGTCGATAATGTCGATAGCGCACCGGTGGCCGAGCTCGGACCACGGCTCGAGGCGCACCCCGATTTTCCCAATCGGGTTAACGTCGGCTTTGCCGAGGTCGTAGACCGTACACATATGCGCCTGCGCGTCTATGAACGCGGCGCCGGAGAAACCGAGGCCTGCGGCAGTGGTGCCTGCGCGGCGATGGTTGTCGCTCGTCAACAGGGGCTGGTTGATGATAAGGTAGCCCTAGCTTTACGCGGCGGCACGCTGCAGATCAGCTGGGCAGGTGACGACAGCCCTGTCTGGATGACCGGCCCCGCCACCCATGTATTTGATGGCCAGATAGAAATATGAGCTCACACCAGGGAAAAGACCTGAATATCGATGGCGCCTCCGAGAAGGATGTGGCCGAATTTTTACAAAAGCACCCACGCTTTTTTGAGAATAACATCAACCTGCTCGCCGAGATGCGCCTGCCACACCCAAGTGGTACCGCCGTCTCCCTGATTGAACGCCAGGTCAATATCCTGCGTGACAATAATCAGAAGCTGGAACAAAAACTCAATAACCTGATCCAAATCGCCCGCGACAACGACAAACTCAATGCCCGCATCCAGAAGATGGCACTGGCCCTGATGGAAACCACCTCGCTCGATGAGGTTTTCTATGCCGTACAAGATAGCTTGCGCAGTGAATTCCTCGCCGACAGCGTTGTCCTGCGCCTGTTCAACTCGCCAGAACAGGCCAGTGACGTCAATGATGTTGCGTTTATCACTCGTGACGAGATGCTCGAGCAATTATTCAGCAAGTTCTTCCGCCAGAAGAAGCCGCTCTGTGGCGCGCTCGATGAGGCCCAGGCTCGCTTCCTGTTTGTCGATGCCGCCACGGATATCGCCTCGGCGGCGCTGGTGCCGGTATGCGACAAGGAATGCTTCGGTCTGCTCGCCATCGGCAGTTATGACGAGCAACGCTTTAATCCGGCAATGGGCACGGTTTTCCTGAGTCACATTGGTGATATGGTCGGCCGCACCCTGCGCCCCCATCTGTAAGCGGACGTCAACATGCCAGAGACCAAAACAGACTGGCTGACAAAATTCTTTAGCCACCTTGAGCTCGAACGGCGTCTTTCTCCACAGACAGTTATTAATTACCGTCGCGACCTGCGGCGCGTCTGCGCCTTTTGCGAGGCACGGCACATCCAGCACTGGCCGCAACTGGATATCCATCAGGTCCGGGCGCTGGTGGCACAGCTGCACCGCGAGGGCCTGCATGGACGCAGTATCGCACGCCTGCTGTCTTCGCTAAGAAGCCTGTTCCGTTACCTGTTGCGCGAGGAACAGGTCACACACAACCCGGCCGAGGGGGTCAGCGCCCCCAAGGTCAAACGCAGCCTGCCCAAGGTACTGGATGCCGACCAGGTCAATCGCCTGCTCGAGATCAAGGCCAAAGACCCCTTGTCGATCCGGGATCGTGCCATCATGGAACTCATGTACTCCTCCGGCCTGCGCCTCTCTGAACTGGCCGGTCTCGACCTGAACGATATCGATTACGCCGACGCACTGGTGCGCGTCACCGGCAAGGGCGCAAAGACCCGCGTGTTGCCTGTCGGTCGTCTTGCCATAAAGGCCCTCAAGGACTGGCTTGGGCGGCGCGACGGACTGGCTAAGGCGGATGAGCAGGCCCTGTTTGTCAGCCGCAACGGGACACGCCTGTCCGGGCGTGGTATCGAACAGCGCATGCAGCAGTGGGGACTGAAACAGGGGCTCGATGTCCGCGTCCACCCGCACCGCCTGCGTCATTCCTTTGCCAGCCACCTGCTCGAATCGAGCGGCGACCTGCGTGCGGTACAGGAGCTACTCGGTCACGCCGATATCGGCACCACCCAGATCTATACCCACCTCGATTTCCAGCACCTCGCCAAGGTCTACGATGCCGCTCACCCGCGGGCCAAGCGCAAGCGTCCCTGAACCCTTTTGCGGTACAGGGTTACTCCCTGATTCGCTTGAAAAAATCCATACCCGGCCCCATCTCGTGTACAATCGACCACCCTTTTTTGCAATTCATTTAAGGAATACAGTCTTGAAACAGTTTGACGGCACAACGATCCTCTCCGTGCGCCGCAACGGCAAAGTCGCCGTGGGCGGTGATGGCCAGGTCTCCATGGGCGACACGGTCATGAAGGGCAATGCCCGCAAGGTCCGCCGCCTCTATAACGACCAGGTCATTGCCGGTTTCGCCGGCGGTACCGCCGACGCCTTTACCCTCTTTGAGCGTTTCGAGGCCGAACTGGAAAAACACTCCGGTAACCTGACCCGTGCCGCCGTGGAACTGGCCAAACAATGGCGTACCGACAACATGCTGCGCCGCCTCGAGGCCCTGCTTGTGGTCGCCGACAAGGAGACCTCGCTGATCATCTCCGGCAACGGTGATGTCATCGAGCCGGAAAACAACATCATGGCCATCGGCTCCGGCGGCCCCTTTGCCCAGGCCGCGGCCCGCGCCCTGTTGCAGAATACCGAGCTCGAGGCTCGCGAGGTGGTCGAAAAGGGCCTGAAGATCGCCGCCGAGATCTGCGTTTACACCAACGACAACCTGACCATTGAAGAACTGAACGGCGCGGCCAAATAAGTCGCGTCGCCGATAGCACTATGCCTGATACCACTCAATCCATGACCCCGCGCGAGATCGTGCAGGAACTCGACAAGCACATCATCGGCCAGGCCGCCGCCAAACGCGCCGTAGCCATTGCCCTGCGCAACCGCTGGCGCCGCATGCAGGTTGAAGACAGCCTGCGCAACGAGATCACGCCGAAGAACATCCTCATGATCGGCCCGACCGGGGTCGGCAAGACCGAGATCGCCCGCCGCCTTGCCAAACTGGCGAATGCACCGTTTATGAAGGTTGAAGCGACCAAATTCACCGAAGTCGGCTATGTTGGACGCGATGTGGAGTCGATTATCCGCGATCTTGCAGACCTCGCAATGAAAATGTTCCGTGAGCAGGAAACCCACAAGGTCCGTCATCGAGCCGAGGACGCCGCCGAGGACAAGATCCTCGACCTATTGCTGCCACCCCCGCGCGGTATTGATGACGCCGAAAAGGACACTAACGAGACCCGGCAGAAATTCCGCAAGATGCTGCGCGAGGGCAAACTCGATGACAAAGAAGTCGAGATTGAGACCCGCGCCAGCAGTGTCGGCGTCGAGATCATGGCCCCGCCCGGCATGGAGGAAATGACCTCGCAGCTGCAGGACATGTTCCAGAACATGGGCAACACGCGTACCAAGACCAAGAAACTCGCCGTGTCTGACGCCCTCAAGATCCTCATCGAGGAAGAGGCCGCACGGCTGGTCGATGAAGACAGCCTCAAGGCCCGTGCCATGGAGGCGGTCGAGCAAAACGGCATCGTGTTCCTCGATGAAATGGACAAGATCGCCAAACGCGGCCACAGCAGCAGCCCGGATGTCTCCCGCGAGGGTGTGCAACGCGACCTGCTGCCCCTGGTCGAAGGCTGCACCGTCTCCACCAAGTACGGCATGGTCAAGACCGACCACATCCTGTTTATCGCCTCGGGTGCCTTCCACCTGACCAAGCCCTCCGACCTGATCCCGGAATTGCAGGGCCGCCTGCCGATCCGTGTCGAACTCGACTCCCTCGGCGCTGAAGAATTCGTGCGCATCCTTACCGAACCGGATGCCTCGCTCACTGAGCAGTACATCGCCCTGATGCAGACCGAGTCGGTGACGCTGCATTTCACCGACGACGGCATCGCGCGTATCGCCGAGATGGCCTTCCAGGTCAACGAAACCACCGAGAACATCGGTGCCCGCCGCCTGCACACGGTCATGGAGCGCCTGCTGGAAACCATCTCCTTCGAGGCCTGCGACAAGCCTGGCGAAAGCATCACCATTGATGGTGGCTATGTCGACGAACACCTTGGTGAACTGGCCGGTGACGAAGACATGAGCCGTTATATACTCTAAATACACTCTCGGGGTGAAAGTAGTCGCCCGGGTCCAACGAGGTAAGTACCATGTCAAAAAAACCTATACCCACAGAGATTAAACTTAACAAACAGGCACGTATGCTCGAGCTGACCTTCGACGATGGCAAGCACTTTGAACTCAGCTGCGAATTCCTGCGTGTAAACTCCCCGTCCGCCGAGGTACAGGGACATGGCCCCGGTGAGGGCGTGTTGCAGGTTGGTAAGGAAGGCGTCAACATCGAGGCCATCGAGCCGGTTGGCAGTTATGCCGTGCTGCTGCGTTTCGATGACGGCCACGATACCGGGATTTATGCCTGGGATACCCTGTATAATTTCGGCATGAACCGTGATGCCATGTGGGAAGACTACCTGCAACGCCTGAAGGCGGCTGGCCGTTCACGACGCGACCTGGCGAAAGACCTGAGTAATATTTAACACCCGCCAACCATAACAGGGGCACGACATGAGCAACGAACAACAGGGTCCTACCACGCACTTCGGTTTCGAGACCGTCGACCGCAAGGACAAGCAAAACCGTGTTCGTGGCGTATTCGATTCAGTCGCCAGCCGTTATGACATCATGAACGATGTCATGTCTTTCGGTGTGCACCGCCTCTGGAAACGTTTTACCGTCGAGGTCAGCGCGTTACGTCCGGGCCAGCAGGTGCTGGACCTCGCCGGGGGTACCGGTGACCTGACCGCACTCATGGCCAGGCGTGTCGGCCAAAAGGGCCGCGTGGTCATCAGCGACATCAATGGCAGCATGCTCGGTGTCGGTCGTGAACGCCTTATCGATGAGGGTATCGTCGGTAATGTCGAATACGTGCAGGCCAATGCCGAACTGCTGCCCTTTCCGGACAATTATTTTGACTGCGTGACCATCGGTTTCGGCCTGCGCAATGTCACCGACAAGGACAAGGCCCTGCGCGCCATGCAGCGTGTTCTCAAGCCGGGTGGCAAGTTACTCATCCTTGAGTTCTCCAAACCCACCCTGCCCCTGCTGTCCAAGGCCTATGACCTGTACTCCTTCAAGCTCTTGCCGATGATGGGTAAACTCATCACCGATGACGCCGACAGTTATCGTTACCTCGCCGAGTCCATTCGCATGCACCCCGATCAGGAGACCCTGCTCGGCATGATGCAGCAGGCCGGCCTTGAACGCTGCGAGTATTACAATCTGACCGGCGGTGTGGTCGCCCTGCACAAGGGTTATAAACTGTGAGAGCGCCGGTGCCGCTGGTGTCGGCACTCGATGTAGCACTGAATCGTGTGCTGCAACTCGACCCGCAGGCCGCACAACGCATTCATGCCCTCGAGGGCAAACTCCTGGCCCTGCACATCCGTGGCCCAAACCTGACCGTGTACCTGTTACCGGTCGATGGCCGCCTGCAGGTACACGCCTTTGCCGAGGGCCATGTGGATACGACCATCTCCGCGACCCCGCTTGGTCTGGCCCGCCTTGCCCTGCAAACAGAGGCGAGTGATGCGATGTTTAAGGGTGAGGTGAAGATTGTCGGTGACGTGGAGTTCGGTCAGTCCATTCAGGAACTGCTCGGCGCTATCGATATCGACTGGGAAGAACTGCTGTCAAAGCTTGTCGGCGATGTCGCCGCCCACCAGGTTGGGCGCGGAGTACGTGGGCTGATCAACTGGGGCGAACAGGCCGCCGACAGCCTGCAACAAGACCTCGCCGAGCTGTTACAACACGAGATGCGCATACTGCCGCAACGCGTCGACGTTGAACAATTCCTTGATGAGGTCGATATGCTACGCGCCGACTTTGAACGTTTTGAATTGCGTCTTGCTCGTTTCGAGCAACGTATGAATAATAACAACGCCTGAGCGACCACGAATAATGTTTGGACCGAGACAACTGCTACGTCTGGCACATATCAACTTTGTCCTGACCCGGCATGGCCTTGATGAACTGGTATTCGCCACGCACCTGCTGCGACCGCTACGCTTTTTGTATATTTTTGCGCCGTGGACCTGGTTCCGACGCATCAGGGCCTCGCGCGGTGAGCGTATCCGTCGCACCCTCGAAGACCTCGGCCCGATCTTCGTCAAGTTCGGCCAGATCCTCTCGACGCGTCGCGACCTGTTGCCCGATGATATCGCCGATGAACTCGCGCAACTGCAAGACAATGTGCCCGCCTTCCCCGGTGCCGAGGCGCGCCGCATTATCGAAAAGGCGCTCGGTGAGAGCACCGACACGTTGTTTACCGAGTTTGATGAAACCCCGCTGGCCTCGGCCTCGATTGCCCAGGTGCATACCGCCACCCTGCCCGGCGGCAAGCGCGTTATCGTCAAGGTGCTGCGCCCCGGCATAGAAAAGGTCATCCGCCGCGACCTGTCCCTGTTGCATACACTGGCGCGCCTCGCCGAGTCTTACTGGGCCGATGGTCGCCGTCTGCGGCCACGCGAAGTGGTCAGCGATTACGAACACACTATCCTCGATGAACTCGACCTGATGCGCGAGGCCGCCAATGCCTCGCAGTTGCGCCGCAACTTTAGTGGCTCGAACAAATTGTATGTCCCCGAAGTCTACTGGCCACTGGCACGGCGTAACGTGCTGGTCATGGAACGCATACACGGTACCGTGGTCAGCGACATCGCCACGCTGCGTGCCAAGGGCATCGACCTGAAGGAGCTCTCCGAGCGCGGCGTCGAGATCTTTTTCACCCAGGTATTCCGCCACAACTTCTTCCACGCCGATATGCACCCGGGAAATATCTTTGTCGAAGACAGCGGCCGTTATATCGCCGTTGACTTCGGTATCATGGGTACCCTCAACCCCGATGACCAGCGTTACCTGGCAGAAAACTTCCTTGCCTTTTTCAACCGCGACTATGCCCGCGTCGCCGAGTTACATGTTGAGTCCGGCTGGATACCGCGCACTACCCGCGTCGACGAATTTGAGGCCGCGATCCGTTCCGTGTGTGAACCGATCTTTGAACGGCCATTAAAGGAAATCTCATTTGGTAATCTATTGCTGCGTCTGTTCCAGACCGCGCGTCGCTTCGACATGCCGATCCAGCCACAACTGGTGCTGCTACAGAAGACCCTGTTGAACATCGAGGGCCTCGGTCGCCAGCTCTACCCTGACCTCGACCTGTGGACCACGGCCAAGCCTTTCCTCGAACGCTGGATGAATGAACACGTCGGCTGGCGTGGCCTTGCCAAATCCCTGCGTCGTAACGCACCGCTGATGGCGGAAAAGTTGCCGGAGCTACCGCTGCTCCTGCACGAGGTACTGGACAAGGCACGCGACGGCAAACTCGAGATCGAGTGGAAGTCTGAAGAACTGGTAAAATTGCGTCAGGAGATGCGTCAGAACAATCGCCGCACCGTTGCAGGTATCAGTGGTGCCGCACTGATCATCGTCGCCGCGATCCTGTTTCAGTCCAATGAACCATTAGTGAGTTATGTCAGTGCCGGACTTGGTGCCGCAATATTACTCATAACCTGGTCGAAATAGATGATTTGCTGATCGTAAATAAAGCTACTATGCCATTATGATCTACACAGCCAGGTTTTGCTTTCTGGTAATAAACGCAAAGCGCGCAAAGACGCAGAGGTCGCAAAGAAAATATTAAAAAACACTATCGATCCGGAGAACAGGCTCGATAGTGTTTATTCGCCTGTATGCCTTTAACTAAAAACCTTTGCATCCTTTGCGTCTTTGCGACCTCTGCATTACTAACTATGAAATTTAAATGAGCTGTTTACTTCAATATTGGTAATCAATCATCCATCCATCAACATTTCGCAAGCCGTTCTCGGCCAGTCACTCCTCACTCCGGGCTGCCTGCCCTCTCGTGACATTCGTACACCCATTTACAAATCATCAAGTTATCTAACCAGCCCCGCCTCTACCTCATCGCATTTCGCCTTACCCACCAGTACTTCTATAAGTTTGAGGGCAAAGTCCATCGCCGTGCCGGGGCCGCGCGAGGTAATGACCTTGCCATCCTGCACCACCGCCTCGGCCTCGGCGGCCCTGCCCAGTGCATCGAGCACACCCGGGTAGGCGGTGGCCTTTTTATTCTCCAGCACACCGCTGCTGACCAGGACCTTCGGCGCGGCGCAGATCGCGGCAATATATTTATCCTTTGTCGCCATCGCCTTTACCAGGGACTGGATACGCGGATCCTTGTCGAGGTGATCGGCACCGGGCAGGCCACCAGGCAGGACGAGCATATCGAATTCCTGTTGCAGTGCACTATCAAGATCGGTATCGGGGATCAGTACCGTGCCGCGACTGGCACGCACGGGCTGGTCGTCGAGTCCGGCCGAGATGACCTCGATGCCGGCACGGCGTAACAGGTCAATAATGGTTACGGCTTCGAGCTCTTCGCAACCTTGTGCAAGGGGGACGAGGACAGTTGCCATGAGGGTGGCTCCTGTTTTTTACGTTGAATGAGTTCAGCCACGGAGACCAGGTCAATGCCGTGTGTATCCAGCTGTTGCAGGCGCTGTTCCAGTACTTTCATTGTCTCGGGATAAGGATGGCCAATGGCCAGGGCCATGCCCTGCGTCTGGGCGATCTTTAGCAGGCGTGCAAACTGCTTCTCAACAAATTCAGCACCCGGTTCGGCATCGAGAAAGATGTCGCGATCCAGGTTTGGAATACTGTTCTCTGCCGCGACACTCTGCGCGACACTGCCAAGGGTTGTGCGACTATCGACAAAAAACAAATCACCGTGGCGGTTCATCTCCTGCATCAGCCAGAGCATGTGACCGGGGTGACGTGTCAGCAGGCTGCCCATGTGGTTATTAATACCCTGCACGTGTGGCACCGCAGCCAGGTCTTCTTGCAAAGTGCTGATAAATTGTTTTTCGGTCATGTGCAGGGTCAGGCTGCCGGGACCCATGGCATGGCCATGCAGGGATTCCATCGGCGCATGCAGCATGACTTCCTTGTTCAGGCTATGAGCCTTACCTGCAAGGGCCTTTGTATAGGGGGCATAAGGCAGGAAGGCGCAGGCAATAGCACCAGGCAGGTCTACCGCGCGTTCATCTTTGGTATTGTTACCAAGGTCATCAATAATGATGGCGATGGCCGGTCGCTGCGCAAAGGCAAGGCCGCTGCAGAGTAACAACCCGGCCATTGCCAGCATTTTTCCCCGTCGCTTCACCTGAAGGCCGACCCTAGCGACCCATACGGGTATGCATGATGTTTATACCCTTGAGCAGGTTAAGCGCCTCGTAGAGCTGGTAGTCTTCACTGGCCAGATTCTTCTTGTCTTCCTTGTCCGTTTTCTCCTTGTCGGCCGTCTTTTTCTTACCATTGCCATTTTCCAGGTGGCCACTCAAATCGGCCTCCTTGATGCGATCAAGGGCGGGCTTGTCGGCATTACTCACACTCAGGCGTTCGGTCTCAATATCCGGAACGATGCCCTCGGCCTGAATCGAACGACCATTCGGCGTAAAGTAACGTGCGGTAGTCAGCTTCACGGCGGTACCGTTGTTCATCGGTAAAATTGTCTGTACCGAACCTTTACCAAAGCTGCGCGTACCCATGATCACGGCACGTTTGTGATCCTGCAGGGCACCTGCGACGATCTCCGACGCCGATGCCGAACCACCGTTAATCAGCACCACAATCGGTGCACCCTTGAGCAGGTCGCCCGGGGTAGCGTGGAACTTGTTATCCGAGTCTTCGGTACGGCCTTCGGTGTAAACAATCAGCCCCTTGTCGATAAAGGCATCCGAGACACGTACCGCGGCGTTCAGTACCCCACCCGGGTTGTTGCGCAGGTCAAGCACGATACCCTTGAGGGTTTTGTTTTCATTTTTCAGCTTGCTGATCGCCTTGGCGAGACTATCGCCGGTGCGGCTCTGGAACTGGGTGATGCGGATATAGCCATAGCCCTTGTCCAGGGTTCTGAATTTCACACTCTTGACGCGGATAATGGCGCGGGTGATGTTGAACTTGATCGGTTTCTCGGCACCCTCGCGCACTACGGTCAGCTCAATGCTGGTGCCGACATCGCCACGCATGATCTTCACGGCCTCGGTCAGGGTCATGCCCTTCACGGATTTCTCATTCAGGCGAATAATCAGGTCGCCGGCCTGCATGCCGGCACGTTGTGCAGGGGTATCATCAATCGGTGCCACGACCTTTACAAAACCGTCTTCCATGCTGATCTCGATTCCAAGACCGCCGAACTGGCCGGTGGTGCCAACTTGTAGCTCGGTAAAAGCCTCTTCGTTGAGGTAGGCGGAATGTGGATCAAGATTTGTCAGCATACCGCTGATGGCCGATTCGATCAGGTCCTTGTCAGTCCTGGCCTCGACATAGTCATTCTTGATCTTCTCGAAGACCTCGGTGAATACGCGCAGGTCATCCAGCGGCAGTGGCCCCGGTGCCTCGCTACGCTCTGCCAGACCGCTACGGCCAATGGCCAACGATACCCCCAACATCAACCCAACGGTCAGTACTAAAAAGTTACGAATGAGCGCGTTCATCCACTGCTCCATGCAATTAAGGCCTCAAAGCCTAAGTATTTTCTAAAATCCGGCCATATACAAGCACCGATCCTGTGAACTCTATAAAAGGCACCGGAAAAGGCACCGGTAAATAACCCCGGTTCCCGGGTCCTAGCGACGTTTGCACCAGTGCAAGGGGTCGGTGGGCTTGCCATTGGCGCGGATCTCGAAATACAGTCCCGTGCGCTTTTGTCCACCACTACTGCCGACTGCGGCCACCACGTCCCCGGCCTCGACCCAGTCCCCGGTTTCCACATACAGGCTCTCATTATGACCATATAAGGACATATAGCCATCACCGTGGTCGACGATCACCATGAGGCCAAAACCGCGTAGCCAATCGGCAAAGGCGACCCGGCCATGCGAGATCGTCTTCACGTCGGCGCCTTGTTTGGCACGGATCATCACACCCTGCCAGCGAAAGCCCCCGGCCTTGCGGTGTGAGCCAAAATTGGCAGTGATCGTCCCCCGTACCGGCAGGCGCAGGCGTCCGCGCTGGCTTTTAAAGCGTTGGCGCTGCCCGGCATTGGCCGGGACATCGGCCAGCGCCTCACGCAGGCCCTGCATAAGTTGCTCAAGCTGCTTGGCGTCGGCGCGGTAGAGCTGCAGCTTTTCCTCTCGGGTCTTTATCTGCTTGTCCAGCTTGACCAGCACCCGGGTGCGTTCAATACGGCTCTTTTCCAGTTTTTTCTTTTGCGCAAGCTGCTCCTCACGGGTCCGTTGCAGGCGCGCCGTCTGATCCTGAATGTGTGCCTCAATCCTTTCCAGCTTGAGCACCGCCGTGTCAATGGCGCCGATCTTGGCGGTACGGGCCCGGTTCAGGTAATCATAATAGACAAGGGTGCGACCGATCACCGACGGGTCTTTCTGATTCAGCAGCAACTTCATGTATTCCTGGCGCCCCATGGCATAGGCCGTCCGAATTTGTCCGGCGAGCACCCGGCGCTGGCGTGCCAGGTCAGTCCACAGGGACTGACGCTCGCCCTGCAGGTCTTTCATACGTTGTTTTTGCTGTCTGAGCTTGCGATCGATGATATCGATCTGGCGAATCAGCCCGCCTATGGCCTTTTCCGCATGGCGTAGCTGGCTGCCCAACTTGCCGTGTTTGCTACGGTCACGATCCAGTGTCCCCTGCATTTCACTAATGGTTTTTTTCAGCTTGACCAGTCTGTCACGCTGGCGCTGGGCCTCGATCTGCTCCTGCTCGTCACTCTCGGCCCGGGCGTCGGACGGCAAACCGGCGGCAAGGCCCAGCAGTAGCAAGGCGCTAAGGGGTAGGAATTTTCTGCCTGGACTCTGCACGGCGCTAGCATGCCACGAGCAGACCTGCCGCGTCACGCCGTTCAGGCGTCTGCGGCGTCGCGGTCGGCATCGAGGGTCAGCAATAACGGCCCGCTCATCTCCTCTGGCCGCGGCAAACCCATTAAATAAAGCATGGTCGGCGCAATATCGGACAGTGCCCCGTGGTTTATATCAAAGCTGGCCGGACGACCGACGTAAATCAGCGGTATTGGGTTGGTCGTGTGCGCGGTGTGTGGTTGACCGGTTTCCTTGTTTCGCATCAGCTCGGCATTGCCATGGTCCGCGGTGATAAACATCTCGCCGCCCACCTTGTCCAGGGCATTTTTGACACGCCCGAGGCAGGCATCCAGGGCCTCGATAGCCTTGGTCGTGGCCTCAAGTTTACCGGTGTGGCCGACCATATCGGGGTTGGCATAGTTGCAGATGATCGCGTCGTAATTGCCGTTTTCGATGGCGTCGACGAGCTTGTCTGTCAGTTCCGGGGCTGACATCTCTGGCTGTAGGTCATAGGTGGCGACATTCGGTGAATTGACCAGGATGCGGTCTTCACCCTCGAACGGGTCCTCTTCACCACCATTAAAGAAGAAGGTGACGTGGGCATATTTCTCGGTCTCGGCGATACGCAGCTGGCGCAGACCCAGGCTTGAGATATAGGCGCCGAAGACATTCTTCAGGCGCTCGGGCGGGAAGGCCACAGGCACGTTAAAGTCTTCCTTGTACTCGGTCAGGCTGACGTAAGAACCCAGCTTGAGTGTTTTTTCGCGCTTAAAACCGTCAAAATCCTCTTCGATAAAGGGGCGCGTGATCTGGCGGGCGCGGTCCGAGCGGAAGTTCATGAAGACAACCACATCGCCGTCTTCGACCTGTACCGGCGTGCCGCCCTTCGGGACAATCGCCGTGGCCTTTACAAATTCATCGGTCTCTTCACGGGCATAGGCCATCTCGAGCGCCTCGCTGGCTGTGGCCGCCGTGAACTCACCCTTACCCTCTGTGATCAGGTCGTAGGCCGCCTGGATACGTGGCCAACGGTGGTCACGGTCCATCGAGTAGTAGCGGCCAATCACCGAGGCAAAACAGCCATTAGCGAGCTCGTCGAATACCGCCTGCATGGCCTTGATGGAACCCTCTGCACTCTTCGGCGCGGTATCACGACCATCGAGGAAGGCGTGCAGGTAGACCCGCTTCGCGCCGCGCTCCACGGCCAGGCGCACCATGGCCTGGATATGTTCTTCGTGGCTGTGTACACCACCGGGCGAGAGCAGGCCAAGGATATGCACGGCCTTGTCGTTCTCAATCGCCACGTCGACGGCGTCGGTCAGGGTCTGATTCTTGAAGAAGGATCCGGTCTTGATGGCGCGCGAAACGCGGGTAAATTCCTGATACACCACGCGCCCGGCACCCAGGTTCAGGTGGCCGACCTCGGAATTGCCCATCTGATCGGCGGGCAAGCCGACCTCGGCCCCCGAGCCACGGATCGTCGTGTGCGGGTAATCGTTCCAGAGCTTATCCCAGACGGGCTTCTTGGCCGCCGCGATCGCGTTGGCCTCCGGGTCTTCGCTATACCCCCAGCCATCCAGAATAATGAGCATCATTGGTTTAGGAATCAATGACTTATTTCCATTTGTTGGTTGCTAAATGGTGACACATTTGTTCCTCTTTCGTCTTAGACTAAGTCTAACTCGAAAGCGGGAAAGACGTCATCCTCAAAAGGGCGCGTAGTGTAACACAAGCGCCTCCGGCCGTGCGGCACGCCCCGTGCCGTACGTTTGCACTTCCTTTAAAAACGGTACATTATTGTATAACCTTTTTATTATATATGAACATATAGAAACTACGTGCGCCTTGCATTTCCTTGGGGCAAACATGGAAGTCCGGCGCTGGCCGGTTAATTTATACAGGTAGTCAGTATGAATACAGTTACAGTTATAGATACCTTGCTTATATCTCGTGATGAAGACATCGATCGCGCCTCGCGTTCACTCAAGGCCATGTCTCACCCGCTGCGACTAAAGATCCTCTGCACCCTCGGTGCACGAGAAATCAGCGTACAGGACATTGTCGAAAATGTCGGCACCTCGCAGAGTAATATCTCTCAACATCTGGCGATATTACGCGACAAGGGCATTCTCGCTTCGCGCAAAGATGCCAACCGCGTGTTTTATCGTGTGGGTGATGAACGTACCCTGCGCCTGATAGGCATGATGCGTGAAGTCTTTTGTAACCCTAGTAGCTAATCCAGGGACGGTACATTTACAATCTGTAACATAGGTGAGCGACTGTTCTGATCGTTCTCATCATACCTTTTTTTCAGCACGACTTCTGACTCTCAAGACAAATACTATGCAACAATTCATCGAATTCGCCACTAACCACTGGGATCTATTTCTTGCCCTGCTGATTATTCTGCTCATGCTCTCGGGCACAAACCTGATAAGTGTCATTCGCGGTATTAAACAGATCAGTCCCGCTGAGGCGACACAACTGATTAACCACCAGGGTGGTATCGTCATTGATGTACGAGAAGATAAAGAATTCGCTGAAGGACATATCATCAACTCACTACACATACCGATGGGCAGTGTGCAACAACGCATTGCTGAAATAGAAAAATACAAACAAAAGCCGGTTATCGTTAGTTGCCGCAGTGGCGCACGTTCCGGTACCGTATGCGGCTGGTTGCGCAAACATAACTTTGAAAACGTTTCCAACCTCAAAGGCGGCGTGATGGCCTGGCAAAATGCCAGTTTGCCCCTGAGTAAAAATGGCCGTAAAAAATAGTCGTAAAAATAAGCGTAATAAATAACCTAACCATTATCACTTTTATCTGAGTCAAATATCTATGCCCCATGTTACTGTTTACTGCACTGCTGCATGCCCCTATTGTGTACGCGCCCTGAAGTTACTCGCCAATAAGGGCGTCGAAGTCGAAGAGATCCGCGTTGATCAATTTCCCGAGCGACGCACTGAAATGGAAGCCCGCGCCAATGGTCGCAGCAGCGTACCGCAAATATTTATTGATGATATTCACGTTGGCGGTTTTGATGACCTCTCGGAACTGGATATTGATGACGAACTCGATCCCATGCTGGGCCTGAATTAACGACCACCGAATTAAAAACGGAAGCCATCATGAGCGAAGAAAACACAAACGCAACACCTGAACAGGTCTTTGTTATCCAGAAGGTCTATACCAAGGATATTTCATTCGAGACACCGAATACGCCCGAGATCTTCCGTGAAGATAACTGGCAACCCAACATCAATCTGCAACTACAAAGCCGTTCCAAATCACTCGATGAGCATGTCTTTGAAATCGTCTTGATGGTAACGGTCACGGCTAAAGTCGATGATGACACTACCGCCTATCTCGCCGAAGTTCAGCAGGCAGGTATTTTCCGTGTTGCCGGCTTTGGGGATGAAGAAATGTCCTACATGCTGGGCAGCTATTGTTCCAATATCCTCTTCCCGTTTGCCCGTGAGGTTATATCCGATCTGGTAACCCGCGGCGGCTTCCCACAGCTACTGTTGTCACCGGTTAACTTCGATGCCCTGTTTGCCCAGCAGCAGGAACAGGAATCGGCAAGCAGCGAAACCCTGCAATAAGCGGCGGTGACCATCATGGATGCCAACAGCGTCAGTATCTTCGGTGCCGGTTCATGGGGCACCGCGCTGGCTATCCTGTTATCCAAAAACCAGCGCCCCGCCGTGCTTTGGGGACATAACCCCGAACACCAGGCGGCACTGGCCGCCTCGCGATGCAATGAGGGCTATCTGCCGGGTATCCCGTTTCCTGACAGCCTGCAGATAGAGCCTGATACCCAGGCCGCCGTTGCCGCTTCGGAAACCCTGCTTATCGTTGTCCCCAGCCACGTGTTTCGCGACACCCTGAAACAGATTCAACCCTTCCTGCAAAAAGGCCAGCGTGTTGCCTGGGCGACCAAGGGCCTTGAAACCGACACCCACCAGTTGCTCCACGCAATTGCCGAAGAAGAGTTGGGCCAGCACTATCCGCTTGCCGTGGTATCGGGCCCGACCTTTGCCCGTGAGGTTGCCATGGGCCTGCCTACCGCCGTCACCGTCTCTTCCAAGGATAGCGACTTTGCCGAACAGCTTGCCGCGCGCCTGCACACCGAAACCTTCCGGGCCTATACCGGTACGGATGTGGTCGGTGTTGAGATCGGCGGTGCGGTAAAAAACGTGCTTGCCATCGCCGCCGGCATCGCCGATGGCCTGGGTTTTGGCGCCAATACCCGTGCGGCACTGATCACACGTGGCCTGGCCGAAATGTCGCGCCTGGGCCATCGCCTCGGTGCCGAGGCCGAAACCTTTATGGGACTGGCAGGCCTCGGTGACCTGGTCCTGACCTGTACCGATGATCAGTCCCGCAATCGCCGCTTTGGCAAGGCCCTTGCCGCCGGCAACAGTGCCGAACAGGCCTACATCGATATTGGTCAGGTTGTTGAAGGTGCCAAGACGGCAAAAGTTCTGCATGATTTAGCGGCGTCACTGGCTGTCGATATGCCCATCAGCGAGCAAGTCTACCAGGTTATCTATGCAGGCCATGACCCGCATCGGGCCGTGCGGGATTTACTGCATCGGGCGCAGAAGGCAGAGTAAAACGGACTGACCATGGCGGTCAGATGTACTTATGCCGTGTGAGCCATGGACGCCTGGGAACGGCTTGCTGAGTGATGATTGTTTATGGTTTCGCCAGACATCATTGATGTATTTAAAAACTACTGCCCCTATTTATCGTTGATTCTTTATCCATAGCTTTTATTGCCTCGTAATTAAATCCATGAATTGGCAACGGAGAGCCTTGATAAATAACCACGTCCCGGGCGCCCGCACCAAGGGCGAGCTCTCTGAAAGCGCGTTCTTCGATCAGGGTAAGTCCACCTTCCGTTTTTTCCATTGGGTGAATAACCACAGCTGGTGCCAATATGAATATTTTTCCACCTGTTAATAGCTTGAAAATATGCTGAAGCAGCTTCTCAGCAACATGAAAGTCTGAAAATAAAACTCTTGGGTGAGAAAAGGGATTAATTACTTCAATATTTTTCCCCATTAGCAACGCTGCTTTATTACCCACAGCATTTACAGCTTTCTTATCTTTATTGACTGTTTCGATCGCTACCAATGGTGCTTCATCGTATATCTTACCTGTCTCAATATTGGTAACCTTGATGCGTTTTTCCCATATTTGCACATACATCGTAGTGCCGAAGCTATTTATAAATCTTTTAATCATCCGTAACCCTTAAAAAATATTTAGCCTCACGCAGCAGGCAGGGCCGTACCCAAAAGACGAAAAAAATTCCCGCCCATAATCTTGCTGACCTCTACTTCACTAAAGCCATGTCGTAGCAAGGCATCGGTCAGATACGGCAGGCCGGTGACATCAATGGGCGTGCTCACAGAACCATCAAAGTCCGAACCCAACGAGACAGCATCAATCCCGGCAACCTTCACCGCATAGTCGATGGCGCGCACGATAGACTCGACGTCGCTGCCACATGTTGCACTTGGCCAGTAACCGATACCTATAACGCCGCCGGTGGCAGCAATCTGGCGTAATTGCGTATCGGATAAATTCCGACTTTTATTACAGGTTCCGGCCACGCCGGTATGGCTGACAATCAGCGGGTACCGGCTTATGCTGACAACGTCAGCAAAGAGTTTTTCAGAACTGTGCGCCAAATCAATAAGCATGCCCAGGGACTGCATTCTGGCAATGGCTTGTTTACCAAACGGCGTTAGCCCGCCTTTGCGTTCACCATGTGCCGAACCGCCTACTTCGTTATCAAAAAAGTGTGTCAGCCCGACCAGACGGATACCGCGCGCATAAAACGCATCAATCAAATCCAAAGAGCCTTCCAGTGCATGCGCGCCTTCGATACTGAGGAGCCCGGCCAACATCTCGGGCTGCTGTTGGCGGCGTGACAAAAACTCGGCCAGATCACCTTGATTTCGAATAAGCATAAACTGCTTATCAGGGTCTGCGGCCAGTGCTGTCAGGCGTGAACTCATGTAATACACGCGCTCATGCAGGCTAAACCAGGTCTTCAATGGCCATCGCTGGGCCATGGCCAGCCAGGTGATGTCATCCGAATCATCCGCATTCTCATGCAGATTAAGCCCGTGCGGGGTTTTGCTGACGATAGAAAAAACCTGTAAGGCCGCGCCACCGCGCCGCATGCGGGGCAAATCAAGATGGCCGTAGGTTGATGAACTGGCTAAGTCACGGTCCCAAAGCAACGAGTCAGCATGCAGGTCTGCAACCAGCAGGGATTTATGCAGCCGCTTGGCGGCGGCGGTGATTTCCGGCAAGGGCCCGGCTGTTACCCGGTTATGCCGCTGTTCAACATATCGGGGTAACACCGCGACAACGCCGACAAGCACGATAATGGTGATGGCTAGAATGTATTGTTTTTTTGATATCATATTTTCAATACTATCATCATGGAATCTAGATTGATGGCCGAAGGCTTAATATTTCTAGGCGATTCCCACGTATTTCATATACCCACACCGCCGCTTCTCAGGTATCGTTGTGATGGAAATAAACTATCTATCAGCAACAAGGGATTGATGTTATGTTCAATACCGCTCTGCATACTGTATCCGCTACTCTCCTGGTTGTGTCTTTTTTTACCGGTCTTGCCAATGCATCAGATAATGACGATAGAGAAAATAAAGCCTGGATTCACTCTATAAGCACCGCACAGACATTTGATTTATCCCACACCTGGGATGAAAACTCCCCTGTCGCCTCTGTAAACCCACCCTTTTCCATGTCATTAAATGCTACGCATGAATCAACACGTGGCATATTTGGTGACGGCGGCCAATTGTCTTTTACTTCAGAAATCATGCAATGGAGTGGTCAGCATGGCGCACCGAGCATTGATGCCATCGGTCATATTGGCCGTGACGGCCACCTCTTCGGTGCCGTTGATGCCGCCGCGGCAACCAGTGACCTCAGAGGCCTGGGGCGAAGTGGTATCGGTGCAGAGCTGGACATTGATCATTTTCCTCGCGACTTACTGGCAAACCGAGCGGTCCTGCTGGATGTAGCGAGATTTATTAATAATGATGACACGCCATTGGCCGCCGACTTTGAGATCACCGCCGCACACCTTGAACAGACCGCCAAAGCGCAAAAAGTTCGTATCAAGCCCGGTGATACCGTCTTCATTCGTACCGGATGGGGACAATATTTTCGTGACAACCCACAGCTGTATCTCGCAGATGAGGCCGCAGGGCTGGGGGTTGGTGCGGCACAGTATCTGGTTGATAAAGGTGCACGGGTCGTGGGTAATGATACGCTGACGTTTGAAAAACGTCCGCCGCTAATATTTGAACCGCGGTTTCAGGTCTTCCCTGTCCACATGCTGCTGCTTGCTGATCATGGCATTTATATTATTGAAAATCTTTTACTTGAAGAGCTCGCCGCTGAGAAGGTCTATACGTTTATTGCCGTTGTGCCGCCCTTAAAAATTCGTGGTGGAACCGGCTCAGCGCTGCGTGTGTTTGCATTGGCCGCAGAGGATAAATCCGATCACTGACACAAATTGATCAGGCGGGATCAAGGACATAGATACTACCTGTATCTATGTCCTGGGCCTCTCTTGTTTTCGTAATAAACAAAGCACTTTCGCCTGCAGTAGACATTTTCACTATCTCCGCGATGGGCGTAAACCGTTAATCCCGTACCTCTTATCGACTCATTTACTTTATCAAACACTGCCTGGAAAATGATTTTGTCGCCAGGCCTCGTAGGCGATCACCGCCACGGTGTTGGACAGATTCAGGCTGCGCGAGCCGGGCTGCATGGGCACGCGCAGGCAGTGCTCCTTGGGCAAACTATCCAGCACCGCTTGTGGCAGGCCACGTGTCTCGGGGCCAAATAACAGGGCATCACCTTCTATATAGTTAATCTCGGCGTAGTTTTGCGTGCCTTTTGTCGAGCAGGCCAGCAGGCGTCTGGGTTTTATCTGCTCGATAAAATGTTCCAGACTTTCATGCTCGGTGACGGTGGCCATGTCACGGTAATCCAGCCCGGCACGGCGGACACTCTTTTCATTCAAATCAAAACCCAGCGGGTGGATCAGGTGCAGGCGCATGCCCGTGTTCGCGCACAGGCGCATGACGTTGCCGGTGTTCGGTGGGATCTCGGGTTCAAAAAGGACGATATGAAACATAGCGCTATAGTACATGGATGATCACGTTGCATTCCTCGATCAGCGATCATAATTCATCAATTTAGCTTTTATCTGCTATACAATAAGCCCCATGAATCCACTCGCTATCGACTTTTGTGGTCTGAAACTCAATACCCCCATTATGCTGCTCTCCGGCTGTGTCGGCTTTGGGCACGAATATACCCGCGTCGAGGGCTTTTCCCATGCCGATGTCGGTGGGGTCTGCCTGAAGGGCACCACCCTCGAGCCGCGCCTCGGTAATGCGCCGCACCGCGTCTACGAGACCCCGGCCGGCATGCTCAACGCCATTGGCCTGCAAAACCCGGGCGCCCGCTACGTGGTCGACGAGATCCTGCCGACACTGGATTTCTCGGAGACCCGCTATATCGCCAATATCTCCGGCTCCAGTGTCGAGGAATATGCCGAGGTGGCGAAGATCTTCGACGACTCCGCCATCGACGCCATGGAGATCAACATCTCCTGCCCGAATGTGAAGGAAGGCGGCGTCGCCTTTGGCAACGACCCGGATATGTCGGCGCGTGTGGTCGAGGCCTGCCGCGCCAATACCTCCAAACCACTTATCACCAAGTTATCGCCCAATCAGACCGATATCGCCGAAAATGCCCGACGTTGTATCGAGGCGGGTACCGATGGCCTGGCCGTGATCAACACCCTGATGGGCATGGCCATCGATATCGAACAGCGTCGGCCGGTGATCGGTAACAACCAGGGCGGCCTGTCGGGCCCGGCCATCAAACCCGTGGCCCTGCTCAAGGTGCACCAGGTCTACCAGGCGACCAAGGGGCACAATATCCCCATCATCGGCCAGGGCGGCATCACCACCGCCGAGGATGCGCTAGAGTTCCTCATCGCCGGGGCGACCACGGTCGGGGTCGGCACGGCGCTGTTTTACGAGCCGTTGGCCTGCCAGACTATCAATCATGGCATACTCGACTATCTTCAAAGGCACGGCCTTAATTCTGTGGGGGAACTGGTCGGCAGCCTGAGTTTGAACGGGTAGATACCCGCGGGTGACCAATACGTTAAGATAATTCACGAAGTTTGACATAAAACTTCTTGATTTTTCATGCTTATTTTAGTCTTATCGTCAGGGATAAATGGCAATTTGCTTGCCGTTGACGGGGTTTGGTAAATGGAACCAGAGTTAACTGGACAAACACGTAAAAAAATTCGTCTCGGTGACCTGCTCGTCGAGCACAAGGTCATTTCCGAGGAACAGCTCATGTTGGCCCTCGCCGACCAGAAAAAATCCGGCCGCAAGCTCGGCAAGGTCCTGATCGAAAATGGCTTTACCGATGAGGGCAGAATGCTCGACGTCCTCTCTCGCCAACTGCGCATCCCGTTTATCGATCTCAAATACTATAAGTACGATGCCGATACCGTGCGCCTGCTGCCGGAGACCTATGCCCGGCGTTACCGCGCCATCGCCCTCGACTCGAATGGCGATGACGTACTGGTCGGCATGGCCGACCCCACCGACATCTTCGGTTATGACGAAATCGCCGGTATCCTCAAGCGCCCCATCCGCCAGGCACTGGTACGTGAAACAGACCTGCTGAAGACGATCGATGCGGTGTTTCGCCGTACCCAGGAGATTTCCGAATTTGCTGAAGAGCTCGGCGACGAACTTTCTGATACCGACTTTGATATTGCCGCACTCAGCGAAGCCGCTGACATTACCGATGCGCCGGTCGTTAAGCTGCTGCAATCCATGTTTGAAGATGCCGCACAGGTCGGCGCCTCGGATATCCATATTGAACCGGATGAAACCGTATTGCGCCTGCGCCAGCGCATCGATGGTATCTTGCATGAAACGGTAATGAAGGAAAAACGCATTGCCAACGCGCTGGTTTCTCGTCTGAAACTCATGTCCGGACTGAACATTTCGGAACGACGCATGCCCCAGGACGGCCGCTTTAATATCAAGGTTAAAGACAAAAATATCGACGTGCGTCTATCGACCATGCCGGTACAGTTTGGTGAATCGGTGGTCATGCGTTTGCTCGATCAGTCGCATGGCATGCTGGACCTGAACCAGCTCGGCATGCCAGAAGACATCGCCACGCGTTTTAAACGCATCATCCAGCAGCCGCATGGCATGGCCCTGGTTACCGGGCCAACGGGTAGCGGTAAGACGACGACTCTTTACGCCGCACTGAGCCTGTTAAATCACCCTGAGAGCAAGATCATTACCGTCGAAGACCCGGTCGAATACCGTCTGCCGCGTATAAACCAGGTCCAGATCAATCCCACCATTAACCTGACTTTTGCCCGCGTCTTGCGCGCCGCCCTGCGCCAGGACCCGGACATCGTGCTGGTCGGTGAGATGCGTGATCATGAAACGGTGGAGATGGGTCTGCGTGCCGCCATGACCGGGCACCTGGTATTATCTACCCTGCATACCAACGACGCGGTCAGTACCGCCCTGCGTTTGCTGGATATGGGCGCCGAGGGTTTCCTCGTTGCCTCGGCCCTGCGTGGTGTCCTTGCACAACGCCTGATCCGGCGTATTTGCGAAGGCTGCATTGAAGACTATACGCCGCAGACCCATGAATGGGCCTGGGCACAACAACTGATTGATGGCCGCGCCGACACGGTGCAGTTTAAACACGGCGCAGGGTGTCCGCACTGCAATAATACGGGGTATCGTGGCCGTATCGGTGTCTATGAACTCCTCGAAATCACCAATACCCTGGCCGATGCCCTGCGCAGAAATGACCCCGCCGGCTTTACCCGTGCGGCCCAACGCCAAAAGAACTTCCGTACCCTGGCGCAAGCAGCAATGGCTAATGCCGAGGCCGGTATTACCACGATAGAAGAGGTCATGCGCATTGCCGGTGATGTCAACACCGACGCGGAGGAATTTGACCTGCCCTTAGCACCCATAGAGGTGGATGACGTCCTCGCCGAGGACTAACACCACATGGGTAGCTTTCATTACAAGGGACGTACCAACCACGGTGATGCCATCGAGGGTAATATTGAGGCGGTGAATGCCGACGTCGTTGCCGCGCAACTGCTTAACTCCGGCGTTACCCCGATCGATATTTCTGAAACCAAGGTCACCAAGAGTAAAGATATCCATCTTGGCAACCTGTTTGGGCCGGGTGTAAAACTCGATGACCTGGTCCTGTTTAGTCGCCAGATGTACACCCTGATGAAATCCGGCGTGCCTATCGTCCGCTCCATCACCAGTCTTGCCGAATCCACGCGCAACCCGGCCCTGTCGAAGGTGCTGCGCAACATCGTAGAAGACCTTGAATCGGGCCGCGAACTTTCCCATGCCTTGTCGCGACACCCGAAGATATTCACCAACCTGTATGTGAGCATCATCCAGGTCGGGGAAAATACCGGGCGTCTCGATGAGTCCTTCCAGCAGATAGCGGCCTACCAGGAGCTGGAAAAGGACACCCGTGATCGCATCAAGACCGCGATGCGTTACCCCATAGTGGTGATCCTTACCATTGTCGCCGCCATCGCCATTATTAACCTGTTCGTGATTCCGGCCTTTGCCAAGATCTACGCCAAGTTCCATGCCGACCTGCCCTGGGCCACCAAGTTCTTGATCGCCACCTCCAATTTCACTGTCGCCAACTGGCCCTACATCCTCGCCGGCCTTATCCTTGGCGGTGTCGGTATCAATATGTACCTGAAGACCGAGGCAGGCCGGTACAAATGGCACAAATACAAACTGCGCCTGCCGATTGTCGGCAGCATTGTTAACCGCTCGCTGCTGGCCCGTTTTTCCCGTTCCTTTGCCATGGCCATGCGGGCGGGCGTGCCGCTGATCCAGACCATGACCGTGGTCTCACGCGCGGCGGATAATGACTACCTGGCCGCGCGTATCCTGCAGATGCGTAATGGCATCGAACGCGGCGACACCCTGACCCGCACCGCCGCCGCCACCGGCATGTTTACCCCGCTGGTGTTGCAAATGATGGCCGTTGGCGAGGAAACCGGCGCCATTGATGAACTTATGCTCGAGGTCGCGGAATACTACGAACGCGAGGTCGATTACGACCTGAAAAACCTCAGTTCGGCGATTGAACCGATTATGATCGTCATCATCGGCATCATGGTCTTTGTCCTTGCCCTCGGGGTGTTCCTGCCGATGTGGGACCTGGCCGCCGTGGCCAGGGGCTGACGTTGACAAAGCTGTGAAATCGCCTAAGATATGTGCTATAAGCTATTGTGGTAACAGCAAAATACTCTGCTGGAAAGCCAGGCATTCGCAGCGCGGCTTTTCATTTTTAGAGTTGGTGCTGGTCATTGCGATCATCAGCCTGCTGATCATTCTGGCTATCGACCGGCTACTGCTGCTGCGTGTCGAGGCCGAACGCACCAGCATGCAGCAGGTCCTGGGCAACCTGCGCAGCGCGATGAGCATCGATATGGCGAACAAGATCGCCGGGGGCAATATCCAGGCGATTGCCGGGGAGCGGGGTAAAAACCCGATGCGCTGGCTGTCGACACGGCCGGATAACTATCTCGGGCTCAAGAACGAGGCCGACCCGGCCGACATTGCGCCCGCTCACTGGTATTTTGACCAGTATTACGGTTACCTGATATATCGCGTCAGTAATGCGGAATATTTCAAGAGTGACCTGAAGGGCCCGGCCGTCGCGCGCTTCCGGGTAGAATTGGACTACACTGATATCGATGATGACGGGCAATACAACGCGGGCATCGATGAAATTCACGGCTTAAGACTGGCGGCCGTTGAGCCATACACATGGTTGAATGAGCCGGTCACTGTAGAGGACTATACCCATAGCAAGTGACTGCGCCATCACCTTTCGCGACGGATTTATTATTGAAGATTTGAGGAGTATGAGTATGAAAAAGCAACAAAGCGGTTTTACCCTGATTGAGCTCGTTATCGTCATCGTCATCCTTGGCCTGCTGGCTGCGACCGCCCTGCCGCGTTTTGCCGACCTGACCGAAGATGCCGAACGCGCTTCACGTGACGGTGTCTTGGGTGGTGTTCGCTCTGCCAGCGCCATCGCCCACGCGCAGGCACTGGTAGAAGGTGCAACAGGAGCGACTGCATCAATTGTAATGGAAGGCCAAACCGTTAACCTTGCCTACGGCTATCCTGATGAGACTGACGGCATTACCGTTGCCTTAGATTCAAGCATAACCGCTACTGGTACCGCTCCCGTTACATGGACAATCGCCCCGAACTGTACGGTCACCTATGCAGAAGCCACCTCTGCAACGAGCGGACCAACAATCAGTGGTGACGTCACAGGCTGTCAGTAATAATCAGTATTGTTATAAATAAAGAAGGGCGCATGATGCGCCCTTCTTTATATAGTCTGGCTTTTCATTATGACAGCCACTGTTAGCCGTCTGCTTAGTCTATTGCCCACTATTTTATTGGGCAGCGCCTGGTTAGCTGCCGTCTTTTATCACGGCGTGCACATCGGCTACCTGGTTTTTGCCCAGGCCTCATTTGTGCTACTCGCTGCCTATATTTTTTGGAGTTCTGCAAAGCCTGGTATAAAACTACCACGTAACAGTCTGGCCGTGGCTACTGCACTATTCTGGTTATACCTAATACTCTCTATTCCACTTGGCTCAATTCCTATATACAACAAGTATACAGCCTGGTTAATTGGTATGTTGCCGGCGGCTTTTTTCCTTTTCCAGCTTGCCGACATCAAAAAACAGCGGTGGAATCTTATCCTGGCGCTTGTTGTTGCCATTGCTACAGGGCTCTCACTTCACTATACCTATGAGCTAATTTCTGGTGCAACATTCCATGATAACTCTGGTAGTGCCTCTGTCTTTTATACTCGAAATACACTCGCAGCCCTGCTCAATCTGGTTCTCCTTACAGCTAGTGCAACGTTTCTAAGCCTTAGGCAACAGAGACTACATCCTGTTATTCAAATAATGCTCGGGGCTTCGATATTCATGATGGCCTACGCAGTAGGCATAACACAAAGCCGTGGTGCCTTGGCCGCTCTTTTTGCTGGTCAATCATTACTGGGCATTCTCATTTACCGCCGGCTTGATAAAGGCATCTGGTTCAGCTTGCTTTTTATACTACTAGTTGCCCTGCTACTGGCCAATATACAAACTGAAGGTGGTCTTATTGGCCGACTATTAACACTTAGTGATCTCGGCTCCGCTGGTCTTGACCGCTTATACATTTGGCAAGCAAGCTGGAGCATCATTAAGGAGTCACCTTGGCTTGGACATGGGCCAGGTATGTTTTCATTGCTATACCCACAATACCGCTTGCCGGAAGAAATCAGTGGCGGAAAATATGTACATAATGACTATCTACAGATTTGGCTCGAGATGGGCCTACTCGGCCTGCTAATTCTGATCGCATTGCTTATCAGCACAATCACCACCTTTCGAGGAACATTACGGCGATCAATTGACCTACCAACACGCCTAGAAATAAGTGGCTTATTTTGTGGCCTGCTAAGTGTTGCCTTGCATAGTTTTTTTACCTTTAACTTATATATTCTCTCTATTCTTGTTCTTGCAGGTTTGTTTCTTGGGCGCTTAAATCAGCTTTGCATTAAAGATTCCAACTCATATATTTATATACGACCAGAGCTATATATAAAACCATCTTTAATACGCCTGCTGATTATTATCATCAGCCTTATTGCATTGATATTGCTCGCCTCAGACTGGGCACACCAACACTACTACCGTCGTGCAATAAAGGAATACCAGCAGAAACAATTCGAGGCTGCCGACAAGAGCTTTACCTTAGCAAAACGGTTAAACGCTACTAATGCCTCGCTCGTATCACACGCCAGCCTTCTTATTGACTCTATACATACCTGGCCTGAGTCTGCTGTAGAAAAGAGAATGGCCTTGTACAATGAGGCACTACAACTACTTGATAAAGCAGAGACCATCAACCCGCTTAGAACATATCAATATCACGTCCGTGGCCATTTATATTCATCTTACCCGGAATTTACCGGAAAAGACTACTTGAGACTTGCCAGTAACGCCTACCGACACGCGCTTTATCTCAATCCACGTCTTTACAAAGTCCGTTACTTACTGGCACAACTATTGCTGGCTGAGAACAGGGAAAACGAGGCACTTGAGGTGCTGGAACAGGGCCTAATACAAACCTATTTACCTAGACAAAATATTACACCATATCTAAAACTAACCATGGCATTGCGCCTAAGCCAAGGCAATGAAGCTGGGGCACGCAATCTTGCGCTTTCTATCCAAACACGACAAGCCGAAGACAAACGAAAGGATATAGAAACTATTTTGAATGATGACAGCCCCGATAAGTCGAATGAATTGAATATAGCTATTGACCCGTCAGAATTGACAATTGCCAAATAACTTATAGGCTTAAATGATAAGGAAACAGGACCTTTAACCATGCTGCATCAACGTGGATTTACCCTGATAGAATTGGTTCTGGTGATGATCATTGCCGGCTTGCTAGCAGCCACCGCCCTGCCTCGCTTTTTTAACCAGGACAGCTTTGAAAACCGCGGCTTTTACACTGAGGTCTTAAACGCCGTGCGTTATGCCCAGCAACTCGCCGTGGCCATTAACTGCAATACCCAGGTCGCTATTGTGGACAACACCTATACCGTCACAATTGATGATGAACCAGATAAACCAAACGATGCTTGTCCCGGAGATTCTCTTACAACGGCTGCCCCGAACCCTGTTACTGGACAGCCTGGGTTTACAGGTAGTAATCCTGATGTATCAATTACAGCGGCAACTATCATCTTTGATGCGCTGGGAGCAGCAGATATTGGTATTGATATAACTGTCGGTGATGTTGATGGATATACGTTCAGAGTTCATCAAGCAACCGGTTACATAGAGGAACTCCCGTGACGGTGTTTAAACGACAGTCAGGCATTACCTTAATTGAATTGATCATCCCGTTCATCACCAACACTACCATGTCGAGCCTTATCTGCCTGAGCCGTCGTGCACCACCCGTCTATTCGGCAGGACATCATTCTTTGCTTGAGCCTTATATAATATGAACAATATAAAAATCTTACCTGCCCGTTCCTCACTAATAAGTATCGCCTTATTGATCGCCTGGCTGTCAGCACTTTTTTTCACCGGCGTAGATTACAGGCTGCTGTTATTAACACAATTTGTATTCCTGCTTACATATTTTTATATTTTTTTTAATCTGCCAAAATCCCCGATCAGCCTGACCAGGAATTATTTGAGTCTCTTCCTGTTTTTATTCTGGGTTTGGTTTCTATTGTCTGTTAATTGGAGCGAATCGCCGCACATCAGCCGACACAATGTATTTATACTCAGCCTGTTGCCGGCAAGTTTTTTCGTATATCAGTTCGCAAAAATAAACGATGCCGGGTGGAGAAATATTAGTCTGTTCTTAATCTTTATTGCCTGTGCACTCTCTATACACGCCATATATCAGCAGTATGCCCTTGGCCTAAGTCCAAGCTCTGTATTTATAAACCGCAACTCTCTTGCCGCGCTATTAAATATCATTATTTTACTGACCTGCTCCAGGTATTTAATCGCAATAAATAGCCAGAAAATCAACCTGTCTACTCTGCTCCTTGCTGCGACTATCTTACTAATGACTTTTGTCTCCGGACTATCGAAAAGTCGCGGGGCTTCGCTAAGCCTGCTCATAGCACTGGCAATTCTGCTTTTTCTTGCGGCAAAACCCTCGAATCGAAAACATATTATGTTCCTCGCGCTGGTTGTGCCTATCACATTGTTTATTTCTGACATCTTCTCTGATGCAAAATTATTTTCCCGCCTCTCTTCCATGACTGATATCGAGTCATCCGGTGCCAATCGTTTTGTTATCTGGCAACAAGCCTGGGAAATGATTAAAGACCATCCAATTCTGGGAATTGGCCCAGGCATGTTCTGGTTAATATATCCGCAATACCGCCTTGCCTCAGACTCCAGCGGGGGATATTTTGTCCATAATGATTATATGCAAATGTGGCTTGAATCAGGGCTTCCAGGACTGTTACTTTTCCTTCTAATATTAATCACTATTGGTGTTTCTTTTATAAAATTTGCTCTAAACAAACCCGATCGATTAACAGAGGCGGCCGGGATATTTTGTGCGATTCTTGCTGTGAGCATGCACAGTCTATTTACTTTTAATTTTTTTATAACCGCTCATATTATCATCACAGGATTATTCATTGGCAGACTGAATGAATTACTGTCCAACGATAATAAAGTACCTATTTCACTCCATAGGGCTGTAAAACCAATAATATATAAAATCATTTTATCTGCAGCATTTTTAAGTCTTTCCTTAATCCTTTTTAAAATGTGGCAATCCAATGAATATCAACGTGTTGCAAATGCATTCATAGAAAAGAACGACTATGCATCTGCTGAGCAGAACTTACTAAAGGCTGAAAGCTTACATGCGAATGATGCCCTGCTTTTAACGCATGCGAATATTATTTATACGGTTTTATCTTCCTATCCAAAATCAGAAATACAGTCGCGTAAATTATTATTCAACAAAGCACTTTCATTGCTGGTCGCATCTGAAAACCTTAATCATTATCGAAGCATAATCTATGAATTAAGGGCCTGGCTCTATGCTAAAAATCCCGATCTTGGTCCGGCCAATTCAGCTGACCTGGCAATCTTAAATTTTAAAAAATGCCTGTCGTTAGATGCTCGTCAATATCGAATTCGCTACGCATACGCGCTTTCACTCCTGCGCCGCGATGAAAGCGAGAAAGCGCTAAATATTTTGAATGCAGGAATTGCAGAGTATTATCCTCATGAAGGTAAGCATTTCGTTCCTTATCTTGAATTAACATTAAGACAACGGTTTATGCATAATGACTTCAATGGTGCTATGGAGATAGCCAAAATGATACATGAACGTGTACCCAATAATACTAATCTGACAGCTGAGGATATCTACGACGCCGTCAGCACCGTTAGTCTTGATAATTACAAACTATAAAGGGACAGATTAATTTTTTAATGCTTATTATGATCAAAACCATTGGCTTTATTGAGAAATTATAGTGAGGCAGCTTCGCAACCAACAGGGTGTGACCTTCGTTGAGCTGATCATTTCGATCATTGTGATCGGCATTGCCGTGACGGGGGTCTTGCAGGTCATGACTATTAATACCCGCTCCAGTGCCGACCCGATGCTGCGCCATCAGGCGATTGCGATTGCCGAGTCTTATCTTGATGAGATACTTGCCAAGGCATTTACCGATCCGGATGCCGATGGCGAGGCATCGCGTTACCTGTTTGATGATGTCGATGACTATAACGGTCTGCCGGACAGTGTTGTACGTGATCAAGGTGATGCCGCTAACCCTAACGGTAAGGCGATTGCCGGTCTTGATAATTACGCAGTCAATGTCAATGTCGTTGCCGAAATGCTCGGCCCTGTCGTCGCACAGGTTCCGGCCCTGCGCGTCACCGTTACCGTTACGCCGCCTGATGGGGCGGATATTGTATTGGCCGGTTACCGGACAGCGTACCCATGATGCGCCTGAAACAGCAAGGCTTTACCCTGGTGGAGATGATTATTGTCATCGTCATCAGCGGTATCCTGTTGAGTATCGTGTCGGTGTTTATTGCCCAGCCGATTCAGGGCTTTATCGACCTGAGTCGACGTGCGACGCTGGTCTATTCGGCAGAAAGCGCCCTGCGCCGTATGCAGCGTGATGTCCGTCGTGCCTTGCCGAACAGTGTACGGGTTCGCGTTGATGCAGGCGATACAGCACTTGAGCTGTTGCATACGCTCGAGGGCGCACGCTACCGCGCTATGCCACCACCCGGAAACCCTTTGAACCGCCTTCAGTTCAACATACTTGACAGCGATTTCGATATCCTTGGCAACTTTAGCAATTTACCCGCGCCCTTTCCCACGATGCCATTTGATTCCACAACCCATCGCATCGCTATTTACAATATTGGTCAGGTTGACGCCATGGGCGTGCCCGTCGCCGGCTCCAATGCCTATGCCGGTCCTGATGGTTTGGGTCGAAATGTCATCACGCCCATGGGTCGAAAGATTACTTATTCTGACTCAGGAAATGAAGACCATGTTAACATTGATGGTGGTTTCCAGTTCAGACATGACTCCTCTTTAAATCACCGCGTATATATCGTCGATACGCCTGTTTCGTATGTCTGCGAAAATGGCCAATTGCTACGTTACACCGGCTATAACTTCACCAATGTCACCCAACCCGTGCAGGCAGCAGACTTTGTTGGTCCCAACACAATGCGCAATCTCATGGCCGATAATGTGGATTCATGCACTTTTACCTATGCACCGGGCACCAGCCAGCGTGCCGGCCTGGCAACCCTTGACCTGACCATTCTCGATGCCGCTACGGGCGAACAAATTCGTCTCTTGCACCAGGTCCACGTGGATAATGCGCCATGATCAGGCCAGACAATATTATGCTACCTAGGCAAAAAGGCTTTTCACTGGTGACGGCAATTTTTTTGCTGGTGGTCCTTTCTGCGATCGGTGCTTTCATGGTCACCATTGGTGGTACACAACGCACCACTACGACTGCCGCCCTCCAGGGGGCACGTGCCTTTCAGGCGGCACGTAGCGGTATCGAGTGGGCCATAGCACGAGTGCTGGTACCCAATGCCACCTGTACAAGCATTACCGACAATCCGAGCTTCGCAGCTACTGCACCGGGCCAGGGCGGCTTTGCTGTCACTGTTATGTGCACGTCCAGCTCCCATACCGAGGCTGGCAACAACATCAATATTTTTGTTATCACCTCTGAGGCCCGTTTCAGCAATTACGGCAGTGCGGATTTCGTGCGACGGCGTATCACGGCGACGATCTCGCTGCCGCCCCCCTGAGGCCGGGTCGTTGAAAAAACCTGATCAAGGCCCATGGCCTTACAAAATGCTAAAATTAGAGAATATTTGGCAGCCCACTCAGCGTAAGCAATAGTAATGCCTATGAATCTACCTAGACGACCTCTACTATCTTGGCTATTACTGATTAGCAGCCTCATCGGCTGCCTGCTGTTCACGGCTCTGGCACAGGCTGCCGTCAATTTTCGCGCCGCTGCGCAAAATGCCATTAACACGATACCTACGGCCACGACTATCAGCCACATTGGTACCGGCTCCCCTCAGGGGATCACGGGCTGTGGCAGTATCAACCCTTCAATCCCCCCAGGTACAAACGGTGATCTGCTGATCGCCCTGGCGATGGCCAAGGAAGATGATGGCGGCAATGACGTGACCATGCCCGGCTGGAACACCTATTACGCCGCGACGTATCCGGGCAACCCTAGTGATACTAACGAAATGCAGGTGCGTATCTTCTGGCGCTTTGCTAACAGTACTGACCCGAACACGATCACACAGGCCGGTTCTTTCTGTAACGCCGGCGATGGCAGCGGTCTGGGTGGCCAAATCTCCCGTTTCCGGGGCGTGGATCCCGCCAGCCCGTTCGAAACACCTGGACCGGGCGTCGTCGCCCAGGATTCCAACAATATCGATACGGGGTCTATCACCACAACCTCGCCTACAGCCATGCTACTTGTTGCCGGGTTTATCAGTAATAACCGCAACGTAACTGAACAAGCAGATGCAAACGGAAACTGGAGCGAAGCCTTCGACTTCGCTTATAACGACGGTGGTGCTGAGCCAGACCTGGGCATCACCCTGAATTACCAGCGGCAAACCACCGCAGGTCCGAGAAGCATCAGTAATTGGCCTACTGGTGGTACCGATGAGAACATCGGTGCCATTTTTGCCCTGAGCCCTGCACCTTTAGTCAGTGCGGCGGGACTTGCCATCAACGTCCCTACCGGGACCATTCGGGACGATGTCATGATCGCCTCGGTCGCTGCCCGCCCCGCCAGTATCACCATTACCGCACCGGCTGGCTGGACACTGATCCGGAAAGTTACCCAGCCTAACGCCAATTCCAGTGTGTTGGAAACCTACTACCGGGTAGCCGGTGCCAGCGAGCCAGCCGATTATACCTGGACATTCTCCGCTGCAGGATTTACCGGCGCCGCCGGCGGCATTGCCAGCTTCAGTGGCGTGGATACCGCCACGCCCATCGATGCCGAGCTGGGCAACCCCACGCCCAACGGCACGACACATACCGCACCGGATATCACCACCACGCAAGACGGCGGCATGCTGGTAACGACTCACGAGTTCACCAGTTCCAGGATGTGGACCCCGCCGGCCGGCATGACGGAAGCCGTTGATGTTTCGTCACTGCCGCCAAACAATGCCATTGGTATCGCAATGGAGATCAATTATGAGGCTCGTCCCACGGCCAGCGCTACCGGGCCGCGCACGGCCAGCGTCGGTGGTAACGCCGACGTAGGGGCGACCCAGTCCATCTCCCTGCTACCCGCACCGCCACCGCCGCCACAACTGCTTGCCTATTTCCGCATGGATGAGATCTCCTGGGGCGGCTCTGCTGGTGAGGTGGTGGATTTGTCAGGGAATGGACGGCACGGCACAGCGGTGGATGGCATTAGTACCCGTTCTGTCAGCCCGGCGCGGCCGGGCAGTCCTGGCACCTGTCGCTATGGAGAAATTCCGGAGAATAATGCCACCGGTACCACTGAAGCTGTCGATACGCGTGTCAATGTAACTACCGATGTCGGTAATACCGGTTCGATTAGTTTCTGGTATAAGAGCAACGTCGACTGGGACGGCGGCGAGAACCGGCAACTGCTCGATGCCTCGACGACCGCCAATGGCCAAAAGTACTTCTTCCTGCAAGTCCGCAACGGCAGCCGCTTACGTTTTGCCCTCGAAGACAGCAATGACGGTGATTTTCAGCTTGAAACCGGCGACAACATTATTCTCGCCGATGACTGGGTACATATCGCCATTACCTGGGACCTGCCGAACGACACGCTGCAGATCTATATCGATGGCAACCTGGCCGCTGAAGATACTACCTTCAATACCAATGGGGAATTAGGCGGACTCAATACAATTTACCTTGGTGATAATCGAAGCTCCTATTTTGCCTCGGGTTCAAGCAATCGTTCGGCTAATGGCTCCATTGACGAAGCACGTATTTATAATTTCGTGCAGACAACCGCACAAATACAGGCTGACAGGAATGCAACCCATGGCTGTGCGCTAGGGATACTTGATCACTTTGATATCATCGTCCCCGTTTTTGGCAGTGTCTGTAATACGAATAATTCCGAGATCACGATTATCGCCAGGGATTTCCTCGGCAATACGATAACCGATTACACCGGGCTGATTAACCTCTCGACTTCTAACGGCCTCGGTGACTGGAGCCTGGTCGCGGGTAACGGCCCCCTGAGTAATGGCGCTGCCGATGATGGTGCCGGCACTTACCAGTTTGTCGCTATTGATAACGGCATTGTTGTACTCGACCTCGGCATGTCTGATGATGCTGATGTCGCTATCACGGTACAGGATGCTTTTGCCGGGATCATTTCAACCTCTGCAACCATTGATTTTCGTCGCGGCAACCGCTCATTACTCGTAACCAACAGAATTCTTAGTGTTGATCCGCTCATAGTTGCAGACCCGATCAATATCGCTGGACGACCAGAAGCCATGAGCGTGGCCAGGCTGGATAACAATTGCATGATTGATACCAATTTTAATGATGACCGCCAGGTCCGTGCCTGGATCACGCGTGACATCAATGACCCCAACGGCATTGCCCCCAGCATCAATGGCGTATCATTACCCAATGCCGACCCCGGAGGTAACAATCTAACCGGCGCCAACCAACTCGACTTCATCAACGGCGTCGCCAGCTTTAACCTCGACACGACCGATGTGGGTAAATATATCCTGAATATTCGTGACGGTAACCGCCGTGGCAGTTCGGACAGCATCACCACCCGGCCGTTTGGTTTTGCCTTTACGAATATTCAGGATGCCGGCGGCATACCCAACCCGCGAGGCACTGCCACCGCCGGTGACGGCTTTGTCGCCGCCGATGCCAGTTTCAATGCCACGCTGGGCGCCTATCTGTGGCAGACCGCCGACGATTTGAATAATAACGGTGTCCCTGACACACCGATAACCAATCTCACCAATAATGGCCTGACCCCCCATTATGACTGGGATACCGCGCTGAGTCCGATACTCGATACCCCTGCTGGCGGCATACTCGGTAGCCTGACTCCGACCATGCTTGCAAAGGGGACCTTTGCCGATGGCCAGGTCACTATCATGAACATGGCCTATAGCGAGGTCGGCAGTATTTTCATGCAGGCCGATGCAAGCGACTACCTGAATTCGCCCGGTGTTAATATTAATGGTACCAGCCGGTATGATGACATCATTGTTCCCAATATGGGTGCTGGCGTTGTTGGCCGTTTCTTCCCGGACCACTTTACGTTAACGGCGAGCAACGTCGCGGCGGCCTGTGGTGCCTTTACCTATATGAGCCAACCCGAGCTGAGCATCAGTTATTCGCTTCAGGCACGCAGCCTAAACAACAACAAAACGGATAACTACGATACTGCTGCTGGCTATAAGACGACTGATTCGATGGACAATGACACGCTGAGCCTGCATGCCGAGGATAACAATGACGGTGTCGACATGACGGCACGCGTGTCCAGTGTAGCGGGCAACTGGGTTGCCGGTGAATACAGCGTCAATGACCCGGCGGCGAGCTTTGATCGCGCAGCCGCCGGCCCGGATGGTGCCTTTCAAACTTTGCAGTTGAGCCTGCAGATGAACGATGAACTGGACAGCCGTAATATTGCCGGTCGTGATCAAAAGCCTGGCGTAATGAGTGATTGCACTATGGTGGGTGATTGCGACAGTATCACCATAGGTATGCCGACGGACGTGCGCTTCGGGCGCTTCCGCATCGCAAATGCGTATGGTTCGGAACTGCTGCCACTGTCGATTCCCTTGTCGACGGAATATTTCTTAAGCGATGCTGGCGGGGGTGGTTTCATAACCAACGCGAATGATGTCTGCGTCAGCTATGATGTCGCCAACAACCCCGTCTCCAATGCCAACAATCTCGTATTCTCGAATTATCTTGGTAGCCTCGATGCCGGTGAGGTCGCCGCCACCGTCACCATGCCGCCTGCAGACCTGATAAGTGGTCTCAGTGACCCCGCTAAACCACTTGTCCTGCACCTGCCGGGCGATGTTACCCTCGGCCCGGGCGCCGGCAATGACGGCAGTGCCACGATAAGCCTGACGGTTGAGCCCTGGTTACAGTTTGACTGGGATAATACCGATGGTCTGGAAGATGGTCCTTACGATGATGATCCTTCCGCCACCGCTACCTTTGGCATCTTCCGTGGCAATGATGCAACCATTTACCGTCGTGAACTCTATTAAAAAAGATTGATGATAGTAATTCACCCTATAAAATCATCAACCACCAATTGCCCTGAATCTTCTGGACGAAGGTTAGGGTACTCATAATTGCCTCGACCCATTGGAAATGGGTGAGGTATCCATGATGAACCTGTAAGGTTCTATGGTGTAACCCGAAGGGATTCTATGAGCCAGGAAATCATCAATCAATTAAGCTCCATCCCCAGCTCTTTGATCTTGCGTGTCAGGGTGTTGCGTCCCCAGCCGAGCAACTTGGCGGCATCCTGGCGGCGACCACCGGTATGGCGCAGCGCGGTACGGATCATGATGCGTTCGAAATCCGGCACGGCAGTATCCAGAATTCCATTTTCGCCACCGTTCAGGCGCTGGTCTGCCCAGCGCTCGAGTGATTTCTGCCAGCTGCCCTCATTGCCGCGAGGCTCCTCGGCCTTGTTTATTTCCGGCGGCAGGTCTTCGACCATAACTTCCTGACCCGCGGCCATCACCGTCAACCATCGGCACAAGTTTTCAAGCTGCCGGACGTTACCTTGCCATTCAACCTGGCTTAAAAATTTCTCTGCCTCGGCCGTGAGCGTCTTGACCTCGGTATTCAACTCCTTCGCTGCCTGTGCCATAAAATGCCTTAATAGCGCGGGGATGTCTTCCTTGCGTTCACGCAGGGCCGGGACATGAATGCGTATGACATTCAGACGATGAAACAGGTCCTCACGGAAGCGACCTTCCTTCACCAGTTTCTCCAGGTCCTGGTGCGTGGCTGCAATAATGCGTACATCGACCTTAACGGCCGTTCGCCCACCTACCCGGTAAAACTCGCCCTCTGCCAACACACGCAGCAGGCGTGTCTGTAACTCGGCCGGCATATCACCAATCTCATCCAGAAATAGCGTGCCACCGTCGGCCTGTTCAAAACGGCCGCGGTGCATAGCCTGTGCGCCGGTGAAGGCGCCCTTTTCATGGCCGAATAATTCAGATTCCAGCAAGTCCTTGGGTATCGCCGCGGTATTGATCGCAATAAAGGGTTTGTCTGCACGTGGACTGTGGCGGTGCAGGGCATGGGCCACAAGTTCTTTACCCGTACCCGACTCACCGTTGATCAGCACGGTGATGTTTGAGCGGGCCAGCCGGCCAATGGCGCGGAACACCTCCTGCATAGCCGGTGCCTCACCGATGATCTCGGTCTTGGTTACCTGGCTATCCAGGCTTACGGGCTCCTGCGTTCTCTTTAGATCCACCGCACGCCTGACCATGTCAACGGCATCATCGATATCGAAGGGTTTTGGCAGATATTCAAATGCACCGCCCTGATAGGCCGAGACCGCACTATCCAGGTCGGAATGCGCGGTCATGATAATCACCGGCAGGTCCGGGTAGGCAGTATTGATGTCATTGAGTAATTCCAGGCCATTGATGCCCGGCATGCGAATATCGGTAAGAATAACATCGGGCTTCCCCTCTGCCAGCTTGGCCATGATCCGGTTTGCATTTTCAAAACACACCACGTCCATGTCTGCCTTTTCAAGTGCCTTTTCCAGCACCCAGCGAATTGATCGGTCATCATCAATGACCCATACCTTTTCCTTAGCCATCGTCTTTCATCTCCGTTTCTAACGGCAGCAATATCCTGAAATTTGCGCCTTCATTACTACTACTACATTCAATAAGGCCGTCATGGCGACTTATGAGTGATTGTGAGATAGACAAACCGACGCCGGTACCTTCTGCGCGGCTTGTTACCATGGGATAAAAAATCTTTTGTATCATGTCTTCTGGTATACCCGGACCATCATCACTGATATCCAGTCTTAACACGTGGCGATGCCTGACATTACCAATCGTGAACTGTCTTTCTATTCGTGTGCTCAGCTCTATAATGCCTTTACCCTCAACGGCCTGAATGGCATTTCTGACAATATTCAAAATGGCCTGGAAGAGCTGATCCCGGTCTGCGGTAAATTCAGGAATACTGGGGTCGTAATTGCGTTTAATTTGCACACCTTCCGGCATCTCTGCGAGGACAAGACTCCTCACCCGCTCCAGGATTTCATGAATATTGACCAATGACTTTTTCGGCAGGCGATTTGGGCCCAGCATTTCATCGACCAATTTCTGCAGCCGGTCGGCCTCGCCGATGATAATCTGCGTGTATTCCTTTAGTGACTCCTCGGCCAATTCGCCCTCGAGAAGCTGCGCGGCACCGCGCAGGCCACCCAAGGGGTTTTTCACCTCATGCGCAAAGCCGCGCACCAGGGCCCGGGTTGCCAGATTCTGCGCCTGCAGACGTTCCTCACGCGAAATACGCAAATGATGATCAACCTGCATGATCTCGACCAACACCAGGTCATCCTCTGCTTCGCCCCTTATCGAGGTTACCGAGCAGTCCACCGTGATCTTTTTCTCACTATTCAGCATCAGGGTCAGCTCACGCTCGGTCATGCCCTGGCCCGTGGTGAGGGCCTGGTGCAGGTTCTCGCGAAAGGTCGGTTCGGCCGGCAACAACTCCTGAACACTCGTGCCCACCATCTGCCTGGCGCTGACGGCAAACAACATCTCGGCGGCGGGATTCAGGTAGTTCAGGCGCAGTTCCGCATCGAACACCAATACGGCGGTATTCATGTATTCTAAAACCAGGCCCCCCAATTTAAGCGGGCGTGTCTGCTTCACCATCATGCCTACCCCTTGTGCAATTCTCGAACCATTTTCATGCCTTCCTGGTAAAAAATTCGGCACTTTTTTCGATTATGAAACTCTAATTAAAACAATAATATACGAACACATGATCGTGACTTACGCCACTATCCAGGTATCTCTGAAAATTCTTTGGACTAATCGCGCCGATAACGGGCAGGTATTGCACCATTATAGTGCATATAGGGGCTGTGTGTGAGGATTTATAGACCCGTGGCGCGCGGCGCGGCGGGGACACTTGGTGCCTGGGGGGCCTTTTGCGGGCTGCCCGGCAGAGGTGTGTTGAGAAGGCTTTCCTGGCGCAAATGGAAGGTCACGGTCGGCGATGAGAGGAGGATGCCGTTATCCTTATCGACGACAAATATCTGCACACTGTGGCTGCCACGATCCAGGTTCTGGAGCTGGATCTGGTTGGTGACACCCTTGGTTTTTAACTGCTTGCCATCCAGGGCAATCGAAAACTGGTGGCCCTGACTGGTATCAAGTGAGGGTTTGAGCTGATAACTGACGGTCACTGTCCCTGTATTATTGTAGACGGGTTTGTCATTAGCCGGCTCGAGGATCTTTAACGACTCGTAGGTCACAGCCTTTTTATCAGCCTCATTAGTCGTCGGGAATGCAGGCGGGATGATCACCGGCGTATAGGTATGCAGCGGCGGCAGTTTGAGTTCCTTGCCATCAGCACAGGGTTCATCGGTATAGACGGTATTACCCTCGGCATCCTTGCACTTATACAGCTTCGCCAGTACCGGTTGTGCAAACACGGCCAGCAAACAGAATACGATGATTTTGCGCATAAGGGTCTCTCTCCTGCCCTGAGCATAGCCAAGTCTGTGACAGTACTCAATATTTTATCTGGCTACGCGGTCACGTTTTCACATAAAAAAAACGCCTCCCGAGTGGGAGGCGTTTTCAGTATGGCTGATAACCGACTTTACAGGCTGTAATACATATCGAACTCAACCGGGTGCGTGGTCATACGCATACGGGTGACTTCTTCCATCTTCAGCTTGATGTAGCTATCGATCACGTCATCGGTGAATACACCGCCTGCCTTGAGGAAGTCACGATCCTGATCCAGGGCATCCAGTGCCTGATCAAATGAGTGACAAACCTGTGGGATCTGGGCCTCTTCTTCCGGCGGCAGGTCATACAGGTCCTTGTCCATGGCATCGCCCGGGTGGATCTTATTCTGAATACCATCAAGGCCGGCCATGAGCATGGCAGAGAAGGCCAGGTAGGGGTTGGCCGTTGAATCCGGGAAACGCACTTCAATACGGCGGCCCTTCGGGTTAGACACGAATGGGATACGAATCGAAGCAGAACGGTTGCGGGCAGAATAAGCCAGCATAACCGGGGCTTCAAAGCCCGGAACCAGACGCTTGTAAGAGTTGGTTGAGGCATTGGTAAAGGCGTTCAGGGCCTTGGCATGCTTGATGATACCGCCAATGTAGTAAAGGGCGATGTCAGACAGGCCACCGTACTTGTTACCCGTGAACAGGTTCTTACCAGCCTTGGCAATCGACATATGCACATGCATACCACTGCCGTTATCACCAACGAGTGGCTTCGGCATGAAGGTCGCTGTCTTGCCATAGGCATGGGCGACGTTCTGGATGACATACTTGAGAACCTGGACTTCGTCGGCCTTGGCCACCAGCGAATTAAAGCCAACACCAATTTCACACTGGCCGGCTGTTGCCACTTCGTGGTGATGCACTTCTACGGTTTGGCCGACATCTTCCAGGGCCAGACACATGGCAGAACGCATGTCCTGCAGGGAATCGACGGGCGGAACCGGGAAGTAACCCCCCTTCATGCCAGGACGATGACCGATGTTACCGTCTTCGTAGACACGCTCGGAGTTCCACTCGGCTTCTTCAGAATCGATCTTGCAGAAGGAACCGCTCATGTCGGCGCCCCAGCGAACGTCATCAAACACAAAGAATTCGTTTTCAGGACCAAAGAAGGCGTTATCGCCGATCTTGGTTGATGCCAGATAGGCCTCGGCACGCTTGGCGATGGAGCGTGGATCACGCTCATAACCCTGCATGGTGGCGGGTTCGAGGATGTCACAACGGATGATCATGGTTGGCTCATCCATGAACGGGTCCATAAATGCGGTGGTCACGTCCGGCATCAGGATCATGTCTGACTCGTTAATGCCCTTCCAGCCGGAAATCGATGAACCATCAAACATCTTGCCTTCTTTGAAAAAGCCCGCATCAATTTGTGAAGCCGGTAAACTAACGTGCTGCTCCTTACCGCGTGTATCTGTGAAACGCATGTCAACGAATGCGACATCGTTGTCTTTCATCATCTTGTTAACTTTTGCTACGGACATTTTGTCTCCTCCGAAATCAACCGATTGTCCTGAACGAGTGTTTGTCGCCTTAGGGTTAGGCCTTAGCTTTGCCGGGCGACGCTATTAAACTTGGTATCACCTTAGTGCATGAACCATGCCACAAGATAACCCACTGAATTCATTAAAATTTACTATAAAAATACTAATAAAAACCCGTACATATGCACCGTACTGGTGCGATACCCCACAAAGCGCACCATACTAGTGCGCTTTATACAAAGGCGACCCTCACCTCTGCAATATCTTTATCGTTGCCCGCTGCGTCTTGCAGGCGCTGAACCAATGGCCCAGCCGCAGCGATCTCACTTAACACCGCCAGGGGTAGCTCTACCTCCAGGTGGATCTTGCCATTCAGGTAATGCAGGTCAGCAACCGTCAGCTGTTGCGCCTCAGGGATGCCGGCCCAGTACTGTTGCAGGCGGGCCATTATCTGCCCTCTATCGGGTAAATGGCAACAGGGCGTAGCAAGTTCATCGTCTTCCGGGTCGATATGCACCATGACATCCGTGACCTCCTCGATATCCTCGATCACCTGCTGACGAACCATTTCGCTGATCTGGTGCCCTTCTGAGACACTGAGTTTCGGCATTACCTGGATGTGGACATCAACCAGCGCATCGGGTCCCATGCGCCGGGTGCGCAGCATGTGCAGGGCCTCGACACCCCCCACGCCCTTGATGGACTCACGGATCTTCTCGACACGCTCTTCATCCAGTGCCGTATCGATTAATTCACGGATACTGTGCCAGGCCAGATCCCAGCCGATCTTGGTAATCATGAAGGCCACACCGATGGCGGCAATCGCATCAAGATAATCCAGGCCGGACATCGCACCCAGCACACCCACAAACACAATAATCGAAGAGATTGCATCGGAGCGACTGTGCCAGGCATTGGCGCGCAACAGACGCGAGCGCAGCTTGCGCGCGACATGCATGGTGTAATGATAAATCGCCTCTTTGGCAACGACCGAGATAGCTGCAACCAGTAATGCCAACCAGCCCGGCTGTAATAAGGTATCGGGTGCAAACAGGCGCCGCACGGCATCCCAACCGATGCCGATTGATACGAGTATGAGTGCCACACCCAGCACCACGGTCATTACGGTTTCTATACGGCCATGCCCATAGGGGTGTTCGTCATCGGCATCGCGGCTGGCATGCTTGGCCGCAAACAAGACCATAAAGTCGGTGGCGAGATCTGACAGCGAATGGATGCCATCGGCGATCAGGGCCTGCGAATGTGCAATAGAGCCAACGACGATCTTGGCCACGCCCAGCAGCAAGTCGACAACGCTACCGATCAGCGTGACCTTGCGAACTTCCCTGTAACGCACATCCTGCGGGTTCATGTCTTCAACATGTGAATGAGCCATTTAGTCTTGTTCTCCGACACGCACGGTAATGATGACTTCGCCTTTTTGTTCTTTAGTCTCGATCACTTCATGACCATTAATACGGCACCAGGCCGGGATATCGTTGAGTGCGCCAGGATCGGTGCAAAATACTTCGAGCGTATCGCCCGGTTGCAGTTCGGCAACACGATCCTGCGTACGTATCACCGGCATCGGGCACATCAAGCGGTGCGCATCGAGTGTATAGTGGGCCATTTTAGGCTGTTATTACCTTATATATGCCATGCCGGAGGGATCTCACTCTGCGGCATGGGTACTACCTCCAGGATTTTCGCGACACCGTCTTTACTGGTGTATTCAAGCGCAACCTTCTCTGCATCGCGACCCTGACTATAGCGTGCCGCGATACGGGCGGCGAACTCAATATCCTCAGCCGTTAACTCACCATCGAGTAATACCAGTGGCCCGGCATGGCTAGTGGGTTTCAAACTGGCAAAGCTCTTGCGATAACCAGAAAGAAAATTATTCTCACCTTCTTCACGGCCGATGATCAACTTGAAGTGCGGACGTGGACGAATATGCCGACCGACCTTGAGCATCATAATGTCATCGAGTTCGTAATCGCGGTTACCTCGCGACTCCCACAGGTCGGATATCTTTTTCGAATACTGCGCATCGGTAAGGAAACAACAACCACCCGCTGGCTGAGCGTAATCCGTAAAACCATATTTCTCGGCCAGTGCCATCTGTGGTTTCCGTGTACGGCCACTGAAGTCGAGTAACTGTTCACGATCAACCCAACCCTCTGTTTCCGGTTTGGTCGGTGACATATGTTTGGCACAGAGGGGGCGTAACAATAAATCGCCGGCTCCGGACTCTCTGGCTACCACCGGCATGGTGTCCTTACGTTGTGACATCGGGCGCTGACCCATCACTTCACCGGTGATAATAAAATCGAAGTTATTAGCCTCAATCCACTCCTGTGCCTTGCGCACCATAAAACCCTTGCAGTCGAGACAGGGATTCAGGTTTTTGCCATAGCCATGTTTTGGATTAATCACAACGTCTTTATATTCTTCGATGACATCAACAATGTGTAATTTTATGCCCAGCTGTTCCGCTACCCACAAAGCATTATTGCGCTTTGGCTTGGCACGGTCTTTTTTGCGAATGGCATGGGTATGCCCCTCGACACAAAAACCGGTGAAGAAATTAATACCCTCGACATGGATGCCCTGCTCCATGATCACCTTGGCGGCGAGCAGGGAATCCAGGCCTCCGGAAATGAGGGCGACGGCTTTACGTTGTGGTGAGCTCATGCTGGTAAAATGCGACGAAAAGGGCGGCCATTATAGCAGAGGTCGCGCCATCACGGGCAATAGACCCTTATATAAAAGGTATCGCCTGCATACAACTCTGCGCTCGCTCACGGTATACTTGCGCGCTTATTGAGGATTTTCAGGCAATCATTAAACGTCCATGACTACCCATACAGATTTTTCGACCTTCCACGGCCTGATTGCGGGTCTGCAGGCCTTCTGGGCCGGGCACGGCTGTGCCGTACTCCAGCCCTATGATATGGAGGTCGGTGCCGGCACCTTCCACCCGGCTACCTTTTTGCGCGCTATCGGCCCGGAGCCCTGGCGCGCCGCCTATGTGCAGCCCTCGCGCCGCCCCACCGATGGCCGTTACGGCGAAAACCCGAACCGCCTGCAGCATTATTATCAGTTCCAGGTCGCGCTAAAACCCTCGCCGGACAATATCCAGGAGTTGTATCTCGACTCGCTGCGCCTGATGGGCTTCGACCCGCTGGTGCACGACATCCGCTTTGTTGAAGATAACTGGGAATCCCCGACGCTCGGTGCCTGGGGCCTGGGCTGGGAGGTCTGGCTGAACGGCATGGAAGTGAGCCAGTTTACCTATTTCCAGCAGGTTGGCGGCCTTGAATGTCGCCCGGTCACGGGTGAGATCACCTACGGCCTCGAGCGCCTGGCCATGTATATCCAGGGTGTCGACAGCGTCTTCGACCTGGTGTGGTCAAAAAGTGAACACGGCACCATCACCTATGGCGATGTCTTCCACCAGAATGAGGTCGAGATGTCGACCTACAACTTCGAACACGCCGATGTTGAGTCACTGTTTGGCTGGTTTGATACCTGTGAACGCGAAAGCCAGCGCCTGATCGCAGCCGGCCTGCCGCTGCCGGCCTACGAACAGGTCCTCAAGGCCTCGCATACCTTTAACCTGCTCGATGCCCGCCATGCCATTTCGGTCACCGAGCGCCAGGCCTATATCCTGCGTGTACGTAGCCTGTCACGTGCCGTCGCCGAGGCCTACTATGCCGCCCGCGAGGCCCTTGGCTTCCCGATGACCAAAGGGGCCAAATCATGAATAACCGTGACCTGTTAGTTGAAATCGGCACCGAAGAACTACCGCCAAAGGCCCTGCTAAAACTCTCTGCCGCCTTTTTAGCTGGGGTGACGTCAGGCCTGGAAGAGGCGGGCCTGGCCTTTATCACCGCCAAGGAATATGCCGCACCGCGCCGCCTGGCCCTGCTGGTTGAGGCACTGGAAGACAGGCAGGCCGACCGTCAAACCCAGCGCCGTGGTCCGGCGCTGACTGCCGCCTTTGGCGATGATGGTTGCCCGACCAAGGCCGCCGAGGGTTTTGCTCGCTCCTGCGGACTTGGTAGTGTCGATGAACTCGATCGACTCGAAACCGACAAGGGTGCCTGGCTCGCCCATACCGTTCATGAAAACGGCAAGCCGGCCGAAGCGCTGATCCCCGCTATTGTGCAGAAAGCCCTGGATGACCTGCCGATCCCAAAGCGTATGCGCTGGGGCGCGGGCACGGCCGAGTTTGTTCGCCCGGTGCACTGGGTGGTGCTGCTGTTTGGTGACAAGGTGATTGATGCCGAGGTCCTCGGCGTTAAGGCCGACCGTACAACTTGCGGCCATCGTTTCCACCACCCGACCGCCATGACCCTGTTCGAGGCCCAGGCCTACGCGCCGCTGCTCGAATCACAGGGCCATGTCATCGCGGATTTCGCCAGTCGTCGCGAGGCCGTGCAGGCGCAGGTTCAGGAGATCGCCATCCAGCATGGCGGCAAGGCCGTGATGGATGCCGACCTTCTCGATGAGGTCACCGCCATGGTCGAGTGGCCAATTGCGGTGCTCGGTAACTTCGATGAACGTTTCCTCGATGTGCCCGCCGAGTGCCTGATCAGTTCGATGAAGGGCCACCAGAAATATTTCCATGTCGTCGATGACAAGGGTGCACTGATGCCCTGTTTTATCACCGTCAGCAATATCGACAGTAAAGATATCGATCAGGTGCGCAAGGGTAACGAGCGCGTGATCCGTCCACGCCTGGCCGACGCAGAATTTTTCTGGCATCAGGATAAAAAACACAAACTGGCTGATCGTGTGGCTAACCTGAATACCGTAGTGTTTCAGAAACAACTCGGCACACTCAGCGACAAGAGCGCACGCATCGCCGCACTGGCCGGCAGTATTGCCGCGCAACTCGGTGCCAATGCGCAACAGGCTGCACGGGCAGCACAGTTGTGCAAATGTGACCTATTGTGTGAAATGGTCTTCGAGTTTCCCGAACTGCAGGGCATTATGGGCCGTTACTATGCGACCAATGATGGTGAAGACCCGGCCGTGGCCCAGGCCATTGAAGACCACTACCTGCCGCGCTTCGCCGGTGACCGGCTGCCTGCCGGGGTGATCGGACAGGCCGTCTCGATTGCCGACAAGCTGGATTCGCTGCTCGGCCTGTTTGCCATCGGCCAGCCACCGACCGGGCAAAAAGACCCCTACGCCCTGCGCCGTGCCGCCCTCGGCGTACTGCGTATCTGCATGGAGTGTGACCTGGACCTCGATGTCCGCGAACTGATCCGTGAGGCGCTGCATAATTACCAGAGCCTGGCGCCGAAGCTTGTCGTGCCCGAGACCACCCTGGACGAGGTCTTTGATTTCATCCTTGGTCGCTTGCATGTTTATTACGGTAACCAGGACTTTGCCGCCGATGAGATCGATGCCGTGCTCAGCCTGCGACCGGGTCGCCTGCATGAACTTGACCAGCGTCTACGCGCTGTCGCCGCCTTTCGCAAGCTGCCGGAGGCGGAAAGCCTGGCGGCGGCGAATACCCGCATTACCAATATCCTGAAAAAGGCGGCAGACGGTTCCTGGCCGGAGCAGGTCGATAACAGCTTGTTGAGCGAAGACAGTGAAAAGACCCTCGCCACAGTCATCACCAGTATGCGCGAAAGACTCGAACCCCTGCTACACAAAGGTGATTACACCACCGCACTGACCGAACTGGCAGCCCTGCGCGGCCCCGTCGATGCCTTCTTCGACAATGTTATGGTCATGGCCGATGACGTCGCGGTACGTAATAACCGACTGGCATTACTCGATGGCATGCGTACACTGTTCTTACGTATTGCCGATTTGTCGCGACTGCAAGCCTAACGCCCACAGAGGTTATTATGAGCAACCCGGATTCCTACGCCGACATGTTAAAGGCCATTCAGGCTTTCCATGACAAACACGACTTCAAGGGCACCGGCGGTGAAGACCTGACCTACCGCGTCGCCCTCATGGCCGAGGAATTGGGTGAAATCTCCTCGGCTGTGACCAAGGGCAAGTCGAGCGAGCAGCTGGCCGAAGAGTGCGCCGACCTGTTTATCCTGCTCATGGGCACGGCCATCTCCGCCGAGTTTGATCTGAACGCCGCCTTCTGGCAGAAGATAGACAAGATCATGCAACGCGAAGCAAAGATGGTAAACGGCCGTATCCGTGTTTCTGAATTCCGGGATGTAAACTAGCCATGCGTCTGGTCATCCTCGATCGTGACGGTGTGATTAACGAAGACTCGGATGAGTTCATCAAATCGCCGGATGAATGGATACCTATACCTGGCAGTCTTGAGGCCATTGCACAACTGAGCAATGCAGGCTGGCGTGTGGTCGTGGCTAGCAACCAGTCCGGTCTCTCACGTAAACTATTCGATATTGATACCCTCAATGCCATTCACGACAAGATGTACAGCATGGTGAATGAATACGGCGGTGTCATTGACGCTGTATTCTTTTGCCCACATGCGCCGAAAGACCATTGTGATTGTCGCAAACCGAAACCCGGCATGCTTGAACAAATCTCGCAGCGACTGCGTATCGAGCTTAATGGTGTTCCTGTTATCGGTGATTCATTGCGTGACCTGCAGGCGGCCCAGGCTGTTAACGCACAACCGGTGCTGGTGCGAACCGGCAAGGGTACAGAGACGCTTTATAAGGGTGAAGGCCTGGAAGGCGTACCGGTTTATTGTGACCTGAAACAGGCGGCTAATGCCCTACTCGCGGATAAGCTGCTCGAAAATATTTAACTATGCGCTTTCTTCGTTCGTTACTGTTTTCCATCGGCATGATCTTGATCACCGTGATCTATGCCATCCCCAGTTGCCTCAGCTATGTACTTCCCTATCGGCTACGTTACCGTATTGTCGGTGTCTGGCATCGTGCGGTGTTGTGGTGGTTACAATTCACCTGCGGGATTCGTTATCAAATTGAAGGGCTGGAAAATATTCCGCAGGGGCGTGCCGGGATCATCTTCGCCAAACATGAATCGACCTGGGAAACCCTGGCCCTGACCAAGATCTTTCCACCACAGGCCTGGGTGCTGAAGCGTGAATTATTATGGGTGCCCTTTTTTGGCTGGGCACTGGCGGTACTCGAACCCATCGCCATTGATCGCAATGCCGGCCGCAAGGCGATTAACCAGATTATCGTTCAAGGTATTGCCAGGCTTGATGCCGGGCGCTGGATCGTGGTCTTCCCTGAGGGGACTCGCACCGCACCGGGGGAAACAAAGAAATTTGGCGTTGGCGGGGCCTTTCTCGCCGCGAAGAGTGGTTATCCCGTCATCCCCGTTGCACACAACGCCGGTGAATTCTGGCCGAAGCGCGGTTTTCTGAAAAAACCCGGCACCATCAAGGTCGTTATCGGTAAACCCATTCAAACCGCGGGACGTAAGCCCGCCGAGATCAATGCTGAAGCTGAGCAGTGGATCAACACCACCCGCGCCTCGCTCAACACTATCTAAACCTCAAACATCCAGATTCGTCACCAATAATGCATTCTGCTCAATAAACTCGCGGCGTGGTTCAACCTGGTCACCCATCAAGGTTGTAAACAGGTCGTCGGCCGCCACGGCGTCTTCAATTCGCACCTGCATCAGGCGACGTGTCTCGGCATTCATGGTGGTTTCCCATAACTGGTCGGGGTTCATTTCACCCAGTCCTTTGTAGCGCTGAATCGCCTGGCCACGCTTGGCCTCTTTCATAAACCACTCAACCGTCTGACGGAAACTACTGACATCCTGCTTACGATCACCGCGCTGCACATAGGCGCCTTCGCCTATCAAGGTTTCCAGCTGTCGCGACAAATCGGCAATGGCCGCGTACTCACCCGAGGCGAAGAAATCGTTTCCAAACACAACATCGTTATCGAGACCGTGCTTGGTGATGGTCAGACGCAGGCGCAGGCCACCATGATCCGTATCCTGTTCGGCGCTTGCCTTATAGTGCGAGCCATCTTCATCACTATTCAAACGATCCGCCAATTCCGTTGCCCAGGTGTTGAAGGCCGGCTGATCCTGCAGCGTGTTTTCATCCAGGCCCGGCACGTAGATCATCTTTTCCAGTGCGGCAAGATTAAAGCGCTTTGCCAGACGGCGAGTGGTGGCCATCACGGTCTGGTACTGCTTAACCAGGGTCTCGAGCGCCGGACCGCTAATGGCCGGTGCCTCGCTGTTCACATACAGGCCGGCGCCGTCGAGGGCCTCCTGTACGAGGTAATTACTCAGTTCAGCATCGTCCTTCAGATAGCGCTCCTGCTTACCCTTTTTCATCTTGTATAGCGGTGGCTGGGCGATGTACATGTAACCGCGCTCAATGATCTCGGGCATCTGGCGATAGAAGAAAGTCAGTAACAGGGTGCGGATGTGGGAGCCGTCGACATCCGCATCGGTCATGATAATAATGCGGTGGTAACGTAACTTATCCGGATTATACTCATCCTTACCAATGCCGCAGCCGAGTGCCGTAATCAGCGTACCGACCTCAACGGACGATAACATCTTGTCAAACCTGGCTTTTTCGACGTTGAGGATCTTGCCCTTCAGCGGCAGGATGGCCTGGGTACGACGATCACGGCCCTGTTTGGCCGAACCGCCGGCGGAATCACCCTCGACGAGAAATAACTCAGATTGTGCAGGGTCTTTCTCCTGACAATCGGCCAGCTTGCCGGGCAAGCCGGCGATATCCAGCGCACCCTTACGACGGGTCATTTCACGGGCCTTGCGGGCCGCCTCCCGGGCACGGGCCGCATCGACAATTTTACCTACAATCGCTCGAGCATCCGCCGGACGTTCCTGGAGGAAGTCCGCCAGCTTTTCATTCATGGTCGACTCGACCACACCCTTGACCTCGGAAGACACCAGCTTATCTTTGGTCTGCGAGGAAAACTTCGGGTCCGGCACCTTTACCGACAACACCGCCGTCAGCCCCTCGCGGGCATCATCACCTGTTGTGGAGACCTTGGCCTTCTTGGCGACCGCCTCGCCCTCGATGTATTGATTCAGCGTACGGGTCAATGCAGCACGGAAACCGGATAAATGTGTGCCGCCATCGCGCTGAGGGATATTGTTGGTGAAACAGAAGATATTCTCCTGGTAGGAGTCATTCCACTGCATTGCGACCTCGACCGTGATGTCATCGCGCTCGACATCAAAGTAAAACACGTTGTCGTGCAAAGGGGTCTTTTTTCGGTTCAGGTGGGTCACAAAGGCCTGGATGCCGCCCTCGTATTCGAATATATCTTCCTTACTATTGCGCTCATCAAACAGGACGATACGCACCCCGGAGTTCAAAAAACTCAATTCTCTCAATCGTTTAGAGAGAATATCGTAGTGAAACTCAATATTGGTGAAGATTGTCGGGCTCGGTTTGAAGCGCACCTCTGTACCCGTGGTATCGGTATCACCGATCACCTCGAGTCCCGTCACCGGATCACCGAGTTTGTAATCTTGTTGATAAATCTTGCCGTGACGACGAATGGTCAGGCGTAGCTCATCTGACAGGGCGTTGACCACAGACACACCCACGCCATGCAGCCCCCCGGAAACCTTATAAGAATTATCGTCAAATTTACCCCCGGCATGCAGCACGGTCATAATGACCTGCGCGGCCGGGATACCCTCTTCTTTATGCATGTCGACCGGGATACCACGGCCATTGTCAGAAACCGTCACCGAGTCATCACCGTGGATAACCACGCGAATCTCGCTACAGTGTCCCGCCAGTGCCTCATCAATAGAATTATCGACGGCCTCAAAGACCATGTGATGCAGGCCCGTGCCGTCATCGGTATCACCAATATACATACCGGGGCGTTTACGAACGGCATCCAGACCCTTTAGGACCTTGATATTCGACGAGTCGTAGGTTTTTTCCTCAGACATCTGCATTCTCCATGAATAAGCGGCTCATTATACCATTGTTTTGAGTACACCGTGTTCCACGTGAAACATCCTGCTATCCATGTTTTCCACCTTGGGTATGGATTCCGCATCGATGGCGGTCACCACTAACTGGGCACCGGTATCCGCCAGGGCCTTCATCAGGCGCGCGCAATGTCTGGCATCAAGTTCTGCCGTAATGTCATCAATCAGCACGGTACTACGGCGGGTCTGCCTTTTTGCCAGCAAACGGGCCTGGCCCAATATCAGTGCACTGACCAGGAGTTTTTGCTGACCGCGTGACAACCTTTCTTTAGCCGCCACCGTACCTCGCCTGAAGATCAGGTCAGCACGCTGTGGTCCATAACGGCTAAACCCCTGTCCACGGTCCTGTTCCGCCTCCTCGGCCAGGACATCTGCCAAAGGCCGCCCGGTATCCCAGCCTGGTCGGTAATCCACACTGATATCTTCGATTTCCAGCATATCCAGCATGCTTTCATGCAGGATGGGTTTTAAGGCCTCGACATAGGCCTCGCGCATACCATGCAATTGCACCGCCGCCTCCGACATTTCTTTTTCCCAGGCACGGGTATTGGTATTACCACGCTTTAAGGCGGCATTACGCTGTTTCAAGGCCCGCATATAGCGCTGCCATATGACAAAAAAACCCTGTTCCACGTGAAACACACCCCAGTCAAGGAACTTCCGGCGATGAGCAGGGCCCTCATCAATCAGGTTAAAACATTGCTGATTAATCAGCTGTAAGGGCAATATTTCAGCCAACTGGGCACTACTACGGGCATTTTTACCGTCGACGCGCAGGATACGCCCTTGCCTGTTCAAGGCCATGCCCGCCGTAATCAGGGCACCGCTTTCGGCACGGATCCTCGCACTCACCGTAAACTGGTCGGTTTCCGCCTCGATGACATGCTGCAAACGGTTAGTACGAAACGAGCGGCCGGTACCTAACAAGTAAATGGCTTCCAGCAGGCTGGTCTTGCCACTGGCATTGGCACCCACGATCAGGTTGAGTTGCTCACCAAAAAGCAGGCGTGTCTGGTGAATATTACGCAGTTGCTGGATGTCCAGGCGTTCCAGGGTCATTGGAGCAACAAGCGGCTGTTGAGATCAGGCAATAGCGACTTAGAGGCGCATCGGCATAACAACATATTTGCACTGGCCGGCTGTTTCACCCGCTGCAGTGATCAGACAGCTGCTGTTCGAGTCACTAAAGGCGATTTGAACCTTATCATTGGCGATGGTATTCAGGGCATCGAGGATATAGTTAACGTTAAAGCCTATTTCCAGGGCATCGTAGCCATATTCGACCTCAATCTCCTCTTCGGCCTCCTCCTGTTCCGGATTATTGGCCACGATACGCAAGGCGTTGGTATCGAGTAACAGGCGGATACCACGGTATTTTTCATTAGAGAGGATCGAGGCACGGGCCAGGGCCTGACGCAATAATTCACGTTCACCGACCAGTAATTTATCCGGTTTTTGTGGCAGAACCCGTTGATAATCGGGGAATTTTCCATCGATCAGCTTCGAGGTAAAAATCAACTCATTGATACTCAGACGAAGGTGGTTATTGCCCACTTCGAGTTTTACCCGCGTATCATCCTCTTCGAGCAGGCGGGCCAATTCGGTCACCCCCTTGCGTGGCAGGATGATCTGGCGTGCATTGCCGCCCTCGAGATCCGCCTCCTGCTCACACATGGCCAACCTGTGGCCATCTGTGGCGACACTGCGCAAGACTCCCTCATCCAGTTCTAACATCAGGCCGTTGAGATAATAACGAACATCCTGCTGGGCCATGGCAAAGGCAGTATGGTCAATAAGCGACTTCAGCGCCCGTTGCGGCAAAGAAAAATTCAGACTATCGGCCACCGCCTCAATATTCGGGAAATCCCCCGCCGGCAGGGTAGACAAGGTAAAGCGACTTTTACCGGCCCGGAGGATAGCCCGTTCCCCTTCAACGGCGAGACTGATCTTTGCCCCCTCCGGTAAGGTTCGACAAATATCCATGAATTTTCTTGCCGGCAGAGTGGTTTCACCTGCCTCACAGGCCTCGACCATCGCCGAGGCAACCATTTCAACTTCCAGGTCCGTCGTGGTCATGGTCAGTTTCTGACCATCACATTGAATCAGGACATGCGACAGAATAGGTAAGGTCTGTCTGCGTTCAACAACACCGCATATGGTCTGCAAAGGTTTTAACAGTGCTTCGCGTTGTATGGTGAAATTCATATCTCTTATCCTGATTAGTTATTAATATATATTATATATATTTAATTTATTATTGTTATTATTAGTCCAAGGCCTTCCTGTGGAAAACCGTAAAATACCCTTATTAGTCAATATGTTAAAAACAAACAAAGGCTGTTAATAACGTATGTAAACATCTATATAAATTGTGTATGGGTTGTGGATAAGTCATGTAAAATATTTATCCACAATACTGTCCACAGTTTATCAACAACTATGTTGACAGGGTTCTCAACAGGTTCGCATAATCCTCGTTAATGCGATTATCCGCTTCTTTCAATTCCGTCACCTTGCGGCAGGCATGCAAAACCGTGGTGTGATCACGACCGCCAAAGGCATCACCGATCTCAGGCAGGCTATGCGTGGTCAATTCCTTGGCCAGGGCCATGGCCAGTTGTCGTGGCCGAGTGACCGAACGGGTACGGCTCTTTGAATGCAGGTCAGCCACCCGGATTTTGTAATACTCTGCCACGGTCTTCTGGATATTATCAATACTGACTAGCCGCTCCTGCATGGCAAGCAGGTCTTTCAGCGATTCTTTGGCAAAATCTACGGTGATGGCCTTGCCCATGAAATGCGCGTTGGCGATCACGCGACGCAGGGCCCCTTCCAGCTCGCGCACATTGGAGTGAATACGCTTGGCGATAAAGAAGGCGACATCCCTGGGCAATTCGATCTGGGCCAGCGAGGCCTTGTTCATGAGGATGGCGGCACGTGTTTCCAGTTCCGGTGGCTCAATGGCCACGGTCAGGCCCCAGCCAAAACGTGATTTCAGTCGCTCCTCGAGGCCATTGACCTCCTTCGGGTAGCGGTCACAGGTCATGATCACCTGCATCTGGCGTTCTAGTAAGGCATTAAATGTATGGAAAAATTCTTCCTGGGAGCGTTCCTTGCCGGCAAAAAACTGGATATCGTCAATGAGCAGCGCATCAAGCGTGCGGTAATAGCGTTTGAATTCGTTAATGGCGTTATGTTGCAGGGCCTTGACCATGTCGGCGACAAAGCGCTCGGAATGCAGATACACCACACGAGCATTGGGGTTACGTTCGACAATGAGATTCCCCACGGCGTGCATAAGATGGGTTTTGCCGAGGCCAACACCACCGTAAATAAGCAGTGGGTTATAGGCGCCGCCGGAGTTTTCACCCACCTGACTGGAGGCCGCCCGCGCCAACTGGTTAGATTTACCCTCAACAAAGCTCTCAAACGTGAAGGACTTGTTCAGGGCACTGAAGTGTTGTGGCGGTTTTTCCTCGCGTGGCCGATGCTGGCCGGCTACCGGTTCCGGGCTGCTTACGGCCTTGTCGGCAACACGGCGACTGCCGATTTCGAGCAGAATCGCCGGGCTTGAGCCATTCGCCAGGCGGCTGGCGATGTCCGTAATTTGCGGAAGAAATTGCTCATTGACCCAGTCGAGGACGAAGCGGTTGGGTGCCAACAGCCGCAAACAATCATTATCTTCGACCGCGTGTAAGGGGCGGATCCAGGTATTGAACTGTTCGGCGGTGAGTTCACCTTCGAGCTGGTTTAGACAGGCTTGCCACAATGGTGCGGACACGGACGAGGTTTTCCCCTGATTGTTCTTTGATGTAAAACCCGGAGTTTACC